>NZ_CP051300.1:0-2629551 GCF_024181325.1 Treponema sp. OMZ 305 | reverse complement strand
AAGGGTTATTATACTACTACTTTCCTTTTTTTGACAATATGGACACTCTTTGGGCGCCAACAAACCGGCAACCGCTGATTTATCCGGTTTATTATTTATGATATAATGAGATTTATGGAATTAAATAGATATTTAATAGCATATTTTGTTTTTAGTGTCCTAGGCTGGATATGGGAAAGCATATATTGCACAGCCAAAGAAAGGAAATGGCAAAATCGAGGTTTTTTGTACGGTCCCTTATGTCCCATATACGGTTTTGGCGCAACCATAGGATTATTATTTTATGATCTTATTTCGCTTGGGATAGTTCATCAACTTTCATGGTGGATGATATTTATTATTGGATTTTTCGTTAGTATGATATTAGAGTATCCAACATCATATATTCTTGAAAAAAAGTTTCATGCAAGATGGTGGGATTATAGTAATGTGCCACTGAATCTAAACGGCAGGACAAGTGTAATTACTTCCATCGGATTTGGGCTAGGGTCAATTATCATTATGAAATATTTGATTCCGCTTTATGAACGAGCTTTTGCTCCAATACCCGATGGCATCATCATTGCCCTTTCAGTTGTTTTGGTGGCGATTCATTCTTCGGATATTACGCTTACGGTCTCTCGTTTGACAAATTTCCAAAGCAACATTGACGAAATGGAAGGCATGTTCCAAGATAAAATGACTTTAACAGTTGACAAGCTTTTTGAAAGACGAAGTAAATTATACGGTAAAACACTAAGCCGAATTGCTTCTTTTAAGATGAGTGAATCGCATAACATGATTGCAGAGAGAATAATAAAGGCAATGCATGATTCAAAAAGGGTGAAATAATATGGTATTATGAGATTATATGAGTTTGTAATGGAGAATGGGTAATTACCGCATATTGTACTTAAGCCGTTTTGATTACCCATTACCCATTACCCATTACCCATTATCAATTAAAGCATTATCTGCCTTACGCCTTAAACGTCAAGCCGCCTTTTCCGGCATCCACCGTAATATCGGTTTTACCGACAAAAGCGCCCGAAAGCAGCTCTTTGGCAAGCTTGTTTTCAAGCTCGGTTTGGATAGCCCGCTTTAAGGGGCGTGCGCCGTACAAGGGATCGTAGCCGATGTCTGCGAGGAAGTCCTTTGCAGCATCCGTTACAATCAAATGCAGGCGGCGCGCTTCAAGCCGTGCGGAAACAGCCTGCAGCTGAATGTCGACAATCTTGCGGATCTGCTCTTTGCCGAGCCGTCTAAAGGTTAAAAGCTCGTCGATACGGTTCAAAAACTCAGGGCGGAAGTGCTGCTTGAGCAGGTCTTTAATCTGTGCAGTCATCTCCTCCGGGGTATCCGCCGCTAAAATCAGCTCCGAACCGAGGTTGCTCGTCATAATGATAATCGTGTTGCGGAAGTCTATTACCCTGCCTTGTCCGTCCGTCAGCCGCCCGTCATCCAGTATCTGCAAGAATACATTGAACACATCGGGATGCGCTTTTTCTATTTCGTCAAAGAGCACCACGCTGTATGGACGGCGGCGCACTGCTTCAGTCAGCTGTCCGCCTTCGTCATAGCCCACGTAGCCGGGCGGCGCTCCGATTAAGCGGCTCACCGAATGCTTTTCCATATATTCGCTCATGTCGATACGGGTAAGCGCCCTGTCATCGTTAAAGAGGAAGTCCGCAAGGGTGCGCGCCAGTTCGGTTTTCCCCACACCGGTAGGTCCGATGCAGAGGAAGCTGCCGAGCGGGCGGTTCGGGTCGGAAAGTCCTGCACGATTCCGTCTGATGGCATCGGCAACTGCCTGCACCGCCTGATCCTGTCCGACAACCCGCTTTTGCAGCACCGATTCAAGGTCGAGGTACTTCTGCTGTTCGCTTGCAAGCATCTTTGCAACCGGAATACCCGTCCACATCGAAACAATCTTCGCAATATCCTCTTCTGACACCTCTTCGCGGAGAAGCTGCCCGCTGCTGCCGGCCTTTTTTGCAAGCTCTGCGGTAACCGCGGAAATCTTTTTTTCCAGCTCCGGTATGCGTCCGTATTTGAGCTCGGCAGCTTTGTTCAAATTGCCGTCGCGTGTAAACTGCGTTTCTTCGCGGCGCAACTGCTCAAGCTCTTCCTTATATTTCCGCGACTCGTTGATGCGGGTCTTTTCGTTTTGCCACTGCGCCTGCATCACGTTCCGCTTTTCGGTTAAGTCGGACAGCTCCTGCTCCAGCTTTTCCAACCGCTCTTTTGAAGCGGCATCAGTTTCTTTGGAAAGCGACACCTTTTCGATATTCATCTGGAGGATTTTGCGCTCCACCTGATCAAGCTCAACCGGCTGGCTTTCAATTTCCATTTTGAGCCTGCTCGCCGCCTCGTCTACGAGGTCGATTGCCTTATCGGGCAAAAAGCGGTTGGTGATATAGCGGTTGGAAAGCACCGCCGCCGCGATGAGCGCCTCATCCTTAATGCGCACGCCGTGGTGTATCTCGTACTTTTCTTGCAAGCCGCGCAGAATGGCAATTGTGTCCTCTACGTTCGGTTCGGGGCAGTACACTTGCTGGAAGCGGCGCTCAAGGGCGCTGTCTTTTTCAATATACTTGCGGTACTCATCCAAGGTGGTAGCGCCGATCGCACGCAGCTCACCGCGTGCCAAGGCAGGCTTTAAGAGGTTGGAAGCGTCCATCGCCCCCTCGCTTGCACCGGCGCCGACAAGAGTATGCAGCTCATCGATAAAGAGGATGATACTGCCCTCGGCTTTTTGCACCTCGGAGATAACCGCTTTGAGGCGCTCCTCAAATTCGCCGCGGAACTTAGCGCCGGCAACCAAAGCGCCGAGGTCAAGCGATAAGAGCTTTTTTCCGCGCAGGCTATCCGGCACGTCCCCGGACACAATCCGGCGGGCAAGTCCTTCTACGATAGCGGTTTTACCGACACCCGGCTCACCGATCAATACGGGGTTGTTTTTGGTGCGGCGCGACAGTACCTGCATCACCCGCCGGATTTCTTCATCGCGTCCGATAACGGGATCGATTTTTTCTTCCCGGGCAAGTTCGGTTAAATCGCGGCAGTATTTTTCGAGGCTGTTGAACGTCGCTTCGGGGTCTTCGCTCGTAACCCGCTGATTTCCCCGCACATCCTTTAAGGCTCTCAACGCCGCATCGTAGGTAATGCCATGCGAGCGGAGCAGTTCGCCTACCTCGTCATCGCTTTTTGTAAGCGCAAGGAGGAGATGCTCCGTGGAAACATACTCGTCCTTGAGCGAAGCGGCGAGCTTTTCCGCCTGAGCGCAGAGTTTTGTTAAAACCGGCGACATATAGACTTGTGCAGAGTCTCCGGTTACCCGCGGTTTTTTATCCAAAATAACATCGAGCGCATCAAGGATCTGATCCGTTGATGCACCGATCTTCTCAATGAGCGGCGGTACAATCCCCTCCTCTTGATCCAAGAGTTTATATAAGAGATGAACCGGCTCAACCTGACTGTGATTGTCCTGTTCTGCAAGCGAGGCTGCATCCTGCAATGCCTCACGTGCTTTAACGGTGTATTTGTCTATGTTCATACAATAAATGTACGCACAAAATGAAAAAACGGCAATAAAATTTTTTTAGAGAAAAATCCTGACACAAAGCGTCGAAATATTAAATTAAACCTGTTCGGAAAGTTCCGTTTCTGAATAGGTTACCTTGAAATGCGATGTTCTAAATCGTGCTATTTGTGCGATTTAGAACTCGTCGACCTATTCGAAAACGCAGTTATCGAATAGGTCTATTATTCTCACGAATAAGCGCTTGATAAATTGTATCAAAAATGATATAGTGCTGAAGAAATCGCTAAAAAATGAGGTTTCTATATGTATGAGATATTCGTGAGAAAAAAAGCACGAAAAAATATTGAAAAAGCACCTAAATCTGTACAGGTATTATTTGCTGATTTACTTCAAGATTTAAAACAAACAGGAGTAATGCAGCCGTCTTGGCCGAATTTTAGTAAACTTTCAGATAATACTTATCATTGTCATTTAACGTATTCATACATTGCATGCTGGACATGTGAAAATAACTCTATAAATATTGAGGTATATTATGCAGGTAGTAGAGAAAGTACACCCTATTAATGTGAGTATAAAAGGAATCGGCTCCCGTCTCGTTAAGGATTTGGTTATGCAGCACTATCCGCAAGCGCAGGTGGTTGATATCGAAGAAAGTGATAATGGGCTTGAAAAATGGGAAGATACGGAATTATATAAAAAACTAAAATCAGAAATAACCCCGGGCGATAAACTTACAGCTTATAGAACCCGTGCGGGGCTTTCTATCACCGAACTAGCACGGCTTACGGGTGTGAGTTATACGAATATTTCGGCGATGGAAGCCAATCGGCGTGTTATCGGTTTAAAGATAGCTAAAAAATTAGCCGAGGTTCTGAATTGTCGCTATACAGCCTTATTAGACATGTAAGCTTACAATATGCTGTTAGCGGTCAACATTACTTCCGTAATGATAACATGCAACAGTTAAATCAACATATCCTGACACAGAATATCGGGATATATTTGTCCTTATAAGATGGTTGAAGTCGGCTTATCCTACGGTGTAAAACGGATCCGCTGCCAAAAGCTGTTATACAGCTCTAAGTTTGCACCGAGGTCTTTTTTGAGAATGCAGTCTTTAAGGTCGTCGAGTGCGTAGTGCGGCCGCTTTTTTTGGTAGTATCCTGCCTCTGTGTGGATGGAAGGCGGAAAGCCGAAGGTATCTAAAAATTCTGCATAAACGGTAGGCTCAAGCATAAAATTGATAAAGGCATGTGCAAGTTCAGGATGAGGCGCCCCTTTTGGAATACAAAAGCTGTCGATGTACAAGCCTGAATGAACGCCTTGCGGAATAAAGAAATCGACATACTGCGTTTGATCTTCTTGTAACTCCGCAAAAATCGATTCCGCATATCCTTGTACCGCTAAAAAGTCCCCCGACGCAAAAGATTTTGCAAAACCGTCCGCATCAAACTTTACGAGATTCGGCTTCCAGTTATTTTGGACTAACTGATATGCCTGTTCCAACTCATCGGGATTGGTGCTGTTCGGCTCGTAACCTAAAGAACCTAATGCAGCGCCGAGCACTTCCCTCATATCATCCATCATCGTCATTCTGTTTTTTAAATCTGCCTGTTCAAAGATATTCCAGCCGCGCTCATAGTCGGGCACCTCTTTGGTGTTTACCGCAATACCGGCAGCGCCCATGTAATACGGTACTGAAAATTCCATTTTAGGGTCATAGTCAATTCGATGGAGTACATCCGAACGTAAATAGCGGATGTTCGGGATTTTTGAAACATCGATAGGATCAAGCATATTAAGTTTTATCATGATAGAAACATAGTCTGCTGATGGGATAACAAGGTCGTAGCCTTTTGAACCTGCCATGAGTTTGGCAAACATATCTTCGTTTGACGCAAAATCATCGTAGACAACTTTGGCATTGTATTTTTTTTCGAAGGTTTTGATAACGGAATCGGGCGTGTAGTATGTCCAATTATAGAGATAGAGAACCGCTTCTCGTGTATCGCGGCAAGCAGTAAAAACAATAAGCCAAGAGAGTGTTACTACGATGGATAAAAAAATAGAGCCTATTCTTTTAAAACGATAATCCATAGTTTACCTCGCAATGATATTGCATATATAAAACCACATCTATCCAAGATAAAATAAAAAATATTAAAAGTCTGCAATTCGCGGTATAGTTAGGGAAGCGCTGATTAAAGCGAGGAGCGCATTTAAACAGTGTTTTCCTAAGTTAGTGTAACACAAAGTTGGGATAATTACTATCCTTGATTGACAACATCCTTGATTGACATATCTCAATTTTATGCTCCGGTTAAATCAACCCAATCGGACAAATACTGCAGGGCAAACTCGCTTCTGCGTGGAACCACCGCCGTCCGTGGCAAGTTCAAAAATTGACTTCCTTGTCAATTTTTGAACGCGAGTTTTTGCTGCACAAAAACGTCGCTACTGCTGGGAACCACGGACATCCTCGCTCAAAAATGTACGTCCTTGTACATTTTTGAGCTGCCGGTTTGCAAGCAAACTGGTTACTGTTTGGAACCACGGACATCCCTGTCCGTGATGATACGTTGAGGATTTATTGCAGTAGCGGCACGGATGCCGCTGGTTATATCAGAAGCGATGTTCCGCGGTTACGCGAAACTCGTAGCCAAAACTATACACGGATGTATAGTTTTGGCGTAGATGCGTTGTATATTTCCAAAAGATGCGTAATTGACAGAGCTACATATAGTATGCTATAACTTCTGCGCATATCTTGTTTTTGAACCTTTTAAGACGGAAGGAGCATATAATGTCTGGACATAGTAAATGGGCGACGATTAAACACGCAAAAGGGGCTGCCGACGCAAAACGCGGTCAGATGTTTACAAAGTTTATTAAAGAAATTTCTATAGCTGCACGTATGGGCGGCGGGGATCCGAACGGTAACCCTCGGTTAAGAACTGCGATATTAAAAGCACGCGCGGCTAATATGCCGAAAGATAATATTGAACGGGCTATTAAGAAAGGTACCGGCGAATTGGGCGGTGCAAGTTACGAAGAGCTGTTGTATGAAGGCTATGCGCCGGGCGGGGTAGCGGTATTGGTAGAAGTGCTGACTGACAATAAAAACCGGGCGGCTGCTAATGTACGCAACCTGTTTTCCAAAAACGGCGGTAACCTCGGTGCAACGGGTTCGGTAGCTTATATGTTTAACCGTAAAGGCGTTATTGAATATGATGCCGAAGCTGTCAGTGAAGAAAAACTGATGGAAGAAGCTTTGGAAGCCGGTGCAGAAGATATTCAAGCTGATGGCGGCATTATTACGGTAACAACCGATCCCAACGACTTTGCTTCCGTACTAGAAGCCTTGCAGGAAAAAGGCTTTGAATCCGTTTCTGCAGAAGTTTCCATGGTTCCCGCAACGTATATGAGTTTGGAAGCGGAAACAATCCGTAAAGTGTTAAAAATGGTCGATCGTCTCGAAGAAGATGACGATGTCCAGAACGTATATACAAACCTTGATATTCCCGATGATTTTGAGCCTGAGGAATAACGATAACTTTTTTTTAACTTTTCAATATTCTATTCCATAATAATAAACGCCGTACTATCGTTGTTTCCAGCGGTTGTTATGGCGTTTTTATTTTATAGCGACCACAGAGCAAACTCGGCGCTTTCCGTCGTATCTTAGAATTCGTAATTCAAAATTATGAATTACATACTGATCTATATTTTTTCTACGAGATAAGATATACTATGGCTGAAGAAAAGGGTAAAGTATGATTACCGAAAAAGATAGCAGATAAGTCGGAATTTTTATTCCATTGATAAATACGAATGACTATTTTTTATGAGAGGAGGAGAGTCGTATGAAAAAACTGCAAGTAAACTTTGTAAGTATTCTTTTTGCAGTACTGTGCCTTGCGTTTACAGCTTGTAATCAGGGTATCACGGCAGGAAAAGGAACCGGTACTGTGCGAGTTGTTATCGGCGGCGGATCGGCCCGTTCAGTTGATCCCGCCAGCGGACTGCCGGTTTTTGATGAAAGGAATACGAAAATTATCGTTACTAAAGAAGATGGAAGTAAACTAGCGGAAGGAACAACATCGTTAACGATTCAAGTTCCCGTCGGAAAGAAAATTACTGTAGAGGTTGTTGTTACAACGGTTGCAGGCGTATGGCGCGGTTTGGCGGTGCGCACCGTTCAGGCTGGAGACAATCCTGTTACCGTAAAGCTTTCCAAAACGCCGAAAAGTATGAAGAATATTCTTCTCCGTGTTGTAAAAGATGATCCTACAGATCCCGAAATTGCTTTGCAGCTTGGAGACAAAGAGTTCCTTACAAATGTTAAAATCAACGGCAATTATATGTTACCGGTAACGGCACGGGACGGCAACGGCAGAATATATGCGCTGTATGATAAGGGCGGTTCACGGCATTTTAGCCGCTTTGATGCCGAAGGCAATGTGGATTTCGGTTTTGAGACCGCTATTCAGGGCAAATTACCAAGTAGTTTAGGTAGAATTAAAACGATGACGGTTGATTCTAAAACCGGTACTATTTTTGTAGCTGTTGTTACTACACAGCCTGACATCTATGCGGTAACGGAAAACGGGCATAATACTTTTACATGCTCAAACAGTGTTAACCTTGCTACGCTGCCAGACATAGAGACTAACGACGAGATTACTGCAATGGCTGCATATAACGGTGAACTTTTCTTAACGGTACGCCGTAACCGTCACCCTCCCGTTCCCAAACCTAATAAACTGTTTGCCTGTACCGCGGCGCTGTCTGGAACTGCTCTCACACTCACCGAAAAAAATGCGGCTGAGCTTGATGAACTCCGTACCAGCGCTGTAATGAACGTGCCTACCGAGTGTACCGGCCTCTTTGCCGACGCAAGCGGTGTGTACTGTTTGCTGCGGGAGCAAAGGCTTGATGGCGGAATGCTCTATTATATGGTGGGTGCGCTCGTTTGCTATTCTCGTGACGATAATACCGTGACCTATCTAAAAAAGCACCCTAAAGCCGGTACTACCGATGCATACCTCCCCTTTGACTCAGGTTCTTTCTCCAATCCCGTTGGCTTTATCGGCTGTGACGAAGAAAATATCTACATTGCGGATGACGGATACAACATAGAGTACCTCAACGAAAACTGGAGAAGCAACGGGAATAAGAACCGCATCGCTGCCTTTAATCGGAAAACAAATGAGATAACCTTCACCGACACAGAGGCAACGTGGTATGGGCAAAAATCCGAGTACAAATACCCGGAAACGCCGGTGCTGCTGTGGGAGAGAGATTCCAGCACACCTCCTGCTTACAACGGTGTACGCTATTGGGTAAGCACTGATGGTACAAGCCCTGCACCGGCTGATTCCACTAAAATCTACCAGACGGCAGTTTCTTCTAATGAAATTATGGATGTCTTCTGCTACGATCAGGAAGGAAATTTGTATGTACTATGGAAGGAAGGTACCAATTACTGTATTCAGCGGTTTGAATTCAAAGATAATTCGTATGATTTTACACAGGATGTAAAGCTGAATTTAGGTATTACGTCTAAGGTCATTGCCATTGCAGCAGATGTTTCTGATGGGACAAACTTTCTGTATTGTGCTGCTAAAGAGCCCGCTGGATACACAATAAAACGGTGGACATGGGATTCTAACTTTACATCGGCTGCTTTTACATCCTATATCGTTACACTACCATCAGGCAAAACCGTTACTGCCCTTGCTGCAAACAAGGACGGGGTGTTTGTTGCTACGAAAGAAGAGCAAACAGTACCGTCCGCTACCTATACGCTCAAGGTAACAAAGTACAAGAAGGATAGCCCTGACACTTCGGATGTAACGATTGTTTCTTCCGCCATTGCCGAAGATTCGTATACTTATCCTGACTCTTACAACGAGTATAATGAAGCTATTTATGACTTACGGATAGTCGACGGTGTGCTGTATGCTGTTACGTCAAAGATAGAAAAAGGGATGAAAGATAATAGCGGGTATCAACTTGATAGCTTTAAAAACGGCAGTGTACTGTATAAAATTGCAAAAACGGCATCATTCTCCGGTAATGCAGAAAAGCGCGCTGAAAAGAATCCCGTACCTCCGGAAGGTACGAATCCGGGAGTCGGCTATGGATTCTACCGCTTTATCGCCGTTAAGCCGAAAAAGCTTGTGATTGCTTCGGACAGTGCTTGGGGTAAAGACGGAATTACTGCATTCCATGTTAAAGCTAACAATAACAAAGTTTTTGAATATGACTTAGACAAAAACTTGCTGGAAGAAAAGGATGCTGGCGGGATATTCTCTAAACAATTGCAAAGAAAGCCTTCATCCTCCGGTTTTAACTGGGAATAACCCGTACGATGAGTTTTATTCAACGCTGCGCAGTGCGCTTCGGGCGTGCAGCGCAGCACAAGCCGCTCGTCAGCCTCTGCGTTCCGGTGTACGGGACGGAGGGGCTGGTCGGGCGGTTTTTAGACACAGTGTTACAGCAGGCGGATGCGCCGCTGTTTGAAACCATTATTGTAAACGATGGCAGCCCCGGCACAAAAGAGCTTGAGCGTATCATTAAAGCGTACGCCAAGCTGTTTAAAGCGCAGGGGCTGCCGTTCGTATTTTTGGAACACGGAAAAAACCTTGGACTGGCGGAAGCACGCCGGACGGCAGTGAATGCTGCATCGGGGGAATACATCGCCTTTGCCGACTCCGATGATGAGCTGCCGCCCGCGGCTCTCCGCATCCTGTACGATGCCGCTTGTGCGTCCGGCGCGGATATTGTGCATGGAAAGGCCGCGGTATTCGGTACGGAAGGGGAACCGGAAGCACGTGTTGCCGTCTTTGCACGAAGATCTCAAAACGTATACGAGGGTGTTTTACATGGCGATGCAATTATGCACGGATTTCTGATAGAACACCTCTATTCGGACTTTTTGTGGGGCAAACTTTTTAAAACGAATCTTGTTCAAAAAGCTTTTGCAGAAATCCCCTTTACCTATTGCACCATGGCGGAAGACGTTCTAACCTACTTTTTTATCGCCTTATATGCCGGTACGTACGTAGGCATCCCCGATACCGTATACAACTACCGCATCAATACCGGCGTTACTTCCCGTAAAGAAATCTCCGAGCTTGCCGAATGGGAAAAAATCTGCTCTACTGCTTCGGTATTCACCATTATTCTTTCGTATTTGGATGAGCACCCCGCTCTCGACAGTGAAATACTCGAAACGATACGGAAACTCGGCCGTGCATACCGCACCGATAACCTCAAGCAGCTGGAAGTTTGCGTAGTTCCTTCATTACAAGAAGAGGCACGGACAATGCTGAATGAGTGGTGGGGAATTATTGATTAAGAATTGTGAATTATAAATGTCAAAGTTTTTAGGTGTGTTGCTGTTTTCCGCCTCTTATCATTTGCCTCCATTTTTGCTATAGTTTCGGGTATGCCTCAAGATTTTGTTCATTTACACGTGCACTCCGACTATTCGCTGTTGGACGGCGCTTCTTCCATAAAAAAACTGATAACAACCGCTAAGAACCTCGGACAAACAGCCCTCGCGCTGACCGACCACGGCAATATGTTTGCCGCCTTGCGTTTTTTCCGTGAATGCAAGGCGCAGGGGATAAAGCCGGTTATCGGCTGCGAGGTATATGTTGCGAACGGCAGTCGGTTCGCAAAGCCGGAGAATACCAATACCGGTGTCCGCAAATACTTTCACCTTATCCTGCTTGCCGAAACCGAAACCGGCTACCGGAATTTGATGGTGCTGTGCTCTAAAGGCTACACCGAGGGTATGTACTATAAACCGCGTATTGACGAGGAGCTGCTGACACAGTATTCGGAGGGGCTCATCTGCCTTTCTGCCTGTCTTGCGGGAGAATTGCCGTCGCTGCTGTTGCAGGGGAAAAAGGCCGAGGCCGAGGCGCATGTCAGACGTTACCGCAGCATATTCGGTATCGACAATTACTTTATCGAGCTGCAAAAGCATGGTATTGCCGACGAGGAGAAGGTTGCGCCGATGCTGATTGAGATGGCACGCAAGATAGGCGTACCGATGGTGGTAACGAACGACGCTCACTATGCGGAGCAAAAGGATGCGGTTGCGCAGGATATCCTCCTCTGTATCGGCACAAAAAAGAACCGCTCCGACACCAATCGCATGAAGTTTGAAACCGATCAATTCTATCTTAAATCGGCGGAGGAGATGGAAAAGCTCTTTCCCGGTTATCCCGAAATGCTGTCCAACACCTGCCGCATCGCGGAGCGCTGTAACTTTGAAATTCCGCAGCCGGGGCCGCTCCTTCCCGTGTATCAAATACCGGAAGATTTTGCGACAAAAGAAGAGTATATCACCCACCTCGTGCACGAGGGCTTAAAAAAACGCTACAATCCCGTTACCGAAGAGATGACCCAGCGCGCCGACTATGAACTCGGTATTATTATGAAGATGGACTTTGTCGGGTACTTCCTCATCGTATGGGACTTTATCAACTGGGCGAAGGAGCACGGCATTCCGGTTGGGCCGGGGCGCGGTTCCGGGGCGGGTTCTATTGTCGCCTATGCGATGCGGATCACCGACATCGACCCGCTCAAATACAAGCTGTTGTTTGAACGCTTCCTTAATCCCGAACGTATTTCCATGCCGGACTTTGACGTTGACTTCTGCTTCGAACGGCGGCAGGAGGTTATCGAATATGTGCGCAGAAAATACGGTGATGAAAGCGTCGGGCAGATTATCACGTTCGGAACTTTAAAACCTAAGGCGGCAATCAAAGATGTCGGACGGGTTTTGGAAATTCCGCTCGGCGAGGTAAACGCTATTACCAAGATGATGCCCTCCGATCCCAAGCTCACGTTTGAAAAAGCCTTTGCGGATGTTCCCGAACTCGCCGAAATGCGTTCCGACCCGCGGTACACGGAGCTTTTTTCCATTGCGGAAAAGCTGGAAGACCTCAACCGGAACACGAGTCTCCACGCGGCGGGTATCGTTATCGGCAAAACGAAGCTGACCGATTATGTGCCGCTGTACAAAGATTCCAAGACAGGCAAAACCGCCTCGCAGTTTACGATGGATTTAATAGAAGATTGCGGATTGGTAAAGATGGACTTCCTCGGGCTCAAGACGCTGACGCTGATTAAGCACACGGAAGATCTCATCAAAAAGCGGGGAGGGGAGTACGCGAACTTCTCCATTGCGCAGATCGATGAGCAGGATGCGGCGACGTTTAAAATGCTCGGCGAAGGAAAGTCCGCCGCGGTCTTTCAGTTTGAAAGTCAGGGAATGCAGAATATTCTGAAACGCGCAAAGCCGGATAAAATAGAAGACCTCATCGCGTTAAATGCCCTCTACCGTCCCGGGCCGATGGCCTACATCGATCAGTTTATCGAATCGAAATTCGACTCATCGAAGATCCAATATCCCGACCCCTGCCTTGAAGATATATTGTCGGAAACGTACGGCGTTATCGTCTATCAGGAACAGGTTATGCAGGTAGCGCAGCGTATCGGCGGCTACAGCCTCGGTCAAGCGGATTTGCTGAGGCGCGCAATGGGAAAAAAGAAAAAAGAGGTAATGGAAAAGGAAAAAACGCGGTTTATCGAAGGCGCGGTAAAAAATAATTTTAAGGAAAAAGACGCCGACCGTATTTTTGAAATCCTCATTCCCTTTGCCGGTTACGGGTTTAACAAGAGCCATGCCGCCGCCTATTCGGTGTTGGCCTATCAAACCGCATACCTCAAAGCAAATTTTCCTGCGGAATTTATGGCGGCCAACCTCACCAACGAGATTACCTCGACGGATAAGCTGCCGGAGTATATCAGCGAAGCGAATAAGATGGGGCTTGCGCTCCATGCGCCCGACATCAATACCTCGGAAGAATATTTTTCGGTCTATGAGGGCGATATCGTATTTGGACTGCTCGGTATTAAGGGGGTAGGGGAGCAGGCTGCTCGCGATATTGTCGCTGAACGCACCGCGCACGGCCCCTACAAGTCGTTTATCGATTTTCTCGACCGGCTGGATTTACACACCGTGAATAAAAAGAACTTGGAAGTGCTTATCAAGACGGGATGCTTCGATAAGCTCGGTCAGAACCGTTCCGAGCTGCTGGATAATCTTGAAGCGGCAATGGCGTTCAGCGCGCAGAAAAAGGCGGGATCGGCAGTCGGTCAAACCAGCCTGTTTGAGGACACTGGCATTAAAGAGTTTTCCGATTTTACCTTTAAGCAAGTCAACGATCTGCCGCAGAAGGAAAAGCTCCGTATCGAAAAAGAGCTGATGGGCTTTTATATTTCCGGCCATCCCCTCGATGAGTACAAAAAGGCGATTGACCGCAGCGCTACCTTGGAGCTGATTAATTTCCGGCGTGCGCAGAAGGAAAAGCTGTATACCATCGTCGGGATGATTACCGGTATCCGCCCCTATCAGACTAAAAACGGTAAATGGATGGGCTTCGGCACCTTTGAAGACCGCACCGGCACCATCGATTTAACCTTCTTTTCCAAGGCGTGGGAAGAAAACCGCGCCAATGCGCTGCCTGAAACCGTGTGCGGCCTTATCGGGAAAGTGGACTGCTCGCGCGATACGCCGTCGTTTCTCGTTGAATCGATGGTCAGCATCGACGAGCTGAAAGAGCGTTCGATTAAAGAGGTGCACCTTGAGCTTGATCCGCTCATCGAAACCGATTTACAGTTCCAGCCGCTCAAGGATTTCCTCTTCGGCGCGCAAGGCACTTGCGATATTTTTATCCATATTACCGATAACGATACCGTCTATCAGGTGAAGGGCTCTTCCCAGCTGAAAGTTTCCTCTTCCGATGAATTTATCGAGCAGCTGGGGAAGCAGCCGGGGGTTCTTCAAGTCTGGAAGGAGTGATCTTTTGAAAATATACGGCGTATCTACTGTGTCGCTACGCAAATTCCAATCCTCAACGTATCAAAGATACGCCTCCGGTTGGAATTTGCTAGGCTCCTTGTATCTACGTCGTCTATTTTCAAAAGCGTTGGAGGAGCATAACCGCCACGGATGGCGGTGTTTCTGCACAGCAGCGTGTTTGCGCAGCAAACACGTAGGTAAAAAATGTACAGGACGTACATTTTTTACCGTGCCTGCGCTTTATTTTTGTTCGCGCCTTGTATCTGTACTGTCTATTTCAAAAGGCTTACGGAAGGGCTATATACCCGTATGCCGTTACTGAAAACAATCCTCGACGTATCAGAACGGACAAGGATGTCCGTGAAATTAAACAGAAGCGAGATTTGTGTTATGCACAAATCTCGTCGTTTAAAAGCGTACATGGAGGTATGCTTTTAAACAGGCCTGCGGTTAATTTGTGCTCGCGCCTCGTATCTGTACCGCCTATTTGCAAAAGCGCTGACGACAAAAATATACATACCGTCTACGGCGTTGCAGAGCGAATAACAGTCCTCGACGTGCAAAAAGCACGCCTGCGGGTGTTATTCGCTCTGCGCCTTGTATCCGGTACCACTATTTTCAAAAGCGCTGGAAAGGCAACGCAGATGCCCGCATATTTGCAAAAGAGGAGGTAATCAATATTGTTAATAGCCGAATATAATTATGAAGAGAATATTGCAGTACAACGTGCAGAAGAACGTGAAATAGCCTTTGCTGAAGGTATAGAACAAGGCATAGAACAGGGGGCATAAAAAAGTTGTTGGAAGTGCAAAAATTTTAAAGCAGATCCATTCTGATATCGCAATGATTATGCAAGTAACCGGTTTAAGCGCTGAAGAGATAGCAACGCTATAGAGGTACCTTGCTCTATTTTTCGGATAAAGTTGTTTTATCAATTTGTGATGTTTTATCAATTGGTAATGTTTAAGGCAACCGTTTGACTTCCGGTGCGGTTGCCTTTTATCTGTTAGAATTCTTCGATGGTTCCGTTGGCGTTGCTTAAAAAGACGCGCGGAGGTTTTTGGGTAAAAAATCCGTTTTCAATAATGCCCGGTATGGCATTCAGCTCGCTTTCCAATTTTGCCGGATTGATTTTTGTATTGGGCGGCCATTTGATATCCATGATGAAGTTTCCGTTATCGGTGATAACCGGCCCCTTTTTCCGGATGCCATCACGGATAATCATCGAAACATCGTAGCCTTCAAGTTTTTTCATAATGCTGAGCCGTGCTTCCGGTACAATTTCGATGGGGAGCGGAAAATGGACTCCTAACGTTTTGACGCTTTTTGTTTCATCCCCGATAACGACAAACAGTTCGCTGTTATAGGCGATAATTTTCTCACGCAACAAAGCCGCCCCTCCGCCTTTAATCAGATTTTTTTTGGAATCAATCTCATCCGCTCCATCAATCGTAAGATCCAACGAGCCGTTGATGCGTCCCGAACTGAGGGAAAAAATAGGAATGTTGAATTCCTCGCACGCTATTGATGTCTGAAAACTGGTAGGAACGGCAGCGATGTTTTTTAGCTTCCCTTTTGCAATATACTCAGCCAAGTGTTTTACGGCAGGCATCGCGGTAGAGCCGGTTCCAAGGCCGATTTTCATCCCCGAATGGATGAGCCCCTCGGAAATCAGTTTGTCAATAGCAGCGTGTGCAACCAATACTTTTTGATCTTCAATACTTATCGTATTACTCATAGGAATCTCCTGTAAATAATTCAAATTGTTTATATGCTTGGTACCGAAGCATATTGTATCCGTTACAAATATCGCAGCCGGCAGCTTCGGCACGTTTTAAGAGCGCTGTTTTTTCGGGAGTATAGATAACGTCGAATACCTTTTCGGCGCCCGAAAAACTGTAAAATTCAAGCGGATCTTCATCCTCATGCATACCGACAGAGGTCGCCTGTATAATCACATCGGAATATTTTTTGAGTATACGGATAGAGGCCAAGTCCAAGACCGCCCATCGGAAGTTATATTGTTCTGCCAGCTGTTTTGCCTTTTCCGCAGAACGACCGAAAACGCAGGCTTTCCCATGCAGCAGATGTACGGCATTGGCAATTGCATGCGCCGCTCCGCCGGTACCGATAATAGCGACATGTTTAAACCTCAGGCTCTGAACGTTCAAAAATTCTTGCAAAGCTCGCGAAAAACCGTCGATATCGGTATTGAAGCCTCGCCGTTTGCCTCCGTCAAATAGTACCGTATTCACAGCCCCGCACGCAGTTGACGCGGGACCGATCGAATCCAAAAAAGGAATAATATCGAATTTAAACGGATGAGTAACCGAAAGACCTGCTATTCCGGTACAATCGGCAAATGCAATAACTTCTTTGCTGTCCGCAGCCGAAATCGGGATATAGACGGCGTTGATATTCTTTCGTTCAAAACCTTTATTGTGAATAGCAGGACTGAGGCTTCTTGTCGTATCCATACCGGCAACCCCGTATATGCTCGTTTTATCATTTATTGTGCGAAAGCGATATAGCTCGTTGAGCGTAATAGGATCGATGAATTCTTGTTCCAAATGATGTTGAGCAATATATTCCCGCGGCATGGTATATACAATTGAAGAATGCAGTTTCGCCGCTAAAATACGAGAAGGAATACCGTACTTGCCCATCGCAATTAATATATTTTGTCCGTTAAGTTGCTGTGCTTGTTTGAAAAGCGCCGTTACATCCGCAAGGCTATCGGCCTTATATGCAATTTTTACAATTTCTTCGTCCGTCCGCCGGATTTCCTGTATTTTAGCAGCGATGTCTTTAATCGGCGCTTTGATACTGTGAACACTGCGGATAATGCCGATGTTAAAGGCTTGCGCCGCCTCTTCCAAACTCGGCGCCTGCACATCGGATTCGAGGTCGAGATATGCAAAATTATTAAGCGGCTCGGTATCCGCAAAGGCAAGCCCGCGGGCAAACAGTGTGATACGGGAGCCTTCCCCGCCTTTGAATGCTCCGCCGTCCAGAAATCTGCGTATAGTTAAGATAGCCGGTATATGCGCAATTTTCGGAAACATACGGATGTGCAGCAACTCTTGCGGGTCAAGAAAGTCTGCCCGCAGCTCAACAATATCGATCCACGGACGGTACCGTTCAATGAGTTGAATATTTTTATCAATTGTATTTTCCGTCAATACAAGGCATATTTTAGGCGCCATATCGATAGTATAGCATAGAATATTGAAAAAGTATAAGGCGTCGCATGCTCTCTTTATCTTACGACGACACGAATGCGTATGGAGCGGAAAAAATCCATTCGAGATAGCAACTTGACAGATATATTTTAATAACAGATAATCAACGGAGCTTACGAATCCCTTTTTATGCAACTTTCGCGCCAATTTTGCCTTATGCTTTGCGTCGGCAAAGCCTCAAACGCGGGTTAGGCAAATGTCAAGGAAACACCGATTAATTCGAATGCGAATTAATCAGCACTTCTTGAGATTGACCTGTCTGAAGGCAGACCGGAACGGAACCGCTCTCCGTGGAGGTTCTGATGCGATTGTCCCTGTTGAAGGAGAATACGTTGAAAAAGTTTGAAGAACGCTTAGCCCGTCTTGAAGAAATCAGCGAAAAAATCAAGAGCGCCGATCTTCCGTTGGAAGAGGCTCTTGCCGCTTTTGAAGAAGGAATAAAACTCGCTAAAACTTTGGAAAAAGATATTGATAAAATAGAAAGCAAGGTGCAGATATTGATGAATCAGCCGGTACCGCCACAGGATAAGCCTGAACTTGAGCTCTTTTCAGTTGATGACGTATAGCAATGGATACCGTATCTCAATCAGCTGATTCCGCCGCCGTCTACAAGCCGGTAAAAGCGCTTGATGCGGAAACAGCGCGGAAGATTGCCGCCGGAGAGGTTATCGACCGCCCCGCAGCCGTTATCCGCGAGCTTTTAGACAACGCAATCGATGCAGGCGCTTCAAAGGTGCAGGTGGAAATCTCGGGCGGTGGTATCGACCGCATTCGGGTTACGGATAACGGCTGCGGAATGAGCCGTGAAGACCTCGCAATCTGTACGGACACTCACACCACGAGCAAAATTTCCACGGCGGAAGATTTGCTCTCCCTGCACAGCCTCGGCTTCCGCGGCGAAGCGCTTTCTTCTATTAAAGCGGTCAGCAATCTGGAGATTACCTCGACGCGAAACGGTCCCGCCGCATGGAAATTGCAGCTGGGAAAGATCCTTCCGGCGCGTCTAAATGCCGGTACGGTGGT
The DNA here is from genome assembly GCF_024181325.1 of Treponema sp. OMZ 305. Lineage (NCBI taxonomy): Bacteria > Pseudomonadati > Spirochaetota > Spirochaetia > Treponematales > Treponemataceae > Treponema > Treponema sp. OMZ 305. The sequence goes on along the minus strand of NZ_CP051300.1, from coordinate 2,610,875 downwards.
GCAGGTAGAAAACCTCTTTGAAAATTTTCCCGCCCGCAAGCAGTTTTTAAAGCGGGCGGCTGCCGAGACTGCGCTGTGCCGGACAATCTTTCTTGACAAAGCCCTGCCGCATTACCACACCGAAATGCGCTTTATCACGGACGGCACGCTCCGCTTCCTGCTCTCTCCTGTAGAGTCGTTGCGGGAACGCTGCCTCGCAGCTTTTTCGTTTAAAGAACCCGAAGCGCTCTTTTTTGAAATCGAAGGAGGCGGTGAGCATTTTTCGTTCCGTATTGTGCTCGGCAGTCCGGATGTCGTTCGCAGCGACAAACGCGCCATCATGGTGTTTGTCAACGGTAGAAGGATTACCGAGTTCGGGCTTACGCAGGCAATCGAGTATGGCAGCGAAGGCTATTTTCCCAACGGTGGACATCCCGTTGCGTTTTTATTCTTAACGGTAGAACCTTCCCGTGTTGACTTTAACATCCACCCCGCAAAAAAAGAAGCACGCTTTCAAGATTACGGCGCCATCCACCATGCCGTTAGCAGCGCCGTCGGCTCCTTCTATCGACAGCATACCGTTGCAAGTCTCTTAAAAGAGAAGTATGATCCAAGCCTTACCCGCCCGCTGGATTTTCAGTATGGCAGCGGTTTGTCCGGCACTCAAGCGGAATACGATACTGCACAGGGCGGATACGGTAGCGCATTCCGCCAAATAGCGGCGACAGCGGCGGTTAGCTATTCGGCAAGCGGGCATATTATTCCGCCGCCTGCGGCTACGGGGACGGCAGCGTATTTACAGCCGCCGCCGGATCTTCCTCCGGCAGATTTTAAGCTGCTCGGACAGGTTGCCGGTACCTTTATCGCGGTAGAAAAAAACGATGCGCTGTATTTAATCGACCAACATGCCGCCCACGAGCGGATTATCTTTGAGCAGCTGCGGCACAATACCGGCGGTGTACAGGAGCTGTTAATCCCCTACCGGATTATTACTTCATCGGAAGAAGACGATGCGTTTATCAAAAAACATCAGGAGCTGCTGTGTAAGGCAGGGTTTGCCCTCTCCGATGAAGGTGCAGGCGTATGGCAGGTAACCGCCGTACCGGCACGGTGGACAGGTACGGAGCGTGATCTTATCCGCGACATCACCGGTGTCCGTAAAAATGCCGGTGATATCCTCTATCAGGTTTTAGCCTCAGCAGCTTGCCGCGCTGCCTGTAAGGATCACGCCATCCTCGATCCCGTAACACAGCAGCGCATTGCGGCGCAAGCCTTTGAACTTCCCGAACCGATCTGCCCGCACGGCCGCCCAATCTGGATTGTGCTTACCCGCGAGGAACTCTTTAAATGGGTTAAGCGGACCTAGAGACGAAATTCCATGGCAACTGCATCAAAAATATTTTTAGTGGTTGCCTTCTTTATTACCATTATAAGGAAAGCATTATGAGCGAAGCAATTTTTTTAGGCCGCGGCGAAGCTGCCGTTGAACTTTTACCGATGAGGGCGAATAGACACGGACTTATTACAGGGGCTACCGGTACGGGAAAGACCGTTACGCTCAAAGTAATTGCGGAAGCATTCAGCGATTTAGGTGTGCCGGTGTTTTTACCGGATGTGAAAGGCGACCTGTGCGGTTTTGCCGAAAAAGGTGAATCGAGTGTCAAACTGCAAGAACGGCTCAGTCTCTTGCATATTTCAAACTTTGAATTTAAAAGTTATCCCGTGCGGATGTGGAGTATCTTACAAGAAACAGGACACCCCATACGCACCACGATTTCCGAAATGGGACCGTTGTTACTCTCTCGCCTGTTAGACCTTAACGAAGTGCAAACCGGCGTATTGAATATTGCGTTCCGTGTCGCCGATGAGGACGGACTATTGCTTTTGGATTTAAAGGATCTTAAAGCGATGCTCCATTATATCAGTGAAAATAAGCAGGATTTAAAATTAAAATATGGTAATATCTCCGACACCTCGATAGGAGCAATTCAGCGGAATCTTTTAACGCTCGAAAATGAAGGAGCGGATAATTTTTTCGGCGAACCGGCTTTAGACCTCACTGATTTTTTTAAGCAAACATTCGAGGGACGCGGATATATCAATATATTAAATGCCGTCAAACTGTACCAAAAGCCCATGCTGTATTCAACCTTTTTGCTATGGTTCTTATCCGAGCTTTACGAAAACCTCCCGGAAATCGGTGATGCGGAAAAACCGAAAATCGTTTTTTTTCTTTGATGAAGCTCACTTGTTGTTTGATAACGGCTCAAAGATATTGCTTCAAAAGATTGAACAAATTATGCGTTTAATCCGGTCGAAGGGCGTTGCGGTCTTTTTCGTTACTCAAAATCCCGCCGATATTCCCGAAGCTATCCTTGGTCAGCTGGGAAATAAGATTCAACATGCGTTGAGGGCGTTTACCCCTAAGGACGCAAAAGCCATACGCCTTGCGGCCGAGACCTTCCGCGTCAATCCTGCGTTCGACACCGCTCAAGTCATCACACAGCTTAAAACCGGAGAAGCCCTTGTTTCCGTTTTGCAGCAGGACGGCAGCCCTTCCATAACCCAGCGGACACTGATTGCTCCTCCTCACAGTAAAATAGGTGTAATTGACAGCGCTAAAATCACAGCGTTGGTAGAAGAATCTCCCTTGTTATACAAATACAAGGATCCTGTAGACCGTGAATCCGCCTACGAGATTCTTACCAAGCAATTTACCGAACAGGCTGAAGCTGTAGCACGACAAGCCGAAGAAAAACAGCTCGCAAAAGAAACCGCAGCAAAGGCAAAAGAAGAAGCGGCGCTTATACGAGCCGAAAACGCCAAAGCAAGGGCGGAAGCGGCAAAGTTAAGACTGGAAGAAGCCGCAAAACGGAAAAATCAAAGCACCACAGACCGGTTGGGAAGAATTTTAGTTGACAGCATTACCCGCTCAGTCGGACGGGAAATTACTCGTGGCGTTTTCGGCTCCGTTAAAAAAATGTTCCGTTAACACGTCTGCCATTCATGGTGGGCAACGTGAACATTGTACGTCTTTGTACACGAGGTTTAGACAGTATGCATATTTTCAGAAGGTATCTGATGCTTTTCATACCTTGAATAAGTCGGTGGTAAAGTGATAATATCTTAACATAAAGTTATTAGAGAAAGTTGATATACATAAAAATATTAGCATTTCTCTATAAGCAGGCGGTTGCCGGCTACGCATCCTACAAGTGAAGGATTCCATAATAACAGCGGATTTTTTTACCAACTATTCACTGTTACAAGAGTAGTATTCACAGCATTGAATGTAAGAATTTTCTAAAGCCTTATTAATCCTTTGGAAATGTCATGTAATGCAGTAGTTTGATGCAATCTTAAATTTGTCTAAAGGAGATGCTTGACAAAATGAATGAAAAAAGTATAATACCCCCCCCCCCCCCCCCCGACACACACCTTCCAATAAGTCTGTACACATACAGGAAACACATCAAGACGGGAGATACCTTATGACCACAGGAAAACGAATTTTCCCGCTTAGATATAAGCTTGTTTTATTTTTTGGGTTATTGATTTTAGCGGCGGGCGTTACGCTGGGAACTTTGACAATAAGGACAGCCCGTAAAGCCGTTATGGAAAAAATTGAAGCCCATCTTACCGATAAGGCGACAGATATTGCAGAAGTTGTCGACGGAAGAGCCTCTTCCTTTGTACAATTTGTAGAAGGACTTGCCCGTATGCCGTTTTTACGCGACAATAGTCTTTCATTGCAGGAAAAGGCGCAAATGCTAGCAATAGAAGCGAAACGAAATGCAAATATAGATTACTTCGGTGTGTGTGATCTCGAAGGTAATCGGTATGACGCGCATAGATCCCTCACGCTTGTAAGTGACAGGGAATGGTTTCAGTCCGCTGCTAGGGGAAAAAACTATATTACGGAACCATTTCTTTCGCAAATAACGAATAATATGCAAATACTCTTTGCTGTTCCGCTGTATGACGACATGGATACCATCATCGGTGTTCTTAGTGCGGCGGCACCGGCAAAATTGCTTTCTCAAGAGATAAGCGATATTATCGTCGGAAAAACCGGTGAATGTTATATACTCGGATTAACAGGGACTGTCATAGCGCATAAAAATTATGAGATGGTAACAAGTAAACAAAATCCGCTAGAAATGGTCAAAAAAAACTCATCGCTTACCTCTTTAGCGGCTTTTACCCAGCATGCACTTGATACTCAAAAAAGTGAAGTCGGCTATTATGAATATGATGATATCAGGTATATAGCCTCTTACGCTACCGTGCCGGTAACCGGCTGGACGGTTATTATAAAAGCTCCGGTGGATGAATTTATGAGAACCGTGAACGCACTTCGCAAAGGCATTATGGTTATCGGCATTATTATTTTAGTATTATCGCTTGGCATTGTGTATATTATCGCCTATAAAATGATGCAGCCTGTTCAGGCGGTTGTCGCTGCATTACGAGATATCGCTCACGGCGAAGGAGATTTAACTGTCCGTTTACCGGTTTTCGGAAATGATGAAATAACAAATTTGTCCGCATATTTCAACGAAACAATAGAAAAACTTGCCCTGTCGGTACGTGCTGTCGGTGCAAATAGCGGATCAATGGAAGAAATTGGAAATGAACTTGCTTCCAACATGGTCGAAACCGCAAGCGCTATCCATCAAATCAGCACAAATATTGAAAGTGTAAAGCAGCAGGCAATGACGCAAGCGGCAAGCGTAACCGAAACAGCATCCACTATCGAAGAGATTGTCCGGACGATTAAACAGCTTAATACCAGTATCGAAGCACAGGCATCAAGCGTTGCACAATCGTCTTCTTCTATAGAACAGATGGTTGCAAATATTGCTTCCATTACCAAAACGCTTGAAAATACCGACAGCGCTATTAAGAAATTAGCCTCCGCAACCGGAGACGGCAAAGAGACCGTTGTGACTGCCAATACCGTAACGCAGAAAATTGCAGAGGAATCAGGTGGTTTGCTGGAAGCTTCGAGCGTTATTCAGCATATTGCTTCGCAGACAAACTTACTTGCAATGAACGCCGCAATAGAAGCCGCACACGCAGGGGAAGCCGGTAAGGGTTTCGCGGTTGTCGCCGACGAAATCCGAAAGCTGGCGGAAGATTCCGCAACGCAAGGTAAAGCAATCACTGCAACGCTGAAAATATTAAGCGGAGAAATCGAAACGCTTTCGGATTCTTCCAGAACAGCCGAAGAAAAATTCAGCACTATCTTTAACTTATCGGAACAGGTAAAGTCAATGAGCGACCGTCTGACTGAGGCAATGCGTGAACAAGAAAACGGTAGCAAGGAAGTGCTTGCCGCAATTAAAAATATCAATATGGTAACGGTTGAAGTAAGCGAGGGTTCTGCCGAAATGCTCAAAGGTGGCGAAGGGGTTGCGGAAGAGATGCAGAAGCTGAACGATCTTACTCGTGTTATTACCGACAGTATGAATGAAATGGCTACGGGAGCAGTGCAAATCAATAATGCTGTGCAAGAAGTAAATGAAATTACACAAAAGAATAAACAGAATATTGAAGGCTTGGTAGCCGAGGTTAATAAGTTTAAGGTTTAACCGGTTTCTCCCCCGCCATCCTCCTTGGGCGCATTGAAGGCGCTGTCCAAAAACTGAAAGCCTATCGGCTATGCTGATGGCGATGTCCAAAAAGTAACCAACTTTTGAGACATCCCCATCGCTGTACTGACAGGAGGTCAGTGGTTCCAAACAGTATCGAGTTTTTTATCGGAAAAACTCGCAGTCAAAAGGAATATGATACGGGCGCCTTCCTTGCTGCGCGAAATTTTGGAAAAATTTCACGCAGTTTATCCTAAAAGAAGGGCAAACGAATCAGACAAATAGATAAATATCGCAGAAAAATGAGGCTGACAGACCATTTGAGCCATCTTCAACTGTTGTACATCCGTGTACAACAGTTGAAGACGAGTTTTGTGCGCGCACAAAACATCGCTGCTGTATGGAACTACTGCCATCCTTGGCAGTTCTGGTCGAATAGTATCAATTTTTCCGCGGGGATATTCAAGGAAGTGTCTGATGCGGTTACCCGGAAGAATTTTCAGGCAATACCTTGACGAGAGATAGAAATTCGCATAAGCTATTGAAGTGGAGGTTTGTCCGTGTTGAAGCTAAAAGCTCCCTTAATCATTGCCGGTGCAACATGCGTGTTATCTATGCTTATCGGACTGATAAGTGGGGTACGGTTCTTACATATTTTAGGAAGGGGGCTTATTGCCGGTGTAGGAGCCGGAGGCTTTGTGTTTTGCGCACGGATTCTCTTGGAGCGATTCATCCCCGATCTTTTTACCTCGCCGGCGTCATCGGATATCGCTGAAACGGCGAATAGTTCTTCCGGGGCAAATATTAATATTACCCTTGATGACGAGTTAGGCGCCGCAGCGCCGGTAACGGCAGGCGATAACGCGGAGACTTCTGTACCGCCGAATGCTGCAGAAATGCAGACAGAGCCGCAAAGTACGGAATCAGTTCCTGCGGACTCTGCTTCGGATATCTCCGATAGCGGTGATGCTCGGAAAAACACCGAATCTTTGGATGCTTCTCCCTTTTCTTTTGACGACAGTCCTCAAGACGATAGCGGCTTATCGGATTTACCCGATGCGGGTTCATTTATGGATGATGATAGTTTTGCTGAAAATGAAAATATTGATGACAGTATGCAAATGGATACCAGCGGTTTTTCGATGACCGGTATTCAAACTGACGGCAACGATAGTAAGGTAATGGCTCAGGCAATTAGAACCGTTTTAGCAACTGAGGATTAGAGGGTGGGTGTTGATAGAGTATGGGAAATGTCAGTTTAGATACGAGACCGGAAGACGAGCTTTGGCTTGAATATAAACATACGCAAGACCCGCATCTTCGTGAGTTTTTTATTATAAAATATGCACCTCTTGTAAAATACGTTGCCGGTAAAGTTGCCGTCGGTATGCCGAATAATGTTGAGTTTGATGATTTAGTCGGCTACGGTGTATTCGGTCTTCTGGATGCTATCGATAAATATGATCCCGAAAAAAATGTAAAATTCAATACTTATGCAGTAACACGCATCCGCGGCGCTATCTTCGATGAATTACGCTCAATTGATTGGGTGCCCCGTTCGGTACGCCAGCAATCCCGTGAAATCGAAGAAGTGATAGCGGATTTGGAAGCTCGGTTGGGGCATGCTGCAACCGATTCGGAAATTGCCGAAGCGCTCAGTATGAGTGTGGAAGAATTCCATCAGGTTTTGTTAAAAATTTCGGGTACCAGTATTATTTCCCTTACTGATTTACGGTTTGGATCGGATGATTCCGAGCAAACGCCGGTTGTAGACAGTATCGAAGCGCCTACTTCGCTTAATCCTGATGTCATTGTAGAGCGGGAAGAAATGAAGCGAATTATCGTGGATGCAATTAATGAACTTCCCGATAGAGAGAAAAAAGTATTAATCATGTATTACTATGAGGATATGACATTACGGGAAATTGGAAAAGTATTAGAGGTAACCGAATCGCGAGTATCTCAGATTCACACCAGTGCAAATCTAAAACTTAAAGCAAAATTGAGCAATATTCGTAAGGGTATCCGGTAGGAGCGTTGCTATGATACATTTTGAACAAATTCGGGAGCAGATGAAGGAACAATATGAAAAGGATTCCTCCCGTTTTTTTGTTGAAGTTACCGGGCAAACCCTCGAAGAAGCGATTGACAATGCTGCTGTTGAGCTTGGTTTACGCCGCTCTCTTATCGACTATGAAATTTTACAAAAAGGTGCATCGGGTTTTTTTGTCTTAAACCCTAAAGAATGGAAAATCCGCGCTTATGAAGCGCACAAAGTACAGAGACCTACTATTCACACAGAAACCGTAACAGGACTCGGCGCCGAAGAAGTGTCGGAAGAAAATATGAATAGAGACGGAGCCGCTTATGTGTTCTGCGCTCCCGATGGCGTATTCCTAAAAGTTACGCCGCCCAGCGGTAACGGTAGAAAAGTAGCGCTTGCCGATGTCGTTGAAAAAATACGCGACAGGAATGTGGCGGTTCCGCCGGATGAAATTTTAAAACCGATTGTCAAGGCATGTGCGGATGAATATGTCAGAATCGGACATTATGAATACTTGCCCGGCAATGATGCGCTGATGTCTGTTGAAATCAGTGATGATGAGATGAGGGCATACCTTTTCGTATCACCCCCGATGCCCGGCGGCGCCGATGTGTCGGCAGATATGATTATCACCTTCTTATCAAATAATCGTGTTGTTTCAGGTGTTAACGAAAAAAGAGTTAAGCAATTCCAAGACAGCCCCGTATATCGAGAAAATTATCTGATTGCGGAAGGAACGCCGCCGCAAAAAGGCGCCGATGCTAAGATACTCTTCAACTTTGAAACCGATAATTCACAGCTGCGCCTCAAAGAAAACAAGAGCGGGCAGATTGATTTTAAAGAACTCAACCTTATTCAAAATGTCATTGAAGGGCAGCCGCTCGCCCAAAAGGTTCCCGCTGAGGAAGGAAAGAGCGGAAGAACCGTTACCGGTAAATACCTGCCCGCTGCTGCCGGTAAGGATATCCCCATCCCATTGGGAAAGAACACCCGATTGGCAGAGGATAATCTGACGGTTGTTGCCGAAACGAAGGGACAAGTTCTGCTGATAAAGAACAAGATCAATGTCGAACCGATTATGACGATTGAGGGCAATGTGTCGATTAAGACCGGCAATATTATGTTCCTCGGAACCGTATACGTTAAGGGGAATGTTGACGACGGCTTCTCTATTAAGGCTGCGGGTAATATCGAAGTAAAAGGCACTGTCGGGAAGGCATCATTGGATGCGGAAGGAGACATCGTCGTCAGTCAAGGTATTGCCGGAAAAGAAGGCGGGCATATTCGTGCAGGCAAGTCAATATGGTCAAAATTCATTCAAAATATTGAATTGGTAGAAGCCGGCGACATGGTTGTCGTATCTGATGGTATTTTAAATTCGAAGATTATTGCTAACCATAAAGTTATCTGCCGCGGAAAACGTGCGGATATTATCGGCAGCCAAGTAACTGCATGCGAAGGGGTCTATGCCCGAAATCTCGGTAGTCCGGCAGGCGGTTCCGACACAATTATCAGCGTAGGGTTTGATCCGCGCAGTAAAGAGCAGTTGATCATATTAGAGAAAAAGTTGCTTGCCTCCGAAAAAGCGCTCACTGCGTTGAAGCTGGATTTAAAATCGCTTGAAGGTCAAAAAAAGATTCTCAAAGAGCTTTCCGAAGAAAAAGAAGCGTTGCTTAAAAAGAAAAAAGAGCTACGCTATATTAACGAGACGGAGATTAAAGAACTGCGGAACGAGATAGAACGGATACGGGATTATCTTACTGCGCTTAAAACGGAAGGGCGGGTATCTGTTTCCGGAAATATTTATACGGGTGTACGAATCGTTATTAAAGATATTATCGAAGATGTACGGGTTGATTGCAAAGCAACAACATTCTTCTTGCAAAACGGTCTCGTGCGGTATGGTCCTTATGAAGATTATACCAATGATGAAGACGTAAAGAGGACGCCCAGTGGGTATTCAACCGATTGATCTGCAGACACTTTATACTCAACTTGATAAGGTCGGAAAGCTTCAAGGAGACGCGCGGCAGACATTTGCTGCAGAATTCGAAAACAGTCAGCAAGCCAATAAGGAAGATGCTGCGCGCCGCCAGCAAACGGTACAGAAGACCGAAGCCACAGGAGCTGAGAAAACGGCGATAAATAAAGACGGTTCAAACGGTTCTTCCGGAGGAGCATTCAACGATACCCCTCAAAAGCAAAAACAGGATTCGCCTCTTACGGACGAAAAATCATATTATATTCAAGACCCATCGCTTGGAAAAAAAATCGATATTTCAGGATAATTCCTATGCTTATTGCTGCCCTCATACTGCTCTGTATTAATATTATTTTAATGATTGTTTTTTATCGAAAGACATCGCATAACTTTTCACAAAATGCATACCGCGACCGTATTCGGGAAGAAGTAAATCGGCTTATTATCGACATTGAACATGAATCGGATCATGCAGTAACGGTACTTGAAAATAAAATTCAACAGATAGAAAAGCTGCTTGCTGATACAGATAAACATATTGCGCTTGTTGAGCAGGAGCATGAAAAATGGCGAATGCAAAAAGAATTTCTTGGCGCCTACCGAACTTCACCGCAAGGAGATGGTGAACCGGCAGCCGATACTAAAAAAAATACCGTGATGATCTATAAAAAACCTATCGGCATCCCCGAAACTGCGGCAAAAGTCTCTCCTCTTTTGAATCCCCGGGAACAAGTTGTCGAACTGGCACGGCAAGGATTCTCGATCGACTTTATCGCCGAAAAAGTCGATCTCCCTCTTGGTGAAATTGCTCTTATTCTCTCCATCGGAGGGTAAGCAAGGTATGGAAATTGATCTGAGAACCTCTAAAAACCTCAGTTTTTTAGAGGTTTTCCTTAAGCTTATTTGCGAGCAAAACAGTTAGAAAGGAGTAATGATGATTACCAATGCGCTTTTTTCGGATCTTTATGAGCTGACAATGGCTCAAGGTTATTTTAAACACCAAAACAATCGGCCGTGTGTCTTTGATATGTTTTTTAGGCGTAATCCGTTTAGAGGAGGCTACGCGGTTCTTGCAGGACTTGAGCCGCTGCTCGAAGCGATTCAAGCTTTTCACTTTGATGAATCCGATATAGCCTACCTTGCGACCTTACATCTTTTTGACGATGACTTTCTCAGCTATCTCAAGGATTTTCGCTTTTCAGGTTCGGTATGGGCGATGGATGAAGGAAGCCTTATATTTCCCAGCGAGCCGGTACTGCGCATTGAAGCGCCGATTATCGAAGCCTTGCTTCTCGAAGGGCTTATCCTCAACACTATCAACTTTCAGAGTTTGATTGCAACAAAGACCGCCCGTATTTGGCTTGCGTCGGGAAAATCTTCCATTATGGAATTCGGCTTGCGGCGTGCCCAAGGCCCGGACGGCGCGATGAGCGCTACCCGTGCCGCTATTATCGGCGGAGCTGCCGGCACCAGTAATACGCTCGGCGGAAAGCTCTACGGCGTACCGGTGATGGGGACTATGGCTCACGCATGGGTGATGTCCTTCCCCAGCGAAGAAGAGGCGTTTGAACAATATGCCGCCATCTATCCCGATAAATCGGTATTCCTTATTGATACCTACAATACGCTCGGTTCCGGTATCGAGGCGGCGATAAAAGTCGGAAAAAAACTGCAAGCGCAAGGGAAAAACTTCGGCGTCAGACTCGATTCGGGTGATATGCAGTATTTAAGTACCGAAGTACGGAAACGGCTCGATGCCGCCGGTTTACCCGAAGCAAAAATCTCCATTTCCAACGAACTGACCGAAGAAATTATCGAATCGCTTATTTTGAACAAAGCCCCGATTGACTCATGGGGAGTCGGCACGCACATGGTAACCGGCGGACAGGAATCGTCATTTACCGGCGTCTATAAACTCGCCGCACGTCAATCCGAGACGGGAGCATGGCTGCCGGTGATGAAGCTTTCGGATAACCCCGCCAAGATTACCAACCCCGGCATTAAACAAGTGTGGCGGCTCTACGACAGCGACGGTTTTTTTAAGGCCGACGTTATCGGCTTGCATGATGAAACACTCGACGCCGAAGCAATGACTACTTACTATCATCCGTTGAATGATTATCAAAGCTTCTCGTTTAAGGCGGCAAAGGCGGAAGAACTGCTCCATCTCAAGATTTCAGGCGGCGTATACACCGGTCAAAAGGAAACGCTGCAAGAGATGCATCAACGGGCAAGCAGACAGCTGGAATGTTTACATCCCACATCCCGCCGCCTGCTTAACCCGCACATCTACAAGGTTTCGCTTACAAAGACGCTCTTTACGATGAAGCAGAAACTGCTGCATTCCCTGCGCTAGTGTGTCAAAAACACGGAAATCAATTTTTGAAAAAAAAGGACAATCAACCGACACTTAAGAGTGATATAGAGGACTATAGAAATCTCAGTGCAAAGGAAATGCTTCATTATGCCCGTCAGGAATGGTCGTAGGTAAAAATTGATTTCCGTGAGAAACACTTGACATACGCATTAAAAGTACGTATTGTCATAGTTATGACTGCAAAAGAAGTATTAAAGCTCTTAAATCAAAACGGCTGGTATGTTTACGAAACAAAAGGGTCTCATTTCCAGCTTAAACATTCGGAAAGGCAAGGAAAAGTAACCATTCCTATGTACAGCGGAGATTTAAAGCCATGTACTTTGAATAGTATTTTAAAGCAAGCAGGATTAAAATAGGAGACCATATATGCGTAAAATGACTTATTTAGCGGTTTTTGAACCGGCTGGAAACGGCGCTTATAGCGTCTATTTTCCGAATGTTTTAGGTTGTGTAAGTTACGGAAAAAACTTTCAAGAGGCGCAAGCAATGGCGCAAGAAGCGCTCGAATTGCATATATACGGTATGGAAAAAGACGGTGATACGTTGCCTATTGAAAATTTTTCTGATATACAAACAAATGCCGGTGATATAGTGTATGCCATTACCATTTATCCTGATTTTGTGAAAAATCAAATGGATAACCGGCGCGTTAAAACAAATTGTACTATTCCGTATACGCTAAAACGGAAAGCAGAAATGCAAGGTATAAATTTTTCTCAAGTATTGGAAACTTCGCTAAAAACAATGCTGCAATGAAATATTGATTATTTACAGCAGGAAATGTTGTCAATAAAGGGTTGACATATTCGTGTTTTGCCCTTACTATATAAAAAGCAGTGTATAAGGGAGTTGGCTGTCAGCCGATCTTATACAACTAAAAAATTAAATATTCCACAACTGGAAGGAGATTTAATCTATGAAAAAAACACTTTTTGTACTGTTTACCGCAGCGATGTTGTTTGTAACGTTTGCGTGTAAACACGCTAATCCCGCACAGTATACGGGCGGGGGAGCCAAGCAGGATATGGCTGCACCGGATACGGTTACCATCCCGATTAACGTTATCAAGGCTTCTGACTTTTTGACCCGTTCGGTTCGTGAAAAGATCGTGTATAAGGTAAAGCAGAATGCATCAGCGAGCGGTAAGGTTATCGAAGGTACTGAGGAAGCAAAGACTAACTATGTCGACTGGGATTTCAGCGTTGGAAGAACGGAAAAAGAAGCATTAAGCGAAACGTTGATTGTAGGTCATGCGACTAAAAATGGACTTACGCCCGACACATTAGATGATGTAAAAATTAACTACACCAAAATAAAGCAGTGGTTCGGCAGAGATATTCAGGTCGGCGACCAATTCTGGCTCGGCTTCCGCTGCAGCAATCAAGACGGTGTGGAACTTGCCCGCATGGCTCACCATGTTAAAGTAGGAAACCCCACAACGCTCGATAAGGTAGCGCTCAAGTACGGTTTTAAAGGCTGGTATTTGGAAGCGCAATTGAATGGTAACTATCCGACGGCAACAGCCGATTTCTATCTTGGCGCCGATGCACAAGCGAAAAAAATTAACGGCGACAAGCCGATAAACGGTCATGTTGTTACTAGTGGCGGTAACTCGATTACCTATTTCCTCTGCAAGGTGGATGATAAAGACATTGTCGTCGACCAGCCTTATCACGTTAAAGCGCACTATAAAGATGTGGAATTTGGCGGCGATGAAGGAATAACATCTTTTGTGGGTGAAGACGTTGTCTATGCAAAAGATGCAGTCGATGCATGGAACTTTGTGTTGAAAGGCGCATCTAACAAGGAATATGCGCTTTCTTCGGTAGCTGGACGCGATAAAATTGCCATTAACACCGCAGATCCGACTTTGACGTGGGCTCCGATGAAAGACGCAGCCATGTTGTATCTGGATAAAGGGGCTGGCTCCGTTCTTGAGCGTGAAAACTATGCCATACTTGTATCGGAGAAGGAGAATCTTGAGGACGCAAACGAACTGACTTACAAAGTAGAACATGTGGCCGCTGTTCCGCCTGCTCCGGAGTATTATAAAGCGGAATTGAAGGGATTGCAGTTTGGCAAGGTGTACTATGCAAAGGTTATCTATTCCTATGACACCAAGAAAGCCAACTCCAAGGTGCGCGAGAAGCACGAGTCGCCGGTAGTCAGCTTTACTACCGATGACGGTCTTAAGAGCGTTAAGTATACTTTCGATTCAGGATTAAAAATAAACGGCACTATGGTTTCCGGTACTCCTGCTTCCGGATTCCCCACCGACAACCCTGCAAGCCTTTTAACAACCGGTGCGCTCGATGTTACAAACGGTAACAGCGCCCCCGCCTTACAGCTGGATGACACTAAAACGCTTAGTTCCAAGGTAGGAAAGCCGTATGCAGAGGGCGAGCTTGTTTTCGATATGCAGCTGCCTGCCGATATTAACACTGTTATCAGTGGTATGGCCACGAAATTTGTCGATAAAGATGATAACCCCTTAGGTGCGGCTGTTAATGATAAGGTACTGATGTCTGTTACGGCGGAAGGTACGGAAATTGCTCTCGTAATTGTGCCGACGGTTGTAAAGTCTAATCAATCTGGTGCTGTTGCTGGTAACTGGACAATTACGCCCGCTTCGATAAGACTGCGCGCTACTGCAGGCGATAAGGCTGCCTATTCGGGTGCGCCTGTTGTTGACACGGACGTAAAAACTGCTGGCTCACTGACCGGTCAGCCGTACGCTACTGTAGTTGGTTATGTCTATAACACAACTATGAAGAGTGCGTGGTTGGATTATCGGGCAGCTAAATTTAGCTTTACAAAGGCGAAAGTTAGAGGTGATTTCGGTTCCGTGAACGCCGAAACGGATGTAAAAGATGCGCTTCCCATGCCTAAATTTAACGGCTATCGCAGCTTTACCGTACTGTCAAACCAAGACGGTTTCCATATCGATAATGTAATGTACACCGTTAAGGATGCTGCCTTTAAACGGCATGTACGCTAAGCGTTTCCGTTCAATCCGGCGGCTGCGGAATAAACCTTCATCGGTTTTAACGCATCCCGGATTGTAGAACTCTTGCAAGACCTTAGGAAGCAGTTGCTTCCTAAGGTCTTTTTTTTGTCTTTTCTTTATGTGTGCTTAGTGTTTAGTGTTTAGTGTTTAGTGTTTAGTGTTTAGTGTTTAGTGTTTAACACGGCGTTGAATAAGCGGCTTTTTTTGTCAATTGAAAAAATATGCGCTATAAGTCATATAATTAAATATGTGGAACGTTAATGTAAAACAGAATGCTATTCCCGATTGGATTACAACTTTTCGATTTCAAGCTTGGAAATGCCCGTCAGCTTTGCAATTATGCTCATGTCAAAAGCTTCATTCTTCATCAGTCTTGCTGTTTCGAGCGCTTTTTGGTGGGAGCCGCCCGCAAAGCCGCGCTCAATACTTTGTTCAATACCTTGAGCAAAGGCTATTTCATGTTCTTCCGCTCGTTGCACTGCGATATCTGTCTCATAATCATATTCGGCGAGTAACATGTTCAATACCTCCTTTGATTTTCTTTTGGAAATATACGACGCATCTACGGTGTCATACGGCAAAAAAGTGTCCTCAACGTTTCAGAAGCGGCACGGATGCCGCTGGTTCCAATCAGTAACGTGTTTGCATTGCAAACACGTAGGTCGAAAATGTACATGGATGTACATTTTTGACCGTGCCTGCGGTACTTTTTTGCCTAATTTCTTGTATCTGCATCGTCTATTTCCAAAAGCGGTGGCTATGCAGAACCGCCACGGATGGCGGTGATTCCATGCAGAAGTGAGTTTTTCATCTGAAAAACTCATCGTCCAATACGGTATATGGACGTACCGTATTGGACAGTGAATCTTTGTACTTTCTGTTCGCCGTACTCATGGCTGTTTCTCCTCGGGGACTATTGTAGCATGGATATGAGGATTTTGAAAGGTTACATAGTCGTTCCGGGCGGTACATTACGCATTGATACCTCATTACGCATTGGAAAGCTGCCGATACTATCGAGAAACGGAGGTTTGAGATATGAAATACTTACGATGTTATGTATATTTTTGCATATTGTGCATCAGTGTGATGTCATGCACAAGTACCCCGACTACCGGAGCGCTTTACTTTCCTATCACCGTATTAGCCGGTGTTGCCGATTTAACGGTTTCAACGGCAGGAGATACTCAAACGGATACTCATGATAAAACCGAAGCCTTTGCAAGAAATGCAAGAATACTGAATCGGGATCTAAATCTTGATGAAACAGAGCCGTATATTCAAAGAGAATCTCCGTCTGAATATGATCATCTTTCAAACATTCAGTTACAACCGCGGAAGAATAGTGCGCAAACGGTGAATCAGCAAAAAAATGATATGGAGCCTGTTTCTTCGATTAGATTGCAAAAAGGCGAGTCATTTACGATGCCGATACCGGTGCAGAAGAAAGTAACGGTCGTTGTTGAAAATAAGGATAGCAATGAACTAAGGTTTATGTGTACCGGTAAACAGTTCGTCTTGCAGCAGGGTGAAATGGTGATGCTGCATTTTCGGTAAACGATAAACGCCGCTTGCCATCACAGTAGCTGCAAACATCAGCAATACGGCTTATCTCTGCACGAAAAGCCGAAGTTGATGAGGATGCAGAATATTATGAAAACTATGACGCTCGATGAAGTTAAAAATCTTCCGCCGCTTACGGAAGAACGGCTAAACGAAATCAAAAATTTTCAAAATACTGATTTTTCGGACTGCCCAAAGCAGACAAAAGAGGAGCTTAAACAATTTCGTCCTTATTATGAGCTTCATACAACATTACAAAAACGTAAAAACCACACTGTACAGGTTAGTATTGATAGTGACATAATAGAAGCGTTACAGATTGAAACTCAAGAGTACCAACCACGCATAAATGCTATCTTACGGAAAGCTGTTTTTGGATAAACCATAAGGAACAAGGCACGAATAATCGACCTTTGTTGATTACAGCTAAAGGTCTCTCTAAAATCAGCTTTAGCTTAGAAAATGGGTATACTGATAGCAAAAATCGCTGAGGGTACCCCCTCTTTAAAACCTGCCCATCTATGCTATAATACAACAAGAGAGGAAACAGCTATGACTACGGCAAACAGAAAATATAAAGATTCGGTTTTTGTCGATCTTTTTGCAGAAGACGAAAAGGCTAAAGAAAACTTTTTATCGCTATATAACGCTTTGCACGGAACAAATCTGCAAATGTCTTGTCCTGTAGAAAACATAAGGCTCGATAATGTTATGTATATGAACATAATCAACGATGTTTCCTGCCTTGTCGACAATAAGATTATCGTTCTTGCAGAACATCAATCCACCATAAACGAAAACATGCCTTTGCGTTTTTTAGAATACATAGCAAGGCTCTATGAAAAACTTCAAGCTCCGACCGATAGATATTTAAGAAAGCTGTCTAAAATACCTACGCCGGAATTCTACGTTTTCTATAACGGCAAGGAAGATTACCCTGAAACTACAGTTCTAAAGTTATCTGATGCGTTTATAACAAAACCAGAAAAAGTGCCGCTGGAGCTTGAGGTAAAGGTATATAACATAAATAAGGACAAAGGAGCAGAAGTATTGAGCCGCTGTAAACCGCTTGAAGAATACAGTCTCTTTGTTGAAGAGGTAAGAAAACAAACGCAACTTGATCCTGAAAATGGCTTTACCAATGCGGTAAAGATATGTATAGAAAAAGGAATCTTAAAAGAATACTTACAGAGAAAATCACGGGAGGTAATAAATATGTTAGTAGCCGAATATGATTACGATACAGACATCGCAGTACAGAGAGAAGAAAGTCTAAGAATTGGAATACAACAAGGAATACAACAGGGTATTGAACAGGGTATTAAGCGAGGCTTTTCCGATGGAGTAATAAAAACAGCTTTAGCTTTTAAGAAAATGGGTATACCGATAGCAAAAATTGCTGAGGGTACAGGGCTTACTCAAGCGGAAATAGAAAAATTATAAACTTGTTACTAGCCGAATATGATTATGAAACCGATATAGCCGTACAACGAGCAGAAGAACGGGAAATAGCCTTTGCCACAGGCATTGAACAAGGTATATCTCAGGGAGCCTATCAAACCAAACTTGAAACGGCTAAGGCTTTTAAGCAGTTTGGTTTTGATATTGATAAAATAGCTGAAGGAACAGGCCTTTCCGTTGAAGAAATAAAGGCTCTATAAAAATCAACTTTTTGCAAATAGGCGGAGCAGATGCAAGGAGTTAGGCAAAAAAGTACCGCAGGTCTGTTGAACAGCGTACATCCCTGTCCGTTCTGCAGATGCTAAGAGATGACATGTTTTTAATTGCCGGTAAATGTGCTATGCTTATTTTGAGCGGCTCCAATAAAGCCGTTCAAAAATGCTGCCCGCCGAATATGGTTATAAAACCGATAGAACCGAAGCAAGATGTTTTAATCCATTCCCTACCGGCTTTGCAGGGCATCTTCTCTTTTAGGAAATGCCCTGCACCCAACTAACCGTGAGCCTTGCCGTTGCCAAGTAAAGCAAGGGATGTAGCCTGAGGTCGTTGTTGAAAATAAGGGGAGTCATGAACTAAGGTTTATATGTACCGGTAAACAGTTCGTCTTGCAGCAGGGGGAAATGGTGATGCTGCATTTTCGATAAATGATAAACGCCGCTTGTCATCACAGTAGCTGCAAACGCCACCAAGCTCGCAGAGTTTAATGAAACGGTAAAGTGTGCTATACTGCTATGGGATGGATAGATAAGGAGCGTTCTATGAACGATATAATGATGCGGCAATACAATATGCTTTCAAAGGAGCTGCAGCAGGAAGTGCAGCATTATATTGAATATTTATTTGTAAAAATGAAAAAAACGAATAGACAACATATTGTAACAATACCCCAGCAAGAAAAAAATAGAGCTTATGATGCCCTGATACAGTATGCTGGTTGCCTACCGCCGGATATTGATTATAAACAAGAAGCTATAGAATTTGCGGTTACGAAATATGAAAGTCTTACTTGATACAAATATTTTGGTTGATTTTCTGGCAAAGCGTCCTGTTTTTTTTAATAATGCACAAACTATCATTAAGAAATGTAAAGATAACGAAATAACAGGAATTGTAGCAGTTCATACTATTTCAACGTTTATTTTCAGCCGCTCAAATAGCGCGGCTGAAAAACACGTCGAGTTTGCTTGCTGCAAACTCGCTGATTGTACGTACGCTATCGCGTACCAATTCAGCATCCTCCAAAATTGATATTTTGTTCGGCTGCTGAATTTTAAGGAACGTTATTTTATATCTTAAAGAAGTATATTCCGGCAGAGAATGTACGAGAAATTTTTTGCAATTTATTCGAAATCATTGGAATCGGTAGTGCAAATAAAGAGAGCATTTTAAATGCTTTAAAGAATAAAATATTTCCTGATTTTGAAGATGGTTTGCAATATCAATGTGCATTAGAAGAATCGGTAGATTGCATTATTACACGCAATAAAAAAGATTTTTTTGGGTCAAAAATACCCGTGTATACGCCGGATGAATTTTTAGCATAAAGCTTTGGGTAGGTTAACTAAAAAAGCCTGTTCTTCCGTAAAGGAAAAACAGGCTTTTTGCATCATAAAGGTTCTCTAAAAAACAATCAGTTTTCTAGCAATGTAAAATTCGGTGCGTGCTAAGCATAAGCTCAACACGCCCCTTAAAAATTACAGGCTGCCTTTTGCCGCTTTAACCGCTTCGGTCAGCATCGGAAGTACCTTGAACAGGTCTCCTGCAATACCGTAGTCGGCTACGCCGAAGATCGGCGCATCGGGGTTCTTGTTGACCGCGATGATGTACTCGGAATCCTGCATACCGGCAAGGTGCTGAATTGCTCCGGAAATACCGACTGCCACATAGATGTGCGGATGTACGGTTTTACCGGTCTGTCCAACCTGATGGTTTGCATCCATCCAGCCGGAGTCAACAACGGCACGGGAAGCCCCGACAACGCCGCCAAGCGCCTGAGCCAAATCTTCAGCAAGTTTGATACCCGCTTTGGGATCTTTACCGATACCGCGACCGACGGAAACAACGACGTTTGCTCCGATCAAGTCTACGATATTCTTTGCGGTTTTCTTAATTTCGAGGATATCAACGCTGATATCGGCTTTGGAAAGCTCAACTTTCGGCTTTTCAATCACGGTCTTTGCCGCTTTTGCCGAATCAAAGTCCTGCTTCTTCATAACGCCGGGACGCACGGTTGCAATCTGCGGGCGGAAGCGGGGACAGACAATCGTTGCCATCAAGTGACCGCCGAACGCCGGACGGGTCATCTTCAAGTTGGTGTTGACTTTAAAGGGTGTCTTTTCGACATCCATCGTCGAGCTGGTGCGGAGGAATTCCTTGTATTTTTCCGTATCGACGTCGAGGTGCGTGGTGTCGGCGGTCAATCCGGTATGGAGCCGTGCGGCACAGCGGGGGCCTAAGTCGCGTCCGATGGTTGTTGCACCGATTAAGAAAACTTCCGGTTTTTTATCCTGTACCAATGCGGTAATCACTTTTGTATACGCATCGGTTGTATAATCGGCAAGAAGATCGTGCTCGCAGTAGTACACCTTGTCGGCGCCGTAACCGCCGAGATTCTTTAATGCATCTTCTTTAATACCTTTTCCAAGTACAACGCCGCAGAGTTCGCCCTTTAATTCATCGGCGAGCTTCCGGCCTTCGCTCAATAATTCAAACGAGGTGTTGAGGATTTCTCCGTTGCGCTGTTCACAAAATACCCACACGCCTTTGAAGGCTTCAGTGTCTTTGCTATCGTAAGCCATTTGTACATTCTCCTCCTTCATTAAATGATATGTTTTTCTGCCAGCATACCGACGAGCTTTTCACAAGCGGCTTTGTCGGCGCCTTCCATCATCGTACCGGCGCCTTTCTGCGGCGGGGTAAAGGACTTGTATACGTTTGTCGGAGAACCTTCCAAACCGATTGTATCTTTATCGATGAGCGGATCGTCCTTCAAGGTTTCGTAATTGTATACCTCATACGGCTTTGAGTAGCATTCCATAATACCGCTAACGCTCATATAGCGCGGTTCGTTCAACTCTTTGATACAGGTGATAAGACAGGGAGTCTTTACCTTGAGCATCATGTAGCCGTCTTCGAGCATACGCTTTACCGTCAGTGTGTTGCCTTCTTTTTTAATATCAGCTGCGTAGGTGATCTGCGGGAGATTCAGTTTTTCAGCAATCTGCGGGCCTACCTGTGCGGTATCGCCGTCGATTGCCTGCCGTCCGCAGAATACAACATCTTCCGGTCCTACACCGACGCGGCGTACAGCTGCTGCTAAAATCTGACTGGTAGCATACGTGTCACTTCCGCCGAACTCACGGCTGGAAACCAGTACCGCCTTGTCAACGCCGCGCGCTAACAGCTCACGGAGCATGCTTTCTGCAGGGGGCGGCCCCATCGAAATAGCGACAACTTCACAGCCGGTTTGATCTTTTAGCTGCAGCGCCGCTTCAATCGCGTTTAAGTCATCGGGGTTGGTGATGGTCATCATCGAAGCGCGGTCAAGCTGCCCGTTTTCTTTGACGGCAACTTTTCCGGATGTATCGGGAACTTGTTTTACACAAACAATAGCTTTCATCTGTTCTTGTCCTCCTTAATTGACGCCGAGGTTTGCGGCAATAACCATGCGCTGTACTTCGCTCGTACCTTCGTAAATTTCCGTAATCTTTGCGTCGCGCATCATCCGCTCGATTGGGTAGTCGCGGGTGTAGCCGTATCCGCCGAAGAGCTGTAAACAGCGGCGCGTTACGTCGCTTGCGACCTCAGCTGCAACGAGCTTCGCCATTGCCGCTTCCGCAGAATACCGGATATTGGGATTTTCGTTGGCTGCCTGTTTCTTGCATGCTGCCGCATAGACAAGATACTGAGCGCCTTGTGTACGGGCTGCCATATCCGCAAGCTGGAACTGAGTGTTCTGCTGCTGGCTGATGCGTTTTCCGAACTGGACACGTTCTTTTGTATATTTGATGGTTTCTTCGATAGCGCCTTCCGCAATACCGAGCGCCTGTGCTGCGATACCGATACGTCCGCCGTCAAGGGTTGCCATAGCGATGATAAAGCCGCGTCCCTGTACGCCGAGGAGGTTTTCTTTCGGTACGATG
This sequence comes from Treponema sp. OMZ 305, assembly GCF_024181325.1. NCBI lineage: Bacteria > Pseudomonadati > Spirochaetota > Spirochaetia > Treponematales > Treponemataceae > Treponema > Treponema sp. OMZ 305. Next base: position 2,588,727 of record NZ_CP051300.1, on the reverse strand, counting down.
CAGTCTTCAAAGACCAATTCGCAGGTTGAAGAACCGCGGATACCCATCTTCTTTTCATGCTTACCGACAGAGAAGCCGGGGAAGCCGCGCTCTACGATGAATGCGCTGATTTCTTTTACGGAGCGGCCTTTTTTATCCTTTACGATACCGGTTACTGCGATAACGATAAAGACGTCGGCATAGCCCGCATTGGTGATAAAGATTTTGCTGCCGTTGAGTACCCAGTGGTCACCGTCGAGTACTGCAGTGGTCTGCTGTCCTTGAGCATCGGTACCGGCTCCCGGTTCTGTTAAACCGAATGCACCGATCTTTTTACCGGAGGCAAGATCCGGAACATACTTCATCTTTTGTGCTTCCGTTCCGAAGTGCATAATCGGATCGATACAAAGTGACGTATGTGCGGAAATGATAACACCGGTCGTTCCGCAGACCTTGCTCATTTCTTCTACACACATGGCATAGGTTAAAACGTCAGCGCCTTGTCCGCCGTACTGTTTCGGAACGGGAATACCGAAGAATCCCAGCTTTGCCATCTTTTTGACATTCTCTTCAGGAAATTTTTCCTCTTCGTCGACTTCGGCAGCGATCGGTTTTACTTCGTTTTGCGCAAAATCGCGAAACAATTGCTGCGCCATGAGCTGTTCTCTGCTCAACGTAAAATCCATGTTGAATCTCCTTCGTTATATTGATTTTTATTAAAAATCTCTACTTTATATAGAGGCTTTTCTATAGTATAATAATTATCTACGCTATTGTATCCAAGCAAATAATAGTAGTATTTTTATAGATAGATTATATCAGCAAACCGCCGAAATGGATAGAGGAAGAATCGTATTTTATCATACTTTTTTTCTCTTGAGCCTTTGCGTCGGGGGAGAATGATTATATGACAAGAATAGCCATAGCCGCATTAGTGCGGAATACTTCGGCCTTTTTTGCATCCAATGCGACAAAATCATACCAATTCCGTGCCGAACAGCTTCGTAAGTTGGGAGCCGCCGTTCACGCATATCAGCAGCGGATAAGCGATGCGCTCTATAAGGATTTACACAAGGCGCCGATGGAGACCTACCTTACGGAAATCGGTATGGTGCAGGAGGAAGTCCGCTTTCTATCGAAACATTTGAAAAAATTGATGAAGCCGAAACGGGTACGCACGCCGCTCAGCCATTTTTTAGCGTCGAGTACGATTTATTATGAACCGTACGGCACCGTGCTGATTATGTCGCCGTGGAATTATCCGGTCAATTTAACGTTGACGCCGCTTGCCGGTGCGATTGCCGCAGGAAACTGCGCGGTGATAAAGCCTTCGAATTACACTCCCGAAACCTCAAAAGTAATCGCCGATTTGATTGCGGAAACCTTTGAGCCGGGTTTTGTTACGGTTGTAACCGGCGGCCGAGAAGAGAACGCCGGACTTTTGGAACAAAAGTTTGATTACATCTTCTTTACCGGCGGTACGGTAGTCGGTAAGCTTGTTATGGAGGCCGCTGCGCGGAACCTGACGCCGGTAACGCTGGAACTCGGCGGCAAGTCCCCCTGTATCATCGATAAAACCGCCGATATGAAAGCGGCTGCCCGGCGTATCCTTTTCGGCAAGTTACTGAACGGCGGGCAAACCTGCGTCGCTCCCGACTATGTGCTGATTGATGCAGCGGTAAAAGAAGCGTTTATCGAACAGTGCAAGGCTGTCCTTCGTGAATTTTTACCGACGGACGCGTATGCCTCCTGTAACATGACACGGATTGTAAGTGACAAGCATTTTGAACGGCTTTCACATTTGATGGAAGGAGAATCGGCTGTTATCGGCGGGGAAAAGGATGCGCACGGGCGTTTTATACCGCTGACGGTGTTGGATAATATCAGCTTTGAATCACCGGTTATGCAGGAAGAAATTTTCGGCCCCATCTTGCCGCTCATCCCGTTTACCGATTTGCAGTGGGCTGTCGATCAAATCCGTGCCCGTCCGAAGCCGCTTGCCCTCTATCTCTTTACCAAGGATGCGGCTGTAGAGCGGAAAATTCTGTCGGAAGTATCGTTCGGCGGCGGGTGCATCAACGACACAATCGTGCATCTTGCGACACCGTACATGCCCTTCGGCGGCGTCGGGACAAGCGGCATGGGGAATTACCACGGAAAACAAAGCTTTTACACATTCAGCCACGAAAAGAGCGTAATGAAAAAATCCCTGCTGGTAGACTTACCGATGCGCTATCATCCCTACAGCGAGAAAAATTTCAACCTCGTTAAAAAGTTTATGTAGGTGCATACCGAATGGTGTATCCGGCTGTGCCCTGCAAGTTGTCTTGCGTGATTCCACCTAAACCGGTATATTTCCACATATTCCGGGTACTGATATTTTAAGAGGTTTATATGGATGCACTCTTACATAATTTTTTAATGAATTCATCGGTTGTAATATCGTTGATTGTGCTTGTTGCAAGCTTGTTTACGCTGAGTAAGGGTGCGGATTGGCTGGTAGACAGCGCGGTTGCCCTTTCGCTTAAATGGGGAATGCCCAAGATGGTGATCGGTGCGACGATTGTCAGTCTCGGCACGACCCTGCCCGAAGCGTCGGTGTCTACATTGGCGGCAATTAAAGGCAATGCGGAGCTTGCGCTTGGAAATGCTATCGGCTCGATTATTGCGGATACGGCTCTCATTATCGGGCTTGCCGCCATGCTTGGTACGGTGCCGGTTGATAAACGGCTTATTCATCGGCAGGGTACCGTTCAGTTTTCGGCAGCGCTGCTGTTGACGCTTGTTTCGCTTCCATTCTTTTCTCCGGGCAGGGAGGGAAAAATCTATCAGTGGATGGGCTGGATATTTGTCGTGCTGCTTGCGTGTTATATGTACATATCGTTTCGCTGGGCGAAAGAATCTATGGAAGAGAGCGAACAGGATACGGCAGAAGGAAATCAAAAACCGTTGTGGCTGCTGCTTATGTGGCTGGCTGTAGGAATTGCGGTGGTCGTGCTCTCGTCTAAGATACTGATCCCTGCGGTCGAAGTTTCCGCCATAAAGATCGGTATTCCGCAGAGTATTATCGCGGCGACTTTGGTTGCGTTCGGCACGAGTGTACCTGAATTGGTAACTGCAATTACCGCCGTTCGGAAAGGACACGGAGAACTCGCGGCGGGCAATATCATCGGAGCGGATATCTTGAACGTCCTCTTTGTGTTGGGTGTAGCGGCTGCGGTAACTCCCGCCGGTATCCGTGTGCCGGTTGATTTTTACTATCTGCAATTCCCGACCATGCTGCTGGTGCTTGGCATTTTCCGTTTTTGTTCAACACGCCAGCGCAGCGTCATAACTCGAATGCAAGGTGCGTTTTTGTTTATCTTTTATGCCGCATACATTGTCCTCAATTTTACATTAAGACATATCACGGGTTAAGGGCGGCAAGGCTGCCATGAATATCATTTTATTACGACAGGAAGAACTTTCAGACGGGAATTTTTCTTTTGCCAAAACTGATGAACGCTTTTTACATATCAAAAAAGTGCTGAAGTTCGGCGTGGGGGCGGTATTCAAGGCGGGTATCATTGACGGGGAAAAAGGAACGGCGGAAATTACTTCTTTTTCCGATGAGCTGTTGACTGCACGGTTTACCGTAGCGGACAAAGCGGGCGGAGGAGACGATGTTTCCGCGTTGCCGCCCATCAGACTGATACTCGGGTTTCCGCGCCCCATTCAGCTGCGCCGTATTTTGCGTGATGTCGCAGGGCTTGGAATTGAGGCGCTGTATCTGACCGGTACCGAGTTGGGTGAAAAATCTTACCTCAAGGCGGATATCGCTGCGGAAACGGAGATAGAGCGGCTGCTGATTGACGGATGCAGTCAGGCAGGGGATACTCATATTCCGAAAGTGTATCGAGCTTATAGTGTACGGCATTTTTTCGACCGGTATGAGGATGATATCCGTCCGGATCATCTGCGGGCGGTGCTCGATGTTCCTTTTCAAATTGAGCAAGGTTCTATTGAACAAAATCGCATGAAACAAGGTCATATTGGGCAAGACTGTCTTGAACAAGCGCATAGTGAACAAGGCGATACACTCTGCGTCCCTGCGATGCATCCGCTGCCTCAGCTGCAGTGGGACGGAAAACAAACGCTGTGGCTTGCCGTCGGGAATGAGCGGGGCTGGAGTCTGAACGAACGGCTGCTGTTTGCAAAAAAGCAATTCACTGCCTATACTATGGGGCGGAGAATTTTGCGTACGGAAACCGCCGTTACTTCCGCCGTTGCAGTGTGCCTTGCAAACTCCGGCGCATGGGATATGAGAGGAGCGCGATGAATCAGGATCAGGTAAAAGAGATATTATTGCAGATTGAAGAGTCTGAACTCGAATTTTCGGTAACATTTACCGGCAAGGCGAGCAAGAAAGTCAACGGGCTTTATAAAAGCGATACGCATGAGATTTTGCTGCACAATAAAAACTTTTCCGTCGATAACGAACTGCTGTACACCGCTATTCACGAATATACGCATCATCGGCTCTGCGAGCTGGACGGCACCCGTTCCGGCCGTGTACATACACAGCGGTTTTGGAGCTATTTTCACCGGCTGCTGCAAAAGGCGGAGGAGAAGGGGCTATATAAAATCGCTATGGAAGAATCGCCTGAACTGCTCGAACTGACGGATACAATTAGGACGACCATCATGGCGGAGGATGGCAAGCTGATGAAGGAACTCGGCAGGCTTTTGAGCAAGGCGCGGGTGCTCTGTAAGCAAGCCGGTGTCCGCTACGAAGATTATATCGACCGTGTGCTGTGCCTGCCGCGCGCCTCCGCTGCGACGATTGAGAAAATACATGCGTTCGATGTAAAGCCGGAACTCGGTTATGAAGCGATGAAGGTGGTTGCGAATATTGCAAATCCCGATAAACGCGCCGCAGCAGAGGAGCTTTTTTTACAAAAGCACAGCCCTGCGTTTGTGCGTGACAGCGTAAAAAATAAACCGCAGGATGAAGACCCGCGGCGTAAGTTGGAAAATGAAAAGCGCCGAATTGAGCGCACGATTATCAGTCTGCAAGCGCGGCTCAGCGAGTTGGAAGACACACTTGCAAAGATGCCCGTAACGCCGTTTATCTTTTGTTTTTTCTTTTTACTGCGGCTGCTTTCTCCCCTCGCTGCGGATAATACCGGAAACGGGCAAATGCAAATACCTGCGATACCGGACATCCCTGAAGTTACTATCGGCGGAGGGATCACTCGGCCGTCGGCGCCTCCCGTTATTCAGCCTCCGACGTTTTTACAGCAAAAACGCACCCCATCGTCAGCAGCAGGGGCGAAAGGCAAACAGACGGGAAACGCCGCTTCCGGTAATTCCGGTAAAAGCGATGTAAAAAAATCAACGGCGCTGAACGGACTCAACGCTAAAACACTGGCGGCATTAAGCCAAAACAGCGGTAACCTGACGCTGCTCAATAATTTGCTCGGCACTGATGCGGGATTAGGCGGCAATGCAGGTTTGGGCAATGTAACCGGTTTGCAAACCGATACGGGCGGCGCTGTTTTAACAAAGATTTTAACCGAACTGGAAAAATTGCAAGCGCAAACCGCTCAAGCTGCTCAAAAAGAGAATACGCAAACCGGTCAAGCTGTACAGAAAGCAACTGCATCAACCGGAAATACCGTTGTGGGAACCAATGGAAACAATGCTGCCGGCACAAGCGGCAGTACGATTACCGATACCGTCAATGCTGCCGGTACTGCCGCAAATACCGGCGCGGGCAATGCGGCAGATGCTCACGCTGCACTTGCACAAGGGGCTGCGGCGGAGCTTATTCGGTTGCGGATAAACGGTAAGGAAATTAAAGACGATTTGGTTTATACATTTTGTTCCGCTTCCGCCGCAAACGGTTCGTTTTTGTACGGAGCAGACCGCCGCTTTACGGCTAACGGCGCCGAGTTGAATGAGACCGCTTATTTTCTGTGTCAGAAGACTGAAGCTCAGCAGTACGAGATTACGATGGATTTACGCCAAGAACCGCTGAATGCAAATTCTTTTCTGTATAAACTCTATCAACTCAGTCCCGTATCGGTGGAGCAAACTTCGGATATCATCTTTTGGCATTATAAGGCTTCCGATCTTGAGGTAGAGTTGATATTTAGAATAAATTTAAGGGAAACCGGTGAGTAAAGCTCACCTCTAAAAAACTGCGGTTTTTCGAGGTTCATAATTAAGGACGCGAAGGCGTAACAAGCCGTCCCGCATATAAGCAGGCAATGCCGAGTGCTGCCGCTGCGGGAAGTATGAAGCCGCCGCCCAGCGAAATAAAAAAGTTATAAAGCCCGTGGAGAACAACCGCTGCGAGAAAGACGAACGCAGCTTTCCGCTTAATTTCGGTGTATGCCATCGATGCATAAAAACAGCCGAGCGTCCCGTGTAATAGGGCGGCGGTAACAAGCCGGAGAAACTGCACGTTGGAATACCGCAAACTATACGAAATATTTTCAAAACCGCTAAAGACAAAGCCGAAGAATACGCCAAGCAGCATACTCTGTGTAATCCCGAATCTTTTTTTTAAAACCATAGCAGCCGTTAAACCGAATACCGCTGCTTTAACGCCTTCTTCTATCCATGCTGCCGTAATAAAGCTGTTAAATAGGAGCCGTACCGCTTCCGATTGTTTTGCAATACCGGCATCTAAAAAAGTATGCACACTATGCTGGAGCGCAAGCACCGGAAGCAGTGACGCTGCCGCTGCAAAGAATACGGCGGCAAGCGCATAAACGGGGATGTGTTTTTTTATTGCAATACAGACCGCTGCCGATGCCGGTAAAAATGCGGTAATTAACAGTCCGATAATACTCATACTGAATGTACCGCTAGCAGATCTTCCCGCCCGAAACTTTTATGTCGAAACTGTGTTCGACGATGGCTTCAAGTGCGTGGGTAATGCCGCTGACAATTGTTTCCAAGCTCATCGAGGGCGTAAGCGCCGGTTTCCCGATTACCTGTTCGGGCAGGAACGGAATATGGATAAAGCCGCTTTTCATCGGTTTCCCCGCCGCCGTCCTTTGCGCCGCAAGATGAGCGACACCGTAACAAACATGGTTGCAAATAAAAGTACCCGCCGTGTTGGAAATTGAAGCGGGAATGTTATGCGCTTGTATGTTTTCAACAATGGCTTTTATCGGAACGGTAACAAAATATGCAGCGGGGCCGCCTTTTATCACCGGTTCATCGATCGGCTGATTCCCTTCGTTGTCAGGGATACGGCAATCGTCGATATTGATACCGATTCTTTCTACAAAGGCGAAGATTGACATCAAGATGATGTGCACGATGATCAAGGCAACCGACATAAAGGCTTGCGTTTTAATAAGCGTGTATTTATTTTCGGTTTCCAAAATTGCTGCGGGAACGATGTTGAAGTTCGCCGCCATCGGCGTTAAAAGTGTGCCGCAGTATCCGCAGGTCATACCGAGTGCACCGACAACCGCCGGATTCCCGCCTTGCATAATAACAAATGGAACGCCGACGCCGATGGTAATGACGGTGAAGGCGGCAAATGCGTTACCCATAATCATCGTAAAGATTACCATACCGAGGCAGTAGGCGATAACACCGAGAATGGGTACTCCTTGCGGTACAATACCGCTTGCAAACCGGCCGATGATTTTACCGATACCGGCAGTTGCGAATATCGCTCCTAAAACGCCGAGTAATTGCGGAAGTAAGCTGGAGGAGCCGACTTGCATCAGCATCTTTGAAGTATCGTTGACGGTATTTTTCAATGTCGGTTTTGCCAACAACACCGCGAAAATCAACGCAATAATCGATGCAGCACCGACAACCTGCGCGGTCGAAAAACCGAAGATGATTGCCTTACCGGCAGCATTGGTTCCAAGCGAAATGTTAAAGCTTTTGACCTGCGCCAATAGCATTGCTACAACGCCGATTAAAACCGCCGGAATAAAAATCTTATTGCCGACCTTTTGCGAATTTTTTTCTACCTCTTCTTTTTCGGCAGTCGGGATGTCTGCAATCTTTACCTGTTTTGTCAATGTCAGGACGCCCAGCAAAATCAATAAACCGCCGATAACGGCTCCGCCGTTCGGAACGTTCAATACGATCACTTTGCCGAACATGAACAACAAGCCTAAGATACCCCAAAACAAAAACGTGCCGCTCAAATGCTTTTTCCCTTTTAAGGAGATGAATGCGGTAATAATGGAAACAAGACCGCAGAGGCCGTATATGATTTCGTCGATAATCATACTGTGCGAATGGATAAAACTAAACATCGCTTTTCTCCCCTTTTCTTAAGTGCTTTTCGAACAGCCAGCACTGGACAAGCGCGATGAGCACCATCGCAACGCCCGCTAAAATGGAATACTTTGCGACATCGATATTGCTGATATCAAACCCCTGTTCCTTCAAGGTGCCGGTAATTAACAAAACGCCGGATGCAACGGGAAATATGTTTTGCCCGAAGAAGTTCCGTAATTTTCGGAAGCGCCGGCAAGCCCTTTGATTTTTTCAATATCTTCGTCAGTCAGTTTGATACTCTTTCGTGCGGCTCCCTCAGCCATCGGTAAAATGAGCGGACGGATAAACTGAACATGCCCGCCCAACCGAATCGAAAAAGCTGAAGCAATCGTTCTGATTACAATGTAGAGCCAAATAACCATACCGGCGCTTGCACCCTTAATCTTTTTGATGCATTCCGCAGCGCGTAGTTTTAAACCGTACCGTTCCATAATGGCGATAACAGGGAACGAAATAAAAAATAAGCTCATATAACGGTTATTGACAAATCCCGTTCCTATTGCATTGAGCACTTCAACCAATCCCATTTTTGCAATTAATCCGGTAACGAGACCGGAAATCAATACGACTGCGACAACGTCAAGTTTTAAAATAAAACCGACGATGATAATCGCAATGCCGATGAGAACAAAATAGTTCATATCATCTCCTTCTGATAAATAGTGATGAAAAAAGAACGGAGTTTTGAGAGATACATGATAACCGTAACTTTTTTAGAACACATTTTATCAGACTTACAGCCTGCTGTCTATTTAAAATTTTTTACATCGCAAATTAAATCTAAGGAAAAACTCTAAAAAACATACGCTTGACAAATGACTAAAATGTATATACCGTTAAGTATGGATGATGGGTTGTTTGAATGGGATAATAAAAAAAATACCATCAATAGGCAAAAACATGGAATAGGTTTTGAAGAGGCTCTTTTGGTTTTTGATGATCCTTTTCATATAGAGTTATATGATGCCGCTCATTCCGATAAAGAGGATAGATTTTTAGCTATCGGCACGGTTTTAAATGTTCTTGTTGTGTTGGTTGTTTATACGGAAAGAAATCAAAGGATAAGAATTATATCGGCACGTCCTGCAACAAAAAAAGAAAAGGGGTTATATTATGATGCAGTCAATGACACTTTCAGAAGCTAAAAGTATGCTTACACAACAGCGGATAGAACAGTTAAAAACACTTGCTGAACAACCGATTGATACATCTGATATTCCGGAGCTAACACAAGAAGAGTTTTTTAAAATGTATCGTCCAATAAAAAAACCGCTTTCAATCCGTCTTGATTCGGACATTATTGTATGGCTTAAATCATACGGTAAGGGGTATCAGAGCCGAATAAATACCATTTTACGCAATGCAATGGCAGCGGAAAAACAAGCAGCACAGTGAAGATAATCCATTTGACACCGGTCAAACTTGTATTCAGCGAAGTACACGGACGTACTTCGCTGAACGAGCGACGCAGTAGATGCACTGTTGACCAGTGTACGTCCCTGTACCCTGGTCAACGACGAGATTTGTGTATACCACAAATCTCGCTGCTGCTTAATACCTCCGCCATCCTCGCCCAAAAATGAACATCCTTGTCCATTTTTGAACTGCGTGTTTGCAAGGCAAACACGCTACTGACGAGAACCCCCGCCATCCATGGCGGAACTACAGATTCAGCGCTTTTGAAAATAGACGGCGTAGATACGAGGCGCGAGCACAAATTAACCGCAGGCGTATCTTCGATACGTTGAGGATTAATTTGTGCGCAGCAACGAAGTAGATACGCCGTATATTTTCAAAAGACCGATTTGACTAAACGTGAAGTATAGCGTAAAATTGTCCGTTATGTCCGCTTCGTTAAAACCGCTTATCATTCAAGGCGATCGCTCCATATTGCTCGACGTTCACGCGCCGGAAGCAACGGATGCGCGTTTTGCACTTATCCCCTTTGCCGAACTTGAAAAATCTCCAGAACACTTGCATACCTACCGCTTGACGGGCTTATCTTTATGGAATGCCGCAAGCGCAGGCTTTACTGCCGAAAAAATAACGGAAACGCTCAAGCGGTTTTCCCGTTTTGATATTCCGCCTGCAGTGCTCGGTTGGGTGGAAGAAACGTTCAGCAGGTACGGAAAGATTAAACTAACCGAGTGTGAAGATGATTCGTTTTTGTATTTGACGGCGGAAAACGATCGGATATATCAGGAATTAAAAGCGTCGCCGAAGCTTGCAAAGTATCTGGTTGTTGCGGAAAAACCGCGTTCGTTTTTAATTGCGCTTTTGAACCGCGGTACGGTAAAACAGGCGTTGCTGAAAATGGGCTGGCCGGTGCGCGATGAGGTACCGTTGAAAGACGGTGCGCCGCTTGCAGTTGATTTACGTACGCAGACAAAAAAAGAAAAAGATTTTATCATCCGCGACTATCAGCGGGAAGCAGCGCAAGCATTTACCGGTGATAAGGGGCCGGGAACGGGTTTCGGTACGATTGTGTTGCCCTGTGGCGCAGGTAAGACGATTGTCGGTATGTTGGTTATGTCTATGCTGAACACTGATACATTGATTCTAACCACCAACACCGCCGCGGTGCATCAGTGGAAGCGCGAGTTAATCGATAAAACCGAATTGGAACCCGATACCATCGGTATTTATTCAAGCGATACCAAAGAGATTAAGCCGGTTACCGTAGCAACCTATCAAATTTTAACATGGCGACCGGACACCGAATCGGAGTTCCCTCATTTTAAGCTGTTTCGCGAACGGAACTGGGGCTTGATTATCTATGACGAAGTACATCTACTTCCCGCTCCGGTGTTTCGCATTACCGCGGAGCTGCAAGTGATCAGGCGGCTCGGCTTAACGGCAACGCTGATCAGGGAGGACGGCTGCGAAGGTGATGTATTCAGTCTCGTCGGCCCTAAACGCTATGACGTGCCGTGGAAGGAGCTGGAAGAAAAGGGCTGGATTGCTCACGCCTATTGTACGGAAATACGCATCCCCTTGCCGGTCTCTAAAGAGATTGAGTATGCCGCCGCCCCCTTGCGCGAAAAACACCGGATTGCGAGTGAGAACGAAGCAAAGAACGAAATTGTCCGGCAGCTGCTTGCACGGCATACCGACGACCAAATTTTGATTATCGGACAATACATTACGCAGCTGAAAAAAATAGCCGAAGAGGTACATGCGCCGCTCATCACCGGAAAAACGCCGAATGCCGAGAGGGAAGTGTTGTACGACTCATTCAGAGCGGGCGATATTTCCGTACTGGTGGTTTCCAAGGTAGCGAATTTCGCAATCGATTTACCGGATGCTTCCGTGGCAATCCAAATTTCCGGAACTTTCGGCAGCCGGCAGGAAGAAGCGCAGCGGCTCGGCCGTATTCTCCGCCCGAAAGAGCGGGATTCGTTTTTTTACACGCTCGTAACGCGCCATTCGGTCGAAGAAGAATGCGCCGATCACCGCCAAAAATTTCTTGCGGAACAAGGCTATGCCTATTCGCTTATCACCGATGCGGATCTCGCTGCCGATACGGCTCTACCGTGTAGGAGTCTCCGATAAAAACCTCTTCATATTTTTTCTCTTTTGCCGATATTGAGTAGAGATACCTCTCCAAAAATAATCGTTTGGGGAGGGCGTAAAGAGGTTCTTATGATTAGAGGTTGGTACACTGCGGCAAGCGGTATGAACGCTCAGCAAAAGCAGCTGGACGTTATCGCTCAGAATTTAGCAAATGCCGATACGACAAGCTATAAACGGGACGTTGCGACCCATAAAAATTTCCCCGAATTACTGATACGGCGCTTAAATGATGACGGCGTTGTTAAAAATCCTTTCGGTTCGTCAGACATTGCGCCCATTATCGGAAAACTCGGTCTTGGGGTGGAGCTGAATGAAATCTTTACCGAGTTTGAGCAAGGTTCCTTAAAGCAGACCAATGCGGCCTCCGATCTCGCACTTGAAGGCAAAGGCTTTTTCTGCGTGGAAACCCCGTACGGTGAACGGTATACCCGCAACGGGAACTTTACCGTCGGTGTTGAAGGCTATTTGATGACCAAAGAAGGCTATCCCGTCCTTGGAGAAAATGGTCGCATTTTTTTACAGGACAAGGAATATAAGGTAAATCAAAACGGAGAGGTCTATGCGCGGCCGATAACCGAACCTGATTCGGATGCGACGCTTACCGACCGGCTTAAAATCGTTACCTTTGAAAATGACCGGTATCTGAAAAAGCACGGTTCCAGTTTTTATCTTGATACACCCGTGTCGGGGCCTGCTATCGCTGCGGAGGGCGGCGACCGTCCCGTTGTGGTGCAGGGCTTTGTCGAAGCTTCAAATATTAAGGTAGTCAACGAAATGGTACGCATGATCGAAGTGAACCGTGCGTATGAGGCAAATCAAAAGACAATTCAATCCGAAGATACAATGATGAGTAAACTTTGGAACGAGGTTGCGAAAGTAAAATAGCGTAGGAGAATAAGATGGTAAGAAGTTTATGGACAGCCGCAACCGGCATGAACAGTCAGCAAGCAAATATCGATACGGTTGCAAACAACCTTGCAAACGTGAATACCAGCGGTTTTAAAAAACAGCGGGCGGAGTTTGAAGACCTGCTGTATCAGACCATTCGGGCGGCGGGAACACCTGCAACCGAAGATACGATTACACCTGTCGGCGTGGAGATGGGGCACGGTGCAAAGCTCGCCGCAACGCAGCGGAATTTTGAACAAGGGTCGCTGCAGAATACGGGTGTTTCTACCGATGTGGCTATTGCAGGAGAGGGATTTTTCCGTGTGCTGCAATATGACGGCACCTATGCGTACACACGGGACGGTTCCTTTAAAATCGATGCCGACCGGCAGTTGGTAACCTCAAACGGACTCCGCTGTTTGCCGGAAATTATTTTCCCGGAAAACTATCTTCCGCACACGATTGCAATTAGCCAAGACGGTCGGGTTTCGGTGCGGGTAGGGGAGCAGGATGATCCGGTAGAAGTAGGTCAGATTGAGCTGTACCGCTTCCAGAATCCGGTCGGGCTTTCCGCTCAAGGGAGCAATTTGTTCCGGCAAACTCCGGCATCGGGGCAGGCCATCGCAGGGCGCCCCGGCTTTAACGGATTCGGCAAAACCGAGCATAAATTTTTGGAAATGTCGAACGTCTCTACCGTCAGCGAAATGGTCAATATGATTGTCGCACAGCGCGCCTACGAGTTTAACTCAAAAGCCATCCAAACCAGCGACAATATGCTCGGTACCGCAGTCGGCTTAAAGCGGTAGTATTACTTTTGTGCGAAATTTTTCTGAAATTTCGTATATTTTTTTATTGTAGAAAAATGTTTATTTTCCGCCGCTAAAATGGCGCGGCTGAAAAACACTGCCAAGTTTGCATTGCAAACTTGGGTTATTGTATGCCGTTTCTCATTTCATTCCGAAACGGTGCAATGCAACAACTTCCAAAGTTCACACTTTGCTCAGTTGTTGCATTTTAAGGGCGGCAACCGCATCAGACAAAAGAGAGTAATAAACCGGAAGTCTTAAAAATGGACTTTTCGGTAGCCTCTTAAAAATAGGCGAGGTAAGTACGCGAAGCGAATAAAAATTAACCGCAGGCGTATCTTTGATACGTTGAGGATTAATTTTTATGAAGCGACAAAGTAATTACCCGTATATTTTTAAGAGGAAAGGTGGAACACCCTCGATTATTCTGCGGGCTGTTAAAAAAACAGTCCGGTGCGGTTGCCCTGATTGAAGGAGCGGATTTGATGATTGAAGCGGTAAAGCAGAATACCTATACAGTGCAGTCGCAGTCGGTAGCACGGGATACTTCTTACACAAAAGGATCTCGTCCGGCGAACAAACATGCTGCAAAAAACACGCAGAGCTTTTCTCAGTTGCTCGATTCCTTAAAGACCGAATCCGCTCGTTTTTCTACGGCGAAGGAATCCGCTCATTCAAACCTCTCGACACGGCTTCCAGGTGAGTATCTAAGCTCATTTGAAATCGTCAATCCTACCGATGCGGATCGCGCGGCACAGCCTAAGGGTATGGGCGCCGCTGCAGCAGCGCATCAGGCCGGCGGGAAAGCCGTTATCGATAAAACCTCCGAACTGTATCAGCAAGCCCTTGAGCTTGAATCCTACTTTGTCAAAATCATGCTCGATTCTATGCGGAGTACGCTCGGCAAAAACAGCCTGACCGGAAAAGACAGCTTTGCCGGTAAAATGTACGACGATATGATGTACGAAGAGCTTTCCCGCACGATGACTAAAAATGCGGGACTCGGCCTTGCCGATCAAATATACTTACAGCTTAATCAGCAAGGGTAAAAAATCACTTGAAAGCCTAAAGCTCCTGTTAGTAGTAGTATTGCATAAAATACGATAAGCGTTCACGACTTCACCATATCAGTCTGTGTAGATAGTGTCGTTTTGCAAACGTATTTTATCACAACTCACATTTGCTTGTAAAAAGCATCTCCATATATTATAATAAATCAATGGAAAATTATAATAAATCCGCAAGCGGACAGGGCGATGAACTTTTTGTCTGCGGCGGATGCAATGCAAAAATCGGCGCAGGGGTTTTGAGCGGCTTACTGAAAACACTCCCCAAGACTTCACACGAAGGCTTATTGGTCGGCTTCGACAGCTCCGATGATGCGGCCGTTATTCAGCTGACACCCGATATAGCAGTCATCCAGACTCTTGATTTTTTCCCGCCGATGGTAACCGATCCTACCCTTTTCGGACAGATTGCAGCAGCGAATGCTTTAAGCGATGTGTACGCGATGGGCGGAGAGCCGGTATGTGCGATGAACATTGTCTGCTATCCTGAAGAAGCAACTCGCGATAATGCATACGCGGCGCTGCAAAGCATCCTAACCGGCGGAGCGGAAAAGGTAAAAGAAGCAGGCGCTGCGCTGGTAGGCGGGCATTCCATCCATGACCCCAAAATAAAATACGGACTTTCCGTGATGGGAACGATACACCCTGAGCGCATTTGGCGGAACAACACCCCGCAGGCAGGAGATGTGTTATTTTTAACCAAAAAACTGGGGATCGGGATTATCACCACCGCGTACAGCGCAGGAGAAGTCCCCCGCTCCGCCTTTGACGAAGCCGCTGCCTCAATGACCTACCTCAATAAATACGCAGCCGAGGTTCTCCGGAACTTCACCGTTCATGCTTGCACGGACGTAACCGGTTTCGGCTTGAGCGGACATCTTTCGGAAATGACCGGTACGGATTTTACCTCCCGCCTTGACGCAAACCGTATTCCCTATATCGAGGCAGCGTATCAGGCAGCCGGTGAATTTTTACTTACCGCCGGCGGACAGCGGAACCGGAACTTTGCCCAAGGAAAAATTCAATTCGGCATAACAGATTTTGCACTCGAAGAAATCATCTTTGACCCGCAAACCTCAGGCGGTTTACTTTTTGCCGTCAGCCCCGCCGAAGCGGAAAAAATCAGACCAGCCTTTGCCGAGGCAGGAATCAGTCTATTCCAAATCGGCGCCATCGAACCGCGTGCAGATTATCCAATTGTGGTGATATAATGGTTACTTAATATCTATGGAGGAAAATGCTTACAAGATTAACATTGACAAATAATTGGTATCATATATAATACCAATTATGGATATTCCAATAGTCGTTATAGATACAAACGTTATGCTATCGGCATTAAAAAGTGTAAATGGAAAGTCAAATCAGTTATTACAAGAAATCGGTACCGGTAGATTTGATTTTGCTATTTCAGTTCCGCTTATTTTAGAATATGAAGCAATTTTGAAAAAACACTTAGATAGAGCATACTATTCCGATGCTGATATTAATGATTTTTTAGATTATCTATGTCAGATTGGAAAGCATATAAAACTATTCTATTTGTGGCGACCATATTTAAGAGATGGCTTTGATGATCATATTTTGGAGCTTGCGATTCATTCAAACAGTGAGGTGATAATAACATTTAATAAAAAAGATTTCAAAGAAGCGGAACAGTTAGGAATCGTTGCACTAACGCCGCGGGAGTTTATAGATACATTAAATGGAGGTCAAAAATGAGCACATTGAGTATTAGAATCCCGGATTCATATCACACAATGATAAAAGAAGTTGCTAAAATCGATAATATTTCAATAAATCAATTTATTGCCGCTGCAATAGGAGAAAAATTATCGGCACTACAAACGGAACAATATATTGAGCAACGGGCAAAAAACGGATCGCGAGAAAAGTTTTTAGCTGTTTTACAAAAAGCTCCTAACAGCAAACCTGAAGAATGTGATGTATAAAACCTCGTGCGGATTATTCGATTGTGGTGAGGTAATATATATGTATGGAGGGAAATGATGATTGAAGTAAATGCGATGGGCAAAGTATGTCCCATTCCCGTCATTATGACGAAAAAAGTATTGCGCGAAAACACTGCAGGAGAAAACATCCTGATCCGTGTAGACAACGAAATTGCCACTCAGAACCTGACCAAGATGGCAGGACAGCTGAATATCAAAGCAAGCGTTACCAAGCTGAACGATGCGGAATACACCGTACTCTATGACTTTCAAGGCTGCGAAGCTTGTGCCATTTTGAACGACACAAGCGTGCTGGAACAAGGCGCTGACGAATATGTTGTGGTGATCAATTCCGATAAGATGGGCACCGGTGATGAAGGATTCGGCACAAAGCTGTTGGAGAACTTTGTGTATGCGTTGACCGAACAGGATCGGATCCCTAAAATGGTGGTGATGTATAACTCCGGTGTCCGCCTTGCAACCGAGAACGAAAAAACCGTCAACGATTTAAAAACCTTGCAGGAAAAGGGGACGGAAGTGCTTGCGTGCGGGCTCTGTTTGGATTTCTACGGTTTAAAAGAGAAACTGCAAGTCGGTTCGGCTACCAATATGTACCGTATTACGGAAATTATGCGTACCAATAAGGTCGTAAAGCCCTAAGCTATGCAGAACGAAGTATTTTGCGTTATTTCATTTGATAGTACTCATCAGGCAATCGCAGCGGAAATGGCAGTGACCGGTCTCTCCGGCGCCCGCCTGATCCCGCTCCCTCCGGAAATCTCAGAAGGTTGCGGAATGGCGCTGCGGGTCAACCGTGAAGATGCGAAAAAAGCGGTTGACTTATTAAAAACAAGCGGAGCCGCGTATCAGGATGTATATACGCTCACCGTCCACGGTGCAGACAGAACTGCTGTGAAGATGTCTGGGAAATAGTCGGAAGGGTAAGTAGTATGATTTATTTTGATAACAGTGCAACAACGCTCCATAAGCCCGACAGTGTTGCAGATGCAGTGTATGACGCGATAGTCTCGCAGCAATTTGCAAATCCGGGGCGTGCTGCGCATAAAACCGCCCATGCGGCGCTCGCCTCTTTGTATAAAACCCGTGTTGCCGTTGCCCGTATCTTCCATATAACAGACCCGCTGCAGGTTGCACTGTGCCAAAATGCGACGGCAGCCTTGAATCTCGTGCTCAAAAGTTTGTTCGGAGCAGGCGATCACCTCATTACCACTGCACTCGAACATAACTCGGTGCTGCGTCCGCTCTATCAGCTGGAAAGTCAGGGGGCGGAGCTGTCGATTATCGGCTTTGATCTTGAAACAGGCGCGCTTGACTATACGGCAATGGAAGCACAGATACGGAGCAATACCAAGGCGATTATTGTTACCGCCTGCTCCAATGTTATCGGCGCCGTTCCCGATATGCAGAGAATTTACGGCTTATGCAGAAAGAATGGGTTGACGCTGATTATCGATGCATCCCAAAGCGCCGGTACCATGCCGATGGATATTTCGCAATATGAACAAACTATTGTCTGCTTTACCGGGCATAAAGGGTTGTATGGCCCGCAGGGTACCGGCGGCATCGTCGTGAACGGCGACTTTGCTTTTAAGCCGGTGTTTTCCGGCGGCAGCGGCATTCATTCTTTTGACAAAACACACCCTGCAACAATGCCTGATGTGTTTGAAGCCGGCACCATGAATGTGCCTTCCTTTGCCGGACTGACTGCAGGATGTGCATACATCGAAAATCTCGGACAAGAGAATGCCGCTGCGTATTTAGCAAAGCTGCGCGCATACTTTTTCAAACTCGCCGCAGACCTTCCGTTTATCACGCTCTATGCACCGAAAGTGCAGAATGCCGGTCCCGTTATCGGGCTGAACATTGGAACCGTGCCGTCTTCTGAAGTGAGCCGCCTCCTTGATGAACGGTACGGCATTGCAACCCGTCCGGGCGCTCACTGCGCTCCGCTTGTGCACCGGAGCTATAAAACGGAAGCGCAAGGGATTGTCCGCTTCAGCTTTTCTACGTTTAATACGCCGGAAGAGATAGAGGCGGCTATCGATGCTCTTGGCGCCATCAGCGAGTCCTTTTGAAAATATACGGCACATCTGCGCCAAAACTATACATCCGTGTATAGTTTTGGCTACGAGTTTCGCGTCACCGCGAAACATCGCTTCTGCATAAAACCACCGCCATCCATGGCGGTACTGCGGTATGTTGATTTGGCAGGAGAGCAAACTCACCAGGCAGAGTAGATAAAAGCGCAGAATAATTGAGGCCGTGAGACCATTTGAACCATCTTCAACTGTTGTACATCCGTGTACAACAGTTGAAGGCGAGTTTTGTGCGTGCACAAAACATCGCTGCTGCATAAAACCACCGCCATCCATGGCGGTACTGAAACGAGTTAGTGTGAAAGTCACCACTGTTTAGCTTTTATTTTCAGAACTATGCTTTGGAACCAAGGCGGGTTCTTAGGGCAGAGCCCTAAGTCGCCGTTTTTCTTTAGATGGGGTCATAGGGGAAGACTTTTCTTTTTATCGAAAAAAAAGAAAAGTCTTCCCCTAACTCCTTGACTTTCTTTTGAAATTATGGAATACTCGTTCAGTCTTGCTAAGACATTTAAGCAATGGGCCATTAGCTCAGCTGGTAGAGCAACAGACTCTTAATCTGTGGGTCGCAGGTTCGAAGCCTGCATGGCTCAGATGAATAGGGGTTAAGTAGCCTAAAGGTTAGGACTTGACTTTCCTAGAAATCATCGGTATATTGTTTCGACTCACTTTGTGAGCGAGAGTGGTGGAATTGGCAGACACGCCAGACTTAGGATCTGGTGCCTCGGCGTGAGGGTTCAAGTCCCTCCTCTCGCAGGATTCCACACAGTCCATACCGAGCGATATATTTTGCGGGAATAGCTCAGTGGTAGAGCGCCACCTTGCCAAGGTGGATGTCGCGGGTTCAATCCCCGTTTCCCGCTCTTACAGAAGCGATTCGGTACATCCGAATCGCTTTTTTTTTTAACCGGACGTTTCCGGTAAAGAATAAAGTTCTCTTGAGAGAAACCTTTTTAGGATCATAAGGATATGCCAATGAATTTTACGAAAGAATTTACCCCTATCGAAAAGTCTCGGATGAAACTTTCGATCACCGTTAAACAGGATGAGGTGCAAAACCGATATGCACTTTTAACGAAAAAATATGCGAAACAGCTCCAAATACCGGGCTTTCGTAAAGGCAAAGTACCGGTAAAAATCCTTGAACAAAAATTCGGCGAAACGCTGCGTGCCGAAACGTATGACGAAGTAATTCAGAATGTATTGGAAGAAGTGTTTGATGCTGCGGATAAATATTCACGGCCGTTGCCCTATTCGCAGCCTGAACTTGACGGTACACCCGATTTCAAACTCGACTCCGACTTGGTATTTACCGTTCTGTATGATGTGCTTCCCAAAGTAGAAATAACAAAGACGGAAGGTTTTACGGTATCCGTTCCCAAAGTGACCGTTACTGATGCCGATATCGAAAAAGAATTGAAGCTGATACAGGAACGCAATGCACTTGTCATCGATTGCAGCGATTCCGATACCGTTCAGAATGATAATATCGTAACTATCAACTATGTACAGCTTGATGATGCCGATGCGGAAATCGAAAGCTCAAAACGGAATGATTTTGTATTTACCGTTGGTAAGGGACAATTCCATTACGGCGTAGATGATGAGCTTATCGGTATGAAAAAAGGCGAAGAAAAGGTTATCACCAAGACATACCCTGCTGACCATATCGATAAAGAGCTTGCAGGAAAGACAATCAAGTTAAAGGTTACCGTAACTGCATTGAAGCGCAAAGACTTGCCCGCTATCGATGATGATCTTGCACAGGATGTCAGCGAGAAATACAAGACCCTTGCCGACTTAAAAGCCGACATATCGAAGAATCTTACCCGTCAGGTAGAAGATGTTTTAGAGCGGAAAAAGACCGACGATCTGCTGAAGCAGATGGCGGAAGCTAATCCTATAGAATTGCCTGAGTCCATGATTAAGGCGGAACTCGAAGGGCGGTGGGCTATGCTGGCACAGCGGTTGGGAATGTCGCCCGAAAACTTAGAAAAACTGACAGGCGGTGTAAACGGTAAGTTTTCTAAAGAATCTGCGATGGGTGAATGGCGGGCGGAGGCTGAGCTACGGCTTAAAACCCGCATTATTGTTGAAAAACTGATGGAAGAACGGGCTATTACTGCTTCGCCGGAAGATGTTGAAGCGGAATATGCTTCGATAGCCGAACGCGCAGGGGCTTCAACGGAAGATGTTAAAAAGCATTATGACGGTACCTCCCGCGAAAAAGAATACTTGATTGATGATATTAAAGAAAAGAAACTTTATGCCCAGCTTTTGGAAAAGTCGACGGTAAAACAGGGCGAGAAGCTGACGGTAGAACAATTACTTGGAGAGGGAGCTGCTGATGTCGGAACGGATGCATAGCCTTGTTCCTTATGTTATTGAGCAGACGGGAAACGGGGAGCGCAGCTACGATATCTTTTCCCGTCTATTAAAGGACCGTATCATCTTTGTTGATGGAGAAATAACCGATGCAACTGCTGATCTGGTAGTTGCACAGCTGCTTTTTCTGGAATCGCAGAATCCCGACAAAGATATCAGTCTTTATATCAATAGTCCGGGCGGTTCGGTAACGGCAGGGCTCGCTATGTACGATACAATGCAGCATATTCATCCCGACGTGCAAACCATCTGTCTGGGGCAGGCAGCAAGTATGGCTGCCGTGCTTTTGGCAGGAGGGAGCAAAGGGAAGCGCTTTGCGCTGCCGTCTTCCCGCGTGATGATTCACCAACCGTGGGGCGGCGCGCAGGGACAGGCCAGCGATATTACCATACAAGCACGGGAAATACTCCGGTTAAAAAAGCTGATTATCCAATATTGCGCCCATCACACCGGAAAATCGGAGAAGGCGGTTGCCGAAGACATGGAACGGGATTTCTTTATGTCTGCGCAGGAGGCCTGCGAATACGGCATCGTTGATATGGTTATGGATAGGAGAAAAAATGCCTAAATTAAGAAGCGATCCTTCTTTGGTTTGCTCTTTTTGCGGTAAGCGGGAAGATGCAGGCCGTAAAATTGTTCCCGGTCCGGGAGTTGCTATCTGCGATCATTGTATTCAGCTCTGTAAGGAATACTTGAGCGCTTATAAAATGGCAATGCCTCTGCAGCTTTCAGGGGATATCCCGACACCGATGGAATTAAAGACCTATCTTGACGAATATGTTATCGGGCAAGAGAAAGCCAAACGGGTGTTATCGGTTGCCGTCTATAATCACTACAAGCGGATTATGCATCCGCCGACTGACCGAAATGCCGTTGTTATTGAAAAATCAAATGTTTTATTGATAGGGCCGACCGGTTCGGGGAAAACGCTATTGGCACGGACACTTGCACAAAAGATGAAAGTTCCGTTTGCTATTGCGGATGCGACTACTTTAACCGAGGCTGGCTATGTTGGTGAAGACGTTGAAAATATCCTCTTAAAACTGATCCAGAATGCAGACGGCGATATTGCCCGTGCCGAGCGCGGTATTATTTTTATCGACGAAATCGATAAGATTGCGCGGAAAAGTGAAAACGTGTCGATTACCCGTGATGTTTCGGGTGAAGGTGTGCAGCAGGCTCTATTGAAGATTGTTGAAGGAACCGTCGCTTCCGTTCCTCCTCAGGGCGGGCGTAAACATCCGAATCAGGATATGCTGAAGATCGATACGTCCAATATTCTGTTTATCTGCGGCGGCGCCTTTGTTGGACTTGATACGATTATCCAAACGCGCGTTGCGGAAAATCCGATGGGCTTTGCGGCTGATGTACGGTCTGCAAAAGAAAGGGATTTGCAGGAGTTGTACGACAAGCTCATTCCCGATGATTTGGTAAAGTTCGGCATTATTCCCGAGTTGATCGGGCGGCTTCCCATCAGTGTTTCGCTCAGCGATTTAAAACTCGAAGACCTGCGGCGTATTCTTGTTGAACCGAAAAATGCCATCATCAAACAGTTCCAAGAATCGTTTAAGCTTGATAACGTTAAGCTGACTTTTGATGATGCTGCCCTTGATGCGATTTCTCAGCAAGCGCTGGATCAAAATACCGGTGCACGCGGGCTTCGCTCTATTGTCGAAAAACTAATGCTTGATGCGATGTTTGAAGCTCCCTCGATGAAAGGGCAAAAAGAGCTGCATATCACGAAAAAAGCTATTGAGGAAACGGAAAAACCTGAGCTAAAACTGATTTCGGAAAAAACGGCGTAAGCTGCTTTTAACTTTGCTGTATTTTGCTTATTTGTTATTATTTGTCATTGTATAGGAAAGCCTCTAAAAAGCTTACTAAGCTTTTAGAGGACTCCTAAAATAAAAAGAGCCGACGCATTAAACGAGGTGAAAATTTAACTTCAACCGTTTGACGTCGGCTTTTTTGATGCTTCCATCAATTTAAAAAATCAGTTGCGATATTGTACGCAGATAAGCGCTCCTAGTACCATCAGGTGAGCGGATAGCTGCTGCAGATAGGTTAATAAACCGTGCACGCCATGAATGCCGCTGTTAAATGTTCCGATAAAATCGATCAAAACAATATTGATAATCCACAATACGATAAAAATAATCAAAATCACATTGAGAATCTGCGGAGAGAATGTAAACAACCCCATCAACAAGAAAAATCCGGCGATGAGTTCGCATACGGCAATCGCGATGATGATAATCGTACTTATCGTCGAGCTTTTTACCAACTGTGTAAGAAATGTAACTACCGGATTTAAATTACCGGCGCTGGATTGCATAAGCCCCGTTACGCCGCTGACCAGTAAGAAAAAAACAAGTGCAATTTGTAAGATGGTGATACCCATACTTCGTCTCATAAGAACCTCCAAGTATCTTCTGTAAGGACATCCTAAAACTTTGATCTCTAGAGATGCCCTGTATAATATCGGCGAATAACGCCAGACTTTTACGGTATTGATAATTGAAAACGGTAGAAATTGTTTACTCAATAGGACGTCTTCAATTATTTATGAATTACTCCTCTTGCCTGAATACTGCTTGCCGTTTATACTTCCCGCAATCAAATCTAAGCAAACCTCTAAAAATCTGAGGTTTTTAGAGGTTCCCATGTGTAATAACCAATATACAAAATCAATTCTTCAATGTCTTTTTTCTATAGAGCCGATAGCTGTTCACGGGGCAGATGTTACGGTTCATTCGCTTTCGTATGATTCGCGTGAAGTGCAGGCAGGCGCCGCTTTTTTTGCCTTGCCCGGCGTGCATACCGATGGTTCAAAGTTTGTCGATGCAGCTATTGCGAAGGGCGCCGTTGCGGTTATCCACGAAAAAACGCTTCCACTATACCAAGAGCATATTTGCTACGTTCAAGTGTCGGATGTCCGTGCCGCAATGGCCGCCGCTGCAGCTGCTTTTTTTGGCGAGCCTTCAAAAGATTTGGTAACAATCGGAGTAACCGGTACGGAAGGAAAAACCAGCACCGTCGACTTTATCTGGCAGTTGCTGCGGCTTGCCGGAAAAAAAGCGGGGTTTTCTTCAACCGTGTCTTTTTCGCTTGGGGATGAACCCGTCGCTAATCCGGCGCATCAAACGACGCCCGAATCGGTTACCGTGCAGGAACGGCTTGCCCGTATGCGGGATAACGGTTGCGAATATGCAGTCGTGGAAGCGTCATCGCACGGGCTTTCTCCCCGAACGGCGCGCCTATTGCAGGTGCAGTTCGATGCGGGCGTATTTATGAATGTTACGCAGGAGCATTTGGAATTTCACGGCACCTTTGAACAATACCGCTACGATAAAGCGAACTTATTCCGCGCATTGGATACCCATGATCATAAGAAAAAAAACGGAACGGTTGCAGCCTTCGGCATTGTCAATCTTGAAGATCCGTCTGCCACCTATTTTGCACAGGCAACACATCAGCCGGTGTTCGGATTTGCTTTGCAGAAGCATGTCGACGCTACGGCAACTCCTTCGGCCTCGATTCCAAATTTTGCAGGCGGCTTATATGCCGATAACGTACATGAAGGGGAGACCGGTTTAACCTTTACAATCCACGCAGCGTTTAACGGTGTAAAGGAAGTGTATGAGGCCGTCGCTCCGGTAACCGGCTTTTTTAATGTGTATAATATCCTTGCTTCTCTAATTGCCGTTCATAATTTAACAGGCGAGCCGTTTGAAACACTTGTACCCTTGCTGAATCGGCTTGTGCCGGTCAGAGGGAGAATGTGCCGTGTCGAAGCGGGGCAGAGCTTTGAGGTGTTTATCGACTATGCGCATACGCCGTCATCATTCCAAGTGATTATGCCGTCCGTACGTGACCGAGTTAAGGCGAAAGGAGGCCGCGTGATTGCCGTATTCGGTTCGGGCGGAGAGCGCGATACCGTTAAGCGTCCGGAGCAGGGGCGGATTGCCGGAGAATACTGCGATATTGTTATCCTCGCCGATGAAGACCCTCGCGGCGAAGACCCTGTCGAGCTTTTGGAAATGATTGCAGCAGGCTGTCCTAACAAGAAGCGCGGCGAGGAGCTGTTTATTATTCCTGACCGGCCTACTGCCATCCGCAAAGCCTTCTCCCTTGCACAACCGAATGATGCGGTACTCTTGCTTGGAAAGGGGCATGAAAATTCGATTATCGGAAAAAACGGCGCCACCCCCTATGACGAATACACCGAAGCGCTCAATGCTCTGCGGGAAATGCAGTTTTTTACAGAAGCCCTATAATCACTGTGTAGGATTTGCTGCAAATACTTGGCGCTTAAATTCCGACGGCGTCAGTCCGTACCGCTTTTTAAAAGCACGACGGAATGTTTGGATATTTGTATAACCGCAGCGTTCCGCTAAAACGGTAAGCGATTCTTTCGGGTTCTCCGCAATGAGCGCTTGAGCTTTTTCGAGCCGTTTATTTTCCAAATAGTGGGCAAAACTTTTTTGCATTCTGGTACGAAAGAAATAGTATAGAAAATTTTCCGTCATACCGAAATCCTGCGCCATTTGAGAAAGATTTAAAAGCGGATTTGCATAAGATTGTTCTATATATTCGGCAATATGATTTATAAGGGTTATATCTTTTCCTTGACATATATCTGCCGGTACCGTATGTTTGTTGTCGTTGATTCGTGCGTACGAGGGTTTAATACCCCGACGCTCTGCGTCGTAACAAAGGGTATTAAAGCCGACTGCAACCACCTTATGAGAACAACATACCCCGACGCTTGCGTCGGGGTTGTTGATTGCTTCGGGTTGAGATTCCTGAAATGAGCAAAGAGGAGACTGCGAAGAACTTTTTCGCGGTACGCGGAGTAATGATACGGCTGTATATCCGATATAAGATAAGAGAAAAATCATCAACACAGCGGATACGGCAAAACGTCCGGTTACGGTTACTATGTGTTGAGCAAATGTGAATTGCGGAATGCTTACAAGAAGGACAGTATCGGTACCCCGTATCGGTTGCGTAAAGAGAAAATAAGATTTGCCTCGTATACGTTGTTGCGTGATGATTATCGGCTCGTTTCTTTCGTTTGGGTTTGTATCGGTTTCGGCATGGCTGATAGCATTGTTTGTATTTCAGATTGTACGGGTTCGGTTTCTTTTACTGCCCTCTCCGGACGGATAAGCAACGGCCTACCTTTGCTGTCGATAAGCCAAAAGACGGCTTCGGTAAAAGCCGGAAGAGTGGAAAAAAGCCCTTCAAAATAGCTTGTTTTTAAAAGTATTATGAGCTTTCCCGCATTTGCCGCAGTATTTTGCAAAGGAAAGGTCTGTTCAAATACAAGAACCTTTCTCCGTATTCCTTTAGAAACCACCGGAGATTCGGGCATCCATGCATTGACATATACAGGCCGTAGATAGTATTCCCGCCATTGCCTGCTGTTTAAATCTTGGAATGTAAAAAGAGCTGCATACATGGCATCTATATCGAAAAAAGCATTGTCCGCTTCCAGTAAATAGTCGCTTTTTTTAGAATAAAGATACAGCGAATCGATTGCCGGATGTACTGATTTGACATAGGATAGCTGACGTTGTGCATCGATAAGTATTTGTATATCGGCGGAACCTTGTGCAATCGTATTCTGCATTACAAAGGCTTGTACATCGGTATTGATCATCAGCATATAAGAGAACCGCTGTATTTCGCTCATTGTTAAATGAAGGGCATCGGCCGTTTTAATCAAAGTGTTTTTACAGGTATCCATTCGGTTTTTTATTGCACGGCGGAAAAACCGGTATTCAGTGACAGCTATCATGATACAGGCAACACAGCATAGTGCAAATAAAGAACGGGAGGCGGAAATTTTCCGGATGTTACGACATAGCAATCGAATCGGCACAATGAAAAAAGTATACCATGTTTAGCGTAAAAATGCAAAAACATCGCTGCTGTCTGGAACCACGGGTATCCGTGCCGGTAAGAAACGGCGGGTATTAACCCCTCAAATAAAAAAAGAGCGGCCTTATGGGGACATATAAGACCGCTCAAAAACTTATTTTGGGAGGGATACTCCTATTTTTTCTTATCGATGTAGCCGCTTTTCACGTTATTTTGTCGCTTCTTTTAAAAGCTTACGGCACGTACTGAGTACGCGAGTTGCGACCAATTCTTCGGAGCTGTCAGCCGGAATACAGGTCGGCTTTGCGCCGTCCGTTTTTTCGATTTCGCTCGGCTTCATTCCGTACCATACATGCATGTGCGCGGGGCTGCCGTGTGGTGTCGTCATAGATAAAAAGGCGAATTTTCCCGCTTTTTTCCGGTCGGAAGCAACAAACGCCGTTGCCATAGCGCGCAGTTTATTAGCGCCGTCGCGGTTGTAAGCAACTCTCGAAAGTTCGGTGTCGCCCTTCCATACAACCAGTTCGTTCTTATCGTTTCCGGTAATAAACTCAAGGTGCGTAAAGTCGGAAGCAGTACCGTAGCTTTTCTTTGCCATCATAATGATTTCTTCTTTGGTAAAGTCGCTGCCGTCTTTCTTTCCGGAAAATTCTTTAATGAGCTTTGTATATGCTTCCTGAACGGCGGGGCGCGGATCGTCATAGATAAGCGCAGTGTTGATCCATTTGCCCGTATACGGCATAAGGGACGCTTTCGGTAACATCTCCGCAATTTCCTTAATCATGCCGGTCATTTCGTTTAACAGAGTTTCGTGCGAAACAGCCGTATCGGCATAGCTCGGCCACCAGAGCGGATCGCTTTCTACTAGCGACTTAATGTCTTTGCTGCCGAATCGTACGTGCCAGTGCAATAAGCCATCTTCGGAATCTCGACCCGGAGGTACGATAATAAAATACTGTGCTTCCGCTAAGCCCTGTACCGGTTTTATCGCCTCAAATGCGTACCATGAGTGGCCTTCAATTCCTTGCATGGGCTTCGTTCCGGTATAACGATATTCGCACGGAATTTGTTTTTCGTTACCTTCTTTGTCCATCACGGTAAACAATACGGTATTGGAACCGTCAAACTTGATTTTTACGAAAGGCGTTGCAAACATAGAAGAAACCGCTGCCTTTAATCCGTCTTCGGTATAGTACGGCATCTTTTCCGCTTGCATTCTATATGCGTCATTTAACTGAGTTGCACCGGAAATCGCGCTAAAGGATTGCCATTCACCCTTCCATGCAGAGAGTTCGTTTCCCGCTTCGAGCTTTGCAGCTGCGGATGTCGATTTACATCCGGTGAAAAATACGGTCAGCAACAGCAATACTGCCGCTCCGTATCCGATATGTTTTTTAGATAACATCTAAAAACCTCCTAAAGTTTACCTATACTGACAAAAATTATAAAAAATGTCAACCGTTTCTAACAGACCGTATGAATAAAATGTCCTATTCTATCATTTCCGAATTTTAGCAGCTCTTTGTACGCACAATAAAACCGCTGCGCAGCGGGACGTTTGTTTCGATAATGCAGGGATGTCCGTGGCATACCCAATCGCGGACAGTATCGGTTTCGGGGTTGAGCAGGGTGTAATTGCGGTCTTCGATTGCGCAGATGTCGGGGCCGATGTACTCAAGCGGCATATCTGCGGTAATCTTATTCATCGATATGAATTCATAGCGGTTGTTGCCGAGTTCTTTCCCGATGGTACCGGCCATATTATACGGTGACTTGGATTCCCCGCGGGTTGTTTTATTTGCATCATCCTTTGAAAAATAAAAGCCGGTACCGAACGCACGGTGCGCCGTATTGTATAGCTCTTTCACAAAGGACTCCGCTTCAGCAGGAGAGATTTTGCCGAATAAGGCGTCGATCCGCTTCCGGTAGGCGCGGGTAACAAGCGCGGTATAATAGAGGCTTTTCATTCTTCCTTCTATTTTAAGCGCATCGGCTCCCGCCTTTTTCAGGTCGGCAAGGTAGTCTATCATGCAAAGGTCTTTAGACGAAAAAAGCGCCGTATAACCGTCGCCCTCTTCTACGGGAAAGTATTCACCCGGGCGCTCTTTTTCTTCAACGGCAAGCGAATAGTCCCAGCGGCAGGAGTGGGTGCAGGCTCCGGCATTTGCGCTGCGGCCGGTAAGGTATGCGCTAATAAGGCAGCGCCCCGAATACGCAATGCACATTGCGCCGTGTACAAAGCACTCAAGCTCTATCTCCGGTACATGCGCTTTTATTTCGGCAATATCCGCAAGCGAGGCCTCTCTACCGAGTACCACGCGCTTAAATCCTAAGTCGCGGTATACTCGCACCGCTTCATAGTTGATGCAGTTTGCCTGTGTGCTGAGGTGGATCGGCACATCGGGAAAATGCTTGCGCAGTACGGAAACCATTCCGATATCCTGAACAATAAAGGCATCGATGGGGTAGAGCTTAAAATAATCAGCCTCCGCTAAAAAGGCCTTAATGTCCTCATTATGAAAAGAAATATTCAGCGCACAGAGCAGCTTTTTTGGTTTACCTTGTTTTGCATAGTGCGCTTTGAGCGCATGGATGGTTTTGTATTCGTCGGTAAAAAAATTATCGGCTTTTACCCGCAAAGAAAAATTTTTGAGGCCGATGTAAGCGGCATCGGCTCCGTATTCCCACGCGTAGTGTAGTTTTTCCAAATTTCCGGCAGGGGCTACCAATTCCATCATGGTTATCGTTCTTCCTCAATAAAAAGAGACTGCACCCATTGTCCCATTTTCTCTACCGCTAAGTGAGCTTCTTTTGCCTGTGCGTCCATCGCCTGAAAGAAATGCCACATCTCCGGCCATATATCCAACTGTACCTGTCCGCCGGCAGCTTCAATCTTCTGTGCGAGCGCCCGTGCGTCTGCTAAGAGAATTTCTTTACCGCCGCACTGAATAAAAATCGGCGGGAACCCTTCAAAGGAGCCGTACAGCGGAGATACCAGTGGGTTCTGAAAATTCTCAGCTGTTGTGTAGCGTCCGGCAACTGCCAGAAGTGACTCTTTCAGCAAAAATTTATCGGATTTTTGTAACGTATGTATTTCTTCGTTTGAGCATGAAATGTCCAGCCATGGAGAAATGAGTACGAGCGCGGCAGGCTGCGGTAATTTTTTTTGTCTTAAATAATGAACAAGCGCCGTTGCCAAAGCAGCCCCCGCTTCGTCTCCGGCAATAACGACCGACTTCGGAGAAAAGGCGTATTTTTTCAATATCCCTCGATAGGTAATAAAGATATCCTCCAATCCGGCCGGAAAGGGATATTCGGGTGCACGGCGGTATTCCGGCAAAAACAACTTGCACGCGCATTCGTGAGCAAACGACGCGCAAAAGTTCCGTGAAGCCTTACATGATCCATTTACAAATGAGCCACCGTGCGCATAAAGAATAACACGGTTTGCTGCCGCTACTTCCGGCTCCAGAATTTCTACCGGTACCGAATCGAGCGTATCTCGTGTTATATCCGTATTGTTAGGCAGATACGGCGAGTAAAAAAAAGAATCATATTCCTCCCGGATGCTACTCAACGGTATTTTAGGAGAATAGAGGGTCTTTTTGAATGATTTTTGAATCTGTCGCAGTGAATTTGTCCCATCCATCGGAGCAGTATACAGAATCTTTTGCGCTCATTCCAGCCCCCTTTTGCAAAAGTGTATAAATTCAGAATTGCATAAACGCTCCGTTTTAACTATACTTATTCTATTATGATAGAAATGAAACGGACCGTTACCTGCGGAGAATTACAAAAAAGCGACGCCGGTAAAACAGTAGTATTAAACGGATGGGTACACCGCAAGCGCGACCACGGCGGTATCTCTTTTATAAACTTACGCGACCGCTACGGGCTGACGCAGGTGGTTGTCGATGACGATGCAAGCGCAGAACTCAAGGAAACTACAGCTAGTTTGAAAATGGAATATTGTATTGCCGTTGAAGGCACGGTGCGGGAACGCCCCGATTCCATGGTCAACACCGAAATGACAACCGGACATATCGAGGTAAAGGCGCAGCGCATCATGGTGCTGTCGAAGAGCGCCGTGCTGCCTTTCCAGATTGACGAAAAAACCAACGCCAACGAAGATCTCCGGCTCAAGTACCGCTACCTTGACCTGCGTTCCAAGACCATGCAGGATCACCTGATACTGCGGTCAAAGGTTACGTTCGCCGTGCGGGAGTACCTTACAGCTCGGAACTTCCTAGAAATTGAAACGCCGACCTTTATTAAATCGACGCCGGAGGGTGCGCGCGACTATCTGGTGCCGTCCCGCCTCTATCCGGGTAAGTTCTATGCGCTGCCGCAGTCCCCGCAATTGTATAAGCAAATACTGATGGTCTCCGGTTTTGACCGCTATTTTCAGATTGCGCGCTGCTACCGTGATGAAGACGCACGCGGCGACCGCCAGCCTGAGTTCACCCAGATCGATATTGAAATGAGCTTTGTTTCCCGCGATGATGTGCTCGACGTTACCGAAAATATGTTCCGAACGGTGTTCAAAAAGACTATCGGCGCGGATTTGGCGCAGTCATTCCCGCGTATCAGCTATGATGAAGCCATCGACCTCTACGGCACCGACAAACCCGATATCCGGTTCGAGATGAAGCTGCAGGATGCCGCGTGGATGGCAGAATGCACCGAGTTTGCCGTGTTCAAAGATGCGATCGCCGCCGGAGGAGCCGTCAAGGCGCTCACGGTGAAGGGACAGGCAGTAAATTACAGCCGCAAAAAGATTGAAGAGCTTGAAGCTGCGGCAAAAATCTACAAGGCAAAGGGGCTTGCATGGACAAAAGTTGCAGGCGGCGCATTCGAAGGCGGTATTGCCAAATACTGTGCCGGCGCAGAAGCTGAAATATGCAAAAAGCTGAATGCTCAAGATGGCGACCTACTCCTCTTTATTGCCGATGCAAAATATAAAACTGCCTGCACCGCGCTCGGCGCCGTCAGAAGCAAGCTCGGTAAGGATTTGAATCTACTTGACCCAAAAGTATTCGCCTTTTTGTGGGTTATCGACTTCCCTCTCTTTGAATGGAATGAAGATGAACAGAAATGGGATCCCGCTCACCATATGTTCTCCGCGCCGCAGGAACGCTACCTCGACACGCTGGAGCAAAACCCCGGCGAGGTAAAGGGCGACCTGTACGACCTCGTACTCAACGGATACGAAGTCGCTTCCGGCTCAATCAGAATCCACAATCCTGAGCTGCAAAAACGGATATTCAACATCGTCGGCTTTAACCCCGCCGATGCGGAAAAGAAGTTCGGCTTTTTAACGGAAGCATTCAAGTACGGCGCGCCGCCCCACGGAGGGATTGCCCCAGGGCTTGACCGCATCGTAATGCTGATGGCAGGCGAAAGTTCGATTAAAGAAGTAATCGCCTTCCCCAAAAACACCTTCGCCGTCAGCCCCATGGACGAAAGCCCCAGCGAGGTTGACGAAAAGCAGCTTGCCGAACTCCACTTGAGCATTCGGGAATAGCATGGATGAAGCAAGGCATCAATTATTCTGCGGGAATATTCCGCAAGATGATGCGTTTGCCTTGAAAAAATTATGGACATAGAAGCTATCGAATTCCGTGCGGCTTGTTTACAGGCGGCGCGGAATTTTTTTATTACACATGGATATCTGGAGCTGGACACTCCGGCGCTCTCGTCGGCGCTCATCCCCGAAAGCTGTCTCGAAGTGTTCCGCACGGAATACCTTAAACCCTTTAAAACCGGCGAAGAAGCGGCAGCCCCGCTCTTTCTTGTCCCCTCTCCAGAAGTGTTCATCAAGCCGGTTATCGCCGCGCACGGCCGGTCGGTGTTTCAGCTTTCAAAGTGTTACCGCAACTGCGAATCCGTCGGGCATATTCATAGCCCCGAATTTACCATGCTGGAATACTACACCATGCAGGCGGATTACCGCGATTCCATCAAGATTACCGAAGCTTTTCTACAGACTATGGCGCAGGCAGTTGCGGGGATGCCGCTTGCCAACCCTGAATTGGGTGCGGTGCTTTCCAAACCGTTTTTGCAGCTGACCATGGACGAAGCCTTTAAACGATTCGCCGGTTTTTCCCTCGCAGAAGCGGAAACGCCGGAGCTTGCTTTCCATGCGGAACGGCTCGGTCTCGGCGGCAGGGCGCAGTATGAAGATTGGGCGTGGGATGATTTATACGAACTGCTCTTGGTGCACTGCATCGAGCCGCAGCTTCCGTCCGATGTGCCGGTTGCGCTGCTGGACTACCCCGCGCGGGTACCTTGCCTTGCACAGGAACGGACGGAACAGCGTACCGCCGCTGACGGGCGCCGTTTTATATGGAAGACAAAAGAGCGGTGGGAAGTGTATGTACGCGGAGTGGAGCTTGCAAACTGCTATACCGAAGCGCGGGATGCGGGAGAGATCAACCGTTCATTTGCAGATGAGGCTGCAATCAAAAATGCAACCGCGCGGGTACCGCATCCCGTACCGGATAACTTCGGCGGGATGTGCGCCCGCATGCCCCCTTGTTCGGGCGTCGCGATGGGCTTTGACCGCCTCATCATGCTGCTCGGCGGAAAAAAAACACTCGAACCGTTTTTATACAGCGGGATGTGGGGGGATCGCACTCTTAATTACTCAACACGATGTGAAGCTGCCGGTTTTTTATATCATACGCTGGATACTGCTCAATAGTTTTGACCGTTTTGAATATCATAAATTCGCTTGTATAAACCGCCTCGTTCCGGCAACTCGCGGTGTGTGCCCTGCTGGGTAATTTTTCCGTCTTCCAATACGATGATGATATCGGCATCTTTGACCGTAGCGATGTGGTGAGAAATGATGATCACCGTTTTATGTTTATTTTCATTTTTGAGCGCGGCTCTGATTGCCGCATCGGTTTCCATATCAACTGCAGAAAGTGAATCGTCAAAGATCAAGCTAGGCGCATCATTAATTAGCGATTTTAATCAAGCTCGGCTGTAGAGCTGCAGCAATCTGAGCAAGCAGTGCAAACATAAGCGCAAGCAGATATAAGAGACGGAATCCTTTTAAATACGAAAAGAGCCGAACAAAATTTTTCACGGCGTTTATTATAACAGGAGCATCCGTTGTATTCTATGCACCTTGCTCAAGAATAATGCATAATTTATAATCCTTAATTGTAAAACTATGAATTTCGCATTATGAATTTATTTTATGAGGTATTATATTAAATGCACAAAAAGTATGTTTTTTTAGATTCGGGAATAGGAGGCTTGCCGTACTTCCGGTATTTTCATAAAAAAGCGCCGCAAGCATCGGCTGCGTATGTGGCGGATTTGGAACATTTTCCCTATGGGGAAAAAACGCGTGAGGAAGTGATTAAGTATGCCCTCGGTGTTACGGAAAAAATAATAAACCGCTTGGATCCCGCAATGGTTATCGTGGTATGCAATACGATGTCAACCGCCGCCCTCGATGCACTGCGCAAACATTTTTCCATTCCCTTTGTCGGTACCGTACCGGCGGTAAAGGTCGCGGCGGAAGTAAGCGTTAATAAGCGTATCGGGATTATCGCCACGACGCGGACAATCAACGACCCGTATCTTGATAAGTTGATTGAATCATTTGCCGCCGATTGTACTATCGAAAGACGAGCGGATGCGGAACTGGTTGCAAAAATTGAAAACGGACTGATTACCGCTCCCGATGAAGAAAAACAAAAAGCGGTAGCGCCTGCAATCCGGCAATTTAAAGACGCCGGTGTCGACACGATTGTACTGGCGTGCACTCACTTTTTGCATCTTGCAGACACCTTTGCCGAATGCGCCGCTCCGGAAATAAAGGTTGTCGATTCCTTGCCCGGCGTCGTTTCCCATGCATTGGATGTGCTGCCTCCGCCGTCCGGTGGGGAAGCATCCCGCAACTGCTGCTATGTTACCGGCGAAATCACCGAGCGCATCGACCGGCTCTACCGCGGTTACTGTGAACTGTTTGACCTCGACTGGCAGGGATCGCTGTAATGCAGGGGCTGGTATTAAGCGGCGCAAATAATTTTTTTACCGTACGCACACCCGAAGGTAACGTAGTGCGTTGTTCCATTAAGGGAAAAAAACTGAAAGAAAGCCGCGGGTATTACAACCCCTTAGCGCCCGGCGATACGGTCGATATTGAATATGACGCCCTCAACCCCGACCAAGGACAAATTACGGCGCTTGTACCGCGGCGCAACGGTTTTATCCGCTGGAATCAGAAAACGCGCAGTCCGCAGCTCTTAGCGGCAAACATCGATTTGCTGCTCTGCGTTACCACCCCTGCCAATCCCCCCTTTCGTCCGCGCTTTACCGACCGCACATTGGTTCAAGCCGCCGCGGAAGGAATCTCTGCACTTATCATTGTGAACAAAATCGATTTGGGTATTCCGGAAGCGGTGCGGGAACGGATACGGGATTGGCAGCGCATCGGCATACAGGTATGCGAGGTCTCCGCAAAGACGGGGGAAGGACTTGAACCGTTCGCACGCCTCCTTTCGGGTAAAACCTGTGCCGTTACCGGACAGTCGGGAGTCGGAAAGTCGAGCTTACTGAATAGTCTTGACCCCAGCCTTGCGCTTAAAACCGCCGACATTTCGTTTAAGTACGACCGCGGTATCCATACGACAACGCAGGGCGTTTTTTTACCGATGACCTTTACCGCTGACGACGGAACCCGGCTGCCGTTCAATATCATCGACACCCCCGGTATCAGGCACTTTGCGCTGTGGGGCATTAAACCGGAAGAAGTCATCTTCTACTTTCCCGAAATGGAGGCAGCCGCAATACAGTGCGCTTTCGGGCTTTCCTGTTCACACATTCACGAGCGCGGCTGCCGCATCTTGGAAGAACTTGACGCAGGGCATATCCATCCCGACCGCTACGAAAGCTGGCGTTCCATGCGCGATGAACTGACGCTGCTCACCGCAGACGAATACTAGGTTACACGATACTTCTATGCAACTTTTTCACATTACAGTGCAAAGGTGATTCGTGTGGAGGAAAAATGAACAAGAAGATTTTTGAAAGCGATTTGTAAATCATGCATACAACACAGCATTGTATCTTTTAATAAATGATAGGCCCATAGAAACCGGCAACACCATCGACGGCATAACAGACGGTTCTGCACAGTCTGAACGATGGATATGCCGTTACGAAGAATCGCTTATCCCGCCGCGCTGTCTATCTTCATACTACTTTAGAGCGGATACTCTTTTATTAACTAATGCTATAAAGGCCTTTTTCATATCATCAGGTATTAAAGAATTACGGCACATTTCAATAAAAACAGGTGTCATAGATATCAATTGTCCTATCATTTTCTCTGCTGCAAGTTTCGCTATGCCGTAACCGGTTGCAAAGATAAGAAAATCTTTACGATGAATATTGTTTTTCTTTCCATTTATCGGCAGAGCAAATTCTTCTTTGTCTTCCGGCATAATGATATTGACCGGAAGCAAATCATATGCAGGGGAAAGATGATATACTCCCGAACCCGATTGCGTTTCAATCAAGGAAAAATTTTTCAAATGCATATCGGAATTTCCGATAATAAACGAAAACACGAGTCGATAAAATAGTTCGGTTATATCAAGACCGGGACGATAAGAGTATTTTTTAATAATATTCCCGCATCGTTCATAAGAGCCTTTATATTTATCTTGAGTCAATCTTAAATCAAGCTGACAAAAATCTTCCATAGCGATGAGCTTTACATTGGCATTTCTTGAAAAAACACGATCAATTCTTTTTGTAATATACGCATAAGAGTCTTTACTTTTTACAAGAGCGTGAGGAACGGTTACAATCTTAGCTTTATCTGCCATAGACATAGCAAGATGCTCAGATTCCGGCAACGCACGAAATTCTTTTACTTGAGGTTTCAAAATATATCCTGTAGGGTAATTCACAACAGTCAATCTGGGATACACGTCATTTGAAAGATGTAATGAAAGTTTTTTCTGAACACCCGGAATAGTATACCCTTTATTGGTGCTTTCTTTTGCTAGTTCTTCCAACACTGAGTCTGTTATTTCAATTTCCGGAATAACAGCTGTTGTGAAAAATTTTTTTATACATGTCTTATGCCAGCCGCTACTTTCATTATTGTCTTTTATCAGCTTTCCACAACACAGACAGTTCATATCTTTTCCTCACTTATGCTGACATTTCCGATAGGATCCTTACAAGCAACTAACAGCAAGGCAAATCTGTCTTTAGGGTCTATCTTCCAATTACGGCTTACAACCTCAAGAAGCCATCCTTCAGGAATCAGTCCATCAAAAAAGGAAAACAACGTTTTTGATGTATAGGGGTCTTTTCGAATCGGGAGCGTCAATGAAACTGGATAATTATCTCCTTGCGCCATATAGGTTTCATCATAAGAAAAAGAATATCCCTCATCGGTTTCGCACAACTTTCCGGCGAAGTTATTATATACATACACATATGCAGTTCTGAATATATTTTTCATTTATATGCTGCCGAAGTTAGACCTTCCGTAAAATTCAGCAGCCGAACAAAATATCAATTTTGGAGGATGCTGAATTGGTACGCGATAGCGTACATACAATCTGTGATGTTTGCGGTACGCAAACTCATCGGTTAACGAGGCAACCTTATTTGGTTGCCGAAGTTACACCTTTTTTACCCGGAACTGCTTCCATGCCGAACATCGCCAATGCAACATTCACTTTATCCATGCGTACGGTTTCTTTTCCTTGCTCCAATTCACGGACGAAACGAAGTCCAAGACCTGATCGAATCGCAAAATCTTCCTGTGTCAAACCGGCGGATTTTCTACTTGCTTTAATGAATTCCGCTATTCTATTCATATAAACATGGTCTCCTGTGAGGTTTTTGTACATATAATATACACCCTCTAGGGTATAATGTCAAAAGAAGAGTACGAAAACATACCCTATCGGGTGTATAATCACTTTTGAAATAAGTATCTATCCATATATTTCCAAAAGTGTCAGCCTCACTTGACAAATACCGGACTTCCTTTTAATATTAAATTATAATTCAGTATTGGTAGAATAGAAAGGAGAACGTTTTGAGCGTGCGGGCGGTATGCAGGTATTAAAAGAAGAAGTCAAAGCTAGGATTCTGACGGCTGCGGAAAAAGTATTTTATGAACAAGATTACAGAAGTGCAAAGCTGACGGATATTGCAGAACAGGCTGATATTCCCGTTGCGCTTATTTATACCTACTTCAAAAACAAAGAAGGCTTATTTGATGAAGTAGTCGCAGGCGTATTGGATAAAATCATTAAGATGATGGAAGATGAGGAAAAGATGGAAGCCGGAAGCCCCTATGAAAGATTTAATCGGGGCGGAGCATCTCAACTTCCCAAACTGTTAAAAAACAGAATTAAACTCATCATTTTAATAGACAAGAGCTCGGGAACGAAACATGAGAATGCAAAAGATATGTGGGTTAAACGGTTGGAACAGCATATAAAAGACGGTTTAAAAAGATATTCAAAAACCAAACACGATCCCATGCTTGCCCATATTTTGGCAAATAATTATGTTGAGGGACTTATGGAAATTGCACGGCACTATAAAAATGACAGATGGGCAGAAGATATGCTCTTTGTTCTTAACAAGTGCTATTTTAATGGAGTTGAATCATTGTAAGCTGTAATTACAGTAGTATAGAAGAGCATTTATTTTAGGAGCGTTCAACCGCTCCTCATTTTATCTGTCAATATTGAATAAATATTCAATATTATTCGGTTTTAAAGATAAACGAATATACATGCGCATTATAGATGTAGAGAGGAGTAGATATGACTGAAAAGGAATTGAAAAAACAGGTGACGGGTAAAACCTTTTTGTCCAATGTGCTGCTTGCACTTAAAATAGTGTTTGACTTACTACCGCAGGTTTTATTGGTACTGGTGATAAGCAGCCTATTTTCGGGAAAAGCGGAAAGTGAATATTTTAAAATGATTGCCGTAGGTATTTTCATCTCGTTTATGCTCAAGGCGTGTTGTAATTATCTTGCCGTAAAGACAGCTCATGACAGGGCTTTTAGTACATTGACGGAATTACGGCTTGCCATAATTGAACACCTCAAAAAATTGAACTTAGGCTTTTTTAAAAAGCATACTACCGGTGAGCTTACAAGCATCGTTGAACACGATGTAGAGCAAATTGAAATATATCTGGCGCATGGTCTTCCGGAAATTATGGCGGCAACTCTTCTTCCTGTTCTGGTTTTCATTGCAATGCTTTTTATAGATTACCGGCTCGCGTTAATAATGATTGCAGGGGTACCGCTCATGTTCCTTGTACAACAATTATCTGCAAAGACCATGCAAAAAAGATTTCAAATATATTTTGAACGAGAAATGCAGATGAGGGAAGACATGATGGAGTACGTAAAAAATATTGCCGTCATAAAAGCCTTTGCAAAAGAAGAGTGTTTTAGCGGTAGGACTTTGAATTCCGCACGCTCTTATGTGCAAGATGTAAAAAAGAGTATGGGTGCCGTTACGGGTCCGATGGTGCTTATCGATATTTTTATGGAAGCCGGAGCGGTATCGGTTATGATGTTAGGAAGTATACTGCTGTTACATAACAATATTTCTACCGCTCAGTTTATATTGTCCGTTATCTTATCTTCGGTATTTGTGTCGGCAATAAGTAAAACCGCAACGCTCCATCATTTTTCCATCGTGTTTACTGAA
This sequence comes from Treponema sp. OMZ 305, assembly GCF_024181325.1. Lineage (NCBI taxonomy): Bacteria > Pseudomonadati > Spirochaetota > Spirochaetia > Treponematales > Treponemataceae > Treponema > Treponema sp. OMZ 305. Next base: position 2,549,051 of record NZ_CP051300.1, on the reverse strand, counting down.
AAGCTCAAAAGCATAGCGGTGATTCTCTGTGCGCCTCTTGCAAAAGAAAAGATCAGCGAAAAACTGAAAACGGGAGATATAGAATGCAAGAACGCGTACATTTTAAGTATGAAAAAGACGGCTTTGCGTTAAAAGATATTACGGTACAGTGTAAAGAAAACACTTTAAATGCGCTTGTCGGACCGAGCGGCTGCGGTAAAAGCACGCTTGCGAATCTTATCATGGGTTTTTGGGATGTTGATTCAGGTGTGCTCACAATTTCGGGCAAAGATATTTCACACTATGATACGGACAGTATTTCCGCTCTTATCGGAAGTGTTCAGCAGGAAGTGATCCTTTTTAATATGAGCATCTTTGAAAATATCGCGATCGGCAAGGCAGGTGCTTCCGAATCGGAAGTGATAGAAGCCGCTCAAAAAGCACGATGTCATGATTTTATTTCCGCCCTGCCTCACGGCTACAACACAAGGGTCGGAGAGATGGGGGTAAAACTTTCGGGAGGAGAAAAGCAAAGAATATCCATTGCTCGGATGATTCTTAAAAATGCTCCAATTCTTATTTTAGATGAAGCGATGGCGGCGGTTGACAGCGAAAACGAAAAACTCATAAACGAGGCTATCGAGGAATTAAGAAAAAACAAAACGGTCATCACGATTGCGCATCACCTGAACACCGTACAAAACGCAGACAAAATAATCGTTATGGATAAAGGCCGTATACTGGACTTTGGCACACATGAAGAATTGATTTCGCGATGCACCTTTTATAAAGAAATGGTCGAAGCCCAAAACAAAGTAGACAATTGGCGGGTGGGGTAATTTGTAATGGGTGATGGGTAATTAGGCCGGTATCAATTAGCAATTAAATAAGAACAGAAATGTTCGAAAGCGCGAGAATTCGACAGTTCCTAAGTTTGATAATTTACTCACTGCCGAATTGAGGAGAAATTATGGCGGATAAACAAGTAGGAGCGGCGTATGTTTTTACGCTGGCTAAGGCGGAGCGAGGAAAATTGGCTGCGGGTATGGTACTTGCAGCGATCGGCTCGGTGTTGTCGTTGGTTCCGTACATTGCGGTGTACCGGATTTTGGAAATGATTATTGCTCGGTCGATGAGTGCGGAAGCGCTTTTACATTGGGCTGTTATGTGTGTTGCAGCAGCGGCGGTACAGGCAGTGTTGATGTCGATTGCGGGAATTTGTTCGCACACAGCGGCATTTAATACGATGCATACGGTAAAGATAAAAGTCTTGCAACATATCTCGTATCTGAATGCAGGCTTCTTTCAAAAAAATGCAGCGGGTAAAATCAAGACAACCCTGTTCGATGACATCGATAGAGTAGAAGCTTTCTTAGCGCACAGCACTTTGGAACTCACGCAGGCGGCGGTTGTTCCCCTTGCGATGTTTGTATTTATGCTGCATCTCCATTGGCTTATGGCATTGGTTATGCTCGTTCCTATGCTGCTCGGTATTGCCGTTCCGATGATGATGATAGCGGCAAGTAATTTTTCGGGATTGGCGAACGATTTTGCAAAGGATATGGAAGCCTTGAATGCATCGGCTACGGAATATATTTCTGCAATGCCGGTGATGAAGATGTACCGCGTAACAGCCGAAAAATTCCAACAGTATAAAACCGCTTTACAGACGTATACCGTTTGCTGGAAAAAGATGTGCACCGCTTCGTGTAATCCGCTTTCGGCAGCATCGGTTATCTTGGATTCGGCAATCTTATTCACTCTGCCGGCAGGAGGGTTCCTTTATTTAAGAGGCTCGCTGTCCGTTTCTTCTTTTTTGATTTTTATTCTTTTGACGGTGTGTTTTTATACATCGTTTTTAAATTCGGTTACGATTGCTATGCAGTCGATGGAACTCGGCGGCGGACTTGCAGCGGTTAAAAAAATTTTGGAAGAGCCGCAGATGAAAAGCGGAACAAAAACGCTTCCGCTAAACGGTCGTTATGATGTCCGGTTTGACGGTGTTTCATTTTCGTATGGAGAAGACGGACGGAACGCTTTAAATGATGTTTCGCTATGTGTAAAGGCGGGAACCGTCAACGCCTTTGTCGGAGCTTCCGGTGCAGGCAAGACAACAGCCGCCCAGCTTATCGGACGATATTGGGATAGCTCTGCGGGCACTATTTCTATCGGCGGTATTCCCGTTACGGAACTGCAAACGGAGAACCTTATGGCGCTTACCTCGTTTGTATTTCAAGATGTGTTTTTATTGGAAGACACGCTGCTCGAAAATATCCGCATGGGAAGTGACGCTTCTTTGGAGGAAGTACGCAAGGCAGCACAGGCAGCTCAAATTGACGATTTTATTATGAGTTTACCCGACGGTTATGAAACGAAAATCGGCACAGAGGGGGTAAAGGTTTCAGGCGGAGAGCGGCAGCGGATTTCTATTGCGCGTGCGTTAGTTAAAAATGCGCCTATCCTCATTTTTGATGAAGCAACTTCATATTCGGATATTCAAAATGAACATAAGATTCAAGTCGCATTGCAAAATTTGCTCAAAGGAAAAACGGTCATTATGATTGCGCACCGTCTGCACACGATAAAAAATGCGGATACTATTTTTGTCTTTGAAAAAGGCAGCATCGCTGAACAAGGTAGTCATACTGAACTGATGAATAAAAATGGTTTGTATGCACAGATGCAGCGCACGTACATATCCGCTCTCAACCACGGTAGTATAAATGTAAAGGAGAAAAACTGATATGTTAAAACTGATTGCACATATATTAAAAGAAAAACGGAAAGAATTAAGGCTGCCGATTATTTTAATGTCGCTTGATTCCGTGGGCGGTATGCTCTTATACATTATGCTCTATTTTACGGTGGTCGGATTAGTACGTAACACATTGACCGGAGAAATTATCATTACTTATTCGCTGATTTGTTTAGGAGCGGTGGTATTCCGTTTAATTATTTACCGCACGGGTTACTACCTCTGCTTTGCTCGCGGGGCGGAAGTATGTGCGCAAATGCGGCTCGATTTGGCAAATCACTATCGCGCGTTAAGCCTCGGCTATTTTAACCGGCACAGTTCAGGCGCTCTTTTGGAAACCCTTGTAAAAGATATTACCAATTTTGAACTGATCATTACGCATACGCTTCCCGCACTGGTAAAAACTGCGGTAACGGCGGCGCTGATTTTAATCGGTATGTATTGTATCGATGTTCCCTTGGCAATAGCGCAAACAATAACGCTCCTTGTGCTTGTTCCGTTTTTGCACTGGGGAAACAGCTTGGCGGAACATTTCGGAAATGAAAAGCATCGACTCACCGCTCGTATGATTTCCATTGTGCTGGAATACATTAAAGGAATAAAAGTGTTTAAGGCGTATAATCTAACCGGAGAAAAATTTGACAGAATGCTGCAGTCGTTGGAAACGGTAAGAAAAACCAATATCAAAGCGGAAATAAAACTTTCGCTGCCTGCTGCCGTCTATTTTATAGCAGCTCACTTTTTACTGCCGCTTGCTCTTTTATCTTCCGTATATATTCTGAAGAGCGGATCGGTCAGCCCCGAAAAACTCACCGCTTTTATGTTGATGAGCCTTGCGCTTTCGGGGGTATTGATTTCATTTGAACACGCATACGGTTTACTAAAAGGTTTAAAGCCCGCGGCGGAACATGTGCAAAAAGCGTATACGGCTCAACCCCTACCGTGCGTACAAACTGCCGGAACTTCAAAGATAAATACCGGCACAACGGCGCGGAAAACAGGGCGGGAACAAAGACAGCCTTTTGACGTTTCCTTTGAGGATGTTTCATTTTCTTATCGAGAACCGTTCCATACGTTTCAAAACCAAAGCGGTGAATCTAATACCGAACGGGAAACAGACGGTGCAAAACAAACAGCGGTATTGCATTCCATTTCTTTTGAGGCAAAGCAGGGAACGGTAACTGCTCTCATCGGCCCGTCAGGTTCAGGCAAAACCACGATTGCCAATTTAATAGCCCGCTTTTGGGATCCGCAAAAAGGTACGGTTAAAATCGGCGGAAAGGATATAAAAGAAACAGAACCCGATACGCTTTTGCAGTCCGTCAGTGCGGTATTTCAAGACAGCATTTTACTGTCGGACACCATTTACAATAATATTAAAATCGGAAAGCCCAATGCTTCGGAATCGGAGGTTATCGCTGCGGCACAGGCGGCTCAATGTCATGAGTTTATCAGCGAGTTGCCTGACGGATATAACACTATGCTTGCGGAAGGCGGGGCTGCTCTTTCAGGCGGCGAAAGACAGCGCATTGCTATTGCCCGTGCTCTTTTAAAAAATGCGCCCATCGTGCTTTTAGACGAATCGACCGCCTCACTCGATGCCGACAACGAATGGAAAATCAACGCCGCCTTGGATACGCTGATGCAGGATAAAACCGTCTTTGTCATCGCTCATCGACTGAACACCATTCGCAATGCGAATCAAATCATCGTATTGAAAAACGGCCGTATCGAAGAAAAAGGGACGCATACGGAACTTATGCAAAAGCGCGGCACCTACTTTGAGATGATACAAGAACAACAAAAAGCCGCCGGATGGGAAGTCGCGGGGGAATTAATTCCTAATTAACAATTGGATAAGAAGAGTGTTTATGTATAAAGAATTATTTGCATTTTTGAGTAAGCGGGGAAAAATCGATGTATGTATTTCTTCTCTGTTTTTTACCTTGTACGGATTGAGTTCTGTGGGGATGTTACTTACGGTGTTTGCGATTTTGTTTAAGATTGCTGCCGGGATTGATGTGCAGGGACTCTACGGGGCTTTTGCAACGCTGATAGGCTTGGTCGTTTTTAAGGGACTTTGCAATATGATTGCCGACTTAAAAAAGCACGGAGCCGGCTTTGATGTGGTGCAGCAAATACGGGAGCGGATGATTGTAAAATTAAAGCTGTTTAGTTTGGCCTTTTATACGAATGAACGGCTGGGAGAATTAAATACAATTCTTCATAAAGATGTGGACAATATGTCTATGGTGGTCGGTCATATGTTGCCGCGGATGTTCGGTGATTTTCTCATTGCTCTTGCGGTATTTATAGGTCTTTGCTTTATCAACCTTAAAGCAGCCCTTGTTATGGCCGCGTCGATTCCGCTTCCGCTTGCCTACCTTTTTTACACAATTAAGGGAGCACAAAAAACGGAGCATAACAATAATTCCGCTCTTGCCGATATGGTGAGTTTATTTGTTGAATATGTACGCGGTATTCCGGTGCTCAAAAGTTTTTCGCATAATAAAAGTCTGGATACTGAACTTTTTGAAAAGACAAAAAAATTCGGAGAAACAAGTAAGGCTGCTTCCCGTTTTAAGGCAAGCCAGCTTTCGGTCTTTTCGTTTTTAATCGATGCAGGGTATTTTGTTCTTTTCATTTATTCCGGTCTTGCCGCATTACGCGGAAGCATTGATGTGCTCAGTTTTATGATTATCGCAGTTATTTCAAAAGAATTTTATAAACCTTTTGCAGCTATGGAAACGCACTATATGTATTATGTGTCTGCCGTAGACAGCTATCACCGCTTGGGAAAAATTCTTCATGCCGAGGTAATAGCCGATAAAACGGACGGAGTTACTCCTGCACAAAACGATATTGTTTTTAAAGATGTAGAGTTTTCTTATGAAGAAGATGAGTTCAAAATGAATGGAGTAACTTTTTCCGTTCCGGAAAAAACGATGACCGCGCTTGTAGGAGAATCGGGAAGCGGTAAGACGACGGTTACGAATTTGCTGTTGCGGTTTTACGATGTGCAAGGCGGAAGTATTACGCTCGGCGGAATTGATATACGAGATATTCCCTACGATGAACTTTTGGATCGTATCAGCATTGTTATGCAAAATGTGCAGCTTTTCGATAACACCATCGAAGAAAATATCCGAGTAGGTAAAAAAGGGGCAACGAAAGAAGAAATCATCGAAGCTGCAAAAAAGGCAAAGATTCACGATTTTATTATGAGCTTGCCGAAAGGCTATGAAACGGATATAGGTGAAAACGGAGGTCTCTTATCCGGCGGGCAAAGACAGCGGATTTCCATTGCACGCGCCTTTTTAAAAGACGCTCCGATTTTAATCCTCGACGAGATGACCAGTAATGTCGATCCCGTAAACGAGTCTTTAATACAGGATGGTATTACAGAACTTGCAAAAAACAGAACGGTCATAGTGATCGCTCATCATTTAAGGACTATTCAAAGGGCAGATCAAATCCTTGTATTTCAAAAAGGCTGTCTTATCGAAAAAGGAAAACACGATGAACTTTTGGAAAAGGACGCTTACTATGCTCGGCTTTGGAAAGCACAATACGGGAGCGGAATGTGCTCTCGCTAAAAAATATTTCGTATAAAACAAGGACAGGTCTTCTCATTCTCGACAATATAAACCTCGAAATAAAAAAAGGAGAATTTGTTGTCATTACCGGAAAAAGCGGAAGCGGGAAGAGCACACTCGGCTCTGTTATCAACGGCCTTATCTCGCATAACTACGAAGGCTCTTTAACAGGAGACACTTATATAGGTGGAAAAGAGATCAATAATTTGGAGCTTTCACAGATAGGCAAGAAGGTAGGAACTGTATTCCAAGACCCGCGAAGTCAGTTTTTTATGACCGATCCTTTTAGTGAAGCGGCATTCGGCTGCAGCAATATGCTTTTGAACAAAGATGAGATAAAACAGCGCGTCACAAACAGCTTACGGATTTTCGGGATAGAACACTTAAAAGAAAAAAGTATTTTTAAACTATCCAGTGGAGAAAAACAGAAAGTGGCGATTGCATCGTGCTATGCTATGGATCCGGATGTCTATTTATTTGATGAACCTACTGCAAATTTAGATATACAGTCTATTTTTGATTTAAAAGACATTTTAAGAGAATTGAAAAATAATGGAAAAACCATAATCGTATTGGAACACAGATTGTTTTATCTTACAGAGTTATTGGATCGTATCATTGTGCTTAATGATGGAAAAATTGAAGGAGAATATTCATCCCAATCCCTCATAGATATACAGCGAAAACATCGGGATATTAGAAGCTTGTATTTGAATGATTTGGAAGTGGTCAACCACAATGAGCAAAAGATTATGAAAACTCCGATCTTGGAAGTTAAGAATCTTTCATACTTTCATTCAAAAAAAGAAAATACCGGTATCTTAAAAGACATATCAATTACTGCATTCGGTAATGAGATTATAGGAATTATAGGTGAGAACGGAGTCGGCAAAACAACTTTTGCCGGAATTTGTGCGGGTTTATTAAAGGAAACAAGCGGCACTGTCTTTATCCAAGGTAAAAAATATGTCTATAAAAAAAGATTAGGGAAGGTCTATTTTGTTATGCAAGATTCCGATTTTCAGCTTTTTGCGGAAAGTGTAAATAAAGAACTCAGTATTGGAAAATCCGGTGCAATGCTTACAGACGAAGAAAAAGCCGCTATTTTGTCAAGGTTTGAAATTCTTGATTTTAAGGATAGACATCCGATGACGCTATCAAGAGGTCAGAAACAAATATTGACTATTGCAACTGCGGTAAGCAGCGAAAGTAACGTAATATTTTTTGACGAGCCTACGAGCGGCTTAGATAAAAACTCAATGGACTTAGTATCAAAACGCATTTTGAAAATTTCCGATACCGATAAAACTTTTTTTATAATCTCGCATGATTATGAATTTTTATTATCCGTTTGTAATCGAATTGTTTATTTCCAAGATGGAAGTATACAAGCTGATTTTAAGCTCAATAATGATACTAAGAAGAAACTTTGGGAACTTTTAAGTAAAGGTAGGTGATGAAAATGAATGTAAAAAAAGAGTTGGATCCAAGAACGGTACTCGGCATTGTATTTATTTTTATCTCGTTCGGTCTTGCCGTCAATAAGCCTCTCCCCTCACATGTTTTACTTATTATTTGTAATTTCTATTTATGGGATGTACTCGCTTATCGTGAATCCGTTTTATATAGCGGAATGTATAGTATCATTGCCGTGTCGATGTTTTATATTCATTATATTCCGAATTCGACAATTGCTCTCATGATTGTATCTTTAAGTTATTTTATTCAAAAATTCGTTATTGCGGTTATGATGATTATATTCTTGAAAAAGAAAACTTCCATGCCCTCTATTATATCGGCTATGCAGACGATGAAATTTCCAAACATAATAGCAATTCCCTTAATCGTTGTATTTAGGTATCTCCCGTCCTTAAAAGAAGATTACGGCTGTTTAAAAGACAGTTTAAAAATAAGAGGAATTTCTATTTCGGGCTTACGGTTTTTAATTCATCCCATTCGTTCTTTAGAACTTATAATTGTTCCGATTTTATTTAGAAGTCTTCGCATAGCTGAGGAACTTTCCACATCGGTTTTGCTGAGAGGAATTGAAAATTATAAAAACAGAACAAATATCTATCCGCTCAAATTTACGAAAACGGATTTTGTATACGGATTATGTACGGCTATTGCTGTGGGCGCGGTATCGTACTTACAGTTTAGTAATAGGGTGGAGTTTATGTTTTAATGCGACAAGGATTGAAGGGGTGCCCCGTCGATTTCTGTACATCCATGTACAAAAATCAACTGCGAGTTTTGTACAAAAACTCGATACTGTTCAAACCAACCGCCATCCGTGGCGGGGCTGTTCCGCAGGAATGGAGCGATAGCGGAACCCCGAAAAGCCTGTTTTTTGCGATGTGTCGCAAAAAGTCGCCCTAAAAATATAATATGATAAAACAAAATATTCAAAGCAAATATAAATGTAAGGAGAATGTCATGGAAACAAAGACAAACAAATTGAATGCACGGGATTTTATTTTTATCGGAATCTTCGCTGCGGTTGCATTATTGATTTTCTTTATTACGGGAGCACTCGCTGCATTAACACTTTTCGGAACGATAGCCAATATCCCGATTACGCTGTTTTTTGTATCGATAGCATTTATGCTGGCGGCATCAAAGGTAAGAAAAACGGGCATCTTTTTTATTATGGGAACAATCATTGTGTTACCGGGATTTATGGCAGCAAACGGAATAGGCGTCGGCCTTTCAATTATCGGCTGGTTCATTGCGGAGACTCTTGCGTCAACGATGAAGTACAAAGATAAAAAAGCAATTATTCTGTCCTATGTGTTGGGCTCCACATTGCAGACAGCCTTGTTCACCCTGCCTATGTATCTTTCGCATGGAGAATACTTTGTGCAAAGAAAGGAGATTTTACATTTAACGGATGAAGCTTTACAACAGTATTTGCACGTTGTAGGCTCATGGCAGATGTACGGTTCTATGATTGCATTGACGGTTATAACAAGTTTCGCGGGAGCGTGGCTTTCTATGCGGATATTAAAAAAGCATTTTAAAAAAGCGGGAGTGATATAGCGGCATTTCAATTTATATTCAAATCCGCCGTATATTCATTTTTTTTAGACTGTGCTACGATAAGTCATCATGCTGAAGACTTTATCAAAAAGCCTGCGGGAATATAAACGGACATCCGTTATCGCAGTGCTGCTGACAATTACGGAGGTGGTGTTTGAAATTATCATCCCCTCCTGTATGGCGTATCTCATTGATTTTGGAATTGAAGCCGGTGCAATGCAAACGGTGTTCAAGTACGGGGCGGCGCTTTTGGTCTTTGCGCTTATTCAATTACTGACGGGGGTGTTTTCGTCGGTTACCGCAGCAAAGGCATCGGCGGGTTTTGCAGCAAATCTGCGGCAGGATATGTACGGCAACGTGCAGACTTTTTCTTTTTCCAACATCGATAAATTTTCACCTTCTTCCATCATAACGCGGCTTACCACCGATGTAACAAACGTGCTCAACTCCTATCAGATGCTGGTAAAACTTGCCGTGCGCGCACCCGGGATGATGATCTTTGCGATGATTGCATCGTTTAGAATCAGTGTGAACATTTCCCTCATCTTTCTCTGTATGATTCCGCTTTTGGGACTCGGTATCTTTTTGATTATCCGGAAGGTGCACCCGATATTCAGAACTGTTTTTAAAACCTACGATAAACTCAACAATGTGGTGCAGGAAAACATACGCGGTGTCCGGGCGGTAAAATCCTTTAACCGGCAACAGTACGAAATTACCAAGTTTGAAAACATTTCCGAATCGATTTACAAGGGCTTTTCAAAAGGGGAGCGGTATATTACGCTGATGATGCCGATGGCGCAGCTGTGTATTTATACCTGTATGATTTTGATTTCGTGGTTCGGTGCAAAGGAGATTGTTGCGAGCGGGAACAATGCGACGCAAGGGCTCACTACCGGATCGCTGATGGCGCTGTTTTCGTATGCCTCTCAAATTATGATGAGCTTGATGATGTTTTCGATGGTCTTTGTGATGATCACCATTTCCCGCTCATCTGCGGAACGCATTGCCGAAGTTTTGAACGAACGGCCGGATATTAAAAATCCCGAGCATCCGGTGATGGCGGTAAAAAACGGCGACATTCAATTTGCCCATGCCGACTTTATGTATACCGCCGGTGCTGATAAAAAAGTCATCGATGATGCAAACATAAGTATCCGGTCGGGAGAGACGGTTGGAATTATCGGCGGTACGGGTTCTTCCAAGACCTCTTTTGTGCAGCTGATACCCCGCTTGTACGATGTTACCGCAGGTTCGGTCAGCGTCGGCGGGGTGAACGTAAAAGACTACGACATAAAAACGCTGCGGGATGCGGTGGCGATGGTGTTGCAGAAAAACGAATTGTTCGCCGGTACGGTAAAGAGTAATTTGCAGTGGGGGAATGAACATGCAAGCGATGCCGACATTGCCGAAGCGTGCCGCCTTGCCTGCGCTGCCGAATTTGTGGAAGCAATGCCGGATGGGTATAACTCCCGTATCGAGCAGGGAGGCGCTAATGTTTCCGGCGGACAAAAACAGCGGCTCTGTATTGCGCGGGCGCTGCTCAAAAAACCTAAAATTTTAATCCTGGATGATTCAACCAGTGCGGTAGACACCAAAACGGATGCGCTGATTCAAAAATCATTTAAAGACTTCTTACCCGACACAACAAAGATCATTATTGCACAGCGGATTTCTTCCGTACAACATGCGGATAAAATCCTCGTGTTCGACAATGGTGCAATTACTGCGGTTGGCACACATGATGAATTGCTGCATACAAGCGCCATCTATAAAGAAGTCTTTGAAACGCAACAAAAAGGAACTGACGGAAAAATCGGAGGTTTCGATGCATAATATGAAACCTGCTAATGGTGCAAAATCGGCAACAAGCCCAACCGCAAAACCGGAAATGAAGCTTTCCATGCCTGCCGTCAAACGGCTGCTTTCTTATCAGAAACAATACAGGGGCATCCTTGCGGTTGTGACGGTCTGTATTTTATTAAGCGCAGGCGCAACCGCCGCTGCCTCTCTATTTCTGCAGGTATTGATTGATCAGTATATTATGCCGCTGCTTGCGCAAAGTACTCCGGTGTTTACCGGACTGCTACGGGTGCTCATCGTTATGGCGGCGGTGTACGGCACCGGTGTCCTCTGTTCATGGATTTACAGCCGTTTGATGATCAATGTGGCGCAGCGGACGCTCAAACGGATCCGCGATGAGATGTTCGCAAAGATGCAGCGCCTGCCGATCCGGTATTTCGACACGCACACGCACGGTGATATTATGAGCCGCTACACCAACGACACCGACACGCTCCGGCAGATGATTACGCAGTCAATGCCGCAGTTTGTTTCTTCCGTGTGTACGATTATCGCCGTGTTCTGTGCAATGCTGTATCAGAGTGTGTACTTGACGGTCATCGTTGTCGCTTCCATCTTTTCTATTTTGAAAGTGATTAAGTTTGTCGCAAAAAAGAGCGGCTTCTATTTTGTCCGGCAGCAAGATACGCTCGGACAGCTCAACGGCTATGTTGAAGAGATGATAAACGGACAGAAAGTGATTAAAGTGTTCTGCCGGGAAGAAGTGGTAAAAGCTGAGTTTAAAGAAAAGAATGCCGCATGGCAGGAAAGTGCCGCAAAAGCAAATGCGTATGCAAATATCATCATGCCCTTTATGAATGCGCTGGGATATTTTCAGTATGTGATTGTTGCGCTTGTCGGTGCATGGTTTGCTATTGCAAAAATTCCCAATCCGACTATCGCCGGCATCAATACGCTGACGCTCGGCACCATCGCTTCATTTTTAACGCTGTCACGGAGCTTTACCAATCCTATTTCTCAGCTATCCAATCAGCTCAATTCAGTAATCGATGCGGTTGCAGGAGCCTCGCGGATTTTTGCGCTGATGGACGAATCGCCGGAGGAAGATGCCGGTACCGTTACGCTTGTCAACGCACGGGAAGAAGCAGGCGCCTTGTCCGAAGCAGCTGAACGCACGGGTGTATGGGCGTGGAAGGAAATACGTGAAGACGGCGCGGTTTCTTTAACCCGGCTGACGGGCAAGGTTATTTTTGAACATGTCGATTTCGGTTATAGCCTTGAGAAAAACGTTCTGAAGGACATAAATCTTTTTGCGGAGCGCGGACAAAAGGTTGCATTTGTCGGCGCGACAGGTGCGGGTAAAACAACGATTACCAATTTGATCAATCGCTTCTACGATATTAACAGCGGGACTATTACCTACGACGGCATACCGATTACCCGCATTAAGAAAGCAGACCTGCGGCGTTCGCTCGGTATCGTATTGCAAGAGGTGAATTTATTTACCGGCACTATTATGGAAAACATCCGCTTCGGCAACTTGGATGCAACCGACGAACAGTGTATCGCAGCGGCAAAACTTGCCAATGCTCACAACTTTATTACGATGCTGCCCCACGGATATGACACGGTTATTGAAGGCAACAAAAACTCCCTTTCGCAAGGACAGCGGCAGCTCTTATCCATCGCCCGCGCCGCAGTCTCCGACCCGCCCGTTATGATATTGGATGAAGCGACCTCTTCAATCGACACAAGAACCGAAGCGCTCATCCAAAAAGGTATGGATAGGCTGATGGAAGGCAGAACCGTTTTCGTCATCGCCCACCGCCTTTCCACCATCATGAACTCCGACGTTATCATGGTATTGGATCACGGCGAAATTATCGAACGCGGCACACATGAAAGCCTTATTGCCAAAAAGGGACGGTATTATCAACTGTATACGGGCGCCTTAGACTTTGACAAATAGGCGGGCATCTACTTCGTTGCTCGTTCAGCAAAGTACGTCCGTGTACTTCGCTGAACACAAGTTTGACCGGTGTCAAACTTGTTTCTTCTTAATACGCGCGGCATCCGTGCCGCTTCTGAAGATCCTCAACGTATCAGAACGGACAGGGATGTCCGTGGTTCTACGTAGCAGCGATGTTTTTTGCCTTGCAAAAAACTCGCGTTCAAAAATTGACAAGGAAGTCAATTTTTGAACTTGGCATGGATGTGCTTGGAAACTTCTGTTTCGGAGCAGGGCGCCTTGCTATCAACTACGTTTTGAGTTTTTCATGCAGTTTTAAATTACCCTCATAATCAAGATCGTCGTCTAAACCCAATGCTCTGAAAATTGCATTCTTATCTTTTTTGTTGCAGGGGTTATTGAGGCTGGCATCGACTGCGGGATAAAATGGAACGTTTGATTTTGCTTTTATGCATTCTTCCAATTCGTCTATCTCCAACTGTTCGCTCATGAGGAGACGAGCGTTTCCGTTTTATCATCGTCCTCGGGAATGAAAATGAGTATATCCACAGAAAGGAAATGTATTAAACGGCTTATTCTTTGGTTCTATTTTCAAAAGGACTGGTTGTAATATAATACCCCTTATTGTATCATAGGTGCATGAACATAAAAGAAAGAAAAATGACATGGCGTACATATCTTGCATACGGCGGCGGAGATTTGTACGGGGGCGGCTGCTTTTTTATTGTTACGACATTTTCAATGTATTATTTGGTAAACGTCATCGGGGTGCATCCCGCATTGGCGGGATTAATTCCGGCGATCGGTAAGGTGTGGGATGCGGTTTCCGACCCGATGATGGGATATATCTCCGATAACACGCCGCGGACGCGGTTCGGAAAACGGCGCGTGTGGTTTTTGGTTTCCATTCTTCCGATAGCCCTATCGTTTATTTTGATTTGGTTTCCGGTTACGATAGAAAGCCAAACGGGGAAATTTATTTTTTATACCGTTGCCTATATCATCTTTTTTACGGTTGCGACCGTGTCCTCTATCCCGTATACATCGTTAAGCGCTGAAATGACAAAAGATTTTTCGGAGCGGAATAAGCTGAACAGCACCCGCCTGATGTTTTCGTTTGTGGCAACGCTGCTCGGCGGGTTATTGGCGCAGCCGATTATCGATCATTTTAACGGAAGCGCGTACGGGTATTTTATAATGGGCTGCGTATTTGCGCTCATCTTTGCTCTCCCGTGGATTCCGCTCTATTTTGAAACATGGGAACTGCCTCAAGATGAAGGCGTGGAAAAATCAAGCCAGTCATTTGTTAAAAACTTCTTATCGTTATTCAAAAATAAGTCGTGTAGACTTCATATTGCGATGTACGTGTGCTCCTTCGGCGCACTTGATATCTTTATGTCGTTTGTACTCTTTTATATTGTCGATTATTTAAACAAGAGCAGTATCTTTGTCATCGCGCAAGGGAGTCTTCTTATTAGCATGATGATAACGCTGCCGGTGCACAGCTATCTTATCAATCGAAAAGGGCATAAACCTGTGTACATTACAGCGCTTACCGTATTCATCATCGCTATTTTATTGATGGGGTTTCATACTCCTACTTCCGGCAACGTTCCGGTGATATTAAATATGGTGCTTATGGGGATAGGTATATCGGCGAATAACTTAATTCCTCACCAACTATTGCCGTTTATTTCCGATATAGACCGCGTGATGAGTGGAAAACAGCGTACAGGTACGTATTCAGCGGCGATGACACTTGCGCGGAAGCTGTTTTTAGGTTTAATTATTATGCCGACTATCGGCATTGGGTTGGGTAAAATAGGATATAAAAACCCTGTGCCTTCAATTTTAACGCAAAGCCAATTTGCAGAAGCCGAAACACTTTGTAAAAATACCGCGATACCGTTTTCAGAAATAGAAAAATATTATACGTTGTATGAAGACGGTAATATGCATCTGAAATATATCAGTAAAGATACGGACGGTATAATAAAAAAGGTTTACCAAAAACATAAAGATGCCGCGAGTGCAGAAGTTGTTTCTTTTTTTGCAAACAATGCTTCTTTTACGGAAATTCCGGTAAGTGTATTTGATAATTTTATCGTACCGTCATTTCATACCGCCGACTTTGTTCAAGCGGATAACAAATTTCTTGTCGTGTCTTCATACACAAAAGACGAAAGCGTTTATAAGAAAATATCTCCGTCTGAATTTTATACAAAATCCGATTTATATGACTTGAAGGTGTTATTGGATACAATCGATTTTCAGTATTCGGGTATCGGGCAGGTTCAAAAGCCGAAACAAAAACAGGAAACGCTCAATAAAATCAGGGTGATGTTTATTGTGTTGCCGGTCTGTATGTTGCTGCTCGGCATTTTATTCGCTTCGCAATTTAAGGTTACACCGGAAAACCATCAAATCATTTTGAACGAAATTAAAAGGCTTGAATCCGGCGGCAGCAAACAAGATGCCGATGCACAGACAAAAGCCGTATGTGAGTTGTTAATCGGAAAAAAGTATTGCTGAATGGAGTGCCGATCTTTTCTTCGTTTAGATTGTCCAAATAAGAGTTCTCTAACTATTTTTCCCCGCACCTGCCGGATGCGATAACTAAATCGCCCAGCCATTCGGCACATTCGGGGGTAAGCAAGCCGCGCGGCATCCGCCATGTCCAGTTTTTCCCAAGGGTAGAAGGTTCGTTCATGCGCGCCTCCGCCCCCAGCGCATACAGGTCTTGGAATGGAATAACGGCAAAGACCGCTACCGAGAAAAACGCTTGCTTAATCAGCTCGGCACAGAGGTCGTCTTTAAAAGCAGCAGCTTGCAAGGTTGTTCCGTCGTCGGTCATAGACTGTGCCGCTTCGGATGCATTGCGTTGCACTGCGGTACTCTCAGCCGAAAATAGCTCGTCAAGTAATTCGGCGGCAGGTCTTTCACCGTAGAGGTAGAACAATAGCACTTCAAAATCATCCCGCGAAAGCGTATCGAGCCATGCCCGCAGTGTCGTGTTGTCATGCGTACCGGTGTACACGACAGCGTTTTGCGTATACCGGTGCGGCAAAAAGGCATCGGTAAAGCCGGCTTCCCGCACCTCTGCGGCGCTGAATGCAAACTGCAAGATTTTCATTCCCGGCAAATGGAAGTCGTCGCGGA
This sequence comes from Treponema sp. OMZ 305, assembly GCF_024181325.1. Classification (NCBI taxonomy): domain Bacteria; kingdom Pseudomonadati; phylum Spirochaetota; class Spirochaetia; order Treponematales; family Treponemataceae; genus Treponema; species Treponema sp. OMZ 305. The sequence goes on along the minus strand of NZ_CP051300.1, from coordinate 2,532,751 downwards.
GACGCTCCACCTGCGGCGTAATAACACCGAGGTCTTCGGCAATAATCGGCAAACCTTTGGCATATTCGCTGTTCTTTTTGAGCAAGGCGCGCTGTACCGCTTCAAAAAAAAGATGATCGGGGCCGGGCAGCCATTCTCCTTTTTCCGCAGTCGGAGCGCCGAATGGTACCGCCCAATACGCTTCAAAGCCCCGGAAGTGATCGATACGAATATAATCGACGAGTTCCAAACATGCGTCAATGCGGTCAATCCACCAGCGGTATTTATCAGCCTTCATCGCCTCCCAATTATAGAGCGGATTCCCCCAGAGCTGTCCCGTTGCGCTAAAATAGTCTGGCGGTACTCCGGCAACCGCTGTCGGTACGCCGTTTTCATCCAGCTGGAAAAGTTTTTGATTCGCCCATACATCAGAAGAATCAGGGGCTACGAAAATCGGGATATCCCCGATAATCGAAATACCTTTTTCGTTTGCATATCGTCGAAGATGAGTCCACTGTTCAAAGAAGAAAAATTGAATAACCTTATACAATTCAATTTCGTGCAAGTGCTCCTGCGCCCAGTGGTTTAACGTTTCCGAATCGCGGCAGGCAAGAGCCTTCGGCCAGTAATTGTTCCACAGTTTTCCAAAGAGTCCTTCCTGAGCAGCCTTTACATCATATACCTCTTTAATCGACATAAAGAGGGCATAGTCGCCAAGATGTTTTTTCTTTTTAAAATGCCGGAAGGCTTCTTCCAATTCCGCATCGGCGGTGTTTTCTTTTTCTTTAATCTTGTTAAGAAATTTTGATGCGGCTTTTTTTAACAGTGGTATTTTCCAATAGACTACCGAGCCGAAGTCGATATTACCGTCCGTAGAAAGGTACTCCGGTAGCTTTATATCGTCGGCAGTCAAATATCCTTGTTCCGAAAGTGTTTCCAAGTCGATCAACAATGGGTTCCCGGCAAAGCTCGAAAATGCCGCATAGGGAGAATCCCCATAGCCGGTCGGCCCGAGCGGCAGTACCTGCCATAGCCGTATATGCGCGGAATGAAGCCAATCGATAAAGTTATACGCGGATTTTCCCAGCGTTCCAATCCCTTCATTACTCGGAAGAGAAGTGGGATGGAGCAGTATTCCTGCAGAACGGTTTAAAAGCTGTGAACGCATAGTACCTCCTATTGGTAGGGACAAATTATATCATATTTATTATAAAGTGCTAATATCCCAAAAATGGTAAAATTTTTCCTTTACAACTCATAAGAAGGGATGGTATACTTTTTTTATACTATAAAGTGAGAGTATGTCCTATTATTATATTGGAGTTACGTTATACAATATGACAAAAGAAGCTTTCATCTCCTGCATAAAGGGCGGGCTTATTGTGTCCTGCCAAGCCCTTCCGGGGGAACCTCTTTATAGGCCGGAAGGCGGTATTATGCCCCTTATGGCAAAAGCTGCGGAAGAAGCAGGCGCTAAAGGTATCCGGTGTAACGGAATAAGAGATATTACCGACATAAAGACAAAAGTGAATCTTCCCGTTATAGGAATAATCAAAAAAAATTATGAAGGTTTTGGAGCCTATATTACCCCGTCTATGGATGAGGTTGATCAGCTTGTAGCGGTTGGCTGCGAGGTCATTGCTATCGATTGTACTCCGTTATCACGGCCGGGAAACCTAACTGCCTCGGAATACATCCGTGCGATAAAGAAAAAATATCCTCATCAGCTGCTGATGGCGGACTGTGCTTCTTTTGAAGATGCGTACAACGCGGCGGCGGCAGGAATCGATTTTGTCGGCACTACGATGAACGGTTATGTAGGCGATAATTCCGCAACCATACTCGACGGCCCGAATTATCAACTTGCGAGAAAGATAACGACCTCTATTGCGGTTCCGCTTATTGCAGAAGGTCGTATTCATAGGCCGGAGGATGCCGCCGAGATGCTCAGACTCGGCGCCCTAGCAGTTGTTGTCGGCGGCGCAATAACCCGCCCTAAAGAAATAGCAGAAAGATTTGTGCACGCGATCAATACTTCGGCGGAAAGCCGAAATTAAAAACAATAACATCATCAATAGGAGGATGGTAGTATGAAAAAAAGACTATTTTTATTGGTTACGGCTGCGCTGATGCTGTTTTCATTTGCTGCTTGTGCAAAGAAAGACGCCGATCAGACAGCTGCAAAAGAAACCGGCAAGCAGACGAGTAAAGAAGTTGTTATTTACTCTCCCAATTCCGATTCCGAAATAGCCGCCGTTGTTCCAGCTTTCGAGAAAGCTACGGGTATCAAGGTTATTCTCCAGTCAATGGGTACCGGCGACGTTCTTGCCAGACTTGAGGCGGAAAAATCAAATCCGCAAGCCGACATCAACTGGGGTGCGGTGAACCTTGCATTCTGGAAAGATCATCCCGATCTTTACGAGCACTATGTTTCGCCGAATGATAAAAATCTGCCCGAAGCATATCAAAGCTATAACGGCTATTTCACCTACACGAAATTGTCCGGAAGCGCCGCGCTCCTTCTCAATAAAGATGTTTTTAAAGAGATCGGTTTGAAGCCGGAAGAATTTAAAGGATATAAAGACCTTCTGCGGCCTGAATTAAAGGGAAAAATTGCAATGGGAGATCCCGCGGCTTCCTCAAGCGCATGGGCGGAATTGACCAATATGCTCCTTGTTATGGGAGAGAAACCCTATGACGATAAAGCTTGGGAATTTGTTGCACAGTTCGTTAAGCAGCTGAACGGGTCGATTATCTCATCGTCAAGTCAGATTTACAAAGCCACTGCAGACGGCGAATATGCAGTCGGCGTATCTTATGAAGACCCCTGTATCAGCCTGCTTGAAGACGGAGCGACGAATCTGATGGTTGTCTATCCCGAAGAAGGAGCGGTCTGGCTTCCGGCCGGCGCGGCGATTGTTAAAAATTGCAAGAACATGGATAACGCAAAAGCTTTCATCGACTTTATCATTTCCGAAGAAGGACAGAAAGGTTATGCACCGACGACAATCAGACCTGTGATGACCTCTGTCGAGAATACCAGTAAAAATATGCCCGCCTTTTCTACCATCAATGTCGCATATGAAGACATCAATTATTGCGCAGAACACAAAAAAGAATGGCAGGAAAAGTGGATCGATTTAGTTACAAAATAAGAAAACCTCTAACAAATAGAATCGTTTAGAGATACTCGAAATTACTGCTTGTTCATCCTCGTATGAGGGGACAAGCAGTAACTCAATAGGAGAACGAAATGAGCGTAAACATCTCTATAAAAAATGCCGTAAAAAAATATGGAGAAAATACAGTTATAGACGGCCTTTCTTTAAACATTAAAGAGGGAGAGTTTTTCACGCTCCTCGGACCTTCGGGATGCGGTAAAACAACGCTTCTTAGAATGATTGCCGGATTTAATTCAATCGAAAGCGGAGATTTCTACTTTGATGAAGATAGAATCAATGACAAAGACCCTGCAAAAAGAAATATCGGAATGGTTTTTCAAAACTATGCTATCTTTCCCAATATGACGGTAAAAGCTAATGTAGCCTTCGGTCTCAAAAATCGAAAACTGCCTAAGGATGAAATAGAAAAAGAAGTTGATAAGTTTTTAAAGCTCATGCAAATTGATGAGTATAAAGACAGAATGCCCGAAAATCTTTCCGGCGGACAGCAGCAGCGTGTAGCGTTAGCCCGTGCGCTCGTTATTAAACCGAGTGTTCTGCTTATGGATGAACCGCTGTCAAACCTTGACGCAAAACTCCGTGTGGAAATGCGCACGACAATAAAAGAACTTCAAAACAAAATCGGTATTACGACTGTCTATGTTACGCATGATCAAGAAGAAGCAATGGCTGTTTCCGATCGGATTGCGGTTATGAATAAAGGTTTCATCCAGCATATCGGAAGACCGAAAGATCTGTATCAACGGCCGGCTAACCTTTTTGTTGCGACCTTTATCGGACATACCAACATTCTTGACGGTACAATAGAAATACAAAACGGTACTACCCTTCTTGTTTTACCGACCGGCGACAAAATAGCGGTTGATACTATCCAAGATAAGTTTAAAACCGAAAAAAATATAAAAATTTCCATACGGCCTGAGGAGTTTACTATTGAAAAAGAAAACGGCAGCGGTATTTCTGCCGTCATCGACGACTGTATTTTCCTCGGTCTTAACACACATTATTTTGTACACTTAAGAGACGGAACAAAACTGAATATTGTAACGGAATCGGAAATTGACAGCACCATACCGAAAGGCGCGTCAATCACTCTTGGGGTAAAAAAAGAAAAAATAAACATATTCACCGGCGACGGTAAGAGGAATATCGTTCTCGGCGTACAGAACGATCTGGAGGTGTGAATATGAAAACCGTCATCAGTAGTGGAAGAGTAAAACCGAAAAAAGATATTTGGACTATTATCTCTTTGGGCATTCTCTTCTTATTTGCTCTTTTTATGATCTATCCTCTTGTTATGCTGTTGCGTAATTCCGCGGTAGATCCGAGCGGGAAACTGACATTCGGTTACTTTGAAAGATTTCTATCCCGCCCGTATTATGCCGGAACCATAGCTAACTCTTTTAAAGTCAGTATTTCGGCAGCCTTTTTGGCATTAGTGATCGGTGTTCCGATTGCCTACTTTATGAATATGTATAAAATTAAAGGCGCTAAAATGCTGCAGATTGTCATCATCATGAGCAGTATGTCAGCGCCTTTTATCGGAGCGTATTCGTGGATTTTGCTGCTCGGCAGAAACGGTCTTATATCGAATTTTATCAAAAGTCTGACAGGTATTAAAATACCGAGCATATACGGCTTCAGAGGAATAATGCTTGTGCTCTGCTTACAGCTTTTCCCTCTCGTTTTCCTGTATGTTTCAGGTGCGCTCAGGAATATCGATAATTCCCTTTTAGAGGCAAGTGAAAATATGGGCTGCTCGGGAGCTAAACGGTTTTTTACCTTGATAATCCCCTTATGCATGCCGACCATTATTGCCGCGGCTCTTATGGTATTTATGCGCGCGTTTGCCGATTTCGGAACGCCGCTTTTTATCGGAGAAGGATACCGGACGTTTCCTGTTGAAATATATAATTCATTTATGAGCGAAACCGGCGGCGATACTCATTTTGCCTGCGCAGTGGCGGTTATCGGTATTCTGATCACCACACTGATATTCCTTATCCAGCGGTACTTTAACAATAAATTCAGATTTACGATGAATGCGCTGCATCCGATTCAATCAAAAGAAATTCACGGAATAAAAAGTTTTTTGATTCACGCTTTTTGCTATATCGTGGTATTTACGGCCTATGCTCCGCAACTCTATGTGATCTATACGTCATTTAGAAAAGCGTCGGGAAAGCTGTTTGTCAGCGGATATTCGCTGCAAAGTTATCGGGATGCCTTCGCCAAACTGCAAAATGCCATTCCAAATACCTTTTTAATCGGCGGGACAGCCATCATACTGATTGTGCTCTTTTCCGTATTAATTGCCTATTTGGTCATTAGACGGGATAATATCGTAAATCGAACAATAGACACGTTGTCGATGATTCCGTATGTCATACCCGGCGCTGTTGTCGGTATATCGCTTGTCATTGCATTTAACCGGAAACCGATAGTGCTGGTTGGAACCGCCGCAATCATGATCATTGCTTTGGTAATACGGCGTTGTTCATACACCATCCGCTCGTCCGTCGCCACATTGCAGCAAATTCCGATGTCAATTGAAGAAGCGGCTTTATCGCTCGGATGCAGTAAAATGAAGGCTTTTTTTAAGGTAACGATGCCGATGATGTCTAACGGCATTATTTCAGGCGCCCTATTGAGCTGGATTGCAATTATTACGGAACTGTCCTCCGGCGTTATTTTATACAACTACCGGACGACAACACTGACAATTCAGATTTACACGTATGTATCACGAGGAAATTACGGGATTGCGGCAGCGATGTCCGCTATTCTCACATTGATGACCGTACTGACACTGATCATATTTATGCGAGTATCAAAAGATAAAAAGATCGCGTTCTGATGCTCGCAATATAGGCAAGCTTCCGTTAATATTCGCCGGGCAGAAGCGTTACGACAAATAGTTCTTTGTCGTTTTTGTCTTTATAAATGTACATTAATGTAAGGTCATCGCTTCTTACTTGTGAAACCGGTTGATTAGTCTTGAGCTTTTCTTTCAGCATCTCTGTTGCTGTTTTTTGGACGACAGCCCACGTTTGCGCGTCTAACTCTTCATAAACACCGCCGGAGAAGAGATATGTGTATGCAAGTGCGTGCTGTTCCTCTTTATACTCGAGCTTTGTTAGCGTGGTCGCCTCATCAACTTTCAAGGGGCATTGCTTTGTTACCCCTTCTGCCATGGCACGATATAAACCGGATTTCGAATTTGAGGTTTCGCCGGATACCTGCGGCTCCTCTTTTGCCTTAGCAGCATTATTTGCCGTTTGGCAAGATGATAAATAACTTACGCATACGATTACACCGAATAAGAGTATGAGCTGTTTTGCATTTTTTAATGATTTCATTGATAACCTCGCTTATAGGAAAATTAATGTTTTGGATATATTTTATAATTGAGAAAAGTGTACCATACCTTCACGTTTATGAAAAGACGACGGGCAAATACATCAGGCAGGATAGATAAAAAGTACCTGATGCGATTGTGCTGCATCCTTGAACTGCATCCTTGAACTTGCATAATTGCCCGAACCGCTTTATAGTATATAGGAAAACCGGTGAGCAAAGCTCAACTCTAAAAAACTGATTCGCAATTCGCTTTAGCGGATATGATAAATCATTTCCTTACAGAACAAGCCGATAGGCTTGCGGTTTTTAGAGGTTCCCTATTTTTTAACAGGAGCGAAAACAAAAGTCGCATTTTTTACCGCCCATTCCTAATGTTTCGCTCCTATCGAATTGCAATTTTTTTATATTTCCGAAGACGATATGATCGCATAAACAAAATATCTCACAGATTTCCGGGCAGTCAAAATGGGTGCAGGTATCAAACCAAAGACATTTTAAAACATCCGTAGAATACTCATTCGCATTGTCGGCTAATGTTTTACTTATCCAAATTTCTTCACCGGTCATTCCCTTTCTCATAAAAAAACGGAACAGTTTAAAAAAGCCGGGAATATGGAACAATGCGTTCAAAATACGGTGGGCTTTTCCGGCAATATAAAAAGAATATTCTTTTACCAATTCCTTTGCCTCTTGCGCAGGAATTTCTTTGTCGATAAAAGCTTTATAAAGCGCTATGTTTGATATGATACTGCTCTTTTGCCGCTCCTTTTGTTTTTTTGTCCATGCTCCGCGATCGAGTTCCTGAATAAGAAATTGCATTTTTTCTTTATGCGCCGCATCTATATGCTCTAATATGTGCGGCGTTAATTTCCCTGAATCAACGAAGCCTCTGCGCGAATAAAATCTTTTATATTTCATACATTTCTCCGATCAATCTTCCAGCCGATTGCTTCTTCGCGGATACCGACAAAACGGCGATACAAACCTTCCTGCTGCATAAGTTCGGCATGAGTACCCCGCTGCACAATGCGTCCTTCATCAAGCACAATAATCTGATCCGCTTTGCGTACCGTATTCAATCGATGCGCAATCATCAAGAGCGTTTTATTTTTTGTCAGTTCCTCAATAGCTGTTTGCAACTCGTGTTCATTTTCAGGATCGACACTGGCAGTCGCTTCGTCTAAAATAACAACAGGCGCATCCTTGAGAATTGCCCGCGCGATGGAGATACGCTGCTTTTCTCCCCCCGACAGTGTTGCTCCGTTTTCGCCGATTCTCGTTTGATACCCATCCGGCAGTGCAGAGATAAAATCATGACAGCAGGCTTTTTTTGCTGCGGCAATCACTTCGTCCATCGTTGCATCCGGCTTACCGAAACGGATATTGTTTTCTATCGTATCTTCAAACAGGTATACGTGCTGAAACACGATGGAAAAATTTTTCAAAAGACTGTCGCATGTATAATCTTTAACATTGATACCGCCGAGTAAAATTTCACCCTGACTGACGTCCCAAAAACGTGCAATTAAATTACACAGTGTTGTTTTTCCCGAACCGGACGGTCCGACAATCGCGCAGCTTGTTTTCTGCGGCACCGTAAAATCGACATTCCGTATCACTTCTTTTTTATCATTTCTATCGTACGAAAAAGAAATATTCCGAACCGTAATGTCATAATTATTCGGAATATGCTCCGTACCGTTTTCGTCCAACAGCGGCATATCCGATATTTCTTCCAACCGGTCAAGGGATGCATCAACTACCCGTGCAACAGCCGCCGTACTTCCGGCAAGTTCCACCGTTGCATAAATCATAAAACTTGCGACAGTCAGCAACAAACACTTTTCCGGTGTTATATTTCCATGCATTAAAAGATAGGGCGCTGTAATGAGTATTGCCGCTCTAACCACTTTGAATATTGTTTGAAAAGCAGCTGCGAGTTCGGAGAAAATCTTTTCCAAAATGATATTTGCCGCTGCGCTTTCACTGATTGCTGCATCAACCGTTTTACCGGATTGCTCGCCGAGTCCGAATGCTTTTACCACTGTCATCCCTTGAATGTATTCCAAAATACCGGTTACCAGTTGTGCTTGCGCCGCCTGTCTGCGCGGTGAATATTTTTCTCCCGCAGCTTGTGTTTTTGCATAAATTAAAAACGAGATTAAAAGACCTGCAAGCATCAGCGCGCCAATTCTCCATTCATAAACAAACAACCATACATTGATAACAAAGGCATGAATAAATCCGCCTGCGACCGCCTCCAGTACCGTTACCGCACTTGTTTCAAGATCGCCGAGTGTGGTGGTAACCGCAGCGGTAATGTCTCCTAATCGATGCTCACTGAAATACCCCATCGGTGCACGCTTTAATTTTTCACCGAGGTTCATCCGCCACTCGCTGCACATGGCAAAACTTCCCAATGTTCTATTTATAGAAGCGATATTGATAAAAACAATTTTTCCCACAACACTGAGCAGCATAATTGCGAGTGAGACCCAGATCGTTTTGTACGGCATCTCATTTCCTGAAATGGCGGAAAGGATTCCGGAGAGAACCGTCAGAATTGCCATAATGGGTAGCATCTCAAAAAACGAATTACCGATATGAAAAATAAAAGAGAGTATCAATCTTCTTTTTTCCGCACCTGAAAAATGCAACAATCGTTTAAACATATTAATCATACAATTTCTCCTAAAGCAGCGGTTGAAGTTAAACCGTTCTCCTTTTTGTCGCTTACGCTGATGTGTGCATTCCAAAGCTTGCGATACAATTCACACGATTCCAACAGCGATTGATGCCTACCCTCCGCTTCAATGCATCCGTGATTCATAACGATAATTTTATCTGCCATCGTGATAGTCGAAAGCCGGTGCGCAATGACTATCAGCGTTTTTCCCGCAACCAGTTCTCCGATGGAACGCTGAATGACGGCTTCATTTTCGGGATCGGTAAAAGCGGTTGCTTCATCCAGCACAATGATGGGGCTGTCTTTTAGTATTGCGCGTGCGATTGCAATACGCTGCTTCTCTCCGCCGGAAAGATTATTTCCTCCGTCGCCTGCAACCGTATCATACCCTTGAGGAAGCGCGCTAATAAAATCGTGGCAGCTTGCTTTCTTTGCAGCCTGTTCTATCTCGGCATCCGTAGCGCCCTGTTTCCCAATCCGTATATTTTCCCGAATAGATAAATGGAACAAATAATTATCCTGCGAAACATACGCAACCAGCTCCATCACTTGCGAAAGCGGAATGTTTCGTACATCGCAGCCGCCTATCATAACCGAACCATTGCTTGCTTCCCAAAACGAGGCTATTAAGCGGGCAATGGTAGATTTTCCCGAACCGGACGGTCCGACAAATGCAGTCATTCCATTCGGAACCGCTTGAAATGAAATGTCATGCAAAACTTCCGTATCGCTATATGCAAACGATACATGAGAAAATGCAATAGTATTTTCTTTGATAGGCACAGCATTCTTCGGACGGTTCATTTCTTCTGCTTCCAACAGTTTCGCAATTTCTTTTACGGTAGAATCTACCATTGCAAGACTGTCCGTGTAACGCAGCGCCTGGATGAGCGGTGCAATAAGACCGAGCGATAAGATGATGCACGATATAAAACTTCCGGCGGATATACTCCCGTGTATGAAAAACCAACAACCGAGCGGCAGCACACCTAATAAACTGGAAGGAGCAATTGCAATTCCCGCAGCGTAGTAGGGATTGGTCTTTTTAAACCATTCCGCTTTCGCATTCTCATTTTCCGCTATTGCCTCAGTATATTTCCGATATGATACGGTGCTTTGATTAAAGGCTTTTATCACTTCAATGCCGCCAATATATTCAACCGTTGCGGCATCCATATTTTTACTTGCTGTAAGAACTTTTGCATACCGTTTTTCGTAGTCCTTCATCATCCCCATATAACAAATAAGACCGAGCGGAAAAGTTGCAAAAGCGGTAAGCGCTAACCGCCAATCAAGATAAAAGAAATAGACTAACATTAAAAAAGGAATCAGCAGATTAGCCGTCAGTTCCGGTATGATATGGGCAAGCGGTAATTCCAGTTTTTCTACCGTATCAACCAGCATTGTTTTGAATTTACCGGATGGAGTATCCAGTATAAAACCCATCGGAACGCGAGAGAGCTTTGCCGTCAGCTGCATACGGATGTTTCTCAGCACGGTAAACGCCGCACGGTGAGAACGTATCGTAGAAAGTGTAGACAGACAGAGCTGTCCAAGATACCCGGCAAGTGCAATAAGTGCCGTTACAAAAATTGCCTGTAGGGTATAATCCCGTGCGCATATCCGAATGATAAGGCGGGATACGGCAAGGTATGGTACAATTCCCGCAGCTGCGCCCAATACGGCAAAAATCACGGAAGTGACGAGAAGCCTCTTACAGGGTTTTGCAAGCTCCAATAGATACTGTAAAGCGGTTTTTTCCGCAGTATGTTCGCCGGTTTTTGACAATTTTTCCATCCTTTCATCATTGTTTTATATCAATGATATATATCACTGATATAAAATAGGAAAGCGGAGATTTTGTCAAGGGAGTGGAGAGGGAATGGAAAAACTCCCGTTTAAGCTTATGTTAAAAGCTCTTCTAACTTTTCTCTTGCCTTTTTAGCTTCAATTTTATTTGGGATTATGACAAGCAAAATCCCAAAAACAAGCATGATATAAGGGACTAAAGCAGCCGGCATGGGAAATCCGGCGAATGGAACTATTAGGCATCCCGCAAGTACGCCGGTCAACCATATAACTAAAAAAACGATAACAGGGATAGCCATTCTCATTCTGATGTTGATTGTTGAACCATACTCATGTGCTTCAATAGTTCCGATTATCAAAGGCAAAAATGAATTTCGATAATGTATACATCTACAAATTTTAAATGAATTTTCAGATACGCTCCCTTCAAAATATTTGTCCCCTTTGGGAAAATCAAATACAGAAGTTTTTATGTAAGTATTGTCGCGTATTATTTGAAGAATCTCATCTTTTGATTTTTTTGTTTCAATTATAAAACGCATAGTACTCCTCATATCGTTAGTCGTTAGGCCTTACAGCGACACCACTTCACAATCTTACGTTAGCTTTAAAATACCGTCCCAACCGCAGTTAAAAAAGACAGCCAGTTCTTTTACATACTCAAGCGCTTTTTTGCGAGTCATGTCATGCGCAACGGTTTCAAACACGGCGGTAAAATACGCGCTTGTAATCATGTGATGCAGTTCACGGCTTACGGTACCTTCAAGCTTGCCCTGTTTCCGTAAAAGGCGGTAGTATTTTTCGGCGACAGATACCTCAAGCTCAACTAAGTCGTGAATATAATGCTCGTACTTTGTTCCGGCAGACCGGCAAATTACGAGTTTAAATGCATCGAAATTATCATAAATATAGTTTACGAAAATCTGCAGATATTCCGTAGACAGTTTTCTGCTGAATTGTGTTTCACTTTTTTCGATTAAATCGAAGTGAGCTTCTTGCGCATGTTTGAATTGTTCAACCAAACCGTCTGCCGCTTCGGATACCAGCGCGGTAAATAGTGCTTCCTTATCGGGGTAATAACCGTAGAATGCCCCCTGTGTAAATCCGGCATCCGCTACAATTTTCCTTAACGATGCATCTTTAAAACCTTTTTCCAAAAATTCCTGTTTTCCGACTTCCAATATTTTTTTCTGTGTATCTGATACGCCCATTTTTTACCCCATGCTGATCGGTATCTTCAAAAACTATCGCTTTACAGATGCCAAATATACCGACGCTATATATCACTGCTATGGTAGCGGATATTTTTTGCAGGGTCAAGATTTTTTACATCAGAGGATAATTTCCGCAACAACCTTTACATTCAGCACAACATTTGCCGTTTTCCGCCCGACACACGGAAGGCTTTCCAATGCGGTACTTTTGAATAATAGTGGTCTATCAGAATTTTGCTAAGCGCGATAATCCGCTTTGCCTTTGTCGGATACAAATTAATGAAATTGATATAGCCTTTCAAGCTTTCTTCGCCAAGCGCAGCCGCTCATACACAGTGTACACCGCATCGGCAGGGAGCAATCGTATCGTAGAATCCATAATCTTATTCAGTCTCGGCTATTCATTTTCGATAATAATTTGACACATCCTCATAACCTGCAGCGCTGCCTTATGATTTTCGGGCGTTGTTCCCGCACAGCAAGCGGCATCGACATGAATGGGGACTTCGGGGAAAAAAGCTTTTAACAACAGCGCATTCGACACAACGCAAATATCCGTGCACAATCCTATCAGTGTAATAGAATGGATCGGTGTTTTTTCATTTAAAGTTTTTAAGGCTTCCGCCAGCGAAAGTGAACCGAAAGTCGGCTTTTCATAGACTTGATCGGTCATGAGTTTTTTTACCGGAGCAACAAGTTCCCACCCTTCCGTGTTTTTTATGCAATGCTGAACAGGTAAAAACGTTCCTTCTTGAGATTTCAAATAAGAACTTGGGTGTGTATCCTGCGTAAAGACAATGTGCCCCTTAAAGGTCTCAATCTTTTTTACGGCATTTTGCACAATCGCCTGCGCTTCTTTTGTACCCAAACTCCCGCTGACAAAATCATTCTGCATATCGATAACCACTAACACATCTTTCATTGAAAATCCTCCGTCAATCCGATATTTTCTCGCATAGAGGCATCGCTAAACCCCCTGTTAGATTTTTAAAGGCGCCATGTACTGATGCATACATTCTCATATATAATTTTCTATCGTTTATTTCAAGTCAAGGCGACCGCATTAAAAATATTTTTAGCGGTGGCCTTCCTTCTGTGCGAAATTTTGCCTAAAATTTCGCACATTTTTCCAGTAAATAGGTAAACGCATCAGGCAGGGTAGATAAAAATCGCGAAAAAATTGAGACTATGAGACCATTTGAACCGCGAAGAGGTTCAACTCTGGTCGAATAGTATCAATTTTTCCGCGGGGTATTAAAAAAACGGCCGGATGCGTTTCCCTTCGGCCTTGAACTTGCATAATTGTCAAAACCGCTTTATAGTATATAGGGCATCTCTAAAAACTCGGTTAGATTTTTAGAGATGCCCGTCAAGTTTCGGCTTTGCCGAAACATCGCAAATAAGTTTAAGGAAAACCTCTAAAAGCTGAGGTTTTTAGAGGTTCTTTATAGCATGAAAAAGTATATTTTATCATTCGATCAGGGGACAACGAGTTCCCGTGCTATTTTATTTGATAAAGCCGGTACGATTATCGCTACGGCACAACAAGAGTTTACTCAGATTTTTCCTAAATCGGGATGGGTGGAACACGATGCTATGGAAATTTGGGGGACACAGAGCGGTGTTGCCCGACAAGTATTGGAAGAAACCGGAACGCGCCCCGATGAGGTTGCAGCAATCGGGATTACCAACCAGCGGGAAACCACCGTCGTGTGGGATAAGAATACCGGAAAGCCCGTATACAATGCGATTGTGTGGCAGTGCCGCCGTACCGCTTCCATCTGCGACGAACTCAAAGCAAAGGGCTGGACGGATACGATACGAAAAAAGACAGGGCTTATCATCGACGCCTATTTTTCCGGCACGAAAATAAAATGGATACTCGATAATGTTGCGGGAGCACGCGAGCGGGCGGAACGGGGCGAGCTGCTGTTCGGGAATATCGACACATGGCTTATCTGGAATTTGACCCGCGGCAAGGTACACGTTACCGACTACAGCAATGCATCCCGCACCATGTTGTTCAATATCAACACCCTGCAATGGGATGATGAAATTCTGACGGAACTGAATATTCCGCGCATCATGCTGCCGGAGGTAAAGCCGTCAAGCTGCGTGTACGGCAAAACCGATGAACGCACCTTCGGCGGCGCCGACATCCCTATTGCAGGAGCCGCGGGAGATCAGCAGGCGGCGCTGTTCGGACAGGCGTGCTTCGAAGCGGGCATGGCGAAAAACACCTACGGCACCGGCTGCTTTATGCTGATGAACACCGGCGCTACGCCGATTATCTCCAAGAATGGACTCTTAACGACCATTGCTTGGGGCATCGGAGATACGGTGTCTTATGCGCTTGAGGGAAGCATCTTCGTAGCGGGAGCAGCCGTGCAATGGTTGCGGGATCAGCTCAGACTGGTGTACGATGCCGCCGAAACGGAGTATTACGCAGAGCGGGTAGAAGATACCAACGGCGTATACGTTGTGCCCGCCTTTACCGGCCTCGGCGCTCCGTATTGGGATATGTATGCGCGGGGTGCGATTGTGGGTTTAAGCCGCGGCGCAAAGCGTGAACACATTGTCCGCGCCACCCTTGAGTCGATTGCCTACGGGACACGGGATGTCCTTTCCGCAATGGAAAAAGATTCCGGCATTATGCTCAAGGCGCTGAAAGTAGACGGCGGTGCGGCGGTCAACAATTTTTTAATGCAGTTCCAAGCTGATATTCTCAACGTACCGGTACACCGTCCGCAGGTTCTGGAAACAACCGCACTCGGCGCCGCGTACTTGGCGGGACTGGCAGTCGGCTTCTGGAAAGATATGGAAGAAATTAAACGCAACTGGGCAGTAGACCGCGCATTCACCGTGCAGATGGACGAAGCGGCGCGGACACAGCGCTATGCCGGTTGGCAAAAGGCGATAAGACGTGCCATGGATTGGGACGACTAACTCATGTATGATGTGATTATAATTGGGGGCGGGGTTGTCGGGTGTGCTATTGCGCGGGAACTGTCGCAGTACCGGCTGAGCGTTGCATTGCTCGAAAAGCATTCGGAGGTTTGCGAAGGTTCCTCTAAGGCAAACAGCGCTATTGTGCACGGAGGCTTTGATGCAAAACCGGGCACATTAAAAGCCCGTCTCAATGTACGCGGAAATGAATTGATCCGCCGTCTTGTGCCGCAGCTTCAGTTTCATTTTAAACAGATAGGCTCGTTAGTTGTCGCCTTCTCCGATGAAGATATGGAGGAAGTTAAAAAGCTCTATGAACGGGGCATTGCAAACGGCGTGCCGGAGCTTGAGATTTGGAATCGGGAAAAGACCTTAGCGGAAGAGCCGAACCTTTCGCCCGAAACGAAGGGCGCACTGTTTTGCGGGACTGCCGGTATCGTGTGTCCCTTTGGGATGACGTATGCCTTTATCGAAAATGCGGTAGAAAACGGCGTTGAGCTGATATGCGATGCCGAGGTAACCGGCATAAAAAAAATCAGGAGCGGCACAGAGACGGATGGCGCTGCCGTTCAAACACGGGATGGTGCCGCCCAAACTGTAACTGCACAAACGTCGGTGCAAGAAAATGGCTTTTCCGTCACAACCACGCAAGGTGTTTTTACTGCGCAGTATGTTATCAATGCCGCAGGACTCTACGCGGATAAGATTGCCGCGATGATCGGCGACTACGATTACACTATCAATCCCCGCAAAGGTGAGTACCGTGTGTTGGATAAGGTGTGCGGCGATCTGGTGCATCACGTTATCTTTCAGGCGCCGACCAAAATGGGCAAGGGCGTTCTGGTAACCCCCACCTATGATAACAACCTTTTGGCAGGGCCGACGGCACAGGACGTTGACGACCGCGAGGATACTTCGACAACGCTTGCCGGTCTGAACAAGATTGACAGTTCGGCAAAAAAATCGGTACCGGCGCTCAACTTCCGAAAAACCGTCCGCACCTTTACCGGTGTGCGCGCCCGCCCGAGTACCGGCGACTTTATGATCTATGCTTCAAAGCATGCAAAGGGATTTATTCACGCCGGAGGCATCGAATCTCCCGGATTGAGTTCGGCGCCGGCAATTGCCGAATATGTTGCGGAGCTTTTGCAGTATGCAGGAGCGGAGCTGATAAAAAAGCCGCAGGTTGTTAGTGCACGGAAAGGTATCAGTCAGTTTTCCGCCCTTTCCAACGAAGAGCGGGCAGCCCTGATTGCGGAAAATCCGCTCTACGGACGGATTATCTGCCGCTGCGAAACGGTAACGGAGGCGGAAATCGTTGAAGCAATCCGCCGCCCTGCCGGAGCGCGTACCGTTGACGGTGTTAAGCGGCGGGTACGCCCCGGAACCGGACGCTGTCAAGGAGGCTTTTGTACGCCGCGCGTTTTGGAAATCCTCAGTAGGGAATTACAGCTGCCGATGGAAAACATTGCCAAATCGGACAGGGGTACGGAGATCGTGTTGGGGAGGTTAAAGAACACCGCAGAGAGTGAAGGCCGCAGCGGTAATTCTCCAAAGCATTCAAGGTAACCTGTTCAAAAACGGAAGGTTCCGAACAGGTTTATTCGTGCGGAGGGTTTAATACCCCGACGCTTGCGTCGTAACAAAGGGTATTAAAGCCGACTGCAACCACCTTATGAGAACAACATACCCCGACGCTTGCGTCGGGGTTGTTGATTAAACGGAAAAAGAGCATGATGAAATATGATGTTGTAGTGATCGGAGGCGGACCCGCAGGTTTGGCGGCAGCCCTCGCCGCGCGGGAAACCGGCGTAAAAAAAATTCTGATTATCGAACGCGACCGCGAATTAGGCGGCATCCTCAATCAATGTATCCACGCCGGCTTCGGCTTGCATGAATTTAAAGAAGAACTAACCGGGCCGGAATATGCGCAGCGCTTTATTATGCAGACTGCGCAAACGGATATTCAGATAATGCTGAATACGATGGTACTCGATATTTCGCCGGATCGGGTCATCACCGCGGCGGCAACGGACGGGCTTAAAACCATCCGTGCAGGAGCTGTGGTGCTTGCGATGGGATGCCGCGAACGCACTGCGGGCGCGATTGCCGTAAAAGGGTACCGTCCGGCGGGTGTATATACTGCGGGCATGGCGCAGCGGATGATGAACATGGAAGGCTTCCGCATGGGGCGCGAAGTTGTTATTTACGGTTCCGGCGACATCGGCCTGATTATGGCGCGGCGTATGACACTCGAAGGTGCAAAGGTAAAAGCCGTCGTAGAGATTATGCCGTTTTCGAGCGGGCTCAACCGGAATATCGCCCAATGTTTGGAAGACTACGGTATCCCGCTTCTTTTGAGCCATAATATCAGCTTTATCCACGGGAAAGACCGGCTGGAAGGCGTTACCGTTTCGCAAATCGATTCGCATTTTAACGAAATCGAAGGCACGCATGTGTATTACCCCTGCGATACGCTCCTCCTTTCGGTAGGTTTAATTCCTGAAAACGAGCTTTCGGTAAAAGCCGGTGTTCCGCTCGACCCGATTACCAACGGACCGATGGTTGACAGCGCTATGCAAACCGAAATACCGGGGATCTTCGCTTGCGGCAATGTGCTGCATGTACACGATATCGTAGACTTTGTAACACGGGAAAGCAGAATCGCCGGTAAACACGCAGGGCTATACGCGCTCGGTGCGCTGACCGATTCGGCTTCCGTTCCCTGTACGCCCGGCAAAGGTATCCGCTATGTGATGCCGCGCAAAGTGTTGACGCACATGCCCGACGGAGTAAATCTCTTCATGCGGGTGGATGCCATCTACCAAAATGCCACCGTATCGGTAAAATCGGGAAACACAGTGCTTGCAACAAAACGGATTGCCCGCATGATTCCCTCCGAAATGATCAACATACCGTTGAGCGCCGAAAAGATACGTTCCTTGACGGAACCGATCACCGCAGAAGTTACAGCGCAGTAATGGTGTGATTGCACCTGCTCCATCTGAAAGGTTTTAAGAGGCGTCTGCAGAAACAAATAGCACGATGCGAGAACATCGCATTTCAAGGAAGTCTACCATGAAGCTTTTAATCTACGGTGCAGGTGTAATCGGTAGTTTGTATGCCGCCGCGCTTGCTGAAGCTGGATATAACACCGCTGTGTACGCACGAGGGGAAAGACTTGAAACACTGCAAACCCTCGGTCTACAGTATGAAAAAAACGGCACCATCCACAGAGCAAATGTTACCGTTATCGGTACATTGGGAAATGATGATTTGTATGATTTTATCTTTCTAACCGTAAAAGAAAATCAGGTGCATAAGGCGTTAAAAGAGTTGAAGTACAATATCAGCCCGAATATTGTTACAATGGTAAATACGCTTGAACCGTATAGTAATTGGGAACGTATTTGCGGAACAGGGCGCATTATACCGGCATTTCCGGGGGCAGGAGGCAGTTATGAAAACGGCATCCTTAAAGCGGACTTTACACCGCGTATTATTCAAGTTACAACCTTTGCTGAAATTAACGGAAACCGATCGGCACGGTTGGGAAAATTAGCGGTTATTTTTAGGGTATCGAACATACCGCATGGAATTGTAAAAAATATGCACTGCTGGCAAGTCTGCCATCTGGCGCTGGTCGTTCCGATTGCCGATGCGTATTACAAAGCAAAAAATCCGGAAACGGTTTGGAAAGAAATCGCAGTAATGTATGATACTGCACAACAAATTAAAAGCAACTTTACTATGTTATATCGTTTCGGTATAAAACTTTCTCCGCCTAAGATGCATCTTTTAAGACTTTTACCCGTCCGGATATTACAGATTATTTTTACACTCATTTTTAAAAGCCATTTCGGATATATGTTTATGTACCACCACTCGATGAAAGCTCCCGATGAAATGAAGCAGCTACACATACAATTCTACCGATATCTTGAAAGGACAACTGGAAAAAGCTGTTGATACATTGACAAAAGCGGCAAATCTGTATGGGCATATTCGGCTGTAGGAGCTTTGATACCTTCAGAAAATCATTAGAATATTCAGTTTCTGGCATCTGATATTTAAATTTTGTCAGAATTTCTGTTTCCATTTTTCTCCTTCTTGCTGCCCGAAGGGTAGTCCACATAACATTGTTTTAAACCGCAAACCAGCTTGACTGGTTTGTCGGCTTTGAATTTATTGTTATGCGTTATCCTTCATATTTTTCAATTATTGCTTGTCTTAATGCTCGCCCTTCAACTTGGAATTTCTGTATGGAAGCAATGTTTTCACGAGTAATCATTACTTGCCCTTCATAATCATTTCTTAGCTCAAGATAATCATCATAAGAAAGAATCTTTTCTTCAACAAGTTTTGTTATAATGTACTCGTATTTATTGAACGGATATACATTTTTGAATGTTTTCAATTTCAGAGCAAAAATTATCAGCATTTTTGACTTTTGAAATCAAGAACTCCAATTCATTTTCAAGTGTTTCCATAAACACTCTCCTTAATGTAATTGTATTCGGTATCTGATATTTTAAAATAGGAACAAATGATTTTATCGGCATGTTCCTGTTTCTTTATACCTGCCAATATGTCTGCATATACATCATAAAATAATTTAATTAGATCATTGTTTAATATAGGTAATGGAAAATCTTGAAAGTGTTGTTTTAATACTTTTTTTGATTTAAATTTTTTCTGATAGATAAAAGAATAGATTGGACTGTTGAACAAACAAACTAAGATTTCCATTGGATAATTATTAGATATAATAACATTGGCACTGTTTAAAATTAAGCTATTGCTATCTAACGCACAGACAATTTTATCGGAAATAAATTTATACACAATTTTTTTAGTACGGTACATTTCTACGGGAGCGACCTGTTGAAATATCTCAGGAGTAAAACGTATAAAAGTTTCCGGTGATTTTAATTTATACGGTAATATATCTTTTCCTCGAAACACAGCTTCTTCATTTCCACCCTTGATTTTGTGAACATATTTTTTATTATTTCCTGTTACAATACCTAAAGCAAATTTCGTATCGGTGGGAAGTTTCACGGAATATTCAGAATAAATCTTATTTAAAATTTTATCATCATTTTCAGAAATAGTATAAGATATAAAATAATCCGGTGCAGAAATATTATGTATATTGAGTTTGTTCGTTTTTTCTTTTTTAACAGTAATTTTGATACAACCTTTTACAATTTCAGAAAGCTTTAAAAGCACACATTCTGATTGAACCCCTTTAAATGCCATTCCCAATGGTAGAATATCTATATTTCGATGAGAGTTTAATAAAAAATTTCGAATATTCTTATGAGTTGAAACATTTAATATGGATTCCGGAAGGAAGAAATTTAATTCACCTTTTTCACATAATTTTTGCATTGAATTATATAAAGCAATGCTGAAAACTTCTGTTGTATCTAAAAGCGGATAAGCATCTAACAAAAAATTTTTCTGTTCTTTTGAGAGTTTACTTCCCCATGGCGGATTTGTAACAATAAAATCATATTTTTCCTTATTTTGGTTGAACAAATTATTTGTATCCGTAAAAATTAAATCACGCCGTTCAATATGAGGAGAAATAAATGCATCTTCAAAAAACAGAACAAGATTGATATAACAGATTAACAAAGCGGTTTCATCAATATCAAAGGCAAAAATATTTGATGGATTATGCTGCTTCGTAAGTGTATTGATTAAAATACTTCCGCTTCCGCAACAAGGATCTAACACTTTTGCTTTCAATGGAATTTCGATTGAAGTAAGAAGTTCAGCAGGAGTGTAAAATAAACCATCTTTTGATTTATTAGCAATACTTTGCACTGATTGATAAAAAGCACCTAAAATATCATCGTTCTTATTTTCTATATGAAAATTTTGGAAAATATTTTTACCGTTATAAATACTATTTATTTTCGTAAAAATTTCTGAGTTTTTATCGTATAAATTATTGTTTATAAGAATTTGTTTTCCTAGACAAGCGACTGCTTCCGGAATAGAGAGATTACTGTTTTCAAACTCCTCAATAAGTTTTACAAGAAGCTCTTTTCTTTTTTTATCTTTGATTCCTAAAAATATAAGATCTGAAGATTTTTGGTATGAGCGATTGGCTCTTGATTGCAATCTATTTGTACTTGTTTCAATAGAAGTGATCAAAGCTGAGTATACATCTTTTGTATAATATCCGTCTTTAGGAGATGGAATGACACCGGTTTTTATCCAATTGTTTACAGTGGCAAGAGAAATATTAAATCTATTTTGAATATCTTTTTTTGCAAAAGTTGTTTTCAACTTATTCATATTAATTAAGTATATTCTATTTTTGATTTTTATACTATTCCTCATGAAAAAAGCTGCCCACAGGGCTGTCCACATAACTGCCGCTTAACCTGCATTTTCGGCTCGTCCGCAATGTCAGGTTGAAGCGGGTGTTAGGTTTTATTTCATTTTAGATTTAAAAAATCTTCCGGACTAATTATTTTGACAGGAGAATTCCTAAATCCATTTTCAGCATCTCGTGTAATGATATAATCCGGATTTGCATTTTCCGAACATTTCATTTGAAGCGCATCTTCCAAATCATTCCAGTCTGCATTGTCTACAAAAGCAAGAAAATCTTGTTTTCTTTCTGATAAAATTGTGAAAAAATTACAAAGCAGTTTTATTATACTTTTTCTGCTTTCAATATTATAAGATTTTCTGGAAATAAAGAATACATCGGAAATTGAATGCGCTGTAATAAAACCTGTGTGTTTTTTACAAATACAATCTTTGAAAATTTGATTTGATGCATCAAAGAATTTTTTTCTATTTTGGACAATATCAAGAATAATATTTGTATCAATTAATATTTTCATACTTACGATCCATATTTTTCAGAAAAATACTCCGATTTGGCATCTTCAATAGTTATATCTGAAGAAATACAGCCTGTAATCTGTTTTAATAAATCCATTCCTGCTTCAGTTGATAGTTTATCTTTCTTCTGAGATTTTATGACATTTATTTTATAATCCAGTAAATCAAAAAAATCAGAAACATCTGAAAGAAATTCAACAGGAATGGATTCAAGCCTTTTTTCCAAAACTTCATATGGAACTTGATAAGATCGTTTTTTTGATGTATTTATCATTGTATCAGACATATAATCCTCCTAGATTCAACTACTATATTTCTTTGTGATTTATATAAAGTCAGACGGAAACCGCCCGAAATATTTACATATTATTGACTTTGACATTACATTTCCCAGTACTGCATTTAAAAATCTCATATTACGAATTCCTGTTTTCTCCCATTAACAAATAGATTATAAATATATGTTGAAAGTTTCACTTACAACGAAGGTATCGCTCTGCGGCATCAGCCTAAGGTTTTATGATTATCCTTACAATAATTATAATATTTTCTAAAATATTCATTACCTGTAATTTTAACAACTAAAATTTATTTTTCAATACTTATGGATTTTTTTTCTCCAGACTTATTTTTTGAAGTGCCGCAGCGCGACATCAACCTAACATTCGCTTCGACCTTTTCTCAGAGTATCATAAAAACTACTCGTTTACAATCTAAACTGCTACAAGATAAGAAATTAAATCTTTCTGCCATAATATTAACCTGCACACAGCATCAACAGCCGGATTAGACCTATCATCACTAAACAGGCTAAAGAAAAATTACAGCCTATCTATAGGGCTTTGCTCGCCAAGATCACCGCGGTTAGGGAAACAAAAGAGCGGCAAGCGCTTGATTTTGACTTGAAGCAGCGACTTTTTCTTTTACTGCAAAATAGCTCACAAAGGGATTTATCTCCGCATCGGAATAGGCGTATCGCTTTCCCCAATCGTTCCGGTGTTCAAAACTATCGCTTCATGCGGATCGCTGTCATTACTTTCTCAATTTTACAGAAGCGAGGATAACTCTTGCTTTTATGATTATATGGAAGAGAGATTGCGTGTAACAAAAAAAAAGCAAAAAAGTTACAAAATTAATGATTGACAAATGAAAAAAAATCTTATAGCATATATCTAATTAAAGTTGGTCGCTAAAAAGCGTGTTACGCTTTGGCCAAAAAAGTATTAAAGGAGGTATTTTTCATTATGAAAAAATATCTACTCGTAAGCTTGACTATTCTTTTTGCTGCTACTTTTGTGTGGGCAGAAGAAGCTACAACTACCGAACCGAGCGTCGATATTGAAGCCGACGCAACCTTAAGCTGGGGATTTGACCTTGGCTCAAAGACTAAACCGGGTTTTAAGAACGGATTCAAGAACGAAGCTTCTTGGAACGTAACATTCCCGCTCCTCAAGAAGGCTAATAAAACTTCTACCAAGAGTGATGTACCCGTATACGGCGAAGTTACTTTAAAGGATGTGGGGCTGAATCTTGTCAGCGAAAAAGATAGCGGTGGACGTTTTATCATGGACGGGAAGGTAGACAAACTTGCCGCTAAATTGGTTATCTATGACGCTTATGTAACCGTCTTCAATAAGCCGAGCTTTGCAACAGACTATGCTAAAATATGGGAACCTGTTGATACCGATCAGTATATACCAGAAGACTATAGATTTAAGCCCTCATTTGGTGGCTATGGTACAAAGATCGGCTATGCAAATAAGGACTTGATGGCCTTGGATGTCGGTTTAAAACTTGGTTCCAGCAGCAACTGGGCTCCTGACGATCCGTCCGGAATCCAGCATATGAAACATTTTGATGGTTCTACCAGATTGGAAGGGGGTGAATATATCTACATATACGATCCTGATACAAAGGACTGGAAGTGGACCGAAGGTGGTGGTAAGGGCACATGGCATGGCGATCCTCTGTGGTTCCCACCGGCTGGTGACTATTATTTTACCGCTACAAAGAATGGCGATGCCGAGGTGTATCACTACGGAATCGGCTTTGATTTTTCTATGAAGCCGCTTGATAAAATGCTTACAGTTGCCTTTACCGTTAACTCTACATTTGGTAAACAGTATAAAAAGGTTGATGATGGTCTTCTTAATCTCGGTTTTGAAGTAACCTCAGAGCCGATGGATGGATTAAAGTTAAAGGCTGGTTTTGATGGTAAATATGTGTTTGATAACAAAGCATTTGACTGGGATACCGTATTTACTGCTGAATACAAATGGGTAGGCGCAGGTGTGTATGTTGCTTCTGCCAATACAAAAGTTGGAAGTAGCAAAATTGATATGGCAGTATTTGCTCAGTTTGCAACAAAGGGCGATAAAGAGGATGCGACCAACCTTGTTGAAGGTTTGGATGCAGGTGTCTATATCGGTATGTACAAACTGCTCGGTAGCTCTAAATTCCCGTTCTTTACAAAGGTTTGGGGTGCATATACGGTTAATATCAACGATTCTATGTGGATAAAGCCGTTCGCAAATCTTTGGCTTGAAACCAACCATGGTACTCAAGCTGTTGGTCTTGTTTATAACCTTGGTGTAACTTACAGCCCGGTTGAAAAGGTTGAAGTAACGGCAAAATGGAGTCATGGCAAAATTAACACTGATACTCACAGCGGTATCATTAAGTCCTCTGTTATCGACAGCGAACACAGAGGTCGTTTTGTTCTTTCTCTCAAAGTTAGCTACTAAGCCATATTTGGTCTCATAGCTAAACTTAAAAGCCTGTTCCGCACCACGCGGAGCAGGCTTTTTTATTTGTACACTGTACCCTGATGCTTTGCGTCGGGGGTATTAACCTCTTCCTTTTTTAGCCAAAAGCCCATCTTATGGAGTACGAACCACTGCGCCGAGCATGCAAAAGCACCTATCGGTAGTCTTTAAAATCCTTACAGCCTCGTCCAAAAATGTACCTCCTTGTACTTCTCTGCCGATGTATCTCCTTGTTACATCGGCAGAGGACAAGTTTTGTGCCAAAACTCCTATGTTTTTTGTCAAGTAGAAAAGCAAAACTTTTTAGTTTTTTCTCTGCTTGACCGCTCCCGCCCATCCGTGGGCGTTCTGACGACGAGTCCGCATTGCGAACTCGATTCTGCTGGAACCACGGACATCCGTGACGGTTCTGCTACGTTGAGCATTTATTTTTGCGTAGCAACGAAGTAGATGCCCTTCCGTAAGCCTTTTGAAATAGACGATACAGATGCTAGGAGCGCACAAAAAACACCCGCAGGCGTACTTGCTGTACGTCGAGGACTGTTTTTTGTGAAGCGACAACGCAGATGTGTCGTCTATTTCAAAAGGTGTGGGGGAAGGCACATTGTATAACCTCCTCCATCCTAGTAACAGGATGGAACTGAATGCCTTTCTTTATGTGCTCGGGGATTTTTTCAAGGTCGCGGATATTCGCGGCGGGGATGATAATCTCCTTGATGCCGTTGCGGCGGGCGGCGATGGTTTTTTCTTTTAAGCCACCGATCGGGAGTACCTGACCGGTTAGCGAGAGTTCGCCGGTCATGGCGAGTTTCGGTTTAATGACTTTACCGGACAACAGCGAAAGCAGCGCAACGGTCATTGTGATGCCGGCGGAGGGTCCGTCTTTGGGGGTTGCGCCTTCCGGAATGTGCAGGTGGATAATGTGGCTTTCAAACCACTTGACGCTTGCAATACCGTGCGCATCGGCAAAGTGTCGCACCCATGTCCACGCAATCGAGGCGGATTCCTTCATCACATTGCCCATCTGACCGGTCAGGCGGAATTGCCCTTTGCCTTTATTCGGCAATGCTTCTATCAATAGGGTATCGCCGCCCATGCTCGTCCATGCAAGCCCGATCGCCGTGCTGGGAACTTTTGCGTACTTGATATCATCGTCGCGGAAAATGGGTTTGCCGAGCATCTTTTCGATTTCGGCGGTATCGGGCGCAAATATGTCTTTTTCGCCGCGCTCGCCGGTAACCAGCTCAACGGCGATCTTCCGGTGGAGCTTATCGAGGTTCTTTTCAAAGTTGCGTACTCCCGCCTCCCGCGCATAGCCGTTCGCAATATGCAGCAGTATCTGCTTGGAATATTTCACCTGCGTTTTCTTTAAGCCGTTTTTCTCAAGGCTTTTCGGCAGCAGATAGTGCTTTGCGATTTCTACTTTTTCCGAATCGATATAACCCGCGAGTTGAATAACTTCGGCGCGGTCGAGTAGCGGGCGCGGAATACCGTCAAGAGTGTTCGCCGTCAGGATAAATACGATATGCGACAGGTCAAACGGCAGATCGAGGTAGTGGTCGCGGAACGAAATATTCTGTTCGGGGTCGAGCACTTCAAGCAAAGCGCTGGAAGGGTCGCCCTGATAGCTTTGCCCCATCTTATCGATCTCGTCGATCATAAAGACCGGCGCCTTTGTTTTCGCGATTTTTAATCCCTGCAAAATTTTGCCGGGCATCGCACCGATGTACGTTCTGCGGTGTCCTTTAATTTCAGCCTCATCCCGCATACCGCCCACCGAGAACCGGAAAAACGGTTTATTCATCGCACGGGCAATCGACTTGCCGACACTCGTTTTACCGACACCGGGCGGCCCAACCAATAAAACAATCGAGCCTTTCGTATCGTTTTTCAGTTTCCGTACTGCAAGGTATTCGATAATCCGCTTCTTTACATCCTCCAGCCCGTAGTGATCCGCATCCAAAACCTTTTTCGCTTCTTCTATATTATACGCTTCCGGTTCGGGAGGATTCCACGGGAGTGTCAGCGCGGTTTCAAGATAATTTCGTCCGACAATGTACTCAGGCGAATTCGGCTCGAGGAACTTGAATTTTTCAAACTCGGCTTCTATCGTCTCTTTTACTTCGCCTTCAAAATGGAATGAGTCGATCAGCTTGCGGAATTTCTCTTCATCGGCATCCTTTGGATCGGAACTCAAGCCCAGCTCTTTTTTGATACTTTTAAGTTCTTCATGCAGGAAGTATTCCCGCTGATTTTTTTCAATCCGCGTATTCAGATCTGCCTGAATCTTCCGCTGAACATCGAGCAGCTCTCTTTCTTTTTTGATATGAACAAAAACCTTTTCCATCCGTTCACGGACGTTGATGGTTTCCAGTATTTTTTGCTGCTCCTCTTTTGGAATATTCAGAATGCTGGCAGTAAAGTCCGCAATCTTTCCCGGATGGTCGATGTTGACGATGTTGAGCCGCATCTCTTCCGTAAAGAGCGGATTGTTTTCGGAAAGTTCTTTCATCTCTCCGATAAGCCCGCGCAGCATCGCCTTAACCTCAACTGTATTTTCTTCCTCATCTTCAAGATACTGAACCGCTACGACAATCGGCTTTTTCTCGTTGACGATCTTGCGGATTTTAAACCGCTTCAAGGTTGAAATAAGAATATTGATACCGCCGTCAGGCAGGTTGATTTTTTTGATAATCCGCGCAGCGGCTCCTATTTGATACACATCGGAGGCTCCCGGCTCTTCCGTCTCGTTTTTTAACAGCGAAAGACCGATAAAACCGGTACTGCTATAAGCTTCTTCAACAGAGCGGATATCGTCGGCATCGTTTATCAAAAGCGGGGTAAAAATCCCCGGATAAATAGGTCGACCGTTCAGCGGAATAAGATTGATTTTTTTAGGCAAAAGTTCTTCGATTGGAATAACCGCCTTTTCTTCTTTCTGAGTTGATGTATCCACCTCGTTCGGCGTATCTAAAGTCTTTGAAGTATCTGAATTCATAGCTTTAAATATCGTCATTATTCAGCGAAAAGTCAATAAATTGCCTTGGGAACCAGTCGACCTATTCTGAAACTTTCGTTTTCGAATGGGTCTAATCTACCTGAATAAGCGCTGTATTTCTATATTAAGTATTATTTTCAAGCCATTGTCAAAAGGAAAATATCGATAGAAAATTGCGGAAAGCGGTTATAGATGCTATACTATCATCATGACTATTTCACGGAAATTGCCGGTTGGTATACAGAGTTTTGAAAAGTTGCGCAGGACAGGGTGTCTTTATGTTGATAAAACAGCATTTGTGTGGAATCTTACTCAGTTCTCTAACCCGTATTTTTTGAGCCGTCCGCGGCGGTTTGGAAAGAGTCTATTTCTTTCAACACTTGCCGCCTATTTTTTAGGGCAAAAGGAACTGTTTAAGGGACTATACCTTGAAAAAGCGGAGGAAGAGCAAGCCGTACAGGAAAACAGAGCAGCGTGGGAAACGTATCCGGTGCTGTATCTGGATTTTAATACGGGGCAGTATGAACTTACCGGGGCTTTAGATGAAACGCTTCGGTATTTTTTAGATACCGAAGAACCGAAATACAATCTGCAAAATAATGGTCTATCTCATGCGAAGCGATTTACATCTTTGATACAAGCCGCGTACCAAAAGACGGGTAAGCAGGTGGTCATTCTGGTGGATGAGTATGATAAACCGCTTTTGCAAACGATGGGTGTGAATGAGGAGCTGAACGAACAATACCGTAACATGCTCAAAGCGTTTTATTCGGTGATTAAAACATGCGATCAGTATATCCGTTTTGCCTTTCTAACCGGAGTAACCAAGTTTAGTAAGATTAGTATTTTCAGCGACTTAAATAATCTAAAAGACATCAGCCTTTCTAAAGATTATGCCGGTATCTGCGGTATTACGCAAACAGAGCTTGAAACGAACTTCCAACCGGACATACAAGCCCTTGCCGATGAGCAAGACTTTACGTATCAAGAAGCGCTTGCAGCCTTAAAGCGATGGTATGACGGGTACTTGTTCCATCCTGCAGGGGTGGGAATGTATAATCCGTATAGTATCCTCAATGCCTTTGATGATAAAGAGATTAAAAGCTACTGGTTCAGTACTGGTACCCCGACATTTTTGGTGAACTACTTAAGCGAAGCGCACTATTATATCCCTGATTTAGATGGAAATGTAGAGCTGAATGAAGAAGAACTCGATACATATCGAGCGTTGGCAGAAGATGCGTTGCCCATTTTGTTTCAAGCGGGATACTTAACGATTAAAGAGTATATCAGCGACGTCAGACTCTACCGGCTCGGCTTTCCCAATGATGAAGTGCGCTACGGCTTTTTACATAATCTCTTGCCTGCGTATTCCAGTGTGCCGTTCGGACAAACGGGGGTATCCGTAGCACGGTTTGTGCAAGACATCCGCGGCGGCAAAGCGGATTCCTTTATGGAACGGATGCAGGCGATTATTTCCGGTATTCCGTATGACAATTTTAGCGAGAAAAACTTAAAACTGCGGGAGCAGAATTATCAGACAGCGGTGTATCTCGTCTTTGCACTGATGGGACAGTTTGTGCAGACGGAAGTACACTGTAGTACAGGGCGTGCGGATTGTGTAGTTAAAACAGTAGATAGCATCTACATATTCGAGTTTAAGCTTTCCGGCAACGGCAGT
The DNA here is from genome assembly GCF_024181325.1 of Treponema sp. OMZ 305. NCBI lineage: Bacteria > Pseudomonadati > Spirochaetota > Spirochaetia > Treponematales > Treponemataceae > Treponema > Treponema sp. OMZ 305. Next base: position 2,503,261 of record NZ_CP051300.1, on the reverse strand, counting down.
GCAGAGGATGCGCTCAATCAGATAAAAGAACAAAACTACGCTGCGAAGTATAGGGCAGAAGGAAAGAAGATTGTGCTTATCGGTGCGGGATTTGATGAGGAAAAACGTACAGTCAAAGACTGGAAGACAGAGCTATTGTAATACAGGCTAAATCCCGTACCGATCCGTCACGGATGGCGGTTGTTCTACGCAGCATCGTTTCTGCTTCATACGCCCGCCTTCCATGGCGGATATGAGTAAAAACTCGCCGTCAGAACGCCCACGGATGGGCGGGAAATAAATCAGTAGCAAGATGATATGTTTTGATACAAAACTTGTTCTCTGCCGATGTACAAGGAGGTACATCGGCAGAGAAGTACACGGATGTACATTTTTGAACATGGTTTGATGAACAAGCGCGAACAATTAAGGAGTGGAAGATAGAAGCACTATAAAATACCTGCGAATCTCTAGCAGATGCCCCTTTTATCTCTTGAGGAAATGCGGTATACTGCCCCGTATGGGGAAAAGTATCGTTTTTGTTAACCAGAAAGGCGGGGTAGGGAAGACCACTTCCGCCGTCAATATCGGCGCATACTTTGCACAGGCAGGGAAAAAGACGCTGCTTGTGGACTTTGATCCGCAGGGTAATATGTCGTCGGGTGTCGGGATTTCCAAAAAGCAGCCGAGTATTTATGATGCGCTTGCCGGAAAAATCCCTATTCAAAAAACGGTCAGACCGACGGCGGTTAAGGACTTGTATGCAATCCCCGCTGATATCAATTTATCGGGCGCCACTATCGAATTGGTTGATCAGCAATCCCGAGAATTTTTTCTCCGCGACAATCTCGCGCTCCTGAAAGAAGAATATGAATATATTTTAATTGATTGCCCCCCGTCGTTGGGAATTTTAACGCTGAACGGGCTTGCCGCTGCGGATGAAGTGTTTATTCCGCTGCAGTGTGAATATTTTGCGCTTGAGGGCTTAACGCTCCTTTTGCAAACCGTTAAAAGAGTGCAGGAAAAGATTAACCCTCGCCTTAAAATCGGCGGTATCTTTTTCACGATGTACGATTCCCGCACAAAGCTCGCACAGGAAGTGGTGCAGCAGGTTACGGCTTATTTTAAAGACCGCGTATGCAGCACGATTATCCCGCGTAACGTTCGCCTCTCCGAAGCGCCCTCGCATGGGTTGCCCATCTGCAAGTATGATTCCTCCTGTATCGGCGCCCGTAGCTACGAAAAACTTGCTCAGGAGGTGCTTGACCGTGCCTAAATCTGCACTGGGCAAAGGGCTCGACTCCTTGCTTCCTCCCGATATCACGGATTTGTGCTCAAACGATGCTGCTGCACAATCTTCGGATGTACAATCGGATAGCGGTTTGTCTGTAATGCCGCAGCAGAATGTGATGCGAGGAGAAGCGGCGCAACAAGCCGGTACTCAAAATCGCGCCGATACGGTCGGTTCTACTCCGATTGAACTTGACCCCGCGCTATTAAAACCCAATCCGTTTCAACCCCGCCGTACCTTTAACGAAGATAGTTTGCAGGAACTTGCCGCTTCTATCAAAGAACACGGGATTATTCAGCCGATTATCGCGGAAAAAAACGGCGATGAATACTATATTATTGCGGGAGAGCGGAGAACGAGGGCGGCGCTTTTAGCGGGGCTTACACGGGTTCCGGTCATCTTCCGTGAATTTGAAAACAGTAAAAAGCTTGAAATTGCGCTTATCGAAAATATCCAGCGGGAAAACCTCAATCCGATTGAAGAGGCTAAGGCATATCAGGAGATTATGCAGCTGTCCAACCTCAATCAGGAGGAGACCGCCAAACGGGTAGGGAAGAGCAGGTCGGCGGTTGCCAATGCGATGCGGCTTTTACAGCTGCCCGACGACATGCAGACGGCGCTGGAAAAAGGCTCTATCACCGCAGGTCATGCGCGGGCAATTCTCTCGCTTATCAATCCGGCGGATCAAACGCTGCTGTTTACCCGCATTACGGAGCAGGCTCTTTCGGTGCGTGACGCGGAGATGCAGGCGGCTCAGCTAAAAAACGGCAGCCGTACCGGACAGAAAAAATCAGCGCCGCAGCCGGTAAAACAGCCGGAAACGGATGATGCGCAGCTTGCGGTCAAGGATATTGAGCAGCAGTTTATCGATGCGCTGGGTACAAAGGTGGAAATTAAAGGCGACCTTGAAAAAGGCATCGTGCATATTTCATACTTTTCGCAGGCGGATCTTGATGCGCTGTATAATAAAATTGCTGCAAAATAACATTGCAGGAACATAACATTCGATGGCAAACCTTTCCGATTATGTAGTTTGGCGCGGCGATCTTCCCTTTGAGGTGCGCCCGTTTAATGCGATAGATGCGCTGGTTCTGTGTCAACTTTCTTACCTTAACTTTTCCGATATTGTCCCTACTCAATTTGACGGTGGTATTACGCTGCGGGAAGCTGCCCGTATCTATGCCGCCGATTCTACACGTGGAACCCCCGAAGAGTTCGGTGTGTTTATCAATCCACTCACCGCTGATTTGTTCAAAAACGCTGCGGAAACGGAGCGCTTCGGTTCCATTCTTTTAAAAGGCTTTGTGAATGAGATTGAGCGCAATGCGGATAAGCAGTTCGCAGCAATAACTGCTATACTTCCAACAGGATGCGCCTGTGTTGTCTATCGTGGTACGGACGATACTATAATCGGATGGAAAGAAGACTGCCTTTTGAGCCTTCCCGAACCCATCCCCTCTCATGCTTCGGCGGCGGATTATCTTTCGGCGGCTGCAGAAACTGCCGTTGTGTGCGGTAGCAAAAAGCTTTACATTGCGGGGCATTCCAAGGGCGGAAACCTTGCGCTCTATGCGGCTGGGACTGCCGCCGCTTCGGTACGGGAGCGGATTGAGCGGGTGTTCTGTTTTGACGGTCCCGGCTTTGCCTTCGATATTGAACAACGGAGCGGATTTCAAGCGATTATCCCTAAAACTGCTTCTTTTATTCCGCAGTCGTCCGTTGTCGGCGTGCTTTTATCCTATCTGCCGCATTATACCGTTATTGAAAGCGCCGAAACCAACACCTTCTGGCAGCATGATGCGTTTTCTTGGCAAATTAAACGAGATGAATTTGTAGCGTATCAGCAAGGACGGACAAAGGAAAGCTATTTTGCGGAAAAAACCATACGGGAATGGCTTTCTCATCTTAACGATACCGAGCGGAAAGAATTTATCGAAACATTATTTGCCGTCCTGTTCGGCACCGGCGCGGAAACGCTCAGCGAATTAACCGCCAACGGACTTGCTCATTCGTTGCATATTTTAAAAGAGCTGCATACGGTAGATTCCGACCGGCGGCGAGAGCTGTTTGCCGTTATCAAGGCATTCTTTGGGGCAGTTTATACACATTTTCCGTATCCGTAATTCTTAATTTCAAAAGCGAACATAAAGCGGATAAATTCTTCGTGACAGTTTTGAATATAGTTTTTATACACTCTGTAAGACTTCTGTAGCAAATTGCAAGTCGTTAAAATCATGCTATTTTATCTATTTTGTCTAACCGGTTCCGTTTAGGCTAGGGGGATACCATCTCTCTTCTTTGAACAAGAAAAAGCATTTTTTTGCTTGACTTTTGAGGGGGGGGGGGGGGTATTATAGAAGAAGATTTATTTATAGCGGATACCTGTACTTATCCGTTACAGTAAGGAGAAATTTATGGGAAACCTCTAAAACCTGAGATTTTTAGAGATGTTCTATATAGCATTCTAATAGCATTATAGACTTTGTTGCGAGGGGGGATATCTTTTAAGACCAATACGGCTTTTAAAAGATATCCCCCTGACACATTCGATCAGTCTGCTTAATTTTTAAAGGAGATGTATATGACGTTACGTTCTAAACTGACACTTTCAATGGCACTGACGGTTTCTATTGCGGCATGTGTTATATTAGGGTTTTCGGTTTTTTCTGTTCGCCAATTAGTTGAACGACAATTTTACAAAGGCGTTCCGGGAGTTTTATCGATGGCAAGCATCGATTTACAGTCCGATTTATTGTTCGGATATTCTCGTTCAGAAGCGTGGGCAAATAATCAAATACTTATTGATTGGTTGGACGATGGTACGCCTGAAGGCGAAAGTAAGAATGCTATTATACGTCGTCTTGAAGAGTTTGCTTCTGAAAAACGTATTATCTCTTCTTGGGTATCAAGTACACAGACAAAAGATTATTATATAGTGGACGCAAATAAAAAGGTTCATTATTCCCTCTTGAAGGAAAGTGAACCGGCGGATGCATGGTTTTTTAAAACGATAAAGTTGAAAGAAAAAGTAACATTCAATATCAACAAAAGCAAAGAGACCGGTGTGATGGGGTTGTGGATCAATGCACACGTTTATAATCAAGAATCAGAATTATTAGGGATTGTTGGCGTAGGGCTTGATCTTGACGAATCGGTTGAGACAATGAAACAAACACTACCGTCTGCACATTCGATCCTATTTGTAACGGATGAAAATGATAATATCGTTATTTCGTCAAATAATGAAAGTTTTGGCGTATCATTAAAAGAATATTTACCGGAAACGATGAATGAGATTCCGCAATATCCTGATATAAAAACATGGAAAGATGGAAAAAGAGGCAAGATGATATACAGCGGACGACAGATTGCAAATCTTCCGTATAATATTGTATTTATTGCGCCTGTGGATGATTTTTTACCCGGTATGTTTACCATTGCAGAAATCCCACTGCTTGTAACAATCATTGTAATAGGAATATCTATTTCGTTGCTGTATTTTTCAATACGAAAAACCGTAAGCAAACCATTGAGTAATACTGCTTCTGCGCTTAAAGATATTGCTCAAGGAGATGGGGATTTGACATTCCGATTGCCAATTCATGGGAAAGATGAAATAGCGCTATTATCTGAATATTTCAATAAAATGCTTTCAAAAATTGCGGCGTCTATTCACCAAGTCGGAACAAACACGAGCATAATGAAAGAAGTAGGTAATGAACTTGCATCTAATATGACAGGAACGGCGAGTGCAGTACATGAGATTAGTGCAAACATCGATGAGGTAAAGCAGCAGGCGATAACTCAAGCAGCAAGCGTCAATGAAACAGCTGCCGTTATTGAAGAGATTGTTCGTACAATTACACAACTGAATGCCGGTATCGAGATGCAGGCGACAAGTGTCGTGCAATCTTCTTCATCGATAGAAGAAATGGTTGCAAATATCGCATCAATCGGAAAAACGCTTGAGAAAACAGACTCTGTTATCAAAGAGCTTACCGCTGCAACCGGTGACGGCAAGGCAACAATTGTTACCTCTAATACTGTAACACAGAAAATCGCAGAAGAATCGGGTTCTCTTTTGGAAGCATCAAGTGTTATTCAGCACATTGCATCGCAGACGAATTTACTTGCAATGAATGCTGCAATAGAAGCTGCTCACGCAGGAGAAGCTGGAAAAGGATTTGCCGTTGTAGCAGACGAAATCCGTAAGCTTGCCGAAGATTCTGCAGCACAAGGCAAAAGCATTACCGCTACATTGAAAATGTTATCAAGTGAAATTGAAATGCTTTCTGCTTCGTCGAAAACTGTTGAAGAAAAGTTTAATGCGATCTTTAATCTTGCAGAGCAGGTAAAAGCCATGAGTACACAGGTTACCGAATCGATGCAGGAACAGGAGAATGGTAGTAAGGAAGTACTGGCAGCTATTAAGAGCATTAATACGGTAACGGTTGAAGTGCAAACCGGTTCGGAAGAAATGTTGAAAGGCGGAGAAAAAGCTTCGCAGGAAATGCAAAAACTCGACAATCTGACTTGTGTTATCACGGAAAGTATAAACGAAATGGCATCGGGAGCTGCACAAATTAATAATGCCGTGCAGGAAGTGAATGCAATTACACAGAAGAATAAACGGAGTATTGAAAATTTGGCTGAAGAAGTTTCAAAATTTAAGGTATAGGGAACCTCTAAAAATCTCAGTTGTTTAGGGATGCCCTATAGTATGCTGCGCTTCCTCTTCAGCTTTGCAGGCGGGGCAAAGACCGGTAAGTTCTATACTGTGTGATGTCATGGTAAAGCCCGTTTCGGATAAGATTTGGTCTTCCAAATCGTGAAGCGGACAAACGGCAATATCGGCCGAAGCCTTGCACTTACTGCATACAATTCGGTGGTGATGTTCTGTTCCTTGCTGAGATGCAATCTGAAAATAGGCTTTTCCGTCAGGATGTATGCTCTTTGTTACAAAATTGGATTCGGCAAGCGTATGCATCGTCCGATATACCGTCGACAAGTCAATTTGCAGATCCTCCCCGCAGGCTTCATGCAGTTCTTCGACAGAGAATGCCTTATCTTTATCTTGAGATAAAATACTGATAATCAAATTTCGTGCTTTTGTTTTGCGCAACTTCTTTGTAACAAGCGGGTTTTCCATACTTTTTATGTCCTACGCACTATCTATTCGATAGATCAATTGGGAATCTCTAAAAGCTTGAGTTTTTAGAGATGTCTCATTATACAGGAGAATACCTTTTTTTGAAAGGGCAAAACACAGTGTTTTATGGATGCTTCATAATATAGATGAATAAATATCTCAGAATAAAGAGGCTGTTGAAAAGAAATCCGATGCGTTTATCCCGATGTTTTTCTATTGGCGGGGAGGCTTTTTTTTTGTATATTTATAACAGAAACTGCTAAAAGCCGCAGTTTTTTAGAGGTTTTCCTTAGAATACCGGTATAATTTTTAAGAGGGGCGCGTATGAAGCTTTACACTAGAAGACAGCTGATTCTTTCTGCAGCCGTTATCGGCTGTTTTATTGCGCTTGCTGCTTACGGGGCAGGCTTTTATTTAGGGCATGGAACGAATACACCGCAGGGAGAGGCCGCAGCCGAGCTTGAAGCATTGGCTGAAAGTAACAGTGCCCTTGCGCAGCAGAACGGCGTCCGGAGTAGTAGCGCCGAAAACAGCGGGAGTGTGGGTGTTTCCGAATCGGCGGAGCAGACAAGCCCGTATCTGACCGCTGCCGCGGAACCGGCGAGCCGTTACACCGCAGAAGAAAAGCAAAATATTTCGGTGTACGAAAATACCAATGATGCGGTTGTCAATATCACCACGGAAACGGTCGGGGTAAACTGGTTCCTTGAACCGATTCCGCAGGAAGGTGGTTCCGGCTCCGGTTCGATTATTGATAGCCGCGGCTACATCCTTACCAACACTCACGTTATCGAGGACGCGACAAAGATATTCGTATCTCTCTCGGACGGCAGCCAATACAGCGCAAAGATTATCGGGGTAGACCGTGAAAACGATCTTGCGGTGCTCAAATTCGACCCGCCTGCAAACACTCAGTTGACGACGATAAAATTCGGCGATTCGGATGGACTCAAGGTGGGACAGCGGGTACTCGCAATCGGGAACCCCTTCGGCTTAACACGAACGCTGACGGTCGGTATTGTGTCCGCCCTCGGCCGCCCGATCCAAACCGATAAAAACGTTATCATCAAAAATATGATTCAAACCGACACGGCCATCAATCCCGGCAACTCGGGCGGACCGCTCCTCGATTCCGACGGCAGGATGATCGGTATCAATACGATGATCTATTCTACGTCGGGTAGTTCCGCAGGCGTCGGCTTTGCGGTGCCCATCAACACGGCAAAACGGGTAGTATCCGAGATTATCAAGTACGGAAAAGTCCGCCGCGCTTCCATCGATGCGGAGTTGGTACAGCTGAACGCGTCGATTGCAAACTATGCAGGGTTGTCGGTGCAGCGCGGGCTATTGGTTTCCCGCGTTAAAAAGAACAGTAATGCCGAAAAGGCGGGGCTTCGTGGTGGAGCAAATGCCGTCCGCTACGGTATTGGGAAGCGCGCTGCGGTTATCTATCTCGGCGGCGACATCATCACCGAAATTGCAGGTCAGGCTGTCAGCAACTTGAGCGAATACTACGCTGTTTTGGAAGATAAAAAACCGAATGAGAGCATCGCCGTAACGGTGCTCCGCGGAAATAAGACCGTAAAACTGACGCTTACCCTTTCCGAACGGAACGATGAATAGGTAACGAAGGGGATGGCAAAAAAGAAGGCCGGCGGGCGGATATTCCGGTGCAGCTCATGCGGGTACAGCCAGCCGAAATGGCTCGGGCGCTGTCCCGGCTGCGGCGAATGGAATACCTTGGAGGAGCAATTCCAAGAAGCGGACTTTACCCCCGGCTTTGCTTCGAGCGCCGCTGCCGTGCGGCAAACGGACGAGGCGCATCCTATCCCGCTTGAACAGGTGGAGGTGCACGATACCGTCCGCATTACAACCGGCATTTCTGAATTCGATCGAGTGCTCGGCGGTGGTGCGGTAAAGCGCTCGGCCGTATTGATCGGCGGCGAACCCGGTATCGGAAAGTCAACATTGCTCTTACAAGCGGCAGCTGCCACAGCAGCTGGAACCGTAGGGCAGCGGACGCTCTATGTATCCGGTGAAGAGTCCGCTGGTCAGATACGCGGCCGTGCAGACCGGCTCGGTGTTCCGCTCAAAAATATCGAACTGCTCTGTACCAATTCGGTGGAAAATATCGAAAAAGTATTAAATAATCTCAACCCGCTTATCGTCATTATCGATTCGGTACAAACGCTTTTTTCCCCGCAGGCAGGCACCATCCCGGGCACGATCAATCAACTCAAATACTGCGCCAACGAATTGGTGCAGTGGGTAAAGGAGCGGGACGCTGCGCTCTTTCTTACCGCCCATGTAACAAAGGAAGGCGTCATCGCTGGACCGAAGGTTCTGGAACACATGGTCGATACCGTTATCTCTTTTGAGCGGAACGAAGATGATGTGCGGTTTCTCCGCGCCCTTAAAAACCGCTTCGGTTCGGTGGACGAGCTGGGAATTTTCAGGATGGATGAAAAAGGCTTGGCTGCCGTACAGGATCCCGCCGCGCTGTTTATCATTCAGCGGCAAGGCGAGCTGCCTGCCGGGTCTGCGACGGTGCCGGTGTTTGAAGGCAGCCGCGTGTTTATGGTAGAAATTCAGGCGCTTACGGTACCCGCTAAGGGTACAATGACGCGCGTATTCTCCGATAAGATAGATTCCGCACGGGTCAGCCGTGTCGCCGCCGTACTGGAAAAACGGATAGGCTTGCGGTTCTCCGATCAAGATATTTATATCAATGTCGCCGGCGGCATCCGGCTGCGGGAACCGGCTATCGATTTGGCTTTGGCGCTTGCGCTCTACTCTGCGCGAACGGATATCCCCGCGCGTAAAAACGAAGCATTTATCGGAGAACTCAGTCTTGCCGGTGAAATCAGACCGGTGCGCCGCTTAAAGCCGCTGATTAAAACCGCGCAGAGCCTCGGCTTTACCCAACTCTATGTCCCGGCAGCCGCCGGCGACGGCGACGAACCCGAACCTGCAATGCAAGGCATTACCCGCGTAGAAAACCTCGCCGAAACAATCAAATGTGCCTTCGGTGCGGGGAAGTAGTCTCCACATTTGTCCAAGATAAATTCATAAAGCGAGTTTCTGTTGCAACGAGTATAAAAAAACCGCTCCAGGAGTATGCAAGATGGAGCGGTTTAAAAATAGAGTATAAATCATTCACACTTATCAATACTTTTTACGAACGCCTTTGACTTATAGCAACCTCCTTACAAGAAACTTCTTGTATGATGGTATGTTAGCAAAAGATTACATTTATGTCAAGCATGTATAACAAAAAAAGTAAAATAATTTTTGTTTGCTAGCCCTATCGATGAGATTATGCTATAACACATACATGGAGGGAATTATGGCGGATGAATTTAGCTATGAAATTACTCAAAAACATGGGGTTCTTTCTACTTCAAAAAGCGGATGGACGATGGAATTAAACTCGGTGGCATGGAATGGGCGCAACCCCAAATACGATCTCCGCAGTTGGTCTCCCGATCACGAAAAAATGGGAAAAGGGGTTACGCTTACTGCAGAAGAACTGGCTGCGCTCAAAGCGTTATTGAACGGTATGCAACTGTAACCTATTTTAAGGTAGAAAAGTGCATTAGAGCCGTTTTCGCCTCGTCGCCGGTTTTTTCAATTTTTGAAGAAAAGTCTACCAGCGATGTATAGATGGCATCCGTTTGCAAATGGATTTTTTCAAAGGATTGATCAAGTTCATCACTGGTGGTTCCAATGCCGGTGATGACGGTTACCACTTGTTTTATGGTTCCGCCTATATCATGAGAACTTTCCAGTGCAGCGGCAGCAAGACGACCTAGCTCTTCCGCAACAACAGCAAACCCTTTACCGGCATCGCCGGCGTGCGCTGCTTCAATTGCTGCATTCATACTCAACATCTTCGTCTGTTCTGCAATACTTTCGATAATTTCAGACATTTCTTGGATTTTCGAAACGTTTTGAATGATAAACTGCATGTGATCATGGGTAGTTTTGAACAGCTGATGTCCGGTTTTAAATGTTTCCACCAGTTTTTTCGCCGTTTCGGAATCGGTACGATGGTTTTCAGCGGTTTGCTGTACCGAAGAAAGAACTTCTTTCATCTGAGCTGCTGAGTGATGATATCCGTCGCGCTCTTTTTCTGCTGTCATCTGCATCGTTTTATACGTTGCTTGCAAATCGGTGTGTTTCTTTTCCAGTGAATCATAGCTGCGCTGGAGATCGGCAAGATTTTGTTCCAGCTGTGTATTGCGCTCAAGAATAGCTGCTTGTCTTTCAGCAAAAGCGCTATCCTTTGTATCGGGCCGCGTATTACCGGCAACGCGGATTTCCATATTGCTGCGCTCTTTCGTCCCCCACGATGCCGCCGCTACCGCTGATTCTGTATAAACTCCTGCTTCATGGTTGCCAAACGTAAAGCGTGCCGGTTCTGCTGATTGCTCCGATTGTGATGACCGGAAAGAAGTTGCACCGGAAGCAAGCCGCAGCTGCGACGCCGTATCATGCGCTCCGTCGGTCTTTGGCCCCGCTTTTAATACAATTCGTCTTTTTGCATTACGGGCAAGTAAGATGGTATAGATAGTTTGTACCAGTGCCCATGTAACAAAAAGCCCCAACAGCCATGTTACCGAAATCAATATACCCGAAAGAATTGCGGCTTGTTTCCGATACCGGCTGGCAGCGCTCTCTAATGCACCGGATACCGCCTCAAAATCGTTAATATGAGTACCAACCAGTTTTTCAATTGTTTCCACTTTTTTTTCATCAAACGGTTTCGTCTTTGCTGCGCCCAGCTGATTATAATCATTAATCAGTGTGGTAAATTCCGCATTTATTGAACGGGCAGAAGTAAAATACCCCGAAAGGCGGCTCCGTAATGTGCTATCTTTTTCCATATATTTTTCTGTGGCATATTCCACGGCAACTAACGTCGGCTCATACTTACTTAAAGCGCTGATGACAGAAGAAGGAATATGCACACCGGCAATGCCGTAACGATATATAGTCCCTCGTACATAGAGCATATTACGTTCATAACCGGCAAGTTGTACAATCTGCTGTTCAAGCGTATCAGCCGGTTTTGAAATTTGCATAAAAGTTCCGGCTGCAATGAGCAATAACAAAACCAGTATGCCCGATAAGATTCCGATTTTCAGTTTTATGTTCATAACAATAAGCCTCAGTATAAGTATCGGACAATAATCACCGATAGATTAAAATACAATCTGATGCGTTTGCTCAAAGACCTCTTTGACCAAAGCCGTTCTTTATGCTATGATGGCAATATATGACTGAATGTTCATTTACAGTGAAAGAACGGGTTGTCTATCCCGGTCAAGGTGTCGGAGAAATCGTCGAAATAAGCGAAAAAAAATTCAAAGATGAAATGCTGACGTATTACGTCATTTACTTTGATGAATCCGACATGACAGTTCTTGTGCCTGCCCTCAAGGCGACTGAGTTAGGTATCAGGACGATCGTTTCCGCTGATGAAGCGCAAGCTGCACTGGCGTTTTTATCCGAAAAGTTTGACCCCATCCCAAGTGATTGGAAGATGCGGTATCAAATGAACCTTGATTTATTCAAAACGGGGAGCGTTTTAGACAATGCCTCCATCGTCCGCTCACTCTACCACCGCAGTAAAATAAAAGAACTCCCTATCCAAGAGCGTAAATTATACGATTCCGCCTATCGCATTTTTTACGATGAGCTCTGTTACGCACTGCAAAAACCGAAGGCGGAAATTGAAGCGCTGATTCATTCATATCTGGAGGTTTTAAGTAAAAACGCTCCTGTCGGAAAGCAAGATCAGGTTGATGATATGTTTGACGATAACATAAATGATATGGATGACGAAGACGATTTCGATGACGGCGAATAATGCCGTTCTGATTACAGCGGCCGGGAGCTCCCAACGCTTCGGGAAAAAAAAAGAATTTCTTCCATTAAGTACCGATACGCATACATCGGTGCTATCTGCCTGTCTCTATGCTTTCGTATCGGCAGGATGTGTTAGCTGTTATGTCATAACCGTGCCTCAGGGTAAAGTTGAAACGGTCTATTCACTGCTTGCTGCAGATACGCGGCTTTCTTCTTTTTTCAGTACACACCGAGATACTCTCCATATCGTTGAAGGAGGAGCAACCCGGCAGGAGTCGGTGTACAAGGGGCTGTTAGCTCTTGCGGATAAAAACATAACCTATATACTGGTACACGACGGAGCGCGGCCGTGGGTTTCCGGCGAAGTGATTACTTCAGTATTAACGGCAACCGAACAATACGGAGCGGCAGTCCCTGCCATACCCGTAACGGATACACAAAAAGAAGTGGACAAAACGGGAAAGATTATCCGGCATCTTAGAAGAGACCTGCTTGCCGCCGTACAAACACCGCAGGGCTTCCGCTTTGAGCCGTTGCTCTATGCCCATCGCCAAGCTTGCAATGACGGCAATACCTATACCGACGACAGCGAAATCTATGCCCAATATTGCGGAGCTGTTTACATCTGCCCCGGAGCGCGGGAAAATAAAAAAATCACCTATCGCGAAGACTTCTCGGGAGTGTAAAATAAAAGCCGTACAAATGGCACGGCTTTTATTTACTCAAGTTTGCGGTGCGCAAACTCGTATATCATCTGCACGTTCTCACTTCGTTGCGAATGTGCGTAAAAAGTCAATCGAAAGTTGACACTTTCTTCTTGACTTTTTATGGAAGGAAAACACTATGATACGAATCGGCTTAGGCTATGATCTCCACACCCTTGTTGAAGGCAGGCCGTTAATCTTAGGCGGGGTTCATATCCCTTTTGAAAAAGGGGAAGCGGGTCATTCCGACGGCGATGTGCTGCTCCATGCACTTGCGGATTCTCTGCTCGGAGCCGCTTGTCTTGGCGACATCGGTGAGCTTTTCCCGCCGAATGATCCGCAGTGGAAGGGCGCCGACTCACGGATGCTCTTACAGACAGTATGGGAACAGGTGCAGGCAGCGGACTGGCAGCTTGAAAACGCCGATTGTGTTATCGCAATCCAAAAGCCGAAAATTCTGCCGTACCGCGAGGCAATCCGCCGGTCTATTGCAGAAATTCTATCGGTAGAAATCGATCAAATTTTTGTCAAAGCAAAAACCGGCGAAGGGGTCGGCATTATCGGCAGCGGTACGGCCGCCGCCGTGTGGTGCACCTGTCTTCTCTCTCGCTAGCTCCCTACTCCCATACCAGCTCTAAAAGCTAACGGTATTTTTAAAGCTGCTCACCGGTAGAATAAGGGAGAAAACAAATACAGTATTTAAGTGGCGTAGCGTCAGCCTATTTTTCGGCAAGCTCTAGGATGAGCTGTACCTCTCCTTGCGATAGATTGAGGGCATTGGCAATAGCGTCCTGCGTCCATCCGCTTCTAAAGAGCTTTAACACATTCTCACGGGTACCGACTGTCGTTGCACCCTCCGTTTTGTTGACCGGCTTTTCGGCCTTAACCAAATCCGCCAGCAGTTTCAATTGATTTTCGGAATTCTTCGATATATCTTGTAAGCGCGTTTCAGTACCGGCAAGCCACTCGCGGGCATTGTGCAGTTTTTCAATGCGCCCCTCAAGCTCTCCAAGCAATTCATCGATGGTATCAAGCTGCTCCCGCGCCTTCTCCGCTTTTTCCTGATTGGAAATAAGATACTCCATCTTTTCTTGAATATCCTGCAGTTCGGGCGGAATGGTGTAGAGCTTACTCTGTACCGTCTTAATATCTTTTTCAACGGTCTTTAAATCTTCAAAGGCAGCATCGATGCTCTGCACCGTTTGGTCGAGCACGGTACCTTTTTTCTCCAAGCGGTCATAGCGGGTATTCACATCAGCAATGCTTTCTTCAATACGCCGAATCTGTACCTGATAGCGCTGTAATTCATCATCAGCCGAAGCAAGCTCAACAAGCTTTTTATCCATCGACTCAGACAGCACACTCAGTTTTGCAAAATCGTTTTCCAAAATTTCAATATTTTTACGCTCACCCATAAATCGCGCGATTTTCTGTGTTGCTTCCTCTTCAAGATGAGTTACCTTTTCGTATTTCAGATTCAGATCATCCATTGTATTGCGGTAAATTTCAAAGCGGGTAACCTCCGCCTTCAGCTTTTCGATGTTCTGTTCCAAATCAGCCTTCAACTCGTCTGCACGGTCAAATACGCGCGTCTGCGTAATAAAGGCGTTTTGCCGCTTATCGATTTCTTCTACGGTTTCGGTCAGCTGCTCGGAATCGCGTCGTATCTTTTCGAATAAATCATGCTGCGTTTCTTCCACTTCACTGCGCAGGCCGTGTACCAGCTCCCTGATGTTGTCAAGCGAATGATTTGCTTCCCCCGTCGCGTTGTTAATCCGTTTATCCAGCTCGTTGGTAGCCTGTTCCGCATCGCGCGTAAAGGTTTCGGTAACGCTGCGCACCTGTGCAGAAAATTCTTCTTCGGCGCTCTGCACCTTTGCATTCAGATCATTGATTCTCTGCTGCATCAGTTTAAGCGCCTCGTCGCTTTTCACGCTGAAATCTTTATAGTACGAGGTGTATTTTGAACCGATACCTTCGATAGCCCGTTCCGTCGACGCAGTAAAATTAGCAACCTTTTCGTCCACCGTAGTCCGCATCTCTGCCAGTTGTTGATCGATACGCGCCTTCCATGTTTCAAAATCGGTTTTTGCTGCGTCGAGCTGCCCGCCTGATTCTTGTTTAACCGTATCAAGCCAGTTTTTTACCTCTTTTGTAACATTTTCAACTTCAACACTTTGCTGCCGCATCGATTCTTGCAGTTCAAGCTTGAGACCGGAAAGCTCATTGCGCATATATGTTTGAGCTTTTTCCTTTGTCTGATCCATCATATTTTTAAACTGAGTGTTATAGGCTAAGAGCGCCTCGTCGCTTGCCGTAATACGTTTGGCAATCCCCTCTTCGATTGCAGCAATATCTTCTTTGAATTTTGCAAAGTGCCCCTTGTACTCCTCCGCCGTTTGCGCAAGCCGTGCTTTTAGATCCTGTTTATACGCATCTTCCAAATCCTTACGTGCCGACTCGCTTTCCGATCCCATCAGCGCAAGCCGTTCGGTAACATCATTCCGCAGCTTTTGGATGTCTCCGCTGAGTGCATCGCTGCGGCGGGTTAGCTCGCTTGCAAAATCGGTTTCAAAAGTATGCAGCTTTTCGGAGAGCGCGGCTTGCGATTCTTCACGCAGAACGTTCAGTTGTTCGGTTATCTCCTGCAAGCGACCGGCAAGCGCATTCGCCCGTTCGGAAAAATGTTTTTCGAATCCGTTGTATTTTTCCTGCATGGTATAGGTATGTTTTCCAAAGTCTTGCAAAAGCCGGTCTTTTACCGATTCTTGCGCCTTTTCCATCTCAGCGGAAAGCTTATCGATATCGGCAATAGACTTATCAAATTTTTCGTAATAGTAGACCGCTTGTTTTTTATATTCGGCAAACTTTGTATCCGCCGATTGGGAAAGTGCAGTAAGGCTTTGCGCCGCCTTTGCCGCTGTTTTTTCGAGGCGGGCATTTAATCCCGTTTCAAAGTCGGTAAGCCGCGAATCAAGCTGCCGATTCGTATTCTCCATATCGGCCTCGGTTTTCTCCAAGCCTTTTTCAAGATTGGTGATGCGCTGTGTAAATGCAATCTCCGCTGCGCTGAACTTTGAATGAAGCGAACTTTCCAACTTATCCGCTTCTTCTTGCCAATCTTTTTTAAATTTCTCGGTAAGCGCTTTATTTTCGGTCATACCGGCAGTGATCTCCGCCTCAAGCGCTGCGGAGCGATCATCAAGCACCGACTTATAGTGCTGCATCTGCATCTCTATTTGGTTCTGCAATTTGGTAAAAGACTCATCACCAAGGTTTTGCGCTTTTTTGCTTGCCTCCGTAAATGCCTTTTTATAAAGGTCGTTCAATTGGATCGAGGTTACTTCGAGCAATTCCGCACTTTTTTTCTCTGCGCCGGAAACCCTATTTTCAAAAGCGCTGATGGTATTATTAAATCCCGCCGTAAGCTGTTCTTCGATCATCTGGAGATGTTCACGATTTTGCTTATAAAAGCTGTCCTGCATTTCGGGCATGAGCTTTGAAATATGATTCAATTCACTCCGCGCATCCGTAATCTTCTTTGCAAGCGAATCGACAAAGTCGGACTCTTGGCTGACACGCGAAAGATTTTTTTCCGCAAGGGCGGCCATGTCCATAACAGTCTTAATAGTCTCTTCCGCCCCTGCCACATTTTTTTCTATTGCATCTATGGAAGATGAACG
The DNA here is from genome assembly GCF_024181325.1 of Treponema sp. OMZ 305. Lineage (NCBI taxonomy): Bacteria > Pseudomonadati > Spirochaetota > Spirochaetia > Treponematales > Treponemataceae > Treponema > Treponema sp. OMZ 305. The sequence continues at coordinate 2,486,584 of NZ_CP051300.1, read as the reverse complement.
GGCAGTCAACACATCGGATTTTTTCATAAAATCGTTATATATGGAATCGAGCCGGTTAACAGCCGCAATGGCTTGCGAAAGTTTTGCGTCAAGCTCAATCGCCGCATCACGCAAATTCTGCGTCCGTTCCTTGACAAACCCTTCTATTTCATCTTTAACACGGTCGCCGTATTTTTTCGCTTTTTCAATCGAACGGCTGTTTTTATCCATTTGCCGAAAAAAAAGAATCAGCATTAAAGAAAGCATAAGCGTTATCGCGGAGGCTAAAAGTTGCATTGACATTCTAAGTTCCACCCTTACTTAAAATAAATTCTATTTTAATAAATATATCGGACACATCTAAAAACGGCGGTTTTCAAAATTATCCTACCTATTATATCGCATTATAACACATAGTTTAAGAATTGACGATAGTTTGAAAAGGAAATATCCGCATTCAGCGGCTTTTTTCTAAAAAACGAAACAAGCGGATTTGCGATATAAGCGGTCTTCATACCGACTGCAGAAGCCCCTGCCACATCATAAGCTTTACTGTTCCCGACATACAGTATCCGTTCGCACGGTGTATTTAAGGCTTCGGCAAGTTTAAGGAACGGAATACGGGAAGGTTTAAGCGCCCCGATCGCTTCGGAATCCAGCGCAGCATCGCAGAGCGGAAGAATGCCCCATACGGAGCCTTTTTGTTCGGGCGGAAAATCCGACAGAATACCGATTTTAAATCCCGCTTCTTTTAATCGTATGATCGCTTCTTTTGCAAAGGGATACGGATGGATGCGCAAAAACTTTTTTTTCCATCCCTTATATATTTCTCTATCTAAAAAATCGCCTACCTTTTGTGGGGAGATATTAAGCTGAGTTGCCAATAGTTCATTTTGCACAGTGAAAAAATCCGGCAGCACTTTATCCGGATCAGATGAACTGTGCCTGTGTAAAATACGGCGGACTTTTCCAAAGGCTCTCATAAAACGGATATGCCGGATAAAAAAAGGAATAGCACGCAGCGTAAGCTTCCATGCAGGATAGAGTGTACCGTCTATATCGAATGCGATCGCCTCAATGCCGTGTATTTTACTTACAATCATTTTTTTATTATATCGTAGGGATTACCGCCTGTCCATTCTCAAAAAATCCATGTCTAGCCGATGTAGCAAGGATATACATCGGCAGAGAAGTACACTGCTCAACACTCCTACAGCGTGCAGTTAAAATCCTTGACCAAGATACCGGGCAAGAGGCAGCCGCCTACTGCGCGCTCTTCATAGGTACTTGTTTCTACAAAGAGCTTCCGTTCTTTGGTGAGCGCAAGGAGATTCGCGCCGAACATATTGTAGAGGGATTCATCCCAGCGCATATCCGCAATGGGAGCTGTAACTTTTCCATTTTCCACCCAGAGACAGGCGAAGCGGGTCATCCCCGTTACGCGGGCAGTTGCCGGATCGCTCCAGTTAAGGTAGTGGAAGTTCGAAATGTAGATGCCGGTTCCCAGTTCTTTGAGCGCATCCGCTTCGGCGAGCGCCCCCGCCCCGATAGCTTCGGAACGGAATCCTTCACTTGAATCGGCGCCGTTTGCCTTTGTCCCGTACTGTTTTTCCGAGCGGGAACTCACAATGGTATGAATGAGCTTTCCTTTTTCGATAACAGTCAATTTTTCGGGGGCGGATTCGCCTTCGCTATTAAACGACGGTTCCACACCGATGGAAAAATCTTGCGTCAAATTGAAGGAATCGGCAAAATGCTCTCGCCCTTCTTTTAATGCAAGATAGGCGCTTTCGCCCTGCTGCATTCCCCGCTCCCCGAAGCCGTTCCACGAGAAAAACTCTACGACATCAACCAACGCATCCGCAGCGATAAAAACGCGGTATTTGCCCGGCTCGATTTTTTTCGGTTCAAGTGCAAGTACCTGCAAACTTTGCCGCGCATCGGCGATACGTTTTTCGTATTCAGCCTGCTGCCAGTCGCGCCCTGCGTACAAGCCTTTTACCGCGCGTCCGTTTTTCAGCCAAATCGAATAGTCGAGCGTAAAGGTCTTTGTTTGGAACCAGTGCCGTGCGCCGGCCGTATTGGCAGCTCCGCGGCATATCATCCCTTGCGAAAAAAGCCCGGCGAAATCCAAATCCGACACAGGCTCAAGCAGCGTCTTTTCTATTATCTCTTGCGAAAGCAACGCACCGTCATAGATTGTTTCGGAATCGTCGCTTGCAGTAGGAATAGACTGATAGGGATCTTCGGGAAGCTGCGCGATAATACTACGTGCATTCTCCAACGCTGCGGCAAGCGTTTCCTTATCCTGCTCAAGCCGGCCGCTCAACCCGTGAGCAAAGCGATAGGTTTTCTTGTTTTTATACAGCGTAATCGAAATTGCCGCCTGTTTCACAAAACCGTTTTGCCGCACCTTAGCGTGATTCATCCGCAGGAAGTAAGTGTCCTCCGCGTCGTAGCTTAGAGACGCTTGTTCAGTGGGCAACAGCTCATCGAAGAAAAAGTCTGCAAGAGACTCAAAATGCCATTTAAAATCGGAATCCATTTCACACATCATTTCTTGATCACAACTCATTTTCCGCCTCCAAATACTTCAACATCGCTGAATGCGCATACGGGACTTGCGTGCCCTACCCGTATCACCTGATTCGGTTCGCCTTTGCCGCAATTCGGGGTGCCGAACACCTCGAAAGTGCTTCCGTCGCCGACTGCGCAGAGGCTGTTCCAAAAGTACCGTGAAATGCCGCGGTAGTTCGGGTCGCGCACGGTTTTTGTCAGTTTGCCGTTTTCGATCAGCTTGGCGTATTCGCAGCCGAATTGGAATTTATTGCGGTAGTCGTCAATCGACCATGAACGGTTGGAGAACATCAGAATGCCGTTTTCGATTGAGGCGATGATAGAATCGAAGCTGCTCGTTCCCGCTTCGAGGTTGAGGTTTGCCATCCGGTCGATGGGCGGACGGTTCCACGAACAGGCACGCTGATTTGCAACGCCCCGGAGTCCCGACCGCTTTTGACTTTCCAAGCTACCAAGCGCCCGTATCAAGATGCCGTCTTTAATAAGGTATTCTTTTACCGCGACGTTACCGATATCGTCCGCCCCGTAGCTTGCCAGCTCCTGCGCGATGGTCGGGTCAAAGGCGACGTTCATCAACGGGGAACCGTAGCGGAAACTGCCGATATCTTCCGGCGTGATAAAACTGCCGCCCGCATAGTTGCGCTCGTCGCCGAGGATGCGGTCTATTTCCAGCGCGTGCCCGACGCTTTCATGAATTTGCAGCATCATCTGATCGGGCATCAGCACAAGTGTCCGCTTACCGTTGGGGCACGGCTCGGCGGTGAGCAATTCGACCGCTTCCGCGCCCGCCTTCCGTGCCTTTTCAAGCAGCGCCACAGGATTGAACAGCTCCCGTCCACCCTGATAGGTGAGTGCAGAGCGTCCGTGCGCGCTCCGCTGCTGGATGATATCTCCTTCACGTGCAACGGCATTCATGCTGATACCGCCGAACCGAACGGTTTGCCGGATGTCGGCTCCGTTGGTAGAAACCATTTCGGTTTCGCAGATACCCGTTTCGCAGGAAGCAGCGGTCTGAATAATCTTTGAAGAAACCTTTGCGGCATCGCAGATACTGCACAAGAGCTCAACCGTTTCGGCGGCGGGAATCCCGCTTAATTTTTCGCGCTTTGTGGCATAGCGTACCTGCGCGGCGGGGCGCATCGTTTGGTCAAACCGATGAATGCCGTAGGGCTGCGCTGCCTGTGCTGCTGCAAAAGCCTGCTCCGCTGCACGTTTAATACCGCCGCTGCTCAGGTCGGCAGTCGCCGCATAGCTAAACGTTCCCTTGTACAGTACCTCCAGCATAACTCCCTCGTCGGAGCCGCCGGCAGCCTCGTCAAATTTACCATCAATGGCGGAAAAACCTGTCAGATAGTTGGTAACCCGCCGTAATCCGATCCACTCGGCCTGCGGAATAGCGTCCTTCGCTTCCGTTAAAAGCCGGTGTATATTCACTTTCATAAAAAACTCCTTCGATATTTGTTAAGAAAACACGTAGTTTATTTTCAGCCACTAAGATAGCGTGGCTGAAAAACACTGCGAGTTTACTCAGAACCGCTATGGATGGCGGAGGCATAAAACAGCAACGATGTTTCACAAAATTATATTTTTGTGAAACTCGCAAGGCAATTTACAACACGGAAGTTGTAAATTGCCGATGTCGCCCATTAACGTATGCGCGTTCCGCGCACCAATGCAGCACCCTCCAAAGTTCATACTTTGTTCAGTTGCTGCATTTAAAGGAATATCCTTAATCGGTTGTATTTGTTTAATAGTTTCTTTTGTTTCTGCTTTCATACTATCAATTTCATACCTATTTTGAATATTCAGCCAAAATTCAGGACTTGTGCTAAAAACCTGCGCGAAACGTAATGCCGTATCGACTGTAATACCTCTTTTTCCTTTTATGATCCGTCCTATTTGCGTTTGCGAAATCCCTGTCATTTGCGCAAGTCTATATGCTGTTATATAATACGGCTGCATAAACTCTTCATACAGTATATCGCCTACATGTACCGGTTTTAGTATAACATCCATCAATATGCCTCCTAATGATAATCGACAATATCGACGATAACAACTCGTCCGTTGTTCCATTCAAAGCAAATACGCCACTGATTATTTATTCTAATACTGTATTGACCTTTTCTGTCATGTTTTAAAGCTTCTAAACTATTTTATCCAGCCAATCAACTATCATAAGGGAAATGCTATCATTGACGGTTAGTATCTGTCAAGTTGAACCTTTGACAAAACGCTCTTGACTTCTTAGGGGGGGGGGGGGGGGTATTATGGAAGATAAGTTTTAATATGTGAACGGACAGCTCTGTTAACCGAGAAGGTTCTAAAAGCTGTCCTAGTATCAAAAGGAGTTTTTTATGAAAAGCAAAAAAACGATTGCTGTACTTATGGTATTCAGCATGGTAAGTGCTATGATGCTTGCCGTTTTTGGCTGTTCCGACCCTGTCGGCCGCGGCAGTGGTGGCGGTATATCATATACCGGTACTTATGCAGGGGTAGGAGAAGAAGATTCAGGACTCGGAGCTTGGGAGTTCACTATTGATACTAAAGGCAATTTGACCGGTTGGTTTCAAGTGCTAACCAGCGCACAGTCCAACTGCAGTGGTACTATAAAGTCGAATGGAAGTTTTACGGCTTCCGGAAAGACAGCATTGACACACCTGCCTTTTACTGTTGAAGGTACCATAGCACAAGACAAAAAAGTGAACGGTACAATGCAAGTATCCGGACTTAATACGGTATCATTTTCCGGAATTAAAAAGTAAGTAACAAGGCAGACCCGAAAGTTTTGCCGCACCGGCAGAAGAACGGATACACTGAGGTTGAACTTTCGGGACAATTCATGCCCAATAAGGACAATGTAAGGGAGTTTGATATGAAAAAGAGAATGGCGGTAATATCTGTATGTTGTATATTTCTATTACTATGTATCTCTTGCACAAGTTTAGGTGTACGGCTGCACGGAGAACAATATTTTGTCGGCAAAACTGAAAATGATTTGATAAAATATTTTGGTGACCATGGTATCGAACTATCAAACAAAACAGAATACGATAAAGTAGTAAGATTCTGTAACCAAATAGATACGATCTATATGGATAAAACAATCATCAAAACATATAAAGAGGGAATACCTCAACTTATTTTTTCTCTGAATTTTGTTGAATACAATGACGGCTGCCTTTGCTTAAACGGTAGAGGGCACTATTCAGGCGGCACATCTTCTGTTGGGACAGTAATTATGCCAAGGCATAGCAATGACAATGGCGTTATAAAAAGCGAAGTTAGTCGATTCTGGTCTGAAGTTAAAAGATTGAATGCCGTTCCTACAAATAATCAAGATGCACGTTTTAATAGCACTCCTGTCGGCAATTGGTATTTTGTATATAAAACAAGCAGTGAATACACATATCATGTCGGAAATCCATATGTAAAAGAACCTTCTAGTTCGATTCCTTTCTATCATTATGATATTTGGAGGATAGACGTTTCCTCAAAACAAAAAGAAACTACCTACACAGAGATTGCGTATGTTTTTGATTTGAAGTACCTTACATATTATGATTCAGAAGGAGAACAGATTAGTCTCCAACAAGCACTCGCAAATGAAAAATATTATGAAAAACAAGGATATATAAGACGATTGAGCACAGAGGGAATGACAGTAGACGCTTATATTAAAGATGAAAAAATTATAAAAATCGAAAAACAATAGGGAACCTCTAAAAACCTCAGTTTTTAGTTATTTACTCAACAAGAAACGGTGTCAAATATACCGGCTTTTTTTGCAATGATCCTTCTGTGCCGACATCTTTTTGAGACAATACATACAGAGCGCCGATATTTGCCGAGAACTTTTTTGCAAATGCACCGATTGATTCGTGCTTACCTGTTCCGGATGACTTTACTTCAAACACTGATATTTTATTGCCGTTTGAAATTAAAAAATCAACTTCGTAGTAATGGGTACTCCCCGCTTTTATGATAGCGGCCATCATGAACAAGATGCTTGATTGCCTGCCGCGCTTTCGGGAAAAGCTGAATCTCATCAAAGATAATAAGGGATTCATGTTCATACAGTGTTATGCCCGTCTCCGCTTGCAACCTTAAAAAAAACAAAGTGAGATTTCCTATGTCGTCAAAACATTTTACGATATTATCTACACTTTTTGAGAAATCAATAAGAAGATATGATTTATATTCATTCTTGGCAAAACTTTCCGCAATGGTTGATTTTCCAACTCGCCGTGCCCCTTCAAGCAATACCGCATAACGATTCGCATAATGCTTTTTCCAATCCAGAAGTTGATCATAAGCCTTTCTTTTGAAAACCATATACTAATATATTACCGAATATTGTGCATTTCTTCAAAATTTATTTACTTTTATTTGTACGTTTATTCAAAGTTTATTTAGCAATATTTGTGCGTTTCTTCAATATTTTAAGGGGATTTCTAAAAATCCGAATTTCGCATGGCGCTTCTATCCCTCAAGATGTGCCATACAACAAGATGTGCCGTATATTTACAAAAGGGTGGGAACGGGGTATTGTTTATTCATAGTATAAAATGATGATAGGAGCTTCAGATGTTTTATGATAATAATCCGGCAAAAATAAATCGGTTCACCAAACCTCATTTTTTTCAGGGTGGAGATAAAGCCATTTTGTTGATACACGGGTATACGGGTTCTCCGCGGGAAATGCTGTGGCTCGGCACGCAGCTACATAAGGCGGGATACACCGTGTCGATCCCACGCCTGCCGGGTCATGGAACAAATAAAGAGGACTTTATCGCAAGTTCGTGGAAGGATTGGCTGCGGCGCGTGTATGATGAATACCTCGATTTATCCGAAGCATATCGGACGGTATATGTCGGCGGACTTTCGATGGGCGGCGTGTTGACTGCGCTCCTTGCGGCAAAATTTCAGCCTGAAAAAATCTTCCTCTGTGCGCCCGCATTTATGGCCGCCGATTCGCGAATCAAACTGACACCGTACTTAAAATACTTTGTACAGACCATTCCGACGGAAGGGAAAACGTTTTATAAAGAACCCGAATATTATGATTGCGTCAAGGACTATTGCAACTATGATTATGTCGGCAAGGCTGCGGACTTGTACAAACTGCAGAAGATGGCGATTCAGCAGCTTCCGAATATTCGGTCAAAAGTGATAACAGTTTTATCAAAATCGGATCAGTCGGTACCGTTTAAGGAAAAAGAACTTATCGACCGGCTGCTCAAGGCGCCGAATGAGTATGTCATCTTGGAAGAAAGCAGTCATATCGTTACCGATGATGTCGAGCGGGAATTAGTAGCACAGCGCATTATCGAGTTTTTGGATAGATAGGCTGATTCCCTAGGCTTTACCTACTAAACACATCCATTCTGCTTCCGCAGCGACGGCATCACCGTTGTAGATTTTACCGGACTGCTTAATCATCTGGGACGAAACGCGCAAGTTCTTTACCTCGATGCGTACCGTATCTCCCGGGCGTACCTGTGCGCGGAGTTTCACTTTGTCGATAGTCGCCAAAAAGAACAGCGCACCTGTTTCAAACTTGCCCATGGAGCTGAGCGCAGCGCCTCCTGCCTGTGCCATTGTTTCAACCAACACGACGCCGGGCACTACCGGATATTCGGGAAAATGTCCCTTAAAAAAGAACTCCTCCGGCTTAAAAGTGTAGCGGCTTTCGCTGCCCTCATCATCGGCGCGGATAATTTCATCGACAAATAAAAACGGTTTCCGATGAGGAAGCAAAGCTTCAATATCTTTTGTCATCGTTTTCTCCTTTAGGGTAAACGCATCAGACATTTTTATGGATATCCCGCAGAACAATCTCCATTATTCTGCGATTCTTACCCATTTGTCTGATGCGTTTACCCTTCGTCTAAATAAATAGCGCGAAATTTTATCTAAAATTTCGCGCATCTCAAAAGGAAGGCAACCGCTTGAGATATTCCTAATGCGGTTGCCCAATTTTTCCTACTTTACTTTTTTGAACACTAACACGCCGTTGTGGCCGCCGAAGCCGAGTGAGCCGGATGCGGCGCAATCGACTGTGCAGGAAACGCCTTTTTGCGGCAGGTAATTCAAATCGCACCCTGCTTCCAAATCCGGTTCCGTTAAGTTCACGGTGGGAGGACAGAAGCCCTCCTCAATTGCTTTTACACAGATAATTGCCTCCAAAGCGCCGGCAGCTCCCAAACAGTGCCCGATCATCGATTTGGTAGATGAAATTTTCAGGTTGTATGCCTGTTGTCCGAAAGCTTTTTTAATCATCGAGGTTTCAGAGGGGTCGTTGATTGGGGTGGAGGTTCCATGTGCATTATAATACTGCACGTCCTCAGGTTTTACTCCTGCGTCCTCTAAGGCCTTTGTCATAGCCAAAGCGCCGCTAACACCGGAAGGGTCGGGGCTGGTCAGGTGATATGCGTCGGAGGATCCGCCGTAGCCTGCAAGCTCCGCGTATATTTTTGCACCGCGTTTTTTTGCATGTTCGTATTCTTCAAGGATAAGAATACCTGCACCCTCTCCCATCACAAAACCGGAGCGTTTCTTATCGAAGGGACAGCAGGCTTTGTGTGGTTCATCGTTGTAATCCGATGCAAGTGTTTGCAATACGCTGAACGCATTGATGCCGAAACCGGTGATTGCAGCCTCGGTTCCTCCTGCAAGGCACATATCCATTCTACCCGAGCGGATTAAATCGAGGGCATTGCCCAAAGCGTCGGTGCTGGAAGCACAGGCGGTCGTAATTGTCCACGAAACGCCGTGTAGTCCAAAATGCATACTGACGTTGCCTGCTGCCTCGTTCGGAATGAGCAGCGGAATAGCGAGAGGCGGTATCCGCGAGTGCCCCGCTTCAAAGTATTTTTTGAACGAACTTTCATGGATTTCAAAACCGCCGATGCCGTTTCCAATCATCACACCGGTACGGTCGCCCTCTATCGTTTCTTTTGAAAGCCCCGCATCCGCTACTGCCTGTACCGCTGCCGCCACTGCAAACTGCGAAAAGCGCGCCATTTTACGGGCATCCTTTTTATCCATAAACGCGGCAGGATCAAACTCTTTACATTCAGCCGCAATTCTTACCCTATCATCTCCCGGGTCATAGTTGACGGTAATCTTCTCGATTCCGCAGCGGCCTGCTTTTATTCCTTCCCATGTTTCCGCAACCGTATTTCCCAAAGCGGAAACGGCGCCAAGACCGGTAATTACAACTCTTCTCATTCTTTTCTCCTTATGATTAGGCGCCCATACCGCCGTCTACGCCGAGTACCTGCGCGGTAATATACACGGATAAATCGGATGCTAAAAAGACAGCCGCATTTGCAACATCAAGCGGCGTACCTCCGCGTTTTAGAGGAATAGCCGTTTCTATCCAATTCTTCCGCATATCTTCCGGTAATGACGAAGTCATATCCGTTTCGATATAGCCGGGCGCAATCGCATTGACACGCACCCCTCTGCTGCCGATCTCCTTTGCAAGGCTTTTGGTCATACCGATTAAGCCTGCCTTACTTGCCGCATAGTTAACCTGCCCGCCTTGTCCGTGCAGACCGACGATACTGGCCATATTGATAATGGAACCTTCCCGCTTCCGCAGCATATCGGAAGAGACGATTTGAGACGTTAAAAAGGCGCCGGTCAAATTAACGCGTAGCACCGAGTCCCAATCATCCTGCGGCATACGGAACGACAGTCCGTCCCGCGTAATTCCGGCGTTGTTGACTAAAATATGGAATCCACCGGATTGCTTGAGCGCCTCTTTTACCGTAGCGGTCAGTTCTTCGGCATTTCCGCAGTCGGCGTATATCTCGTGGAATACGCTATTGTGCTGTGCGGCGAAGGCTTCCATTTCCGCCTTTCCTTGCGATGGTTTTGTGCAAAGCCCCCATATCTCAGCTCCTTCTTCCAGAAAGCGACGGACTATCTCTCTCCCGATTCCGCGTGAAGAACCGGTTACCAATGTTTTTTTCCCTTGTAATAACATATAAACCTCTTATGAACGGCTGCCGTCTATCACAGCCGATAATTGTTCAGCGGTACCGGTGGGGTCGCAGTTTCCTGCACAGCCGCTGTCCCGCCACAGATTGCAGAGCGTCATACCCGGCCCTATTTCTAACAGCGGACATTCCGCCGTTCCGATTAACGATGCAATTTCCCGCTCTTCCTCAAGCCAATGTACGGGATGCGTTAGGTGTAGCACGGCGTTCTTTTTCGCTTCTTCGCCGGTTAAAAGCCGTTTTCCGGTAACATTTGAAAAAATCGGAATAACGGGATCATTGAACGGCACATCCTGCAGCACCGCGAAAAATTCTTCGGCAGCACCGCGCATCAACGGCGAGTGGAACGGCCCCGCTACCGCAAGCCGGACAAAGCGTTTTGCCCCCGCTTCCTTGCAGAGTTTTTCTGCGACATCAAGCCCTTCGGCTGTTCCCGATACAACGGTTTGCATCGGACTATTCAAATTTGCCGCAAAGACAATCCCCGTTGCAGGATCGGAATACGGTTTCAAAATTTCGACAATCCGCTCAGGATCAAGTTTGAGTACCGCCGCCATACCGCACCCACTGCCGGACGCTTTACTCTGCTCATCGAGTTTTTCGCAGTATTTCTGCATGATTTTTCCGCGCAAAGTTACCAGTTTTGTCATCGTTACAAGGTCTAAGACCTTTGCGGCATACAACGCTGAAAATTCGCCTAGGCTGAACCCTGCGGCGGCGGCCGGCGTAATACCGTGTTCCTGCAAGACTGTAATAATTGCAGCCTGCATCGCGGTGATTGCAATCTGGCTCCGGTCGCTGCGTGCAAGTTCTTCCGGTTCCGTGTTCCACAAGAAAGACGCAATATCCTTTCCCGAAGCCTTGCTCATCTCATCGATGACGGCGCGGGCTGACGGGTATTTCTTACATATATCTTCAGCCATTCCCTTAAACTGAGAACCCTGCCCCGAAAATAAAAAAATGTATTCCATTATTTTCCTTCCATAAGAATGATCTTAAAATCGTATTAGGCATTAGAACCGGATAATAGCGCCGCCCCATGTCAGCCCCGCACCGAAACCGGTAATCAGTATGGTCATACCTTCATGTAGTTTTCCCTGTTCTATCAATTCCGTAAGGGTGATGGGAATGGAAGCGGCTGAGGTATTCCCGTAGTTTTCGATATTACGGATGAATTTACCGAAGTCGATTTTAAGCCGCTTCGCAGCAGCTTCCAGTATCCGCTCGTTTGCCTGATGGCAAACAATTAAATCAAGATCGTCAGCTTTCAAGTGCTCCTTTGCAAGCAGCGTCTTAACGGTTTCGGTGATATGGCTAACTGCAAAATCATATACCGCTCTGCCGTTCATGTGTACGCGGCGGTCGGGCGAAATATAGAGCTTATCAGCACCTGTTCCGTCAGTGCCGAGTATGGTAGCGCCGATTCCAAGACCGCACGGATCAAATGTGTTTTCAAGCAATGCTGCGCCTGCCCCGTCGCCGAATAAAACACAGGTGGAACGGTCAGTCCAGTCCATAATACGGCTAAGTACCTCCGCCCCGCACACAAGTGCAAACCGCCAATGGTGCCGCTCCATCATACTTGCCGCCGTGTCCAGCGCATAGATAAAGCCGGAACATCCCGCCGTTAGATCAAAGCACACCGAATGCACTGCTTGTAGTTTATTTTGAATGAGGCAGGCATTTGACGGAGACCCCGGAAAATTAGGCGTTGCAGTACCGCAAATAATAAGGTCGATTTTGTCTGCCGTTACAGGTTCGGATGTTTTACTGTTCTTTATCGCTTCCGTACATGCCTGATACGCAAGCGATGCGCTTGTTTCATCCTCTCCGGCAATCCGGCGCGATCCGATACCGGTGTGACTCCTGATCCATTCATCCGACGTGCCGAGCTCCGGCGGAAAATCGGTATTTTTCATCTCTTTTAAGGGAAGGGCTTTACCCAATCCCTGCATAACAATAGCCATATTTATCTCCAAATAATATTGCGTTAGATATTTCGGTACAGTTTATAGTAGACTAGTATATTTGTTAATTTTTCCCTGTCAACCTTTTCCTTTTGAAAATATACGACGCATCTGCGTTGTCGCTCGTTCAGCGAAGTACATCCGTGTACTTCGCTGAACACAAGTTTGACCGGTGTCAAACTTGTTTCTGCTTAATACGCGCGGCTTCCGTGCCGCTACTGAAAATCCTCAACGTATCAAAAGCGGCACGGATGCCGCTGGTTCCCAGCAGTAGCGATGTTTTTGTGCAGCAAAAACTCGCGTTCAAAAATTGACAAGGAAGTCAATTTTTGAACTTGCCACGGACGGCGGTGGTTCTATTCAGTAGCGTGTTTGCAGGACAAACGCATCGGACAGGATAGATAAGAGGGAACCTCTAAAAACTTCCGTTTTTAGAGGTTTTCCTTAGATTTATTTGCGATGTATTTTTTATAAATTATTACAGTATAAAAATTTATAAAAAATACTCGTCGGGCATCTCTAAAAGCTAACCGAGTTTTTAGAGATGCCCAAGAATCGCAGAATACTGAGGCTGTGAGACCATTTGAGCCGCAGTCAGAACTGCCAAGGATGGCAGAGGTGATAAACAGAAACCGGTTTTTGAAAAAACCGGCAGCCAAGGAATTGACACGGATGGCAATTCCTTGGCGTTATTCCGGTTGAACAGCCTCAGTATTCTGCGGGATACTCAAAAAAGTGTCTGATGCGTTTGTCTTGGCAGAAAATGCAAAAATATACGGTTTTTCCTGATTTACTGTATAAATATACTTGATATAATGACAAGATTATGTATAATTAAATAATATCACTCACTATAACTTAAAAGGAGAAGTAGAGTATGAAGCGTAAAATGGTATGCTTATTAACTGCTTTGGTAAGCGTCGCGCTGATTTTAGCAAGCTGCGGCGGGCAGAGCGGTGAAAAAACTTCAGCAGCCGGTAATGCCAATGCGGAATTTATTATCGGTAACGGCGCCGAACCGCAGAGCTTGGATCCTGCAAAAATTCAGGGTGTGCCCGAACACCGCATCAATATGGCGTTGTTTGAAGGCTTGGTAACGTATGATCCCAAAACCGGTAATCCGATACCGGGTGTTGCAGAATCGTGGGATATCAGTGAGGATGGCATGACTTATACCTTCCACCTACGTAATGCAGAATGGAGTGACGGTACGCCGATTACCGCACAGACCTTTGTCGATTCATGGTTGCGTACACTTGCCCCTGAAACAGGTTCACAATACGCCTTTATGATTAGTTTAATCGTAAAGGGAGCGGAAGATTACAACACCGGTAAGGCGGATGCTTCTGCTGTTGCAATTAAAGCTGTGGATGATAAGACCTTTGAAGTACAACTGACCGGTCCGGCGCCTTATGCGGCCGATGTTATTGCACACTATGCTTTCAATGCAGTGCCGATGCATACAATTGAAAAATTCGGTGCCGACTGGATTAAACCCGGTAATTTTGTCGGAAACGGAGCCTTTGTGCTTGAATCATGGACACCGCAGGAAAAAGTTACCGTCGTACCGAACGAGAAGTACTGGAATAAAGAAAATGTGCATCTTTCTCGCATAACGTTCTTACCGATCGAAGACAGTAATACGTCTTTTGAAAAATATAAGGCCGGAGAGATAGATTGGGATACCGGTATTCCTGTTCCCCGTATCGATGAAGTGAAGCAGCTGCCCGACTATCAGGTAGCGCCCCAGCTTTCTACCTATTACTACATCTTTAACGTAAAACGCGGTCCGTTGCAGGATGTTCGTGTACGTAAGGCATTAACAATGGCTTTAGACCGTGAGGAATTGGTGGAAAAGGTAACAAAAGCAGGTCAGCTTGCAACTCGTTCTATCGTTCCTCCGATGGCAGGTTATACACCCGGTGAAGGCGCTGGCTACGACCCTGAGCAAGCGAAAAAGCTTCTTGCAGAGGCTGGATATCCCGACGGAAAAGGGTTCCCGGTAATGACAGTTATTTACAATACGCTGGAAGGTCATAAACTCATTGCTGAATATGTACAGGCGTCGTGGAAGCGTAACCTCGGTATCGATATTAAGATTCAGAATTATGAATGGAAAACATTCCTCGATATGCGTAATCAGCATGATTTTGATATTTCCCGTGCCGGATGGGTTGGCGACTATCAGGATCCCAACACCTTCTTGGAACTGTTTATAACCGGCAGCGGTAATAACGACGGCGAATACAGCAATCCTAAGTTCGATGAATTGATCCGTAAAGCTGCTACTATGAAAGGTGGGGCGGAACGCTTCCAAGTGTTGCACGATGCAGAAACTGTGTTCTTAACCGAAGATCAGGGAATATTGCCGATGTATTCGTATGTCAGCCAGAACCTTATCGACACGACCAAGTGGGAAGGCTGGTATACCAATCCGCAGAATATTAATCCGTATGTCGGTCTGAAGAAAGTAAAATAATGAGGCGCTCTTAAAACCTGAGGTTGTAAGACGTCCCATGGCGTCGGTTGATTTCTGAACAGAATATTCCGGCGCCGCAGAAGCTCGGGGATGGCGAAAAAGTAACCAACTTTTGAGACATCTCCGAGCTTTCTTTAAATTAAAAAAATTGAGTGGAGTATTGATATTATTCGCAAGGATACCGGTTTGTTATAATGAACGAAGAATCGGTGTTTCTTTTTTAATCGTGTCAATGCTTCCGTAAACACGTATGAATTTGGGGGAAGCATGATTCGATTTATCATACGCCGGTTAATCAGTTTGATTCCGACGCTTTTTTTAATTGTAACATTCAGCTTTTTTATCATGAAAGTTGCGCCCGGGGGACCTTTTTCCGCTGAACGGAATCCGCCGCCTGAGGTGCTTGCAAACATCAATAAGGTCTATCATTTGGATGAACCGATTCCGAAGCAGTATGTGCGGTATTTGGGGAATATGCTGCGGGGAGATCTCGGTCCGTCGTTCAGATATAAAGATTATACCGTCAATGACTTAATCGGCAATACAATGCCGAATTCGCTTATTCTCGGTATTACGGCTCTTTGCAGCGCTCTATTTTTCGGCTTGCTGGTGGGACTTGTTTCTGCGGTAAAGCGCAATTCCGTTGCCGATTATGCGGCGATGTCTATAGCTGTTATCGGTATTTCGGTGCCGCTGTTTGTTGTCGGTCCGCTTTTGATGCTCCTTTTTGCAGTAAAATTAAAATGGCTGCCGACTTCCGGCTGGATTACCGGCCGTCAAGGGTTAAAGACACTTATTATGCCGGCGCTTGCACTATCGCTGCCGTATTTTGCGTACATTGCCCGTCTTTCCCGTGCCAGTGTGTTGGAGGTGCTGCGTTCGGATTATATCCGCACAGCTTATGCAAAGGGGCTTTCGTATCCGGTAGTGCTCTTTAAGCATGCATTAAAGGGTGCAATGCTGCCGGTTATCAGCTATCTTGGGCCTGCCTTTGCAGGTATTATTACCGGCTCTGTTGTTATCGAAAGAATATTTTTAGTTCCCGGGCTTGGTACCTTCTTTGTACAGTCTGCTCTTAATCGTGACTATACACTGATTATGGGAACGGTAGTTATGTATTCCATCATTTTGATTTTGATGAATTTTGTTGTTGATATTCTCTATGCGGTTATCGATCCCCGCATTTCATATAAGTGAGGCTAAGATGGACGTTAAACAAACGGACGGCACAAACCAAACTCAGGAAGGCACACCGGTTAAAACGAAGGGTGATCTTCCGGTTAATGAATTCAACCAATCGATGAAGCCGATATCTCTCTGGGATGATGCATGGCGACGGCTGAAAAAAAACAAAATGGCGCTTATGGGGCTGTTCATTGTGAGCTTTTATGCAGCGCTTTCTCTTCTAGCACCAATTCTGCCGATTTATTCTTATTCCGAGCAGACGATTATCCACCAAAACCTGCCTCCTTCTCTTAGTAAGGCAGGGGATATGATGGTGCGTGTCCTCCGTGCGGATATGATGCGTACGGCAAAAAAAGAAGGTCGCGCGGAACTTTCTCAAAAGCAAAAGGAAGAGCTCGCTGCGTTACAGCGGGAAGTAACGAACAATCCGGTGCATAACCGCCGCTATCTTTTAGGTACGGATGCGCTCGGTCGGGATATGTTTGCCCGTGTCGTATATGGCGGCCGTATCTCGATTATGATCGGATTGATCGGTACGATTACCTCGCTTTTTATCGGCGTACTGGTCGGCGCGGTGAGCGGTTATTTCGGCGGCTGGCTCGATAACGTATTGATGCGCTTTGTCGATATTATGTACGGTTTGCCGTATATGCTCGTCGTTATCATTATGATGGCGATCTTGGGGCAAAATATCGTCATCCTATTTGTCGCGATTGCGCTTGTTTCGTGGCTGACTATTGCGCGCGTTGTACGCGGACAGGTTATCAGCTTAAAGAATGCTGAGTTTGTCGAAGCTGCTCGTTCGATGGGCGCTTCTACGCCGCGCATTATCTTCCGTCACATACTGCCGAACACGCTCGGTATTATCATTATTTACTCAACGCTTTCCATCCCGGGCTTTATTATGAACGAGAGTTTTCTTTCATTCTTGGGACTTGGTGTTTCAGCTCCGCGCGCTTCATGGGGGTCGCTTGTGTCCGATGGTGTAAACGTAATGACGATCTATCCGTGGCAGCTGTTGGTTCCGGCAATCGCAATGACGGTTTTCTTATTTGCAATGAACTTTCTCGGCGACGGCCTCCGCGATGCCTTCGATCCTCAGAGTAAAAACAGGGTGTAATGATGAATAATCAAAAATCAGACGAGAAAATCTTACAGGTTAAAAATTTACAAACATGGTTCTGGACTGATGCCGGCATCGTAAAGGCTGTTGACGGTGTTTCTTTCGATTTGCATAAACGCGAAATGCTCGCCATAGTCGGTGAATCCGGTTCAGGAAAGAGCGTAACCAACTTAGCAGTTATGAACCTCATTCCGAATCCTCCGGGGAAAATTATCGGCGGAGAGGTGTGGTTTGGCGGTAAAGACGTGCTCAAGATGGATAAGCAAGAGATTAGGCAGCTGCGGGGAAATAAAATCTCAATGATTTTCCAAGATCCGATGACGAGCCTTAATCCCTTCTTAAAAATCTCGACGCAGATGATAGAAACAATTCGGCTGCATCAGGGCTTATCGAAAAAAGATGCACGTGATCGGGCGATTGAAATGCTCAAGCTTGTCGGCATCCCCGCAGCGGAAAAGCGGGTTGACTGCTATCCTCACCAGTTCTCAGGCGGTATGCGGCAGCGCGTTATGATTGCGATGGGATTAAGCTGCGACCCCGAAGTGCTGATTGCCGACGAGCCGACCAGCGCGTTGGACGTTACCATTCAAGCACAGATTTTGGACTTAATCGGGGACTTGAGCGCCCGGCTCGGCACTGCCGTTATCTTGATTACCCACTCGCTCGGATTGGTGGCCGGTATGTGCGACCGCGTATGCGTTATGTATGCGGGGCGTATTGTAGAGCAGGGTGGGGTGGATGAACTGTTTGCAAATCCTGCACACCCCTACACGCGCGGGTTGATTAAATCGGTGCCGCGGATGGACAAGAAAAATGCAGGACGCCTGTTCTCTATCAGCGGGCAGCCGCCGAATGTTATCGACTTGCCGCCGTGCTGTCCGTTCTATCCGCGCTGTAGTGAAGCGATGCCGCAGTGTAAGACGGAGTATCCCGCTTCATACAGTCTTTCGCCCAGTCACCGCACGAGTTGTTGGCTCTATCAGTCGGGCAACGCTGCGAAGGAATCGGCCGCCGTATTCCAAGATTCAACGCAAGGCGGAGAGGCTGTTCCGGCTGCTTCCGTATCGAACAATGGCGTCGCTGAATCTGCGGAAAATAACAAATAGGAGGACGCTTTTTTATGGAAGAAAAATATAACGAATCGGAAGCATTATTGACCGTCAAGGATTTAAAGATGCATTTTCCGTTTGCGGAAGGCGGCCTCTTCTCACGTAAGAAAGGTGCTATCCGTGCGGTGGACGGCATCAGTTTTTCGGTCAAAAAGGGTGAAACGCTCGGCCTTGTCGGGGAGTCCGGTTGCGGAAAATCAACCGCAGCCCGCGCCATTGCGCAGTTGTATACACCGACGTCGGGTTCCGTTCTGTTTAAGGGGATGGAGCTTGCCGGTTGTTCGCACCATACGCTGATGCAGGCGCGCAAGGATATGCAGATGGTATTCCAAGACCCGTATGCATCGCTGAACCCGCGTATGACGGCAGGAAATATTATCGCAGAGCCGATGCGGATTTTAACGAAGCGCGGCATCCTTTCGTATACAAAAAAAGAAATTGACGATCGTGTCGAAGTGTTAATGGAAAAGGTCGGACTTTCTCGCTTTTTCCGCAACCGGTACCCGCATGAGTTTTCAGGCGGGCAGCGGCAGCGTATCGGTATTGCCCGTGCGCTTGCGCTTCAGCCGGAGTTAATCCTTGCGGATGAGCCGGTCAGTGCGCTCGACGTATCCATCCAAGCGCAGATTCTTAACCTCTTTAAGGATTTGCAGGATGAGTTCGGGCTTACCTATGTGTTTATCGCGCACGACCTTGCCGTTATTCAGTATATTTCTACGCGGGTTGCGGTTATGTACCTCGGTGTTATCGTAGAAATTGCGAATGCCGAAGAGCTGTATTCAAAGCCGCTGCACCCGTACACGGAAGCGCTCCTTTCTGCAGCGCCTATTCCCGATCCGGAAATCGAGCGCAAGCGCAAGCGCATTATCCTGTCGGGAGACGTACCGTCTCCTGCGGAAAAACGCACGGGCTGCTATTTTTACGATCGCTGCCCCAAGCGTATGGAGCACTGCAAAAACGCTATCCCGCAGCTCAAAGAAAAAGGCAACGGCCATCAAGTCGCCTGCTTCCTCTGTGAATAAGCTTTCTACCCTACAAAAAGCCGCCGCCGCTTTCGGCAAGCAATTGAAAATTGCAATGTTGTAAGTAAAAAAACATTACCAATTACAAATTAAATCGACCGTCCTCAAGTTGGAGAAGATTCCGGCATGGGGGCGTTTTTTTTGTGTGTTCGTAATTAAAATGGAAATTTTTTCTTGAGATTCTTAGCTATTTTTGTATCTGTGCTTCTGCATGAAACCACCGCCATCCATATTGCGGTACTGAAACGAGTTAGTGTTAAAACCATCACTTCTTAGCTTTTATTTTCAGAACTATGTCTTGAAACAAAGGCGGGTTCTTAGGGCAGAGCCCTAAGCCGTTATTTTTCTTTTTAGGGGTCGTAGGGGATATTTTTCTTTTTGTCGGAAAAAAAGAAAAATATCTCCTACTATCTTTCTTCCGTCGGCGCTTTAATGGGGGTGTATACGTAAAAGCCTTTTTTGGAGCGGAGGCGGAAAAGTTCATGCAGCACCTGTAAGTCGGCGGTTTTATAGAACCGGGCATTTTCGGCAAGCAAGGTCTTTAGGATTTCATCGGCTATGGGCGGTTCTTTGTATAAAACCTTGAGCGAATAGGTTTCTTTTATACCTGCTCTTGTCGCTGCATAATTGACGGCATCGGTAAAACCGCCTAGTTCATCGGCAAGCTGCAGCTCCTTTGCCCGTGTGCCGGAATATATCTTCCCTTGAGCCAATTCTTCGACCGTCGCACGCGGCAGGTTTCTGCCCTGCGCTACCGTATCTAAAAAGATTGAGTATGTATGCATAACTTCCAATTCCGATTGTGTTTTTTCTGCGTCGGTCGGATTGCGGAAAATTGAGTAGGGCATGCGGCCGGAAACACTTACTCCATCTACATGGATTCCGAAGTATTCTTGTACAGCCTTTTGAATAGATGGTGAAACGGCAAAGACACCGATTGAACCGGTAATGGTATAGGGTGAACAAAAAATATAATCGGCGGAAGACGCAATCCAATATGCACCCGAGGCTGCTATATCGCCCATCGACACAACAACAGGTTTGCCGATTTTTTTTGAGAGCCGTTCCAAACTTCTCCGTATATCCTCAGAGGCGTTCACCTCTCCGCCGCCTGAATCAATCCGCAATACTACTGCTTTAATTGAATCGTCATCAGCTGCTTCGTCGAATAAGTCTACGAGGGTGGGACTGTCCGCATTATCGGATGTATTATTGGAAGTTCCTGTAATGGAGCCGGTTAAATAAATAACGCCGATTTGATTATCCGTTTCTTTCTTTTTAAAAGACTTATTATAGCTATAGTAATTGATATAGTCCCGTGAAGAAAGGTTGTATGTTTCCTCATCCAGTACACCGAGTTCAACACCGCATTCTTCATACGTACCGATATCGGTGATCAGATTTGCATCAAGTGCCGCTTGAGCGCTGTTGCCGTTTACTTTCCGCAGTGCATCATTGTAGTTCACCGTATAGGTTTCAAAGCGGTTCGCATCATCGGCTCTATTTGCGGCTATATCCTGTAAGTACGTGTGCCATAAGTCTTTCAGTACGGATAGATTATTGTTACGCACGCCGGCAGACATCTCGGTACGTGAATAAGTTTCCGCCATCGACTTGAAAGCCCCCGCATGAGCAACATTCCATTGAACCCCGAGTTTATGTTCCATTTCGCCGTAGAAAAGCGATTCGGTGTAAAATCCCGATAAGTCCACTTCGCCCATCGGGTCAAGGTAGATATGGTCGGCAAAAGAGGCGATGTAATAGCGTCCTAATCCATAGTTTGTTGAAAATGCGTAGAGCGGTTTGTTGGCGTCTTTGTATTCAAGCAGCGCAGTCTTTAATTCGGTAAAATGCCCTGTGGAAATACCGTAGAGTCCGCTAAGGTCGAACAAAACCGCCGTGATACGCCGGTCGTGCGCTGCATGCCGTAACGCATCGGTAATATCTGATAAAAGAATTGCATCGGAGGCTGTGTCCGACAGTAGATAATTCCGCCAGATAAATTCATCGGGTTTTTCGGTAAGGCGTCCGGCAGGATTAATCAATAAAAGAGAATCGGCATAAACTGTAATACGGGTATTCTTTTGCTTTCCAGTGTTGTCATTGTATTTATAAAGACCTGCAATAAATAAAAAGAGCAAAATGAAAAATATAAGATTGATAATAATTAAGCGGATAAGATTCAAGCCGCGAAAGAACGAATAAAAGAAGCCGCGTTTTTTATCTTTCATAGTGAATTCCTCCGATGCAGAGCGCTTTCGCAAAGGCGATTTGTTACAGTCATTACCGGTAGAAAAAATTTGTATGGTGTCATTTTGACTGAGAAGATGTATCGGTGAACGGTTATTCGGCGGTATCTATTATATACGTTCCATATCTAATAGAAGGACTGCCCTGGGGGGGACTTGAACCCCCATGCCCGTGAAAGCACTAGTACCTGAAACTAGCGTGTCTACCAATTCCACCACCGGGGCAAAAAGCGCATTGCAATGAACATATTATAGATAAAAAGAGGCTTTTGTCAATCGTTTTTTTTTGATATACTCATCATAAATATGAGCGTATATCCGTCGGACAAACTATTTAAATTGTTGCGAAGCATTATCATTGTTTTGATTGCAATTATTGTAATCGGAACGGTGATAGCCTTTGTCAAAAAAACAAAAGAGCGAGCTTCAGAACGGCAGAATGAAGAACCGGCAGGAGGAGCTGCCTATATTCCCCCTAAGGAATATGCATTGTATGGCGACCTTGGCCAGCTTCGCGCCGTTACAGCCGATAATCCGCCGATTACGGTTATTCTCAAGCCGTTCCTTGAATATAAGGCTTCGGATACTGCATTTCAGGAAGAATTGGTTGCCAAAAAAGAAGCGCTAAAAAAAAGCATACTCGACTGGTTCTCGCTCGAAAGCGCATATCGGCTCAGCAGCGAGTTACCGCAGGATATAAAACAGACGCTTATGGAACGGATAAACAAGCAGCTCGTATTGGGAAAGATACATAATATCTATTTTGAAGAATTTGTTATTCTTTATTAAAGCAAGAACAACCTTTAAAAACTTCGGTGAGTTTTTGAGTGTTTATTTGCGGAGGAAGCAGTAAAAATGGTTGCAGTACAGATTATTATCGCCGTTATTCCGATTGTTGGGATTGTGATGGGCAGCGTTTTGGTCTTCTTTTATTTTTTATGGCGGCATAAGCAGATTATGCTTCAAATTAAGACAAATACCTATATCCGTCCTGCCGTTAATATTCGCCTTTTTTGCTTACTGTTAGGTATTATGCTGACCGTTATCGGCTGTGTATTATTCGGTTTGTTCTATTTTATTGCCGGAGTTGGGTATATTTTACTCGGAGGTCTAATTCCGCTCGCGCTTGGTATTAGCCTTACGCTCTTTTATGTAATTACTCGCCGCAGTTGGGGCAGTGAAGTACGAACGCCTGTTGCTTTGCCGGAAGGAAAAACGGAGGGATAGGCAATGAATATGACAACCGATTATGCCGCCGTTTATAAAAAAGAAGGGCTTAATCAAACGCTGCGGGATTACGAAGTGTGCAAAGCGGTATTAAACGGCAATACGCAAGCCTTTGCCGTATTAGTGGCGCAATATCAAAAACGGGTCTATATGCTTGGGCTGAGTTTTTTTGACAATACCGATGATTGTGAAGATTTTGTGCAAGACGTGATGTTGAAGGCATACGCTGCACTTGGGACGTTCCGCGCTGAGGCTCCGTTTGCGACATGGCTGATGCGTATCGCCTATAATACTGCCATTAACTCGGCTAAAAAACGACGGAGTTATATGTCGCTTGCTGATGGTACTGAAATTGAGTACCGGGGAGATAATCCCGAAGAAAAGCATCTCAATGAATGTATCATCTTGTCGGTGCGTGAGGCGGTAAACAGTTTACCCGATAGTTACCGTATTTGTATCGACCTTTATTTTTTTTACGATATGAGCTATACCGACATCGCGGCTGTTACCGAACTGCCGTTGAATACGATAAAATCTCATATCTTCCGTGCAAAGAAAATTTTACGGGAATATTTGAAAGAAGACCGGACGATTTTTGAGTACACCCATCGGGATACGATGTTCCCGTATCCGGTTGTTGTGCACAATTAGCAATTAATGGATGGAGATTCTATGAATTGTGATATTTTTCAAGATCAGTATCTTTTACTTGATAAAAACGAATCGTTGCCGACAGGGCTCAAGATGCATCTTTTATGCTGTACGTCATGTAGGCAAGCCGTTAATCGGATGGTTGCTGGAGAGAATGTTCAGCGGCAGATATTGCGTACACCTATTGCAGCGGATGAGCGGATGTTTGCTGCGACAATGAACGCAATACACTTACTGAATAAACAGACTGTTCCGGCTGTCTCTCGGCAGGAGAAAAATAAGTCGCTGCTTCCGTGGCTCGCTGTTGGTGTCTTTTTGATTACCGGATTTATCTTTTTGCCGTTCAGCGATATCGGAAAAATCGGTTTAAGCCAATTCGGCGATTCTTTCTGCATCTCGTTCGCGCTTTTATGCGCGGGTAGTATTATTACCTATTCTGCCGTATTCCTTGCAAAGAACTTGGTATTTTTTACCGAAAAATTTACGCGGCAAGTGTAAGGCAGAGTACAAGGTAAGCCGATTTTAAGAATTCGTTTTGCACCTAGCTGATTTTATGAGCTGTATTTATAATCCGCGGCTTTAATACAGAGTCGACCTGTTCTGAAACGGAAGTTTCCGAACAGGTTTGGTGTTTATTCCTGCTGCAAAATGTTCAATATCTTTTCTTTATCGCTTGCAGCAGTGTATTCCGTAAATGAATTTCCGTTTAAGTGTAACACGATGCTGCAAATTTCCATTAAAAATTCATAGTCGTGAGAAATAACAATAACGATTTTATCTTGTGCTTGCAATTCCCGTATTTTATCGGCTATAAGACGCATATTTTTTCCGTCTAAGCCGCTCGTCGGTTCGTCGAAAATGTACACATCCCTTTTTAATAATGAGGCGGCGGCGATTGCCAGTCGTTGTTTTTGTCCACCGGAGAGGATTTGCGGATGTGTATCCGCAACGGTATCTAAACAATAGTCTTTTAGGATTTCAGCAGTGTCGGCGGCGGAATCGTTTAATCGCAGTTCTTCTGCAGCGGAAACTTCAAAAAGATTACTGTCAAGGTTATTTGACAAATAGTATATCGTTTTCCTCCGTGTACGGCAGTTGAGTTTTATGTCATTGCAGCTGTCTTTTCCGCACGAATAAATACTGCCGTGTTTTTCACGCAGCAGTCCGCTCAGTACTTTTGCGAAGGTGCTTTTACCGGCGCCGTTACCGCCGATGATGCCGTATATCGTGCCACTCATAAAACAATAGCTTAAATTTTTCAGTAACGATTGTCTGTTGTATGAAAAAGAGATGTTATCGATTGTTAGGCGCCGTGTTCCGGACATTGTTTTTCCGTGCGGTTCAATACGGTCAAGGGAATATAAGCGTAAGCCCTGCTGCTGAAAAAATTCAACCGGTGAATGTTCAAATATTTCCTTTGTATAGCAGCGAATAATTTTTCCGTCTTCTATGTAATAATACCTATCGATGATATCTTTGAGATAGTAGATTCGATGTTCGGAAACGATAAGCGTTTTTCCTTTCTTTTTTAACAAAGCCATTAATCGTTTTAGCGCTTCCACACTTGCCATATCAAGATTTGCAGAAGGTTCATCAAATACATAGACCGGCGGATCAAGTGCATTGATTGATGCAATCGCGACTTTCTGTCTTTCGCCGCTTGAAAGCTGAAACAGATTTCTTGTTCGTAACGTTTCGCCGTTAATCATACGTAGAGAGTCGGTAATACGCTTGACAATTTCGGTACGTTCGATACCATAATTTTCCAAGCCGAATGCAATTTCATCTTCTACAACTTCTGCAAAAAACTGACTTTTTGGATTTTGAAAAATAGAGCCGATCATCCGCCCTATTTCATATAATTCCTTTTTGCTCGGGTCGATGCCGTTAAGCGATATACTGCCTTCCATTTTGCCTGAAAAAAATGTATAGGCGAGCCCGTTGAGGATTCGTGTTATCGTTGTTTTTCCGCATCCGCTCAATCCGATTAAAGCGACAGCCTCTCCGTCTTGTATCTCCATCGTTATATCATCAAGATTTTCTTTTGACGATTGCGGATATGAATAGTAGATATGATCTAATGTAATCATTTTTAATGCAGTTCCCAATAATATAATCCCGCGGATATAACAAGAGCGATCAGTGTGATAGTCCAATCAACGGCGGTAAATACGATAGCCCGCTTAGAGGTGTGTACTCCGGCAGCGGATATTCCTCGTACTTCCGCAGCAGCAGCTAATTCTTCCGCTGTTTTAGAAGCGGAAAACATCATTGGGATAAAGACATATTCCATTGTTTGCAGCGGTTTTGTTAAGGTAAATAATCCGCGCAATTTTAAAGACTCGATAATCTCTTTAAATTCATTTCCGATAATCGGAAAAAAACGCATCATAAAAATAAAAGACAACGCAATATTTCTATTGATTTTTAATTTGTTTATAACAGCGGTCAATTCTCCCGGCGGTGTTTTAATGATTGGAACAACCGATATAAGCACAGCGATCATTCGAGTGATAATAAATAAAAACATTTCAGGCAGCATTGTGCCTAATCCGTTACCCTTTGAAATAAGCTGTATTGTTTCGACAATGAGTAAAACAAAAACACAGCGGAATATACTGCGATAGTGTTTTTGAAAAACGCTATATGCTGCCAATAAACCGATTAAACAGAAAAATACGGTATTCTTGGAAATAACCGATACCAAAAATACCGTACAAAAGAATACTGCTAATTTAGTACGGAAATCCATACTTAATTTAACAACCCTGTTTTTATAAAATGTTTTTTAAGCATTTTATTGCCGATATAGCAGCCGAGCATTGCAGCAATAATAGTAAGGATTAATGAGATTGCAACCCATTTAGGATCGGTATAGTATTGTGTTTGTATATCGATTTGTTCCTTCGAAACACCGGTCTTTACAAAAGCATTATAGAAAAACCAAATTTCGCTCATACCGTGTGTGGCTCGTGTAAGTGAAGTAATAATCCACGCTATGGTAATTCGTTTGCAGTTCCGGTAGCTATCTTTACCCCACATGGAAAGTTCGCCGATAATTCCGCCGACAAAAAACCAAGGGAACATAAACGGTCCCATAAAGACGGTTGTTAAAACAGCATGCAGCGTATTATAAATAAGAACTACGCCCGGCTTATTGACCTTCATTGCCATGTACACAAAAAACGGTGCGAGGATAAACGCTGCAAACACGGCATTCAACACCATATTAAAAAATAAGGACGCGCCGGTGATCATCGAGAATGCAATAAACACAACGATCATTATTGCCGAAAAAATACCGATCGTCGCCAAATCCTTTACGGATAACCTATTTGACATAATAATACCTCCAGGTAGGAAGATATTACCATCGGTTTACATTATTGTTCTTTCCGAATCGGACAAGTTGTACCAAATAAGGCGGATAAAGAAGTCCGTCAGCACCGCCACGGACGGCGGTGGTTCCATACAGCAGCGATGTTTTTGCACAACAAAAACTCGCGTTCAAAAATTGACAAGGAAGTCAATTTTTGAACGTGCCACGGACGGCATTGTTCAGAAATGTCCATCCGTGGACATTTCTGAACTTCGAGTTTTTCATAAGAAAAACTCGATACTGTTTGGAACCACTGACATCCTGTCAGTAAGCAGCGGTTCCAAACAGCGTTAGCGGCGGGAGGGGAATTTTGTACATTTTTCAAAATGTACAAAATTGTACACAACCGTGCAGCAATCTCTGCACGGTTGTACCGATAGCCCCGTACAGAGCGGCCGGTACCTTGCAAGCAGTTGTTTTAGAGCAAGGTACCGGCAACGCCCATATAATGATGCTATTTTAAAAAGCGGGTATCTTTTTAGAGCTGCCGAATTAATTTTTTATATTCGCTCGGCCGCAAGTTATAGGTCTGCTTAAAGGCTTCCGAAAATTTTGCATGACTTGAGTAGCCGATTTCCAAAGCAATTTCCGTAATGTTTGCGGAGGAGTTTTTAAGAAGATCGATTGCTTTTTGAAGCCGCGCTTTTTTGACCGTTTCGTGAATGGTTGTTCCATAAACCGATTTATAGCAGGTTTTCATTGTTGTCGTTTTAATATGAAAGATGGCGGAAAGCTGCGCATAACTGTAGTTTTTATTTGAGTTTTTTATGACAAACTGATGGAGGCGTTTGATAATTTCCCGATTGTTTTTTTGCGCGTATTCACGGTCGATAAAATCGATGCCGCTTTTTAATATGCTTAAATACAAAAACAATTCCTGTATTTTTACTTTTAGATACGGAACGGCAATTTCTTCCGGCACGTGATACATTTCGTGAAATATATGATCAAGTTCGGGCGTTGCTCGTTTCAAAAAGAGGGTTCCGTTCTTACACAGGTGTTCTAAAATGATTCCGTAATCGATACAAAAATACTGCTGCAAGGTGCGGGCTTCTTCTCCTAATTCCGCCGGAATAATGTAAATGCTGATACCGTGATAGTGCCGTATCGGAAACCGAGAATGCTGCGAACAATTTTCTAAAGGATTGATTGCAAAGTCACCGGCATTCATGCTGACCTGTGTTCCGTCTTTTAATATCGATTCAAATGCGCCTTCTCTGCAATGGTTCAGTTCGTATTGCTTGATATTGTTATTGAGCAGATCCGCAGCGGAAGGTGGACATAATGTATCGGTATGGATGTCGTTAAACATAACATTCACACCGGGGAAAATACGATACGATGTAACGTAGCATATTCCGTTCCGTGTTTTGACGGTATGCACTGTTCCGTGCTGTAATTTTTTTACGGTTTTTATATCTCTGCCGTAGAGGTGGTTTAGGTAGTCCATAGAATTACCCTATCACGCTTTTGATGAAGGGAAGTACTGCGGTAAGCGAAAAGATAAAGATTGCACTGTAGGCTGCCAGCGAGAGTATTAATGCGGCTGTTTCGGCATATTTTTGCGTTTTGCCGATTCGCTTAAACAAACGCTGCCGTCCTGTCCATGCGAGGTATGCTGCGACAGTAATCGGGAGTGCCATACCTATCGACATACCGATAACCGCGATGATGCCGATACCTGCCGCATCCAACGTAGAAACCAGTACCAGTACAAGTAAGGCAGCGGGGCAGGGATATATGCCGCTGAGTAAAAAAGCACCCCATTGTATGTTTCCGGCGCTGCTGTACTGCGGGCGGTGGTTTTTATACCGTGCGGAACCGTAGCTGCCGGTATTATACGCCGGTTTGCTGCTTTGCCCGGGTGCGAGTGAGCGGCGGCTGAAACGAAAGCGGGGAAAACGATTGGGAAATATACCGGACAACAAATGGAGGATGGAAGCTACGGAAAGCAGCATCAGCAGAATAAAGGAAAAACCTTCAAGGTAAATTGCTGCAGAGTCGGTATGTGCGGATAATGCGCCGCTCACATTGCGAAAGATTAACAGTAATAAGAGGCTGGTTATGCCGTGCAGTCCCGCTAAGGTGAGGCTGGTTACAGCGGGCTCCCACACGGGGGCTTTTCTCGTCAGATAAAATGAGAACACCAGAGTTTTCCGGTGCCCCGGCCCCAACGCATGCATAATCCCATAAAAGAAGGCGAGCGTGATAATTGTCCAGAATGCTTGTGCCGAATGTGTCTGTGTCCACTCATAGATGGAATCGCCGAGCTTTGTGTGCAGCTGCGCTTGCCGGTTCACAATAAAATCAGCCGTTTTTTCCGTGCGGATGGGTGCAGGCGTATCTTTTTTGCCGGTAAAGGGGTTTGCCCAGAGCCCGACGGTCATAATACAGAATACAAACAGGATAATTCCGCGTCGTATCGTTTCTACTCCTATGTGTTTCCTTTTCAAATAATATAAAACGTATTTATATTGATTTTTCAGCATTACTCCGTATCGCATTATGTGATGTTCCTTAGTAGGTAATATGAATTTCTCTAGGATAATATGTTTGTAATCCCGGCTTCCACGAATTGTATGTCATTGTCATATCGGCGGTATCAAAAGGGTCGTAATATACCGGATATTTTTTATTTTCGACAATCGTGTATGTCGGCATCGTTTTGCCGGAAGCTCCGGTAAAAAACACCGGCGTCTTTTCATCATATCGGAAATCACAGAAAAAGGTGTAATCGTATACAGCAAAGTAGAAATTGCCGTTGTATTTTGACAAATCAACATAAAATCGATACGAAGCGATGCCGTTTTTTTGACGTACCGAAAAATCGCTCACCTGTGCAGGGCTCTCCCGCTTATCACCTTGCCGGATAAAGGTAAAATACGAATAGTTTTTAGTGTTGATAAAGGCATTGTCATAGACATCCTTTGTTTCAGCTCTATCAAAAAGACCGTCTCGGTTCAGATCATATCCTTGAATAATATCCGCGCTGAAAAAACGATCAAATGTCCATGTCTCATACGCACCTTGAATTTTTCCGTTATTCAATACGAACTCGGTTTGAGCGGAAACGAAAAGATGCGGATGGGCCATCAGTTGAACATGGGCGATAAAGAGCAGGGTAGTCAATAAAATCGAAATGCATACTATTTTTTTGTATCTATACCGTATCATTCCTTATACCTCAGGTGATTTTGTTGGAATATCGAGCAGATATAAAAAAAGAGTCCTTAACTCGAGGACTCTTTTTAGAAAGAATAAAAAACGGAGCGCTTAGACTTTCTTAACAACATAGTTGCTCTTTAAGCAGCGGGAACACAGTTTCAAGGTTAACGTTCTTCCATCAATTTCCGTTTTTACGTCGATAAGGTTGGGGCGCCATACGCGGCGTTGGTGATTCATTGATTTACTAACCGTATTACCGCTCATCGGCCCTTTTCCACAAATATCGCATCTGCGTGCCATAGTTCACCTTCCTTAGCTTTATCTATCAGCATTCAAAATAAAACGCAGGGTAGTATACTGTAAAAGGAATATTATGTAAAGAGGTGAATGAATATCAACAGGGGAAACGCATCAAGTCGTTTTTTTAACACCCCCGCGGAAAAATTGAGACTACTCGACCGGAACTGCCAAGGAGGGCAGTGGTTCCATATAGCAGCGATATTTTGGCTTTGCCAAAATTCGCCTTCAACTGTTGTACACGGATGTACAACAGTTGAAGATGGTTCAAATGGTCTCACAGTCTCAATTTTTCCGCGATTTTTATCTATTTTGCCTGATGCGTTTCCCCCTTTGCTGGAAAAATGTGCGAAATTTTATTTCCTTAAAATGCAACAGTTGAACAAAATATGAATTTTGGAAACTGTTGCATTCGTGCGCGAAAAGCGCACACATCAATACGCAAGTTTTCGAAAGAAAACTTGACGGTTAAGGTGAGCGGTGTCATTGTAGACGCTCACCTTATACCTATGAAATTTCGCACAGAAGGAAGGCAATCGCTGCAAATATTTTATAATGCGGTTGCCCTGTAAATATCAATTCTGAAACTGTGGGGCAAACGCTGCGACAAACTTCGGTATCAATTGTTCGGCAATCCCTTCTATATAAAGCCCTGCGGCTTGCTTATGTCCGCCGCCGCCGAATGAAGAGGCAATAATGCTAACATCGATGGTATCGAGAGATCGGAAGCCGACGCTGCAATGTGTTTCGGTATCCTGCCGGACAATACAAATTGCCTTTACTCCTGCAATGCTCTGGATAAGCTGATATG
Source organism: Treponema sp. OMZ 305 (assembly GCF_024181325.1). Lineage (NCBI taxonomy): Bacteria > Pseudomonadati > Spirochaetota > Spirochaetia > Treponematales > Treponemataceae > Treponema > Treponema sp. OMZ 305. The sequence continues at coordinate 2,455,355 of NZ_CP051300.1, read as the reverse complement.
CCATATCGGAATCTCTGTTTTCGATGCCGATTTCTTGTTTATCCTGATACGTTTCATACGAAACGATGAGCCTTCCGTTATAATACGGCTTCATACGGGCTAATACGCGCGAGATAAGCGTCCGTGAGCCGAATGACTTACCACCGTTAATGGCTGCAAAGGTGTATTTCGGGTTTGCCCCCGCCTGTACCAACCGCGCAGTATGAGCGAACACTTCGCCGCTCCGTTCATCCAAGTGGCGGAAAAAACCGGTGTCGGTACAAAGTCCGAAAAACAGCATCTCCGCTTCATCCCGTGTTACGGAGCCGGTCATCTCTTCGATGATTGTTTGGATAATAAATGTTGTTGAAGGGGCGTCCGCATATACAAGCGAACCTGCTTCATTTGTCGTATTAGTAGCATGGTGATCAATGCAGATTGAAGGAAAGTTTTTTAATTGTTCGGCAATGTCGCCCGTCCGATCTATTCCCGAACAGTCAACAATGATGACGCCTGTGTTTTCAGGGTGTTTGATGAGCGCTTCCGGTACCTGCGCAGAAAAAAGCGATTCATACATCCGTATTTCAGGCCGTTGGAACGGCCCTGCAGAAAGCATTTGTGTCTTTTTCCCCAGTCGTTGTAAGAAAAGAGACATTGCAATACTGCTTCCGATACAGTCTCCGTCAGGCTCTTTATGACCGGCTATGAGGAACATCGGGTATGAATGCAAAAAATCGATTAATTTCTGCGGAACGGCAGGTGTAATAATATTAGCCATGAATAACCTAGTTTAAATGGAAAACAGGCATATAGCTCCAAGCTATTTTTAAGCCGACGAGGAGCTCTGAAAATCAATCGGATTTTTAGAACTCCTTATGCCAATTTCCGATACGGATTAGAACTCAAGCGCGAGCGAATCTACTCCGTCAAATTTATCATTATATTGTTGGGGATACGGCAGGAGACCCCATATTGAAGTATTTAAATCTTGTCGCGGGGCAGAAATTCTCACATATTCACATTTTCCGTCGCGGATAAAGAAAGACAGATACGGATTAATACGGGTATTGATAAATGAAATATCTGCCTTGTTTTCTTTCGGACTGAACCATGTGAACGGGATAAACGCCTCTCCGGTCTCTAATCCTGCCCGTCGATAGATAACATAGTATCCCTTTGGATGGGAGAATATTTTCAAAAGCTGAGTGTTGACATAATATACATCAGCTTCTTTTGATTCGGCTGCCAGCGGAAATACGCTCACTGCTCCAAACAGTAAAACACAGAAAACAAAATAACGGCATATCTTTTTCATAAAATTCCTCCAGAATATAGTAGTGAAATTATAACAATGGATATAAAAAATTGCAAGCATACGATTGCATCAGAAGCAATCGGAATCAACAGGCTTGACAGTAACCGTATAAATCCGTATATTCGATCAAACCAAGCATGGGGATGTTCCGGTTTCGACTAGGAAGCAGAGGCTTGAGTTGCAGGTGGAGAGCCGTGCTCCTAAAAAGCGGCAAACTTTATAACTGCCAACAATGACAGTTCCGACTACGCATTAGCTGCGTAATCGCGGAACCTACCGAGTGTTGCTTCCGAGCGAGGTAGAGTTCCGACGCTATTCGGAGCTTGCTTTTTACCGGATGCGGACGGTAGAAAGGACACTTCCCGCAATACGGATTCGACGCTTTCGGCGCTGACACCGGATCCCGACAATCACCTCGCGCCGATAAACCTGTAGACGCTCCTGTATCTCTTTTTAGGACGGGGGTTCAATTCCCCCCATCTCCAACGTTCCTTCCTATTGATACATAATCAAATATGGGCGCGGTTTAAGCGAAAATACTTCTTCCGGTTTCATAATTGGAATATCATATCCGGCGCCCTCAACCATCGGCTTCAAAAAAAGCTTGAAAGATTTGAGCGGAATATTTTTTGCCGCTGCATTATACGCATACGTCTCTTTTTTTAACTTCGGCGATCCAAAACCGTCGGAACAGTGGATGAGCTGCACCCGCTCATAATTGCTTTTTACTAATTGCCGCTGTTTAATCATCCGCGCATTAAACTGATGGATAACCAACATACGCCTGCCGCCGATACCATGCTCAATCATATAGTTCTGTATTATTTGCTGCGCTTCGTTGATTTCCTCTGCCGTCACAGAGCCGATTTCCTGCATCGGTTTTGTGGTACGCCATTCGGGATCAAGTGCGAGATGAACATTCGGATATTTTAAGAACGGGAGCAATTTTTTCGTTGCCTCGGCAACCGGATACTTTCCGATTTGATGGTCGAGGAACACATACCAACCCCGTTCCGCTGCAAATGTAATATACTGCTCTACAATAGCGGTAGAAAGTATACCGATTTCGCCGGCAGGCCAACAGGTACCGTAAATGATATAAAATGCGGGGATGATTTTTCGATTGCCGTTTGCGGAGTCGTAGAGTTTAACGAATTCGTTCATAATCGGTTCAATCTCTTCAAGCGAATACTGACCGAGTATCCCCATCGTGCGGGCATTAGGCTTTCCGTACAGGGCAAAAACATCGCTATTGAGCAATACCGATTGTAAGCCTTGTTCCGCTCGCTCTCTGTTCTTTATAATATCCTGATACTCAATAGGACCTGCCAGACCGCCTGTTTCCATCACGGCAATCTCTGACCTATCGAGGAAAAGGGCGCGGGGAAAGACCGGCTTCCATTCAATCTGTCCCTGCGGTACGGTGGTGTTCCTTTCAGGATTGACGGAATCATAGGTATAAGCGCCGACTGTATAAAGCACGGCTGCACAAAAAAACAAAGCGATTTTTTTCGGTAAAGGTACTACCATAGCTTTCATAGTATCGGCAGTAAACCAAAAAGCTATAGGTGCCGCTTCAAATCCGATTGTTAGGATTCGGGAGCCGGTTTAAACACATTTTTATTTCTTTGCAGCAGCCGGTACATATCGAGCAATTCACTGCGGATGCCGGAAAGTTCGGTGATACGGCTGCTCCCTCCCTTGCCGGAAAGATCGGAAAGGAGTTGTTGCCCGGCGCCTTCAAGCGTAAACTTCCGTATCTCAATCAAATACTTCATACGGAAGATTAAATCGAGGTGATGGTCGGTATACAGCCGTCGCCCCTGCTCATCCTTTTGCGGACGCAAAAAGGGCAGCGCCTGCTCCCAGTAGCGGAGAACATGCGCCTTAATGCCGGTTATCTTTTCAACTTCGCCGATGGAAAAGCCTGTCACGGTTTTACCCTGTCTTCCCATTTTACCCGGCTGCCCTTTACCCGTACCAAAAAGGGAATCGATGTAAAGCCGAGGTCTTTGCGTATTCGGTTGGTAATGTACCGGAGATAGGATTCGGAGACAAGGTCGGGTTTATTGGCAAAAATTAAAAACTCAACCGGTCGTGTGGAAGTTTGCACCATATATTTAAGCGTGAAAGAATTACGCTGCCCGTGCGGAGGAGGCACCGCCTCGAGCCAGTCCTTGAGCGCGAGGTTGAGTGCAGAGGTTTCTACCTTTTTGGTGAGCTGATCGAAGAGTTCCAGTGCGGTGTTCAAGAGGTCGGGAATGCCGCTTCCGTTCTGCGCGGACACCGGCACAATCGGGGCATATTCCATCTTGCCGAACATAATCTTGATATGTTGCTCCGCATCGCGGAATTTTTTTTCGCCTTTCACCAAATCCCATTTATTCAACACAAAGATGACGCCCAGCCCCCGCTTGGTCGCCTGCACGATGATTTTTTTATCCTGTTCGGTTAGCCCTTCCTCCGCATCGATCAGGTGAAACACAATGTCGGCATGTTCCAAGCTCTTCATTGCACGGACAACCGAGTAATACTCGATATCCTCTTTTACCTTTGTTTTACGCCTGATGCCGGCGGTGTCCTGAATGATAAACTGTCTGTCTTTATAGAAAAACTCACCTTCCACCACATCGCGTGTTGTACCGGCAATCTCCGACACAATCGATGCGGAGGTCTTGGTGAGGTAGTTGCTAAGCGTGGACTTACCAGTGTTCGGTTTTCCAATGAGCGCGATGCGGATCGCAGTATCGGCGGGCGCTTCGCATACCTGCGAAAAGTCCAAGCCCTTGGTTATCTCTTCGGCAAGCGGCGTGATATTGTCCCCGTGTTCGGCACTGATACACAGGAGCGTCGGGAAACCGAAGCTGAGGTAGTTGTAGGCTTCCGCTTCGCCGCGCCCGCCTTCGGTTTTATTTACCGCAGTGATGAGCTTATCCCAATAAGGCCGCAGAAAGCGGATAAATTCTTCATCTTCCGCAGTGGGTGCAGAGGCCTCTAATAATAGAAGAATTTTATCGGCACGGCGGAGCGCTTCCTGCGTTTTTTCTACGACCAGCTCATCCATCAGGTCTTCTTTTTTGTCGCCGCTGCGGGTCAGCTTAAAACCGCCCGTGTCCATCAGCCGTACCGGCTTCCCGTTGATAATTGCCTGCTCCTCGATGGGGTCGCGGGTTACGCCGGGGGTTGGGTCGGTAATAGCGCGGCGCTTCCGCAAAAACCGGTTGAATAGGGTAGACTTTCCTACATTCGGCCGCCCTGCTATCACCACAAGCGGCGTGTTCTCGTATTTTTTGCGGTAATCGACCCCACCTTCCGTTCCTTCCGAAGCTGTAGGGTCTGCATCTGGAAATTCCAGTCCTGCATCCGCTGCTGTGTGCTCGTGCATTATCGTATCGGTATTGCCTACTTCATTTCTATCGTCTCTTTCTGTATTTATCCTGCGATTTTTACTCATTCTCTTTCCTTATCGGACGTGATTATAGAAAATTACCGCAGCTCTCTCAAGCACCTAGCAGAAATAATAATTCTTGACGATACGTATCAATTATATCTATACGTACAAGAGGTGCTGTAGATGCAAGCAAAATTAACATTAAAAATGGAAAAGGATATTATCGATGCAATGAAACGCTATGTGGCAAACAACAACAAAAGTCTTTCGCGGTTGGTTGAAGATTTTTTCAAAACCTCTATCGGAGAAACACAGCAAACCATCACATTATCTCCGCTCGTAAAAGAATTAACAGGTATTATCAGTGAAGCGGATATAGAAAAGAGCAATTACATCGATTATAATGACAGAGAGATTCTTGATGTATTTTTGAAGTTACAAATAGTTTTTGTCGGAGATGAAGATTATAGAGATAAGTTTAAAAATAACGTCATGCCCGATGATATATTACTTATAAATAGTGGTCGTATAGTAAAAGCAATTGGCATTGTAAAAAGCGAGGGATTTGCTTTATCAGATTTTGATATTTCAGATATAGATGAAAATGATTTAATTAGTTCGACATATCCTGACTTTGATTTTTATGACGCACAAAGTTTTGCTAACGGCTGTAAAGTTTGTATTTACAAGCTCAAAGAAAGGGATTATTTAAAGATAAATAGAGGAGCTACGTTCTCTAATTGCTATCAGTATTCTGAACAAGATGTAATCAATCTCATCTCAATATATAGTGGAGAAAAAGATATGTTAAATAAAATAAAAAATTATACCGGTATCTTACGTACAAAGAAAAATATTATTTTACAAGGGGCGCCTGGAACAGGTAAAATATATATTACCGCTTCTCTTGCAGTATCACTTATAAATCCTGCATTTAAAGATTTTGATGACCATCAAAAAGTTATGGAAGAATATAATAAGTTTTTGATTGATATTGATGATGAACAAGGTGAAATTGTATCCGGTCAAATTGGTTTTGTAACTTTCCATCAATCATTAGATTACGAAGAATTTATAGAAGGATTAAAACCCTCTCTTGTTAATAATAATGTCACCTATAAAATTGAAGATGGAATTTTTAAATTGTTAGCTAATAAAGCAAAATATAAGAAGAATAATAATTTCTCTGAAGCGTATGAAGTTTTAATTGAGCAATTGGAAAAAGTAAGAGACGAAAATCCTAATGAAAAAATTCTGTTTAAAGATGCCTGTAAACGAAACAAGGTAAATAGCTTTATACAATATAAGTATGAATATATTGCTCCTACAGTGGGAATCGCTCCATCGTTTCGCGGCGGATTTCTTCGGAGGTGTCAAACCGGCTGGCAGCTTTGTAGAGAGTCTCTGCATCGGAAAGCCGGATAGATTCGATGCGCTGCGCAATCTCCGGTATTTTCTGTGCTGCCATGCTGAACCTGCGTAACCCCATCCCAAGAAGAAGCGGAACAGCCTCCGCCTTGGAAGCCATCTCTCCGCACATGGATACAAACCCGCCGCGCGAATCGCCGGTACGGTGCAGGAGCGGTTCCGCTTCGATAACATGGCGGATAAGCCGCAGTACCGCGGGTTGAAAACAGTCGGCTAAATGCGCAATGATTTGGTTTTCCCGATCTGCCGCCATCGTGTATTGAATAAGATCGTTGGTACCAATGGAAAAAAAGTCGACCGCCGGTGCATACAGGTCGGCGGCGATTGCGGCGGAAGGAACTTCTATCATAATCCCCACCGGAATATCTTTTTTATACGGTATCCGATTTTGTTCACACTCCAGCTCAATCTCTTTGATTAACTTCCGCACTGCGATGATTTCTTTTTTACAGGAGATCATCGGAAGAAGAATATGCAGATTGCCGGTACGCCCCGCTCGCAGCAGCGCCCGCAGCTGAGGCTTAAAGACTTCGGGTCGATCCAAACAATACCGAATACCCCGCCAGCCGAGAAGCGCATTCCGTTCCAAAAGGTTTTCCTGTTCTTTCAGCATTTTATCGGCGCCGGCATCAAAGGTGCGGATCAACACCGGTTTTGAGCCCATCCGTTCCAAAACGGTACGGTATGCTATGTATTGATGTTCTTCATCGGGGATATCACTGTTCCCTAAAAATAAAAATTCAGAGCGGAAGAGTCCGATTCCGGCAGTATTCTGAACAGTCGGCATCTCCGATTCTTCCGTAAGTACAATGTTTGCACTCAAATGAACGGGAATACCGTCTTGCGTATACACTTGCGCATAGTCCCGTGCTTCTTCGGTTACCTCAATTTGTTCAGTACCTGCAGATTTTATTTGAGCGACGGTTTTCTCATCGGGTTCCAAAATCAACGTTCCGTTCGTGGAATCCAGCACGGCATACATTCCGCTTTTTGCCGACTCCATAAGGCCTTGAACGGCAATCAATGTCGGAATGTTCCACGCTCGTGCCATAATCGCAATATGACTGGTTGCGCCTCCTTCTTCCATAATAATCCCACAGGGTGCAAGTTTTTTTATTTCGAGCGCTTCAGATGGTTTAAACACCCGTGCTGCAAGCAGGGTGTCCGGCTGTACGCCGACAAATCGAGAGGGTGGTTGCTTAGGCTGCGGATTCAAATGAGAAAACACCGGTTCGTAAGCATCCTGAATATCAACCGCCCGTTCGCAAAGATAGCTGTCGCCGGAAGCGGTCAGCATCGTAGTAACTTCATCTAATTTCCGTTTGAGCACTGCTTCGGCATTCGTCAGCGAAGTTTCTATTTCCGTATAAATACCGCGCATGAATTCTTCGTCGGCAAGCATTGCTTGATGGGATTCTAAAATAGCCTGTTCGGGGGCTTTTGAGGGAGCATTTGTTGTTCGGTATTGAGTAAGCGCCTGCCTTAGCTCTTCTTGAGCAGCTTGCACCGCAATCCGCAGCCGTTCTTGTTCATGGCGAATATTTTCTGCGGTAATTGCGTAGGCGGGGGTGGCCTGTATAACGTTTTCAGGAATACACACAAGCCGACATGCAACGAGACCGTCGCAGACAGATAAACCGGTAAACTTTTTCATAAAATCATTATAGAAAAAAAGATGGGGTTTGCATATATAACGGAACAGTACATCTAAAATGAGAACCGGTCCCTACGGGAATCGAACCCGTCTTTTAAGATTGAGAATCTCATGTCCTAACCGATAGACGAAGGGACCAAAAACAGAGCATCGGTTGCTCTACTAAGCGAAAACCTCTAAAAATAATCATTTTTAGAGGTTTTTCGGCGTATTCCCCAGGGAGGATTCGAACCCCCACAAGCAGAACCAGAATCTGCGGTGCTACCATTACACAACCGGGGAAAGTTGACGGGGGAGATACTATCATATATTGCTATTTCGTGTCAAGAATAACGGAATAACGATTCTATGTAAAGAACTTACCTACTTATTGCGTTTTTTATCAAAAACTGTTATCGTTGCACACACGAGAACGCCTTATCAGCAAAGCTGCTGGCGGCTTTTAATAGGTATCTCCCACAATCGAGATTTTTGGGAGTACTCTTATCATAATTAAGCGAGGTAAACTATGTTTTCAAATAAATGGGTGGCATTCGGCGTAGGTGTTGCAGCGGGTCTCGTAGCAGCATCCGTTATTAAAACTCCGGCTTTTCGCAAGGCCTGTATAGCAGTTACGGAAAAAGGTATGCAGCTTAAACAGGATGCCGTGGCCTTTATGGAAGCGGTGAAAGAGGACGCACAGGATATCGCAGCCGAAGCTGCATATAACCAATCGCAAAACGCATAAAAGCTTTTTATCAATTTATCGATGAACGTAACCGTTAAACACTCCCTGCCCGGCAGAATACGGCTGCACTACAATGCGGTTGAAATTTTGCCGCGGCAAGCTATCCTTGCGCAAACCCTCATCGCGGTGCAAGACGGCATAACCGACATTCAAGTTAATCCCAAAGTCGCATCTTTTTTGGTGTATTACGATGTAAAGACTCTTTCGGAAGATGAGGTACTCGCCTTATTCCGAGTGCTTTCCGAAAAATACCTGTCCGATGAAAGTCTGCTTGCCTCCGTCGCAAAAATTCCTGCGCCCGAAAGTGTATTTGATGTATTAGCGTCTACGCTCTTTGACGTTACCGTACGATCGCTTCTCCCGATGCCGCTTCGCAATCTGTTGCTCTACAAAAGGATTGTCCCGCGTATTATAAAAGCGGTACAGTCCATCTTTGCAGGAAAATTCTTTAGCACGGATTTACTGGATGCAACGGCGCTGACGGTTGCCGTTCTGGACGGCAAGGCGCAGACGGCTCGTTTTGTAGCAACATTGCTCGATATGGGGGAAGAAATTGAAGAGCTGACCCGCCGCCAATCGTACAATAATCTGGCGCAAATGCTGTTGATTTCAAATGAGCCGGTACATCTCATCGAAGGTGATCAAGAACGGACAATCCCGTCTTCCGCACTTAAAAAAGATGATCTTATCGTTGTCCGCGCCGGAAGCCAAATCCCCGCAGACGGGAATGTTGAACAGGGTGAAGGCCTTGTGAACCAAGCGAGTATTACCGGAGAATCGCTGCCGGTAGAAAAAAAGAGCGGAATATCGGTCTTTGCCGGCACTATTCTGTTGGAAGGGGAACTGTATATCCGTGTACGCACGGTCGGGTCGGAAACAAAGGTGAACAATATCATCGCGATGATCGACCGCTCGCAATCTTTAAAAGCTGCCGCTCAAAAACGATCGGAACTTATCGCGGAAAAAGTAGTGCCCTTCAATTTTTTACTGACCGGCTTAACCTATTTATTTACACGAAATATCACCAAGACTATTTCTACATTGATGGTTGATTATTCCTGCGCGATGAAGCTTGCCGCACCTATTGCCGTTCTTTCTGCAATGAAGGAAGCGGCGGAGCACGGTATTTCGATAAAAGGCGGAAAGTATTTGGAAGCGGCGGCGCTTGCCGATACCGTCATTTTCGATAAAACGGGAACTCTTACTTATGCGGAACCGGTTTTAGCCGGAGTGTATCCGTTCGGCGCTTTTGCAAAGGATGAAGTGCTTAGGCTCGCTGCATGCCTTGAAGAACATTTTCCGCATCCGCTGGGAAGAGCCGTTGTGCAAGCCGCCCAAGACCGGAACCTTGTACATCCCGAACGCCACGCAAAGGTTGAATACATTGTCGCACACGGTATCGCGTCTTCGTTAGAGGGCAAGCGGCTCTGTATCGGAAGCGCTCATTTTATTTTTGAAGATGAAAAAGTTCCGACAACCAAAGCGATAGCCCGCGTGCAGAAATCTGCCGAAAAATCCGGCTATTCTTTACTCTACTTGGCGATTGACGGACAGCTCGCCGGTATTTTGACTATTGGGGATCCTGCTCGAGAAGGTACCGCAGAAACCGTCGCCGAGCTGAAACGATTGGGTGTGCGTAATTGCGTTATGATTACAGGCGATGCCGAACAGGCGGCGGCAAAAGTCGCAGCTCAAGCCGGTATTACGGAATATCATGCACAGACGCTGCCGGAAGATAAGGTGCGCTATGTGCAGGAAGCGAGGGATGCCGGACACAAGGTGATTATGATCGGTGATGGAATCAACGACGCGCCTGCGCTTTCCGCCGCGGATGTCGGCATTGCGATGGGTAATTGTTCTTCCATTGCGGGAGACACCGCCGATATCGTACTGGCTGACGACGGACTTTCCGGTTTAATTACGGTGCGGAAGCTCGGTCAAAAAACACTGTCGCGGATAGATAAAAACAACAAGCTGATTATCGTCGGCAACTCACTGCTCCTGTTTGCCGGTATGTTCGGCCTTATTCCGCCCGCACTCGCGGCGGCGCTGCATAATTCGCTGACCATTGCCGTCAGTATCGAATCCATGCAAAAGCTATTAAAGGATGCGCGATGATTACCGGCTTTTTCCCCGGTCGCATACGGCTGCGAGCGCCTGTCTTTAAAGACACCGCAATCACCGAACGGGCATTATCCATCCTGCAAGCTCCGGCGCTCTCGTCAATCGTCAAAGCCATTGAGCATAATCCCGTTACCGGAAGTGTGCTGATAACGTACCATCCGACAAAGGTACCCATGGCGAAGCTGACCCCATTGCTTCCGTTTTTTAAAAAGCTGGGAAAAGAAGCTGAGACCTATTCTGAAAAAAACAAAGCTGACATTCTTGCAATGCTGGATGAACTGGAAGGGTACGTCAAAAACTGGGAAACGGCTTAACTGATTATGCAGCGTTTTCTATTATTATTCTGAGGGGGTTGCTAACAAACAGCCTGATGCGTTTGCCATGGTTTAAAACAGCAACCTTGTTACCACAATATAGATCGGGATAAGCGCTAAACTCAACAGCGTTCCCCACGCGGTAAGGCCGGCGGATTTTCCCGTATGGCAGTAATGTGTTTCCAGCACGATAATGTTGGCGGCAGGCGGCAAGATACAGATCATATACAGCGCCTGCTTATTGGCGGTTACCAATTCCAAATGCAGCAGCCCCGCAATAAAGATAAAGAGCGTCATCAAACAGGCGACCGTAAGCGCCCGTAGTACCGCCAGTTTAAGCGTGAGTTTTAAATCTTTTATTTCAAGCTTAATCTTTGCAAGCCACATACCGAGCACACCCATACCTAAAATACTCATAACCAATTTAAGGATTCGATATAAGGGCGGCAAATAAAGTTTGATACTGTCCCCGAAAGGAATACAGATAATGCCGATAATGAGCGCCGCAACGGGAGGAGATTTCAGTGTCCGTTTTATATCAATCTTTGCAGCGCCATTATTGATCAGCATCCCTGCGCCGATGGAATTTCCAAAAAGAGAGTTTCCGATATACAGCGAAAGTACGGCGGTTGCGGCGCCGTCTCCCCATACCGATGCAACAATCGGCAACGAAAGCCACCCGATATTCAAATAGAAAAAACATAACTGTTCGACGGCATCGGCGCTGAAAAGACGGCTCATATACATCATTACCGTCATCATAATAATCATAGCGAATATGCTGACAAATAAGTCGGCACGGCACGTTGAGATATTGTAAATAATAATCAACGGAATAATTATTCTGGTAAGCAAATATGCCGTCTGATTTTTTATATCGATCGGCGTTTTCCCAACAAGAAAACCGAACCCGAGATATAAAAACGGAAGCACTATTTTAACAGCCATTATTCCCCCCTTCCAGCGCTTTTGAAAATATACGGTGCATCTACTTCGCTGAACACAAGTTCGACCATTATCAAACTTGTTTCTGTTTAATCCGGCGGCATCCATGCCGCTCCTAAAAAGCCTTTTGAAAATAGACTGTTGAGCAGTGTACGTCCTTGTACACTGCTCAACGACGAGTTTGCAGGGCAAACTCGCTTCTGCATGGAATCACCGCCATCCATGGCGGTAAAGATACAAGGCGCGAACAAAAATAAAGCGGAGACGTACTTGTTGTACGTTGAGCATTTATTTTTGTGCAGCAACGCAGTAGACGGTATGCATATTTTCAAAAGAGGACGCTAAAAGATTCCAAACCTTGATATTGCGCCGCTGTAACGGTAAAATTGGAAATATAGGCGCGTGGATGGCTGTGCTGCACCGCATCGAAAAATTCGTAGAGCGCGGTGCCTTCTCCTTCCGCAAATATCTCCACCGAATAGTCGGGACAGTTCCGTACCCAACCGGTGATACCGAATTCCCGCGCTACCTGTACCGTCCAATAGCGGAATCCGACGCCCTGCACTCGGCCTTCCACAACGGCACGGGCGGCCTTTCGTTCGGCAGTATGCGGCGTATTCTTATGCATAGCATATCCTCAAAAAAATGCCCTCTTTCAACATACCGATGAACCTATCCTACTTATGAGCAAAGCCCAGCGCTTCCGCCGCATCGAGTATCGGTATGCCGAGGTCTTCCGCATAGTCGATACCGTTTCGTACTCCAGCTAAAACCTGTTCTATTTGGTGTGCATCGGCATTGCAGATAATACGGGCATTTTTTTGTGCCGCCCGTTTCCAAAACGCCGCTACGGGATATTGATAGTCTGCGCCGTAATCCCGCTGCACCTTCGATTTAATCAACCCGTAGCCGTTGATTTCAAGCGGCATTCCCAAATCATTTGCCGCATCGATCAGTGCATCAATGCAGGCAAGGCAGTCTGTGTCGATAGAGCGGATGCTGCTCAAAAACAAATCGGGATGAGCCAAAAATGCATAGAACCCCGACTGCATCCCCTCAATCGTAAAATCGATATAGGTATGCAACCGCCGCCTTTCGGTAACAGTTGCGATATATTCAAGTCCGCCGTGCAGCGGAAACCAGTGAGAACCAAACACCAAATAATCGGCTCCGTAACGGCCGATCAGTTCATCCTTAAACCAGCTGCGGTGCTGCGGCGACCATTCGCACTCAAAGCCGAAGTATACGGGAAAATCGGCTTCTTTTTTTGCTTCTTCAACAAGGCGCTTGTACAGCGGTATATCAGCCGCCGCCATCCGGCAGTAGAGCCACATGTCGTCATGCGGATAAGGACAATGATCGGAAAATCCGAGTGCGGAACAACCGTCAGCAGCAGCCTGCCGTACATAATCAATTGGAGTGCCCTCAGCGTGTTTGCACAGATACGTATGCGTATGAAAATTACTGAGCATAAAAAAAAGTATAGCGGTAAGCCCTTCAAATGTCAAACTTCTGCAGGGTAAACGCATTCTGCCCCCGGCAAAATTAGACGCAGGGTTTCGGCGGATGTATTATTTCCCGGACGGAGCTTCGCCTTCCTTTTTCCCTCGGTTCTTAAAATGATACAGATATCGTTTTATCTTTTGACTGGCGGTCTTTTCAAAGGCTTCGACCTGCTCGATCTTATCGATCCGTGACATCTTATTCACACTGGAATTAACGAAAAATTTAATCTCGTTTAAGATTTCCGCCCGTTTATAGGCCATTGCATCGGTAATGCCCGAAACAGCGTCCGCTACGGCAGATTGTAGATTCTGAATGGCGGAACCTTCTTTATTTTGATTTTGCTCTTTTTGTACCTCGGCTGCAAGTTTTTCTTCATCAAGCTGCACGTAGGCAACAAGGGATGATTTTTCCCCCTCAACAACGAGCGATTCCGTTACAAGCGGATGCTGATTCAGTACAAACTCAATATCTTCGGGGTAGATATTCTCGCCGCTGGCGCCGAGAATCATATTTTTTGAGCGGCCTTTAATTGCTAAATGCCCTTTTTTGTCCATTACAAAAAGATCACCGGTTTTGAACCAGCCGTCTTCGGTAAATGAATTTTTTGTAAGCTCAGGGGCGCGGTAATAACCTTTCATCACATTCGGTCCCTTGACCAACAGTTCGCCGATGCCGGTTTTGGGATCAGGGTTATCGATTTTAACCTCGACATCGGGGACGGCGTAACCGATCCAGCCCGGAACACTTTGGCGGACGGTCGAGCCGGCAATAAGCGGCGCCGTTTCCGTCAAACCGTACCCGATAACATACGGGAACTTAGCATCTCTCAAAAATTCTTCAACGGTTGTATCGGTTTTCGAGCCGCCCAAGCCGAAAAATTTCAAGTGTCCGCCGAATGTTTTTTTCAGCTGCTTTCCGGCAAGACGGTTTAGGAGTTTTTTACCGAGCTTAGTATGGTACATCCGTGCGCGGAACGGCGAGGAGTTAAAAGCCGGGAGTATCTTGTTCCGGTATATTTTTTCCATGACGATAGGAACGCTCAGCATCATTGTCGGACGTACTTTCAACAGAGCAGGCAGGAGTATCCGCGGCGAAGGAATCCCTTCAAGGTAGTACACACAGGCGCCGTTTAAAAAGAACATCAAAAAGCCGATCGTAAATTCATATACATGCGAAAGCGGCAGAATGGAAAGCGCCCTGTCATACTCGTTAATGCGTTGGCAGGACTGCCCTGCGATTGCATTGCAGACAAGGTTTTTATGCGAAAGCTCCACGCCCTTGGAACGACCCGTCGTACCGGACGTATAAATAACGGAAGCGGTATCGTTTTCCCTGCAGGTATGAGGCGGAGGGGCGCCGTCTCTTGTTTCCGTACCTTTTTTAACCGAAAAGTCCTGAATATCGATGAGGACGGAAACGGTTTCGGGCACTCTGCTCATCAGTTTTTCCGAAACGATAATCATCGTTGTTTCGGAATGTTCCAAACAAGCCTTAACCTCTTTGTCGGTAAAATCAGGCAACAGCGGAACGGCGATAGCCCCCATCGTAACAATTGCAAAATAGGCGATTCCCCAATGGGGCACGCTGTGGCTGTAAATTGCGACCTTATCACCGGGATTAACGCCAAGCCGATACAAATTTTGTTGCAGCTGTTTTATTTGCTTACCGGCTTCATTGTATGAAATCGGCTCTCCCGACACAAATGAAAGCGCCGGACGTGCCCCGAACCGCTTGATGCTATTCTCCAGCATCGCTTGAAAGGTATAATGTCCCAATTCATTGATTGTTTGCATAGGCAGTGTTCCTCCCTACAAGGCATTGTAATTTAGGAAATTGCTTAAAAACTGAAAGTCTATCAGCTTTTCCCGTAAGGAAATGATTTACCATATCCTCCAAGGCGGATTGCGAACCGGTTTTTAGGCAGTCCCAAATCGGAATGACTTTTACTTTTTAGTATTTTTTTTCGTTACCGGCGCCGCCGCTTCCGCTTCCCGTTCCGCAAGGCGTATCCCCTGCGCCTTTAATCCCTTTTCGGGATAATCCGCTGTTTTAAAACGCCCTTCGTTTTTCTTTGTCCGAGGCTTGGGCGCGTACTGCACCGTAAAGTCAAAATTTTCAGCCGTACTTGCGTAGAGTACGGTCGCCGTATCCGGTACGAACAGGTAATCGCGGTTCAAGATATAGGATTCAACCCGCGCCCGCTTGATATACGGATACTGTGTTTTCTCATCTTTATAAATAACCGTAAAGAGGATTTGTGACAATAATTCTTTTTCAGCAAACCCGCAATACCACATACCGGTATCGACAAAGAGCCGGTCGGGCACATCCATAACGGTGTACACCCCGCTTTTGCGCAGGATAAAAACACGGTCATACGGCGAAACTTTGAGTATTTCTTTTCCGGTAGTTACGGCAGTGCCGAGGTAGCCGGTTGCTTCGTCATAGCGGAGCGATACATCACGATTAACGGCTTCTTTTACATCTACCTTGGTAAAGCCGGTAATCTCCGTTTTGCGCGCCGTAACTTCGGGTGGCAGTTTTGCGAGGATTCCGTCAAGAACGCTGAGCGCATATTTTTTGAGGTTCTTTAAAAGACGGGCTATCTCTTTGAGCCGAGCGGAAATTTCCTGCACTTCGGCACGGTTTTTTTGAATATCGTAGAGCGAAATACGCCGAATGGGGATTTTGAGGAGCCGGTCGACATCGTCTTCCGTTACTTCCCGTATCAGCTCTGCCTTAAACGGTTCAAAACCTTTGATGACAGCCTTAATGACCGACTCGGCTGTTTTCATCGTTTCAATCTTTTTATAAATTCGCTCTTCGATAAATATCCGCTCAAGCGTTCTCAAGTGCAGCCGGTCGGTCAGCATCTCCTGCTCATACAAAAGCTCATCTTTCAGCAGGGCGGTCAGCTGTTTCGCGTGGGTTTTAATCACCTCGGTAACAGTCGTCTGTACCGGCAGATTGTCTTGAATGACCAGCAAATTACAGGAGATAGACTGCTCACAGTCGGTAAAGGCATAGAGCGCATCGACAACATCCGCTGCGTACACGCCGCGCGGCAGCTTGAGTTCTATTTCTACTTGTTCCGCCGTATAGTCGTTAATTTCCGAAATTTTTATCTTTCCCGACTTCGACGCCGATTCTATCGAAGCAATGAGGCTTTCTGTAGTGCTGCCGAAGGGGAGTTCACGGATCACAATCCGTTTATCGTCGGAGGTGTCCAACTTTGCCCGCACCAGCACCTTGCCCTTGCCGTCCTGATAGTCGGACACGTCGATAAGTCCGCCGGTTTGAAAGTCGGGATAGAGTGTAAAAGATTTACCGGAAAGGCAGGCTTTTTCCGCCTCGATAATTTCGCGGATATTATGCGGAAGTATTTTGGTAGACATGCCGACGGCGATGCCTTCCGCCCCGATGAGTAGTACGACAGGCAGTTTAGCACGGAATACAACCGGCTCTTTATTTCTGCCGTCATAAGAAGGAACATATCGCGTAATATGGGGATTAAACAGGATATCTTTTGCAAATTCGGTGATGCGGCATTCGATATACCGCGGGGCGGAAGCTTCGTCCCCCGTAAAGAGGTTTCCGAAGTTCCCTTGCTTGTCGATAAAGAGGCTTTTATTGGCGAGTACCGTCAATGCGTTGCCGATGGAAGCGTCCCCGTGCGGGTGATACTTCATACAATAGCCGACGACATTGGCAACCTTATGGAACTTTCCGTCATCCATCTCAAAAAGAGAATGTAGGATACGCCGCTGTACCGGCTTTAAACCGTCCTCTACGTCGGGAATTGCGCGGTCACGGATAACATAACTGGCATACTCTAAAAAATTCGTGTTAAATAAACTTTCTACATAATCCATACAAGGTTGTTAAGCATAGCGGAAAACACCGACATTGTCCAGATTCGCCAGCAGGGTAAACGCATCAGACTCTCTTTTAACATCCCGCAAAATATTCTGTTTTCTGTTTTTCTTCCATAAAATTGGAAAACTGAGAAAGCGACTGCCCTGTTACTGCCCTACTCTATTTTATGGAAAAAAACGGCAGCCTTGACTTTTTACTGCTGTTCGGCTATTATCTCCTATCTTTATAAATAAGGAGTGTGTTCACGTGCCCTGCGGAAAAAAACGGAAGCGACAGAAAATAGCAACGCATAAACGAAAGAAGAAGCTTCGAAAGAATAGACATAAGAACAAGTAACCTCTAAAAATATCATTACGCTTTTTAGAGGTTTTCAATAATCTTGTATCCTTCTCGATTATACCACTATACCGGTGTATAAAGCATATAAGAAGGATCTTTTATTATTTGCAAGATTATTATAGGCGTATTGTTCTATCGCTTTTATTACGGTGAGAAAGGGCTTTGTTGAGTATCTTCACAGCCCTTTTTTTATGTATCCGGCAGTTCACTGAACATATACATGGATAAAAACGTACTCTTATCAATACATGACCCGAAAGACCTACAATCTCTTTCAAGAGAAGATCTACATATATTAGCGCAGGAAATGCGCAGCGTTATTCTGGAAACAGTCGGCGCAAACGGCGGGCATCTTGCCAGCAATCTTGGCGTTATAGAGTTAACTATCGCACTGCATCGAGTGTTTTCGAGCCCAAAAGACGCAATCATCTGGGATGTGGGGCATCAATCCTATCCTCATAAGCTCCTAACAGGAAGGTATGATAATTTTTCAACACTCCGCTTAAAAGACGGCCTTGCAGGGTTCCCCAAACGGGAAGAAAGTCCCCATGATGCATTCAACACAGGACATGCCTCTACCTCAATTTCAGCAGCCGAGGGAATTCTTATCGGGCGAAAGCTACAGCACCAGAGCGGAAAGGTTATCGCTGTTATCGGCGACGGGGCTTTAAGCGGAGGAATGGCCTTTGAAGCGCTCCTGAATGTTACCCCGCTTACAAAGAATCTGGTTGTTATCCTTAACGATAATAAGATGTCCATCTCTCCGAATATACGGGCGGTTTCCGAATACCTGAGCCGCTTAACCGTGCGGAAAGGATATCAGCAGTTTAAGTATATATTTGATACCGCTGTCGGCAAAATTCCGTTTTTAGGTAGGCGCATTAATTTTTTGATTCACCGGTTAAAGCGGGGCGCCAAGGGGATTTTTTACAGAAACAATCTTTTTACCGATCTCGGCTTTGAGTATGTCGGGCCGCTGAACGGGCATAACGAAAAAGAGCTTGAAAAAGTATTCCGCAATGTCAAAAATATTGATGCGCCGGTACTTATTCATATTGAAACAAAGAAAGGGAAAGGCTATCCGCTCGCGGAAAATAATCCTTCCGCCTTCCACGGCATCGGACCGTTCAATATTGCCGACGGAAAAATTGAAAAGGCGAGTACAAACTCTTTTACCGAAGCATTTTCTCATATTATCATTGATGAGGCGGCAAAACGAGACGATATCGCCGCAATTACCGCTGCAATGGCACAGGGAACCGGACTTGAGCGGTTCCGGCAGCAGTTTCCCGATCGTTTTTTTGATGTCGGTATTGCCGAACAACATGCGGTAACCTTTGCCGCCGGACTTGCCGCGGCCGGTTTACGGCCTATCGCAGCCATTTACAGTACGTTTTTGCAGCGGGCAATCGATCAAATTATCCATGACGTTGCACTGCAAAAACTGCCGGTTATCTTTGCGATAGACCGTGCGGGAGCGGTTCCCTATGACGGCGAAACCCATCAAGGTCTCTACGATATCTGCTTTTTACGCAGTATTCCCAATATGACGGTGCTCGCTCCCGCCTCGGCAGCGGAAATGCGGGCGATGTTTGAATGGGCATTGCAGTTGGATGCACCTGTTGCAATACGGTACCCTAAGAATACCTGCGCAGCGGAGTGCCCCGCATTTTTGCTTCCGATGGAAACCGGCCGCGGCGTGTTCACCGTAACGGCAGAACACAGCAATGTGCTGCTGGTGTGCACCGGCGGGATGTTCCCGGAAACCGTTCAGGCGGCAGAGCTGCTCGGACAAAAAGGCATATCCGCCGATATATACAATCTTCGCTTCTTAAAACCCATTGACGAAACCTTTTTCTTGGAAAAAGTCAAAAAATACCCTGCCGTACTCTTTATCGAAGACGGCGCATATATCGGCGGTGTCGGGCAGTATCTGGAAAGTTTGGTTCAAAAACGACTTTCCGGTACAAAAACGGCAGTATGCGCCTTTCCCGACACGGTCTTTATGCAAGGTTCGCGGCAGGATGTTCTTGAATGCGCCGGACTAACCGGTGAGCAGCTTGCCAAAGCCGCATCGAGGCTTTGCTGATGAAGGATGGCGAAAAAGTAACCAACTTTTGAGACATCTCCAGTGTTTCCCTAACCGAGTTTTTAAAGATGCCTTAATGTATCTCAAAGCGGAAGCCAAGCGGTAAATGGTCTGAATATCCTTCGCCGGTCAGTACATTGTACCTGACCGGTTTACCGCCCTCAACGAGCGGCGGTTCATATAGCACGAAAAACAACAGCGGTTCAATATAAGCGGTTCCGTCATCCGAGGCAGTTTTTGAATCAGCGCCACTGTCCGCGCCGCCCTCGTAGAAAATATGATCGATTTTTTCCCACGAATTTTTAAAGTAATAACTGCCGTCAGGCTGCGTGCCTGCTTCGTTCTCCGCTTTATAGTTCGATACATCCCAACATACCGGAAAATCATTCAGCTGATTAAATTCTTTAAGGGTCTGATTAAAATCTCCACATACGATAAAAGGAATGCGCGGATTTTTTTCTCTATGCTCTTGAATCTTCTTTATCAACTGAGCTTCCTGCTGAGCACGGATAGCTGCACTGTCGGAACTGCCGGTCTTTGATTTCCAATGCGCTGCAAAGACGGTTAATAACCGCGGTTTGTCGTTACTCCCCGTATTCAATACAATCTCTATCAATGCTCGCAACGCTCTCTTTTGCTCGGTATAAAGGCGATGCACAAAATAGCGTTCAATGGGATACTTACTAAGGATGATTGTGGTAAATGCCCCTTTTTCCGAACGCGGCGGGCATATTGCATAGGGATAGTTTTCCCCGCTTGGCAGCTGTTTACAAAAATCCTCAATCACACGCTCATTTTCAACCTCCTGTAAGACTACAATATCGGGTAACCGGTCTTTTTTGCCGGTCAATTTTTCTCCTGCCGCAAACAAGGTGCCTTTCAGCCGTTCGAGACGCGCTTTATACTTCTGAGCTGTCCATCGGGATTTGCTTCCTTTGTATTCTTTGAATTCGCTACCGTCTTCTACGGCATCAAAAAATGTCTGCGTGTTATAAGTAACAAGCGTAACGGGTTCCTTAAACTGCGTATCCGTAAGAGGAGTGCACTGCGTGCATTGCAGAAAGAGAATACCGGCGGTAATACAGGCAAAGAACGAAAATAACAATCGTTTGAGTTTCATGGTTTAACCTCCGCCTCTTATATAGAGCACGAGATGCAAAATGGCTAGAAATTAGACGTATCTAAATCATTTCCTTACAGAAAAAGCCGGTGGACTTTCGGTTCTTGGGTCCTCGTTCCCTGTACACGTTGTGCCTTTTGTGATTTTATTATCGATATGAATAAAATCGTTTCCCATAAATCGATCGCAGGCAATGCCTGCTTTACTGTTTTATGTTCCGGCGGAAAAGGCGGGCAGAAAGAAAGAGATAATCGTAGTATGACAACCGGAACAAAGACAGCTGGAATAAAATGCAACAAGAAATGCAAACGGGATTTCGGACGGGAGAAGATTACCATCCTGTATGAAGATGAATATCTTGCGGTGATTTACAAGCCGGACGGAATGCTTTCCGTGCCGTATCCGGGGAGCCGCGCGCAGACTGCTCTCGAAGTTCTTGAGCGGATAATGCGCAAAAAAGGAACCTATTCTCAAGCGCATAGACCGTTTGCAGTTCATCGTCTTGATCGCGAAACATCGGGAGTAATGATGTTTGCAATGACGGAAAAAGCTCAAAAAAAGATTATGGATCATTGGCAGACTCTGGTAACGGGGCGTATTTACCGTGCGGTTGCGGAAAATCCTGTGCAGGGAAATTATGCGCGGAGCTATTTCGGTGTAATGAAGAACAGCGGCACCATTAACGATGAAATTGCATACAATGCGCACAATCGAGGTTTTGTTCCGCATGATAAAGCCCGCTTTAAGATGGTAAGCGCTGTAACTCATTACAAAATAATTGAGCGCGGGACTCATTATACGCTTTTTGAATTAAGCCTTGAAACGGGAAGAAAGAATCAGATTCGGGCGCATTTGGCATCGAAAGGGTATGTTCTTGCCGGAGATGAAAATTACCGAGCAAAAACCAATCCTTTCGGGCGGCTTGCTCTCCATGCACGGACGCTTGAATTTAATCACCCATTTACAGGAGAACCGTTGAAATTTGAAATCCCCGAACCGAAAGAATGGCTTCTGTGCGTCAAGAACGGAGATAGACCCAGTGCAGTTAAACATCCAAGATAAACCGCACCGGAGATATTTCAAGCGATTGCCTTGTCACTGGTGGTGGGTTTCGGGTATAGTGCTTTCCGTTTTTGAGGCATTATGTTTACAAAAGATTTTGACTTTGACTTACCGAAAGAATTAATTGCGCAATATCCTTCAGCCGAACGCGGAAATGACCGGCTGCTTGTGTTAAATAGACGGACGGGGACATTAACCGATGCGATGTTTTCCGACTTGCCCGATTTTCTGCCGCCCGATTGTTTAATGGTGTTTAACAACACAAAGGTGCGCCATGCCCGTTTGTATGCCCATACCGGTAGCGGCGAAACTGAATTTTTGCTGATTGAGCCGCTCGACGAAGGCTTTGTGTGGAAAACCATCGTAAAGCGTGCCAAGCGGCAGCGGGAGGGGAAGGAATACACTTTTGACGACGGCACCCGTGCCGTGCTGATTCCACCTCCTTCCCCCAATGCAGCGGAATCGGATTGCAAATATATACGTTTTGACCGCTGCATTGATGACCGTTGGCTGGAAGCCAACGGTCATATCCCGCTGCCACCGTACATCAAGCGCGGCGACACGGATGAAGATGCCGCGCGGTACCAGACGGTATACGCAAAGAACACCGGTTCGGTTGCGGCGCCTACTGCCGGGCTCCACTTTACGGAGCCGATTTTACAGGAACTGGATAAGCGGCATATTGCACGAACCGCTGTAACGCTGCATGTCGGCCTTGGTACGTTTTTACCGGTGCGAACTGAGGTTGTCGAAGAACACACGATGCACTCCGAAAAATTCTTTATTTCCGACGAAACAGCGGATGCAGTGGAAAACGCTCACCGGAGCGATAAAACCATATTGGCAGTCGGCACCACTTCGGTACGGACACTTGAATCCGCATGGAAATCCGATACGCAGCAGTTGAGCCGCGGAATGCAGGCAACGGATATATTTATCTATCCCGGCTTTCGGTTTGGGCTTACCGGAGCGCTGCTTACCAACTTTCATACGCCGCAGTCGAGCCTCGTAATGTTGGTATCCGCATTTGCCGGCCGTGACAATATCTTTGCAGCTTACCGCCATGCAATAGAAAAAAAATATCGCTTTTTCTCT
Source organism: Treponema sp. OMZ 305 (assembly GCF_024181325.1). NCBI lineage: Bacteria > Pseudomonadati > Spirochaetota > Spirochaetia > Treponematales > Treponemataceae > Treponema > Treponema sp. OMZ 305. Next base: position 2,432,391 of record NZ_CP051300.1, on the reverse strand, counting down.
TACGGCGATGCCATGCTCATTCTTTAAGAACCGTGGTAATGGACTAGGGCAGCCGTATTGGCAATATTTTAAGCGGTTGCCTGTCTTCTGCGCGGAATTTTATGCAAGATTATGCATATTTTTGTCTATATTTTTTATTTTTATTGACTTTTTTGAATATTTATGCACTATTACTCCATAGGTGACATAAGTGAAACAGCGGCTAACAAGATTAAAAACAATCAGAAAATTGATAAAATCATACCCGATTGAATCACAGGAAATGCTGCTCGGCTATTTGGATCGCGAGGGGTTTTCCGTTACTCAAGCAACCTTGTCGCGTGACTTAAAAATGCTCAAGGTGAGCAAGGTTTCCAACGGAAAGGGTGATTATGTCTATACGGTACCGAGTGAAGACCATCCTCGTGAAACCGAGCAGGCGGGCATCCAAGATTTTTTACGCGGGTATATTTCTATAGATTATTCGGGAAATATGGCGGTTATCAAAACGTACTCAGGGCATACCGAGCTTATTTCGATGGCGCTTGAAAATATGGGGTTTGAATCCGTTCTCGGTATTATTGCAGGCCGTGATAATTGCGTATTTATTTGTTTGAGGGAAGGAGTAAGCGGCGAGCAGTTTCTGCGTGAACTGAAAGATCGGATTCCCGAATTGGAAGACTGAAGGATGCGCCGAAAAACTTCATTGACTTTAAGTACCTTCGATGGTGTTTTAAGATATAATACGGAAATGCCGATACCATAGAAGTATGAAAAGCGTTCATTTTAGGATACCTTCTTATCTGATAGGAAGTATTCTCATATTCATAAGTATAGCGGCTGCTTTTGGAGCTGATGTGTCCTCACCGAATTCCCCGGCAGTAAAACAAGATGCCGAGAGCAAAGAATCCGTTATTACGGTAGAAACGGTAGCCGGTGAAGATCCGAAAACCATACATCTTTATCCGTTTGATCAAATACCGGATTCTGTTGAAGTTCGAGGATCGATTACCGGTTCATGGCTTTCCGCGCCGATTGAAAAAGTTATCAAAAAGGCGCCCGAATTGCATACGGATTCAAAAGGAAATACGTTTACGGTATCGGGAAAGTATGCGGAAGACAGTAAGAATGTATATATCATTTCTATTATTCCTAATCTTACCGATTACAGTTTGCCGGAGCACAGTCTCGTGCCGCAAGGTACGTGGATGCTGTACCGAAGGGCTGATACCGGCGCTCCATTGTCGATTAAAATATATCCGCGTGAAAATCCTGCCCTTTCGGTTTCTCTCCGTCCTGCAAGCCAAAAGGCTTATAGCGGGAAGTCGTTTATCGATATATGTCTTTTTAATGCTTATGTGCGGAAAGACATCGCTATAGGCGTTCCTTTTGAAACACTCTATCATATTTCGCTTTTACGGTTGAAAGCATTAAGTCAGTCAATCATTCCATGGGATTTGTTTAATCCGCCGCGTGATAACAGCCCCGTTAAATCGATGTCGCGCATAGTTGAAAATCTCCGGTATCGGTTGGTACGGGTGAAAGACGGTTGCTTTGACCATGACGGAAAGCCGGTGCATATCAGTAATTCCCAGCCGCAAACGGAATTGGAAATAACAGCTGCGATGAATATCGACCAAATCCGCTCTGAAGTAATTGGCGGTGTTGATTCGGCCGGTTTTGCAAAGTGGGTTATCGATGGGATTATTCGTCCTATTGCAGGGCAGGGGACGGTTGTTGAAGCGTTAAAACGCGAGACCGATGCGCCTAAAACTCATTTTACAAGGCCGTATCTGGATACCGAGAATATCTTTTTCGGATTGGATTGGATACGGAATCTCGGCGCCGCTGCTTTAAGCTTAAATTTGAAGCGCACTGTTTATCCCGACTCTTCCGGTTTGGATGTAGATAGCTGTCCTTTTGCGCTTACCGGAGCGGCAATTCCGGTAAGTACGAGTGCAAAAACGGGATCGGTAAAACAACCTGCTTTTTTGGGGTATCAACGATATGCAGGATATCAAACATCGTATCTTTTACCGCTTTTATATTATTTTGCCATCGTCGAACCTGATCACTTTTATCTTGCATGTATCAGCACGGTGTCTTCGGCTACGGAGCTGAGAACGTATGAGCGGATAGCCGTATTCTTTCCGTATTTTGACGGTTTTGGAGCATTCCATCTTGACATATATGAGGACGGCGAGCTGATACCGGTTGATGAGTTTATTGAAAAAAACAAAGATGCTTATACAGCGATGGTACGGGTACGCGCCCCTGAGAAAGGCCTCTTTAATCCGTGAAGTTATTGAGACCTTATGCCCGCTGATTGAATTTTTCTTCAAAATTTCAATCAGTTTCTTAAAAGAAGGAAAAATGCATCAGAGAATTATAGCACAAATTCCGCAAAAAAAGAGACTGGACAACCATTTGAGCCGTGTTGCGGCGAAACTCTGGTTGGGCAGTCTCTTTTTTTGCGGGGGGTATTCAAAAAAATATCTGATGCATTTTTCCTGAGTCCTTGACACTTTCTTATTCTTCTGGTATTCTCAAGCGTCATTCTGCTTCTGTAGCTCAGTCGGCAGAGCACAACCATGGTAAGGTTGGGGTCAGCGGTTCGATTCCGCTCGGAAGCTTTTTGTTTTATAGGAGGTTTGTGATGGCTAAGAAAACATCTGTTGAGCTTATCGCATTACAATGTACTGAATGTAAGCGGAAGAACTACACAACCGCAAAAAATCGGAAAAATATTCAGGGTAAGCTTGAGTTAAGTAAATATTGTCCGTTTGATCGTAAGCATACCGTACATAAAGAAACAAAAGTTAAATAAGTATTTGAAGTCCGACCGATGGCCTGCGGCTTTTAAATAGAGGTCAGTAGCTCCAATGGTAGAGCGTCGGTCTCCAAAACCGAATGTTGAGGGTTCGAGTCCTTCCTGGCCTGTTTCATAAATAAGGGGTAGATATGTCAAAAATAATTACTTTTGGAAAAGAGTGTGTTGCTGAGCTGCGCAAGGTGGTTTGGCCTACTCGTGATGATGTCGTTTCTGCTGTGAAGGTTGTTATTGTTTCTACCATTCTTGTTGCTGTTTTTCTTGGTATTGTTGATACGTTTTTTGTTGCTTGCCTTGGCTGGTTCTTTTAAGGAACGGTTATGGCAAAAGAATGGTATATTCTACATATCTTTTCGGGCTATGAAAAGAGAGTGGAGCGTGCAATACGCCTATTAATGGAAAACGGTGAGATTCCTGCGGGAGTTATCTCTGAAATCAAGATTCCCGAAGAGGAATTGACTGAGGTAAAAGACGGTAAAAAGCGGGTTGTTCGCCGAAAATTCCTGCCCGGGTATATCCTTATTGAAATGGACTTGCCTGCCGTAAACTGGAAAGGGGTGTGTGCTCCGATTAGAAGAATACATGGTGTTACCGGATTTTTGGGTGTTGTCGGCGATGCTCGGCCTCAGGCTATTTCGGCTGATGAGGCAAAAAGTGTTTTGCAGAAGTCAGGGGAGATTAAGGGCGAAAGAGCTCGATCCGTGCAGATGTTTACGCCCGGTCAACAGGTTAAAATTATAGAAGGGCCTTTTGATACCTTTACCGGCACTGTAGAAGAGGTTATGGCAGATCGCAATAAACTGCGAGTGATGGTTGCTATATTCGGTAGGACAACCCCTGTTGAAGTTGATATGCTTCAGGTTGAGTTGATTTAGTGGTTTGGTTTTTTATTTATGGGAGGGAATGTTTTCCCGTTAGTACCAGAAGGAGATGGTTATGGCAAAGAAAAAGGTTACTGCGGTTATTAAATTGCAGTGTCCTGCCGGAAAGGCAACGCCTGCTCCGCCTGTAGGTCCTGCGCTTGGGCCGCATGGTGTAAGTGCACCTCAGTTTGTGCAGCAATTTAACGACCGCACAAAATCGATGGAGCCGGGCTTGGTTGTTCCTGTTGTTATTACGGTCTATTCGGATAAAAGCTTTACTTTTATCTTGAAAACTCCGCCTGCTGCGGTTTTAATCAGAAAGGCATGTAATATCCAAAAAGGTTCTGCAAATTCGATAAGTCAGAAGGTTGCAACTTTGTCAAAAGCAAAGCTTGAAGAAATTGCTAAGATGAAGATGCCGGACATTACTGCAAATGATTTGGAGGCTGCAAAGAAAATTATTGCGGGAACTGCACGAAGTATGGGTGTGGAGGTAGAGCGCTAATGAAACACGGAAAAAATTACCGCAATGCGTTAAAAAAATACGATAATGCTGCTCTTTTCTCTGTTCCCAAAGCTGTAGAATTGGTGAAAGAGCTGAAGTTTGCAAAATTCGATGAAACGGTCGAAGTTCATGTCAGTCTGAAACTGGGTAAGAATCAGAGCGTTCGTGATACTGTTGTTTTGCCACATCAATTTAGAGGCGAGAAGCGTGTGTTGGTGTTCTGTAAAGAAGACCGTGTGAAAGAAGCTTTGGATGCCGGAGCTACGTATGCCGGTGCTGCCGATTATATCGAAAAAATTAAGGGTGGTTGGCTTGATTTTGATATCGCTGTTGCTACCCCTGATATGATGAAAGATGTCGGGCGGCTTGGTATGGTGCTTGGTCGGAAAGGTTTGATGCCTAATCCTAAAACCGGAACGGTTACTGCTGATATCGGCGCTGCTATCAATGAGCTTAAAAAAGGTCGTGTTGAATTCCGTGCCGATAAAACCGGCGTTGTTCATCTTGCAATCGGTAAAGTTTCGATGGATACGGATAAAATCGCCGAAAACATTACGATCCTTTTGACTGAAATTGGACGAAAAAAGCCTGCCGATGCGAAGGCTGATTTTATCCAATCGGTTTCTGTCAGCTCTACGATGGGGCCGGGTGTCTGGGTAGATTATAAGGTAGGAGAATAAGATGGCACTGCGAGCGCATAAACCGCAGCCTGCAAAAACGGCTGCTATCGAAAATATTACGAATGAGTTAAAAGCTGCTTCGTCTTTTATTTTTACAGAATACCGCGGGTTGTCTGTCGAGCAGATTACACAGCTGCGCGCAAAACTCCGTGAAAATAATTGTACCTACAAAGTCGTGCGCAATAATTTTGCACGCATCGCTTTCGACTCCGTGAATTTGGATGTTAAAGACTATTTAGTCGGGCCTACTGCAGTTGCGATGATGAGCGAAGATGCAAACGCTGCTGCAAAAACGTTGTTTGAATTTGCAAAAGAAACTCCTGCACTGGTGGTAAAAGGTGCTGTGGTTGACGGGGAATTCTATGATGCTGCAAAAATCGAAGCATTCTCTAAATTGCCCGGCAAAAAAGAACTTATTGCAATGTTTATGTCTACGGTCAATGCAACGACCGCAAAGTTTGTGCGTACTCTTCAAGCTATTGTTGATAAAGAAGGTGGCGCTTCCGACGCTGCACCTGCATCGACTGAAGCATAATTGGGTAGCTCTAAAACTTTGTTAGATTTTTAGAGTTCCCAATTCCAAATGCGGTAGTCAGGCTTCACGCGCTGTCTTCCTGTCTACCGTTACTGCGGCTTGTATGAGCTGTGAAATTTTAATTTATAGGAGAAGATAATATGGCGGCATTAACAAACGAACAAATTATTGAGGCAATCAAAGAGAAGACTATTCTCGAGCTTTCCGAATTGATTAAGTCGATGGAAGAAGTATTCGGTGTAACAGCGGCGGCTCCCGTTGCAGTTGTTGCCGGCGGCGCTGCAGGCGGTGCAGCAGCAGCTGAAGAGCAGACTGAATTTACCGTAACGCTTAAAGGTCTGACAGACCCCAGCAAGAAAATCGGCGTAATCAAAGAGGTTAGAAACGTTGTTGCAGGGCTTGGTCTTAAAGAAGCAAAAGAACTCGTAGAAGGCGCTCCGAAAGTATTGAAGGAGAATGTTTCTAAAGAAGAAGCTGAAAAGATTAAAGAGGCAATGACAGCTGCCGGTGCAGAGATTACGATTGCTTAATTTTTTTGATATAAGCCGGCTGTGTAGTGCAGTCGGCTATTGTTTGATTCTATGATTTTTTTCTCAAACGCTATGTGGAGCTTCCTCGTCAATAGGGGAGGCTTTTGTAGTTTAAACAGGTAAAAAATACGGTAATAAAAATAACGAACTATTAAAAAAATCTGTTTAAAAAATGGGTAGATTGTAAGATAAATTATATGCTGTGCAGTATGGCGTGCTTATTTTAAGTTTTTATAGAGACGCGAAGCTGCTTGGGCGAGAGAAGGGGGAAGACGGGATGCCTGTGCGGAAAACGGTTAATCGCCAATATATCGGAAAAAATATCCAAAATTTTATGGAGCTGCCTAATTTAATTGATATTCAGCTCGCATCTTATGAAAAATTTTTATGCCGCGGAACACACCGGAGCGGAAATACTTCGGAGGAAGTCGGTTTGGAGGATGTGTTTCGGACGACCTTCCCAATCGAAAGCCCAAACGGCGATATGACGCTGGAATATCAATCATATACACTTGATGAAAATGACATTAAATTCAGCGAATATGAGTGCAAGCAGAAGGGGTTGACTTATGCTATCCCGTTAAAGGCTCAGATAGACTTGGTATTTAATCAAACCGGTGAAATCCGCCGTAAGAGTATCTATATGGGCGATATTCCCTTGATGACTGAGCGGGGTACCTTTATCATCAACGGTGCCGAGCGTGTTGTCGTATCTCAAATACACCGCTCCCCGGGCGTTATCTTTTCTCACGACAAAGGTGTTTATTCAAGCCGTATTATTCCCTATCGTGGCAGCTGGCTTGAATTTGAAATCGATCAGAAAAAAGATCTGATTTATGCAAAGCTCGATAAGAAAAAGCGTATCTTAGGAACCCTGTTTTTGCGGGCGTTGGGCTATGAAAGCCGTGAACAGATTATCGACTTTTTTTATAAAACCGAAGTCTTACCGGTTGCCGAAGGAACAGCGGAATACGATAAACTGGTAGGCCGTGTGTTTGCCAAGCGGATAACCGTAGCAGATGAATCCGGGGAACGGACGCTCTATCAAGCCGGTGAAAAGATTCATCCGCACGTTGTTGATGAATTGCAGCAAAATCATATTACTGAAATTACCGTTATCGATTTTAAAAAAGAGGGCAGTCTTGATTCTCCTGTAATTATCAACTGTTTTGAACGGGAGGAAATCCGCTTTGCCGATGCTGCAAAGGGGCAAGAGCCTACAAAGGAAGAGGCGCTGTCTGTCGTTTACGCCGCTTTAAAGCCCGGTGATCCGATGACGGTAGAGGCTGCCGAAAAAGATTTAACTTCGATGTTTTTCTCTCCCCGCCGGTATGATCTCGGACGTGTTGGGCGGTATAAACTCAATAAAAAATTTGATTACGAGCATCCCGTTGAAGAATGTACGCTTATCCTCGACGATATCGTAAATACGATGAAATACCTTATTCAGGTTTACATTGGAGATGCTTCAATCGATGATATTGACCATCTCGGAAACAGACGTGTTCGCTCAGTCGGCGAGCTGATGACCAATACGCTCAAAACCGCGTTTCTCCGTATGGAGCGGATTGCGCGCGAGCGGATGGGTTCAAAAGAAATTGAAACGATTAAGCCGCAAGAGCTTATTTCCATAAAGCCTATTGTCGCAACCATCAAAGAATTTTTCGGGGCAAGTCAGCTTTCGCAGTTTATGGATCAGGTCAATCCACTCGCGGAGCTTACCCATAAGCGCCGTCTAAACGCATTAGGTCCCGGCGGTCTTTCCCGTGACCGTGCCGGTTTTGAAGTCCGCGACGTTCACTACACTCATTACGGTCGGATGTGCCCGATTGAAACGCCGGAAGGTCCGAATATCGGTCTTATCGTGTCGATGGCGAGCTATGCGCATGTTAACGATTACGGCTTTTTGGAAGCGCCGTATGTAAAGGTCGTGAATGGCGTTGCAACTCGCGAGGTTGAATACCTTTCGGCGATGGACGAGGATAAATATTACATTGCGCAGGTATCCACCGCAGTGCAGAGCGACGGTACGATTACGGCGGAGCAAATTGCGTGTCGTCATCAGGGGGACTACACCACGCGCAGCTCAAAAGAAGTGCAGTACATGGACGTGTCGCCCAAGCAGATTATTTCCGTGTCCGCTTCGCTTATTCCCTTCCTTGAGCACGACGACGCGAACCGTGCGCTCATGGGTTCCAACATGCAGCGGCAGGGTGTGCCGCTCGTATTTCCCGAGCCTCCACGGGTCGGTACCGGTATGGAAGGCAAGTGCGCCTATGATTCGGGCGTGTTAATCAAAGCAAAGCGGAGCGGTACGGTTACGTTTGTTTCCTCCGAGAAGATTTCCATCGAATCGGACGCACCGGAAGGAACGGAAGAGAAGATTCGCGACTATACGCTGCTGAAATATCAGCGCACCAATCAGGATACGTGTTACCATCAGCGGCCGATTGTTTCCGTCGGGCAGCACGTAGAGGTCGGTGATGTCATTGCCGACGGCCCCGCAACCTATCAGGGAGAACTTGCGCTCGGTCGCAATATTCTGGTCGGCTTTGTGCCGTGGAACGGGTATAACTACGAAGACGCTATTTTGATTTCTCGCCGCGTACTGAAAGAAGATATGTTCACGTCGGTGCATATTAAAGAATTTACGACGGAAGTCCGCGAAACCAAGCTCGGTGCGGAGCGGATTACCGGCGATATTCCAAATAAGTCGGAAAAAAGCCTCGACAACCTCGATGCGGAAGGTATTATCCGCATCGGCGCTCAAGTCCGCTCCGGCGATATATTAATCGGAAAGATTACGCCTAAAAACGAGTCGGAAACAACGCCGGAATTTAAGCTGCTCAACTCAATATTCGGTGAGAAGGCAAAGGATGTTCGCGATTCATCGCTGCGCGTACCGCACGGCGTTGAAGGCACAGTTATCGATGTACAGCGATTGAAGCGCTCACAGGGTGATGATCTTAATCCGGGTGTTGACGAATTTATCAAGGTTCTCATCGCGACAAAACGCAAGTTGCGCGAGGGCGATAAAATGGCAGGCCGCCACGGAAACAAGGGTATTGTTGCCCGCATTTTACCGGAAGAAGATATGCCGTATATGGAAGACGGTACACCGCTCGATATCTGCTTGAATCCACTCGGCGTTCCGTCTCGTATGAATATCGGTCAGATTTTGGAGTCGGAACTCGGACTCGCGGGCTTGCGCCTTGACGAATGGTACGAAGCGCCCGTATTCCAGTCGCCGACCAATGAGCAAATCGAAAAGAAACTGGTGGAAGCGGGTATCCCCGCCAACTCAAAGGTGAAGCTGCGCGACGGACGAACCGGTATGCCCTTCCAAAACGACGTATTTGTCGGGGTTATCTACTTTATGAAGCTGGCGCACCTTGTTGACGATAAGATGCACGCCCGTTCAACCGGTCCGTATTCTCTGGTAACTCAGCAGCCGCTCGGCGGTAAGGCCCAGTTCGGCGGTCAGCGCTTGGGAGAAATGGAAGTGTGGGCGCTCGAAGCTTACGGTGCAGCTAATACGCTGCAGGAGCTTTTAACTATTAAGTCGGACGATATGCACGGACGTTCCAAAATATATGAATCCATCGTAAAGGGACAGGCTGCGACCGCTGCCGGAATCCCCGAATCGTTTAACGTATTGGTACAGGAATTGCGCGGTTTGGCGCTGGACTTCACGATTTACGATGAAAAAGGAAAGCAAATCCCGCTGACTGAGCGTGATGAAGAATTGATTACCGAAAACAGCTCCAAGTTTTAATTGAGATAAGGATGGGCTATGAGAGATATACAAGATTTCGACAATATTATGATTAAATTAGCTTCGCCCGAAGCGATCCGTGCGTGGTCGTACGGCGAAGTGAAGAAACCCGAAACGATTAACTACCGTACCCTGCGGCCGGAGCGGGACGGGCTTTTCTGCGAGCGTATTTTCGGAACTACAAAAGAGTGGGAATGCTATTGCGGTAAGTTTAAATCAATCCGCTACAAGGGTGTTATTTGCGACCGTTGCGGTGTCGAAGTTACTCACTTTAAGGTACGCCGCGAGCGTATGGGACATATCGAATTAGCGGCTCCCGTTTCTCATATCTGGTACTATCGCTCGGTACCGAGCCGGATGGGACTTTTGCTGGACTTGCCGGTTGCGGCGCTCCGTTCGGTACTGTACTACGAAAAGTACATTGTTATTGAGCCGGGTGGAACCGATTTAAAGAAAAATCAGCTGTTGAGCGAAGATGAATACCGCGATGCTCAGGAGCGGTACGGCGGAGCCTTTACTGCAAATATGGGTGCGGAAGCTGTTAAAACCTTGTTAAGTAACTTAAATCTGGATGAGCTTGCCGCTCAGCTCAGAATGAAGATGATCGAAAAGGGCGCAAAAAGCGATAAGCGGCTTTTAAAGCGTATCGAGATTGTCGAACATTTTAGAACGTCAAACAATAAGCCCGAATGGATGATCCTCGACGTTATTCCGGTTATTCCGCCCGATTTGCGCCCGATGGTGCAGTTGGACGGCGGACGCTTTGCGACTTCGGATTTAAACGATTTATATCGCCGCGTTATTCACCGGAATAGCCGTTTGACCCGTTTGATGAGCCTTAAAGCGCCCGATATCATTATCCGCAACGAAAAGCGGATGCTGCAAGAAGCGGTGGATGCTCTGTTCGACAATTCGAAGCGGAAGCGCGTTATTAAGGGTTCTTCAAATCGCCCGCTTAAATCCATCTCCGATATGCTCAAAGGCAAGCAAGGACGCTTCCGTCAGAACCTGCTTGGTAAGCGCGTTGACTATTCGGGACGTTCGGTTATCGTTGTCGGTCCTGAACTGAAACTGTGGCAGTGCGGCTTGCCTACCAAGATGGCAATGGAGCTTTTTAAACCGTTCATTATGAAAAAGCTCGTTCAAAAAGAAATTGTTTCCAATATCAAGAAAGCGAAAATCATGGTTGAGCAGGAGGCCGCTCCGGTTTTTGCCGTTCTCGACGAGGTCATCAGCGAGCATCCCGTTATGCTGAACCGTGCGCCGACGCTGCACCGTCTTGGTATTCAGGCTTTTGAGCCGGTTCTTGTCGAAGGTAAAGCCATCAAGTTGCATCCGCTTGTTTGTAAACCGTTCAATGCGGACTTTGACGGCGACCAGATGGCTATCCACGTACCGCTTACGCAAGCGGCGCAGATGGAATGTTGGACGCTGATGCTTTCGAGCAGAAACTTACTCGACCCTGCAAACGGAAAGACAATCGTATATCCGTCGCAGGATATGGTTCTCGGGTTGTACTATCTAACCAAGCAGCGTTCGTTAAAGGAAGGACAGCATATCCGCCGGTATTCTTCGGTTTCCGAGGTTATGATGGCCGCAGAGGCAGGTTCTATCGGTTGGCAGGAACTTATCAAGATTAACTATCGCGGCGAAGAAGTGGAAACAACACCCGGACGGATCGTTTTTAATGAAGAGATGCCCGAAGGCGTTCCGTTTGTCAATACCGCTTTGGATGATAAGCAAATCCGCAAGCTGATCGAAACTGTGTACCGCACAAAAGGAACATGGATTACCGTTCAGATGCTGGATAAGCTTAAATCCGTCGGTTATTACTATGCGACTTTCTTCGGCGCAACACTGAGTATGGACGATATCATTATCCCTCAGGAAAAATCGACTATGCTCGAAAAAGCAAACAACGAAGTTCTTTCTATATATAATCAGTACCGTGGCGGCCATATCACGCAGGAAGAGCGGTATAACAGGGTCGTCGAGGTGTGGTCAAAGACAAACGAAGAGTTGACCACGATAATGATGGATACGCTCGCGAAAGATCAGGACGGCTTTAACACGATTTATATGATGGCTACCTCCGGTGCGCGAGGAAGCCGAAACCAGATACGTCAGCTTGCCGGTATGCGAGGTCTTATGGCTAAACCGAGCGGCGATATTATCGAATTGCCCATCCGTTCAAACTTCAAAGAAGGTTTGAATGTTATTGAATTCTTTATTTCTACGAACGGAGCTCGCAAGGGTCTTGCCGATACCGCGTTGAAGACTGCAGACGCCGGTTATCTGACGCGCCGTCTGGTCGATATTGCGCAGGATGTTGTTGTCAATGAAGAAGACTGTGGCACCATCAACGGTATTGAATACTCGGCGGTAAAATCCGGAGATGAGGTTATTGAATCTTTAAGCGAACGGATTGTCGGTAAGTATACGCTCGAGCGGGTAGAGCACCCGATTTCGCATGAACTCTTAATCGATGTAAACGAATATATCACCGATGAGATTGCAGCGAAGATTGAAGAGGCGGGCGTACAGACCGTTAAGCTCCGCACGGTATTAACCTGCGAGTCCAAACACGGCGTCTGCGTGAAGTGCTACGGCCGCAACCTTGCCCGCAATAAGATTGTTGAAATCGGTGAAGCGGTCGGTATTATTGCGGCACAGTCCATCGGTCAGCCGGGTACTCAGTTGACGATGCGTACCTTCCACGTCGGAGGTACGGCAAGCAGCACAACCGAAGAGAATCATATCACCTTTAAATACCCCGTCATCATCAAAGATATTTTGGGTACATCAATCTCACTTGATGACGGTAATCTGCTGTTTACCCGCCGCGGCACGCTTCTGTTTGAAAAAGTTCTTGAGGAGTATAGGCTTGCGGCAGGGGATTCCGTTGCGGTGGAAACGGGCGTTCGTGTTCTGCGTGACGATGTGCTGTATACCGCTGCGGATGGTACGGTTGTGAAGAGTCCGATGAGCGCTTTTGCCTATTTGAACGGTTCGACACTGTATTTGACGGCTTCCGAACAAAAAACCGAAATCAGAAACGGTTCGACGGTTGTTGTCAAAAAAGGTGATTACGTACCGGCCAGCTCGGTTATTGCAACCTTCGATCCGTATAATGAACCGATCCTTGCGGAGCAAGATGGGTTTGTCCGGTTTGAGGATATTATCCCCGGTTCAACCCTCGAAGAAGATGTGAACGATGAAACCGGCGTGGTTGAGCGCCATATTTCCGAACTGAAATCGGATATGACCTTGCAGCCCCGTGTCTTTATCTCGGATGAATCCGGTAATGCACTCGGCTTTTATTACCTGCCGGACGGCGCTCAGCTGATGGTAGAAGAGGATACGCAGATTAAGGCCGGTACTGTTATCGCAAAACTTGCAAAAGCTGCTGCGAGAACGCAGGATATTACCGGTGGTCTTCCCCGTGTTTCGGAACTGTTTGAAGCTCGCCGTCCGAAAGCTCCTGCTGTACTTGCTCAGGTCGCCGGTACCGTTTCGTTTAAAGGCTTGCTGAAAGGTAAGCGGATTGTTATCGTGAAGGATCATTACGGCAAGGATTATAAACACTTGGTTCCGATGTCCAAGCGATTGCTTGTCCGAGACGGCGATACGGTTGAAGCAGGTGAACGGCTGTGCGACGGTAACCTCGATCCGCATGATATTCTTGCAATTTTGGGTGAAAATGCGCTTCAGAATTATTTGATGAATGAAATCCGTGATGTCTATCGGATGCAGGGCGTTTCCATCAACGATAAGCATATTGGTGTTATCGTTCGCCAGATGCTGCGGAAAATTGAGGTTATGTCTGTCGGCGATACCCGCTTTATCTACGGTCAGCAGGTTGACAAGTATCAGTTCCATGCGGAGAACAAGCGCGTTACTGCGGAAGGCGGTCAACCTGCTGTCGCTCGTCCGATGTTCCAAGGTATCACCAAGGCTGCATTGAATATCGATTCGTTTATTTCGGCGGCTTCGTTCCAAGAAACGACGAAGGTCTTGACGAACGCCGCTATTGCCGGAAAAACCGACGAGCTGCGCGGCTTAAAGGAAAACGTTATTATCGGGCATCTTATTCCTGCCGGTACCGGTATGCCGCAGTATCGTTCGGTCAAGCTCTTCGATAAGAATATGAGCGACTTGGATGAGCAGGTCAACGAAATACTCGAACGGCGCAGACGCGAATTGGAAGAAGCGGAAGCTGCCGAAGCTCAAGCGGAGATGGATGAAGAAGACTTTGATACGGATGACGAGCTCGGCTACGAGAATACGGAGTCCGCCGAAACTTCTTATGATGAAACTTCTCTTGACGAACCTACAGGAGATTTTGAGGATTGACAGACTGTATATAGTACACTAGAATAGTGCGTCTGTATGTTCAGATTATAAGTGTATATACTTTGGGATCGTTATGAACAGGAATTTGTAACGATTCCGATTATAGCTTAATCCGTAGTGCTGGCGGAGAGATATAAGGAGTTAGGGCAAATGCCTACGATTAATCAATTGATAAAGCAGGGTCGAAAAGCGGTCGTCTCGCGAACCAAGAGTCCTGCATTGCAGTCATGCCCGCAGAAACGCGGTGTATGCACCCGTGTAATGACGGTTACGCCGAAAAAACCGAATTCCGCATTGCGGAAGGTTGCCCGTGTGCGCTTGAGCAACGGTATCGAAGTAACTGCCTATATTCCGGGTATCGGACATAACTTACAGGAACACTCCGTCGTGTTAATTCGCGGCGGCCGTGTTAAGGATTTACCGGGTGTGCGCTATCATATCATTCGTGGAACAAAGGATACGCTCGGTGTTGCCGATCGTAAGCGCGGCCGTTCAAAGTACGGCGCAAAGAAGCCTAAGGCGTAAAGGAGAGGTTTATTATGGGACGGAAAAAGAAGACTATCAATAGACCGATTGCGCCGGATGCACGCTACAACAGCGTTGTGCTTTCAAAGTTTATTGCCCGCATGATGCTTGACGGAAAAAAATCCGTTACGACAGCTATTTTGTACGACAGCTTTGATGTAATTAAATCAAAGACAGGCGAAGATCCGCTTACCGTATTTACCAAAGCGCTTGAAAATGTTAAGCCGCTTGTCGAGGTAAAATCACGCCGCGTTGGAGGCGCCACCTATCAGGTACCGATCGAAATCCGCGAATCCCGCCGCGAGGCGCTCGGAATGCGCTGGATTATCGGCGCTGCCCGCAGCCGGAACGGTCATGCAATGTCCGAGCGTTTAGCTGCCGAGGTTATCGATGCGTACAACAATACCGGTACCGCCTTCAAAAAGAAGGAAGATACCCACCGTATGGCGGAAGCGAACAAAGCCTTTGCTCACTACCGCTGGTAGTTTACAACTGCCGGTATCGATTGCATCGGTAATGCTGTGTAGTATGGAAAGCCTTGAAACAGTACGTTTCAAGGCTTTTTTTATTCGTCTTTTCGGTAATGCTTATATCCGGGATGCTTGCCCCATACGTTATAGTCGGCGCGCATACGGCAGAGCCGGTCTATGTTTTCTCGGGAAATTTCCGTTTTCTAACTTGACTGATACATTTCCGTTATTTGACGCGACCCAGCCGAGCTGCCACATTTTATGGCAAATGTCGCACATCTGATCTTTCATCTCTAAAATATTCATAGCGTATAGTATACTGCGGAATTTCTTTCTGCCAATTTCGCCCGCTTATTATTCGTGCGGAGGATTTAATACCCCGACGCTCTGCGTCGTAACAAAGGGTATTAAAGCCGACTGCAAACACCTTATGAGAACAACACCCCCGACGCTTGCGTCGGGGGTGTTGATTTTGACAAAACATACACATATTTGTATTATTCGTACGACTAACATATTCGCAATCCGGTTATAAGGAGTATAAACCCTATGGAAAAATCGATGGAGCAGCCGCTGATATTGCGTAGAGGTGTTCCGTACTTTTTGCTGTTTTCACTATATGCGATAATCAATACCTATTTACCGATTATGCTTAGAACGCTCGGCTTTTCAACTGCCCAAATCGGTATTCTGCTCGGCATTATTGAAATAGTAGGCGTATGTGCGCCTTTTTTTATTACGCGGCAGCTTGATAAAACCGGCCGCTACGGGTTGATAATGTGTATATTCGGATTCGATATTGCGCTATTACTGCTGCCCATTCTCCGCTTTCATTCATTTTTTGTTACGGCGCTTTGTCTCGGTATTTTTGCTGTAGGTTTTCAGGGAATGGTTCCGGTACTGGACGGTTTTACAACAAAGGCACTGGGGCAACATAACGCTCAATATGGGAAAATTCGGGCGCTCGGTTCTGTCGGCTTTGTCGGTATGAATTTATTTTTACAGCTGCATCCCTCTATTTCAGGGAAAAATCCTGTTTCAATGATTTTGGCTGTCAGTATAGTTGCACTCATGTTTGTGGTAACGCTCCGGTGGGTACCTGATTTATATGCTTCTTTGCTTGTCGAGACGGGAACCCCGATGAAAACGGAAGAAGCCACATTAAAAGAATCTACCGAAGGACAATCGGTAAAGGAGAAAGTTGCGTTTGCTGCATTCCCTAAGCTGTTTTGGGAATGTTTATTATTGATCTTTCTGGCCTTTTTAGGCTTGGTTCCCTGCCAGCGTTTTTTTTCGCTCTATGTTGAAGAATATATTAAAGTGGAAGCTTCTGCCGGTTTATGGGCGCTGTCGGCAATGGCGGAAATACCGTTGCTTATTATCTCCGGAAAACTTATCCGGCGTTTCGGCAAAGAACGGCTCCTTGCTGTCTGTTTACTAAGCGTGATTATACGGAATTGCTGTTATATTTTTATTCCCGGAATCAGCGGTGCGGTCGTAGGGCAGCTCTTGCATTCGCTGAGCTTCGGTTTATTCCACCCATTGGGTGTACTGCTCTGTGTTGTGCACAGTTACGGTAAAACAGTTACTGCTATGACTTTTTTTACTGCAGCAAACGGCATTGCCTACGTAATAGGGAGTATGGTTGGTGGGTATGTTATCGAATGTTTAGGGTATCCGGCGCTTTTTTTATTATTCAGCGTGTTTCCTGCTATCGGTATTGTATTTTATCTTTTTATTATGCGGCATGGTTGCTGATTATGCGGCGGGGTTAATATTTTCCAACCATCGAAACATCGGCTCCGAACCACTTTGTGGATATTGCCAGCAGGGTTCCGTCCCGTGCCATATCGGCAAGAAAAGCGTTTATTGTTTCCATTAATTCTCTGTCTTCTTTTCTAAATGCATAGCTGTAAGTATTGATGCTAATCGGATCTCCAATTACCTGATATAGTTTTTTCTTTTCTATTGTAATTTTACTGTAATATGTCAGCAAGTTCATGACGACCGCATCAAGCTGATCGTAATCCAATGCAAGCAGCATACTTTCTTGTCGGGAATAACGATATGGCCGACGACCGTTATTAATATAAAGGGGAGACTTCATTACAAGTTCGAACATTCCCTCATCGGATAGTATGCCGATCCGCTTATTCCGTAAATCGGAAAATTGACTGAATGGCACTGTGCCGTCCATACTTTGAAGTACAACAACCACTAACGCATCTCGTAAATACGGTGTACTTAGTAAAAAGCGTTCTGCATTTGCCTCATTATTAATAAAACCGCTTGCAATATAATTAATTTTTCTGTTTTCGAGCGCTGCGATTCTATCTGCGATGCTTATAATAGGTACAAGTCGCAGCTTTACGCCAAGCTTATCGGCAAGAGCTTGAGCTACATCCGCTTCGAATCCGGCAATTGCTCCTGTGCTGGAATAAAA
This sequence comes from Treponema sp. OMZ 305, assembly GCF_024181325.1. Lineage (NCBI taxonomy): Bacteria > Pseudomonadati > Spirochaetota > Spirochaetia > Treponematales > Treponemataceae > Treponema > Treponema sp. OMZ 305. Next base: position 2,414,903 of record NZ_CP051300.1, on the reverse strand, counting down.
ACTGAGCGGTGGAATTGACGGATCGACGCCAACCACAAGCTCATTTTTGACAATAATCCTTGCCAATGAAGTATCATTTATTCCTTTATTCTCTATCCGGTTGCCGGTACAAGAAAAAAGTGAAAATACTAATAATATGCCGAAAAGACTTTTTATCTTCATTTTTACCTCAGCGTTATTAAAATCGAACATTCAATACTGATAAATTAGAACCGAACCATTTTCGGGAAAAATCCGGAATAGTGCCGTCTTCATTCATTTCGACCAAAACGGATTCGATTTTAGCGACCAGCGAACCGTCCGTTTTCCTAAAAGCGAACGTGTAATATTCGGTAGAAATAGCTTCATTTATAATACTGTAGTTCGGGCTTTGATCGAGCGTGTTGCAGGAGTAAATAAGGTCTAATACGATGGCATCGCAGGTACCTGCATTGAGCGCTTCATACAGGCGATCTATGGAGATCAATTGCTGAATGCTCACATGATCTTTCAATATCTCCATATCCGATAATGCTTCATCGCCACCTGTGCCTACCTCAACTGCTATCCTTCTATCTCTTAACTGATCCAATGTTTGGTATCCTTTGCTTGCAAGCGTTACAACAATTTTAGCATTTTGAAGATATGGCGCACACATTCGGTAATGCTGCTTACGTTCTTCCGTAAGGCTAAAACCGCTTGCAATGCAATCGATTACTCCCGTATTCAAAAGAATTTCTTTTTGCGTCCAATCTATCGGGTAAAAGATCGGATGAATACCGAGGCGGCGGCATAATTCCGTCATTATATCGACGTCATACCCTACTATTTCGTTCTTTTCATTTCTAAAAGAGAGGATGGGAACAAAATCGGAAACACCGATGACCAATGTGGCTTTTACCTGAACTTTCGCCCAAGAAGGATCTTCAATATATTCAATTTTATGATTGCGGTGGCATGAAGAAAATAAAATAAACAGTATACATAGCGCCGCATATACAGTTATCCGTTTTTTCATATTAGTTTCTACGACCTTCAACAACATTTTTACCGGAAAGGTACACAAACAGTATCATTTTTTATGTGTCCTGTAAAGGGAAATTGTTCAGGGCAAACGCATCAGACACGCTATTTTCAAAAGGACTTGGTTGTATTTTTGTTATATCCATAGTATCCTTTTGGGTATGACAAATAATACACGGATACAAGAGCTTGAAGCGCTGATAAAAAAGCATCAGGACTTATACTATAACGCAGAACCGGAAATTTCGGATGCGGATTTTGATTTATTGTGGGACGAACTGCGGAGCCTTGACCCTCGGAATGCCTTATTTGCAACGGTACCCAAGGACAGCGCCGACGGTTTCCCAAAAGCGGAACATATTATCCCGATGGGGAGCCAAGACAAGGCGGCGGATCCCGAAAGTTTCCAAAAATGGGCGGAGAAAATGCCGTTTTCCGATTTTCTGGTACAATACAAACTGGACGGCGCCAGTATGGAGCTGCAATATGAAAAAGGGCGGCTTGTTCGTGCGGTAACACGGGGTGACGGCAAAATCGGCGATGATATTACTGCGAATGTTAAAAAGATGCAGGGAGTCGTACTTGAGATGAAAGGAGATTCCGCTCCTAACGGAGCATCACCCTTTTCCGGCGGCATCCGCGGCGAAGTGCTGATGACCAAAGAGGTGTTGCACAATTTTTACCCCGATAAAAAGAATTGCCGGAATGCAGCAAACGGGTTGATGAAGCGGAAGGACGGCAGCGGCAGCGAGCGCCTCGAAATTATTTGCTATGATGCTGCCGCGGGAACAGTCGGGAAGCCCTTTACCGAAACCGCGCCTTTCACTACGGAAACCGAAAAGCTCAACTGGCTTAAAACGCAGGGCTTTTTACAAGTGCCGGTTACGCGGTGCGTCGGCGTCAGGGAGGTTATCGACTACCGCGCCCATATTATGGATATCCGCGGTACCATTCCTTATGACATCGACGGCCTTGTCGTCAAAAACGATGCTATCGATACTGCAGACCTCAGCAGGGCGCGTCCGGAAAAACAAATCGCCTTTAAGTTTAGCCTTGAAGAAGCGGTCACTGCGCTGCGCAGCGTCGAGTGGAGCGAATCGGGCGCTACCTATACCCCCATCGCGCTTATCGATCCGGTACAGCTGGCGGGTACAACCGTCAAGCGGGCAAACCTCTGCAATCCGAACATGATTGCGGAACTGAACCTCAAGATCGGCAGCAGAGTGCTGGTAACCAAACGGGGAGAGATTATCCCCAAGATAGAAGCGCTTATCGAAAATCCTGCATCAAGTGTGCCCATCGAACAGCCGTGCCGATGTACGAGCTGCGGCGCTGCGCTCCGTGACGAAGGTACCCGCCTGTATTGCCCTAATCCGGCGTGCCCTAAGCTCATTCATCACCGGATAGAAAAATGGATCAACACCCTTGATATTCAGGACTTTGGGACGGTGCTCCTCAAACAGCTTTTTGACGCACAGCGCCTTCGCTCTATTTCCGATTTATATACGCTGACTGTTGAGGAACTCGCAGCCCTCGAACGCATGGGAAAAAAGTCGGCGGAAAAAGTGTACCGCGCACTGCACGCCAAGCGGGAAATTCCGCTGCCGGTTTTTATTGCCGGTTTCGATATCGAAGGCATCGGCCGCACGATGGTAGAAAAACTGGTTGATACGGGCTTTGACACCCTCGAAAAACTGCTTGCAGCTTCGGAAGAAGATTTTGCCGCCGTATATCAATTCGGCAGTGTCCTTGCCCATACGCTTACGCTCGGCCTCCGCGATGCAAAGGAAGAGATGCTGCGCCTTACCGGCTCGGGGCTTATCGTTATTCAAGCGCCCGCCGCTGAACAAGGGAATCTGCCGCTTACAGGAAAAAGTTTTTGCTTTACCGGAGAGTTGAACACACTTAAAAGGAAAGAAGCTGAAGCGATGGTTCAAGCAAAAGGCGGAACGGTAAAATCTTCGGTAACGAAGGGACTTACGTACCTCGTAACCAATACCCCCGATTCCGGTTCGTCAAAAAACAAGAAAGCGCAGGAACTCGGCACTGCAATTATCACCGAGGAGGCATTTTTAAAACTGTTTTAATGTCGGCAAAAAAACTAAACTACCCGCGACCCCTGTCGACACAAAACAGAGCCGATAAGTATTCACTTACCGGCTCTTTGCTTTCTGCATTCGCCCCCTTAATTCACAGCTTGAATGAGAAATTCCTCACCGGATAAACCGATGAGGAATTAAGTATTCTTCCCCACAAAAGCGCCGTAGGGATTTTACTCTCAGTTAATTGTATAAATCGATAAAAATGAGTATAGTCCTTTCATGCTTGAATTTTTAGCGCTTTGCGCAGTCGGCGCCGAGCCGATCCTTTCAAATGAATTAAAACTGTTAGACTTTAAACCGGTTAACCGATTGCCGGGGCGTGTTTTTTTTACATCTACACTGAAGGAGCCGGAAGTTGTAAGCATCATGCGTGCAAACTTTTATCTCCGCACTGCGGACAGGCTCTATCTCGTTCTAAAAGAATTTGCCGCTGATAACTTCGATACGTTGTATGACACCGTTGCCGCGGTGGATTGGCAGCGTTTTTTTTCCAAAGATTCCAAGATAACGGTAGACAAGGTGAGAACCTTTAAGAGTAAACTCGCCTCCGAACATGCAGTGCAGCGAGCTGTTCATAAGGCGGTATGTACCGCGCTCTGTTCTGCATGGAAGATGGATGTATTACCGGAAACGGGAAGGGAGTGCAGCATACGCATATATATAGAACATAACCGCGTGTACCTGCTGCTTGACCTTTCGGGAGAACCGCTGCACCGACGGGGATACCGATTAAGCGGAGGCGCCGCGCCGATGAGGGAAACGCTGGCGGCTGTTCTGTTGCAGTGTATGCAATGGAAACGGAAGCTGCCGCTGCACGACGCTTTTTGCGGGTCGGGTACCATCCCGATTGAAGCGGTGTGGTATGCCTATAATATTCCGCCCGGAATCGGCCGCAGCTTTGCCTTTGAAACCTTTGCCTGCTATTCGTCTAAAAAAGACCGGCAGCTTATTGAAGAAGAACGCCGGCGCGGTACGCTCAATATCCGCACGGATTGCTTGGTACGGGTGAGCGGTTCCGACAACGATCCGGAGGCGGTGCGGCTTGCGCAAGCCAATGCAGAGCGTGCCTGTATGCTTGCAGGTAAAGCGCTGCAGCGGATTGGAAAAGATAACCGTATCCCGCGCCCCGAATTTATCCAAGCTGATTTTAGCGAACTTGCCGCGCCGTATCCCGAAGGAGTGCTTCTTTCCAATCCGCCTTACGGAGACCGCCTCGGCGATGAACAGGAAGCAACCGCGCTCTACGAAAAAATGACGTCCATTCCGCACGAGTTTGACAACTGGCGCTTAGGTTTTATTACTGACAAACCGGCTTTTGCAGATATATTCCTGCGTACAGGTATTACGCTCAAAAAGCGTCCGTTAAAAAGCGGTAACCTCGACACCTGCCTGTATTATTACGGAGTGTAGAAGATCTTTATATGACGGCTTTTTTTTCTACCATACATACCGTTTTTACCGGCATCGTGCTGCAGGCTGTGCCATTCATGCTGGTGGGGGCGCTTTTATCCTCAGCGCTGTACGCTTTTGTTCCCGACCGGATTCTTATCAAGGTTTTTCCTAAAAGACACGGACTTGGCTTTTTAACAGCGCTCTTTGCCGGAGCTCTGTTCCCCGTTTGCGAATGCGCTGCCGTTCCGCTGATGCGCAGCCTGATTAAAAAAGGCATTGCAATGCCCATCGCGGTTACCTTTATGCTTGCTTCCCCCATCGTCAACCCTATTTCGATTGTCTCGACGCTGTACGCTTTCCCACAACAGCCGTCCGTAGCAGTCTATCGGCTATGCTTCGGCTTGCTAGTTGCAGGTACGATTGGGCTTCTACTGTTGTTTTACCCCGAAGAAAAATACTTAAAGGAAGATTTTGATATGGAACAGGCAGCTCAACCACACACCCTTGCCGGCGTAGACACAGCGTTTCGGCTTGCGACAGGCAGAACGGCTCCTCAAAACGTACACAATGAGCTTCAATCGGACAACTCCGGCAAACCCACTGCAGAAAGCAGGATGCAATGGCTGCAATCCAAAACATACACGCTGCTGATGCACACCTGTTCGGAATTTTTTACCACAGGCCCCTTTTTAATTCTCGGTGCGTTTATCACCGCCATGATACGTGCAGCAGTCCCGCAGGAATTGTTCAGCATAACAAGCAGCAGCGCGATAGGTTCGCTTCTGCTAATGATGCTTTTCGCCTTTGTATTTTCCGCCTGCTCCACCTCCGATGCCTTTATCGCCCGCAGTTTTTTAGATAGATTCTCCTTAGGTTCAATCCTCGGCTTTTTAGTATACGGCCCGATGATGGATATAAAAAACCTGTTTATGCTGTTTTCTTTGTTTAAAAAACGGTTTGTCATAGAGCTTACGCTGATTATCACGGTAATCAATGTTATCGGTATTTCAGTATTAGCTCGGCTATTTTTATGATTGATTCGTGCGGGTTTCATACCCCGGCGCTCTGCGTCGGGGTTGTTGATTTTCCTTGATATCATATTTTTTATAAAAATTTTCATTTTTTGCCCCGAATTTCAAGCCATTTTGCGGCGCGTGCTTTATAAGACAGGCAGCATCAACCGCAAGGAGGTTTCTATGCAACAACAAGAATGGGCAAAGTCCACAACACGTATCAAACACCGTGCTGTATTGTTGATCTGGCTTGCAGCAATAGGCATAGCAGGGTGTCAACAACCGACAAAGCCGCTGCTGAAAGAAACAAAACAAGAAAAGCCTACAAACCCTTCTTCACCCAAACAGGATAAGCCTAACAACCAGCAGGGAGAAATTACCTATAAAGGGCTTGAGCTTCCCGAAAGCCTTGCACGTTCACCGCAGCGATTGCGTGAGCTGATTTTCCAAGGACAGCAAATTAGAGAAACGGAACCGCAACTCAATGCTCACGGGCAGGTAGTCAAATACATCGAAAAAGAAGTAGAACACGATCTTTCGGCAGCTTTTGATAACACGCTCTTGCTCGATCCTTCCCAGAACTCCATTTATCCCGGGTCAGTCTTGCGCGGTGATAATCTTGACAAAGATAGTTATCAAGAAATTACCGAAGGCAATAAACGGAAAGCGATAATATCTTTCGATTTGCAAGGTGTAAAAGATAAAGGTGGAAAATCGGGAATTACTTCAGGCGAAATTTTTCCGGATTTGGCATCATATAGAGATCTGCGCAATCGAATCCTCAGTCAAAGTATTACTTACCATGCCTCGGCCAATTTAAGCTATGAAGAGATGGAAATTACCAATGAGAAAAGCCTTGAAGCACAGCTTAAAATAGGAGTAGGTTTTGGTGCAGCAGGGATTAAAAGCAAAATTGCAGCAGGTTTTAAATTCAAGGATGGAGAACAGAAGGAGCGGCGTCTTATCAAATTCGTCGAAACATTTTACACCGTCGATGTGAATCAAGAAGCGGCACCGCTTATGGTCAATATACCGCGCGACAAGGTTGGAAACACAATGCCGGTGTATGTATCGTCGGTTTCTTACGGACGCATCGCCTACCTTACCATCGAATCCGATCAAAAGAAGTCTGAGCTCAAGGCAAATCTTGACGCGGTATTTAAAGTTACAACAACAAACCATGCCGAAGCCGATATTGATTTGGCAATCAAAAAGCTGGAAAAGGGAACAACCATTACAATCAATATTATCGGAGGCGGCAGCGAGGCAGTAACCGATCTGAAGCAGTTCCAAAAGTATATTGTAAAAGAAGGTTTTTCCTCAAAGAATCCGGGGCAGATTATTAAGTATCAATTACGGTTCTTAGATGACAATGCGACTGCGTATATCAAATATAGCGAAAAATACAAGACCGTCGAACGTACGGAAATTCCTGCAAAAGGATACAAGGTAACCGCAACGGTGGAAAAGATAAAATACACCGGACATAACACTATAGATGTTACCGGTACTATCGGTATGCAGCCGCTTGATAAAGATAAGCTGCGGAAAACGATCTTTAACTACGACAATAATACGAAACCAAAATTAACATTTACATATATGAAGGATGCACAACCTCAAGCGCAGACGGACACTATTATTGTACCGAACGAATCTTCTGTTGTTCAGCTTGCCTTCGATATAAAAGGAGACATCAGTGGCGTGGAGAATATTTTTGTAAGCGATAAACAAGGGAACAATCCACTGCAGAAGAGCCGTGCAGTCAGCGAGTTTAAAGCAAGCCCATTGCAATCTTTTACACTCTACCGGAAGGGAAACCCGACAGATACGTTATTATTCGATATCCGGTTTAAAGTTGAAAAAGAGCCGTAAGTCGTGCCGTCGTTGAACAGCGCACGTCCGTGTACGCTGTTCAACGACGAGTTTGCAGGACAAACTCGCTTCTGCATGGAACCAGCGGCATCCGTGCCGCTGGTGAACAGTGTACATCAGGGCTAATACCAGTCGCCACAGATAAGCCGATGAGCGGCGGAGCCGGGGAGCGGTATCGGGGGCAACGCATCGCGCGTAAACCATGCGGCCTCCGATAACTCTTCTTTTTGTACGGTAATATCTCCCGAAACATATTCGGCGCGGAAGGCAAGCATCAGCTGATTAGGATACGGCCAGCCTTGGCTTCCACGGTACCGGATGTTCTTAACCGTTAAGCCGACTTCTTCACGTACTTCACGGATAACGGCTTCCTCTGCCGTTTCACCGGCTTCGATAAAGCCCGCAATGCACGTATAAAGGTCGGAGATGTGCTGTACATGCCGTGCTAAAAGGATATGTTCCCCCTTACTGATGAGCACAATAATGCACGGCGCAAGCACAGGATAAAATATTCTGCTGCATTGCGGGCATTCCAATGCTGTTTCGGTTACGCTTAAATACAGCCGACTGCCGCATGAAGCACAATACTTAGTATGCTGCAGCCAATCAAGCAAAAGAGCTGCACGGGCAACAATCGAGGCATACTCGACAGGTTCCGTTATAAATAAATTCCGGTACGGTATCCGTTTAAAGCCTTCCGGTTCCGCTGCATCAGGCGATAAGGCCGCTGCAAAGGTACGGTATATCCTTTCACCGTAAAGGCTGATAATATCTTCATTACGATATGTTTTAAGAGCTTGGGAAACTTCGCTACCGATCGGCAGCTGTCCGCTTTCTAAAATAAAAATATCTTTCTTTTGTATTAACACACCGAATTCAAAATCAGTCCCATTGGGGCAATCTATAAGCGCCATATTCCCAGTTATCCTTTTATCAGTTTAAATGAACTCAACAATGGGACCTCTAAAAACTTGAGTTTTTTGCAGATGCCCAGTCCATGATTTCGGCAATTCCGACGCAGAGAATATACGCATTCTTTTTTGATGATGAGCGGGTGTTCAGGCATGAAGTGCGAACTTCATTGATCGGTTTCATAACCCCCATTATAGCAGAAAATTAAAAATGATGATACTTCTTTGATAGGACTAATTTTAAACTCGTCGGGCATCTCTAAAAATCTAACCGACTTTTTAGAGATGCTCCATAGTATAAGCAAGGAAAGCACAATGTTGATAATTACACATACCTCATCTGAAAGGTTTTAAGCGGCGTTCCTGCCATCTTTTCGGTTAAGAAAAAGAGGAACCGCTTGAGTTCCCCATAAGCGGCGGGGCTGAGTGGTAAATGCCGCGAATATCCGGGAGGCATTTCCGTCACTGCATACAGATACCCGAAAGCCTCTGCAGAAAGCGGAAACGTATGAGCATCGAACCGGCGACAGGAGCTGCAAAAGCACTCATCCTCTGCGGGGCTATATACAGCGCAGCACGTTTCCGCCGGGCAGGACGCGGCGTTTGCCGCAATTTCAGCGTCGGCTGCAATCTCGGCGCTGCCGGTTACAACCCCGGCGCTATGTGCAATCTCGACGCCGCACGTGCCGCCGCTTCCCCACCCCGCAGCATTGGTTACACTCCTGCCGCCGCTCCCCGCACCGATGCTTACAATCTCCGCGCTGCCGGTTATAACGCCGGCGCTAGATGCAATTTCGGTGCCGCACGTACCGCAGTGGAATATATCGGGAGCAACGCCTGCCGTCTGTAGCAGCCGCCATAAAAAGCGCAAGAGTCCCCGCTCGCATCCTGCATCGTCGGAAACGCACAGCCCGTCCAAAAAAGCGTTCACCAGCTGCCAGTTCACCGTGCCGCAGGTTTTTATCGTGATTTCGCTGCACACGGCGGCGCACCAACTGCGGGCTAAACTTTCGCGCAGCTCCATCCGGTAGGCGCTCACTGAAAAATCGGTAATTTTGTTTGAATTTTTTATCGGGTTTGAATAGAGCCAGACTTGCCCGCTCTGATAGGTAGAAACCATCCCCCGCAGTTTACTCCGTGCGCCGCCGAAAAGGGTCGCCGGTACAATCGTGCACCCATGTTCCTGCGGCACAAGAAGCGACACGTTCCGATGGTCGCTGCTAAAAGAAGAAACCGACAGCACAAGCGCCTCGGTATTCCAATAACGGTTACTCATACTGCCGGTCTTATGGTCGGAACGTGTAAGTGCGTCACGAACAAGTACGACCCATATAAGAACAACTTGCGCAGTGCGCGCGTAGCGGTACGCTGCATTGCGGTACAATCCACTGTGTTGCTGCGGTTAAAATTCCGCAGATTTCGGAGTCCGCGGATACGGAATAACATCGCGGATATTCGCCATACCGGTAACATAGAGGAGCAGCCGGTCAAATCCGAGCCCGAATCCCGAATGCGGTACGGTTCCGTAGCGGCGCAAATCCAAATACCACCAATAGTTTTTGACATCAAGGCCGAGATCGGTCATACGGGTTTCCAGCGCAGCAAGGTTGTCTTCCCGTTCGGAACCGCCAATAATCTCTCCCAGTCCCGGCACCAGCACATCCATCGCCCGCACCGTTTTGCCGTCCTCATTTTGCTTCATATAGAAGGCTTTTATTTCCTTGGGATAATCCGTTACGATAACGGGGCCTTTAAATACCTGCTCGGTTAAATATTTTTCGTGTTCGCTTTGAAGATCGCAACCCCAGAACGGTTTAAACTCAAACTCGGAAGCGTGTTTTTCAAGTTCCTTCACCGCATCGGTATAGGTGATGCGGGTAAACTTGGACTGCACCACGTGTTCCAGCGTTTCGATAAGCCCCGGTTTAATCTGCGCATTAAAAAACTCAAGGTCGGCTCTGCAATGAGTTAACGCCCATTTAAGGAGATAGACAACAAATTTCTCCGCTAAATCCATGTTGTCCTCAAGCCGGAAAAACGACATCTCCGGTTCTATCATCCAAAATTCGGAGAGGTGCCGTGTTGTGTTTGAGTTTTCCGCACGGAAGGTCGGCCCGAAGGTATAGACCCGTGAAAGAGCGGTTGCATACGTTTCTATCTCAAGCTGACCGGAAACGGTCAGATATGCCTCACGTTCAAAGAAGTCTTGTTTGTAATCAACCGCGAAGGTGGCAGGATCAACTTTATCTTTTAAGGCCTTGCGGATAATCTCCTGCATATTGAGCGTGGTTACCTGAAACATCTCACCGGCGCCTTCGCAATCGGAGGCGGTAATCAGCGGCGTATGCACGTACTGGAACCCGTGCTCTTGAAAGAAGTTATGCACGGCAAAAGCCATTTGGTTTCGCACACGGGCAACCGCTCCGAATGTATTGGTACGAGCGCGTAAGTGAGCTATGTCGCGTAAAAACTCAAACGTATGCCGTTTTTTTTGCAGCGGATAGGTTTCGCCGGAAGCCTCGCCGTACACAAAAATCGTTTTTGCGGCGACCTCTACGGCCTGTCCCGATGCGGGAGATTCGATCAATGCACCGACCGCTTTAATCGAGGCGCCGGTCGTAATCCTGCTTAATTCTTTTTCGGTTTGCGCATCGATCCCCTTATCGCGGTCAAAGGTGAGCTGAATCGACGCAAAGCATGAACCGTCGTTTACCTGAATAAAAATGAGGTTCTTTGTCTCGCGTTTGGTACGCACCCATCCGTAGACGGCAACCTCCTGCCCGTCCGGTTTTTGCGTGAGTATGTCTTTAATCAATGTAATCATTTTAAAATCTTATCCCTATTCGCTGTCGTATTCGATCAGTGTTTTAATCGGTAAATCACCGATAATTTTATCGTAGTGCAAAAACGGCAATCCGATAACGCCGCAAAAACCGACCACCTCGGCGCCGCCCTGATTCAGCATTTTCCGCGCCGCATTCAGCGTGCCGCCGGTTGCAATCAAGTCGTCGAGCAGCAATATTCGCTGACCTTTTTGTATATCGGAGGTGTGCACTTCGATCGTTGCTTGCCCGTATTCGAGGTCATAAGAACAGGAATAGGTTTCACCCGGCAGCTTTCCCTTCTTTCTGATGAGAATCAGCGGAATACCGAGCCTATCCGCAAAGGGAGCCGCAAAAATAAAACCGCGCGATTCGATAGCTGCAACCGCATCGATTTTTTCATCCTTATAAAAGCCCGTAAGCTTATCCAAGCAATAGTGAAACGCTTCAGGATTTATCAGAAGCCCCGTAATATCATAAAACAAAATTCCCTTCTTAGGAAAATCCGGAATCTTGCGGACGGCACTATCTATCAATGTATCTTTCATACTAACATTTTAACTTTACGGGGTATAATAGTCAAGGTAAAGCAATTGCAGCGCAGCGCCCTAGAGACGCCTCTTCGCTATTCTTTTCTAAACGCTTGTTTTTTGATACTATCGTTGAATGATGATACGGAATTTAAACGATATTGCAGGGCTTTCGGTAACGATTATGGGACTCGGATTAAACGGCGGAGGGCTTGCTTCGGCTCGTTTTTTTGCGGAACACGGCGCAAAAGAGGTTATCGTAACCGATATGAAAACCGAAGAGGAGCTTGCTCCCTCGGTTGCGGAGTTGCGGCGCTATCCCAATGTACGTTTTGCGCTCGGCGGTCACAATATTGAAGATTTCCGTACGGCGGATATGGTGATTAAAAACCCCGGCGTAAAATCGGAAGGAAATCCGTATCTTGCAGCTGCGCGCTGTATCGAAACCGATATTTCAATTTTTTTACAGCTGAGTTCCGCGCCGGTGCTTGCCGTAACCGGCAGTAAAGGAAAATCCTCAACCGTCAGTGCGCTGTATTATGGGCTGCAGCAATGCGGCATACGGGTATTCCTCGGCGGCAACATCACGGTGAGTCCGCTCACCTTCTTAACCGAAACACGAGCCGACACACCGGTTGTGCTGGAGCTTTCCAGTTGGCAGCTCAGCGACCTTGCGCAAAGCCCGCAGTTAAAACCGAAAATAGCGATTATTACCCATATTATGCCCGATCATCAAAACTGGTACGGCTCGATGGAACGCTATGTAGCCGACAAAAAAATCATCTACCGCAATCAGGATAACACCGATTACACAATCTGCAATTACGATGACGGCTGGGGAAAGACCTTTGCGCAAGAAACAGCTGGGCAAGTCTTTTGGTACAGCGCACATCCGCTGCCGCCGCATCTACTCGGCGCATGGATAGCCCCCGACGGCTCTGCTCGGATACGGCTGGCGCCGGACGAAGACCGCCTGCTGCTCCCTTCACGGATTACCGTTCCCGGCGCAGCGCTCAAACAAAATGTTATGGCTGCCTCGCTTGCTCTTGCGTTATACGGCGCCGATCTGCAACAGATCCCGTTCGTTATGCAAAACTATGGCGGTATTCCCCATCGGCTTGAATTTTTTTACGAAACGGAACAATTCAAATTCTATAACGATTCCGCAGCAACAATTCCCGAAGCGGCAGCGGCAGCAGTGAACGCTTTTGAAAAGCCGGTTATCCTCATCACCGGCGGAACCGATAAAAAGCTTGACTTTACCACTCTTGCGCCGGAGCTTAAAAAGGCAAAAGCATTGTTTTTACTTGCCGGCACAGGAACCGATAAATTGACACCGCTACTGCAAGCTCAGCACACCCCGTACTTTGGCCCCTTTCAAGACCTTTCTACCTTGCTTGAAGTAATCCGCCGAGACTATGAACCGACACTGCAAAACACGACTGCTGCAGAACAAGCAATCGTCGTATTTTCCCCCGGCGCTACGAGCTTCGGCATGTTTAAAAACGAGTTCGACCGCGGTCTTCGCTTTAAAGAAACAGTGCGGAAATGCTGGCCAAAAATCTGATGCATTTTCCTGTTCATTGATGTCGACGAAGCAAGCAATACCCTTGACGGCATGGTCAAAGATTTAAGCAAGCGCTATCTTGGACACATCAACTGTGCGCGTTTTACCCCGAACAAAGAGCGGATTGAAGATATTAAGCGTCTCGCTTCCGAATTTAAAGCGGACGGCGTTATCGGCGTCAATCTGAAGTTCAGCAACCTATACGGACACGGAAGGATACCTTGTGGAACGTACGATGAAGAAGCCGGTATACCGTGTCTCTGCATCGAAACCGATTTAATAAAGAGCAGCGGTTCCTTTTATTACGACGCCGGTTTTTCCATTCAGCGTGATAATATCGCCTGTTTTTAATACGGTTGTTGCATCAGCTGCGCCTACGATAGTCGGTTTCGATAGGTTCATCCCCATCAAGGCGGCGTGTCCGCTCAAATTCCCGTTTTCGGTAACGACGGCGCCTGCCCGTTCGATAAAAGAATTCATCAAATCGTTGGTTGCTTGGGTTACGATAATGTCTCCGTCCGCAAAGTCGGTCAGCAAGTCTTGCTCGGTACGGATAACTTTTACACGGCCGGTTACCACCGATTCAACGCCGGTGCCTTTGCCTTTCAGCAGTATCTTCCCGACGGTTTCAACCTTTAACAGGTTTGTCGAACCGACAAGTCCGATCGGGACGCCTGCGGTCAGTACGGCAAGTTCCCCTTCGTGCACATACCCTTTTTCTTTTGCGACGTTAATGCACTGTTCAAACATTTCGTCCGTCGATTTAAAAGAGGTCGTTACAATCGGGTATACGCCCCAGTTAAGCGATAACCGCCGAGCCGTTGCTTCAAAGGGAGTTACGGCAACAATCGGTACCTTCGGTTTGTATTTTGAAAGTGCTCGCGGCGTTTCGCCTGAAGAAGTTGCGGTAACGATAACCTGCGCATTCATTTCCAGCGCCATAGAACAGGTTGCGTGCGCGATGGCATTCGTGATGGTCAAAGAATGCTCCCGCGCGACCGCCCCCAAAATCTTGTCGTAATTTAACGAATTTTCGGTTGTAACGGCGATACGGTGCATCATCTTAACGGTTTCTACCGGATATTTTCCCGCCGCCGTTTCGCCGGAAAGCATGATTGCGCTTGTTCCGTCAAAGATAGCGTTTGCAACATCGGTAACCTCCGCCCGAGTCGGACGCGGATTATGCGTCATCGATTCGAGCATCTGGGTTGCCGTGATTGCCGGTTTGCTTGCCCGCAGTGTTTTGCGGATAATCATCTTTTGCACGAGCGGAATTTCTTCCGGCGGAATTTCGATACCCAAATCCCCGCGAGCAACCATAATGCCATCGGAAACTTCAATAATCTTATCGATGGCATCGACACCCTCTTGGTTTTCGATTTTCGCAATGATATGGATATTGTTCCCGTTCTCTTCTTCCAAAACTTTGCGGATACTTAAAATATCCGCCGGGCCGCGGGTAAACGAAGCCGCCACAAAATCGACTTCGTTTTGAGCGCCGAATTTTAAATCGGAAACATCCTGCTCGCTTAGGAAGGGAAGATTGATTTTTGCTCCGGGAATATTGATGCCTTTATGATTCGATACGGGGCCGTCGCTTTGGACGGTACAGATAATATCGGTACCGTTATCGATCCGCTCAACCCGCAGTTCGATTAAGCCGTCATCGATGAGGATGCGATTCTGAGGCTGTACTTCCTGCGCAAGGTTCTTATAGGTTACGCTGCATATCTTTTCATCGCCGACAACATCGCGCGTGGTGAGCGTAAACTCCTGCCCTTTAGTCAGCTGTACGGAATTAACACCGAAGTTTTTCAGCCGTATTTCCGGCCCTTTGGTGTCCAGCATAATCGCAATCGGCAAGTTGAGTTCTTGTCTAATCTTTTTGATACGGTCGATACGGATCTGGTGCTCTTCATGCGTACCGTGCGAAAAATTAAGGCGGCAGACATTGAGCCCTGCCTTAAATAATTCGCGCAGTATTTCTTCCGAGTCGGAAGCGGGACCGATAGTACAGACAATCTTTGTCTTTTTCATATCTTCTCCTATCGAATTAAAGCGAATATTTACGATTTCCACGCACGAATGCAACAGCTTCTAAAATATATACTTTGTTCGGCTGTTGCATTGTAAAGAATGAAGCCTTGTCTTTACGCCTTCTTCTTGTCGCGCGAAATAGCATCCACCAAAATGGCGATTGCGCCGTCTCCGGTTACGTTACATGCAGTTCCAAAGCTGTCCTGTGCAATATAGAGCGCGATAATCAAAGAACTCATCGTGTCGTTAAAGCCGAGGATGGACTGCACAAAGCCGAGCGCTGCCATAACTGCGCCGCCGGGAATACCGGGAGCTGCAACCATTGCAACACCCAAGATCGCGATAAAGGGGAGCATAATGCCGGCGCTTGCCGTTTGTCCGTGCAAGATGAGGATAGCCATCGAACAGCTGGTTAATGTGATGGTGCTTCCGGCAAGGTGAATGGTTGCGCAAAGCGGGATAACAAAGTCTGCAATTTTTTCCTGAATGCCGATTTTCTTTGCGGAAGCAAGCGTTACCGGTATGGTTGCTGCGGATGACTGTGTTCCCAATGCAGTAACATACGCCGGCAGCATTGTCTTAATCGATGTAAAGGGATTCCGTTTCGCAATCGTACAGGCAATGAGGTACTGGATGAGTATCATAATGACGTGCAGCGCAATGACGATTGCAAATACTTTGATGAATACCTTGAGGATAAGCCCAACTTGTCCCGCATGGGTCATGTTGGTAAATACGCCTAAAATATGAATCGGCAGAAGCGGAATAATGATAACTTCGATAACTTTCGTAACGATATTCTGAAATTCGCGTGCTGCATTTTTTAATGTTTCAGAACGGGTTACCGCGATACCGATACCCAGAACAAAGCTTAAAATCAACGCAGTCATAACGCCCATCAGCGGCGGCATATCGATACCGAATAAGCCGGGCAGCAGCGCATCTTCAGGGTTCGCATGGGAAAAAACATCCACATGAGAACTTAAAAAGAACGGGAAGAATATGGAATCGGTTACAAAGGCCAACGTACCGGCAAGCAGTGTTGAACCGTACGCAATACCGGCAGTGATAGCGAGCAGCTTTCCTGCATCGGCGCCCAAATCCGCAATACCCGGAATAACAAATCCGAGGATGATCAGCGGAATGATAAAGCTGAGAAAGTTGCCGAATACCCCGTTAAAGGTTGCCAAAATCTGAACAGGCAACGGCAAATGGATGGAGCGCGTCAAGTTACCGATTAAAATACCGGCAACGATTGCAATAATAAGACGCGGCAATAGACCTAATTTTTTTGCACTCACAATAAACTCCTTTTTAAAAGTGTCCGAACATCTCTAAAAGCTGACCGGTTTTTTAGAGATGTCCAACTATCTTTCTATAGTGTAGCTGACTTTCTGACGGTTGTCCAGTTTTTTTTGATATTCCGGCATCGTGATGTACCTCTTCTATAATTCTCTTCAATAGTATATACTGCCCCATCTGATGATTAAACTCAACATCTAAAGTTTTTAGAAATTGGTTGATAATTTGATACATCACATAATTAAGAAGGTGCACTATGGAACTCACGTATAAAGCAAAAACAGCATGGGAAAAGCTCACCGAAAGTGAACTTGCCGAGATGCAAACGCTTTCTCAAAATTACATCTCATTTTTAAACACCGGAAAGACCGAACGCGAATGCGCCGCTCAAATTATACGGCAGGCAAAGGAAGCAGGTTTTAAGCCGCTTGAAGAAGTGATAAAGAGCGGAAAAGCGCCTGCGGGTACAAAGGTCTATCTTAACAATAAAGATAAGTCCGTTGTGATGATGGTGCTCGGCGAGGATATCATGCAGGGGATGAATATTGTCGGCGCTCATATCGATAGCCCGCGTCTCGACGTCAAGCAGATGCCCCTCTATGAAGATTCCAACCTCGTGTTTTTAAAGACCCACTATTACGGCGGTATCAAAAAGTACCAGTGGACTGCAATTCCGCTCGCTATTCACGGGGTCATCTTTACCAAAGAAGGCAAGAAGGTTGAAATATGCATCGGTGAAGATGAAAACGATCCGGTGCTCTTTATCAGTGACTTGCTCATCCATCTTTCAAAAAAGCAGCTGCAGGAAACCTTAGCGGAAGGCATTACCGCCGAGCAGCTCAATGTCCTCGTCGGGAATATGAAACCTGCAACGCCGGATGAATCGGATGATAAGAAAAAAGACAAATCTAAAGAGGATAAAAAAGGAGATAAGGAGTCTCCCGTTAAGGAAAATATCTTAAAAATCTTGAATCAAAAATACGGCATTACGGAAGAAGATTTCCGCGTTGCGGAACTCGAGATTGTCCCCGCAGGAAAGGCGCGGAATGTCGGGCTTGATAACTCGATGATTGCAGGGCACGGCCATGATGACCGCGTATGCGCCTATACCACACTGAAAGCGATGCTCGAAGTTTCGGGGACTCCCGCAAAGACCTCCGTCGCCCTCTTTGCCGATAAAGAAGAGATCGGTTCGGTCGGTAATACCGGCATGACAGCGCTCTACTTTGAAAACATGGTCGCGGAGATTGCCGCCCTGCAAAAGGCTCCCTGCGATTTAGGCGTGCGCCGCGCATTTGCCAATTCCTGTATGCTGTCGGCCGATGTATCCGCCGGTTATGACCCCGCGTTTACGTCCGTATTTGAAAAGCTCAATTCGGCGTTTATCGGCAACGGTATCTGCATCAACAAATACACCGGCTCCGGCGGCAAGGGCGGCTCAAATGACGCAAACGCCGAATATCTCCAAAAGATCAGACATTTATTCGACACCAACAATGTTGTCTGGCAGACGGCGGAACTCGGCATGACCGACGCCGGGGGAGGAGGCACGATAGCCTACATCCTCGCTAAGTACGGAACGGAAGTCGTAGACTGCGGAGTGCCGGTATTGTCGATGCATGCCCCCATCGAATTGATCAGTAAAGTAGACCTTTTAATGGCCTACCGAGCCTACAAGGCGTTTTTAAAAGCACATTAAAGCGAAGCGGAACCTCTAAAAGCTGTGGTTTTTAGAGGTTTCGGTTAATCGATTTCGATACGAGAGAATATCAATGAATACAGCATACCCTGAATTACAGCAGGCCTTTGAAAAGATGATTCTATCGGCGTCAGGCTGGCGCAAAGTATTTGCTCAATCCGGAAGCGAAAACGACGGAGCGCCGGAAATTTCCGCCGCCGACCGCGATATTGTTTTCTTTGCCGCTCAATCATTTGCGGAATTCTTACAAGCTGAGTTTCCGGCAATCCGCACGATAGTCATAGCCCGCGACAGCCGTCCCACCGGCGCAGCGCTTTTAAAAGAGGCTGTAACGGCGTTTGCCGCTGCGTCCGCGATAACAGGTTCGGATGTGCCTATGGCGACGGTTGCTACGGCTATTTCCGCGGTGAAAAGTTCGGCGGCTTTAGCGGTACAATCGGTTGGAATAGCAGCGGCGCCGGAGATTATGGCGTACGCACGCGCTGCAGGGGCGGCTTTCATGTATATTTCCGCAAGCCATAATCCCATCGGGCATAACGGCTTTAAGTTCGGGTTGGATACCGGCGGTGTACTGGACGGCGCTCAATCCGCCCGGCTGATAGCCTTATTCACACAAAAATGCGCCGCCACACACCAAGATACTGCGGCTGCCTTGCGCAAACAGGCTAATCCGGCACAGGTACAAATGGTGTTTGAGGCAGAGGCTGCGCATAAACAAGCGGCGCTTGCAGCCTATCAAAACTTTTTACAGGAAGTGATTGCCGATTCAAAAGAGAGCGCGGAACAAGTGCGATTCTTTGACGGCATTCGACTTCAATGTACTGAGCTTGCAAAAGCAGGGAAGCCGTTTACGCTGGTTGCAGACTTTAACGGCAGCGCCCGCGCCGCTTCGGTTGACCGAGCTTTCTTTGAAAAGCTCGGTATGCAGCTTGTCGGTATTGCGGAAAAGGCCGGAAATATCGTCCACGGTATTATTCCCGAAGGGGGGAACCTCGCAACTTGTGCTGCAAAGATCGAAGAACTGCACCGGAGCAATCCCGCACAGGCGGAGAATACGTTGTTCGGCTACATGCCCGACTGCGATGGAGACCGCGGCAATATCATTTACTGGGATGAGGCGCAGCAAAAAGCGCTGATCCTTGAAGCGCAGGAAGTCTTTGCTCTTTCGGTTATCGCAGAACTGAGTTATCTGCACTACAGCGGTAACACCGGCGCGCCGCTCGCAGTTACCGTCAACGGGCCGACCTCGCTCCGCATTAACGAAATCGCAAAAGCCTTGGATGCGGAAGTGTTTTATGCGGAGGTCGGTGAAGCCAATGTAGTAAACCGGGCGGAAGATGCGCGCCGGTACGGTTACAAAGTGCGGATACTTGGCGAAGGTTCCAACGGGGGGAATATCACCTACCCCGCCGCCGTGCGTGATCCGCTGAATACACTCTTTGCAATCAGCAAGCTCTTGCTCATAAAAGATGAACCGAACCGCCTATGTCCGTTCCACATCTGGTGCGAGCGGTCGGGACAAGCGGCAAAGTACCGGAAAGACTTTACCTTTGCGGATATTATTGCAACGCTCCCCTGCTATTGGACAACCCCGACGCAGGAAGCGCGGGCGCTGATGCACATCCATACAACCGACCACACTGCGTTAAAATCGGCATATCAGAAGATTTTTATGCAGGAATGGGCGGATAAAAAACAGCTGCTGAAAGACCGGTTCGGTATAGCAGCCTGTAAAGTGTTTGCGTATAATGGAACGGTTTGTACGGAAAACCTCAGAGATTTTGGAGTTTCCGCAAAGGGTGGCCTCAAAGTGCAGTTCTATAATGCAAGCTATATGCCGATTGCCTTTATCTGGATGCGCGGTTCCGGTACCGAACCGGTATTCCGCATTATGGCAGACATCAAAGGATATGATCAGGCAGCGGAAGAATACCTTGTGCAGTGGCAGGGAGATATGGTACGCAAAGCCGATGCGGCGGTATCGGCAAAAAATTAAGAAAGCTGTAGCCGAATTTTACGGCGCCGGTAAAGGAATGCTGATGGTCTTACTGGCTATATGCATTCCGGCAATTATCGGTAGCTTTTAAGGGAAGGATAACGGAATGGGAATTCGAGGAGAATTATTTACCACTCAAATTCCGGTAGAGAACCGGACATATTTTTTTAATGTGAAAGAGAATCGGCTGGGTGATGTTTTTTTGCAGATTGTCGAAAGCAAAAACACTGACGGCGCCGGTTTTGACCGCCATGCAATTGTCGTATTTCAGGATGAAATGCAAACCTTTTTGCAGGGGCTTAACGAAAGCCTTGAATTTATCGAAAAAAAACGGAAAGAGCAGCTCAAGGAAAAACGAGAGAAAAAGCAGCGGAGTATTTCTGCAGAGACAGTCGGCGGAGAAAAAAAGAAAATCATCAATAAGCACAACTCAAGTACAAAACCGAAACCCGCGCGGAAGGTACGCATTGTCAAAAAAGACGAGGCAGAATAGGAAGTCTCCCTCGATGTCTTTGTCCCTTTATTTCATAAGCGATACGTTTAGAAAACCTTTGAATATCCGAAAAACCATAGCTTGCGTATCTTGCTTTTAGCTTAAACTTGGTGTATATTGCCGTAGTTTACGATTATCAGCCTTATGCGGAATGGAGCCTGTTTCGGCGGCACAGAAAGCAGCGGCGGTCATTTTTATTGATTGGCATACAGCCTGTTTAAAAATCAAAGCAGTTGTGTGAATGGGTGAGGTATGTCCTCATCTTATTTCGGAGGTGTCGGACATGATTTCAAAAAAAATCATCGAATATACTATGCGGTGTATGTCAATGTGTATCGCCGTTGTAATCTTTCTCCTTTCTGCGCAGTCAAAGCTGCCTATTCCGGAGAGCGTTTCTTTTCATGGATTAGATAAGCTTTTGCATGCATGCGCTTTCGGGAGTCTTGCTTTTACGCTTTCCTATTGGTTTGCTTCTGGTAAATGGCTTGCAAAACCGTTTAAATATTTCACGCTTGTTTGCCTTTTTACTGCTTGTTACGGTATCTCTGATGAAATCCATCAAATCTTTGTTCCCGGGCGCGATGCTTCCGTATATGACTGGTTTGCCGACTGTACCGGAGCTGTCTTAGCAACACTTGTACGGTTGGGGATGCTAAAACATCGGTTGGAGTTTTGATTCATGTAGCTCATGTAATGCCCCTGTGCTCATGCGTTAGAGAATATTGTTTTTAGGAAAAAGGCGCGAATGAATACCGCAATTATAGAAAAACTTACGGTCTTTTTTGATGCTAGACCCGAAATTATCCTTGCAATGCCTAAGGAAAGTGTTTTGCTGCATAGGCATACGATGACCGCTCTCTACTGGTATGAAGATTATTATCCCATCTATAAGCGCGGGCAAACATATATTCTTGAGCATGCTTTTAAGAAATAGACTGTTTTTATGAATTTTTGAGTGTGGTGTTAAAAATATTTAATTGATATTGGCGAATATGAGGCTTGATACAAGCTTGATGTTTTTTGGGAAATGTAACCTATGGAAAAAACAGTATATTTGGGAATTACCGGGGATATCATCCATCCCGGCATTATCAATATTATTGCAGAAGGTGCAAAATACGGACGCCTTATTATTGGGGTGTTGACGGATAGCGCTATTGTTTCGCATAAAAGATTACCGTATTTGACGTATGAACAACGAAAACAGGTTATAGAGAATATTAAAGGCGTAAGCGAAGTCATTCCGCAAGAAGACTGGTCGTATGTTCCGAATTTAAAAAAATTAAAACCGGATTTTATTATTCACGGTGATGATTGGCAAGTCGGCCCCTTAAGCAAGATCAGAGATGAAGTTTTTCAAGTAATGAACGAGTGGGGCGGTCAGGTGATTGAAATTCCTTACACGAAAGGAATTAATTCAACGGCGCTTGCCGCTAATATGCATACTATCGGGACAACGCCTGAAATTAGAATGAAAACGTTACGGAGACTTATCGAAGCAAAACCGGTTGTGCGGATTATGGAAGCTCATTCCGGCCTCTCAGGCTTGATTATCGAAAATATTGAAGTACAAAAAGAAGATGGTGTTCATCGTTACGATGGAATGTGGTCTTCAAGTCTTACCGATTCTACCAGTAAGGGAAAGCCAGATATTGAAGCGGTTGATCTTACAACTCGTTTACAAAGTTTAACGGATGTTCTGGAATGTACGACCAAGCCGATCATTTATGACGGTGATACGGGCGGCAAACCTGAGCATTTTGTATTCACCGTTCGAACTTTGGAGCGGAACGGTATTTCCGCTATTATAATAGAAGATAAAGTCGGTTTGAAGAAAAACAGCTTATTCGGTACGGAAGCTAAGCAGGAATTGGCACCGGTAGAAGATTTTTGTCATAAAATAGCGGAAGGTAAAAAGGCACAAGTTACCAAAGATTTTATGATTATTGCTCGCCTTGAATCTCTGATAGCAGGCCATTCTGTGGATGAGGCCTTGGAACGGGCTTTTGCATACGTAAAAGCCGGAGCCGATGGCGTTATGATTCACAGTAAAGAAAAAACAGGGGAAGATATTAAAGAATTCTGTAAACGCTTTAGAGGCGAATATAAAAAAGTACCGATCGTTTTAGTACCCACTACCTATAATCAATTTACCGAATCGGAGCTTGCTTCCTGGGGAGCAAATGTTATTATTTATGCGAATCACATGTTGCGGGCATCGTATCCTGCAATGTATAAAGTCGCAAAGACTATTTTAGAAGCTGAACGTTCTTTAGAAGTGAATGATATGTGTCTTTCAATAAAAAATATTTTGGAATTAATTCCGGGGACTAAATAAATGATACGCCCTCAATTTTTTTATGAGTTATTACAGGAAAACGGTACCGATTTTTTTACCGGAGTGCCTGATTCTTTATTAAAAAATTTCTGTGCATATATAACGGATACGGCAGATAAAACGCATCACATTATCGCAGCAAATGAAGGATGTGCTGTCGGACTCGCAGCGGGGCATTATTTTGCAACCGATACTATTCCGCTTGTGTATATGCAGAATTCCGGATTGGGTAATACGGTTAACCCGCTTCTTTCACTTGCAGATAAGGCGGTATATTCGGTTCCGCTTTTGCTTGTAATCGGATGGCGGGGGGAGCCCGGTGTTCATGATGAACCGCAGCATATAACGCAGGGAAAAGTAACTTGTGCACTTCTTGATGCAATGGAAATCCCGTATGCAATTTTGGAAACCGATGAGGAAAAGGCAGCTGTTCAAATTATACATGCCTATAAAATGATCAAAGAGAGAAATGCTCCGTTTGCGCTTGTAGTGCGGAAAGATTGCTTTGCACCCTATACGCTTAAATCAAACGACTCTGTCCCTGCTGAAATGACGAGAGAACAGGCAATAGAGCAGATAATAGCTCACGCTCCCTCAAATGCAGTTTTTGTTTCGACTACCGGAATGGCATCTCGTGAATTGTATGAATTACGCGAGAAAAATCGGCAAAAGCATAATACGGACTTTTTAACGGTCGGTTCAATGGGACATGCTTCTCAAATAGCGCTCGGTATTGCTTTATGCAAAACGCATCGTAAGGTCGTGTGTATTGACGGCGATGGCGCAGCTCTTATGCACCTTGGAGGGCTCAGTACGATCGGTACTCAAAAACCGAAAAACATGGTGCATATCGTTTTAAATAACGGCGCTCATGATTCGGTCGGCGGACAGCCTACTGTAGCGCGGAACATAAACTTATGTGCTGTTGCTTTGGCATGTGGATATGATCAAGCTCTATCCGTTGCAGCGCCGGAAGCGTTGCTGTCAAATTTAAAAATCGCGTTTGCAAGCCCCGGTACGGTATTTATTGAGGTGATGGTATCTAAAGGTGCGCGCCCTGACTTAGGAAGACCGAAATCATCTCCTATTGAAAATAAAAAAGCTTTTATGGCATTACTGGAGAAATAGTATGATTAAGGAAGCTGTTATTTTGGCTGGTGGCTTGGGGTCCCGCTTAAAAGATAAGACAAAAACAATGCCGAAAGGTTTTTTGGAAATAGGGGGAACAGCAATTGTAGAGCAATCGGTACAAAAACTGCTTGCTCATGGAATAGAAAAAATTATTATCGGTACGGGGCATTGCAACGAATATTATGACCGTCTTGCCCAAAAATATCCGGCTATCATTACGGTAAAAAATGAGCGCTATGCTGAAACCGGCAGTATGGGAACGCTTGAATGCTGTGCACCTTTGGTTACCGGTTCCTTTTTACTGCTGGAATCCGATTTGATTTATGATTCGATCGGATTATTTACTCTGATAAATGATGAGCGGAAAAATCTTATTTTAGCGAGCGGCGCTACGCATTCCGGTGATGAGGTATATCTCCAAGCTGATGCGGATATGCGCCTGACGGGGCTGTCTAAGAAGAAACAGGACTTACACAGTATTTTAGGTGAACTGGTCGGTATTACCAAATTGACGAAAGAAGTGTTAAATAACATGTGTGCGTACGCAAAGGATCATTATAATGATTTACCTAAAATGGAATACGAGCATGCGCTTTTGAAAATTGCGGAGACTGACGCTGTTGCGGTAAAGAAAATCGAGTACTATGTATGGCGGGAAATCGACGATGAAGATCATTTGGCGATGGCGGTAAATGATATTTATCCTCATATCGTAGAAAATGAAAACCTGCGCAATGTTCGCCGTGAAGTGCTTCTTAATCCGGGGCCTGCCACAACTACCGATAGTGTTAAATATGCTCAAGTCGCAGCAGATATTTGTCCGCGTGAAAAAGAATTCGGAAATTTAATGCAATGGCTTTGCGATGAAATGAAGCTGTTTGCGCTGGCGCCTCAGACTAATCCCGATGAGTATGAAACCGTTATGTTCGGATGCTCCGGTACCGGTGCGGATGAAGTCATGGTTTCTTCCTGTGTGCCCGATACCGGAAAGCTGTTAGTAATTGATAACGGCTCGTATGGGGCGCGGATGGCAAAAATCGCGCAAGTATATAAAATCCCTATGGATGTATATAAAAGTTCAACGTATGAACCTATCGACTTGGAAAAACTTGAAGCTGTATTTGCATCGAAAAAGTATACTCATCTTGCATGTGTATACCATGAAACAACAACCGGCTTGCTTAACCCCCTGCATATTATCTGCCCTATGGCAAAAAAATATGGCATGGTTACGATTGTTGACGCGGTAAGCGCTTATTGCGGAATGCCGATGGATTTAAAAACACTCGGTATAGACTTTATGGCATCTACCAGCAATAAGAATATTCAAGGCATGGCGGGTGT
Organism: Treponema sp. OMZ 305; assembly: GCF_024181325.1. Taxonomy (NCBI): domain Bacteria; kingdom Pseudomonadati; phylum Spirochaetota; class Spirochaetia; order Treponematales; family Treponemataceae; genus Treponema; species Treponema sp. OMZ 305. The sequence continues at coordinate 2,389,349 of NZ_CP051300.1, read as the reverse complement.
AGGATTTGTTATCTGCAATAAAGCCGAGCTTGAAAAGACCAAAGACTATCCGATGCGCAATTATTATTTAAATCTGTATGATCAATATGCGTATTTTTCAAAGACCCATCAAACACGGTTTACGCCGCCGGTACAAACGATGTATGCATTACGGCAGGCTGTTTTAGAGACCAAACAAGAGACCGTTCAAAAACGGTATGAGCGCTATACCGAGTGTTGGAATATACTAGTAGCAGCGGTTAAAAAGCTTGGCCTTGAAATGCTGGTAAAAGAGGAGCATCAAAGCCATTTTATTACGGCAATTTTGGAGCCGAAGACCCCTCAATACAGTTTTGATGCCCTGCATGACTTTGCTGCTGAACACAGCTTTACCATTTATCCGGGAAAGCTGGGGAATATTGATACATTCCGTATCGCAAATATCGGTGATATCAAACCTGAAGAAATGCGTACTTTTACCGTTAAACTCGAACAGTATATGCATGGAATCGGGGTAGGGAAGTAAACAACTTTTAAGGCACCCCCATTGATAATGCAGCCCTTTACAAGGGGCGTATTGTGTTTAGTAATATGTTAACGCTATTGGCATATATATGTTGATGGTATTGACATACAATGCAGTTGTTGATATATTTTCTTCACAATGTTACAGGCAGAATTAAAGAAAATATATCTTACACAACTTGAAAAACTGTGGAAAACCGATGACGGCATATATCGAGATGCATTAGCGGATATCCCCGATATAACAACCCATGCGTTTGTGGTATGCGGTGTTCGGCGGTGCGGGAAAAGCACCCTGTTACAGCAGTTTGTAAAGAAGCTCAATAAGCCGTTTTTTTATCTGAATTTTGATGATTTACGGCTGTTGGAATTCTCCGTTTCCGATTATGCAATACTGGATGCTGTTATTGAGGAATCGAAGAGTTCTCTTATTTTTTTTGATGAAATACAAGCCGCAGCGCATTGGGAATTGTATGTGCGGCAAAAGCTGGATCAAGGTTTTCAGGTTGTATTAACAGGCTCTAATGCCTCCCTTTTAAGCCGTGAACTTGGAACAAAACTGACCGGGCGGCATATCGTAAAAGAGTTGTTTCCGTTTTCTTATTCCGAGTATCTGCGCTTTGCGCATGCACAAAAAGGTATTCAATCGTTTGAAAGCTATTTTCAAACAGGCGGTTTTCCCGAGTATCTCAAGCTGAATAATTCCGAAGTTGTTATGCAGCTTCAAAAGGACATCTTATATCGGGATATAGCAGTGCGCTACAATGTCAGTGATGATAAATCGCTGCAGCGACTCTATGTGTATCTCGCTTCCAATGCCGCATCGCTGATTTCTCCCAGCAAGTTGAAAACAGTCGCCGGAGTAAAGTCGCATACCACCATTCTTGATTATTTTTCATATTTTGAGAATGCGTATTTGTTGAGCTTAGTGTCGAAATTTGCGTGGTCGCAAAAAGCGCAGAGCCTTGCCCCAAAAAAAGTTTATTTTACCGATATCGGATTGATACGGACGGCAGGGCTTACGTTTAGCGAAAATTCGGGGCATATTTTAGAAAATTTTGTGTTTAACGAACTCCGCCGAAAGTACGGGACTTTTGACGATAAACAAATCTACTATTATAGTGATGATGCGTGCGAGTGCGATTTTGTCGTTAATCCGCTTTTTGCACCGCAGTGCATTCAGGTATGCTTAGAGCTGAACCTCGATAACACCGAACGAGAGTTAAACGGACTTCTGAAAGCTATGGATTTCTTTAAGGTTCGGGAAGGACTTACCCTTACGCGGGATTCTCGTGATCTTTTTGTAAAAGAAGATAAAAGGATAACTATCATGCCTGCGTGGGACTACTTTGGGTAACAATGCGTCTGTCTGAAGAAACTAAAAGCATCATCATCGATTCCGTTCGTCGGCATTTTACGCAAGCTGAAAAAATTATCCTATTCGGTTCTCGTGCTGATGATAGCAAGCGGGGCGGGGATATCGATATACTGGTGCAAACGCCGCTTACTTCTGCTGCAGCCTTTGAAGAAAAATTACAGACGGCTGCGGCTCTACAATTGAAGCTCGGTGAGCAACGGATTGATCTACTTACAACAACCGGCGCTGATGATGGGCGGTTGATCGTGCAGAATGCATACCGGCAAGGTGTAGTATTATGGACGAAATAGCAAAACTAAAATGCGCTTCTGCACTGGAAGAATGTAAAAAACATATACACAGGATTGATGTGGCGCTTCAAACTTTGCATTCGTTTTTTCCGATTACAGAAGAGAGGCTGAACGCATTATCCGATGAGCAAACTGCTGTTTTGGATCAATTCCTCTATCGGTTTGCAAAGTTGCAAGATTGCATTGGCTTGCGGTTAATCCCTGCTGTATATAGTTTGCTGGAAAGCGATACAACCGCGCATCCGTTTATCGATATTCTCAATAAACTTGAAAAATTTAACATTTTAACATCGGCGGAGGACTGGCAGTATTTCCGTTCGTTGAGAAATAGTTTTGCCCATGAATACCCCGAGCGGCCGGAAGATATTGTCAATGCGGTTAATGCACTCTATGCTTCATGGGATAAATTTATGACACTATACATGAAGCTTGCTGTAACGGCAGAAAAACTGCTTGGTACGGAAGATTTGGAATGCCCGCTATCCAATAAATGAATAGCCTCCCCTGAAAACTTCATTTTTGAGGGGCTTGGGGTTAATTTACACGTTGTATAAATAGATTATACTATTTTATGGCTGTGTCTTTAAAGATTTTAAATTTATTGCTGTTTTTGTGCCTATACCTATAAAAACTTTAATTCTTGTTGGCTTTTTATGCTTATAGCTATAAGATTTGATTTATATTAGGATGTTTTATGGGTGTAAGCATAAAAACTACGGTCAGGCAATTGGATTATCTGCAGGACAATTTCTACAAATGCAATTTTCGGATGAATCTTGAATGTCTTGCTTGGAAGACGCTTAAAGATAAAATGGAATGTGATGGATTGACTTTCGAACGATTGTCTCCAAAATATATTTTTAAAGATGCCTATAAAGGTAAGTATATCGATTGCGAGCATATTTGAGCAATGAGGTAACATCTCCATGAAAAAACTACCGGTTGGTATCCATACGTTTTCTCAAATTAGAAATGAAGATTACCTGTATATCGATAAAACACAAGAAGCGTATCAGTTAATCAATAATTAAGCAAATTTAAGTATGTGGCTTTGGAGTGAAATTAAGAGAAGGATATAAAATGAAATATAAGATTGCGTTAATCGGCTGCGGCCGAATTAGTTTTAAGCATATTGAAGCATTTGTTGCGATGCAGGATACGGTTGATTTAGTTGCTGTTTGCGATCCCGTGCAGGAGCGTGCAGAAGAGAAAAAAGCTGAGTACGCTAAAGCACTGCCGAATGCAATGGTGAAAGTATTTGCCGACTATAAAGAAATGCTTGCGACGTGTAAACCGGAGATAGTAACGATTGCGACCGAATCCGGTAAGCATAAGGATATTGCGGTGCATTGTTTGCAGAATGGCTCTCATGTAATTTGCGAAAAGCCGATGGCACTTTCTACAGCTGATGCACAAGCGATGATTGATACGGCAAAACAACACGGTAAAACATTGGCAGTGTGCTTTCAGAATCGCTTTAATGCACCGGTGGTAAAAGCACGTGAAGCATATCAAAAAGGCCGTTTCGGTAAAATGCTGCACGGAATGATCCAAGTGCGCTGGAACCGAAATGAAGGTTACTACGAACAGGCAAAGTGGCGCGGTACGTGGGAGCAGGACGGCGGTACTCTGATGAACCAGTGTACGCACGGTATTGATCTTTTGCAATGGATGATGGGGGAAGATGCTGTCCGCGTGCAGGCGCAAACCCGCCGGTTTATCCGTCCGATTGATGCAGAGGACTTCGGTTGTGCGATTGTAGAATTTGCTTCCGGTGCTGTTGGCATAATAGAAGGAACTGCCGATGTGTATCCGAAAAATCTCAATGAAACATTGAGCTTATTCGGTTCGGAAGGTTCCGTTGTGATCGGCGGGCTTGCGGTTAATAAGATGGAAACATGGCGTTTTGCCGATGCGGAACAGGTAGGGGACACGGAAGAAAATGTCCTTAATCCTAATGAAAAAGACCCGCCGACGGTGTACGGTTTCGGACATACGGCTCTTTTTAGAGATGTCGTCGATGCAATCGAACATAATCGTGAACCGCTCGTTTCGGGCGAAAAAGGCAAAAAAGCTTTAGAGATTATCTTGGCTATTTATAAATCTCAAAAAACCGGATTGCCGGTAACGCTGCCGTGTGATTTTTCAACGTTGGAAATGAGGGGTATCTTTAAATAGATTAAGAGGAGAAAGATGATGAAAGTACCTTTTTATACTGCGACACGAGAATATAAAAATTTAAAAAATGAGTTCGATACGGCATTATCCTCAGTGCTGGAAACGGGGGATTTTATTTTAGGAAAAGCTGTAGCAAGTTTGGAAGAAGGAATACAACAGTATACCGGAGCAAAATACGCGGTCGGGGTTGCGAACGGCAGTGACGCATTGGTGATTGCTTCCGATATTCTTGGCTTTAAAAACGGCGCAGAGGTTATAACACCTGCTTTTACGTTTTTTGCATCCACTTCCTGTATTGCCCGCTTAGGCGGTAAACCTGTTTTTTGCGACATTGATGAAGACACCTTCTGTATGGATATGCAGGATGCGAAAAAACGTATAACAAAAAATACGGTCGGACTATTGCCTGTGCATTTATTCTTACAAACGGCGGATATGACTGCTTGTATGGCACTTGCAAAAAAGCATAATCTCCGTGTGTTGGAAGATGCAGCTGAGGCCTTCGGGATGCAGGATATGTATAACGGCGCTTTGCATCAGTCAGGAACTATCGGCGATATGGGGATTTATTCGTTTTTTCCGACCAAGACGCTCGGCGGCTACGGCGATGGCGGTATGATCGTTACGAATAACGAAGAGTATTACTTAAAAGCGAAAAGCTTGCGTGTCCACGGAGCGACAAAAAAATATCATCATGACTATATCGGCTATAACTCTCGGCTTGACAGTTTACAGGCTGCCGTTTTGGGTGTTAAGTTAAAATATATTGATGAATCGATTGCAAAACGAGCTGAACACGCAGCTCAGTATCGTGCTTTACTCAAAGATATCGGACAGATAAAACTCCCCGTAGTCAAAACGAAGGGAAAAGAGGTGTACTACGTGTTTAACATCCTTGCTGAGAAACGGGATGAACTGCAGGCATATCTCACCGAAAAAGGCATAGGCACAACGGTGTATTATCCCAAGTGCTTACATGAACAGGAATGTTTTAAGTATCTCGGTTACAAGAAAGGGGATTTCCCCGTTGCCGAAAAACTGTGCGCTTCCGTGCTTGCTTTGCCGATGTACCCTGAGTTGACTCAAGATGAAATTGCCTATACCTGTGATGCGATAAAAGTATTTTATAAGCGGTAGGGGAATATGGCTAAAAATTATTTTGTGCATGAATCGAGTTATGTTGATGAAGGTGCGGAGATAGGAGAAGAAACCAAGGTCTGGCATTTCACGCACATTATGAGCGGCGCTAAAGTCGGTAAAAGATGTTCCATCGGGCAGAATGTTAACATCGGCGGGAAGGCTGTTATCGGCAATGGCGTAAAGATTCAAAATAATGTTTCGCTATATGACGATGTGGTGATAGAAGACGATGTTTTTTGCGGCCCCTCCTGTGTGTTTACCAATGTGATAAATCCCCGTGCCTTTATTGAACGCAAACATGAGTATAAACAAACCTTGATTAAAAAAGGCGCATCTATCGGTGCAAATGCTACGATTGTTTGCGGAGTAACTGTCGGTGAATATGCGTTAATCGGTGCAGGAAGCGTAGTAACAAAAGATGTGCCGCCATACACCCTTGTCTATGGAAACCCCGCACGGGTGCACGGCACGGTGAATGAGGCGGGGGAGAAGGAGTAGAGGGGATGAAAGCCCTCTGGAAAAGTATTTATCATAGGCAATGATGAAAGATACGGAAAATATCCGTTGGAAACAGCGGTTTCAAAATTTTGAAAAAGCCCTCATCGTCTTTAAAGAAAGGTGCTCGGACGTTGAGGAACATCCTAAGGGTTCAAAATATTATGATGCATTTCAGATGGCATTGGTACAAGCTTTTGAAATTCTTATAGAGCTTTCTTGGAAGGTGTTAAAAGACTATCTTGAGAATGAAGGGTATACGGAAGTTCAAACAGGAAAGAGAGCATTCCGTCAAGCCTTTCAAGATGGAATGATTGAAAATGGAGAAGTTTGGTTAAAAGCTCTTGAAGTGAGAAATCTTACGAGTCATGTCTATGATGTTTCCCTTCTTGGAGAGCTTAATGATTTTGTGATTGAAAGCTTTTTACCTGAAGTTGAAAAACTTAATGATACACTGCGAGCGGAACTTTAGCGTATGCGGTACGGTTTGCCAGAAGAGCATATCAAAATCATTTTAAGTTACATTGCACGGCATAGCGAAATTGAGGAAGCTGTTTTATTCGGTTCGCGTGCATTAGGAACGTATAAGCAGGGTTCGGATGTGGACATTGCATTAAAAGGTAATAAAGTAGATTCTTTTTTGGCAGCGCATTTGAAGTCGGAAATTGAAGAGGAAACATGCCTACCCTATTTTTTTGACTTTGTTGCTTATGCTAAATTGAACCATAAGGATTTAATCAAGCATATCGATGAATACGGTGTGGTGTTAAAGTAGCGGTTGTTGAAAAATATCAAAAATATTTGTGTTTTGTAAAAGGATTGATAAAATGAATATAGGTGTTATTTTATTAAGTGTTTGTCTTAACTGCTGTGCCCAACTGTTTATTAGAAAAGGAATGCTTCAAGTCGGTGAAATGAACATGCTTCGAATGGCTTACAATATAGGGCTTTTAGCAAGCAATATATGGCTTTGGATTGCAATGTTTTGTTATGCAGTAAGTATTATCCTTTGGATGTCTGTTCTTTCAAAGGTTCAAGTCAGTTTTGCATATCCGTTCCTCAGTATAGGATATGTGCTTTCGGCAGTTGCCGGTTACTTGTTTTTTCAAGAATCTCTTTCGCCGGTTCGTATTGCGGGGATTGCAGTTATCTGTATTGGTGTTGTTCTTATTTCAAGAAGTTAAGGAAATTAAATGTATTATATCTTTGGTGGTAATGGTTTTGTTGGGCGCTATCTTGCAAATGAACTGTTAAACAGGAATGAATCGGTAACCGTTTGTGATATTCATGAAGTTCTGGATAGCCAAATAAATGAGAAGGCTGACTATGTTCATGTCGATATTCGTGATAAACGACAAATAGAAAATCTTTCATTTGCTTCGTGCGATACTGTTATAAATTTGGCTGCGAATCAGTATCACAACAGAGTACCCCAAAATCGCCATGATTATTTTTTTGATACCAATACTACAGGAACTCAAAATATCCTAGAGGTAATGTATGAAAGAGAATGTCTTAGCTATATTATGTTTACAACGGATATGACATACGGCAAGCCTCAATATCTTCCGGTTGATATAAATCATCCGCAGAATCCTTTTGGTCCTTACGGACAAAGTAAAAAAGTCTGTGAAGATATTTGCCGTGAATTTCGCAAAAAAGGGATAAATATAACGATTTTTAGACCTAGAATGATTATTGGACCTGGACGGTTTGGCATCCTTGTTAAGCTATTTAAACTGATTGATTTAGGTCTTCCTGTGCCTACGATCGGAAGTGGTAAAAATCATTACCAAATGATTTCGGTCTTTGATTGTGTTTCAGCAATTATTTGTGCTCTTGAAAAAGATATCCCTAATAAGGAGTATAATCTCGGATCGGAATCTCCGCCTAATATTACGATTCTTTTAGAAAAGGTTATACAGTATGCAGGCTCTTCTTCATCTGTTATTCATACGCCGGGAGGTTTTGTAAAACTAATACTTGCTCTTTTTGATAAAATAGGACTAACGATTATGTATCCCGAACAATTTATGATAGCCGATGAGGAGTACATTCTTGATATTTCACAAACTAAAAAAGATTTGGACTGGCAGCCTAAATATAGTGATGATGATATGTTAATAGATGCATATAGGATGTATTCGGAAACGAAAAGGAGAGACGGTAAGATTTAAATGGAGAAATTTAGAAATATATTAAAGCTCCTTCGTCTAAAACACTGTATAAAAAATTTTCTTGTTTTTGTTCCGCTTATATTTATGCGGGATGAAGGGGGGGGGCAGAGAATACTATATGTTTTAATTGGTTTTATTTCGTTTAGCCTTATTGCTTCAACAATATATATAATAAATGATGCTAAGGATGTAGAAAAAGATAAACTTCATCCAACTAAAAAAAACAGACCTTTTGCAAGCGGAAAAATTTCGATAGCAGAGGGTTTTGTGTATGCTGTATGTTGTTTTTTTATTTCTATAGGATTGCTTTCTTATCTAATTGTATTTCATCATGTCAGTTTTTTTGCTTTGTTCAATTTATTGCTATATTTTATTTTGAATTTAGCATATAGTTTGGGACTTAAAAATATTCCAATTATAGATATCACTATTCTAACAGCAGGTTTTTTGATTAGGGTTATGTTTGGTGCCATTCTTGCTGGAACCTTTGTTTCTTCATGGTTATATTTGACGATTGTTTCAGCTGCTTTTTATTTAGGTCTAGGGAAGCGTAGAAATGAAATCAAAATGGTTGAGGGTGGTATAGATGGCGCTACTCGTTCGGTTTTGCAAAAGTATACATTAAACTTTCTTGATAAATTTATGTATCTGTGTTTGGGTATGACCTGTGTGTTTTATGCTCTGTGGGCTAAGGAGTACCCTAATCCATATATGATTTTGACTGTGCCTGTGGTTATTATTATATTTATGCAATATAGTCTTGATATCGAAAGTTCCTATGATGGAGATCCTGTTGAAGTTGTTTTTGCAGATAAAAAGATAATGGCTTTTTGTTTGTTGTTTTTATGTATGTTGTTTGGAATTATATATCTATTATGAATGTATTTGATTTTGACGGAACGATTTATGATGGAGACAGTTCAATCAATTTTTGGCTTTTCTGTTTAAAAAATGATATAAAGCTTATTCGCTTTTTTCCTTTGCAAGTTAGCGGTCTGTTTTTATATATATTTAAATTTGTTGATAAAAAAGAATTTAAGAAATTGTTTTTTAAATTTTTACAAGGAATAAAGGATATAGATGCTTGTATTCTCTCTTTTTGGATTGAGAATGAAAATAAAATTAAAGGATGGTACAAAGAGATGCAGGCTTCAGATGATTGCATTATAAGCGCATCTCCTGATTTTTTGCTTCGCCCAATATGTAAAAAAATTGGTATAAATAATTTAATAGCCACAAATATGGACCAAAAGACGGGGAATATTCTAGGTGAAAACTGTTATGGAACTGTTAAGCCGATTTTATTTAAAGAAAAATTTGGAAAAATAGAAATTGAAAATTTCTACTCCGATTCAAAATCTGATTTGCCTATGGCTTTGCTAGCTGGAAATGCGTATTTTGTTAAAAGAAATCAAGTACAAAAATGGTGTCTAAGCTGAATTTGTGAATCATAAATTTTTATTATTGAGGATTTTTATGTTGAAATTAAAAAAGAAAGAGAGATATTTATTGCGTGTAATATTGCTGCTTGTGATTGTTTTTCTTGTATTTCCGGCGTTTATCGGTGAGAATTCTATCATTTCCATACACGATAATTTGGACTCCAATGCTGCATGGGCGAAAATGATCAAGGATAATGACTCTTTTTTTACGCTTAATAGTCCCACACCATCCTTTAATAATTTGTCAACTTTGTATTTTATGCAGGTTAATTATTCTTTATATTCTGCTATCTTTTGTCTTTTACCTACTTTCTTTGCCTATATGATTAATTATTATATTGCAATTATTGTAGGTTTCGTATCTATGCTTATCTTATTAAAAAGGCTTGGAATAGAAGATGATTTTATAGCTGTTGTTATCTCTATAATTTTTGCTGTATTGCCTAAATATTATTGGTCAGCTGTTGCTATTTCCTCTATACCAATTTTAGTAATTACATTTTTAGATATAATCAAACAAAATGCCGGATTTAACAAAAAATATATACTCCTTTTATTTTTTCCACTTATTTCAAATTTTGCTTTTGTCGGCATATTTGCTATAGGGTTATGGCTGCTTGTTTCCATAATTTTATTAATACGATCTAAAAAAATAAATATCAATCTGTTTGTTGCCTTTTTTGTTTTGTGTACTGGGTATATCCTTGTTGAATTTAAATTATTCTATCATGCCTTGGTAATAAAGGAGCCGTTAAATAGGTCAATATTTGCTCTGGGCGACGGTAATGTTTTGCTATGGTTTAAAAATTATTTTTTGAATGGTTGGTATCATTTTGCTTCTTTACAAAGAAAAATCATAATCCCGTTTGCATTTATTTTTTTACTTTTATATTTTTTATCTTTTTGGGTAAAACGGATAAAAACGCAATTTGAAAATATCAGTAGAAAAAATATTCACATAATATTATTTTTATTTTGTATACTTATCTCTTTTTCATTCATTGCGGCTTTGTATGAAAATAATTCTATCAGCACATTTGTTGAAACTGTCATTCCTCCTTTATCAGGGTTTAATTGGGGAAGAATTTGGGTTTTGAATATTCCGGTTTGGTATATTTTGTTTGCTTTAGTTGCTGTACAGATTAATGCTATATTTAATAAAAAATGGCTTGGCTATACCGTTGTTTTGTTGCAATTATGCTATGTTTTATTTTTCCCGACAGAGTATAATGATACTATTAAAACATGGTATAACGAAATTGTTTATAAAACAGGTCTTGATAAGGTCATCCATATAGATAAGACAATCTCTAAAAAATTTGTCTATAGCTCTGATGATTTTATTTCTTATAAAGAGTTCTTTGATATTGAGTTGTTTAATGATATAAAGCATGACATTGGATATGCTAATGAAAATGTAGTCGCTTTTGGCTATCATCCTGCGGTACTAATGTATAACGGCTTCCACACGGTCGATGGCTATAATAGTATTATTCCTCTTTCATATATGAGGAAATTCGGAAAACTGCTCGAGCCTGAATTTGCAGTGAATCCTGAAATGAGAGACTATTATAATAGTTGGGGTGGACGCATGTACTTATATAATGGCGGAGCTGATTTTTATGCGCCAACCCGTAATAAAAATCCTCAACCTGCGGCTTTACGTGTAGATATGAATATTTTGAAAGATACTTTTAATGTCAAGTATATCTTATCAAGGCCGGTGATTACTAACGCTGCTGTCTTAAAATTACATTTAGTGGAAACTTATACGCATAAAAATAGCATATATACTATTCATGTGTATAAAGTTTTGTAGTTAAATGTATTGAGCTTTTTAAGTAGGGCTAAATGGTTGATGTTTTTTCAAAAAATAAATCGATTTCCCGCGTTGTTATTTTTAATGTGTTTGGGAGTTTCGTTTTACAAGGGATATCGTTTTTTACTGCTCCAATATTTACGCGTCTTTTAAGTCCATCTGATTATGGTATCGTCGCTGTTTATACGGCATGGCAGGGCTTATTTATGTTATTTATCGGACTGCAAACTTATGGTTCTATTGCAAATGCCCGTATTACGTATGAAAAAAATACAATAGATATGTACTTATCTGCAATTATGACCTTAAGCTTCCTTTCTTTTGCTTGTGTTTTGAGTATTTGTATAATCTGGGTACGTCCATTATCAAGGATTTTGGGTATACAGCAGGGGTTTGTAATTCTGCTGCCCATTCATAGTTTTTGCGTCTTTATTGTTAACTTTTATACGACAAAATGGATGCAATTTAAAGATGTTGAAAAGAATGCTATTTTTGGAGTGTTAATAGCTGTCGTAAGTGTTTGTCTGTCGCTCATTTTTATTTACTTTTTTCAGGAGGAAAAATATCGAGGAAAGATATATGGTGCTGCTATTCCCCAAATTTTGTCGGCATGTATTTTTTTAGTTTTTCTATATAGGAATGGTCGATGTTTTTATAATAAAGACTATTGGCAATATTGTTTAAAATTGACTCTGCCGCTTATCCTTCATGGTGCGGGGGGGCTGATTCTATCCCAAAGTGATAGAATTATGCTGAAGAAGTTTGTTGGAGAGGAAAGTGTTGGTATATACAGTGTAGGATACAGCTTAGCTCTTATTATTTCTTCGATTTGGGGAGCCTTGAATACTTCGTGGGTACCTTTTTACTATGAGTATAAGAAGGATAACAACAGAAATCTCATTTTGGAAAAGGCTGGTCGGTATATGACGCTTTTTTCCGTGCTAACTATGGGGTTTTTACTATTAGCACCGGAGGTGTATAAAATTATGGCCCCATCGGCCTATTGGAAGGGAATCCGCCTTATTCCGCTTATTGTATTGGCGTACTATTTCAATTTTTTGTATGCCTTTCCTGCTAATCATGAGTTTTTTTATCAAAAAACTATCTATATATCATTAGGTACTTTAGTAGCTGCCGGTATTAATATTGGTCTAAATTTCTTGCTGATTCCCATATATGGAGATATGGGGGCGGCCATTGCAACGGTTGTTTCGTTTGTGTTCTTATTTCTTTTTCATGACATTATTGCGCGGTATGTTATAAAAAATTTGGAATATCATTTTAGGTTTTATCTGTGCGGTCTCGTACCTGTTCTGTGCGTTGCTATCTTATATTATTTTACATTATCGTTTTGGTATATACGATGGGCAGTCGCAACCTGTTTAGGGGTATTCCTTTTATTGCGTATTATTAAACAAAGGGCATTGTTTTAAAAAGGAAGGAGTCTTTATGGTTGATTTTAATATAGAAAATTTTATTTCAGAATATGTAATAAAGCGGAAAGAAAGTCTTTTTGCTTCTGATATTCGTGCAAATACAAAACAGTTGAGTGCTTGTATTGAAGGAAAAACAATGCTCGTAATTGGAGGGGCAGGCAGTATTGGAAGTTCTTTCATTAAAGCGTGTTTACCGTTTAAGCCCCGCACCCTTGTCGTAGTTGATACAAACGAAAATGAGCTTGCGGAATTGACGCGAGATTTACGAAGCACAAAGGGGTTGTTTATTCCCGATGACTATGCTACGTACCCGATTAATTATGCGGATGTTGTCTTTGAGAAGATATTGAGAGCGAGGAAAGGCTTTGATATCGTAGCAAATTTTTCTGCACATAAGCATGTCAGAACTGAAAAAGATATATATTCTATTGAAGCTTTGCTCAAAAATAATATTATAAATGCGAAAAAGTTATTGGATTTGTTAAAAGAATTCCCTCCAGCAGCATTTTTCTGTGTTTCTACGGATAAGGCTGCAAATCCTGTGAACGTAATGGGTGCAAGTAAAAGAATAATGGAGGATTTAATTTTTTCATACTCCGATTATTTCCCCGTTAAAACGGCACGTTTTGCGAATGTGGCTTTTTCAAACGGTTCGTTACCGGCAGGATTTTTAGAACGCATAGCTAAATATCAGCCGATTTCTGCTCCAACTGATGTCAAGCGGTATTTTGTTTCTCCGAAAGAGAGTGGCGAAATTTGTATGCTTGCTTGTATGCTTGGGCATAATCGTGAGGTATATTTCCCAAAGCTGGATCAAGTTTCAACAATGACTTTTTCCGATATTGCAGAAAAATTATTACACGAGTTGGGTTATACCGTATGTAAGTGCAGTTCGGAAGAAGAGGCAAAAGAGAAGGCCTTACAACTGTTTAGAGGTAGTAGGGATTATCCTGTTTATTTTTCTGTTTCAGATACAACAGGAGAGAAACCTTATGAAGAGTTCTTTACCCAAACAGAAACGGTTGATATGAATAAGTTTTCCGCACTGGGTGTTATTACGGGTATACAAAAGCGTTCATCCACTGAAATTAATGAATTTATTTTTGAACTGGAGCGATTGTTTAATAACGATACGCTGAAAAAAGCGGAGATTATAGCACTCTTAAAGAAATTTCTACCAAATTTTGAACACGAAGAAAAGTATAAGAATTTAGATGGGAGAATGTAAATTATGAATATTAATGAAGTTATTACTTTTATCAAAAAGCTCTATAATGCTGATTCCGTACAGCTGCACGCACCGGTTTTTATCGGCAACGAAAAAAAATATCTTGCGGAGTGTATTGACACCTCCTATGTTTCCAGTGTCGGTGCGTTCGTGGATCGGTTTGAAAAAGATATGGCAGAATATACGGGAGCTAAGCGGGCCGTTGTGTGTGTTAATGGCACGAATGGCATTGCAATAGCGCTTAAACTTGCGGGCGTTGAAATGAATGATGAGGTTATTACACAACCGTTGACATTTATTGCAACAGCAAATGCTATTTCTTATTGTTATGCCCATCCGGTATTTTTAGACGTTGATAAGGAAACAATGGGGCTTTATCCTGTAAAGATGGTTGAATGGCTGAAAGAACATGCTCTAATTAAAAATAATGAATGTTTTAACAAACAAACCGGTAGGCGCATTAAAGCTTGTTTGCCTATGCACACCTTTGGGCATCCTGTTAAGCTCGATGAACTTGTACAGGTTTGTAATGATTGGAAATTGGAATTAGTTGAAGATGCTGCTGAAAGCATCGGATCCTTTTATAAAGGGCAGCATACCGGAACATTCGGTAAAATCGGTGTTATCAGTTTTAACGGTAATAAGACAATTACAACCGGCGGCGGCGGGATATTGCTTTTTCAGGATGAGAAGCTCGGCTCCTATGCAAAACATATTACAACACAGGCAAAAATTCCTCATCGGTGGGAATTTAAGCATGATGCAATTGGATATAATTATCGTATGCCGAATATTAATGCTGCATTAGGATGTGCCCAGCTTGAAAATCTTGATGTGTTCTTAAAAAATAAACGGGAAACAGCTATGCGGTACAAGGCATTTTTTGAAGGCTCCGATATTACTTTTTTTGATGAACCGAACAGTACGCATTCGAATTTCTGGCTCAATGCGGTTATATGTGAAAATAAAGCAAAACAACAAGAATTTTTAACAGCAACGAACGATGCCGGTGTAATGACTCGTCCTATTTGGGAACTTATGAATCACTTACCTATGTTTAAAGATTGTGAATGCGGTGATCTGACCAATGCCGAATGGTTTGCAGAGAGGGTTGTGAACATTCCGAGCGGAGTAAGAATCGATTGTATAAAATAGATATAGGCGCATTATGAATAGACGATCAATTTTGAAAAAGATAGAACTTGCCGGTTTTAAATCAATTAGTTCATCAAAAGAATATGCCTTAGATATGGACTTGACCGATGTAAATATTGTTATCGGTTCGAATGGTTCCGGAAAAACAAATTTACTTTCTTTTTTCAAAATGCTTAATTACATGATGACCGGAGCTTTTCAGAACTATGTTGCTCGATATGGTGGTGCGGAATACCTTCTCCATTTTGGTTCGAAATATACATCGTCGATTGAATCGCGTCTTACGTTTGTTAACGATAAAGATACCGATGTATATGATATAGTGCTTGCAAAAACCATACAGGATTCTTTAATTTTTTTGGATGAATCAATAGAATGGAGAGAGCGGCGTTATGAACTCGCGGGGGGACAAAGAGAAAGTTATTTAGCTACTAATAACCTAAAATATAGCAGTGAAAGAATTATCAAATATATTTTATCAAATTGTAGAACATTTCAATTTCATGATACGTCTATGACTTCTCATATCAGGAATACGTCAGAAATTGAGAATAACCGTTGCCTTATGAGTGATGGCGGAAATATTGCTGCATATCTCTATATGTTAAAAAACAAATCATCAGAATACAAAAAGTATTATGACAGGATTGTTGAAAGAATAAAGTTTGTTATGCCGCAGTTCTGTGATTTTTCACTGGAACCACAGGTATTAAATCCTGACTATATAAAACTACGATGGTTTAGTGCTGATAATAATGAGTATGATTTCGGGGCTGAACAGTTATCTGATGGTTCTATCCGCTTTATTGCGCTTACAACGCTTTTTTTGCAGCCGCCGGAATTACTGCCGAATGTTATTATTGTCGATGAACCTGAGTTAGGCTTGCATCCGCAAGCAATTGATTTATTGGCTTCAATGATAAAAACCGCAGCAAAAAATGCTCAAGTTATTGTTGCAACGCAGTCTGCACGGCTTCTTGATAGCTTT
This sequence comes from Treponema sp. OMZ 305, assembly GCF_024181325.1. NCBI lineage: Bacteria > Pseudomonadati > Spirochaetota > Spirochaetia > Treponematales > Treponemataceae > Treponema > Treponema sp. OMZ 305. The sequence goes on along the minus strand of NZ_CP051300.1, from coordinate 2,373,119 downwards.
GATTCATCTGAAATTATTGTTGCCGAGTATGATAGCATACGCAAATGCAGTCTCTTTCATCGGTTGGATCAAGAACAATTAAAGCTATGGTTGGAAGATTTTACTTTGTCTGAATTGTGGGAAAAAAATGTTTTAGGCGGGCAGCCGTGAAGTATATCTCTGTTATTTGCGAAGGGCAAGCTGAAGCTACTTTTGTAAAGCGCATACTGGTGCCATATTTTGCTTTACGAGATAAAATACTTATTCCTTGGACTGTATTAACCAAACTTGATAAAAAGCATGGTAAAATGTACAAGGGCGGAATGAGCAATTTTGAAAAAGCTCGTTCAACAATAACTAAGGCTCTTGCCAATGTAAAAAATGGTCACATATTTGTTACGACTATGTTTGATTTTTATAAACTTCCGCAGGATACACCTGGTATGGATAAAATAGAAACCATTAGTGATCCTTATAGGCAGGTGTTGTTGCTGGAGAAAGAAATACAAGCTTTTGAAAAAGTATCTCCGTATGTATATCTTCCGTATATACAATTACATGAGTTTGAAAGTTTGATTTTTGCTGATTTGGATAAGATCACCCAAAAATATTTTGAATCTGATTATGATATCAGTCCTCTTAAAGAAGCTTTAAAAGAAGTTAAAAATCCGGAGTTGATTAACGATGGAGAATCTACAGCACCGTCAAAGAGAATTCTTGCGTGTATTCCGGATTACGATAAAATTGGCGGAGGAATTTCCATACTCGAGAAAATCGGAATAGCAAAATTACAAAAAGAATGTAAGCATTTTTCCGATTGGATTTATAAATTGGAGCAGTTATAAATATGACCAAAATTTGTATTGTAACAGCAACACGAGCCGAATATGGTTGTCTACGCAGTTTAATAGATGCGGTGCATCATGATCATCATTTTCAGTTGCAGCTTGTTGTAACCGGTGCACATTTACTAAAAGAACAAGGCTATACGGTTGAGCGTATACAAGAAGATGGCTATCCGATCGCAGCGCTTGTAGATGTTGCGGTGGATAATACTTCTGAACTAACTATTGCTCATACAATGAGCCGTTATGCGGAAGGCTTTGCTGATACCTTTCATAAACTGATGCCGGATATTGTTTTTGTATTGGGTGACCGGTACGAGCTTTTGCCGATCTGTTCTGCAGCATTTATGATGAAAATTCCAATCGCACATCTTTCAGGCGGGGATGTTACCGAGGGGGCTTTGGATGATGCTATACGAAATGCAGTAACAATGCTTGCCGAGTATCACTTTCCCGGTACGGACGATTCTGCAAAAAATATCATCAGAATGCGGGGGAGTGATAAAAATGTCTTTACAGTCGGCGAACCTACGCTGGATTTCTATACAACAGGAACTTTGTTGACTCGCACGGAATTAGCCGAAACGCTGCATCTCGACTCCGGTAAACGGTGGGTATTGATGACGTATCATCCCGAAACGATGCAAGGTATTGATTATAATTTGGAAGCGGTAAAGAATATTATTCAAGCATTGCAGAGCATTCCGAATGTTCAAATTGTTATTACCAAGGCGAATATGGATTATGGCGGCAAGGAAATTAACGAATATCTTGAAACTGTCGCAATGCAATGTCCTAAGGTATTTTGTGTCGTTTCTTCGTTAGGACAGCTTCGCTATCTAAGCTTCATGAAACAGGCAGCGTTCGTTATTGGAAATTCGAGCAGCGGCATTGTTGAAACCCCTTTTTTGTCTATTCCAACCGTAAATGTTGGGAATAGGCAAAAGGGGCGGCATCAGTGCGCTAATATTATACAGGTATCTATTGGAGTTAATGAGATACAAGCTGCTGTTACTACAGCGCTCGCTGCAGATAAAAATGCCTACAACGATAAAAACTATTGGGGTGACGGGCGTACTGCTGAAAAGATTATAGAAGTTTTACATTCAATTATTTACAAGCAGGGATAAATTATGAAGAAAATTGTGAATACAGTACATGAGCTAGAAACACCTTGTTTTATAATCGATGAAGAACGGTTGCGTAATAATACCTTACAGTTACAGACTGCCTTGCAAACCTATTTTTCTCATTCAATTTTCTCATATTCGGTGAAAACAAATTCATTACCATGGTTGTTGACATATTTAAAAAATAGTGGGTGTTATGCAGAGGTTGTATCAGAAGATGAATACATGCTTGCTGAAGCATTAGGTTTTTCAAATGGAGATATTGTCTACAATGGACCGCTGAAATCAAAAGAAACATTTTTCCATGCACTTTCTAAAAGGAATATTATCAATATCGATACGAACCGTGAGTTATTATGGTTGGTTGAATTTTCACAACAAAATACTATACTTGCAAAAATTGGGTTACGTGTTAATATCGATATGGAAGCTCTATTGCCCGGTGTAACTGATTATCCCCAAGATGGTAGCCGTTTTGGGTTTGATATAGAAAATGGTGAATTTGAATCGGCACTTGCATATTTAAAATCTAACAATATAACGCTGTCGGGATTACATTTACATAGAACGACTAAAACAAGAAGCGTTGATGGGTATTTAAAGTTGTGTCGTTTTGCTATAGCTATAGCAAAAAACTATGGGTTAGATTTGGAATATATTGATATTGGTGGAGGATTTTATGGGGATAAACCGAATGCTCCTACCTATAATGACTATTTTGCTGGTATAAAAAATGTTCTTCAAGAGTATTTTGACCTGCAAAAATTAACTATTATCGTTGAGCCTGGTAATGCTATTGCTGCATCGTGTTTCGATTTTCTAAGTTCTATTATTGATGTGAAAAAAATAAAACAGCATTATGTAGTCACTATTGATGGTAGTCGAAATGATATTGATCCATTTTTTCATAAAGATTCATATTTCTATGAGATATATACCGCCCATCCTCATGATGAGCAAATTAAAAAAGTAAAGAGACAGATTATTGTTGGCTGTTCATGTTTGGAATATGATAGGCTTTTTGAAATGCACGATACTTACAAATTGACCACTGATAATAAAATACTGTTTAAATTTGTCGGAGCGTATACTATGGCATTAAGTCCTGTATTTATACGCTATTTCCCAAATGTTTATGTCTATAAAGAAAAATATATTTTAATAAGACCTCGATGGACATATCAAAAACTTATTTTAGACACTTAAATACAAGGAGTTTGATGTATTATGGTAAATCTATTATTTTGTAATGTTGGAAGGCGCGGGCGGTTACTTCACAATGCACAGCATTCGTTTAAAGGACGTGGAAAAATTATTGCAACTTCCCAAACGGAGTATTCTCCCGCATTATATTGTGCTGATAAGGGGTATTTAACACCGCCAATAGAAGATGCTTCATATCTTGACTGTTTGCTTTCTATATGTAAAAAGGAAAAAATTAACGCAATTACTACGCTAATCGATCCTGAGATAAGTCTCTTAGCAGCGAATCGGGCATTGTTTGAAAAAGAGAATGTTTTTGTTTTCACACCGGATGAGATGACAGCTGATATTTGTTTTGATAAGTTCCTTTTTTTTGAATATCTAACACAAAAAGGTATTGCTACTGTTAAGACATTTCGGACTTTAGATTCATTCATGATTGCATATGCAAACAAAGAAATAGATTTTCCTGTATTTATAAAGCCTGTTTCCGGAAGTGGTAGCGTTGGTGCCAGAAAGGTTGCAACAATGCAAGAGCTTCAAAGCCTTTTTGATGAGCATCAGTACGATTATATAATACAAGAATTTATGGATGCTGCAGATATGGATGTGGATGTATATGTCGATTATTATACACATGAAGCAGTTTCTGCGTTTGCAAAACGTAAATTAGAGACAAGAATTGGAGGCGCTAGTAAGACTGTTTCATTTAAAGATGAACAATTATTTGACACAATTAAACAGCTAGTCAAAGTCTTTAAATTCTATGGTACGATCGACGTTGATTTTTTTTATAAAAATGGTGTGTATTATATTTCTGAGATTAACCCTCGTTTCGGCGGAGCTTACTTACATCCTTATGGCATTGGTTTAGATTTTTTTGATTTTATGTTTAAGAATATGAATGGCGAAAAGAATATTCCTGTATTCGGTAATTATGATGAAGGAAGCGTTATGATGATGTACGATGATGTCGTTGTCTTAAAACAAGAAATGCTTGTGAAACTGAATGGGTGAGGAGAATCGTGGATTGATTGATATTATTTTAGCAAGTACTGTTGTATTACGGGATTGTGCTTGTAGCCCCTTTTTTCTACACAATGGACATTAATATGAAGTACAAAACTTTTATTATTGCAGAAGCAGGGGTAAACCATAATGGTAGCTATGATCTTGCTTTAAAATTGTGTGATGCTGCAAAAAAAACGGGAGCAGACGCCGTCAAGTTTCAAACTTGGAAAACGGATGCTATTATTACAAAAGATGTTGCCCAGGCAGAATATCAAGTAAAAAATACCGGAAAGGTAATCTCTCAATACGAAATGTTGAAGTCGCTTGAACTTTCGTATGATGATTTTCGTAAGATAAAGGCCTATTGTGATTCGATTGGTATTCTGTTTTTGTCTACTGCTGATGAACAAGAAAGTCTTGATTTTCTTGTTGAGCTGGGTGTTCCGCTGTTGAAGATTGGTTCCGGTGAAATTACCAATATTCCATTTTTGCGGTATGTAGGCTCAAAAAGGCTACCGGTAATTTTAAGCACGGGGATGAGTTCTTTAGCAGAGGTCGATGTTGCCTATCGAATTTTGCAACAGGCTGGAACTGATGATATTACCCTGTTACATTGTACGACCAGTTATCCGTGTCCTATCGAGACAGTCAATCTAAAAGCTATGCAGACACTTGCCGACGCTTTTCACTGTCCGGTTGGGTATTCCGATCATACTCTTGGCGATGAAGTCGCTATAGCTGCTGTTGCGCTTGGGGCAGTAGTGGTCGAAAAACATTTTACGCTTGACGTAACAATGCAGGGACCTGATCATGCAGCGAGTACTATGCCGAATGAATTTACGGCTATGGTACAAAAAATTCGACATATTGAAGCAGCGCTCGGAACCGGCATAAAAATACCGTCAAAAATGGAAACACAGATTTCCCAAGTGGTATTAAAAAAAATTGTTGCAGCACAAAATATCGCAAAAGGCGAAATCTTTACGGCAAACAATATCTCTGTAAAGCGAAGCGATAGCGGACTTTCAGCCTCATTGTGGGACTCTATAATCGGATTAAAAGCCGGAAAAGATTTTGGGATTGGCGAAGGGATAACATGGTAGCAAGAATAGATAATGACTTTTTGTACATTATTCCAGCCCGCGGCGGTAGTAAAGGGATACCTCATAAAAATATCAAGACATTGCACGGGAAGCCGCTGATTTATTATTCGATAGACATAGCACGTGCGCTAACAAGTGATGAGAATATCTGTGTATCGACGGATGATAAAGAAATTATCAAAGTTGTTTCTGATTACGGTTTGCAAGTTCCTTTTGTGCGACCAAAGGAATTGGCAAGTGATACGGCAAGTACGAATGATGTTTTGCTTCATGCACTGAAGTATTATGAGTCTATCGGAAACAAGTATATGGCAATAGTGTTGTTGCAGCCGACCTCTCCATTGCGTTTGGTAGAAAATGTGCGAGCAGCTGTAAAATTATATACTGATGATATAGATATGGTGGTGTCGGTAAAACTATCTTCTTCCGCTGCCGTTATATGTGAAGAAGATTCAGATGGCTTTTTAACGATGACTCTAAATAAAGATGATGTCCGGCGTCAAGATGTTAAATCGTATTATGAGTATAATGGTGCTGTTTATGTCATCAATCCAATATCTTTGAAGGAAAAAGGGTTGGCTCATTTTTCCAGGATAAAGAAGAGCATTATGGAAGATATAAACTCGATAGATATTGATACTCCATTTGACTGGCAGCTTGCTGAAGCAATTTTGGAGAAAAAGTTGGTAAAAGGCTTAAAGTAGTAATGAATACACATGATTTTACAAAGTATCTTGTACTAGATAGTACGAGTATTCTCGATGCTTTAAAGCAACTTGATGCTGTCTCTGATAATGGGATGCTTACATTGTTTGTTATCGATGAATCGAAGCGGGTGGTGGGTTCATTGACTGATGGTGATTGTAGACGAGCTCTAATCAAAGGTGCTTCTTTAGCGGATCCCATAGCAACCGTTATGCGGAAAGATTTTACCTATATTGATGATGATAATTATTCTTCCGATTTAATTTCCTTTATTAGGCAAAAAGGCATTAAACTTGTCCCTTATCTTCATAAAGATAAAACCGTTAAGAAAATTCTTGATTTTTCAAATGGAAAATCCTATTTGCCCATTGATGCGGTGTTGATGGCGGGAGGAAAGGGAGAGCGTCTTCGGCCTTTAACGCTTAATATACCTAAACCGCTCTTAAAAGTCGGCGGTAAGGCGATTATCGATTATAATATTGATAATCTTATGCACTGCGGTATTGATAATATAAATGTTACGGTAAATTACTTAGCCGAGCAAATAGAGGAGCATTTCTCAACTGAAAAAGATGGTATACAGATTAAATGTATTCGCGAAGGTGAAAAATTTTTAGGAACTATTGGCGGTGTGCAATATATACATGATTGGCATAATGATGTTATTCTTTTAATGAATTCGGATCTTTTTACCAATATAAATTTAGAAGAATTTTATTTGCATTTTTTAAAGAATGGCGCGGATATGAGTGTTGCAGCTATGCCATACAACGTGAATATACCGTATGGCATACTTGATATTGAAAATAAAAGAGATATTATTGGAATCAAAGAAAAACCGAGTTATTATTACTATGCAAATGCAGGGATATATCTTTTTAAGAGGTCGTTGCTTGATTTAATCCCCCATAATACTTTCTATGATGCAACGGATTTTTTGAATGATCTTATAGCAAAGCAATACAAAGTCATTCGTTTTCCGATTTCCGGCTATTGGATAGATATCGGTAAACCTGCTGATTTTCAAAAAGTACAGGAAATTGCAGAGCATTTGAAGGGGTGAGGTTAAAGGTCTTAACTTGAAAACTTTTTTACTTGGCATTATACAATAAATTTACTTTATGGTGTAAAAATGAAAACTGATGTTATAGAAAAGATAAAGTATATAGAAACAACATATTCTGTTGAAGATATTGAATATGCAGGTATCAAATTATGGCCTTTTTTTAGAAGTAATATTTTTACTCTGTACTATTATTCCGGTGAAGCACCTGAAGCGAATGAAGCTCAGAAGAAAAATAAATTATGGCGATTATTTACAGCATTGAAAGAGACTTCTTTAACTCAGATGTTAAAGAAACAAAGTGTAATTATTTTTACTGATGATCTAGAAATTAAGAAGCATAATGATGAATATATTGATAGGATTATGCAATGTGTTTTTGCTATCGAAACAAGGCAGATACCGGTTATTGTAAAACGTTTGTCGTATAATGTGCCTATTAAATATTACGTACAATCTGATCTTATTGCCAGTTTTATCGTATTATTTTCGAAATTGCTTCACTTTAAACAGAAAGCCTTTCAAGGAGAAGAGATAGTTAAAAATATTATCCATGATTTAGGGATTCAGTTTAATTATGAAAAAATTGTCCGGTTAATCATTGGTGGAATCAATTTTTATTACATATATTTTGAGTTGATAAAACCTTCTAAGATTTATGTGAATTGTTATTATGATATTATGCGAATGCCTGCGTTTTATGTTGCTAAGTTGAAACATATTCCGGTAATTGAGATGCAGCATGGGGTAATCAATAGTCATCATACCGCGTATACTTCGTTTAAAAGTTTTGATCCGAATCCCTATCCTGATTATCTATTGGTTTTTGGTGACCGATTTAAATTAGACGTTAGCGAACATATATATCATAAAAATTCAATATTTACCGTAGGCAGCTATTATATTGATTTAATGCGGCAAGAGGTAGAGATCAATAAGCATCTATTTGAAAAAAAATATGGGTTTTTAAAAGACAAAATTATTATTACTGTTGCAAGTCAGTATGACATCGATAGGGATATTCTTACATTTGTTGAGCAAGTGACTAAGTTAGATAGTCGATTGTTTTTTGTTTTTATTCCTCGGTTTGTTAAAGGTTATCACCGTAGTTATAAGAATGATAGTATTGTGATTGAAACGGAACTTAATGTCTATCAATGTATGCAAAATTCACATATAACATCCGCTGTGCTATCAACATGCGCAATAGAAAGTTTAGCTTTCGGTACTCCTGTAATCTTGATGGATATAGGCGGTTTGGCAAAGTTTGTGTATGGGGAATTTTTTAAAGGTATTGTATCGGTATTATATGTTTCTGAACCGAAAGACTTTGTAGAAAAAGTGGATCAAGCTATTCAACTCGACAGAAATATCATTCGCCGGGAAGGATCATGGTTCTTTGCGGATAATTATGAAGAAAGATTAAAAAAAGCTCTTACTATTATTGATGAAAAGAATAGGGTATCTCTAAAAACCTCAGGTGTTTAGAAATGCCTAATACTATTAGGAAGCATGATGAAAAATAAAGACAGGTATCATACGTTTTGTGAACAAGAAAAAGGTGTCCCAATTTTTAATAAAGATTGGTGGCTTGATGCCGTGTGTGGTGAAGATAATTGGAATGTAGTGTTAGTAGAAAAAGGTGGCAGTATAGTCGGCGCTTTGCCTTATTGCATTGATAAAAAACTATGGTTTAATAGAATACAAATGCCATTGCTGACTCAAACATTGGGGCCGTATATAAAGTATCCTGTAAACCAAAAATATTATAAACGTCTTTCTTGGGAAAAAGAAGTATATTCGGATTTAATTAAGCAATTACCTAACTATGATTTTTTTCAACAAAGCCTTTCTCCACAAATTACCAATTGGCTGCCGTTTTATTGGTGCGGGTTTAAACAGACAACACGCTACACGTATCGGATTAAGAATATTACGGAAGACCAATTAGAGAATGAATATGAAACTGATATAAGAAGAAGAAGAAGAAAAGCTGTTAATCTTGGTATTACTGTTGATGAGTTACATTCTGTAGATGATTTTTTTCTTTTAAATACAAAAACATTTAATCGGAAAAATATGCAGATTCCTTATTCAAAAGATATTGTTGTCCGTATTTATAATGCATGCATAATGCATAGCGCGGTGAAAATGTTTGCCGCAAAGCTGCTTGATGGGACTATTGTTGCTGCAAATTTTTTGGTTTATGATGATAATACGGTTTATTATTTGATGGGAGGAATAGACCCTACTGCAAAGGATATGGGAGGGATGGATATGGTGCAGCACCACTCTATTTTATTTGCCTTACAGTCCGGTAAAGTATTCGATTTTGAAGGAAGTATGGTTGAAAGTATTGAAAAATATTTCCGATCATTTGGAGCTGCACAAGTACCATATTTTCAAATATATCGTTGCGGTTCCCGATTATATAAATGTATGAAAAATATAAAAGATATTTTTGCGTCAGTTTAATTATTTGGAAATAAATACTATGCTGAAAATAAAAATTCCTAACTTTTGTATTTCCGAAATTGAATATACCTGCTCCATTGTTTTTACCGAATGGCTTGGCATCGATTATGAAATTACACCTATGGCGCAAAATACTGTTCTTATATCTTCCGGTGATAATACATTGCGGCTTAGTGCGGACTTTTTTGTTAGAGCTTCAAATAACTGGCTTAATGAAGAAGCAATGCCGTGTTTGCCGTTAAAGAACTATAATTTGACTGAATTGAAAACGACTTTACATAATGAAATTCATATTTGCGAGGCTGAGCTTCCCGTATTGTATGGTGTGCCGAAAATAGCGGTTGACGAAAATACTATTGACTGTGATATTGATATTTTAGGCAGTATCTTTTTTATGATTTCGCGTTACGAAGAAATTGTGGTAAAAGAACGGGATAATCATAATCGTTTTTCTGCAAAATCTTCAGTCGCATATAAAGAAAGTTTTTTATTTCGTCCTATTGCGAATGAATATGTGGAACTGTTATTTGCGTTGCTCCACTATTTATTTCCGCAGCTGGAACGGAAAAAAATGCAATTTAGAATATCTCCTACGCATGATGTTGATGTTCCGTTTAGATACCTCAATGTATCTGTGCCGCGTTTTATTAAGCATATGGGAGGAGATGTTTTAAAACGTAAATCTGTACTGTTAGCTTTTGATACATTATCTCGATGGAATAAAGTTAATAATGGCAAAGTAGAAGATGATCCCTATTACACATTTGATTTTATTATGTCTGAAAGCGAAAAGCGTGACTTAAAAAGCGCATTTTACTTTTTACCTTCAAGCAGTCCTGAAATGACAATACAATATCCCGTTACATTACCTCATATGCAAGCCTTATTGCAGACTATTGATAAACGCGGTCATGAAATAGGTATTCATGGTTTTTATGGGACGTATTTAAATAGTAAAGCGTTCACAGACGATGTACAATTGCTGCGAGATACACTTGAAGTGCTTGGAATTGGTCAAGAAATAAAAGGCGGTCGGCAGCATTATCTCCAATGGCAGAATCCCGAAACTTTCGTTATTTGGGAAAATGCAGGGATGAAGTATGATTCTACATTGAGCTTTGCAGATATGCCCGGCTTTCGATGCGGTACGTGTTATGAGTATTCAGTGTATGATTGTATAACACGAAGAAAATTAAAATTGAAAGAACGCCCGCTTATTGCAATGGAGTGTTCTATAATTGCAGAGCGATATATGAATTTAGGGCTAACCGATGATGCTTTACAAGTATTTAAAAATTTAAAAGTAAAATGTAAATATTATAACGGCAATTTTGTTTTACTGTTCCACAATACAGAGTTCTTAACAGAAGCTCAGAAACAATTTTATATAGAAGTTTTAGATTGTTGATTTTTTGAATTGGGAGCTTCTACAAACCCCAGTTTTTAGCGGTTCCCCTTTATTCGGAATCTTTATACCCTGCGGGTTATCCTCAATTTTATGGAAATTGGTATATGCAGGACGGAGTATAGAAGTTTTACAGGGATAAATATTGACGGATGTTACAAGAATACGATATAGAGTGATATAATAGGTTATAGGAGAGTTATACTATGTCAAATGTTGAAGCACTCATGAAAAAAATTGAAAACAATACCGAAGTTGTCGGTATTATCGGTTTAGGTTATGTGGGGTTGCCGCTTGCCGTGTCTTTTGCAAAAAAAAATGTGCAAGTCTTGGGATTTGAAAAAAGTGTGAAGAAAGCTGATGCAGTAAATGTCGGAAGCAACTATATCGGCGATATAAAAGATGGAGATTTGATTCGTGTTGTAAAAGAAACAAAAAAGCTTTCCGCAACAACAGACTTTTCTCGCATTAAAGAATGCGATGCTGTCATTATCTGCGTTCCGACACCGCTTGATCATTTTAAGAAACCTGATATGAAATTTATTGAACAGTCGTGTGTTGATATCGGAAAAAATATGAAAGTAGGCACTTTTATTTCACTTGAAAGCACTACATATCCCACGACAACTGAAGACTTTATGAAGCCGATTATCGAAAAAGAATCAGGCTTAAAAGAAGGTCGAGATTTTTGGCTTTGCTTTAGTCCCGAACGGGTTGATCCGGGCAATAAAGATTATAAGACTGATAATACGCCGAAAGTAGTCGGTGCTTTAGGCGAAGATGCTCAGAAAATTGCGGTTGCTCTCTATAGTAAAGCAATTCAGCATCTTTATCCTGTTTCCAGTCCCCGTGTTGCGGAAATGGTAAAAATACTGGAAAACACCTATCGGCTTATCAATATTTCACTCATCAATGAACTAGCGCTTTTAGCGGGTAAAATGGATATTAATATTTGGGAAGTAATAGACGCTGCAAAATCGAAACCCTATGGGTTCCAGGCGTTTTACCCCGGTCCCGGCATCGGTGGTCACTGTATTCCGCTTGATCCGTTCTATCTTGAGCATATCGCAAAGGGTTTTAACTTCGATTTAACAATGATAAATACGGCCGGTAATATCAATAACCAGATGCCGCATAAGATGATGAACAAGATTATGTATGCACTTAACCGCAAGCAAAAGGCAATGAATAGTGCAACAATTTTGTTTCTTGGGGTTGCGTATAAACCTGATATTGACGATCCGCGTGAAAGCCCTGCCTTACTTGTTATGGAGGAATGTGCTAAAAAAAGAGCAAATGTCCTGTATCATGATCCGTATATCTCTGAATGTATTGACGATCACGGAAAAAAATGGATCGGTACGGATTTAACTGATGCTTTATTATCTAAAGCAGATTGCGTTGTATTTACAACCAATCATTCATGTTTTGATATTGAGCATATTGTTGAAAAATCAACGTTAGTAGTTGATCTACGAAATGCTGTTAAGACTGTGCATATTGAAGATGGAAAGGTGTTTAAACTGTAAGATGAGGTTTTTATGAAAAGAGGTTTATATCTCTGTAAACAAAATTATAATTTCGATGATATAAATGTACATGCAACCGGAATTGCTAAAAAGATTCTATCTCAGCTTAAAGTATTGAATACAAATGGGTTGGATACAAAGTTGGTAAATTATAACTTTACAGATGTATCGTATTTTAGGCGGTTGCTTTCTTTCTTTTTTACTAAACGAGTGTATATAAAAAAAATTTCTAATATTGATTTTTCTGGAATTAATTTTATTTATGTTCGTCGATTTAGCCCTACCGATAGGAATTTACTTTATTTGCTTGCTGCTATCAAAAAAGTAAATCAGAATTGTAGGATTATTTATGAAATTCCCACATATCCTTATGATGAAGAGCATACAGGAATAAAAGGTTCCATTGTACTATTTACTGATCGTTTATTTAGAAAATGTTTATATAAGTACATTAATTATATAGCTACATATTCTCATCACGATGAGATTTTTGGCGTTCCAACGATCAAAATAGTGAATGGAATAGATTGTAGTGCTATCCCTCTTGTTACCGCTAAAGCATACCATGATGATATACATTTAATTTGTGTAGCCCAATTTTCTTCATGGCATGGGTATGATAGGTTGATAGATGGATTATATGCACACTATAAAAACAATCCTGAAAAAAAAATATTTATTGATTTTGTTGGCGATGGCGATGCATTGCAACAATATCGAGACATGGTGAGTACATATAAGTTAGAACGATATGTTATATTTCATGGAATTTTAGCAGGCGATGATTTGTCTGCTGTATTTAATCAAGCTGATATGGCTGTATGCTCACTGGGGTGCCATCGTAAAGGTATCATACTTTCTAGCGAGCTAAAATCGAGGGAATATATGGCTCGTGGTTTACCTATGGTGGCATCAGCTAAAATCGACATATTAACTAATGACTATGTATATGTGCACTATGTTCCTGATGATGATAGTCCTATTGATATTGAAGCTATTTTAAGTTTTTATGATATGCTTAAATGGAGAGAACCTCGGCAGAAACAGATATATAATATTAGAGCTTTTGCAGAAAATAATTGTGATATGCATATTACAATGCGGCCGATCTTGGATAAACTTTATGATTAAAAATAGGTTTGAATTTTGTTTAAGAGGTCAAGTTATTTTCTTGTTCTTCATTGGATATTTTTTTGCTATTATAGTTGCTTTGAGACCGATCGGAGCTGATAGAGATTCATTATCGTATTTGAGTTTATTTGATGCTATTTCTGGTGGTGTTATAAATGCCGGAGAAGTAGCTTTTACCACTGATATAGGTTTTTTGTTGATAGCCAAATTATCAATCTTTTTCGGAACAGGCTTTCGAGGCCTCCTTTTGATGTATTCGTTGTTAGCTTTTACATTAAAAATTTGTGTTATTTGTAAACAAGCCCTTTATCCGTATCTTTCTTTCTATATATATATAACTGCTTTTGTACTGCTCCATGAAGCGACCCAAATTCGAGTAGCCGTTTCTATCGGTTTTTTTTTATTGTCACTTCCCTATCTTTTTAAAAAAAAATATTTCATGTATGTACTTACAATTGTTCCTGCGATACTATTTCATTATTCCGCGTTTTTTTTATTGCTTCTTCCATTGGTAGAAAGGTTAAAAATTAAGCGTGTTTTTTATTTTCTGTTTCCAGTTATATTACTTTTTCTCGTTGAGGTTGGATGGTCGCTTTTTATGCTTTTTCGAATGATTGTTCCTGTTTTGCCTTCTTTTTTATCTAGTAAAATCAATATTTATCTTACTCTATTAGCTAATAGTAATAATACGGGAGCTAATATTTATTCTTTTGCTCATATTGTAATGTTTCTTTTGTATTATTTTTTATTGTATGTTAATAAATACCTCGCTTCTGATTATGATAGATTTCTTGTAAGAATATCATTTTATGGTATATGCAGCTTCTACCTTTTTAATTTTTTACCGGTTTTTGCTGTAAGAATTTCTGGGTATTTATCTACCGTTTTAATTGTTTTATTACCGAACTCAGTATATGCTATTAAAGAAAAACACATGATGGTTTTAGGGATGTTCTTTACTTTTACTTTAGGTTTTGTGTATTATTTTTTCACGTTAATGAATCCCCTTAATTTTTCTATATAGTGGAGTTGATATTCGTTATGACTATTGGCGTTATCATTGTAACATATAATCCAGATATTAATTTGTTAGAACAAACTTTTTTTTCTATTGCTGAGCAAGTTGATGAAGTCTTATTAGTTGATAATGGATCAGAAAATTTTGATGATATAAATACAAAATTTTCTCGTCTAAGAAATTGTACCATTGCTTCTTTGCATAAAAATATGGGAATTGCATATGCTACCAATGTCGGTTTTAGATATTTTATTAAAAAGAATTTTGATTATATTGTTTTAAGTGATCAAGATAGTATATTTGCTAAGAATTACATAAAAACTTTTTATGAAGCCTTGTCTTCAGTTTTATTGGATAATATCGCTGCTTTTGCACCTTCTATATATGATGTTATATCTAATCAGCATAGACGGTTTTATTATAAAAGAAGAATATGGATTAAGCAATGTTATCCAGATGCTCTTTATAGTGTTGTTTTTCAAGCGATTGCGTCAGGATTAGTAATTCGTGTGGCATATCTAAGAACTATTGGTTGTATGAATGAAGACTTATTTATCGATTCTGTGGATTTTGAATGGTGTTGGAAATTAAATTTTTATGATTATAAAATTATTGGCTGCAAAAACTTAGTTTTACAACATACTCTTGGTGACCGAGTTCGTGTGATTGGTCATAAGAAAATAAACATCCATACTAATATTCGATGTTATTATATTACACGTAATACGATATATTTGTCTTTACATACTAGATTTTTATCAGTGGTTGATAAGTTTATATTATTTTGTAAAGGATGTGCTTATCCATGGTTATTTGCCGTTTGCTCGGCTAAAAAGTTTACTACATTCAAATATTGTATGAGGGGACTCTATGATGGTGTTTTAGGTAGATTAGGCTACCATACTTCGTAATATACTATGTATCGTAGTTTTGTATATGCTGCAAATGTATTATACCATAAGGGAAATTAATAAATGATAACAGCTTCAATTGTTTTATATAATACAGATATTTCTCAATTACGTAGTGCAATTAATTCGTATGCGCCAAGTGCTGAACGGATGTTGTATCTGATTGATAACTCTGAAAAAGAGTTTGATCTAAAAGCATTAAATATGGATTTGACCCATATACGGTATATTTTTAATAATAAAAATGTAGGGTATGGCGCAGGACATAATATCGCTATTCGTAAAGCAATAGATGAAAATTCTCTATACCATGTGGTTTTAAATCCTGATATTCGATTTGATTCTCGAATCCTAGATGATTTAGAAATATTTATGAATCAGCATGGTGATACTGCCTATATATTGCCGAAAGTAATATATCCTAACGGCGAGTTGCAATATTTGTGTAAGCTCTTACCAACTCCTATAGATTTATTTATTAGGCGCTTTTTACCAGCTTGGGAATTTTTGAATAATATTAACGATAGATATGTGTTGAAAAATTCAGGATACGATAAGGTTATAAATCCTCCTTGCTTATCTGGATGTTTTATGTTTTTGCGTCTGGATACTATAAAACAAGGCAATATTTTTTTTGATGAGCAATTTTTTATGTATCTTGAAGATTTTGACTTTATTCGTCGTTTGCACAGAATTGGAAAAACTATTTTTTATCCTTATCTCACTATTATTCATGACCATGCGCGAAGTTCGTATCGTTCAAAAAAAATGTTGAAATTACATATCATTTCAGCAATAAAGTATTTTAATAAATATGGATGGTTCTTTGATAAAGAAAGAAAAATCATGAATGATAAAATTTTAAAAGAGATAGCACAATAATTCTATATATGTTAATTATTAATACCCTTTAGGAGCTCTATATGAAATCAATTATTCTTGCCGGAGGTTCCGGTACTCGGTTATATCCGCTGACACGGGCTGTTTCCAAGCAAATATTGCCGCTTTACGATAAGCCGATGATTTACTATCCGCTGTCAGTGCTCATGCTTGCGGGAATTCGTGAAGTTCTCATCATTTCTACGCCGCGGGATATTGCTCTCTTTAAGGAACTATTTGGAACCGGTGATTGGCTTGGTATGCGTTTTGAATATGCTGTCCAAGATAAGCCTCGCGGATTGGCTGATGCTTTTATTGTCGGTGAAAAATTTATCGGTAATAATTCATGCGCTTTAGTGCTTGGCGATAATATCTTTTACGGTCGTGGCTTTTCTGCAACCTTAGCTGATGGTGTCCATACAATAGAGCAGAATAACGGCGCTGTTATTTTCGGTTATTATGTAAAAGATCCTACTGCCTACGGTGTAGTGGCGTTTGATCAAGACGGTAAAGCTATTTCGATAGAAGAAAAACCGCAGCACCCTAAATCGCACTATGCGGTGCCGGGCTTATATTTTTATGATAACAGCGTTGTGCAGATTGCAAAAAATGTAAAACCTTCCGCCCGCGGTGAAATTGAAATTACGTCCGTGAATAATGCCTACCTTACTGCGGGAAAATTAAAAGTTGAAAAACTGGGACGTGGAATGGCATGGCTTGATACCGGCAGTTATGACGGTTTATTAGAGGCATCCAATTTTATTGCGACTATTCAAAAACGGCAGGGCATGTATGTATCGTGTATTGAAGAAATTGCATACTTAAAACGATGGATAACCAAGGAGCAGCTTTTAAAACTTGCTGAAGGTTATAAAACCGAGTATGGACAATACTTACAGTATATTGCGGAGAATTATTAATGCCTTTTACCATTGTACAATGCCCTATTGAAGAGTTCTTTTAAAAAAGAAAGCTGGAAAATCTAATTTTGTGAGATTACAATGAATAACTGTCATGGAAAAAAACTGCCGGTAGGCATACACTCATTTTCTGAGATCATTACCGGTAACTACGTCTACATTGATAAAACACAAGAAGCATATCAGTTAATCAATAATTATAAATACGTTTTTTTATCTCGCCCGCGGCGGTTCGGTAAAAGTCTCTTTTTAACCACCTTGCAAGCAATTTTTGAAGGGAAGAAGGAGCTTTTTAAAGGCTTATATATTTACGATAAATATAATTTTGAAGCCTATCCGGTTATCAGGATTCATTGGGGCGGTAATTTTACATCGGAAGTTAATTTCCAAAGTGAAGTACAATCAGCACTAACTTGGAATGCCGAATCCCTTGGTGTAATGCTTGATAAAGAATTATCACTTTCTTCTCAGTTTGATTTACTTATCAAAGAAACCTATAAAAAGTACAACAAGCGCGTTGTTATTTTAATAGACGAATACGATAAGCCGATACTGGACAATATTACCGATCCTGCAATGAGGGATTATGCACGCGATACGCTGAAAGGTTTGTATGAACATATCAAATACAACGACGAATATGTCAAATTTGCATTTCTGACCGGGGTGAGTAAATTTGCAAAGGTGAGTATTTTTTCCGGACTGAATAACCTTGTCGATATATCGTTGTATCCTCAATACGGAAATATCTGCGGGTATACGCAAACCGATCTCGAAACAAGCTTTCAGCCGTATCTGGAAGGCGCTGATATGGAAAAGGTGAAGCGCTGGTATGACGGGTATAATTTCTTAAAGGACAATGTATATAATCCGTTTGATATTCTTAACTTCTGTACGGCAGGACATTCATATAGGAATTATTGGTTCGAATCCGGAACGCCGACTTTTTTGATACGCCTGATGCAAGAAAAGCAGTTCTTTCCGCCTGATTTACAGAATATAAAAGTCGGAGAGGAAATCCTGCAATCTTTTGACATCGATAATATTGAGTTACCGGTATTATTGTATCAAGCGGGGTATCTTACGATAAAGGCAGCTGTTACGGTAAGGGAAGGACTTTATTATCAGTTGAGGATTCCGAATTTTGAAGTACAAAAATCTTTAAATGAAGAACTCCTCAATGTGGTAACGCCCTCAGTTATTGAAAAAACAAAGATGCAGGATAATCTATATTCTGCACTGGAAAATGCGGACATGGAAACGTTTAAAAACCATCTTGTGCGTGTTTTTGCGAATATTCCGTATCATAATTATTCAAGTAACTATATTGCGCAGTATGAAGGTTTTTATGCGAGTGTGATTTACACCTATCTCTATAGTTTGAACATGCCCTTTGTTGCCGAAGATTGCACCAATCAAGGGCGTATTGATATGAGCATCACCATTGAAAATAATGTCTATATTATTGAGTTTAAGATGGGTGCAGGAGACGGTATCGCACAAATAATGGAGAAAAAATACTATGAAAAATATCAAAATCAAGGTAAAGATATTTATGTCATAGGTATTAATTTTGATAGTGAAAAGAGAAATATAAGCGAATTTAAGTATGCGAAGCTATAACTTCGGTAGCTGCAATGAGATCGCTTCGGTGTAATTAAGGATACTCTATTTCGCCGTATAGAGCGGAAATGTATTGAAGAATTAAACAGGAGAATTATTAATGCCTTTTACCATTGTACAATGCCCTATTGCCGGACTTTACGAAATTCAGCCAAAAGTTTTTTCTGATAACCGCGGTTATTTTTTTGAAAGTTGGTCGCAACGCGATTTTGCTGCTGCTGGCATTGCTTATAATTTTGTGCAGGATAATCAGTCAAAGTCTTCCAAAGGAGTGCTGCGCGGGTTACATTTTCAAAAGAACTATCCGCAGGGAAAATTGGTACGAGTGTTAAGCGGAGAGGTTTTCGATGTTGCAGTTGATATTCGTAAGGGGTCTGCTACTTACGGAAAATGGTACGGGGTTCTCCTTTCTGCAGAACGGCAAAATCAGTTTTTTATTTCACCGGGATTTGCACACGGCTTTTTAGTATTGAGTGATGAAGCTGTCTTTGCGTATAAATGTACGGACTTTTATCACCCTGAAGATGAAGGTGGCATTATGTGGAACGATCCTGTAATCGGTATCGAATGGCCGAAATTAGATGTTCCCTATATATTCTCCGAAAAGGATACAAAGTACCCTGCTTTTGTTTGATTTTTTTGTTGATAAATTTATTCCTTTATAAGGAGGAATGAAAATGAAAAAATATTTTATTTATTTTGGTTTAATTTTTTGTATTTTAGGTAGTATGATAAGCTGTGATCAATTATCAGGCAAGTCGAATGAGCCTGATAATCAAGGTAACGAGAAAAAGTTACAGAGTATTAAAATTTCAACATTACCCGATAAATTAAATTATTTTATTGGTGATCAGATTGATTTTTCGGGTCTTAAACTTTATGAGGTATATAACGATACAACTACTTCTTTACTGCCGTTGGAGAAATGTACTATTGAGCCAATAAATATGTTTAAAATTGGAACTCAAGATGTTGTTATTAAGATTAATGAGATTTCTACAAACTTTCAAATAAATGTATCGTATAAAGCTAATAATTTGCCTGCTGTGTATATTGAAACTGATGATAAAAAACCTATTGCTTCTAAAAAAGATTATGTTGATGCCTCTATGAAAATAATTTGTAGGGGGGGGTAACATTTGATGATAAAATAAAAATTCGCGGTAGAGGTAATGCAACATGGGTTTCTTATCCTAAAAAGCCGTATCGATTTAAATTAAAGCAGAAAGAAAATTTACTTTCTGTTGATGCAGGTAAGGATACTGCATGGGTCTTACTTGCAAATTATACCGATAAAACGCTCTTACGTGTTGCTGTTGCTTTTTGGTTAAGTGAAGTATTTGATTTTCCATGGACTCCCAAAATGGAGTTTGTTGATCTGTTTATAAATAGTGAGTATATCGGAAATTATCAGCTTGGCGAAAATGTAAAGGTTTCGAGAAAAAGAGTTAATATTCCTAAAGAAACAGGTTATTTGATTGAAGTGGATCAATATTATGATAAAGAACCTAATTATTTTATTAGCGAAGAATATAAACGCGGTTATAGCTTTAAACATCCTGATGGAGAAAAGATAACTGGCGAACAAAGAACTGCTATTTTAAATTGGATAAATAATTTTGAAAGCGTTTTAAAATCAGATAATTTTAAAGATGAAAATTCAGGCTATAGAAAGTATATTGATGTTGAATCGTTTTGTAAATGGTTTTTATTTCACGAGGTTTTAGCTAATCTTGATACAAATACGTATTGCTATATAAATGATTTATTGTCAGATAAGCTTAAATTGGGACCTGTATGGGATTTTGAATGGTCACTTGGTATAGGATGGTATGATGGACATCGTCCACGTGATGTGAATTATTGGGCTCAAAAAGATCAGTATCTATATTTTAAACGCTTACTTGAGGATGAATATTTTGTAAATCATTTGAAAAATATATGGAATAATAAAAAGAACTATATAAAAGATAATATATTTTCTTTTATTGATGAGAAAGCTGATGAGATTGAGCAATCCCGAATACTTAATTTTAAACGGTGGAATATATTGCATGAAAGAATAAGTGTAGGCGGTATACCTCTTGGAAGTTATGAATCAGAGTTGAGTTGTGATAAAGAATTTCTCAAGAAACGAATAGACTGGCTGGATAAAGAAATTGAAAAATTATAGGCATATTATAAAATTAAAATAATCAACAACCCCGACGCAAGCGTCGGGGGATTAAACACTCCGCACGAATAAAACTTGGAGAGGTCTTTTATATGATTTGGCTTATAGGTTCTAAGGGGATGCTCGCAAGCGAGGTTGCTGCGCAGCTTAACCAATATAGTATACAATGGATCGGTTCGGATAAGGAAGTTGATATTACCGATAGAACATCTGTAGAAACTTTTGCGCAACGGAACTTTGTAACCGGCGCTTTGCAGTGGATTATTAACTGTGCTGCATATACGGCAGTAGATAATGCGGAAGACGACCCTGAAACAGCCCAAAAGCTGAATGCGGATGCCCTTATCAATATTTGTGAAATTGCAAAGCAATATGGGGCACAGCTTATTCACTTTTCTACGGATTATGTGTTTGACGGTGCTTCTGCCGTTCCTTATACGGAAGCTGATCATCCGCAGCCTCAGAGTGTGTACGGTTCCACGAAGCTCCAAGGTGAACGGAATATTGTTGAACGTTTGCCGGAACATTATATCATCCGTACTGCGTGGCTCTATGGAAAAAACGGAAATAATTTTGTTTCTACCATGCTCCGTTTGATGAATGAAAAAGAGAGCCTGAAAGTGGTCAATGATCAGAGAGGATCCCCAACCTATGCCGTGGATTTGGCAAAAGCTGTACTGCAAATCATTCAGCAGAACAATCACTGTTATGGTATCTATCATTATTCAAATGAAGGAAATATCACGTGGTACGATTTTGCTTGTGAAATTTATAAACAGGGGAAAGAATTTGGACTTATTAAAAGTGATTGTGTAGTTGCCCCTTGTGCAAGTAATGAATTTCCGCAGAAAGCTCATCGTCCCTCTTTTTCTTTACTCAACAAAGAAAAAATAAAAGCAGCCTTTTCTCTTTCAATTCCGCAATGGAATGAGAGCTTAACGGCATACCTTAAGGAGTTAGTCTAAATGCGTAGTTTTCAAAATATTCTTATCACCGGCGGTGCCGGTTTTATCGGTTCAAATTTTATCCGTACCTTACTTAAAAAAGACCCTACATTTACGGGACGTATTATAAACCTTGATGCCCTTACTTATGCAGGAAATGCCGCCAGTCTTTCTGACATAGAATTCGAATTCGGCGGCGATACGGCTGCCACACGGTATATTTTTATTCACGGTAATATTTGTGATAAAGAACTTGTCAAGAGTATTTTTGAAAAATATGACATTGATACAGTTGTGCATTTTGCTGCGGAAAGCCATGTAGATCGCTCTATTTTAGGACCTGAAGTATTTTTGCAGACAAATATACTCGGAACTTTTACGCTTTTAGAAGCGGCAAAAAAAGCATGGCAAGCAAAAAACGGTTCTATGCGGGAGGATGTGCTGTTTCACCATATCAGCACGGATGAAGTATACGGTTCTCTTGGATCGGAAGGATATTTTCAAGAAACTACCCCGTATGATCCGCGCTCCCCCTATTCCGCAAGTAAGGCATCAAGCGATCATTTGGTAAAGGCGTATTTTCATACCTACGGTCTTCCGGTTACGATGTCTAATTGTTCCAATAATTACGGTCCGTTCCAATTTCCGGAAAAACTCATTCCGCTGATGATTTTGAATATGCTGGAAGGAAAACCTCTGCCGGTGTATGGCGACGGTATGCAGATACGCGACTGGATTCATGTTGAAGATCATAACCGTGCCGTACAGCTCATTATGCAAAAGGGTCGGGTAGGAGAGACCTACAATATCGGCGGCGAAAATGAATGGGCAAATATTACGCTGTTACATAAATTGATTGATATTGTTTCTAAAAAAGCAGGACTGAATAAAGAAAAGGTTATTGCTTTAATAACCCATGTAACCGATCGGCTCGGGCATGACCGGCGCTATGCTATCGATTGTACAAAGCTTAAAACAGAGCTGGGCTGGAAGCGTATGTTTGATTTTGAAACAGGACTTGCTCATACTGTTGACTGGTATTTGCAAAATAAAGGTTGGATTGAAAATGTCCGTTCCGGCGAATACCGTAAGTGGATAGAAAAGAACTATGGCGGTCGGTAATATACTTGAAATGCAAAAAATACATAGGCTGTGACTTCCTAAAAATTAACTGGATCGAATAAGCTCTAAGGAGATTATAGTGGAACATGATATAAATAATAATTCTGACGAAATATCTTTGTTAGATTTAGTTGCCGTATTATGGCGCTGGAGATGGCTGATTGTTGCGCTAACGGGTATAGTTTCAATAGGTGTTTTTACCTATGTTCTTATTGGTAAAAAAATGGATCCCCAAAAGTCATATATGCCGGATGTATACACCAGTACAGCCTTTATGCGCATACAAAGCAGTACAAGTTCTTCCGGTGGAACTTTAGCGTCGATGCTGCAGCAAAACGGTCTCGGTAATCTAGCAGGGGGGGGCAGCGATAATACGCAGCAGTTAGCGCTCTATATTGCCGGCAGTAATTCTTTTCTCGATACTATTGCAGATGAATTGCATATTGCCGAAAAATATAAGATTAAAAAATTCCTCAAAACCGAGACCCGAACCATAGTCAAGGGTTTACTTAAAGCAAAAATGGATGAAAAAAGTGGAGTGTTTTCATTAGCTGCTACGCATATTGAGCCTGAGTTTGCGCAGAAAGCTGTCTTGATTGCTGTTGAGTATTATGAAAAACGTTTTGCAGAGCTTGGTCTTGATAAAAAAGTCCACGAAAAAGAAAATTTAGAGAAAAGTTTGAAACAATCATTTGATGAAATAAAACGTTTAGAGCGGGAAGCAGGCAATTTGGAAAATAAAATAGCTCAATCAGGTGGGATGAGAGGTACCGCTCTTACGATAGAACAAATCAAGCGTGAAATTTCTATTCAAGAAAAGATATACGGGCAATTAAAAGCTCAGTATGAACTTTTGAAAGTAGAAATGGCGGGCGAAACTCCGGTATTTCAAATATTGGATATGCCCGAAGTACCCGAAAAAAAATCCGGACCGTCGCGCGCAAAAATATGTATCGTTGCTTTTGCTGCAGGATTATTCTTTTCGATTTTTCTTGCTTTCCTTTTGAATGCCGTGCAGGAGATATATCGCGATCCTGAAGTGCAGGCAAAGTTCTTACGGAAAAAGGACAAGCCACATGAAGTATAAAACTATTTTACTCGTCTGTGTATGTTTTATTGCAGCTTTTTCATTGTGTGCAGCTTCAAATTCCGATGCGGAAACTGAGTCAAAGCGATTAGCTCAACAAGCAATGGCGAATCCCGATTATCGTGTTTTGCCGGGGGATATATATCAACTTGGTTATACGATTGGGCAAAATGCTGTGAGTTATCAGATCGTTGTGGACTCAAGCGGCATTATCCGTGTTTCTAATTTGGGTTCAGTGAATACGAACGGCAAAACATTTCTCGCAGTTAAAAAACAGGTTGAAACACTGGTTTCACAAAATTATCCACTGAGTGTGGTTCAGTTTGTACTTACAGCCCCCAGTACTTTTACCGTAACGGTGAAGGGGGAAGTGAATAAAACAACAGAAGTAAAAGCCTGGGGACTTATGCGCGCATCTCAAGCTATTACCGGTCTATTAACGGATTTTGCTTCAAATCGTTATCTGTCTATTACAGGGCGTTCCGGAAAAACAATTGATTATGATCTTTTTCAGGCAATACGTTTTGGGGATCTTACTCAAGACCCGTATTTATCGCCCGGTGATGTAATCTCTATCCCACGTGTTAAGCGGCGTGTTACACTTTCCGGAGCAGTTGAGCGTCCCGGAACGTATGAATTGGCAGAAACAGAAACGCTTGCTCAGCTGATTGACGTTTACGGCAGTGGATATACCGCCGGAGCCAATAGAACACAGGTTAAAATAACCCGTACAACAAACACAGAAGATGGAAGCACGAAGTTTGATTCTTTTTTTGTTGCGCTGAGCGGTGAGCCGGATGGAAATGAGCAGCTGCAGCATTTGGATAAAGTCTATATTGATACTCAAAAAACACTGCGGCCTTTTGTGTATCTGGATATGCCGCTTGATGCAGAAACGCGAGCGGGGCTTTTAGCAGATAATCAGACAGGTAATATAAGAGGCGGTCTTTCAAATCAGACCACTGCGAGTGCAATAAATAAAGACAGTGAAGGTAAAATTGTGGCTACGACTATTCCAATTCCCTTTAATGAAGGGGATGATCTTATTTCGATCGTTCGCGAGCGGTTACCGATTTTCACTAAACCGTGGATTGATGTTACAGGAGCGTATATCTTTCGGCAAGGAAAACAGATACCGATAAATTTAAGTCCGCTATTGTTTGATCAATCCTATCACGAAATTATTCCGATCGAGGCAGAAGACCGACTGGTTGTTCCCGAGATTAAACAAACCGTAACCGTTGATGGTGCTGTAACGAATCCCGGTTCGTATCCGTATACTCCCGGTCGTAAAGCTGACTTTTATATTGCATTAGCGGGCGGTTTTGACTATCAACGGAATACCGGTGGAGCTGTGGTAATTAGGGATGTGTATGGTAAAAAGCTTACCAAGGACGATATTCTCGGTCCAAATACGATTATTACGGCAAAAAGTAATGCCTTTATGTATAATTTTAATATGTATGTACCACTCATTACGGTAACAGCAACGATTTTAACTATCATTACTTCTATCATTACCTTGACGAAGCGATAAATTTTTTATTCGTGCGGAGTGTTTAATCCCCCGATGCTCTGTGTCGGGGTGTTGATTTCTCAAGATTTTTCCTTTCTTTTTTGAGGCAATCGCTCTAAAATATTTTAGGTTGTTATCTTCCTTCTGTGCGAAATTTGAGACAAGATTTCGCACTTATATCCTTCCTCTTTAAAAATCCCGTAAAATAGTATATGCTTTCCTCATGAACAATACGAAGGGCGACAGCGATTTCCTCTTTGCGCTTGATTATATATTGAATAAAGCGAATATACGCGAAATCGATGCATTTGCTGCAGCAATTGAACGTCGGCAAGGTCAGCTTGAGGGAGCGTTAAACGGTAACTTCCCGTTTACTCCGGAAGAAGCAGCCAAGAAAATGTCGGAATCGATCTATGCTTCTATTGATGCTAGTATGGATGGCGTTCGGCATACTTTTCGGAATTACGCCACCGATATTTTGCAAAAAGAAGCGCCTGAGCTTTCCAAGGATCAGATCGTCGATCTGGTTGATTCATGGATTCCTCAATCAAGCAGTCAACGTGGAAAAAGCCGCCGCGCTTCTTTAGCAAAGAACGGTTCGGTACAAGGTGTTCCTGCCGATCTGTTATACGAAATGGTTATACAGTTTGTTTCGTACAGTTTGGGCGAAATGCCGGTTGACACACAGCGCAGTCTTACCGCTGCAATGCATGATTGGACGGGTTCTTATTGGCGGCGCTTTCCTACCGGTATAAAGCAGGAGATAAAAGCTTTTTTGAATGGGGAGACAACATCCGGAGAGTTCCAAGGTCATCTGCGCGAGATGTTGGGGCTAGCATAAGGAGATTTGTATGCAGAAAAACGAACAGCCGTTTGAGGCGTGGACCGGATATTATAAAATAGAATATCTTGATGAAGAACCTAAAGTAACGGAAAAAGAGCTCTTTGATACGGTATTTGCCAAGTTGGAAAAAATACAAAAGCAAGTTATGCTTGAAAAAATTAAAAAGGCGGAGGCTCAGCTCATAATACTGGAAGATGAACTAAGCGTATTTTTAGCAAAAGGTGGACTGTAAATTATGATAGACCTATTCCTCCGGTAGATGATGATGAAGTCGATGGTAAGTATAATGAGCATGCAGGAGGATTTCATATGCTTAAATTATCGACATTGGTTCGCCTGGCTTTGGAAAAAAATCTGAAAAAATCACTGGAAACACCAGAAATCATCGATATTCTTAAGGCAAAGCATAATATCAGTGAAGGTGAGGCAAGGAATCTAATTGCATCGGAAATTAAGGATACTGTTAAAAAGTATCTGGATAATTTTCCCCCATTTGCGGATAACTTCAAAAATCTTAATGACTGGGATGTTTATATTTCTTTTGGTAAATATTTTCTTAGTGGAGGTATGTTTCCTAACGAGATATGGCGTAATACTTATAAGGTTACCGGTCAAGATGCAGAAGATTTCTGGAAAAAATGTTGGGAGTAATCTAATTTATTCGTGTGGTTTAGTACCTGCCGTTGCGCAGCTCAGCAGCGTGTTTCCTCTGCAAACACGCTGCTGAGCCGAGAACCAGTGCCATCCGTGGCAAGTTCAAAAATTGACCTCCTTGTCAATTTTTGAACGCGAGTTTTTGCTGCGCAAAAACATCGCTACTGCTTATAACCACGGACATCCTTGTCCGTTCCGATACGTTGAGGATACTTTTTTACCGTATGACGCAGTAGATATGTCGTATATTTCAAAAGGAGCCCAATCTTTTAATCTCTTCGATCTTGTCGCGAATGACCGCCGCCTCTTCAAACACTTTCTACTTCTTCTTGGCTGAGACCGGTCATTGTACAAATTTCGCCAATCGAGTAATTATGTATACGCATAAGTTTTGCCGTTTCAAGCTTTGTTTGGTACGCTCCATCGGAAAATCCTTGTTTAATACCCTGTTTAATACCCTGTTCAATGCCTTGCTCAATACCTTGCTCAATACCCTCGGCAAAGGCTATTCTGCCCGCTTCTGCTCGCTGTACCGCAATGTCCGTATCATAGTCGTATTCTGCTACTAGCATATTAATTACCTCCCGTGATTTTCTTTGTAAGTATTCCTTTAAGATACCTTTTTCTATACATATTTTTACCGCATTCGTAAAGCCGTTTTCAGGGTCGAGTTGTGTTTGTATGCGTACTTCTTCTACAAACAAACTGTATTCATCTAAAGTTCTGCAACAGCTTAATATTTGTGCTCCCTTCCTCGTATTTATATTATAGACCTTTACGATAAGTTCCAGCGGCAGGGCATCCGATTTTGTCATAAATGCATCTGAAAGCTTTAAAATTGTAGTTTCAGGGTAGTCTTCCATCCCATTGTAAAAGACGTAAAATTCCGGTGTAGGTATTTTTGACAGCTTTCTTAAGTATCTGTCTGTCGGAGTTTGCAGCTTTTCGTAGAGCCGCGCGATATATTGTAAAAAGCGTATCGGCATATTTTCATTGATAGTAGACTGATGCTCCGCAAGAACAACAATCTTATTGTCTACAAGGCAAGATATATCGTTGATAATATTCATGTACATGACATTATCAAGCCGTATGTTTTCTACCGGACATGAAAGCTGTAAATTAGTATTATGTAAGGCATTATACAACGACAAGAAGTTTTCTTTTGCCTTTTCGTCTTCGCTGAAAAGGTCGACAAACACCGAGTCTTTGTACCTGCGGTTGTGCTTTGGCATAGCGTACCTCACTTGTACGTTATTATACCATACTTACCACAATTTTATAACCTCTCTAATCAGAACGTCCTCGTCCATCCGAGGACGTTCTGATACGTTGAGGACACTTTTTTACCGTATGACGCAGTAGATATGTCGTATATTTTTGAACCAGGCTTTTGAAAATAGACGCCACAGATGCTAGGAGCGTACAAAAAACATCCGCAGGCGTACTTTTTGTACGTCGAGGACTGTTTTTTGTTAAGCGACAACGCAGATATACCGTATATTTCAAAAGGAGCCCAATCTTTTAATCTCTTCAATCTTGTCGCGAATGACCGCCGCTTCTTCAAAGAGGAGCATGTCGGCATATTCTGCCATCTGCGCTTCGAGCTTTTTGATAAGCTTTTTACGGTCGGCGGGGTTCAAAATATTAAAGCTGTTGACGAGCGGTTCCGTTTCGGTACGGGCGGCTTCTTTTTTGATTTCCGCTTCGCGTACCAGAATATCCTCGATGGATTTTTTAATAGTCTTGGGCGTAATGCCATGCGCCTCGTTATATGCTTGCTGGATTGAACGGCGGCGGGTTGTTTCTTCTATGGTTTCCTTCATCGCATCGCTGATGCGGTCGGCATACATCACCACGCTGCCGTTGGCATTACGCGCCGCCCGCCCGACAATCTGTACGAGGCTGGTGGTTGAACGCAAAAAGCCGATTTTATCCGCATCGAGGATACCGATAAACGATACTTCCGGCAGGTCGATACCTTCCCGCAGAAGGTTAATTCCGATCAGCACATCGAACTCACCCGCCCTCAAGCCCTTGAGGATTTCTACCCGCTCGATGGTTTCCACTTCGCTGTGAATGTACTTTACCTTTAAGCCCAGACCGGTGAGGTAGTCGGTAAGGTCTTCCGCCATCTTCTTGGTAAGCGTGAGAATGAGACTCCTCTCATCCTTTACGATACGTTTTTTCACCTCACCGTAGATATGCTCCATCTGCCCCTCACTCGGATGAATTTCGATGAGCGGGTCTAACAAACCGGTCGGGCGGATGAGCTGCTCAACAACGCGGGTGGAATACTGCAGCTCTTTGGGGCCGGGCGTTGCGGAAACAAATATTGCCTGATTGAGCATCTGCTCAAACTCTTTCATTTTGAGCGGGCGGTTATCCAGTGCGCAGGGGAGCCGGAAGCCGAAGTCCACAAGGTTCTGCTTACGGCTGCGGTCGCCTTCGTACATCGCGCCGATTTGCGGAAAGGTTACATGGCTTTCGTCCATAAAAAGGAGAAAGTCTTTGGGAAAGTAATGCAAAAGCGTTGCAGGCGGCTCCCCGGGCTTGCGGTTTGCAATCGGCGCAGAGTAGTTTTCTATCCCCGGACAATAGCCCATCTCGGAGAGCATTTCGATGTCGTATTCGGTACGGGTTTTCAGCCGTTCCGCCTCCAAGAGCTTTCCCTGCGTCTTGAGTGTTTCCAAACGGGTATCAAGCTCTTGTTTAATCCGCTCGATAGCATTAGGTATCGCATTCTCCGGCATAACAAAGTGCTTTGCAGGATAAATCGAAAGCTCTTCGTATTCTTGGCTCACATCTCCGGTCAGCGGATTAAAGCGGCGGATACGCACAATCTCTTCCCAGTCAAACTCAATGCGGTAGGCTTCTTCCATATACGCAGGGAATACTTCCATCACATCGCCCTTGACACGGAACCGACCGCGCTCCAACACCGCATCGTTCCGCTCATATTGCAGACTGATCAGCTGCTTTTTGAGTTTTCCGGGATCAATGGTCTGTCCTTTTTCTATGGTGATGCGTAAATCGCGCCACGATTCGGGCAAGCCCAAACCGTAGATGCAGGATACCGTCGACACAACGATAACATCCCGCCGCTCCATCAAACTGAATGTTGCCGAAAGCCGGAGCCGGTCTATTTCGTCGTTGATAGAAGCATCTTTTTCGATATAAAGGTCCCGCGCCGGGACGTAGGCTTCCGGCTGGTAGTAATCGTAGTATGAAACAAAGTATTCAACGGCATTTTCCGGGAAAAAGCCTTTGAACTCGCGGTAAAGCTGCGCCGCAAGCGTTTTGTTGTGGCTGATAATCAGCGTCGGCTTTTGTACCGCCTGAATGATATTCGCCATCGTAAAGGTTTTACCCGAACCGGTGACGCCTTTGAGCGTTTGAAACCGATCGCCTGCCAGTATACCGTCCGCAAGCTGCCGTATTGCATCCCCTTGGTCTCCGGCAGGCTGATAATCCGCCATGAGTTTAAACTGCTTCATAATGGAAGAAGTGTACCTTATTACGCACGGTTTGTGTAGAAGGAAAATATAATATAGTCCTAGCGGAGAACGGGTGAGGGGTGGTACAAGCGCGTGCCCTGCAGCAACCGCCTATTCCGCTGTATTTGCGCCTACCGTTTCGGTGTAAACCTCTTTGTTGAGTACTTCCAGCGACAGCTTTGTTCCTTCCGGAACGGTGTATGGTACTGAACATGCGCCGCCCGGATGCCGGAATGAGGTAAGGAGATCTTTATCCCCGTTGGGATACGCTGCATAGAGCGAAACGGTAAAGGGATAGGGAAACTCTGCCAGTGTTGTTTTAAGGATGCCGGACACCATACCGTTTGCCGATTCCGGTAGGGAAACGGTCAGTGTTACCGGAGAAAATACCGGAACTTCACTCTGTGCTGCGGCACTTTGCTGTTGTACGGTAATATCCGTTCCCGTGGCGCTGCCTGCGGTAAAAGCAAAGGTTACCGCAGCTCTTTGCATTACCTGATATATTTTTTTAAGATCGGCGCCGGTCATATCGGGAACTTGGGTTGTTTCCGTTTGCGTTCCCTTGCTTACCACAAAGGTCAGCTCCATATTATTTGAAATCGGTGTTCCCGCTGCGGGTTCCTGCTCAAGGATGGTGCCTGCAGGTTCGGCGCTGTATTTCGTCAAATACGGCTGTTTAATCCGGATGTATTGACGGCTGCCGGAAGTAAACAACTCCCGTATCCGGTTTTGTACATCTTCGATATTTTCTCCGATATAATTCTGTACCGTATCGATAACAGTCCCTTGGCTTACCACCAGCTCGATCCGCTTGCCTCCTTTGACGATAGCTCCCGGGCTGGGATCCTGTTCAAGGATAAGCCCTTTTTCGTCCGCTTTTTGAGAATAGCGGAGCTGAATGCGCGGATAGAGCTCACGCGCCTGCAAATCGAGCAGCGCTTCGGGTAAATCTTTACCGACAACATTCGGCACCATCACCTGTTCGGCACTTTTTAACGAAATAAAAAAGACCAGCGTCGAAACCGCAACAAAAACGATGAGCATCACCAACGATGTAATAACAATTGTTTTTCCGTTTCCGCTGATATCATCAGCAATATCACCTATACCCATAGTTAATCCTTAGATTTATGTTTCAGGAAGAGACCGGAGCGTTGTTCCGATAAAACCGGTTGCTCCGTTTAAAAAATCCTTCCATTGCATTGCTTTTTTGGTTTCTTTTTGGAGTATCTGAACCGCTAAAATACCCTTTCCCGTTTGTATCAAGACGCCTTCCCGTTTATCAATGCCGAGTACCAGTCCCGGCGTTTCGGGAGATTCCGCCGCTGCGTTCCCCGCATACGGATGAGCCTGTGTAATAGAAAGTTTTGAGCCAACCCAATAGGTAAAGGCTCCCGGCCACGGGGTGTAGGCGCGTATTTTCCGGTCTATTGCGGCAGCATCGTCCTGCCAGTTCAGTAATCCGCTGTCTTTTTGTATCAGAGTACAGTACGATGCCGTTTCATGATGTTGCGGCGTTGCAGTGACGGAACCTGTTTCTACCATTTTAAGCGCTTGCACGATGAGCAAAGCGCCGAGTTCTGCACAGCGGGTTAACAGTGTTTCGGTCGTATCGGACGATTCAACCGGCAGTTCTTTTTGAATGATGATGTCTCCCGCATCCATTTCCTGCGCCATATACTGAACGGTTACACCGGTTATGCTGTCTCCTGCAAGGATTGCTGCGGGTACCGGACTCGGGCCTCGCCAGTGGGGCAGCAGGGATGGATGAATATTGAGCGCGTGTTTGGGAAAGAGCGCCAGCGCCTTGGGGCCGAAAATCTTTCCATAGGCAAAACATACCATTATATCGGGTCTGAGCGCTGCTACGGCTTCGCGGAAGTCCGCATTTAGTTTTTCGGGCGTCAGTACCGGTACCTCCTGAGCGATAACGCCGTGTTCTTTTAGTTCGGCAACCGCCTGCGCTATGGCAGACTCAGCATACTTTTTACCGCGTCCGATACGGGCGGGCGGAGCGGTCAGCACACCGGCAAGAGGATATGCCTTTGCGATTGCCTGCAATGCAGGAATTGCACAATCGGGAGTCCCTGCGAAAAAAACATTCATTATGCACGCGCCCGCTTTTTTGCTTCGCGCTGTTTTTTGCGCTCTTGCTGTTGAGTGAACTTTGCAACGAGGCTATCCCGTTCTTTTTCGGATAACCGATCGATGAAAAGGACGCCTTCAAGGTGATCATACTCATGTTGGATAACCCGCGCGAGTAAACCGGTTGCTTCTATCGTCCTACGCCGTCCATTCATATCCTGATATTGCACGGTTACGGCTTCGGGGCGGATAACATCCGCATACATTTTAGGGATGCTTAAACAGCCTTCTTCGTAGCTGCATTGCTTTTCCGAAGTACCGACAATGAGCGGATTGATAAACACCCGTTCAACGCCGTCATCGATTTTTACGATAAAAAGTCTTATGTTTTTTCCTATCTGAGGCGCCGCCAAACCGATACCCTTATCAGTATCCATCGTTATAAACATTTCCCGTATCAA
This sequence comes from Treponema sp. OMZ 305, assembly GCF_024181325.1. NCBI lineage: Bacteria > Pseudomonadati > Spirochaetota > Spirochaetia > Treponematales > Treponemataceae > Treponema > Treponema sp. OMZ 305. The sequence goes on along the minus strand of NZ_CP051300.1, from coordinate 2,339,806 downwards.
TTCATGCAAGGCTTCATCGATATGTTCTACCGGCTTTGAGGGCTGCCGGAGCGTTTCTTCACCTAAATACAGTACCTTCATTGCGCATCATAGTACAAAATTTATGCGGTGCGGTCAATGTGTTTGCAAGGCACACGCATCTATCAACGGCTACTTGACTTTTTTGGGCTTATCTGGCATCATCCTTGGCATTCACGGTGGGTGTAGTTCAGTGGTAGAGCGCCAGATTGTGGATCTGGTTGTCGTGGGTTCGAACCCCATCACCCACCCTTTTACGTTTGTGCTCAATGGGCAGATGTTTATACATTAGTCTGTTTTGGGCATAACGGAAAATGCGCCTGTAGCTCAGCTGGATAGAGCAACGGACTTCGAATCCGTAGGTCGCACGTTCGAGCCGTGTCGGGCGCATTTTTTTACCTATTCACTTTTTTTAAACAATTCCTGTTACTCTTCAATAGACAAATCTTTTACATACAACAGTCCCATCCGCTTAAATCCGTTCCGTTCAAGTTCCGTAATAAAATGGGACGGCGTGCAAAAGTCGGCAAATAACAGCGTAGCAGCTAAGGGTGCGCTGTAGACGCAGGCACGCTGTAAAAGCGCCTTGCCGAGTCCAAGCCCCCGATACTCAGGCAATACGCGTAAGAACGGAATACAAAAACTTTCATTAAATGGAAATGCAATGACGGAGCACAATCCGCACAAGCCGTTTTCATTGTATGCAGTGATATACGCGGCATGATTCTGAGCGGTACCGTACTGGCGTCCGGCTGCAGCGCACACATCCGCATTAAAAAATGATGCGTACCCAAGCAATCGCCCCGCTTCCAATGCCGCCTTCTCGTCAAAGTCGTCAAAGGATATTATTTTATCACCGTCGTCGGAAGTTTCTTCCGTTTTACGGATAAAATTTTGCAAAAGTTCGCGATTCAATGCATCGTGTTTTTCAATTTGAAATATAAAATCTTCCTGCAAAAGTTGAGGGTCTGTTTCATCTTCAAAACCGATTTTTTCCAACCCCCAGATCATCCTGAGTTCATTGTACCATTCGTAAACGGCAGCTTTCATTTGCTGATCCTTGAAGCGGTACCATTCGCGCTCGACGGTAGGTGCGGTTTTTAGCACTTCTTTATACCGGCGGAACACTCCTTTCCGCTGACCGAGGGCATTCAGCAGCGCTTCTCTCAGCAGAGGGTTGTGTACCCGCGTCGTAAACTGTTCCATTACACGGAAGCCTTGGGCAGAAGTCCATTCAGGGAGATCATAATAACGTTGATCATCGATAGTCGTCTCATAATCATCGTCAATCTCATCCATGTCGACACAGATACCTTCAAGCGCATCGAATGAAAGAATTTGATCCTGATTTTCCATCGAAAAGATAATATCGTCGATTATTTCGGGTGATAAAATAAATGTCATACCATTTGATTATATCATAAAATAAGTGTAAAATGTATGTCTATTATAAATTATCCATAACAATATGGGAGGTCGTATATGAGCGATATTGTGTATATTGAAGGACGTGAGATTCTCGATTCCCGCGGAAATCCTACCGTTGAAGTTGATGTTGCGTTGAGCGACGGCAGTTTCGGCCGCGCCTGTGTTCCGTCGGGAGCATCTACCGGAGAGTTTGAAGCGCTTGAGATGCGCGACGGTGATGCGAAACGCTACGGCGGCAAGGGTGTGTTAAAGGCTGTCGATAATGTGAATACCGTTATTGCAGAAGAGCTTGAAGGAATGGATGCCTTGGAACAGGCTGAAATCGATCAGACTATGCTCAATCTGGATGGCACACCGAACAAATCGAAACTCGGCGCTAATGCGATGCTCGGTGTTTCTATGGCGGTTGCACGCGCTGCCGCCGACTATGTCGGTTTACCGCTGTACCGCTACTTGGGCGGCGCCCATACCTTACAAATGCCGGTGCCGATGGCGAACATCATCAACGGCGGTAAGCATTCCGACAACAAAATCGACTTTCAGGAATACATGGTGATGCCGATCGGCGCCGAGTCCATTCACGAAGCGGTGCGCATGACGGCGGAAGTATTCCATGCGTTAAAAAGCCTTTTAAAGGCGGACGGCAAGGCAACTTCCGTCGGCGATGAAGGCGGTTTTGCGCCGGATATCGATAACGAAGCGGCGCTGGAGTATATTATGAAGGCAATCGATAAGGCAGGCTACAAGCCGCGCACCGATATTGCCATCGCGCTTGACTGCGCTTCTTCCGAATTGTTCGACGAGGGCGGACGCAAGGGCTATAAATTCTGGAAATCCAATCCCGATAAGCTGTTCACTGCGGATGAGATGATCGAAATCTACAAAAAGTGGATTAACACCTATCCGATTGTTTCTATCGAAGACCCGCTCGATCAAAACGATTGGGAAGGTTATGCCCGTTTGACCAAAGAGCTCGGCAGCAAAATTCAGATTGTCGGCGACGACTTCTTCGTTACCAATACCGAACGGCTGCAGCGCGGTATTAAAGAAAAGGCCTGTAACTCCATTCTGATTAAGCTCAATCAGATCGGTACGGTTACCGAAACCATCGATGCGGTACGCATGGCGCAGAATGCGGGGTACACTGCCGTTATCTCCCACCGCTCAGGTGAAACCGAGGATGCGTTTATCGCCGACCTCGCCGTTGCCGTAGAAGCGGGACAAATCAAAACCGGTTCGATGAGCCGCAGCGACCGTATTGCAAAGTACAATCAGCTGATTCGCATCGAAGAAGAACTCGGCTGCCAAGCCCGCTATGCAGGCGCCGCAACCTTCGCACGCTACGGGTTTTAAGCAGTTATAGGCGGATATTTCTAAGCAGTTCCAAGCGGATATTCGGAAGTTCTTTTTCTAAATGAAAAACGAGTCCGATGTCCGCATGCTGATTTAATATTTTTAATTATATATTCATAATTAAAAATGATAGTAATTACCCATTACAAATTACCAATTACTAATTGATTTATAGGAGGATTTATTTATGAAACAGATTATTGCAACAGATAAGGCGCCGGCTGCAATCGGACCGTACTCACAGGGAACAGCCGCAAACGGCTTGATTTTCACCTCCGGTCAGCTGCCGATTGATCCCGCTACGGGCGCTTTTGTTCCGGGCGGTATTGCCGAACAAACCCGTCAATCGCTGATGAACCTGAAAGCGGTGCTCGAAGCCGGCGGCAGCAGTTTGGATAAGGTGCTTAAAACAACCGTGTTTTTAAGCGATATGAACAATTTTGCGGAAATGAACAAAGTGTACAGCGAGGTATTCGGTACCGGAAACTATCCGGGGCGCTCCGCTGTAGAAGTTGCCCGCCTGCCGAAAGACGGACTGGTCGAAATTGAGGCAATCGCTCTTGCGTAAGTCGATGTTGGCGCTGCCGCTTGCAGCAGCGCTTGTTTTTTCCGCTTGTACAAAACAAAAGACGGAAACCGAAGTCCCCCCAGCGCAAGAAAGCGCATCGGCGGTTCCGGTTGAAGAGCCGTCTGTCAATCATTGGAAATATTTTTCCGTTGACGGCAACGGTTCTGTGCAATTAAAAAATGCCGATGCTGTTTCCGAAATACCTGCTGCGGCGTTTAAACCGTGGACGGAGGCGGTTCGCGTTGCCGATTTCGGTTTAAATCAGGGGAATACCGTCTTTTTAATCAATAAGTGCGGGCTGTATCCGATTCACTCCTTACAAGCAGGCGCATCGCTTTCTCTTGGGCATGAGCTTTTTTCACACGCCACCGCGGGGGATCTGTATACAGTGGACGGACAGTATTTTATCCGTATCTATCAAAATTCGATCTTTTCATCGCGCGGCACATCAGAAAATACGCACTTCTTGTTACGTACTGACCCTGAATGCAAAGTCTATACGCCCGTAGCCGATGTAACAAATCTGCATTTACCTAAGGAAGCGCAGTGTAAATCGCTTGAGCAGGTAGGCGGGCAATGGTATGCAAGTTTTAAGGCTGATAGCGGAGCGGATATTTCCTTCTCGTATGTAAAATGCAGCAATTTTGCCGTCTTTATACAGAATGATGCCTATAACCATATCAAACAACTATCTGCAGAAGAATTTAGAGCAGCCTGCGAACCGCCGCTTTACAACCGGATGCCTGATATGCTCAAAGAATTGGCGGACATAATCGAAAGTGATAGGGATTTGTACTTGAAAGTATTCACCGAAGGTGCGTCGGATAGTACGATTTTCTTTAAACCTGCACGGAATCAAACAAACGATACTATGGAAGAGCGGGTACCGGTAACCGTTTATGCAGTTCAGTATCCCCAAAGAGACGGTAAGCAGAATGCCGCGATCCTATTACCTAATGGGACGTTGCTGCTTAATACCGGCGATAACAGCATACAGAAACTGCATTTACCGTCTTTGCCGGAAAACTTTATCTATACCGCGTTTTCTATCTCGGCTACGGAGATTACCGTCGCTTGGGAAGAATCGGTATTCTACGAAGTCGGACGCACAGGCATCTTTACCGCCGAGCTGGGTGAATTAGGCTTATAACCAAAAAATATGCGGAGACATCCTCTGGGCGCGCCGGATTAAATGCGTTCATCGCTTTAATCAGCGTTTCCAGAGATGTGTTCCGAGGTATCATCCTTTCGGCTGTCTGATTTGTGTAAGGCTTTAATCCCTCTATGTTTTGCCTCGGGGTTGTTGATAATAAAGGGAAGGCTGAGCAGCAGCTCGTCGATGCTTGTGATAAGATGGCGGGGGCGTATCCTGTCTTTAAACTCAAGCAACTGTTTAAATATGTAAAGGGATTCGTCAAGTACGACGCCAAGCGTCCCCGGAAATCGGATACGCACCTGCAGTGTCCATCGTGAAAGAAAGATCATCGCTTGCAGAATAACGGCTTTTTCCGAACCGTTCAGCAATGCTCCGCTTGTAAGAGAGAACCTTCCAATCGAGAAAAGCTCTCTCCCCACCGGAATAAAAAGATGGCAGATGATAATACCCACCGTTGAAATACAGAGCGGTATCCAATATATTTTTTGTTTTTCCGCAAGGCAAAGTAAAAAGCCGGCGAAAAAAATGACTGCCTTTGCCGGTAAGCCCGGTATAAATAAGAGTGCAATTAGCAAGGTAAAGCCGGTTATCAGCCGGATCCACGGATAAGCGGCAGGGTTCGTATTGTCAGGCAACTGCACGTATAGCGGAGAATCGGCGTCCCGTACATGAGCATACCATTCGGATTCCGCTTCAAAGGTTTCGCAAAAAATACCGAGGATCAAGGACGTTATTGCACCAATAAAGAGAAACGGCGGTATCATATAGAGAATCCCTTCTCCGAAGATACAGAAACGACCGATAAAAAGTTGTATGCAGTTCGATACAAAAGCCCCTGCCATACTGATTCCGGCGAGCGATAGCACCTTACGTGGAATCTTATGTAAGGCGTACATCACAAGTGCGGAACCGATTGTTCCTGCTGCCGAAAACAGGATAAGATAAGAAAAGAGCGTTCCGCTGATAAAAGCTTGTCCGAGAATTTTTATTGCCGTCAGCAATAAAAACGCCGGAAACGACAGTACATCAAGCGCCAGCATCAGCGGAACATTTGCAAGTCCTATCCGCAAAAACGGCAGCGGCTTGGGAATAACAAACTCAATAGCCGAAAGGAAAAAGCACAAGGCGCCGAAAACCGGTACCAACGCATCCTGTTTTTTATTCATAGTACAACCGGCTTAATGGCAGCCTGAACACCCGCCGCAGCCGCCTTCACCTGTACCGCAGCTGCTTCCGCATCCGCCTGCGAAGGATTGTTGAACTTCTTCAAGCTCTTCGGGGGTAGCATCTCGTACACCGGCAACCTTTATATCAAAGTGTAAGGTCTTTCCGGCAAGCGGATGGTTGGCATCCAGCGTGATAATATCGCCGTCAATACCGGTTATTACCACATGGTGACCGCTTGTTTCAAACTCCATGCCGACTTCCAGCTGTGTGTCGGGCGGAAACTGTGCACGGCTTACCTCAAAGACGGCGCGCGGATCGATTTCGCCGTAAGCTTGCTGAGGCGCTACCGTAAGCGAAAAGCTTTCTCCGGCTTCTCGCCCTTCAAGCGCTTTTTCCAAGCCGGGAATAAGCTGCCGATAACCGTGAACATAGTCTAGCGGTCCCATCTGTTCCGATGAATCTAAAACCTTTTGATCATCATCCTTTAAGGTATACTCAAGTGTAACCAAACAATCATCTGCAATTTTCATGCTGACTATGATACCGATTTTCCTACTTTCGGGCAAGGCAAAAGTTCAAATGCGGGGGGCTTCTTTTTGTGCGAAATTTTGTACTTCTTTTCGCACCCTTGACCTCTGTAGACCGTTTATGCTATATTTTGAAATCAACCGTTTAGTTTTGATGATATGCACCCGTTCATATATCATCATACAAAAATATTGGGAATCTTTAAAAACTTCAGTTTTTAAAGATTTTCCTTAAATCCTTTTGCGATGTTTTTAGATAAGTCATATCAATAAATAAAAAGACTTATCTAAAAACTCGTCGGGCAGCTCTAAAAATCTAACCAAGTTTTTAGAGCTGCCCATATAAAATAAGCGGAACTATTTATCCTTTTAATGATAGATGCTTCCGTGGAAATGTAAACAGAGGTTTTTATGTACGCACTTTTTGAATATAAAGGCAAACAGTATAAGGCTGAACAAGGTTCCAAGATTCTGGTGGACAAAATCAATGAACCGCAGGGAACGGCTATCGATATCGATACCGTTTTACTGGTTAACAATGACGGTAAGGTGTCTGTTGGAGCTCCCTACGTTGCGGGCGCAAAAATTTCGGCAACGGTTGAAGAGAGTATGCGTGATAAGAAGGTGATTGTATACAAGTACAAGAGCAAGAAAGACTATCACCGCACAATCGGGCATCGCCAGCACTACACCTATTTAACGGTTAATTCGATTACCGGGGTGTAAGCGCGGAATGATACAAGTCCTTTTGGAGCTTGATGAAAAGGAGCATCTTCTTTCCGTTGAAGCTTCCGGCCATGCGAATAGCGGCATTAAAGGACATGATATTGTGTGTGCAGCCGTAACGATCCTTTTAAGGACGACTGTACAGGCGCTCGGTTCCGTGCAAGCTGATGTCAGTGCGGAACAGCGCGGTTCGCTTTCTTTTCGGGTACTCAGCTATGACGAAACGCAAAGCGAAAAATTACGGTATGCAGCGGAATTTTTATGGCTTGGGATAACTTCTTTACAGGAAGAATATCCGCAAGCGGTTCAATGCAAAAAGATACAGCGGTAAACAGTACGTTTACCTGATACGAGGAGGCTACTATGGCACGGAAACGAGGCGGAAGCGGTGCAAAAAACGGACGAGATTCAAACCCTAAATATTTGGGCGTTAAGGTATACGGCGGACAGACGGTAAAAGCCGGTTCTATTTTAGTCCGTCAGCGCGGAACTCCTATCCATCCGGGCGATAATGTCGGCCGCGGCAAGGATGATACCTTATTTGCAACTGTAGACGGTACGGTTGTGTATCATCACCGCAATGGCAGACATTTAGCATCTGTAACGCAAGCGTAGGGATGGATGAGCGGTTAATTCCGCAATGATATTGGCAACTCTAAAAATCTAACCGAGTTTTTAGAGCTGCTCTGTTGTAAGCCGGCTCTCATGCCGGCTTTTTTTTCGAGAAGGAAACGAGGCAATGATTCAATTTGCGGATGAAGCTTTAATCGAAGTTTCATCGGGAAAAGGCGGGAACGGCTGTATTGCGTTCCGGCGGGAAAAATACGTACCTAAAGGCGGCCCGGCAGGCGGCGACGGCGGGCGCGGCGGCGATGTGCTGTTTGAGATTAAGCGGAATATGCGCACGCTTGTGCATTTACGCCATAAGCGTGTATTCCGGGCAAAAAACGGCTTGGATGGGCAAGGTTCAAAACGATTCGGTGCAAAGGGCGCCGACTGTATTATTCCGCTCCCGCCGGGCTGTATTATTAAAGATGCCGATACCGATGAGCTTGTCTACGATTTCGGCGACCGGACTGAGGGGCTTATCCCTTTCTTGACCGGCGGTAACGGCGGCTGGGGGAATTGTCATTTTAAAACCTCTACCAATCAAGCGCCGCGCACCGCTTTGCCGGGACAGGAGGGGCAAACTCGCCGGCTGAAAATTGAGTTGAATATCATTGCCGATATCGGACTTGTCGGCTTTCCTAATGCCGGTAAGTCCTCTCTGTTGGATTACTTTACCAATGCCCGCCCTAAGATTGCGCCCTATCCGTTTACCACCAAAATACCGAACCTCGGCGTACTCCGTATCGATGAGGAACAAGATATTATCATCGCGGATATACCGGGGATATTGGAGGGCGCTTCGGAGGGGGTCGGACTCGGTATCCGGTTCTTAAAGCATATTTCGCGGACGGCGGGGCTGGCCTTTCTGATTGACCTTTCCGATGAGAATTATTTAACCGCGTATGATACCCTCTGCGGAGAGCTTGCAGCCTATTCGGAAGAATTGGCTGCAAAAAAACGAGTTATTATCGCAACCAAGCTCGACCTTGAGGGAACAAAAGAACGGCTCAAAACCCTGCGGGAAAAACTTTCCGATGTGCCCGTACTCGGTATTTCGGTGTTTAACCGCTGGGGATTGGACGAAGTCCGCGATGCGTTTGCGGCGCTGGTAGAAGAGCTTGCCGTTGCAGATGCAGGCAAGAGTTCCGAAGCAGCGGCGGAGAGAATATCCGGTACTGTTCCATCCGGCGGAGCTGTATACGGCGGCGCATTCGGCAACACTCCAGTCGGCACGGCATCCGGTGTCGATTTAGGCGATGATGTTACCGCCCAAGGTTTATGGGCAGGTACGGCTGCGGCGGACAACAACTTTATGTATGCGGAGCTGGAAGCGCCCGTTTACGTGCAGCAAGAAGGTTTCGGCGCAACGGTGAGTTTAAGCCGCAAGCGGAAGGGTAAAAAATGAGGCTCGCCGTATTGGGCGGATCTTACAATCCTATTCATATCGGCCATTTAATGCTTGCCGATGCGGTTGCCCTCCGTTACGGGTACGACACCGTAGCCTTTGTCCCCGCCTTCTTATCTCCCTTTAAAGACGGGCATTCCGGCTGTACCGCCGAAGACAGACTCGCGATGGTCAAACTCGCAATCGCCGATAATCCTGCCTTTTACTGCGAACCCTGCGAGATTGAGCGGCAAGGTGTTTCGTATACCATCGATACGTTGAAGTTTCTAAAGAAAAAATTTCCGCAGTGCAAAGGAAAAATCGGGTTGATTATCGGTGATGATTTACTGGAAGGCTTTAGCGGCTGGCATGAAGCGGAGCGCATACCCGATTATGCCGATATAATGGTAGGAAACCGCATTATAGACCGGTATTCTACGGAACAAGCCGACACCGCGGGTACGGTTCCTCATTTAAGGGTAGATAATGCCCTGCTGCCGGTGTCTTCAAGCGGAATACGGGCGGCCATACAAGAAAAAAAGAGCTGGCGCTATCTTGTACCTTCAGCCGTATACTCGTATATTAAAGAACATAAACTCTATGAATGATATCCGTATTGAAAAATTCATCACAGCGCTGGATAGATATGCACGAGCCAATCTTTCCGATTACCGCTATGAACATTCATGCAGGGTTGCCTCTTATGCGGAAGAACTTGCCCGCCGGTACGGGTACGGACACAGGTTGCAGCGGCTCTGCTATCTTGCCGGTATTTCCCACGATATGTGCAAAGAAAAACCTATCGGTTTTTTACTCCGCACGGTACGGACGGACGGGCAACCGGTTACTCCTGACGAAACGGCAAATTCCGAGTTATTGCATGGGCGGGCAGCGGCGGTTTTATTGCAGGAGAATTACGGTATTCATAAAAAATCGCTTTTAAATGCGGTACGCTATCACACCTCCGCTTCTACAAAGTTTGATGCGCTGGGGCGGATTATCTATATTGCGGATAAAATTGAACCCGGCCGGAAAAATTGCGATTACTTACGGGAAAAGGTTGCACGGCTGACCCTTGATGAACTTTTTCTTGAAGTGCTGAAAGAGGTTATCGGTTTTGTGGAGTCGAAAGGACAAACAGTGCAGGCGTGTACCTATAAAACATATCGGTTTTTAAAAGAAAGAGAGACGAAAATACCCCATCGGGAGGAAGGAAATTGAAAGAGGGAAAAAACATCATCTTTTTATTGCTCATCTTAGCGATGCTCATTCCTTCGGGGGTGATTGTGGCACGGAATCTCAATGTCGACCCTATCAGCACGTCCCTTTCCGAGGATAATGTGCTCAAGGTGCTGTTTGTCATTGAAAATGATAATGTCCCTATTTCTACGAATGTTATCGCTCACTATTCGCAAACGCGGCGCGCAGCAATGTTCGATATTCCTGCGAATATCGGGTTGATTTTACCTCAGCTTGGACGTACCGGCGGCATCGGCTCGCTTTATACGGAAAAAGGCGCTGCTGTTTATAAAGACGAAATTGAAAAACTGACCGGTGTTGAAATCCCGTTCTATATCGTATGTTCGCTGACCGACTTTATGCATTTAACCGACTTGCTCGGCGGCATTTCGGTTTTTATCCCTTCTTCGGTGGATATCGATTCAGAGCAATACGGAAAGATTTTGCTCCCCTCCGGTTCGGTGCTGTTGGACGGCGATAAGGTTCGCGACTATCTATTGTATGAAGATGAGGCGGATGCCGAGGACGAAGCGGTAACCCGTAAGCAAAAAGCGGTATTGGCCTTTCTCCGCAGTTTATATGAACATCCCGAAATGCTCGAAAAAGAACAGTTTAAAGTGTTCAGCCCGTTGCTGCACGGCAATGTTACCGGCGGAAATTTAAAGCAACTTTTGGAATATCTCTGCAAAATCGATTCGGAGCGATTGGTTCCTCAGCGTTTAACCGGCGCCGTGCGTATCGTCGATTCAAAAGAATTGCTCTTTCCGTTCCGTGACGGTCAGCAGATAAAGGAAATTATCGGACAGACGCTTGCGGCACTTGCTTCAAAAGAGGGTACCACGTTAGAGCGGGTTTATGCGCTGGAAGTTTTAAACGGAACCGATGTAAACGGGCTTGCGCGGACTGCCTCCGAGCTATATCAGAGTTTCGGATATGATGTTATCCGTGTCGGGAATGCGGCGCAAACGGGAGTTGAGCATACTGTTCTAATCGATAGGATCGGGAACGAGGCGGTGGCAAAGATTGTCGGGCAGGTTGTCCGTTGCGAAAATATTGAATCCGCCCAAATCGGCGACGATCATTCCGGCAGCGAAACGAATGTCGACTTTACGTTGATACTCGGTAAAGATTTTAACGGCTATTCGGTACGGCAAAAAAAATAGAGAAGATGATCTTTATCGTTTTTAGCGATATCCATGAGTTTTAGAAAAATCAAGAGAGAACAGAGAGAGGATTATGGAAGTTAATTTTGAACAGGCTGCATTAACATTCGGAACGATTTTGCGCGATCTTAAAGCGGAATCGGTGGTAGTGCTCGATTTACGGCCGGCTCATATTTGGACGGACTTTTTTGTGATCGCGACTATAGCGAGCGGTAAACAAGCCGGCGGCCTTGAAGGCAAAATTATGGAAGCGGCAAAAGAGATGCAGATTGAGGAATACCGGACTATCAGAAAAAGTCCCGACGGCGACGAATGGAAGCTGCTCGATTTCGGCTCCATCGTTGTGCATTTAATGAGCCCCACCGCCCGAAAATTCTACGACCTTGAACGTTTGTGGTATGACAGCCCCAATCTATTAGCGTAAGGGGTAATGTAAAATAAGGGCAATTTGTAATGATAGAGAAACACTGATTAAATGCGCTCCTTGCTTTAATCAGCACTTCCAAAGTATCGATGATTCTTAAAAGTAAAATCTTGGAATTCCGATAATGATTGCAGGAGTATTGTGATGAAAAGACTCATTTTTACGATATCGGTTGCGCTGTCGGTACTCATAGCGCCGATATATGCAGCTGCGGATACAGCTCCATCAAAGACGACGGAAGATAAAAAACAAGAGCTTGATGAGATTGAAAAAGCCCAACAAGCATTGCAGTACGGGTTGGAATCGGAAATACTTGAAGTAGTCAATAAGGTAGATAAGCGGGATTTTGAAACGCTGCAAAGCGATTTTAACCGCCTTTTTATGGAGACAAAAAGTCCTGCCGTGCGTGAAGGCCTTTTCGATCTGTACCAAAAATATGAAGATCCTCAATTGACGGAAGCTGCGGTTGCAGTATTGGAAGATTATGAAGCCCAGCAGCGGACACTGGTAAAGGCGGTGCTGTCTTACCTTGCAGCGGTAAAGCCGGAACTTACCTCCGCCTTAAACGAAGCGCTGCAAAAAATGCTGACTCAAGATACGGCGGAGTATGGCGCGGAAACGGTTTCCGTATTAGGCGAAATCGGCGGCGATGAAGATGCCGCTTTTTTAGCAGACTATTTTGATAGCTTGACAATCGATGATGCAAAGCAGGAGCTTATTTTAAAACAGACGATTATGGCTGCGCTCGAAAAGCTGCATAGCGAAGATACCCGTGCGTTTTTACTTGAGCGGGCGCAGGATGAAAACGAGAATATTTACGTCCGCTCCAGCGCTGTTGCCGGTCTTGCCCAAATGGGGAACCCCGATATTGTGCCTCTGCTGGCAGAATTTTTCGAACAGCCGGAACCGCAGCTGCGGGAAGCTGCAATACGGGGCGCTGCTTCTTTTGATACGGACGAAACACGAAAGCTCATCTTACAGGGATTTAAAGACAGCTATTATAAGGTTCGGCTCGAAGCTTTAAAAACCGTACAAAAGACAAAGATGCAGGAAGCAGCGCCGTATGTGTTATACCGCGCAAAGTATGACCCGACGGATGCGGTTCGGTTTGCAGCGGTAGAAACGCTGGCTGTGCTGAATACGGCAGAAGGTAATGCATGGCTTGCCGAAACATTCCGCGATGCTAAAAAGAGCGAAAAATTACGGATTACAATCCTCAGCGCGGCGTTAAAGCACAATTCTACGGCGCTTGCCGCTGATTTGGATACGGTGGTGCTGGGAACCGTAACGGACAACAAGCAAAAGAAACTGCGGTATGAATTCGGTAAGGAAATTGCAAAAATCGAAAATACTGCAACGACGGAAATTTGCAAAGCTTTTTTACAGAGCGATGATGTGTTAACCAAAAGCATCGGGCTTGATATGTTTAAGACAAATGCTTCCGCGGACGCCCGCGCCTTAGTAGAAGCTATCGCACAAGACGAAAAACAGGGTGCACTACAGCGCCGCGCCCGGCGATTGCTGGAATAACGGGCTTGGCGTTATGCTTGCTGCCTTGGCGTAGGGTATGTCTTGGCAGCGTTGGTTTTAGCCGATTGACTGGCTACCGGCATCGATACAGGCGGAAACCTATGGCTTGCATAAACTTTTTCTTTATGGTACTATCCATAAAGAACTTTATTATCCTTATAAGTCTAGGCAGGAGTCGTTCAAACGGCTCTTTTTTTGTTTACGGGAGTTGATGCAATGGAATATGTGCAAAAAGAAACCGTTCCGTATTTTACCGATTATGAACAACTGGTTACCGGTCTCGGATATAAATTGGTTGATTTGCAGATTGTTCATCAAAAAACAATGTGGCTGGTAAAGGCCGTTATCTACAGTAAAAATGGAGTTGGAGTTGACGATTGCTCAAAGGTACATCGAGCGTTATTATCGCGTGCAGAGGTTTTGCTCAATTCTCAGGATATTCAAATGGAAGTAAGCTCTCCGGGGCTTAACAGAGTAATAAAAAATGCAGCGGAATTTCAAGCCTTTATTGGAGAAAATATAAAGGTATTGGAAGTTTCCTGTCCCGATTGGCTTGAGGGAGAATTGCTGGCTGCGGATTCGACGGGTCTCTGTTTAAATAGTTCCGGCGGGCAAAGAAATATCCGGTATGCGGATATAAAAAAAGCGAAATTGAATAAGATCTAAGGAGTCGTGATGGCTGGGGTAAAAATTGAAGACGTCCGTAAATTCGCGTTAGAAAAAGAACTGGATGAAGATCTTGCATTTAAAATTGTTGAACAAACATTAAAAGCTGCATACAAAACAGCCTTTAAAACCGATGCGAATGCAGTTGTTATTATCGGTGATGATGCAGTAAATATCTATGCACGTAAAAAGATCGTTGATGATGTTGTGAACCCCGTGCTTGAGGTAGACATAGAAGAGGCAACAAAACTTGCTCCTGACTGCGAACTCGGTGATGAACTCCTTTTTGAGCTGGATCCTAAGGATTTTAAGCGCGGTTCGATTCAAGCGGGTGTACAGCGCGTGCATCAATCCACGAGAGAAATCCAAAAGGACAGCATTTATTCCGAGTATAAGGCGAAAGAGGGCGAGATTATCATCGGCTATTATCAACGGAAGAAAAACGATAATATTTATGTCGATCTCGGAAAAGTCGAAGGTCTTTTGCCGCGGAAATTTCAGCTGCCTCAGGAAATATATCATCCGAACGATAGAATAAAAGCGCTTATAAAGGAAGTAAAAAAACACCGGCAATCGAATGTCGTACAGCTTATCCTGTCTCGTACCGACCCCGATTTTGTGCGCCGTTTAATGGAGCTTGAGGTTCCTGAAATTTACGATAATATTGTTGAATTGTACAAAATTGTCCGTGAACCCGGTTACCGGACAAAGGTCGCTGTTATCTCTCATAGGGAGGATGTAGATCCCGTCGGCGCCTGTGTCGGTCCAAAAGGCGCTCGTATCCAGACGATTATTACCGAGTTGGAGGGTGAAAAAATCGATGTGCTTGAGTATTCAAGCGATCCGGCTGTATTTATTGCCAATGCCCTCTCTCCCGCCGAGGTATTAGATGTTGTTATTCTTGATACGGAAAAGCGTACGGCGCTTGCCGTTGTTGCGGAGAGTCAGCTTTCAATTGCCATTGGAAAGCAAGGCTTGAATGTCCGGTTGGCAAACCGGCTGGCGGATTGGAGTATCGACGTCAAAACAGAAAAACAGTTCCAAGAGATGGATATTCACGCCGAGACTCGTAAGGCGGCAGAAGAGCTGTTCAATGATGAGGCTATTTTGCTGACGGAAGTTGAGGGGATTGACCCCGATGTTTTGGCGCTCTTGCATGAGAATCATATTGAAACAGTTGAGCAGTTCTTGGATGCTCCGCATCAAGAACTTTGTGCGCTTCCCGGTATGTCGGAAGAAAAAGTTAATACTCTTGAGGCGTTAATCAACGAAGCATTTGAGATTGTTGATGAAAATCAAGCGCCGGAGCAGGAAACACAGCCTGAAAATCAAACAATGTCTGCGCCTATTGAAGATGCGGAAGAAGAAGTATACGAATGTCCCGAATGTGGGGCGCCGATTACGATCGATATGACAGTCTGTCCTAGCTGTGGTGTCGGTTTAAGTTTTGAATATGAGGACGAAGAATAGGAGTCGTATGGCAGAAGGTATCGAAAATACTCAGGAACAAAAAGTTATTCTCAAAAAGGCAAGGCCTGAACCGGCTTCGACGCCGGTAGCTCAGCCTCAGGTACAGCAAACTGCAGAGCAGAGACCGGTACGAACCATAAAGCGTAAGCTCAAGCCGGTGGCGCATCCCGCGTCGAATTCCGCCCCATCAAACACTGCAGGGAATCGACCTGCCGGTGAGCAGAAGCGGCGCCCTGTTGTATCTTCGACTCCTACGGATCATTCCGCTCAGCTGAAAAAAACGGCGGAGCATCCTGCGCAGGCTTCGGAACGAAAAAATTCAGGGTATGCACAGAATGAAGAAAACCGACGTGTACAAAAGCACAGCGGCGAACGCACAGAGCGCTATGATAAGAACCGGCATGAAAAACCGATACGGAGAGAGAGTGCCGAAACCCAATCTCAGACTCAACAGACGCAATCGGATAATAAAAATCAAATCCGTTCGCTGGATTTAAGCAGCAAACGCCCTGATAGGCGCGCGGGGAATCTCGCGGGCGGCTCAAAACCGGTTAGCCGTTTCGGTAACCAAGGGAATCGGCATAAGTCCGGTTTTGCAGGCGGACAGGGGCGAACGCAGCAAGATGGACGCGGTGAGAACAATCGCGGAGGCCGCATGGGCGGCTATTCGTCAGATAGACCGCGTACAGGCGGTTTCAATAAGCCCGGTTTCCAAGGCGGACAGAATAGAGGCGGCGGCGGTCGGCCGATGTCAAGCCCGATGCCGCTTGAAACCAACAAACAGAATACTAAAAAAGCGTTTAAGGGCAAAAAGACTTATTCACGCAAGGATCAGGAGAGCGAATTCTTTGAAGAGAAGCTGCTTCAGCAAAAGAAGAAGGCTAAAGAAAAGGTAAGCGCCGTTCCTAAGAGCATCGAGATGATGGAATCCATTTCTGTTGCGGAGTTAGCTCGGAAGATGAACCTTAAAGCCTCTGAACTTATCGGCAAACTAATGGAAATGGGCATGATGGTAACGATGAATCAGTCCATCGATGCGGACACTGCAACCATTCTTGCTTCGGAATACGAATGCGATGTTAAAATCGTCAGCCTCTATGATGAAACCATTATCGAGACTGTGAGTGATGAAGATGCCGAGCTGCTGACGCGGCCGCCGGTTGTTACTATTATGGGACATGTAGACCATGGTAAGACCAAAACACTCGACGCTATCCGCAGTACCAATGTTACTGCACAGGAGTTCGGCGGCATTACTCAGCATATCGGCGCTTATATGGTGTCTACCCCCAAGGGAAATATCACCTTCCTCGATACGCCCGGCCATGAGGCATTTACGATGATGCGCGCGCGTGGTGCCGAGGTTACCGATATCGTCGTGTTGGTAGTCGCAGCCGATGACGGCGTTATGCCTCAGACGATTGAAGCGCTGAACCACGCAAAGGATGCAAAGGTTCCGATTATCGTTGCAATCAATAAGGTCGATAAACCGGAAGCGAACCCCGATAAGATAAAAACCCGCCTTGGTGAACTCGGCCTTGTTGCCGAAGAATGGGGTGGAGACACGATATACGTTCCTATTTCAGCCTTGCAGAAAAAAGGTATCGACGACCTGCTCGATGCAATTCTGTTGCAGGCGGAAGTGCTGGAGTTAAAGGCAAATTACGATTGCCGCGCGGAAGGAAAGGTTATTGAATCAAAGATCGATCACGGGCGCGGTGTTGTCGCAACGATTATCGTACAACGTGGAACGCTCCATACCGGCGATCCCTATGTGGCAGGCGTTTATTCGGGGCGTGTCCGCGCTATCTTTAACGACAAAGGCGAAAAAATTGACGAAGCAACGCCGAGTATGCCGGTAGAGATTTTAGGACTTGAAGGAATGCCCAATGCAGGGGATCCTTTCCAAGTAACCGAATCTGAGCGTATGGCTCGTCAGATTTCGTTAAAACGGCAGGAGCTCAAGCGGTTTGAAGACTCTCGCAATGTGAAGAAGGTAACGCTCGATAATCTGTATGAAACGATTACCGACGGCGAAGTCCTTGAACTCAAAGTAATTATCAAAGGTGATGTGCAGGGTTCGGTAGAGGCCTTAAAGCAGTCGCTTGAAAAGCTGTCTACCAAAGAAATACGCTTGAATGTTATCCATGCTTCTGCCGGCGCTATCAATGACTCCGATGTTATGCTTGCCGCAGCGGATTCCAATGCGATTATTATCGGCTTCAATGTCCGCCCCACATCACAGGCAAAGGCGCTTGCAGAGCAGGAAAAAGTCGATATCCGCAAGTATAACGTTATCTATAAAGCCGTTGAAGAAATTCAACAGGCTATGGAAGGAATGCTCAGTCCCGATATTAAAGAAAACGTTATCGGTATGGCTGAAATCCGCAGCGTCATTAAGGTACCTAAGGTCGGTAATATCGCCGGTTCTTACGTGCTTGAAGGTACGGTAAAACGGAGCAGTACGGTTCATCTTATCAGGGACGGTATTGTGGTGTTCTCCGGTAAGCTTGCGTCCTTGCGCCGGTTTAAGGATGACGTCAAAGAAGTGGCTGCAGGTTACGAATGCGGTATTGCGCTTGAGAACTTCAACGATATAAAGGTCGGCGACCAGCTTGAGATTATCGAAACCGTTGAGGTGGCACGCAAGTTGGCGGATACGCAGCATTATGAAGCGCCCGAAGCCCATACCGGCGATCACGGAGAAGCAGCCGAATGAGTGAGTTCCGTTTAGATAAACTCGCAGAGCAAATCCGCGAGGAAATTTCTCAGCTGATTTTTTCGGGAAAGATAAAAGACCCGCGCGTTTCCAACTTCCTTTCGATAAACAGAGTGGACGTATCCGGTGACCTTGCGTACGCAAAGGTATACGTTTCCAGCTTTATGGATGCGCACAAGACAAAGCAGGGTGTCAGGGGATTGGAAAACGCGGCGGGATTTATCCGCACAAACTTGGCAAAAAAGCTGCATATCCATCAGTGCCCTCAGTTTACTTTTATCTATGACGAAAGCATCGAAGAAGGCTTTAATATGGTAAAAAAACTTGAAGCCTTAGAAGCAGCGTCGGATTCCGAGAACAATGCCCAAGAGTGAACCTCAATTTATTATCCCCTTTGCAAAACCTTCCGGTATAACCAGCTTTATCTCCCTCTGGCAGGTAAAGCATGCGCTCGGCACTAAGAAAGTAGGGCACACCGGCACGCTCGACAGCTTTGCCGACGGTTTACTCGTATTGCTTTCGGGGAGATTAACCAAACTGGTGCCGTATATCACGGATTTCGATAAAACCTACCGCGTGCTGTTCTATTTTGGAAAAGAAACCGATACGCTTGACCCCGAAGGCGCCGTCATCGCCGAAAAGCCGCTTCCGATGTATGCTAACTTTATTTCGGCAATCAAGCAGCTAACCGGAACCATCGAGCAAGTGCCACCTGTGTATTCGGCGGTAAAGCAAGCGGGAGAGCGGCTTTCCGATAGAATACGGCGCGGAGAAGCGGTAACCGTTCCGCCTCGAACCGTTACCGTCTATAGCATCGATATTGAAGAAGTCTTTTATGCCCCGGACACTGATACGGGGGCTGAAAATTTCGGTGCGGATACAGGCGCCGACCATTCCGGCGATAATGTAGCCGCATTGAGTACGGTTCAAAAAGGATTAGGCGCCGAAAAATCCGAAGCGGTCGCAGTTCAAAAAGTCCTTGGCGCTGTGCTGTGCGTGCGCTGTTCCAAGGGAACATATATCCGCTCATTGGTGCGGGATATTGCCCATCGATGCGGTTCTGCCGCGTATGTCTATGCGCTTCGAAGAACGGCAGTCGGGCCGTTTACCCTTGAACAGGCGGCAGGCTTTTCGGCGCTGCAGCCGTTCGGGAGCGCTGCGGTGAATGCGGCAGATGCGGATTCAACCCGCGCAGCGCCGAAATCCGTCTATGATAGAAGGGTAGGGCAGTGTGGAGCGTACGTGCCGGATTCGCCGCCTGCATCGTATTCGGTTACCGAAGAAGAGGTAAGGCAAGCTGCGCTACCTTTAAGCGAAGCGATTAGCCGTGCTATACATTTTCAGACGGCGGAACTTCAAGCAAAATATTATCCTGCATTTATGAACGGGAAGCCCATCAGTAGGCACTGGTTTACCGGTGCGCAGCCGCTTGCGGACGGCGGAACTATCGCAGTGTTTTACGAAGGACGTTGCGCAGGTTTGATCACAAAAAACGGTAACCGGTTTCATTATCAAATAGTATTTAACAGGGGCAGGGTAAACGCATCAGATGCGTAAATTAAATTTCGCAAAATAAAGAGGTTGGGCGACCATTTGACCCATCTTCAACTGTTGTACATCCTTGTACAGCAGTTGAAGGCGAGTTTTGTGTGTGCACAAAACATCGCTATTGTATGGAACCACTGCCATCCATGGCAGTTCTGGTTGAGCAGCCTCTTTATTTTGCAGCGTATATTACAAAGAATCTGATACGTTTACCCTGATAGGCTGGAGTGATGAAGATTATCTATTGGGATGATTTAATAAAAGAAGAAAACATATATCCACAGGGTTCCGCTATTTCGATCGGCGGTTTTGACGGGCCGCACCGCGGGCACGAGCGTATCTTATCGGCGGTACTGGCAGCTGCACAGCATAAGGGCATCCCCGCAGGAATCATCACCTTTTTCCGTTCCCCTCGGTCGGTTAAGATTGGAAATGCATATACAGGCGATGTTTCTACACTGGAAATGAGGCTGCAAAAATTTGCCGCGCAAGGATTTAGCTTTACGGTGCTGATTGACTTTTCCACCGATTTCGCTAAAATGAAAGGTGCTGTTTTTTTTGACATACTAATAAAAACTATCTGCATAAAATATCTTGCCGTTGGCAGTGATTTTTCCTGCGGGTATCGCCACGATACGGGAGTAGGGGATTTACAGCGCCTTGCTCGTGAAAGGGGCTTTTGTTTTGATTCCATCGAACAGCTTTATTCGGCACAGCAAGAGCGTATCAGCTCAAGTGCAATACGCCATGCCGTTGAACAAGCTGATTTCGCCCTTGCAAAAGACCTCCTCGGGTATCCTTTTTTCTTAGATGTCGCAAAAATAGTCCAGCGGAGAGAGGGTTCTGTATGGTCGATCGAAAAGTCGGCTATAACACAGATTCTCCCACAGAACGGACGGTATTCAGCCTCTGCATATTTGCAAACGGGAGAGATTATTCCTGTACAGGTGGAGGTTACGGATACGTTGCTTGAAGTTTCCGAAGAGACCGCAGCGCCGGTTACGTTCGCCGCAGGAACATTGATACACAAATTGGAATTTATATGGAAGGAGTAAGAAATGGCACTTACAAAAGAACACACTGCATCGGTTGTTATGAAATTCGGTGCAAACGAAAAAGATACGGGCAATACCAAAGTTCAGATTGCGTTGTTGACCGATAGGATCCGCCAGCTCACTGAGCACTGCAAAATCAATAAAAAAGATAAGAGCAGCCAGCGGGGACTTTTGGTATTGGTAGGACAGCGCCGGCGCTTGCTGAAATACTACAAGCGTACCAACCTCGAAGGCTACCGTGCCCTTATTAAAGAGTTAGGTTTGCGCAAGTAAGATAGATGCTGCTTAATGTGCAGGGGACAGGGCATATTCGAAAACCTCGGTTTTTGGACGGCTTCCTTGATTTTCCTTTGATCGTTTTAAGCGGCATAAAACGGTTACCTATCGGAAACAGGTAGGTAGCCGTTTTTTATAAGTAATTTGAGGAATTGTAATTAATAGAAGGAAAGATTATGAGACAGAGAGTAACGTATAAGATCGGAAATGAAGAGTTAATTTTAGAAACAGGCCATCTGGCAAAACAGGCAAACGGCGCTATTTATGCGCAGTACGGCGGAACCGCAGTGTTGGCGACGGTGTGTGCGTCGTCTACGGCAGTTGAGGGGCTCGATTATGTACCGGTAACCGTCGATTATAATGAAAAATACTATGCAGCAGGAAAGATACCGGGCGGTTTTATCAAACGTGAAGGTCGTCCTAAGGATAAAGAGATTTTAGTTTCGCGGCTCATCGATCGTCCGATGCGGCCGTTGTTTGAAAAAGCTTTTGGGCGGGAAATTCAGATTGTACCGACCTGTATTTCCTCGGATATGACCAATCCGCCGGATATTTTAGCGGTTATTGCAAGTTCGGCTGCGGTTGTTATTTCCGATATTCCGTTTAACGGGCCGGTAGCGGGCGCCCGCGTAGCGTATCTCGACGGTGAGTTTGTGATAAATCCGACGTTCAGCCAGATTGAAAAGGCTGATATGGAAATCGTTGTCGCGGGTACCGCCGAGGGCATTACGATGGTTGAAGGCGGCGCTCACGAGGTTTCGGAAGAGGTGATGCTCAAGGCTTTGGAGAAGGCTCACGAGTTTATCAAAGCAATGTGTGCGCTGCAAAATGAACTCCGTGCAGCGTGCGGAAAGGAAAAATTGCCGCTTGCACCGGTGAATGCAACGCTTGCAAATAAAGATGCCATTTATGCAAAGGCGTATCCCGAACTTTCCAAAGCCTTATATACAAAGGGAAAGGTAGAGCGCCGCGAAGCCTGCGATGTTATCAGAAAGGCTTTAGCCGAAGAATACGCGGAGCAGCTCGCCGATGAAACACAGGCGAAGCTCTTTGCCGCTTTATTCGACGATATGGAATACCATATTTTGCGCGAAAACATACTGGAAAAAGGCTTGCGGGTTGACGGACGCGGCTTGGAAGATATCCGCCCCATTACCTGTGAAATCGGCGTACTGCCGCGCCCGCACGGTTCCGCAGTGTTTACCCGCGGGGAAACGCAGTCGCTCGCCGTTGTTACGCTCGGTACCGTGTTTGACGAACAAGTCTATGACGATATCGAAGGTGACCGCCGTGAGAACTTCATCCTGCATTATAACTTCCCGCCCTATTCGGTCGGTGAGGTGGGACGGCTTGGAACCGGACGCCGCGAAATCGGGCACGGGCACCTTGCGCACCGCTCGCTGATGCCGATGATTCCGTCCAGAGAAGCGTTCCCGTATACCATCCGTGTCGTTTCCGAGATACTTGAATCCAACGGTTCTTCGTCAATGGCAACCGTGTGCGGCGGTACGCTTTCGCTGCTGCACGCCGGCGTCCCGATGAAAAAACCGGTAGCCGGTATCGCAATGGGACTCATCACCGACGGAAGCCGCTTTGCGGTACTCTCCGATATTCTGGGAGAAGAAGACCACCTCGGCGATATGGACTTTAAAGTTGCCGGTACTGCAGAAGGTATCACCGGCTTCCAGATGGATATTAAAATCGCCGGCGTTTCCGCTGAGATTATGAAAAAAGCGCTTGAGCAGGCAAAAAAAGGCCGGCTCCATATTCTCGGCATTATGAATCAGACTATTTCCAAACCCTCCGAGCAGGTGTCCAAGTATGCGCCGCGGATTGAAACGCTCAAAATTCCGGTTGATAAGATCGGAGCGCTCATCGGACCGGGCGGAAAGATTATCAAGGCCTTGTCCGAGCAATACCATGTAACAATCAATACCGAGAACGATGGTACGGTTACCATCTACGGGCGGGATTCTTCGTCCGCGCTCGGCGCCAAGGCTGCGGTTACCGGTATCGTGGAAGATCCTGAGGTTGGCAGAATTTATGAGGGTACCGTTAAGTGCATCAAGGATTTCGGCGCCTTTATCGAAATTCTGCCCGGTAAAGAAGGGCTCTGCCATATTTCCAAACTGTCGCGCAGCCGCATCGAAAAAGTTTCCGATGTACTGCAGGAAGGACAAAAAGTACCCGTCAAGCTTTTGGAAATCGATAAGCTTGGCCGCTTAAATCTTTCGTATATCGACGCTTGCGAAGAACAGGAAAAAAACGCAAGCCGTTAAACGGCAGCTGTTCATTCGTTAGTAGAGGATAAATCGTGAGCATCGCTGATGGGGCAGTAAGGGTCTTTTCCATACTCAAGGATGGAGCCTTGCTGCCTGAATATCAAACATCCGGTTCCGCGGGTGCAGACTTACATGCATATTTGGCGGAACCGGTAACGCTGAACCCGATGGAACGTAAGCTCATCCCGACGGGGCTTTTTGTCGAACTACCTGTGGGCTATGAGCTGCAAGTGCGTCCGCGGTCAGGGCTTGCGTTAAAGTACGGCATTACGGTGCTCAATACACCCGGTACGGTTGATTCCGATTACCGCGGGGAGCTTTGTGTGCTGTTGGTAAACCTCGGTAGCGAACCCTTTACCGTTCGGAACGGCGACAGAATTGCACAAGCCGTAGTTGCTCAAGCCGTACAGGTAACTTTCGTACAAACTGATGTGCTTTCAAAAACAGGCCGGGGTGCGGACGGGTACGGTTCCACCGGCATCGCGTAAATCGATACATTGGAGCTATTATAAAAAGAAAAATGCCTCTGCCGCCGTATTCGGAGCTATTAGCATTTTTACGTTTCGGAGATTGAAGAGAATATGAGGGGCATAAGACAAAAGCAGCTTTTTTTATATATTGCTAAAGAGATGCTGCTGTACTTTTTTGTCTGCTTTTTGTTTTTATTCTTTATCTTTTTTGTTAATAATATTCTGTTATTGGCGGAAGATGTTCTTTCAAAACAAGCTCCTTTTAAAGATGTGGCATTGCTGATGCTGTATTCGCTGCCTGCGGTTATCGCGAATGCAGCTCCCTTTGCCGCCTTGATCGGTACGCTTATGGGCATCGGTCGCTTCGTCAGTGATTTGGAATTTCTTTCTATGAACGCACTGGGGATTTCGCCCCGCTTTTTAATGTTACCGGTGTTACTGGTCGGTTTGGTAGTTTCGATTGTTTCCTTTTTTACCAACGATGTATTGCTGCCTGCCAGTGCTGTTAATTTTAGGCGCGTCTATTGGGATATTGCAACCTCAACCCCTGCGCTAGAGCTTTCTTCTTATTCCGTAAAACGCAATCGTAATGCGGTTGTTGTAACGGGATTGATACAGGACGGAAAAATCCACAATCTTTTGATCGTTGATAAGAATGCGGATAAAGCATTCCGTATACTTGGTACACAGACTGCCGAGATTAAAAAGTCAGATGATCCGTCAATCGTGATGTCACTTAAAATGGCGCTGCCGCACCTTCTTATTTTAGATCCTTCGGATAAAAAAAAATACGATGCGGTGAACGGCGAAGCGGTAACCTACAATGTACTTGCAAAGAGTATTAAATCTTCTTATTTTAACACGATCGGGCCGTCCGAAATGTCCTCACTTGATCTCTATAAGGATATAAAAGAACAACAAACGCAAAACGAAGATAATCGGACACTCAATCTGTATTGGATGGAATTTCATAAGAAATTTTCCATTCCTTTCGGCGCCTTCTTTTTTGTATTACTTGCCTTTGCCATCAGCAGCGCCGGTAAGGTACATAATCAAGGTGTCGGTTTTGTATTGGGGCTTTTAATAGCCGT
This sequence comes from Treponema sp. OMZ 305, assembly GCF_024181325.1. Lineage (NCBI taxonomy): Bacteria > Pseudomonadati > Spirochaetota > Spirochaetia > Treponematales > Treponemataceae > Treponema > Treponema sp. OMZ 305. The sequence goes on along the minus strand of NZ_CP051300.1, from coordinate 2,314,940 downwards.
TGCATATTGGGCGCTGTTTATGGGCGGGCAGACGCTCTGTTTACGGCTTGATTGGAACGGTACCACCGCCATGTGGGTACCCAATATTATGGTCTTTGCCGCATCCATTGTGTTGCTGGGGAAAAAATTATTCAGATGAAAATTCTTCAACGATATTTGCTGCAGCTCTTTTTTCCTGTCTTTGTGATAACGATTTTATTTTTTATTTTGCTCCTGCAGCTCGGCGATCTTTTTCTCAATTTACCACAGTATTTGCAAAACCAAGCACGCTTTGTTACACTGCTGCGGGTGATGTATTTATATTTACCCAAGTGTATATCGTTTGCAATGCCGCTTTCAGTGCTGTTTGCCAGTTCATATACAATGGGAAATATGTACGCAAAAAATGAACTCACCTCTATTTTTGCATCCGGTATGCCGCTCACCGTGTTGGTGGCTCCGCTTGTGCTGTGCGGATTTTTGTTATCGATAGGGATGTTTTATTTTGAGGATCGTATCTTAATTCACTTTCAGAAACAGAAAATTGCACTGGTAAATTCTATATTGGAACCTCAACAGAATTTGAATAGCAGTGATTTGGTTATTTTATCCGAGTCGGGGAAGGTTGTGTATTTTGCCGATTATTACGATGACACTCAAAAGGAATTGAGCAATGTGCTGATCGTGATGCGAACCGAAGCAGGCGATATTTCTACCGTTATAAAAGGTAATTCTGCACGGTGGCAGGACGATCATTGGGTGGTAACGGATAAATCAATCTATACCTTTACCGCCGACAATGAGGTTCTCTACCAAGATTCAATCGATGAAAAACTTTTTTCCGAACCTCCCGAAACCTTTCAACGGAATATTACATCTATTGATGAGATGACTATTGCACAGGCAAAACTCTTTATTAATAATTTAAAAAAAATGGGGTTACCCTACCATGAATACCTTTCGCAATATTACCGGCGCTTTTCATTCCCATTTACAACGTTCATAGTTTTATTTTTTTCCGTTTCCATCGGCGGCCGCTTTAAAAAAAATATCCTACTGATGAGTTTGCTCTTTAGTTTAGCTCTTGCAGTTCTCTATTATGTTACCGAGATGATGACCATGCTTTTTGCAAAATGGGAGTATATTTCCCCGCTTGCAGGCGCATTTCTCCCTCTTTTAATTTTCACGTTTTTGAGCATCGCCATGCTGAGAATAGCGCGCACATAGTTTCTCACAATTCTCTAGCTTTCGGTATAGGGCATTTACGCTTCTTTTTTCTTTATCGCGACCTGATCGATTCGCTGTCCATGCATACTGAGTACCGTACAGATATAAGAGCCGGTGTCGATGCTGTCGCCCTGCCGGGGAATGGCGTCAAGATGGGCAAGCAGGTAGCCTGCAAGGGTGTAGTATTCTTCGGTAGGTGGGCGTTCAATATCATTTAAAAGTCCGAGCGCCTGTATTTCGTCAAGGCTCATCTGTGCGCTGACAATACTACTTCCGTCAGCCTGCGTATGCTGTTGCTGCTTGGTATTACCGGCTGCCTGAACGTTTCTATTAAACAAGCTTTCCAACAAACCTTCTTTGGTTATAAATCCCTCGATGCCGCCGTATTCGTCAATAACGCAGGCGGTATGTACGTTCTGCTCATTCAGTAATTCAAGCGTATGTTTGATGGTTTGCGATTCGGGAATGAACAACGGCTTCGTTAAAATCTTTTGTAGATTCGGCGGTGGTATTTCAAGCCTACTTTGCAAATAATCACGTGCACTGACAATGCCGATAACTGCATCGATTTTGCCTGCACATACCGGAAAATAGTCAAAATTCCTGTGCGTCTTTATCAACGTAAGGATATCCTGACTCTTATCCGTAATATCGATCCACACAATATCGGAGCGGTACGTCATACAGCTGCCGATTTTTTGCGTATATGCAGACGGATTCTTTTCTTTTGTCTGATATTGCGGCGGTAACGGAAGGTTCATACAATATGTGCAGCACAAAAGATGCAGAGCATAATGTCCGGATCGTATCGACTATAAACTGAGATCGACGAGAGCCGCGGTGCGTGCCGTACCGGCATAGATGCTTTCTTTGTGTGCATACGGTCGTTTTAATGACGCTATTTGCTGCCGTAAACCGGTAATATGCGTTTGCAGAAGCTCGCGGTTTTTTTTATTTTGCGCCAAAACTCTTTTTTGTAAGTCATCCAAATCCGTTTTAAGATGAGGAATATCCGAATGTTCCGTATTCTTGCAGATATTGGTGTACATATATTCCAGCGGATCGATTACTTTTTGAATAGTAAATATTTCGGCAATAATGGACTCTTCCAGTTCTGTGTGCTGCAGGACAGCATCGGTATTTTCGGCGGAAATACTTTTTTCTTGTTTTTCCAATACTGTGAGGTATTCGCGGAATTTAAGCCGTTGCTGCTCCAACAGCGACCTAAACCGTTTGAGGACTGCAATCCGTTCGGCAATTTCGGAATCGTTAAGCGTAGCTGTATACATTATCTTATCCTGCTATATTGACACCGGAAGTGGCCGGTTTTATTTCTGTTGTAGCGGCGGCTGTAGAGTTTACAACCTGATGCCAAGCCTCGCGCAGTTCTTCCATCATATCGCGTACCGTTATAAGCGGCTGCGGCTCCTTTTGCATATTGGCCTGAAAAAGCTGTTGGTTGAAGAATGAATAAAGCGATAAAAGATTTTCCGCAATTTCTCCTCCTTCATCCATATTTAAGGATGCCATCAGCTCGGTGATAACGTCCTGCGCTTTTAAGATGTACTGGTGAATGCGCTCGATATTCTCCGCTTCGATTTTTCCGTCAGGCATGCCTTCAATGGCAAGGGTAATGTTTTTAATACCCTCATCATACAGCATAATAATCAGAGACCCCGGACTTGCCGTCTTTACACGTGTCTCTTTATATGCCGTTAAGGCTTGACTGTTATAACTCATTTTTAATCCCCCATGCGATCACGTGTTCCTTTTATCTTATCGGCAAAAGAACCGGTCTGTTGAGTCCCTACGCGAAAAATCTTCCGCATTCATTAAACCTGTTCGGAAACTTCCGTTTCAGAACAGGTTACCTTGAAATGCGATGTTCTAAATCGTGCTATTTGTACGATTTAGAACTCGTCGACCTATTCGGAAACGCAGTTATCGAATAGGTCTATTGATTGTTGCTTGATTGTAATATGCAATAATCATTCGGTAAAATCATAACATAAACTGATTAAGGTTAAAAAACTGATGACTATCAGTTAAAAAAGGCAAGTACGTTGCTGTAAGCGGATGAAGGGAGTCGAACCCTCGTCTCCAGCTTGGAAGGCTGGGGTAATAGCCGTTATACGACATCCGCAAAAATATGAAGCCACTATACCGGAAAATGTAGGGCGTGTCAATCGGAATCTTTATTTTTTATACGGTAGTTTCCGGTATTTATCGAAGTTCGCCGTATAAGAGGCACCTTGAAAAACGCTTTTTTAAGTTTTTTCAAGATGCCTGCGCTGGTTATTTTTTACTCATAGCTGATGGTTATACTATTTACGTTGCCCAATTGCTGTTTTATAAATAGTACGAGATGCTGTTTTCCTTGATAATACGGCTTATCGTTTATCTTCCACTGTACTGCTGTACCGTTTATAGCGCGAAAGACGAGCGAATCGCCTTTTTCTCGCTGACCGGGCGCAATAGGTGTCTTATCATACAGTTTTGTACACCGTATCTTTGAAGAATCGAATTTCAACTCTAACCTTCCTGCAATTTTTTCCGTATAGTCGAATCGAAGGTCAGAATCTTCCTTGAGGACCCTATAAAAGCCAGAATTTCCCATATGCAGTAACCTATCAGTGCCATTGACCGTCCAAGAATCGACCATCTGTCCCGGAGAAGGCTGGGCGATAAACATGAGATTATCATGCTCGTAAACAGTACCCCCGTCAGCTATCGGTATATCGGGGGTGGTATCTGAACCAAAGAATCTAAAACATTTTATTTTGTTAGAATCAAAGTGTATGGTTGCTTGTGCCGCTGTTTTTACCGTATAGTCAATGTGAATACTACCATCGCTTTGCACATCACCAGCCTGTACGGCGTAATTGAACCATGCACGTGTTTCATGCTCTTTTTCCCCATCGTTGACCTTCCACTTGTCAACGGTTTGTCCGGTAGGCAGCGTCGCTTCAAAGTACAACCGGTCATTTTCGTACACGGTGGTACTTGTAAGTAATATCGCCTCCGCCCTCTTTCCAGCAGGTCATTTTGCCAGAATCAAACTGAATGGTAATTTTCCATTGTGCATAGAGCGTAGTGTCCTTGGTAACGGTGTCGGTTGCAAAGTCCCACGGTGTTTTACACTCTTTTTCTTTATACCAGCCGCCGAAAGCAAAGGGAGCCTTTGCCGGATCATTCGGTTTTTGTACCGTTTTGCCCTGTTCTACCTTGGCTTGCGCTACCGCAGTGCCGCCTTGCGCGTCAAAGGTTACCGTATAAACTGTTGGCATAACAGGGCCTTTACAGCTAAGAAAAACGCCCAATCCCGACAGCATAAGGAGCAGGAGGGGAATGCCTCGTACCATACTTCGCATCTTCATAATGATACTCCTTTATCATTTGGAATAAACTTTCTTCCATTATGCCTTCCCCCCCCCCCCCCTTAAGAAATCAAGTGTGCGATTCCCTTTTTAGCCTCTGATGCGGTATACTCTATCATTATGATTAAGGCATGTATTTTTGATTTGGATGGGACATTGACTAATACCGTTCGGACGCTTGCGTATTTTGTCAATGCGGAAACGGCGAAACACGGACTGCCCCCTGCACCGGTGGAACATTTTAAACAGTTTGCGGGAAACGGAGCGCGGACGCTTATCCACAGAGTATTGGCATACCACGGCGTTACGGATGCGGCGTTGGAAGACCGCATTTTGCAGGATTACAATGCAGCCTATGATGCCGATTTTTTACACCTTTGTACCGTATATGACGGCGTTGCCGATATGATTACAGCGCTGCGTAATCAAGGTGTCCAGCTGGCGGTTCTTTCGAATAAGCCGCAGCCGACTACGCAAAAAATCATCAAAGCTTTTTTTGATGCGGGGACTTTTTCCGCCGTTTTCGGTCAACGGGAAGGCGTTCCGCTTAAGCCGGATCCTGCCGGCGTGTTTGAGATTTTAGAGCTTTTACACCGCCAAAAACAGGAATGCCTCTACATCGGAGACACCTCCGTGGATATAAACACCGGAAAAAGCGCGGGGTTGGCTACTGTCGGCGTTCTGTGGGGTTTTCGAGACCGTGCCGAATTGGAAGGCGCCGGGGCAACGCATATTATCGCAAAGCCGTCGGAGCTGCTGCCGCTGGTAACCGCAATCCGGTAATTAGTCTTTTTTCAAAAATAGCATAAGTGCAATCGTGCAGATAATGACGTATCCGACAATGCTGTAATGGTCGGGAACTTCATGGAACAGTAAAAAACCGAACGCTGCCGCAAAGAGGATTTGCGTGTAGTCGAAAACGGCGATATTCTTTGCGGGGGCATAGGAGTATGCAGCGGTAACCGTAAACTGCCCGCCGGCCCCCGCAGCACCGGCGGCAAGCAGCCAGAAAAGCTGTTGCATGCTCATCGGTTCAAAGTTATAGATGAAAAAAGGCAGCAAAATCAGCATAGATCCCGCCGAAAAGAAAAATACCACAAACGGACCGTGTTCTTTGTGCGTTAAAAGATAGCGGACACAGGTATATGCGCCGCCTGCGCAGAGCCCTCCGAAACATGCCACGGAGGCGGCAAAGATATGACCCGATCCGGCAAAAGTCGGTTTAATAATTAAGAGGCTTGCGGCAAATGCACAGACCGCTGCAAGAAGTCGAGTAAACCGTATGCGCTCTTTCAGAAAGAGAAATGAAAAAAAAATAGTAAAAAACGGCGCGAGCTTTGCCAAAATGGAAGCGTCGGCGAGCGCTAAATGACTGACAGCATAAAAATTGGAAACCAATCCGGCAGTTCCCAATACGGTACGCAGTATCAAGAAGGGCAGATTTTTTTTCTGCGGCAGGGTAAACCGACGGGTTTGTATCAGAAAAAAGAGCGATGTACCGCAGGCAATGCTGTTCCTAAAAAACGCTTTTTGGATAGACGGCAAATCGCCGGAAAGCTTTGCGCATAAATTCATTACAGTAAAAAAGAAAGCCGAACAAATAATGCACAAAATCCCTTTTTGTGCGGAAGTCAATCGAATAGTCATAATATCGGTCTAAGTATAGCAGGAAGAATGACTGTAGACAACGCATAAAAAGCATCTTCATCCCTATTAATTCAAAATAATCTTATCCATTTTTGCATAAAAATACTGTTTCTTACTCTTTTTATTGCATATTTATACATAAAATACTTGACATTTTTTTCCGAAGAACTTACTATCAATGAAAGTTTTATTTTACGGAATCTTTAAAAGAGCCGACGTGAGATTTTAGAGGTTCCAAAACGTATGCACTATCGTTTTCGATGCGCATACGGTATCAAAAGGAGTTGAATATGAAAAAAAACATGCAAGCCGTTTTTGTTTTATTGGCTGCACTATTCTTGAGCGTATTCGTTGCAGGGTGCAGCAAAAAAGCGGAAACAAAGCCGGAGAAAGCTGAGTCGGGGGCTAACGGTAAGACCGCCTCGTACCATATCGGTATTGTAACGGGAACCGTCTCTCAATCGGAAGATGATCTTCGCGGCGCCGAAAAACTGATCGAAATGTACGGTTCCGCTAAAACCGGCGGTATGATTCAGCATATCACCTATCCTGATGACTTTATGTCTCAACAGGAAACGACCATCACGCAGATTGCCGCCCTCGCCGATGATCCGATGATGAAAGCGATTATCGTCAACCAAGGAATTCCCGGTACGGCAGAGGCGTTTAAACGCGTGCGGGAAAAACGTCCCGACATATTGCTGTTTGCCGGAGAGCCGCACGAAGACCCGCTTGTTATTCAAGCGGCTGCCGATATGGCGATAAGCAATGACTTCGTGTCCCGCGGATATACGATTATTTGGGCAGCGAAAGAACTCGGTGCAAAGACATTCGTGCATATTTCTTTCCCGCGGCACATGTCGTATGAAACGCTCGGTCTCCGCCGCCAAATCATGGAAGCTGCATGTAACGATATCGGGTTGAAATTTGTATTTGAAACCGCCCCCGACCCGACCAGCGATGTCGGCGTTGCGGGCGCACAGCAATTTATTCTGGAAAAGGTTCCGCAGTGGGTTGAAAAATACGGTAAAGAAACTGCGTTCTTCTGTACGAACGATGCGCATACGGAGCCGCTCTTAAAGCAACTTTTACAGTACGGGGGTATCTTTGTTGAAGCAGACCTTCCGTCCCCGTTAATGGGCTATCCGGGAGCGCTCGGTATCGACCTTACCGAACAGGCGGGCGACTTCGGAGCCATTTTAACGAAGGTAGAGCAGTCCGTTATCGATAAGGGCGGTGCAGGCCGGTTCGGTACATGGGCATACTCATACGGTTTTACCGTCAGCGCAGGTTTGGGAGAATACGCCCGCCGCATCATCGACGGCGAAGCGGAGAAAGGCAGCCTTACCGATCTATCGAAAGCGCTGGGTGTCTTTACCCCCAATGCACGGTGGAAGAGCGCATACTACACTGATGCCAATACCGGTGTCCGCGCAAAGAACCAAGCATTAGTATTTATGGATACCTACATCCTCGGAAAAGGCTTTTTGTCGACAACCGAGCAAGAGGTACCGCAGAAGTACTTAAATATGAAATTTAATAAATAAACCTGTTCGGAAACTTCCGTTTCTGAACAGGTTACCTTGAAATGCGATATTCTAAATCGTAAGTTTATTTTCAGCCGCTGAAATAGCGCGGCTGAAAAACACGTCGAGTTTGCTTCGCAAACATCGCGTATTAACGTATGCGCGTTCCGCACATCAATGCAGCAGTTTCCAAAGTTCACACTTTGTTCAACTGTTGCATTTTAGGGTACTATTTGTGCGATTTAGAACTCGTCGACCTATTCGAAAACGCAGTTATCGAATAGGTCTAATAATACGGACGGATTATTAAATTAAGGACTATTTAAAAAAAGCCTCCTCAGCACAACGGGTACATGGAAAGTTTTGAAGTGTACCCGTTTTTTTTGCTGAATGTTTGCTTAAATAGCGAAGGATTATAGAAACTTATGAATAATGATGAAGTTATCTTATCCATCGATCATATTACGAAGGAATTTTCAGGAACGCCCGTTTTGCAAGGTGTGAGTTTTGATGTCCATGCGGGAGAGGTGATCGGACTGGTAGGAGAAAACGGAGCCGGAAAGACAACATTGATGAGTATTCTGTTCGGTATGCCGGTGATTGCCGAAACGGGCGGCTACGGCGGAACTATTCGGCTGCTGGGAAAAGAAGTTGTTTTCAAAACACCGTTCGATGCTCTCGGTGCAGGTGTCGGGATGGTACATCAGGAGTTCTCGCTGATTCCGGGTTTTTCTTCCGGCGAAAATATTATGTTGAACCGCGAGCTTGAACAGGAAAGCATTATCTCCGACCTCTTTGGGCCGCGGCTTACGACATTAAACCGCAAAGCGATGCGCGAGCGTGCTCAGAGTACACTTAATCAACTGGGTGTTTCGATTAGCGCACAAACTCTTATTTCCGAAATGCCGGTCGGGCACAAACAGTTTACCGAAATTGCCCGCGAAATAGACCGCGATAATGTACGGCTTTTAGTGTTGGATGAACCGACCGCCGTCCTTACCGAATCGGAAGCGGAGGTTCTGCTCAAATCAATCAAGGCATTGGCGGAGAAAGGTATCGCGGTTATCTTTATTTCCCATCGCTTGCACGAGGTTATGGAAATTTGTGATCGGGTTGTTGTGTTGCGTGACGGTGTTTCAATCCAAGTCACGGAAACCGCAAAAACGGATATGCAGGCGATTGCGGCCGCAATGGTGGGAAGAAAGGTTGAAGGACAGACGGCCGAAAGAACGGCGCGTCAGTTCGAAGAAACCATCCTCGATGTAAAACACCTGTGGGTGGATATGCCGGGAGAGCTGGTTGATGATGCAAGTTTCTCCGTTAAAAAGGGAGAGATATTCGGCATCGGCGGTTTGGCCGGGCAGGGAAAAATCGGTATCCCCAACGGTATTATGGGGCTGTTCCGTGCGGGCGGCGAGGTTATCTTTAAAGGCAAGCCGCTCGACATCAGCAAAACCTCAAAAGTGCTTTCGGAAGGGATTGCTTTTGTTTCCGAAGATCGGCGCGGCGTCGGCCTTTTGTTGGATGAAAGTCTTGACTGGAATATCGCCTTTACCGCTATGCAGGCCAAGCATAAATATTTAAAAAAATATCTGGGCGGGTTAATCACCGTCCGCGACGAAAAAGCGATGAAGGCGCTTGCCGACGAGTATATCAAGATGCTGCAAATTAAATGCACCGGTTCCCAACAAAAGGCGCGGGAGCTTTCCGGCGGTAATCAGCAAAAGTTGTGTTTAGCGAAAGCATTCTGTTTGGAACCCGATTTGCTCTTTGTTGCAGAGCCGACGCGGGGTATTGATGTCGGCGCTAAAGCGCTGGTGTTGGAAGCAATCCGCACATTAAATAAAGAAAAAGGCGTTACCGTTGTGATGATTTCGAGTGAACTTGAAGAGCTGCGCTCTGCGTGCGACCGCATCGCTGTCGTATTTCAGGGCAAGGTTGCGCATATACTGCAGCCGTCCGAAGATCCGGCGGAGTTTGCACTTTATATGGCAGGAGTAAAATAGATGGAACAGTTAAAAAAACAACTTGCGGCATTCGGATGGCCGCGCATTATCATTTTCTTGTTTTTATTGTCGCTGTTTATCGCGGCTCCTTTTGTCAATGTCAGTATCGGTGCATCCCTTTCGGATACGATAAACCGCTTCGGGATGAATGCCCTCTTGGTGCTTGCGATGGTGCCGATGGTGCAGGCAGGCTGCGGTCTTAACTTCGGGTTATCGCTCGGCGTTATCGGCGGACTGCTTGGTGCAACGCTCGCAATGGAACTGAACCTAACCGGATGGGCAGGCTTTTTTTCAGCCGTCTTATTCACGGTACTGATATGTGCGGTGATCGGCTATGCTTATGGTAAACTTTTGAATCTGATTAAAGGCGAAGAGATGACCATCGCTTTGTATGTCGGATTCGCTGCGGTTATGTTTATGTCGATTTTATGGCTGCTGTTGCCGTACACTAATCCGACGATGGTGTGGGGCTATGCGGGAAAAGGTTTACGTACGACCATTACGCTCGAAGGATACTGGCTGAAAATACTGAATAATTTATGGGTGTTTAAAATCGGCGCATTCGTATTTCCGACCGGGCTTATTCTCTTTGTCTTTATCTGCTTTTTTATTATGAAGGTATTTATGAAGACACGGACGGGAACGGCGTTGACTGCGGTCGGGTCAAATCCTGAATTTGCGCGGGCGAGCGGCGTGAATATCGACCGAGCGCGGATTATCAGTACGGTGCTGTCTACCGTTATCGGCGGCGTCGGGATTTTGCTGTATCAGCAAAGTTTCGGCTTTATTCAGCTGTATCAGGCTCCGCTCTTTATGGCGTTTCCGGCGGTAGCGGCCATTCTAATCGGAGGAGCCTCGGTCAATAAAGCGTCGATTTTAAATGTGATGCTGGGAACGTTTCTGTTTCAAGGTATTTTAACAATGACTCCCTCCGTTATTAACAGCGTATTGCAAACCGATATGTCGGAGGTTATCCGTATTGTGTTGTCAAACGGTATGATCTTATATGCACTGACGCGGAAGACGCAGGCGGCGAGGTAGATTATGGTATCGTCTAATATGCTTAAAAAAAAGTGGGAACATTTTTCCGCGGTTGATTTTATTCTGGATAATTTGGTATCCATCATATTCTTGGTTATTTCGTTCCTTGCCATTCCCGTGTCGGGCTTATCGGCGCACCATATTATCGCCGAAATTTTAACGCGGATCGGCAGAAACTCCTTTTTGGTGTTTGCGCTCATCCTGCCGATTATGGCCGGAATGGGTATTAACTTCGGGATGGTTCTCGGTGCGATGGCAGGGCAGATCGGCCTTATTTTTGCAATGGACTGGAGTATCGGCGGTATCTACGGGCTGGTGTTTGCAGCCGGTATCGGGATGCCGCTTTCCATTCTGCTTGGAATTGTTGCCGGTTCGGTACTGAACCGTGCCCGCGGGCGAGAAATGGTTACAAGTTACATCCTCGGTTTTTTCTTTAACGGAATTTATCAATTCTTTGTGCTGTACATACTCGGGTCGGTTATTCCGATGCACAATAAGGCGATTATGCTTTCCCGCGGCTACGGAGTGCGTAATACGCTTGAGTTGGCGCCCGTCCGGCAGACGCTCGATACGGCAATTCCGCTGACGATTGCAGGATTTAAAATTCCGATTCTTTCGTATCTGATTATCATTGCATTGTGTTTCTTTATCGTGTGGTTTAGAAAGACAAAGCTTGGACAGGATATGCGGGCAATCGGGCAGAATCAAGCGGTTTCGCTCGCCTCCGGTATTGCGGTTGAGCGGACACGGATTATTTCGATTGTTATTTCGACGGTGCTTGCCTGTATCGGACAGATTATCTTCTTGCAGAATATGGGAAACATGAGCACCTATAACGCGCATGATCAAACCGGATTCTTTGCTGCCGCAGCAATCCTCGTCGGAGGCGCTTCGGTGAATAAGGCAAGCATTAGAAACGTCTTTATCGGCATTATCTTGCTGCATTTTTTGTACATCGTTACGCCGATGGCGGGACAGCACCTCTTTGATTCTGCGATGATCGGCGAATACTTCAGACAGTTTTCCGGCTATGCGGCAATTGCGTTATCGCTTGTCATGCACGCGGCGCGTAATCAAAAGAATGCGGAAAAACAGCGGGCTGCGCTGCGGGCCGAAAGCGGGAGGGCATAATGATTCGAGTACGTTCAAAAAAAGGTCAGCGGCTGGTTAAAATAGGCTTGGTTGTTTTTTACTTGCTCATTATGGCGCTTATGTTTTTATTCGGTCGTTCTCATACCGTGCTGATAGACAACAACAGCGACCCGAACGGCGCATATAAAGCGATTGACGGTTGCTCTATTTCGTTTAACGGTGAAAAGCCGCTCGAGATGTTTAAGGGCGACCGCGATAAAATTATGCTGCGGGGTCAGACTCATCATGTAAAGGTTAGCTTTTTTAACGGGCAAGAAGATGTTACCGGTACTATCACCATTCCGTTGTTTGAAGATGCGGTGATGGTGTCTATTCCGGCTTTTACGAGAGGCGAGAATGCCGTCAGTCACTTTGAGCTGTATAAACCGGCGGAGGAGTAGAATCTTGGTTCTTTTAAAATTCTTGACTGGATAAGTAATAAATTATAGTATGGTGCGAATTATTCTTTATATAGACGAGAGGAGATTTGCCGATGACTACTGTAGTATCAAAACCGCCGAAAACTATTTTTGTCTTGAATTTTTTAATATACACCGGTGTTTTTATTTTTATTTTTTTATATGCATGGTATGTAAGGATACTTCCGCAAGATGCGCTCTTTAAAATTTTAATAGCGCCATCTACCTTATTGACCGCCTGTGCTACGATTGTTTTCCCAATTGTTCTTTATAAAAAGACTATGGCTATTGTCCTCAACTGGCAGACGGAAGAAGACGGTGTAAATAAGGCGAATAAAGCGTTGGGTTTATATTCAAAACTCAGTATCGGTGTCCCGATTGTATTAGCGACTGTAACTCCGGTTGTATCGCTGTTATGGATAGGCGTGAATTCGACAATACTGTTTATTGCGGCAATTTTTACATCGACAGGGTGCTTGTTTTTTGTAGCGCTCTTTTTTTATGTGATCTGGATTCAGAAGCTTGAACAATATGTAAATTTTTTACCGCTTGAGAGAAAGCATATTTCTATGTCGTACACGACGCGCGGTATGCTTGTCGGTTTTTTCCTTTTTGCAGGTATCATTTTCCTTTGCATATCTCCATTTTTAGCGAGTCTTTATAATGGGATGACTATTATAGAGACCGTAACACATTCGATTATTCCGATATCTATCGTGGTATTGCTGGGAGCTCTTTTTGTCAACTATACACTTTACAAGGGCATTAATACCGGAATCGAACTTATCGTTTCTTTTACCGATAAATTGGCGCTTGGAGATTTTACTCCGAATTATTTGGAATTGCGACGGCGTGATATTTTCGGACTTTTAGGAACGAGATTAAATCTGTTCCATAAAAATACGGTCTCTTTACTTACCGGTGTAAAAGATAATACGAGAGCGATGAAAGAGGCTATCGGGGTACTTTCGGTGAACACTGCACAAACAGCGGATTCGGCTCATCAAATACATAGCAACATCGAAGGCATAACGCAACAGGCTGTTACGCAGGCTACAAGTGTTACGGAAACATCCGCAGCTGTTGAAGAGATAATCAACACAATAACGCAACTGAATGCCAGTATTGAAATACAGGCGGAAAGTGTTGCTCAGTCTTCATCGTCGATAGAACAAATGACGGCGAATATCACGTCGATTACACAAACGCTGGAAAAAACCGATGAGGCGATTAAACGGCTTGCTGCAGCGACGGCAGATGGAAAAACAACAATCGTAAATTCCAACGCCGTAACGGAAAAAATAGCTGAGGAATCGGGCGGATTGATGGAAGCGAGTAATGTTATTCAAAATATTGCAAGCCAAACTAATCTTCTTGCAATGAATGCGGCAATCGAAGCTGCCCATGCAGGAGAAGCCGGTAAAGGCTTTGCAGTGGTTGCCGACGAAATACGGAAGTTAGCGGAAGAATCTTCCGCACAAGGTAAAAATATTACAATGACATTGAAAATGCTTGGCTCTGAAATTGGCAGCTTATCTACAGCATCAAAAACCGTTGAAGAAAAATTTACCAGTATTTTTGAACTTTCAGAACACGTAAAAACTATGAGCGCTAATCTTATGCGAGCGATGGAGGAACAAGGAAACGGCAATCGTGAAGTCTTGAATGCCATCTCAAATATAAAAACAGTAACTTTAGATGTCAAAAACGGCTCGGAACAAATGCTCAGAGATGGAACACAAGTTGCCGGCGAAATGCAAAAGCTTGATAGTCTTACAAAAACCATTACCGACAATATAAACATAATGGCGCACGAGGTTGTTCAGATAAATAATGCCGTACAGGAAGTGAACTCTATTACGCAGCAAAATAAAGGAGCAATCGAAAGCCTGTCTGAGGAAGTCGGTAAGTTTAAGGTTTAGGGAACGGGTATGTTATATCTTTTTAAGCGTTGCGACTTCATCGGGTGTAAGCTCACGACAAGAACCGGCAGCTAATTGCCGGTCGAGCGTAACGCCGCCCATCGAAATCCGCTTGAGGTAGACTACTTCGTTTCCGAGCGCTTTTATCATTTTTTTTACTTGATGGTATTTTCCTTCGCAGATATGCATCAAAAAAGCCCATTCCGTTTTTATGTTGTGTGCTTCCGTGCGTTCAAAGGTTGCGGGAAGGCAGGTGAAGCTCTTTCCGAGTGCTAATCCTTGACTGCAAGCCGTTTGGGCGACGTTAAACTCGGCTTCGGTGAAAGGGGCTGCCGTTTCAAGATAATAGCTTTTGATGCAGGCGGATTTCGGAGCGGTAAGCCGATGAGTGAGTTCTCCGTCATCGGTAATGATGAGCAGTCCTTCGGTATCGATGTCGAGCCGTCCGATGGGAAAAAGCTTCATTGCGGAAAAAGGAGACGGAAGCAGCTCCATAACGGTGCGGTGCAGCGGGTCGGCGGTAGAAGTAACAACTCCTGCCGGTTTATTCAGCATAAGGTAACAGCAGATGCGGAGATATAGTTTTTCCCCGTTGTACAAAAGGGTATCGCTTTCAGGATCAAGCTGTGTCCCTGCATCGGTTACTCGCGTGCCGTTGATTCGGAAATCTTCTTTGCGCAAAAGCCGCCGTATATCTTTCCGCGAGCCCAACCCGTTTGCTGCAAGTATTTTATCTATCCTAACAAGCATATTCTGCAAATATTATACCTGTTCGATGTTGTCGGACAGGGTTACTGTTTAATCCACAGTCAGGCGGCGGTACAGAGCTCGCACCCCTTCAGCGCCATTGCTCAATAATGCAGTGATGCAGGGACGCCCGATCATTACCTGTGCCGCACCGAGCCGTTTCGCAGCGGCGATATCCGCACGGCTCCGCAATCCACCATCTACCCATACCTCGCCTGCAAACTTATGGAGCGTACTGCCGTACTCGGCTAAAAAATCCGCCGTGCTGCCGCGCCTTGTTTCTATCCTGCCGCCGTGATTGGAAATAACCGCAACATCGGGACGCAGCTCTCGTACCAGCTCGACATTTTCGGGTGAAAAGATTCCTTTGATGGCAAATGGCTTTTGTGCATACCGCTGTATCTCTTTCAGGCTCTGTGCATCTTTTTGCTCAAGGTGAACAAGATTGCGCATCGTTACAATGTTATAGGAATCAATATCGATCCCTATAATATCGGCAGAGCTGCGTACCCAATCTATCCGTTCAAAGATACGGGGATTAGGATACGGCTTAATGAACACTGCTCCGGTTTTTCCATACCGCTGTAGGGCTGCAAGACCGCCCTGTATCTTTGCATCGGGGTAACCGTCCCCGATACTGAGCAAAAAACCTGCTTCAGCACAGGCTTCAATTAAATCAAAATAAAATGCAGCTTCATCTTCGTAGCCGACGTTTTCGACTCCGCCGGTAATAGGCGCCAATCTAATGGGTGGTAGCTCATCATTATACGGTGTATCGGTGTAATACTTCTGCCATGCGGCGCAGTTGCTGATAAAATTGGCGCTCTCGAACACGCCGCCCATCCCGGGCAGTTCACCGATACAGCCGTGTCCGTCGCATTCGGCACAAAAATGACATTTATATCCGCTCATAATTTGTCTACAATAGGGGGAGTGTTTTATGCATTTATAAATTACGTTTTAGTGCAATCTTGGCTTCGAACATAGAAGTAGGAGTGGCGTAGAGGAGCGGATAAATCGAACAACGAAGGTCAAGATCGCAGGGGCCGATATTCCATGTATAGAACGGCGTCAGCGCTATCAGCATTGACTGTATGTTTACGGGGCGGGTTATCGGCATTGCAACAAAGCTGTGGAAACCTCCCTGCATTTTATCAAACTCAATATTTCCGAATCCGAAGAACATATTCAACCCGCCGTATAGCTCATTATGAATGATCGTAAAGGGCTTTATCAGTGGCGTAACAGGAAAAAGCCTGCCGGATTGAGTGTCCCGAATCTTAGAAACAAAAAATGTAAAATCAAAATTGACATGTTCAAGCATAATACGCGGTTCAAAAAACGCATAGATATTTCCGATAACATCCTGTTTGAGTGTTGCGCTTCTAAAATTCGTTTTATGCAAACCAACTTGTGTAAAAATAGCGACATTGTTATGAGGAATGAAGAGCACGGAAAGGGATGCTGCGCCGGATATCTTTGCCGCATTATCGGTAATATGAAAGGAAAGGTACGTGTTGGTGATGGCCGCATTGGAGAAAACACCTCCCTGCGTATATATGCCGTATTCTTGCTCGGTTTTTTTTATCCGCCCGTTCCAGCCGAAAGATCCTCCAACATACCCTGTGTTCAAAATGAGTCCTGCAGCACTGATACCTACGCTTTCACGAGGACGTGGTGGGGTAAAAAGTGCAGCAATATCGTTTTCATACATTTTTACCGGACGCATACCGTGTTTAAGAAAATCAAAGCTATAGCGTTCGCCCGTAAGACTTTGATGCTCTCCGGTAAAAATTGATAAAATCAGCGGCTTGCCTCCGAGATTGGGAAAGTTCAGAGAAAAATCAATAAAAGTAAATTGTCCCGGTGTCCGTGACTGTTGCTCCGGATGGAAAAAACGCAGGACATCAGGAACATAGAGTGCAAGGTTTAGGTCGCTATAAAAACGTTCTCCGTGCAGCAAACGGAAGTTTATGGACGATTCTTGGACTATACTGAATTGCGACGAGCTTCCCGGCTGTTTGGCTCCCGATATCCCGAAGTTAAATTTAGGTACGTTAAACTCTACGGCTGCGGCAGTGTATATTATCGAAAAACACACAAAGATACGCATTATATTTTTTTTCATTTAAGACTCCCTATGGGCATTTCTAAAAGCTCGGTTAGCTTTTAGAAATGCCCGACGAGTTTAAAATTAAGTCTTATCCAATAATAACTTAATTTTAAACGTCGCAACTAAATTTAAGGAAAACCTCTAAAAACTGAAATTTTTAGAGATTCCTTATACAGTGTCGGTATTTTTTCAGTGCTGCTTGATTCCTTTCCGCAGGCGCAGAGAGAGCATCTCCAGCAAAATAACGGTACCGAAAATAGTGTATGTGATAGCGCCGACCTCTCGTATATCATAATAGAGATTGCCTGCCATGAATAGATAATACCCGATACCGCCTGATCCTGCGGCGGCGCCGATTGCGACGGCATTGATAAAATTGATTTCGAAGCGGAAAAATGTCCATGAAATAATGGACGTTGCAGCCACCGGAATAACCGCTTGCGTAATAATGCCGAAAAATCCCGCTCCGCACGCCCGCAAAGCATCGATCGTATCGCGGTTAATCTGTTCAAAGCTTTCGGAGAACACTTTTACCAAATAGGCAATGCTGTGAAAGCACATACCGATAACGGCGGCATCGGTGCCGATATTAACCGTAACCGAGAAAACCAATACCCAGATAATTGTGGGGATTGAGCGGATAACTGCGGTGATAATACGGATTATTTTTACAACGGCTGAAGGGGCAATATTTCGGGCAGCCCCGAGAGCCAAAAAAAACGCGATAGCAGCGCCGCCGATTGTAGTTAAAATCGACAGTGCAAAACTGATACCGAGTGAGTACGCGAGTTCGCCAAGCGGAAGATGATCCGAGCGCTTCGGCTGCAAAAAAAGGATGCGTCCGTAGTGGAGCAGATTATGCCATGAATCTTTCCAATCGATTGTTTCCTGCGCAAGCAAGAAGCATCCCCAGATACTAATGCCGAAAAGGACAGCAAATACGATAGAGAGCGTCCATTGTTTTTTTCTCGGTGATCGGCATCGGTCAATATGAGCATGGGGTTTCATAGTAATATCCTTCTCACCGTGTTGGAAATACTGTCGATGCAGAGTACGAGTATCATCAATACACAAATGATAAGCCCTGCCTCAGGATAGCGAAAGCTCTTAAAATATAGATTGAAGAGAAAGCCGATTCCCGTGCCTGTTAAAATTCCAATGAGTGCGGAGTCTCTGACATTTGTTTCTATCGCGTAGAGCAGCCATGAAATAAAGAGCGGGAGAACATTCGGTAATACGCCGTGGATGATAATCGGCATATACGGTACACCGGCTGCTTCCAACGCCGTATACGATTCTTCGGCATGAGAGTCGATAATTTCGGTAAATGCACGGGTTAAATGTCCTGCGGTTATAAAGAAAAGAGCTAAAAAGCCTGTTACGGCATTTTGCTTAAAGGACAACAGCAATAGAATAGACCATGCAGGAAGTGGGATGTTTCTAAAAAAAGATGCGGCTCCGGAACAGACAATACGCAGTATACGGAACCGTCCGGTTGTTTGAGAACCGGCAACTGCCGCTATGCAGGCAACGCAAAAAGCGATAGTTGATGCCGTTATTGCGGTAACGGCGGTGTACAGCGAAGTCTTAAAAATGAGCGGCAGCACTGAAAGCGATTGTGCTGATGGGAAGAAGTTCCTTATCAGCCAATACAGGCCGCGCGGGATGCCGGTTAACGCATTCCATACCGTCAACCCTGTCATAATTGCCGAAACAACATATAACACGGCAGCACTGAAAAAAACAGTCAACGTTCTTAATTTTTTTTTCTTGAAGAAAGATCCCGAAGAGGGCGCTTTCCAGCGTCGATGTGATTCAAATGCAGGGCTTTGTCTGTCTATTGGAATATCAAATTTCATGGCAGTCTTTCTTTTCGGGATGGGATCCGGAAGAAAAAATAGTATGCAGTGCTTTTTCCGAAAGGTCTTCCGGTTTTCCGTCAAAGACCACGTTTCCGTTGCGTAAACCGATAATTCTGTCGGAATATCGTTTTGCATATTCAACATGGTGCAGATTCATAATACACGTAAGATTCCGCGTTCTAACTATTTTTTCGATATAATCAAGGATATCTTGTGCACTTTGCGGATCGAGCGAAGATACCGGCTCATCGCATAAAAGTATTTGCGGATTTTGCATCAATGCCCGCGCAATGCCGGTACGCTGTTTTTGTCCGCCGCTTAAATCTGCACACCGCTGATAAAGGTAATCCGAAAGCCCGAGTTCTTCAAGTATTGCCAGCGCTTGAGTTCTCTCTTCCTGCGTATACAGTCCGCATAGACTGCGGTACAGCGGTAAAGCGCCGAGGCAGCCGTGGAGCGTATTCTCAAGAACAGTGAGCCGCTCTACTAGATTGTAGTTTTGAAAAATCATGCCGATTTTTCTACGGACTTGTTTTAATCGGCGGCTGTTCATTTTTTGGAGTATTTCATCGTCGATTTTAACCGTACCGGCAGTACAGTCGATGAGCCGATTGATACAACGGATAAAGGTTGTCTTACCTGCACCCGAAGGTCCGATAACGGAAACCATCGAACCCTGTTCAATCGTAAGATTGATAGAATCCAGTGCAAGTCTGTCCCCTGCATAGCGCTTTGAAACATTTTTAAAGGTGATCAACACTTCAAACCTTGTCAGGCGGCTGTAGAACAGCCGCTGTGTTTATTCTTTAATCAACATCAAGTAAGATACCGGATGATACTGCATTACTTGGTAGAATTTCTTAATTCATCGTACCATGCATCATCGGTAGCAACCAACCGCGTCTTTTCGGAATACTTAGGATATATGCCCTTTTTACCGGAATCCTTTACGTTAAAAATTCCGGGATTATTTGCCGTTTTGTCCGAAGTCAGCGCTTCTCGTATCTTTTGTATATCCGCGGCTGAAACCGTGTTCGTATTGACGGTAATCGGCGCATTTAAGACGGGGATGGAGCGGATTACGGTCATTTCACTTCCTGCAAAGGATGTGAATGGTTCATCAGCTCCTTCGGTTACGCGATAAACTGCGCCTGTTCTATAATCTTCACCTTCAAGCAGTTCATACACGCCGATTGTTTGCGGGATAGCAAAAGCTGCGGCATCTGCATCGCCGCGGAAAAGGTTTACCTGCGAGCCTTGATGAGAACCGGCAAATAACACCTTGGAAAATACTTTGTCGCTCAATATAAGGTCGTCGGTATTATCAAGAGAAAAAGCAGCTGCTAAAACTTTTGCGGGAATAACAAAGCCCGAAGTAGAGCTTGCCGCCACAAACGACATTCTTTTTCCTTTTAATAGGCTTAAATCAAAACTACCATCCGCTTTTCTATAGGTACCGGCATCTTTCCGCTGCACGCCGATAAAGCTGTAATACTTTGCATCGTCAAGCGTCCCGCTGGAACCCGAATTAGTCGCAATAGGGATAACGGCGCTGTTCCGCTTGTGAGCGGTCAGGTATCCTTCGGCGCCGACATAAGCCATATCGGCCTTGCCGGAAACGAGCGCTTCCAATGCGATGTTATAATCGGTCGTGGTAAGAATTTCAACATCGCGACCGACGGCTTCTTTTAAAATTTCTTGGAATGCTGCGCGGGCATCTTTCATGGATTCGCTTGACTCATTTGGATAAAAAACCATTGTAAGCGGTTTTTGTTCAGCTTTGCTGCATGAACAAACAAGCACAACTGAAAGGCACATCATACAAAGAAACGGTTTAACATACCGCAGCGTCTTTTCTGCTGATGAAGTGGCTGCAGCACAAAATAAAGAGGATTTCATCACTTTCTCCACATTTTAGGAAATCGCTAAAAGCAGTCTTTAGCGTTTTTTGATTATGGGCGCCAGTCTACTATAATTGAAGTCTTTATGCAACCGCCCGCCGATTCTGCTATGCCGCGGCACGGATAGTATTATTCCGCTTTTTGTGTTACTATCGCCGCATGATCGGATTTTTTCTCAAAAAAAATTTTTTTGACGGATGGGATAATTTTCTCCCGCTCGCTCTTTTCAATATTGCATGTATACTGATTGTTTTTTTATTCTTCGGCTTGTCCTACCTACTGTCATCAATGCCGACGCTGTCTTTATTGAGCTTGTTTGTTTGTATCATATTGATGGGAGTGTTGCTTTTAGCCGTCTCTCATTTGATGTCCCGTATAGCCGATTATAAATCGTTTTCATTGAAAGAAATCGGCGGAGAAATCAAACGTACGTGGCGACACGGTGTTTTATTCTCATTAGTCGAAACTTTTTGTTGGGTTGTTGTCGGAGTCGCCGTTCCCTACTATTTTTCATTTCACAATTTTCTCGGTCTTTTTCTCGGTATCAGTGTCATCTGGATTTTTGCGGTTATACAGCTGTCACTTTTATGGTTCTTTCCGATACGGAGTCGGCTGGAATCGAATTTTCGCAAATGCCTTAAAAAGTGCTTTATTATTTTTTTTGATAATACCGGATTCACGCTCTTTATGCTGCTGTACAGCGTCGTCCTCGTTATATTGACCCCGTTCTTAGCTTTTTTGGTGCCGGGCTTTTCGGGACTCTTGCTTGCATGGAACAATGCTTTTAAACTGAGAATGTATAAGTATGATTGGATGGAGCAGCATCCTGAAATACCGATTCAGACCGTGAGGAAACAAATACCATGGGATGAATTGCTGGCGGAAGATCGGGAAACAGTCGGAACACGGACAATCCGCAATCTTATTTTTCCGTGGAAAGATTGATGATCGCGTTTATAGCATTCGATACCGTATGATAGAGGACATCTTTAAAAAGTTGGTCGGCTTTTTGATGCCCCTCATGATAGTTTTGATACATTTAATGCTGAGGAGGATATGATGAGTGTTCATATTGGAGCAAAACAAGGCGAAATTGCAGAACGGATATTGTTACCGGGCGATCCGCTGCGGGCAAAGTTCGTTGCCGAAAATTTTTTGGAAAATGCGCACTGCTACAATGAAGTCCGCGGTATGTATGGGTTTACCGGCACGTATAAGGGTATAAAGGTTTCCGTGCAGGGAACCGGTATGGGGCAGCCTTCTATTTCCATTTATGTAAATGAGCTTTTCCGTGAATACGGCGTGCAGAAGGCTATCCGTATCGGTACTGCGGGAGCTTTGCAAAAAGATATTCCGCTGCGTTCATTGATTATCGGGATGAGCGCTGCGACTAACTCAGGGACAAATACGCTCCGTTTCCGCGGAACCCAGTTCGCGCCTACAGCGGACTGGAAGCTTTTAAAACATGCTTATGATGCGGCAGTTCGTCTCGGTTACAATCCGTTGGTTGGTCCCATTGCTTCCTCTGATGTCTTTTATGACGAACTTGAAACGTGGAAGCTCTGGTCGCGGTACGGTCTTTTGGCGATTGAGATGGAAGCTGCCGAGCTGTATACCCTTGCCGCACAGTATAAGCGGCAGGCGCTCGCACTGCTAACCATATCCGACAATATGGTTACGCATGAAGAAACCACTGCGGAAGAGCGGCAATTGTCTTTTACCGCGATGATGCAAACCGCACTTGAGGCAATTATCGCCGAATAAATATAAATTGAAAGAAAGCGGGGATGTCTCAAAAGTTGGTTTACTTTTTCGATAACCTGTTCCCACTTTTTTGTAAAATTTCAAGCCGTTTTGTTATTGGTGACGCATATATATGGTATGAATATCATCAATAACAAAACACTTGACGGCAACACAACGCCTGACGGCGAAATCCTGTACTCTTTTGAATCGGAGGCGCCGCTTCCCGATACGGAAAGCTGTCCCGTAATTTTTGAATCGGATAATCCCGAATACAGCTTGGAAAAAACAGCCGATGCTGTTTCGCTCTGTGCTCAGACCGTATTCGGGATTCCGGCACTGTATCCATGGCAGCGGCTCGTGATTGCCAACATCCTCGATGCCGTACACGCCGCGGAAGCGGTAGCAGCTGCCGACGCTGCTGCCGTACAGCTGTCCGGAAATGCTGCAATGCAGGGCGGAATTTCTACAGCGCCGTTCGGAACCGCGGTATCGCAAACGGAGCCGGATTTTCTGTCCGGCACAGGCGAGCCTTTAAGCGAGCTTTACGATGAAGACGGTGTGCTGCGGGGTAGGCAGATTGTTTTGTTGCCGACCGGCGCGGGGAAATCGCTGTGCTTTCAGGTACCGGCGCTGTTGCTGGATAAGCCGACGCTTATTATCTATCCGCTTTTAGCCTTGATGAGTGATCAGATGCGCCGGATGTGCGAAGGCAATCTTGAACCGGTGTTGTTCCGCGGCGGTCAAAGCGGACAGGAACGAGCCACTCAGTATGCCCGCCTTGAAGGAACGGACGGGAAACCTCCTGCAAAGCTCATCATTGCCAATCCCGAAATTCTGATGCAGGAAGAAGTGTTAAACCGTATTGCAAAGCGCGGCATTGCCCACCTCGCTATAGATGAGGCTCACTGCGTCAGCGAATGGGGAGACAGCTTTCGGCCGGCCTACCAAACCTTAAAACAGGTTATCGAAACGCTGAAGCCGCCCGCCGTTACCGCTTTTACCGCAACGGCAGGCAACGAGGTGTTGAAGCGTATCGGTGAGGTGCTTTTTGACGGACGGGCTCATCTGGTACGTGGGGAATCGGATCGCACCAATATCACCTATTTTGTACGGCAATGCCGCGTAAAAGCGCCTGCTCTCCTGCAGGAGATTATGCAGCGGCAGCGCCCGATGGTTATTTTCTGTGCGACGCGGAACGGCACGGAACAAACTGCCGCGTTTTTACGCTATACGCTGCGGGATCGGGCGATTCGATTTTATCATGCAGGCTTACAGCGGGATGAAAAAGATGAGGTGGAGCAATGGTTCCATCAGCACGACAGTGCGATACTGGTAACCACCTGTGCGTGGGGGATGGGCGTCGATAAAAAGAATGTACGCACTGTGATTCATCTGAATGCGTCGCCCACTGCCGAAGCATACATACAAGAAGCGGGCAGGGGAGGGCGGGACGGTAATCCTGCACAGGCAGTCTTGCTGTGGAGTCCCGAGGACAAGGCACGGATCGCGCTATTGCCTGAAAAACAGCGGAAACGGGCGGAGATACTCGTGAGTTTTGCCGAAAGCGGTCGCTGCCGGCGCGAGGTTCTGCTCGAAGCGCTCGGAGAAGTGCGGGCTGTTCCGCTTCGTGCAGGAGATGAAAGCATCGCCTGTTCCGGTTGCGATATCTGTAACGGAACTGCGCTTCTGTATCCGCAAGATGAGCGGGAATTGATTGCATTTATAGCGGTCAATAAGCGAAAGTTTACCGCCCCGCAGCTTATCCGCGTATTACACGAAAACCTTCCGCTCTGGCGCGCCGGCGATATTGGCAGCCTTGTTTCGCAGCTTATCCAAGAGCGGAAAATCCGCCCTGCCAATGCGTTTTTCTGGAAAGGAGCGCTTATATGTTAGGGTAAACGCAGCAGGTTCTTTTGAAAATATACGACGCATCTACTGCGTCGCACGCTGAAAATAAATGCTCAACGTATCAAAGATACGCCGCCGCTTTATTTTCAGCTAGCTCCTTGTATCTGCATCGTCTATTTTCAAAAGGCTACGGAGAGGCTGTTCAAATGGTCTCACAGCCTCAATAATTCTGCGCTGTTTATCTACTCGACCTAATGCGTTTACCCGTCTGCAATGTCCATTCTTGCATTTTTTCATATAACAGAGTATATTTTTATCGGATATAAAACTATTGGCAGGTGTATGAACTCTGCCATTCACATAACGGAGGAATACAATGGTTAAAACAGTAAGAGATGTAGATCTTCACGGCAAGCGTGTTATCATGCGGGTCGATTTTAATGTTCCGATGAAGGATGGCGTTGTGCAGGACGATACGCGAATCGTCGCGGCATTACCGACTATCAAATATATTTTAGAGCAAAAGCCGCGCTCGCTGGTGTTGATGAGCCACCTCGGCGATCCTGCCAAAGATTCAAAAAAAGCTGCCGAAAAAGCGGCTAAGGACGGCAAGCCGTTTGATAAAGAGGCCTACATCGCCGGTAAGCATAAGATGAAACCGGTTGCGGCATATTTGGAAAAACTGTTAGGGACGCCCGTTCAGCTTGCCGATTCCTGCAAGGGACAAAAAGCTGTGGTTGACGCACTGCCCGAAGGCGGTATCTTGATGCTGGAAAATACGCGCTTCCATCCCGAAGAGACTTCGAAGGATAGCGCAGAACAGGAAGCGTTTGCGAAAGAGCTTGCCTCCTACGGCGACGTATACGTCAACGACGCCTTCGGTACCGCGCACCGTGCTCATGCTTCTACGGCGACCATCGCAAAATTCATGAAGGTAAAAGTTGCCGGTTTTTTAATGGAAAAAGAAGTTAAATATATTGAACCGATGGTAAAAAATCCGCCCAAACCGATGGTCGCCATCATCGGCGGCGCAAAAGTTTCTTCAAAAATTGCCGTACTGGACAGTCTTTTGAAAAATGCCGCTGCGCTGATTATCGGCGGCGGTATGGCGTACACCTTTCTTAAAGCGCAAGGGCATTCAATCGGGAAGTCCTTAGTCGAAGATGATTTTATCGATACGGCAAAGAAGCTTTTAACCGATGCAAAGGCAAAGGGCGTTAAAATAATTCTGCCGGTAGATCATATTTGTGCCGCCTCTTTTGCCGCCGATGCAAAGCCGGAAAGCGTAGACGGCTGCGACATTCCCGATTCGCTTATGGGAATGGATGTCGGCCCCAAAACCATCGAATTATACAAGGCGGAGATTTTAAGCGCAAAGTCCATCGTGTGGAACGGCCCTGTCGGTGTGTTTGAATTTGAAACTTTTTCCCACGGAACGGAAGCGGTCGCCCGCCTTGTTGCCGAAGCAACCGAAAAAGGCGCAATAACGGTAGTCGGCGGCGGAGATTCCGTTGCAGCTGTCAACAAGTTCCACCTTGCCGATAAGATGAGTCATGTCTCTACCGGCGGCGGCGCCTCGCTCGAATTCTTGGAAGGGAAAACATTACCGGGCATCGCCTGCCTCGACGCATAAACAAAACAGCGATGAAAGAATTTACCTGTGTTTCCTGTCCTATGGGCTGTAGGCTCCGAGCAATTGAAAAAGACGGCGCCTACACGATAGAAGGATATAGCTGTAAGCGCGGTCTTGAATACGGCTTGCAGGAAATGAAAGATCCCAGAAGAAATATCAGCTCGACGGTGCGCATTGAAAACGGCTTTTTAGCGGCACTTCCCGTTAAAACAGCGGCGCCTATTCCGAAAGGCATGATTTTTCAGGTGATGGAAGAGATTAACAAAATCAGGGTAACGGCGCCGGTGAAGACAGGAGCAGTTATTATCCCCGATGTGTTGCATACGGGCATCGACATTGTTGCAACCCGCGATATGCCATGCCGCGCTGAGTAATTTATGATGCGGCGCCGGTTTTAACGCGCCGTACAATCACGAACCTATAACAAAACGGCCGGTAATTCTTGCTGAACTACCGGTCGTTGCCGTTTACACATTGCATTTCAAGGTAACCTGTTCAGAAACGGAAGTTTCCGAACAGGTTTATTTTCGGTCGAACATCTCTA
Organism: Treponema sp. OMZ 305; assembly: GCF_024181325.1. Taxonomy (NCBI): domain Bacteria; kingdom Pseudomonadati; phylum Spirochaetota; class Spirochaetia; order Treponematales; family Treponemataceae; genus Treponema; species Treponema sp. OMZ 305. Next base: position 2,288,271 of record NZ_CP051300.1, on the reverse strand, counting down.
AAGTATCTGAAAAAACTCAGGTATAGCATTTAGAGATGCTTCATCACGATATCTTTCCGTTAAAATTCTGCGCTTGTTGCAACGGTGTCGGTCTTGAGTTTTAAGAAAGCGGTAAATTCATCGACGGACATCGTTTTTTGCGCTCCTTTCAAAAGCCGGACGGTAACACTGTTGTTCTGCTTTTCCTTTTCGCCGACAACAAGCTGGTACGGAATTTTTTGTTCCTGATACTTCCGTATCTTTGCATTCATACGGTCGGTATCAATATCAGCCTTTACGCGGAAGCCGGCTTTTGAAAGAGACGCGGCGATACTTTCGGCATATTCGTTAAATACGGGAGCAACGGGAATAACCATTGCCTGCACCGGAGAGAGCCACGGAGGCAGCGCACCGCCGAATTGTTCAATCAAAATACCGATGAACCGCTCCAGTGAACCGAGCGCCGCGCGGTGCAGCATAACGGGCTGATGCTTTTGGTTATCCTCTCCGATATACTCGGCATTCAGCCGGTCTTTAGAGGGCAGTTGATAGTCCGCCTGTATGGTACCGCATTGCCATTCTCGGCCGAGCGCATCGACAAGCGTAAACTCCAGCTTCGGCCCGTAAAAGGCTCCTTCTCCGGGAGCAATCTCGTATTCAAGACCGGCGGCTTTACACGCTTCCGCAAGCGCGTTCTCTGCCCTATCCCACGTTGCATCATCGCCGACCCGTTTTTCAGGCCGCGTGGAAAACTTAACGAGTATGGCTTTATCGTCAAAGCCGAAATCCCGATAGAGCGACTTGAGCAGGTTGCAGAACTTACAAACCTCGGAGGAAATCTGTTCTTCCGTACAGAAAATATGCGCATCATCCTGCACAAAACCGCGCACCCGCATAATACCGTGCAACGAACCGGAAGGCTCATTCCGCGTGCAGGAGCCGAACTCCGCAATACGCAGCGGCAAATCGCGGTAGCTCTTTATTCCCTGTTTAAAGATTTCGACATGCCCCGGACAGTTCATCGGTTTAAGTGCAAACACCCGTTTCTCGCTTTCGGTGATAAACATATTTTCCTTGTATTTTTCCCAGTGTCCCGAACGAAGCCAGAGACTCTGCGGCATAACAAAGGGGGTATTTACCTCAACATAGCCGTCCTCTTTAATCTTTTGGCGTACATGCTGCTGTACGGTTAAATAGAGCGTCCAGCCGTTCGGGTGCCAGAATACTTCGCCGGGATTGTCTTCTTCGATATGGAACAAATCGAGTTCCCGGCCTATCTTGCGGTGATCGTTTTTTTCCGCTTCCGCCTGCATAGTCAGATATGTTTTAAGGTCATTCGGCGTTTCCCATGCCGTACCATAGATACGGGTCAGCATCGGGCGTTTTTCATCGCCGCGCCAATAGGCGCCCGCAATTTTTTGCAGCTTAAAACTTTGGGCATTAATTTCTTTTGAATTGGCAACATGCGGCCCTCTGCATAAATCGAAAAAATTACCCGATCGATAAATCGAGATTTCCGCATCTTGAGGTAAATCATTGATAAGCTCGCACTTATACGGTTGATCCTTAAAAAGCTCAAGTGCTTTCTGCCTAGTAACCACTTCTTTCACAAAGTTCTGCGGAGTTGATAAAAGACGGCGCATTTCCTTTTCAATGCGCTCAAGATCAGTTTGGGTGATCGGTGTCGGAAGGTCAAAGTCATAATAAAACCCGTGATCAACGGCAGGGCCAATGGCTACCTTTGTCCCGGGGAATAAATTCATAACGGCTTCCGCCATTATATGTGCAATACTGTGCCGTATTAACGGTAATTTTTCCGATTTCGGTAATGAATAGTTCATACACCCTCCCTTTTATATCTTCCATTATATAAATATAGGTAAAAGCATACCGCCGAATTTTTAGGCTGTCAAGATACCATAAAACTGTCTGCATAAATGCGAGTCAAAAAATCTTGCAGAAAAATCTGTTATCCGATAATCTTACAGCATGGAAACTCAACACAAACTTTCTTTTGCTTCGGATTATATGGAAGGGGCGCATCCTGCGATTATCCAGCGCCTTGTACAAACAAATATGGAACAAACCGCAGGATACGGAACCGATGAATACTGCGAGCGGGCTCGTTCCCTTATCAGAAAAGCGTGCGAATGCCCTGAGGCGGCGGTGCATTTTCTGGTCGGCGGTACTCAGACAAACGCAACGGTTATCGATGCACTCCTTAACCGGTATGAGGGTGTTATCTCGGCACAGACCGGGCATGTCGCCGTACACGAAGCGGGAGCGATAGAGTTCGGCGGGCATAAAGTACTCCCCCTTGCCTGCGACAAAGGTAAAATCACCGCCACATCGGTTAAGCAGTATCTACAGGATTTTTATGCTGACGGAAACTATGAGCACATGGTTCATCCGGGAATGGTGTATATCTCGCAGCCGACTGAATACGGAACGCTCTACAGCAAGCAAGAACTGAGTGCAATCAGTACGGTGTGTCGCAAGTATCATATTCCGCTGTATGTTGACGGAGCACGGCTTGCGTATGCGCTTGCTTGCAAAGAAAACGATGTAACGCTTGCCGACCTTGCAGCACTCTGCGATGTCTTTTACATCGGCGGTACAAAATGCGGCACACTCTTCGGAGAAGCGGTTGTTATTCCCGATCCGAAACGTAGCCCGCATTTTTTTACCATTATGAAACAACACGGCGCGTTACTCGCAAAAGGCCGCTTACTCGGTATTCAGTTTGAAACGCTTTTTACCGATGACCTGTATCTTCATATCGGGGAAAATGCGATCCGAGCCGCCGATACCATTCGCACCTTTCTTGACTCTCACGGGTATGAACAATATTTTACGGCGCCGACAAATCAGATTTTTATCGTCCTTGAAAATACACGCTATGCAGAACTTTCAAAAAAAATCGCATTCGGGTTTTGGGAAAAGAAAGATGATTCGCACACCGTTGTCCGCATCGCAACCGACTGGGCAACCACGCCTGAGAACGTAGAAAAGCTCTTACAAGCACTTGCTTAAACGACAAAGGTCTATGTAAAAAAGTCGATTAGATTTTTAGAGATGCGCTCATTATGATATAATACAGACTTGATGTAAGGAGCACCATTATATGAATCGTCATTGTATTTTTCTATCTTTTTTTATTATCTTTTCAGGAACGGTTGTCTTCAGCTCATGTGCTAAAAAAAGCGATTCGGTTTCAACTAGACAGGTATATGCCGAAGCTGAACATCCCGCAGGAGCGGTAAAAAATGCGGCATACGCAAAAGATGCAACCACTACTGATGTAGATACCGCCGATATGCAGCGTCCCTTAGACGGCACAGAGACTGCAAATACCGCTGCAATGCTCGAACGGCAGCTCATAAAAGAAGGCTCGATCAATTTTGAAACGCACGATATAGCGGAAACCCGTCAGCACATCGAATCACTCGTTCAAAAATACGGCGCGTATATCAGTCAAGAAGATGAGCGAGCAAGCTCTTCACGGATATATCAGAATATGACCGTCAGAATTCCTAAGGCTCATTTTGATGTATTCGTAACGGAGCTTTCCGGCGGCGTTAAAAAAATCGATGAAAAATCCATTACCGTACAGGATGTAACGGAAGAGTTTATCGATAGTACCGCACGCCTTGCCGTCAAAAAAGAAACGGAACAAGGATACCTGCGGCTGCTCAACCAAGCAAAAACAATAAAAGATATCCTCGATATTCAAAATGAACTGCAGGATATACGGTCGGATATAGAATCGATAGAAGGCAGACTGCGGTATCTGAAAAATTCCGTTAATTTCAGTACGCTGCATATCAGTATGTACCAACAGATAGAAGCCGCATCGGAAACCGGTTCAGTTTTTATGCCGATATGGGATGCAATAAAAGGCGGAGTACAGGCCTTTGCCGCAGTCTGTATCGCACTGTTGTATGGCTGGGTATTTATCGCCTTGGGAATAGCCGCAATTATCATCATACTGCGGCGTCGGAAGGCAGGGTAAACGCATCAGGCCGTCTTTTTAACAACCCCGCGGAAAAATTGAGACTATTCGACCAGAGTTGAACCTCTTCGCGGTTCAAATGGTCTCACAGTCTCAATTTTTCCGCGATTTTTATCTACTTTACCTGATACGTTTACCCATTTACTGGGAAAATGTGCGAAATTTTATTTCCTTAAAATGCAACAGTTGAACAAAATATGAATTTTGGAAACTGTTGCATTCGTGCGCGAAAAGCGCACACATCAAGACGCAAGTTTTCGAAAGAAAACTTGACGGTTAAGGTGGGCGGCATCATTGTAGACGCTCACCTTATACCTATGAAATTTCGCACAGAAGGAAGGCAACCGCTAAAAATATTTTTAATGCGGTTGCCCAGCATCGAAAGGATAAGGCTGAGGAAGCACAATAGAAAATTTTATGTGAATCGGTATGTATAATGACAGACAAAGAGATACTGAAAGAATTAAGCGTAATCACAAAAGACAAGGTGCATTGGAACACAGCGATTGATGATGTCGCAGCAAAACTCGGCAAACAGTATTCAGCGGATGTAAAAGCAAAAGCATTGTGGCTTCTCGGTGAAATGGGATTACAGTATCCGTTATCGGTGCAGCCGTATATCGAAGGTTTATTTTCAGCCGCTAAGATAGCGCAGCTGAAAAACACGGCGAGTTTGCTGATCGCAAACGTCGCTGATTGTACGCCGTTTCTCATTGCATTCCGAAACGACGTAATGCAGCAACTTCCAAAGTTCATACTTTGTTCAGTTGCCGCATTTTAAGGAAAAAATTGCCAGCTATTTAAAAGACGGTAATCCGAAGTTACGGGAGCGCTCGGTAAACGCATTGGGACGAATAGGCAGGGCAAACAAGGATTTGATTCTTCCTTATTTTGCCACAATGATGAATATGCATTCCGACACAGCAGAAGCGGTACGGCTTGCGTTTGTATGGGCTTGTGAAAATATTGCAATGTTTATTTTCAGCCGCTGCAATAGCGCGGCTGAAAAACACGTCGAGTTTGCTTACGCAAACGTCGCTTATTGTATGTACGCTATCGCGTACCAATTCAGCATCCTCAAAAGTTGATACTTTGTTCGGCTGCTGAATTTTAAGGAACGAATGCACCGGAACTTTTTTGCAACACATTGGATTTGTTCTATGAGTTGATATCGGATAAGGGAGAGCGCGTACGAATTGAGGCGCCTGAAATGTTTCGGGTAATGGGAAAACGGATGCCGCATTCTGTAGAACCGTACTTGGAAAAACTGGAATGGTTTGCACAACATGATCCGCATCCTGTTGTTCGTATTCACAGCGGTGGCGCAATCCGCATAACGAAAAAAGTATTGGAGGAGATTAAATATGCCGCAGATGAGTAAAGGCGGAAAATATATTTTCGGCTGGTCTGAGATACGGGAAGATGGAGCGCTCATCTTTCCGCTACCGGCAGTGGAAGAATATAAATTACACCAAGAGCAATATATTTATATCGTTTCCGGCAGTAAGCAGACGGGCGGATTTTGTGTGATGAGCGAGCCTCTGCTGTCCCGCTCAACACTCAATCACATCTTAAAAGAAAACCCTCGTTTGGCGGATAGGACACTCAAAGAGGGTGAGTTGATTTCATATAAGGGAAGAAAATACGGCTGGCTTACCTTGAAAGATAATGGAGTTCACCTTTCAGAATCTTTAATGCAGATGTTGGATATAGAGACGGGAGATAAACTATTGGCAATTCGAAGCAGTAATATTGCTTTTACTATGGGTGCAAAAGGTTCATTGGTACAAAAAGCGAATGAATATACTGGAGAAATAGAAGTCTTCTGAAAATATGGTAAGAAGCTACTGAGGAGTAAAAACTATGACGATAAAAAAACTAGCAATCATCAGTCTTTCGCGGGGTTTGCTCGGCGAGCCGTTTATTAAGCACGAGGAAGAATTGGGCTTTAGGCGTTTACGCTCATACGGGATAGAAGTCGTTACTACTGCAAATGCCTGTAAAGGAATTGATTTTCTTCAAAGTCATCCCGAAGCCCGTGCGAAGGATTTATTGGATGCTTTCTCCGATCCGTCTATCGATATGATCCTGTGCGCAATCGGCGGAGACGACACATACAAGTTGCTGCCGTATTTATTTGAACATGATGAACTACGGAAGGCGGTACAACACAGCAAAAAGATCTTCCTCGGATTCTCCGATACAACGATGAATCATTTTATGCTGCATAACGTCGGCGTGAACACTTTTTACGGTCAGTCGTTTGTGGCGGATATCTGCGAACTTGAAGATGAAATGCTGCCGTATTCAAAAAAGTATTTTGAAGAATTGATTACAACCGGCACAATAAAAGAAATCCGCCCGAGCGATATGTGGTATAGTGAGCGTACGGCATTTGATGAATCACAGATCGGTGTAAAAAGAGTGCGGCACCGGAACAATGGATTTGAATTGTTGCAAGGGAATTCCGTATTCTCCGGCGCTATTCTCGGAGGCTGCATTGAAACAATGTATGATATGTTTGACAACACCCGCCATAATGACAGCCCTGCTTTGTGCCACCGGTATCATCTTTTCCCGAGCATTGACGATTGGCATGGTAAAATACTGCTTTTGGAATCGAGCGAAGAGCGCACAAAACCAGAGCTATATCAAAAGATGCTGCAAGCCTTAAACACTACCGGCGTTTTTGAAGTTATAAACGGCATCCTTGTCGGCAAGCCTATGGACGAAGTATATTATGAAGACTACAAACGCCTTTTAATCAGCGAAATCAACAAACCGGATTTGCCGATTGTGTACAACGTTAATATCGGACACGCAACACCGCGGTGTATTATTCCGCTCGGCGTTGAGGCGACAGTTGATGCGGATGAACAGGTTATACGGTTTGCGTAAAAGTCCTAAGATAAACATTTTACAAAAGGCAAGGCTTCAAATGTGTGATTTTCCAACATACTGATTAAACGACAAGCCGTACCGGTTGGACGATTCGTTCCTTTTTCCCATGCTTCTACCGTCTTAAGTGAAACACCCATGTAATTTGCAAACAAAACCTGTGTCATCCCAACGGAATTTCTTATGTGTTTTATTTCAATATTATTATATTTTTTTATAGGTTGAATTTCATACACGGTTTTACGGCCTTTTAACTCACCTCGTTCAATAGCAACCGCTTCATTTAAGCCGGCCATTAGACTATCAAAAAAATCACTCATATTCTTTCCTCCAGTTCCTTGCAGTTCCAATCATTATATCGCCTGCCTCCGGATTTTTGAGAAGGAATTGTTGCAATTCAGCCAAATCATCATCATTAAATCCAAGTGCAAACCACCTTTTTGTGAACGATGGCGTTTCTATAAATTCTCTTCTCATCTTATCCTTTACACGATACCCTATAAAATAGGGTCTTGTCAACGGTATTCCCTGAATACTTCCCAATCTATCTATCGATATGATATTATTCCGCTCGGCGTTGAGGCAACAGTTGATGCGGATGAACAGGTTATACGGTTTGCGTAAAAGAGGAGCTAAAAAATGACATGTATTCATTTTGTAAGGCATTGTCAATCGGATCATACGAAAAGCGGCGATGAGCGGCTTCGGCCTTTGACGAAAGAAGGTCTTGAGGACTCCCACGCAGTGTTGCATTATCTTAAAGATAAAAAAATTGATGTGTTTATCTCAAGTCCATATAAACGAAGCTATGACACGATCGCAAAAGCTGCCGAATATTATCATCTACAAATAAAAACCGATGAAAGATTGCGGGAACGAAAATCAGGCAAAAACGGGAATACTTTTGAACTGTTCAAAAAGCGATGGGCGGATAAAAATTACGCGGAAGAGGATGGGGAATCGCTTTATTCCGTGCAAAAAAGAAATATCGAAGCGCTTAAGGAAATAATAGAAATCTATCGGGATAAAAATATCGTAATAGGAACCCACGGTACCGCTTTAAGTACCATTCTCAATTATTATAATCCGGCATTTTGCTGCGATAGTTTTATGAGAATAATTGACTATATGCCGTATATTGTAAAACTTGGGTTTGACGGAGCGCAGTACGCCGGAATGACTGAGGAACTTATTATCAAAAAAGAATAAACCTGTTCGGAAACGGAAGTTCCCGAACAGGTTTAATACAACTGACCGCAGCGTAGGAACTATTGATTACGCAGTCCGCCGCCGTTTTGCGTTTATTACATTAAAATCCAAGAAGTCAGCTATTGAAAAATTTTGTGATAATCGGCATATTGGTACAGATATAGTATTAAAAAATAAAGCAGAATTGGAACAAAAGGTTACCTATGAGGTGTTACCGCTTCTTTACGAATATCATAAAGGAGAACTGCTTAAAACTTTATCGTATCCGCGGCGTAAATTTGTCCGACGCGGCTTTCTCCTTTAAAATAAACTGGAGCTTACCGGTAATGTTCGACATAACGAAACAATTGTCCTATGCGGATCTCTCCACGGCACTTGACTCGGGTTCCGACCTTAGCAGTATGAATTTTGCCGGTCTTACGCTTACCGGCATTAATTTTTCAGGGAAAAGATTTACCGGTTGCTCGTTTGCGCATAGCTGTTTTACGGACTGTTCCTTTACGGGTATACGGATACGGCTCTCTTTTTTTGACTTTGCCTGTTTTGTACATTGCACTTTTGATAAAGCTGATATTCAGTTTTCATGCTTTGCGGGAAGCACTTTTGAAAATACCGTTTTTACCGATTCGGAATTACTCATCAATAATTTTACTGGGGTTACGACACGTGAATGTAGCTTTAAGGATTCGGATTTATACGGTTCCCGTTTTATTCACTGCTCGCTGCATAAGACACCGTTCGAAAATTGCAATATAAAAAAAGTGTCTTTTCTAAAAAACACCTATGCCGATGTATCATTTAAATACTCCAATACACGTGTCGCTCATTTTGATACTGAGGAATTTATAAAATGAAAATATATCCTCACTATTCGAATGAAGGTTTTGTCAATAGCTACCTTGTCGGCAATGAGATACGCAAAGAAGCGCTGATTATCGATCCGGGAAAGATAACCGGAGAAGTAATCGGTCATATTGAAAAGAACGGTTATAGGCTTAGCGCTGTCTGTATTACACATAATCACATCCGTCACTATGGGTACGGGCTTCCGACGTTGTTAAAAATTTATAATCCACGCATATATGCAGCGGATCAAGTGCTCGTCGGTAAACATGGAAAGATGCTGCGGGGTGATTGCGCGCTTTCAATTGCCGGTTTTTCCGTCGAATGTTTTTCGGTGCCCGGACATTCACCCGATTCCTATCTATTTAAAATAAATAACTGTATTTTTACCGGCGACAGTCTTACCGCAGGGATCGTCGGCAGTACGCTGCATAGTTTTGCCGCAAAAACGCTTGCTGAGCAGCTTGAGAAAAAACTGTTTATTTATGATGATGCGCTCATCCTTTTGCCCGGGCATGGTCCGCCGACTACGATCGGAGTGGAACGTGACTTTACGCATGCAAATCTAAGGGGAAAACCGGTGAGTTCACCTCACCCCTAGAGCTGAGGTTTCTATTTGTTTCCGTGATAAGCGATCAGGGATTCCGCATTATAAATAGTGTCAAAAAAACAGTAGCTCACACGGTATAAAAGATGGTAAAATGTTCTTGGGGTGGAACAATGACATTACAAGAATCATTTGAAAACATTAAAGACGAAAGGATCGAAAGATGCAAGAAACACAATCTCGTCGATATACTGATGCTCGTGTTTGTGGGAGTATTGTGCGGGTATAAAAGCATAGAACAAATACAATTTTATGCAACATTAAGCGAACAAACCCTCAAAAAATATCTGAAACTGGAAAATGGCATCCCCAGCAGCGATACGATTCTGCGAGTGCTTGCAAGGATTGATGCAAAGCAGCTTGAAAAAGTATTCATAGAATATGCGCGGGAAGTATTCGGCAAGCATATTGCAGAAAATGAAGTATTAGCGATTGACGGAAAAACTATCCGGCGCTCTGAATATGCACCGACAGGCGAAGATAAAAAGGCTCATAAAGCTGCTCATGTTGTTTCGGCTTGGGCGCACTCCCTAGGTGTGTGCTTCGGGCAGGTGAAAACAGAAGAAAAATCAAATGAAATCACCGCCATTCCTGAACTTCTGGATCTGTTAGACTTAAAAGGGATGATTATTACTATAGATGCGATGGGTTGCCAGAAAAAAATCGTTGAGAAAATAGCAGAAAAGGAAGCGGAGTATGTCATTTCTCTGAAAGGAAATCAGCAATCGATCCATCGGGATGTAAAAGAGTTTTTTGAGCACCCCTGTGATGACGCTTATTGTCAGTATTACAATATTCAGCGAGGAGAATATAGCCTTGAAATTGGACACGGACGAATTGAAAAACGCACCTGTTATCTTTGCGGGAATATTGATTGGCTTTCAGAAAAAGATGAATGGAAGAATCTCAATGGCGTTGGAATGCTCGTGTGCGAAAGAACGGTAAAGAAGACTGGGAAGAAATCCGTTGAACAAAGATATTTTTTGACCTCACTGACAGATGTGCACAAGGCAGCATTTGCGATGAGGGCTCATTGGGGGATAGAAAATAACCTGCATTGGGTTCTCGATGCAATTCTCAATGAGGATTATTGTCTTGTGCGGAAAGACAATGCGGCAGCAAACTTAAGCGTCTTACGAAAAATTGTCTTGAATATACTCAAACAGGTTGACTTTTCGGATATCATAAAAGCAAAAAAAATGCCGCTTCTCCATAAGCAACACCTATGCAACAAACGAGAAGATTGCCTCGATAGAGTATTGCTCTCGTTATAATGCGGAATCCCTGGATAAGCGATGAAAGAAGGTTGACAGAGTGAGGTGATATGTAGTAATATTGCCGACGCTGCATCTTATCACTGCCGAGTAGCTGAAAATAGTGCAGCAGAATGAAAAAAAAGCTGTTAAGCTTATCAATTTCTTCTATAAAATATAATGTGTTTATATTATGCCGCGGTGCGAAGGTGGTAAGTATTGCTGATGTCTTTTGTTTTTTTTCTGTGTGTTTTTGATAATGAAAGAAAATTAAAAAAAAACAAAAGAAAAAAAGCAAAATGCGCTTGACAGAATAAATGATTTTGTGATATATTCTTCTTCGCTGCGGCGCACTAAGCCAGAGCGTCGGAGTGAGTGAACTGGTCTTTGAAATTAAAGGGAAGGGAAAGAAGAAAGCCAAAGAGCAATCATCTTTGGTAAGGAAAATAAGCGTAGAACAAAGAATGAGAGAAGAAGTGGCGCAGGGTGATGGATAGTTGCTTTGTGTTGTTATTTTTTTTCTCTCGAGGTCAACGTTCCTAAAATAAAAGAAACGGGACTTGCTTGAAAATTATTGAAATCAGACGCCCTTCGGGGTGTTTGAAATAAAATAATGGAGAGTTTGATCCTGGCTCAGAACGAACGCTGGCGGCGCGTCTTAAGCATGCAAGTCGAACGGCAAGAGAGAAGCTTGCTTCTCTCCTAGAGTGGCGGACTGGTGAGGAACACGTGGGTAATCTACCCTTAAGATGGGGATAGCTGCTAGAAATAGCAGATAATACCGAATACACTCGGCGCTTCACAAGAGGTGTTGAGGAAAGGAAGCTACGGCTTCGCTTGAGGATGAGCTTGCGTCCCATTAGCTAGTTGGTGAGGTAACGGCCCACCAAGGCGACGATGGGTATCCGGCCTGAGAGGGTGAACGGACACATTGGGACTGAGATACGGCCCAAACTCCTACGGGAGGCAGCAGCTAAGAATATTCCGCAATGGACGGAAGTCTGACGGAGCGACGCCGCGTGGATGAAGAAGGCTGAAAAGTTGTAAAATCCTTTTGTTGATGAAGAATAAGGATGAGAGGGAATGCTCATCTGATGACGGTAATCGACGAATAAGCCCCGGCTAATTACGTGCCAGCAGCCGCGGTAACACGTAAGGGGCGAGCGTTGTTCGGAATTATTGGGCGTAAAGGGCATGTAGGCGGTTATGTAAGCCTGATGTGAAATCCTGGGGCTTAACCCCAGAATAGCATTGGGTACTGTGTAACTTGAATTACGGAAGGGAAACTGGAATTCCAAGTGTAGGGGTGGAATCTGTAGATATTTGGAAGAACACCGGTGGCGAAGGCGGGTTTCTGGCCGATAATTGACGCTGAGATGCGAAAGTGTGGGGATCGAACAGGATTAGATACCCTGGTAGTCCACACCGTAAACGATGTACACTAGGTGTTGGGGCAAGAGCTTCAGTGCCAAAGCAAACGCGATAAGTGTACCGCCTGGGGAGTATGCCCGCAAGGGTGAAACTCAAAGGAATTGACGGGGGCCCGCACAAGCGGTGGAGCATGTGGTTTAATTCGATGGTACGCGAGGAACCTTACCTGGGTTTGACATCTAGTAGAAGGTCTTAGAGATAAGGCTGGGTAGCAATACCCTGCTAGACAGGTGCTGCATGGCTGTCGTCAGCTCGTGCCGTGAGGTGTTGGGTTAAGTCCCGCAACGAGCGCAACCCCTACTGCCAGTTACTAACAGGTAAAGCTTGAGGACTCTGGCGGAACTGCCGATGACAAATCGGAGGAAGGTGGGGATGACGTCAAGTCATCATGGCCCTTATGTCCAGGGCTACACACGTGCTACAATGGTTGCTACAAAGCGAAGCGAGACCGTAAGGTGGAGCAAACCGCAAAAAAGCAATCGTAGTTCGGATTGAAGTCTGAAACTCGACTTCATGAAGTTGGAATCGCTAGTAATCGCGCATCAGCACGGCGCGGTGAATACGTTCCCGGGCCTTGTACACACCGCCCGTCACACCATCCGAGTTGGGGGTACCCGAAGTCGCTTGTCTAACCTGCAAAGGAGGACGGTGCCGAAGGTACGCTTGGTAAGGAGGGTGAAGTCGTAACAAGGTAGCCGTACCGGAAGGTGCGGCTGGATCACCTCCTTTCTTAGAGAAAGGTAATACTAAATGCTTTGTAAGTTGTACACAAAGCTTTCGCTTATCGCTTCTTCTTTCCCTCTCTTTTTTATATTATTGGTTTGTAGTAAGGGGATATAGCTCAGCTGGCTAGAGCGGCGGCTTTGCAAGCCGTAGGTCAGGGGTTCGAATCCCCTTATCTCCAAAATCGTACGGTATAAATGCTTTTTGTTGTACGAAGAGATCTTTGAAAAGCTAGGGAAGGGAAAGAAAGAATGCTTGAAGGCGAGTTTTTTTTGTTGAAAAGGAATGAGCCGGAGAGTAGAGAAATAAGGTAAAAAGAAATGTTCTTGGCGATTGCTTGAATAAGCAAACGTTTTAAGAAGGGAACATAATATGGTCAAGCGAAGAATAGGTTTATGGTGGATGTCTTGGAGCCAACCGGCGAAGAAGGCCGTGATAAGCTGCGAAAAGCTTCGGGGAGGAGCACATATCCTGTGATCCGGAGATTGCCGAATGGGGTAACCCGATAGGAGAGATCCTATCATTACGCTCTTGAATAAAATAGAGAGGTAAAGCGATACTGAGTGAACTGAACCATCTAAGTAACTCAAGGAAAAGACATCAAAAGAGATTCCGAAAGTAGTGGCGAGCGAAATTGGAAGAGCCCAAACCCGTTAAACGGGGGTTGTAGGGCTGCACGGGCTTACGTACAGCAAGTGATAAAATGAATGTATAGTAGAAAGGTTTTGGGAAAGCCTGACAGAGAGGGTGAAATCCCCGTATACGAAATACAGTCATCTTGCCGGTGCAGTACCTGAGTACGGCGGGACACGAGAAATCCTGTCGGAATCCGGGTCGACCACGATCCAAGGCTAAATACGAGTTGGCTACCGATAGCGGACAAGTACCGTGAGGGAAAGATGAAAAGAACCCCGGTGAGGGGAGTGAAATAGAACCTGAAACCATAAACCAACAAGATGTTACAGCCCCTTGTGGGTAGTAGCGTGCCTTTTGTAGAATGAGCCTGCGAGTTACGGTATGCAGCGAGGTTAAGGAATAGGAGTTCCGGAGCCGGAGGGAAACCGAGTCTGAAATGGGCGAAGGTGAAGTTGCATGTCGTAGACCCGAAGCCAGAGTGATCTAGTCATGAGCAGGTTGAAGCAGCGGTAAAACGCTGTGGAGGACCGAACTACAATCTGTTAAAAAAGGTTTGGATGACTTGTGACTAGGAGTGAAAGGCTAAACAAACCTGGAAATAGCTGGTTCTCCCCGAAATGCCTTTAGGGACAGCCTTATACAAAATTACCGGAGGTAAAGCACTGGATGGACTAGGGGGCTTCACCGCCTACCAAACCCAATCAAACTCTGAATGCCGGTAATCAACGTATAGGAGTGAGACTGCGTGCGACAAGGTTCGTAGTCAAAAGGGAAACAGCCCAGACCGTCAGCTAAGGTCCCGAAATACTGCTTGAGTGTGAAATGAAGTGTGGATACCTAGACAGCCAGGAGGTTGGCTTAGAAGCAGCCATTCCTTAAAAGAGTGCGTAATAGCTCACTGGTCGAGTATACATGCGCAGATAATGTAACGGGGCTAAGCAGTATACCGAAGCTACGGGTCTTACACGATTTAAGTGTAAGGCGGTAGGGGAGCATTCCATGGACTGATGAAGGTGTACCTGAGAGGGGCACTGGAGGGGATGGAAGAGAGAATGCAGGTATAAGTACACGAAAAGAAAGGTGAGATTCCTTTCCGCCGAAAACCTCAGGTTTCCTGGGTAAAGGTCATCTGCCCAGGGTTAGTCGGCCCCTAAGGCGAGGGCGAAAGCCGTAGTCGATGGGAAATCGGTTCATATTCCGATACCTTTTATAATTTCGATGGCAGGACGCATGAGGCGAACCCCGGCCGGAGAACGGTTGTTCCGGTCGAAGTATTCAAGCCGTTATGAAGGATAGTAGGCAAATCCGCTATCCAAGGTGAGAAGCGACAGCGAGTGGATCGATGAGAGAAGCGAAGCGGGAGTAGTCATGGTGCCGGGAAATACTGTCTAAGGTTAAGGTTATAAAAGACCGTACCGTAAACCGACACAGGTAGGTAGGATGAGAAATCTAAGGCGCTCGAGAGAACTCGCGTTAAGGAACTCGGCAAAAAGCACACGTAACTTAGGGAGAAGTGTGACCTCTGTTTAGTAATGAGTGGAGGTAGCATAAAGCAGGCCCAGGCGACTGTTTATCAAAAACACAGCCATCTGCGAACCAGTAATGGGACGTATAGGTGGTGACACCTGCCCGGTGCCGGAAGGTTAAGAGGAGCGGTGAGCAGTAATGCGAAGCTGTCAATTGAAGCCCCGGTAAACGGCGGCCGTAACTATAACGGTCCTAAGGTAGCGAAATTCCTTGTCGGGTAAGTTCCGACCCGCACGAATGGTGTAACGTATCTGGGCACTGTCTCAACGCGAGGCTCGGTGAAATTTATATACCGGTAAAGAAGCCGGTTACCCATAGTTAGACGGAAAGACCCCGTGAACCTTCACCGTAACTTACTATTGGGACTTGGTTTATCATGTGTAGAATAGGTGGGAAACTGTGAAACTTGCTCGTTAGGGTGAGTGGAGTTGCAATGTGAAATACCACCCTTGATGAATTAGGTTTCTAACCTGTTCCGTGAAGCCGGAATGGGAACAGTGGTAGGCAGGCGGTTTGACTGGGGCGGTCGCCTCCTAAAATGTAACGGAGGTGCGCGAAGGTCTCCTCACGTCGGTTGGAAATCGACGCAGTGAGTGTAAAGGCACAAGGAGGCTTAACTGCAAGAGTGACAGCTCAAGCAGATACGAAAGTAGGTCTTAGTGATCTGGCGGTCGCGAGTGGAAGCGCCGTCACTTAACGGATAAAAGGTACTCCGGGGATAACAGGCTGATTTTCCCCAAGAGTTCACATCGACGGGAAAGTTTGGCACCTCGATGTCGGCTCATCGCATCCTGGGGCTGAAGTAGGTCCCAAGGGTTTGGCTGTTCGCCAATTAAAGCGGTACGTGAGCTGGGTTCAGAACGTCGCGAGACAGTTCGGTCCCTATCTGCTATGGGCGTTGGATATGTGAGAGGAGCTGCTTTTAGTACGAGAGGACCGAAGTGGACGAACCTCTGGTGTACCAGTTATCCTGCCAAGGGTAAGTGCTGGGTAGCTATCGTTCGGAAGGGATAACCGCTGAAGGCATCTAAGCGGGAAGCCCGCCTCAAGATTACATATCCCTCGGGGTTTAACCCCGCTAAAGACTCCTTGCACACTACAAGGTTGATAGGTTGCAGGTCTAAGCACAGTAATGTGTTATAGCCGAGCAATACTAATAAGTCGTGAGGCTTGACCATATTATCTTCTCTTCTTTACTTTTTCCCCTTGCTCTTTCTTTCCTGTCGCTTACAATAACAAAGCGCTTCCCTTTATTTAATAAATTTCGTTTCTTTTGTTTCGTTTTTTATTGCCCGGTTGCCATAGTGGAGAGGTCATACCCGTTCCCATCCCGAACACGGAAGTCAAGCTCTCATTACGCCGATGATACTGCTCATTCGAGTGGGAAAGTAGGTAGCTGCCGGGCTTTTTTTATATAACCGGCATCTCCGATTATATAAAAAACCGTCCAAAGGTTCCTTAAAATGCAGCATCTGAACAAAGTGTCAACTTTGGAAGGTGGTGCATTCGTGCGCGGAACGCGCACATGTCAATCTCGACGTTTGCCGTAGGGCAAACTCGCGGTTAACGAGGCAGCCTTATTTGGTTGCCGAAGTTATACCTTCGTATCAGTTTGCCGAATGCTTATTTCAAAGCTAGTGCTATTGTTAGGGCAAACTACCGTGTGAAACGCTTTATGCGTTTCACACGGTAGTTTGTCGAGTTCTTTGTCTAGCCACAAAAAATTTTAGAACTAGCCTATAGTTTTTTTTATCTGTTTTGTATATAATTTTCCTTATGAATCCTCAAGTTTCTACATTTGATAAATTGGTTGAGTCTCTTTCCACAGAAGAAGCGCAGATAATGCTCGCACATATTGCTGAGAGTATGAAGATGTCTGAAGATATACAGACGGATTCTAAAAAAGAGCCGTTGCTGAGCGATACTGAACTAAAAAAAAGCATTCAAATAAATGATGAACCTTTTTTTATTCGTTTATGGTTGCGCCTTAAGTCTTTTTTTAAGTCATCATCTATTGAGACAGTGTATGAAGAGGAATTGATTCGACGTCTTGGAAAGGACTTGCAGCATGAGTATAAGCAATACATCAATATAAAAGGAAATCTCTTTACAAAGGATTTTTATGAATTGTTGAGAGAATTACGAAAAACGCAACTATTTTTTACGTCTCTTTTATCCGCTTATGATACTGACAAAGGAAATTTTTACTTATTGGTAAGTTCTTTTGTCGCACCGGATGTGTATTTAAAATTAATGTATAATACTGATCCTTTTAGCTGTGTTCCCAGTTCTCAGGCAAACGCCAATCTCCGGTCTGAACTATTAAAAAAAATTGATGAATCATTTTCTCTGATGACGACGGATAATAAGGCTGGAATGTATCAAGCAGCTAATGCAATTGAATGGATGCGATATTTTTGTGAATTGCCGATTGATAAAGCTGTTTTACGCTTTACCGTAAATCCGGCAGTTGACCCTTCCTGTTCCGTTTATTTGCTTTCCGCAGAGATTAGTATGCTTGCATCGGTACTCAGTACAACAAAACCAATTCCTGATGTTGTACTTCAAGCTTTATTTTTGTTATCAAAGCAAGATAAGTTAAACGATAAAACGGTTAATATGGATGAAGAATCGGTTGAGTTTATCGCACAGGCTTCTCATGCGTTGGAAGCAATTAAGGAATTTTCCGTGAAAATTCCAATTTTGGACTTAGCCCGTTATACATTAAAATCGATACATTGGGAACCGCAACGTCTTGAAGGAGGGGAAGATTGGTTTCAACTCTTTAAAGTAGCATGGAAAAAACGATTTAGTGAACGGTGGCAACTATGGGCATCAGAGCAAAGACGCGCTCAATTAAGCCGTCAGATGCTGGATTTGTTGAAAACTGATCGGCTTGAACCTTTGATGTACCGTCCATGGGAGGATTCATGGCTTGTGCTTCGGTTTAAGCGTGAATTCTCATTTAGCTTTCTTGCTGCTTTTTTTTCAAGATTATATCCCTCTTTTGTGCAACCGGTATTAAAAACTTTATTAATGGAAGGAAATTTTTATCGTCGTGAGAATCTTGCGGAATATACGAATGCCTTTACAGCATTGGAAAAACAGCAAAGCTGTATTAGTACTTTTGAAACACGGTTATCTCCTGAGGGTGAAATTGGAGCGGCCTTTATCCAATTAAAGGAAAAAACTGTAGCAAGTTTGAAGAGTAAGAATAGTCTTGAAGCATTAATGAAAAATATTGAAACCGAAGCGAAGCAAATTATTAGTTCTTCTCAGAGTGCATTTAAAATATTGATTGCTTTGCTCAACGGCTTTATTGAGGGTAATAAAAACAGTGTATATGCACCGCTTTTAAATTGGATGATTATCCAAGGAAATGATAATGCAGATTTTAGAAAGCGAGTAGAGGGTGTAAAAAAATTGTTGCAGGAAGTAACAAGTATTCTGTCGGAAGCGGATAAGATTGAAACAGATTGATAATATGGAATAGAAAACAATAAACCTGTTCGGAAACTTCCGTTTCTGAACAGGTTACCTTGAAATGCGATGTTCTAATTTGCTTGACAAAAAAACAGAGCGACTTATACTCTATAAGGAGGAAAATATATGGCAGAATTTCTAAGTGACCGCAACTTTGAACTCTTTAAAGATTTAATATACAACGAAAGCGGTATCACTTTTTCTGTAACAAACCGATCCATTTTGGAAAGCCGTTTGAAAGATCGTTTACGCGAGAACAAAATGGACGATCTTGATGCGTACTATAAAATTTTGACTTCAAATAAAGAAGAACTGAAAATTATGTTAGATTCGGTTACCACCAATCTGACCCGTTTTTTCAGAAATCAACCTCATTTCGATGCTTTAGTTCATTATGTTATTCCTGAAATTGTCAAGATAAAACAAGCCGCAGGGCAAAACCAAATTCATATTTGGAGTGCGGGGTGTTCTACGGGTGAAGAGCCGTATACGATTGCTATGGTTATGAAGCGGCATTTACCGCAGGGATTTACAGCTGATATTCTTGCTTCCGATCTGTCGTTCAAGTCGTTGGTTGTTGGAAAACAAGGCTTTTATCCGGAAGGCCGTGTGGTTGGAATTCCTGATGATTATCTTGCACAGTACTTAACTAAACAAGGAACTGGCTATCAAATAAATCCTGAGATTATGAAAATGGTTAAGTTTGATTATCATAATTTAAAACATGATGCCAATAGAAATAACATCGATATTCTTTTTTGTCGTAATGTAATTATCTATTTTGACGAACCTGCACAACAGGCGGTTATTAATCGTTTCTGGGATGCGATGGCTCCTCACTCATTTCTTTTTATTGGACATTCGGAATCTTTGTTCGGTATGGATACGAAGTTTGAGTTTCTTAAAACCGAATGGGCATGTTTGTATCAAAAAAATGTTAAGTAGCGTTTTTATAGTTATGTACAAAAAAGGATATATGAATTTTTAATATATTTGCAAAAAATATAGGAGGTCGTTTTAGTATGGAAGATATAAAAGTTTTAATAGTTGATGACTCGGCTTTGATGCGGAGCTTGATTGGAAAAATAGTGGATGGGACACACGGATTGACTGTCGCTGATAAAGCAATGAACGGACGGTTTGCCTTACAAAAGTTAGAGCGAGTTCAGCCTGATATTATTGTGCTTGATCTCGAAATGCCGGAAATGAATGGAATAGAATTTTTGCGTGAACGAAAAAGGCTTAATATTGATATTCCGGTAATCATTCTGTCCAGTATTGCAAAAGAGGGCGCTCGTATCACAATGGATTGTCTGGAACTTGGCGCTAGTGATTTTGTTACTAAGCCTTCCGGCTCGGAATCGGCAAACTTAGCTACAGTCGCCAGTCAGCTTGTGGAATTTTTACAAGCGTATGGTAGACAGTATCAACTGAAGAAACAAGCTACTAGCGGTATTAAAACATCTCCAGCTACTCTTGCACCGCATTATATTCATACGCCCCATCTGCAGACAGCACCACAAACGCATACAGCTGTAAGCGGTACTTCTGTCTTTGCGGTATCTCCGGAAGAAGCTGAAAAACCGATGCAAGTTCGTCAGCCGGGAAAACTTGAAATTATTGCAATTGGGATTTCAACCGGAGGACCGAATGCCTTGCGCGAAGTGTTTGCGGAATTAGATCCGAATCTTCCGCAGCCGATTGTCGTTGTACAACATATGCCTCCGGGATTTACTTATGAATTTGCGAATAGCCTAAATAAGATATGCCCATTGGAAGTAAAAGAAGCTCAAGAAGGAGATCTTGTAAAACCGGGGCGTATTCTTATTGCACAGGGTGGTAAACACCTTATGGTTGAAAAGAAGCCTCTTGGCGTTATTGCGCATATTTCCGATGCTCCTCCTCAGAGCGGGCATCGTCCGAGTGCGGATGTGTTGTTTGCTTCTGTAGCGGAGCAATTCCAAAATCGTGCACTTGGAATTATCATGACGGGTATGGGCAAAGACGGAGCTGCAAGCCTCACACGGTTGTATCAAGAAGGTTCCCGCACTATCGGACAAGATGAAGCTTCTGCTATTGTATACGGTATGCCCCGTGTTGCTTACGAAATGGGCGGCGTAATGGAACAAGTTTCGTTAAGCAATATGGCCTCCGTTATAAATCGCTATGGAAGAGAATTTGCCTAAATATTAGGAAAGATTTTGACGGATGATGTGTGTGCATCAGTTCGGGGAGTATTTTCGGCCTAAATGGAAAGTGCTATTGCTGTGCTTCTGCTTTCAGGTGTTCGAGGCTTTCCGGACTGAGCATATCCCCTGCACTAATGCCTGCCCGCTCAAAGTAGCCTTGTGCTACTTCAAGGGCGTAGCGCACCGAATACGTGCTGGCAGTAATATCTAAGCTGAACGGCTGCATATCATAGATTTCTCGAACACAGCCCGTAGAATCAATAAAGGCAATGGAAAGCGGGTGGGGAGTATCTTTCATCCAAAAGCGTAATTTTTGATCTCGTTTAAAGACAAAGATCATACCGGTACCGCCCGGTATCTCTTTCCGGTGCATAAAACCACGCTGCTGCTCTTGGGCGGTTACCGCAAGTTCCACATCAATGGAAATACCGGTTCCTGTTTTTTTCGATTCGATGGTGATGGTAATAGGAGACGCTTTCGGTCTTTCCGTACCCGTACAAGATACGGTAGCCGCTGCAAAGATAAGAATGTATACAGCCGCAGACAAGTGTCTAAAATCCTTCTTGATGGAATATAAATACATGATAACTTTTCCTATGAAAGACCTTCTCAAAAATTCAGTTCCAGAGGATTCTCTTAAATTCTAAAATCCGTCGATAAAGTTTTGGCGGTTCGTTTCGGCAGCGGCTTTCTCGGTAGTGCTTTGAGAAATCAATTCATTGAATACCGTCAAATCGATATATTTTACGATAAGCGGCCGCTCGATAACAACACGGGTGTGTTCGTCTTCCCACACAGCACGCTGCGGGTTGATAGAGGTCGGTTCACCGTATTTTTCACAAAACTTGGAATAAACCGAATAGTAATCGATTGTATCGGTGTTTAGCTTAAAGATCATCGTATAAAGGTTATCCTGATAAAACTGGAACCATGACCTGCTGATAAAGTAAGAGCCTGCCGATTCGATAAGACTTCTGTTTTCCGTCGGCAGCAATGAAACATCCCGTTCGCCGCGGTACCCGAATACAGGATCCTGTTTGAGCGTCTCTTTTACTGCATCGATGTTCATGGCAAGCCGGATGCTGCGGTATTCGGTCGGTAATGCGATTTTTTCTTGTTTTTCGCTTTTTCCCGTAGGCTGCTTTAGTTCATTTCCAGTGGGTGCTTGAGCTGTGTGTACGGATTGTGCAGCTGTCGATGGTGCAGAAGATTCTCCTGCTGCTAAAGGTACTACAGTAACCGTAAAAAACAGAAAAGCCGTATATAAAAGATATTTCATCTTATACCCTCGGTGTCCTTGCATATCACCAGACCGGTTTTCCGCGATAGGTCGGTTCGTTTGCACGGGATTGCTTGCGGGCTTGTTCAATTTCCTGCATCTTTTTAAAGTATGCAGTCTGTTTTGACAGCTCAAGTGTATCGGTGATGATGATGCTGTCATCGGTACTGCGTACAATCGGGGTCATTAGAAACTCTGCAATCGCTTGCGAGACTTGTTCTTTGGGAATACTACACATCTTGGCAAGCTCCGCAGGGCCGAATAAGAAGGTGTGCTGCTTGCCTGCACCGGGCTGTATCCGTAGCTTTTCAAGTTGAATACTCAGCATATCGTACATCTTTTCAAGCGGAACAGGGATAAGCGTGTTTGCGAGCTGCTTGTACATCGCCCAAATGCGGTCGGCGAGGGTTGTAGTCAAGCGAGCAATCAGTTGGGGCTGAGTTGTAACCATTTGGTTGAAGTTTTGCCGGTTTACTGCTAAAAGCTGACACTCTTCCGCTGCGGTAATAGCTGTGGCCGAACGCGGCTTATTCTCAAGCAGCGCCATTTCTCCGAACATGTCTCCTTCTCTAAGAACGGCAAGTAATACTTCGCTATTGTCCACAATTTTAGAAATTTTTACTCGACCTTTTTGAATGATATATAGTTCCGTCCCTGATTGGCATTCGCAGAAAATCATTGATTCACGGTTATACACCCGAACCATTTGTTTGGTATCCGGTTCGAGCATCTCAATCGGCGCTTTTACACCGGTTGATTTTATTGCCATAAAGCGTTTCCGCGCCGTTTCGGCATATTGTCCGTCCGGTTTTTCTTTTAGGTAGTGATAATACGCATACAATGCAAGCTCAAACTTTGACATTCTCAGGTAATATTCGCCGATAGTAAAAAGATGGGAAATATCGGTCTCGATATTACGCTTCAGGGTAATTCGGGTAAGGGCTTCGTCCAAATACCGCATCTTTTTACTAAAAGAGTAGATAATCTTCATTGCAATAGGAGTGTTTTTTTCTATTAATTCCGGAAACTGTGTATAGTGTACGGCAATCAGCACTACATCGGAAACTGCAACAGCCGTTTCAATTTGACTATGGTGAGCCATACAGGCAATAACGCCTAAAAAGTCGCCCGGCCCGAGGAGATTTCCTTCTTCTTCCGCTACGACCTCGTTTTGCTTTGCAATTTGTACTTGCCCGCTTTGGATAATATAAAAACGATCGGTATCGGATTTCCCTTCAATGAGGATATAAGACCCACGTTTAAAATTTACAAAAGATAATTGAAGCACTTTATTACCCTCTTATTTTTTTGCTTGTCATCATAATACCAGTCTGTCGCAATGTGCGTAAGCCCCTCTATCCGGCAAAAATAACTTCCGGTTCAAGTTCAAACCCTGTTTTATCCTTCACCCGCTCTTGAATTGTCTCAATTAGTTCCACAATCTCCTGTGCAGTTGCAGAACCGGCATTCACGATAAAATTTCCATGCCACGGTGCCACTTGAGCGTCTCCTATTCGCAGACCACGTAAGCCGGCTTCATCTATCAGCTGACCGGATGGTTTTCCGAATGCATGATTATTTTTAAAGACGCTGCCCGCCGAAGGGAGTTTAAAATGCCCCTTCGCTGTCCTATCCGCAATGCGGCTCTCCATTATTTTACGGATGCGCATTGTATCTCCTTGCTCAACTCGGAACGTTGCGGAAAGTATCACCGTCCGGCTTTCATTCAGTTCTGCATACCGTTTATTTTGAGGCTGAAACGGTGAGCGTTTATAACCCCAGTCTTCTTGGCGGTATTTGAACTCTTTTATTGTGCAGCCTTTTTCAGAAAAACACAACACTGATACGGAAACCAATACGTCGGAAATCGATTTTTCGTAACAGCGGGCATTCATAAAGACAGCTCCTCCCACTGTTCCGGGAAGCCCTGCAAAATCTTCCAAGCCTGTAAGACCGTGATCTGCACAGAATTCCGTTAGATCCTGCATCAGCGCTCCGGCTTCCGCTTGAACAAACCGTTTTCCCGCAGATTCCACCGGCATGATTTTATTTAATCTGCGGGTATGGATAACAGCTCCCCGTATTCCTTCATCCGGAATCAGTAGGTTTGTTCCTCCGCCAAGCAGTATCGCCGGTATCTGCTCTTCTTTAATAAATGCAAGCGCTGTCTCCAACTCCTCCGGCGATGAAGGCGTAATATATATATCGGCATTTCCACCGATTTTGAAACTCGTAAATGGACTTAATTTGACATTTTTTTGTATTATATCACGGATTTTAACCGGGAAGCTGTTTTTTTTCTCTTTTTCTTCTAGATTAAACATACTAAAACACTATATACTATCAGCGGCATTTATAAAAGCGGCAATCGTTTATTATAGGGAGATTTTTATGAGTTTACGCATATATAATACATTAGGACATAGGATGGAAGAGTTTGTACCCGTCGATCCGAAAAAAGTAGGTTTTTACGGCTGCGGGCCGACCGTATATAACTATGCGCATATCGGTAACTTACGAGCATATATATTTCAAGATACGCTGTTTCGCCTGCTGCGGTTTTTAGGCTATGCGGTAACCCATGTGATGAACATAACCGATATTGGACACCTTTCGGGCGACGCTGATGACGGCGAAGATAAGATGGTTAAAACGGCAAAGGAACGCGGACAGAGCGTGTTGGAGATTGCCGATTTCTATACTCAAGCGTTCTTTAAGGATACCGAGCGGCTTAACATCCGCTGCCCCGATGTTGTGTGCAAGGCTACCGACCACGTATCCGATATGATAGAGCTGATCAAACGGATTGAAGCAAACGGGCATACGTATTCGGCAGGCGGAAACCTCTACTATGATATTATGACCTTTCCTAAATACGGGGAACTCGCCTCGATTAATCTCGAAGATCTCAAAGCCGGTGCACGTATCGCAGTTGATGAAAATAAGCGGAATCCTCATGATTTTGTGCTCTGGTTTACCAAGAGTAAGTTCGAAAATCAGGCCTTAGTGTGGGATTCTCCGTGGGGCAGGGGATACCCCGGGTGGCATATTGAGTGTTCCGCTATGAGTATGAAGTATTTAGGCGAGCAGTTCGATATTCATACGGGTGGCATCGATCACATCCGTATACACCATACGAACGAGATAGCTCAGTCTGAGGGGGCAACCGGCAAAAAATGGGTAAAATATTGGCTCCATAACGAGTTTTTGGTGATGAACAAAGGGAAGATGTCCAAGTCTACCGGCGATTTTATCACGTTAGATAAGGTTATTGATGCAGGCTATGCGCCGCTCGATTACCGGTTCCTGCTGTTGGGAGGACATTATCGCAGCCAGCTTACCTTCTCGTGGGAAGCGATGGATACTGCAAAAAATGCACGCAAAAACCTTGAACAGCGGATTGCCAATCTGCTTGCCGAAGCCAAAACGCTTCCCGATTTTCCCTCCGACAATCTGACAGCCGAACAGTCGGTTTCGCTGCTCCGTACTGAAAAAGCACGCTGCTATCTGGCGGACTTTATACAGGCGCTTGAAGAAGATATTTCAACGCCGCGCGCCCTTTCCGTACTGCAACAGGTAGTGAAAGATAAGGGGCTTGAAGCAAGCGAAGCTATCACGTTAATTCGCATTTTCGATACGGTTCTTGCATTACATTTAATAGAAGAAGCAGCGGCGCTTCATACCGGTATGGAATCGGTCGATAATGCAGAAGAAATCGAACGCTTGGTCGCTGAACGGACGGAAGCGAAAAAGAATAAGGACTTTAAACGGGCGGATGAAATCCGTAACGTGCTGAAAGACCGCGGAATTGCTTTGGAAGATACGGCAAACGGAACGCTGTGGCGCAAGATGTAACTTTTGGGGAGACTAAGTTGTTTGATGAATTAGCGCCGTTAGATGCGCTTTCCGATAAGGATTTTAAAACCATTTATGATGCGGCAGTTCCTGCACTGTACAAGGTTGCTTATAATATTGTACGAGAAGAGGATGCTGCCGAGGATCTGTGCCATGATGCATTGATTAAGATGACGGAAAAAGAAATGAAGTTTCCGTCATTAAACGATGCAAAGTATTGGCTCATTAGAGTGGTAAAAAATGCAGCGCTTAACTATGCAAAGCGGAGAGTGTTGGAGCGGAAAGTATATACGCGTGCCTTTAAAGAAGATCAGCGCAAAATGGACTCCGGTGAAACTGCGCTCTTGAAAGATGAAACAATTCAAGATGTACAGCATGCATTGGAGCAGTTGCCTGAAAAGCTGCGGATTGTATTACAGCTTCGCGAATATACCGAGTTGAATTATAAGGAGATTGGACGTATCCTTGGTATTAGCGAAGGAAATGTGAAAGTCCGTATTTTCCGTGCACGGGAATATTTAGCAAAAGTTATAGGAGAAGATAATGTCTACATGCCCTAATAAAGATCTTTTGTCTGCTTATATCGACGGTGAAATTCCTTTTCCTTGGAAGGGAACAATAGAACAGCATTTACAGCAATGCGTTGCTTGTAAAAAGATATACGGTCAATATGAGCTGATACACCATTATATGCAAAAACCTACGACCGGAGCGGAGTTTGATGCGGGTGCTTCTTTTGCTAAATTGCTTGAAAAGCGAAATGCCGTATTACAGAATAAACTGCAAGCCCAAGAGCGACGATGGGGATTAAACTCAGGTGAGCGTTGGTTTTCTTCTTCTATTCGTATTCCTGTTCCTGCAGCAGCTGCGGCTGTTCTGATTTTTGTCTTGCTGCCGCTCGTATTGTTCTTCAGAGTAGAATATACCGTTAATTCGGTTACTGCTGCGCAATCTTCTTTCACGCCGATTATTCCCGTTTCGCTTGAAAAACAAAAGCCTATTACCGAAATAGATTACGGTATTACGCAAACAAACGGCACTCAAAATTATGCCGTATCGACCAAATCGGTGAATACCAATGCTAAGTTCTTTACGGTCGGTGAATTTACTCGCTTATATTCAAAAGATGAAAATTTATTTCAGCCGGTTGAATCTACAGTCGATCTTAAAATTTCTTCTTCGTCGTTTCCGCTTTCATTGGAGCATCAACCGCTCTATATCATTGCCGATCCCAATATAAGAATCAGCAATCGATGAAACTTTTTTATCTCATAAGAAAGTATCCCTTTTTTCGCTTTCTTGTTTTTTCATTTGTTATCGGTGGTATAATAGCCGGTATTATTTTCCTTTCTCGATCTACCATTCGTTCCAATGTTATTATCGCTGTGTCTCCTCAAGTTACCGTACCGGGTGAACGAGTCACCGTAGCTGGTAAGAATTTTGGACAGCCTTCAATCCATTCGTGGCTGATGATCGGCAATAACAAAATTAAATCCGACCGGTGTATTGAATGGACGGATACGAAGATCGTTTTTGAAGCGCCCGATACGCTTTATGAAGATATGCTGTACGTGGTGACTAAGAATAAGCAAGGAAATGCTGTTATGCTGGTAAATCAGACAGTTTTTCCGGTTAGCTCAAAACGTACCGCAGACGAAAATCTTCCGTTTATCGATTCTTTGGAAGCCGATTCCGGCAATGTGGGAGATCTGATTTCCATTCACGGTAAAAACTTTGGTCACGCGCGGAATGATTCGGTTGTCCTATTTACAGGAACGCAGAATGCCGTTTATGCGCAAAATACTGCAAAAGAAGCGGTGTTGACCGGCGCTGAATGCAGCGAATCGGACTTCGATTACGAATTTTGGAGCGATCGTGAATTGCGGATACGGGTACCTGATGCCGCAGATACGGGAAATGTCGTGATTATTACCGAAGCGGGAATAAGTAATCCTGTGCCGTTCCGGTTAAAAAACAAATACGGTACTAAAACCTATACGGATACAAGGACATATCGTCTTGTTTCCGAAGTTGAAATTTCCGATTTTCTTGCTGAGATACCGAATACGTTCTTTTTGCAGATACCGTTGCCGCAAAAAACGGAAACACAGCGCACCGTTACCATTAATTCCGTTCAACCGGAGCCGTTTGTACCGTCATATCAGGGTGCGAGTATTTACCGTTTTCATAATGTTGAATCCGGCAGTAAAATACAGATCCGGCAAGAATACAGCGTATCCCGCAGTAGAGTTGAAACGAATGTCAACGTCGCTTCTCTCAGGAAAACGGGACAAAATAATCCGCTTTTATATGCCGCATATACCGAAGCTGATGAATTTCTCCCTGCCGATCATGCCGTCATTAAAAAGATGTGTCGGCAGATTGTCGGCTCTGAAACGAACCCTTATAATAAAGCATGGCGTATCTACACCTTTTTAACCTCCGAGCTAAAAGCGCGGGGAAGCAGTGCGGCAGATGCAGGTCGGTCTATTCTCACTGCTTTGGAAGAAAAGAACGGCAGCTCGTATGACCTTGCGCTGCTGTTTTGTACGCTTTCCCGCGCAGCCGGTGTACCGGCTGTTCCTGCCGCCGGACTATTGGTTGACGCGGAACAAAAAGCGGTATTGCATTGGTGGGCAGAGTTCTATATAAATGGTTTCGGCTGGGTTCCCGTTGATCCGGCGCTTGCGTCCGGTATTCCCTTTGATACCGGCGTTGCCGATAAGGGGCGATGGTATTTCGGCAATTTGGATGCCTATCATATTGCGTTTTCACGCGGGTATCAAACTCAAGCGCCTATGTTACCGAACGGTAAAACGACGGAAAAAGTGCGAAGCTATGCCTTTCGGTCTATTTGGGAAGAAGCCACGCCGAATATCAGCGGCTACAGTGCACTCTGGCGTATTCCAAAGATCACGGGAGTGTATTAAAAGAATTGCATTTTTTTAAATTAATTATTACATTATAAAGTGTAAAACAGCCTGTAAATGGACGGTAACCGGCATCGTTTTTAATTGTTTCGCTATCTAAAGGGGAAACTATCAATACGGATGAGGAGGAGCTTTATGGTACGTGTTTTATCGGTGGGCGGCTCAATCGTAGTGCCTCAACAGCCCAATGAAGTTTTTTTACGGGATTTTTCCTCCCATATACGCAGATGGCTCAGCGTATCGGCTGATAGAAAGCTGATTTTAGTTGTCGGCGGCGGCGGCCCAGCTCGAATGTATCAACAAGCATATAAAAATATTACCGATAACACGCCCTCAAATGATGAAGCCGATTGGATTGGGATTATGGCGACGCGGCTTAATGCGCAGCTTTTAAAAGCAATTTTTTCGGATATGTGCCCTAATCCTGTTGTGTATGACCCTACGGCAGTGGAGCTTTTTTCAGGACAGGTATTGATAGCCGCCGGTTGGAAGCCGGGTTTTTCCACCGATAACGATGCGGTTTTGCTGGCAGAGCGCTTTTCGGCAAAGCAGGTGATCAACCTGTCAAATATTGAAAAAGTATATACCGACGATCCTAAGAAAAATCCCGATGCAAAACCGATTGATACGATTTCATGGGAGCAATTTATTCGGTTGGTCGGTACGGAATGGATACCCGGAAAAAATGTTCCTTTTGATCCGGTTGCAAGCCTGCGCGCGCAGAAAGCGGGGATACAGGTCATCTGTGCCGGAGGTACCGATTTGGATAATCTCGATAACATCTTAAACGATTGCCCCTTTAAAGGCACGACGATAGGCTAGGCGTATGGATTATTATGAGGTTCTGGGAGTTTCTAAAACTGCTTCCGATGAAGAGATAAAAAAAGCATACCGTGCAAAGGCGCTGCAATATCATCCCGATAAAAATCAGGGAAATGCGTCCGCCGAAGAAATGTTCAAAAAGATAAACGAAGCGTATTCCGTATTGTCGGATTCCAAGAAACGCGCCGATTATGACCTCGGCGGCACTGCATCGCAGCAATATGGAACCTACACACAACAGTATGCACGGCAGAATCCCTTTACCTATAACCCGTTTGCAGAAGAAGATGATGATACGATGTTCGGCACATCGTATCACTGGACGTTCTACCATTCGCCGGAGCAGGAAAACGAGCCTGTTTCGCATCGCAGAGGATTGGGAGCTTTACTCGCCGGTATCTTATATCTGTGGCTCGGATTGCTCAGTTTCCGTGTTATATATGCTTTTGGTTTTTTAAGTCTTTTTATCGGTGTGCCGTTGCTTGTGAAAGGCGTTAAAAACCTGAAAATAGCGTTTGTATCGTTTTTTAAAAGCAGTCGTTAGCGTTCGCGGAAAATAATTCTCCCTCTGTTTAGGTCGTAGGGAGAGAGCGCAACTTTTACGCTGTCGCCGGGAACAATACGAATAAAATGTTTGCGCATCTTTCCCGATAAATGCGCCAAAATGACATGACCGTTTTTTAATTCAACACGAAACATCGTGTTGGGAAGGGATTCTTTGACAATCCCTTCAACTTCAATTGCTTCTTCTTTAGCCACAATTCCTCCAAAATAAAACATCGCAAAAGAATCTAATAGAAATCTCTAAAAACTTCAGTTTTTAGAAGTTTTCAGTTGCTTTTTTACTGAAATAACGCTTATAATTGTAAAATCTATTCATTAGTTTGTCAACTAATGGAAAAAGGTACAAAAAAGGAGTTTCAAAAATAGATGGAGAAACAGTTTTATCAAGAGATGAAGCAATCTCTGCATGAGCGCCGCGCCGAAATTATCAAAACATTTGTAGCAAACCATGAAAGTTTTAAGCAGATTATTGAATCGGTTGATCCTAAGGATTTCGGCGATATTGCTTCGGAAGATACCGACCGGAAGATGCTGGAGAGTATGAATGAAAAAGACGCCAAACGGATGCAGCTCATTGAATCCGCTCTTGCGCGTATCGAGCAGGGAAAGTATGGTAAGTGCATCAAGTGTGCAAAAAAAATACCGGAAGACCGGCTTCGGGCTATTCCTTATGCATTGATGTGCATCGAATGTCAATCCGAAACCGAACGAAAAAAACGTTAGTCTGAGGGGAGAAACAGCAGAGAACCGTACTGGAAATATTTTAAGCGGTTCTTTTCTTTTTGCACGAAATTTCGGAGGTATAAATGGAGAAAATATTTTTATTCATCGCAGACGGATTTGAAGAAGTTGAAGCGATTACGCCGCTTGATTATTTACGCCGCTGCGGAGCCGATTTGACATTAGTCGGAGTCGGTGCAAAAGTTATTCGCTCATCTCGCGGACTGGCTGTTACCTGTGACATTACCTTATCCGAGCTAATCGGCGAGGGGGCAAATGCGAAAAAAAATGTCGAGCAGTTGACGGCAGGTACTGCACTGGCAATCCTGCCGGGAGGCCTCCCGAACAGCCGTACACTCAGTAAAAATGCCGAACTTCGCTCTTTTATAACCGAGACGGCAAAACACGGCGGATTAGTTGCGGCAATTTGCGCAGCTCCGGCGTTAGCGCTTGGCGGATGGGGTTTGCTTGAAGGGAAACGATTTACCTGCTATCCGGGTATGGGAGAGGATTTGCCGACACAGCCCATAAAAGGAGCGCGTGTCATCCGAGACGGCCAATTTATTACCGCCTGCGGAGCCGGAGCTGCTGAAGAGTTTGCTTTTGCCTTGGTTGATGCCTTGTACGGCGAAAAAAAACTCATCGAGCTAAAAAGCTCAATCGTTGCCCTGTAGTGCGGTACCTATCGTTAGTATAATGAAGATAAACGGCTATCAAGATTGGAAGGAGGCGATGCTGCAGCTTCCTGAACGGACGTTTTTTCTCTTAATGCGTCTGTATCTGGGGAAAATTAAAACGCCTTTTAATAAGCAACGCCTCGTAGAGAGCCTCGGTGGATTTTTGTCGAAGCCCGAAACACAGCGGACGATGATAGAAAGCCTTGATCGCCTCGACCTGCTGATTTTAACAGCCGTTCATACACTGCCGGTGACCAACCGCGGTTCATTATTGATATTTTTATCTTCTGAAACCGCCTTACAGACTCGGCTGACCAATTTGGAAGAGCGGCTTGTTCTCTATCGGGACTGTTATACCGATGATTACGATAGACTAATCAACAACTACCGCATTAATCCGTTTTTGTATAAATCCGTCGAACCTTTATTGGATGCACACTCGCTTTTTTTACCGCAGCGAGAACAGGAACTTCAGAGTGAGGCAACGCTTTGCGATGATATCGTATTGGCCGGACTCTATACCTTCTTCCTCAAAGAAACCGATGTGCTGAAGATGAACGGCGCTTTTAAAGTAAAAGCCGAAAAGCAGCTTAAAGCGGTTTTTCAGGATGCAGCAACTGATATCGGCTGTTTTAAAACGCTCTGTACCGGCTTACAAAATCTCGGTTTGCTGATAGTGGAGTCCGCAAGCCTTACTCCCCAGCAAGGGCGATGGGAGGAGTTTTTTAAGCAAAAGCCGTTTGACCGAAAGATGTATACTATCGCCGCAGTGTACGGCCATGCACGTCGTGAGAGTATGCAAAAACGGGCGCAATTCTTTTCGGATTTTTTAACCTCGCTTGATCCTCGTGGGCTGTATGATGATATCGCATTGAAGCGCTTTTTTGATTTTTTATTCCTGCGTTTACATGCCGAAACAAACGGAGATGTCTCGATTTTCCCTGATATGATGATAGAGGATGAACTGCGTATGATCGATACGCTCAAAGCGCTTAAGTTTTTGCTGCCGGTCGGGGAATATTGGCAGTTGAATACGGCCTCCTTTAATCAAGAATCGGTAGAGCAGCCGTTGATTGCCGCTCCTTCATTTGAAATAACTATGTTACCCTTTACCGCTCTTGGGCGGATATTTCCGGTGCTCAGTTGCATGGAACCGGTATCTATTTTGACAACCGGCAGGTTTACCATCACACGTGCCGCTTGTTTGCGCTGTTTTGAGCGGTGCTGTACCGATAAAGCTTTGATCGCCTTACTTGAGGAAGCTTCCGGCGGGATAATCCCTCAAAATATAAAGGTGAGCATTTCCGAATGGTACTTACAGTGTACCGCCGTCGGTCTGTACTACGGGTTTGTTATAACCGTTGCAGAGGAAAAACGGAAGCTTTTTAAACAAAATGCAGGGCTTCAGGATATCATCTATAAGGAATTAGCCGACGGTGTGTATCTGATAAAGCAGATGGATTTGGATTCGGTTCGTATGATGATCAAGTCCGCCGGTCTGGATGTAACTTTTTATACTACGGGCGGTACGGGACAATATACTGCTGCCGGATTTGCCTCTATTGAATACCGACATTCCGCGCTTGACCGCTTTGATAAAAAAGCGAAAAAACGGCGCACAATTCAATGCAAACAGAAAAACGACTATTCCGAACATATTCGGGAACTGCAAGCTGTTGTAGATACGATGCCGATCGATCAGTATAATAAGCAAGGCTTGAAGGAAAAAATTGCAAAAAAGCTTATCATCACTAAAGAACAGCTGAATGGAGCGCCGACAGATAACGGTGTTCGAGAAGTGTCGGGGCTTGATTTTTTAGGGAAAATTCACCTTGCGGAAACTGCAATTGCCGACAACAGCCGTTTGGAAGTGTCGATTGATGGGGTTTCCGGCCGTCGGATAATTGTGGGTGTTCCTATTGCAATTGAAAAAACGGAACATGATGCACTCTTGGTGATTCAAGAAGATAACACGCAATGCAAAGAAAAAATTTCGATTGCCGGTATCATAAAGATGCGATCATTCCGTAGTTCATTTTTTTCTTAATGCTGATGGCCGGTTCAAACTTTTGAAAAAAATTCCGATATTGTAATCGGTATCTTGTATATTATATGTATGTTTGCACTTTGTTGCGAAAGTGCGTAAAAAGTCAATTGAAAGTTGGTACTTTCTTCTTGACTTTTATGGGAGGGTTTAAAGACGATGGGGGCATCGTTTATATTAGCGCCGTCTTTATTGAGTGCAGACTTTTCACGGCTTGCTGAAGAACTACACTTTATTGAAGCAAACGGGGGACAATGGGTTCATCTTGATGTGATGGACGGAGCTTTTGTACCGAATTTAACGTTCGGCGCTCCCGTTGTACGCAGCTTGCGAAGTAAAAGCACCCTTCCTTTTGACGTGCATTTAATGGTTGCTCGTCCTCAAGATTTTGTGAAAGATTTTGCGGCGGCGGGCGTCGATTATTTTACGTTTCATATTGAAGCGGCAATACATGCCCATCGGCTTATTACGGAAATCCGTGCCGCAGGTATGAAACCCGGTATCAGCATCGTACCGTCAACCCCTGTACATCTTTTAGATGAGGTGTTACCCTTCGTCGATCTTGTGTTGGTAATGACGGTTAATCCGGGCTTTGGCGGACAAACGATGATTCCCCAATGTCTCGGCAAGGTTGAGAAACTGTGTGAATACCGTGAAAAATACGGTTATCGCTATTTGATTTCGGTTGACGGCGGCGTTAATGCGGAAACACTTCCGGTTGTATGCAATGCCGGCGCCGATGTTGTTGTTTCGGGGTCATCTTTTTTTTCCGGAGAGATAAAGAAATGAAAAAAAAATTAGTATTTGCTTATCTTGTGTGCTTTGGTATCTGCAGTATTTTTGCCGAAAGCGCCGATTTACTGAGCGGTTTGGATGCATACAGCCGCGGCGATTGGACTGTTGCGGAGGGATCATTTGAGCGGGTACTTATTACAGCAGAACCGAATGATCGTACAGAGGCGCTCTACTGGCTGGTAATGTCCGAAGCTTCTGCACAAAATTATGAACGTGCATTGAAGTATGCCGATGCGTTTTTGGAAGCAGCCCCTGAAGATGAACGCGCCGCCGAAGTGAGTTATCAAAAGGGGCGGCTTTTACATTTATCAGGTGAGTATGAAGCATCGTCGGATATCCTCTATCGGTTTATTGAAAAGTATCCCGATCATCCAAAGATTCCATCAGCTTATTATTGGATAGGTGAAAATCTTTACGCAACGGGGAATCACACCGAAGCCCGTCAAATTTTTAGCAAAGTTGTCGTGAATTATCCTCAGTCGGGAAAGGTGAACGAGGCTCGATATAAAATCGTGCTTATCGATCAACAATCGGTCCGGGAGGAACTCTTGCAGATGGCGAATGAAACACAACCTGCATCGGCACAGACTGAAAAAGCATTCGAATCCGCCGAACCGAAATCCGATGACACAGATGCTCCAATTGCGTCAGATAGCACGGGCAGCAGTACCGAAGCTGCACCGGTTGGGGAGACAGCTCCGTTAGCGGACGAAAAACAGACCGAATACTTTGCCGACCGTTTAAGAGCGTTGGAGAAAAAAATCAATGAAATTTCTGCAACGCTGTCTCTGATAAGCGAAGAACAGGAAAATCTGCGTATACGGGAACAGCAGCAACAAAAAGAACAAGAAGAAGCCGAGCGGCAAAAACTTGAAAGGCGCCGTCTGGAACTGGCGGAATTGAAAGCTCGTACCCAAACCTTGGAAAAACTCTATGAACAGCATATCAAAGGAGTAAAATAATGTGGCTACCCAATAAAAAGATGATTCTATTATGCCTCTCGGCATGGGTGCTGAGCGGATTATTTGCAGCGGAAAATACAGTCGAAATGATCAGTGATCCGTTAAAGTTGGTTATTTATCCTAATACGGGTAATTTTTGTTTATATCACTCAAAGGTCGAAGATGCCCGTG
This sequence comes from Treponema sp. OMZ 305, assembly GCF_024181325.1. Lineage (NCBI taxonomy): Bacteria > Pseudomonadati > Spirochaetota > Spirochaetia > Treponematales > Treponemataceae > Treponema > Treponema sp. OMZ 305. Next base: position 2,252,662 of record NZ_CP051300.1, on the reverse strand, counting down.
TGTATGAGCCGCTGTATGATGATCGCTCTCAATCTTCCGTGAATATTTATTCGGTGCTCTTTAATGGTAAGATATTCCATCTTAATAATAAAAGCGGAAAGAAAATTATCATTAGCCAGTCAAAAAACGAGATAACGGTTATGTTCCAGATCAGCATGGATTTTCTGGCGACTCAGACATTTTCATTTGTACCTTCAAAACAGCGCTCAACGGGAAAGATCTTAAAAGTTGTAACTGAAATTCAAAATATTTCGGGGGATATTGCCGATATCGGTTTAAAGGCTCTATTTGACACTTCGTTAGGTGAAAAAAATCTTGTTCCGCTGTATACGGACTTGCGCAGTGAAATCGGAGCGGAACTGATGCTGCAGCCGGTGTTGGAAAAAGATTCCGTTATCTTTTCTGCAGATAGAGGATATGCTTGCCTCTTCTTCTTACGAAATGAATATGTAACGGTACCGACAGCTGTTTATATTGCAAATTGGGAGCGACTGGTAACAAAGAAGTGGCTACCTTCTTACGTAAGCGGCAGATCATTCCGTAAGTATGCATTTTCCGATCCGGGGCTTTTATACGTGTGGTCTGAGAAGAAGGTACTCTATAAAGAAACGTTCAGTGTTACAAACTGTATCGGCTTTTACGATTACCGAAATGCAGCTGATACGGTAACAGCATATTCAGCATATACTCAACAGACACAAGCAGCGCCGGAGAAAACCAGCCGATCTGCTACCGGTCCGGTGGGAAACTTGACTGTTACGACGATCTATCGTCCTGTTTCGGCAAATCAACCCGCTGCCACCACTAAAACACAGCCTGACGATAATACTCCCGCATCGGCAGTATCTGCAGAGCAATCCTCGGTCGCTCAATCTGCTCAACAGGATGCCTTGGGAAAACCGGAAGAACCGAAAAAAGATTACCGGTATGTACAGGAGCTGTTGGATAAAATTGCGGTGCTTGAAAAGTCTCCCGACGAATTATCTATGGAAGAGATTGCGAAATTACGCACGGAAGTAGATAATGCTATAGAGGCCATGCAGGAAGAATAATGCCGTCATCGATTCTTGAACAAGCAAAAAAACAATTTGCAAAGGGGAATTATCAACAGGTCATCAATTTATTGGAACCCCATGTTACGCAATACGTTGTGTCGGGTGATGCGAAAGATGTCGTGTATAATGCTTCGTTTAACAAATCGTTTCCTTTTTATCTATATTTAGGACTTGCTTGTTTGCATGCAGGGGATATCGGCGGAGCTGTTGATTATTTGACCTGCGCACGGCGTATTAAAATGACTGATCCCGATTTACTGTGTGCGCAGGCTGTGTTGTTTTTACGGCGTGGTGATACCGCACGTGCGATCGACTATTATCTGGAAGCAATTGAGTATAATCCTAATCATGTATTGGCACGTAGCGGATTGGATTTTATCCGGACACATAATACACCGGAAGCAATAGGGGACGCCGTTCAATCGGGCGAAATAAAAAAGTTTTACCCCCGTCCCGGAGTGCAGTCCTATATTAAAAAAAGAATAGCTTTGTTTAGCTGTCTTGTAGGCGCCGTGTGTGTCGTGGTAATTACACTAACGGTATTGGTGAAAAAACCTCTGCCGACATGGACGCGGAATAATAATAGGGCAGATCTTTCGGCATTCACATTGCTGTCGGACGAAAAAGCGCGCCCGATTGATACGAGCGGAACGTATCGATATACACTTTCGGAAAAAGAGGTACTTGCGGCATATCGGAATGCGCAGAAATATTTTCAGGATTCGAGGGATAATCTTGCGCAGATTGAAGTTAATCGTATTTTATCGTCGAACGCTGCTCATTCGATTAAACAAAAAGCGCGATTGTTGATGGATTATTTTGCAACGCCGGGATTCGATACCGTTCGGGATATTCCCGCCTATAGCGATGTGCGCGCCGATATTCCGCTCTATCTTGATTGCTGGACCATTTGGTCGGGGCGTGCAACAAATGTACAATCCAATGGGGACAATACGAGCTTCGATCTTTTGGTGGGGTATAGTGAGCGTATTCAGCTGGAAGGTGTTGTTCCTATCTTTTGTAATTTTTCGGTCAGAATAGATGCTGAGCGTCCGATAGAAGTATTGGGAAAAATTCAGCAACGGGGCGGCATCCTCTTTTTAAAAGCTGCCGGTATTCATCAAAGTCAAGTGCCGGAAAATAAACGCTGATTGGAGAAGATATGTATACGGCGGAAAAACTACGGATAGGAGGCAAGGGCAGCGTTCGGAGCATTGAACTCGGCGGCGATGCCCCCATCGCTATCCAGACTATGTGGAAGCAGCCGTTGCGTGAGGATACATTACAGGAGACGGTACGACAGATAGCTGCACTGGAGCAGCTCGGTTGCGACATTCTCCGGTTTGCCGTACCGGATGCCGGAAGCGCTGAAGCGTTTGTAAAGCTTACCGGAATGACGCCGATGCCGCTTGTTGCCGATATTCACTTTGACTATCGGCTTGCGTTGCGCTGTATGGATGGTTGCGCCGCAAAGATACGTATCAATCCGGGGAATATCGGAACGGAAGAGCGGGTGAGCGCGGTTATTAAAAAAGCACAGGATACCGGAACGGCGCTCCGCATCGGGGTTAACAGCGGCTCTCTCCCCGTCGATATACGAAACCGTATGGAGCAGGAAATTCGCGAAGGACGCAATGCGGAGGAGGCGAGGGCAGCCGCGTTGGTAGCGGGGGCGCAGCGAGAAGCGGCGCTTTTCGATAAACACGGCTTTACGCAGTATCTTGTGTCGATGAAAGCATCGTCGGTGAAAGAGACTATCATTGCCAATGAGCTGTTTGCCGCCCGGTCCACTGCGCCGCTTCATTTAGGTGTTACGGAAGCGGGTCCTTTGGTTTCGGGGATTGTCAAAAGCGCCCTCGCATTTTCAAAACTGCTTGAACGGAATATCGGCGCTACCGTGCGGGTGAGCCTTTCCGATACTATGGAAAATGAGGTTATTGCAGCGCGGGAAATTTTGATTGAATGCGGTAAACGGAAAGGCGGTATCAGACTTGTGTCGTGCCCCCGCTGCGGCCGCAATGGGTTTGATGTTCACGGTTTTGTTGCACGATGGCAGCATCGGCTGTTTGCCGAAAAGAAAGATTTGACGGTTGCAGTGATGGGATGTGTTGTCAACGGGCCAGGCGAGGGAAAATTTGCCGACATCGGGATTACCGGCGCGGAAAGCGTTATCCTATTGTTTAAGAGGGGCGTTATCGTTCGGCGTATCGATATACAAGGCTTGACGGAAACGGAAAAAAATACGGTTATCGATGCGGTCTTTGAGGAGGAGCTGAGGAGTTTATGAAAAAGTTTGTAATAGTATGTTTTACAATCCTTATCAGTGTGTTTCTGTATGCACAAAAAGTATCGACCGACTCGCTTGAATACCCTTGGCATCTGCTTGAGCAAGGAAAGGTTGCGTATGAAGCACGTGAATTCGGTAAAGCGCTCCTTTTGTTCAGGCAAGCGCGTGAAATGCATAAAACGCAGGTAACCGCTCAGTATGACTATCTTTTTGCCGCGCTTAAACCGCATCAGGTAAGGGCTGCCGGTGATCTTATTTCGGACGTATACCGCGTGTTGGAAAAGCGGCAGGATTATGAAGCGTGTGCAATCCTCGATAGGATTTTTCTTATTCATCCTCCTGCTTATTTTGATAAGTCGATTTCTGCAGTACTTGCGTGGTTAAAGAAGAGCGATGTTTATCCCGAATGCGATTATCTAATCGGAAAGGTCTATGAGCTGGAAGGAGAACTGACACAGTCTCGCCGGTTTTATCAGGCAGCATGGGAAGCGAGAGACTTCTTATACATCCCCGATATGCGGTTTGAAATTATTTATTCGCTTGCTCAAATTTCCGGCTTATTAAAGCAGTATGACGATCAAGAAAAATATCTTCTTCTCATTTTAACGGAAGATCCTGTGTATGGAACTACCAATGTTGAAAGTGCAACCTTGAGAGCGATGATCCATACGATTAAAAATGAACAGACGGTTGAAAAGTTTTTTTCATTATACCGGCATCATAATGATATAGCGCTTCGTGCTTATATTGAACTGACCGATATTTATCTCCGTGTCGAAGAATACGACCGCGCATTCAGGACTGCGCTGCTCGGAGCCGATATCGCAGTTACCTATTTGAGCGATACGTTGAAAAAGACGGATTTTATGTATAGGTACAGCGACTTTTCCGATCTATTGCTGAGAATCGGTGCAAATAATGAAATCCTGCACTGGACGGAAACCAAGCAAATTTGGAATGTCTTTTTGCAGTTTGCCGATTTGTTGTACCGACAGGGATTTGTCGTACAAGCAAATGATCTCTATTACAAATTGGCTAAAAGTTGTCCTTCTTTTACGTACGCAAAGGAAGCAACATACAGGCTTTCGCAAACTTTTTAAACGAAAAGAACTGCCGCATCTGAAGCGACAAAAACGGGGAGGTGAAAAATGAATATACACGACTACGGATTTTATCGGGTTGCTGCGGTAGTTTCTCCCTGTGCGGTTGGAGATTGTGCCGGTAATGCCGAGCGAATTATCAGTGCATTGCGAAAAAGCGCCGAAATGGGCGCCGATATTGCCGTATTCCCTGCATTGGCGCTCACATCCGCCAGCTGCGGTACCCTTTTTGGGCAGCGGTCATTATTGAATGCTGCAGAAGATCGACTTGAGTATATCGTCCGGCAAACTTCCATGGAGCCTATTATCGGTGTGCTCGGTTTCCCATTCTTTTTTTCAGGGAACATCTACAGTGCTGTTGCCGTCTTCAGCAGGGGGACTATCTACGGTATTGTACCGCTTGATGGAACCGTACATTCCCGCGTTTTTTCCATATATGACGGAAGAGAATCCTCGGTAATTCTTACCGGCTTGCAAAATACCGCTGTTCCGTTCGGTTCGGATTTGCTGTTTGAAGTGGAAAAAAGCCGGTTTTCGTTTGTAATCGGCAGCGAAAAAAATGCACGGAATCAAAGTCAAGCCGAAAACAAAAACACTTCTCCGGCGGCGGACAATACTCTCACGGTAACAGGATCGGCGCTCTACATTGAGCCGCTCGCACAGGCGTCGTTTGCAGGTTCTTTTACGGAACTCTGCCGCAGCGCTGCTGCTCGGTCAAAGCAGGAAAGAAATACGGTTTTGTTTGTCAACGCCGGTTGGGGGGAATCTACAACCGATACTGCCTGTGCGGGCGAGCGGGGTATTTATGAAAACGGCGAGTTGTTGGCGGCAGCAAACGGATTTGAGCTATCCACCTTTAATAAAACATCAGGTGATTTCAATTTTTCCGGCTATGAAGATGAAGCTGCTATTACCCTTGCAGATATGGATTGCGAGGCTCCCTCCGGTCTCGGCCGTAGTCCGTCGGCTTGCCGCCGTATTGTTATCCCGACCATTCCTTCCCGAGGGGTACTGCTTGTCCGTCCGCGCAACCCCAATCCGTTCATCCCTCTTGCGGTACAAAATAACGAGCAAGCATGGGAGAGCTTTTTCTCGCAGGTAATAGAACTTCAGGGACGCGGGCTTGCTAAGCGTATGTACCATACGGGGTGTACAAAAACCGTGCTCGGAATTTCGGGCGGCTTGGATTCCACATTGGCGCTTTTTATTTCAGTCCTTGCTTCTCGAATGCTCCGCCAGAAACCCGATTCGGTTACGGCAATTACTATGCCCGGATTCGGAACAACGGATAGAACCAAGTCCAATGCGCTCAAGCTTGCCGAGTTGCTTGGATGTACCGCCCTGACTATTCCCATAGAAAAAGCGATGATGCAGCATTTTGCGGATATCGGACATCCCACAGATCTCTGCAATACCGTTTATGAAAACGCGCAAGCTCGTGAGCGTACCCAAATTCTGATGGATAAAGCAAATCAGCTCGGTGCACTGCTTGTCGGCACGGGGGATCTTTCCGAATCGGCGCTCGGTTGGGAAACGTATAACGGTGATCACATGTCGATGTATAACGTTAATGCCGGTATCCCCAAAACACTGTTGCGCCATTGTATTCGCTATGTTGCAGCCTATCCAACCGCCTTTTTGCCGGATGCCGATAAGCATACCGAATTCTACGCCGTTGTACAGGATATTCTCGATACGCCGATTAGTCCCGAACTGCTGCCTGCACAAAAACAGGTTATTACACAAAAAACCGAGGACATACTCGGTCCCTATGAGCTGCATGATTTCTTTTTATATTATATTCTCCATACGGATTTCAGTCCTGCAAAAATTCTTCTGCTTGCCGAACATTGTTTTTCTACGGAACAACGGTATAATCGTCAACAGATACTCGGCTGTATGCGTATCTTCTACCGGCGGCTTTTTTCTCAGCAGTTTAAACGTTCCTGTGCTCCCGACGGTGTGCAGGTAGGTTTCGGCAGTTTTTCTCCGCGAGGGATATGGCAAATGCCGAGCGATATGAACGCTGCCGTCTGGATCGCCGAACTTGAAAAGTTGTCGGAGGTATGATAGATTGTTTCAATGTTTCATACAATTGCCGCGTGGATAGGGCAGTATATTTCTTATTTTCCGTTGGTTATTTTTATCAGCTTGCTTCTCGGAGGATTTAACCTTCCGATTTCGGAAGATATCATTGTTATTACTGCAGCCTTGCTCTGTAAACAAGAGAAAGCATCTATTCCTGCCTTCTATGCTGCTCTTTATTTTGGAGCAGTGATTAGTGATTGCCTTGTGTACTTTTGGGGATGGCTTTTAGGGAGGGGCAGGATTTCCAGCAGATTCTTTTCAAAATTGATAAGCGAAAATAGTGTCATTCGTATTTCCCGTGCCCTTAACCGGCACGGTTTTTTTACCTTTTTGTGTGGACGTTTTATTCCTTTCGGTGTACGTAATATTATTTCAATGACATCCGGCTTTGTCAATTTTCCGTTTTATAAGTTTGCTTGTTTTGACGCTATTGCAGCGGTCTGCAATATTTCGGCTTTATTCTGGCTGGTCTACTTTCTCGGGCAAAGGGGCAGTCATTTTATGAAGATTATCGGAATTGTGCTTTTACTGCTTTTTATCGGCTTCAGTATTTATGTTATGCGATCGGAAAAAATCTTTAAATCTTCACAAAAGGGGCATAGCGCCGAATGATGCATAATATGTATCGGTAAAGAGGAGACAGTATGAATAGATTCGCAATTATCGGTTTAGGCGCGTTCGGTGTCCGTATGTTGGAAGAACTGCTCCGTTTTACCGATGAAGTTATCATTATTGATAAGGATCCTAATCTTATTAAAAAGTATGAAGGCAAGGCTGTTAAAGGCTCTGTCGTAAATATCACCGATGAAGAGAGTCTCCGTAGAAATATTCCTCAAAGAATCGGTACTGCGATTGTTGATCTGGGCGGTAGAATTGAGCTTTCGCTGATGGTAACCAAATATTTAAAGCAGCTCGGCATTAAAGAGATTGTCGTAAAGGCCGAAACCGACCAACATGAGAATTTGCTGTCCATGGTCGGGGCAACCAAGGTGATTTTTCCCGACCGTGAAGCGGCAAAGCGGGTTATGCCGATGTTGGCATCAACTTTGTTGTTGAATTTTCTGCCGATTTCAGCGGATCTTGCACTGGCGGAAGTAAACATTAATGAAAAATATATCGGCATGACGCTCCTTGAAGCAAATTTACGGAAAGAACTCGGCCTCAATATTGTGGCAGTACGCAAGCAAGATTCTGAAACTTTTGAGTTTATTGAACCTGACTATCGGTTTGCCGCAGATGATATTCTCCTTTTAGCAGGTTCGGAAGAGCATATCTTTGCTTTCTCTCATCATAAAGAAGATTTACATAAAAAAGAGCATATAAGTCTTTTCCGTATGCTCTTTCCGCGTTTTCAGCTTTAGATTTTTCGTAATCTAAATTTCAATCTCATTCATTTTCCGCTCTGCGTAGGGCCAAAAGAAATGTGCCATAATGCCGCTTGCGAGCAGCGGAATACCGCTAAAACACAGCAAATAGCAGTGCTGCGGCATAGACGTCAGCGTTGCTGCCGTTACGGTGATGCTTAAAAGCAACAGGTCGGAACATAGCATGATGATAGTGTTCAGATTATGCTTAACTGCCGCTGCGGGTGTGTCCCAGTGGAGCTTTGGATGCGCGGTATCCAGCATCAGCGCAAGTAGGTTGCAGAACAGGGCGAGCGAGAGCGCGATTATAAACGCAGCGATAGCGGTCAATGGCGTTAGCGAAAAAAGAAGTGTAATGCCGCCAACCCCAATGAAGGAGCCGATACCTGCAAAGAGCATTGCATGTGCGAGCTTAGCCTGCATATACCGCTTTATCGAAAGGGGAAGGCTTTTTATCAGATTGAGGTTTTTTGCATCACGGGAAACGGCTGTTGCCGCGATGCCGGTTGCCGAGCCGAGAAAAGCGCCGCATACTCCTGCAATCACAAGCCCCGCACTGCTTTGCATAAAGACTTCCGTTCCTGCCGGTAGGTGAAGCGAGCCGGTAAGATACATAATGCCGTAGATGAGCGGCAGCAGTATGATGGTAAAAGGTCCGTTTAAAAGGTAGGCAGGCTCGCGGTTCATTATATGGATTTCCCGTAGCAGCAATGTACTAAAGACTGAACGGTGCTTAAACCCGCTGTGGATTAAGGTTTTTGTTTCTGATGCCGTAAGCCGCTTGAAGGTCTGTTCATCAAATCCATCCTGTGTTTTTTCATACACCGCTGAAAGCAGACCGATTATTGCTGCGGCTACGGCAATGCAGATTGTGATAAACAACAGAAAAGAACCGGCCGCTGCGGAAAAAGAACCGGCCGCAAGGGAGTCTGCAAAAAAATGCACCGGCAATAAATAGTGTATCAGTGCGGAAATGCGCTGCCGGTAACGCGAAAGAGTGCCTGCTAAGTCGGGAACGTCACGCAGCATATTAACCGATTGTACAAAATAGTTGATCCCAAGCGCCATTGCAATGCCGAGCAATCCGGTAATCATCATCACGAATCGACGCTGCTTAAAAATCTTCGTTATCCTCATGACACCGATATTGATTAGATAGCACAGTCCGATAATCGGCAGCGGAAAAAATACAGCGCCGATCAGTGCCATTGCATAGAACGAGGCAGGAGAATATTCATAACGTCCATACGTAACAGCGGTAATCCCGAAAAAGCTTATCGAAATAATCATGGCCGGTAAACAATGGGCAAGGAACTTTGCACTAAACAAAATACGGGACGGAATAGGCATCGCCCGCAGTGTTTGTTCGATGTTACCGATAAAGTAAGTAGAAAGAGTCAGTAAAAAATTAGAAATAAAGAGAAATACAAAGAGCGCTGTTATTTCGATTTCAAAGAGGAGATGTTGCATCCCCAATGGCTGTAAGCTCTTGTAGAGATTTACCGTGATCATCCTGAATAATGCGATAAAGCAGCCGCCGATGTATATCAAAAAAAGGATAAAAAGGCCTGTCTTAACGATAGATGTATTTTCTCCTGTGCTACCGGCAGTAGTGCCGGTAGTTTCTTTGCTTGAGTTATTTTCGGCGGCTGCTTCCGGAATGTTTTTTACCGCTTGCTCTTGTTTGTTTTGGCTGCCGCGGTGAGTACGGTTGTTTTTCCCCCTGATAAAATCTTGCCACCGGCTGATACCGAATACCATCATCGCATAGATTCGGAATAGGGACTTAAAAACAGCAATATATCGTGTGTCGGTTTTGTTTTTTTGATGCATATATGTATATCCTTGCCGTTATTATAATAGGGTTATCACTTTTCTGCAATTTAGCGTCCCGATGAGATCAGGGATTTACCGATGCGTTGACTTTGTATGGATTGGAGTAAAATAAGAGCATGAATATTATACGCGGCAGTACCGCTACTTAACATGAGTGTTCGGAGCAAAGGACATCCGCTAGCAGGAAAATCAACAACCATGACGCAGAACGGCGGGGGATTAAACGCTCCGCACGAATAAAAAGGCGGCAGTCTATTAGGTCTTATCGGATAATACGGCGCAGTAAATGCGCCGTATATTTTCAAAAGGATGTTATTTTGTAACTTTGGTGATCGTCACTGTCCATTCGCCGCCGTATTCGATTTTATGCACGGCTGCAAAATTATCCATATTTAATGCCATCGATAAGCAATCGAGGCTATTGTAATACAGCAGCGGCTTTCCGTCGGGAACATCACCGAAACTGTTCACATACGGCATAGAGCCGGTGTATACTTGTTTTCCGTTATTGAATACCGTTACCTGCACCACATCATTGACGGCTAATTTTAATGCATCCGCTGTTTCACGGCTGATATTTGTCCACACATTCCCATACTGGACATCGAGGGCGGGGATAGTTCCTAACAGTGAACCGTTATCAAAACGAGGCTTTTCGTAAGGAATACGGACAATCTCTTTTTTTGTGGATCCTACCTGTTCAAAACTGATAATTCCTCCTGCGAGCCGTGCGCCGGTAAAGGCATATACATCGCGACCGTGGAAGGTGTAGCTCTTTTCGGAGTTTTTCCGGCGGTTTACCGCTTCATCGATTAAACGGACTTCCGCAATTCCTAACCGGTCTGCAACAAGCGTAAGTGTTCCATTGTCAGGGGTAACAATATAGTGGCCTGTCTTAGTCTTTAAGACAACCGAATCGCGGTCGGTACCGACACCGGGATCAACTACCGATACAAAAACCGTACCTGCCGGCCAGTATTCTACCGTCTGAAAGAGCCGATACGCTGCATCCCAGATACTGTAAGCCGGTATTTCGTGGGTAAGATCATACAGCGGAATCGCAGATGATTGTGTAAAAGCGACACCCTTCATTGCGGAAACCGCGCCGTCCTTTAATCCGAAGTCCGTCTGAAATACCAACGGCCGAGAATTTCGGGGCGTTCCCGCACAGCCGGAAATACCGATTGCGATTATCAGCATACCCGCTGCAGCCAAACCGAATAACCTTTTATTGCACATAATTCCTCCTATAAAACCAACTTTGCTTTTGCAAACTTGGTCTCATTAACTGGTGGATAAGGATGTCCATCAGTTAATGAGGGCTTTTAAAATTCATCAAAAGAAACGTCTTCCTGCTTTACAGGTGCATCGCTTCCTTCAGGGGTATTCTCTATGTTTTTTACAGTTGATGTATTTGAATCGAATACATCGTATTTGTCATAGTCGGCTTTTAATTCTTCTACAAGTTGTAAAAGCGCTTTCTCGTCCAATGCTTTTAAAACATCCTGACATTGTGCGGGTGAAATTGCAATTCGTATGGCGGGGCTGTTTGCACCGTCGCTCGCTTGCGTTGTCGCATTAGCAAGAATGAAATACGGTCGCTGCGGAGTAATAAACTGATAATCGAACCGCAAAGTAGGGCGCGCTTCATGTGCTCCACCGAGTAGACCCCATGTCATTAAAATATCAGTTTTTCCGAATGCTCCTTTTTTCTTTGCACCTTCAGGAGTCAGTGTTTTATCTGCGAAGGCTGCGAGGTATTGTTCAATAGCATCCCGTAGAAGTACACGCTCTTTCTTTTTTAAGGAAATCCAAATATTATCTCCCATCATTTTATGATGGAATTTAACAGTGTTGGTTGACGGTTCAAAAACAAAGCTGATGTCGCGTGGCAGTAAATCGTTGGAATAACGTTTTACTATATTGAGATGCAGTACACCTAACGACTGAACCGGATAATTGCCGAGGAAGTCGGGATCATGCTTTTTTGACGTAGAGGCACAGGCACCGCTCAAAAGGACAATACCGAGCGTTGCAAGCAATAAACACAGGGGGATAATACGTTTCATAATAACTCCTATAAAAACTTGAGCTAAAAAGCTATGCAAGGATTAGTTAGACGGCACTTTTTAGCATATCTTTTTATCCCGCATTGTACGGAAAACATTCTCTTAATGCAAGGTCTTTGCATCGATGTCACAGGGTAAACGCATCAGGTGAGTAGGTAAAAACCAGTGAATATCATTATGTGCTGCAAGCTCGGAGTTTTTCCATAAAGCGTTTTTTATTGACAATTGCCCGTACATGGGTGCCGCTGCCGATAATTCCTCTATCGTTTGATACTTCCGCTTTAAAAGTTAAGAATTTTCCATTCTCACTGATGTCTATCAGTTCGGTATGGACATACACTTTCATCCCTTCAAGGGTTGCCGCGGTATGTTGAATGTCAACTTTTACGCCGACCATCGTATATCCTTCTTCTAAGAACGGAAGGACGCTGAGTGCTGCAGTCCGTTCAATTTTTAAAACCATGTTCGGCGTCGAAAACACCTCAAGCGTGTCGTCACCGTCTTGACTGGCCAACATTTCTTTTGTAACGGTAAAGCAAGTATCTCCTTTAATTCCGACTTTCATATCAACCTCCTACACCTACTACTTTATTGCACCGGCGGTCATTCCCTTAATAAAATACTTACTCATAAATAAATAGAGAATCATCATCGGTAAGATGGCTACAGTTAATCCGGTAAAGAGGAGCGTCCAGTTGGTACTGTGCTGACCGAAAAAGGTACTGAGGCCGACCGGTAGGGTTTTCAAACTTCTATTATGTAAAAAGACGAGCGGGAAAAAGAAGTCGTTCCAAATAGGAACCGCATTGTAGATGGTTACCAACGCAATCCCGGGTGCGATGACCGGCATCATAATTTTGCTGTAAATTGCAAAGTCGTTACATCCGTCGATTCGCGCAGCATATTCAAGGTCTGCCGGAATAGCCTTAAAGAAACCGGAAAGGATAAATATCGTCGAGGGAATACCCATTGCAGTAAAAATGAAGATAACCGACAAAAAGTTATCCATAAGCCCAAGTTTTCTGATAATCATAAAAAGCGGGATAATAGCGGCTTTGAGCGGCAGCATAATACCGCTTAAAAAGATCATATACAACAGGGTATTCCCTTTGAACACGTAGCGGCTGATAGCATAAGATGCCATCGAACCGAACAGCAGCACTAATACCATAGAGGATACCGTTACGATGATGCTGTTGAGAAAGAAGGTACTGAACCCCATATCAATCCAAACCCGTTTGTACGAAGAAAAATCGGGATTTGCCGGTAAGGCGAACGGGTGTTGGAGAATCTCCCGTGTGGGTTTTAGCGAGGATATGACCATATTAAAAAGCGGATACGCAATCAAAATAACATAGACAATCATCAGTATTAAAATACCGCCGATTACAAGGCTCTTTATCGGAGAGGCAGTTTTAATGCGCCAATTCATGTTCATACCTGTGTCTCCTTTGCTTTTCCGATTGCGACGGATACGAGCGAAATACAAAAGGTCATAATGTAGATTATAACAGCGATGGTACTGCCGATACCGATTTCGGGGTTACCCGTATCGACCGAACCGAAGGCTGTGCGGTAAAAAAGCGTACCGATGGTGTCGGTGCTGTAGTTCGGTCCGCCGCCGAGGTCGGTCATGGTGTATATCTGTTCAAAAACATTTAAGCTGCCGATGACGGTTAGTACCGTGATAACCGTTATGGATGGAATGATGAGTGGAAATATGATTTTCCAAAATAAGCCTACTTCGCTTACGCCGTCTATGTATGCGGCTTCGATACAGCTTTGATCGATTGAGTCGATGGCTGCAAGGAATACGAGTGAAGGAAAGCCTACCCAGCGCCAAATGTTGGTTGCGATAATGGCAAAGGTTGCCGTGCTTTCATCGCCGAGCCATGCCCGCCGGAGAGAGGAGAGGTCGATGAGGTTCAAAAAGCTGTTGACAAGTCCGTCGCTCTTTAAATACATACCCCACAAAAAACCGACCGCTACAATGGAAAAAAGTACCGGTATAAAAAACACGCGCTTAAAAAAGCCATGCCCTGCAATCTTTCTACTTAATGCATACCCGAACAGCAATCCGAGGCTGTTTTGAATGAGCATCGTACAACAGAACCAGATGCCGTTGTGCTTTAACGCATTCCAAAAGCGTTCATTATACGGAAAGGTAAAAAACAACTTTTTAAAATTACCCAATCCGGTGAACGAGCCGCGGAGTAGCTGATTCCAGTCAAAGAAACTGTTGAACAGGCTCATAAAAAGCGGCAGTAAAATAAAAACGCTGACAATGAGCAGCGCAGGCGTTACGAAAAACGCAATCCATAAAAATTTACTTGTTTTTGACGTTATCATACTGTTATATTACCCGGAGCAATCGCATCAGACTCCTTTTTAGTAGCCCCGCAGAATCAATGGGTTGTTCAACCAGAATTTCGCCGCTTCGCGGCTCAAATGGTCTCACAGCCCATTGATTCTGCGATATTCATCTACATACCGGTCTGATTCGATTGCTCCGAACGTTTATTGTTGAAAAGGTTTATAGTAGGTAGCGATACCGGTTTGTACGTTCTTACAGGCTTGTTCTGCAGTTAACGTACCTGCCAAATACCCCTGTCCTGCGGCCTGCCACAGTGCCGAACCGGTCGGCTGCTCATAGCGGAACGGAACGAGGAAGATATAGCTGGTGCTGTTTTTCATCATCGTGATGACTTTTCCGACAAACGGATCCAACGAGGTATCAACACCAGGGGTTGAGCTGATCATTTTAAGATCGGAGATCAACATATTGCCTACCTCGGTAGATCCGAGAAATTGCAGGAAGGTGAGCGCCGCTTCTTTATGCTTGGTTCCGGCATTGACTGCCCAGTTCATATCGGCATAGAAGGTAACATACTGTTTTCCTGCCGTTGTACCCGGTACGGGGAACGCATCGAAATCAAGGGAAGGATTGTTCGCCTTAAAGGTACCAGCTTCATACGAACCGCCGATCATGTGTGCGGCCATTTCGTTCATAAAAGCGCCTTGAATGTCGGTATAGCCGACACCGGTGAACAGTTCCGGCATATAGGGGCGTAAGGCGCCGATTCTTTTAACCGCATCGACAAAGCGGGGATCTTCGAAGGTGGTTTTACCGGCAACGACTGCATTGAAAAAGTCGTTAGCGCCGTAGAAATTGGGGCCGACGCCTCCTAACAGCGTTTCTACCGTCCATCCGTCTTTTGAACCGTTTGCAAGCGGGGTAATTCCGTTCTTCTTGCATACTTCAAGATTGGAAATAAATTCATTCCATGTTGTCGGAACTTTTAATCCGAGTTTTTTATAGATGGCTTTGTTGTAATAGCAGAAGATCGCTTGGCTTAACGCAGGTAGACCGTATATTTTTCCGTCTTTAACGCTCCGTGCTCCCTGCTTTGCCGGTTCGGAATAGTCTTTTAAATTGGGGATAAGGTTGTCGAGCGCAAGGAGATATCCGCTGTCCGCAAGGGTCTGTAAACCGCCGTAGGCTCTGCCCATAAAGACATCCGGTCCGCCGCCGCCTTGCAGCGATGCGCTTACAATCGTGTTGTACTCGGTGTTTTTGATGGCGGTTTGTTTTACGGTGATGTTCGGGTGCTTTTTTTCAAAGGCTTTAATCACCTTTTCATAGAATTCGACATCCTCGGTACGCCATGTCCAAAATTCCAGCGTAACTTTCTCGCCGGAACCGGTGCCTTTTTCATTTGAACCCATGGCTGTTAATGCCAACGGTGTCAAGAGAAAAAACGCTGCCAAAGCTGCAATGATTTTATTTTTCATCATTTGCCTCCTTTTTTTAGGTATCTCTAAAAATTCGGTTGGATTTTTAGAGGTTTTCCTATTTTAACCGATTTTAAAAAAACGGTTAATAACCTTTTTAATTCCGCTGTCCCACAGCGCCCATTCGTGCCCACCTGCGCTTTCTTCATAATAATGCGCGATGCCGTTTTCCAGTAAAAAACGGTGGAAGTCGCGGTTGACACCGATTAAACTGTCCGATGTGCCGCATTCAAGGGAGAGCCGTGGGTATACTTTTCTTTGCATAGATTTTTTCATTTTGAGTACCGCATTTTTATACTCGCTTTCCATATTCTCTATGCTGCCGAATATGCCCTCTGCCCATTCGGGGGTAAAGACGGGATGTTCGGGTGAAAGCTGCTCCCGCGTCAAGAAAGCGGAGGAAATGCCCGCGGCGGCTCCGAAGTTTTGCGGATACAAACACGCTGCTCGTATCGCTCCGGCTCCTCCCATCGAAAGTCCCGCGATAACGGTATCGTCCCGCTCCGCTGAAAGATGAAACAGTCTCCGTGTCAGTCGTATCAGCTCGTCCCCGGCAAAGGCGCCATATTGCTGCCCGGGAAGTTTACCGTCGATATAAAACGCATTTTCCGCCGCCGGCATGATGACGGCAATATGCTTTTCCGTTGCGTAGCGCCGTATGTTTGTGAGCGTGAGCCAGTCCGTATGGCAGCCGTATAACCCATGCAGCAGATAGAGCGTTTTGAGCGGACGGTTTTCCTGCGCCTGCGGCTTGTTACCGGAGGCATCGGGTGCGCTGTCCTCCGCCGGAATAATTGCGCACAGTGAAACCGGACGCATAAATGATTGTGCAAAAACTTCGGTATAAACAAGTGCCATGGTACTTTTCTTATCGCATCTAAAGCTTAAGGAAACTGTCTAAAAACTTCAGTTTTTGGACAGCCCCATTTTCCTATCATTTTCAAATTTTTTTTACAGCGCAGCCTTATAAATTGCAAGAACATCAGCTGCCGTTAAGGTTTGGAAACCGCGGATTTTTCCGCTGCGGCTCCGGTGCATCACAGCAGCTTCGGCCATCTCTTTAAGATGTTCTTCACCGATCCCCACTTCGTGCAGCGTCATCGGGATACCGAGCGATGCAAAAAATTCCGACGTCTTATCGATGGCGGCATTTGCCGTTTTATAGACATCCGCGTCTGCGGGCAAGCCCCACACATTAATGCCGTATTCGGCAAGTTTATGCACGGTATTGTCGTTCAGTACGTGCCGCATCCAGTGAGGGGTCAGGATTGCAAGCCCTACTCCGTGCGTAATGTCGTAAAAGGCGCTCAGCTCGTGTTCCATCGGATGAGCCGACCACATCGTCATTTTTCCGCAACCTAACAAACCGTTGATTGCCCATGTTCCTGCCCACATCAGATTGGCGCGGGCGTCATAATTATCGGGTTCCTTTAGCGCAATGGGACCGTAGTGAATACAAGTTTTGAGTACCGCTTCGGCGAATCGGTCTTGTAAGTAAGCCCCATCGTCCAATGAAAAATAACTTTCAAAGGTATGGCTCATAATATCCGCAGTACCGGCAGCCGTGTGCGCTTTGGGTACCGAAAAGGTGTAGCACGGATCCATCACGGAGAACTTAGGCATTACAAGCGGAACTTCAAAGCCGAGCTTTTCCTTGGTTTTAAAGTTGGTAATAACGGCGCCGCAATTCATTTCGGAACCCGTCGCTGCAAGGGTTAAGACAGTACCGAGCGGGAGAACTTCCGTTGCGGATGCTTTCCGGGTAACAATATCCCACGGGTCGCCGTTATAGTGGGCACCGGCAGCGATTGCCTTAGCACAATCGATGGAACTTCCGCCGCCGACAGGAAGGATAAAATCAAGCTTATGTTCCCGTACCAGTGCGATTCCTTTTTCAACTTCTTCTATCCGCGGGTTGGGAGAAATACCTGACAATTCCGCATAAAAGATACCTTTTGATTTTAACTGTGCGGTTATCGTATCGTAAAGCCCGATTTTCTTGATACTTCCGCCGCCGTAACAAAGCAGCACTCTATTGCCGTACTTTAGTATTTCATCGGCAAGCCCTTCGACACTGCCTTTCCCGAATAGTATTTTTACCGGTACATCAAAAACAAAATTGAACATCATAGCCTCCCTCTGGCAATCTTTTAGTTAGTATAGTGAAATAAAGTTTATCATAGATTAGATGATTATGCTATCCTGCGGTATTTTCCATGGTTTTGTAGTTTTCAGCTATTTTTAAAAGTTAATGCTGTTCTAGCAACTCCTTTATCACCTCACCGATATCTCCGTTGATGCAAATCGAACGCTGCTCGATTTCTTGCGGGGCAAACGCCTCTCCGTAATTGATGCACACGTAGACCGACTGCGGATTATGCGCCGCCATGTGTTGGAACGGATATTTGATAATCCCAGGAGTGTTTGCTCCGACGCCAAGTTCTAAAAAGAGGATGCGGCTGTTTTTGTATGCCGTAAGAAAATCGGCATAGCGTTGAGCAGCAGCTTGCCAACCGGCATCTTCGACAAACGTGTCATCAGCCCGCAGATTCATACTCATCGGTTTGCCACATACCGGACAGTACGGAATCAATTCTTTCGGAATCTTCATATCGTGCTGTTGCTCATACATTGCCCGCACCAAATAATTGGAATCAATCGCCTCTGCAATTTATTTTTCAAGCACCTCGGTTTTCCAATCCTTAATCGTCCTCGTTTCTTCACTGAAGCTCGTCCCAATCAGCACAATCTTTTTTCCCTCTGTCTTATACTTTGCGATGTAGTTTTGCTTTTGTATTTGCGCGATTGCATCTTCCGCACTGCCATTTCCGGAGAGTTTAAACTCGAAGATATACACAGCATCCACTGTTTGTACAATACAATCAGCCCGTCCTGTCGAACACTGCACTTCCGTCTGCACAAACTGCCCCATCAGTGCAAAGATAAGGTACACCGCAGTCTGATAGTTTTGCTCCCGCAGCTTGCTCAAAGATGTACATCCGTGTACATCTTTGAGCTGCAAGTTTGCATGGCAAACTTGTTTCTGCATGGAACCATCGCCATCCATGGCGATTCTGATTGTGAGGTTTCCTTCGCTAATATCATACGGTATGCTTGAGATAATCGCTTGCATCCGTTCCATAAAAGAGTCAACTTTCCCCTCACGGATGTCTTGTACAAACTGCCATACCGACTTGCCTGTATCACCGAGCGGTAAACCTGAATACGCTGGTAAAAGATTATGCAAAAAACCGTACCGTACCTCATTATTCGGAAAGCCCAGCCGATACAGCCGTACATCTTTTATATATTCTTTGATAGTCAGGTATCCCGCTTGAAACAGAATAGGAAGCGTATCCTGTGCTACCGCCCGATAGGTTTGCAAGCCTTCTTCATCAAGTTCAATATTTCCATCCAAGTCAGGAATAAAGTAGTGTGCTTCTTTGAGGTAATTGACCAAAAACGTCGGCGTT
The DNA here is from genome assembly GCF_024181325.1 of Treponema sp. OMZ 305. Taxonomy (NCBI): domain Bacteria; kingdom Pseudomonadati; phylum Spirochaetota; class Spirochaetia; order Treponematales; family Treponemataceae; genus Treponema; species Treponema sp. OMZ 305. The sequence continues at coordinate 2,233,598 of NZ_CP051300.1, read as the reverse complement.
CCCGTTTCAAACCAGTAGCTTCCGAATCGCTCCTTTGCAAACGCATTTAATAAGCTAAACGGATTATACATGCCTTCCCCTGCAGGTGAAAAACAGTATCCGTCATACCATTGCTGCAAGGCGGTCAATGTTTCCTGATAGGTTAAGCTTTGCTCATCGGCAAGCACTTGTATTTCAGGTTGAAAATTTGCTTCCAATTCTTTTTGGGTGATTCCGCAAATGCCTGCATAGTGTTTTTCCAGTGATATATCCCGGAGATTATTCAAATCGCTAAAAATACTGATTTTGCTGAATTTGGTAACGCCGGTGAGAAAGGCAAAGCGGATATATTCATCGCAGGTTTTAATGACGGAGTAAAATGCTTTGAGTTCGTTTCGGTATTGCTCATTCAATGCTTCATTTACACCCATCGTTTGCAAAAGCGGTTTGTCGTATTCGTCTACCAGAATAACTACTTGCTTGCCGGTCTGCTGATATGCACGTTGTATAATCCCAGCAAAACGGAGCGCAAAGTTTTGTTCAGATGGTTTAGAACCATAAAGCTCTTCCCATTTGCATAGATGATTATTGAGATTGATACTCAAATCATCAGTGGCAGCATAGTTACCGGTATTAAAGTCCAGATACAATACCGGATATTCCTGCCATGCACTTCGGTTTTCTTGAGCAGCCTGTTCTTCCTCAGCTTTTTCGGGGTACAGTCCTTTGAATAGCTCTTTTTGCCCGAGAAAGTACGCAGATAATGTAGAGAGAAAGAGGCTTTTTCCAAACCGCCGCGGACGGCTAAGAAAATAAACACGACTGCTTGTTACTAATTGAGTGATATACTCCGTCTTATCTACATAGAGATACCGGTCATTCCGTAACACCTTAAAACTCTGTACGCCGACCGGCAATTTTCGTGGAAAGCTCATACAGTAACTATAGCAGGATTTGTCTTCTCTGACAATTTCGATGTTTCTCCCAGCTCTTTCTAAAAGTCAAATGGCATAAAAATCGGTACGCGGTCGGAAAGAACAGGCATTAGTATATGATAATCTAGAACTTTCTGCATGAATAGCGGTTCCAAACAAGTATCAACTTATGTACCTACTAACGCAGAACACGTTTCATAGCGTTTTTTCAGATCAAAAGGATGGAAGAGCGCAATTCATGGAGATGTCCCAAAAGTTGGTTACTTTCGGGATATCCCCGTCGAGTTTAAAATTAAGTCTTTATACAGTAATGACTTAATTTTAAACGTCGCATCTAAATCTAAGGAAACTGTCCAAAAACTGAAGTTTTTGGACAGCCCCATGAATTGCTTATGCGGCAGGTCGATTATGTAATCGAAGCGTCGTAGATACTCTTAATTGCAGTGGAAAGTGTTTTGTCAAATTCTTCTTGCGACTGTTGTGCGCGGAGATCTTCAGCAAGGGCACGGGAGAAGCTTGCAATCATGCCGTGGTTCTTTGCCAGCAAGGCATTGGCCTCTTCTCTGCTGTAACCGCCTGAAAGTGCAACCACACGTACAACTTGCGGATGATCGATAAATTCTTTATACAGATCTGCCTGCGTCGGGATGCTCAGCTTGAGCATAATCAATACATCCTTCGGCAATTTTGCAATGTGTTCGCGAATTTCCGTTTTGAGGATATCTTCGCATTTTGCTTTATCGGGGCTGTGGATATCAACTTCCGGCTCGATAATCGGGATTAATCCGTGCTTTGCAATCTGCAGTCCGATTTCAAACTGTTGGTCGATAACTTTTTTGATGCCGGAAGGATTTGCTTCCTTTATCACCGATCGCATTTTTGTTCCGAAGATATGCTTCTGCACAGCGCGCTGTAGTAATGCTTCCAAATCGGGCATCGGCTTCATTATCTGAACACCTTCTGCTAAATCGGCAAGACCTTTATCAACTTTTAAGAACGGAAGAACACCGCGCTTATCCCACAGGTAATCTGCCGTCGGAATGCCTTCAATATCGCGATCCATCGTTTGTTCAAAAAGAATAGCGCCGAGGATATGTTTTTTATCGAATTCTTTGCTGGTGATAATCCGTGTGCGCATGGCATGCACCATATCAAACATCTCTTTTTCATTTGAGTAGGCATCTTTCCCGATACCATAGGCAGCTAAGGCCTTAGGCGTACTACCGCCGCTCTGATCAAGGGCTGCGATAAATCCTTTACCGGTGTGCATCCGTTCTATTTTTTGCTTGTCCATCATAAAACCTCCTGCAAAATACTATGGCAATAGTATATCCGATGACAGCAAAAAACGCTAGCCTAGCTTCACATATTCGGATTTTCGGCATATAATTAGCACATACGAGGATAATATATGCAAAAAGTTTATACCGATAGTTTTTTCCAAGTTATGGAATTTCATATCCATCGCGATATACGTGAAAAATGCCGGTTTTCAAAGACGCTTTTTTCATCTACCGGAAACGTTATAATACGGAATATCAACGATATTTATGCCTTTACTTTTCAATATAACGAAGTCGTCGAGTCGGGTGCATTCGGAATGCCGGTGCGTGCCGAACAGTATTTAAAAGCAGGTCAGCTGAATGCGATGGGGCTGATTGACGAAATATTCCATTATATGTGCCGCCTCTACCGGCGGGATGTACGCGCCGATTTTTTTAGCAGCGGGTATGACTTTGTGCAAGCGGAACTCGCAAAAGAAAAGCTGCCCGACCTCGACGATTTATTACTCGAATTTTGTACCGAATTTCCTCCTGCCGAAGTGTACGGTGGGGCAATGACCGTCGAGGATTGGTTCCGCAATACCGAGCCGGTATCGGGTATCGAAAATAAATACCGTGCTTTTGAAGAATTGATTCTTTGTAAACTGGCAAATGAGAACCCCGCATTTCAACCTTTTTATCCGCTTTTTACCGATGAACAGCTTGCAGCACATCCTTCGTATAATTGTTTCTGGAATAGTCTTTGCGAATGGTCGTCTCAAAACGAGGTGTTCGGGCCTGAAAAAATCGATCTGATTTCGTTGCTTAAAGCTCCCGTTTCTTATGCGCCGTTTAGCTTGAAGGGGCAGCTTGAATATATCAAAAAACATTGGCTCGGCTTACTCAGCGAATTTATCGGAAGGCTTTTAACAAGTCAGGACATCCTTTCAGAAGAAGAGAAAGCTGCATGGCAGGGCGGCGGTGGCGGAGCCGAACACGATGCGTATCATTTTGAAGAGCTGACGCAGGAATATGAACGCTTTAGCGCCGATCGTGAATGGATGCCGAATGTTGTGATGATTGCGAAAAGCACGTTGGTGTGGCTGGATCAACTCAGTAAAAAGTATCAGCGGTCTATCACTCGCCTCGATCAAATTCCCGATGAGGAGCTGAGCTTTCTTGCAGAAGCGGGCTTCAACGCGCTGTGGCTTATCGGAGTATGGGAGCGCTCCCCTGCAAGTGCGCGGATTAAACAGATATGCGGAAATCCTGAAGCGGCGGCAAGCGCCTATAGTTTGACGGATTATGAGATAGCCGGAGATATCGGCGGCTGGGAAGCGCTTGAAGATTTACGCAGGCGTGCATGGGCGCGGGGTATTCGGCTTGCCGCGGATATGGTGCCGAATCATACCGGCATCGATTCAAAATGGGTCATTGAGCGGCCTGATCTTTTTATGCAAACCCGCGAAAGCCCTTTCCCGGGCTATAACTTTGACGGGGAAAACCTTTCTCACGATTCCCGTGTCGGGATTTACCTCGAAAACCACTACTATTCAAAAACGGATTGCGCGGTGGTGTTTAAACGGGTTGATCACTATACCGGTGATACACGGTATATTTACCACGGGAACGACGGAACGGGGTTGCCGTGGAACGATACCGCGCAGATTGACTTTCTCAATTCTGAAGCTCGGGAAGAAGTTATTCGGAAGATTTTGCACGTTGCGCGGAATTTCCCGATTATCCGCTTTGATGCGGCGATGGTGCTGGCAAAAAAACATATCCGGCGGCTGTGGTATCCGGAGCCGGGCAGGGGAGGGGATATTGCAAGCCGTTCCCGCTTTGCACTTTCTACGGTAGAGTTCCAAAAGCGGCTGCCCGAAGAATTTTGGCGTGAGGTGGTAGACCGCTGTGCAGTTGAAGCGCCGGATACCTTGCTGTTAGCCGAAGCTTTTTGGATGATGGAAGGCTATTTTGTCCGCACGCTCGGAATGCACCGTGTGTATAATTCCGCATTTATGAATATGCTGAAAAAAGAAGATAACGCAAAGTACCGGCTGACCATCAAGAATACCCTTGAGTTCGACCCGCAAATATTAAAGCGCTATGTTAATTTTATGAATAATCCCGATGAAGAAACCGCCGTAGCGCAGTTCGGCCGGGATGATAAATACTTCGGCGTCTGTACGATGCTGGTTGCGATGCCGGGGCTGCCGATGTTCGGGCACGGGCAAATTGAAGGCTTTGAAGAAAAATACGGTATGGAATACCGCCGCGCTTATTACGATGAGCAGGTGAACATCGGTCTTGTGGAGCGGCACCGTCGGGAAATTTTCCCGCTGATGCGGCAGCGCCGTTTGTTCTCCGGTGTAGAGAATTTCCTGCTCTATGATTTTTGGACGGACGGGCAGGTAAACGAAAATGTCTTTGCGTGGTCGAACGTGTACGGCGATTCCCGTTCTCTCATCCTCTATAACAACAAATATGAACGGGCTGCAGGCTGGATCAATATGTCCGCCGCTTATGCCGTTAAAGGCTCCGGTGATGAAAAACAGCTGGTGCAACGGACGCTTGCGCAGGGGTTACAGCTGACGGTTACCTCGAATCGGTTTGTGATTTTTCAGGAGCAGCATTCAAAATTGTGGTTTATCAGAAAAAGCATTGAAATTGCGGAGCGCGGTTTGTTTGTCGCCTTAAACGGTTTTGAAACGCAAGTGTTTTTGAATATTCATGAGGTAACCGACACTCCGGATGAACTATATCGGAAACTGTACGAAAAGCTCAAAGGCAGCGGGGTTGCGGATGTCGCAATGGGTATCAACGAGATCAAATTTAAAAAGCTCTACGATTCGCTTACCGCATGTGTGTCAAAAGAAGTGCTGCAAGATTGTATTCAACTGGTAAAGGATTGTAAGCATACCGAAAACCGACACGCGACGGAAGCTCATATCCAATCGTTTATCAACAAGCTTGAACCGTTAGCCGCTGCTTTCCTGACCGCTTTAGATGAAACATATCGTAGTAATCAGGCCGAGCAATTTCTCGCGGCAGGGATTCCGGCAGCTAAAACATCCGTCAAGCGGTTGTTGACGCTGTTCCGTGCACGTATGTACCGGTTGCTCCTCTGCGCCTCAGGTTTACTGATACAAGAAATGCCGTTGACTGCGGCAACCTCTGCCGTAACCGTATTTATTCATAAAATGTGCGGAACGGCCTCTCAGCTTTTCGTATCGTTCGGTTCGGTATTTTTGATGGCTGTTGAAGATATTGCCGTTTATTACAAGATGGAGGAAAATATCGGAAGGCTTTTTGCCTTTTTGCACCTCGAAGAAAAACTTACGACGCTGATTCGTTCGACCGGTTTTGATATCGATCCTATTGAAAATAAAGCCGATACGGTAAAGTACCTCTATTATGTGCACAATGCCCGCGGAAAAAAATCTATCCGTCGAACCGGTATTGTCCATCGGATGGCGCAGGATCCCAATGTTATTATCCGTCTCCATATTCACGAATGGGACGGCATTAAGTGGTTTAACCGTGAAGCGGCGGAATTGATTGCCGACGATATGGCAGCGATGCTCTTTCTTTCTGCCGCACGGCCGGTTACACAGGCAGAGTGCATTCAGAAAACGGCCGCTTCAGTAGAAAAATACTGCCGCTTTGATGCGGAATTTTCTGAGGCAATCCACAAGTCGGGATACCAAGTAGATCGGTACCTCAAGCTCTTTGCCGGTACGCTAAAGTAGTGCGGTTGATTCGTGCAAGGTATGTGAAATCAAAATGAAAAAGTATTGTTTTTTTCTCTTATTGGTGCTGACGCTTGCTTCCTGTGAGCCTGCCGTCAGAAAAGAAAGTCGCACCGTGTTTGCGCTTGGTACGGTGTGCAGTATCCAACTATTTACGGAAAAACCGCAGGCGGAAGCCGACGCCGTATTACAGACCTGTACACACCGGCTTGAAGAGCTGGAACGGCATTTAAGCGCAAATGCCGAAATCTCCACGCTTATCGATATCAATAAGGCGTCCGGCGTCTCTGCGGTTAATGTACCGGCGGATATCTATCCGCTGTTTGAACGGGCTGTTTTTTTTGCCGAAAAAACGGATGGCGCCTTTAATCCCGTGATCGGCGGGGTTGTGAAGCTCTGGAACATCGGCTTTGAGAATGCACGGAAGCCCGAAGATCGGGATATTCAGGCGGCGCTTTCTCGTACCGACTATAGGGATATACAGCTGACAGGCTCAGCGGTTTTTCTTAAAAAGGCAGGGATGAAGCTTGACCTCGGGGCGATTGCGAAAGGGTTTGCCGCCGACGAGCTTACCCGTATTGTACGGCAGGCTGGGATTTTACACGCCGTAATCGATATCGGCGGTACTATTTCCGTTGTGGGAAAGCGGCCGGACGGCAAGCGCTGGAATATCGGTATCCGCGATCCGCGTGTTCAGCAGGGGCAACCGATCATTTCCGCCCCGATTGAAAGTCGCAGTATTTCCACGTCCGGCAGCTACGAGCGGTATTTTGAGCAGGACGGCGTCCGCTATCATCATATTATCGACCCTGCAACCGGATATCCGGTACGGAATAATGTGATAGCGGTATCAGTTTTTTCCGATTCGGCAACCGACGCGGACGCTTTGTCGACGGCATGCTTTGTGCTCGGCTATGAGAAGGCGGTAAAGCTGCTTGCGGAAATCCCCTGTGCGGAAGCGCTCTTTATCTTTGGCGATAACAGCGTCCGTACAACCGGCAGCCTTGAAAAAAATATTATGATTTTAAATTCCGCTTTCCGCTTTGTGGACAGGGAGTCGTCTCTATGAAAATTATAAAAAAAAGTACCCGCGTGCAAGATATTTTACAGGTGGTAATCCTTTTCGGTTTTGCGCTGTATTGTACCGGTGTTGTTGTTTCCGGCTCGGCATACCGCTATGTGCATGAGCGGCACGTCCCCATGCTGTTGTTTTCCGCAGCGGTGTTTTTTATTATCGGTGTGCTCAAACTTAAAAGCGTTATGCAGGGGTTGCAACCGCATACCTCATTTTTTAATAGCGGATATGCTGCTGTTTTTGACCGGTTTGAGGGAGGAAGCCGTAGCGGGTACGCAGGTGTTTTCGGTCTTGCTGTTTTCGCCGTTGCCTTGGCCGGTATGGTTTCCGCTGCAAAAACCGGTATTGCATTTTCTCAGTTTTCGTATGCGGATTCTTTGGGCACTCAATATACTGCAGCGCCTCCGGCTCAGACAGCTCTAAGTCGAATTGCCCCGCCGCAACTGCCGCTGCAAGACGGACGCATCATTATGGATGACGACACGTTTTCTCTGTGGCTTACCGAACTCTATACCAAACTTGATAAATGGGTAGGTACGGAAATTACGGCAGTCGGCTCTGTTTGGAAAGACAGCGAATTATTTGAGCAGCATGATTTTGCCTTAGCCCGTATGATGATGACGTGTTGCGCTGCCGATATGCAGCCCGTCGGGTTACTTGCGCAGTGGAGCGGCGCTCAGGAACTAACCGACGGCGAATGGGTGGAAATTACCGGAACGCTTTCAAAAAAACCGTATAAAGCCGGATTTGACCCGTACATTATCGTAGCGTCCGTAAAGAAAGTTGATCCGCCGGGGCGGGAATACATTTATCCGTAATCGGTATTTTTTAAAGCTGTACGCGGGCAAGCCCTTCCGCAGCCTCTTTATAATCCTTCCGTATATTGAGCGCTCGTTGAAAGGCTTCCCGTGCGCTTCGTTTATCCCCTGCTTGTTCCCGGGCAAGACCGAGCCGGTACCACCACAGCGAATTGGATGGTTCCAAATGTACCGCCGCAGAGTAAGCGATGTCGGCTTTTTGGTAGCGCTTTGTTAAGCGGTAAATGTCGCCGGTATAAAAATAGGCAACGCTTGCCCGCTCTCCGGTAGGCGCCATGTCGATATAGCGTTCCATTTGACGGAGCGATTCTTTATAATCATTGAGATAAAAGTGAGCTTCGCCTAATGTTTCGATTATGCGTACATCTGATGCAATTTTGAGCGCTTCGTTGCAGGCAGCTACCGTTTCGCGGTATCTATGAAGGCGGAACAGCGACCACGTATAGACGGTGTAGGAGTCCATATTGCGCGGGTTTTGGCGGAGTTCGGCAAGACAGACACTGACTGCCGCTGTGTATGATGCTTTTGCTTCCTCCGCTCGTCCTGCGCTGTCCAAGCTGCGGCCGGTACGGTATAATTTCAGCGCATCCGCCTTTTCTTGTGCATAGATTACTCCTGATACGCACGCTAATACCGTAAGGATTACCAAAGCGCGTTTTATAAAACTATACATTTTCTGTTGTATGTTCATTTTATCAACCTCTCTTTCGTAGGGATTGAAAAGCCTCTAAAAATCAATATTTTTAGAGGCTTGTAATTACATTCCTAGAATGCCGGAACAACCTCACCGTTAGGATATTTTTCCATAATATACTTACGTACTTTATCGCTTTGCAGCGCTTTTATCAATGCTTTGATGCGCGGGTCGTTCTCGTTTCCCTGTTTAACCGAAATGACGTTTGCATAGGGAGAATCTTTTCCTTCAACAAGCAAGCCGTCCTTTGCGGCGGAAAGCCCCGCAGGAATAGCATAGTTTCCGTTGATGACGGCGCCTTCAACATCTGCAAGCACGCGTGGAAGTGTGGCCGCTTCAATTTCCTTAAACTGTAAGCTGTAGGGATTTTTGGTAATATCTTGCGGAGTAGCCGCTAAGCCTGCATCCCCGCGCAAGGTGATAATATGAGCGGATTCAAGCAATAGAAGCGCACGGGCTTCGTTTGTCGGATCATTCGGGATGGCAATGGTATCGCCGCTTTTAAATTCTGAGAGGTTTCCGTATTTTTTTGAATACAGCGCAAGCGGCTCAATATGAACGGTTCCTACACTAACCAGATGGTAGCCGTGTTCTTTGTTGAAGCTGTCCATGTAGGGAACATGCTGGAAGAAGTTTGCGAATTGTTCGCCCGTTTCAACCGCATCGTTGGGGGTTACATAGTCGGTAAACTCGGTAACCTTGAGCGTAATATTTTCCTTTGCAAGGTCCTCCGTTACAAGCTCTAAGAGCGCTTTATGAGGTTCCGGACTTGCAGCGACAGTCAAAATATTTTGGCTGTTTTCTTTTTTTGCACAGGAAATCGATAAACTTGCGCAAAAAACTGCACCAAACAGGAATGTAAGTAGTTTTTTCATGGGCAAATCTCCTTTCAATTGGAATGACCGGTAGATTACTATATATCTTTAAGCTCTGTCTAGGGCGATAGAAAGTTAAGCAGTAAAAACTGCTGTTGTTAAAAAGAGCTGTGCAAAGAGAGAAAAATGTTGCAGAAACCCGATATTTCGATTATCATCTATAATATAAATATAAACTCAATTATAACCGAATGTGTTAAGTATTGGAGGAAAACGATGACAATAGATACGCTCAAGCATGTAAAAGCACGTCAATGGGTTGATGAGGTGGCGGCGTTGTGTACGCCGGATAGCGTCTATGTGTGTGACGGTTCGGCAGCCGAGTACGACCGGTTGATGAAAAAATTGGTTGATGTAAAACTGGCAACGCCCGTAAAAAAACGAAAGAACAGTTTTTTATTCCGCTCGGATCCTTCCGATGTTGCGCGTGTGGAAAGCAGAACATTTATCGCTTCAAAAAAAGAAGAGGATGCCGGCCCCACAAATCACTGGACTGACCCCGTTGAACTCAAAAAAACGATGAGCGCTCTGTATAAAGGGTGCATGAAAGGGCGAACCCTCTATGTTATCCCCTTTTCGATGGGACCCGTCGGCTCCGATATTGCAAAAATCGGTATCGAAATTACCGACTCCGAATACGTTGTCTGCAATATGTATATTATGACACGGGTCGGCACAAAGGTACTCGATGCGCTTGGTTCCGACGGCGCATTTGTTCCCTGCCTGCACTCGGTCGGAAAGCCGCTTGAAGCGGGCAAAACCGATAACGGCGTATGGCCCTGCGCTCCGCTGGAACACAAATATATTTCTCACTTTCCGGAAGAGCGGCTGGTCTGGTCGTATGGCTCCGGTTACGGCGGGAATGCCTTGTTGGGTAAAAAATGCTTTGCACTGCGTATCGCTTCCGTGCTGGCGCGGGATGAAGGCTGGCTTGCCGAGCACATGCTCATCTTAAAAATAACCAATCCCGAAGGAAAATCAAAGTATATTACCGGAGCCTTCCCCTCCGCATGCGGTAAAACGAACCTCGCAATGCTTATTCCCACCATCCCCGGATGGAAGGTTGAAACCGTTGGAGACGACATTGCATGGATGAAGTTCGGCAAGGACGGTCGCCTGTATGCCATTAACCCCGAAGCGGGCTTTTTCGGCGTAGCGCCGGGCACTTCCGACCAATCCAACAAGAACGCAATGGAATCGATAAAAGAAAATACCATCTTTACCAACTGCGCCTTGACGGAAGACGGCGATATATGGTGGGAGCAGATCGGATACCCTGCGAAGGGCAAGCTCGTGGACTGGAAGGGTAACACCCGCGATGCGCTCCCGACGGATAAAAGCCCGAAAGGCGAAGAATTTGCGCATCCGAATGCCCGTTTTACCGCGCCTGCCAAGCAATGTCCGGCGATTGCAAACGAATGGGAAGACCCCAAAGGAGTGCCAATTTCCGCATTCTTGTTCGGTGGCCGTCGCCCCAGCACCATTCCGCTGGTACATCAATCCCGCGATTGGAACCACGGCGTATTCCTCGGATCCATTGTCGGTTCCGAAATTACCGCCGCAGCGCTCGATTTAAAAGTCGGCAGTATCCGCCGCGATCCGTTCGCCATGCTCCCCTTCTGCGGGTACAACATGGGCGACTACTTCCAACACTGGATCAACATCGGTAAAAAATCGACGGCGGACAAATTGCCCAAGATTTTCTACGTCAACTGGTTCCGCAAAGATTCTGACGGCAACTTTATCTGGCCCGGCTACGGAGAAAACAGCCGCGTGCTCGCATGGATATTCGACCGCTGCGACGGCAAAGACAATGCCGTAGAAACCGCTATCGGTTGGATGCCTAAAGACGGTGCGATCAATACCGAAGGACTGAACGTGTCGAAGGAACAGATGAAGGAAATCCTTTCGGTAGATGCTGAAGGCTGGAAGAAAGAAATTGCGGATATCCGCGAAAATCACTATCCTAAATTCGGCAATAAACTGCCCAAAGAGCTTACCGAAGCACTGAATACGCTGGAAAAACGGCTCGGCTAATCGTACCTATTTTGTAAAACTGCCGCACAAAGGAGGAACCGCGATGCAAATTTTTGATACTCATGCTCATATCGGATTGCTGTATGACGATCCTCTTGCGCAGTTACGCGCTATTCAAGAAGCAAAACGGGCTTCCGTTGTCAGGATTCTCAGTATTTGCAATAGCCTGCATGATTTCTATTCGGTATATGAAACGCTCAAAACCGATCAGTCGGTGTACCATGCCATCGGCGTGTCTCCGTCGGAGGTAACGGCTCCGGGTAAAGATTGGGCTGTTCAAGTTGAAAAAGGCCTTCAATTGCCCGGCGTTATTGCCGTCGGGGAAACCGGACTCGATTACTACAAAAAGTACGGGGATCAGCGCTCGCAGATTGAGCTGTTTATTACGCAGTTGGAGATAGCGGCAAAAGCGAAAAAGCCGGTCGTTATCCATAACCGGAATGCGGGAAAGGATGTGTTGAATATCCTGTCCGATCGGATACCCGAAGCAGGCGGTATTTTGCATTGCTATTCCGAAGATGCCGAATTTGCGCAGCTCGCGCTTAAACTACCGCTCTATTTCTCGTTTGCGGGTAATCTGACATATCGGAATGCCCGTAACTTGCACGAAACGGTACGTGTGCTGCCGCTTGACCGCATATTGGTTGAGTCCGAAAGTCCGTTTATACCGCCTGCGCCGTACCGGAAGGAGCGTAATATGCCGGCAAATACCGTTGCTACGGTTGAGTTTATGGCGAGGCTTTTAAAGATGGACATGGAAACTTTAGCGGCTCAACTGTGGAAGAACAGCTGTAAAGCATTCAACTTGCCGGAATGAACGAATTGAGTGCAATAGAAACCTGCGGAACCGAAAGCGGGCTGTATCGGCCGGTATCGATAGGGAGTGTAACACTTCCCGGAAATATTTTTTTAGCGCCGGTTGCGGGGTATTCCGACAGGAGTTTTCGGTCTATTTGTGTTGATTGGGGCGCGGATTTTACCTATACTGAAATGGTCTCGTCGGAGGCATACGTCCGCAATTCGGTAAAAACGGAAAAGCTTATCGCCCGTACGCATAACGAGCGGCGGTATGCGGTACAGATATTCGGCGCCAATCCCGACTTCATGGCGGAAACGGCGGTGCGCATCATTGAACGGTATCACCCCGAGTGTATCGATATTAACGCCGGCTGCCCTATGCCGAAAATCACTAAAACGGGGGCTGGCTCTGCATTGATGCGGAAGCCGGAAAAGCTCTACGCGGTGGTTAAAGCGGTTACGGAGGCAGTCGGCAAAACGGAAGCGGTGAAGCGTACCGCCGTCCCCGTAACGGTAAAGATACGCTCCGGATGGTCGCAAGCCGAGCTTACTTGGAAGGAAGCCGCCGCGGCAGCCGTTGATGCAGGCGCCGTTGCGTTGACCATTCATCCCCGTACCTGTGCGCAGTGCTACAGCGGAACAGCAGATTGGGATATTTTGGCGCAGCTGGTTCAGATGATGCGGGGTCGTATTCCCGTATTCGGTTCAGGCGATTTGTTCAGTCCGCAGGCTGCGTACGATATGCTTTCTTTGACTAAATGTGCAGGCGTCATGTTTGCGCGCGGAGCTATGGGCAATCCTTTCATCTTTCGGCAAACACGAGAATTGTTACAAACCGGTACCTATTCCAAAATAACGCCCGCGGATAAAATCGGGACGGCAAAAAAAGAACTTGCGCTGCTGTGCGAAGAAGTAGGGGAGCAGGTAGCCTGCCGCGAGATGCGTAAGCGGTTTGCCGCTTATACCAAGGGAATTGCAGGAGGCGCAAAACTCCGTGAGCAGCTGGTGCAGGCAAGTTCCATACAAGACTATGAAAGGATTTTAGAGAACTACTTTGTAAGCGGTGCAGCCGCAGACCGATAAATAAGGTAAGGACTGGTATGTTTGATTTTATCAATGCAATCATTACGGCAATCAAAGATTTTTTTGAAGGGCTCTTTTTTTCCTCATCGCCGGAGTATCAAAAAAAACGGCAGCTTAAAGGCTATGCAGCAGAGCTCAAAAAACTCAATCCGCCGTTATACCATAGCGGTAAAATACTGCTTCCGGCGTTCGGTTCGCTGTTGTATCAGCTGTACCATTTTTTGCAGCCGGTTAAAGCTATTCTGGACAAGACGGTTAATTCCCCTGATATACGTGCGGCCGAAAAATATCAAGCGCTTTTTTTTGAAGCGATCCTGTCGGAAGAGCAGGTAAAACAGCATCGAAGTTTTACCTTTCAAGCGCGGAGCCTCATTTTATCAAAGTGTAAAAACTATCAAGAAACGGAACACACATTGCAAGAACAAATACACAGTTTTAAAAACTTTGTCCGCCTTTTTCATACACCTGCGTTTAAAACACGCGAACAAGAATTGATCAAACTCTTTTTTCTTTCTGATCTGTGCGATTTTGACTACGCATCTTTCCTCAGTCAATTTAACAATAACTTGCAGCTCAATGCAGCAGCACCGTCATCGATTTCTCAGGATAATTTTGAAGAAGTATTTGCCGGTGATGTAATAAAGAATTTGCTGGATTTCCAATTTATCGTACGGCATGTTGCTATTACACAGACGACGATCAACGACGTTATTTTTCTGGCGCGGAGTTTGGGAAATTTTACCGATGAAACAGGCGCAAAACTGGAAAAAACGCTGAATACGGTCGAAAATCTTCTTGCAAATCAGCTGAAGAGAACAACAATACCGATAATGTTGAAATTGATTAAGGAAGATCCAAATTTTAAAGAAAAAATAACCGTTTCCGAATCAAAACCTCTGCAGGAATATATTGATCGGAGCAGCGAAAAGTTTCAAGCGGATTCAAAACGCCTTTTAAAAATCTCCAAAGAAAACAATATTACCGGATTAATAGAAAAATGTTTTGGTAGCGCTCAGTTGAAACCGTTGGATGGATATAATGATGTAGTCAATGATGCGATTCAAAATCTTTCCCCTATTTCTTTTGATTGGGTGAGACCGATGCAATTGTTAAAAGCGTTTACTGAAATGTATTTTGAAACGCACTACAAAACTTTTTTAAAATCGCTGCTGATTGAAGGTTTTTTTGTGAACAAACAGATTGAAGGACAATATGCGGCAATTTATCGTTCCTGCGAAATGCTGTTAGGTAAAATAAATAATTTTGAACAGCTTTTTAAACCGAAAGGTCAATGCAATCTCCTTGAGATTCAAGGCTATATTGCAGAGATTGAAAAAGGTAAAGATATGAAAAAACAGCTGCAGAAAATCGTTGATATTGCAAATATGCAGGCAAAGGCTATCGTTCAAACCGGAAGCAAAGCATATTCCGATCTGTATATTTTTACCGAGCACCTACTGGAGGATATAAAAGCTCCCACTTCCGAACTGATTACAAACATAAAAGCGCTTGCCGTTAGCTCTAAAAATAAAGAATCCTTCACCCGGTTGGAACAGGATCGACACATCTTTGCCATGTTCCTCGAAATAATGAAAAACTATGCAGTATTCGGTTCCATCGAAAAAGGAAAACCCACTGCGCCTATTCCTGCTGCCGTACCGAGCACGGAGCCTACGGTAAAACCTGCGCAGAAGTAGTGTTGCGCCGATAAAAATGAGGAAATTATCAAGCTTGTTATGATATTCAAAACCGCGATATTCCATAAGATATCTTTTTTTTCCTTTTTGCTCTGCGCCGCTTCTTTCTTATATGCCGACAGCTATTCCGGTTCGGGAACAAGCGACGCTCTTATTATCCGTGCACCGGTATGGGTTTTCCTTGAATCTCAGCCGGGCGTCATGGATAACGACACACAGGGCACGCGGCTGCCTCCTCGGCAAGCGCTTATCGAATTATCAAAAACGGTAATGGAAGGGATGACTTACGGCTGGCGGTTTTCTTATACGCCGTTCGATAAACGGAGACGTGTTGCGGAAGAGTTTGAATTAACGTCGCTCCAGACCATCCCTTCGAATGACACCCGCTTATCCGTTACGGAGCTTCGCCCGCAATACCCATATCTATACTGTTGGGCGGAATACCGCGTTACCGATGCAATCGCTTTACACAGAACGGAGTGGATACGCATCAATTATGTTACTGCTAAAGGTTCCGGCAAGGCAGCTCGCAAGATGGAAATAGACGGAGTGCGGCAGGCTTATCGGGACGCGGCGCTTGCCGCCGTTCGGGGGTATCTAAGAAAAAATATTAAAAACAAGCCCAAGTCCGTCAGCGGAGAAATGCTGATAAAAGATAACCCGCGGCTTTATGTTTCGGGCGGGAAGTTCACGGCTGAACTGACCGTCTATTTGTATGTTAAGGAAGTTATTCCCTACGAAGTCTTCTGAAACGGCAATTATTATTACTGCTTGACCTTTCATTATTTTACTTATATCATAAAAAAATACGTTAGAGGGTTAGAAGCTTAATAATCCTTGAGTTTTGATAAGTAAGGTGATTCGAATGAAAAAGTTAAAGATACCTGCAGTGCCGTCAATCAGAAGATTGCCGTCCTATTTACATATAGTAAAACAAGCTCAAGCGGATGGATTTCCGTATATTTCCGGTACCGTTATTGCTGAAGAGTTGCACCTTGAGCCCATTCAAGTGCGTAAGGATTTGGCTATTACCGGTATTATCGGTAAGCCGAAAAAGGGCTATCCGGTTGATGAACTCATTGCCGCTATCGAACATTTTCTCCGTTGGGATACGTTGCAAAGGGCCATTCTTATCGGAGCGGGGAACCTTGGAACCGCGCTTACCGGATATCAGGGATTTAGAGACCACGGATTAGAAATTTGCGCGGCTTTCGATAGTGACAAAAAAAAGATCGGCAAAAAAATTCATGGTATTCCGATTTTCGCAATGAATGAATTGGCGGAACAGATTAACGCTTTGCATCCTGCGTTGGCAATTTTGACAGCGCCGTCGCCCAGTGCACAAGATATTGCCGACCAACTGGTAGCAGCGGGAATTGATGCAATCTGGAATTTTACAAATGTAAAAATTAAAGTGCCTGATCACGTGCTCGTTCAGCGGGAAGATCTTACCTCAGGCTATGCGCTTTTAGGCGTTATGATGAATACCCGTATTCAGCAGGCGAGCGAATAACAATCGCCTTATTCTAAATACGGGGCTTTAAGAAATACAAGTGTTAAATCCTCGTAGTAAAACCGCTATGAATCCTTCCGAATATTCTCGACAGGCGGCGCTTTTTTATAACCGCCTTGTAAAACGATATAAACATTTAAAAAAATATGCACGGCGATTGGGCATCTTTGCCTATCGGCTGTATGATAAAGACATCCCCGAAATTCCCGTTGCCGTCGATCTCTATATTGAAGATACAACCGGAGCGTTGTTCGCTGTGCTTACCGAATATGAACGGTCTCCGTATAATAATGATAGCAATAAAGAAGGGAAAACGACCGCTTCTCTTTCGGAGTTGACGAAAGCGGTATGCGATGCTTTGCAAATTCCTGCAGCGCAAGTATACGAAAAATGCCGGAAGCGGCAGCGAGGTGAAGCTCAATATGAAAAGATTGCCGACAGCGGCAAGCGGATCATTATGCGGGAAGGTAAGTGCCGGTTCTTGGTCAATCTATCCGATTACCTCGATACCGGTTTGTTCCTTGATCATCGACCGGCTCGGCTTGCAATTGCCGAAAGCGCCGCCGGTAAGTCGGTGCTGAATCTCTTCTGCTATACTGCTTCTTTTTCCGTTCATGCGCTGGTAAACGGAGCGCGGCGGGTTTGTTCGGTTGACTTGTCGAAAAACTATTTGCAATGGGCGGCAGAAAATGCTCAGCTGAACGGCGTCGCTGATTCTGAGCGCTGTCGGTTTGTGCAAAGCGATGTCCGCCTCTTTCTGGAGCAGTCCGCAAAACGGAAAGAGCGCTGGGATATTATCATCTGCGACCCGCCGACATTTTCCAATTCAAAGCGGGCGCCTCAATTCTTCGATGTGAACCGGCATTGGCAGGATTTAATCCGCAGCTGCTGTAAGGTATTGTCGGCGGACGGCGTTTTATACTTTTCGACCAATTCACGAACACTGCGTTTTAACACAGCGGCGCTTTCGGATAATCAACTCGGCAGTACGGGAGAGAATAAGTTTGTTTATCATAATACGCTCTTTACCGTGCAGGACATCAGCGCACAGTCGATACCGGAAGATTTTCGCAATAAAAGGATTCATCGCCTTTGGAAGATAAACCGTAGTGCAACCTTTTGAAAATATGCATACCGTCTACGGCGCATCGTCAAAACTATACATCCGTGTATAGTTTTGACTGCGAGGAGATGTCGAAAAAGTAACCAACTTTTGAGACATCCCCATCGCGTCTCTGACAGGATGTCAGTGGTTCTATATAGTATCGAGTTTTTTTGGACAGCCTTGCGCGGTATTAAAATTTCTCCCATAAGAATGGGATAGGCTTTCCGGAAGACTTCTCAGAAACGGTAAGTTTATCTCTTTCAATGCGATACTGATATGTATGCGCTTCTTTGGCTCTTTTAAGGCAAGCATCTACATCCTTTTTTATGGATGATTTTAGTTCTGCTATAAATTCTGTAAGCGGAGTGTTTTCGGGTAACCCCAGCTCTTTGTATATGCTATTTTGCCCTAATTTTAATGCTTTCTTAATCAATTCACTCTGTTCTTTCGGAGCTTTTTTCAAAAACTCTTCATAAGACATATCTTTATAAGACATATCTGAAGAAAGCGGAAGTTTAACAAAGACCTCAAATATATCTTTATTTGTAATGGACTCTGGGACAAATTGCCGGTGGATAGCTTGGATATCTTTCAACGTAACTAAATCTTTTTGCTGTAATTCAAGGATGGGCAGCCACATATTAGGCATTGTCTCTTTTTCTGCGAAAACAAGTTTCGCAACTTCTTCAGGTGTTATAAGGTTATTATTTTGATAACTCAGACGTTCAAGTGTTGCCGTTATAGTTTTGGCATTGCCATCAATGTTCACGTGGTATACGGCAGCAGGTTCACCGTTACTATGACGCAATGTCAGCTTATCGCCTTCAAATTCATAAGTTCCGCCGTCATTACCTATTGTAAATCTCTTCCGAGCATTTATTGTAACCGTCTTCTTTTGCTCTGCCGTTTTACTGCCACCGTTTTTTTTCAGTGTTGCAGTTAATTCTAGCGTCCGGTAAACCAAATCCCATGTCTCAATATGTCCGCTATTTTCGGAAATCTTTAGTATGCTGTCGTTAGGAGATACCCATGTAAGTTTATACCCGGCAGGAGACTGAGGCAGCGAAATATCGGTATCTATTGCAGTCGGTAGCGTGTTGACAATGTCGTTTAAAACATCCTGAATATTTGGCTCGTTGTTTTTAGGATAGACGGTTACCGTAACGGTTTTTGTGGCTTGGACTCTTCCTGTTTTTGCGGTTGCAGTCAATGTTACTGTCTTTGTTTCCGTTTCATGCGGTTTAACCGTACAAGCCGGAACTGCGATAATGTCTGTCGGTTCTGCTTTCCATTCGATATCAACCTCAACTTCAATAAAAGAATTGGCGCTCTTCTCAATAGAAACCGTTTCTTTAATGGGTAGCGTAATAGAGGACATATCTTTCGTCACCACTGGAGAAATCTGTTTTATCACTCGTTCTGCGGCACGGCTTACCGCTTCTTGATTTGTTCCGCGCACGGTGACGGGGAAAGACTTTGGTGCGCAAACGGCGCCGCTTGTAATGGTTGCCGTCAATGTTACCGGAGTGTCCTCTTCGGGGCGGGTAATGGAACCTTCCTGTACTTTGATTATGGCTTCATTGCTTGACTCCCAGCTGATCTGAGTGCGGTGCAGTCCATGCAGCGGAAGATTTAGCTGATTAGAAGTTATGCTATCTGCAGTATCGCCATTTGGAAAATAGAGTTTTAAACTCTCTGCTGCTTTCTCAACCTTTTCTTGATCCGTTATGGTAGGTTTAAACTTCACTTTTACCGTTATGTCTGCGGTAATTTTTACTCTTGCTGTTCGGCTTCCTGCAGCGCCGGTACCTTCTTCAAAGACGTCGCCGTCGATGCTCCACCTATCAACGGTATATTCGAAAAAAGGCGATGCGGTAAATTCAACGGTTTTCCCTTGTTCCACTTTGTTGCCGGTAAAGGCTGTCCCGTCAAGCGTTGCGCTCAGCCTGCCGTTCCCGCCGTCTACGTCAAACGTTACGGTGTGCTTGGGCGGCAGTGTTTCTGAATGTTTGAAGGTTACTTTCACCGTTGTATCTGTGGTAATTGTTACTGTTGCGCTTAAACTTCCTGCAGTACCGCCTGTTTTTAGCGCAGTGTTTGGAGAAACTGTCCATGTTTCTACCTCATAGCCGGAGGCTGCCGTTGCAGTAAAGGTAAGCTCAGTGTTTTTATCTACCATGCCGCTGTCAGGCATGGCAGGTGTTACCGTTACATTACCCCCGGCGGTCTTTTCGAGTGTTACTTTGTACTGCACAACCGGCGTTTTGCTTTCGTTGCCGACATTCTGATTACAACCGAAAATCATTACCGCTGCAATGAGCGCAATACAGATAGAGAACATCCTCATAAAAGGACGTACACATTTCTTTGCATCATCATGATTCATAGGATTTTCCTTATTTTGATAATTTTATATACGGACGATGGGGATGCCTCAAAAAGCGGTTAGTTTTTGGACAGCCCCATACTTCATTATGAGGTACTCTTGAAAATCTGCCGACCAAGCTCTTGCTATGAGCAAATAGGGATAGTGCGGAAAAATGACGGCATTGCAGCCGGTCGCCGCTTGAAAAAACGGTAAACGAGTGCCGGTATATGGAATTGTTTTTTGCAGAAGTATGTTTTTTGAGCGCACAGGGAAGCGGCGTAGAATACAGCGGAAGGTCTATCCGCTTTTGAGTGAGAAAGTTATCGGATGCTACATTATGCTGAGTGCAGAGTGCAGAGTGCAGAATTGTGCCGGAAATTTTGCACGTGTCAAGTGCTTTGCGGCTTTTCCGAGAAAAGTGATAACGAGATAATCCTACAATTCGGCTTTGCATGGCGCTATTATAGACGCAAAGAGGAGAGAATACAAGGACACTCTTGCGATTTACCGGAGAAACTAATTTTTGTCTAAATCAATGAAGTTACAATGATAGCGGGTAGTATTAACCGTAAAGTTTCGCTATACTGAAAAAATGAGCGAATTGATACAACCGAAAGTTCTTAAAGGATTTAGAGATTTTTTACCGCGCGACGAAATACAGCGCTCTCTTTTAATTGAAACCGTTACCAATGTATTTAGAAATGCAGGGTTTGTGCCCATCGACACCCCTGCTTTGGAATATTCGGAAGTGCTGTTGCGCAAAAGCAACGGAGAAACCGAAAAGCAAGTATTCCGTTTTAACGATAACGGCGGACGAGACATTGCGCTCCGTTTTGACTTGACCGTTCCCTTTGCCCGCTTTATTGCGGAGCACTATAACGAATTATATTTTCCATTTAAACGATATCATATTGCAAAAGTCTGGCGCGGCGAAAAACCGCAGGCGGGGCGTTACCGCGAGTTTATTCAATGTGATTTTGACAGTGTCGGGTCGGACTGTGCCTATACCGATTTTGAAATTTTGAAAGTCATGTATAACGCCCTTAAAGCGCTCGGCGTTACAAACTTCCGTATTCATATTTCGCACCGCGGCATATTCAACCGGTTTTTGGACAGGCTGGAGCTAAAGGATAACAGTGAAGACATTCTCCGCATTGTCGATAAATTGGCAAAAATCGGTAAGGAAGCAGTAATTGAACAACTCGCAGAAATTGCCGGAGCTGAAAAGGCTGAAAAAATCGTGCAATACAGCAGCGGCCTTTCGGCAGGCACCGATTTTGAAACAATCCTTGCGCACATAGAAGCGCTTGCAGGAGGCGCTGCCCCCGATACCGGCCGGTTGCGGGACGTATATCAGCTCCTATGCGACGCAGGTATCGCGGAAAGCTTCATACTCGACCCCTCCATTACACGCGGCCTTGATTATTACACCGGTATCGTATACGAAACTTTTTTAACCGACCTTCCGCAGCTCGGCTCTGTTTGCTCCGGCGGCCGCTACGACAATCTAACGGGGCTTTATATGAAGGATACGGTGAGCGGGGTCGGCGCTTCGATCGGGCTCGACCGTCTCCTCGCAGGATTGGAGCAGCTCGGCATCGGCTCCAAAGCAGCCGGTTTTATCGATGCAATCGTGTTTTACGAGAAAGGCAACTCCATCCGCCGGAATAGCGCCGCGGCGAGGTATCTGGAACAATACGGATGCCGCGTAGAAGTGTTCCCCGAACCTAAGAAAATACAGCAGCAATACGGCTATGCAGAAAAGAAAGGCATCGAATGGGGGCTTTTTATTGAATCTACTTCCGAAAGCACCGGCGAGGTCAAGTTGCCTGACAGCGCCTGTGAGAATTGCCTGTCAAGCGGAGCCACTGTTTCTCCGGTATCGCAGAACTGTGCCGAAATGCCGGTGCGTCTGAAACACCTGCCGAGCAGAACGGAAACCAAGCTATTATTGAAAGATGTTTCGGCATCTTTGAAAGGCGGTAAAAAATGATTATTGCGATAGACGGTCCTGCAGGCTCGGGAAAAAGCACCGTTGCAAAGATGCTTGCAGCTGATTTCGGCTTTACCTTTATGAACACCGGCAGCTTTTACCGTGCGCTCACCCTCGCAGTGCTTCGTTCATTAGGTGGGGATGAAAGCGGCACCGGCGCGGAAAAACCGGATTTGGGAAATGAAACAAAGTGGACGGACTTTGCAAAAACCGTATCACTTGAATATAAGCGGGACGGAATGTATTTAGACGGTCGCTGCGTGGAAGCATATCTCCGCAGCGATGCTGTGGAATCAGTTGTCGCAGCTCTCTCTGCGATTGTTCCCATTCGGCATCTCATCAACGAAAAGATTCGAGCCGCTGCAGCAAAATTGAACATCGTCTGCGAAGGCAGGGATATGACCACCGTGGTATTCCCCGATGCCGAATGCAAGGTGTACCTCGACGCTTCCGCAGAGGCACGCGCACGGCGCCGCTTTGGGCAAGGCACCAGCAATCTCTCGGAAGCCGAAATACGGAAAAGCATTGAAGAGCGGGATGCTATCGACCGGAATAAAAAAGAGGGCAGTTTAAAAATTGCGCAAGATGCTTTCTATTTGGATACATCGGACTTGACGATAATGCAGGTTTGTGAGAAAATAAAAGACAAAATACACGATAAAGGGTTATTTATGGAACAAAAGGAAGTGGCAATGGATGCGGTTATAAATTCCGATCAGAGCATCCAAACACAATTACCAGAGGAGTATTTAAATTTTGAATCTCCTGAAGTCGGAACATTAAAAGAAGGCCGTATTATTGCGATAACCGATGATTCGGTTTTTATTGACGTTGGCGGTAAATCGGAAGGGCGTGTCGCACGCGAAGAATTTACCGAAGAGCCTCAGATCGGTGATACCGTACAGGTATATATCGAAAAAACCGAAGCAACAGACGGTAAGCTGATTATTTCCAAGCAGAAAGCAGACCGAACCGTTTTACGCAAGAAACTACAAAATGCGTACCGGGATAAAACTCCGGTAACGGGCGTCATCAAGAAGCTTGTGAACAAAAGCGGATACGATGTTGAGCTTGGCGCAAATATGATTGCATTCCTGCCGATCAGTCAGGCTGCCGCGCAGAAAGTGGATAAACCTGAATCCCTGTTAGGCGAAAAGGGAACTTTCTATATTGAAAAGATGGTCTTTGACCGCAAGGGAAACAGAGACAATATTGTAGTTAATAGAAGAAAATATCTTGAAGATACGCTGGAAAAAAACCGTGAAGCGTTTTTTGAAAATACCAACATCGGTGACGTTGTAAAAGGAACGGTAAAAAGTTTTACCAGCTTCGGCGCTTTTATCGATCTCGGCGGCTTCGACGGCTTGCTCCATATCAATGATATGAGCTGGGGACATGTTACCCGACCGAAAGATTTTGTGAAAAAAGGTCAAGAAATCGATTTGAAAGTTATCAGACTTGATCCGGCCGAAAAGCGCATCAATCTTTCATTAAAGCATTTTACTCCCGATCCGTGGCTTGAATTTGAAGATAAATTCCAAGTGAACGATATCGTAAAGGGTCATGTTACAAAGATTACCGACTTCGGCGCCTTTGTAGAATTATCCGAAGGTATCGAAGGTCTCGTACACATCAGCGAATTCAGCTGGGTAAAAAAAGTAAGCAAACCGAGCGATATGGTTAAAATCGGCGATGAAGTCGAATGTATGATCCTCGGCTATGATATTCAGGCAGGACGTGTTTCACTCGGCTTAAAGCAGGTAACGGCAAATCCGTGGGATAATATCGGCGAACGATATCCTGTCGGGACCCGTTTAACCCGTAAAGTGGTGAAACTGACCAATGCCGGTGCGTTTATCGAGCTTGAAGAAGGAATCGACGGCTTTTTGCATGTTGATGATCTTTCATGGACAAAACGGGTACGTCATCCGAATAGTGAGCTTGAAGTAGGTCAAGAGCTTGAAGTAATCGTTATCGAATGCAATCCGGCAGAGCACCGAGTCCGCCTCGGTGTAAAGCAATTAAGCGATGATCCGTGGAAGACCTTCGCGGAAGCATATAAGCCCGGCTCACTCGTTGAAGGTGAAGTTACTTCGGTAACCGACTTTGGAATATTCGTAAAAGTTCCCGGCGGCATCGAAGGTCTTATCCACAAGCAAAACCTCGTAGAAAACCGCGAAGATAATCCCGACGAAGTATTAAAGAAATATGCTGTCGGCGATAAGGTAAAGGCGGCTGTTCTTGATGTCAACGTTAAGGATAAGAAAACGGCTTTTTCAATACGCGACTATAAGAAACGTCTCCAACAGGAAGAGCTTTCCCGCTATATGTCTACAAAACAGGAAGACGGCGAGGGTGCCTTTACGTTGGGTGATCTCATGAAGAATAAAGCATCGGAATAGTTTTGCTGTGAGAGCAGCGTATGTATATTTTAGGTCATATTTTACCCGAAAAAATAGCTGCTCTCATCAATACTCCCTTGTTCACCGATGGCGCTTCGGCTTCGGGGGATGTATTGCTCGAAATTATTCTCCGTTCGAGTATGCAAGCAGTGGGCAGTACCGCTGCTTCTCTTTTTTTAACGGACGAAACGTTACAAAAAGCTCAAACGGTTGCGTATATATGTGATGATACTTTTTATTGCTTTGACGCAAAAAAAGAATTACCGGCAGCAGCGGCATGGGTGTTACGACAAAACGAACCGTTAAGAATGAATACCCCCGATGCAGAAAGCCGCTTTACATCCAACGGTATGGATGGAACTCCCTATGCGGCGTCGGGATTTATCGCAGTACCGCTGTGTATAGAGGATACTCGTATCGGTGTTCTTGAAGCAGTGAATAAAAGAGACGGAGGAAATTTTTTAGAATCCGACCTTTCGTTATTGAGCCTTGTAGCGGGATATGCCGCACCGGTTTACCGTACTTCGTGTGCATACCGTTTCTATGCGGATGCTGTAAAACACAGGGAGCAAATAACAGAATACGCAACGGAAAAAACGCCTTTTATAGCGTCCAGTCCGGTAATGCGAGAGAAATTTGAGCTCTGTAAGCAGCTTGCATCGTCCGATATACCGATACTTATTATAGGTGAAAATGGAGTAGGAAAAGCGTCAGTTGCAAAGCAGCTGCATATTCACAGCTGCCGTGCAGATCATCCCTTTATTCGTGTGAATTGTACTGAGCCGTCAGACCAGTTGCTTGCCCACCGCTTATTCGGCGCTGCTGCGGATGATACGGCCGTTATCGATGGCTCAGATGAAAGCTGTTTTAAACAAGCCGAAGGCGGTACCTTGTTCCTTGATGAGGCGGCGGTCATTCCGCTTTCACTGCAAAAGAGGCTTTTGGACAAGATTTTACAGCTTGAGCAAAGCGGCGGAAACATACGGTTAATAGCCTCAACATCCCGCGACATCGAACGCTTAACCCGCGAAGGAGACTTCCTATCGGAGCTGTACGGCAAATTAAATGTACTGCCGCTGTATATACCGCCGTTACGGCAGCGCAAAGAAGACATTGAAGCGCTTGCGCAGTTTTTTTTGCGTCAGGCAGCACAGGAAATGCGGAAACCGTTTACCGGTTTTTCGGCAGATGCTCACGAGGCATTGCAGCAAGCGGAATGGAAGGAGAATATACGGGAACTAAAAAACAGCGTCGAATACGGATGCTTAAACGGATATCCGCCGCTCGTTACCGCTGAATATTTATTTCCCCGCTCTGCTACAGCGGTGTTGACCGGAGAAATTGACGGTCTTAAAACCGCAACGGACGTATTTAAACGGACATATATCCGAACAGTACTGGAGAAAACCGGCGGAAATCAAACCGCGGCGGCTTCGATACTGAAAATTCAAAGGACATATCTTTCACGGTTGATGAAAGAACTAAACATAAAAAATTAACGGGAGACATATATGGCAGAACAAAATGATCAGACGCTTTCTTTTTCAGAACGCTGTGGGCAGTTTTTAACTCAGAATCGGAAACCGATCGTCGTTATACTGGGAGCTGTTTGTGCCGTTGTCGCAATCGCTTTGATTGCATCATCGCTCACTACACGTGCCGCAAAAAAAGCATCTATAGAAACGGAGACAATAATCTCTGAATGGACGGATTTACGAAATAAAAACGCCGAAGATATGACAGCTAAGGAAGATGCGCTTGTCGAAAAACTTGAAAAGCAAGCTACAGCAAACGGTCGCTCATACGCTGCATTTAGAGCCTATACAACGCTCGGAGAAATCTATGTACTCCGGAAAGATTGGGAAAAAGCGCTCACCTTTTACCAAAAAGCAGGAGAGGCGCAGCCAAAATCTTACACTGCCGGTATTGCTTATTTTAATGCGGCAGCCTGTGCCGATGAATTACAGCAACACGATAAAGCGTTGGAACTGTATACCTTGTCAGGCTCTTATGACGACTTTCCGCTTAAACCGCGGGCATTGTTTAACATTGGACGGCTTGAAGAAAGCCTCGCTCATTCGGATAAAGCAATTGAAGCATATACAAAACTTACGGAGTTGTATCCCGATAACGATTGGGCATTGCTTGCAAAATCGCGGATTATTGCTCTTTCCATTCAATAGAGGAAAATACTGTTGGGGGTGATGCGGCTGTTGCAACTTTTATACCAGCGATATACTTTTCTTTTTTGTTGTCTCTGCAGCCTGTTTATGACAACCTGCGGTATTCCGAATTTAATCTATCTTGAAAAACCGCAGCGTTCAGAGCATGATCCCAGTAATCTTGAAGATTTAAGTCAGCGGTATTGTGAATTCAATACCGCTGATACTGCGAATGCAACGGGAGCCGCAGGATATATTAAAGGAACCGAAATTTACTATCGTATTTATGAACGGAAGAATGACTGCGAAAATGATAGAAGCCAAATCGACCGGTATAATAGTGACAACCCGTTTACAGCAGTAGAGTATTTGGAAAATACAAAAAAATACTATCGCTTAATGACAAATCAAATCTCTACCCGCCCGTTAATTACAACATATCCTTCCGATGCTTCTGTCCGCTTCCGTTTACAAGACTACGGTACACCTGTTACCGATCCGGCTCAGCTTATCGTAAACTCAGTTTCAAAGGGAATTCCACAGAGGGATGACAGAATATCTCCTACTAAACGTACCTTTAAGAAAGACAATATCGCTGTAGGCGATAACGATGTACAACCGGCGTCCGTATCGGGCGGAACAGAAGAATACTGGTGTGTGAACTTTTATGCCGCCAGCTATGGATATACAACAACGTTTAGTACACTTCACAGTGAATTGGGATATCTAGGATATATTCTCATAAAGAAAACCTAATAACACTCGCAGAAAACCAAGCGATGATATTTGAGCAGACATATATTGAAAAGTTCGGAACACAAATGCAGACATTGTCGCGGGGGGCTGTCGTTTCAAACCCTGTTACTCTTCTATCTGCAAAAATAGAATTTTTGAAAAATGAAGCGGAAATTCTTTCGGCTATTCTTTTTTCTGTAATAATGAACCCAAATGTCGATGACTGGTTTGTACCACTTCCAATATAGTGCTCGTTTCTTTTAAGAACTCATTGATCGCTTTCAGCGAGTTAAAACCTTCGTGGATACTGGTATCTTGTTCTTTAATCGAAGAAGATATTTCCGCCAACGAACAGCCTGCCGCATCTAAGGTTTCCGAATTTTTATCATAATTGGCAAGAATACCGGTAAAAGATTTTTGAAACTTTGAAAACAGCGAAATAAAAAGCGACATATTATTATTGATATCGTTTACCGATGACTGCAATTCAGCCATTTTTGTCTCAATCATTTTCGCAAAGGTGCCGGTTTGGGTTGAAAGATTTCGTACCTCATTGGCGATAATTCTAAAACCGTCGCCAGCCTTACCTGCATGAGCGGCTTCAATTGAAGCATTAATAGCCAGAATACCGGTTTTTATCGAAATATCTTGAATATCGGAAACCATCGCTTTAACTTCGCCGGTATGTTCTTTGAGCGTTTCGAATGAGGCTGCTGTTGTTTGTGCCGTGGTTGCCGCTTCATCAATTTCATCAAGTCGATTATGAATTTCTTTTTGCAGCACTTTTCTTCCGCCGAGCGCCGCATCCAACAAATCGTCGACACGAATTGCATTCGTAGCAGAAGAGCTACTCTCTTTTTGAATTTCTTCAAATATTGAAATAATAGTTTCAAATCGTTCTTCCAGCTGTTCCATTGAACTTTTGATAATTTGAAACGAATGCTGCGTTACATAGTCTAATACGACGCCTTTATTGTATTTAACAACAATTTTATCTACTAAATCGGAGAAATTTTCAATGGCTGCCTGTTCATCTACCATAGAACTGTTCCTTAAAATAATCGATCAAGATAATCAATACCGCATTGCAGATTCGAAAGCCAATTTAAGAAAAGCTCTACCTTATCATCAGTATAAACGGCTCCGTGTTGCGGCGCAATAATAGAAGGGTTCAATAGCCGTACTACTTCAACCCAGCGCTTAACAACCTTATTAGCAGCCATATACCTGACATGAAAGCCTTCAATCAACGGGATATGCTTTTGAAAGTCATCGATAAAAAGTGTTTCATCTTCCTCTTTTTCAAATACGGCAGCGCCGATATCACCGCTGAACAAAATACGAGAACATTCGTCAAAAAGTGAAAAGTGCCCCGGCGAATGCATAAAGTGGGAAGGCACACAGCGTAGCTTATTGCCGGAAGGCAAGGAAATGCTCATACCCTTATCGGGGATACCGGTCATACGCGAAACATCCACAATACCGAAATGAGGCATAAAACGGAGCCAAAGGGACGAAATATAAATCTGTGCCTGCGTAATACCCAGCCACAGGGCGATACCCGAAGAAACGTCAGGGTCTTGATGAGAAAAAAAGATAATGTCGATTTTATCTACCGATATAAATCTACTGACAGCAGTTACTACCTGAGAAAAAAGATGTACCCCGCCCGGATCCAGTAAAATCCCACGGCCGTTATCGATGATTAGATACTGCATGGTCTGTACTGCCCCTTTCCGGTATTTTGTTTCACCGCCCAGCCAGATAAACTTATGATTTTCATCCTCGTAAAGAATCTTGCCTTGCACACGTGCATTTGTATCAGATATCATTATTTTTCTACTACCTCGCATTTAAAGACTGCATTTAACATACACGGGTAGTATATCCATAAATTCGATAATAGACAAGCCGCGGATGATTCCTAATTTCAAAAAGAAAAGGCTGAACAGCCTCTATTATTCTGTGGGGGTATAAAAACGTCTGATGCATTTCCTTCCTTCTGCGTGAAATTTTATCCAAAATTTCACGCACTTTATTCTAAAAGAGGCAAACGCATCAGATGAATAGAAGCAATATCGCAGAATACAAAGGCTGTGAGACCATTTGAATCGCAGAGCGATTCAACTCTGGTTGAACAGCCTCTGTATTCTGCGGGCAATGCACCAAGAAATCTGATGCGTTTGCTCTGAAGCCTTTTAAAAGATGCTGACAAATAGCGAGAATCTTAGTCCCCGTAAGACGATACTATTTCAATCTCTCCGTACTTTTTAAAACCGGAAGCCTGCCGACTTGTTTAGCTGTTTACCGGCGCCAAAAGGCGGGTACGCATAAGATAACAATGGTGTAAAGCTCCAAGCGGCCTGCCAACATAGAAAAAGAGAACAAAACTTTTGCCCAATGAGGAAAGAATGAAAAATCTCCGCCGCTGCCGATTCTTCCGAATGCAGCGCCGATATTGCCGACCAAAGTAAGCGCAGCTGCTATGCCGGTAAGGATGTCTGCGCCGGTTAAGGCTGCCGCCAAAAATGTTACCAACAGACACACAAAATAGACAAATATAAAACCTGCAACGCTGTATACAACGTCTTTCCGTCCCGGGCGGCGATTCAGTTGGATGCTGAACACACCGTGCGGATGCAAAAGTCGCTGCATTTCGTTCAATGCCTGCTTACGTAAAATAACCCAGCGAATAACTTTGATACCGCCTGCCGTTGAACCGGAGCATCCGCCGACAAACATCAGTAAAAAGAGGAGCGCTTGGGCAAACGCAGGCCATGCACAGTAATTCACCGTAGAAAATCCGGTGGTTGTCATAATCGACGCAACATGAAAAAAGCTGTGACGAAAAGCGGCTGCTATGCCGTAAATCGGCACAAGCACTAACGCCACACCGACTCCTGCACAAAAAGCGATACGGATATACGCCCGCAATTCGGAATTTCTAAAAAATTCTTCGGGTTTTCCGGTAAAAAGGTGAAAGTAGAGGCTGAAATTCACGCCTGCCAAAAACATAAACACCGTACAGATAATTTCAATAGCTGCCGAGTTATAATACCCGATACTGGTGTTTTGGGTTGAAAAGCCTCCGGTACCGAGCGTAGAAAAACTATGGCACATTGCTTCTAAAAACGGCATTCCTGCAATACATAAGAGGATAATTTGCAAAACCGTCATCCCCAAGTAAATAAACCAGAGCGCTTTTGCCGTATGGGTGATCTTTGCAGTAACCTTTCCCTTGTCCGGGCCGCTCGTCTCGCTTTTTATCAGCTGAAAACCGCCGACGCCGAGCAACGGGAACAACGCCACGGTTAACGCAACAATCCCCATACCGCCGAGCCAGTGCATTTGCGTACGCCATACGCGCAACGCCATCGGGTAGCTTTCGATATTCTGTAAGGCGCTTGCGCCGGTTGTCGTAAATCCGGAAACCGATTCAAAAAACGCATCGCTAAAGTGCGGCACAAATCCCGAAAGCATAAACGGAACCGCACCCAATAAGCCTGCGCCGAGCCATGCGGCGCTTACCAAAAGGATTCCCTCTCGCACGGTAAGCCGGATCGGTTGCCGCTTCGTCTTGATAAATAGAAGAAGTGTTATTGTCCACAAAACTGCCATCGGTATAAAAAATGCCGACAGCATGTTCCATTCATGCATATAAACAGCAACGGAAACCGGAATCAAAAAACTTCCGGCAACAATCGAAAGAATCATAAAGATGATGGTTAAACATTGGAAAAATTTCATTTTTTACCGGCAAAATACTTAATAACTTCGTCGCTTTGTGCAACTTGTACGATAATGGCGAGTTTATCATCCGCTTCAAGGACGGTATTACCATCGGGGATACGGCAGCCTGTTTCGTTCGTAATGAGCAGTATAAGGAACACACCGGGCATTGCAATATCTTTCAGACTTTTCTCTACCGCTTCCGACTGATCGGAGATAATGACCTCGACTATCTCAAGTTCACCTGCGCCCATCGTATGGATACGGGTAAGATGTTTACCTCCCAGATGGCTCATAATAACATCAACCGTAACGTCCTTTAACGGAATTGCAACATCCACGCCGATTTTATATGCTACGTTCGACATCACGGAGCTTTGCACAAGCGCAATGGTTTTGGGGATACCGAGTGTTTTAAGATACGCGGAAGTAATCATGTTCAATTCGTAATTTTGCGTTGCATTGATAACGAGATCGAAGGAATTAAGCGCAATCTCTTCTATAAATGCCTCATCGGTAACATCTCCGCTGTAGATGCGCGCTTCGGGATACTCCGCCGCTGCCTGTTTTGCAAGGGTACTGTCTTTATCGATAATGGCAACTTCCCAACGAGGCTTTGAACGAAGTCCGAACAGACGTTTAAACATGCCAAACGAATGCTTTTCGATGAGGCTTGCCGCAACCCGCTTGCCAACCTTCCCGATACCGACCAGTGCAATCTTTTTGATAGGTTTAACCGTGAATCCCGCAAGCGCATAAAACCGTTCAATATAATTCGGCAATGTCAAAATCGAAATTCGCATACCGGCATGAAGGATCGTACCACCCGAAGGAATAGCAGTCTTATTTTCATCCTCTACGGCGACAACAACAAAAGGGCTATCGGTAGTAACAGAGCGGATATTCTGTAGCGTCATCCCGTCTAGCTTACTCCCTGCACCGATGGTAAAACAGGTGAGCTGATATGGAGAATCTTCGAAGGCGATAATATCACTGACAGCGCCATGCTCAACCGCATTGATGATGGCAAGCGCCGCTTCTTGGTCGGGATGCACCAAAAAATCGATACCCAATGTACGGTCTTTTCCGGTATTCAGCGACGCGACATAGTTTTCGTTTCTTACGCGGGCAATTTTCAGCACCTTGGGGGCAAGAGATTCTGCAACACCGCAGATAATCATATTCAGTTCGTCACTGTCCGTAAGGGTAACCAGCGCATCTGCCCGTTGGATTGCCGCTTCAGTCAAAACTTTCGGATCGTTACCGCGCGCTTCCGTTACGGTACAGTCCAAGCGATTGGCGGCATGGCGGGCGGTTTCTTGATTTTGTTCAATAAGAACCACATTATGCTTTTTTGCGATTAATCTTCGGGCAAGCTCAACTCCTGTTACGCCTGCGCCAATAATAATGACAGTCATTTGCAATGATACTAACACAAAAGCATCGGGATGGACAGGGGTACATTGATGGGGAATGCTCCCATTCATAATTCATAATTATAAATGGGAATTCCTATTGGGCATTTCTAAAAACTTAGGTATAGTTTTTACCCTGATCGTCTCTTTCCCGCTATTGCGTAGTACCGTTAGGGGTAAGGCTGTGTCGTGGTCAGTTTACCGTCCGAGCCGACATACCAATTTTGACTGGGATAGCCCCCCGGCGTTACCGTGAACTTGCGGTAGTTGTTGTTAACATCACCCTGCAATACTGGCCTGGTGGAATACGCGACATAGTTTGCATCTTCCATTGAGATACGCGCAACTTGCGAAGCGCTTAAGTTACCAGTAATACGAATATATGCATTGGGCACTAAATATACGTCGTTTTTCCCTTTCTCTGTACCTTCCGAAGGAGTAATTACACTAGCACCTTTTAATGTAAGAGTATTACCGGAAATAGATACACCTCCGCCAGTGCTTGTTGCTTCGCATTCCGTAATTTTAGTATTGTCCAACACACAGGCGCCGGCATACTGGTGGATATAAATGCCGCCGCCTTGTCCATTGTCTGGAGCTGTGTTATTGTTGAGTTGTGCATATTCCAACGTAACCTTCCCTTTATTGTAGATACCTCCGCCCGAGCCATAATTACCATTGACTACACAGTTACTAATAACAACAGGGTTAGTATCGGTTCCTTTTACGATTAATGTTCCCATATCGGCTTCGGCATTAGAGTTCGGATCGCCGACATATATTCCGCCGCCGCCGTGAATTGTAGAGCCATTGGTCACCATATTATGCCGGATAGTAACACCTTCTTTAATCGTACACTCAGCCTTTTTACCCACGGAGATACCGCCGCCTGAAGTTTTTGCCGTATTGCCTTGAGAAGCGTTATCGCCGCCGATAGTACAGCCTGGCTCTATAATAAGCTTTGCGCTACGTACCGCGATGCCGCCGCCGCTTTTAGCGCTATTCCCTGAAATACGAGCACCGTCTTTTAACGTCAGCGTACCGTTTACAGAACCGCTTGTATTTGTTTTTATGTAAGCACCGCCACCGTTGTAATTGCCTGCGTTATTGCCCGTAATAGTGCCGCCCTTAACGGTATACTTTGAGTTATCGTTATAGCCGCCGCCAAAATATACCCCCGCACCGCCATTGTTAAAATAAGGATCCGAAGCCGTACTTGTAAGGTTATTATTTTCTACGGTAACTTTATCCAAAACTCCCGTTATATGTGATGTTCCATTAGAAGGGTTGAATGCAATACCGCCGCCACGCAAACCTGCCGTATTTCCCGAAATACTTGTCTCAGTTATAACAGCTTTCGTGTTGACACCGCCCGATGCAGCTACACATATTCCACCGCCTTCTATATCTGCCTCGCAGTCCATAATAACGCAGCCCTTTATCGTTAGCTCTTTAATACCCTTACAGTAGATACCGCCGCCCATACCAAGGTCGCCTCCTCCCGCAGCCTTGCCGTTTTTAAGAACGATATTTTCGAGGGTAAGCTTTGTATCGGAGCCCGTTACATTAAAGATACGGTGTGCATTTGAACCGAGTTCTTCCTTATTTGCGTCGAGACTATCGTATGCACAGCCTTTATTACCGCGTATGGTGATGCTCTCGGTTACAGAAATCTCGCCATAGTTACCGGGATCAGTAGTAGCTGTAATTTCACCATCTACAACAATCGTATCACCTGCCTTCGCCTCAGATATTGCATCTTTGAGACTCTCCCAAGCATAGGCGACGCCGCCACTTATCGCCGTTCCTTTTTTCAATATAAGCTCTTTATCATCGTCGTTCGAAATTAATACCCAGCCCTCCGCCAGTGAGCCCGCCTCTATTAAATGGAAACAATAGTTAAATAGAGCAGCATTCCCATTAGGTAGCTTTACCAAGGTTGTATTCTTTTGAGCATCATAGTCCTGCGGCTCAATATTGATATAGAAACCTACCGCAAAGTTTTTTGCCGTTATAAAAGCACCTTGAGAAGCGGGGCGAGCTCCCACACACAAAGTATTTGACCCCGTCGTATTGTTTCCAATCTGTGTTGCACCGGTTACAGTAAGTGCAGCACCATTAGGCTGATGCAGATATATGCCCGAACCTTTTCCGCTGCTTCCTATAGTGTTTTCTTGTATTTTGGTACCGTTAAGCGTACAAGCTCCTTCATATAAGAAGATACCGCCGCCGCTGTTCGCTGCTTGATTGGCATATTCGCTCGTGCCTTTGCCGATTATTCCGTTGTTTATTATCAGTGTTCCTTCATTGTATATTCCACCGCCGTTGGCTGCTGCTGTACATTCCTGTACGACACAGCCGGTCATTGTTAAGGTTCCGCCGCTTTCTATCAGCATTGCGCCGCCGTTTCCGGCTTCTCCTCCCCCCGCGGCTTTCCCGTTTTTAAGGGTAAGGTTTTCAAGTATCAGTTCACCGCCATTTTTGATAGTGAAAATACGATGGGCACTCGTATCGAGCTCATCTTTATTTGCATCGAGTATATCGGTATTTGCATCACTGTTCTTGCTTTTTATCGTAACCTTCTTGGTGATTTCGATTGCACCGCTGTTACCGTCAGCACTTGTTGCCTTTATTGTGTCCTTTATAAAGATACTGTCTCCATCTTCAGCTACTGCAACGGCAGCTTTTAGCTGTCCCCAAGCGTTCGGTCCCGCGCTTATTTCCATTTTGTCATTGCGTTTTGTTTTATAGCATACCACTTCTTCCGGACTATTCTCAAAACCCTCTTTTTCCGCCCATACCGTAAGCTTATATACGGCATCGGGAACGGCAGGTAATTCTATCGTTTGAGGTGTTTGTCCGGAGCTTTTGCTTACAACCGAACTGTTGCGTTCCAATTTATAGTATACCGTAGCTCCGGTTGTAGCCGTTGACACTCGCAGTAATACCTTTCCCGTACCGGGTTGATATACTATTTCATGCGGATCGGCTTCACTTCCGCTCTTCATTGTTGCTGTCCAATTGCCGGTCTGAACATCTATATGTACCGGACTAACTTTATTGATACTGGTCGAAACACGTAATTCATCTTCGGAAAACAGCCCAGCCTCATCTTGCAGTTGAAACCGGTACTGCTTTACCGCGCCGCGAACTTCGACATCCGTTTTTACGCAAAGAATCCATTTTTCAGTTGAAGCCGGTAATATATCGGGCGTTACTCCTGATTCAACATCTACAAGCTCTAAAGCTGCTGCATTACTGTATTCCAACAACCGCCCGCCTGCGCCGCTGATATCGAATCCGCTTTTGTCTGCCTTTACCGTTAACGGTATCGAGGTGTATGAGCCGGAGCCTTCAGCGATAGAAAGCTGTGCAATATCTTTATGCAGAAGGTCCGATCCATTTATCTCCGTATCCATACCCGACACTTCAAGGAACAACACATAGTAATGCTTGCCGTTTACATCGGCTGCAGCGGTCTTGCCGATTGCTCGATAGATAAGATTGGGCGGAGGGGTATTTGCTTTTACATTGAGCTTAAATGTTTCTGGAAATTTTCTCCCGTCTTTAGCATACAGCGTAATCGTCGCTCCGATATTCTTTTTGCCGTATTCATGTTTTTGTAAAAATTCCTTTTTATATGTGAGCGTTAATTGACTGTATGAATCCTGTGTCAGTTCATAATCATCGGGTTGTTTTGGGCTGCTTGTCGTTGTGCCTGCAACGTCTGTGGGAAAAACGACAATATCGGTAGGGGCGCCTGCATCTCGCGGCAGCTTAAACTTGAAGTTTTTGGGATTGCGAACGGTAAATGTTATCGTTACATTACTTGATGAAGGAATACTCTGTATTGTGTCTTTATCGGTTCGTACCGTGATTGCAGGATCAAAGCTAGACTGGACAATTGCAGCCTGTGTTGACCAATAACTTAAATAGGTGTCAATATCGGCCTGATAATTTTCACATCCGGCACATAAAACGATGGCTGCCAAAAAAATAAGAAGTTTACGCATAGGAGAAACCTCCTTCTTTTCATATTAAGCTCAGTAGAGTAGGTACTGTATCCACAGTTCCTGTTTTACAGGTCGCGATGAGATTTACTAACGCGACACTTACACTGCTCCATCCATCTTAGCCGAATACTATCATAATACCGATTAAAGGTAAATTACACAAAGCCGTTCCTTAAAATTGAACAACTGAACAAAGTGTCAACTTTGGAAGTTGTTTAATTCGTGCGCGAAAAGCGCACAGTATAATACGTGACGTTTGCCGAATGGCAAACTCACCGGTTGGATGATTTTGACCGCGCAATCGAAGCAGGAAAAAAGACCGGAGAAGAAAACGCCGCCG
Organism: Treponema sp. OMZ 305; assembly: GCF_024181325.1. NCBI lineage: Bacteria > Pseudomonadati > Spirochaetota > Spirochaetia > Treponematales > Treponemataceae > Treponema > Treponema sp. OMZ 305. The sequence continues at coordinate 2,196,821 of NZ_CP051300.1, read as the reverse complement.
CTTTTATGCAGGGCGTTGTAATGATCCGGAACGGTTTATTCGTGCGGAGGGTTTAATACCCCGACGCTTGCGTCGGGGTTGTTGATTTGCACTGCTGGAATCAAAGCATGGTCTGCAGTATTATGAAGTACAAGAAAAAGCGTATCCTAACTTACGGCATTTTCGATAATACGGATGAGTAAATCGATTCCTTTATAGATGGAGCTTACGGGGATGCACTCAAAACGGCCGTGGAAGTTAAAGCCGCCGGCAAAGATGTTAGGGCAGGGGAGTCCCATAAACGAAAGCCGTGCGCCGTCCGTCCCGCCGCGGATGGGGTGGATAATCGGCGTGATGCCGATCTCTTCCATAGACTTCTTCGCAAGGTCGATAATTTCGATATGCGGTTCAATTTGTCCGCGCATATTATAGTAACTGTCTGTAATGGAAAGCGTGATGATAGCTCCGTATTTTGTATTCAAAAAAGCAACGGCATTCCGCAGCAGTGTTTTCTTTTGCTCGAATTTGTCGGTAGAATGGTCGCGGATGATATACGACATGGATGTGTGATCCACTGCGCCGTTAAGGTGAGTAAGCAAAAAGAAGCCTTCGTACCCTTCCGTATATTCGGGCTTTTGTTCCACCGGCAGCATAGCGTCCAACTCGCCGGCAACCCGCAGCGAATTGATCATGATATTCTTTGCCGTGCCCGGATGGACGTTTTTCCCTTGAATTTCGATTTTAGCGCTTGCGGCGTTAAAGTTTTCGTATTCAAGTTCTCCGATTTCTCCGCCGTCGATGGTATATGCAAAATCCGCTCCGAATTTTTTTACATCGAAGAGGTCTGCGCCTCTGCCGATTTCCTCGTCGGGGGTAAAGCCGATTTTAATCGTACCGTGCTGCACCTGCGGGTTGTCGCGGAGGTATTCAACCATTCCCATGATGATGGTGATGCCCGATTTATCATCCGCTCCCAAAAGCGTGGTGCCGTCAGTGGTGATAATATCTTCGCCGATAAGCTTGTTGAGGAACGGAAATTCCTGTACCGTCAGCGAATAGGTTTCGTTCAGTTTAATATCGCCGCCTTTATAGTGCACAATCTGCGGGTTGACGCATTTTCCGTCCAAGTCGGGCGCGGTATCCATGTGTGCAATAAATCCGATAACCGGCGCTTTTTTACCGGTGTTGGCAGGGATTGTTCCGTAGATATATCCGTGCGCATCCTGTTCGGCATCGGCTACGCCCAGCTCGTGCAATTCCTGCACCAACATCTTTCCAAGCTCAAGCTGTCCCTTGGTGCTAGGGCATTCGGGATTATCTTCATTCGACTTGGTATCGACTGCAATGTATTTAAAAAAGCGTTTTACTGCATCCATTTTATCATCCCTCCTTACTTTCCGGTAAACAGTTTTTTCAGCATACCGAATATGCCCGTTTTTTGTTTTACGGACTGAGTGTGTGCCGAAGACTGTACCGGCGCCTTTCCGGTTCGGCTCCGCTGTTCCGGCATTCGGTCTTGGTTCTGCCGTCTTTTTTGCTTTGAACCCTGCCGTGTATCGCCCGTTTGGGACGGAACGTATTTATCACCCTTGCGCCGCTTTTTCTCAGGCTGCCCCTGCCGGTTTTTAGTGCGGTTTGCGGTTGCTCCCGCCTTTCCTTTCTTGTCGGCAGCAGGCTGAGCATTGCGGCTTTCTTTGGCGTTTTCCGTACCCTCGTTGGTATCCCCAAAGGCGGCGCTATCCTGTGAGGCAAGTTTTTTTCCGTACTGTTTTTTGTAGTATGCCATCCGCTCTTCAAAGCTCAAGCCGCCGAGTGAGTCGGCAGATTTTCTATCGGTTTTGTCTTCTCCCTGCGTGCCTTTCTTTTTGCGCTTTGAATCGGCAAGCCGGGAAGCAGGTTTCGCTGTTTTAGCGCCGCGCCGGGAGTCTTTCTCATCCCGCCTCGATTTTTCACCGGGGCGCGGCTTGCGTCCGAATCGTCCGCCGGATCGTTCTTCGTCAAAGGAGTCGCGGTCAAGCCGTATATACTGATCGGCGCTGCGGTCTTTTTCAAAATCCTCTTCGCCGGGGATAACAACCGGTATCTTTGCTTCTATATACTTTTCGATATCGGGAAGGTTGTACACATCCTGTTCCGAGCAAAGGCTGTACGCAGCGCCGGTCTTTCCCGCCCGCGCCGTTCTGCCGATTCGGTGTACGTAGTTCTCCGCCTCATTCGGAAGGTCGTAGTTGATAACCATTGCGAGGTCATTGATGTCGATTCCCCGCGCCGCGACATCGGTTGCAACCAAACAGCTGAGTTTACCCGCCTTAAACGAATCGATAATATGCAGCCGTTTCGGTTGGGGCAAATCGCCGATGAGGAACTCCGTCGCATAGCCGTTAATGCGCAGCCGCTTTGCAACAATCTCCGTTGTCTTTTTGGTGTTGCAGAAGATGATGGCATTCTCCGGTTTTTCGTTACGCAAGATACCGAGTAGCAGGGACATCTTTTGCTCTGCAGCCACGTGGAACAGCTTCTGATTGATTTCATCAACCGTCACATTATCCGCATCGATGGTGATCTCTTTTGCATCGATGGTGTATTCCCATGCGAGGTTCTTGACCCACGTATTTAAGGTTGCGCTGAATAGCATCGTTTGCCGCTCTTCCGCCTTTGACAATACCGAAAGGAGACTGCGCAAATCGGGATAAAAGCCCATATCGAACATACGGTCTGCTTCATCAACGACTAAAAAGCCGACGTTTTTCAGCTTCATGGTTTTTGATTTTTCAAGATCGATAACGCGACCGGGGGTACCGATGATAAGGTCTACTCCGTTTTTAAGCGCTTCTTCCTGCTGCTGATACCCGACGCCGCCGTAAAAGCTCGCGGCACGGATCCCCGTATGTTTACCTAATTTAAGCGCTTCTTCTTCGACCTGTACGGCAAGTTCCCGTGTGGGAACAAGAATCAAAGCGGGGCGGCGGTCTTCGGTTCCTGCAGCAAGCATCCGCTGCATCAATGTTACCAGATAGGCAGCTGTTTTTCCCGTACCTGTTTGGGATTGTACATAAAGATCGGAACCGTCCATTCCTGCGGAAAACACCTGCTCTTGAACCGGAGTGCATTCAATATAACCGGCTTCTTCAAGCCCCTGTAAAAGAGTGGAATCAAGATTACAATTAGAAAAATTCATTTGCCGATAAGTATAGCACACAGGCGTCGTTATGAATAGCGGATTAAAAGATTTTTACCTTGATAAAACTCTGTTCAAAATGCATTTAAACGGCAAAAAGAAACTATCATCCAAGTCTTGCACTTTTTGCATTAAAAGACTATGCTGTTTGCAAATCGGATATATTATATTGAATAATATAGTATACACACCTATTCACACCATACTTTAGAAGGACGATACTATGCCTGAAAAAAAACTCGTAATGATTGACGGTAATACTGCCGCCGGTCACGTTGCGCATGCGCTCAGCGAAGTTATCGCAATTTATCCTATCACGCCGTCAAGCCCGATGGGGGAAGTTGCCGATGAGTATTCCGCCCACGGAAAGACTAATATCTGGGGAACCGTGCCGCAAGTTGTCGAATTGCAATCCGAAGGAGGAGCTTCCGGAGCTGTTCACGGTGCATTAACCACGGGAGCGCTCTCTTCAACCTTTACCGCATCACAGGGTCTCTTACTGATGATCCCCAATATGTACAAAATTGCCGGTGAGCTTACCAGCACGGTATTCCACGTTGCAGCCCGTGCCTTGGCAACCAGCGCACTCTCCATCTTCGGCGATCATCAGGACGTTATGGCATGCCGCCAAACCGGTTGGGCAATGCTGGCTTCAAACTCCGTACAGGAAGTTATGGATCTCGCGATTATCGCTCATACCGCGACGCTCGAAGCGCGCGTTCCGTTCCTCCACTTCTTCGACGGCTTTAGAACCTCTCACGAAATTCAGAAGATTGAAGAAGTTTCGCAGGATGTGATGCGTCAGATGGTCAATGACGATCTGGTACGCGCACACCGTCTCCGCGGCTTAACGCCGGAAAAACCGATGATTCGCGGAACCGCTCAGAACCCCGACGTATACTTCCAAGCGCGCGAAGCGGTTAATAAATACTATCTGGCAACCCCCGAAATCGTTCAGCGGGTTATGGATAAATACGCGACCTTAACCGGACGCGCTTATCACTTATTCGACTATTACGGCGATCCCAATGCGGAATCGGTCATCATTTTGATGGGTTCCGGCGCTGACACGGTAGAAGAAACCGTAGACTATCTGAATAGCCAAGGTAAAAAGTACGGCTTACTGAAAGTACGCTTATACCGCCCCTTCAGCGCGGAAGCCTTTGTAAAAGCATTGCCCGCTTCCGTACAGAATATCACCGTACTCGACCGCTCGAAAGAACCCGGTTCGCTCGGTGAAGCGCTCTATGAAGATGTACGCACTGCAATCGGTGAAATGCAGGCTGCAAAGAAATGCCCCTTTACTCACTATCCCGTTATCCTCGGCGGTCGCTACGGTATGGGTTCAAAAGAATTCACTCCGGCAATGGTTAAAGCCGTATTCGATAATATGGAAGGAGAAAAGAAGAGCAACTTTGCCGTTGGTATCGAAGACGACGTAACCCATGTAAGCCTTGCCTACGATCATCACTTCCATGTTGACGATTCCGGTATGCATCAGGCAATGTTCTACGGGCTCGGCTCGGACGGTACGGTCGGTGCTAACAAGAACTCCATCAAAATTATCGGTGAAGCGACCGACAACAACGCGCAAGCCTATTTTGTGTATGACTCCAAGAAGTCCGGATCGATTACCACCTCGCACCTTCGTTTCGGAAAGAAAAAGATCCGCAAGCCCTACCTCGTCGGACAGGCGGACTTTATTGCGTGTCATAAATTCACCTTCCTCGAAACCTACGATATGCTCAAGAGCCTTAAAAAAGGCGGTACTTTCCTGTTAAACAGTCACTGGAATAAGGATGAGGTATGGGAGCATCTGCCGATAGAAGTGCAGAAAGACCTTATCGCGAAAGAAGCGAAGTTCTACGTTATCGACGGTGTCAAGATTGCGGAAAAAGCGGGTATGGGCAACCGTATCAACGTCGTTATGCAGACCGCATTCTTTAAGATTTTCGGTATTTTGCCCGAGGACGAAGCGGTAGCGCTGATTAAGAAATTTATCGAAAAATCCTACGGCAAGAAAGGACCGGAAATCGTTCAGAAGAACATCAAGACCATCGATATGGCGCTTGAGGGGGTTGAACAGGTTACCTATCCCAAAGAGGCAACGAGTAAACTTTCTCGCCATGCCGCAATGAGCGCCGATGCGCCGGAGTTTGTCCGCAAAATATTAGGCAAAATCGCTATCAATGAAGGTGATGCGGTAAAGGTGAGCGAAATTCCGGCAGACGGTACCTTCCCGACTGCAACGACTCAGTATGAAAAACGTGCAATTGCAGAGCATATACCGATTTGGAAGAGCGAACTCTGTATTCAGTGCGGTCAGTGCACCGTTGTGTGTCCTCATGCTGCTATCAGAATGAAGGTCTACGATAAATCCAATATCGGCCATGCGCCTTCCGCATTCCGCTCTATACCGTATAAGGGCAAGGAATTCGATAATTCCCTCTTTACCATTCAGGTTTCTCCCGAAGATTGTACGGGATGCGGTATCTGCGTGGAGCAGTGTCCTGCAAAGTCTAAGGAAAATCCGGCGGTTAAAGCGATCAATATGGAAGGCTTTGTCGAACACCGCGCTGTTGAATCGGAAAATTGGAAGTTCTTTATGAGCCTCCCCGACCCCGATACGCGGAAGGTCAACTTGAGCCAGCCGAAAGGTATCGGTATGCGCCGTCCGCTCTTCGAATTCTCCGGCGCTTGCGCAGGTTGCGGTGAAACTCCCTATATCGGTGTTCTGTCGCGACTTTTCGGTGATCGTGCCGTTATTGCAAACGCAACCGGTTGTTCTTCCATTTACGGCGGTAACCTCCCTACAACTCCGTATGCAAAACGCGCGGACGGACGAGGGCCGGTATGGTCGAATTCCCTCTTTGAAGATGCTGCCGAATTCGGTTACGGTATGCGCTTAACCAGCGATAAACTTGCAGAATACGCGCGCGAAGTTGCCGGAAAGCTTAAAGAGAAAGGTATCGCGGCGGCCACTATCGATAAGGTATTGAGTAATACGCAGGCCGATGATGCGGCAATCGATGAGCAGCGCGGCTTTGTTGCCGATCTGAAAAAGGAATTGGAAAAATCTTCCGACCCGCTCGCAAAAGAGCTGCTGTCCTTAACCGATCACTTTGTTAAGCGTTCCGTATGGATACTCGGCGGTGACGGCTGGGCATACGATATCGGATACGGCGGTTTGGATCACGTGCTTGCTTCCGGCAGAAACATCAACGTACTGGTACTCGATACGGAGGTGTATTCCAACACCGGCGGTCAGATGTCAAAGGCTACCCAGATCGGCGCTATTGCAAAATTCGCCGCATCCGGTAAGGAGACCAGCAAAAAAGACCTCGGTATGATGGCGATGAGCTACGGCTATGTGTATGTTGCACAGGTTTCCATGGGTGCAAATATGTCGCAGGTTATCAAAGCATTCCGTGAAGCGGAAAGCTATGACGGACCTTCGATCATCATCGCATACAGCCATTGTATCAACCACGGTATCAACATGACGAAGGGTATGTCGAACCAGAAAGAGGCTGTTACCTGCGGTCTGTGGCCGTTGTACCGCTACGACCCGCGCTTAACGGATCAAGGCAAGAACCCCTTCCAGCTTGACAGCAAAGAGCCGGACTTTAACCTTGCAGACTTTATGTACAAAGAAGTACGCTTCAAGTCGTTAAAGAATGCAAACCCCGAACGCGCTCAAATGCTGCTTGATAAAGCGGTTGCGAAGGCGAAGCGGCGTTGGCAGGAGTATAAATACCTTGCCGACCGCCCGTTCTAAGCGGATACGGTAGACGGTGCGGGGCTGTCGAAAAAGTAACCACCTTTTGAGACATCCCCGTGCTCGGTAATGTAACGATAAAAACAAGCCGCTTGCTTCCGGTTGGAGGTAAGCGGCTTTGTTATGAAAGGCGCTGTAAAAGTTTTGCGGCGCCTTTTTTATTCGTGGTGAAGAACTCATCTCCGATATGCCGCGCCGAAAAACACGGCGTTTCCTACCAGCCTCCCGAAGCCCCGCCTCCTCCGAAGCTGCCGCCGCGACCTGAATAACCGCCGCCGCTTGAATAGCTTCTGCCTGAACCCAGACTATAACTCCTTCCGGAACCTGAAGTATAGTTTCTATTCGAACCTTATTTAGAAACCTTACTATTTCTCTTCACGCTTCCATATAATCAAGTATCTGATCATTTAATGATTTTTTTATTTCTCTCCACATCGGCATATATGTGTTCATAAGCGACTTGAAATTATCATTATGATGTTTTTCAACCAAATGAATGAGTTCATGCAAAATGACATAGTCTAAACATTCAGGTGTTTTTTTTGCAAGCTGTACGTTAAGCCATATTTTTTTAGTTACCGTATTACACGTACCCCAGCGCGTTTTCATATACTTTGTCTGCCATCCCGTAGGTTTTAAGTTGGTGATACGTTCCCAGCGAGGCAATATCCGTTCGATTTCCTGTTTAAGAATGCTTCGGTACCATTCACGAACAAAGCGTTCCCGCTGTAGTACGGTGCTGTTTTTCCGTACCGTCAAAAGAGCTTTGGAACCTGAAAGCTCAAGTGAGTTTTTACTGCCGAGACATACTTCAAGATAATACCGTTTACCCCAAACATAGAGCGTCTCTCCCGATACATATTCACGCGCGGATTGGCGCTCTTGTGTTTTAAATTGAGCAATCTGTCTTTTTATCCACGGCAATTTCGTCCGCACAAATAACATAATGGTTGCATCTTTTATGCTGAATGGGGCTGATATTGTTACCGCACCGTCGGGAGGGCGCACTGAGAGGTGCATATTTTTTATATTTTTCTTGTACACTGTAATCGGTATATCCGAAACGGTTATAATCATTTAATACTCCGGTTGCTCCGCTGCGAGCGCATAGACGCTTTCTACCAACATCTGATCACCTAACACAGTAAAAAGCGCTCTCTTAATTTTTTTTGCTTTAAACTGATTATTACGGAAGTCCGCTTCTTTACTGTCCCGTATCGTTTGATCAAGCGTAAGGGCTAATTGTTCATCATTTCCAAAGTTGTCATAAAATGCCCGCAGCGCTCCGCTTTTTCTGATACTCACCGGATAGTCGGAATTATTTTCCGGCTGTTCTGCTTTTTTTACTAATTCAATATACTGCAGCAGTAGCTCTTCGTAACTATGGGCTTCTTTTCGGCGCTGTTCAACTAACTGAGCAAGAATGAGGGAAAGTTTTTCGTAGTATTTAGGATTTAACGGCTGTTTTTCGACAATCTTTTTTCTGATATTATTTTCAATTGCTTCGGCAACCGCTTCTTTATCTTTCCCTTTTAATTTTTCTTCCTGCATTAACACAAAATCAAGCAACGTAAAATCGTCAAAAGCGCCAAGTTTTCGGCTGTCATCGGCTTTGATATAGGTGTCAATAAGATACCGCATATCGTTCTCATATAATTTAAGATCGATAAAATCTCCGCTTGCCCGTCCGATTTCCATTTTAAGCGAAGTATAAAAGCTCACTCGCTCATCTATATCGGCACGTTGCTCTGCGGTATAACCGGCATCTTCCATGTCGCCTTTAATCTCGGCATACGCACGGATAAGCCGATTGACCAAGGTATAGAGCTTTTCACGGCTTTGCGCATAGACTTCTTCATCAAGTCCGGTAATACCGTTCTCCCCGCAAAAGTAGTGAATATAATCAATGAGTTGAGGATTACCTGCCGTTATTCCGCCGCATAAATCAGCCAGTTCTTCAAGAATATGATTAAGATGTTTCCGCGCTTCAATAAGACGGTTCTTTAGTAAATCTTTGATATCCTCTTCCGCAAAACCTTCAAAAGCGCCGGATGTGTACTTTGCAAGCGCATCCTTTAAACTTCCGAAAAGCTGTTTATAGTCGATAATATAGCCGAACTCTTTTGACGCTCCATCCAGCCGGTTGACGCGGCATATTGCTTGAAACAGGCCATGATCCTGCATTGACTTGTCGATATACAAGTAGGTACACGGCGGCGCATCGAAACCGGTCAATAATTTATCCACTACAATAAGAACCTTCATGCGGGCAGGCTCTTCAACAAACTGCCGTTTTGCTTCCGTTTCAAAAGCTTCAACGCTTTGCCCGTTTAACATCTTTTGATAAACATCATATTTTTTGTATTCTTCGGAATCGGCAGCTTCCGTAGCAAGTTTATTTTTTTCGGGTGTAAAAGATGTGATGATAGCGCAGTGAGGAAAGCCCTTTCCAGTAAAAATCTCATAGTATTTACACGCATCATAAATGCTGTTTGCGGCGAGCAATGCATTGCCTGTTCCGTCGCACAGCCTGCTTTTTATGGTAAAATCCGATATGATATCTTCGGCAATCACTTCCAGCCGTTTACGGGAACTGTAAACAGTCTGCATAGTTGCCCACCGTTCTTTGAGTTTTGCTTTAGCAGCATCATTTAAACCGCGCGTTTTCGCCTCAAAGTACGCGTCAATTTTTTCTTGTGCGGTGATGGTTTGTTCAATATCCCGCGCTTCATAACGTAAATCCAGTACCACTTTATCTGCAACCGCTTCGTCGTATTTATAAGTATGAATATACCCGGGTGCAAACACTTCAAGACTTGTCTTTTTATCTTTTACTAAAAGCGGCGTACCGGTAAAACCGATAAAAACAGCATCGGGGAGGATTTGTTTCATACCGATGTGCAAAAGCCCGCTTTGCGTTCTATGACATTCATCGACAAAAACGAAAAAATCTCCTTTTGCTTTGAAATTTTTCGGTAAGGCTTCTTTTAATTCTTTGATGAATTGCTCAACCGATCTTTTCGCTGTAGTAGCATCATCTTCTTTACCGGCTGCAGCGCCGTGTACACCGAATTTATGAATAAGCGAACAGAGCAATCGACCGCTGGTATTATGCCTATCGTTTGTATCAACTTGAATTGTACTGTCTAAATTTTTGATAAGATCAACGCATGAAGTTATCCGAGTAATATGTTCTGCAACACCTTTGTATTTTTTCTCTATTTGGTCGTCCAACTCTTCGCGATCGGTGATAATGAGTACACGGGCATTGGCATCATGCATCAATATCCATTTTGAAAGCCACACCATCGTAAGTGTTTTTCCGCTTCCTTGGGTATGCCAAATAATGCCGCCCTGCTTTTTTGCCAGTTTTAACTGTGCTTTTTTAATACCGAAAAATTGATTATGGCGGCAAATCTTTTTTCTGCCGTTGTCAAAAATGATAAAGTTATGAATCAAATCAAGGAATCGATCTTTATGAAATAAACTGAATAGGTGCTGTTCAAGTTTATCAGGGAAATGCTTGCATTGTTCAAGGATAGTAAGGGATACTCCATCCAGCGGCTGCGCTTCCGTATGAACGGTATCGTTTTTCCATTCAAGATAATATTTTTCTTCCGTTTCGACGGTTCCGTACCGTAGACCTTCCGTATAATTTCCGGCTATGCAAAATTGTATCGTCGAAAAAAACGGTTTGTTAAAATACGGCTCTTGATTTGAAAGAAGCTGCCGTATACCCGCAGCAACGGAAACGGTTGCCCGTTTGAGTTCGAGCACGGCAAGCGCAATACCGTTTACAAACACGACAAGATCGGGACGGCGCTCCGATTCTGAGCGGATGGTTACCTCTTCGGCAATGAAGAACCTATTTTGCAACGGATGATCCCAGTCGATTAGATAAACCGTTGTAGGAGTTTTACCGGCGGTTTCCGTAACCGGTATGCCGTATTTTAAAAGCGTATACACCGTTTGATTTGCGTGATATAAACCGTGTTCTAAATTATTTGCAGCTTTTATTAATTGATCAATTGCTTTTTCCACAAGCGTTATACTATATCCGCCGCCATGCGAATCGGTAAGCCACGCAAGTAAATCTTTTTCTCTGATATTCGTATTTATTGTATGCTGCAAGTTTCCGGCATATTCATAGTCTAAGTATTCCGCACTGCAAAAGAGATGCAGGATGCGATCCTGTGTTTGACGTTCCGTCTCATTTATTTTTGGCATCGGGCTTCTCCTTATGAGGTTTTGTTCGTGCAGCTTTTTTTAATTTTTTTGCAGTATTTTTTAAGCTTTCTAAATAAACTTTTTCTATAGGACTGAGTATAAGATTTTGATATGTACGGTACTCTTCTTTTGCTTTTTTTAAAGCTTGTTCATGGCTTACTGTTCCGGATCCTTGAAGTAATTTCCGTTTACCGGAACTTAACACGGCATCCAGCTGTTCGATATAGTCTTGCATATACATCGGTTTATGCTCAATGGCATTGATTTCAGCTATATCAAAATAACCGGAAACAAGATTATTGAGAATTTTTAATTCTTCTTCATCCAAATAATTTTTTGCGATACCTACATCTTTCAGCACCGGAAGATCACCTGAAAACGTTTTAAGACCCATGAACGGTTTTTGAGCGTCAGCTCTTTTAAAAATAACTTCGGCTGCCGTATTACCGTGCGCTGCATAGTGCAGTTTATTTTGCACAATCTTAAAAAAGGCAAGAGACTCTTCACTCTTTGGATCATAGTCGACACTGGTTGCATAAAGATCGAGCACTTGCCGATACAACATCTTTTCAGAAGAACGTATATCCCGAATACGGTCAAGCAACTCTTTCCAATAGCTTCCTCCACCGTTTCCTTTCAACCGTTCATCATCCAAAGCAAAGCCTTTTTTAATATATTCCTTTAAAACGGAATTAGCCCAGATGCGGAATTGAGTGCCTCGTATGGATTTTACTCGATAGCCGACAGAAATGATGACATCAAGGTTATAATACTCAATTGTTCGTTCTACAAGCCTCTCTCCTTCATTTTGAACTGTTGCAAAATGTGCAACAGTTGCCTCTATTGACAGTTCTCCTTCAGCGAAAACGTTTTTAATATGGCGGGAAATCGTTGATTTGTCACGTTGAAACAGCTGTGCCATTTGATCTAGTGAAAGCCATACTGTTTCATCCTTTAAGTTAACATTGATCTTTGCAATGCCGTCTTCACTGTTATAAATCAATATCTCACCGTAGTTATCAGTTTCATTTATTTTTAACATTTTATTTTCCTTCCTTAATTTTCGCCGTATACCCTTCCGTTTTTTCTGCGGCATACGGAATTTCTTCCTGCTCTTTTCTCTGCGTAAATTGCACATTCGGTTTATCTTCCGGTAGGCGGATTTTACCCGTCAAAAGTGCATCCATCATTCCCTGTTTTATCAACCGGATTTTTTCCAGCTTCTTTTTTAAGGCTGATAATTCCGTATCCATATCCGAAAGTATTTCAGCTATTGCGGTTTGTTCGGCAAGAGTTGGAGGGATTGATATAATAATTCTACTCATAATAGAACTATTTAGTTTGTATCTTGTTCCTCCGACCACTAAGTGTTGAAACCTTATGATTTTCAGTGCATAACTAAGAAATCTTGTATTAGCAATACCAGCAAGACCAGTAATAACATGGGTGTGATTGTTAACCCAAACTCGACCGTTGACATAAATAACGGGATAATTTAGTAAGTCATTTGCCCCATCTTCTGCAAGAAGAACAAACTCCCCTTCATGTGTATATCCTTTAACATAATCTAGAATTCCATTTGCTCCGTAATATGGATACGAACCTTTTTCCCGTTGGGCTTCTGTTACTGGTATCCGCAGAGAATCGTAGACTTTAACAATATTCTCTAACCGTTTTTCAACCCACTCGCCCTTAAATCCCGGCAAGCGGCGTTTTCCGGTAAGCAGCTCTTGCATAACACCTTGCTTTACCGCTTCTTTTTTTGCAATAAGCCGTTCCAAAGTTGTTATGTATAAATCCGTGTCGGAAAGCACTTCTGCAATGCGGTGTTGTTCAGGGAGCGGAGGAAGAAGGATAGAACATTTTCCAATAACAGTTTGATCTATTGTTGTCATTGCAGCTGTTTTTGCATTTGAAAGAAAAAACATCCGTGCATATCTTGAAATACATTGCAAATATAGAAACATTGGTAAAACTTTATTTTTGTTTGTTCTAAATCGAACTATATGGCTATCAAAAACGACTGGTGTTTTGCTTGTTTGTTTATACCAATTACAAAAAGCGATTCCATCCGGCACAACAGAGGAACGAGTGAAAAATAAATCTCCGTCATTTACTGCAAAACTCTTTATTTCTGTATGCGTTGCATTAAATAACGCTAGTCTCTTACTTACAATTGGAACTTTATTATACAGGTCACCGACATTAATGATAGGAATACCACGAAATTTACGATCATTGTTGTAAAATAGACCGTTTTGCATTCCACCATCTGATAAAGATATAAGCTCTACAATTTCCCAACCTTCAGGCGCTACCATTTGATTCCCATCCTTTGGAGGTGCGCTTTAACTTTTTGTTCAAGGGCTGCTGTTTCTGCTTCAAGTTCCGGTAAGGTATGGTCGTAGCGTTCGGCAAGTTCGGTGATACGGTTTGAAATATGATGATTTACCGATTCGTAGAGCGCGTAAATGCCGTTTGAAATAGAGCGGAACCATTTTAAATCGAGGAGGAGCTTTAAGCATTCCTTATCGGATAGTTCGGCATAGCGGCAGCGTGTTTTTTCATCAAGCGCAGCACGGAATCCTTTTAGCAGTTTGCTCTGTTCGTCAATCTTATTTTGTTTTTCCGATAAAGATTGCAAAACCGCCGCCTCGTCCGAGCTGCCGGATTCTTTGTTTAATTCTGCAAGCCGTTGCTTTAGCAGCGCCTTGTTCAGTGTTTTCTTTTCTGTTAAAACTTCAGCAATAATCGAATCTTCTTCAGCATTTTCTAAAAGTTCATCCACTTCTTCTTGAATTACGGTAATAAGTTGTTCTATCTTATCGATCGCTGTTTTTTCCGTAAAGAAAAAATGTTCAATGACAAGTTCTTTAGGGATAACCTTACCATCCCACTCGGTTTTTGTTGCACCGGGGGCGGCATTTTTTTTGGCGCTTGGCTTTTTTAAGCTGTCAATCTCACGAATAACGGCATACCCGTCCTGCATAATAAGGTAGACATCATCGCCCATCGTTTCGTTCCAGTATGACAGCAATACTTCGTACACATCATATATATCGATCAACGCTATCGGTTTAAATGCTTTGATAATAGCAGCCGCCAGCTGCCGGATGAGTTCTTTCGGCTTCGTTTGTTCAGTGATTTCGCACAACGGTTTTCTTACCTTTTGAACCCAACTTTCAAAAGCTGCTTCAAGCGTGTGTGCATATTCTTCGAAAGCAGGATCTTTTTCGATAATACCGTAGAACGCTTCTTTTTCCGCTGCAAGCGAATAGAAATCTTTTCTGAGCGGCTTAAAAAGTGCCAGTTTTAATTGAGGAAATGCATTCCAATATGTTTCCAAGCTGTCGATGTCATCTACAGGTATGCCGCCTTTCAAATGTCCGCTTAAGTTCTGTATATCTTCTCTTGCGCCGCTTTGTATGTAGCGCGGAATATTGAGGTTATAATCGTTTTTTTCTTGTATTTCGCTCAATGGAATGAAGCGGGAGTAATAAGGGATTTCCGTCTGCGCATTGAATACCGTTGTGATTTTATATATATCCCGTTCCCGTAGACGGTTTTTGTTGCCGTCTTTTATAAAATCTCTACTTGCGTCAATCATAAAAATTCCGCCGCGCTTTTCAGCCTTCTCTTTGTCGATAACGATAATACACGCGGGAATACCGGTACCGTAAAACAAGTTTGCAGGCAGCCCGATAATACCTTTGATGTATCCCTTATTAACCAATGCGCGGCGTATTGCCGCTTCCGCATTTCCTCTAAATAGAACGCCGTGCGGAAGGATGACCGCTGCTTTGCCATTCCGTTTTAATGATTTAATAACGTGCAAAAGCCATGCAAAGTCTCCGTTCTTTTGAGGCGGACGCTCTCCGTATCCCTCAAATTGACCATAATCCTGTAAGCCGTCTGTCCAATTTTTATCGGAAAACGGCGGGTTGACAACGGCGAAATCGAATTGCTGCAAGGCGCTTTCATCATCGGGATCTTTATACTGCGGAGAAGAAAACGTATTGCCGCTTTTTATCTCTCCCGTTCCTCTGTTGTGCAGCACAATATTCATGCGGGCAAGTCCCGCTGTCGTAATATCTTTTTCCTGTCCGAACACCGCTACATTCCGCGGAGCAGCTTCCGCCGCCCGAATCAAAAGAGACCCGGAACCGCAGGCAGGATCATACAAGGTGCTTTCACCGGATACAGCCTTTTCAATCCCGATAACATGCGCTAAAACACGAGAAACTTCAGCGGGTGTGTAGAATTGTCCCTTGCTTTTTCCGCTTTCGGTCGCAAACTTTTTCATTAAGAATTCGTAGGCATCTCCGATGATATCATCGCCGTCCGCACGGTTTTTACCGAAGTCGGGCATTTTATCGCGGAAGATTGCAAGCAGATTGCTAAGCTTATCTACCATTTCCTGCCCGCTTCCGAGTTTTTCAGGAACATTAAAATGTGCGTTATCGATAACACCGCGTAAATTGTTCGCTTCGGCAAGTTTTGCAATAACCTTGTCCATGCCTTCACCGATATTTTTCTGTCCGATAAGTGCGAGCATATCGTCAAAACTGCCGCCTTCAGGAATATCAATTTCTCCGTATACGACACCCTTGTATTTATCCGATACATATTTTACGAACAACAGCGTTAATATATAGTCTTTGTACTGCGAACTGTCCATTCCGCCACGTAAACTGTCGCAGCTTGCCCACAAACTGCCGTATAATTCACTTTTTTTAACTGCCATAAGCGGATTCTCCTGTGTACTTAAGCGCATTCGATTCGTGCGGAGGGTTTAATACCCCGACGCTTGCGTCGTAACGAAGGGTATTAAAGCCGACTGCAACCACCTTATGAGAACAACATACCCCGACGCTCGCGTCGGGGTTGTTGATTTGGCGGTCGGTTGTGTACAGAATTATGTACATCAATTGGCTATCGATTGCTATACGTTGCTGTAACCTACTATTATACAAGGCAACAGGCCAAACCGCAAGAGTATTGAAAATCCCATTGTACCCGGTGCAGCAAAGAGCGATATGTACGCCTTTATGTACTACTTTAAAGAATTTGCAATGGATAAAAAGTTTGATGAACAGATTACCAATGTGTGGGATTTAATTGATACCCCATCGGCAGTCTATTACCGGAAAGCGGGAGAGCCGATTAACCAGCTATTTATGGCAGCATTGACCACCGATACCTGGACACAAAAATTAGCCGCTGCTTATGATGCGAAATACGGCGCCGGAGCATGCGATACTGCAGTAGCTGCAGGAAACTTTAAAAATGCCGGATATTTGTTCATAGACGGATTTTTAAAGAAAACTACCGACTACGAAAGCGAAGGAAAGATCGCTTCCAAGATTGTCGTCGATGCGGCAACTCCCGTTATAGGTTTTTCACCGGTCAGTAAATATTCTATCGGTGCAGAGGGTACATACAACAAGGTAAAATTTTTTAACAACATGAACGGTTTTAACGGTTATGCGTATAAATTTTACACACAAATTGCAAAAACAACCGACCGCCCCTACACGGCGATGCTTTTTATCAATTATCTGTCAACAGCAGAAGGCATTGCAAACTATCAGGAAGGAAACGGCGTGTATTCTACAAATAATACGGTACAGCAGGATATCGATTCTTTACTAAACGGATTTGTAATGGAAAATTATGCCGATGTAAAATCCGATTGGGCATCGATTGTAAAACTTCTTGAAGGATATAATTGAGCCGGTTTGTATCGAGTCGTTTAACTTAGTAGGAAAAACCTATGACACTTAGCGTAAAGCGGACTGGCAATAAGTTAAAATCGTTTTTCTCCCAGCCCTCAAATATCATTCTTACCACTACGCTCATTTTACTCGGCGTAACCACCATTTTCCCGCTTATTTCGATGATTATCGAAAGTTTTACCGTACATTTACGGGAGGCGCTGTTTCATGGAGAGCCGGCGGGAAGCATATCGCTCAGCGGATGGAAATCGCTTCTATTCACGTCGGAGTATAACTACAGTAAAAATTACTTTTATGTTCCGCTGTTTAACTCAATCTCCATGGCGTTGATTGCTTCCGCAGTTGCGATTATTATCGGCGGAGTATTTGCATGGTTTATCAACCGGACGAATATCCCGCTGAAAAAACCGATATCGGCGCTGCTTTTATTTCCGTACATTATGCCGTCGTGGACGATTGCGCTTTTTTGGCACAATATGTTTGCTAACGTAACGGTGCACGGATGCAGTGCAAACGGGATTATCGCTTCGTTATTCCATATCTATGCGCCGGAGTGGTTTGTTTACGGACGATTCCCTATCGGGATGACGCTCGGTATTCACTATGCGCCGTTTGCCTATATTCTGATCGGCGGTATTCTGAAAAACATGGATGCCAACCTTGAAGAAGCGGCAACCATTCTAAAAACGCCGCGCTGGAGAATCCTTATAAAGATTACCTTACCGATTGTAGCTCCCGCGATGATGAATACATTTTTGCTGGTGTTCGCCAGTTCCGTAAGCGCGTATGCCGTACCCGTTTTTCTCGGTACTCCTATCGGCTTTATGACGTTAACCACCTCGATGACCTATTTTAATCAGGCATATCCGGCGCAAGGCTATGCAGTCGGTATCGTGCTGGTAGTATTAGGGTTATTCGTACTGGGCATCAACAACCTATTTACGGGAAAACGGAAGTCATACACAACGGTAACCGGTAAGAGTTCGCAAGTATCATTCATCAATTTGAAAGCAGCGCGGCGGCCGCTTGCAGCAGCAGGTCTTCTTATCGTCTTCGCTATCTCTATTCTGCCGATGATCACCTTTGCACTGGAATCGGTACTGAAAAGCGCCGGTAATTATACACTCGGCAATATGTCGTTTAATTTCTGGATCGGAGACCCCAATTCGCAAGCTCTGCAAGCGCAATACTACAACTGGGAAGGCGGTATTTTGGTCAATGCTCATGTATGGAGTGCGCTGGGGCATAGCTTACTGCTCTCACTTGCCTGCGCACTGATTGCCGGTACGTGCGGATTGTTGGTCGGCTACGCGGTTGTAAACAAACGGCATTTCAAGCTATCAAAAATCGTGAGCACACTCGCGTTTATTCCATATCTTATTCCTTCGATGGCGTTCGGTATGGCGTACCTTGCACTGTCGGTTAACTGGTCGTTTTTATACGGATCGTTTTTTCTGCTCGTGTTGGTCGGCGCTATTAAATATATGCCTTTTGCAACAAAGTCCGCTACAGGCGCGATGCTGCAACTGTCAGGCGAAATAGAAGAAGCCGCAATTTTAACCAATACGCCGTGGTGGAAACGGATGTTGAGAATTATCTTTCCGATTCAAAAGCCGAGTTTCTTGTCGGGATATCTCTTGCCGTTTATCTCGTGCATGCGCGAATTGTCTTTGTTCGTGCTTTTGATTGTGGATAGTAATTTCATTACAACAACCCTACTGATGTATTACAACGAAAAAGGATATTCTCAGTACGGCAATGCGTTAAACTTATTGATTGTCATTATCGTGCTGCTTATCAACTGGGTGGTGAATAAATTGACAGGCGCAAGCGTTACGAAAGGCGTAGGAGGAAAATAAGATGTCTGAGATTATATTGGAACAGGTGACAAAGCAATGGGGAAAATTTGTCGGCGTCGATAACCTCAATATGACAATAGACGACCGTGCATTTGTAACGCTGCTTGGTCCTTCCGGCTGCGGAAAAACGACAACGCTCCGGATGATTGCGGGACTGGAAACGCCTACATCGGGAAAGATTATCATCGACGGCACACCCGTCTTCGATTCGGAGAAAGGAATCAATGTGCCGCCGTCAAAACGGAATGTCGGCTTTTTATTTCAAAACTATGCGTTGTGGCCGCACATGACGGTGTATCAAAATATCGCATTCGGCTTGCAAAACTTAAAGTGGGATAGCCGGCGCATCAGAGAACGGGTGGCGGAGCTGCTTGCCTTGCTGAAAATCGAGCAATTTGAAAAAAGATATCCGAGTGAGCTTTCAGGCGGACAACAGCAGCGGGTTGCCATTGCGCGCACGCTTGCTCCCAATCCAAAAATTTTATTTATGGATGAGCCGCTGTCAAACCTTGATGCAAAGCTGAGGACGGAAATACGGGTTGAACTGAAACGGCTGCACAGCACTACCGATTCCACATTTGTGTATGTTACGCATGACCAGCTGGAAGCGATGACGCTTTCTACGAAGGTCTGCATTATGGAAAAGGGACTGTTAAAGCAATACGCCGCTCCACTCGAAATGTACAATAAGCCGTCGTGTGTATTTGTCGGCGACTTTATCGGTAATCCTACTATGAATTTTATCGAGGCGGAATACCGTAAGGGTACCATTCAATTTTGCGGATTGCAGGCAGAATTTGTCAGCGATACGCCGCTCCCGTTTGAAGAAAAAAGCGTTATTCTCGGCATTCGTCCTGAATATGTGCAGATAAGCGAACACGGAAGCGCAGAGGGAACCGTCTTTTCAACCTTACCTGCGGGCATGGAAACAACCGTTAAGATCAATTCACACGGCACCATTCTTACCTCCGTTGTGTTCGGCAGTGTCGATTATGACATTGATAAAAAAGTCTCATTCGACTTTTCCGGTAACTCCATCATCCTCTTCGATAAAGGAACCGAAGCAAATATTGCGATGGGTCGCTTGGGCATCTCTAAAACTCAAGGTTAGTTTTTAGAGGTTCGTACTTGCAGTTTAATGGATAGCAGCATGACGTCAGCAACATTACATCACCTCTACGATTATTTGGTTCCGCTGGTAACGGGAGCCTATCGGGAAGCATCACGGTATAGTGTTCAGGGAATTGAAAAAAAAGAATTGAACGATATTGCCACGTTTACCGACCGGTTTATGGAACAAACAATTGTAGAGGGCATCCGGCAGCGTTTTCCCGATCATACGTTTATCGGTGAAGAATACGGCGAAAACCGCGGGGAAAGTCCGTACGAGTGGCTTATCGATCCGATTGACGGTACAGTGAATTTTGCTGCCGGTATTCCGATGTTCGGCACAACACTCGGCTTGCGGAAAAATAAAGAAACGATTTTCGGCATCATATTCGATTGGCCGAATAACGCTATTTACTACGCAATCAAAGGCGAGGGAGCGTACTGCGGCACTATGAAACTGCGGGTGTCGCAGCGTTCGCGGCTTGACGAATCGATTGTCAGTATTTGTTTAACATCGAGTTATAATGCCGAATACAGCGGAAAAGTACTCGACCTTATACAAAAATTGCAGCCGCATGTACGCGGCATACGGATAATTGTTTGTACGGTCTATGAGCTTATCTGGCTTGCAACCGGCAAAAGCGAAGCGATGATTAACGTCAAGCCGTCAATGGGCTTAAGTTCCTGCGCCGGTAAGTTGATTGTCAGCGAAGCGGGCGGTAAGGTAACCAATCTATCGAATAAGCCGCGACAAGAAATCGATGATTTATTAATCACCAACTCGGTTATCCATGATGCAGTGTATAACATTATCGCGCAGGCATCCAAATAATACTATTCCGTGATATGACATACTCACATCACGGGTATTCCCCGTATACTATAAATTATAAACACAGCGGAAGTACTCTACGCCGACGCTATTGATTTTCGATTCGTGCGGGGTATTGTTGATAAAATCTATATACGAACAAGCTCACTGTCGCACTGAAAACTTTGTCTATCAAATTTGTAACGGTGCCGCCGAAGTATGCCGCAAATGTTAAGCTCTGTGTTACAACATATATTCCTTGAACGGCGTTGTCTACTTGAGGAATGGAGGTATTTGCTGAGTAAAAAAGATAGGAAATGGTGTCGCCCAGAATTGAATTGGTAATGGCTGAGATAAAACCTATCCACATAAAATTTTCGGTTGTGTAAGAAACATCCATATAAGGGGTATTCGGGTTTGAAGGTGTCTTGGCTTTTTCCCGTTCGGAATAAAATACCAGATGTGCAACTACTGCGGTAGAAATATGACAGAGCATAAAAAGAAGCCCTGTATTTGCGAAAATGCACAAAAGAGCGTTACTTGCGATTGCACACACAATCCCCGGAATAAGTCCGCACAAGGCTGTTACGGCAATGGTAAGCAGAGAATCCAAATACAACGGAAAAGCAACAAGCCCTGCAAGATATGAACACATACAATTAATCACAATGCTTGCAATGGTGAACATGATTGTAAACATCCTTCGGTTGATTCGTTTCATTACATTTTTTCCCATTAAAATAGCAGCCCTAAAAGTTTTGCTTTTTCAATCAAATCATGCCGATCGCGAATAAACATTTTTCCGTAAACGGCCGTCCGCTGATTTAAGATTGTTTTTTCCGATTTTCCGAGCAGTTTTGCAATTTCAACTACATCAAGCCCCTCAGCAAGATGAATGAAAACCTCTTTCTCTTTTTTTGAAAGACTTTTGTAATTATCAAAAAGATAACTTTTTTCGTTATGAACGCTGTGCTTACCTTTGTTCTGCGGTAAAAGAGTGTGCAAAACTTTGCTTGCAACGCTATTGTAATACGTGTTCCCTGAACCTACCGCAAGGATTGCTTTTTCAACTTCATCAATAGAGGATTCTTTTGTAATAAATCCTTGAACGCCGATCAAAAGTGCATGTTCTACGTGAATATCATCATTGTACATAGTGTAAATCAGAATTAAAATATCAGGCTTCACACCTCTCATTTTTGAAACCGATTCAAGCGAGTTTTCACCGTCGAGGTTTAAATCGAGAATCACAATTTTGATATCTTTATCTTCATTAAGTTTTTTTACCGCTTCCGGGATTGTTCAGACGCCGATTATCGAAAATGACGGATTTCTGTTTTGAAGCATAAAAATCATTCCGTCCCGTAAGCCCGTGTGATCATCAATGAACAGAATCTTTAACGGTGATTGCAATGGTAAAGCCTCCTTCATTTATAAAATCCGCACTGCCGTCTATCATTTGGGCACGCTTTTTGATATTGGTAAGTCCGTAATGCTTTACGGCAGCTTTTTGCTTCTTGCTTGCAACTTCGGTTTCTTCAAAACCCTTTCCGTTATCGCAGATGATAAAACGGAAATCATCAATCCCGTCTACAATTTTTATTTCAACTTGTGTTGCATCGGAATGCCGTGAAATATTACTCAACGCCTCCTGCAAAATTCTGATGAGGTGTGTCTTTTGCGTATTTTTGAGTGTACCTATTTTCTGACTTGCAACATATAGATTTGTTTTTATTCCGAAATTCACTTCAAATGCACTGCAAATCTCGCGTATAATTTTTTCAAAATCTTCCGTAAACTCAATACTTCCGGAGCTGATCATATAACGAATTTCGTTTAGGGCTTGTTTTGCGTAAAATTTCGATTTTGAAAAGTCTTCTTTTTCAAGATAGATATTGAGCGCGGCAAGATTCTGTGCAACTCCGTCGTGAAGGTCGCGGCTGAAATTACTCTGTTCGGTCTGCATTGTTTTAAGTTGTTCGAGTTGCATTGAATTTTTAAAGAATTTTTCAAGGATTATAAAAGCTGCAATCGCAATCAGAAAAAGGGCGCTATATAAAAGAGAGTCGTAGCCGAGGTTCAGCCTTGTCTGCACCTCATGAATGTGATTTTGAAAACTGATAATAGCATCTGTGTTACGATTACCACTTTGAATGTTTTGAATGATTGCTTCAAGTTCTTTTTTTAGAGGTGTATCAAAATAAGTAAAGGCTTGGTAGTCTGATCTTAGTTTAAGGGCAATTAATTCAAAATCTACAGGATTTTCAGAAAAAATGTCAGCGCTATCACTGCCGGCAACTATGCTTTTCGGATCCATTTGAAGCACTAACATTTCCGTGTCGAGTTTTTGAATAAGATTGTTACTTGCCCGCTTAAAAAAAATTGTGCAAAAAAAGATTGCGAGTGCGGTGTAGATAAATATCGACTCGATTTTGAAAATTTTCTTCATAACACCCGGCAACATATTTTTTCATTATAGCACAAACCTATATTTCTGTCTTAGGAAAAATTCCCAAAGTTTTTAGGAAAAATGACCAAAGGAATATGTAAGGGATGGAGTATAATTGCAAAAAAGCCGAACTACAATGCTGATTTTGTCGGCATCGCTGGAAATAAATAATCATTATTGGAGGAATAAGATGGGATTTTTAAATCATGTAAAAACTGCTTGGAATGGACAAGTTCGCTGTGACTGGTGCGGAAAATACTACAAGCAAATAGACGGAGACGGATTATTCGGTTCTGCCGGCGGACTTGTAGGACGTGCTGTCGCCACGGCAAAGAAAAACTACTGTTCAAAGGCGTGCAAATTAGCGGCAGAAGAAGCAAAAGCCGAAAAAAAAGCGGATTTTGAAGAACGTAAGGCAAAAGGCGAACTTACCGAAATGGAAAAAATAAAAGACCAAATGGCACAGCCTTTTGAAGAGGCAAAACAACAGATGAAAGATTCAATCGCACAGCCGATGAACGGAGTCAAATCTCAAATGAAAGGTGCCTTTGGCTCTGCTTTTGGCGGAATATTCGGGAAAAAATGATGAAAGATTTAGAAAAAAGAAAAAATCCGGAACAGGATTTAATAAAATCCTTTTGTGATAGACTTGGTGCTGTTCAATGTAGTAATTGCAGAGCGAAAAATCATGCAGACATTGAATACATCAACGATAACGGTGATTTTTGTATGGTTGAAGCAAAAACTCATTTATCCGGCGACGGGCATAATGCAGTACACAAACTTTTTGGCGAGCTTTTGAAACTAACAGGTTATCAATCATCAAAAACACATGAGAACATTAAATATCAACTTTTGATAGACAACAGACCTGATGAAACAGGAAAACGAGGAGGACAGTTTTTTCATGAATTACTTGTAAAACATATTCCCAAAGATAAGTTTCTTGCATTTGGAAAAATTGTTCCTATCGACAAAGTTATTGAATTTGATATGAAAACAATAAAAGAATTCTCTTGGGAAGAATTTTATAATTTGGAGGAAAAATGATATGGAATTCTTGGAAAAAATGGAGGTTTACAGTGAAAACAAACAAGAAAACGGGAGCCGCATCGCTCATCACAGCTGCATTCGGGGCGATGGGGGGGGGGGGGGGGGGGGGGGACCTCGAAATCAACAACCCCGACGCTTGCGTCGGGGTTGTTGCTCTCATAAGGAGGTTGCAGTCGGCTTTAATACCCTTTGTTACGACGCAGAGCGTTCGTCAAAACTATACATCCGTGTATAGTTTTGACTGCAAGTTGTGAATCTGCCGCAACATTGCTGCTGTTCGGAACCACCGCCGTCCGTGGCGGTAGAGGAACGGCGGGTATTAAACCGCACGAATAATTTTTTAGAGGAGTGTTTTATGAAAAGGTATTTTACTGTCGTAAGTATGGTGTGTTTGTTTGCATTAGTGAGCATTGCCGGAACAACGGCGCAGGAAGCGCAAAAAGTAAACCCTCCAACTGACTTTAAGTACGATTTAAACGAAACCTGTGACGGTGTTATCATTCAAAGATACAAAGGCACAGAGATGGAGGTGGTAATCCCCGCAGTTATTGAAGATTTTCCGGTAGTTGAGATCGGTTATGAGGCATTTTCAGAAACAAACATAGTTTCTATTGTTTTTCCGGATTCCGTTACGACTATCCATGGATGCTGCCAATACTGCGGATTTTTAACAAAAGTTGTATTGCCGAAAAACTTAACATATATACCCTCCCGTATGTTTGAGGGCTGTACTGCATTGAAAGAATTTACCCTGCCGGAGGAAATAAGCACAATCGGTCCAGGCGCTTTTGCTAGTTCCGGATTGGAAGCTATCGAAATACCCGACAGTGTAAAGAAAATAGGCGACAAGGGTGAATATGAAGTCTTTGCCGGTTGTCAAAATTTGAAAACCGTTACCATCGGAAATGGGATAAAAGTTATAGGCAGTAGAACATTTTCCGGCTGTACAAACCTCATGACCGTTATGATCGGGAATGGAACAGAAAACATAGGGTATCACGCATTTTCCGACTGTACGAACCTCACAACTGTTACGATCGGCAGAGGAATACGGGCTATCGGCGACTTTGCATTCAAGAATTGCAGCAGTTTAACGACCGTAAACATTGGAGTAGAAAAACTTGAAAAGGGTTCTTATGTTGGAGCTTACGAAACAGGCTATGGCGAAAAAGTCTTTTCCGGTTGTTCTGCTTTAAGCTTAAAAGAAAAGCAAAAGCTACGGAAAACCGGATACACCGATGAGTTTTAGCAGGTAATGCTTTTGCACCAGGGGGGCGTACGGAGAAAGTGGCCGGTGGAATGATAAACCGGTATGCCTGTATTGCATTCTGTAATCAATAACCGTTGAACCCATTAGAAATAAAGAATTTAACAAAGAAGATGTAGCCTATTATCTTGATTCGATCCTTTTTGAATACGGAAAAAAAATGAAAAAAGATATCGAAATAAGTAAACACAATGAAAAATGACGACCTGTTTACAATCGAATACTGAGTGCGAAAAACTGCAGCAAAGAAGCGACGGGTAAAATTGTCATACCTTCTCTCATGCGGAATGGAATGCCGTAGAACTGGCGGACAAGTGGATCGATGAAACACCGAAAGTAACAAAAATTCTCTGTACAGATGGAGATGGAGAAGTTTTTCATCAACTTTCTGCCAAAACCGAAAAGCCGGCCGAAAGAGTACAAAAGCGACGGAAAATAACAAGGGCAGAGCGGCAGATGGCGGAATAAGGGGATGGCACAATACATTACCCCCTGAAGAAGCTGCAGAATTTTGGAAAAATCTTTAAAATATGGATCAAGAAGATGATTTGCGTGATGAAAAAATCTATCACCACTTGGCTGCTATGGAAAGGCATGATGATTTTATAAAAGAAAAATTAATGACAAAAGACGACACTGTTTTTTTATGGCGCAACCTCGTACGTTACAAACAGGCAAAGGAACGCGGTCATAAATCAGCGGACTATTTTCTTGATGAAACGTATGAGAATTTCGGTTTTTTCGGAACGCTCTTGCACAAAACGCAGAATCCCTCATGCCTATATCTACACTGCAGACGGTTCTCTCGCTTCGCGTTTCCGTATTGACTCTCAGGATATCCCCGAAAAACTTTCAACACTGTATAAAACCGATATGCCGCTCGGAAAATACGAAGCTCAAATTATTGCATGGGCAAAAAAATCACCGGCACGGATGATTGAAGAAAACTGCCATACAAATTGGGATTCAATGCGAGCGGCGTGGCAGAATTCTTTTGAAGAAATTTATTCATAAAAGGAAATTTAATTATGTCAGAACACAGTAAGGAAAGAAAAATGCAGGAAAAACTCTAAAAAGAAAACAACCAAATAATGATTCGTGCGGAGGGACAATACCCATCGTTCCTCGGCGTTTGTTCTTCAATCAGTTCTAAGCCGTTTAAATATGCAAACTTAATTAATGTTAGACTTATTGGGTTATGATAATACGGTATCAAAATTAAAAGATATTATCAAAGACAATGACCTTAACATTATTGTCACTCATTACAAATTATCAAATAAGCTACAACTTCTGCTTAACGATAATTTGCTCATCGCGTATACCGCTGCCGCAATCTCTTAGCAAGTTTTTTACCGATTCACTTGAAACAATAAAATGTGCATCAAGATTAATATCAGTAAATGCATCCTCACTAATGGCAGTAACGCTATTCGGTATCACAACGCTTGTTAAAGAGGTACAGCCGTAAAATGCCGCCCAGCAAATCTCTCTAACACTGTCAGGTATAGTAATCTTTGTTAAAGAAGCACAGCAGGAAAAAGCCTCTTCGCCAATTTCGGTAATACTGCGAGGTAGTACAATACTTGTGAGCGAACTACAATTATGAAAAATCTCCTCTCGTATTTTTGTCACGCTATCCGGTATCACAATGCCGGTTAAGCCGGTACAGCCCGAAAACGCTCGATTGCCGATTTCAGTAACACTAACCGGTATTGCAACACTTGTTACAAAACTACAGTCGGTAAATGCATCACTACTAATCTCAGCCACACTATCAGGGATGATAATACCGCCTTGTAAACCTGCAGCAGCAGCGATCAGTGTTGTCTTGTCCTTTGTATACAGGATATTATTTTCACTGCAATACACCGTATTTGCATTATCAACGGTAATATCTATTAAACCGGTGCAGCTCCCAAAAGCTCGCCCTCCAATCTCCGTAACACGCGCTGGAATAACAACATGTGTTAAAGCAGTACATAAGATAAACGCCTCCCAGCCAATTTCAATAACAGAGTCAGGTATTACAATGTTTGTGAGGGAAGTGCAGCAGCTAAATGCCGACCAGTCAATCTTAGTAACACTGTCAGGAAGCTCAATACGTGTTAAAGAACTACAGCAGAAAAACATCTTCCAACTAATTTCAGTAATACTGTCGGGTATTGTTACGCTTATTAAAGAACTGCACTCATTAAAAGCTCCACCGCCGATTTTCGTAACGCTGTTCGGTATCACAACATGTGTTAAACCGGTACAGCCGGAAAATACTTCTTCGCCGATTTCAGTAACACTATCGGGAAGAACCAGACTGACTACTAACTTTTTTTTATCAACTACGGAGATTAGTGTCCCATCTCTTATGTTCAGCAGTTTGAGATTTGCTTTTTCTTCTGCCGTCAATAGCAATTCATCTACGCTTGCAATATCGTCTTTATTGATAGTCAGCATATCACACTCCATCGCAAATAAGCTTAAGGGTTTCCTATCGTCAGTATAGAACATTTTTATCTTTGATGGTATGCTCATAGACAGTAACGCGGGCTATAGCGAAGCTGCACGGAAAGAGGTAGAGCAGAGCGCAAGGGACTATTTAGCTTGGTTGGATGCACTGCAACAAGCGTAAAGCGTTTCTTAATATCAATTACATTAGGAGGGATATGATGGCAATTCCAACGTATGAAGAGTGCATGCTACCGCTTATGAAAATTGCAGAAGATGGTAAAGAGCATTTATTTAGAGAAGCTACTGACGCATTGATAAATCAATTTAAGTTAACTGAGAAAGAAAAACAAGAATTGCTCCCAAGCGGCTCAGCATTTGTTGTTAATAATAGAATTGGATGGGCAAGAACATATTTAACAAAAGCCGGTTTATTATTAACCACTAAAAGAGGTTATTTTCGCATATCGGAAGAAGGAAAGAAACTCTTGCAAAAGGAGCCTGCATTTATCAATACTAAAATGCTCAAAGAATATGATGCTTTTAATGAATTCCAGACGACAAAAGAGCCTGATAATTCTGAAAATAATAAAATTGAACATAATATTGAACAAAGCATTACTCCACATGAATTGCTTGAAAGCGGTTATCTCAGTATAAAAAATGAATTAGCAGATGAGTTATTGTCTACAATTAAAAATATCAGCCCTTCAAAATTTGAAAAACTAGTGATTGATTTATTGGTTAAGATGGGATACGGCGGTTCAATCAAAGAAGCTGCCACGGTAGTTGGAAAGTCCGGCGATGAAGGAATTGATGGCATCATTAAAGAAGATAAGTTAGGCCTTGATGTTATTTACATTCAAGCAAAAAAATGGGATAGCGGTACTATCGGACGCCCCGAAATACAAAAGTTTGCAGGGGCATTGTTAGGAAAAAAAGCAAAAAAGGGAATATTTATTACTACTTCAACATTTACAAACGAAGCAAAAAAATATGTTACCGATATTGATGCAAAAATAATACTACTTGATGGAAAGCAATTAACTGAATTAATGATAGAAAATAATCTTGGGGTAAGCACACAAGATGTTTACACAATAAAACGAATCGATTCGGATTATTTTGAAGAAGATTAAAATCAAGGGAACTGTCAAAAACTTGCGCAGTTAGTGTTAGCGGATTGCTTAAAATAATCCCCTCAATTCTTTTCTTATTCATAATGTCTGTTGCCCTCAGCATAGGCACCGGTGTCTATATCAAGGACTTCGCGCACAGGCTTGATAAGCGATTCTTCGTAGCGGCATATCCATCGTTCAGGCTGTGCTGAACCATCCGGTATGCCGTCGATGGTGTCGCCGGTTTCTATGGGCTCAGCATTTATTAAAAGATAGAACGCGGTGTTATACACATAATTTACCATCAGGTTCGGATCAATCGTGTGGCGGCAAACTGTGCTACAGCGGTGTCCGAATCGTACGAAAAACATTCGGCATTTTCCAAGCGCTTTTGTATCACTGCTTCCATCTGCTCTCGAGCCGGCATTGTTACCGGCGCTTTAAACAAGAGCTTTACAATCAACACCCCCGACGCAAGCGTCGAGGTTGTTGTTCTCATAAGGTGGTTGCAGTCGGCTTTAATACCCTTTGTTACGACGCAGAGCGTCGGGGTATTAAATCCTCCGCACGAATAAAAATGCCGCCGACTTTTTCTTCTTTGGTTAAATCCTGTTGAAAAATCTTATCCATATTTCACCTACCCTTCTCTTCTATTTTTGAAAGTATGAAAAAACCGTTACGCGTTTATAATATTTTTCTCAAAAAAATCGATTGCATTTTTAAAATCGTTTTCGTTCGGTCGGCCTTTGTTTAAACCGCCGATGAGTTTTAAGGGTCCGAAGGTATCAAAACCTTTACAGCCGAATATACCCAGACAGATCTTTCCGTTTTGTTCGGTTCTTTTACGCAGCGTTTTTTCAAACCCTGCATTAACCGCTCCGGCGGTGTAAATAAAAAACAGTTTTTGTACGCCGCTCGCAAGTGCTTGTTCAAATAGTGTATCGACCGGTTTTGCAAATTTAAAGTAAAAAATTCCGGAGGCAAAACCGACCGTATCATATCGCTTAAAATCATCGGGATTAAAATCGACAGCTTTGATCAGAACCGTTTCGGGGTACTTCTCTTTTATTTTATACAGCACTTTTTCAGTGTTCCCGTGGTGTGTTGAACTGTATACAATGCATACATTACTCATAGCATAATTCTCCTTCATTATTTATATAGCCGTATCGTTTGGGGTATACGGCCGAGAGCTCTTTTTCCAAAATAATATTTCCATCATTTAATCTTTTTTGCGCAACCGTTCGATATGCAAAATCGATTGCGTTGCTTTTACAATGATAAAAACACTCTCCGCATAAGATACAATTTTTTTGATCTTTTATCGAGACCTTACCATCTACAAAAATAAAATTGTTAACAGGGCACACTGAAATACATTTTTTACATGCATGGCAGTTTTCTCGTATAATCGATACGGTTTTAAACTTTGCATGTATTTTTTCTTGCGAAAGTATGTTCAGCATAAGACGCATAGGGACTTTGGTATACGCAAAAGAACTGCTATTGTCTTGTATATGTTCCGTATGCAAACATAAATTAAAAATACTACTTATGGCCTTCTCTATTAAGCGTTCTTCCGTGTCACCGGGCTTGTGCTCCAATATTTTGGTACGAAAAAATCTGCTCAGTGTATGAAAGGAGGCAAGTTTTATTCCCAAAACCGGCACATATTTTTTCTTTTTTAATGCGCGCCCCATCTCTTCCAATGCAATAAATGAATGAGCACCTCCGTACGTGATAAACGGAACAGCAATTTTTGAACGCTTATGATCCGGTTCAGGCAGCGCTTCAAGAATGCGCAATACATGAGTTTCCGCATGGCCTGCGTATACCGGCGCGCCTGCAAAAAGAGCATCGAATTCTTGCAAGCGTTCTTCCAAGATTTTTTGCCTTTCGGATTTTGAGGCAAACAACAGGTTATCATCTTTTGTAATATTTATGATATCCGCTGTGCCGCTTTTCTCTTCGATACTCCTCTGAATCATGCGTGCAGCAACCAATGTGTGTCCCGAAGGACTAAATACAATGATAGCAGCTTTCATAGTAAATCCTCCCATAAACCTTCCTTAAAATGCAACAGTCGAACAAAATATCAATTTTGGAAACT
The DNA here is from genome assembly GCF_024181325.1 of Treponema sp. OMZ 305. Taxonomy (NCBI): domain Bacteria; kingdom Pseudomonadati; phylum Spirochaetota; class Spirochaetia; order Treponematales; family Treponemataceae; genus Treponema; species Treponema sp. OMZ 305. The sequence goes on along the minus strand of NZ_CP051300.1, from coordinate 2,165,705 downwards.
GTTGCATTCGTGCGCGGAACGCGCACATATAATCCGCGAGTTTGCGCTTACGCAAACTCGCAGCGTTTTTAGACAATGCCAACTGCATTGTCTAAAATAAGCCGTCCTATAAATTCGACAACCGCAGCCTTTATCAAAAAGCGAGGATTGGCGAATTGCCGCACTTTTGCAACGAAATGAAAAAGTGCAATCAATAGGCGATGTTTGCGCTTGCGCAAACTCGCAGCGTTTTTAGATAATGCCAACTGCATTGTCTAAAATAAGCCTTCATTTGAGCTTAAATCGGGAATATTGTTATCTACCAATTCCGCTAAACGAGCAATTGCGCCAAATTCTTTTTTTGAAAGTGAATTTAAATACGCTGCGAGTATCTCGTTAAAACCGGCGTGAAATTTTTCGTGATTGTTATACGCAATGATTCCTTCTTTCGTCAGCTTAAAATAAACGGTTTTTTTGTTATCCGCTTTTTTATATTTTTCTATCAATTTTTTCTTGATCAGCTTATCGGCGACTTGCGTTACAGCACCATTTGTAATCCCGAGTTTTTCCGAAAGCTCGGAAGCGCTGTGTCCGCCATCCAAACCTATCGCTTCTATAAAATGAATTTCACTTTGGTACAAAGTATGCTGTGTACCGAAAGTCCTCGGTCTTTTATCATTAGCGTTTATTTTATACTGAATTTTTACCGTCCGTTTTATGAGATTTTCTACATCATTCATTGCATTGTCCTTTTTATTTTAGCCACTAAAATAAAAATATATTAAAATGCAGTCGATGTCAATATGTTTTAGCAACTAAATATTTTAATACACTATGGGATATTGCTGAAAACGAGTAAAAAGTTTTTATAGCGATTTCTTCTTAAACTCCGCCCGATCCATTACATATTTCTAAAAGATGTTTTTTTATCAAAGCCATGATTAACAATCTTTTCAGAATCCGTTAAATTCTTGGATTCGCAATTTTGATCATTTTTAAGTGAAAACAATACCATTGACATTTTTGATTGTTTGCGCCACTATCCCTACCCTTGTATTTTATGGAGGTTTTATGACATCTAAAAAGTGTTTACAGGCAGCTATAGGGGCTGCTCTGTTGTCGGTGTGCCTGCTTGCAGGTTGTGCCAGTGTTCCTGCTACCGCAGTATCGGATACTGCAGCAGCTTCAGAACTTGCTGTTATGAAAGGTTCATGGCAGCCCCTCAGCCGTTTTGAAGATGATGCTGTTTTGCAGGATGTATACGCTAAAAATGCTGCTGCAATGCCGTACTATAGTGAAGGCGGATTAAAAGCAGCAGTACATTATGCGGTGGCGGCGCCCGTGATAAAAGCTGTTTTTGACGGTTCAAATACGGTAGCGTTTACTGTACGTACTGCCGACGGTTCTGAGAAAGAGGTTTTGTGTGAATATACCTTTAAAGGTACACGCCCTATGGTTGAAGATTCGACTCGCAATTGGCTCACATTTGAAGCGGTAAAACCAATTCAAGAATTAAAGAATTTGCGCTATTTTGTTGTTACGGCTCCTCAAGTTGATAAAAAAACCGGAATAAAATCATTTGATGCCCGCTTCGGTAAATGGGGAATTCGATCGCTGGTACATGGGGATCCTTTGAAGCGAGCGCCTTTTGTAGAAGCAAATCTTTCAAAAGAAGAGGTACTTAAACAGTTTACGGCTGTTATCAATACAGTGGCAGCAGAAAAATTACCCAAAGAACCGCTTGCGTTGTATAATGGCAAATGGGTAAATTCAGTTACCGTTTGCGAAGATCCGCGCCCTGCTATTCAAAATGTTTACACGCAATTGATTAAAGAATTTGCCGGACAAAATCCGAAGGGCGGTGATTATACAAAAGAAGATATTATGGCACTGGTGTACAAGGCATTCGGTACCGCCAATGATTTTACTCATATTGAATTTGTTGCAGGAAATGGTAAAAATGAGATTATCGTATGGAAAGGTGATAAAGAAGTCAGCCGCAGTTCATATATACAAGATAGTGCACATGCCGCACATCCGGCATATCGTGCATTTTCCGCTACTGATCCTGCATTTAAAGGTAAGTTGGCTCATTTCGCAATTACCATTCCCCACGCTGTCCCGCCTCACATGCATTTCTGGTACGGGACTTCCGTCGAAGAAGCCGCAAAAATGAAGAACGCACCTACCTGTATACGTGCTGATGTATCTGAAGAAGAGATGGTGCAGCATGTCCTTGATAGCTGCCGGAGCTTTTTAAAAGGGTCTATACATTAATTAGTTAAAACGGAGTTGTCTTACCGATGGCAAAAACAATTAGTTTTTACCATCGGCAGGAGCAGGAGTATTAAAAACGCTCTGCACGAATAAACGACAAAATACCGCCACATAAGGATTCTATACTTTAAACTGATTATCCCAATCATCAGAATTATAAATCTTATCTAAGTGATACTGATTATCTGTCAACTACACCCTATCGGGTATAGATACTTATTTTAAAAACGATTATACACCCGATAGGGTATATTTCAGCGCTCTTCTTTTGACAGTATACCCTAAAGGGTGTATATTACATATGCAACAACTTCACGGGAGACTATGTTTATATATTTAAAGTCCCTTTAAGTAACAATTGAAATAATCTTTTTCTCTATAGATTTTTGCACCCGAAAAATTTTTTAATCCGGTCTTTCGGTAATTTTGTATTTTGCCGCTACTATCTATGTAGCTGTGATTTATCACTTCGGTAATATCTGAAAAATTATAATTTTCGGGAAGATCAAAAAAGGAGAATGAAAAGGCAGTACCGAAATTAAAATAATTCCCGTCACGCATTTTCACAACAAACCCCGTCCAGCTCATTAACGTTTCGCCTCTTATTTGATTTAATATTTCTATCGGAAAAGAATATCGGCTTCTTTCTATTCTTACTATTTTTTTAGAGTCTATGATATTATGTTCTATACAAAAATGACTTACGATTTGCCTGTAAGGATTCTCCTCATTATTGAGAAAAATTTTATTTCCTTTTTCTTCTTCGAATCTTCTTATCGCTAAATCTATATATGTATCCGCACACGAAAATTTGACGCATGGAATAATCACATTGTCTCTTAAAACTACAGCCGCTCGATATATGCATCCATATATATCATCCACTACCGGTTCGATATTCATTTTTAAAAATGTAATTATTTCTTTTTCAGTCATATTCGACTTCTTTATTCATACTGTCTGTTACCCGCAGCATAGGCGCCGGTATCTATATCGAGAACTTCGCGCACCGGCTGGATAAGCGATTCTTCGTAGCGGCATATCCATCGTTCAGGCGGTGCAGAACCGTCCGGTATGCCGTCAATGGTGTCGCCGGTTTCTATGGGGTTATCATTTATTAAAAGATACAACGCGGTGTTGTATGCATGATTTACCATCAGGTTCGGATCAAGTCCATGAAAATGATATTGTATGTCGGGCAAGAACAACAAGCTCATGCCGAGCGTATCGACAAGCATATCTTCGCCGCCTTGAATAGTAAAAAAGCGGACGTTCACGGCAAATTGAATAAAACGGTTTTCACGGGGAAGCGTATGGTTGCGAATAGTTTCTGCGGTAAAAAGTTTTCCCGAATTTTCAAAATAAACAGCAGTACAGCCAGGAAAAAGCTCGACCAGCGCTTCTGTAAAATCCATATCGAGTGCTGCACGCTCCAATGCGGGAAGTGCCGCCGCCAGCATATCGGTACCGATGAGTGCATATCGACATTCGGACAAAATAGCATCTTTATCGTCTCCGCAGTCCCACATCTGGCTTTTGGTAAAATCGTCAATGGTATTTCCGTCAAAGGCGGCGGGAGCAATCATTAGCATAGGCGGATACGCCCCATCCTTAAATTCCGCCCGATATCGAGTGGCGGCAAATTGTGCTACGGCAGTGTCGGAATCGTACGAAAAACATTCGGCATCTCCCAAGCGCTTTTGCATCACCGCTTCCATCTGCTCTCGAGCCGGCATTGTTACCGGCGCTTTAAACAAGAGCTTTACAATAAAAATGCCGCCGACTTTTTCTTCTTTGGTTAAATCCTGTTGAAAAATTTTATCCATATTTTATTTTACCTTATCGTAAACCGACCCGCTATGACCGATGACCAGACAAGCATAACGAGTTTATTGTACTGTATCGCACATATCCTCTATAAGAGTTTCTTACATTGAATAATGTATACGTTAAAACTGTGCAGCCCATTCGGCAAGGGAAGCCTTGTTCAGCCGTCCGTTCAATAGTTTGCCTTCCACGATTTTTGCATTCGGTGCACTCGGCTGCAAGTTGGTGACCGCCTTCCCAAAACTACTCCCGCCCGATGTCGCAAACAGCACGATTTTTTTACCGCTAAAATCATATCGTTCAAGAAAGGTATTGATAATCGTCGGCGCAATATACCACCAAATCGGAAAGCCGACAAAAATCACATCATAGTCAGCGATATGTGCATCATCATCCACAATCGCAGGGCGGGAAGATTTATCAGCCATCTCTACACTACTGCGTGATTTTTTATCCATCCAATCCAAATCCGCCTTTGTATACGGAATAGCCGGTTTTATCTCGTGCACATCCGCACCCGCAGCCTCTGCCAATATCCGCGCAGCTTGAGCCGTTACTCCCGAAGCGCTAAAAAATGCCACTAATTTCTTTGCCATCATACCCTCCTCGTAAAGATTAAAAGTATCCTCAAAAGTTGAACAAATTTTCAAAGATACCGTCCTCTGAATATATAAGGCAAACTGCCGTTTAAGTCAAGAAAAAATATTTTACACTATTGGGGATCTCTAAAAATCAGTTATATTTTTAATTTCGTAAAAAAACAAATTATGGCAGCCGGTTATAAGATAGAGGGCAACGAGAAACAGACCGAGTATCACATAATTCCATATATGCTGCACAGTACGGTAATAATATATCGGTGCAGTGCCGATCTCCGGCAGTGTGATAGGATCGACTGGGAGCTGATAATAGCGGGCAATGCTTTTTATATTGAGTAGATAAAATACCGGTGTACCGCTCTGCAAAAATTTTCCTACTAAGCCTGTTTTTATTGGGGTTGAAGCCGACAGCCGTACTGTTTCCGTTGTGATGCTGTCGTTATATTCGCCTACTGAAAGCAGATTTCCGCCGATATTGATGAAGGCTTTTATAGGAGTGTATGCAGTTGCCGTATAAAATGCGTAACGGTTTTCAATATTTTTTTCTAAATCCGTCCCATACAAGAACTGTAAGCCGTAACTGTTCAATCGTTTTTGTATGCGCCCGATAATCTCCGGTTCAAATTCCTGTCCCACATCTTTTACACCGCCGAGCGAATAGGCGATTGTTTTATGCGCTATAATCTTTTGCTCATAGAGGTACTGCTCCATATCAAGGTAGGTAAAATCTTCTCTATTGCCGCCGTACATTGATGAACCTATCGATGTTACCATAACGGGTTGTAATCCCATAGCATCTGTCGCTACAATAAAGGCGAGGTTAAGCGCCGGAAAAGAGCTGGAGCAATTAGCGGCAATAGTGTCGCCCTTCTGCAAACCGGCCTCTTGAAAGAGCTTTACAAGCAGCGCTGCAAAATCGGGATTAACGGTTGTCCGTTTGCTTTCCACATTACCGAGTGTTGTCGTAATACCGCTCCACTCCAAACCGATAAGCCCGCTATCCAGTCTATCAACCGTTGTATCTATTTCGATACCTCTTCGGCTCATCTCCTGCCGGACAGCTTGTTGCGCCTGCTTCATCTTTTTTGCTGCGGCTGTCATTTCAGAATATGCCTGATGTTTTCCGGTAACACTATGCGGTTTTACATAATAATAGATAACTAAAAAAAATGCCGCCAGTAGTATCAACACACAATTTTTCGCAGTATAGGTCAAATGTAATTTCATAAGCCGATACCTACCGCAGCTACCAGCTCGTACAATGCTTTAATCACAATAGCGACAATGATAAGCGCTGCAAGCGTGCGTACCGCACCGTTCCGGTCTACTTCCTGCGCTAAAATACCGGGGATGATAGTTCCGATGCTGTGTACATTCAAAAAGTAAAGTTCATGGACATGGAGTAGATGGAAATTGCCATACTGCAAAATCATTTTTATTAAAAAGCTCAGCATAATACAAACAGCGAATCGTCGTCGACCGTACAGAATAGTAGCGCGGGAAAGTATTTTTAAAACCGCAACGGTGAGCAAACTGATAAAGACCGTTATGATCAGTTTAAGAGGGGCATCCAAATACAGCGCAAAGTATGCCGGAACGATCAGTCCGCCGGGTGAAATTTCGGTGAGTTCGTAAAAAGCAATGCTGACAATAACCCCGAGTGTCAGTATCTCATGTATCATGGATGACCGTTCCTTTGCTTTCAAAATAGTCCGTAAGCCGCTTCCCCGATTTGCAAATATTTCCTGCCGCAAATATTACCGCATCGCTGCCTACCGTATCAAAATAGGCATCGTCTGTTAGCATGAGTATTTTTGCACGCTCTATGTGTTGCCGTCTTAGATACTTATAAAACAGCTGCTTATTTTCTCCGGAGATAAGAATGATGTCAAAGAGCTGCTGATGTTTTGCCGTAAAATTCACGTATTGCTCCATCCGGCTGAGCCGGTCTGCCCTATTATTAATAAGCAAATACTTTTTGTGCTGCCAATAGGATTGTGTCATACAATTGTTTAATATGATTTTAGTTGAGACCGGATCATTAGCAGCCAAGGTATTGATAAAAAAAAGAGTACTGCCTTTCGCGTTGCAATACGATAGTACTTTTAAGCTGCCCGGATCTTTATAATATGTTTTCATTGCAGCAAATGCTTGTGTGGTGTCAACACTAAGAAATCGGCATATTGCAAGTGCCAATGCAACGTTTTCAGGAAAATCGACTTCGCGGTAGTATTCTTGAATTTCATCGCTCAAAAATGACTGGGTGTGTTTTGTATCGCATAGCTGCTGAAAGAATGGAAAATAATCGCTGTCTGCAGTAAAGAATACCGCATTGGAGGGAATGGTATTGGAAAGAGAATACGCAATACTGTCGAGATTCTTCCCCATTTCATCCAAATGATCTTCCCGAACATTGGTGATAGCTGTAATGTCGGCAGTGAGGATACGCTGTTCACATATACGCTGCAGCTCCGGTTTTACCGCCATACATTCTACGATTAAAATATCCGCTTTTTGCCGGGCAGCCCAATGGACGGCTTTTATCTGTTCGCGGATATTGGCTTTCCCTTGCCGGTTAATTTCCTGCTCAACGCGATTCACATCGATAATCCGCGGCGATGTACCGGTGGTTTTTGTAAATACCTTATACCCGCCCGCCCGTAAGCCCGCATCAATTAACCGGCAGACCGTTGACTTTCCGCGGATACCATTGATATGAATAACGTATTTTATTTTTTTTCTATGATATTTGAGATACCGGTATTCGAAGCAAAGATAGAGAATATAGAGTAAGGATAATATGATGATAATCAAAAGCTATACCTCTATCCTTGCATAAAACAGCCGGTTATTCTTTTACTTCTTTTAAGTAAGCTCCTACGCCATTTTGCATGATATCTGCATACGAGGGAAGCCCTTCCAGAATTATTTCTTTCTCCGGTTCATTTTCTCCCATAACCTCAATGTGTTGGACAACACCGGTTAAGTGCCTACCGACACGCTCCTCTATAGGGTGTCCGTTTTCATCATACGGAACAAACAGCCGACCGATTTTTTGTGCTTTTACATACATCGGGTCTTTGCCGGTAAGTACGAGATTTTCATCAGTTTTGCCCCGGAGCCGTCCCTGTGAAGCATTCGCTGTTTCCATGAGCGCCGCATACGTGTTGGTATAATCCCCCAACTCTCTATGCGTAAGCCCGTGCAGGGTTGCAGGGGAAGGTTCAAGCCCGATTTGAATATCTTCAAACTCCATATTCATTACAACTTGCGAAGCAATCGGCATTGCCCGCTCGTGTGCAACAATCGCGTTAATAACCGGATATTCAGGCGATGCCTCGTGCAAGTCAATGGTCATATTGATGTCGTTTTTCTTGATCATTTCGGTGATGGCGAATGCGACTTTTTCTGTAAAAGTTCCGTCAGGTCTGCCCGGATACGCCCTGTTCAGGTTGCGTGTTTCGTTCCCTGAAAGTTTTTGCCCGGACGCTGCATGAATATACACATCAGGATCCGGCCATTGGTCAAGCGGGTTTGTCGCACGTGAACCAAACCTAAACCAGCGTTCACCGTAGGGTGTTTTAATGGTATACCGTTGCGGAGAACCTTCTTGCGGGTCGTTATGAGAAAGCGCACTTGCGTTTGCCCGCGGGAGTATATACACCGTGCCTTTTTCAACCTTTAAGTTTTCGATAAGCAGCACGGTTGTTAAAAAACTTGATGGTTCATTCGGATGGGTATTTCCCAAAACCAGTACGCTGCCTCCGGGTTCCGATCCCTGTAGCACATAGACATCGCTATCGCCTCGTGTTCCCTTTAACGCCGGAAGATAGTCGCTCAAGCGCTGCATGGAGGTAACGCCTTCACCTTTTACAATCGGCTCCAATTCCCGTGTTTTCAGAAATTCGCGCCCTGCAAAAAAAACAATACCCAGCGCTAGAACGATCATAATAATACCGGTGGTCTTAGTTCCTTTCATCGTTTCCCCTCATTATTTTATAAATAAAATTCTCAGAATTAACGGAATAATGACAAGCGCAGCATTTAACTGCTTTGTGATACTTTTTTCCGTCAATATATTGGCAACAACCATTATCAAAACATATAACAGCAGGGCTAAATAGATATACATCATCATACTGTTTTTCCTTTAATAAATTAATGATCCCAATTCCTTTGAGAAGATAATCATTACAATAGAATAAATGATAATGACTAACGCAGGAATGAGCGATTTCTTTAATACCGGAGTGTAGTCTTTCATGCCGACAATTTGCGCGGCAAATATACCGGCAAGAGCCGTCGGCGGCATTAAATCACCCAATGCTGCGATAAACGATATTGCAGAACCGGTGATGATTTGATTTTTGGCTAAGAATACCATGAGGAAAGGAACACCCAAGACAGAAGAAGCCCCGAATGAAGAAACGGCACCGAATAAAGGTATCGTGATTGCCATTGCAATATAGACCAGTGACGGCGGCAGACTGAGGCTGTTTACGACAATGAATCCTCGCACACCGGTGAGGGTGATAGTCTGTATAAACATACCGACGCCCATCAAGATGCCCATAACCGGCAAACTTTCAGTAATAGCCTTCTTTGATACCGTAAAGAAATTGATTTTCTTTCCACAAAAAGCACCGACAACTGCGCTGATCATAAAGATGAGCGGCATTCCCAGTCCAAAGACATTCGGCAGTACCTTATCCATAGTCATCAGGAACAACGCAAGAAGAATTGGGAGATATAATCTAAAGCCGTACGCATTAATAGCAGAAAAATCTATCTTGCTTTTTATGCCATCGTAGTCGATCTTTTTTACATGTTTTAAGCCTAAGAACAGAACTGAAAAAATTGCAACCGGTACGGTTAAAAGCAGGAGGGGAATGGTAAAGCCGACATAAGGCATATCGATTCCGCCGCCGATGATCATTGCTGGAATATTAACAGGAGGAGCAATCATACCGCATAAGCCGCCCAGTGCAATGATTGTAGCGGTTTCCACCATGGGAATGCCGATGTACATCAGGATCGGTGCAACAATGCTTCCTGCGGTCAGTACCGAGGCGGTAGAAGAACCGGTTATCATACCGGGAAACATGGAAATAAACATTAACAGGATTAAAAGCAACCACGGAGTTTTATGGAAGCGTTTAATAATAGTGGCACTCAACGCATTTAATGTACCGATTTCTTGAATAACCTTCATAAAAATCATAGCGGTTGCTATAACCAAAATCGTATCCAAGTAGCCGAACATCCCTTCAACTAAATGCCGGATAGGAATGCCTTCACCGGCAAGTAATGTGCCCGTTATCGACGCAAGCACCATCGCTAAACTTACCGGTAATTTAAATGTAAAGCAGGAGATTGCAAAAACGGCAATCATTGCTAAAAATAATATCAATTCAATTGACATAGTATACCTCTATAGATCAATCGCATCAGAGTGTTTTTTTAATACCCCGCAGAATAAGGAAACTGTCCACCCAGAGTTTCGCTGCTGCGCAGCTCAAATGGGTGTCCAATCTCCTTATTCTGCGATTTTTATCTATTCGTCTGAAGCGATTGATCTCCTTCGAAACTAAGATGTGCGGAAATTTTGAAAAGAATTCCGTACAAAAAAGGCAACCGTTTGAACAATTTCTGATACGGTTGCCCTTTAGATATTACTGAAACAGCTTTTTTAAAGGCTCAACAGTGTTTGTGATTTTAGGAACAGTCTCCAGCGGGATCTTTTTTTCGGCGGCTGTTTTAGTAAAAAGTCCGTCTTTATTTCCATCATTTACAACGATTAAATAATCGCAATAGGGAGCCGCTACTTTTACAAACTTGTCGGAAAGTTCTCCTCTCCGCGCTTCTCCGCCGATGTGTAGCCCAATAATTTTAATGCTTTTTGCTTTTGCTGCTTTAATCAGCTTTTCTGCACGGGCAAGCTCATCTTCCGCCTTTATTCCGGCTGCTCCCAATCCCTTAGAGCTGCCGCCGATTGCAAGGATCAGTGTTTTTTCGTCCTTTAAGCCGACATCGGTGATCAATGCATCAAACTTTGCTTCAATCCCTGCCTTTTTTAACAAGGCTTTTACCATCTGTACATCGGCGCTTTGTCCAATCGATGTCAGCGTTGCCGGTTTTTCAAATTGAGCCGCAAATAGCGCTAATGCCGATAACAAAAATACTATGGTAATAAATAGCTTTTTCATGTATCTTATCTCCTAAAAAGTCTAACAATTGAGACCCTCTAAAAGCTGCCAGAGCCTTTAGAGGGCAGCGATTTTAAAATACGAAGTCTTAGAAGCCTAACGCTTTGCCGTCTCTTCTGGGATCGGCGCCGCCTTCAAGCATTCCGTTTGACTTATACAGTACGCCCTGCACGGAACCCATGCCTCTATCCCACTCGGAGGTCTTGTTTACCTTATGTCCCATTGCTTCAAGTTGCTTGATCGTTTCATCGGAAATACGGGTTTCTACATTGATCTTGTTGGAGGTATTGTCCCACAAGCGCGGGGTGTCGATTGCTTCCTGCATACCCATCTTGTGGTCGATTACTCTACTGATAACCTGCGATACCGTGCTGATAATTTTTGTTGCTCCCGGTGAACCCAATACCATAAAGGGCTTGCCATCTTTTAACACGATAGTCGGAGACATGGAGCTAAGCGGTGTTTTGTTGGGCGCTACCGAGTTGGGGTGTCCTGCACCGAGTACAAAGTCATCCATTTCGTTATTCATAACAAATCCATAGCCGTCAACTACAACACTGTTTCCAAACAAACCGTTAACGGTTTTGGTAATTGCTACCATGTTGCCTTCTTTATCAGCAATTGAGTAGTGAGTCGTATCCTCAGATTCATAAAGCCACGGATCATGCGCTTTACTTTCGTGCGATACTTTAAGGTCTATTTCTTTGGCAATTTCTTTTGCATATTTTTTAGACACAAAGCCTTTCATCGGAACCGGCGTGTAGTCGCTGTCGCCCATGTACTTTGCTCTATCCGCATACGCGAGTTTATATGCTTCTGAGAACAGGTGAAGATATTCGGGTGAGTTTACTTTTAACGAGCCGACATCGAAGTTTTCCAAAATATTGAGAATTTCGATAACGATGGCACCGCCTGAGCTGGGCGAAGGTGAAGAAATAATTTCATAACCGCGATAGGTACCTTTAACCGGCTGCCGTACCAAGGGTTTGTAATTTGCCAAATCTTCCATTGTATAGAGTCCGTCATACTTATTGAGCGTCTTTACAATGGCTTCTGCAACTTCACCTTTGTAGAATCCGTCTTTTCCGTTCTTGATGATAATATCCAAGGTTTTTGCCATATCGGGGTTGGTAAAGAGATCATCCACTTCGTAGGGAAGTCCTTCTTTATTCAAAAAGACCTTTGCCGATTCAGGATATTTTTCCAATTTATCAAACTGAGACTTCATATCGTTTGATAAGGTCGGTGTTACATAGAATCCGTTCTTTGCAAGATTAGCTGCCGGGCGGATAACTTGTTCCCGTGACATAGTTCCGTAGTTTTCCAGTGCATACAAAAGACCGGCAACTTCGCCCGGAACCGCAGCGGCTTTTCCGCCTTCCAATTTCTGATTACCTACAACCTTTCCGTCTTTACCCACCTTCCACATCTCGGGTGACGACTTTTGCGGAGCACGCTCTCTAAAGTCGATAAAAACAGTTTCTCCGGTTTTTGCGATTCTGATTAACATGAATCCGCCGCCGCCTAAACCTGAAGAGTTCGGTTCAACAACTCCCAGTGCAAAACCTGCTGCAACAGCAGCATCGATCGCGTTGCCGCCTTTTCTTAAAATTTCCGCCCCTATCCTGCTTGCTTCAACTTTACTGGTAGACACAACACCGATTTTACCGGTCGCATTTCTATCGGTTCTAATCATCTCACCGTTTTTATCATACGGCTTCCAATTCTCTGCAGACTGAGCAGATTCTCCTTGCGGCGTACTGGTACATGACACCAGCATCATCGCAGCCAAAGTCGATGCGCATGTGAATAATCGTAAAAATTTCAGTTGTTTCATTGCGGATCCTCCTAAAACGTTATTTTTCGGCAAAAGCCAATTTACATTATGATAAAGACTCTTATTTTGTCAAGGTAAAGTATAAATTGTATACGGAAATGTAAATTGCAAGAGGTATTGCCCAAAAAGGATTTTTATATAACATTGCAGGAAATAATGGATACACTAGATAGCTACGATGAACAGAGCATCCCCACTGAAAAAAGCGGCTTCACCGTGATTCTCGATAACAGCAATACGGGGCAAGCACAGTACCAAGATGCACCGCTTTTTGCCGGTCAAACGCTTGCAATAAGAACACCGAATGATGATACAACGGTACGGCAAAACATAACGACGGAGAATAGCGCTGTCTCTCGGCAAAAAACAGCACCGGATAAAATTTCAAAAAGAGCAGCGTCAAGGTCGAAAAAGTATGTTCCGGAGCAAATTCGTAGAATGAAGAATCTCTATCAATATGGGGACGGTTCTTTTAGACAGCAGTGCAAAAACTTCTATGTGCAAGGAAAATTCATGGAGAACTATGAAGATAATGCTCCTTGGACTGGAGAAATATACGAGTATTGGCCATCCTACCATAATTTATCATTAGCTCAGCTACGCGGGTATTTTACATGGCGAACTGAATTGCGGAAGGGAAACTATCAGAAAAATTGCGACGCCTTTGTTTTGATGTACCTATCTGAGCTGTTTAATGGAATAGGAGCGGTATCCGCGGAAGAAAGCTTCCACAAAATACAAGAGTTTAAAGAAAGCTATATCGATTCAGGATTAAGCACCGGATATATACGGTATAATATTCAGCAGTGGATGTTTGACTTTGCTGTGGTAAACGGACTGGATACTGAAATAGCATACCGATATGCTGCCCGTCAAATGTTGGAACGAGATTCCAATATTGAAATTCTACGTAATCCGGAAAAATACAGCGATAAGGAGATATTTAACGCACTCTGCCTGTTCAGCGGGAGAACCCCCGATTCATCGATTGTAATACAAAAGGATAAAGAAACAGGAATCTACCTTTTTGCAGCAGTGTGGAGGCTCGCATCGGCACAATATCGTCAGGGTGAAAAGGATCTTTTTGAACTCTGCTTTGGGATACAGTATTCACGGTACTGGAATCCGCTCAACAATACGCTCTATTACAGAAGAGGAAAACGGGAGACTGTAATTTATGAATTGAACTCATGCCGGAAGTACAGCTTTCAAAACAATATATGGCATGAATATGGCTATCACAAATGGTATGACGGACAACAGCACATAACGGAACTTTTACATGAAGCTGATCGGCGCTTCCGTTTGTATTTAAAAACAGGACGCCCGCTTAAAGAGAGGAAAGAGGAAGCGTGGGCGGTACCTTATATAGAAGCGGTTATTGGGGCGGATCGGAAAGCAAAGCTCGAGGCGGCGCGTCCTAAGATCTCGATTGACTTTTCAGGCCTGGATAAAATCAGAAAGGATGCGCTTGAAACTCAAGACAGCCTGTTAACCGAGGAAGAGACGATGGGCTCGCCGGAGGCTGCGTCCAAACAGACGGAAAACTCAAAGCACACCGGTACTCCCGAATATGACGGAGATGCTATACCGGACGCTGCATCTATACCGATTCCCGCGGCCGTTCCATCGACCGCATCTATGCCGTCCGCAGCAGTGCCGTCGGATTCAGCATTCGTACAATCCGTTCCGTCCGGAGTGTCCGTTCCGTTAGATGGTTTGTTAGACGGTATGCAGATACAGCTGTTGCAGATGCTGCTCCGCGGGGAGCCGGTACAGGAATTGATTACCGCACAGCATGGAATGCCGAGCGTTATCGCCGATGCTATCAACGAGGCCTTGTTTGATCTTATCGGCGATACGGTCGTGGAATGCGACGGAGAAACGATTACCCTTGTGGAAGATTATCGGGGAGATGTAGCTAGTGCGATAGGGGAGGACTACCCTAATTACTGTATTGACAATAGTCTCTATAAAGTGTAGCCTTTGATAAGGTTTTATAATGTTTTGAGAGGTGAGACCATGTCTGATAATGATAATGTGAAGTATTCGGAATTCTTAACAACAAAAGAAGCTGCAAAATATTTAAATATGTCTCCCACAACATTAAGAAATTGGGACAAAACAGGAAAATTAAAAGCTGTCAGAAATCCATATAATAATTATCGCCGGTACAAGGTCGAAGATCTTAATAATGTTCTTTTGGAATTAAATGAACCAAGAGCAGAATATAAAACGAGAAATCTTTTTACAAGGGACATATCTGAATTAAAAGACAAAGTATTACAAGGTGACTGTCTTGACTTAATGCGATATATTCCGGATAAATCAATTGACATGATATTATGTGATTTACCGTATGGAACAACACAAAATAAATGGGACTCTGTTATTGATTTAAAAAAATTGTGGGCTGAATATACGCGCATTATAAAAGACAATGGGGCTATAGTATTAACAGCACAAGGATTGTTCACCGCAAAATTAATTTTAAGTAATGAGAGTTGGTTCAAATATACTATTGTTTGGATTAAATCAAAATCAACAAACTTTTTAAATGCAAAAAAACAACCGCTTAGAAAACATGAAGATATTTGTGTGTTTTATAAAAAACAACCGACATATAATCCTCAAATGATAAAAGGTGAAAGTTACGATAAAGGTATTCGTAAAAACCAATGTACAGGTAGTTACGGTGATTTTAAACCGAGACATGTTCAAAGTAACGGTATGCGCTATCCGAACGATGTTGTCTTTTATGATGATACATCAGACCGTGAAGATTTTGTTTACTTTAAAACAGCTGAAGCCGAAGGTGCTGTATATCATCCGACTCAAAAACCCATTTCTTTAGGCCGTTATTTAATTCGTACCTACAGTAATCCCGGCGATATTATTTTAGATAATGCATGCGGTAGCGGCAGCTTCCTTGTTGCTGCAGCAATGGAAAATCGGCATTTTATAGGAATTGAGAAAAACGAAAATGCCCTTTTGCACAAAGTACAAGCTATTGATTACATAGAAGTATGCAATAAAAGATTAGCAAAAGTTTTCAAAAATAAAGATTTCGATGAAGAATCCAATTTAATGGTAGCATTACAATAAAATGGCCGATACATCAGTAAAAAGAAATGAACGAGACTGGGCAGGACAATTAATTAGTTGGTTAAAATCTGCAATAGAAAAGAAAGTTACTATCTTCCAAGATGCAACCAATGATACCGGCATTAAAATGGAATCGGGAAAGACCAAATTTCCGGATATATTGCTATTTACCGACAAAATTTCCGGTGTCATTTTTAATGGGTGGGAGTTAAAATTTCCTGACACTCCTGTTGATGATTATGAAATGCTTAATAATGCATTAGAAAAAGCAAAAAAAATAAGAGCAGAATCTTTTGTTACATGGAATGGAATGCAAGCTGTAATATGGGGAATAAATACAGCTGAATACACAATTGATACTCTTGTAAGAATAAAAGAATATCCCAAGGAAGCAACGATTTCAAGTCGCGAAGATTTATCAGACCCTATTAATTTTGTTAAAAATGAGCCGTTATTGAAACAACGAGCTTATAATATTTTGCATGATTTAGAACATCTTTATACAGAAGGAAAATTAAAACCGGCAATAAACATCACAAGAAATATCGTTAAAGCAATCCAGGATACGGCTAGCATCATAATTCCGCAATTTCAGTCGAGTATTGAAAATGAAAAAAATATAAATACCTTATTTCGATCAAATTTTAATAAATGGAAAATATATGAAAGTTCTACATTAAAAATACTATCATCTTCATCAAAAAGGGCTGAACATATTGTTCCTGAACAAGTACTCGCAAAGTTTACTTTTTATAACTTGGTAGGAAAAATTCTATTTTATCTTACATTATGTGAAAATTTAAGCGGAGAGCTTCAAAGGGTAAAAATTGAAAAAACACATAATTTAAAATTAATCCTTAATAGTTATTTTGAAAGAGCACAAAAAATAGATTACCAAGCAATATTTCAACCTTATTTTACTGATTTTATAGAATATTCTGATATAACTGAAAAAGCCTTATTTGGCTTAATTTCGGTATTAACAGAATTTGATTTTAAAATCTTACCGACAGAAGTAATTGGAAATATCCTTGAAAACTTAGTGCCTAAAAATGAAAAACAAAAGTTTGGACAATATTTTACACCGGAAATTTTAGCACATTTAGTTTCGTTCCCTACTGTAAAAACAAATTCAGCTTTTTTGTTTGATCCTACTTGTGGGACAGGCAGTCTTTTAAATTCTTTTTATAAAATTTTAAATTTTTACGGCATTGATAATCATTCGATTTTATTAAGTCATATTTGGGGGAATGATATATCTCATTTTCCGGCGATTCTATCAGTTATAAATCTATATAAACAAGATGTAACAAAAACTGATAATTTCCCAAGAATAATAAGAAATGATTATTTTAATTTAGAAGTCGGAAAAGAAATTATTTTTCCTGATTCACAGAATTATATCGAACATATTTCCGTTAAAATACCTCTCTTTGATGGAATAGCAAGCAATTTTCCCTTTATTCAACAAGAAGACATCCCTAATGAAATTTTAACGAAGCACTTTAGAAAACTTTTTCAAGAAAAGCAACAAGTTTTCTTTAAAAATGGAGCATTTAAAATAAATGAGCGATCAGACTATTTTACTTATTGTATATATAATTCGATCACTTTCTTAAAAGATGGCGGTATCCTTTCGGCAATTACCTCAAACGCATGGCTAGGAAAAGAATATGGATTTCAATTTAAAAAGTTTTTATTAGATAATTTTCATATAAAATATATTATACAGAGTAAAGCTGAACATTGGTTTACTGATTCACAGGTAGCCACAATATATTTTGTTTTGGAAAAAGTTGTAAATGATGAGTCTACAAAATTTGTAACAATAAACTTTAAACTCTCTGAATTCTTTAATAAAAAAAGTACACAAGAGCAAATTCAAAAAATTGAAGATTTCTATGCAGATATTGATACTTGTAATGACAGTAAAAATATCAAGTGGAAACAAAACGAATTCTTTTCAGATTTATATGTTAACAAAACTGATAATTTTTCTGTCAGTATTATTTCAAAAAAGACTCTTGTCGATTCTATTGACAAACAAACAAACTGGTCCGAATTTTTTATTTCATCCAATCTTTTCCATCCCTTTGATAAATATTTGGTTAAATACTTTCCAAGTATCTTTGAAGTTATTAGAGGAGAACGAACCGGTTGGAATAAAATGTTTATAATAGAAGAAAAAAAGAAAATAGAAATAAAAATTGAATCCCGATTTTTAATCCCAATGATAAAGTCTCCGACAGAATTGTCTTCTATGCTTTTCCAAAATATTTTTTCGAATTATCTCTTTGTCTGCAATGAAGATTATAAGAATTTAAAAGAAGGCACAAAAAAATGGATTGATAAATTTAAAGATAGGCCTAACAAAAATGAAAGCAAAACTATTTCTGAAGCAAATGCAGGTCATAAGCCTTATTGGTATTCCTTACAGCCAAAAACTGCTAATGTTATAACAGCTATTAATCCGTATCAACGATTTTTCTTCACCTATTCTAAAGTACCGTTTGTTATCGACCAACGATTGATAGCAATGAGAACGAATGATATATTTGCTACCGAATTAATTACAGCTTTACTGAATTCTGCAATAACTTATTTAACTCTAGAAATGAGAGGAACCTCCCGTAATTTAGGTGCTTTGGATTTAAATGCAACATATCTAAAAAATCTTCGTGCATTAAATCCTGAATTATTAGATGAAAAACAAAAAACAGAAATTATAAATGCTTTTAAAGCTATAGAAAAAAGAGAGGTTGGAACAATCTTTGAAGAAATAAAAAAAGAAGATAGGATTCATTTTGATAAAATTATATTACAATCCTTTGGAATTAATACAAATATACTTGAAATGGTTTATTCATTGTTAATAGAATCTGTTCGCAATAGAATCAATATGAAAGATAGATAAAAGATACTTGAAAAAGGAAACAACATGAACGAAGCAGAAAGAAAAGTTCCTAAGCGGATTGCGCAGACAGTATTACATTCTTTAAAAGGCGGTGTTGTGCCCCGTATCGGGCTGCCCTATATTACCGTCGGAAGGAAAAATGAAATTCAAGCCTTGCTGCATGATGTTGATATTATCTCCGAAGGCGGCGCTTCGTTCCGGTTTATTGTCGGGCGGTATGGAGCGGGAAAGAGTTTTTTACTGCAAGCTATCCGAAATTATGTGATGGATCGCGGGTTCATTGTTGCGGATGCAGACCTGTCCCCGGAGCGGAGACTGCAAGGAACGCGGGGGCAGGGGCTGGCAACTTATCGCGAGCTGATCGGGAATCTTTCCACAAAGACAAAACCGGAGGGCGGCGCACTCACGCTGATATTGGAGCGATGGATCAGCACCGTGCAAAATGAAGCTTTGCAAGAAAGCGGGCTGCAACCCGGAGACCCGGCGCTGACTGCGCGTGTCGATCAAAAGATTTATGCCGTAACCGCTTCGGTGAGCGAGCTGGTACACGGTTTTGAGTTTGCGCAATTACTTTCAGCCTATTATCATGCCTACCTCAAGAGCGATGATGAAACGAAAGCAAAAGTAGTGCGGTGGTTCCGGGGTGAATATGCCCTCAAGCGCGAAGCAAAGGAAGAACTCGGTGTCAATATCATTATCACAGATGATGACTGGTACGAGTATCTCAAGCTCTTTGCAACATTTTTTCGGCTGGCGGGCTACTCCGGCATGATGATTATGATCGACGAACTCGTCAATATTTATAAAGTTCCCAACTCAATCACGCGCCAGTACAATTACGAAAAACTCCTCACCATGTACAACGACACCTTACAAGGAAAGGCAAAATACCTCGGTATTATCATGGGGGCAACACCGCAGGCAATAGAGGATAAGCGGCGCGGTGTGTACAGCTACGAGGCACTCCGCTCCCGGCTTGCAGAGGGGAAGTTTTCCAAGCCCGGTGCACGGGACTTACTTGCGCCGGTAATCAGACTTGACCCGATTACTGCAGAAGAAATGCTGATCCTCTGTGAAAAACTCGCCGCGATGCACGCCGGACTCTATGGCTATGAACAGAAAATCACCACGAACGATTTGGCTGGGTTTATCAAAATTGAATATGAGCGGATCGGTGCCGATGTACATATCACCCCGCGCGAAGTAATCCGGGATTTTATCGAGCTGCTGGATATTTTGTACCAAAATCCGGGAATGAGCATTATCGCGTTACTAAACTCCGATACATTTTCGTATGCAAAGTCTGATGCGGTATCGGACACCACCGATGAAAACTATGCCGAGTTTACGATTTAAGGTGAACTACATAATTCCTTTTTCATGTATACTCTTGCTTGACAACCGGTCTATACATTGTATACACTGACTATGCGGAGGTACTGGTATGCAGGCTGTAGTTCAGAAATGGGGTAATAGTTTAGGTTTGAGAATCCCTTCGTTTTGGGCAAAAGATAATGATATAAAAAACGGCAGTACCGTTGAAGTGATTATGGAAAAGGAAAAGATCATTATTCTTCCTCAAAAAAAATCTCTTGATGCTATGCTTGCGCTAGTAAATGAAGAGAATATACATTCGGAAATTTCTACAGGATATGCAGCTGGAAAAGAAGCATGGTAAATTCAAATTATGTCCCTGAAAAAGGCGATCTAGTCTGGCTCGATTTTGATCCGCAGATAGGGCATGAGCAAAAAGGCCGACGCCCTGCAATTTGTATTTCTCATAAACAATATAATCAAAAAATCGGACTTGCTTTGATCTGTCCGATTACAAGCCATATAAAAGGGTACCCTTTTGAAATTGTGCTGAATGGGCATTCAATCAGCGGATGTATATTGAGTGATCAAATAAAAAGTCTTGACTGGAAACAACGAAACTGTCATTTCATAGAAAAAGCAGCCGCTGAAGAAATTGATTCTGTCGTTCAAAACATACAGTTGATGATCGAATAAAATAATGCTCGTATGTTCTTTTAGTGAGTAAAAGAATAGTGCCTGCTCTTTTTGCACACGGCACTCATATCAATTTTGGGCATCAAACTTTTAAGTTTTACAGATACAATTCAATTAAGTTGATAATCGTCTTTTTAGCTTCATCCTTCGACAGAATAGCGTTCTGTGGAAATAAAATAGACGGATCGATTTTCATTGCGGTACATAATTTTAGCAGTGTATTTAAAGTCGGAGTCCGTTTTCCCGTTTCGATGTAGGTAATCATATTCTGCGAGACTCCCGATTCATACGCAAGCGTCATCTGCGAATAGCCGAGACGCTCTCGTTCCTGTCTGAGGCGCCGACAGACATATAATTCCAATTCTTGTACATCCATTATTTAATTCTTTATGAAATATTGTATGCAGTCAAATAAATCAAGTATTGACAATACCTAATATAGTATGTAAAATTATTACAACATATACTTAATGAAAAGGAGTTTTTATGAAAAATTTATTGCGTATTCGTATTGCGTCAAGCATTACTATGCTGTGCTGTATTTTAGCTTTTACAGCGTGTTACCAACCTGTAAAGCAAAATAGCCCGCAAAGTACTCAACAGCAAAACGGCGGTAACAACGGTGGACAGCAAAACGGCGGCGGCAACGGCGGCGGCAACGGCGGTAACAACGGTGGACAGCAAAACGGTGGTGAAGATAGTAGTTCTCCTACATATACGGTTTACTTAAGAAATGCCAGTACTAATTCTGCTATAACTTTTTGGTATGTAAAAGAGATTGATAATGAGGATGTTACATCATATTATTCTTATGTACGTATCAATCCAGGAGAAAGAGGATATATAGCAAATATACCAGGTAATAAGAAATACAAGGTTAATTCAAAAGTTGAGAGCTTGTCTGATCCATCTGAATGGACAGCTAAAGCGTTTGATGAATTGTATTTAGATGAAGATAAATACCTTGTAGTATATTAATACATGCCCATGGATAAGTTGATCGAAAATCAATTGATAGGAGATTTTAAATGAGAAGAAAAATCTTAGTTATAATGTTAGTATGTATGGCATTGTTAGTTGGATTTGCAAGTTGCGGAGTAAGAGAAGTAACTTGTACGCAATGTCAGGGAACCGGAAAATGTAACTTCTATCCGGCACTACGCATTCTATGATCTTGGCATAACAGATTCCATTGTACTTCTTATGGCAAAAGAATGCGATCTCCTTATTTCCGGGGACAGTAAACTTTGCGATTATGCTCGCTCCTTAGAACTACCCCTTATAGATTTTAAAGGAATGGTCAATGATCTTAGTTATAGATAGTATATGAAAGTCCCCGAATAGAGATATACCTATTCCTTCAGCTTTTCAATCTCTTCAAAAAGTTTATACACATTACAAAATGACGCGAAGGAATCTTCATCCTGCTTATTTCTTTCTTCCAATTTCAAAACCGTTGTATTACTTTGTCCATGCCGCTTTAGTTCCGGCGCAATACAAATCGGACCCATCGTCATAATCGGAAGATCGCGTCCGTCATCAGTTTTAATCAACAACCCCGACGCGAGCATCGGGGTATTAAACCCTCGCACGAATAACCGGTAGTACAAACTCAACAAAACTTCCGGTATGATATCTCTAAATTTAAAAAATATTGACATCATCAATAAATATACCTACAATAAATATAAAGGGAGTTATTATTATGGCACAGACAAACATAAATATCCGTATAGACGAGGACTTAAAAAAGCAGTTTGAAGCTTTCTGTTCCGAGATTGGAATGACTATGACAGCAGCATTTTGTGTATTTGCAAAAACGGCGGTCAGGAAACAAAAAATACCGTTTGAAATAGCAACGGATCCGTTCTACAGTGAAAGCAACATGGCTCATTTACGCCGCGGCATTGAGGCTCTGAATGCCGGAAAAGGCGTAGAGCATGAGCTTATCGAGGCATATGAATGAAAAAAATATGGTTTGATGAAGCTTGGGAAGATTATGAATATTGGCAACTACAAGATAAAAAAACAATAAAGCGTATCAATATGCTGCTTAAAGATATTGAACGAGGAAGCTTTGACGGTATAGGTAAACCGGAGCCTCTAAAGGGCGAATTGAGCGGGTTTTG
Source organism: Treponema sp. OMZ 305 (assembly GCF_024181325.1). Lineage (NCBI taxonomy): Bacteria > Pseudomonadati > Spirochaetota > Spirochaetia > Treponematales > Treponemataceae > Treponema > Treponema sp. OMZ 305. The sequence goes on along the minus strand of NZ_CP051300.1, from coordinate 2,142,822 downwards.
GAGCCGCCGTATTGATGACGTGAACAGGCTTGTGTACCGAGTGAGTAAAAATACTTTAGAAATCCTTTCCTGTCGCGGACATTACGAAGATTAATTGAAATACAGGTCTCTCACACTCAGGCAGTAGACGCTCCGGTACTAAGGATTTTGCGATGGACATTTTTAATCAATACGCCCCTTTTATACAGGATTATATTTACCGCTCCGGTTGGCAGGCGCTTCGTGCGGTGCAGAATGCGGCGGGCGATGCTCTTTTCAATACCGATAAGAATGTGCTTTTAACGGCATCCACCGCTTCCGGCAAAACCGAAGCGGCGTTCTTTCCTATCTTGAGTCTCTTGTACGAAGAGCCGTCCGCCTCGGTGGGGGTGTTGTATATCGCTCCGCTCAAGGCGCTCATCAACGATCAGTTTGGACGGCTGAATGAGCTCTGCGAAGAAGCGGGAATCGCCGTAACGCGGTGGCATGGTGATGCGCCGCAGAGCCAAAAGCGGAAGCTGCTCCGTAAACCGGCGGGGATTTTGCAGATCACCCCGGAATCCCTTGAAGCGCTGATGATCACCAAGCAGAGCGAAATCCCCTCTTTGTTCCATGACCTACGCTTTATCGTCATCGATGAAGTCCACTCCCTGCTGCGTGCCGACCGCGGCGGGCAAACCTTTTGCCTGATCGAACGGCTCTGCCGGACTGCGGGCTGCAATCCCCGGCGGGTTGGGCTTTCCGCCACACTCGGTAACCCTGAAGAAGCGGGAGCCTTTCTTGCTGCAGGCAGCGGGAGAGAAACGGTTATCCCCAAATACGACGGCGGCAAAGAAGTGTGGCGGCTTTCGATGGAACACTTCTTCAATACGGAGCCGCAAGCTGACGAAGGTAAGCCCATCACAGTAGAGGCGCTTACCGTAGAAGCCGCGACGGATACTGCCCCCAAGGCCGCAGACCCGGGGATGGGCTATATCTTTGAGCATACCCGCGGCAGAAAATGTCTCGTGTTTACCAATTCCCGCGAGGAGTGCGAATCCGTATGCCAGCACCTCCGGCAATACTGTGAAGTTAACCACGAACCCGACCGCTTTTTAATTCACCACGGCAACCTTTCCGCTTCGTACCGTGAAAGTGCGGAAGAAGAAATGAAGGATGACGATTCGCTCATCAGTGTGTGCGCTACGGCTACGCTGGAGCTGGGGATTGATATCGGCAAGCTTGAGCGGGCATTCCAGATTGACGCGCCGTTTACCGTCTCCGGTTTTTTACAGCGTATGGGACGTACCGGACGGCGCGGCACTCCTTCGGAAATGTGGTTTGTTATGCGGGAAGATCATCCCGAATCGCGGGCAATGCTGCCGGAGATGATTCCGTGGTATCTTATTCAAGGGATTGCGCTCGTCCAGCTTTACATCGAAGAGCGCTTTGTGGAACCGCCGCGCACGGAAAAGCTGCCGTTTTCCCTGCTCTATCACCAGACCATGAGCACGCTTGCATCCTCAGGCGAGATGACACCGGCGGAGCTTGCATCCAGAGTACTGACACTTTCGGTATTCCGCCGCATCAGTCAGGAGGACTTCCGTACCTTGCTCCGGCACCTTATCAGTATTGACCATATCAACCGCACGGAAAACGGCGGGCTGATTGTCGGGATTACAGGAGAGCGGGTTGTCAACAATTATAAGTTTTACGCAGTGTTCCAAGAAAATATCGAGTACACGGTGCGTTCCGGTTCCGAAGAGCTGGGAACAATCGTCAAACCGCCGCCTGCGGGCGAGAAGATAGCCATTGCAGGCAGAGTGTGGGCAGTGGACGAGGTGGATCACCAGCGCCGCGAGGTATACTGTACGCTGGTAAAAGGGAATATCCCTGCGTATTTCGGTGATGTGGCAGGCGATATACACACCCGTATCTTGGAACGGATGCATACTGTCCTTGCCGAACAGAAAAGCTATCCGTACCTGATGCGCCATGCCGTGTGCCGGTTGCAGGAAGCGCGGAATACATTTCACAAGGCAGGGATGGATACTCACCCGCTCATTTCCCTCGGCGGCACTATGTGGGCGCTCTTTCCTCAGCTGGGCAGCTATGCCTTTCTTGCGCTGGAACGCTTTCTCAAGCTCCGCTGCGGTGCACGGCTTGGGCTCAAAGGCTTGAGTCCGTCCAGACCGTACTACCTACAGTTTACCATGCAGGTAAGCGCACAAGAATTCTATCGCATTATTGCCGAAGAAGCCGCACAAAACTTTGACCCGCTCGAGCTTGTGTACGAAAACGAAGTTCCCATCTTTGACAAATACGACGAGTATGTTCCCTCTGAGCTGGTACGCAAAGGATTTGCCTTAGGTGTGCTGGATATCGCCGGAATGAAGCAGCGGGTACTGGGATGGAAGGAGAATGCGGGAGAGCTGTAATGTCAGTGTCTACGAAAGTTTATACACTGCATATTGATTGAGCGATACACCTTCTTGTGCTGCCTGTAATGCCAGTTTTTTATGTAAAGACTTTGGAATACGAAGTACAAACTTACCGCTATAATTCATTTCATCAACCGGTTTTGGAACTTCAAAGCCGTTTTCGAGTTTCGTTTCAATCCATCCTTCCATCGCTTCGTAAATATTTCGATACGCCTCTTCAAAAGAATCGCCGGTACTCCGACAACCGTCCAGTTCCTGAACGGAAGCATAATAATATTCGCCGCTTTCGTCGGATAGCTTTTTTATAACAATCGAATACGGTAAATTTAAGTAGTCTTTTATATCCATTTTATGCCTCTTGTACACGCTTTAAAATATCTTTTATATAGCACGCTTTCAATACATTATCAGCTTTTATTGTAATCACATTTCCAACAGTATTGATATATTGCCGGTGAGAACCTTTTTGTCTGTCAAGTCGATAACCTATAGCCATAAGCACCTTATCAGCTTCTTGCAGACGTATGCCGTTTGGTTGGTTTTTTATCATAGCCATATCCCGTACAAAAAACAAGTTATATTTTACTTTAACGGCTTAAAGTAAAATATAAGATTTTATAATTTCCTTTTAGGGCTGTTTGCGGTTTATTCGGTTTGGTGAAAAAAGAAGGTTGAGTTGACTCTTTTATAATTCGATTACCCGTGTTATAATTTACCAAGGAGGGTATTACCATGCGGATATTAATGATAACCAGTGAAGCGGTTCCTTTTGCAAAAACAGGCGGCTTAGCCGATGTCGTATCTGCCTTATCCTACGCATTAAAAAAACTTGGGCATGATGTTAGAATTGTTATGCCGCGTTATTATAGAATTGATAAAAAAACTTTAACGCCTATTCCCGGCGCAATGGGAGTGTCTATCGGCAATAGAGAATATTGGACGGAAGTATTTGAATCGACACTCCCCAATTCCGATATACCGATATATTTTATTGATCATGAAGAAAGTTTCGGCCGCGACGGGTTGTACGGTTCTCTTTTTGAACCTGACTTTAATGATAACCCCAAGCGGTTTTCGATATTGAGCCATGCAGCCTTTCAACTTTGCAGAAAGCAGCATTGGATTCCCGATCTGATGCACGCACATGATTGGCAGACGGCGCTGGTGCCCGTGCTGTTAAAATTTAATACGCAATATCGCGATTTTCAAGAGACGGCAAGTGTCTTTACCGTGCATAACATCGGCTATCAGGGAATCTATAATAAGGCGAGCTATGTGGATACGGGACTCGATTGGGGATATTTTTATTCTGCCGGTTTTGAGGACTGGGATAGAATGAATTTCTTAAAAGCCGGCTTGTTATCTGCCGACCGGCTGACAACCGTTTCTCCGACTTACGCACAGGAAATACAAAGCGCTGAATACGGTTTCCGAATGGACGGTATTCTTCGTTTCCGCAAGGATGCTTTAACCGGTATCTTAAACGGCGTTGACACTTCTGTATGGAATCCTAAAACGGATAAACAGATCCCCTTTAATTATACAGCCCGCTCTCTTGCGAAAAAAGCGAAGAATAAAGAAGCCTTGCAAAAATATATGGGACTCCCACAGGATGAAAAAGTTCCGGTGTTCGGTATGATAACACGGTTGACCGATCAAAAAGGAATTGCGGAATTATTCGGACCATCGTACGGTGCGGCATTCAAAATATGTACCGATATCAATTTACAACTGATTGTGCTGGGCGCCGGTGATCGATGGTGCGAAGATGAATTATTGGCGCTTTCAAAACGGCTGCCAAATCTCCGTGTGTATGTCGGCTATGATGACAAATTGAGCCATTTAATAGAAGCCGGAAGTGATTTCTTTTTGATGCCATCGCGATATGAACCGTGCGGGCTTAATCAGATGTATTCGCTACTATACGGAACATTGCCGGTTGTACGCAATACCGGCGGGCTTGCAGACACGGTCGACAACTATGATGAACAAACAGGAGACGGAACCGGTTTTGTGCTGAATCTGCTTACGCCTGACAGTATTTATAATACCGTTAATTGGGCGGTAAATGCGTGGTTTAAAAACCCCGAGCACATCGTTAAAATGCGAAAGCGCGGTATGGCGAAAGATTTTACGTGGGATACCTCTGCAAAGCAGTATCTCGCGGTATATCAAGAAGCTGTCGGAAATAAGGTTTTCAATAAGCATTAAGCTTGGGTAACCGCACCGGATACTTTATTGAATATCCCCGCAAAATAAAGGGGCTGTTCAACCAGAGTTGCCAATGTGATTGCCTTGAATATTAATACGGACAGGCTTTAAGTAATGAAAAAGACGAATGCAATGCGCCTTTTGGAGGCGGCAGGTGTTTCTTATAGCAGCGTCGAATATGCGTGGGATGAGGAACATTTGGATGCGGTGTCTGCTGCACAGAAGTTACACATCGAACCCGATATGCTCTTTAAAACGATTGTGATGATAAGCGAAGACAATGATATTTTTGTTTTTTGCGTACCGGCGCCTTCGGAAGTCAGTTTGAAAAAGGTACGGAATATAACCGGTAAAAAGATAACACCGCTTAAACTCGAGGCGCTGCAAAAAACAACGGGCTACATCCGCGGCGGCTGTTCCCCGCTCGGCATGAAAAAGCATTTTCCTACATTTATCGATGAAACCGCACAGCTGTATGACCGTATCTATGTGAGTGCCGGGGAACGGGGGCACATGCTCTGTATTGCCCCTGCAGATTTGCAAGAAATCTGCGCCGCCGCTTTTTGCGACATCGCCGACGGATAGGACATCCTATTGCGTTATAAAACAGGTAATGCTATAGTAGTGAAATACTAAGGAACTCCTTAGATTAGACATTCAGGCTGCTATAGAGAGCTTTTAAAGAGTATGTGGAGGTTACCCTGATGGAAAAAATAGTAAAATTATTGCACCGCAAAAGCTGTGTAGTACTTACGGCGCTATGCGTGCTGACCTTTAGTGCTTGCCGTTTCCCATATACGGTAAAAAATGCCCGTTTTAAAAACGAGTTTTCATGGGTGTATGCTGAAAAAGATTTTAACTTTAAAAACGCCAATACGGTGCAAGGAACTTTTACGTTGCCTAAAAATGTTAAACATAAGGGATTGCGTTTTGTTGCAATGTTTCCGGCAACTTTCCGTAATAATAAGTGGAGTGCTGTTATAAAAATGCCTTACAAGCTTACTCTTACATGGGAGGGCGGCAGCTTAAAAAGAGAAGAAGTAGAAGCAAAAAGTGATTGGTTCGGACTTAATATGTATTTCCCCGAGGAAGAGATAAGAAAACTGCCGGTACAACAAGAAATTACCTATACATTGGAATATAAAGCCGGTGTATATACTAAACTACAGGATACGGCTAATCGTGATAAGCTCACCGATCTGCAGGATCATCCTGAAAGCTATCCGGGTTTTTATGATGCGGTATTGGTCGTAGCCGAGTGCTCAACAAAAAAGATGCCGTAAGCTTAAAGTTAAAAATTATTGCAGGTTAGCTTGACGGTTTCAGCATGATCGGTGCCGTGTATGTGCTGATAATCGGTTGTATCGGTGGCGCCGTTCGCATATCCGGTATCGGTTTCAATGTCTTATAATGTATACGGACGTACATTTACTGGAAAAGTATCTGCACCGCCTATTTGCAATGCGATCTGCATTTTCACGCTTTCCACCCTATAATTGTAGATATGCCGAGCTGTAGAATTGCACTTCCGCAGTACCAACCGCCTCACCCCAAAGCACAGTCTCCTGCAAAGAAAAACCTGCGCAAAAGGCTTGATATACCTGCATTTGACGGCATAATTTCACAGCTCACAGCTCGAATACTCTTTAGATAGTTTTTTATCTACTTTTTACACACAGCATTATCTTTTCTCATTATGTCCTGTCCTCTACCGTAATGCGCAGCAGGCAGCGGCGCTGCCTCAACAGCAACCTTTACCGGAGACACGGGCGACAGCGATAACTGGGAGTATATTAAAAAACAAGATCCTAAAGGAACTGCGGATGCAGCAACGAATTATCCGGCGTTCCACTGGGTAAATACCTATAACAAAACGTATGCTGAGTGGCTTGGCAGAAAGACTTTTAACTGGTACATGCCGAGCATCGCCGAGCTATGCGAGGCGTGCAAGAACAAAGGTGCAATCAATGAAAGCTTTACAAAGATACGCAGTCTTAACGTTTCCTATGCCGGTTTGGAACTCGGTCTTGTAGACTATTGGTCGTCGTCGCAGAGTTCCAGCAGCAATGTTGATGTATGGAGAATGAATTTCCCGAATGACCACGTGGGAGGCAGTGCCAAGTTTAACAGTGGTCGGGTTTGTTGTCTGGCAAGCTTTTAATAAAAACGGTACATCCGTGTACCGTTTTTATCTTCGAGTTTAAGCGCTTCAGCAACAGCAGTGCAGAAGATGCCCTCAACCAGATAAAAGAGAAAAACTACGCCGCGAAGTACAAGACTGACGAGAAGAAAATTGTGCTGATTGGAAGTTCGTTTGATGAAAAGACGAGAACATCGCATTTCAAGGTAACCTGTTCAGAAACGGAAGTTTCCGAACAGGTTTAATAAACCGCAGCGGGTAACCGTAGGCGCCGTAACAGAGGTAACGAGCGGTAGCCCTGCGGCGGTGAAAATACACGACAACGTTCAAAGGAGAAGTAGTATGTCGAATAAAGAGCAAAGGAAATTTTTTGAAAGTAGGTTTTTTAGCGCATCTTGGGGCGCTTCTGCCGGACACAATAGCGTTTGGCGTGATGAGTACAAAGAAGAAACAATAATTAAGATAGTAGCCAAAGTAATCGCATCAGAGGAGTAAATCAATTCCGTAGAAGAAAAAACTCTGATGCGATTACCTTCATCCTTAGTCGGTTACGTATTGCTTATAGTCTCCGTAGCCGGCGGCATCCATTTCTTCGTAGGGAATAAACCGCAGCGAAGCCCCGTTGATGCAATAGCGCAAGCCTGTTTTATCCTGCGGACCGTCGTCAAAGACATGGCCTAAATGCGCGCCGCCGGTTTTTGAGGTAACTTCAACTCTATTCATACCGTGGCTGCCATCGGGCGTAAAATCGACTGCCTGCGAGGTAATCGGCTTGGTAAAGCTCGGCCATCCGCAGCCTGCATCATATTTATCGCTCGAAGAAAAAAGCGGTTTTCCCGTAACAACATCAACGTAAATACCCTTTCCTTCAAACTTGTCATATTCACTGGTAAAGGGACGTTCGGTTGCTTTTTCCTGTGTTACACTGTATTGCAGCGGAGTCAGCCGTTCCTTAATCTGCTTTGCATCCGGTATTTTGAACTGTGCTTCATCATGCAGGGGGACGGATGCAAGGTTTAAATTGATATGGCAGTATCCGTTCGGATTTTTTTCAAGGTAGTCTTGATGATAGTCTTCCGCCAATACAAAGTTCCGCAGCGGTTCCGTTTCTACCGCAATCGGGCGGGAATACTTTGCCTGCATCCGCTTTAAAAAAGCCTGAATAACCGGCAGGTCTTTCTTATCGGTGTAGTAGATGCCGGTGCGGTATTGCCTGCCGACGTCATTCCCCTGCTTATTTACGGAAAGCGGGTCGATAATGCGGAAATAGTGTTCCAATAGTTCTTCGAGCGCGATAACACCGGTATTGTAGGTTATTTTGACAGTTTCAGCATGATCGGTGCCGTGTATGTGCTGATAATCGGTTGTATCGGTGGCGCCGTTCGCATATCCCGTATCGGTTTCAACAACGCCTGCAATCCGGCGGAAGTATCCTTCCACACCCCAAAAGCAGCCCCCTGCCAAATAAATCTCTTTTACATTTCCTGCCGTTACCATAGCTGCTTCTCCGTTCTTGTTTCCGTTCTGCGGTTTATGTCTTTCTCCTGCCTGCACTTTTACACAGCTGCAGAGAGCCAGGGCAATGCAGAGCGGCGCCGCTAAATGAATATGTTTATGAATGATCATCGTGCTTTTCAGCTCCTTGTTAATCCCAAGCGGAAGTATCCGCCCAGAAGATCGATATGACGTGCCGAATGGCAGTCTGATAGTAAACAAGGAGCTATAATGCGGAGTTACAAATTAGTAATCATTCCTGTTTCTTTTCCAATGATTTTAAAACGTTGAGCGCCGCTTTGGAATCCTGCTGGGCAACGGCAATCAATTCGATGATGTGCGGGTATTTTGCTAAAAAGTCTCCCCACTTTGTCAGCCGGTCTATCTGGAATTGCTCCGAAGCTGCGTATTGCGCTTCTTTTGCTGCGGTTTCCGCTAACAGCATTTCGCGCTGTTGTTCATACGTGTTATATGCCTGTTCCGCAATCTTATAGGTGTGGATGTCGGGGATAGCGAGTTTTGTTAACGTAACGGCTTCTACGGAGAAGTCTTGCCCGGTTGCCTTAGTAAGTTCATCTTTGAGCTTTTCCGAAAGCGCATGATAATCGGTTTTTACTTGCTGATATTCATAAGGATTATCAATCAATTCCGAAACATACCGGTACATAATTGTCTGCAACGCCGCGCGTATATGCGAGTCGATATACGATTCAAGCGCTTCTTGCGTTTGAATCGTATTTTTTTCTACAATTGGTACCAGCTTTTCAGGCTTCAGTGTAACGAGGGCATCCATGCCGAAGCCCCAAGAAAAATCATCTTTTGTATTCAATACTTTGGCGTATCGGTCTGCCGACGGGAGCGAACCGTCTGCGATATAATTGACATGCCGCGGCGTAAGGTCGAATACCAGTATCTGTGCATTTGTGGGAACAATCCGCTCCCATCGCCATGTAAAGTTTCCGGGCATAATCGCTTGAGGATAGTATCCGCCGGACTTTGACAGCATAACGCCGTATTTTCCTGCCGGAACGGAGAATTGCGTCCATCCGAAAAAGAACACCGCTGCCGCACACGCAAGTAGAATCAGTGTAACGATAATCAATTTACGAAATGCTTTCATAATTTTATCCTCTACAGTCGGCTAGACTTTAAACTTGCCGACTTCATCCGTTAAATTTTCGATGCTTCGCTTATTTTGCTGCGTTATGTTATTGACTTCTTGAACGGCGTTATTGATCTGCGCCGCCCCTATCGCCATTTCATTCATGCCATCGGTAATGATGCGGGTAAGCTCATCCAGCTTTTGCATCTCTTCTCCAACGCTTTCCCCGCCTTTCAGCATCTCTTCGGAGCCTGCCTGTACTTCTATCGTTACCGTATTGATGTTCTTAATAGCCGTTAATACTTCCTTACTGCCGTTTTCTTGTTCGCGCATTGCATGGGTTAGGCTATTGCTCATATCTTTCACTTGTTCCGCTAAGTTAAATATCGTATTGAATTTTTCTTCTACGGTTTGGGAAGATGTGGAAAGCGTTTCGATTTCTCCGCTGAGTGTTTTAAGCGTTGTCGTTATGGCCTTTCCTTGCATGGCGGAATCTTCCGCTAACTTACGGATTTCGTCTGCGACAACAGCGAACCCTTTTCCTGCCTCGCCTGCATGAGCCGCTTCGATGGCAGCGTTCATTGCAAGCAAGTTTGTTTGGGATGCAATATGCTGAATAACACTCGAGGCTTCCATCAGAGAGCCGGATTCTTCAGCTATTTTTTGCGTTACGGTATTTGAGGTTACGAGCGTTGCCTTACCGTCATCTGTTGCGGTTGCAAGGCTTTTTACCGCTCCGTTTGTTTTTTCGAGTATACCGGTAATAGAGGCTATATTCGCGACCATTTGTTCAATCGACGATGAGGACTGTGCGACACTTGCCGCTTGTGTTTGGATACTGGTGTTAAGCTGCTTAATAGTGCGGACAATTTCTTCGACGGTTGCTGCCGTTTCGGTAACACTTGCGGCTTGGCTTAATGCCTGCCGTTTTACGCCTTCGATATTGGCGCTGATTTTATTCACTGCGTCGGCTGTTTGTACCATATCATTTGCAAGTTTATTACCGATGGCTTCCATTTCGGCGCTGCTTGTTCCGATGGATTTTATCGTATGTCCGATCTTCTCAATGGTTTGGTTAAAATACTCGGACAAATCGGTTACTTCATCGTTTCCCGTAACCGGTAATCTGACCGCTAAATTGCCTTCACCCTGCGAAATATCTTTTAATGCGTATACCGTTGCCTGAATAGGTTTTACCAGTTTAAGGGCGATAAAATAAACGATGAGAAGAGCCGAGATAAATATACAAATGCCGATAATCATCATTGTGATACTCATCGAATTGACCGTTCCCATAAATTCATGATAGGGAGCATTAATAACAATCGTCCAACCTGATAGGTTGCTTTTTGCATACGAGGCTATCTTTGAAATGCCTTTATATTCATAATGTCCGATAGCAGGTGTTTGCGCTTTTAACGCAATCTGCTCGAATGCTCCGAGGCTTGTCAAAGTCGAATCGGTTGCTCCTGACTCGGAAGCATTAAAAAGCTTTTCAACCAGAGATTCATCCCTATCTGCAATAGTAGTTCCCGTTAAACCGATAATGTAACAGAAGCCGCTTTTACCGACGGCAATATCTTCGATATTTTTTGAAAGCAGTAATCCGCTGACATCGGCTGAAAGGACACTGTGCACATAATGGTTTTCGTCGAAGATTGGAACTGCAAGTGTGATGACAAGCGTTCCTCGCGCCCGCTCTCTATACGGTTCCGAAATAAAGGGAGTTCCCGACAGGGCTGTTTGAAACCAGACTCTGTCGCTTACCTGAACGGTATTGCCGACATAATAGAATGTACCGTCGGGATCGGTTACATCCAGTTCAATGATTTTACTGTTTGCTTCAGCTTCTTTTTGTAAAAGCGCTACTCGTTCCTGATACGAATATGCAGGATCGGTTAAAAAAGGCATACGCGCAATGCCGCTCAGGAATTGATAGAGCGCCTTAATTCTTCCATCGATGATATTCGCAACATCGACGGCTTTGTCCGTTAAATGCCTTTCGACCTTTTCCGTTACGGCTTTGCGCGCAATGTGAATGGCAAGCGTTGCTTCAGTAATGCCGGCGACTACTACCAAAAGACCGAAAATAAGAATGAGTTTATAGCGGATTGGAAACCGTTTCGGAACTTTTTTCATAAAGGTAATGCTCCTTTTCAAACATGGGTGTAATTTAGCTTCTATGTAATTCAACCGCAATAAGTGCATTTTAGTCTTTTCGCTTATTACTGTCTATGCTTCCCTGCTACGGCGATAATCATGATAAGCGCTAAAAATATGCGTGATGCGGTTCTCCGTAAAAAAATAAAAAAATAATTTTTTTCTTGACAATGCACTAGAGGCATTGTAAGATTAAACGGTATAAGGAGGCACTGTAACATGAAAATTATTTTTTACGGAGTGCGTGATGTCGAAATCCCTATCTTTAAAGCGGTAAATAAGAAATTCGGGTACGAAATGACCTTAATTCCCGAATATCTCACCGATGAGGCAACCGCAAGAAAAGCAGCGGGACATGACGTTGTCGTATTGCGCGGAAACTGCTTTGCAACGAAAGAGCGGCTGGATATTTATAAAGAACTCGGCGTTAAATATGTACTGACCCGAACGGTAGGCGTTAATCATATCGATATACCGTATGCAAAAGAATTAGGTTTTAAAATGGCTTATGTGCCGTTCTATTCTCCGAATGCGATTGCCGAGTTGGCATTGACGTTAGCGATGACGCTGTTGCGCAACGTTACCTATACCGGAAATAAAACAAAAGATAAGAACTTTATCGTCGATAAGCAGATGTTCTCGCGCGAAGTGCGGAATTGTACGGTCGGTGTGCTCGGATTGGGACGAATCGGTATGACGGCTGCCAGACTGTTTAAGGGCTTAGGCGCAAAAGTTATCGGATTTGATATTTTCCCGAAGACCGGTGTGGAAGACATCGTAACGCAAATGTCGATGGATGAGGTACTGGCAAAATCCGATATTGTCACGCTTCATGCACCGTATATCAAAGAAAACGGTAAGATTATCACCAAAGAATCAATTGCAAAGATGAAGGATAATGCCATCCTCATCAATACGGGACGCGGAGAGCTTGTCGATACCGATGCGTTGGTTGAAGCATTGGAAAGCGGAAAACTTTACGGTGCGGGTATCGATACCTTGGAAAACGAGGTTGAAATTTTCTTTAAGGATTTTAAGGGTAAGACCTTGCCCGTTCCTGCGTTTGAAAAGCTGGTCAATATGTATCCGAAAGTCATTATTACCCCGCACGTCGGTTCCTATACCGATGAGGCTGCATTGAATATGATTGAAACAACCTTCGATAATATAAAGGAATATATTGAAACCGGAGATTGTAAGAATAAAATCCAATAATAATTTAAATAGTGTGCAACAGTAAATGCATCTTGTATGAGGAGGTAATAAAAGATGGCTACATTTACGTTTGATATGTATCTAACGTTGGGACTGGCGATTGTACTGTACTTATTGGGAAGCGGTATCAAAGCTAAAGTCGGGGTTTTGCAGAAGTACTACATTCCTGCGCCGGTTATCGGAGGAACACTGTTTTCAATTGTAATGTTGATAGGTCATAATATGGGACTGTTCTCATTTACATTTGACGGGAACTTAAAGAATTTCTTCATGGTTGTGTTCTTTACTACAATCGGATTCTTAGCAAGTGTTTCAGCATTGAAAAAGGGCGGTGTCGGCGTTATCCTGTTTTTAATTGCTGCGGTTATTCTTGTTATTATTCAAGACGGTGTCGGTGTTGCTTTGGCAAAGGTATTCGGACTTAATCCCGGTATCGGTTTGGCGGCAGGTTCCATCCCGCTGACCGGCGGACACGGAACTTCCGGCGCTTTTGGCCCCTATCTGGAAGAACACGGGGTTAACGGAGCTACGGTTGTTGCAATTGCTTCGGCAACGTACGGTTTGGTTGCAGGGTGTGTTATCGGCGGCCCGATTGCGAAGCGCTTAAAGGATAAACACAACTTAGTGTGTAAAGAAGGCGATGCTCAGAAAGCTACTCAAGAACAGGCTGAAAAAGATGAAACACTTGCTCAGAAAGGTACTATGTCTGAAAAAAGCTTTTTTAAAGCAGCTGCGATGATCGGTATTGCGATGGGCGTCGGCGGCCTTATCACGCCGCTTATTAAAAAAGCGGGATTATCTTTGCCGGCATACCTTATTCCGATGCTTATTGCCGCAATTATGCGTATTTGCATACTTTGTTACCTTCAACATCATGGGGCGGGATTACGATGCGGCAGTTATCGCAACCGGTCACTGCGGTTTCGGTATGGGCGCTACCCCGAACGCTATCGCTAACATGGAAGCTTTTACCTCGGTAAACGGTTTCTCCACAAAGGCATTCTTAGCGGTTCCGCTCGTCGGTTCGCTGTTTATCGACTTTATCAATGCGATTGTTATTCAGACATTTACCAGTATTTTTGTCGGATAATTTTGAATCAAACGCATTTCGGGCATCTCTAAAAGTCTAACCGAGTTTTTAGAGATGTTCACTATCTAAAAACGGCTAAAAAGTGCTTTGCTGTCTCGACAGTAAAGCACTTTTCGTATTATGATAGAGCTATTATTCAGGATGCTTTTTCAAGCTATTTATTCCTTATAGGAGGTATGAATGATTACAACAGAGTACATAAGCTTTGTTACAAGCTTGTTGTCATCTTTGCTTGGGCTTGGCATTGTGTTTTTATCTCTGATATTCTTGGCGATTTATGTTACAATCGTTTCGAAGATTATATCAGGCTTAGAGAAAAACTTACCGGCCAAAGCTCAAGCTGCCCCTGCACCGGCGGCTGCATCTGCTGCCGTAAATGCAAAACCTGCAGCGGGTGCCGAAGCGGTAAAAGTTGCCGTTATTGCGGCCGCTATCAGCGAAGAAAGGCACGAGCCTTTAAATTCATTCGTAATTACGAATATTAAGAAATTATAGATCATAGAAAAGGAGTGTGTAGTATGAACTATGTAGTTACCGTAAATGGTGAAAAATATGAAGTTGAAGTGGAAAGAGTAGGCGGAGGAACTTCCTCATTGTCAAGAAGACCGCCGGAACGGGTATCGCGCCCTGTTCAAGCTGCTCCTGCTGCACAGCCTGTTGCAGCTCCCCAGCCCGCGGCTCCGGCGCCTGCCGCTCCCGCTGCTTCGGGTGGAGCAGGAACCATAGTTAGCCCGATGCCCGGTACCGTTCTTGATGTAAAGGTTAAGGAAGGCGATGCTGTTTCCGTCGGTCAGGTTGTCATTATTTTGGAAGCTATGAAGATGGAAACCGAAATCGTGTCCGAAGTTGCCGGTTCCGTAGCTGCCGTCCGGGTAAAGAAAGGAGATGCCGTGGATACGGATACCGTACTGGTAGAGGTTAAATAAGGGGCATCGCATGGAATTTATTAAGGTCGTAGGGACGATGATGCAACAATCGGGCTTTGCCGCGTTGACATGGCAGCAGCTCGTGATGTTTGTCATCTCGTTCGTTTTAATTTATTTAGCCATCGTCAAACAGTTCGAACCGTTGCTGCTGTTGCCGATTGCTTTCGGTATGTTTTTGACGAATTTACCGTTAGCGGATTTGATGAAGGAAGCGGATCCTTGGTATACATCCGGTGTACTGCGGATTATCTATAGCGGTATCAAAAGCAATCTCTTCCCGTGCTTAATCTTCATGGGAATAGGCGCAATGACCGATTTCGGGCCGCTTATTGCAAACCCGATTAGTTTATTGCTCGGAGCGGCGGCGCAGTTCGGTATCTATATCACCTTTATGACTGCCAGCGCTTTACCGATTTTTACGGCGAAGCAGGCTGCTGCAATTGCCATCATCGGCGGAGCCGACGGGCCTACTTCTATTTATATCGCGAATAACTTGGCTCCTGAACTGTTGGCGCCGATTGCCGTTGCAGCGTATTCGTATATGGCGCTGATTCCGATGATTCAGCCGCCGATTATGAAGCTGTTAACCACTAAAAAAGAACGGGCGGTTAAGATGAAGCAGCTCCGGAAAGTGAGCAAGACCGAAAAAATCGTATTCCCCATCGGAACGGTTCTGTTTACTGCGCTGTTGCTGCCGTCGGTTGCACCGTTGCTTGGTATGCTGATGTTAGGCAATATCTTTAGAGAATCCGGCGTTGTGCAGCGCTTATCCGATACGGCGCAAAACGCTTTGATCAACATCGTTACGATTATGCTCGGTGTTACGGTCGGCGCTACTGCCAACGGAGAACTGTTCCTGCGAGTGCAAACCATCTCCATTATCTTTATGGGATTGTTTGCGTTCTGTATGTCTACCGTCGGCGGTATTTTGCTCGGAAAGCTCTTGTATGTTATTACCGGCGGTAAAATCAACCCGTTAATCGGTTCCGCCGGCGTTTCGGCAGTACCGATGGCTGCGCGTGTTTCGCAAACGGTCGGTGCGTCCGAAAATCCGACGAACTTTCTGTTAATGCACGCAATGGGACCGAATGTGGCCGGTGTTATCGGCTCAGCGGTTGCAGCCGGTTATTTTATGCTGATTTTCGGCAAGTAATATGCAGAGGGAATACCGATGTTATCGGCGTTCCCTCTTTCTACAATAATTATAGTTGGAAGGAGATGTATTATGAGTAAGGTTATGTCATTGCATGATGCAATCAAAACGTACGTAAAATCGGGCGATGTGCTTTGTTTCGGCGGTTTTACGACAAACCGCAAGCCTTATGCAGCGGTGAACGAGATTTTGCGTCAAGGTTTGGGTGATTTTATCGGGTATTCCGGTCCTGCAGGCGGCGACTGGGATATGCTGATCGGTGAAGGAAGGGTAAAGGCCTTTATTAACTGCTATATTGCAAACTCCGGCTATACGAATGTAGCGCGCCGCTTCCGCAACGAAATCGAAAAAAACAAGAAAATGCTGTTGGAAGACTATTCGCAGGATGTGCTGATGCTGATGCTCCATGCCTCTTCTCTCGGCCTTCCGTATCTTCCGGTACGGCTGATGCAGGGTACCGACTTGGTAAACAAATGGGGTATCAGTAAAGAAGAGCGTGCAAAAGACCCGCGTCTCCCCAATGATAAGTTGGTAGAGGTAGAGAACCCCTTCAATCCCGGTGAGAAAGTTGTCGCCGTACCGGTGCCGCGCTTGGATACCGCAATCATCCACGTGCAGAAGGCTTCTGTTAATGGGACCTGTTCAATAGAAGGTGACGAATTCCACGATGTCGATATTGCAATCGCTGCAAAGAAATGTATCGTAACCTGCGAGGAGCTCGTAACCGAAGAAGAAATGAGAATAGAGCCAAGCAAGAACTCAATTCCCGAATTCTGTGTCGATGCCGTTGTTCATACTCCCTACGGCGCTCATCCTGCTCAGTGCTATAACTATTATGATTACGATGCAAACTTCTTTAAAATGTACGACAGCGTTCCCAAAACCGAAGAAGATTTTAAGGCTTTCTTACAGGAATGGGTATACGGCGTAAAAGATCACGACGAGTATATCGATAAATTGGGTGCAAGCAGATTGGCAAAACTGAAAGTTGTACCGGGCTTCGGCTATGCGGCAAAGCTGGTAAAGGAGGATAAGTAAGATGGCAAATTATAAAAATTATACCAATAAAGAAATGCAGGCGATTACAATCGCGAAGACCATTAAAGACGGTCAAATCGTTATTGTAGGTACCGGTCTTCCTTTAATCGGGGCGTCGTTGGCAAAGCGGATCTTTGCTCCGAATTGCAAGCTGATTGTGGAAAGCGGTTTGATGGACTGCGCGCCGATTGAAGTACCGCGCAGCGTCGGTGATAACCGGCTGATGGCTCACTGCGGCGTGCAATGGCCGAACGTCCGCTTTATCGGGTTTGAAGCAAACGAGTGGCTCAACGATAACGACCGCATGATTGCCTTTATCGGCGGCGCTCAGATTGACCCTTTCGGCAACGTAAACTCAACCTGTATCGGCGACTACCATAACCCCAAAACCCGTTTTACCGGGTCCGGCGGGGCAAACGGTATTGCAACCTATTCAAACACCGTCATTATGATGCAGCATGAAAAACGCCGCTTTATCGATAAAATCGACTACATCACCAGCGCCGGATGGGGAGATGGCGCTGGTGGCCGTGAAAAGCTCGGTCTTCCGGGAAACAGAGGCCCGATTGCCGTTGTTACCGACCGCGGTATCCTCAAGTTTGACGACAAGACCAAGCGGATGTACCTTGCCGGATATTACCCGACTTCTTCCCCCGAAGACGTACTGGAAAATACCGGTTTTGACCTCGATGTTTCCAAGGCTGTTCTGCTGGAAGCGCCGAGCGAAGACGTCATTAAGATGATCCGTGAGGAAATCGATCCCGGACAGGCATTTATCAAAGTTCCCGTAGAGGAGTAAGTAGCAGGGTAGAGTAAACGCATCAGGCTATTTTTTAGCAGCCCCGCAGAATATAAGGAGGCCGTTCAACCTTTCCTTTTGAAAATATGCATACCGTTTACGGCGTTGCTGCACAAAAATAAATGCTCAACGTACAATAAGTACGTCTCCGCTTTATTTTTGTTCGCGCCTTGTAGCCGGTACCGTTATTTTCAAAAGGCTGACGGAAAGGATTGTTTTAGACGGCACCGCCACAAGTATTCTGCGGTTTTAATCTACTCTGCCTGATGCGTTTACCCATCTGCTAGAAGAGATATGCGAAATTTTTGATAAAATTTCGCATAGAAAAGAGTTTTTCCCGTGAGTTTTGTGCTTGCGGGAGGAGCCGTAACCGGAGGAATAAATATGGGTGATTATTCGATGCCATGCTATTTCCAAAATATGGAACAAGTTGGAAAAGAGTTGGCACATATTGATGAAGAAAATGAGAAGCTGATTAAAGACGTTGAAGAGGAAATCGGTAAGCTGATAGATGAAATCCACGAAGCGGGAACGCCGACGGAGGCTATCAACGAAAAAGGTCAGATGACCGCGCTGCAGCGGGTTGCCGATCTGATTGACGAAGGTACGTGGTGCCCTTTAAACAGCCTCTATAATCCGCAGGACTTTGAAACCGCGACCGGTATTGTCAAAGGCTTGGGGCGGATTAACGGAAAATGGGCGGTCATCGTTGCGTCCGATAACAAGAAGATTGTCGGTGCGTGGGTTCCCGGGCAAGCGGAAAACTTACTGCGGGCTTCCGACACGGCGAAGTGTCTGCGCATTCCGTTGGTCTATGTATTAAACTGTAGCGGTGTTAAGCTTGACGAGCAGGAAAAAGTCTATGCCAACCGGCGCGGTGGAGGTACTCCGTTCTATCGGAACGTAGAGCTGCAGCAGCTCGGTGTTCCCGTCATCGTCGGTATCTATGGAACGAATCCGGCGGGCGGCGGCTACCACAGTATCAGCCCGACCATCCTGATTGCGCATGAAAAAGCGAATATGGCAGTGGGCGGCGCCGGTATCGTCGGCGGTATGAACCCGAAAGGCTATATCGACGAAGAGGGCGCCGAGCAGATTATCGAAGCAAGCAAAAAATCCAAGGGCGTCGATGTACCGGGAACGGTTTCCATTCACTATAACGAAACAGGCTTTTTCCGCGAGGTGTACAGCGACGAAATCGGCGTATTGGACGGTATCAGAAAGTACATGGACTACCTGCCCGCATATAACTTGGAGTTTTTCCGCGTAGACGAACCGCGGGAACCGGCGCTCGACCCGAACGATCTGTATTCTATTTTGCCGATGAACCAGAAAAAGATATACAATATCTACGATATTATCGGCCGGTTGGTAGATAACAGCGAATTTAGCGAGTATAAAAAAGGCTACGGTCCCGAAATGGTAACCGGACTTGCGAAGGTGGACGGACTGTTAGTCGGTGTTGTGGCGAACTTCCAAGGATTGCTGCTGAAATATCCCGAATACAAGCAAGGCGCGGTCGGTATCGGCGGTAAGCTCTACCGGCAGGGACTTATGAAGATGAATGAGTTCGTAACGCTCTGCGCACGCGATAAAATCCCGATTATCTGGCTGCAGGATACTACCGGTATCGATGTCGGCAACGATGCGGAACGTGCGGAACTGTTGGGCTTAGGTCAGTCGCTTATCTACTCCATCCAGAATTCCAATATTCCGCAGATGGAAGTTACGTTGCGCAAGGGTACCGCTGCGGCTCACTATGTATTGGGCGGGCCTCAGGGTAACGATACCAATGCGTTCTCGCTGGGGACTGCGGCAACCGAAATCAACGTAATGAACGGAGAAACCGCTGCAACTGCGATGTATTGCCGTCGTTTGGTAAAAGATAAAGATGCAGGAAAGGATTTAACGCCTACCATTGAAAAGATGAATAAACTGATCAATGAGTATAAGGAAAAGTCCGTTCCGCAGTATTGCGCCAAAACCGGTATGGTTGACGAAATCGTGAGCTTGTATGATATACGGGCGTATATGATCGCCTTTGTGAACTCGGTATATCAGAACCCGAAAGCGATATGCGCATTCCATCAAATGCTGTTACCGCGGGCAATTAGAGAATACAATACCTTTGTAAAGAAATAAGGGAAAACGGGGATGACGAAAAAGCAATAGGCTTTTGCGACATCCCCAAAATGTATTATTCGGAGTTATCAGTTTATGGAAAGAATTGTTCTAAAGTTAGGTATGTTTGAAACGCTTATGGTTGCGGTTATTGCAATCTATGTGGGAGAGTTTTTGCGGAATAAAATTCCGGTTCTCAAAAAATATTGTTTGCCCGCTTCTGTTGTGGGCGGTACCTTATTTGCGCTCCTTTCGTTATTGCTCTATTCGGTCAATGTTTTTGAATTGAATTTTGATTATAAAACGGTCAATCAGCTGTTCTATTGTTTATTCTTTGCCGCAAGCGGCGCCGCGGCGAGTTTGGCGCTGCTGAAAAAAGGCGGTAAACTCGTAATTATCTTTACCGTATTGGCAGCCTTGCTTGCAACTTTGCAAAATGCTGCTGCTATTTCGGTGGGAAGCCTCTTTCATATCAGTCCGCTCATTTCGATGATGACGGGTAGTATCCCGATGACCGGCGGACACGGAAATGCCGCTTCGTTTGCGCCGATTGCCGTAGAAGCAGGTGCAACTGCGGCTATGGAAGTTGCAATTGCCGCAGCTACGTTCGGCTTGATTTCAGGCTGTATTATTGGCGGGCCGTTCGGTAACTTTATGGTTAAACGCTTCCATCTTGAAAATCCCGAGTTGGATGGAAAAATGGAAGCTGCAGAATTGCAGGCTGAAAACTCAGGCGGTACTGCGGGCGCTTTGGTAGATAAATCCAATGTGCTGCAGGCAGTGTTTATGCTCTGTATTGCGTGCGGTATCGGACAAGTTTTATTCTTAATCTTGAAGTATTTTAAGATCAACTTCCCCATTCACGTATGCTGTATGTTCGGCGGCATTGCCATGCGTCTTTTGTTGGATTTAACTTCAAAAAGCAATCCTTCAAAGCACAACGTATTGTATGATGCATTCGATATCGTCGGTGAATTCTCGTTAGCCTTGTTTGTTTCGATGTCCATTATTTCTATGAAACTTTGGCAGCTTGCCGGCTTAGGCACCGCACTGGTGGTATTGCTGCTCGTACAAGTTGTGCTGATTGTACTTTTCTGCTATTTCCTGACATTCAATTTATTAGGCAGAAACTACGATGCAGCGGTGATGGCGGTTGGTCATATCGGATTCGGTTTAGGCGCTGTGCCCGTTTCGATGACGACGATGCAGACAGTATGCCGCAAGTACCGCTATTCCAAGTTAGCATTCTTTGTCGTGCCGGTTATCGGCGGCTTTATCAGCAATATTACCAATGCCATTATTATCACAAAGTTCTTGGATTTGGCAAAGCACATGCTTGGACTTTGAGAAGCAAGCAGTTTTTGCTGCATATAACGGTAACTGCTGACTGAAAAGCGGTTACCTGAAAATTTTATCGGCAAGGGAGCAGTACATCGTTATGAGTATATTTACTATGGGCGTAGACGTCGGTTCTACAGCTTCCAAGTGTGTTATTATCAAGGACGGAAAGGAAATCGTCGCAACGGCTGTTGTTCCGGTGGGAACGGGAACCAGCGGACCGGCACGGGTGATGAAGCAGACGCTGGATCAACTCGGGTTTACCTCGATGGAGCAGCTTGACGGAGCTATTGCAACCGGCTATGGACGTAATTCGTTAAAGGAAGTACCGGCGCAGATGTCGGAGCTGTCCTGCCATGCCAAAGGCGCCTATTTCTTGTTCCCGCATGTACGCACTATTATCGATATCGGCGGGCAGGATTCTAAGGCCTTAAAACTTAGCGATAACGGTATGCTCGAAAACTTTGTTATGAACGATAAGTGCGCTGCCGGTACGGGACGCTTCCTCGATGTTATCGCGAAGGTTCTGGAAATCAACTTGGAAGACCTCGAGAAACTTGACGAGCAGTCCACCAAAGAGTTGACAATCAGCTCAACCTGTACCGTGTTTGCCGAATCGGAGGTTATCTCTCAATTGGCGAGCGGTGCGAAAATTCCCGATATCGTAAAAGGAATCCACACGGCAATAGCGAGCCGCGTCGGCAGTTTGGCTAAGCGTGTCGGTATTCAAGATGATGTTGTAATGACCGGAGGAGTTGCCCTGAATAAAGGAATGGTTCGGGCAATGGAAAAAAATATAGGGTTTAAAATTCACACGAGTGAATATTGCCAGTTAAATGGCGCAATTGGAGCCGCTCTGTTTGCATATCAAAAGTGTCAACAAGCGGGAAATAAGTAAGGTTCTACGCCGGTAAATGCAAGGCCGGTGCAGACCTGAATGGCATCTTTTAAAGAACAAGCCTGTTTTTTAAAGATGACCTTGAGGACATAGGAGGAAACAAATGGCCCAAAAGATGGAAAAGTTACCCAACAAAACGCCGCGGCCGATTGAAGGGCATAAGCCTGCTGCCGCTCTTTTACGCGATGTCGTAGATAAGGTCTATGCAAATGCATGGGAGGCAAAACGGCGCGGTGAATTAGTCGGATGGAGTTCTTCTAAATTTCCAATTGAATTAGCGAAAGCTTTTGATCTTAATGTTGTGTATCCCGAAAACCATGCGGCGTCGACAGCTGCAAAGAAAGACGGATTGCGCCTCTGCCAAGCTGCGGAGGATATGGGATACGATAACGATATCTGCGGTTATGCACGCATCAGTCTTGCCTATGCCGCAGGAGAGCCGACCGATTCGCGCAGAATGCCGCAGCCCGATTTTTTGCTGTGCTGCAATAATATCTGCAATATGATGACAAAATGGTACGAGAATATTGCGCGTATGCATAATATCCCGCTCATCATGGTAGACATTCCGTTCTCCAATACGGTGGATGTACCCGAAGAAAAAGTGGATTATCTACTTGGCCAGTTTGACTATGCCATCAAGCAGCTGGAACAATTGACCGGAAAGAAATTCGACGAAAAGAAATTCGAGGATGCTTGTGCGCGTGCAAATAGAACCGCAGCGGCATGGCTGAAATCCTGTTCGTTTATGTCGTATAAGCCGTCCCCGTTAAGCGGTTTTGACCTGTTTAACCACATGGCTGACATTGTCGCCGCCCGCTGTGAAGAAGACGCTGCTGTCGGATTTGAACTGCTGGCACAGGAATTCGAACAATCCGTAAAAGAAAACACCTCTACGTGGGAATATCCCGAAGAGCACCGTATCTTGTTTGAAGGTATTCCGTGCTGGCCGGCGCTCCGCCCCTTGTTTGACCCCTTAAAGGACAGCGGTGTCAACGTAACGGCAGTTGTATACGCTCCGGCATTCGGCTTCCGCTATTCCAATATCCGTGAAATGGCCGCCGCGTACTGCAAGGCGCCGTGCTCAGTCTGTATCGAAACCGGTGTCGAATGGCGCGAGACCATGGCAAAAGAAAACGGTATCAGCGGCGCCTTGGTCAACTACAACCGCAGCTGCAAGCCGTGGAGCGGTGCGATGCCCGAAATTGAGCGGCGTTGGAAGGAAGACCTCGGTATCCCTGTTGTTCACTTTGACGGTGATCAGGCTGACGAGCGAAACTTCTCTACGGAACAGTATAAAACACGTGTACAGGGCTTGGTAGAAATTATGGACGAGCGCAAGCAGGAAAAGAAAGCAAAGGGCGAGGACGTCTATACCAACTTTAAGAACACCAAAGAGACCGACTGGTCGAAGCCGACGCTGGAGTAGGGGAGGACAGTATGGAAACAATCAAAGATTTATTGGAACAATTTAAATATTTGGCGAATAATCCGCGGAAGCAGCTGGATAAATACCTTGCAGCAGGAAAAAAAGCCGTCGGTATTTTCCCGTACTATGCGCCCGAAGAGATTGTCTATGCGGCGGGCATTGCGCCGTTCGGCGTATGGGGCGGGCAAGGTCCCATTGAGCGGGCGAAGGAATATTTCCCGACATTCTACTATTCGCTGGCATTGCGCTGTTTGGAAATGGCCTTAGACGGCACGCTCGACGGGCTTTCCGCTTCGATGCTGACAACGCTGGATGATACCCTGCGTCCGCTTTCTCAAAACTACAAGGTAAGCGCCGGGCGGAAAATCCCGATGATCTTTATCAACCACGGGCAGCACCGCAAAGAAGACTTCGGCAAGAAGTACAACGCACGTATCTTTACCAAGGCGAAAGAAGAGCTGGAAAAAATCTGCGGCGTAAAAGTAACCGATGAAAACCTAAAGAAAGCGTTTAAAGTGTATAACGAAAACAGGGCGGAAAAACGCCGATTTATCAAGCTCGCCGCTTCTCATCCGCAGAGCGTTAAAGCTTCCGAGCGCTGCTATGTGCTGAAAAGCTCATACTTTATGTTGAAAGATGAACATACGGAGCTGCTCAAGAAGCTGAACGCCTTACTCGAAGCCTTACCGGAAGAAAAATGGGACGGCGTTCGGGTGGTTACCAGCGGTGTTATCACCGATAACCCCGGCTTGCTGCAAGTCTTTGACGACTACAAGGTTTGTATTGTCGCCGATGACGTTGCGCATGAATCCCGCGCGTTGAAGGTTGATATTGATCTTTCCATCGACGATCCGATGATGGCGCTTGCCGATCAATTTGCCCGCATGGATGAAGACCCGCTCCTCTACGACCCCGACCTTACGAAGCGTCCTGCCTACGTTGTAAAACTGGCAAAGGATAACAAGGCGGACGGATGCTTGCTCTTTATGATGAACTTCGACGACACGGAAGAGATGGAATATCCTTCGCTAAAACAGGCGTTCAGCGCGGCAAAGATTCCATTGGTAAAAGTCGGATATGATCAGCAGATGTCGGACTTTGGGCAGGTAAAAACGCAGCTCGAAACATTCAACGAGATTGTACAGCTTAATCGGATGTAAGGGGGTAGCAGTATGAGTGAAAACGTATGGGAAAATGATGATTTTATTTTTAAAGGCGCAGAATTAAAGGGCATGACGCAGAAGGGAAAAGATAAGGTAAAGACGCAAGGACTTACCGATATGATTATTCCCGCAACAGCGCCCGACGGAACTCCTATTACGCGGATTGGAGACAATGCGTTTTATCGCAGGGGTTTAACCTCCGTTGTTATTCCCGACACGGTAGAGAGCATCGGCTATGATGCATTCGGCGTGTGCAAATTAACTTCGGTTAAACTGCCGAGCGCGTTGAAGGACATCGAGGGCTTTGCGTTTTACCGGAATGGGCTTAAAGAAGTTACCTTCGGCGGTAAGGAAACAAAGATTGAGCCGAGCGCCTTTGCATTAAATGCATTGACGGAACTCCATTTGCCTGAAACACTGGAGCTGATTGATACTTCATCCTTCTACAAGAATGAGCTGACGGCGGTAAAAATTCCTGCATCGGTGAAGAAAATCAATATGTATGCTTTTTTGAAGAACAACATCAAAGAAGTAGAAATCCCTAAATCGGTAGAATTTTTGCATGCACATGCATTTGAACCGAACACGGAAGTAAAAAAATAAAACCATCTGTGTTTTCAATAAACCTGTAATGTCTTTTTCCCGATATGCATCCGTGTATGTCGGGAATGAGCGCTGTAAGCATATCATGGGAATCGCTAAAAACCTTACATAGCGCCTTCTTTTCTAACAGACGGCTTAATATTGACAGCGTTGCTTTTAAAATTGTAGTATTCATTATGAATTTAGATATTGTGCTTTGATACGAGGAGGTATATATGAAAAAAGCTGTGTCATACAAGCATTCAAAACAGCGGGAGGCACTGTTCAATCTTTTATGTTCTACTCGCACGCATCCTACGGCAGCATGGCTGTATGAACAGCTTCGGAAGGATTTTCCGCATCTGAGTCAGGGAACTGTTTATCGCAATTTAAATATTCTTGCCGAGCAAAAACGAATCAAGGTTATCAATGTTGACGGTACCTTTGCTCATTTTGATGCGGATATGAGCGCTCACAATCACGTCATCTGTACCCGATGCGGCAAGGTAGAAGATGCTTTTATGCCGTCCGATGAACATTGCAATCAAAAGGCTGCGGAGCTCAGCGGCTATCGCATTGATTCACATCGGTTTGATTTTTTTGGAATTTGCCCTGATTGTCAGCGTCTTGAACATGATTAAGTTCTATAGTAACCTATTTAATATGCGGAAAACTTTCGCACGAGACAAACTTCTTTAAGAACTCTATGAGTTTTTGGGATGTCTGAATATCCGTTTAGAAATGGAGGTCATAATGAATAAAACACTGAAAACATTGTTTTATATTCTCTGTGTTTCTGTTCTGTTGTTCGGTTTTGGAGCCTGTAAATCCCAGCCCGAACCAAAACCGGAGCCGAAGCCTGAGCCGGTAAAACCTGTTGAGCCGGAGAAAAATGAAGAACAGGAGAAAATTGCTCGTTTACTGAATGAGATGGCAAAGGTTCGTGCCGAAGCGGTTAAGGCAAAAGCGGATACGGCTTATCCTGCGCAATTTAAATCGGCCGACGATACGGCTGCCGAAGCGAGAAGCGGCTATGAAGCAAATAATTTTGCAGCAGCGCAGGAAAAGGCTCAAAGGGCTATTACGCAATATCGAACGCTGATCAATCAAATGAAGATTGCCGAGTTAAAGGCGAAGATCGACAAAAATGATTTGTCGTCCTATGATGCGGAAAGCTATAAAAAAGCCGAAGACCTGTCCGCACAGATATCCGGATTATATGAATCGGATCCTGCAAAAGCCTTTGAACTCTCCGAGCAGGCGCTGAATTACTATGAAACGGTAAAAGAGGCAGGGTTTGCTTCGATGATGAACGATGCAAAAAAGAAAGCTGATGAAGCGCGTGAACGTGCCGATTCTGTGAAAGCTGCTGCAGCTATGAAAGACGCCTATGAAAAGACAGTAAACCGTTACCGCCATGCAGGTATTGCAGCAGGCAATAAGAAGTACGAACAAGCATATATGGGGTATATGACTGCTGCCGATGAGTTTGACGATATATACGAAAAGGTAAAAGTTAAACGGGCACAGGCAAGTGATGCAATGGAACGGGCAAAAGCTCGTCAGGAAGCCAGCAGCAAGCTTGCAAAAGAAGCTGACCGCGAAGCGCCGTTGCCGGAAAATGCGGAAGGTTTTTCCGAAGAGCCGGTTAACCTTGACGAATTACAGCGTTCTACAAATACCGGCAATGCAACGCCATCCGGTAACGGGAGGTAACCCATGAAAAAAACAGCTATTCTCTGTACCGTATTCTTTTTAGTAGGGACGGTCTTTTTGTTTGCCGTATCGTACGATAATAACGAATATCAGCGAAAAAGCCGCGCTTATTCCGAATTGGCACAGCGGGCATATAGCGAAGGCGATTATGACGCTTCTATAGAGTATTCACGGCTTGCCGAAGAGAATGCTCAAAAATCGGCCGATTATATTCAATATATGCTTGCCCGCGTTGAAGCTGAACAAGCAATGAATAGAGCACGTACTCGCTATACATGGGCAAAAAACAACAAGGCCGAAGAGAAATACCCCGAGGCATTTAAGACGGCAACCGAAGCGCTGCAGGCAGGAAATACCGCATTTGAAAATAAAGACTTTGACGTCGCGGTTGTCTGTGCGAAAAAAGTTTTAGATGCGCTTGCCGTTGTTACCGGCGATGAATCTTCATTTGCAACCCTGCCGGCTCAATACCGTATCCGCACATGGCGCGGCGAACGGGATTGCCTGTGGAATATCGCAAAGGATAAGGCGATTTATGATAATCCGTATCTGTGGCGGAAGCTGTATGAAGCGAATAAAGAGAAATTGCCCGATCCCAATAATCCCGACTGGGTTGAACCCGGAATTATTTTAACAATTCCGAGTCTCCGCGGCGAAAAACGCAGCGGTATGTACGATCCTGCGGTAACCTACGAAAAATTACCGTCGGCAAAAAGTAAAAAATAATCTGATGAAAACCTCTAAAAACCACCGTTTTTAGAGGTTTTTTTATATCCCTGCTCATCATCGGCAAGGATGCATTCGTAAATAAAAAAAGAGCGCGGTACACATAAGCGCATGGTCGTAAGGGGCTGTTCCCATCTTATTCAATACCTCATCGACAGGAACCGCCTCGGCTTCTAAAAACTCATCTTCATCAAGATGCTGCGCCTGCGTATTCGATTCACAATCTGCAAAATAGATATGGCTTTTATTTCCCATAATCGCAGGGTTGGGGTATACCTCGCCGAGCAACGTTAAGTTGTGTTCCGTTTTTCCCGTTTCTTCAAGCAGCTCTCGCCGCGCCGCTTGTTCCGGCGTTTCTCCTTCGTCGACCACGCCGCCGGGAAATTCGATCGATAGCTGTGCCGAACCGTGCCGCCACTGCTCTACCATTAAAAAATAATGCCGACCGTTCGCATCGGTAATGCGAGGAATAACGATAACCCATTCCGGCGCGGACAATGTAGAAAACGTCTTTGTTTCGTTGTCGGGCGAAATACTGGTAATTTCGTTGACGGAAAATACCCGTGTGGTACATATTTCTTTTGTAGAAACGGGTTTCCATGAAAGACGAGGATTTTTTTGCATAAAAGTACAACCTTCCTTTGACATAATGAGTATTTAGCCTTATTCTATAGAAGAGGAGGCTTTATGGCAATTATCACAATTTCACGGCAAATAGCTTCTTACGGCGATGAAACGGCATTAGAACTGGCGAAATCGCTCGGCTACGAGTTTATCGATAAAAAAGACCTCGAGAAAGATCTGATTGGCAAGGGAATTTCTAAAGAGAGCCTTGCGCATTATGACGAGCGAAAACCCGGGTTTTGGGCATCGCTTTCTCGCAACCGCGACTCCTATTTTGATTATTTACGGGAGATCGTGTACGGATATGCACTGAAAGGAAATAGCATTTTTATCGGGCGCGGCGGCTTTGCGCTATTGCGCGGCATCCCCGGCTGTTATGCGGTACGGCTGGTCGCTTCCGATGATATCCGAATTGCGCGGTTGATGAAAGAGTTCGATTGGTCGGAAAAAAGAGCGCGCGCTTTGATGGCAGAAAGCGATGCCAATCGCGAAGGCTTTCACAAATGCTTTTTTGATATGAAACCGGAGGATCCTACTCACTATCGACTCGTTATTAATACCGATTTCGCTACGGCGCCGCTTGCCGCAAGTATTATTACGCACGCATGTAAGGAAGCTATTTCACCGGCGGAAGAACAGGAAGGACTCAAACGTATTTCGGAACTGTTATTAGGGCAGCGGATTGTTAATGTGATTGCGTTTAAAGAAGAGCTTCCGATTTATTTTTTGGATGCGGAAGTTTCCGATACGCAGATTGTGCTGCACGGAGTTGCGGATTCCGTTGCATGTATCGACAGAGCGCTTAAAATAGCCGAAAATTTGGCGCAGGGGCGTTCGGTGTCTACACAGATCAGCATAGTTAACGAATATAAGCCCTATCCGTAACCGAATGCGGTTGTATAGGATATCAGGGCAACCGTATCGGAAATATTTTAAGCGGTTGCCTTCCTCTGAAACTTCTTGACTATCCCCTATCTTCATTGTAGACTTATTTTGTTCTATTTTGGTTATCGCTAAAGGAGTGTTTTTGGATACCTCATATACAATCGTATTGGAAGATCAAACGGTGCTGTCTTCTTTATGCGGCGCAAATGATGAGAATTTACAGGTTTTTGAAACCTATTTGGGCGTTCCCGTTATCTGCCGGGGAAACGAGGTAACGGTTGTAACGTCCGATCAAGCGGTTTGCAATAGGTTCCAAAAACTCATCGACACTCTTTTGAAAAGTCCCGAAATTACGTCGGAAGGTTCTGCCGATTTTATTGCTTCCTGTGTTGCCAATAGCGTGCCGCAAGGAGGGGCCTTCTGCCCGCAGTGTATTCATATTCCGCGCGGCATAAAATCAGTCTATCCCAAGAATAGAAAGCAGGCCTCGCTGATAGACTCCATCTATGCAAACGATATAACGTTCGGACTCGGTCCTGCCGGTACGGGGAAAACCTATATTGCGGTGGCGCTTGCGTTAAAAATGTTGCTGTCCCATAAGGTACGTAAGCTGATTTTAACCCGCCCGGTGGTGGAAGCGGGTGAAAGCCTCGGATTTTTGCCCGGTGATCTTGTCCAGAAAATTAATCCCTATCTGCGTCCGCTGTTCGATATTATGGAAACGCTGCTGCCTGCCGATGTGCTGCGCAGTATGGAAGAGTCTAATACCATCGAAGTAGCGCCGCTTGCCTATATGCGCGGGCGGACACTGCACAATGCCGTTGTGATTTTGGATGAAGCGCAGAATACGACAAAAGAACAGATGAAGATGTTTTTAACGCGGATGGGCGAAGGTTCAAAGCTAATTATTACCGGAGACCCGTCCCAGTCGGATATCCGCGGAAGATCCGAATCGGGGCTTGTCCATGCCGTCTCTTTAATCCGTACCATCGATGGAATTGGAATCGTTGAATTTTCTGCAGATGAAGTAGTCCGTCATTCGTTGGTACAAAAGATTATTAATGCGTATGAAAAACAATAACACCGTAAATGTAAAAGATAACTCAACTCTTGCAGATTATAGCGGAGTCACCGAATGAGAGACGAAAACAATTCCGGATATATGAAAGCTGTAGTATTGCCGTCCGTAGCGGGCTTTTTCCGCAAGATTATAGACGGTTTTCGAACTGAAAAAGTTTTTTCCATCCTCTTTATTGTAAGTTTTTTTGTTGTTATCGCAGCGATGCTGTTTACCACGCTTGACCGCGGAGGGCTTGCCTACTTAAATCTTGACGAATTTGCCGTAGGAAGAGTTGCCGAGCGCGATGTCGTTGCAGGCAGGAACATTTCCTATACGGATCAGTCTGCGACGGAGATCAGAAAAGCTGCCCGATTGCAGACGATTACACCTATTTTTAGGCAGGACGCGGAACTGGTATCTGAAACACTCAAAAAATACGATGAGTTTGTTTCGTTTATGCTTGCGTTGCATAATGATGCGGAAGCAATTTTTGACGCACGTGTGCAGGAACAATATCCGGGGCTATTTGATGCCCAAGTTTTGAAAAAATTGCAAAAGTCAGGACAATTTGACACTATTTTAGCCGCCGCTCAAGCAATCGTCAAACAAATTATGGCGGTCGGTATTGCAGAATTTCCCGAGAAAGGACTCGAAGGGTTTAATCAAACGGAGATGACGCTATTAGTGCAACGCGGAAATAACCGTGAGTACATCAATATTCAGACGAGTGCGGTTATTAAAAAAGGCAATCTCGATACATATATCAAAAATGCAATACGCTCGCTGAATGCAAGTCTTGACTCCGCCATAACGGCAGCCCTCATTCGGCCGTTTTTGCAGCCGACCATTATTTACGATGAAAAAGAAACGGAAATGCGGGCGCAGGAAGCGCTTAAACAGGTTCAGCCGGTAATCGTTACCATTCAAAAAAATCAAAAGATTATTAAACGCGGCTTTATTATTACCGCAGAAAACTACCGGCAGCTGCAAGCCTATTCCGATGCGGGAAATTATCTTGACATCAGTAAATTTTTGGGGCTTTCCGCTTTTATTCTCTGCCTCTATATAATCGGCGTCTTTATGTGTTCGGCGCAGACAGTAGGGGAGCGATTAAAAGAAAGCCGAAAAGTCTTTTTATTGCTGATTTCGCTTGCCGTGTATCTTATCGTTCTATTTACGGCAAAAGCGCTATCCCTTGTGCAGGCGCTCGATATTATCCCGTTCATCCCGGCGGCGCTGACGGCTATGCTGGTAGTGACGCTTATTTCCACACGGATTGCGATACGGATGGTATTCCTTATTATGCTGATTGTACTGACGGCAACCGGTTTTAAACTTGAACCGGCGCTTTTTGCGCTGTTCTCCGGCTTGTTGTCCGTATCGCTGATGAATTTGACTGGACGGCGAATGGATTTAATTAAGACTGCCTGTCAGCTTGCGCTCATCCATCCGATTATTACCTTTGTGCTTTGTTCAGTGTTTCCCGATTCATACAGCGACTTCGTTTTTGTGCTGCTCGGCTCGGTGATAAACGGCTTTATCAGCGGTATCTTTGTGCTCGGCTTTTTACCCATTTTGGAAGACCGGATGAATACGCCGACCTGCTTCCGCCTGATGGAGCTTTCCGACCTTAACTCCCCGACGATGAAGCAGATGCTGTTGGCGGCATCCGGCACCTATAACCACACGATGATGGTTGCGACATTGGCGGAAGCAGCCTGCCGCGAAATCGGGGCAGACGCGCTGTTGGCGCGGGTCGGCGCGTATTATCACGACATCGGTAAAATGGCGAACCCTGAGTATTTTGTCGAAAATCAAACTTCGTATAATAAGCACTTGGATTTAAACCCGCGGCTTTCGGCGGCTATCATCCGTAGTCATGTAAAAATCGGGGTGGAGAAGGCGGAAAGTATGCGGCTGCCCCGCGAAGTTATCGATATTATCGGGCAGCATCACGGTAATTCACTGGTGCAATACTTTTATGCAAAGGCGAAAGAACTCGATCCCAATGTTAGCCCCAAGGACTTTTCGTATCCAGGGCAGCCGCCGCGCACCAAAGAGGCCGCCGTGGTCATGCTTGCCGACGTGAGCGAAGCCGCCTGCCGGACGTTAGATCATCCGTCGGTTCCGCGGCTGGAAAAATTTATTGCAAAGCTCGTTAAGGCGAAAATGGAATCGGGACAGCTTGATAACTGCGACTTAACGCTGCGGGAATTGCGCATTATCCAAGAATCATTTGTAACGACGCTTGCAGGGTATTATCATTCCCGTATCAAGTATCCGAATCAAAAAGACCCCGACGAAAAAGAAGGCGCAGACAGCAAAACTGCCGACGAAAAAGCCGCACCGCAGGATACCTCGCCGGAAAAAACAGCCGACAAGACTGCCGACGAAAAATCGGTACAGCAGGGAACTCCAGCGCAGGGGGAAATGCCGCTTGAGAAAAGCATTTCTCCCGATGTAAAAAATTACCTACAAATAGACCTCGGATTAGCGGCGCCGGAGCAAACCGCGGCAGGAATGCAGGGACAGTCGGACGGGAAGGGCAACAAGGAAGAATAGCATGAATACTATTGCAATTACATGGCAGGACATCCCCGAACCGAAGTGGGGTATGCAGGTTCTGCCTTTTTTAGATGCGGTACTTACACAGCTTGAACACACGAATTGGGATTTATCCGTTGTATTTTGCCGCGATGCGTTTATTCACGAGCTGAATAAAACCTACCGGCAGATCGACTCGCCGACCGATGTGCTGTCTTTTGAGCAGGGCGATGAATACGATGATGAAGACGAAAACGTGCGTTTTAATGCGGGAGATATTGTAATTAGCCTCGATAGTTTGCGCTCAAATGCCGAAACTTTTAATGTAACGATGAATGAAGAATTAAAACGGCTGCTGATACACGGGATTTTGCATCTGAGCGGGATGGATCACAGCGACAACGACCCTCAGCAAGAGATGCTGCAATTACAGGAAAAAATACTCAAGCAATATAATAATACGGTTATCTATCAGGAATAAGTATGGGGATATTTGATAAACTGAAAAAAAAGCGGGCAGTTTCCGAGATTCTACAGGAAGCGCTCAATGAAGAAAAAGAAGATATGATACGCGGGGTGGTAGACCTTTCCGACACCGCAGTAAAAGAAGTGATGATTCCGCGGATTGACGTCGATTTTATTCCGCTGGATATGGAAACGGAAGAGTTGCTGACGCGGGTGGCGGAAAGCGGTCATTCGCGATTTCCGGTTTATGACGAATCGATCGATAATGTAGTAGGAATTCTGTATGTGAAGGATTTAATCAATTCATTCGCAAAAAAAGAACCGATTGATTTGGAAAAGATTATCAGAAAACCGTTTTTTGTACCCGAATCCAAGCGTATCGACGGTCTATTGCGGGAATTTAAACGCCGTCATGTGCATATTGCCATTGCGGTCGACGAGTACGGCGGTATTTCGGGGATTGTTTGCATGGAAGATATTATCGAAGAGATTGTCGGCGACATTCAGGATGAATTCGATAATGAAGGGGAAGATATCGCTTCCATCGGCGATGGTCTCTGGCTCTGCGATGCCCGTGTCGATATGGATGATCTGGCGGAATGTTTGCATACGGAGCTGCCCTCCGATGAGTTTGAAACGCTCGGCGGGTTTGTATTTGATTTATTCGGAAAAATCCCCGTGCGTTACGAAAAAGTGCGATGGAAGAACTTTGATTTTATCGTTCAGGATATGGACGGGCATAAAATAAACACGGTAAAAATCGCAGCGGTTAAGGATGATGATCACTAAGCCGTTCCGGTCGCTGCGGATGTCGGTATACAATTAAGGATAACAATTATGCGTAAAAATAGTCTGTTTAGTGTGTTTCTGCTCTGCGTCGCGCTGCCTCTTTTGGCTTCTCCCATTCAGCTTTTTGAGAAAGGGAAGGAGCTGCAATACCATGAAAACTGGTACGGCGCTATAGAGCTTTATCAACAAGCCTTAAAAGAAAATCCCGCCTATAATGCTGTGTATCGGGGGTTAGCCGAATGTTTTTACGCACTGGGCGAATATGATCAGGCTATTGTCTACGCGGAAAAGGCGCGCCGTTACTCTCCGCAGGATGTCGATATCGAAAACCTCTATGCGTTTATTTTGATCGGTATCGGGCGTATCGAAGACGCGCAAAAGATTTTTTCCGGCATTCTGAACCGTTACCCGAACAACCTTGACGCCCGCTTCGGAATGGCGGAAATCGAGGTAACGGGCGGCCGCTTAACCAGCGCTTCGGAACTGTACACCGCCGCGCTCCGCCGCCAGAGCGAGAACCGCAAAGCGCTTTTGTCGCTTGCCCTGCTCAGCCACGAAACGGGTAATCTTAAAGCGGCGCAGAGTTACATCAGCCGCGCTCTGCAATACCACGGGGATAACGCGCAGGTGCATTACTTTGCCGGTTACCTTTCAGCCCTTGCAGGAAACCTAAAGGAAGCGGAAGGCCGCATCCGTGCAGCGCTTACCATCGACGAAAACTACGACAAGGCACGGGCGCTCTTATGTTCGCTTTTATACAGCTCCGGCCGGTACCGCGAGGCGATGTCCGTAGCCGATTTGCGCATTGCGGGCGACCGTAAGCGTGCCGATGCGTGGTATGTAAAAGCGCTCTGTTTAATGAAGCTTTCGCAAAAAAAACAAGCGTTTGAAGCCGCGCAAATCGGACTTTCCGTCGATACCGAAAACGAACTGATGCGCACCCTGCTTGAGGATATTGCTGTTCAGACCTTTGAGTTTGAAGATACGCAGCGAAAAGAACTCGCCGGTGCGCATCGCATAAAGGGTGATGCTTTTTTAAACCGCAACATGACCGACCAAGCCTTATATGAATACCGGCGCGCCCTCAAAGTGTATCCGTATGACACGGAAAGCCGGCAAGCATACTCCAATATCCTGATGCGGCAGGGCTTTTACGAGCGCGCCGTGCAGCAGCTTGAATTTATTCAGTCCATCGAAAAAAGCACCGCCCGAATCAACGACACGGTAGAGGCCTACAGTAAGATGCTTGACCACTCGGTGCGGAACCGATGGAAGATCGATCCGCTGTATTTAAATAAGGCACACCTTTCCGTCGGGCTTTTTTATCAGGTAAATGCAGCCAATGTGTTTCATCCCGAAGCGGAAAAACTCACCGCTGCATTGATAAACGATATTCTTTCTTATAACCGCCGTTTTGCGGTTTCCGCTCATCTGGATGGTCCCAGTTCGTATATGGAAGCGTTCAGACAGGCGCGCACTGCCGGAAATGATTATTTCGGTATCGTCAATTTGCAAGAAAACGAGCGGGATATACAGATTACACTTGACCTCTATGTCGGACGTACCGGTTCAAAAGCGGAAACCTTAACGGTGTACCGGTCGGGTAATGACCGGTTCGGCAATGCTGTACGACGCATCATCGGTTTGTTTAATCAGGCAATGCCGGTTATCGGCAGCATCGTCGGGCGTTCCCAAGCGGAAGCGGTTATCGATATCGGTTCGGGCGACTGCGACTTTACCGATTATACTATCGAAATCGTCAAAAAGGGAACGCTCACCATTGCGAATGAAGGCATCGGGCTTTTGTACAACGAAAAAGACGTACTCGGGACGTTCACAATAGGGCGTGTTTCGGAAGACCTTACCGAAGGAACGCTTACGCGCAAGGGGTACTACGATAGGATGACGAAGGGCGATATGGCGGTGCTCATTTACACCGATCCGGCAAAGACCGGCAACAAGGCTGAAAAAACCGTCGACGGTACCGACCCGCGCGGGCAGCAGATGTCTCAGTTACTGTCCTTGTTGCGAAGTATCCGATAGCACCTGTCCTTTTGAAAATATACGTCGCATCTGCGTTGTCGCTTAACAAAAAACACCCGCAGGCATGTTGAAAAGTGTACTTCCATGTACGCTTTTCAACGACAAGTTTTTCTAGCGAAAAACTTGCAGCTATTTGGAACCACGGACATCCTTGTTCGTTCTGAAAACTCTTTGTAAATAGACTTTCCGTAAGCCTTTTGAAATAGCCTGTTAAAAAACGTACATCCGTGTACGTTTTTTAACGACAAGTTTTTCTTAGCGAAAAACTTGCTACTGCTTGCAACCACCACCATCCGTGGCGCTGTTGGCAAGTGTACATCCGTGTACGCTTGCCAACGATAAGTTTTTCTAACGAAAAACTTACTACTGCGTGGAACCACCGCCATCCGTGGCGGTTCTGAAATACCATTTGCTGTTAGCCTTTGAAAATAGCGGTACTGGATACAAGGCGCGAACAAAAATAAAGCGGAGGCGTACTTGTTGTACGTCGAGCATTTATTTTTGTGCAGCAACGCCGTAGACGGTGTCGCTATTTTCAAAGGTGCGGGAAAATTCGCAGCCACAGTAGTCTTGTCGATACAATCCCAACTCCTTGCTCAGTCTAATAGACTCAAGATACCCGTCCTTTTTCTTAAAATCGCTCGGCAGCCACCGGCACTTGTCCGTGGCAAGCTCCATACCGATTTCGTTGATTTTTGCTGCGCTTTTAAGCGGGCTAAGCGAAAGCGTTGTACAGAAAAAATCGAAACCTTCAGCCGTTGCCTCGCGTACCGTTGCGGCAAGCCGAAGCCGATAGCAGCGGAAGCAGCGCTCTCCGCCTTCAGGGCAATCCGTGTAGCCTTCCGCAATTTCGAGGAATTGTTCATGGCTATAGTCCCGTATCACATAGTCAATCTGATAGGGAAATTTTTTTGACGTGTTATACTGTTCAATTAAACGAATTTGTTCATCCGCCCGTGTACGGTATTCGAGTTGGGTATCAATATTGGGATTATAATAAAACACCGTCAGTTTAAAATATCCGGCAAGTCGTTTTATTACCGAAGAACTGCATGGCGCACAGCACGAATGGAGCATAAGACGCGGCGGCTTTTCAGCGGTAAAGAAATTGCCGAGTTCCGCGATGGTTTGTTCCATTAATAATTGAAAATTTTGCTTCATACCAATATGTTTTGTTTAATAAAAGATTGGATGTCTTCAAGCAGTGTATAAAGCGAGTTTCCGGATTCGCGGGGCAGCCTAAAGGCAATAGCGCCGGGATGTCCGCCTCCGTCGGTAATCTTAAAATGAGTAAGGACCGGATGTAAATCAATACCTCGTGAGGATTCGCTGGCGCGGATTCGGCACTGTATTTTATTTGATTTAGCAGGAGAATCATAATAAGCGGAAATTCCTACGCCGTCGGCTTTCTCCGCAATGGCATTGGTTGCTTCCTTAATCATGCCGATAAACTGTGGGTATTCGATATTTTTAAAGAAAGCATTCGATTCATCTTCTGACAAGATAATCGTTCCAATATGTCCGGTATATCTGGCGCGGTTGATAATGGTATGATAGATTTCCTCGGTTTCGGCATCGGTTGTCTCCATCACATCAAGCAGCCGCTCCATCGATTCGATTTTTTTCGTTCGCCCCGATGAATGGGTGCTGATCCGCAACATTAAATTGAGATGTTTGGAAAAATAGTCAAAAACTTCTTTATCGTGCGGGTTGGAAATATAATTTCCCATTTTTGCATCCCCAAGCATACCGGTTAGGAGCGTCAGCACCAGATTCCGCGAATAGAGCTCTTCGATGCTGTAGCGCTGTCGTATTTCGGGATGATTGGCCAATTTATAGCATATTCTGCATAAAATCTCGCAAGTGCTTGACGCATGAAGAACGAGAGAATAGGCGGGATCTCCGATATATGCTGCATCGGAATCAAAGTGATGGTCTATTTCAAGTTTTGGAATAGATGAGGTATTCAGGAAATCATAGATACAGCCGTTTGCGGCTATCATATCCGGCTTTGGTGTATCTAAAATACAGAGCACTTCGACGGAACGGATCGCCGACATTGTTCCATAGTACACATTAATCTTATTATATTTGCAGATGGAATTGAGAAATTTAAGGTTTTCAGGCGGCACGGATTCTAAAAAAATGCTGACATGTTTATTAAATTTGCGCAGCAACAACGCTCCCGCAACTGTCGAGGCATAGCAATCTTCATCAGGGCTTTCGTGACCGAGAATCAAGAATGAACGGTGCGCTTTCATGAGATGATAAATATTTTTTATTACCCGATTTCGTGCTCCGATAGTCATATTCTGTCGTTTAAAGCGTAAACCGGGTGTAAATTTGCTCCCTTGAGAATCCATATTAAATCATTATAACATACTTTCTAATAAAGTGTTATCCCAAAATACATTTTTTTAGGAAAATGTCTGATGCGGTCAGTACGGAAGTTGTCAGAAACCTGATGCAGCTGCTCACCTTTTGTACGAAATTTTTGAAAAATTTCGTACGATTTTATTTAAGAATAAGGCGGCTGCATCAGGTGGAGTAAAGCAAATACCGAAGAATCAGGAGACTGTGAGACCATTTGAACCGCGA
Source organism: Treponema sp. OMZ 305 (assembly GCF_024181325.1). Taxonomy (NCBI): domain Bacteria; kingdom Pseudomonadati; phylum Spirochaetota; class Spirochaetia; order Treponematales; family Treponemataceae; genus Treponema; species Treponema sp. OMZ 305. The sequence goes on along the minus strand of NZ_CP051300.1, from coordinate 2,104,114 downwards.
AGAGGTTCAACTCTGGTTGAATAGCCTCCTGATTCTTCGGGGAATTTCTACAAGAAGCCTGATGCAGCTGCCTTATGAGCTCTAGGCTTTTTAACATTTTTTTGATAAAATCGATCAAATCACGGAGAAAGTCATGGAAAATGCACTTTGTTTTCATAACGCGACAGTAGTAACCGGTTACTCATTAATGGAAAACGGATGTGTCTATGTTAAAGACGGCAAGATTGAAGATGTCTTTAGCGAGCGCCGCTTTTTAAAAAAACGTTTTTCTCCGGAAGTACGTATCATCGATGTCGATAAAGCGTATATTGCTCCGGGGTTAATCGATACCCACATTCACGGCTTTGCGGGCTTTGGAACGGAGGATAGTTCTGCGGATTCCATCCTCGAAATGTCAAAGGCACTTGCCGAATATGGCGTAACAGCCTTTAATCCTACGCTGTATCCGACAGAGCCGGAGAATATGACCGAATGTATCCGCGCTATTGTCGATGCAATGGGGCATGAAGAAGGTGCGACCATCATGGGGCTGCACCTTGAGGGTCCGTTCATTTCGCCGGAAAAACCCGGAGCGTTAAGCCCTTCCGCAATCAGCCCCGTCAATTTGGATTTGATGGATAAGTTTTGGGCTGCCTCAAACGGAAATATCGTCAATATGACGGTTGCGCCCGAGCTTAAAAATATGCGCGAGTTAGCGCTTTACTGCATTAAGAAAAATATTGTGTTGCAGGCGGGGCATACGAATGCGCTCTACGAGAATATGCTTGAAGGAATGCAGGCGGGGATTTTACATTCAACACATCTTTTTAATGCGATGAGCCAAATGCACCACCGTAACCCGGGAGCTGTCGGCGCGATTTTAATCCATCCTGAAATGTCCTGCGAGATTATTGCAGACGGTATCCATGTTCATCCCGACTTAATCCGGCTTTTGGCGCGGGATAAGCCGATCGACAAGATTGTTTTAATAACCGATAGTCTCAAGCCGACGGAGCAGCATAAGGGTACGCTGGTTGCGAACGGAGAAGAAGTTGTACTCCAAGACGGATGTTTTCACCGTAAAAGGGATGGAGTTATTGCCGGTTCAAGCCTTTCGATGATTCGCGGGGTTAAAAATCTTGTGTCTTTCGGCTTTCCGGTAGAGACCGCCGTCCGATTCGGCTCTGCAAATCCGGCGGAAATTATGCGGTATTCCAAACGCGGTTCCATTATGCCGGGATACAAAGGTGATCTTATCGTATTCGATAAGCAGTTCAATGTGCTTGCAACCGTCATAAAAGGAAATTTGAAAAAGAATTTATTTTAAAAGAACTAAAAAGGTTACAGGAGAAGCTATGCGGTTAATTATAAAACCCGATTATGATGCTTGTTCCGTATGGGCGGCAGATTATATTTGTAAAAAAATTACGGACTTTGCTCCGGCGGCGTCAAAGCCGTTCGTTCTCGGCCTGCCGACCGGTTCTACTCCGCTCGGTGTCTACAAAGAATTGATTAAACGGCATCGGGAAGGGAGCATTTCGTTTCAGAATGTCGTTACTTTTAATATGGATGAATATGTCGGTTTATCCCCCGACCATCCGCAAAGCTATCACTACTTTATGCATGAAAATTTTTTTAAGCATATCGACATTTCCCCTGTAAACATTCACATTTTAGACGGTATGGCAAAAGATCCTAAAGCGGAATGCAAACAATACGAAGCGGCGATTGCACAATACGGAAAAATTCATCTCTTTATGGGTGGGGTCGGAGCAGACGGGCATATTGCCTTTAATGAACCCGGGTCTTCCCTTTCGTCCCGTACACGGCAGAAAACACTGACTCAGGATACGATTGCGATGAATGCTCGTTTTTTTAACGGTGATACGGCGGCTGTCCCCAAGACAGCGCTGACCGTCGGAATCGGCACCATTACCGCTGCGGAAGAAGTGATGATCCTTGCAACCGGTTATAACAAAGCGCGGGCGGTGCGGCATGCGGTGGAAGGCAGCGTTAATCATATTTGGACGATTTCCGCACTGCAACTGCATCCGCACGCAATCATCGTGTGCGACGAACCGGCAACCGATGAACTCCGCGTTGGAACCGTCCGGTATTTTAAAGATATCGAATCTTCAATTTCAGCAGGTGGAACAAAATAAGCATGCAAAAATCGCTTAAGTTTCAAACCGTTTCTTTTTTTATCATTCTGGCGATTACCGTTGTGCTGGTAGCGCGGGTTTTCCTGCCTTATGCGAGTGTACTGTTATGGTCGGCAATCCTCTATATTATGTTTGGACCGCTGTATCATAAATTGCTGAAAAAGCTGAACGCGGAGTCCCGATGGTTTAAAATGCAGCAGAGAATTATCGCCGCTTCATTTTCGGTTGGTATTATCATAGTGGTTGCCGGAGCTCTCTTCTTTTTCGCCATAAAGTTGATTGGACAGGGGCAGATGTTCGTAAAGAAAATGATGAACTTTTTTGTTACACATCCGCAGTTATTGAGAATGGAAAAAGACGCGCCGCTGAACGAATTGGTTATGCAGATTTCGATGGGAACAATCGACCTTTCGGTATTCGATGTAAAAAAAGAGCTGATGAATTTTTTTATTCAATATGCAAATACGATTGTCCGCTATGCGACGAGTATTGCAAAAAATATCGGTAATTTTGTGCTTTCGCTCTTGTTTATGTGCTTTGCGCTCTATTTTCTGTTTATTGACGGGCAATACCTCGCTTCGGTTTTTGTAACGGCTATTCCGATTCAGGTGTCGGAAGGTCAAAAACTGGCGGCAAAGATAAAAGACACTATCACCAATCTTTTTATGGGATACTTTCTCGTTTCGATATGCCAATTTGCAGCAGCGTTTATCGTGTACACAATTTTTCAGGTGGAAGGTGCGTTGCTTTTATCCTTTTTAACCTTTTTTAGCTCATTTTTGCCCTTTTTCGGCTGCGCGTTGGTATGGGTACCGCTTGGGATAGAAATAGTGCTAACGGTCGGTGTACTCAAAGGGATTCTCTTTCTCTGTATCGCAGGTTTTTTTATCAGTTCAGTCGATAACTTTTTACGGCCGATGTTTTTAAAAGACCGCATCCAGATACACCCGCTGCTGATTTTCTTTTCGATACTTGGCGGTATCCGTTTTTTTAAACTGAATGGAATTGTGCTCGGTCCGCTTTTCGTCATTCTCTTGTTTACGCTGATCGACATTGCACGAACTTCGGACAGTACGGATGACACTATGGATATTGAAGAGTAACTTCGAGCTATGAACAATCATCCGCTTTTGAATAATCGGCGTATTGAGCGAGTGCATCCGTTGCTTTCGCCGCAGCAGATGCTTGAAAAAATTCCGGTATCGAATGCCTCATGCCGGACGGTATTAACCGGAAGAAAAGAGGTGGAGGCGATTTTGTCCGGCGCCGATAAGCGGTTTTTATTGATTGCCGGTCCGTGTTCCATCCACGACCCTGTTTCTGCGCTCGATTATGCGAATCGGTTAATGCGTCTACGGATAAAATACCGTGATACCTTTTGCATTATTATGCGGGTGTATTTTGAAAAGCCGCGTACCGGTTTAGGCTGGCGCGGCTTAATTGTAGAACCCGCGCTTGATGGAGTGATTAATATTACCGGCGGGTTGGAAACAGCGCGCAAAACGCTGAGCGCTATTACAGAACTGGGACTGCCGGCCGCTTCGGAGCTGCTCGATCCTATTGTGCCGCAATACACTGCGGATTTTATCAGTTGGGCGTCTATCGGTGCGCGCTCCGCCGAAAGCCAGATACATCGGGAACTTGCTTCGGGGCTGTCGATGCCGGTCGGTTTTAAAAACCCTACCGACGGCGATATCGGTACGGCGATAAACGCGATTGTTTCTGCGCGGGAACCGCATGCCTTTCTAGGCCTCATGCAAAACGGCAGCCCCGCCGTAATGCATACAAGCGGCAACGAATATGCGCACCTCGTATTGAGGGGTAGCGTGCATGGGGCAAACTGCGATAGACGTTCAATAGGAGAAAGCTGCCGTCTGTTGGCAGAACAGGGTATACGGCCGGCGATTTTGATTGACTGTTCGCATGGTAACTCGCAGCGGCAGCCCGAAAAGCAGCGGGACATCCTGCTCGAAAGTCTCCGGCTGAGGCTGGAGGCTCCGCAGATTGAGGCAATCCGCGGCTGTATGCTCGAAAGCTTTATTCAGGCAGGTAGTGTCTCGCCGGAGCAGTGCTCCGAAAAGAGCCAATACGGTAAATCCATTACCGACCCCTGCATGAGCTGGGAAATGACCGAATCGCTTCTCACCGAAGCCGCGGATATATGGACAGGGCAACTGCATTAGAAATATTCCAAGCAGTTGCCTTCCTCTTGTATGAAATTTTGTTAAAAATTTCATACATTTTTTTAAGGAAGGACAAGCGCATCAGACAGATAGATAAAAATCGCAGAAGAATTGAGATCAGACAACCATTTGAGACGCAAAGCGGCGAAACTCTGGTTGGATGGTCTCCATTCTTCTGCGGGGTAGTTAGAAAACGGTCTGATGCGCTTGTCCTGTACTCGGAGATAGTTTTATGAAAAAAATTAAATTGTACACCGACGGAGCATGCTCTCAAAATCCCGGTCCGGGCGGATGGGCATTCGTGATGATTCTCAAAGATACGCAAGGAGAGCAGCCTGAGCAGGAATTGCTGCGGGGTTCAGGCGGAGAAAAATTGACTACGAATAACAGGATGGAATTATCCGCCGTTATTCAAGCGCTTACCACCTATCAGGAAAAGATACAGCCCCGCTATGCAGATTGTCAGGTAACCCTGCATACGGATTCTCAATATGTACAGCAGGGGATTTCGTCTTGGATAAAAAAGTGGAAGCTGAACGGATGGAGAACGGCCGACAGAGGAGCGGTGAAGAATCAAGATTTGTGGCAGCAGCTCGATGCGCTTGCTTCTCAACTCAGCATTGAGTGGATGTGGGTAAAGGGGCATGCCGGTAACCGCTACAATGAACTGTGCGACACCCTCGCCGTAGAAGCGGCAAAAAAAGCGAAGTAACCTATCGGGACTTCTAAAAACTGAGACGTTTAGAAAAGCTCTATCATACTTCGCTCATTTTCCGTATCGATTACACAAAAGGGAGGCTTGTATGAAAAACGAAACAACATATCAAGAATTAGCGGATCGTATTGCGGCGGCGAAGCACTGCGTTGCGTTTACAGGCGCCGGAGTCAGCACCTTGTCCGGCATTCGGGATTTTAGGGGGAAGAACGGACTCTATACGCTGCCTGAAACCGATAAGATGTTCGATATAGAAGTATTTAGGGAAACGCCGTCCGTGTACTATCGGCTTGCGAAGGAATTTATCTACGGATTGCCGGAAAAAGAACCGTCAATTGTGCATCAGGTGCTTGCAGGGTTGGAGGCTCGCGGCATATTAAAGGCGCTTATTACGCAAAATATCGACTTATTACATCAGAAAGCCGGAAGCAAGCACGTTATCGAGGTACACGGTTCTCCTTCCCGGCATAGCTGCACGCATTGCTCCTATAGTACAACCTTTGAAGATGTCATCGAGGTTGCCCGCACAGGAGAGGTTCCGCTTTGCCCAAAATGCGGTCATGCATTAAAGCCGGATATTACGTTTTTCGGCGAAGCGCTCCCGTTTGACGCGATAACGGAGGCTCAACAGGAATGCGGCAGGGCGGATCTGTTGCTGGTATTGGGCAGCAGCCTTACCGTCTATCCTGCCGCAGCATTGCCGCAACTGACCCTGCGAGCGGGCGGTGCGGTGGCTATCGTTAACGAACAGCCGACCTATTTTGACGATTACGCAGTTCTCCGCTGCACTGATTTACAGGAATGCTTTGAATATCTTGAACATGCGCTGCTTGAATAGTGTGCAGCTTCAATAGGGCTTCTTCTAAAAAATCTCAGCATACTTTGAGGTGGATTTTAGTAAACCTGTTCGGAAACTTCCGTTTCTGAACAGGTTACCTTGAAGTGCGATGTTCTAAATCGTAAGTCAATTTACACCACGGATGGTGTAAATTGACGATGTCGCTTATTAACGTATGCGCGGTCCGCGCATCAATGCAGCAGTTTCCAAAGTTCACACTTTGTTCAACTGTTGCATTTTAAGGTGCTATTTGTGCGATGCGAGAACTCGTCGACCTATTCGAAAACGAAAGCTTCAGAATAGGTCTAGTATATTGAAAATTTTTTGCTGGTAAAAAACACAAATCGGTGTTATACTATTTTTAAGCTATTATATTTAAAGCTGACAGTGACGAATTTATTGCTGTTAGCTAAGGAGGATGAGATGAAAAAGATCATTGCGTTATTGCTCATGTGTCTATGCAGCGTTGCATTTGTTTTTGCAATGGGACAAGGTGACAATTCAAAAGCCGATCCGAATGCGCCGGTAACCCTTTCGGTGTATATGCAGATGGATTTGGCAAACCCCCAATCGGCCTATTGGCCCGAAACCGTCGCTGCATTTGAAAAAAAATATCCGAATATTAAACTTGAATTCGAGTATGTAAGCGGCGAAGCCTTCCATGATAAGTTCCAGATCATGGCTGCGTCAGGGGATATTCCCGATGTATTCACCACGTACGCGGGCGCCCGCTCAGGCTATGTGCTTGATCGCGGTATGGTAAAAGACCTACGCCCCTATCTGACGGACGATTTAAAGAAACAATACAATTCCACCGTTTGGGCGCCCCAGGGACCGAATGGAGAAATCTACATTATTTCGCAAAATCTTGCGGTATGTACGGTTGTCTATATTAATCCGAAGCTGCAGAAAAAGCTCGGTTTGACCACTCCGAAAACCCTCGACGAAATGATCGCTCAAGTTCCTACTATCAGAGCTGCCGGTTTAACCCCGCTTGCCTTTGCCAATAAAGGTCAGTGGCAGGCTCAGTCGCTCTTGTTATCCATGTTGACAGACCGTATGGCTGGTACCGCATGGTTTGATAAGGCAATGGTTGGAAAGGCAAAATTCTCCGACAAACAGTTTGTCGATGCAATCAACGTGATTAAAACAATGACCGATTCAAAGCTGTTCCCTCCCGGGGTAAACCAGATGGAAGGTACCGCTTCTTGGGGTGAATTTATTGCTGATAAGGCTGTGTATCTTTTGGATGCAGGCTGGCGTATTTCTGCATTAAAGAATGCTGCAAAACCCGAAGACTATGCGCAATATCAGCTGATGGCGTTCCCCGCCATTGCCGGTGAGGTTACACACGGTTCAAGCGCTGCGACAATCGGTGAAGCGTTCGGTATGAATGCAAAATTGACCGGTGCAAAAGCCGATGCTGCATGGAAGTTTATTTCCTTTATGTCCGGTAAAGAAGCGTGCGAAATTTTGACAAAGTACGGTACGACCACTACCTATAAACTTGATCTTTCAAAATTCGATATCGACCAGCTTACAAAGCAATACATCGACCTGATTAATAACCAAAGCATGGGCTATGTTATCGATGCGAAGATGGACAGCGAAGGTGTAAATAGCTTGCTTAACCCCGGTATTCAGGCTGTTATGATCGGGCAAAAGACTCCTGCTCAGCTTGCAAACGAATACGAAGCATGGGTTGCTGCTAACGATTCTCACCGCAAGAAGTAAAATCAAAACCGGAACCCACTGAAATCGTAGGGAATAATGGGTAATTGGTAATGTTTAATGTACAATTAGGCTTACTGCCAATTACCCGTTACTATAATTACACATTATCTATTGAAAACATCGCCGCAGCGACCGGTCTCAGCAAGGCAGAGGTAGAAGCGCTTAACTAATGTATAATTAAATTATCAATTACCAATTAAGAATTAAGAATTAAGAATTAAGAATTAAATACTAAGGCGGTTTACGGTATATGACCTATTTGCGGCAAAAGCGGACAAGTTATATTTCTTTTATTTTGCCTGCTTTTATTATTTACATCGGTATCATTATCTTTCCCGTGCTGTTCAGCTTTTATTTAAGTTTGACAAAGTGGAAAGGCTACGGAAAAATGGAATTTATCGGGCTTGGGAACTATATCAGAATGTTTACCGATCCCGTGTTCTACATCGGGTTGCGGAATAATATCCTTATTGTATTGATTTCGGTATTGGGACAGATTCCGCTCGGCCTGTTGCTTGCGTATATGCTGTACCGGAAAATGGTAAAACATGCAAACTTTTTTGAAGTGCTGATTTTCTTACCGATAACGATTTCGTCCGTTATCGTTGCGCAGCTGTGGAACCGAATATTTTCTCCTGTTGGCGTCGTTCCTGCAATTATACGCGACCTCACCGGTAATCCCGACTACATTATGACAATATTTGAAGATAAGTATCTTGCGATTGTGCCGATCCTCTTTGTACTGTTGTGGCAGCATACCAGTCTGTATATGGTTATCTTTTTAGCCAACTTGCAGCGGATACCGTACAGCGTTATAGAGGCTGCCCAGCTGGAAGGTGCGCGGGAAGGAACGATTTTTACCCGCCTTATTGCTCCGATGCTCGCAAATGTTATCTTTATCAATACGATCCTTGCAGTTTCGGGCAGTTTTAAGAGTTTTGACCTGATTTATTCGATGACCGGCGGAGGGCCTGCGCACTTTACGGAAGTTATTGCCGTTTATATGTACAATACAACCTTTGTGTTCCAGAATTACGGATACGGCAGTGCGCTAGCCGTTATCATTATTATTTTTACCGTTATAGCCCTGATGATAAGCCGCGCTGTAACAAAACGTTTTGATTACTAGGAGGCTGATATGACGACAAAACAAAATATGCTGCAACAAGCCTCTCATGGGTGGCGAACAAGCGCTTATATTTTGATGCTGACCTTTGCGGTGCTCACACTCTTTCCGCTCATTTGGCTTTTTTATTCATCCTTTAAGCTGAACGCAGAAATTATGGTTCACCCGTTGGCGCTGCCGAAAGCTCCTACCTTTTTTAACTATACCGAATCGTGGGCAAAGGGCGGGTTGGGTATCGCGCTTGTCAACAGTTTTATCTATACCATTACGGCGACCGTTTCGACTATGCTGCTCGCAATGGCAGCCGCTTTCGGATTGACGAAATTCCCTTTTAAATCGGCAAAGATATTTACCTCGATTTTTGCCTTCGGGTTAATGATCAGTGTTCATGCGGTTATTATTCCGCTATTCCAACTGGAAGCAAAACTCGGTATGATTAATACTCGTTTAGGCGTCATCATTCCGTATGTTGCATTCAACTTGCCGATTTCCATTATGATTGCAGTCTCGTATGTTAAAGGTATTCCTAATGCGCTCATTGAATCGGCGGAAATAGACGGAGCAAAATACCGCTACATATTCTGGACGATGATTATGCCGCTCTCCGTTCCCGTCATTGCGACGATGGTTATTCTATCATTCCTGCAGCATTGGAATGAGTTTTTATTCGTGTTCGTCTTTACCACGAAGGCAGCGCTGAAGAGTTTGCCGGTTGCGATTACACAGTTTGCGGGGCGGCTCAACATCGACTATGGTTTACAATATGCATCCCTTATTATCGGTGTGCTTCCGATGATTGTATTTTATATTGTATTCCACGCACAGTTGATTAAAGGCTTTGGGGAAGGGGCGTTAAAGGAATAGCGGCGTTTGTTCTTATTTTTTTTCTTACTTATTGAAGGAGTTTTTAAATGAATAGAAAAAAGCGGGTACTCGTGGGCGGAATGCACCATGAGTCCGATACCTTTAACCCGATTACCACCGGACCCGATGATATTTGGGTCTTACGGGGAAAAGATCTTTTAGAGGGAAAGGGACAAAGTTCCGTGTTCGGTTCGATTGCTACGCTAAAAGAAGCGGGATACGAGGTTATTCCGACGCTTATTGCACGGGCGGTTCCGAACGGTGAATGGGACAAAGATTACTACCTTTCGTTAAAAAAGGAATTCTTGCAGGCGATTAAAGATGCGTTGCCGCTGGATGCGCTGTGTCTTTCCCTGCACGGCTCGATGCGGGTGCGCGAAATCGGAGAGGCGGAAGGCGATTTACTGGAAGATATCCGTAAAATCTGCCCCGACATTCCTATTTTGTCATCGCTTGATATGCACGCAACGATTTCGCAGCTGATGCTCGACTATGTAGACGGCTATGTAGGATATAAGTGCGCCCCGCACACGGACACGTATGAAATCGGCATTCATGCAGCGCGTATGACCATCGACACGTTGGAAAAAGGCATCAGACCGGTTATGTCGGCGGTTAAGATTCCGTTCCTTATCGCAGGCGAGCAGTCGGAAACCAGCGTTGAACCGATGAAAAAGCTGACGACAACATTACGCGAATACGAGAAACAGCCGCACATTATGGCTGCCTCCTACCTACTCGGCTTTCCGTGGGCTGATACCGCCGACAACGGTGTTACGGCGATGGTGGTAACCGACGGAGATAAACAGCTCGCAACAGAAAAGGCACGGGAGCTTGCGCAGTTGTTCTGGGATACCCGAAAAGAATTCTGCTTTTACAACGAAACCCGCGAACCTGCCGACGCTCTTGTCCATGCACGTTCCAGTGTTGAAGCAGGCGTTTATCCGGTAGTGCTTTCCGACTCGGGTGACAACCCGACCGCCGGTTCTTCGCAGGACGTAACTAACTTTTTAAAGGCGATCCTTGCCGATTCCTTCTTAACCTCGTTAAACCCGCCGCTGTGCTATCAGGCTTTTTACGACCCTGCCTTAGTTGCAGCCGCCTTTAAAGCCGGAGAAGGAAATGTCGTAGAAGGGACGCTCGGCGCCGCCTTCGACAAGGAAAAAAGCTCCCCCATTCAGGTAAAAGCGACGGTAAAAAAACTGTGCAAGGCATGGGCAGGCGCGCAGAATAGCGATATGGCGCTCTTGGATGTCGGCGGCGTGGATGTGGTCGTAACGTCAAAGCATGTCGGCTGCTATGACCCCGAAATGATGCGGGCGCTTGGCGTCGAACCTACGGAGCGTAAGGTTATCGTTGTCAAGCTCGGCTACCTTGAACCGGAGATCCGCGCCATTGCAAAACGCTCGATGCTCGTGCTCACCGACGGCAGTACCAACGAAGTGTTCTCTCGGCTGCACTACAAATATTTACCGAGTCCGATGTATCCGATGGATAAGGATATGGATTGGCACGCCTAGGCGTCCTTTTGAAATATACGACGTATCTACACCAAAACTATACATCCGTGTATAGTTTTGGCTACGAGTTTCGGCATAGCCGAAACATCGCTTCTGATGGAACCAGCGGCATCCGTGCCGCTACTGTAAGTAGTCCTCGACGTATCAGAACCGCCACGGATGGCGGTTGTTCCACGCAGTAGCAAGTTTTTTGCCAAAAAAAACTTGTCGTTGAAAAGCGTACACGGAAGTACGCTTTTCAACAGCCTGCGGGTGTTTTTTGTAGTTTCAGAACGGACAGGGATGTCCGTGGTTTCACGCAACAGCGATGTTTTTGCGTGAGCAAAAACTCGCCGTCAGCAAATGTACACGGATGTATATTTGCTGACAAGGTATCTACGCCGTCTATTTCCAAAAGGCATTTCAGTACCGCCACGGATGGCGGTGGTTCTACGCAAAAGCGATGTTTTTGCGCAGCAAAAACATCGCCGCCAGCGAATGTACACGGCGGTACATTTACCGGCAAGATTTACCTTCTTTCCCGTGCGAAGTGGATGCCGGAAACATCAAGCTGCGGCACTCCTTCCGGTAAGGAGATATCCGTCGCATTCATAGAATCGGCGATTGCTTGAGCCATAGAATCAAGCTCATAGCCCTTATCGGGACTCATCGTTGAAGCAATGGTGATACGTTCGTTGATAATTTCCATATCATCCATGTTCTTTTCGATAAATTCCTGAATAAGGTCACCCGACCGTACTGCCCATGAGCCATTTTCCACAATAGCGATTTTTCTATTCTGTAAGTTCAAAAGCCTCATGTGATCCAAGAACTCATGGATCGGCGGGAAAATGTTCAAGTTATATGTCGGAGAACAAATAACGATATGGCTGAACTTGAATGCTTCGGAAATAAGATACGACACATGGGTACTCGACGCATCGTATACCGACACATTCGTAATGCCTTTTTCAACAATCTTTGAAGCAAGCGCAAAGGCCGCGGATTCCGTATTTCCGTAAATGGAACCGTACACCAGTAACACGCCTTTTTCTTCCGGCGTGTAGGTTGCCCAGTGCAGGTATTTGTCGAGGATGTAGGGAAAGTTGTCCGCCTCCCATACCAAACCGTGCAGAGAACAGATGTATTTAATCTTAGGTAATAGGTCGAGCTTGAGCACCTTTCCAACAAGGTGCATAACCTCAGGGCCATACTTACCGACGATGTTTGTCAGATAGCGGCGTGCTTCATCCATCCAGTCGCGCGGGTAGTTTACTTCTTTTGCAAAAAGCTTACCGTCAAGTGCGATAAACGAGCCGAACGCATCCGCAGAAAAGAGCACTCCGTTGGTTACATCAAGGGTAACCATAACTTCCGGCCAGTGCACCATCGGCGCTTCAACAAAGGCAATGGTGTGGTCTTCAAAGGTGCGGGTGTCTCCTTCTTTAACGGTATCGGTTTTGTAGTTGTCGGGATCATAGGCGAACTGACGCATCAGCATAAAGCCTTTTTCCGTGGAGATAATTGTCGGCGCCCATTTGTCCAACACGGTGGTTACGGAGGAGGAGTGGTCGCATTCCATGTGGTTTACAACAAGATAGTCAACCTTATCGCGTCCATATTTTTCCAGCAAATAGGCAATATTTTCCATCAGCTGCGGGCAGGATGTCCATTCCGCCGTATCAAATAGGATGGTGCTCTTTTTGTCAAAAAGAAGATATGCGTTGTAGCTCACTCCGAGGGGTATCGGGTGCATATTTTCGAATAATGTTAAGCGGTGATCGTGTCCGCCGACCCACCATACATCTTTTGTAACTTCACGTACATTGTACATAGTAAACTCCTTTTTAGTTGTTGCGGAACGTCAGCTTAATAAAGCGATCTTTTGCTTCACCGCAATCGGGACAGGTAAATTCCGGATCAAGATGCTCAAACAAAGTCTCCGGCGGAATATCCGCGTCCTTATTTCCTTCTTCCGGTACATACTTATAGCCGCAGCCCAAACAGACATAACGGGGGCCGATAGGTGAGGGGCGGGGCACAGGCGCTTTCTTAATCTTCGGATAGGGGAAAGTCAGTTCTTCTTTTGACAGCGCATTGAGTTCTTCAATTAAGATCGGAATAACTTCTTCCAAATCGCCGACGATACCGTAATCGCAGTGTGAGAAAATCGGCGCTTTCTTGTTCTTGTTGATGGCAATAATACGGGAAGCGTCTTTAATACCTTTTAGGTGCTGAATAGCTCCGGAAATACCGATTGCAAAATACAAGTTTCCTTTAAACTTTTGGCCGGACATGCCGACATAGCGCTGTACCGGAACGTACTTCAAAGTCTCTGCTGCGGGGCGGGAAGAACCGATTGATGCCCCTGCTGCTTTTGCCAAGTCTTCAATGAGATGCCACGTTTCTTTGTCCTTTACACCGCGACCGCCTGAAACACCGATCGGCGCCATTGCCATCACTGAATTGATATCCACATCTTTGTAAAACTTGAAGCGTTCAACCTCAACCAACTGTTGAATCATCTTGTGGACTTTTTCTTTCATCGTATCACCGTCGGGGAAGATACGTTTGCGCATGCCGGTAATACCGATTCTCGGATCACCTTTTAGTCGAGCTACTGCCATTTCATACTCCTTAATACTGAATTAATTTTTATTTTGATAAACGGATACGGAGCTGTCCAAAAACTGCAAGCCTATCGGTTTGTTCTGTACGGAATTTATCATCGTATCCGCTAAAACGGAGTGCAAATCTGTTTTGGACAGTTCCCTTAAATTTAACAGTTATTACCGGTTTGCCTTACCGAGTTTTCCCAATATCTTCGATGCAATAACGAGCCGTTGGATTTCGTTGGTGCCTTCGTAGATGGTGGTAATCTTGGCATCGCGATACATCTTTTCTACCGGAATGCCTTTGATAAAGCCTGATCCGCCATGGATTTGGAGCGCTGCATTCACCACTTCAAGCGCGATATCCGATGCATACATTTTTGCCATCGCGGAATCAAGGCCGTAATCCTCGTGGTTTTCTTTCTTTTCCGCAGCTTTGTAGATCAGAAGGCGGGCTGCTTCGATCTTTGTCAGCATATCAGCAAGCTTAAATGCGAGGTTCTGCTGAGCGCCGATCGGTTTACCGAACTGTTCGCGGGTGCGTGCATATTTTACCGCTTCTTCATACGCGCCTTGTGCGATACCGAGCGCTTGCGCTGCGATACCGATACGGCCGCCGTCGAGGGTTTTCATAGCGATTTTGAAGCCTTCACCCTCTTTACCGAGCAAGCGGTCATGAGGAATCGTTACTTCATTGAAGATCAGCTCTGCAGTTGCGGAAGTACGGATACCGAGTTTGTCATAGTGTTCACCGAATTCAAAACCCTCATCGCCTTTTTCCACGATGAATGCACTGATCCCCCTTGTTCCGGGAACATCGGGATTTGCAGCAAATACAACATAGGTGTCAGCCTTGGGCGCATTGGTAATGAAAATCTTTGAACCGTTCAGAATGTAATTGCTGCCGTCATCGATATACTCGGTTTCGGTACCGCCGGCATCGCTGCCCGCATTGGGTTCCGTTAGGCCGAATGCACCGATTTTCTCGCCCTTTGCAAGCGGTACTAAATATTTCTGCTTTTGAGCTTCCGTTCCGAATTCTGCAATCGGATATGCGCCTAAAGACGTATGTGCTGAGCAGATAACACCGATACCGCCGTCCACGCGGGAAAGCTCTTCAACAACGATTGCGTAGCTGATAACATCAAGCCCCGCTCCGCCGTAATCCTTGGAATAGGGAATGCCGAGCCACCCGTGAGCGGCCATCTGCTTTACCTGATCTTCCATCCATGCATCTTCAACAGGGCCGCGATCTTTTTCGAGTACGATCGGTTTTACTTCTTTTTCAGCCCATTCGCGAACCTGCTTGCGCAACGCTTCGTGTGCTTCTGTCGTTTTGAATAACATGATTTACCTCCTGTCAAGTATTCACTTTTTGCTATTCGGAGAGTCCCTAAAAACCGGTAATGATTTTAGAGAGTTTCTTCATTGTGTATATGCCGCTTCATTTCATGTAAATAATAAAGCTGCACTTCATTCCTAATTTCTATTTTAAAGCAGGTATAAAAGATTTGTCAATGAGAAAATTAAGAATTGTTCTTATTTTTTAAAGCTGAGAGATTAGAGCATCTGCAAAAAACTCAAGTTTTTTAGAGATCTCTATAAAATCTTTCCCATTTTGTTTCTTTTCTTTCTCAATAAGGCAAAAAAAACGCCGAAAATCATAAAGACGAGAGTTTATCTATTATTTATCTATATAGAGGCAAATTGGAGGTTCAATATATGCAAACACTTGATGTCCAAAATGATATGCAGCCGGTCAATTATACGGAAGCGGTACAGTCAAGTAATCAGGATAAAAAAAATGCAAAGGAACCTGATGTGAAAGGCTCATCCTTTATCGATATAATACAAAAACTGATGGCGGAGAAGACTGACAGCCGTACTGCGGGAGACGAAAAAATATCCGGCAATGCAGCGTCGGAACAGACCGAGCGTAAAAAAAATGCTGCGGCACAAACCGAATTATCCCGGTTAAAGAACAAAGCCGGAAAGCAAAGTGATCCGCGTGCACAACACCTTGCCGAAGCAGATGCACGGGAAGGGGAGGCCGCCGAAGCGCTTGCAGACGCGGACGTTTTGCGTGCCTTTGAAGACGGAATCGATGTAAAGAATGCGCTTGAAAACGGCGCGGATAAGCAGCTTCAAACTTCGATGTTTGCTCAAGCGGAGACGGATGCCGTGCCTGAAGGAGCCGCTTTACTCTCTGCCGAAGAGGCGCACCAGTTGAAAAAACAGAAAAACGGCAAAGCGGAATCCGGCTTGGCTGTAGGTATATCGGCTTCCGATACGGCAGAGCTGTCCGGAAAGCAGAAGAAAAATGCTGATGAACTCGCCGCGGATAGCGCTCTCGAAAAAAGCACAAAGGCGCAGCAGGTAAAACAGCACAAACCGGTGTTTACTATTATAGATGAGCGCACGGTGAATGCCGCTCCGGTTACTGCGGACGGTTCCGTACACGAAGCGGGCGCCGCCGTGCGGGTTACCAATGCGCCGTCGGTTGATATGGCGGCAGACTTCCGTAGTATGACGGCTGGTTTGGGCACCGCTGCAAACGGTACACAGACAGCGCAGGAGAGCGGCGCACCGAGTTTTGCCTCGTTGGTTGCGCAGCAGGTGCAGGATATGGCGCCCGACTTTGTGCAGGCAGGGCGGATTGTATTGCAGGATAACAACGCAGGTGTCATCCGCTTGCAGATGCAACCCGCGCATCTCGGTAATGTCAGGATCAATTTGGAATTGGCTGGCGGTAAAAAAATCGTTGGGAAGATTATCACGGGATCAAAAGAAGCATACGAAGCATTTAAAGAAAGCATCGAACAGCTCGCCAAGGCCTTTGAACAGGGCGGATTCGCGAGTGCGCAATTCGATGTCAGCTGGTCGGGCGAAGGCGGCGGTCGGCAATTTGATGGCGAGAACGGTCAATTTAATGAATTATTTGCACAAAATGACCGGCTTGAGGTAATGCAGGGCAATCGTTATGCCGATACTGAAACTGTCTACGCATTCGGGCAAGATCAAGCAGTGAATGTATTTGCGTAAAATGGGAGATAAAGAGATATGAACATCAGTACGGTAGCGCAAGGAAACGGAGTTCCGATGCCTTCTTTTGAAATGAGTCCGGAAGAAAAAGCCCTGCTCAACATGGAAGTTGACACAATCAATAAACAGAATTTTCCGGAAGGGCGAAAGCCGAAGCAGGAGCTGGGAAAAGACGATTTTCTGCAACTACTCGTAGCGCAGCTGACTCATCAGGATCCCACCAGCCCGCTGGAAGACACTCAGTTTGTCGCTCAGATGGCGCAGTTCACGTCGCTTGAACAGTTGACAAACATGAACCAGAGCTTCGGAACTTTGAATAGACTGATCGGAGATTCTTCGGCGGTCAATGTGGTCGGCAAACAAGTTGATATCGAACAGAGCAGCGGTACCGTTTCGGGAACTATTACGGCTGCAACCCGCGGCGAGAATCCGCAGGTACAGGTTAACGGCAAATGGTATGCATGGTCGGACGTACAAACCGTCTATGCAAATAACTAAACTATATAATAGAAGAGAGGAGATACAGATATGATGCGGTCATTATTTTCCGGCGTTTCCGGAATGCAGAATCACCAAACAAGAATGGATGTTATCGGTAACAATATTGCAAACGTAAACACGACCGGTTTTAAGCGCGGACGGGTTAATTTTCAGGATTTGATTTCTCAGCAGTTGAGTGGCGCTTCCCGTCCGAACGAAGAAGTCGGCGGTGTGAACCCGAAAGAAGTCGGCCTCGGTGTTATGGTTGCGAGTATCGACACCGTGCATACGCAGGGCGCTTTGCAGTCAACCGGTATCAATACCGATATCGCGGTGCAGGGAAACGGTTTCTTCGTACTCAAGTCGGGTGAAAAGAGCTTTTATACCCGCGCCGGAGCCTTCGGTGTCGATAAAGACGGTACGATGGTGAACCCCGCAAACGGTATGCGTGTTCAGGGCTGGATGGCGCAGGAAGTAGACGGTACCCGCCTTATCAACACCTCCGCACAGACAGAAGACCTCATCATCCCAATCGGGCAGAAGATCGACGCCCGTGCGACTACTTCGGTAAACTACGCCTGTAATCTCGACAAGCGGCTTCCGGAATTACCCGAAAACGCGAACCGCGCACAAGTGTTGGAATCGACATGGACAACCGAGTTCAAAGTATACGACACTTTCGGCGAAACCCACGAACTGAATTTAAGTTTTTCGCGCGTTCCGGGCACTCAAAACCAGTGGCTCGCGACGGTCAATGTTGACCCTGAAAATGCGGAAGCAACGGCAACGCGCACGGGTGTCGGCACCACCGAAGGAACCGGCAACACGTTCACCGTTACCTTTGACAACTACGGACATCTCGCATCGGTTACCGATACGGCAGGAAATGCTTCCGCTGAAGCAGGGCAAGTACTCGTGCAGGTTTCCTATAACGTTCCCGGTGCAACAGCCGGTGAAGACGGCGCTCCTGTCCGCCATACCTTCGATATTAACCTAGGAGAGATCGGTACTTCACGCAATACAATTACCCAATTCGCAGAACGCAGCACCACTAAAGCTTACGAACAGGACGGATACGCGATGGGCTATCTTGAAAACTTCAAGATTGATCAGAGCGGTATTATCACCGGTGTGTACTCCAACGGAGTAAGCAATGAGATCGGTCAGCTTGCAATGGCGGGCTTTGCAAACCAAGGCGGTTTGGAAAAGGCCGGTGAAAATACCTATATTCAGTCGAATAACTCCGGTATTGCGAACATTACCACTTCGGGCGTTATGGGAAAGGGCAAGCTGATTGCCGGTACCCTCGAAATGAGTAATGTCGATTTAACCGATCAGTTTACCGATATGATTATTACGCAGCGCGGGTTCCAAGCAGGGGCAAAAACTATTCAAACTTCGGATACAATGCTTGAAACCGTATTGAATTTGAAGCGGTAATAAGGTAATATGAAGGATACATTATGGTAAAGGTTACGCGGCTTAACGGTACACAGTATTGGATAAATCCTCATCAGATTGAAACGATAGACTGTAATCCCGATGTAACGTTGCACATGCTATCGGGCAAAAGTTTTGTGATAAAAGAAACGCCCGACGCGCTGATCGACGCTATTGTCGCGTACCGCAGATGTATCGGTATCTTTAAAAACGAAATGTAAGGGAGCTGTCTTAAGTTATGGATATAGCATCATTTATAGGTATATTCGGCGGTATCGCTGTCGTTATGTTCGGCGCTTTTATGGGAAGCTCGCTCGGCGGACTTATCGACGTTCCTTCGATGTTCATCACGATCGGCGGTTCGTATATGTGTTTGTTCTTAACCTATCCGCTTTCTTACGTTATCGGTATTTTCAAGGTTATGGGCAGGGTGTTCAAAGTTGCCGACTATAAAGAGAAAGAAATGGTACAAAAACTCGTCGCCTTGTCCGAAAAAAGCCGCCGTACCGGTCTTTTGGCTCTGGAAGAAGAAATTCAGGATTTTGAAGATGATTTTCTTCGCACCGGACTGCGCAATGTTATCGACGGTATCGACGGAGCTGCCATTCGTGTGTCGATGGAAAATGAATTGACACAGATGGAAGAGCGGCACAATAAATGGATTTCATTAGTAAACGCATGGGCGACACTGGCGCCCGGCTTCGGAATGTTGGGAACGGTTATCGGTCTTATCGGTATGTTGTTGAACATCGAAGATAAGAGTTCGTTAGGTCCGAACATGGCAGTTGCGTTGGTTACGACGTTTTACGGTTCTATGATGGCAAACTGGCTGCTCATTCCTATCGCTTCCAAACTTTCATACCAGAATAATCTGGAAGTACGCTCAAAGGAAATGATTATCGAAGGAATCCTTGGTATTCAATCGGGCGATCACCCGCGTATCCTTGCACAGCGATTGCTGACGTATCTTGATCCTAAAGACCGAAAGGTTTTGGAAGCTGAACTGATAAGGGATTAGTTCATGGCACGGAAAAAGAAAGGCGCAAATGCGCCCGGTAGCGGATGGCTGACAACGTATGGCGATATGGTTACGCTGATGCTCTGTTTCTTCGTTATGTTGTACGAGCCGAGCGAAGTAGATATAACCCGCTTACAGGCGTTATCGGCATCTATCAGCGGCGATCCTACCGGCGGTTCCATCTCGTTGTCGGCTGGTAAACTTGCCGACCTCGGCAATACTATCAGTTCAATGCCGTCTATGGAAAAAGGAAAATTGCTCGGAACCGCCTTAAAAAAGGCTGTGTCGATTTTTGCACCTGAAATAAAGACCACTAAGCTTGCTGTTACCAGCGATGAACGCGGTGTTGTTATTTCGCTTGCAGCTGATGCCTTTTTTGCACGAAACAGTGCGGAATTGAATATCGAAGAAAGCCGCGAAACATTATTGAAAATTGCGCAGTTTTTATCCGATAAAGAATTAGCGGCTCGACGTTTCCGTATCGAAGGACATACGGATTCAAGCGATGCGCTTGCGGGAAAGTGGACAAGCAACTGGGAACTGTCAGCTGCCCGCGCAATCAACGTATTGCATAATTTGACTGACTTCGGTGTACAGGAAGATAAGTTTTCCATTGCCGGCTATGCAGATACTCGTCCTGTCTATTCCAACGAGACTGCAGAAGGGCGCGCATATAATAGACGGGTTGATATTATCATTTTGGATGATGCACATTTTTAGTGCTTCCCTAAAGATTTACTTGAAGAGAGAGGAGTAACCACAATGGCTGACGAGCATACAAATTTGACTGATGAACACGGAATGGATGAAAACATCGGTGTCGATAATCCGGTAAAAGCTAAAAAAGCGGGGCTTATTCCGACGCTTCTGAAATACATTGCCATCGTACTCGCTGCTTTGATTTTTATCGTGACGGTTGTCGTTATTACGGTTAATCTGATGTCAAAGCGGGGACAGTCCCAGTCCGAATATCCTATTGCGGAGGAATACCGCGACTCGCGTGAAATGCTGCAATATTATTCTGCGATCGGTGCGGTAAAGACATTTACTAAAGATGTTACGCCGGGTACCGTTGTGGTTAACGTCGAGCTTGGATACCCGCAGAACGATAAGACAACTTCGCAGGAACTGACAGCACGGTTGGTTGAGTTGAAGGATTTTCTCCGTGGTTATTTCCAAAGTAAGACGATTGCGGAACTGAAACAGGAAGAGAAGATTAAAATCGAAATCCGTAATCAAATCAATGACAATATACTATCAAAGTCGAAGATAAAAGCGGTTGCTTTTACTCAATATGATATTATAGAACAATAGGGATTGTATGACTGAAGTATTATCGCAGGACGAAATAGACCAGCTTCTCACTGCAATCAGCTCGGGGGATACCGAAGCGGAAGAGTTTAGACCGGTTAATGATACGCGTAAAATCAAAATTTACGATTTTAAACGGCCGGATAAATTCTCTAAGGAGCAGATGCGTACCGTTTCAATTATGCACGAAACCTTTGCGCGTTTGACTACCACCGCTCTTTCTGCTCAGCTGCGGAGTATGGCGCACGTACACGTTGCCTCTGTCGATCAGCTGACGTATGAAGAGTTTATCCGTTCAATCCCTACGCCGACCACGCTGGCCGTAATTAACATGGATCCGCTGAAAGGGAATGCCGTTTTGGAAATAGACCCTTCCGTTACCTTCTCTATCATCGACCGTCTTTTCGGCGGTACGGGACAAGGTACGATGGTGCAGCGGGAATTAACCGACATCGAAGCCTCCGTTATGGAAGGGGTTATCGTTCGTATCTTGGCGAATATGCGCGAGGCATGGACGCAGGTTATCGATTTACGTCCCCGCTTGGGACAGATTGAAACAAACCCGCAGTTTGCGCAGATTGTACCTCCTTCCGAAATGGTTGTTTTGGTTACGCTTGAAACAAAAGTCGGCGAAGAAGAAGGAATGATGAACTTCTGTATTCCCTATATCACGATAGAACCGATTATTTCAAAACTTTCCAGCCAGTTCTGGTTCTCGTCGGTGCGCAGAAGTTCAACAACTCAGTACATGGGCGTACTGAAAGAAAAGCTGTCTACGGTAGATATGGATGTCGTCGCCGAAGTAGGTTCGCTAAAACTGCCGGTACGGGATGTACTCAATCTTCGTGCGGGTGATGTGGTACGGCTTACTGATACGAGAGTAGGGCATCCGTTTACGCTGAGCGTCGGCAGCAGAAAGAAATTCTGGTGTCAGCCCGGCGTTGTGGGAAATAAAGTTGCCGTACAGATATTGGAAAAGATTGAGGATATCAATCAGGATGAATTTGAAGAGCTAAGTGCTGATCAGGAGGAATTATATGAGTGATGGGTCCATTTCTCAGAATGAAATAGATGCGTTGTTGTCGGGTATGGGCGGTTCTACCGGCGCGCCTACAGACGGAGCGCTTACACCGGCACGTCAAGAAGCATTACAGAAGTTTTTTGACGGGAATGTTCCCGCACTCTCCGCAAATCTGGATTCGATGACAGGTAAAACCGTATCGATATCTAATCCTGTTGTCGAGCTGAGTAACCGTGAAGCCTTTTTGCAGAAAGTGCCGGATATGGCAGTTGCCGTTACCATTGATTTTGACGGTGCGCTGACGGGTGATCACTTGTTTGTGTTGGCTCCCGAATTTGCGGAAAAGCTGGTAAGCCTCGTAAATAATGAAGAAAGTGTTACGATTGACGACATGGCTCTTTCCGTTATCAGTGAGACTATTGCACAATATGTTGGAAAGGAAATCAGTGCATTTGACGGTGAAGATATTAAAGGCGTTACCAATATGCCGGCCGAAGCTCATCATGTGCCTAAGGCAATGGTACGGCTTTCGCAGGACTTTGCACTTTTAACATATTCGGTTACAATTGACGATACAGCCTTCAATTTATGGGAGATTATCGCAAAAAAGACGGCAGAGCAAATTGCCGATAAATTGAATAAAACGGAGAGCGCTTCGCAGGTAACACCTGTGCAGCCTATTTCGCCGCAACCTGCTCCTGAGCAAGGAAGTACAATGGGGGCAATGAATATGCCGATGAACGGAATGAATGGAATGCCGCAGATGGGGCAGCAACCGATGGGTATGGGAATGCAAATGCAGGGTGGAGCGCCGGTTCAAGGCGGAATGGTGATGCCCGGCATGAACCCGAATGTGCAGTCTGTACAATTTTCTCCCCTGTTAAACGGAGTAACCGAATCGGAACAGGGAAATATCGGACTGATTATGGACGTGTTCATGGAAATGACCGTCGAACTCGGCCGTACCCGCAAAATGATTAAAGAAATTTTGAGCATGGGTGAAGGGCATATTATCGAATTGGATAAGCTTGCCGGTGAACCGGTGGATATATTAGTTAATCATAAACCGATTGCAAAAGGAGAAGTTGTCGTTATCGATGAAAATTTCGGTGTTCGCGTTACCGAAATTTTGTCGCCGGCTGAACGCATTAGCGACACATAGCTATACAAAGAGCCGGATCTTTTAGAAGTATCCTTTTGCGGTACGGAGAGCGTAACCGGCTTACCGGTTGCTTCTAAGAGACGGCTTAAGCGGATATTGGGTGGGGGATATGTCTAAAGACACAGGTAAAATAATAGTATTCTCTTTTCTTTTGATATGCGGTGCCTTGTGTGCGTTTGCGGATAACGGAATAGCAGCGGAAGCCGGTAATTCCACTGTCCCTGAGACAGCTCCTGCAGAAACAGGGATCGTTTTACAAGCGGATGAATCGGCTTTTCCAGTGCAAGATATACCTGCGCCGCGGGCTTCAAGAAGTTCAACTGTTTCAATGTTGCTTCAGCTGATTGTATCGCTGGCGGTCGTATGTGCGCTTATTTACGGGGTGCTGTATTTTATCCGACGTTCAAAGCAATTTACCGCCGCTGATGATCCTTTCTTAAAAAATGTTGCAAGTTTACCGCTTGCTCCTAATAAAACCCTCTACATTGTAACTCTTATTGATAAAGCCTATTTGATCGGTGCATCGGATGCGTCGCTGTCGCTGATCGCGGAAATCACCGATAAAGAACTCATCGATGCGATGAACCTGCACGCGGCGCAGACGGCCGGTCCCAAGCAGAGTTTCAGCTCATTACTGCACACCTTTTTCCCTGCGGCAAAACCCAAAGAAGCGGATGCGAATCCTTTCGATTCATTTTTAGCCATGCAGCGGGGGCGTTTGCAAAACTCAGGCGCAGCGCAGGCAAACGGAACTCCGCAAGAGGCGGAAACCGGCGGCGCGGGGAGGGACGGGCAATGAAAAAGCTCGCGCTGTGTATTTCATGCATTTGCCTGTTTTGTATTCCGGTAACACTGTCCGCGCAGAGTAATACCGGTACATCGCAGACCGGACGTACCGAAATAGACGCCACTCGTCAGGCGGGGACTATCCCCTTTGTTAACTTGAATATCCGCGAACCTCAAAATAATCGGGAAGTAGCCTTTTCCATTCAGCTGCTCCTGTTAATAACGCTGATCACCCTTGCGCCGAGTATTCTCCTTTTAATGACCTCGTTCTTGCGGCTCAGTATTGCACTCGACTTTATTAAGCGCGCGCTGTCGCTGCAGCAGGTGCCGCCAACGCAGGTGCTCAACGGTATTGCGCTTTTTCTGACAATTTTTATCATGTGGCCGACCTTTACGGACATATACAATAAATCGTTTAAACCGATGGCGGATGGACAGATCAATATCGAAACCGCCTATACCGAAGCGGAAAAGCCGTTGCGTCTTTTTATGTATAAGCAGATGGCGCATGATCCCTCTCATATCAGGCTCTGTATGTCACTTGCCCGTATGGAAAAGCCTAATACGCTCGCCGACGTTCCCACACATGTGCTCATTCCTGCATTTATCCTGCACGAGCTGACCATTGCTTTTCAGATAGGTATCTTCCTTTATTTGCCGTTTATCATTATCGACATGGTCGTAGCGAGTATCCTGATGTCGATGGGTATGATTATGTTGCCGCCGGTACAGATTTCGATGCCGTTTAAGCTGATCTTATTCGTACTGGTGGACGGCTGGAATTTATTGGTCGGTCAGCTCTTTCAGTCATTCTTGTAGAAGTAAAAAGGAGGAAAAACGATGAGTATCGGGATGATTGTCAATCTCTTGCGTGAGGGCATTTTTCAGGTATTTATATTAGCTGCTCCTATTCTGCTGGCTGCATTAGTTGTCGGTTTAATCGTAGCGATTTTTCAGGCGACTACCTCCATTCAGGAACAGACGCTCACCTTTGTGCCGAAAATTTTGACGATTTTGGGTATGCTTGCGCTTTTAGGCGGCTGGATGTTCAGCGTATTGCGGGATTATACCGTCCGCCTTTTTGACATTATTCCTCAGCTGGTGCAAGGGTAGGGAACCTTTAGGCGACGTTGAATAATGGATCCTAACCCTTTCTCTTTTTTACTTGTAAAAGCTCCTCTCTTTTTTTTAGTATGCGTGCGGATATTTGCGATGATTTCTACGACGCCGCTTCTTTCGACGAGGGCGGTGCCGCGTATTGCAAAAATTTCGCTGGCGGGGTTAATCGGCTTTTTGGTGATGCCGGTTGCCTACGGTTCCCCGCTGGATGTGCAGGGATTTAATCTTGACTATGCGCTGCTGGTTGTTGGCGAAGCGCTGCTCGGGGTGCTGACCGGTTTTTTTATCAGCATTATCTTTGCGTCATTCAGTACGGCAGGACAGTTCTTTTCGTATCAGATGGGATTCGGCGTATCGGAAGTGTATGATGCGCTTGCTCAAATTGAAAACCCGCTGATGGGACAGTTCTTAAACTTTATCGCCGTGTTGATCTTTTTACAGATTAAGGGGTTTCAGACGCTGTTTTTAGGCGGCGTACTCCGCAGTTTTCAGTCGATCAACTGTTTTATGTTTTTGGAAAAACGGGAGTTGCTTGCCTCATTCCTTATGACAAACCTTAGCAGTCTTTTCTTAAATGCAATGATGATTGCGATGCCGGTTATGGGAACCCTCTTTTTAGTGCATGTTTCGATGGGGTTGCTGTCAAAGGCCGCGCCGCAGATGAATCTTTTATCGGAAGGTTTCCCGATAACTATTTTGCTGACCTTCTTCCTTTTGACCGTATTGTTGCCGTTTATGGCGAATTTCTTTGTGCGGATTATGGAAAGCGGATTTGCTGCTTTTGAGTCGCTTTTGATTCGTGTCGGCGGAGGTATTTAGTATGCGGAAACTCGTGATGGAAACTGCAAGCGAATATAATAAGCGGAATTTTTTCATCGATTTGCAGTGGTTTGCCGCAGAGGATGAAGGACGTACCGAAGACCCAACCGACTATAAGATACGTAAAGCGCGCGAAGAAGGGCGTGTTGCAAAAAGTCAGGATATCAACGCGGCATTGGTACTGCTGTTTCCAGCCGGAGCGCTGATCTTTCTTTCATCCTTTTTTTTGGAAGAGTGTATGGAAATTCTGCGCTTCTTTTTTTTACGGAGCACGCAGGCTGATATCCGGAGTGGTCTTTGGTTCGGAATCTTTGTGCAATATTTTTTAAAGCTTGCGCTCCCTCTTGCGCTTATTGCAATGCTTGCAGGCGTTATCGCCAATGTCATTCAAAATAACGGATTTTTATTTTCTACTAAGCCTATTCAGCCTCAATTCAATAAGATTGTTCCTGACTTTATACGTTTTTTTAAGCGGGCGCTTTTTTCTACCGAAGGTTTATTCAATTTTGCAAAGTCGTTGACAAAGGTTGTTGTGCTGGTATTTGTTGCCTTTTTGGTGATACGGGCAAATCTTCCTCATTTTATTGAGCTGCTGACGGTGAGTTTTCCGCAGGCGATTTTTTTTATTGCAGGACTTGCGGCAAAATTACTTGCAACCGCTGCTTTGCTGCTTTTGATTCTAGCAATTCCCGATTACTTTTTTCAACGTAAGCAATTTATCGATTCGCTGAAGATGACAAAGCAGGAAATAAAAGAGGAATACAAGGAATTGGAAGGAGATCCGCAGGTTAAGGGGCGAATCAGACAGCAAATGCAGGCGATTCTTTCTCAAAATGCCATCCGCAATGTGCCTAAGGCCGATGTGGTTATTACGAACCCGACGCACTTTGCTATTGCAATGCAGTGGGATTCAAAAACGATGGCAGCGCCGATGGTACTGGCAAAGGGTGCCGATGCAATGGCGCAGCGGATAAAGGCGATCGCTCGTGAGCATAATATTCCATTAATAGAAAACAAACCGCTTGCTCGTGCACTCTATGCGAAAGTTCAAATCGGTGATATAATTCCTGAGGAATATTATCGGGCGCTTTCGTTAGTATTTGCAGAAGTATATACCCTCAACAACAAAAAACAGGAATTTTATAGAAGATAATTATGGCCGCAAAAAAATACAATATCGATATCGCAGTTGCATTTACCGTCATTCTCATGGTGCTGATGTTTATCATCCCGCTCCCCACTGTGCTCCTTGATTTTTTTATGGCGCTGAACCTAACCTTCAGTCTTGTCGTATTGTTGATTGTCCTGTTTACTGCACGTGCTACCGATTTTTCGGTCTTTCCTTCATTGCTGTTGCTCAGTACCATCTTCGGATTGGTATTGAACGTGTCGTCTACTCGTCTTATCCTTTCCAAAGGGGAAGCATTTGACGGAGCGATGATTCGGGCATTCAGCTCGTTTGTTATCGGCGCATCGGGTAGTCAAGGTCTCGTTATAGGGTTTGTCATCTTTATCATCCTTATTGCGGTGCAGGCCTTTGTTATTACGAAAGGCGCCAAGCGGGTCGCCGAGGTTTCAGCCCGTTTTAAACTCGACTCTCATCCGACAAAGAGTATGTCCATCGATGCCGAATACAATGCCGGTATTATTACCGATGAAGAAGCCCGGCAGAAAAAAGAACAGCTGCAACGGGAAGATGACTTTTACGGCGCGATGGACGGCGCAAACCAGTTTGTGTCCGGTAACGTAAAAGTCGGTATTTTTATTACGGTTATCAATATTATTGCCGGTTTGATTATCGGGATGGTGTTCCGAACCGAATCTTTCTCTAATGCGCTGCGCACCTACACGACGTTGAGTATTGGGGACGGGTTGCTTGCGCAGCTGCCTTCGCTCTTTTTGTCGGTAGCGACCGGTTTACTGGTTACCCGTATGATCGACGAAGGCTCATTCGGGCAGGATATTAAAAAGCAGTTTTCCCAAATCGGGTGGATTTACTTTGTTGCTGCCGGTACGCTTGCTATTATGGGAGTGCTTCCCGGCTTTCCCCATGTTGTGTTATTTATTATCGCGTTTGTGTTGGCCTTTGTCGGGTGGAGAATCATCAAGGAAGAACAGACATTTAAGGCCGGTAAAGAAAAGCAGGCTGCACAAAAACAGGCTGGGCAGCAACAGCGCGCTGGAAGCGGAGGAGAGCCTGGGGCACCGGGAGAAATTGCTCCCATTGTGCCGCTTGATCCTTTGTCGCTGGAACTCGGCTACGCGCTGATTCCGCTTGTCGATAAGGACAAGGGTGCGGAACTGCTTGAGCGTATTACACGCATTCGGCGGGAAGCTGCGCTCGACCTCGGTTTGGTTGCCCCGCGTATCCGTATTATCGACAATATGCGGCTTGAACCGAGCGAATATTGTTTTAAGATTAGGGGCGTAGAAGTGGCGCGGGGAAAAATCCGTATGGGTTGGTACCTCGGTATAAATCCCGGCGGCGTTTCCGAAGAAATTCCCGGCGAGCGCACTGTCGATCCTACCTTTGGCTTACCTGCCGTATGGATATCCGAAGAGAATCGCGATCGTGCCGAGCGCGCCGGTTATACCGTGGTAGATCCTCCTGCGATTATCGCGACGCACCTCACTGAGGTGATTAAAAAGCATGCCGCCGAAATTCTCGGACGGCAGGAAGTGCAAGGTATTATGGATGCGCTGCGCAAAGACTATCCTGCGGTTATCGACGAAGCGGCAAAGGTATGCAGCCTCGGTGAGGTACAGAAAGTGCTGCAAGGGCTTTTGCGGGAACAGGTATCCATCCGCAATACAATCGTTATTTTGGAAACGCTTGCGGATTTCCGTCCGATTACCTCCGATGTTTCTCTACTTGTAGAAAAGGTTCGGCAGGCGCTCGGACGGCAGATATGTTTACAATATGCCGATGAAAATAAAACACTCCATGTGCTGACGGTCGAACCTGCACTTGCTCAAAAAATTGTTGAAAGCAGAATAGATACGGGAAACGGACCGATGGCGGCGCTGGAACCGTCCGAGCAGCGGATGTGGATACGATCGCTTATCCAAGCGGTTACAACGATGCAGAAAAACGGCTTCCTTCCTATTGTACTGGCGCCCGAAGCTTCCGCCCGTATTTTGATTAAAAATTCAACCGATAGGGAAATCCCCGATCTTGTGGTACTCTCCATCCCCGAAATTGCGAAGGACATACAGGTTGAAGTGATCGGTGAGATTAAGTTGGAACAGGATAAAAACTAATGGAACTTTTTGTTGAGCAAGATTCGACGTATGAAAAATGTCTGAGAAAAATTACAAAAAAACACGGCGATGCTGTTACCATCTGGAGAAGAAAGGATGCAAAAGTTAGCCGGCTTTTTGGTCTTTGGGAAAAAGACGTGGTAGAAGTAACCTTTACGATAAATGATACTATATCTTCGCGGCCGTCCCTGCTTTCGGAACAGCAGCCTCTGCTGAGGCCGGCGCCTAGAGTTACTCCTGTGAATAGTTTCAACGATGAGGAAGAACGGCGAAAAATTCTAACACGATATGCAAATAAAAATCCTGCGGCGGCGGATGAATTACGCCAATATGTTGATATGACTTCGAAAAAGAGTCCTGAAAAAAAGCCTGTGCCTACACCGGTGCAAGCACAATCTTTGGATAAACTGGCGGAAACGGTTGAACGACTTGTGACGGAAATGAAAAAACAGAACGCACCGCGGGTAGATGCCGAACATGAGCATATTGTTAAAGTTCAAAAAATACTCGAAGAAAATGATTTTTCTCCTTCATATATCAAAAAGCTTTCTGCCCGTTTGAAGGATGAGCTAAGCTATACCGAAATTGAAAATTTTTTGACGGTGCAGAAAAAACTGTTTGAATTGCTTGCCGAATCGATCAAAATTAAACCTGCCGACAGTCAGTCTAAAACTCGAGTTGTGTTATTGGTTGGTCCTACAGGAGTTGGGAAAACAACAACGCTTGCGAAAATTGCCGTGCAGTATATCCGTAAAAATTCCGAACATCCCTTGCGCGTTAAAGTGATTACAATTGATAACTGGCGTATCGGGGCAGCGTATCAGATGAAGCGCTATTGTGAATTGATGGGAATTCCGTTGATGGTTGCGTCAAGTCCCGCAGAAGTACGCAAATATATGGCATTGTATCGCGAAGAAGCCGATGTTATTTGTATCGATACTATCGGTAGAAGTCCGAAAGACCGCGAAAAGATTTCGACCATGCAAAATTATTTTACCGAATTGGGGGATGATGCCGAAGTATATTTGACAGTATGCGCCGGAACGCGGATAAACGATATTCGCGAGATTATGAAAGAGTATGCGGTTTTTAAATACAAATCGCTAATCATCACAAAGTTTGATGAAACCTCATATATCGGTAATTTATTGAGTGTTATTTCGGAAACGAATATACCGATAACGTATATAACGGCGGGGCAGGAAGTTCCACAGGATTTTATGCTTGCCGATGTCGAAGTCTTTTTAAGGAAACTAAAAGGATTTTCAATCGATGACGAATATATCAATCAACTATGCAATAAAGATAGAGAGCAACTGCTTAAAGTTTCTGCTTTAAAGAAGCCCGAAACGCAATCAATTTGATAAAAGTTTAAAGTGTGGAGAAAAGAATGGGTGATCAAGCTGACGGATTACGTCTTTTAATGAAAGAAATACATAAAACGGCTGACGCTATCGGCAGTAGTCAGGATACGGCGCAAAAGACTCGCATTATTGCCGTTACCAGCGGTAAGGGGGGCGTAGGCAAAACCAACGTCGCCACCAATATGGGAATTGCGTATGCTCAGATGGGAAAGAAAGTTATTGTGCTTGATGCCGATCTCGGACTCGCCAATGTCAACGTTATTATGAATGTTATTCCGCAGTACAATTTGTATCATGTTATTAAAAAGCAGAAGAAATTGTCGGAAATTATTATTGACACCGAATACGGTATTAAGCTGATTGTGGGCGCTTCCGGTTTTGCAAAGATTGCGAATATGGCGGAAGCGGAGCGCAATGAATTTATTAACGAAATGTATACGCTTTCCGATGTCGATATTATTATCATCGATACGAGCGCAGGGGTGTCTAAGAACGTACTGAGCTTTGTCGCTGCTGCCGATGAGGTAGTTATTATCACAACCTCCGAGCCGACTGCGATTACCGATGCCTACGGTATCATAAAGGTGATTGCAACGGAAGTCGATAACATGAACCTCAATCTCAAAATGATTATCAATAGGGTTGATTCGGCGGCAGAAGGCAAGCGAATTGCAGATCGGATGATCAACATTGCCGCACAGTTTTTAAATCTTAAAATTGAATATCTGGGCTTCATCTATAATGATCCTTTGGTAACAAAAGCTGTCCTCAAACAAAAACCTTTTATTATTGCAGAACCCAACG
Source organism: Treponema sp. OMZ 305 (assembly GCF_024181325.1). Lineage (NCBI taxonomy): Bacteria > Pseudomonadati > Spirochaetota > Spirochaetia > Treponematales > Treponemataceae > Treponema > Treponema sp. OMZ 305. Next base: position 2,072,775 of record NZ_CP051300.1, on the reverse strand, counting down.
GCAAAGCGGCAAGCTGTCTAAAGCACATTGTATCACGTATGGAAAAAACCGAAATTCCCGAAACCGGCGGCTTTGCAGGCTTTGTAAAAAAATTATTCGGACGCCGCTGGGAAACGGAATAGAAAAACCTCTAAAACATCAAGTCTATTGGTTTATTCGTGCGGAGGGTTTAATACCCCGACGCTTGCGTCGTAACAAAGGGTATTAAAGCCGACTGCAACCACCTTATAGAACACACAGTGCGAAACGTTGAGCAGTGTGCCCCGACGCTTGCGTCGGGGTTGTTGATTGATGGAGAGAATGCGTATATGACGATGACAGCGCGATTCAGGGCGGTATTTTTTGATAAAAATTTTCTAAGAACATTATTCACAATCGCTCTCCCGATTATGCTGCAGAATTTTCTGAGCGCCTTTGTCAATATCCTCGATACGGTGATGATCGGTAAGCTCGGTACTATCGAGCTTGCGGCTGTCGGCTTGGGGAACCAACTCTTTTTTTTGCTCAACCTGATTCTATACGGTATCGGTTCCGGTAGCATGGTATTTACGGCACAGTTCTGGGGAAAAAAAGATTTTAAGGGCTTACAGAAAACGCTCGGTATTTCTATGCTGGTGTCCGTATTCTTCGCTGTTTTCTTTACGGTTTGCTGTGTGAGTATGCCGAAAGAAATACTATCGCTGTATACAAAGGATAGCGCCGTTATTGAAACCGGTGTGCAATATCTGAGGCTATCGGCATTGTGCTTTATTCCTTTTGCGATAAATTTTATGCTGATGATTACGCTGCGTTCCATCGAAAAGGTGAAAATTGCAGTCGGTGCTACGCTGGTGTCTTTGATTGTCAATACGACGCTGAACGCTGTTTTAATTTTCGGGTTATTCGGCGCTCCTGCATTGGGTGTCCGCGGGGCGGCTATCGCGACAGTTATTGCCCGCTTTGTTGAACTCTTTATTACTTTTACCGTAACAAAGTATCGGAAATATCCCGTTTTAGGAACGTTTAAAAGCCACTTTACTTTTGATGCTAAATTCTTAAAAGTGTACCTTGTAATCGTACTACCGGTATTGCTAAACGAAACCTTGTGGTCTTTCGGGATTACATTCCATCATAAAATTTTTGCAAGTATCAATACGTTTTCGTATGCCGCCTTTAATATTACTAATACTATTTCGCAGTTGACATGGGTTATCTTTATCGGCTTCGGTAATGGGGTAAGCGTTTTAATTGGAAAGAAAATAGGCGAAAAACATGACAGTGATGCACGGCAATATGCCGCTAAAGTGCTGCTATTTATTCCGATTGTTGCGATATTTATCGGAGCGGCGCTTATTCCTATTTCGTATCTTGTGCCGTTTATCTTTAATGTGGAGCCGATCGTATTGTCGACAGTTAAAAAGTTATTCATCGTATTGGCCTGCTGTTATCCCCTCAAAGCCTGCAACATGTGTATTCTGATAGGGCTGGTGCGTGCGGGCGGCGATACCCGTTTCGGCATGATTTGCGATACCTTCATTATGTGGCTGATTGCAATTCCGCTTGCCTATTCCGTATCGATTCATACCGCGCTTCCGCCGTGGGTCGTCTATATGTGCCTCTTTAGTGAGGAGCCGCTCAAACTGCTGTTAGGGCTGTGGCGCATAAAATCCGGTAAATGGCTTCATTCAGTTACCGACTAACCCCTAGGGCAAACATATCAGACGTTTTGCTGATTGCCCCGCAGAATAATAGGCTGGGGATGTCCCAAAAGTTGGTTACTTTCGGAACATCCCCGACGAGTTTAAAATTAAGTCTTTATACAGCAACGACTTAATTTTAAACATTGCATCTAAATCTAAGGAAACTGTCCAAAAACTGAAGTTTTTAGACAGCCCCATCTTCGCGGTTCAAATGGTCGCCCAGCCTATTATTCTGCGCTTTTGATTTATCTGTCTGATGTGTTTGTCCTTTTCCTGAAAAAATTTGTGCAAAATTTTAGATAAAATTTTGTACAAAGGGAAGGCAAACGCATCAGACGAGTAAATATAGATCGCAAAATCAGGAGATTGTTAAAAATATACTTTCCGTTAGCCTTTTGAAATAGCCTGTTAAAAAACGTACATCCGTGTACGTTTTTTAACGACAAGTTTTTCTTAGCGAAAAACTTGCTACTGCTTGCAACCACCGCCGTCCGTGGCGGTACTGATACGTTGAGGATATTCAGAAGCGGCACGGATGCCGCTGGTTCCATCAGAAGCGATGTTTCAGCGATGCTGAAACTCGCTGCCAAAAGTGTACAAGGATGTACACTTTTGGCAAGGTAACGCAGTAGATGTGCCGTATATTTCAAAAGGAGTCTGATGCGTTTACCGTGGATTGCTATATTTGCGTCGCTATGATATGCTTTAGCGTATGAAAGATATGCGCCGAACGGTTCTTGTTTTACTTTCCTTTTTTTTTATTGCAATTTCCGGTTTTACGGATCCGTTGACGGAGGGAATGTATACCCGTGAGCGGCTGATGCAGGTGTATCGCGACGAAATAGCGGAGGCTTCTTCACATGAAATAGCGGCGAACGAAGTTGGCGAATGGTATAACATTATCGAAACATCTCTTTTTATGCTGATACGCAGAACCGAACTCTTTCGCGGCACGATGCGCTTAATTATAACTGACCGGAAAAATGCCCGTTGTATGATGTATCCCGACGGGACATTTCTTGTAAGTACCGGTCTTTTGGATTATATCGATTCCGTTCTTTTCATGGATACCACCGGTTCTGCGCGTAGGATACGGAATTTGAATAACGAGCGAGAGAATTTTTTTGCCCCTATCGCTGCAGTGTGTACGGCGCAGTTTGCGCTCAACTATTACAGTACCGCTAAGATCATCTCGCTTTCTCCTGAAAAATTATATACCGCCGACATCATGGCAAGCGTATTACTTAATGTTGCCGGTTATCCTCAGGGGTTATTGGAAGCATGGCTTAATCGGTTGGCTTCACTTTACGCTGATACGGAAACGGCAAAAGTCTTCGCATCATTTGCAACCGGCTCCATAAAACCTGCTGTACGGTTTGAGCAGTTAAACAGTAACGGAGATGATATTACGCATCTGTACGAAGAAATTTCAGGGGTACTATTTGCACTTCAGAATCGCAGAGGAACCGCCGATGCGCGTACTGTGTTGGGTAATTTACTGCAACTCTTTCCGCAGAGCCTTTATATCAATCGTCTGAATGCTCTCGTTTCTCATCAAGCATGGCTAAGCAGTCTTGATAAGCGGGATACGGAGATGGCTACTATTCTTCCTGCTGCAGTGTATGATAATGCATCGGTGTTTGCGTTTTTTCAGTCGGCGGATTTCATGTTTGAAAATGATGACGATGAACAGTCCGATTACGTTTCAAAAACAATGCCGACACGGAGTAACAGCGCTGTATATGAGCAGGCAAAAAAAGCATATAGCGATTATCTTACTATGATATACGAGGCGGGAATCGCATCGGGGTATGCGTATCTACTCGCTTCGTCTCCGCTGACTCATGAACGGAATGCAGTACTCAGCATTGCAGAACAGGCTGATCTCTTTCATACGAGTGCTGATGATAAAACAGCGCGGGCAAACTATGCTGCGCTGTTGTCTCTACTAAGAAAAGACTATACAAAGGCGCAACAGCTGCTGGCTGATTGTCTCTCTTCATCTGTTCGAAAAACAACCGGTAAAGTGTTGTTTGTAACGACGGGATTTCCTGCCGATGAACGGCTAATCCGCTGCAATTATTTCCGTATCCTAAAAAAATTAAACAATAAAACAGGCGCTGCAAAAGAAAGGCAATGGCTTGCCGATATCTTAAAAGAACCTGAAGCGGTTACTCCGATTGTGCTCCGCAATGTGTCTGTCGGCGATACGGTTGATAAACTGTTGAGTGCGTGGAATAGACCGTCTGCAATTATCTACAATTATTACAACGAACGCTGGCTGTATCGACTGCTTAATACCGAAGTTATCATACGCTCTAAAGACGGGGACGGAGCGGTACTGCAGATGAGTGTCGGTTTTCCGTCATCGTTAACGCTCTTTAATGATATACGCACCGGCGACTCTCGTGATGGTTTTGAAAAAGTGTGCGGAAAAGCGGTGTACCGCAGCTGCGATGCACTGATGTATCACCGGCAAGGAAATCTTCTACAGGTGGTATACGGTAATAACAAAATACGGAACATCACTATTCGGAATATAAATGAAAAAAGGTAATCTCGTTCTCTATAAAAATCAGCCTGCGCTCATTACCGATGTACAGGCTGATAAATTTGAAATTGCGTTGGAATCCGGTTCAAAGAAAGTACGCGAAAAAGACATTGTGCTGCTCCATAGCGGAGAATGCCGGAGCATTAAGGCGGCGCTTGATGCCGAAGTTCCCGCTGCGGATTTTGGCGAAGCTGCGGATTTCTTTGAAGGAGAAACGCCGTCTTTCACCGAGCTTGCGGAGCTGCTATGGGGAACGTACACGGCGGAGCAAAGCTGGCAGTTGTGGCAAGCTCTGTGTCGTTCGCCCTATTTTATTTGTACTTCGCCTACGGATCCGATCGGTATTCGCACGCAAGCGGAAATAGAGCGGCTTAATCAAAAGCAGACGGAGAAAGCGCAGGCCGAAAAACTGCGGCAGGATTTTATCGCAGCCCTTCGCGCCTGTATGCAGGGAAAGCCGTTTACAGAAAGTAAAGAATTATATACGCCGTTTTTTCAAGAGCTTGAGGCGCTCGCCTTGGGGAGTTCTTCCGCTTCCAAAATATTAAAAGATGCAAAGATGGAGCAAACTCCCGAACAGGCGCACGAGATTCTGTTAAAAACGGGTTTTTGGCCTATCGAAAAAAATCCCTATCCTGCACGCTTCGGCCATTCGCTTCATTCATCTAAGGCGGATATCCCCGCGCCTGTGTTTCCGTCCGATCCGTTCGATTTAGCAGCAATCCCTGCGTATGCAATCGATAATCCCGGCAGTACCGATCCCGACGATGCGGTTTCTTTTGACGGAACATACTTGTGGATTCACATTGCAAACCCTGCCGACACCATTCAGGCGGATACGCAAAGCGATGCCGATGCCTGTGCTCGCGGCGCAACACTATATACACCTGAGGGGGCAGCTCGAATGCTCGGCGAAAAAGCGGTTGACTATTTTGCCCTCGGGCTAAAACCCGTATCTTATGCGCTTTCTTTTAAGCTGCTCCTCGGTAGTGACGGTGCAATCGAAGAGGTTTCAATCCACCGTACCAAACTTTCGGTTATCAGGATGACGTACGAAGAAGCGGATGCTCAAAAAGACACTCCTGCGTTAGCTTCGCTTTTTACCATAGCGGAGAAAAACCGCATCAGACGGGAGAATGCGGGCGCCGTATCCATCGATTTTCCCGAAGTGTCTATTACGCTGACGGAGCAGGACGGCACAAAACGGGCGCAGGTTCAGTCTGTTGTCCAGACCGAAGCCGCTGCAATGATTAAAGAAATGATGCTGCTTGCAGGGGAGGCAGCTGCCCGTTTTGCGTTTCAGCACAGTATTCCGTTTCAGTATATCAGTCAGGAGGCGCCCGAACTGCCGAATAAGTTGCCGTCCGGTCTTGCAGGGGAATACAGGAAGCGGCGCGCCATGCGTCCGCGCAGCGTGGGTACCATTCCGTCGATGCACGCTGCGCTCGGGCTTGCGATGTATGGACAGGTAACAAGCCCGCTCCGCCGCTACGGGGATCTGGTAAGCCATCGCCAGCTGTTGAACTATATTGACGGTAAACCGCTAACGCCTGCGGCAGATCTCATCCTTAAAATAGCGGCGGGGGACGTGGCAGGGCGCGCCTGCGTTTCTGCGGAACGGGCATCCCGTCAGCATTGGACACTCGTGTACCTGCTGCAAAATCCCGATTGGCGCGGTACGGCAGTTGTGCTTGAGGCAATGGGCAAAAAGGCTCATATCTTTATTCCGTCGCTTGGATATGAAGGCGACATAACGCTTGATGCCGAACCGGAACTCAATCAGGAACTGACCGTAAAGGTGCGCCGCATCCGTCTTGCCTATCTGCAAGCCTCGTTTGAACAGGTGTAAGCTTTATTACACGTTCAACAATACTTTCTCAGGTTTCTCTGAAACTGCTCCTTGAGGATACCCGATAATTCCATCCCGCAACCTTCCCAAAATTATAAAAGGCAGGTATACTAAAGAAGATAATCAGGGTAACCCCCTAAGGAGTATAGGTATGGCGATGCAAAAACAGTATGCCCGTGAACTGATGCGGTTTATCGATCAAAGCCCGTCGGTGTATCATGTGATTGAAAATGCCGGTAAAAAGCTCGAAGCGGTCGGCTTTACCCGTCTTGACCTTTCGGATGCTTTCGATTTAAAGCCCGCAGGAAAATACTTTGTAACCGCAAATGGCAGCGCTCTTATCGCATGGCAGATGAGCCGCGGGAAGAAAGCGCGCGGATTTAAGCTTGTCGGCAGCCATAGCGACTCCCCCTGTTTGCGGATAAAGCCGCATCCCGAAGTAACGGTGCAAGATCATTACCTCAAGCTGAATACCGAAGTATACGGCGGGGCAATTCTTTCAACATGGTTTGATCGCCCGCTTTCCGCAGCGGGACGTGTAGTTGTGCGGACGGATGATCCGCTTGCGCCTCAAGAGATGCTGTTCTCGTTTAAAGGTTCGCCGCTTATCATACCGAACCTCGCTATCCACATGAATCGCGAAGTAAACGACGGGTATAAAATTGAACGTCAAAAAGATGTGCTGCCCTTGCTCGGTATCATCAATAAAAAGTTTGAAAAGGACGGATATCTTATTTCACTGATATCTAAACAGCTGCATGTTCCGGTGAGCACAATCCTCGACTTTGACCTCTATTTGTATGATACGCAGCCCGGAAGTTTTTGCGGTCTTTCCGATGAATTTTTTTCGACGGGAAAAATCGATAACCTCGGTATGGCCTATGCATCCCTCGATGCGCTGATTGCGCAAGATGCTCCGTTAGACTATGTAAAAGCCGCCTGTATCTTTGATAACGAAGAAGTCGGCTCGGAAACGATGCAGGGCGCCGGTAGCCCGTTCTTTGCGGATACGCTCAAGCGAATTACGATTGCCCAGTGTGAAGCAGGTGAGCAGTGGTTTGAACTGTTCCAGCAGCAGTTGAGCAGGTCTTTCCTTATTTCCGCCGATCAGGCGCACGCTTTCCATCCCAATTATCCCGAAAAAAACGATATTACCAACTTCCCGCTTGTAAACGGCGGACCGGTGGTAAAACTTGCCGCTTCGATGAGCTATGCGAGCGACGGTATTTCGGCGGGGATATTTAAAGATCTCTGTGCAAGGGCCGGCGTTCCATGCCAAAACTTTGTCAACCGTTCCGATATAAAAGGCGGTTCAACCATTGGACCGATTACGACGACAAACTTGCGGATTAAGACGGTCGATATCGGGAACCCCATCTTGTCGATGCATTCCATTCGCGAGCTGGGCGGCGTTGCGGATCAAGCGTATATCACGCAGGTGTTTAATCAGTATTATAAAGAGTAATAAGGCATCTCTAAAACTCGGTTGGATTTGCTTCGCATCCTTCGGGAACGTCTAAGGGGATGTTCGAAAAAGTAACGGCTTTTGAAGCACCCCTTATACGGTGCTCCTTAAGATATATGCTAAAAATGCCGAAATTACAAGAGAAAGGGGCTTTTGTGCGCGTTTATGCCGAATTTAAATGAAATTACTAAGTTTAGAGAAGATCTGAAAAAGATTGCTCATGAAGATGGAGTAACTGCTCGGTGGGGCGAGCGAGTCTATGATGAACTCCCTCTGCCGAATCAGGAAGAGGTTCCCGATATTGATCTCGATGCCTTACTGCCTGCAACGGAGCCGGAGCAAACCGCTGCTGCTGATGATGCCGTTGACAAATCTTCCGAGTCTATGCCCGCATCGCAACAGGCTGCCGAATCGGTTCCCGATATGTTCGATACGGTGCCGGTTACGGATGCTCCCGACATATCGATGGATACCCCTTTTCCCACCGATTTCGGCGATAATGGCATCGACGATACAGGCTCTCTTGCGCCTTCCGGTGCAGATGATTCGGTCGATACCGAATCTCCTCAAGCCGAGGAACCGAGCGCCAAGCCCGACGAACCCGAAGTGGTAACCGGAGATGCGTATCCCGTTGACGAAGAAGGAATGCCGGATACCTCAGACATGGATACGTTCCTTTCTTCATTTGATTTTGACAATCTTTCCGGAGATGATTCAGATGCTTCCGATATCGCCGAATCTACGGCTACCGATGAACCATCAACGGAGCGTGATGATCCGTTTAATTTTGACGATATGCTTTCTTCCTTTGATTTTGCGCCCGAACCGATAAAAGCAAATGAATCTACGCCGGCTGATGATACGATTGATGATGATACGATTCCGGAAGATGTGGAAACGTTAGATGAAAGTGATGAAGTTCCGGCTGATGAAGATATGCTTCAAGAAGAGCGTACCATCCCTGATATTACTATTCCCGACATTGATTTATCGGCTTTTGATTCCTCTTCTGATGATGCTTCAAGCAATCCTGATGTTTCCGGCGATTTGGATGAAGTGGATGATCATTCTCATTTTGATGTTCCTGATATGGATGATGATGAAGAAACCGCTCAATTTCCGGTATCCGATGAAACCACCCAGTCCAATACCTCAGCAGCTTCCACTGTCAATGAGGATGAAAGCGGCAGTACTACGGAAGAATCCGATAGTTTGGACAATATGGATGAACTTTCACTCTTTTCCGAAAATAGGGATGATCCTCCAGCCGAATCGGCGGATGACGGAGCGGATGCGTCGTCATTTGAGTTTAGCATGGATACTCCGAGTACCGAACCTATCAGTATTCCGCCGATTGCCATTCCACCGATTGCCGGTACTGATGTCGGTTTTGACGGAATCGGTATGCCGGAGCACATAACCGATACCTTTTTTAACCAGCCGGAGGGCGATAGCGGGGATCAAAGCGGTTTTTCTTTGGAAGAAAATCCGCTTGACAGCGATATAACGGAAGTAGCTGACGATCAATTCAATCTCCCTGATAACTTTAAAGATTTTTCGGCTGATGCTCACTCGCAGATGTTCGATTCCGTTATTGCCAAGAGTACCGGTTCTTCGGATGACGGCGAAGCGTTAACAATATCGGATGATGATTATTTTAATTTTTTAAACAAGCTTGAAACCTTCCCGTTTAATGTGCAGCTTGCTATTCAGGACTATATCGCCAATGGCGACGACCGACCTGAAAATAAGATGAATTTTATCCGCTTTGTACTGGAAAAAGATTCTCTTAAAAAAGTTGTCAATAAGCTCGAAAAGATAATCAATAGATCGATTCCTATTCCACGCGGATTTCAACGGAAGACGGTTGAAGAGTATGAACGGGAAAAACAGACCTTTAAATATTGGTTTATGCATCGGTTCTTGCCTGTTGCCGTTATGTCTGCCATTGCGCTTATTCTGGTATTTTGTATTTCAGTCTTATCATGGCAGTTTATTTATAAACCGATACGCTCGGAAGCCTTTTATAAGACCGGCTATTCCTATCTGGAAAACGGGCAGTATGAAACTGCAATAGAAAAATTTAATCGGGCAGGTGATTATAAGCGAAAGAAAAAATGGTATTTTTCGTATGCTCGTGCGTTTAGAGCGAAAAAACAATTTACCGCTGCGGAAAAAATGTATCTCCGCCTCATTTACGACTTTGCGAACGATAAGCAGGGCGGCTTGGAATACGCCGATATGTTGAGTACCGATCTGCGTAATTACGAAAAAGCTGAAGCGGTTTTGCGTCGTCGCGTACTCGATCATTATGTCAATGATAAGGATGGAATGCTCGCTCTCGGCGATGTGTTTATGAATTGGGCCGATGAAGATCCTGAAAAGTACGACGATGCGGTAAAGGTTTACAGCCGACTAATCGAGCTATACGGTGAAAGCGATACCTTCCTTGTACGGATGATGCGCTATTTTATCCGCACGGATAATCTGGCGGAAGTGCTGAATCTCAAAGATCATTTCTCTTCCCGCATAACGAAAATCGGCGCGGAAAATCTGACTGAATTGAGCGGTTACTTGCTCGAAAAACGGTATAATCCTAAACCGCTCGATTCGGAAAAACTCCGCTCAAAAATCGACGATGTGCGTATGCTGTTGGAAAAAGCCGTGCAGACAGATAAAACGATGCCGGAAGCGTATTATAATTTAGGCCGCTTTTTTATCTACAATAATAAGCAGGACGGTGCAATAGAAAATTTGACCGAATCGATTAAGCTGTTTAAAACCGCCGCCCCGATGACCGCACGGCGTACCGGTAATTATGTCGATGCAATGCGCCTATTGGGAGAGCAGTTGGTAGATCAGAAAAAATACCTTGAAGCCCAAACCCTTTATGCTGACGCGCTAAATATATACCGCGAATATACAGCCTTTAAACCGCTGCCGCCGAACAAAGCTATCGGAAAGCTCTATGCGGATTACGGCGACATCGACTACTTTATCTCATATAATTTTGATTCGGCTCTTGACAGCTATCAAAATGCGGTAAAAGAACTGTATAACACGCCATCGGTGAATTATCGAATCGGCTATATACACTATCAACAGGAAAATTACCGGCAGGCAATAGAAGCAATGAGTCATGCGTATGCAGAAAAAGCACACGATAAGAATTTGCTGTACGGATTTGGAAATGCGTTCTTTAAGCGTGGCGATTATTTTGCTGCTTTGGCTGCGTATGAAGAGCTTTTAGGCTTGCTGAATGCACAGCGTGCGCGGAAAGAACAAGCATTGTCCAATACTCGCCCTGACGATGTTGCGTTTATTGAGCGTTATATGCATACGGCTAATAATTTGGGCGCAACGCTGAGCAGATTGTCCGAGCGAACGGGCGACTCTCAGAAGAACGGACGTGCGCTTGCACTGTATGCGGAATCTACCCGTGCGTGGGATGCTTTAACCAGAAATCCTCAGACGATGATCCGTGCAAAATCGGTCGGCTTGGCCTATTTGAATACCCAAAATATGCTGAATACAAAGAGTTCGTATCAATCAGAGATTTATACCGATATACCGATGATACTCGAAAACGAGAGAGCTCTGGAACAAAAAGAGGATAAATAGTCTATGGATACCGAGATTTTAAAGTATGTTACAGCCGATACGGCAAACGGTATTACGGGCGTATTATGCACAATTATCGAAGCGCATGGATCTTCTCCGCGAGAAGCCGGAACGTCGATGTGGGTAACTGCGGAAGCTGTCCGCGGCACGGTAGGCGGTGGTATTTCCGAACATGAAGTGATCAAAAAAGCACGTGAAATGCTGAAAACAGGCGATGCTACCTGTATCATAAAGAAAAATCTTACAGCAGAGGAAGGGCTTGCGTGCGGAGGTTCAATCCAAGTGTATCTTGAAAAGATAGGGAATGACCCTGAACTATTTATCTTCGGTGGCGGACACGTCGGCCGCGCGCTTGCAAAAGTTGCTGCCTTTATCGGATTTCGCGTTACCGTTTGGGATGATCGTGCCGATTGCATTACAGAAGAACTATTCCCGACGGCGCGGCGGCTTTGTTGTCCGTTGGAGCAGCTGTTTTCCAAAGAAGACGTATTGCCATCTCACACCGTTCTACAGTTTCACGAGAACGTATATTGCGTTGCGGTAACCCGTGGGCATCGCTGCGATGCGGATGTACTGCGGTACCTGTACGGTAAAAAACTTGCCTATATCGGTATGATCGGCTCATTTGAAAAAAATGCTGCGGTTGTAAAGCTGCTTGCCGATGAAGGTATCGGCAAAGAGTACCTCGATTCCATCTATAAACCGATCGGACTGCCCATCAGAGCGGAAACGCCTGAAGAAATTGCAGTTTCCATCGCCGCCGAGCTTATTGCTGTGGAGCACCACGGAAATCCCGCACTACTCCGCAGCGGCTACGCCGACTCTCGCCACGGATAAGAAAAGAAAACTCATCTATGCTGTGCAAAATAGGCATCGATTTCGGGGCGCAATTCAATTCCGACTTTTTCAAAAATGTTCAACAATGCTTCGTATGATCCGGCGCCGCCTAAAAAGTCCCAAAATTCTGCCGCAACTTTTAGCTCATATTCCAAATCAACATCCCCCGATGCAAGCGTCGGGGAATGTTGTTCTCATAAGGTGGTTGCAGTCGGCTTTAATACCCTTTGTTACGACGCAGAGCGTTGCCGGAGCGGCGGGTATTAAAGCCTCCGCACGAATCAATCATCCCTCGCATTGTCCAGCGACCGTATTCTTTCGGTTCATACGGATTATACGGAATTGCAAGAAGTGTATGGATATGAGCTGTCGGATGTTCGGCAAGTGTTACCGCGACCCATTTCAAAAGCGTACGTTTAAACTCTATAAACCCACCTTTATTTGGTTTGGCTGTTTTTATACTCTTCAATTTCAGTCATTTGTGTATTTGTAAGACTCATCTTTTCATCTCCTTTCCTTCAAATGAAAAATTGTTTCGGAATAAGCACCTTTATCTTTTTCGGTCCTATTTAAAACCGGACGATGATATTGATTAACAATACGCATACCGGATTTCTCTGCAATAAGCGGATACATATTGAATTTATCATTTGCAACTAAAAATACATTATAGTCTGTCGCTAAATAGGTTTTTGCATTATTAAGAACAGCGCTAATGCCTTCCACATAACTTTCGCGGGCTTCTTTCCCCTTTCCTTTAAATAAAGGACCTATCTCCAAATCATCATGACGGGTAAAGCCGAATATGTCATATGCATACGCATGTTGTTCATGGTAGTCTATTAATCCGACATACGGCGGAGAAGAAAAAATACCTGCAATTTTATGCTTCCGGATTAATTCATATAACTCAGGTTTGTTTTGTTCTATTTTTTCATCGAGATTGATTGTGCGGGAATCTCCGGTTACGCAATATTGAAAAGTTTGCGTCTTAAGCATTTTAAATTCAGCCAGGCGTTTGACGGTATCCTTTGCATAAGTATTCCACCATCTCAATATCGAAAAAAGCGGTTTGCAAATCTTCCCATGTTTTGTACAATAATACGGAGCGGTTACCGGCTCATATATTGTTGCAAGGTCTGAATGGGTTGTCGCCCTGCAACTGCGCATTGTTCTACTTAAAATTATTTTTGCGATATTTCGTTCAGGTTTATTCGGTATTTTTTCAATAAGCTGAAAGACCAAATCGATTTCGTTCCGAATATTCTGCACGTACCATTTATCTAAGAATGTACCCGTTTCTTTTTGCTTTAGTTGAATATTAAATGTATGGACAAGCTTTTGATAAACAGAAAAAAATTCTTTTTCTTTTTCAGCTCCATAGGTCTTTTCATCGATATTCTTTTGCCGTACATCGATTTTAAACTGCGGCGACGGAAAATACTTATTGTTAAAAGTTAAAAGCTCAGCGCTTAGCGCATCTTCAAATTCCGGTATGGAGTAAGCAGCGGTAAAATCACGAAGTCTATTTGTTATAAACGAAAGTTCATTTTCAAGCATTTGTAAATCGCAATTTTGTATTTTTGCATTTGCAATGACTGTATTAAACTCCGAAATATCCACGCCGATTGCATGAATACCTAATTCATTTACCTGTACAAGTGTTGTTCCGCTGCCGCAAAATGGATCAAGTACAACATCTCCCTTATGAAAAAAGACATTTTGTTTAAAGCTGTCGGTATGCTCATCTAAAAAATATTCGACAAGCTGCGGAATAAATTTCCCTTTATAAGGATGCAGCCTATGAACATGTTTTGTCGTTTCAGCTTCCTTATATTGTTCGAAAGACAAAGTCCAATTCAATTTTTCACCGAGCCGCTCTTCCCAATCCGTCTGCCGTTTACCGGAACGCGACTGATAATAGTGAAGCAATTCCGTTTTTGAAACTACAGGGGCACCGTTATGAAAAAATTTATTTATTCGTCCGTATTGAATAAGATACGTAATATTTGAGTTTGTTACATGCTTTCCCAGCAACACCGTAGCCCAATGCCCAGCTTCGGGGATAGAGATGAAATCATCTGGTTGGATTGTAGCGAAAAGCTCATTTTGCATAGTTTCTCCCAATTCTGCCGTTAAAGCAACGGCAAAATTGAAGATTATCCTACCACCTTCTGCCGTTTTTTTCTACCTTCTGATGGGAGGATATTGTTTATCCTCTTATCCGCTTACACGCGCACCCTTGAACGATAACCGAAAAATAACTAAAATATTTACTTATTGCAGAAAAGCAAGCAGGAGATTGGCGTCATGGAAGACATATTGCACACGATTGAATTGGAAAAAGCATATAATCCTAAAGATTTTGAAGATAGAATCTATGCGGATTGGGAAAAGCAGGGCTGTTTTAAGCCGGTTAAAAAGACTGACAGTACCGATAGATATGTCGTAGCCATTCCTCCGCCCAATGTAACCGGTGTGCTTCACATGGGACACGGTTTAAACAACGTGTTGCAGGATGTCGTTGTCCGCTACCACCGCATGAAGGGTGATGAAACGCTTTGGATACCCGGTACCGACCATGCCGGTATCGCAACGCAAAATGTGGTTGAACGTCAGCTAAAGGCGGAAGGCAAAACACGGCATGACCTCGGGCGGGAAGCTTTCCTCAAACGCACATGGGAAGTAAAAGAAAAGCACCACTCGATTATCACCAATCAGCTGCGTAAAATCGGCGCTTCTGTCGATTGGTCCCGGGAACGGTTTACGATGGACGAAGGGCTTTCCTATGCCGTCCGCACCGTATTTGTTACCCTCTATGAACGCGGGCTTATCTACCGCGGCAACTATCTGGTTAACTGGTGTCCTTCCTGCGGAACCGCACTTGCCGATGATGAGGTTGACCATGAGGAGACCAAAGGGGGAATGTACCATATTTTATACCCCCTCGCCGATGAAAACGGTGCCCCTTCCGCGTCGGAATATATCGAAATAGCGACAACCCGTCCCGAAACGCTTTTGGGCGATACCGCCGTTGCCGTACACCCCGATGATCCCCGCTATACTCATTTGGTAGGAAAGAAGCTCGTGCTGCCGCTGACGGGCCGCTGTATTCCGATTGTTGCAGACAGCTATGTCGATAAGGAATTCGGGACGGGCGCTGTAAAAATAACCCCCGCTCACGACCCTAACGACTGGGAAGTCGGCAAGCGGCACAATCTCGAAGTTATCAATATATTAAACCCCGACGGTACGCTGAATGCGGCGGTACCCGAAAAATACCGCGGCATGACGGTGAAAGCCGCCCGTGAAGCGGTTATTGCCGATTTGGAAACGGCAGGCTTGTTTAAAGAGAAAGAAAACATTAAACATGCCGTAGGGCATTGCTACCGCTGTCACAGCGTCGTAGAGCCGTATCTTTCGGAGCAATGGTTTGTCAAAATGAAGCCGCTTGCAGACAAGGCGCTTGCCGCGTGGAAAAAAGGCGAACTCGTGTTCTATCCGCAAAAATGGGAAAATACCTACAGCCATTGGATGGAAAATATCCGCGATTGGTGTATTTCGCGGCAGCTATGGTGGGGGCACCGGATTCCGGTGTGGTATTGCGAAGACTGCGGTAAGATGACCGTTTCGGTGCAAGATGTAACCGAATGCCCCCATTGTAAGAGCGCCGCCCTCAAGCAGGATAGCGATGTACTCGACACGTGGTTTTCCAGCTGGCTGTGGCCGTTCTCCACACTCGGTTGGCCCGAAAAAACCGAGGACTTGCAGCGCTATTACCCGACCTCCGCCGTCATCACCGCCCATGATATTATCTTTTTCTGGGTTGCCCGTATGATTATGGCAGGGCTTGAGTTTACCGGCACCGTTCCTTTTCGCGATGTTTACCTGCATGACTTGGTGCGCGATAAACAAGGACGCAAGATGTCCAAATCGCTCGGCAACGGTATCGATCCGCTGAATATTATCGACGAGTACGGCGCCGACGCCCTTAAATTTACACTTACCTTTATGTGTACGCAGGGGCAAGATATTCTTATCGACAACGAATCTTTTAAACTCGGCTCCCGCTTTGCCAATAAAATCTGGAATGCTTCACGCTATATCTTAGGAAACCTCGAAGGGCGGCGCATTGTTCCCGTTTCCGCCTCGGAATTAACTGAGCTTGACCGATGGATTTACCACACCCTCAACGAAACGGTCAAAAATGTGCGGGCAGCCTTTGAAGGGTACCGCTATAACGAGGTAGGGCACGGCATTTATGAGTTCTTCTGGAATAACTTTTGCGACTGGTATGTCGAAGGGACGAAGCTTTCATATAAGAGCGGAGATGATGCGGAAAAAGACCGGATAACCTCGGTGCTGCTTGCCGTTTTGGAAGAATCGCTCCGGCTGCTGCATCCTGTGCTTCCCTTCGTCACTGAAGAAATCTACCGCAAACTTCCCGAACACTGCGCTGCCGGAGCTTCACACCGTGCAAAGGCACTGATAACCGCTGATTATCCCGTCTATTGTGAAGAGCGTATCGATACGGCAGCAGCTGCGCGTTTTTCAGCGCTGCAAAATATCGTGCGGCTTATCCGTGCGCTCAGAGCAGAATGCGGTATCGATCCTCAGCTTAAACTGCATATTGCGCTCTATATAGAAGCAGGCTCTCCCGCAGCGGCGGCGTTTGAGAATATCGATTTAATTAAGTTATTGGCGGGACTCGCGGATATTGCCTTTATCGAAACGCCTGCTGATAAACCTGCAAATTCTATCGGGACGGTAGGAGCCGGTTTTGAAGCCTTTATCATTACCGGAACCGAGGTAGATCGCAGTCAATTGGCTGCACGCTTTACAAAAGAACTCGAAAAAGAAAAACAGGCGCGGTCCCGTTTAACGGCAAAACTTTCTAATGCAAATTTTACAGATCATGCTCCGGCTGAGGTTGTCGAAGGGGAAAGAGAAAAACTGCGCCAAACGGAACGGCTGATTGAGAAGTTCACGCTGTATTTGCACGACCTTGTATAGAGTAGGGGAAAAAGGAGAAGAAGATGGAACAACATGAAGTAGCATTGTTAAAAGGAATGTATCTTGCCCCTTATATTCATTTGGCAACCAGCCTTCGCGGAAAAGCTCGGCATGCAGGCGGCAATATGTTCCGGCATCAGCTTGATACTATGGCAACGCTCATTGACTACGGCTATATCGATAGTATTTTGCTTAAAGCCTCAATCGTCCATGATGTATTGGAAGACGTGCCTGATTTTAATGTGAATGAACTGCTCTCTATTGACTCGGAATCTCCTGCTGTCTATGAATTGGTTATGGAAGTTACCCGTCGGCCGGGGCAGACAAAGCCCGAATATCTACAGCATATTATTAGGCATGGTTCACAGCGTGCAAAGGTATTAAAGTGCGCCGACCGAATCAGCAATATGATCAGTTTAGGGTTTGTCAACGACCCAGAGTTTATTAAACGGTATTGTAATGAAACGGAGATATATGTCTTTCCGATTGCATTGGAAGTAAATTTTGATATGTATAATGAATTGCTGTATCTGGTACAGTCCCGTTTACAATATCTTGCAGATTTTGAGTTTCTGCATCAACATCGCAAAGATACTGCTTCTGTTTAACAGGCACCTCTAAAACTTGAGTTTTTGCAGCTGCCCAATAGGATAACGTTTACTCGTGTGTGTGGAGCTGCCGTTTTTCAGCAGCTCCTTTTTTCATTTCCGTAATTTATTCGTCGAAGTCGTCGTCAAAACTGTCGTCATCGTCATAGGTATCATCAAAATCGCCGTCGTCAAAATCATCATCGAAGTCATCGTCAAAATCATCGTCGAAATCATCATCAAAGTCGTCGTCGCTAAAATCATCGTCAAAATCATCATTGCCGAAATCATCGTCAAAATCGTCATTGAAATCATCATCATCATCGAAAGGCGCGGTCGATAAGAAATGATTTCCGAAAAAGAAAGAAACTTTGTTACTCATAGTGAACCATCCATTGTGTTTTGGAATATCTTATAAAAACGCTTTACAGGTAAAACGCCGCCGTTCGGTAAACAGCAACTGCATAATAATAAGAGAATACTACTCTGTCAACCGGCTTTCGGCATGATTTGTGTTAGGGAAACACTGATTAAATGCGCTCCTCGCTTTAATCAGCACTCCCTTAGTTTAACCGTGCGAGACAGCGCCGGTATTTATCCGGGTTAACCCGAAAGGCGACAATGGGATCGCCACCTTCTTCGGTTGCCTTGCCGATTGCCGCCGAGGCTTCTTCGATCATGCGGGGAGCAGGAATAAGCCGTCCCGCTCTTGTAGTAAGACCGATACCGAGTGATTTTTTAACGGAAGCATCTAAAAGCGCATGGATTTCATCATAGAGACTGCTCGCAATTTGCATCGCCTGATCTAAGGGGGCATAAAAAATGATGATACCGAGGGTATCTTTATTAAAAATAAATATCTTATGAATACGATCGAGTGTTGAACGCAGTAAATGGATAATTTGCTGATTATGTGGAAGATCGGGTGCATGGATCAGCATGAGCGTTAAATCTTCTTCGGCAACGGCGGTTTCCGTGATAGCGGTGGTCAATTCTTCGATGAGCGTTGCCTGTTCAAGTGAACGGCTATCGCTGTGCGCTGTATCCGAAAGCGGGGTGTTTTCAAACGTCGTAATCGGCGGTTGTTTGGCTGCTTCTTGGCTTTCATCCGCCGCTTTTAGGGGGTGGGTATGATTTTCAAAGAAGCCGTAGTTTTCTGCGCCGAAGCTCTGGTTGACATCCGATTTCGAGGTATCTGCTGTTTTCTGAATATTCGGTTCAGTGTTTGAGGAGACCGGCTGCTCTGTATCGGCGCCGTCCAGTTCCTCTATCGTACTGTGGTCAAGCTGTATATGTTCTGCGTGTTCCTGAGATTCGGGCGTGGTTTGTTGGGGCTGTTCATCATCGTAAATATGAAGACGGTTTAATGATTCCAGTTGTTCATCTAATGGCAACGAAGGTTCAAATTCATGCGTCTTTACTGTTTGTTCTCCCGTCGTCGGCTCTTCATTAAAGGGAGCATGGTTTTTATAGGTACTCGTATCCTCCTGCTGCAGGGTAGCCGGATTGTCCGTTTCGGTAAAATTTTTCGCTGAAGATGCTGTTTCTTCTTTATCGCAAGCAGCTGTAGCGAGGGGAAGATCGGGTTGAACGGCATCAAAAGCGGTTATATCCGCTTCCGGAGCACGAATTGTATCTTTTAATGCTGATTTTTTTTCTACAGATTTTGGGTTAATGTACGAAAAGATCAGAACTATAACGGTCATCAGCACAATCAGCAGTAATAAAAAGAATACTATTTGACCGCGGTTAAAAACCGTTTCAAGCGGAAGCATTTGGAGCGCTGCATGGACGGTAACGGTAGTACCCATTTCTTTAACCGGAATATGTGTTTGGGCAGCAGTAAAAAAGAGCGGTAGGTTTTTTACTTCGACTATATACTGTTCATTATATGAAAAAATATCGGTGTTTTTCGGCCAGATAAATACGATACCGGCATTATCTCTAATTAAAACTGCTTGAACATATTTGCTGTAGTTACGGCATAGTTGCTCAAGTTGTACTTGCAGCCGGGCAGAATCAGCCTCGTGAACGGATTCCGACAAAATTCCGCCGGTATGCTGAGCAAATATCTTAAAGTTCTTCAACGCTTCCGTTTTTCCCACAGCGGAATCGCTGTAAAGGGTGAAAACAAACCATAGCAAACTTCCAATAATAACAAGCAATGCACATGCGGCATAGACCGACATCAATATTTTTTTCATCATAAATCAGTATACTCCGAAATGAGTTCCGATACAAGTTCCATATCGGTCAAATTTCCTTTTCTATGGGCTTTACACCATGCAAGTGCGGGAAGAAGCGGCATAACGGTATTCAGACTGTTTTGTTTTAAGTTTTCAGTAAAGGATGCAAGGAATGCCGTATACGGGAATTGCTGAAAGTCTGCCCGTTGCCAGCGGATGATACTGTGTTTTTCCGCTTCAAAAGCCGCCCTGTAAGAATCCAAGAGCGGCGTTCGATAGGTGATGCCTTTTGATGTCCGTTCGCTGTAGGTTTCGGTACGGAACATAAGGCGGACAAACGAGTGCTCTTGCGAGATGACGCGCATCGCAGCGTCGGCATATTGGGCTGAAAGATAGGTGCCTCGGCTATACGCCGTGCCGCCGGTATAGGCAAAGTCCATTCCGCTGCATTCGATATGCCGGTAACCGAGCGCTTGTGCCGCATGGTAGGCAGCGACGGCAACGGTGCCGGATCCCGTGGTAAGCGGCGGAATGGGAGAAAAAAGTGCGGCTGTTTGGACGAGCGGGTGCCCGCCTGCCGTAAAGAACAGGGCATTGCCGTTTTCGTAAAATCGGCGCGCTCCGGCTGTGTTAGCTGAAAGGTCGAAAATGCCGATCGTCTCTTTGGGGATAACGCCGATGGTATGCTGATATGAGATATGCTGCGGGTCAATCGCGATGAAGAATTCCGGTGTAATACCGTTTGCGCATACGGCGGGAAAGGCTGTATCGGTACAAAAAACCGTGTACCGCTTCCGATGCTGCTTAAGCAGAACCAATCCTTCTTCCAAGCTTGGGCCTGCCCCCAATATGAGCGCTGTTCGCTTGGTATCCGTGTACGGGTATGCAGGTTTGACGGCGCCCGCGAGACGTAAGTTTAAAAAGATGTTCCGCAGCCAGATTTTTCCGAAATGGACTTGAACCGAAAAATCCGCTTTGATTTTTTCGAGTGCGTGTTCGATTTGCCGCGGTAAATCTGCTATTTGAGCTTTATAGTATTCACTCCATGTTCTTAGAACATAATAACCGAAGGTACCGTGTACGGCCGGTAAATAAGCCGCTACGAGTGCGGTTTCAAAAGCGGCATCGGTACAGGGCGGCAAAAGGAATACCCTGCTGTCGGCTAATAGCTCCGTATAGTCGATGAGCGAAAGCAGCTGTTTGAAGGATTCGTAATCGGATTCCGTAATTGCACAAAATGATTGGGAGGATTTATCTAAAAAAAGTTTGATATGGATGCCGTTCCCCAGTCCGCAAAAAAGCATAAAGCCGACGGAGAACGCGGCAGCGGTGCGTTCTGCTTCCCGTACGGGATTATAGAGGGACTGCAACGCTTGTCCCGATGCAAAGAGCGGCACCGGTTCCCCTGTCTTTGCGGGTGCAGTACCCTTATAAGCAGCCCCTATTTGAGCACGCCGGAGATGTTCTGCGAGTTCCGGCTGTTTGATGTTTATCGCAGCAAGGTTCTTCTCTAGGATCGTCATGCTTTTATCCTTTTAATGAGCGAGCCGAGTACACGGCTGACCTGTTCCGCTAAGTTTGTTTGTGCTTTTGTATCCGTAGGATTTTTTATCACATTACAATAAGCGGTATAGCTGCATAAGACGCATATCTGTTTTTCAAGTGCCGCAGCATCGGTCGCGAGCCGCGCCGGTTCCGTTGCGATTAGTGCAGGGATTTCGGTATTCAGTGTCTTTAACAGGGAGCGGGCAATCCGTGTGCGCTCATTGCGGGAAGGCGCAGGGTGGGGGGCTGCCGAAAGCCGTGTTGCTGTTTGTGCGTTATTGGAACTGCGGGCTGTTAGGTCTATCGGTTTGATATTTGGCAGCGGGGCTCCTCCCGTACCGGCGCGGGCAAGTCTCCGTGCGGATTCCGGCGGCAGCTGCAAAAACCATTGCCGGTAGGTTTCAAGGGATTGCGCGGCAAAGTTTTGGACAGCAAGCGAATCTGCAAGCGGATGGAGTCTATTCGCCGCAGCAAATAAGCGTACGATACTTGCATGGGGGCGTGCATGGGTAAAACCTTTTGCAGCTGCCAAATCGACGCCGGCGAGTATGATGTTTCGGTCTGTATGCCGTAACAGCAGTTCGCAGGCCGTTCCCGTTACCGTGCCGTTTTCTCGGGCTGCAAGCGGTTGCAGGTTTGCCGCCGTAAAGAGCATTGTTTCCAGCGGAGAATTGTAGGAAAGCGGCACGCATGGATGAGTCTCTAATATCGATGCGGGAACGGCCGCTTCGAGTGGAAAGGCGACAGGGACTATTGCAGGCAGCCTATCAAAATGAGGCAATGCCCAGTAGCCGGCGTCGGTACCGATGCAGAGGTCTATCGAGATATCCCGCGCCGTAAGGGCTGTGCACGCTGATGATACTGCAAGGATAGAGTAGGGCGCTACCTGAGCTGCGGTAAGCTGTTCTAAGCTCGGGCCTGCTCCGGCTAAGATAAAATCCCGTTCGCCGAAATGCAGCGTCGCAGGGTGTTCAAGGCCGATAAAATTATTGATGGTGTTTTTAAGCCACTTATTTCCGAAGAAAGATCGGGTGTGCATGATACTAGTAAGTATATCGATTGCATACCGGATATTTTTCCAAACCGTATCTGCCTCATTTGGAAAAGCTTTATCGGCAGCCCTCCAGCTTAAAAAACGGGTTCCTGCCAATTGTTCATCGGGTATGTGAGACAGCAGAAAAAAAGGCAAACTACCGTTTCCCGGCCGCCAGACAGCATCCCAAAGATAATCGGAATCCGAAAAAAGTGTTTCGCTGTAGCGCACCGCAATACGCTTTGTACAAGGAAATTGTGCTTTCAGTACGGGCGCGAGGTAGGATTCTCCCGGCTCCGTTATGATAATAATGGTAGGATTGCCTTCAATGGCAGCGGCAAACTGTTCCGCTTCTTTATTTGGGTTGTATTTTGAATGGAGACGAAAAGGAAGCATGAGGAAGGCAGTTGGCCGCTATGCGGAATTGCATAGCGGCGAAGTGAAATATACGGATTAGGAAATGCCTAATTCTTCAAAGAGGTGCTTGTAGGTTTCAAAATATTCGGACTTAGCAAACTCTTCAATCTTCTTTTCGGGCAATGCCTCTAACAGTTGATCCATATAGGAAAGAACCGATTTAATCTCATTTTTCAGTTCCAATGGAATAGAAATGGTTTCCTGCTTTTTACTCGCAGCTTGTAACAATGTTTCCTGCTTCGGTTCTTCGGGAACTTTTTCGCTTTCTTTTTCCGCCTCAAGATCGGAACTTGTATCTTCAGCGATTGCGTCCAATTCTTCAATTGTATCTTCCGTATCTTCAGATTTGGCTTCTTCGATTTCTTCCGACTCACTTGCAGGAACTTCGGCTATAAAAGGTTCTTCGATAATTTCTTCTTTTATTTCCGCTTCGGCGGTAGTTGAACCGTCTGCAAACGGGTTTCGGAAATCTTCGTCATTTTGAAGTTCGTGGATCGTACGGTCATCTGTTATTTCTCCAGCAGCCATTTTGGTGTCAACCGGTTTCATGTCTTCAGCGGGAACTTCAATCTCTTGCTCCGAGGGAATATCGAAGGATTCTATATTTATATCTTCAAAGTCGGTTTCGTCATCCACAGGCTCAGCTTCTTCGATATCCTCAAGCTCGGCGGCTTCTTGCTGATCTGCCGTATCTCCATCAATAAGCCCCATATCTTCATCCGTAACTTCCGATTGATCATCAAGGTAACTGAGATCTTCCGGCAACGATGTAATGGGGGAAGGCTCTACATTAAAGACCGGATCGGATGCAAGGAGTTTTTCCCCTTCCGTCTCCGGTTCATGATCGCTATTTCTCTCTTCTGAAGAAAGCTCCGCTATACTCTCCTCAAAGGAGTGGTCGGCAGGGGGCTTTTCTTGCATCTCGGGATCAATATCTTTCGTAAGTACAGGCGGTACTTCATAGGTTTCGGTTGTTTCCGCGGAAGATTCCTCATCGGTCGACGCCCGCTCCTCATCTTCACTGTTCCGCTCTTCAGTGAAATCCGCCGTAATAAGGATATTATTTAACTCATCACCGGTGAGTGCAATCGTTTCGTCCGTATCATCATCGCTGAAAAAGCCCGAACTTTCCGCATCGGCGGCTTTGTCTTCTTGGTGGTCACCGGAATCTTTTACCGCTGTTTCGGAAATTGCTTTTGAGTGAGCCGCCATACCCACTTTTAAGCTATTCAGCTCTGCTTTCAGATCGCTGATTTCATGAGCAATTTGCATCAGCAATTCGGTTGCTTTATCTTGTTCAGCGGCAGTGCGTTGAGTAGTTACGACTGTTGTGTCCATAGTTTCTTTTGAATCCTTTTCCGGATTGAGTTTTGCTGTCGCATTTTCCTGTTCGGCGACATGTTGTGTTGAAAGTAAATCTTGTTTAACAGCTTCAATATCATCAAAGAAAGCAGGTTTTTCAGCATCGGGTGATTGTTTGTCGTCTGCACCGAAAATCGGAATATCGACGTTATCTTCTACAACCTGTGAGGACAGCTCCGCAAGCGGCTGCTCTTTAGTCGCTTCATCATCGGCTGTAACGTCAATGTCGAAAACGGCATCTTCTTTTTGCTTGCTGTGTTCGGCTTCTTGTCTTTCGGATGTATCGTCTTTGAGAATATCGTCAAAATCATCGACCACCTCAAAGTCGTCGTCCGATTCGGAGCTTTCAGACGGAGCTGCATCTTCAAAATCTTCAAGAGAAATTTCACTGAAGTTTTCGAGACCTGCTGGCGGTTCATTGTCGCCCGAATGTTTTTCGGTATCATCCGTGATTTCGGTAAAGTCAAGATCTATCGGCTCTTCTTCAACAAAAGTATCAGCTGTTTCTTTAGGCGCTGCTTCGGTAGGGCTGTCATCCGACAAAAAGTCATCCAAATCCAATGACTCAAAACTGTTTTCGTCAAGTGCAATATCGGAAGTATCACTGTCGGTATATGAAGGATCAGGCGTTTCCAGCGGTATTTCGGTTGAAGTATTTGTATCGTTCAACTCCTCAAGTTCGGGCATTTCAGTATCTGCAGCCATATCCGAAAATGAGAAATCATCATCAAAATTTATAGTATCTTGGTCGTTTTCCATGCCGGAAGCGCTCGCCGATTGAAAATCGTCCGAATCGAGCGGTTCGATAGTATCTTTCTTTTTTTTAAGCCATACACCATACATGTCTAATTTTTCAGTGCTCTTACTGTCTATAGAAAAATTGGGATCATATAAATCGTCGGTTTTGTTAAAATTATCCATAAATATTTCTCCACGAAAGCGGTGTTATTATAACATGTATCGGCATTCCCTGTATATAACATGAGCGGAACTCTTATAGGGCGCCTCGAAAAGCCGTGCACATTTTTAGAAAATGTCGACCATCGGTTGGAAAACATATCATCACTTTTCTATTATAGCGTATTTTAAATAAAATTCAAGAAAATATTTATTTTGCCGTTATTAGAAGCGATTATGAAATTTTATTTGAAAGTTATTACGCCGATCTTCGTATTTGCGTTTGTTTATAGTTTTTTGAGTATGTGCTTTGGGGCACGAGGTTTTTTTGCATGCCGTCAGTTAAGACGGCAGCGTGAAGCTCTCGTACAACATGTGCAGCTTTTGTCCGATATTGGGGAAGATCTGAATATCCGTATCGCGAATTTATCCTCAGATCCTCAGACCATTGCTGTGTATGCGCATGAATTAGGCTATGTCCAAAAAAACGAACGGCTTATCAAACTGATGAATTTTTCCGGCGCTGCGGAGCGTACCGAGGATGCCGGTGTCGTATACTTGATTGAAGCTCCCCGCTATTTGCCGGATGCAGTTTGTAAAACGATTGCCGTTTCCATGAGTATTATCGTTATTATGTGCGAGATGATTGTGAGCAAAAAAAATGCGTATTCAAAAAAAAGCTCCTAATTCGGCCGCTGCCGTTGCTGTAGAACTCAAGCGCGGAAATATCGTCATTATTCCAACGGATACGATTTACGGATTTTCCGGTTTGATTGGAAAGACTGCCGAAGCAATTGCCCGCATTAAGGGGAGAGAAGAAAACAAACCGTTTATCGCTCTCATCGCCGAACCGGCGGATATTTACCGCTATACCGATATAAAAATTCCCGAACATATTTTGAACTTGTGGCCTGCGCCGCTCACGCTTATCGTACCGTTAAAAGGGCAGGGGACTCAAGCCTTTCGCTGTCCCGCAGATGAGTGGCTGCGTAGTGTTGTCGCTGCAGCAGGGGATGCAGTGTATTCGACGAGCGTTAACCGTTCGGGAACCCCGCCCCTTACCGATATAGAAGCTATTTGCCGCGAATTTGAGGATTCCGTTTCGTTAATTGTCGATGACGGTAATCTTGAGGGGCTTCCTTCTACTCTTGTGGATTTAAGTTCCGGCACTCCCCGCGTACTCCGCCAAGGCGCTGTTGTGATTGATTAATAAGGATAATCGCATCAAACTGTTTTGCTGTATTTCCCGCAGAATAATGAGGCCGTTCGACCAGAGTTTCACCGCTTTGCGGTTCAAATGGTTTCACAGCCTCATTATTCTGCGATTCTTATGTATAAGTGTCTGATGCGATTACCCTGCTGCAGGGAAAGAAACGTGAAATTTTGGGAAAAATTTTACGCAAAAGGAAGGGAATCGCATCAGATTTTTAATCACCCCGCAAAATAAATAGGCTATACCTACCCATGCGGATGGGCTTTGTGATACAGGTCTTGGAGCTGTGCTGCTGTGATGTGTGTATACCGTTGGGTAGTTGTGATATTGCTGTGCCCCAATAGTTCTTGCACAACCCGTATGTCTGCCCCGCGGGTGATGAACATCGAGGCGAAGCTGTGCCGGAAGGCGTGCGGCGT
Organism: Treponema sp. OMZ 305; assembly: GCF_024181325.1. Classification (NCBI taxonomy): domain Bacteria; kingdom Pseudomonadati; phylum Spirochaetota; class Spirochaetia; order Treponematales; family Treponemataceae; genus Treponema; species Treponema sp. OMZ 305. The sequence goes on along the minus strand of NZ_CP051300.1, from coordinate 2,046,101 downwards.
CAGTTTTTTATAGTTCGGGAGAAGGGCTGTGTACCGATTGATGATGTACCGGATGCCCTGCGTTGTAAGCGCCCCGCCGCGGCAGTTTAAAAAAAGCGCTTCTTCCGCAATTACGGTCTTTAACCCATCCTGTTCTTTTAGGTAGGCAATCAGTTCCGCGCGCTCCGTTAAATAGCGCTGCACTGCTTCCCGTGCAAAGTCCGCAAAGAACACCTTGCGTTCTTTGCTTCCTTTTCCCCGTACGATTGCCCAGCTGCAATCTCCCTTTAAATCCGTTATTTTGAGTCCTTGCAGCTCCGCCGCGCGGCAGCCGGTAGAGTAGAGCGACGAAAAGATCGCCGCATCGCGGGCGTACCATAAAATGCCCGCTTCTTTGGGAAATTCGCAAAAGCGTTCCGCTTCATCGGGAAAGAGGAAGCGGGGCAGCTTGTCCGGCTGCTTGAGGTTGCGGACAACCGCGGCGGGGTTCGTGGTGCAGAGTCCTTTCTGCAGGGCATAGCGGTATAGCCCCCGCACGCAGGAGAGGGTTCGGTTAATGCTTGCCGGTGCGAAATGCCGGTTTCCGAGGTCTGCAACAAAGATGCGTATCTGAGTTCGGGTAACCTCGATAAGGGACAACTCATTGTCCGTAAGCCAATCTGAAAAAAGTTTGAGGTCGTTGCGGTAGGCTTCAATGGTTTTTTCCGAAAAATGCCGCACCCCTGCGCTGTAGGCGAGGTAGTCTTCAAAGACCGTATCCATCGCTAGTCGATATCCCGATCTTCAATGCCTTCGACAACGCTGTGCAGGTAATCGCAATCGGGGTTGACGCAGGCCTTGTAGCTTCCGTTCTTTTTATCGTATTTTTCAACCATGAACCAGCCGCATTTGGGACACACGGCGTTGATAGGCTTAAAATGAGAGATAAAATTGCACTTTGGGAAATTGGTACAGCCGAAGAACTCTTTACCTCGCCCTTTTGCCCGCCGTGATACGATGTCCCCGCCGCAGCCGGGACGTGGGCACTTCGCTAACGGAATGGATTTGGTATTGCGGCATTCGGGGAAGCCTTCGCACGCCAAGAAAAAACCGAAGCGGCCGAGCTTTTTCATCATCCTTTTGCCGCATTTTTCGCAGGTAAAGTTTGTCGGCTCATCGAGTGTTCCTTTCAAACTGCCCAAATGCGCCATCACCGAATCCACCTGTGTGATGAACGGGGTATAAAAGGAGCCGATAATCTTTGACCAGTCGGCATTGTGTTCTTCTATTTCGTCCAGTTTTTGTTCCATACCGGCGGTAAAGTTGACATCGATCACATCGTTGAAGTTTGCGACTAATAGATCATTGATGATTCTGCCGAGCTGAGTAGGAACAAGCTGTTTGTTGGAGCGGTTGACGTAGTAACGGTCGAGCAATACCGAAATAATCGGCGCATACGTTGAGGGGCGCCCGATGCCTTTTTGTTCCAGCATTTTAACGATACTTGCATCGGTATAACGGGCTGGCCCCTGCGTAAAGTGCTGTTCGGGCGTAAGGCTGTCCACCGTCAGGGTGTCGCCGGTTTTTAACGCCGGCAATGCCTTGCCTTTTTCTTCTTTTGAAAGGAGAAGATTGAGCACGGCGTAGAAGCCTTTGTCCGTTACCTTGGTAGAAACCGTTCTAAAGACCGCATCTCCGGCGGAAATTTCATAGCTGAGCGTTTCCGTCTTTGCGCCGGTCATCTGGCTTGCGGTAAAGCGTTCCCAGATAAGGGTATAGAGGCGCAGCTGGTCGCGGTTGAGGTAGTCTTTCAGATAGTCGGGCGTATAACTACAGTATGTGGGGCGGATACCTTCGTGGGCATCCTGCGCTTTTGCGCCGACGCTGTAAAAATTGGTTTTTTCCGGTAGATAGGCGGGATACTGCTCGCCGATCCACTTGCGGACTTCCGCAAGGGCAACGTCGGAGATACGCACAGAGTCGGTACGCATATAGGTGATTAACCCGACGCGGCTTGAACCGACGGCAATACCTTCGTACAGCTGCTGCGCAATCTGCATTGTTTTACGGGAGGTAAAGCCGAGCCGATTCGCTGCCGTTTGCTGCATCGTAGAGGTTGTGAATGGAGGTTTAGGATGGATGGTCTTTTGGGTGCTTTTGACATCGGTAACCGTTGCTTCTTTTCCATTCAATACATCAATGATAGCCTGTACTTCACGCTCATTTTTTAACGCAGGTTTTTCTCCTTTATATAACGCGAGCTGGGCATCAAAGGCGGTTTTTCCTTTTTTAAAGGCGCCTTCCAGCGTCCAAAATTCTTCGGGGATAAAATTTTCCACCTCCGCTTCCCGTTCACAGATGAGGCGCAGCGCAACCGACTGTACCCGCCCTGCGGAAAGTCCGTTCTTTACTTTTTGCCAGAGCAGGGGCGAAAGGTTATAGCCGACAAGCCGGTCGAGTACGCGGCGGGCTTTTTGCGCGTTGACCTTTGCCTCGTCGATATCCATAGGATTTTGCACGGCGGTTTTAATTGCCTGCGGGGTGATCTCGTTAAAGACGATACGGTTTATCGGCACATTTTCGCATTTTTCCCGTATCGCATGGCAGAGGTGATAGGCGATAGCTTCCCCTTCGCGGTCATTATCACTGGCGAGAAAGACGTGTTTGGCGTTCTTTGCATCTTGCTGCAGTTCTTTGAGTAACTTGGCTCTACCTCGTACGGTGATATATTCGGGCTGGAAGCCGTGCTCGATATCGATTGCGATACGAGACTTCGGTAAATCGATCAAGTGCCCCATCGAAGCCTTAACCGTATAGCCGTTGCCCAAATATTTTTCGATTGTTTTTGCTTTTGCCGGCGATTCTACGATAATCAAGTTTGTTTTTTTCGTTTTTGCCGCGGTTTTTTTCGCCATTTATCGTGCTCCTTTCTTAAAACAAAGGTAGTTGTGTCTGTTGCTCTCTCTGCAAATATTGCAAAGTTGGGTTTGCCCATTCGCGTAAAAGGTCGCCGGCATGTTCAACCGGAATTGCCCCGTCCTCAGCAAGTTTTTTACAGCCGGTATTCTGCACGGAATCCTGCAGTCCGCCGTATATGCACACGTCGCGTCCTTGCTCAAGGGCAAAGTCAGCCGTAATGAGCGCTCCCGATTTTGTCGGCGCTTCGACGACAACGGTTGCGCGGGCTAACCCCGAAATGATTCGGTTACGCTGCGGAAAGCGATAGGCAAGCGGCAGTTCCCCGGGCGCATATTCGCTGAGGATGCATCCGCCCGTTTCGAGTATCCGGCCTGCGAGCCGTGCATTGCTCTGCGGATAGAGCCGGTCAAGCCCGCAGGCGAGTACAGCTGTCGTTAGGCCGCCGCCTTCCAAGGCTCCCCGATGAGCAAAAGTGTCGATGCCGCGTGCCAGCCCCGAAATAACGGGAATACCGACGTGCCCGCATTCGGCGCCTAGCTGCAGTGCCGCTTTAATGCCGTTCCCTGTCGGGCGGCGCGTACCGACAATTGCTACTGCGGGCGTATCGGCTTGCGGTAAGACGCCGCGGTAGTATAGCAAGAAAGGCGCATCGGGGATTTCCCGCAGCAGGGGGGGGAAGTCGGGATCATCGTAAAACGTCATGTTGATTCGGCAATACTTCATCAGCGACTCGGCTCTTTCCACTGCCTGCGGCAGCTGTTCGGGTTTATAACTGCGCGTGCGGAGTGGTCGCTGTATCATCCGGCTGAGCGTATCTATTGAACTTACTGTAAGTGCTTGCGAAGTGTCAAGCGTGCGGGCAAGTAAAAGCCTCTCGCTGCCTTTGAGAAAAGAGCAATAAGAGAGGGCTATGTAGAGTTTCCGCTTTTCGGAATCGGTTGTTGTGTTCATCAAAGTATGTGAGAATCCTGTTGTTTACTGCTTATTACCGCATAGCCGACCGTCAAAGCCTTAGCGCCGCGCATTTTCTACAAAAGCTTTATTCCGTTCGGCGTCGGCGCGCTGTTCGGCGCTCCCGCTCGTTTTGATAATGCGGTCGTAGGCGGCAATCGCTTTTTCATATTGACCGGTCATGTAATAAGCGCGCCCGAGGATGAACAGGGAGTCCAGCGGCTTTTTTTCGCGGGCGGCAACCGGTTCCATAATTGTGATGGCATCTTCCGGCCGGTTCAATTCAAAAACGTAGAGAACGGACAGTGCATACACCGCCCGCGTATACGTGGGGTCGAGCTCCACCGCGCGCTTATAGGCGGAGACCGAGAGGTCGAAATAAGATTGCCGTTCGCCGAGGCTCATATTCGGGTAATCGAGGGTACTTTTTGCGATGATAGCGGCGCATACGCCGATTTGATAAAACACATGCTGATTTTCCGGAAAGTATTCCAATGCGCTGCGGAAGGATTCAATTGCTTTTTTGTACATCTTTTTATCCATGTACCGGCGTCCCAGGATTTTGTACCAAATACCGACCCGCTGTTCCATGGTCAGAATATCGTTGATCTTTCCTTGATATTTTTGGATGGCTGATTGCAATTCTTCTATAGAAGAGGGATTCTTAACACCCATCTCCATATCCTGCATTCGCCGTATAAAGGCGTTATCCTTACAGGCGACGCAAAGAAAAAGAACGGAACACAGTAGACCAATATACGGAATTTTTTTTGATTTCATATATATCTTCATATTGACATATTTATATATCTTTGTCCGATTGTCAATATTACGGCGGCGGCAAAGGGCATCAGACGGTTTTGGAAATCTTGCGGTTCCTTTGCTTTTTAACTATAATATGCCCTCAGAATCGGGAAACGCCGGTTAATTCGAGGAGTGTAAATAAAAGCCGTACAGATAGCACGACTTTTATTTACACAAGTTTGCTCAAACGCAAACTTGTATATCATCTGCACGTTCTCGCTTCGTTGCGAACGTGCGTAAAAAGTCAATCGAAAGTTGATACTTTCTTCTTGACTTTTTATGGGAGTTGTTTATGTCTGCTAAGGAAATACCGATTGAAGAAATCGCGCTGCAAATTGTTCTTTCCATTGGAATTATCGTTATCGCTGCAAAGTATCTGGGACTTCTTGCTAAAAAAATCAATATTCCGCAGGTTGCAGGGGAAATTGTTGCAGGACTTTTCTTACGCTATCTACCTTTTTTCCGTAACTTTGGCGGGGTCGAACCGAATATTATCTACGCTGAAACCAACCAGTTTATCGAATATATGTCCGAAATCGGCGTTATCCTGATTATGTTCTCCGCCGGCTTGGGAACTAATTTAAAATCGCTTGTTAAATCCGGTGTAAAATCCACCGTGATTGCTGCATGCGGTGTTATCGTACCATTGGTTCTAGGTACGGTTATGGCGTTAGGTTTTTGGGGGTTTGACGGCTTCGGGACACCGGTATTTTATCAGGCGCTGTTCATCGGTACTATTTTAACGGCAACTTCGGTCAGTATTACCGTCGTTGCATTGAAAGAGTTAGGGAAAATAAATTCGGAAGTCGGTCAAACAATTATCAGCGCTGCAATCATCGATGATGTATTCGGTATCATTGTATTAACGGTTGTCCTCGGTGCAAGTTCCGGTAAGGGCGACTACCTCGGGCTTATGATAAAAACGGCAGCATTCTTTGCCGCTTCGTTGGTTGTGGGATATCTGATTTACCGAATTTTTAAATGGTATGATGGCCGACACCCGCATTCCCAGCGTATTCCGATTTACGGGTTGGGAGTCGCGTTGATTTTTGCCTACTGTACCGAACGTTTCTTCGGTATCGCCGATATTACCGGGGCTTATGTTGCAGGGGTTGTATTTTGCAATTTGCATGATGCCTCCTATATGGAGAGAAAAATAGACATCAATTCGTATATGTTTTTTAGCCCACTCTTTTTTACTGCTATAGGACTTAAAACGGACTTAAGCGGACTGAATATGAGCTTGATATGGTTTTCGATCGCCTTTGTGCTTGTCGGTTGTATCACCAAAATAATCGGCTGCGGCGGTTCGGCACTGGCTTTGGGCTTTAAGCGGCAGGAATCGCTCCAGATAGGGCTGGGAATGATGGTGCGCGGTGAGGTGGCTCTCATCGTAGCTCAAAAGGGACTCGCTGTCGGTATGGTTCAGGCTGAATATTTTGCACCGGTTATTTTGCTGATTATTGTTTCTTCTATGATTGTGCCTATTTTGCTGGGAAAAGCTTTTTCGGAAAAGAACCTGCCTCCGGCTGGGACAACCGCCGTATAGAAAGAATTATCGATGGCACCGTAAAAACATATCCTATTTTTTTTAATTATCGGGAAGCGGAAAGCTAACCGCAATATGGTATACTAAGGAAGTGCTGATTAAAGCGAGGAGGTATATATGAATATTTCACCGGAACTTTTAAAAAAGTTTGAGCGCGACTATCGCGCAGAGCCGTCGAATACGGTTATTGCAGGGGCTGTCGCTAAGAGCGGCATCGAGGATGCATCGTTTAACTATGATGTCCGCCGCCGCCACAATTTTTGTTTTTCGCACGAAACAGAGCGCGGAGAAATTACCAATCAAAAGAAGAGCGGGCGCTGTTGGATGTTTGCTTCGCTGAATGCCGCCCGTGTAGAAATAATGAAAAAGCTCAACCTTGAAACCTTTGAGCTTTCCCAGAACTACACGCTATTTTGGGATAAACTTGAAAAATCCAATTATTTTTTTGAAAGCATTTTGGAAACCCTTGACGAACCGCTTGAAGGGCGGCTGCTGGCGCATTTGCTGGCTAATCCTATTCAAGACGGCGGACAGTGGGATATGTTTTCCGGTATCCTGCAAAAATACGGCGCCGTGCCTAAGGATGTAATGCCCGAGACCTTTCATTCTTCCGATACACGCTTTTTTGTTGCCGAATTAACCCATCGTCTCCGCAAATACGCACAGCTGTTGCGAGCCGGGCATAAGGCAGGAAAGGCTATCACAGCGCTCCGTGCAGACAAGGAAATCTATCTTTCGCATGTATACAGCTTTTTGGTTAAGGCGCTCGGTGAACCTCCTCGCGTATTCGACTTTGAATGCCGCGATAAGGATAAGAAGTTTCATAAAGCGGAGCAGATTACCCCGCAGCAGTTCTTTAAAGAGTATGTCGGCTGGGATTTAAACAATAAAATCAGCTTAATCAATGCGCCCACGGCGGATAAGCCTTACGGCAGAGCCTACACGGTAAAATTCCTCGGTACCGTGAAAGAAGCGGAACCTATTCACTATATCAACGTGCCGATCGAAGTGCTTAAAACGGCGGCTATTGAATCGATTAAAGCCGGTAAACCCGTTTGGTTCGGTTGCGATATGGGGCCGTATATCTGCCGCCCCGAAGGTATTATGGACACGGAAGTATACCTCTACGATAAAACGCTCGGCGAACTGCCTGAATTTACCAAAGCGGAACGGCTCGATTACGGCGATAGCCTCCTTACCCACGCAATGGTGCTCACCGGCGTCGATCTTGATAAATCCGGTAAGCCGATTAAATGGCAGGTAGAAAATTCGTGGGGTGATGAATCGGGCAAAAAGGGGATGTTCTCGATGTCCGATGCGTGGTTCGATGAGTATACCTATCAGATTATGGTAGAAAAGACCTTTGTCGATCAAAAATGGCTCGACGCCTTAAAACAGCCGCTTGTTCAGCTTGAACCATGGGATCCGATGGGAGCGCTGGCGCGGGGGTAGGAAAACGGGTTATCACTCGGATTTTTATTCGTGTGGAGAGTTTAATACCCCGATGCTTGCGCCGGGGCTGTTGATTACAGGGCATCTCTAAAAAGCTAAACCGAGTCTTTAGAGATGCTATGCTTTAAGCAGTTATCGATTTTTAAAAAGTTTTCCGTCCCTGCATAAGGTTAAAAAGCGCTTCAAACATCTCTTTTGCAGCGCTGCCGTACCGTGTGTCAAGCTGTTCCAGTACGGAATCGATCTTTTTCTTTCCTTGAATTTCCGCGTCGGTAATCGAACCGCTTGAACTCAACAATGCTATCGCTTTTTCTACCGCAGGGGAATTGATACCGTTCCGCCGCGCCTGCTCAAAATAAGCGGTAAGGGCTGCCGCATCTTCGGGATGTTTTTCGATATGCAGTATTGCGGGCATACTCTTTTTTCCTTCTACAATATCGTCGCCGCGTTTTTTTCCGGCATTTCCCGTGCTGATATTTTTTACATCGTCGAGTATCTGAAAGCCGACTCCAACCCTTGTAAAAAGCGCTGCAAAAGATTGGCTTTCTTCATGTTTTTTTCCGGCAGCGCGCATACCGGTATAGGCGGCAAGTGCGGCAAGCGCCCCTGTCTTTAAACTGATCATTCGTTCATAATCCTGCCGCGAAGGAAAAAAACCGGCAGTCCGATGCCAGTGGATATCGAGCGCCTGTCCTTCATGCAGGGCTCGGATATGCGTAAGCGCTGCGCCATATAAATCGAGCTTTATGCTTGCAGGAGCCTGATAGCTTTCAAGCGATTGCAATGCTCGAAAGTAAAGCCAGCTCCCCGAATTGAGCGCCGAATCGAGCCCGTAGGCTACGTAAGCGGCAGGCTTTCCCCGGCGCAGTTCTGAATTGTCTTCTATATCATCATGAATAAGACTTGCCGTATGGATTCCTTCGACCAGCGGCGTAAGTGTGTAGATATCCTCGTTTTTGCCCTCTGCAAGCTGATAGGCAAGAACAGTGAGCAGCGGTCTCCAGCGTTTTCCGCCGCCGGATACCAACGAGGCGCATGGAGCGGATAGAAGTGCAATAGGATTTTGTTCCGTAGCGGATTCCGGTACATCGGATAAAAATGCAATATGCAGCGCGCGTTCAATCTTTTCAAGCCGTTGCTTAAATTCATCATTCATACTACTATTATATCTTATATTTTATTGATAGAGAACTACTCTTTTGGGGTAAAAAAGGAACAGATGGGAAATCAGTATCGGGAACCGGACTATTGGTCGCGTAAGGCTTTTGCGGAAGGCTATCCTGCGCGGTCGGTTTATAAATTGGAAGAAATGCAAAAAAAGTTTAATCTATTTGGAAAAAACGACAGCGTGCTTGACCTCGGCGCCGCGCCGGGAAGCTGGACAACGTTTTTGCTTAGGTTTCTTTCTCCGGAAGGGCGCGTGTGCGCAGTTGATTTACAGCCGCTTTCGGAGTCGATACAGGATATGCGGCTTTCGTTTTTCCAAGGGGATCTGACAGCGGCGGCCATGGCTGCTGCGGTAAAAAGCTGCGGCCCCTACCGTTCCGTTATCTGCGATGCGGCGCCCGCAACCACCGGCAATAAAACCGTCGACACTGCCCGCTCTGCCGCCCTTGTCGATATGGCGCTTTACTATGCCGAAACACAACTTGAAGCTCACGGCAGCTTTGTCGTTAAAATATTTCAAGGCGGCAGCGAGCAGCAATACCTACAGCAGATGCGGAAGTTGTTTAAAACCGCCCGCGCCTTTAAACCGGAAGCATGCCGCCGCAGCAGCTTCGAAACCTACCTACTCGGCTTGGATTTTAAAGGGTAAACGCATCAAATCATTTTGACTATAGTGCAACATAATTTTATAGGTAATACTTGACTATATAGAAAAATATGTATTATTATATATTCAGGAGATGCTGAAATGTTAGTGGAAACTGCTCAAATTATGCCGATAACCTTGTTGCAGAAAACTCTTACGCAGACTGTCAGAAAGATTTCTGAAGACAAACAGCCGATTTTTATTATGAAAAACAATGTTATGGAAGCTGTTATGATTCCATTCGACCGTTACGAAAAACTTTCAGAATTAGAAGAACTTGCAGAACATAAAGAAATTTTTTCGATGGTTCAAGACAGACTGAAGCATTATGATTCTTCAAAGACAGTCAGCTTGTCATCGTTGAGAAATAAATAATGACAAAAAAATGGGAAGAAAAACGAGAGCAATTCGAAAAAATCCAATTAATTCCGGAAGCTGCTGAAGAATATAATAATTTGGATGGCAGTATCAAAATTGAGGTTGATAAAAAATTCGTAAAACTTGATAAAAATCCTTTTCTTGGTCTTCCATTAGGCAATAAAGCTGATATGGATTTGACAGGTTTTTATAAACTTTATGCCTGTGGAAAAAGTGTTCGTATTGTTTATCGACTTCTGACTCCGGAAAAAGTAGAAATCATAGAAATTTGGGGAATCGGAAAACGTGAGAATATGAAAGTTTATAAAGATGTAGATCACAGAAAAAACGAATGACAGTTCTCTATTATTTCCTTGACAACTCCTATCACTAGCCCTTACAATATATATAAATATTTTTAACATCATAAGAGGAGCTTCGTGATGGGAATTGGAACAGAAAATATAAGAACAATTGCGATTGCAGGGCATGGACAGTCCGGCAAAACAACGCTTATTGAAAATCTTGCGGCAGTAACGGGTACAATTGCACGGGCGGAAACGGTTGCAGGCGGCAAAACAGTCAGCGACTACACCCCCGAAGAAATAGAGCGGAAAATTTCGATATATTCGGCACTAGTGTCGACAAACTGGAACGATACGGTTATCAATTTCTGGGATACTCCCGGCTCTTCGGACTTTATTGGCGAGGTTATCGCTGCCTTCCGGTCGGCGGAAACGGGATTGATGGTACTCGATGCAAAATCGGGAGTACAGATTGAAACTATTAAATACTGGCGGGACCTTGACCGCCGGAATAAACCCCGCTTGGTTTTTGTTAATAAAATGGATGAAGACCGCGCCGACTTTGATCACGCAATGCAAGATGTAAAAACTCAGTTTAAGGCTGATGTGTTTGCGGTTACCTTCCCGATCGGGAAAGGCGCCGAGCTTACCGGTATTGTCGATGTATTGCACGGTGTAGCATATCAAATAGATTCAAACGGGAAAGAAAAAGAAATACCTATTCCCGATTCGGAAAAAAAACGATACGAAGAAATGCGCGAGGTGCTCGCAGGAGCTGCAGCGGAAGGCGATGAAGATTTATTAGTAAAGTTCATCGACGAAGGAGAACTCAGCAGCGATGAAATTGCGAAAGGACTCACACTTGCGATGAAAAACAATAGAATCGTGCCGATCTTTGCCGGAGCCGCGCAAATGGGACTCGGTTTAACGGCGATTTTACGTTTTATCACAGAGATTTTACCCTCTCCGGCCGGTTGTTTGGAACGCGCAGTAAAAGGTGAAGAAGAGTGTACCATCAAGATCGATCCGGAGCCTGCGTTCTCCGGCTTTATCGTTAAAACTGCAAACGACCAGTTTTCGGGGCGGCTTTCGTACATCAAAGTTATTACCGGCACGCTCGTATCGGACGCAGAGGTATATAACATCAACGAACAAAAGAAAGAACGGGTCGGTAAGTTATACCGCGCTGCAGGAAAGAAACTGACCGAAGTAAAGGAACTTGCCGCCGGAGATGTCGGCGTTGCGGTTAAACTCGCAGCGGCAAAAACCAACGATACCCTCGCTGCATCTCAAGACTGTCCACCGTTTGTAAAACTGCGCAATCCCGATCCTATCTATTCGCTTGCGGTAGCCGCCGTCGATAAGAAAAACGATGACAAACTTGGCGAACAGCTGCTCCGCGCCTGCGAAGAAGACATGACGCTCTCTTTTGTCTATAATCCCGAAACAAAGCAAAACGTATTCTCCGGCATGGGAGACTTGCATACATCCATCGTACTTGACCGTATCAAGAAGCAGACAAAGATTGAAGTACAAACCTCTATTCCCCGCATTGCTTACCGCGAAACCATTCGGCAAAAAGCGCAAGCGGAATATACACATAAAAAGCAATCGGGTGGACACGGTCAGTTCGGGCGGGTCGTACTGGCGATTGAACCGCTGGAGCGTGGTGCAAAATACAGCTTTACCAACGCGGTATTCGGCGGGGCGATTTCCAAGGGTTACATTCCCGGTGTCGAAAAGGGTGTAAAAGAAGCGATGGAAAACGGCGTTATGGCGGGTTATCCCGTTGTCGATGTCGGTACGACGGTATTGGACGGTAAAGAGCATCCGGTAGACTCTTCGGAAATGGCCTTTAAGATCGCCGCCCGAAACGCATTTAAAAATGCAATGCGCAATGCGGGGCCGATTCTGTTGGAACCGATTATGAATTTAACGGTCTACGTGGAAACTGCCTACCTCGGCGATATTATGAGTGATCTATCTTCGCGCCGCGGTCGGATACTCGGTCAATCTCAGCTTGCAAATGGTATTGAAGAAATCCGCGCACAAGTACCGCACAAAGAACTGCTTCGTTACGCTATCGATCTGAGGTCGATGACCAGCGGAACCGGTTCTTTTGAGATGTCGTTTGACCATTACGACCCGATATCCGGTAAGATTGCCGATGAGGTAGTCGCTGCGGCGAAAACCTTTATAGAGGAACAGGAAGAATAACACCGATAGATAACGCTGATGAAGGCTATCCTTTATCAGCGTTTATTGTATAGAGAGATAGAGAGAAAGCCGCACATATATACAGAAAGGAGAGTATTATGGCAGAAACAACAGCAATGCTGGAGCATCAAAATCCCCCTAAACGAATTCTTATTTTTGATTTATGCACAAACCTCGGATGGATAGCAGCTAATTTTGTGACATCACCCTTTGTAGGGAGTACCGGTAGTTTAAGCGAAGTTGTCAGAACAAAAGCTTTTATCATCGGCGTAGCATTGGCGGCAATTAATCCTATTATAAAACAGAGGTTGTTATTCCCTGCAATCATGAACTGGGAAGAAGATGCTGATAAGGCAAAAAGATGTATTTTGCTGTATTCAAAATTATTATTGGCATGCCCGCTCATTATAGCGTTCATCTTTCCGCTTTTCATTTCCTATGAAATGAGATTATTCCAAGACACCGGCATCTTTTTATCGGCAATATTCAGTACAATCGGAAATATTTTTTTAATCGGCGGATTATTTTGTGCAAGTACCATTAGAAGTTTTGAAAAATGGGTATCGTTCGTTCCGCTCGAAGAAGACAGCATCACGCTTTCTATGTTAAATCGAGTAGCGCTGATGTCCGTTACCTGTATTGTCGCGGTAGTTCTTTTAGTGCTTGCGCCGGTTGTACGGTACCAGCAACATGATACCCATACCAAGTTGATTACAGCAGTCTTACCGCTTTTTATATACGGTTTAGTTTTTTCAGTATTTAATTTATTGACCATCATACGTTCATTTGAAAGAAGAATAGCATTGATACAGCAAATTGTCAGAAAATTAGCAAACGGAGATTATCGGCAAGAAATGCTTAGTGCATGGACGCGGGATGATATAGCTCTTTTATTATTAGACTTTAATAAATTACTCACATTTAATAAAAACTTCTTAAAAGAGTTGAATGAAAGCGTTACCGTTTCAACTCATACGGCAGAGGCACTGTCTTCTAATATGAAGATAACCTCTGCATCTGCTGAGAAGATCGGTGAAAGTGTATCTTTTGTGCGAGACCATATTCAAGAACAGTCGAGCGGCGTTTTAGAGATGCAGGAAAGTCTTCGTCAAGCAATAGAAAATATTGAAGATCTTGATAACAGTATTGAAACACAATCGACTTCCATCAGCCAAGCAGTTCTTGTTATTGAACGGATGGTTGCCGATATTCAGTCGGTTACCCGTACGATAGAAAACACCTTTGATTCGATTAAACATTTAAATACTGCTGCCGATGCCGGCAATGCAGCGGTCTCGAATGCTCATACGATTGTAAAAAATATCAGTGAACAATCCGAAGGATTACTTGAAGCAAGTAATGTTATTCAACATATTGCAAGTCAAACCAATTTGCTTGCAATGAATGCTGCTATTGAGGCTGCTCATGCAGGAGATGTCGGAAAGGGGTTTGCCGTTGTTGCCGATGAAATCAGAAAACTTGCAGAAGAATCAAGTGCTCAGGGAAAGAATATCACCACAGTACTCAAAACACTGAAAGAAAAAATTGAAGAGCTTAATTCGGTTGCAGAAGCAACTTCTGTGCAATTTGCAGAAATTATGCGGCAGCTTTCGACAGTCAATAGCGGCAGTAATACCATTATGGAATCGGCGACTAAACAAAACGACGGCAATACGCAAGTACTCGAAGCCGTTAAAGAAGTCAATGCCATAACGGCGCAGGTTAAGCAAAGCTCTGTACAAATACGTTCAGGTAATACGGAAGTCGGTAAGGAGATGGCAAAGCTGGTTGAAATTTCTCAAAACATCGACAGCACTATAAGCAGTGTAAGCGGCGATACTGAACGAATTAGAAAGGTTATCGATGAGGTAAGCGCCGGTAGCGCACAGAACCGAAAAGCGGCACAGAGTGTCATGAAGTATCTGAACCAACTTTCGCTGTAATTAAAAAGATTCATAGGGAGCTTCCGTTATACGCATAATGGAAAACGTTCGTGAGAAGCTCCCTGCTTCATTAGTATAAAAGCAGTCAAATTAACGGAAGAGACCGTTTGCCGATACGTTTATCGCAAAAAAAGACAAACAGTACGGTTACGAAAATACCGAAATACTATGTGTCCGGCGCATACAGCCAATCCCAATCTCTGACGGCGCCTACAATGAGGCAAACGCCGAAAACAAAAACCACAACCGCTATTATTTTTCCGAAAATAGTAGGATTATTTTTTATCCATTGCTCAATACGTTCGTCCATAGTTTACCTCCTCCTATCCCATTTTTCTAAAGATTATTGAATAATTTCTAAACCATGTAAATATGCAAATTTGATTAAACTTGCACCGTAAAAGTCCTCAAAATGTAAATCGATATTTTCTTTTGGAATTTCTTTTAATGAGCTATAAAACGAAATATATTTTTTCTTTAACTTATCTTCTTTGATGACTTTATTAAAATATCTTTCAGCCGGCTCTTTGCCTCCAAAATAGTAGATATAGTAGAGCAAAGCATACCCTTTTAATGAGCCGTTTAAAATTCTTTCGATATTTTTATTTGTATCTTCAAAGTCTGCAAATAAAGGCATAATATGTTTATGTAATAATCCCATAATTTGCGTTACGGTATCTTTATAGCTTGCTCCGGCCAACTGCCACCAAGCGCCCGCTTTTCTTCCGGCTAAAGAACTAAGTTCTCTGCCGTAAATAATTCCTTCACCGGTTATGCCTGCTTTTTTCATAGCCTTTGAATAAATGTTGATATGCGGGATAAACTCAACATTAGATTCACAGTTGTATCTATTGGCTTGAAAATATATTTCAAAAATAATGTCTTTGTTATTTGCAATTTTTCGTAAAGTCTTTCCTTTACCTAACACTTTAAAGTTGGGGAAATTGCGTGCTATTTCTTGCCATGCTTTTTCGCAAAGTTCTCTTGGTTTCATAGCTTCCTCCTAAAAACTTATTTCCAAAATTCTAATATTTCAAAATCTTCACAGTCAAATGCGATAATTTTATCCCAATCTCTTTTTAAGATAATATCATCAACTTGTGCCGCCGTATATAATTCGTCTAATAACTTGTAATTATATTCTCCGCTTGATTTTTTATTCGTGCGGAGGGTTTAATACCCGCCGTCCTCGGCAACGCTCTGCGCCGTAATAGAGGGTATGAAAGCCGACTGCAACCACCTTATGAGAAAAACATACCCCGATGCTCTGCGTCGGGATATGTTGATTAGAATAATCACCAAACGCTTGTAAAATCTGAAAATTGAGATACATTTTCAAGAAACATATCCTCATAGTGAACTTTCGTATTTTTGATGCGTATAAATCCAAAACCTGTATCATCATGAGGATAAGCAACAAATCCTAATTCATCAAACACAAAAAAACAATGTCCGTCAATTCCTTCATCCATCATCATTAATAAAGAGAACATAGATATAATATCATAATCCGTAGTTAGAATTTTTTTGAATCCTAAAGATAAACAATTATCATTATCGTAAATAGAAGCGCTAATTGTTTCTATATATCCAAAATCAATTAAATACTTTTCTATGTATTTTATGTAATTGTTTATGTTGCTGTTATTTAGATTATATTCTTTTACTTTGAAAATATTCGAAACTATGATTATATTATTTGTATATTTTCTAAAAAAATGCATAAAATAATCGACTATTTTATTTGCACGAAAAATAGTGAAAGGTTTATTTCTTTTGCAATATCCTTTCCAGCCTTTACTATCGGTATAAGAATTCAAATTTACCAATTCTTGAATATTAAAATTTGTGTTATCCATTATCGTGTTCATCTATCTACTTTTATCCCACCAGTTTTTGATAATACTTTTCTAATTGTTTTATATTCCGTGCTCTTTTTAAAGAATCGGCATCATTTTTATCCGTATAGGTCAGCCATTTATTATATAAGTTATATAAAATTTTCTGTCCGGTTTCGGTTAAATCGAGATTCGTATATAAGAGTTTTACAATTCTGCCTTCTCTGTCTACAGGATTTTCCTTTATCAGCTTTTTTTCATAGGCAAAATTAAGGAATGTAATATTTTCTTCATATAGAGTATAAATAGTTTCGGGATAGCCTCTATAACTTTGAAATAAAAATCCTATATCAATGACAACTTCTTTTAGAAAATATAATTCATGATAAACATAATTTATGATTTTTTCAAGGTTCTCCTTATCTTCAAGATTTGTAACTTCAATAAATTGATAATACTTCCAATTAAATAAATTTATCGGTTTAAAACAAGGCAGTATATTTTCCGTTTTTTCAAAAGTCGGTGCATAAAGGACATAAAACTTTTCCCGATACAGCACACCGATTCGTTTCCCTGACACAAGTACAATATACTCTTCAAAAATGGCTTCCAGTGAAAAATTATTTATTCCTTTGCATTGTTTTTCCATATATTGAGCAAATTTTTTAGTGGTCATTTATTTTCTCTCTCCTAATCCGAACATAAGCCATATCCGGTTTTGCTTTATCAGATTATACATAATTTTACGGTATTTTTCTATCCTTTAAAAAGCGTAAAAACAGCTATTCTTATTATAGAAAATCCCGATTAAAGATGATATAATTATAAACAATATTTAATTGGTGAAAGGCTTTTACATGGCAAAAGAAATTAATACTTTAAAAGAATTTTTAGACAGCAGAATCTATTCGGAGCTGATTCGGCTTACGGATCCGGCAAGTATTGAAGAAAAAATCAAGAATATTGAAATTTCCCGATTACATGATAGATTAAAACAACGTCAATTTTTATTGGAAGGTTTTACTTGTAAATTATCTACCGAAAAAGAACTGGCCGAATGGTATTTGCATCTAATCAAAGAAAATAAAAGCGATATTGTTCTTTGGACAAAAGAATTTTGGAAGTACAGTAATGATACGTCGGATGAATATCCTGACGGCGAATTTGCTCCGGAAGAAAAACTTGATGAAGATGAAAAATCAAAACTTATTTCAGTCGGCAAATATACAAAGTCATGTTTAGCCATGTATATGCTGGAATTCGATATATTAAAAAATTATCCTGCAATTTTAGCAGATTATTATAAAAGGCTGTGTATTCCGGGTGCGGTCAAATATGCAAGAGAAATGAAAAAACTCTTTGCCCGAATATTCGGGGAAGGTTAAGGCTTCTTCAAGATTTGCTAATCCTTGCAAAAAGTTTTTATGGGAGGTATAAAATGGCACGATACGAACTTGGCGCAATTTACGAAATAGATGCAGGCGAAAAATCCTATTATGCCCGCCTTTTAAATTGCGATTTATATGGAGTATTCGAACCTGTTTCTGGTGAAATATCCGAAGAAGCATTTGAAAATACACCATATCGCCTGTATGTTTCTACCGGTAGTTATGCAGTAAAAAGAGGCATTTGGAGAAAACTTTTTCCTTCGCCCGATAAAACGGATATTGAACGCTGGAGCCGTCCTCTGCATTTAGTTGTATTTACACCTTGGGACATTGAGGGAGCCCTCAACCGCCGGACTTCATTTGACAAATACGGCCATACTGAAATACTTGATGAAAAAACATATATTCAATGCCTTAAACAGGGCTTTATTTCAATCATTCAACCTATGTATGAAAAGATCCCTCAGTTCCTCAATAATTATTACGATAATTGGCCTACAAGTGAAATTTACAGCGACGTCCTAATCGGCACCGGCACGCCAGAACATCAACAAAAACAAATGAGCAATTTAAAGAAACTGGGATTTGATGTTTCGAAGTAGCAAAACAGGAGAAATCAACATACCCCGACACAAGCGCCGGGGTATGTTGTTCTCATAAGGGGGTTGCAGTCGGCTTTAATACCCTTTGTTACGACGCAGAGCGTCGGGGTATTAAACCCTCCGCACGAATAAAATGCTTACATTGAAAGAATTAATTAAAAATCAAAAAAATTGTAATGAAAGCTTCTTTGCGGAAGTATCGGATAAACTATGGAAAATCGGAGAAATAGAAGAAATTAAAAATCAAACCGATGAGGATTTATTCTTTTTTCATATTGCCGTTAACATCATAGGAAATTGGAAGGGTGACGGTTGGTGGGAATTTATCTGTAATTATCCGCAGCTTATCCGGTATGTTCCCGACACATTGGCAGCATTAAAATTATCCGATATGAAAACGGCCTTTGAAACCGTAATAAAATGTTTCCCTGAAAATACGGTTTTTGAATATTCAAGTACCTATGTAGATACGGTCAATTTTCTTCAAAATATCAGATTCAAAATAAGCGATACATATTTAAATTCGATTCCTGCAGATAAGAGAAAAGAAATGTCCGAGGCTTTACATAAAAGCATTGATGACCTTGAATCATTGACAGATAAACGCTGGGCTTATGATGCAAAAGATGACGGTTGGTCGGATGTAATTGATTTTATCGGAGAAAAGAAATAATGGAGAAAATGATAATGCAGTATATCGGAGAATTAACAACATAAATAATAATTTGACAAAATGTGATAATGAAGATGATACTTATAAATTTAATGTACCGAAAAAAATACATGAATTATTTAAAGATTAAAAGAGAGGTGCTTAACACTTCGAGAAATAGGTAAACAAGGATTTAATTATGATAACAATCGGAAACATCGGAAGATTTGAATCGATACCGAAAATTTTAAACGATGTACTAAATGAAAATATTTCTGCATTGGAAGAACATCTATTAAACGGGTGGAAGCTTAACAAAGCAATAAGAGTCGGCAAATACACCGAACTCTCTCCTTTAGATTTTGCATTGATAATGGAAAAATTTCAATCTATAAAATGGCTGACGGAAAAAGGAGTAAACCTTAATGTAAAGGAGCAGCCAAGTTTTCTTCTAGCAGTGAGATATTGTAATGAAGAGGTAATAAGGTTTCTTGTTTCCCATGGTGCAAAGATAGATCTAGTAAACAACGTGGGTTCGGAAGCATTTTTAGAAGCATACTATGGTAAACGCTTTGACAATTTTCCGATTATACAAGAACTTGGGCATACCGCGGCTAAATACGGCGGACAACTCTTTCGTCACGCGGTTTCTGACCGTAATTATAAAACTCTGGAATTTCTAATTGAACATGGAGCAGATATTAATTACAATAAGTCCGACATGGTATATTCCAATCAACCGACTCCATTGTGTGTAGCTGCAAGATATGTTAATTTGGAAATGTGTAAATTTTTAGTGAAGCATGGCGCGGACGTTACGATTGCCGAAAAAGACGGAATGCGTCCATATAGCATAGCCTTGGAAAAAGGCGATGAGGAAATGGCAGAATATTTTAAATCATTAGAGCCTTCCGAATTTCATCAAACACAAAATAAATTAGATGAATTAAAACCGTATAAATTGCCAAAGAAAATAATTAAATTTTTAAATAGTGAAAACCTACACTTTGAGTTAGCGGATTCCGACTTTGGATATATTGAGTTCTTCAAACTGATTGATACTATTCCATTTAAATTCGGCCGACAAAAATTATTAAGACTTTCCCGCTCTCTCGGAGATTATAGTCATATTTATATTGTATGGAACCCGAAAACAAAAAAGATTGCAAGCTATGATATGGAACATGAAGAGCTCATCGATTTGGCAGCCTTTGATGATTTTATAGAAAATATGACAAAGTATATGAACCGGATTTTTGAATAATAACTGATAATGAGAAAAAAGCTTAATGAATATAAAACGCATAGACAGATATTTCTATAATATAGATGAGGAGACGATAGATTGGGAAGATTAATTTTTATTTTACTGCTTTCCGTTTCAGGACTTATTTTTTTAGCGGTTATCTTCGGAATGTATATTTATATGAAACGGACTGTTTCCGGTGGAAAATCATTGATGGAAGAAGCAGTAAACGAACAGACTGATACTACAAAAATGGAGCTCAGTGAGCTTTTAGTATATGCATCTTCGATACTTGGGGCGGTATTATTTGCCTTACAGGTGATAAAAAAGGGAGGCTCAGGATTTTCTAATTTGGCAACATATATTATTTTGCCTCCGGTTATGGCTCTCTTTAATGCACGGAAGCGTACCGGAAGAAGTATTTTTGTGTTTGTGGCTGTCGCAATATTTTCACTTTATATGTTTTTGGTATATATCATAATCAGCGTTCCGGTGAAGGCTCCGGTTTTTACGATTAACAACACAAAGATTAAGATGGCACATACAACTGTTGCCGATATAGTTGCAGACGGATTCGATATTTATGTAAAACAGGCTAATCCTTCCGGCAGAGATTATAAAAAACTGCTTTCTTGCGGTGCTTTTAAAAAATATCCCGTTGATCGGAGTATTCTCGTTGAAAAAGGATTCCGAAGAAATAATACTGCTATACCTTATGCTCATTATCTTCTTGTAAAAGACGGCTTTGTGATTGGGAGCATCGGTCTTTATGGTCATAAAAAGAAGGATACGGTATTAGAGGATTGTAAAATCATTCATTTAAAAATTGACGAATACTGTATCTCCGATGCAAGAGAAAATTCAATTCGTTATTGTCTTGATGATGTTGAGCTGCTCGTTCCATTGCAGCGAGAAACATTGCAAAAAACATTCGATAAAAAACTGTGGTTAGTACCGCCGAGAAATACGACAGACATAACTCAGCTGCACTACGGCATTAAATGGTCAACCGGAAGCGATCATCTCTTTTGGAATGAATACTTTGCTTATATTCATTTTAATGAAAGTAATGATATGACCGGCTTTGAGATTTCAACCGAAATAGCACGTGATTGGAATGAATGAGAGAGCTCAGTCGTTATAATAAACCATGTATTTTATAATCTATCTTCTATTTTATATTATAGCTTTAACACTGCGATAAGTTCTTCTCCATCCAATATCAAAATGAAGCATAATATATCCTTTATGACTTAAATTTATTCTGCAATATTAATTCCTTTCTTGATAAGTTTTTTCTTTGCTTTTTCGGAAATATAAATAACGGTGCCGTCAATAAGTTTTAAGTTTGGAAACTGTGCCAACTCTTCATCGGAAATAGATTTAATATCAAATAAGTTATCCTCGCCGTCCCATTGCGGAATAAGCTGCATATTAATTTCATTTCCGCCATCAAGAAACAGCTGTGTTACCTTTGGGGCCAATTCAGCAGGAATCTCCAATTGCTGAAACCAGCTTTTTACTTCAGGTATCATTTTATCGTAGTAATCATCGGGATCTATTTCTTTTTTTGCATAATCATTGCAAAAATCATATACATCAAATTTCGGTTTAAGCAGTTCTTGTTTGTACATCAGCTCTTGGATAACAGCAAGTTTAAAATTGAAGTTTGTAAATGTCAGTACTTCACCTTTTACCTTTGGCAGCGCCCATTTACCGCTCGACACCCTCGGCGGTTTATACCAAAAACTTATATCCCGTATAGGTTCAGGTTCGGCACATACCAAATCGGCTATCTCATCGGTTTTTGATTTTCTCAAACGTTCCTGAAAAGATATTGCGCCCAGAACCGAGTTTAATTTGCTCGACAATGAGCAATTTATTTTCCAATTTCCCACTTTCATTTCTAAAAATATATAAGCTTCTCTCAATGTTTTTTGAGGTATAGCTTCCAAAATAGTTTTACCGTTTATCGTAAAAATGCCGGGAAACACCTGCTTGGGATTTACATCGAAAAACGAAAAATTTACTTTTTTCTCCCATTCCTTATCTTCACATATTCTTATGTCTAGTTCGCTGATACGTCCTTTGGAAACAAAACTCTTTATTCCTATATTATCCCAGATATATATTTCCTCTAAATCATCTTTACTTACTGTTCCATCAGGCGGCTTACGCAATACTTTTCTATATTCACCGAATTTCTCCGCAAGAATATCTATTGATAGGTTTTCAATAAACTCATCATTAATATACAAACCGTTTTTAGTTAAATTGATATGAAGTTTCTGTTGCGGCATAGCCGGCTGTTTATCCTGTTTATTTGATTCCAAGTTTTTTATAATACTCATTTTATAACTCCTTACCATATAATATTTCTTTAATAGCTCTTATGTCAATTTTATACCATGTTTTATTAACATACATAAGTGCATCCCATAATTGGATTTTTACTTCACTGTCATCACTATATCGTATTACTATTCTTAACTGCGGTGCAGTCATTTTAAACATCTTTCCGTCATTACGCTCATCATCATATTTTGCAGTATTTAAAATATCCGTTATTGCTTTTATATCATCATCCTTAATTGTTCGTAAGGCTGTATCCGTATTATCGGAAAATTGCATTGATACAATTTCATCAGGGCTTATAATACATTGTTTTGAAATAGTCATAAAGCCGTCCTTTCCATCAACAGATAGTGCAAAAGTAATGAATATAAATATACAAAATGCAATTACTTGTTTCATTCTTTCCTTTATTCGTGCGGAGGGTTTAATACTCGCCGTCCTCGGCAACGCTCTGCGTCGGGGTTGTTGATTACAGCATGTTCACAATTTCAATCGTATTCTCAGATTGAAGCAGGCTGAACAGTTGTTTATAAGCACTTATGATTTTTTCTCTATTTTCTTTATCTGACAAACCTAAAATATAGCAATCGCTATTTGTGTCGATAAGATATAATACCTTGTCACTCATCGCAGTAAGCCTACGGAAAACTTCCGGCGGTTCAAATTCCGTATCTTTATCCAAGTGAAGCATATTCGCTTTTATCTTTTTTACTAATAGATTGTAACCGTATACAATATCTCCCACATTCGCCTTCCAATCGAACATTGCCAAATAGTTCAAATCTATAAAATCGTTTATCAAAGAGACACAAATATCTTCTTGCTCCAATGCTGTATGGTATATTTTCTTGGCTTTTTGCGGAGATATGCCGAGTAATTTGCAAAGCGATAAAAAAGTTTGTTCCGTATCGGCAGGTAAGCTTTTGTTCCGGCAAGCAAGTTTTTCTTTTGTCTCCCAAATACGTCTGTCTTCTTCTTCAAGTATTTTTATTTGCAGTTGTCCGTATTGTGTTAAAGCCGTTTTTATATTCTCAATGATTTTTTTATCAAAAACAGGGGTGTTCTTTCCTATAAAATTGAACCACTCTTGTCCATTCTTGCCTGTGATGTCATAATCATAAGAAACAATTTCACAACGATCTCCGATTCTCACAACGGCAAAGATTTTATCTTCACAATAATCAACCATACAGATACTTTCGGGTATAAATGCTCTATGGCCGCCATTCTCGTAAAAGCGATTGGTGTATTTTGAGCTTTTGAGTGAAATACAATCAAAAATATTTTGTGCTTTAATTTGTGTCTCCATCATTTCTTGAGTCTGACTCGAAAACTTTGCGTTGTTTTCCAATATCTGCCGAAAGAGTTGTATATCAAATGCCGACCCGCCTATGAGTTTTTCGTCTTTGTAGTACACCCACGACACAGTTCGGCCGATATTTTTTCCGTTCATATTCCATTCCTTTTTTTTATTTATGAATTCACATTGCATAATGCTATTTCTTTTAGTCCTCTATCGTAAAACGAGGTAAGGCATATTTCGCCTGAGATGTTTTCGAGCCTGTGTTTGGACATTCCTCTTGGAAAGGTAATATCGGAATATTCACGTGTGCTGAGTGAAAAAACTTTTTGCTTGCCTTTCCAATCATCGGTTTTAAAAAGAGGAGTCATTATCACATATTGAGAATCAGTAAAGCATCCGTTGATGCTGCCTTTTTTACCGTCTTTTTTTAAGTCATCTGATTCGATAAATTTTTTGATTACTTTCCCATCTTCGGAAATACTTGCAAGGGCATAATAATTCATTCCCCACTTATTAACCGATGTTTGGCTGTCGCCCGGAGTAAAGGCATAGATTTCTTTACCCGATATTTTAATGCTGTCTATTTTAGGTGCCTCGCCGCATCTGTCTTCTTGATGTGTAAATACCTTTTTATCTATTGTAGAAAAACATTTCCATTCGGTAGATTTTGCAGCAGCATCAAATTCCAAAAGAGCAAAATATCTTGCGTCCCCGCAATAAAATTCATTTTCAAAGCAAACGGGAATTGTCTTGCTGTCGGATATATTTTGAAAATACCTCTGTTGAGCTTTTTCCGGCACAATGCTTCTTCTTAGCTGTGAATTATTTTTTATCGGAATTATTTCCGGAGAGGAATGAATGCCGGAGTAATACCGCACTTCTTTTGCCGAAATGATGAGTCCGAAACTTGTACCATATCGAAAAAGCACAGGATAATCTCTGCCTAATGTTTTCTCATATTCAATCGGAATCTTTTTTATACCATCGACAGAAAGCACAAGGAGGTAAAATTTATCCCAATCGCTCTTCACGCCTGTAGTCAGAATTATAGCAGTTCCATCCGGCAACAAAACAGAGCTATGCACAAACGAAAGCTCACTATCCAATTCCCATTTTTTCAATAAACTTAATTTTAGGTTATTCATATTTTATCTTCCTTATTTGTTTCAATATACTTAATCCTTTCAACCGAGCTTCTTCATCAACTAATCCTCTTCCTTTCATATTCTATTGTATCATTTTTCCTTATCGTTTTTAAGAGGGACGATGAAAATCTGACAGTAGAAAAAACACCTTAAAAAGGGTAGAATAGTGTCAAATATGTAATGAAATGAGAATTGTGCGTGGAATGTAGTTATAGAAATGTTGATTATCGATATTTAAAGAATGGCTTATCAATCGATAAGCCGGAACGTTATATAAAATAACAATTTAGGAGATAAAAGCTATGCAGCTAATCGATAAAATCAAAGAAATTGAAAAGTATATATGCAAGCATTTTGAAGAATGGGATTTGGATGATCCTGTCGAAGAAGAATATCTGAACGACTATCAGGAAATTTCGGGAGCTTCCGAAGAAGAGCTATCAGTATTTGAGAAGAAGTTCGGTATAACTTTGCCGGAAGACTTCAAAGAACTTTACCGATATAAAAATGGAAGTAAATACTTAAGTATTTTACCCTGTGTTATAGATGAAATAGAAATGCTGTTTAATCTGATGAGCTTACAGGCTGTAACAAGCACAAAAGAACATTTTCAAAATAGAGATGCGCTCTTAACGGAATTTACGGATTATTTTACAAACGAAGATATTGAAAATATGAAGGACAGTAGGATTAAACCCTATCTCTTTAATAAAAAATGGATTCCCTTTGCCGAATACTGTGACAGCTGCTTTCTGATGTTGGATTTTGATCCGGATATAGCGGGAAAAGAAGGTCAGATTATCTGCTATATTCATGATCCGGATAAAGTGGTTTATGCAGCGCCGAGTATTACAGAATTGGTTTCCAGTATACTTGAAGAGATTAATTAATACAAGCTAACTTTATGATTTGAAAATAGTTGAAAGGGAGATAACAAATGCTAAAGATCGGAGAAAATCATACGTTTGAAGATGACTGGAATGGAAGACAGAGCTGTCTGATGTATTTAAAAGAAGATGGATCTGCATCATGGTCAGTGGATGTCGGATTTGCTAAAGGTAATTTTAGGGGCGAAACAATAGCACCTTCTATTTGCATAAATCGGATAGGTACAAACAAAAACTCAGCAGCAGAATTAATTGGAGAATCCTTTTCTGTAATGACAATAGAAGAAAGCGATGACAGAGAAGATTCATTTTACATTTATGAACACGAACCGATGGTTTCATACAAATTAAAAATTCTTGAAATAAGGAATAGCAAGGCTCATATCCAATGCAGCGGAATATTAATAGTGGATGGATATGCTGAACCCTATGAACAGGAAAAATTTGAAATCGATAGTTGGATACCTGTTATTGAATCGGTTAAGGACTGGGAAAAATTCGGATTATAGGAAAAGTTAGGCGAGCGGAGGAACTATGAACGAGATTGAGAAATATAGAATATTGAGTGCAGGAAAAGCCTTTGGTCACCGTGCAAAAATTGCTTTGGTGTTGCTTGATAGCCGCACAGCCTATGAAGAACTTAAAGAGGAAGCGGCACAAACTTCAGTTGCCGGAAGTTATGGTTGTGCCGGAGGTTTTCCATCCGAAATACTTGAAAGAATAATAACAGAATTGATATGCCGCGATAGCCGTGATACATGGTATTTGCCTGACAATGTAAAATTTTGGGACAGGCGTTTCGGCAGTCTGTTTGAGACCAAGTTTTTTTGCTATGATGATGATGTAGAAACGTGGAGTAAGATACTTTACAAATTCTTTGTAAAACTCAAGTGGATGCCGAAAAGAGAAGATTATACTTCAACAAAAAGCTATAATAATGTTTGGGGATATTTTGCAGAACTTTTAGCGGTTGTAAAACAAAATAATCATCCCGAATTTGATAAGTATTATGAAATTACAATCAAAAACGGAATGAATGCAGTGATTTTGGAAAGAAAGTTAAAAGAGCTGTCTGAAATAAAACAGTCCTTTGTCGGAGTTTAAATAAATTTGAACTAAAAAACGAATTTGATGAATGATGGATTAGTCGCATTTATAGTAGTGAACTGACTGTTATGTGAATATGGGAGAATAAGTATGAATTACTATAACTGGAATGCAAAATAAGATTGATTTATTAAACCGGAGGTCGTAGTATAATAATGATTACTGAATGGATAGAAAGAATAAAGCGAAAACACAATTGTAAAGCACATTTTGGGAATGATAGTTTTCAAATGAAAGACTGTATCGTAGCTCCAGTCCACCTGATCCCGGAGGAGATTTATGATAATCAAGAGTTTGATTTCTATGTTAAAACAAAATATGATGTTTACCTACTCCGTATTATAAATAATGAATCTAAGTACGGTATTATTTATCCGGCAAAACTGAGTGGTATTATATATATCGTAAGCAATTTACCTATTAGCAAAAAGAATATAACCGAATCTATTCAAAAAACATTAAATCGATTAGAGGAATATGGCTTTCCAAATTTAAAGAACTCAAAATGCAAAATCGCATTTCAAATGGAGTAATCAACAACCCCGACGCAGAGCATCGGGGTATGTTGTTCTCATAAGGTGGTTGCAGTCGGGCTTTAATACCCTTTGTTACGACGCAGAGCGTCGGGGTATTAAACCCTCCGCACGAATAAATTGAGCACTTACACAATGAAAGAAAAAACTTTGGTTACTCTTAAAGATGAAATATCTTTTGAATATCCGTTTTCTGATGATATGCCTATGATTTACTTAGGCGAAATAGCTAATATGCCGGAACATGGCATTTTTATAGGTCAATCCGGAAAATGTTATTTTGGGTATCATATTTCAAATTTTAGAGAATTAAGCGAAGATGAGATATAAAAATATTAAGACAGAAAATATTTGGAGAAGTTTATAATGAATAATCAGATGGATTTTGTACTGCCTACTTTATATGATAAATTTTTATCAGAAATGGGCGGGGATGGAGAATTTACAATAGAGGATACCGGTATCATTTTATATTCAAAGGCGGATTTGGTAGAAAGAAATACTACTTATCAGATAGAAGAATGGGAGCCGGATTTTTTTATGATTGGACAGGGCGGTGACTTGGCTTTCTTTATAAAAAAAGATTCTGATGATACTATTTA
The DNA here is from genome assembly GCF_024181325.1 of Treponema sp. OMZ 305. Classification (NCBI taxonomy): domain Bacteria; kingdom Pseudomonadati; phylum Spirochaetota; class Spirochaetia; order Treponematales; family Treponemataceae; genus Treponema; species Treponema sp. OMZ 305. Next base: position 2,018,175 of record NZ_CP051300.1, on the reverse strand, counting down.
TATGAATGATTTGGGAGCTTTGGGGTCGATTGAAATGAAGCGTGTAGCCTCAGATGTATATGAGTTTGTCAAACATTCAGGTGAGGGGATTGATTGGAGAACTTAATGGAATTAATTGAATACATGCGGCTAAGAAATAAAATGACACAAAAAGAATGGGAAGACTCTTTTGAGAAAAAGAAACGAGAGATTATTGTTCTAAGGCACGAAGGCGGCGGCGGAAGTTTGAGAAACGGTTTTTGGGACTGGGCTGCTTATTTCTTAGCTTATGTGGACTGTGAAACAGGTGAACTGCATAAAGAAGAAGGGCGTATAGTATATCCTGTCACAGACAAAGAAAATTTACCATATCAATTTGAAGACGAAACCATTTACAAATTAAAGGTGCGTGCAAAGCTTCCTGAGGAAGTTCCAAACGGTGTACTACCGACAAAAAAACATTTTTTAGTTGTGGAAGTTCTTGAAAAAAATGCGGCTTGTAAGGAATTGGAAGAAATACTTGCAGAGTATAGAAAACCTATAATTTTACAAGATGATATATTAGGTGAACTGATTTATGATAAACAAATTAAAAGTTTTCAAGGAAGTATTATTTGGCAGGATAGAAAAATAAATATTATATTAGATGTAGATAAGGATAATAAGGGTGAAATAACAAAGGCGAAAAAAGCCTTGAAAACAATGCTTTCAGAGCAGGCAAAATGGGATGCAGATCTGCGTAGTTTTGCTTCAAAAAAGCTTACTAAACTCGCCTGCGAATGGGTAGAATCTGATGAAGAAGCTGCTGAAATTACAGAAGAAAGTTTTGCAAAAAGAATTAGCCTCAGTTCAATTTGGATGACATCAGGCGGTTCATTTTCTGCCTATTTTGATGATGACGACCTTTTCTTCGGGCATTGTATAACAGTATGCGGAAGCTTAAAGAAGGGGATTGTGTCAGCCGATATGGAAGGGTAAGAAAATATAAGGAGAAGCGATGGAATTTATCATAGCTGAGGAGGGTGTTCCTCAAAGTATCGGTTGTGAAGGGGCAACGTTTGCATATTATGGGAGTGAAATAGAATTTCACTATGAAACAGTGCCGCCGCATGGGGATGATATTTTTTCTGCAAAATTGCCGCTGTTAGATATTAAACTTCCATTTTGGATATATGGGAGAAATCTTATATTTTTAGATGCGTATTATTTACTGGCGGAAACGGTAAAAAAAGGCACTTGGGATCCCATAACAAGTATGCTTATCAATATCCACATAGGAAAATATGCAAGTTTGGAACACTGGTACAACAACATATCAGTTAAGGAAAAAGAAGTTGAATTAAAAAATGATTATGACGGAATATCTATGGTTTTAAAAGATGTTAATGGCCTTAAGTGGGTTTAGAAATATAAAATATACAAGTGTCAAATACTTTTGATACCCACATAGTACAATGGAAACTTAATAAGTTGGGATTATAACTAAGGAGAAGAACAATGGCAAAAAAAAGAGTTACCTTACCTAAAAATTTTGATGAACTGATTACAGCAGGAGATGTTGAAGCTCTTAAAGCCGTCTATGATAAATGTGAGCTTACCGCTCATAACGGTAGATACAGCCTCAATACGGCGCTTCATTTTGGCGGTGTTCCTGATGAACTTGTGATCTGGCTTGTAGAACAGGGGTTAGATGTAAATACTCCTGATTATTATGGGCGTACGCCATTATATAAACATGCCACACTGGGGAGAGATACTGTAAAACTGCTGTATGAATTAGGCGGAGATATACAAAAACCTGATACATATGGAAGTACACCTCTGCATACGGCAGCAGGGTTTTTCCGTCCTAAGATAGTAAGTTTTTTGATTGAAAAAGGTGCAGATGTTAATGCAAAAAATGATATGGGGCGAACTCCTTTAGCCGAAGCTCTTGCTACTTGCAGAAATAGTAATATTGTACAGGCGGCAGAAATTGCAGAAATGCTGATAAAGGCGGATGCTGAGGTAGTGCCTGAAATGGCTGAAAGAGTCGAAATAATCGGTAAGGATTTTGAATTTCACAGAGAAAACTTTAATAAAGATTATCTTACTGAAACAGAAGCGGAGCTTGAAAAACTCTATGTACTATTTGATGTAAAGCCTGCTCCAAAACGTAAGATACATGACGGAGTTTCTCCTATTATTATAAAGACAGGTTCTTGGAAGAAACAATACGATGAACTCTGGGATATGCTTATTCCTTCAAGCGGAGCTGCAAAAACAGTACAAGGCGAAGTCATCCGTATAACAGGCAGGGTGCAGGATGAGCTATATAGAAACGGCGGAGTAAACTGGGATAAAGATTATAGAAATATGCTTAATACCCTGCCAAATCATTTTGCTTCAGGCACGCCGCTTTCTGAGGAAGAACTGAAAGAGACCAAAGAGCTTATTTCAAGCATACGTACAAACGGTGAGGATGAAGATGCTATAACAGAGCGTTTGTGTGAACTTTCGGTTCTCTGGGTATTGTTAAATCCGACTCCTATTCCTTTAGGTAAAACAAATTATAACAGATGATTGAGAATATAAACTTATAAGTTCTTTGAGGCGGCAAAAATAATGAATCTAAGTGCGGTATTATTTATCCGGCAAAAATGAATGGTATTATATCCGTTTTCTGATGACATGCCTATGATTTACTTAGGCGAGATAGCTAATAGGCCGGAACATGGAATTTTTTATAGGCAAATCGGGGCAATGCTATTTTGGATATCATATTTCAAATTTTAGAGAATTAAGCGAAGATGAGATATAAATAAGTAATGACGACATATTGACGTTGCACGAAATAATGAACATACTATTTAAGAATAGAGGGATATTCCCAATATAATCACAGCATCAGCAATAGAAGAAGGTAAGAAAATGGTTTGTGATGATACCGCAAAAGGATATTTGGCTATAGACGATTTGCTGAAAGCATTGGAGAAATAAAATGGATATGAATCAATACTTGCAAGAGACTACAATGCTGGATTTTTCAAATCCGAGCATTCAAAAATTAATAGAAGAAAAACATTGGAAAGAACAAAATAAATTTGACAGCCTTAAAGCTATTTATAACTTTGTAAGAGATGATATCGCATTCGGGTATAATACAGATGATGATATCAGCGCATCTAAAGTTCTTAAGGACGGATACGGTCAATGCAATACAAAAGGAACACTCTTCATGGCTTTGTTGCGTGCCTGTGAAATTCCTTGTCGAGTTCATGGTTTTACCATAGACAAACAATTACAGAAAGGAGTAATGAGCGGATTTGTTTATAAAAATGCGCCGCAGAATATATTTCACAGTTGGGTTGAAGTGTATTTTGAGGATAAGTGGTATGAACTTGAAGCCTTTATACTGGATCAAAAGTATTTATCAAAACTGCAAAAACAATTTGCAAACTGCACCGGTTTTTTCTGCGGTTATGGTGTTGCGGTAAAAGATTTCCGGCATCCAATAATTGATTTTGACAGGAACAACACGTACATACAAAGCGAAGGAATTACTCAAGATTTTGGAGTATGGAATTCTCCTGATGAATTGTTGAAACATCATCATCAGGAAGTGTCAGGAATAAAAGCCTTTGCTTACAAACATTTAGGAAGGTATTTGATGAACTGCAATGTAAAGAAAATAAGGAATACCTGAATTACGGGTTAGTAAAGATAGGAAAGAAACCTATGACAGATAACTATATTACGTTCAGACTCTATGTGCCGATCGGTATAATGACCCTCTTAATCGTTATGTTGTTTTTTCACAGGCACCATACGCTTAAATACTTATACATCGTCAACTTCTTCTGCCTGCTTGCGGCTGTATTCGTCTATCTTATTTTTAGAAAATATCCTGTAGGATATGAGTATCCTAATTTATACAGGGAATTTTATCACTGAAAAGCGGATAATATATAATTAAAGGAGATTATGTGAAATGGCAATAGACGGTGTAAAAATTATAGACAGTGACGATGGGTATGATATTTACAATTCTATAGTAGAACGATATAAAGACGGTGAAAATATCGACGCAATAATTGAAGATATTTTAAATGACGAGAATAATTTTTGTATAGGTTCATTTTACACAGAGATTTACTGGACTGCATTCGCTTATTCTTTGTGGAAGGTCGGACATTTGCCTGAGAAGATAAAGAATAAGGCATTAACAATAATTTCAAAAGGCGCTGATGATTTTTGGCTTGAAATTGACAGCAAAGCTTTAACGCAAAGGCAGAAGGCACTGGATAAACTGGCAGTACAGCTGCAAAGTGAAAATCAAAAACCGATTAAGGTACCGAAGGCAAAAATTAAACGATGCCCGTATTTTAACGTGGGAGAAGTACTTGCAGTTAAATTTGAGAATGAGTACGGCGTCGTTTTTGTTTCAGATATTGATCAGACTCCAAGAAAAATAGAATATCATTTAGCCTGCACGCGTTTGTTGCAAAAAGATAAGCCGACTATGGATGATTTTTTGAACAGCGAAATTGCCTGTAAGAAACAAAATACGGAATATGCTCTGGACACGGATTGCTGGTTTAATCACAAAGATTTAGGACTTCTATTAGATAAACTTGAAAAGATAGGTGAAGTCATTTTCGAAGATTATTCTTTAGGATTATTAGCGCCTGCGCATACGTTGGAGAATATATACGAAGAAATTACTGCCGACAAGAAGATTTGGCATCTTCGCTTTATAGAAACCTATCATTTGATAAAAGAAATTAGTAGATACATACATGATGAAAAAATTTGAATTTGTGGCAGGAACACCAAAAAGCGACATGATTATGGGACTATGCTTTCCGATAGGCTTTATGTTTCCTATATTACTAACCTACCTGCTGTCATTTTATTCTGGAATGATTACTTACAAAGTTCATCCGCTATTTAAATTTTTAGTGTTTTCACCTTCGTTGGTTATATCATATCTTATTATGAAAAAAATTCGTAAAAGTGTAGCAAAAAAATTTATTGTTTATATCGATAAGATTAATATAAGAGTTGTAGAAAATGAAAAAGAAATTATGGTCGGTAAAATTTTATTTTGTAAAATCAAATCGAATCATGACAAATTGGTAAAGGTTGATATAGGAATTGATAATCGGAAAATATCATTTATATCAAGACCGAAAGAATACAAAACAATTACAGGCGCTACATCCTTCAATCCTTTCGGGATAAGCGATATATCAGACATGAACCAATTATTGACTTTGGGAAAGGATGTACAAGATATTATTGAAAAAAGAGGGGGATTAGATTTTCCGACATAAATGAATAGCGCATGTTTACATCTTCCTAATTCATCCATTTTTTCATTATTTCCGTAAAATCGGAAATCATTAAATTGAAATCATAATTCAGTATTTTCTTTTTTTGTTTTTCTGCAATAGTTTTAAGCGAAATTAAAAAATACTCTGCCAGTTTTTCTTTTTGCTGACGATGTGTTAATCGGCTGAATTCTTTTTCAAAATGTATAACTACATTTATCTTGCCTGCATCTGCTCTAAATGGCCCGTATTGAAATCGGGGACGCAAGTAATATCCGTTTTCGGAAATCTCTTCTTTTGTGTATAATTTCTGTAATTCTTTTGCGGCTTCTTGATTTGATAATTTGGCCCCGATTCATCGATGACATAGTTTGTTTTACAATGATTATTATCATAATAGCTGAAAGCACATTTCAATAAAATACAATTTATGGCTTTGCCGTATTTTTCGGGACGCATCTTTTTATTTAATTCGTCCTGAAGTTTTTCTTTAATGCTTTCTATAACCGGTTTTGAATTTTCATAACAGTTTGATATTGTATGTACAATCCAAACAGGATTTTTAGGAATCCAATTACGTTGACTTTCAATTTTTATGTCTTCTATATTTTCAGTTACGGGGTAATCCCAATACATCGGTTGTTTTTTGTCTTTGCAGTCGGGAGCGGGGTAATAGGAAGTTCTACCCTGTTCCATCGTAAATCCCGTTTTTCTTTTTGACCATATTGCCTCGACAAACCGGAGCTCTCCGAATCTGTTGCAAAAAAAGGTACGGGGATTACCGTTAAAAAACACACCTCTTGACGCTTCCAAAGGTTCATGATTTCCCCAGCCGATTACGGCAAGACATTCACAAAGCCGCACCGCCTTGTTCCACTCCGATACGCTTTTATAATCCGCATATTTTAGGAACTCTACAAAAAGTTTTTCAGGTATGTTTTCAATGGAGTTTTGAGAATGTAAAAAATCTTCCAGTTCCGATAAGTCGTTAATTGCATAAATTTCGTTCATATTTGCCACCCTTGTCTTTCGGATAGTCCATACCGACAGGCAAATAAGGGGTTCCCAAAAACTTGGAACTTTTTATATCCGTTGTTTCACCGTCGTTTAGGGCTGTCGCAAAAATTTCGACAGAACGCTGCCTGTATTTTTGTAAAGCGGTTTCGTATTCTTTCAGAAAATCGGGAATTTGTTTCATGATTATACTCCTTATATTTAATCCTTACTTAAAAATCTGACAGCCGATTTGCGAGCCTTTTCTATTTTTACAACATCTGCATTTTCAACAGCGATAGACGATATCCATTTTTTACCGAATAAACTCTGTGCCGACTCTATTATTACGCCGCATGCAAAAAGGTCTTTTTCCACAGCGATTGCCTGTCTCAAAACATCTTTTACTTCCGGGAGTATTGTTTGACTATGCAGTCTGTTACATGATAATTGCCATAGCCCCGAAGCTGACCATGCACGGCAAAGACTATCCTCGTCGTGAAGCATTCTGTCATTAAAAATACCAATCTCTTGCGCTGTCCCAACCCACCCGATAGCTATCAACGCTTTCCGCCTCAGAACACAGTCCTTCGTATTTGTAAGCGAAACAAGTATCGGCACAAGACGATTGCATGCAGCCGTATGAAAATCACGATGTTTCGACCTTACAAGAATTTCGGCAATGAGATAGGCGGTGAATACCCGTATTTTTTCGGTTGAAGCTTTGTTTATAGCCGCAAAAAGAAAATCAATCCCCGTTAAATCGTGTTTATCGAAACTGTTCCCCAAATACAACGGATCATCGCACTCCCAGTCTTCGCAAATCAATTCGTAATGATAAGCAATCTCATTACTGCCGCCTAAATCGGCTATAAAACCGATACATTCGCTAAGAGGAAAATTGGCTCTTTGTAATTCGGCATATTTTTTTTGCAAATCTTCTTTTGTAAGATTTTGACGGCGTAACCGCTCCGCTTCAAGTTCTTGTAAAATTTTTTCCTTCCTTAAAATTGAACAACTGAACAAAGTGTCAACTTTGGAAGTTGTTCAATTAGTTCGCAATAGCGCACATATAATATACGATGTTTGCCGAACGACAAACTCGTCATTTAACTTCGACTGCACCATTTTAGCGGTCGAAGTTAAACCCTGAATTCGGCATTAGTCTATTCCCTTTTTAAAACCATGAAGAAAGTATTTTTGCTCTTCCATAAGTTGTAGGAAGACGATGCCAAGGTACATCTTCTATTTTTAAGTTATAAATATAAGAATTATTTTTTATACAATATCATTTCCTGCGTATTTTTAGTAAATTTGTTTTACAACTTATATTTTTCAATCAGCTCCATCAGCACAGACGCGGTATCAATTTCTTCTGAAAGTAAATCGTCAAACTCTTCTTCAAGCTCATCTTGTTTATCATAAATCCATGATAAAAATTCTTTTGATTTTTTATAGTTTTGATGAATAAAATAATATTCACCTAAAATACATTTTGCAGATGTAACACTGGCAAGATCATCATCGAGTTCGATGACTTTATTCAAAGTTTCCAAGGCTTCATCATACAATTTTTTATTTAGTTGCAGCATGCCCTTTTTTAGATATAATTCTCCGTTCATATTTTTACCCCTATAAAAACTTTTTACAAGGATTATTAAATCCTGAAAAAAGTTTTTTCAAATGTGTGCCGGAAAGCACACATATATAATAATACGATGTCTGCCTGAAAGGCAAACTCGAAGATAAACAGTGAGGCTGAATTTCTGCCGAACTGTTTATCGTGCCTCCATATATTTATTCTATCAGCTTTTAGCAATTTTGTAAGTGTACTATTCTTTTATATTGTTACCTTCATTGCAAGATTATTAAAAACACTGTCAAAAAAAAAGAGAAAAAATAACAATAATGGGAATGATGATAAGTTCAATGTAGTATAGTTTAGCCGAAATTGTATTTTGTTGAAAAATTTTTATTTTTCTTGTAAGCTGACTAATAGCTAAAAACAAATTCGTTATTATAAACGATACTAAAAATCTATAGCTCTCGATAACAATATCAAAAGAAAAGGTAAAAGTTCCGGTAAAAAACCCTGTCTTTGGGAGATGGTACCTGATGATATACACCGCAATATTTAGCATGATGTAGTTCAAAAAAGTTTTAAGATATTTATTTTCAATTTTCGAAAACAAATCGGGAAGTCCACCCCAAAGAGGAGCCGAATCATTATATTTTCTTTGTTTTATCAGTGTGAAAAATCTTGTGATTAACACTATATCGGCTGTAAAAACTAAAAAAGTAAAAATTACTATTACTGTTGTAGTTACAATTTTATTCATATTAATTTTTAAAGATATGCGAAAAATTTACTGTGAACACTTCCTGTTCTTTGGGAGAAAGATTCTCGAAGTCTTTATTCGTGCGGAGGGTTTAATACCCCGACGCTTGCGTCGTAACAAAGGGTATTAAAGCTGACTGCAACCACCTTATAGAACACACAGTGCGAAACGTTGAGCACTGTGCCTCGACGCTTGCGTCGGGGTATGTTGATTTATCCTTGCGAATATCTTTTTTACAAATTCATTTTCAGAATCATCGGCTAAGTGAGCAATCGTTAAAATAGTTGCGCCGTCCAAATAATTCGGAAACATCTTTTAATCCTAAAAATCCCGTGTCAGGTCAAAAATTTCCAAGAGTTTTTCTTTATTGATAGATAGAGAAGGCGGTATTAAATCTAAAAGTTCTGCAAGGGCACAATAGATATCCTCTCTTTCTACTGTTTCAATAAAATATTTGCGTTTGTCCATCTTATTAAAGGCTGCAGTGTATGCCCTCACCAAAGCTTCGGCAGTCCGGGCTGCTTCGATCGGCGAACTTTGTTCCAATTTGAGGATTTCGGCTCTTGTTTTTTTATATACATCTGCTGCTTTCTTGGCATTCGCTGCAGAAATATTTTCTTGTCCGTCCCATGAGCGGAACGGATTGTCAAGGTTCTGCGCCAACCATTCCGGTTTTCGCGGCTTTTGTATCCAAAGATCAAGCCCTTCTTCTTTTCTCTTTTTATAAAGCTGTTTAGCTTTTTTTGCTGCATTTTCCGGCAGGCTGCTCATCCAAAACCAATGTAAGTTAGGTAAACGATCCGGCTCCGGAATGTCTTCGGCAGAAAAACCGAATAAATCAACCGTGGTAAAGCCTTCCAATTTTGTAAATCGGGATAGCATAGAAAGGTTAGAAAGAATACCGGGTTTTCCCCATAGCCGCAATTCCTTCAGCATCGGATATGCTTTTAAAATATCGGCTACATCAAGTTCTGTAATCTCTGAGCAATGCAGTTTGCCCAAGTCTTTTAGCCCCTGTATTTTAGGCACTATTTCAGTTGATGTTAAAAGTAATAAAGCTCCGTTTTCAACAGCATGTATTTTACAGTTATTTGTTACTTCACCTAACAGAATAAGTTCTTCCAACTCGTTATTCAGATACAGTTCTTCCACGCCGTTCATATCAATGGAAAGCTTATGTAAATGCGTATTGGAAAAATCCAATCTTTTTTGCTGATGATTTTCAAGTACCAGCTCATCTAAAAACGGACAGGTTTGTAAATAGTCATATAAACCGATATGCCATTTTTTACATGCCAAATAGGATAAGCATGGAAAGGCTTTTAATTCCAGCACATTTTCAAAAGGAACATCATCATATATGCGATGTCTGGAAACCGCCATTTCTTTTCCGGCAAATATAATTTTTTCCTTACTGCTCTCCGCTTTTTTAAACGCATCTCTTTGCTCTTTAGGAATTTCCTGCCATTTAAGTTGACGATATACTTCGTATCCGTTTCCCCAAGACATTGCATAGGTATTTGTGCTTTCATCGGTTAATGGCTGCATGTTACCGATTAACATATGGTTCGCAGGCACCATGACATCAACATAACAAAGATGCAGGCCACGTTTCCAGTACATAAAGTCCTGATAAAGCGGCTTTAGTAAAGGTAATTCTTCCTCTTTGAGAGGCTGTTCACCCGACCAATCTAACCAGAGCAGTATTGCTTTCGGTTTTTTCTCACCTTCCTCTATCTTTGTTATTTGGCACGCAGTATATTTTTTTAAATGTGAATTATACACACAGTATACATCGCCGGTTTTAGCTTTCATAATTTATCCTTTTTTTTAATTATATCACAGTTTCCGTTCTTTGATAATTCTATCCAAATATAATTTATCTACACTTATCCATTCAATGCTTTCTTTCCCATTCTTATAATTGCGATATTCGAATATCATTTCATCTCTTGTTTGAAATAATGCATTCACAGCCCAATTTTTTTTAAAATCATCTGTTTTACAATCAATAATAAGCTCATCAATTAATTCAAGTGCGGATAAATCAAATACATAGCACTTCCCTTCAGTGGTACAAAATATTCCGAAACTATCATTGATTTTCTGTACATTGGATAATGAATCTTCTTTGAACAAAGAATATGTCTTTTCAGCAATCGGTGTAAAATCCGAGGAAAAAATTTTAAAAAAAATCGAACTGTAAAAATCAGCAAGCAAAGCATATTTATCGAAGCTAAACATATACGATAAATTATCCGGAAACTTATATATTATTTTCAGCTCATTATTGTTTAATTCTATGCAATAATCTTGAGAACCGTCTTGTCCTGCTGCAAAGGATACTACTATGCGATTGTCTTCATTTAAACTTGTAAAAGCTATATCTGAATCGCTCAATTCATCTTCCATTTTTATAGAAGCAATTTTGTTCGCAGCTTTATCGAATACCATTATGCGTACACAATTTTCGTCCAGCCGTTTTGCAGCCCAAATAATCTTATTTGGATGAGGAGATTGATAGATAATATCAGCTTCTCGGTTTATTCGTGCGGAGGATTTAATACCCCGACGCTCTGCGTCGTAACAAAGGGTATTAAAGCCGACTGCAACCACCTTATGAGAACAACATACCCCGACGCTCGCATCGGGGTTGTTGATCATTTTTTTAATCTCGGCACTTGAGTTTCTGTTGATGTCCTCTAAAAAACAATCTTTAGTTTTGCTATAGAATTTAACATAAATCATAGTTTGTTGCTTTCTCTCTACTCCTCATTTGTTTCGTAAGTGTCGATGAAGACAAATTTTTCGGGATTATTCTTAATGTAATCTATCAGTTTATCGTCAATGTCCTCGTTTTCATAGAAGAATTATAACACTCCCTATATTTGATTTTGCAGGGGCAAACAAAAAAATTCTGCATTAACATTTCCTACTGCTAACTTTCCCAATCAATGGCTATGATCTTTGCATTTTCACCGAATTTTACGCAGAGTATTTCATCGCTTTCATCAGGTGCAATCATAAAATCCATTGTGATGTGCGGCTTTTCACTGTCAATCCATAAGCCTACATTCGTTATCTTCATTTTACTTACAAACTCGGTAATATCGCTCGGCAAATCTTCCAGTCTGCATTCTTCAATATGAAAGTCGATATAGTAACTGTCATCTTTTAAATATGCTATAAGTGCTTTTCTTGCTTCTTTTATTTTATCGTCTATGTTCTCAAGAAACTGTGCATAAAGGTCGAGTATGCCGGTAGACAGTTCTACATTTTTGTCGAGCCAAAGCCCTGTGTCTATCCCCTGAATCTCTTTTTCCCAAATTACTTCTACATCATCTGTTGTCGCAAGATTCAACTGACCGAAATATTGATGCTCGATTTTTTTCATAGTTTCACCTCCAATAAAAACTTTTTGTAAGTATACTAAAAAATGAGACTTTTGTCTGTGGACACATGTACTGATAAATACTATATTATTTAATCTTTATGTGGAGGTTTATATGCTGCCGACAAAAGAATGGATTGAAAAATATGAAAAAGTGAAGGAGCTGCTTGTCATTGAATATATTTTCGCCGGATAAAAATAGCGATATATTGGAAAGTTTTAGTGTAACAAAGATATTTTTATGGAGAATATGTGATGATTTATGTACTCAAAAACAAAGAAATGCCATGGACATCTTATGGGGAGGTACTGTGGCAAGGAATTTATTATTTTGATAAGAAGAAAAAAGAACATTGTTTGTCGAGGACTGCACCTTTTTGTCCCGAAATATACAGAAGTCAATATGATAAAGAGCGTCCAGTTATTATAGCAAGAGAGCATGTAAAAGAACTAATGGAGAACTGTTTTTCAAACCTCAATTTTGCAGAGGTTCGTAAAGAAAGAATTGTCAATTTGGATTGGCAGACATGGGATTTATCCGCAGATGAACCTAAAATGTATCCTTCGGGCGATATGGATGCGGAAGAATATATCACGGCCAGAAAACATAATGAGCTTTTGTCACAAACATTAGGAAACTTATATGCTTTGATTCCAGAGAAGGAAGGATATGCTTACTATGATGAAAATGAGCAAAAAGAAAAGTTGGTAAAATCTACTCTCTCAACAAAAGATATTTTTATCGTTGATTCTTTAAGAAATCAGGAAATTTATGTGAGTGAAAAGATAAAATCATTTTTAGAGGTTAACTTTTTAAATGAGATTTATTTAGAGCCGGCAATATTGGGAGAACCTGAAAATCCGGAAGAAGTGAGAGAAAAAATTTTATGGAGAGAGATATTAAAAGAAAAATCGGAGAGAATGTCTGTTAAAGACTGGCAGAAATGGCACGGATTAAAGAATAAGGCACAAAAACTGATTGAAGGAATGGAAGATTTAAAGAGCGAAAATGCAAAAATGAGACGGAAAGAAAAAATATTGCTCTTGCTAAACCAAGCGAATGAAATTTATCCTTTGAATACCGAGAAATGGATGTATGGATTTTGGGGAGAAATATAAGGATTACAATAATATCAGTAAGACGATTGATAAAAAAGGAAGATATAAATTACCTGATGGCAATAGATATGGAAAGGAAAACAAAAACTAAAGGACGAGCGGTACCCGCCTACGTATCCATCGAAATATCGAACCAATCGCTTTCTTCGGAAATAAGCCACTCAAGTCCGCGCCGCCGTTCCATTAAAACATCGGGATTTAAGTCTTTGATTTCCGTTTCCGGGCGGAGCCGCTTTTCCACCGTTGCCCAATGGTAACGATAGTGAAGATCGAGCATATCCAGTATTTCTTCTATTCCGCGTAACTTACATTGTGCTTTAAACGCAGCTTTCCCATCGCTATCGCCAACCAGTTTTATCGCTCGTTCCACATCACAGATGTCATTCGGATAGGAAATATCTTCGACCAAGCCCAACGCCCACACAAGCGACCAATACGCTTCATAAGTCCAGCAGACATCGATGACATCCTGTTCGCTGTATGTTCCGTCAAAAAGTCGTTTTTCCTTTTCCAAAAGGCAGTCCGATACTTCGTAGTTTTTAAGCAAACGTAAAAACAGTTCCTTCGATTCTTCATATCCTTGCTCATTATGAATGTCTTCGGCCAATTGAATTGACAAAAGACATGCGATGGCTCTGTCGCATATTTCTTCAAGGCTTTTAAGCTTCGCCTCTTTTGATGATTCCACCAAGGGCAGCGCTTCCATACAGGCAATGCCCATTCCCTTTATTTTTGCATTCGATTTTTCACGCCGATCTTCAGGTCTTATGTACATAATAACGCTCCCATTTAACACACTATTATATCAAGAAATATGATTATTTACATCCGATAGAACAAGCACCTTAAAAACAGTATAATTGCGCAGATTGATGGAAGATATAAATAGAAATGTATGAGGATGGCGATGGATTTAATACATGATAGAGAAAGTAATATCCTTTTCAGCTTACATGATAGTAGGATAGAGAGTATCAAATTCAAAAACAAAATTTTAACATTAAAGCTTAATAAATTATTTCAATATACTGAAGGTGAAGAAAAAATATATTCCGGATCTGTTCTATTTTATGACTGCGATTTAGATGAATGTAATATTCTGATATTTGATAAGACAGTTTATGAAGGTGATTTTTCCGGAAAAGCCATTGGATTGAAAAAATATATTGAAGAATTTTCCAATGTAGAGTTTGAAATTTTGACAGAAGGCTACTATGGATTTAACACAACATATACGGGGTTGATTTGGGCAGATGGAAAAGAACCTGTATCCGCAATTATGTATATTTGGAATTCCGGAGATATGGTTTACCGGATTGAAAAATAATAAACATTTTATTAGTCGGGGAATGTGTTATACCTGGCATGGATAATGAGTCTAAAATTTATAATAGCTAGTGTTCCATAATATTATTTATTGCAATCGCCGTAGCGGTTTTTAAGATATTCTTATCTATGCTAAGTTCTTGTTCAGAATACTTTTGCCGCTTTTATTCTGCTTGCATACAAAATTAGAAATTTCTTTCATCAATATAACTTTTGTATATTATGGAACCCTAGACATGCTGTTTATTTGATATTCGGTTTAATTCCTATTGCTATGTCGCTGCCGGCATGGATTGCTGCAAAATGTTGGAGCCGCAAGGAGAAAGAAGCACAGCTTGAACTATATGCAGATCATGCCGTTTTGTATTGGAAAAATATAGAACATATAGTGCGAAACATTGAGCAATACTCACAAGCCGCATCGAGGTTGTTGATTATGGAAGGGCAGGGGAGGCAAGACCTTCAAAGTGTCCGCACGGCAGTGCCGGTGTTGTTTGAGATATTTGCTGCCTTGCTTTTTACTACATGGAAGGAATGCCGAGCCTGCTTATTCTCCCTTTCAGTGCATAAAAAACGGTAAGAAAGAACTCCATTCGCGGAGGCGGATCGCTTCTTCGATGTGAGCCGCGGCGATTACATCTTCCTGCGCAAGATCGGCAATGGTACGCGCAATCTTCAAAATTGCGTGACTCCCTCTTCCCGAAAGCTCTTTTTTTTCGGCATTATGGGTAAAAATACGCTCCGCCTCGCCGGTAAGCGGGCACAATGCCGACAGGGCTGACGGAGTCAGGTGTACGTTTTTGTAAGACAGCTGCGCTGCCGATTGCGCAGTACCGGCGAGGTTGAAGTCTACCGTCTTGTTGTGTACAGGTGTTTCCGCCGCTCCGCCGTTTAATCCTTTACGCAGATATGCGGCATACCGTTCTCTTTGTATGTTATCCGAAGCCGCGATTTTTTTACGCATATCGGCGGTATTGTAACACGGCTTTTCCGGCAGCCCGTATGCTTGAGGCGGAAACACCGGAATCCGCAAGTCGATGCGGTCAATCAGCGGAGCCGTCAGTTTTTTCCAGTATTGTTCAACCACGGCGGGCATACACGTGCATACCTTACCGTCGGCGCCGAGATTTCCGCATGGGCATGAGTTAAGCGCCATAAGAAGCTGGAAGCGGGCAGGGAAGGTACTCGTCCTTCCTGCACGGCTCAAAGTGACGGTACCCGTCTCCAGCGGCGCACGGAGCGTTTGCAGCACGGTTTGTTTAAACTGCACGGCTTCATCCAAAAAAAGCGTTCCGCCATGCGCAAGGGAAATTTCGCCGGGCATACACTTTCCCGCGCCGCCGATCATTCCCTCAAGGCTGGCATTCGGATGCGGCATTCTAAACGGCGGGCGTTTAATCCGCACATCATGACCGCGCATACTCGGTAAAAGCCCTGCGATGCTATAGATGTGGGTAACTTCTTCCGCCGTTTTCGGGTCTAGGTCGGGAAGGAGACTGGCAAACCGCTGCATCGAAAGCGTTTTACCGCAGCCCGGCGGTCCGTAGGCAAGCACGCTGTGTCCGCCTGCTGCCGCAATGTGCAAAGCTCGCACCAGTTCGCCTTGCCCGTACACCTCCTCGAAAAAGCCGCCCGTACCTGTATTTGCCGCGGCATCCGCTTGACTTGGTTCCGACCATGAAGCGGCAACTGAAATTACCGGTTTCGCTGCTATGCCGCTGCAGTATGTCATTTTCCCTTGAACAAGAGCGCTGACGGCGGGAGTTGCGGCGTCTTGTAACACTGAGCTTCCTGTGTGTCCGGTAGCTTCCCGTGCCGGTGCGCCGCTGTTTTTGTCGCCGCCGTTTGATTCGCTATTGTTTTCCACACGCAGTTCCGCTTCAATCGCATAGAGGCATTCCAAAGCTTCCCGCAGCGTTTCAACACCGTATATGCGCACCCCCTGCTGGATACGGGCTTCCGCTTCATTTTCTTTTGGTACGATAAAGAACTCGATCCCAGCGGCAGATCCCGAAATCAAAGCTCCCAAGACACCCCGAACCGGACGCACCCGCCCTGATAGTTCCAGTTCTCCGATTACCATCACCGGTGTATCGAGCGCACAGTCTGCCTGTAATACCGCGAGTGCAATCGGCAGGTCAAACCCGCTGCCTTCTTTTTTCTGGTCGGCAGGGCTTAAATTGATCAGTATCCGTTCTTGCGGAAAAGGCAAGTCGGAGTTACTGATGGCAGCGCGCATCCGTTCCCGTGCCTCCTTCACTGCCGAACCCGGTAGCCCGACAATATCGACAATCGGTAGCCCGCGCCGCAAATCCGCTTCAACCTTGATAATCTCTCCCTCATAGCCGAAGGATGCAAAACTCATAATAGTCATGCTCAGCTCCTCATCCTGCGACCGTCTCATAAAAAACAAAACACGATGGTTGCAGTTTCTTAAAGGATATAGAGCACGAGCGGCAATTCGGCTAAAGATTTGAGGAAAAACTACCGTTTTTATGAAAATTTTTTGAGAAAATTTGCCGTTTCAGTATTGAGGAGGATTAAAAACGATGGGCTCCCATCTTCAAGACAGAATAATTCGTGTCAATCGGATACCTGTGTATGTTCTTTTTCTTTTATCAAGATAGTTCCGGTTGTGCCTTCGTTAAAGGCAAATGCTTTTGCGGCGGTATTTGCAGCAAAGCTTTTGCCTTCGATGGTAATTTCATCTTTTTGAGTAATCGTTACCGTTTCATTGGCAGGCGCCGATAAGAAGTTTTCTTTTTTTTTCCATATAAGGGCGGGGCTTCGGATCGAAAAATCATCTTCAATCAGTTGAAAGGATACCGTGCCGCCAAGCGAGTATTCTTCTGATTTCTCATCAATGTACAAGATACCCGTTTCGCCCTTCATAGACTCTTTTTGCGTTTTGTTATCGTACTGTACAAAGTTGATATGCTTGCCTGCCCAAATTTTTTCTTCATCATACATTTCGAGCTCTTGTGCATACACACTTAAATCGACGAGTGTATTTTCATATCGCTTTAACGTGACGTTTGTAAATATCATATCAGGTTGAGGCACCGTTTGCTCCGGCAGTTCCTGATAATTAAACGAGCACGCCGTGTAGATAAAGACAATAAGGACAGGCCACAGCTTCATTTATTCTGCATCGCTTCCGGTTGTTTCGATGACGGTTTCAGTCACGAGATCTTCTGCTTCCGGTTTACGGGAATAGCTGACGGAAAGATTCCTGCCGCGATATGGGAAATCATTGAGCTTTTCGATTATCTTATCCGCGTCTTCGTTCATGACTTGCACGAACGAGTAGTTGTCGAGGATACGGATATCGCCGATTCGCTCGCGGCTTATGTCTGCATTTTGGATAAGCAGGGTGATAATATCACGGGGAAAGACACGGCGGCTTCTACCGATGCTCATAAAAATACTGACCGATTCGGACGGATCAAGCATCGGGCGTTCTACCGGCGGACGGTCGGAAACATATCCTCGTGAACGATCGCCGAAGCGAGGGTTCGGACGTCGGCTATACGGTTTTGAGCGGGGAAAGGATGAGCCTTCATACTCTTTGATTAGATATGCAGCGATATAAGAACGCAGCGTAAATGGTACGTTCTTTCTAAAAATCTTACGATAAGCGTTAAGGACGTCAGGATCTTCTTCCGTCTTAACGGTTTCTACTACTTCTTTAAGAAATGCGGTGATTTGTTCTTCATTTAATGCGGGTGTATGTTTTACCACAATATTCTCCTCTTCAACTCAGCTCCGCCTCATCGGAGCATACATGTACTAAAAATAATTGATTATGACCGGATTGTCCGGCTCTATGGTGCGACAATACTGCCATAGATAGATAATTTACTCAAGGGTAGGTTTAATAAAATTAACCAAAATGTATATGTCCCCCTACCAATGAAATCGGTAGTTTCAAAGCTCCTTATTGGATATTGATATAAAAGCCGGTGATATATCGTATCCGCGCGTCAGCCTCCGCCCAATACTTACTCTGAGGAAAGCTGTCTGTGAGCGTTTTATATGCGGCGAGAGCCAGTCTGATATTGCGTACGGAACTATTTAGTTCATACGCGCGCCCTTTTAAAAATAAACCTTCATCCAGTTTCTCTTCCGCGGTACCAAAGAAATTGTTCAGATATGCTAAGGCCGTGCCTGCGTCCGCAGCGGCGATTGCCGTGCGTGCCTTTTCGAGCAATTGGTCGGAGCTGAGTATTTCTTCACTTGCTGCTGTGGAGGCTTGTCCGGTTGAATCGCCGGTATTCTCCGCAGCTGCGGTTTCCACCATTTCGGCGGTCATAGCCTGCTCCGAAATTTTGCTTTGCGAACCGGCGCCCGCTGTTTGCGGAGCTTCAGGGGCTGCTTGTGCCGTGTGTGGTGTCGTACCGCTTCCGGTGTTTGAGGTCGAATTGCTTGCCGACTGGGAAGCGGCTGATTGCGTATTCTTTTTAGCTTGTGCTTCTGCCGCATCCGAATCCGCTTCGGTTTGATAGTCAGGCGCTTTTACCATTGCTTTTGCCGCGGGTGAACGGGCAGCGCTCACCGATACGGCTACCGCGTCGGTGATAAACTCATTGGTAAATACGTCAAAATAGGAGAAATGGAGTACATAATCGCCTTTTTTCTCCGCGGTAAACATAAAAATTGAATTTTCGTCC
Source organism: Treponema sp. OMZ 305 (assembly GCF_024181325.1). Taxonomy (NCBI): domain Bacteria; kingdom Pseudomonadati; phylum Spirochaetota; class Spirochaetia; order Treponematales; family Treponemataceae; genus Treponema; species Treponema sp. OMZ 305. Next base: position 1,999,046 of record NZ_CP051300.1, on the reverse strand, counting down.
TGTAGTTTCCGCTGTTCATACTTTAACCCCGGTTGGGAGGTTTGCTCGCCGACATAGACCCAGCCATGTCCCGGATAGGTGAGTTCCAGCCGCTGCTTTTCTTCGACTGCAACCATGCGCGAAACCTTGGGCTTTTGTTCGGTTTCCGGTTCTTTTGAAAGCGCAACGGTGAATATTTGCGGAGAAAAAAGGTCGAGCATCTCTTCGTGGAAGGTCGGCGGCGGTTCGTAACCGTGGCTGCCGCCCTGTTTTTCAAAATCGCTGATAAGATCCGCAAGCGTTGTTTCATACGCCGGTACATTCTGCTTTGCAGAAGTAGCCGACGTGTCTGCGGCTACAAGCGGTACCGGTTCGCCGGTGGACGGAGCTGTCGGAATCTGCTCGGCGGCTGTATCTGCCGCTGCGGGCGCTGCTATGTTCTCGGCGGCTGCGGTGGTAGGCTCTGCCTCACCGGCGATTTTTGCAGGGACAGACATATCGGCGGCGGCAAGAGCAGGGGAGGCGGCCGTAGTATGTTGTTTTTGAGATACAGCTGCGCCGCCGGTTGCCATATCTTTGTCGGCTCCTACTGCTTCCGATGCAGGCGTTTTTTTCTGCCGTTGGGATACGGTTGCGCCGGATACGGTATCGATGGTCGCGCCCGATACCGCATCAGGTTGCGTTGCCGATTTTGACGGCTGTGTTTCTGTAGGCGCCGACTGCGGAGACATCATATCGCCGGTGTGAGAAGCCCCCTTCGCAGCAGGCTGTTCCTGCCGCGAAGGGGTATCCTGCGGTTTTTCAGCGGCAGCTTTTGTCGTACAGGCGGTAACCGGCACGAGGAGCAATACGAAAAGGATAAGGCAGGGCGGATAGATCGATTTTTTCACGGAACACTCTCCCATAATTTGTTCATTTGCCGCTCATTTATATCGTGCAGTTTTTGCATCTGCTCCGCATCGGGAATCGTATACCAATACTGTAAATCCGAATCAGTCCAGATTTTCTTTTGTTTGCGCGAATATTGTATCGGCGGAAGTTCAAGCGGCTCGTCGGGAAGCATAAAAATCACCGGATCGATTGAAATCATTACTTCATCAGGATCGACACTCGGCTTTTTTGTTCCGCTTAGTAAAATAATCACGGAAATCATCAACATGATAACCAATAAACCGAGTGCAGAAGCTAGAACGATAAGCTTATGTGTCCGAATCGTTTCTATGATGTTCATTCGGCTGTTCCTCCTGATTTATATGTCGTCGCTTCGGCGGCCGTGACGGAATATAGATACCTTCTTCGGGTTCTACATCCTCTTCTATAAAAGTATCGGCATCTTCTTCCGCTTTCTCCTGCTTTAATAATTCAATATCATTATCTAATTTGATTGCAATGAGTTTGGAGACGCCTGATTCCTCCATCGTAACACCGAGCATGGTGTTTGCTCCGAGTACCGTTTTTTTGTTGTGGGTGATGACGATATATTGACTGACATTTGCAAAGCCTGTCAGCGCGGTAACAAAGCGGCTGACGTTCTGCTCGTCAAGCGCCGCGTCTATCTCGTCTAAGAGGCAGAACGGAGAGGGCTTAACCATGTACGTTGCAAAAAGGAGCGCTACTGCTGTCATGGATTTTTCTCCACCCGACAGTAGGCCGATGTTCTCCAGCTTTTTTCCCGGAGGCTGCGCGAAGATTTCAATACCCGATTCAAGCACTTGTTTGGGATCGGTCAGCTTAATTTCCGCCCTGCCGCCGCCGAAGAGCCGCCTAAACATATTGTGAAAGTTCTTCTTGATCTTATTATAAGTGACGAGAAACAGCTCCGTAGACTCCGCCTTTATTTCGTCCGTAATCCGCTGCAAATCCGAGCGGGCCTTATCGAGGTCGTTGATCTGTCCGGTCAAAAAATCAAATCGGGTCTTTACTTCTTGGAACTCCTCCGGAGCCATCAGGTTGACGCTGCCGAGGTCTTTCAGCTGTTTGCGCAGCTCGGCAAGTTCCGTTCGTAAATCCATCGGGGAAGCGGTGATTTTATACATCCGCTCTTCAAATTCCATCAATTCACGCGAATGGGTTTCTCTAAAGTTGTCTTTGACGTTTTTGATTTCGATTTCAAGGGTTGCCGTATCGACATAATACTTTTCGATAAGTGAATTATGCTTGGCCAGTTCCGCATTGAGCGTTTTCAGCGTTCCTTCGTTGCTCGAAAGCTCGTTGTTGCGAGAGGTGATTTCTTTTTCCAGCTGCTCGAGCGCTTCGGTCAACTGCCGTCCCTTGCGGTCAATCGATGCGATTTCTCCTTCAATTTCGAGGAGCTGTTCTTTTACCTCGTCAAAGCGTTTTTGCTCCGTGTACAGCTCGTTTTCAAGTTCGCGGAGCGCATTTTGCTGTACCGTCAATTCTTTCCGCAAAAACGCCGCTTGCTGCTCGGCAGCATCGGATTCCGCCTTCATCTTGGTTTTATGGATACGGAGGTCTTCCAGCGTTTTCCGGTACTCGTTTATTTTTACTGCGAGCTGCTCGTTTTCGGTATGCAGATTGGCTATCTTTTTTCGTTTTTCTTCTATTGTATTTCGATTTGCTTCGATTGCCGCGTCGATACTACGCTTTTGAGTGATAATACCTTCCGGCGCTAAAAAATCGTCGATAAAACTTGCAGAAGATTTTTTGTACTCCTGCAAATATGTTTCCAGCGATTCGGTTAAGCCGAGCAGCTCGGTAAACGACTGTACGGCATTGTCGGCAAACTGTGCAGTCTCTTTTTCAGTATGATCGCTGAGCGCGGCAAAGTCCGAAAAAATATTCTTACGGCCGTTTAACAGCACCTTGATTTGGCTGATGCAGTCAAAAACCTGTTGTTCCAGCTTGCCGCGTCCCTGCGCCGAATAGCCTGCTGCGGAAAGGTTCTTATCCAGTTCCGTAACGATGTCTTCGGTGATGGCGCGGAGCTCGGTTTCCATACCGGCGCGTTTTTTATCGAGTTCTTCAATCTGCTCCTGCAGCGTCATACGGGTAGTGTCGTTATCGGTAATCTTTTGCGACGCAAGCCGGAGACTTTCTTCAAAGTCATCGATATTTTTTTGAATATCCTGCACCTTCTTTTTAAAGTCGTGCACCTTTGCATCCTGCTCTCCGGCGTCCTCTTCAAGGTTTTCGATACGCTCTTCAAGCCCCGTCTTGCGCAGCTCCAGCTGACCGAGTTTGGTTTTAAGCTCGGTTTGCCGCTCTGCCTGTAAACGTGCCTGATTTTCCTTTCCACGCTTTTCGATGGCAAGTCCGTAAATCTCTTTTTGATGTTCGTCGAGCTTTTTTTCCAAGCTGTTGACTTCGTCCATGTTCTCGGAAAGCATCGTATGGATGGAATCGATTTTGGTCTGTACATCATCGCGCTTAGTTTTGGCTTCTTTTATGCTTTCCTCGCGCTGTGCGTAATCGTCGGTGAATTTTTTAAGGCGCAACAGCTGGATATCGAGGTCGTGTTCAAAGATGGCATCCCGCAGCGACCGGTGCTTGACGGTTTTTTCCGCCTGTACTTTCAGAACATCGTAGGAGCGGCGTACCTCTCCCAATACGCCTTCTACTTGACGCATATTTTCTTCGGTCTTTTGCAGTTTGCGCTCCGCTTCGGCGCGGCGTACTTTAAACCGTGTAATACCGGCGGCTTCTTCAAACAAATAGCGGCGGTCTTCCGGCTTGCTGGAAAGAATTTGGTCGATCTTTCCCTGCTCCATGACCGAATACGCCGCCTTTCCGACACCCGTATCCCAAAAAAGCTCCCGCAGCTCTTTGAGCCGCACCGGCGTATTATTGATAAAATATTCGCTTTCTCCCGACCGGTAGAGCCTGCGCTTTATGGCAATTTCACTTACTTCAAGATTTAATAATCCGTTTTCATTGCTGATAGTCAGCGTAACTTCCGCCACATTGAGCGCCTTCCGCGACTCGGTGCCGTTAAAGATAACGTCTTCCATCTTCTCCGCACGGAGCGTTTTTGACGCTTGCTCACCCAGTACCCACTTCATCGCATCGACGACATTGCTTTTACCGCAGCCGTTCGGGCCGAGCAAGGCGGTAATACCTTCCGCAAACTCTATCCGCGTCCTATCCGCAAACGATTTAAATCCGAATATTTCAAGACTTTTAAGAAACACCCTGTCTATTAACTCCTCAAGAACGTGCCGTTTCCCATTAAACCTGCTCGGAAACTTCCGTTTCTGAACAGGTTACCTTGAAATGCGATGTTCTAAATCGTGCTATTTGTGCGATTTAGAACTCGTCGACCTGTTCGACAACGAAGTTATTGAACAGGCTTATTCATTCAAGGTAATCGACAACCTTTTGCATTTTATACTTTTTTAGGGAGATTGTGAACATCCGTTCGAAGGAAATTTTAGGCGCTAAGGATGGTTTTATCTTATGATGCTCTGCGGCGAGGTATATTGATTGCGGAAGCCCTCATAATATGTTATAGTGGCGCACATGATGAAAGCTCGTTTTATTTTTATTACCGGCGGGGTTGTTTCTTCCCTTGGGAAAGGCATTACCGCTGCATCTATCGGACTTTTGCTGAAAAGCAGAGGTTTTTCGGTTATCAATCAAAAGTTTGACCCTTATCTGAATATCGATCCGGGAACGATGAATCCCTATCAGCATGGAGAAGTTTTTGTAACCGAGGACGGCGGAGAAACCGACCTCGATCTCGGTCATTACGAACGGTTCACCGATGTTGCTTTGCATAAATTTAACAGCCACACGGCTGGAAAAGTGTATCTTTCCATATTAGATCATGAACGGGCTGGGGACTATTGCGGAGCGACCGTACAGGTTATCCCGCATGTTACCGACGAAATTAAGCACCGCATTATGCAAACGGCGGAGCAAACCGGCAGCGATATCGTTATTACGGAAATAGGCGGTACGGTCGGTGACATCGAATCGCTCCCTTTTATAGAAGCAATTCGGCAAATTCGGAACACGGTCGGCAGGGAACATTGTCTTTTTATTCACCTCGGGCTTTTACCGTACTTAAAGGAATGCGGCGAGATTAAAACCAAACCCATGCAGCACAGCGTTAAAGAGCTGCTTGGCTTCGGAATTCAGCCCGATATCATCATGTGCCGCAGCGAAAAAAGGCTCAGTAAATCCATTCGTGAAAAGCTCAGTCTTTTTTGCAATGTCAGCCAAGACGCCATTATCGAAAATCTTACCGCAAAGTCCATCTACGAAGTTCCGTTGATGCTGGAAGAAGGGAACCTCGGTAAAAAAATCTGCGAGCTTTTCAATATCCCCAATTCCGAGCCCGATTTACAGTCGTGGAAGGAAATGGTTGAATCCTATTATCATCCCGAAAAAGAAGTAACGGTTGCCCTCGTCGGCAAATATACCGAGCTGCCCGATGCGTATTTAAGCGTAAGCGAAGCGTTGACCGCGGCAGGGGTCTATCACCGCGCACGTGTAAAGCAGCTGTGGATTGACGCGGCGAAGATTACGGATGCGGCAAAGGCCGAAGAGCTCTTAAAAGATGCACAGGCGATTATCGTTCCGGGCGGCTTCGGTGAGCGCGGCATTGAAGGGATGGTACTCACTGCGGAATACGCGCGTACCAAGGGCGTTCCCTATTTCGGTATTTGCCTTGGGATGCAGATTGCCGTTATCGAATTTGCCCGCCATGTACTCGGATTGGAACGCGCGCATTCCTCAGAGTTTATCAAGAATTGTGAACCCGTTATCGACTTGATGCCCGATCAAAAAGACGTGCAGCTCGGCGGCACGCTCAGGCTCGGTTCTTTCCGCTGTATGGTTGCGGAAAACAGCAAGGCGGAGCAGGCTTATAAAATGCACGAAATTCGCGAGCGCCACCGGCACCGCTATGAATTTAACAATTTGTACCGCAGCCGGTTTGAAAACTCCGACATGCTGCTTTCGGGAATCAATCCTGAGCGCAATTTAGTGGAAATCGTCGAGCTGAAAAAGCATCCGTGGTTTGTAGCGGTGCAGTTCCATCCCGAGTTTGCCTCCCGTCCGAATAAGCCGCATCCGCTATTCCGTGACTTTATCGGAGCGGCGCTGGCACGAGCCTAAGGAGATGGCCGTATGCTCTTCCAACTGTCGATGTTTTTAGCGTTTTATACGCCGTGGTTTTGGTTCGGTATCGCTGTTATTTGTGCAGTTATCGAGGGGATGACACTCGGTTTAACGACCGTGTGGTTTGCGCTCAGCGCCGTGCTGATGATTTTCGTTTCCATGTTGCATCCGCCGTTTTATGTGCAGTGCGTTCTGTTTGCGCTTGTTGCATTGCTGCTGCTCTTTTTTACCCGCCCCATTGCGCTGAAATTTTTGCATACCAAACGGGAAAAAACCAATGCGGACAGCCTTATCGGTAAAAAAGCCGTCGTGCTACAAACCATTACCGAATGGGAAAAAGGGCAAGTTAAAATCAATGGCGTTGTGTGGACGGCTGCTTCGGTTGACGGCGCGGTTATACCTGCCGGAGATGAATGTATCATCGAAAAGATAGAGGGTGTTACCCTGATCGTAAAAGAAATGGATGCCTCTGAAAACTGAAACGTTTAGAGACGCCTAACAAGAGCCTAAATATAATAGAGAGGTTTTACTATGTGGATTGCTTTTGCATTAATCGTATTCGTACTCATTCTGCTTATTTTGAATATCAGAATTGTACCGCAGTCTCAGTCGTTCATTATCGAACGGCTTGGCGGCTATTTCCAGTCATGGGAGGTCGGCCTGCACGTTAAGATGCCGTTTGTCGATCGAATTGCCAATAAGGTGTCGCTCAAGGAACGGGTGCTCGATTTTAAGCCGCAGCCGGTTATTACGAAAGACAACGTTACCATGATGATTGACACGGTTATTTATTTTCAGATTACCGACCCGAAGCTCTATACCTACGGCGTTGAAAACCCGATGAATGCGATTGAAAATCTGTCGGCAACCACGCTGCGGAATATTATCGGTGAATTGGAACTTGACGGCACGCTGACAAGCCGCGATGTTATCAATACTCGTATGCGCAGCATTCTGGATGAAGCGACCGATCCGTGGGGTATTAAGGTAAACCGTGTAGAAGTAAAGAATATCATTCCCCCTGAATCCATTCAGGAAGCGATGGAAAAACAGATGCGTGCAGAACGCGAACGGCGCGAGGCCATCCTTATTGCAGAGGGGCAAAAGCAATCTTCTATTCTGGTGGCAGAAGGAAAAAAGGCATCGATGATTTTACAGGCCGAAGCGGAAAAAGAATCCGCAATATGCAGGGCGCAGGGTGAGGCTGAGGCGATTTTAGCTATCCAGAAAGCAACTGCCGAAGGTTTGAACCTTATTAAGAATGTGGGCGCCGATTCCGCGCTGATTAAATTGCGCAGCTTGGAAGCCTTTGAAAAAGTAGCCGACGGAAAATCGACGAAAATTATTATTCCTGCTGATATTCAGAATATGGCGGGGCTTGTATCGGGCATCGCCGAAGTTATCAAATAAGCAGCGTAATAACGGATTATGGTAATGTACCGCTGCAGTCGTTTTGTTAAAGGGCTTTGTATTTTCTTGTGTGCCGTTGTTTCTCTTTGTGTCGCTTCGTGCGGGAAAGAAAAAACGGGGAACTTGGAGCGCAAACAGCTTTTTTCAATTAAATACGGGAATTTTGAAGACCAGCTCGATTTATTTCAGCTGGCAAGTCCGTACGTCCGTCCCGACAGTCAGCTTGTCATGGATGAGGGTATCTTTTACGTGAGTAATTCCGGTGCGGGGAAAATCCTCAAGCTGACATCGTTCGGCGATTTGCTTGCGCTGTATTATAATCCCGAAAAAAATCCCCGCCCGACCTTTATCGATGCCGATCAAACTGATAAAATCATGACTCGCCGCGCCGTGCCGTATCCGCTCAATCATCCGACGTACCTAGCCGTAACGCCGAATAAACATCTTTTTGCCGTCGATACGGTCAACGAAGAACGCATCGAATACGATCAGACGGAGAATCTTGTATTACGCGATACGGTCATTCATTTTAATGAGACAGGTGAATTTGTGGATACCGTCGGGCAGGAAGGCGTCGGCGGCACCCCCTTTCCGCCTATCGAAGGGCTGTATGCGGATTCAAGCAACGGTATTATCGTAGTGTGCCGGACGGAAACCGGTATCAGGGTGTACTGGTATGACAATACCGGCAGCTTGCTGTATAAAATTCCTATTGCGTTTAACGGATTGCCGTCGCCCTATACCAGTGAAGTGAAGATGTTTTCCAGTCTTGATAAGACTGTCCCCGATTTTACGGCGAAGAAGCTGTATATTAAGGTTGATTATTACCGTGAAGATATCGATGCGGATATCAATGTGAGCGCCGGAATCAGCTATGATAAAAGCTGTCTGTATACATTTAATATTGAAGATCAGCGGTATGAACGGACTATTGATATTGCTCCGTATGAGGATACCGAAGATACGAATACCGGTACCCGTCATATTAAAAAAGTCTACGGATTACTTGGCGTAACGGCAAATAATTGGTGCTTACTGACAACGCCGCGCTCCGACGGCTATATCCTCGAATTGATCGACTTACATTCAAATAAAATATATACGCGGACATTGACCGTTTCCCCTGATGAATTGGTGTATAATGCTTTCCATCTTTCTTCCGGCGGCATCTTGTCGGCGCTTCTTGCCGGAGACAAACAGGCGGACATTGTCTGGTGGAAGACAAACACCATTACCGGAGCGTCAAAAAATGAATAACCAACCGGATTCGTGGAGTGAAGGCAGTTCATATCTCCGCTATGATCGGAGTGAGCGTTTAAAGCGAGCGCCGGAAGCGGTGCAGCAGATGTATGAACCCGATTACATAAAAAAGGTCAGCCTGCTTAAAAGCCTTACCGCAACGCGCTCGTCCCGCTCCGTGCTGTTTGCCATTGTTGCCGTTTTTGCCCTTAGTTTTGCATCTTTTCTATTTAAAACCGACCGGCAGTCGGGGAAAATTCAGGGAGTTCCGGTCAAACTGGAATACTTGACTCAACAGGAATATCTCTACGTGAATATTTCGTTCGGAGCCACGGAACAAAGCGATGACTATGCGCTGCCGCTTACCGTCCGTATCACCGCTGCGAACCGCGATACGGAAGAGAAGGAAACGAAAACCGTCAAAGTGATTTACATCGGCAGCGCTTTAAGCGTGCCGGTTCAATTCCCTGCCCATACCTATAAACGATTGGAAGCGGTTGTACTGACGGACAGCAAAGCGCTGTCATTGCAGAGCGTGATAAAAAAGTAACGGGAAGTACGGAAGGCTAGGCAAAGCGTGAGCATGAAGATCGCAGTAGGTTTAAGCGGAGGTGTGGATTCGAGTGTTGCCGCAAAGCTTCTGATGGAACAAGGTCATGACGTGTGCGGTGTTACTCTCCGCTTGCTGAACGAACAGACCGCCGCTGCAAAGGAACAAACCGAGCGGATGATTGAGGAAGCGGCGCAGGTAGCGCGGATTCTCGGTATTCCGCACCGTGTTTACGATTTCCGTGCCGAATTTCAAAAGCAGATTATCGATTATTTTATTCAAAGCTATCGCAGCGGAGAAACGCCGAATCCGTGTTACATCTGCAATAAGCAGATTAAATTCGGCCTCCTGTTGGAACAGGCGTTACGGGAAGGTTGTGATGCAGTTGCAACCGGCCATTATGCCAAGGTGTTTCGGGAGCCGTCCGGACGGTATGCGCTGGAGCGGGGCGCTGATGCGCAGAAAGATCAAAGCTACTTTTTAGCCTTGTTGAGCCAAGAGCAGCTGGGTAGAACGTTTTTTCCGCTTGCAGAATTGACGAAGCCGGAGGTTCGCCTCATTGCGGAAAAAGCCGGATTGGTCAATGCGCATAAAAGCGACAGTCAAGATATTTGCTTTGTACCGGACGGCGACTACACGGCAGTAATCGAAACATTGGCGCCCGATGCTTTTCCCGAAGGAGATTTTATCGACATCGATGGCGCCAAGGTCGGTACGCACCGCGGCTTGCACCGTTATACCATCGGGCAGCGGCGGGGGCTTGCTTTGCCGTTCGGCTATCCGATTTACGTGGTTGAAAAATCGGCAGAGCATAATACGGTTACCGTCGGTGCGGGGGATGCCCTTCTTGCCGCCGCCTGTTCGGTGCGGGAAGTAAATTGGATTGCCGAAATGCCGCAGGAGCCTTTTTACGCAGAGGTTAAAACACGATACCGGCAGCAGCTGAAAAAAGCCTGTATTGAACCGATCGGCACAAGCCGAGGCCGCATCGTTTTTACCGAACCCGAACGGGCGGTTGCGCGCGGGCAAGCCGCTGTATTTTATTGCGGGAGTAGGGTAGTCGGCGGCGGTATTATTGACGGCGTGGAAGCCTGCGACTGATAGTTACTCCCGAAGAATCAAAGGATAAACGAGTGGAAACCTCTAAAAACTGCGCCGATAGGCTTGATATTTTTAGAGGTTCCCCTAAGTTTTTTTAATCTTATAATGTTAAGAATGCTCCCGGGCCGAGCGGTAAGCCGGTTACATACCAAATAATCATCAAGCCGAGCCATGAAAGCAGGAACGCGATTGAATACGGCAACATTATCGAGATCAATGTTCCAAGACCGGAATCCTCATCATATTTTTTCATAAAGACGACGATCATCGCAAAGTAGCTCATCAGCGGAGTGATGATATTGGTGCTGGAATCTCCGATACGATATGCAACCTGCGTTAAAGCCGGTGAAAGGCCGAGGTTTACCATCATCGGTACGAAGATCGGCGCCATAATTCCCCATTTTGCAGAGGCGGAACCGATAAAGAGGTTCAAGAACGCGGAAATAATTACGAATGCGATGATAAGCGGTAAGCCGGTAAACCCGATGCTCTTTAAAAAGTTAGCGCCGTTTACGGAAAGAATGGTTCCAAGGTTTGTTTTACCGAAGTAGCTGACGAACTGCGCTGCAAAGAATGCCAGTACAAGGTAGCCGGCCATTGAGCTCATACCGTGTGTCATCCCTTTTACGAGGTCTCCGGAGTTTTTAATTTTTCCCAAGGTTTTACCGTATACTAAGCCGGGTACCAAGAAAAGAATTAAAATAACGGGGAGCAAGCCGCCGTGCATAAAGTTGCTGAGAGAACTAACGCCTGTTTTGGGATTCACTTCGCTTAAGATAGCGAGGGACGGAAGACCGGGTAAGCCGAACATCCCGATAACGAGTATGACCACCATAATCAGAATGGCAATACCGGCACGCTTTAATCCCTTGGTTTCTTCTGCGGAAACGGGCATATTGTCCGGCTGATAGGTGCCGTGATACTCGCCTAAGTTCTTTTCTACGATCTTTTCGGTTACTAAGGTTCCGATAATTGTCAATAGGAATGTCGATACGATCATAAAATACCAGTTACAGGTAGGATCAAGCGGGATGTCCATACCGGCATTATGGAGCGCTTCGATCGTGATACCGGTTAAAAGCGGGTCGGTAGTTCCCAGCAAGAGGTTTGCGGAGAAACCTCCCGAAACACCGGCAAAAGCTGCAGCAAGACCTGCGAGCGGATGCCGTCCGGCATTTGCAAATACGATAGCGCCAAGCGGAATAACTACAACGTAACCGGCATCGGAAGCAATGTTACTCATAATACCGGCAAAAACGACAACAGCAGTTAACAGCCGGGGATTAATATTGGTAAGGAGCTTTTTCAGTGAGGTGTTGATAAGCCCTGTCCACTCGGCAACGCCGATACCGAGCATTGCGACCAATACCGTACCGAGCGGCGCAAAACCGGTAAAGTTTTTTGTTGCGCTGTTTAAAATATAGCGAAATCCGTCGACATTCAAAAGCGAAAGAGCCTTTATCGTTACTTCCTGCCCTTTTTTTGCGTCAAAGTAAGTAACCGGCGCACCGACAGCCGCTACAATAGCGGAAATAAAGACAACGATAATGCTGAGGATAAAGAATAACATCGCCGGATGGGGCAGCTTATTTCCAATCCTTTCAACGCCTTTGAGAAATCCTGAGACTTCCTTGTTCTTTTTTGTACTCATAAGAACTCCTAGAAAATGGTTTTCGCATATCATAATGCGATAATATCTTCAATTATATATGATGATTTCCATATTGGCAAATATAAATTTTAAAAATATCAATATCTTTTTATCATATATTTCGGCACAACCTACGAAGTGTGTTTGATGCACTTGCGTTAAGAGCGCTGCTGACAATACTGTTATGCGAGGTTGACAATCCGTTTCTATTCGTATATATTTCCGTTATAAATAACTGACGTTATCGTCGGTTTCTAGGAGTTCTTATGACGGATAAACGAGAAGAGCTTGTATCGGGAAATATATTCAAGCTCATGCTAAAATTAGGTGTGCCGGGCATTATCGGTATGCTGGTAATCAGTTTATACAGTTTTGTCGACGCAATGTTTGTCGGGCGGTATGTGGGTGAAAAAGCGCTCGGAGCAATCAGCGTCGCCTATGCTTTTACGTTGGTAAATAATGGTATTGCGGTATTGGTCGGGATTGGTTCCGCATCGATTTTATCGCGGGCAGTCGGCAGAAAAGACCAAAAGACCGTCGATGCGGTGATGGGAAACGTATTGGTGTTGTCGGTACTGATGTCCTCAGTAGTGATGATAGTCGGATACATTTTTGCGCCGCAGCTTCTCACCCTTATCGGGGCGGAAGGAGAAATGCACGCAATGGGGGTGCAATATTTACGGATTGTGTACCTTGGCTCCATATTTGTAAACTTCGGACAGGCTTCAAATATGGTACTGCGCGGAGAAGGAAGAATTGCGCTTGCGATGATTATCATGGGATCCGGCGCCGTGCTGAATATTGTGCTTGACGCACTGTTTATTATTGTATTCAACCAAGGAATCGTCGGCGCTGCCGTTGCCACGGTTATTTCGCAGGCGGTTTTCGCATTGGTCAGCTTTTTTTACTTTTTATGCTTCAGCAAAAATGTTCGCTTTAAAACCATTAAACCGGATAGATCGATTGTCGGAGAAACAATTGCAATCGGTATGTCTGCGATGATTATGCAGGTACTTTCGTTGGTGCAGCAAACGGTAATGTATTCGACATTGAAAAAATACGGCGGAGAAGATCAAGTTGTTCTAATGGGCGCATTCTTCCGCTATTTGATGTTGAGCTTTATTCCGCTGTGGGGATTAAGCCAAGGATACCAGCCCTTTGTCGGTACGAATTTCGGTGCAGGACTTTTTGATCGGGTAAAAAAAGGCACCGGCTTGTTCTATGGCTTCGGCCTTTTGCTCGCAGTAATTGCATGGGCTATCTTTTTACTCAGTCCCGAAAAGGTATTGGGCTTGTTCATCGATAACCCCGCGCTCGTCGCACAGGGAAAAACCAATGCCGTTATTGCCATGATAATCTTCCCTGCGCTTGCGATTATGATATTGAATATGACGCTCTTTCAGGCTATCGGCAAGCCGAAACCCGCCGGTATTTTAGCGATTTCTCGCCAGCTCGTGCTTTTTGTACCCGCAGTACTGATACTGCCCCATTTTTTCGGAGCACGGGGCGTATGGCTTGCTATGCCGCTCGTTGACGGAATTGTCGTAGTGCTTTCCGTTATTATTATGATAAAGATATTCGCAACCGACTTGGTAAAAAAATAATACTAAAATATACAGGGCAGGCGGCTATTCTGATTGCTGCCGAATGTGCGCTTTTTCCGCAGCGTTTACATACTCCTCGCCCCAGTAATCGCAGAGGATGGCGTAAGCTTCATCGCGGAGGGAGGGTATAACGCGCTTTAAGTGGCGGAGGTTTTGAAGCAAGGCTGTTTTACAGCGGTTTTGCAGGGCTGCGGTCAGCTTTTCGGCATTGGGGGAACCAAAGGGGTGTTCTTCAAGATACGAAAAGATTACGGCAAAGGCTGAGGCCGCCGTGCAAGCCCGTTCCCAGCGGGCGAGGTCTTCTATTTCTTGATTGGAGCTTATGCCCGTGCCTATATGATAGGTATACACGGTGTCTTCTATTCCGAAATAGGAACGTGCATGGAGCAGGATAAAGAAGTAAATAAGAAAGTCTTCGCCCATCGTGCAAAATGTGTGAGGAATATCTGCAAAAGCAGCCTTAGCCGCCTCCGTACGGAAGAGTTTTGCCCATAAAAAACTTGATAGCTCTCTTTTTAGTAAAAAAGAATTTAAAAGTTCATCCCCTTCCAAAAGACCGGTATGAACCTTTTTTATATTTTCTTCCATTTCGGCAAGGGAGGCTTCTTTGTAAAGCGGGGCTTCCTCATCGGGAAAGTCGGTTTTGTACTCGGCCTTACCGTGGATGATATCGGCGGCATCCGCAAGGGAACCGGTACCTGAGGCAAGCAGTCCATTGTACAAATGCGAAAGAGCATCCGGCGGAAGGGTATCGTCGGAATCCGCAAAGCAGAGGTAGGTGCCGGAGGCGGCTTGTACGGCAGTGCGGCGGGCTTCAACCAGTCCGAGATTTTTAGAGTGTTCCAAAAGAATAAGAGGAATACCGGCGGCTTTGAATTTCTTTTTATAAGGTTTAAGGATTGTAGGCAAGGAGCCGCCGGCGGGGCTTCCGTCGTTTACGATGATAACTTCAACCGGCAAGCCCCCCGCCTTTGTATCCACTACACGGGAATGTCCGAAAAGACTGTTTTTCAACGATATTCGCAGCGAGAGGTTCTGCCCGCAGTTGCTGATGGGCAAAGGCTCCTGCGCTAACACGCTATCCAGCAGCGCAGGAAGAGATCTTTCCGTTCCGTAGACCGGAACGGAAAGACTGATAAGAGCCGTCATTATTTCCACTCATAACCGCAATAGGGCCTTCTCGTAAGTGTTTTTGAAAACCCAATAGCAGAATCGGTTTCTGTCGATTGAGGCGTGCCTTCAAGTGAACCGTCATCTTTTATACCAAAATCCCATATAAAATTGAATTGTTTAACATCATCAGTATTCGGATCACTTCGATCGGTAATGTGCCCCCAAAAACCGTCAGAGGCAATGATGAGTTTTTTCGGCATGACGGCAATAAACCGGTAAGGTGCAAATTTTCCGCCTTCTTTTCTTTTCGCATCGGCCACAGAGCCAGAGGCGTGAATTTCACTCCTCGGCAATTCCGTAGTGTAAAGCACCTCCGCATTTCCGGAAAAATCGGCTGTAGAACTGCCTATTTTCATGAGTTTTCCTGAAATAGAGTCTTTTGGGTAATATACATAAGTATCGTCATGTTCATAGCGGTACTGCACTGCCGTTAGACCGTATAAAATACCTTCTTGGATATGCAGAGCGGTTAAATCTCCCGGTCTTGACCAAGTTGAAGCGTTGGTTACCTCACCGAGAACATTAATTGCATTACCGACTGCACTGCCATCGTTATGCATATATTTTTGCACTCTAACAGTATACCCAAAAGTACCGGTCTCTTTTAGAGCAACAAAGAAGCCGTTTTTATCGGCTGCAAGCGCGGTAAAGCGTGTTTTGTTATTGCCAACATCTTGAGGTCCTCCAAAAGTGCCGCTGCCGGCGAAACTATTATCCTCAGCAGCATTAGAAAATAAATCGTTCTTCGCCCATGTAAGCCGTTTGATGTATGATTTATCACTGCCATTATAGCTGTAATACAAGGCGTTTACCGATTGACCATCCTTTTTTACACTGCCCGATATGTCAATGGCAATGGCGGTCGGTTGATCGGATAATGATGATGTACTTACAGTTACGCTGCTATCATAGCTGCCGTCATCTTTCAGCTCAAAGCGGCATATACGGTAGCCTCCGGTTTTATATCGTACTATGTAGAAGTTTCCGGCTTCGTCAAAGCAAAACACATCGGTAAAACGACTGCTGGATGATGTTGAATTAGCAAGTTCAGTTTCTGCCGTGAGTGCATCAGCGGCTGAATTGAGCTGATAATAGTCGAAACCGGCAGCATTCTTTTTCCAGACGATGGTCTTTGTACTTACACCTGTCCATACAGGATTTTCGCCCAGCCAAGTAATCCCGCTTGGGGCATCATTAAAGGTAAGCGTATTGGTTCCTTTATTAAGCGTTGCAATGCGGTTTTTGTTTGCGGTAATACGGGGCTTTCCTTTTTGATACTCGAACGTTACGCCGTCATCGGCTATGTAGAGGTTTTCTTCATCAAAACCGACTACCTTTACGGGGCCGTAGAAGTTGCTTTCTTCGGTCTGGTAAATACCGTTTCCATCAGAAGTATGCTCATTTGCAATACCGATGCGGACAGGAGTGCTTATTGAAGCGGTTGTATCGTCAGCCGAATATGAGTATTTGACAATACCGCCTAAGGAAAAGGAGTCCGAAATGGTTTGATATTTAGAAAAAAGAACATAGAGGGTATCGGTAGTTATGTAAAGGTCGTTTATCGTCCCATGTACCCATCCCGCCGCCACTCCCAATGTAATCTTTGTATCTTCGCGTAAATTGGACTGAGCGGAAAGTGTGATTTCGGAAACGGTATCTTCGGTTATGCGGTACATTTTTAATTCCGGACCTACCATTCCATAGCCTGAGGCGATGAGTACATTATTATATACGGCATAGCCGGTTAGATACCCGAGAGACGCTCCCGTCAATTCTATAGGCGAGCCGCCGGCTTCGTTTATTCTATACAGCTTCATATTCAAGCCGTCTTTTGCAACAAGGTAAACTGCACCTGTTGCATGGTCGCTTGTGAGGAGCAGTGGAGAAACGCCCATGATACTGTGAAAGTTTTTCTCTTCTTTATCACCCTCGCTTGTGTAACGTTCAATATTCCACTGCTTGCCGGTGTTGTATGCAAGATAGGTTCTTCCCTTATTGTCGCGGCAAAAGTTATGATATTTAATGTGCTCTTTCTTTACTTCCGTTGAACCTATTTTCAACGTGAATGTGTAATCATTTACACCGCCTGAATGGGATCCATGGGGCTTATTAGTACCGAACAGCAGATCGTTTAAAGCAACGGCAGCTTTTTTAAGCTTAACGCTGACGGTATTAGTGCCGGAAGTAACCTCGTGCGATTCTTCTCCCGACCATCGAGCTGAAACGTTTTTAACAATAACCTTTACGACGATTTTTTCGCCGACCGGCAACGTTAAGGACATGGTTTTAGGAGCACTTTCGGCAAAGTGTTTTTCCGTAATAGACGTTCCATCATCCTTCGTAACCTTTATGGTCATTTGGGAATTATTGAGAAGCGGTAAGCCGTTTGAGCCAACTGCACGGCTTACGCCATTCCCGGCAATTCCGATAATCACCGTCCCGTAGCCCTGCGGAGCCTCCGGTTTACCAAAGGCTGCCTGCCCACAGGAAATAAACAAAAAACTTACTGCGATAAAAAAATATTGTAATCTTTTTCATTTTCTTCCTCCGTTTCTAAAATAAAGGCAGTATTACCTACATAATGCGGTGTTATTTCGCATACTCTAAAATCACTATAAGTATAATCTATAAGGGGAAAAAGTCAATGCAAGTGATTGACATATAAGCAATTACCGTCCTTATCCTTGCCGGAGGACGAGGTATAAAAACTGTCGGGCTGACTTTTTATCAATACGGTGTACGATAACGATATAGAAAAAACAAGTGTAGAAAAAGCTGTAACGATTTTTTAATCAATGATGATTTCTTGTGTGCTATTAACTACTGCTTAATGGGTAAATCTTCCCAAAAAGCTTCTCTTTTTAGTATCAAGTTTCGCGCTCACTCGAAGCTCGCTGCCAAAAGTGTACAAGGATGTACACTTTTGGCAAGGCAACGAAGTAGATGTGTCGTATATCCTCGAAAAAAGCCTTTTGAAAATAGACGCCACAGATGCTAGGAGCCTAGCCGAAATAAAGCGGAGACGTATCGGGTATACGTTGAGCATTTATTTCGGCGTAGCGACAACGCAGATGTGCCGTATATTTTCAAAAGTATTATTGGCCTTGATATTCTTCGATAGTATCACTCAAATGCTCAAGGGTAACGCCCGCCTGTTTGAACATCTCGATTGAGTCGGCGCTGTCGTGATATCGTTTTTCAGCAATAACTCGTTTGATACCGCAGTTGATAATGAGCATTGCGCATGTCCGGCACGGGGTCATTTTGCAGTAGAGTGTTGCACCGTCGATGCTGATTCCCCGTTTTGCTGCTTGGCAAATTGCATTCTGCTCCGCATGGACGGTGCGGACGCAGTGTTGGCTTATGGTGCCGTCTTCGTGCTGTACTTTTTTAAATTGATGTCCGACATCATCGCAATGGGGTAATCCGCGGGGTGCGCCCACATAGCCGGTAACTAAGAGTTGGTTATCCCGAGCAATAACGCATCCCGATCTGCCTCTATCGCAGGTTGCACGTTTTGCAATTGCGCGGCAGACTTCCATAAAATATTCATCCCATGTCGGGCGGACGTACGGCTGTTCACTCATGTTTTATCCTTTTAGAAAATTCCCTTATAGCCACGGGTTAATACCTTCCTCCTGTATCGCTCCGTTGTTTTGTTCCTGTGTTTCGGAGCCGGTCGGGTTGGATTCTGCAGGCGGGAAAGACGGCAGCGGAGTTCCCTCGTCGATAGTTTCCAAATGAGTTTGAGGAATCGGCGGTTGCTGCGTGTTATTCGCCCCTTGCGTTTCCGAGGTCTGTCCTGCCTGAGGCGCTGCATCCTGCGTGTTTTGTTCTTGTTGCGGAGTGAGCGCCGACGACTGATCTATGGATGACTCATCTTCACCTGAGCGTAAGTATGGATTAGATTCAAAAGTGTTGTCTGTGCCGGAGGGCGTTATAAGCTCATCGGTTATAAACGAATCTGTCGTATAGGAAGTATTTCCTCTCCGTCTTTGTTTACTCGGTTCAGGATCTTCAAAAATACGCGGGTCAATGAGTACATCCGTTTTAATAATGTCAACCGGCGTTTGTCCGGTACTGTAATTACTTTTGCGTAGGCGGTCTTTGGCAATTTCCAGCAGTACATTGTTTGCTTCATGATAGGTACACGCCTCCGTCGGTTCCGTACCCGATAAAAAGTAGAGCGATACCGTGCCTTCGTTGCAGTAGGGCGTTTGCAGCATTCCGGATTTTGAACAAACCGATACGGCGGTTAATCCTGTTTCGGGTCGAATAAAATCCCGATACGGCATATCTTCATGGATTGCCTTCATAAAGTTTGCCCACGGAGGGCCTGCGAGCGTCGCCCCCGTGTTATCAAGACCGAGCGACTGTCCACCCTTATCATAGCCGAACCAAACCGCGGCGGTATAATACGGAGAAAAGCCGATTGTCCATGCGTCAGACCAGTTCTGGGTTGTACCGGTTTTACCCGCAACAGGCATAGAAAAGTATTTTCCCGTTGTTTTATCTTTATACCGGAACTTTGAACCGCTGCTTGAAGCATACGCGAGCGTCCCTTCGGTAACCGTTCTCTTCAGTACCGAAGTCATAAGATAGGCATTTTGGGGGCTGATAACTTGCATCGCATTTCCTCGCCGCCGCTGTTCCAACCGTAAATCCCGTTCGGGATCCATCACAATTGTACCATTGCGGTTTTCGACGGTGCGGATGGCAATGGGGTCAACCCGCCGCCCCTGATTTGCAAAAACGGCAAACGCCTTTGCCATCTGAACGGGCGCAACGCTGATAACGCCGAGTGCAAGCGGGTATAGCCGCGGGAACGTGCGGTCTATTTCATCTTGATCGGTGATGCCGAGCAGCGCAGCAGAGCGGGTAATTGCTGCGTCGAAGCCGATAGTATCAAGCACCTTAATCGCGGGGATATTCAGCGACTTTGCCAGCGCCCGCCATGCCAGAACGGTGCCCTGCCAATGCCCTGCATAGTTATTAGGAATATACGGAACGCCGCTCTGGTTCTGAAATACCTGCGGCGTGTCTTCCAACACGGTTGCCGGTGTAATCAGTTTGGTGTCGAAGGCGGCGGAATAGAGGAGCGGCTTAAATGAGCTTCCCGGCTGGACGCGCCCTTGTGTCGCTCGAATCATTTGATTCGATTCATCGAATTTACTACCGCCGACGAGCGCTGTAATGTAGCCGGTATTATTTTCCAAGCAGATGAGCGTTCCCTCAACCGTCTTTCTTGCAAGCTCGTCTTGTACTTTTGCCGTACTTTTTGCGCCGGTGATTTTGAGGTTGTTTAAACCGAAGAGCATCGCTGCCATATCGACAATAGGATTTAAATCACTGCGGTAGTAGGAAAGGGTTTTTGTCTGCACCCGTTCGGAATCGATATGGAGCGCCGGAATATTAAAGGCGAGCGAAACGAGCGCAGTGATGTTGCTGTACAGTTCGCTCTGCGCAAAGCGGTGCGACCGCGTATTTTTTACACGTGTATTCGCGATGCGGATATAATCGCTCATCTCTTTTTCGGCAGCGGCCTGATGGCGCAGGTCGCAGGTGGTATGCACGATATAGCCGTCGGAATAAAAATCCATCGTGCCGTACATCATCGTTTCAAGCTGGCGGCGTACATATTCCGAAAACCAACGGGCTTTATCTTCGCGGTTAAACCATGCGGACGAAGCGGTACGGGTATAATCAAAGTGCGCCCAATACTCATCGTAGGATTCGTCGCGTTCTTCTTTGGTGAGATAGCCGAGGCGCACCATCTCATCGAGGATGTAGCCCTGCCGTTCCTGTACGCGGTTCGGGTATTCAAAAGGATTGTAATAGGCGGGATTCGATAGTTGAATAACCAGTACAGCCGCTTCTGCAGGGGTAATTTCCGCTACGGGATGTCCGAAGTAAAAACGGCAGGCAGCGCTGACGCCGTAGGTACCTCCGCCGAAATAGACTTTGTTCAAATAGAGTTCAAGGATTTCATCTTTTGAGTACCGGCGTTCCATCTGGACTGCCCACCACAGTTCTTTTATCTTCCGCGAAATGCTCATATCGGTACGGTCGCAATATAAAAGTCCCGCGATTTGCTGCGTAATGGTACTTCCGCCGCCGAGTGTTCTGTGGGTAAGTTTTCCGATAATGGCACGGAAAATCGCCTTCATGGTAAAACCGCGATGCCGATAAAAACTACGGTCTTCACGAACGAGGAGCGCATTGATCAAGGCGGGCGGTATTTGCTCAAACTTGATAATTTCCCGTTTTTCGTTGGAAGAAAATTCGGTAATCAAGTCTCCGCGTATATCTAGTATCCGTGTCGGTAAGTCGGGATTAAAAGCGGTAAATTGTTCGCTTTGCTTTACGGCAGCCGTTTCGGCCAGTAAGTAGCCCAGCATCGCCGAGCCTGCAGCAAGCACGGTAAAAACAATAATAAGGTAAATATATAAAAAGACAGTACGTCCGCGCATGCGCCTATAAAAGCACAAAAGCGCTTTTTTTTCAAGCATTATGCTCTAACACCCCTAAGATTTTCCCTTGCGTAATCTATAAAAAAAGGTTACACTAAATCAGTAGCGGTATCCGCAATCAATTCAAGTTTTTAAAGATGCCTTAGAGATATTCTGATATTGATTATTGAGAGGAGACTCGATTATGGATAGTAACACCATTCTGACCTATGCAAAGCAGTATATGGCGGAAGAAACCGATCCGGCATTCGTAAAAGAAGTGGAAGAACTTATTGCAAAAAACGATGAGAAAGAGCTGTTTGACCGTTTTTACCGTCAATTGGAATTCGGTACCGGCGGTTTGCGTGGAATTATCGGCGGCGGAACAAACCGGATGAATCCTACGGTGATTAAAAAGGCAACACAGGGACTTGCTGACTATATCATAGAAACATTCCCGGAAAAAGCAAAAAGCGGAAAATTAAAGGCCGTCATTGCGTATGATTCGCGCCGCTATTCCGATGTATTTGCAGAGTCAACCGCCCTCATCTTTGCGGCGAACGGTTTTACCGTGTACCTGTTTTCGGCATTGCGCCCGACACCGGAGCTTTCCTATGCAATCCGGCAGCTCGGCTGCGACACCGGCGTTGTTGTTACCGCTTCTCACAATCCGCCGCAGTATAACGGATACAAAGCCTATTGGAACGATGGTGCACAGGTCATTCCGCCCCACGATAAAGGGATTATCGACAAAGTAAACGCGGTTAAAAAAATTAACATGATGAACCGCGACGAAGCGATTAAAAGCGGTAAGCTCATCATTATCGATAAAGAGATAGACGAAAAATATTGGGCAAGCGTTAAAGCCAAGCTGCACCGCGGCGATTTAATCAAAGAGATGTCTAAGTCCGTAAAGATTGTCTACACCCCGCTACATGGCACCGGTGCGATGCATGTTGAAAAAGTGCTCGGCGATATGGGCTTTAACATTATCACCGTGCCGGAACAGCGTGAACCGGACGGAAATTTCCCGACAGTAAGCTATCCTAACCCCGAGGATCCTGCAGCATTAAAAATGGCGATTGAATTGGCGGAAAAAGAAGGAGCTGACATTCTGATGGCTACCGACCCCGATGCAGACCGTTTCGCTTCGGCGGTAAAAGACGAAAACGGAAAAATGCGCCTTATTACCGGTAACCAGATGGGAGCGCTCTTTACCGACTATCTTTGTCTTACTGCAAAAGAGTTTGGTGTAATGCCTGAAAAGCCTGCTATTGTGCGTTCTATTGTAACATCAAGCCTCTGTGACCGCATTGCAGAAAAATATGGGGTTGAAACCTTTGAATGCTTGACGGGATTTAAATGGATTTGCAATAAGGCTGACGAGATTTCCAAAAAAGGCTACCACTATATTTTCGGTTTTGAGGAAAGCTACGGCTATAATTTCGGGATGGAAATCCGCGATAAAGACGGTATTGCGGCATCCGCCATCTGTGCCGAAATGGCGCTTTACTGGCGTAAACAAGGAAAGAGTTTGTTAGATCGTTTAGACGAACTTTTTAAACAGTACGGCTTCTACTGCGAAAAGACCATCAATAAGGTGTTCCCGGGTGCGGAAGGCGTTGAAATTATGAATAAGATGATGGCAAAACTCCGCAAGTCTCCGTTAAGAGAGATTGGCGGTGTAGAAGTATGGACTATTTGGGATGTAAAGAACTCAGTTCACTACAATCCTCGTACTCCCGAAAAGACAACGCATATATATATCCCTGTAAGTGATGTACTGCGGCATTTTATGGAAGACGGAACAATCGTCAGTATTCGTCCAAGCGGTACCGAACCCAAGATCAAAATTTATATTATTCATCCTGAGTTTATGAGGGAGAACAACAACGATCTCGAAGCTGCTCGGAAGCAGGCAGAGAAAAAAGTTGAAATATTTGAACGAAGTCTGGACTACGATCTTAGATGACAAGTTATGATTGGCTGGCTGCCGTATACGACACGGCAGCCTTTATCGCTTTTGATACCGAAACAACCGGACTTGATCCCTCATCAGGGAGAATCGTCGAAATCGGCGCGGTAAAGTTTGACCGGCGCGGTATCATCGCCCGATACAATGTGCTGATCAATCCCGAAATACCGATGCCGGAAGAAGCGGGCAAGGTAAACGGAATCACCGATGCGATGCTGAAGGATAAACCGCTCATTGCTGCCGTTTTTCCCGACTTTTCCGATTTTATCGGTACCGGTGTTCTAGTTGCGCACAATGCTCCGTTTGACATAAACTATGTTAATGCGGAGTTAAAGCGCGCCGGAAAACCGACTTTAACCAATAAAGCCGTCGATACGCGGATATTTGCAAAGGAAGTATTTCCCGGACTTTCCAGCTATGCATTGCAGGATCTTGCCGTGCAGTTCGGCATTACGGCGCTGGAAGCTCACCGTGCCGAAGATGATGCTCGCGTTTGTATGGAGCTTTTTGAAAAAATTTTAAGCAGATTTTTAAAAAACAATCCCGAACTGGTAGAAAAAATCCGTGCGGAAACGGATGCTGCCAGCCTATTAGCCCCTGAAACGGAGCAAAAAGAGAAAGATTATTCACGGAGTTTATTTTGATACCTCAACAAAAGCGAGAAACGACCTCGATTCCAAACCCTTTTAAGGCGCCTGTGTATTATTACGCACGCACCGATTCTACCTTACAAGCCGCCCGCGAGTGCCTTGCAGACGGTTGTCCTGACGGCACATTCATCTACGCCGGCTACCAAACGGAGGGGCGCGGCCGCATGGCCGATCGGCAGTGGCTTTCTCCTGCAGGGGAAAACCTACTCGGCACCCTTATTTTAAGGCAGCCTGCATCCACCGATTTTACGCTGCGGATAGGGCTGGCAGCCAGTTTAACGATCGATTCGTTTTTGCCGTCATCTGTACGGACTGCTGTTAAATGGCCGAATGATATCTTTATCAACGGTAAAAAAGCTGCCGGTATCCTATGCGAAAGCGCGGGCGGCTGTGTGCTTGCCGGTATCGGCATCAACCTGCTTCAAACGGCCTTTTTGCGGAGTATTGAACACACGGCAACTTCGCTCGCGATGATTATCGGAGCCGATAGGTGCCCTACGTTTGAAGTGTTTATCCCTGCACTACTTACTCAAATACAGGAATGCCTCAACCGCAACGATTGGAATGAAGAAATCAGCCGTCGGCTGTGGAAGCGAGGCTCTGTAGTGCGTTTTATGCGCGGGCAACAGGAGAGCGACATCGTCGAAGGTATACTAACCGGTATCGCTCCGGACGGGGCGCTGTGCATTACGGAAGAGGATAAAGAGCGCCGATATTATTCAGGCGAGTTGATCTATTAATCAGTTTGCAGAAACCGTTAAAAATAAAACCTGTTCGGAAACTTCCGTTTCTGAACAGGTTACCTTGAAATGCGATGTTCTCGCATCATGCTATTTGTACGATGCGCGAACTCGTCGACCTATTCGAAAACGAAAGTTTC
Organism: Treponema sp. OMZ 305; assembly: GCF_024181325.1. Taxonomy (NCBI): domain Bacteria; kingdom Pseudomonadati; phylum Spirochaetota; class Spirochaetia; order Treponematales; family Treponemataceae; genus Treponema; species Treponema sp. OMZ 305. The sequence goes on along the minus strand of NZ_CP051300.1, from coordinate 1,974,304 downwards.
AGAATAGGTCGAGCATTTATATCTTGCATCTTTTTTTTAATTGCGTTATAGTCTCCATTACAGTGTAATATTACGTTGTAATATTATTTGTGAGGAGGATGATTTTATAGCAAGGAATTTTCAGCAAACGCACGAAAACCTTTTGCAATGTGCAAAAGCGCAGTTTTTAGCATTCGGCTTTGAACGGGCAAGCATCAGGGATATTTGCAAGGAAGCGCATGTAACCAACGGCGCATTTTATAATCACTTTAAGGATAAAGAAGCGCTCTTCGGCGCCGTGGTAGAACCGGTGTTTCAAACTATTTCACAGATGTATCACGATGCCGCAGCTGAGCAGTTTGCCTTGGTAAAAACCGACGATCTTTTACAGCTGTGGAAGCATGAAGAAGAAACGCTGTGCAGTATGATCGAGTATATCTACGCACATTTTGAAATATTTCAGCTTTTGCTGATGTGCTCTGCCGGTACAAAATACGCAGATTTTCAGGATATGGTGGTGCGTGCCGAAATGCGGGAAACCAAAAAGTTCCTTGCCGAACTAAAGCGGCGGGGTGTTCCCGTTCGGGATTTAGAAGATGATGAATGGCATATCCTTGTGCATGCGCATTATGCTTCCCTTGCCGAACTGGTGCTGCACAATTATCCAAAAGAGACCGCATTAAAATATGCCCATACGCTGGGGACTTTTTTCGGTGCAGGCTGGAAAGCCGTGTTGGGGATTCCGTAATGGGGAGCAAGCAAACTACGGCAGCAATCTTGATCTATCAGGAGATAGTAGGCATCTTTTAAAAACTCGGTTAGATTTTTTATGGAGAGGAGTATCTATGGATATTATAAAAAAACATATAGGACAGATTATCTTTCCGGTGGTTGTTGCAATTTTCGGTGTTGCGTGCGGCATTGTTCCATACTTTGCAGTCGCTTCTATTGTTACGCAGCTGATAAACGGTGTAACCGATTACCGCGTTTTCTTACCGTACGCAGGGCTTATCCTTGCAGGATTCGCTGGCTCGATTATCGGGCATTCGATATCGACCATCGGTTCGCATAATTTAGCATTCAGTATTATTGAAGATACACGGAAGCGGGTGATAGAAAAGCTTAGCCGCCTTTCGATGGGGACGATAGAAGAAAAAAGCAGCGGCAAGTGGTCTCAGTTTGTGGTAGAAACAGTGGATAAAATGGAACAACCGATTGCGCACGTCATTCCCGAAGTACTTGCCAACGTCATCATTCCGATTGTGATTGTCGTGATTGTTTTTATACTGAACTGGAAGATCGCTCTTGCAAACCTCGTAACCTTGCCGCTTGGTATGCTCTTTTCGATGCTGATGATGAAAGACTATGAAGCAAAATCAAAACGCTACATCGAAGCCTCAAAAAAAATGAATGCCGCCGCTGTCGAATATATTCAAGGGATAAAAGTGATCAAGGCGTTTAACAAGTCGGCATCATCCTATGATAAATTCCAAAAAGCGGTGGAGAATAACCGGGACTCTATGCTCGACTGGTATTTGAGCGTGTGCTTTGCAATGGTTGCCGCGATGGAAGTGCTGCCGTCTACTCTCCTTGTCGTACTGCCGGTGGGCTTGTACCTCTTTATGACCGGCGGCATTGCGATTCCTACGTTGATTATGTGCATACTGCTTTCGTATGCTTCATATAAGCCGCTTCTCAAAGCGATGGCGTATACGGATGCGATGGCGAATGTGCGGGTCGTGTTCGGCGAAATACAATCAGTACTCGATTTACCGGAGCTGGTACGGCAAGACACCGCCCCCGCCCCGCACGGCTATGATGTGCGCTTTGAAAATGTGGTATTCGGCTACGGCGGCGTACTGAGCGAAACAACCGGTACTGCTGATAAAAACGGCGCCGCTGCCAAGGACAGCGCAAAGGTGTTCGACGGATTGAACTTTACCGCAAAGGAAGGAGAGCTGACTGCGATTGTGGGTTCTTCCGGCAGCGGCAAGTCTACCATCGCAAAACTGCTGGCAGGCTTTTGGAATATCGAAAGCGGACACATCACCATCGGCGGCGCTGACATCGGCAGCATGAGTTTGGAGCGGAATATGCAGGTAGTTACCTACGTTTCGCAGGAAAACTTTTTGTTCAACAAGACCATTCGCGAAAACCTCAAAATGGCAAAAGAAGATGCAACCGATGCAGAAATCGAAGCCGCCTGTACAAAGGCGAGCATCCATGACTTTATCAAAAGCCTGCCTGCAGGGTATGACACCAATGCGGGAAACGCAGGCAGTAAGTTTTCAGGCGGCGAGCGGCAGCGGCTCACCATAGCTCGTGCACTGCTGAAAGACAGCCCCATTGTCGTACTTGACGAAGCGACCGCCTACTCAGACCCGGAAAACGAAGCCATTATCCAAAAGTCCATCGACAATCTTGTAAAGAACAAAACCGTTATTATGATTGCACACCGCCTTTCCACGATTGTCAATGCCGATAAAATCATCGTGCTGGAAAAAGGAAAAATTGCCGCCGAGGGAACCCATCAGGAGCTTTTGCAAACTTCACCACTCTATCAAAAAATGTGGCAGTCCCATATCCGCAGCAGGGATGATTAGGAATTGATAATTGATAATGGGTAATTATAGGAGACTGAACTTTGATGATACGGAATATACGGCTTGAGGACGCAAAAGCTATCAGGGATATTAGCGAAGTTTCGCTTGGGTATAAAACAACGGAAGCGGTAACCGAACGGCAAATTGCAAAACTCATCTCCGATAACCGGCATTTTATCAGGGTGTACGAAGATGATGAAACGCACACTGTGGCTGGCTTTATTCATGCCGAATCCTATGAGCTTTTGTACAAAGAACCCGGTTTTAACATTTTGGGATTGGCTCTTTTATCTGAATATCAGCATAAAGGCATCGGCAAACAATTAGTGCACGCCGTAGAAGCAGAAGCCGCTGCACGGAATTACCGTTTTATCCGACTTAACTCCGGCGAGCACCGCACGGAAGCCCATGCATTTTACGAACACTGCGGATACTCATGTACAAAACTACAAAAGCGATTCATAAAGGAATGGTAAAACGATGTTTGATTTATTGAAGAAGATTTACGCGATTGCGGGGAAGCAATCAAAGCGTATAACAACGATGTTTATTTGCGATATGCTCAAAAGCATATTCGAAGGCTTTACCCTCGGCGGGCTTGGGTATTTTTTGCTAACACTGAGCCGTGCGGTGTTTCAATCACAGCCGGTTACACAGCGCAATATTATCACGGTGTTCTGCATTATGCTTGTCAGCCTTACGGGAAAAATTGTTTTCGGCTATATTTCCGACCGCAATAAAAATATCGCCTCGTATACGATGGGGGCGGAGAACCGGCTCGTTATTGGGGATAGGCTGAAAAACGTACACATGGGGTATTTTTCCGAAAGCAGGCTCGGCGATATTTCGGGAGCGTTGACAACGGTGATTACCGATGTTGAAACAATCGATATGATGATTCTCGAAATGATGTTTGCAGGCAGCATCCAAACGGTTATCATGGCTCTGTTTGTTTTCCCGTATGATATGACAACCGGCTGTATCATCTTTATCACGCTGGTTATTGCAACGCTATTCAATAATGTATTCCAGAAAAAGACTGATGCGGTAACGACAAAACTGACGGAGCTGAAACTGCAACTGCGCACCGATATTTTGGAGTATGTACAAGGGATCGGTGTAGTAAAGGCATTCGGCAGAACAAGCGAAGCGGTAAAAAATGTAACGGAAAGTATTAAAAAAAGCAAAACCGGATTCTTTGCCGTAGAGAAGACGCTTACGCCTTCATTGCTGGTTTTTTCGCTGTTGCTTAAACTGGGAACAACTGCCATTATCGTGAGCGCCTTATACCGCTATTCCATAGGTGCAATCGATGTTGAAAAAACACTGATGCTAACCGTAGCAAGTTTTGTAGTCTTCGGCGGTTTTGAAATAGCAGGGACCATGCAGCGGATGCGCGGTGTTGCGGTACAGAATTTGGATACGCTCTTTAAGGTTAAAAATATTCAAGCATTGCCGGAAGGTGCGCTCCTTCCGCAGGGGTATGACGATATTACCGTCAAAAATATTACCTTCGGCTACGGCGGCAAAGAGCAGCCGGAAGAAAAGCTCTTCCACAATGTGGATATGTCTATTCCCAAAAACAGCGTAACCGCCTTGGTCGGTTATTCCGGTTCGGGGAAGACAAGCCTGTGCCAGCTGATTGCCCGCTTCTGGGATGTCGATTCAGGTGAAATCACACTGGGCAATACGAATATTAAAGACTTTGCGTACGATGCATTTTTATCAAACTTTACGTTTGTGTTTCAGGATGTGTATTTGTTTGAAGACACCATAAAGAACAACATCAAATTCGGAAAACCGGATGCAACGGATGCGGAAGTGATTGCAGCGGCAAAAGCTGCTCAGTGTCATGACTTTATTATGGAGCTGCCGAACGGTTACGATACCGTACTGCAGGAAGGCGGCAGCAATCTTTCAGGCGGGGAGCGCCAGCGTATTTCCATTGCACGAGCAATGCTCAAGCCCAGTTCCATTGTCATTCTCGACGAAGCGACTTCCAGTGTTGATCCTGAAAACGAAGAAAAGCTGATGAGCGCCCTCGACGAACTGTTGAAAAATAAAACCGCAATCATCATCGCGCATCGGCTTTCAACTATCAAAAATGCCGATCAGATATTCGTCATGGACAAGGGGCGTATCGTCCAGCACGGCACCCATGCCGAGCTGATGCAGCAAGACGGTATTTATGCACGCTTTGTCGGTATGCGGGAAACCGCAGCTGCGTGGAAGGTGTAAAATAATTGATAATGTTCTAATGTATAATTGGTAATTAGTGCAATCCTTAAGTATACAACATTACCAATTATACATTGACTGAATTATCCGGCTGCACGAAATTTTAGCGGAAGTGTGAGGTATGTATTGACAAGTGTTACAGTTAAAGAATTGTTGAATAGCGACAAACCCGAAGAGCTATTGGAAGCGGCGTATCCGTTCGCGCATCTGATGATGCAGTATCGTTGCGCATTGCGGGAAGTTCAAACAAAACTGGAAGTTCTTAATACTGAGCTATCGATGGATCAAGACCGTAATCCGTTTGAATCAATCACCTGTAGAATCAAAAAACCGATCAGTATTCTCGGCAAATTAAAAAAGATGGGACTTGATATATCGCTTGAAAATATCGAACACCATTTACACGATGTCGCTGGTATCCGTGTCATTTGTACGTTTCAAAAAGATATTTATGTTCTTGCCGATAAACTATGTGCACAAGATGATATAAAAATTCTCGCCCGAAAAGATTATATTAAAAATCCCAAGCCGAACGGTTACCGCAGTCTGCATCTGATTGTCGAAATTCCTGTTTTCTTTGCCGAAGGGAAAAAATATATGCAGGTGGAAGTACAATTCCGTACTATTGCTATGGATTTTTGGGCAAGCGTCGAGCATAAGATATATTATAAAAAAGAGATTGATCACAACACCGCTCAAATTACGGAAAAATTACGGCTCTGTGCGGAAAATATCAATATGATTGCAACGGAATTGGAAAATATCAGCAGAGAAATAGAAATACAAGAAGAACAGCATTGTCCGCTAGCCTAACAGCTTTACTTTTCGACACATAATTCTTTCGTATCTTTCTATTGGGCAATTCCTTTTGCAATAAACATTTCTTGCCAAAATGCATTTTCTGCGGTTATGGTTATGGTGCCATTGAGTGTATTGGTTCCTTTTTTTATATACACATCGATTCTGTTTGCTTCAAATTTATCATAGTTGTTAATATCTTTCGGCATTCCGACAATCACGGTCGGATCTACAATAGTACCTCCTCACGATGCTCCCATCGCTACACAATACACAGCCGTCGCTTTTTGCTTACTCAGCGCTGCCAGTGCTTTATCGTCAATCACTACACAGGCAACCGGCTTTTCAGCCCCCGCAGCGGTTTTCGCCTGTTCGTTTGTCGCACAGGTCTGAGCGGCATTTTGCCGTGCTTCACCTTTACAAGTAATAGAACCTAGTATCAGCAAACCCAAACATACATACAAGAATCTTTTTTTATATGTTATCATCATTACTCCTCTCGTCAAATATAATAATGATTCTCAATATGTAGTGTCAAGTCTGAAAGAGAGATACCGTGGGGATGTCTCAAAAGGTGGGTACTTTTTCGGCATTCCCGTTTTCTTTATACCTCAACCTTTCGTTTTAAGAGCCATGCCGAAGTAAAAAAGCATGCAATACCGACTCCAAGGGAAATAAGCGTCGAAACAATAGGAATATTTACAACCATACTTGGGTATGACGCAATCTGCGCTGAATACTCTATACCATATACGGTAACGGGACAATAGACGCTAAACGCCCTTCCGGCCATTGCCTCAATTCTTCCGGTAAAAAAGACCGCACCGGTAAAGATAAGGATAAAGCCTGCGATCCACAGCCCTCGCATCCGTTTAATATTAAAGGAACGCATTATTGTTTGAACGGCAAGCGCAACGTTTCCGACAAATATGAATGACACTAAAGAGCCGAACAGCTTTGCCGCCCGCGAGAAAGTGATCGTTAAATTCATCTTTTCGATCATTCCTTTGGACATCGTTTTAATCGTCTGTTTTTGTTCAAGCTCTATTGCCAAAGAAATACCATTTAAGACGGATTTTGTAAAATTGTAAACTTCCTTCTCACTTGCCGACACAAAAGCCTGAAAATATTTTATCCAGAATATCGTCGGAGCGCACTTCACCGGTAACGCTTCCGAGCGCATGTACCGCTTCTTCCACATCCTGAATGACAGCATCAAGCGGGTACCCGCTGCGTCCTGCTTCAAGCGCGTACTCTACGGCTTCAAGCGCGGCGGTTACCGCTTCCTTTTGCCGCTCCGTCCCGAGCGAAACACCCGCGTCCTGCATCGGCAGTGCGGTATCCGCCGTAACCAGAGCGACAACCGTATCAATCAGTATATCGAGACCGGCGCCCGTTTTTGAGCTCAAGCTCACGGCGGGATACCGCTGCAAAACCGCCGGTAGAGCTTCCGTTCGCCCCTTATCCGCCTTGGTTTGCACGATAATCAGCGGTACGGTACTCCGTTCAATAAACGCACTATCCTCTTCTACCGGCGGCTTTGTCCCATCAATCAAATACAGCACAATGTCGGCTGCCGATGCCAGTTCAACGCTGCGCTGCACCCCTATCGCTTCGATTGTGTCTTCCGTAGCGCGGAGACCGGCAGTATCGAAAATATGTGCGGGAATACCTTTAAAATCGAGTTCCGCTTCAAGCCAATCCCGCGTTGTGCCGTGAATATCAGACACAATCGCGCGGTCTTCTTTTAACAGCGCATTAAAAAGTGAAGACTTGCCTGCATTTGTTTTGCCTGCAAGCACGAGGCGCACCCCTGCCTGATATATTTTTTCCGTCTGCCACGAAGCGGCGAGCTGCTGCAATGCCGAAAGCGGCTTTTTCAGAAGCGCTTCGTCAAAACTATCCGCAATGGTTTCCTCATCTTCGGGATATTCGATACCCACTTCAAGCGCGGCAAGCGCCGTCATTAAATCCGTTGTGATTGTTTCTATTTCTCGAAATACGCTACCGGAAAGCCGTCCGGCAGCCTTTTGCTGCGCCGTACTTGTTTTTGAATCGATAATTTCCCGCACCGCTTCCGCGCGGGTTAAATCCGTTTTGCCGTGTATAAACGAGCGAAAAGTAAACTCCCCGCGCTCCGCAGGACGAAATCCGTTTTTGATACAAAGCCGATAAATTGCTTTTACGATACCCGGCCCGCCGTGGCAGAGAATTTCAACGGCATTTTCACCGGTATTGCTTTTCGGAGCACGGTACACACAGAGAACAACCTCATCGACTTTTATACCTGCATCGTGTATCCAGCCGTACACAAGCGTATGCCCCTGCGCCTGCAGCAAGGCATGAGGACGGGAAAAAAAACGGGAGATAAGCTCAAGACTTCGTGCCCCCGAAGTCCGCACAATACCGAGCGCTGCAGGAGCCAATGCCGTTGCAATAGCGGCAATTTCATCATCGAGTGTGTAATTCAAGCAGTCGTATCCTTATGGGCAGGGTAACAGTCTTTAGTGTTTGCCGGAAAAGAGATTAATAAAGTTCTCCAAAATAACCGCCGGAGCAGGCTGCGCATCCAAGGTTATGAGCAGTTTTTTATTTTGATAAAACTCTATTAAAGGAACGGTTTGCTCACGGTAAGTTTCAAGTCGCTTGACAATTGCCTCTATTTTATCATCCTCGCGGATAACCAATACACCACGGCAGTTATCGCAAATTCCTTCAACCTGCGGTTTCATAAACTCAATGTGGAAATTCTTACCGCACGAGGGACACAAGCGCCTGCCCGACAGCCGCTTTATCACTGCTTTATCTGAAATATCAAAATTGATAACGGCATCAAGGCTGCAAAAAACTTCCAATATTTCCGCTTGTGCGATTGTCCGCGGAAATCCGTCTAAGATAAAACCGTTTTGCGCATCAGGTTGAGCCAATCGCTCTTTTACCAGAGCAGCAGTTGTTTCATCATCAACAAGCGAACCGGAATCGATAATCTTTTGAATTTTTTGTCCGAGTGAAGTATGTTCTTTTATGGCAGTACGAAACATCGAACCCGTCGAAATATGAGGTATTCCGTAATATTTTGCAGCCTCCGACGCCAACGTACCCTTTCCCGCTCCCGGAGGGCCTAAAAACACCAATTTCATATATAACCTCTAGCTGAAGTTTTTATCCCCTACTGAAAAGATATAAGTCGGGTAAATTATGGCAGCTTTCCGCATCAAGTTCCCGTTTTACACTTAAATCGCTCACCAAACCGAGTTTAAAATGGTAGTGAATAGGGTCGTATCCTTCCCTATCAGCGTGAATATAGAAATTAAAAATCCGTTTTTCGCCTAACGACGATGCAAGTACGGGAAACGGCCAAAACGTATAGGTGCCGGGCGTTTTATGAGAAATGGTATATGGATTATCCCAGAGATGATTCATCTGAGCGACCAAGGAGTCTTCCAAATATAAAGCAACGGGTAGATCGGAAACGGGAGAAAAGGTTTGACCGTCCAAAACACGCCCCGTGATGGTAGGGAAATTAAATACATAACCGGAAGGTAATACTTGTTCAGAAGACGTATGGGAACGTTTTGTGCTAAGAACGGTTTTCATACCTTTAAACGCCAATGTTGAAATATCGGCAAGAAGCTGATCTTTTTCCGACTGATCAATTTGCAAAAAATGAGCCATACCTCTACCGGAAGCCGTATACCGCGGTTTAATTCGGTTTAAAACAAAACAAACCGTATCCAAACGGCACTGCATACAATTACACGTGAACCATGGTTCATTCTTATCTTTTGCAGCATCAAAAACTTTATTCACTTCGTTGTATACGAAATCTTCCATAAGGTTATGTATTGTCATTACAAAAACTCCTACCGGACCAGTATAACGCATCGGCTCGGATTTTGCAATATCACGCCGCCCCCTTTATCAATTATATAAATTGCAAGAGGTTTTGCTCTTGTTATCATATTGCATTCAACGATAAAAAATTCTATAATCAATTTTATTATGTCCGAGAGTGTTGACTGGGAAGATAAAAAATATCAAGAGGTTTTCGATGATGAGACCCGTCTTCTTGTCAGGCGGAGAGCTGCCGATGCAAGTTGCACCGTCGATGATATACAAGGTATCCTCGATTCGCTCTATGTTTTGGATGGGAACAACGCCGAAGGGCGGAGTTCCGTGCAGCAAATCGTACTGTCCGCAACAATCGCCGCTTATGAAGCCTTTATTCATCAATGGCAAAAAGAATTCACCGTTTAGTACCAATAACAAAGAGGACTCCATTTATGACTGTAACTCTAAAAAAAATATATATTTATGTAGCGGCAATGTTTCTGCTCGTGAGTGGTTGCTCCATTAAACATATAGCATTTAATGGCATCGCGAATACGCTCGCCCCTTTCCCCGCACCGAAAACTGAGGCTTCGGGCGGGATTGATGCGGCCGCCGCGCTTACCGGCGAAGATGATATAAAGTTGGTCTCAGAAGTGTTTCCGACGGTATTAAAAACGTATGAAATATTGCACCTCAGCAATCCTAAACACCGCGGCTTGGCTATTATGTCCGGTTCCCTCTATGTTATGTATGCGAACGCTTTCGTCCAAACGCCTGCCGATTACATCCCCGAGACGCAGTTTCAAAAGAAAAATCTTGAATATTTACGAGCAAAAAAATTTTATCTCCGTGGGGCTGATTACGTGATGCAATCGCTCGACAGCGCTTATAAAGGCTTTGCCGAAGCAATGGCTCATTATACGGAAGATACAGGCGCCGCTTTTCTTGCTCGCTGTAGAGTCGCTGATGCTGAATCGCTTTATTGGGCAGGTTGTGGTATCCTCGGAGCATTTTCGCTTGATCCGATGGATACTGATGTACTTGCTGCCGTTCCGGGAGCCGTAGCAATGCTTGAGCGGGCGGCAGACCTGTATTCTGCATTTAACGACGGCGCTGTTTGGGAAGCGCTTGCAGCCTTCTATGCTGCGGCTCCGGAGTCTTTGGGTGGCGGTGCGGATAGGGCGGAAGACGCATATCGAAAAGTGTTGGAGTTGAGCGGCGGGCAGCGACCGTCGGTGTATGTTCTCTATGCGCAGTCTTTTTGTATTCCGGCACAAGACAGTGTCGGCTTCGACGAAGCCTTACGCAAAGCATTGGAAATTGATCCGGCAACCCAGCCGAATAATAAACTCACCATTGCCATCAGCCAAGAAAAAGCTCGATGGCTGCAAAAGATAAAAGGTGATTATTTCCTAGGCGATTAATTTACCTGTGTATCAGTTATTGTGTATCAGTTATATTAAGGAGAAGATACTGTGAGAAAATTTTTGACACTATGTGCTGCCCTATTTATTGCTTCAACGGCTCTTGCTGGCGCTGAATCAATCGTGTTAAAGATAGCAACCGTTGCTCCGTCGCGTTCTCCGTGGGACATTGAGCTTAAAAAAGTTGCAGAGGAATGGAATCGTATTACCGACGGGCAGGTAACGGTAAAAATCTATAATATGACAACCCTCGGTGGGGAAAAAGCGGGTATTCAAAAACTCAAAGCTGCGCGTCCGGGACAGCAAGCTCCGCTCGATGGGGCAATATTTACGATGATCGGTTTACATGAATTGGTACCCGACGCTTATATCTATACGCTTGCATTGCCTTTTTTGCTTCAAAATCAGCAAGAACTCGACAAAGCGCTCAGCGTATATGGCAATAAAATCGAATCAAAAATTAATGCGGCCGGTTATGAGTTGATTGCATGGTCGAATGTCGGGTGGCTCTCTTTTTATACGAAGGAACCCTATAAAACGCTCGGAGAATTAAAGAAAATAAAATTAGCAGTTGCCGGTTTGGATAGCCCTATTTTGAGTGACAGTTTTAAACTGAGCGGTTTTAATGTAACTGATGTTCCTGCTCAAAAATTCTCTCAAATGCTAAAAAGTAAAAATGGCATCAGCGGCTTTTTTGCCGTACATCTTTTGACGTATGCAACAGGGTATTACAAGGATATCAGCTATGCGCTTGATACAAAACTGTGCCCCATTATGGCCGGTTTCGTTATTTCAAAAGCTTCATGGGAAAAAATTCCTAAAAAGTATCATGCCGCTATGAAGGAAGCAATGGACAAAGCCCGTAAGCGACTCAATGAGGCACTTGATGATTCGGATGCCGATTGCGTACGTAAAATGGAAACTGCCGGTGTTACGATGATTCGCCTTTCTAAAGAAGAGCTTAAAAAATGGGAAGAAGAATTTGGTATGAATATTAATGATATTCATCGGGCTTTTCCGAATGCTTTTGATATGGATATGTATCAAAATATTCAAAAACTCGTTGCTCCGATGCGTAAATAACCGTACGATAACGATATGAGAAAGCTTGTCAACGTATTTGTACTTTTTTTGATCGGTATATTAGTTATACTGCCGATGGTGTTTTTTTTCATCAGCGACATCGGCGGTGTTCCGATATTGGACGGGGAACGGCTGATCATTCATGCTGTTTTTATTTTTGCGTGTTTTGCAGGAATGATTACCAGCGCAGATCACAAACAGTTGAATATCGAGGTTTTTAACCTTAAATTATCCGATCGGCTGAAAACCGTCGTCAGTCAAGTCAATAACGGTATAACGACAGCTGTCCTTACAGCAATTTTTTTTGCCTGTTTCCCGAATATCTTAGTCGTAATAGACCCTTCCGATCTTTTATGGGGAGTGCCGGTACGGTTTATCTTTGGCGCACTGCCGTTGATGTTTTTTGCCCAGCTCTTTTTATGTTTTAAAAAGCGTGATTCACTTGTATCCTCTTTGGTAGGACTTTTCGGCGGTTTGTTTATCAGCTGCGGTTCGATTGCCGTTATTCTTTATACGTTCTTAGGGAAGGATATTCCCTTTTTTACAGCGTGCGCCTCATTTTGGCAGTCTTTGAGCGCTCCGTTGATGTTGCCGCTCATCTTGATACTGATTGCCGCGGCTCTTTTCGGATTACCGCTTTTTATCGTATTGCTTGGAATTACGCATACGGCATTCAGCCAAGGCGGCGGATATGTCGATGTGATTCCGCTGGAAATGTATCACATTTTAACGGATACGAGCATTGCGGCAATTCCGCTTTTTACCATTGCAGGCTGTTTGCTTGCGGAAGGAAGCGCCGGTAAGCGGTTAATGGAACTTGTCCGCAGCAGTGTCGGTTGGATTAGAGGCGGAGTAGTTATTGCCTCCGTACTCGTGCTTACCTTTTTTACAACCTTTACCGGCGCCTCGGGTGTAACCATTTTAGCGCTCGGACCGCTTATCAGTGTTATTTTAACGGGAAGCAGCTATTCGAAAGATGATTCCGAATCGCTGATTACCGCATCCGGCTCGCTTGGTATCCTTTTCCCGCCCAGTATGGCGATCATTATCTTCGGCGTAACCAATATTATGACCATTGATATCTTTGACGTATTTAAAGGGGCGATCTTTCCGGGGTTCTTGCTTACGCTGTCGATGATTGTTATCGGCGTAATACGGGATCGTTCAAAAACTCGTGTGCCGTTTTCATGGGCTGTATTGAAAAGGGCATTCTTCGGCAGTTTTTTTGAGCTGTTGCTGCCGATTTTTATTATTGTCCTCTATTTTTCGGGGCTTTTCTCACTCCTTCAAACTGCCGCTTTTACCGTGCTTTATACCTGCGTATTGGAAGTTGTTATCCGCCGTGATTTTTCATGGAAAACGGCTGCTGCGTTTATATTGAAGAGTATTCCGGTTGCAGGCGGAGTTCTTATTATCATCGGTGCGGCAAAGGGATTGGCTTATTATTTAATTGATGCGAATGTACCGGCAATTCTCACGGACATCGTGCAAACGTATATACAGTCAAAATATGTATTTTTGCTGCTGTTGAATGTACTGCTCATTTTTGTCGGCTGTATTATGGATCTCTACTCCGCAATTTTGGTAGTATCGCCGCTTATTATGCCAATTGCCGAATCATTCGGTATTCATCCCATACATACCAGCGTTATTTTCCTTATGAATCTGGCGCTTGGCTTTCTAACGCCACCGATTGGGATGGATTTGTTTATTGCGAGTTATACATTCAATAAACCGGTTATCAAGATAGTAAAGAATATTCTCCCCTTTCTCGGCATTCAAAGTATTATTTTGTTGCTGGTTACCTATATCCCGTGGCTGACTACCGCTTTGCTTCAGTAAACCTGTTCGGAAACTTCTGTTTCTGAACAGGTACCTTGAAATGCGATGTTCTAAATCGTGCTATTTGTGCGATTTAGAACTCGTCGACCTATTCGAAAACGCAGTTATCGAATAGGTCTAGTAGGAGAAGATATGGGGTTGGAACTATGCTGAGGATGGCGAAAAAGTAACCGGCTTTTGAGGTATGACCTTTTGCTTTGCGGCGGTATTTTGCCGTGCAGCTCCGCGCGGGCGGCGTTTTGAGGCTTCTTTTGCTTTTGTTGTACCGGTAAGCCGTATGTCCAAGCCCCCTTTTCTGAGGCAGTATTTTACTGCATATTCAAGCTCTGTCCGTTGCGGGTTCATCGGTAGTACAAAATGGCGGCATTCGGCATATACCGTCTTATAAACTGCTCGCGGTTCTTCTTTCCAATCGGTAATCAGCTGTAAAAAATCACGGATGAGGTATACCAATGCCTGTCCTTGCCGCTGAATCTTATGTTCTGCAATTAATCCGTCAAGCTCTTTCATGCTCGCGAAATAGTGCTCGGAAAAATGAGGCGAATCCTCGATAAACGAAAACGCTGAAGGCTGTAAATAGAGAAAAAGTTGGTAATGCAGCAGCATCTTAAAAATTTCCGCCGCATGACCGCTTATCAAGATTTTACTTATCTCCTCGGTTAAACGGGATGGTGACGTATATTCAATGAGCGGTGCATCGCGATGAATACGGCAGCGGAGCAGCAGCGGGATTTCAGCGCCGGTGATGGTCGCGTATTTGACGGCGCGGATCATTCGCACCGGATCTTCTGCAAAAATGCGCGAAAGATTGATAATCGGACGCAATCGCTTTTTGCGGATATCCTCCACGCCGCCGACATAATCAACAATAATGTTTTTTATCGGATCATAATAGAGTGCATTTAAAGTGAAGTCGCGGCGCCGCACATCTTCGTCGATGGTGCCGAAAGTGTTGCCGACGGAACCTTCTTCCAACGAACGAAAGGTAGAAACTTCATATATTTTAGGACCGTAAAAGACATGCACCAATCGGAATCGTTTCCCGATGAGTCGAGAATTTTTAAAAATCTTACGGATACGGGCCGGTTTCGCCGATGTCGCAATATCGAAGTCTTTCGGTATTTTTCCGATCAGCAAATCCCTGACAGCGCCGCCTACAATGTAAGCCTCATAGCCTGCATTGTGCAACCCGTTGATGATGCGGATTGCCTCGCCGTCCACCTTACGGGGATCGATAGAGTGTTCCGTTGCCGTATATATAAGCGCTTTTGATAGCTTTTTATCCGTACTATTTCGAGTATACCTTACTAACATTACGAACAAATATTTTGCCGTGAATTTTCAATTCTGTCAATCTGACACATTGCACTGATTATTCCGCATTCGAATTAATCAGTGTTTCTCTAGCCAAAAGATATTTTTTGTGGTAAATTACAAAAATTATGGGGGAACCAATGAGCGAAACTTATGATTTGATAATTGTCGGCGGCGGTCCTGCGGGGATGGCTGCCGGAATTTATGCTGCGCGTTCAAAATTAAAAACTGTTATTCTGGAACAAAAACGGAATACGGGTGGGCAGTGCTATATTACCGAAGAAATTGAAAACTATCCCGGCTTTCCGGAGGCAACAGGGCCGTCTCTTAGCGAGGCTTTCCATAAGCATGCCGAAAAGTTCGGTGCCGTGTTTGTGAATACGGGGGCTGAAAAGCTTGAAAAAAGCAGCGATGGCTTTCATTATATCGTGCATGGAACCAACGGTACCGATTATGAAGGTCTCGCTGTTTTAATTGCAACCGGCGCCGGCGCTCGTACCCTTGGGTGTAAAGGCGAAAAAGAATTCAGCGGAAAAGGCGTTTCATACTGTGCTACTTGCGACGGAGCTTTCTTTGAAGAATGCGAAATTGCCGTTGTCGGCGGCGGTGATTCAGCCGTTGAGGAAGCCATGTATTTGACAAAGTTTGCCGATAAAGTAACCATTATTCACCGCCGTGATGAGCTGCGGGCTGCGAAGTCTATTCAGGAAAAAGCCTTTGCCAATCCTAAAATGGCCTTTAAATGGAATGCCGTTGTAGATGAAGTATGCGGCGACGGTCTTGTGTCTCACTTGAAACTTCGGGATACGAAAACCGGAGAAATTTCCGATTTTACAACCGAGGGGCTCTTCATATTTATAGGGCATGACCCCGAGACGGAACTGGTAAAAGATCTGGTAAAACTTGACGAGGCGGGGTATATTATTACAAACGGTCGAATGGAAACCAATGTACCGGGGATTTATGCTGCCGGTGATGTTATCCGAAAAGAGTCCCGTCAAGTTGTTACTGCAGCGGCTGACGGCGCGTTGGCAGGCATTTGGGCAGGTAACTACATCGACGATATAAAAGCGCGTCAGAAGCTTTCAAAGTAGTATAAGGAACCCCCGCTTGTTGCCATGGAGCTTGAGCGGCGGCGTATAGGAGGACTAAAATGGTTGAATTAACAAAAGATTCATTTGAACAAGAAGTACACGGATCGAAAGGTGTTACGTTGGTTGATTTCTGGTCTCAATCTTGTGTACCGTGCAAACAGCTGATGCCTGACGTTCACGCAATGGCAGAGCGCTATACGGGAAAGGTAAAGTTCTGCTCATTCGATATCGGTCTCGGACGCAGAGTTGCAATGAAAGAACAGGTGCTCGGTCTGCCCTCAATTCTTATCTATGTTGACGGCGAAAAAAAGGAGCATCTGACCGGTGAAGGTCTTAACGCCAAACAGATTGAAGATACGCTTCAAAAGTATCTGTAAAGGGTTTAGACCGATTAAATAGTGAAATATCGGGGAGAATATCTCCCTTGATAGAGGGATGTCTCTAAAGATCCGATGCGGTTTTTAGAGATTTCTATAATTTCCTTGGAGGGTATGCTATGGAATTAAAAGGCAAAAAGGTCATCATTATCGGTGATCGCGACGGCATTCCCGGGGAAGCCATAAAGCTTTGTGCTGAGTCGGCGGGCGGTGAAGTTGTTTATGCGGCAACCGAATGCTTCGTCTGAACAAGCGCAGGCGCAATGGACTTGGAAAACCAAAAGCGGGTTAAAGATTTAGCTGAAAAGTACGGCTGCGAGAACACAGTAGTGCTTCTCGGCGGTGCCGAAGCCGAATCGTCAGGTCTTGCCTGTGAAACCGTTACAAACGGTGATCCTACTTTTGCAGGTCCGTTGGCAGGAGTCTCGTTGGGACTTTTGTGTTATCATGTGGTTGAACCGGAAATCAAAAATCAAATAGATCCTAAGATCTATGAAGAACAAATCAGTATGATGGAGATGGTTCTTGATGTTCCTGCAATTATTGCAGAAGTCAAAGAATATCGTGAGAAATACTGTAAGTTTTTAAAGTAAAAAATAACATGATAAAAGCGTATCGGTTGCGATTCGGTAATCGGTACGCTTTTGCAACCTTTCCTCAATCTTAAATTGAATAAAATTCGTGTGAGACCTTGACTAATCTTGAAAAGCAATTAGAATTATTGATATGAGTGATTATCTGGATATCAATAATGAAGAGTTATTGAAAGACTTTTTTAGTGAAGCAGAGCAGCAAGTAGAGCAGTTGGAGAGTAATATCCTTGTTATCGAACAGGATCCTACCAATAAAGAAGCTATTGATGAAATTTTCCGCGCGGCTCATACTTTGAAAGGTGGTTCTGCGACCGTTGAAATGAGTGAATTATCCGGTTTCACTCATGCCGTAGAAGATTTGCTTGATGCTATCCGGTCGAATCAAGTTACAGTTACAGAAGAAACCATTGATCTATTGTTGCATTCTTTGGATATAATCAAGGATATGCTTGCGGCAAGATCTAATGGTGAGGTATATAGCCAAGATGTGTCTGAAACGGTAACGAAGTTGCGGTCGTATATCCCTGATAAGAAAGATACTAAAAAAGCTGCTGCAAAAGCTTCGCCGTCAAAGCCTGCCGCCTCTAAACCGGCAGCACAGCCGCAAGCAAAAACTGTAGCTTCCGGCGACGAAAATGCCGTCGATCCGGCGTCTTTACTTTCCGAATATGAAATCCTTGAATTACGTGAAGCGGTGCCCGCTGATAGTAAAGTGTACGCTATCCGTGTTCAATTTGATGAAGCAAGTTTAATGAACACCGTCGGCGGTATTCAAGTATTCGCAGCCTTAAAACAATCTGCGATGGTGCTTAAAACCATCCCCGATTTTGATGCGCTCTATGAAGATGAATTCCATCCTGAAGTTCTATACTATGTCGCATCGACGGCAAGTGAAAGCAGTTTGTTATCGATCGCAAATATTCCCGATGTAACGCTTAATGCAGCAATCGATGAGCTCACCTTCAGTGCCGAAGGGAGCGCCTCGAAAACAAAAGCGGCAAAACCGGAAGAACCTGCTCCGGTTGCAGAAGCACAGCCCGCTGCTGATACAGGAGCGAAAGCTGAAACATCTCAGCCCGAAGCATCCGCTCCGGCCACGCAAGGAGATGCAGGACATCCGAAAAAAGCTCCTGCTGCAGCCGCAAATGCCGCTCACTCATCGGGATCGGTACTGCGTGTTGATGCAAAACGTATTGACTACTTGCTGAACTTAGTCAGCGAGACGGTTATTACCAAAGCCTCGCTTAACCAAAGTGCGATGGAATTTAATGAGCTTTATGCGCTTTTCCAAAATGCGAACAGTGAATATAAAGACCGGATTCGTAAACTTTTGGATAAATTTCCGTCTTATCTTGAGAAACTTCAGCAAGGGGCAGATTTAAATACGATTAAGAAAGAACTTGCGGCGGATTATGCCGGAATGTTTGATCTTTTTAGCCAGTTCGAAACATCCATGAAATATTCGGTGACCAAGTTCCGTTCTTCCGCACAAAACTTGGGACGTATTTCAGGTGAGTTGCAGGAAGGGGTTATGAAAATCCGTATGGTTCCCATCAGTCAGATTTTCAGCCGTTTCCCCCGCGTTGTTCGTGATCTTTCCAAAACGTTAAATAAGAATATCCAGCTTGTAATCGAAGGTGAAGATACCGAATTGGATAAATCGGTAGTCGAAGATCTTCTTGACCCCATTATGCACTGTGTGCGTAATTCGATGGATCATGGGATTGAAACCCCTGAAGAGCGGAAAGCACTCGGAAAATCCGAACAAGGGACACTTTTACTTAAAGCGAGCAATGAAGGTAACATGATCGTTATTGAAGTTGTCGATGACGGTAAGGGTATTGATGTTGACGCTGTCAAGGCAAAGGCTGTAGAACGGGGGCTTTTGCATCCGGGTAAAAATCTCACCGATGTTGAAGCGTATCAGCTGATCTTTGCACCGGGCTTTTCAACTTCAAAAACGATTTCCAGTGTATCGGGGCGAGGCGTTGGTTTGGATGTCGTTAAGACACATATTGAAAAACTCAACGGAACCGTTACGGTTGTTTCGGAGAAAAACAGGGGGACCCGTTTTACCATCAAATTGCCGTTGACGCTTGCAATTATCCAAGGGTTGCTGATACGTGTCGGGGAAGAAGTGTACTCTATTCCGATTACTTCCGTTATCGAAAGTCATCGTGTGCGCAGTGAAGAGATTAACCGTATTGACAGCTATGAAGTATTTAATGTGCGTAATGAAGTTATCAGTTTGCTGCGCCTGAATAGGCTGTTCGGTGTTCCTTCAGCGGAAAAAGGCGATGATGGTCATCATTATATCGTTATTGTCGGAACAGCTGAAAAGAAAGTCGGATTGATGGTCGATAGCCTTATCGGTGAAGAAGACGTCGTTATTAAGCCTTTGAAAGATCAGTTTACCAATTCTCCGGGAATTGCCGGCGCTTCAATTTTAGGAGACGGTTCCGTTTCATTGATTATCGATGTTGGGCAATTACTTGATTTGGGCTTAAAACAGGAAATGCATGCCCGTGAACGGCGTGAGGCTTCCATCTGGTAAAAGGGGACTGAATAACTATGGAAAAAACCGAGTTGAATACAGTAGTGAATGAAGAACTGCAAGAAGATTATGCCGGTGAGCACGTTTCTGTTATCGATTTTAAGATGATAACCTTTTCTCTTGCAGAGAAAGATTATGCAATCGATATTATGAAAGTAAAAGAGATCGCAAAAGCGAATAATTTTACTTATGTACCGAATACGGCGCCTTTTGTACTTGGAGTATATAACCTGCGCGGTGATATTATTCCGATTATTGACTTACGTATTTTTTTCAATATTCCGATTAAACAGCGCGCAAAAGATACCATTGAAAGTATGGTTATCATTAATGTAGATGATCAGATTTTCGGTATTGTCGTTGACCGAATCGATAAAGTAGTCGGCGTTTCAAAAAATACTATTCAACCGCCGCATCCTATTTTTGGCGATATCAATATTAAATATATTTACGGTGTTGTAGAGAATTCCGGACAGCTCTACATTTTATTGGATGTCGATCGTATTTTTGCTTCCCGTACCATAACGGAAACAAAAGCGACAGTTGTTGAAGGTGAAGCGCTGACGGTTGACAATTCTGCAAAGACCGGTGTAGCTGATGTTACGCAGTCAAATGATGCGCTTGATATCCGTTTTATCGGTGATACACTTGCTGCTCTCGGTCAGTTCTATCCTTCCGCTGTCAATGCTGCATGGCTGGAAAAGCGATACTATGAATGGCGGGATATGCGCGTCGCTTCGAGCATTCAAATACAATCCGAAGATCAAGCGCGGGAGTTTTTGAGCAATTTCCTTTCACCCGATACGCACCGGTTTTGGTCCGACTCATATATGAATACGGTGTTGGCTGCCTTGCCCGATAATGATGCGAGAATTATTACCGTTTGGAATGTCGGCTGCGATGCGGGATATGAAACATACAGTCTCGCAGTGCTGTTGAAGCAAAAATATCCTCGTGCCGCAATCAGGATTTACGCCAATGATGCCGATTTATTAGCTATTTCCAATGCGCCGATGCTGACCGTTCCTGAAGATCAGGTGATCAATAGATTTAAACCGTATTTGGTCAAAGGAGTGAATGATTCATATAGCTTCAATCAAGAAATAAAAGATATGATTTTGTTTGAATACCATGATTGTGTGCATCAAAATACGGTTCCGGATGTTGATATTATCCTTGCTCGTGATGTATTATCATTTATGAAAGCAGAAAAGCAAAGTATCTTATTGGAAGAATTTAGGGATAAACTAAAAACAACCGGTATCGTTATCTTAGGTGCGAATGAAATGATGCCTAAACAGAGCGGATGGATGCGGCAAGTAATGGGGGATATAACTACTTTCTCACGAGAGTAGCTTGTAGCGGATAACTGAAAATCGACAAAGATTTTCAGTTATTGATAAAGAGAGGGCTGGTAGCCGTTTTATAACGGCTGTCATGCACAGTTTGTATAAAACTGAAAACGGACCTCGTACCGTAACGGATGTTATTGTTCGTTTAATTTTTTTCGGAAGGAGATTTTGATGCGTGTAGAGTATATCAATCCGTTTAGCGAAGCTGCCTATAATATCTTAGTGCAAGTGCTCGGCGGTGAAGTTAAACGCGGTGACTTGTATTTGAAATCTACTTGTATGCCTGTAATGGGTGTTGCGGCAATTGTAGGTTTGGCCGGTGATGTTGAAGGCCGTGTTATTTTTGATATGACACCGGAAACGGCATTAAAGATTGCATCGACGATGAATCAGGAAGAGTTCACCGAATTTGATGAATTGGGGCGTGCAACGATCACGGAACTTGCAAACCTCATTACCGCACAAGCAGTAACGAAGCTGCATGATCTTGGGTTTAAATTCGATTTAACCCCGCCAGCTCTTTTCACCGGTGATAATATGTCAATATCGAGCAGTGATATTGAAGCATTGATCGTACCGATGGAAACGGCGCAGGGTAAAGTTGAAATAAACGTTGCTATTCGCGACAGAGCATAAGAGGAGAGTAGGCTATGATTTCTAAACAAGATTTTCCGTCTATTAACGAACGTGCCCCGGGTGGCGTAAGAGCTGATGGTTCAGCTTATAAAGTCCTGGTGGTGGATGATTCTATTTTCGTTTCTAAACAGATCGGTCAGATTTTAACCAGTGAAGGCTATGAGGTTATTGCAACTGCTGTTGACGGATTTGAAGGTGTTGAAAAATACAAAGAGTTGTGTCCGAATGTCGACCTTGTTACAATGGATATCACGATGCCAAAAATGGATGGTATTACGGCTCTTGAACAGATAATGGCTTTTGATAAAAATGCAAAGGTTGTTATGATCAGCGCGCTCGGAAAAGAAGAGTTGGTAAAGAAATCCCTGCTGCTTGGAGCAAAAAACTATATTGTAAAACCGCTCGATCGCAAAAAGGTTCTTGAACGTATCGCTGCTGTTTTAGCGAAATAACGAAGATTCCATATCTTACCGTAGAAAATATATCATCTGCGGTAAGATATGATTTTTGCAGATGCCCTCGGCAGGGGGGTGGTTACTGACAACAGCTGTCATTTATGAATACAGAGCAGTTGGTATGTGTGATCTTTGTATGAAATGATGTATTCATCTCCGAGTAGGCGGTTGAGCTTATTTCTAAGCCGATAGATGTGCGTTTGCGCATAATTTTGGCTGTTTTTAACCGTTTTTGCATTTAATAATTCAATAATTTCTTCTACGCTTATTCCGTCTTTCTTTTCTAATAATCTTGTAATCAGTTGTTTTTGTTTCTTCGAGAAATGTTCCATGATTCGATTGACACTACTTGCATTGGCAGAATAGGCATTGATGGCTTGAGGTTCTGTCTGCGATACAAATTTTTCTTTTTGTTTTTTATACTTGCGAAGTTTCTTTTTAACTTTTTTAATCAATTCTTTATCTTTTTCGGTTGTAAATGGAAAGTAGTAATATTCCGATAGGTAATGAACGGTAAAATCAAAGGTTGTTTCCGTTTCAGTATAGTCAATAACGGTAAAAGTTAAGCCGAGTCGGTCGAGCAATTCTTCAATGTCGATATTGTAGTGCTGTATTCTGCTATGTTCGATGAGCAAAACTTTGAGTGACGGACTTTTGAACTTGGAAAGCAAATCCTTTAAGCAATAAGCAGCCGTAACTTGTATGTTGGCATCTTCGAGATACCGGTGGAGACTTTTATTTCTTTGCAGGTTTTGATCATATAAAAGCACTCTCATATTTTTATTTTCGGTTGAATACCCGTTATGCTCAATCGTTTATCGGAAAATTGTCAAAACTTTATCTCTTGCTTTTACCTACTTGCATACGGTCTATAAAGTATCGTATGATATACCGTATGGCAAAACGTAAAAAAAGAAAAATATCGTTCGGCTGTCTTTTTTGGATTGTATTTATTTTATTGATTGCCGTGCTTTTTTTCTTGAATAAAGACACGATTTCTTTTGTTTTAGAGAAAACGAATGCAAAGAGTATATTCTTAAAAGACAAAACTGAACAACTGCAAGAAGCTCCACAGGCACTGCCCGAAATTCAATCTAAAGAAGATAGTGTGGATGGCGTGTCGGTAACGGGTGACGGCAGTAAAGAACCTGAGCCGAATGTAAAGACCGAACCGGCTAAACCGCAGCAAAGTGCCGAGCAGCAATCTGTTGATAAGCGGCCTGCTGTACCGGCAAAGTCCGCAGCTTCCAATACGCGCACTAATGAGCAAATAAAGAAACCTCAGTCTGAAAATAATAGCAGGGTTAATCCGCAACAAAGAGACGGGCAAACAGCTGCACCGAGTCCGACAACGTCAAAACCGGCTGATGAACGGACTTCGCAGCGCAATACTGCTGCAACTGCGCAACCCGCTCCTTCATCAGCACAGAAACCTCAGGCAGCTACGTCGGCAAAACCGGATACCGCTAAAAGTCAACCGGCAGCGGTACGAAAAGCGGTTATCTATTGGGTACGGGTAGATGCGGACGGGAAACTCATTCCCAAAAGTGCGACCCGTTTACTGCCTAAATCAGATGCACCGATGAGTGATGCGCTCGAAGCTCTTTTTGCCGCTCCTACCGTGGCTGAGTTAAAACAAGGAGTACGGACGCTTATTCCGCCCGACACCAAGCTCCGTTCCGCATGGGTAAAGGACGGTGTCGCCTTTATCAATGTGAGCGAGGAATTTCAGTTTAACCAATATGGTATTGATGGCGCCTTAGCGCAGCTTTTGCAGGTAGTATTCACGGCAACGGAGTTTTCGACTGTGAAATCGGTGCAGTTCCTTATCGAAGGGCAAAAAAAGGAATATCTTGGCGCAGAGGGCGTGTGGATCGGCTCGCCGCTTTCGCGTGCTTCTTTCTAACTTGAATCCCGTGCATCTTTTAAAAACCGGAGCTTTGAGGATGCCCTGCGGTTTACCGAAGATGCTTTTATGCCGATATTGGAGAGTATGAAATCTTTTGTTGTGCTGGCTGCAAACGGTATTTCCGATTATGCTTTGCGGCCGCTTACCCAAGGCGGAGGTGCCGCCCTTGCTTCCGCACTGGAGCGTACAAGCCGTTTCCCCGATTACGCGGGTACTATTATAACCGCAGCAGCAGCGCAATGCGCTGCAATTCAAAAGTACTGCGATGATGTTCAGCCTTCCGCCCTACCGCCGGTGCAGGTTGTTCCGGTTGCAGAGAATACCGCTGCCGCCTTTTTTAAGGCGCTTACGCCTTTTGCAGCGGAAGCAGATCATATCTTTATTGCGTGGGCGGACGCTCCGTTTTTAGACAATGCGGGGGCGGCACAGCTTTATGGTCAGCATTGTACCTATAAGGCGGAATACAGCTTTGCCGATGGGTATCCTGAGGGGCTGCTTCCGCAAATCGTTGCAGCGGGGCTTGTCCCCATATTAGCGGCGCTTCCTTTTGCAGCGGAGGTACCGCTCAGCCGTTCTTTTCTGTTTGATACTATTAAAAAAGACATAAACTCTTACGACTTGGAAACGATGATTGCGCCTGATGATGTGCGGTACCTCAGGCTCGCTTTTTATACCGATACCAAGGCTTCATGGCTCTTGTGTCGGCAGTTTATCGGCATCACAGCGGAAAATTATGCCGCATATATCGCCGAGCGGCAAGAGTTCCTGCGGCCGCTGCCTGCCTATTACGGTATGGAGATAGTCGCTTATCATCCTTTACATTCTATTTATCGTCCGAATCTGTTCCCTAAAAACTTTGATGATTCTTGCTATATGGATTTTGAAGCCGCCGCTCAGCTCATCGATGCGGTTGCCTCATTTTCCGAAAGCGCAGTAATTTCGCTGTCGCTCTACGGGGAGCCGCTCCTGTATCCTCGTTTTGCAACACTTGTAGCGCTGATACTGAATCATCAAAACCTTTCGATATTGATAGAAACGAGCGGCATCGCGGACAAAACGGCATATAATTTTGAATATTTTGAGCAACTCGCTCAACTTTGCAGGGATGTGCCGCCGAGGGATGGCGGGCGCTTGCCGATTTACTGGATTATCGATATCGATGCGGCGGGGTCAAAAACATACGGTGCAGTTCATCAGCTTTCCGATGAGGATGCCGAACGTTATTTGAAGCAGGCCGTAACTTTTGCGGATCAATTAGCAAAAGTTTTTCCCAAAGCGGTGTGGGTGCAGATGACGCGTATGAATGAAAATGAAGCGGAATTGGAGTCCTTTTACCGGTTATGGGAAAAACGGGAAGCAAAGCCGCTTATCCAAAAATACGATCACCTCTGCGGGACTCTTCCCGACCGCCGCCCTGCCGACATTTCTCCGTTAAAGCGGCATCCCTGTTGGCACCTCAAGCGGGATATGTCTATTTGCACGGATGGAACCGTTCCGCTCTGTAAAGAAGATGTCAATCGGTCGGTTGTCCTCGGCAATGCCTTTACGATGCCGCTCGAAACGATTTGGGAAAACGGACAGGTGTTTTACCGTGAGCAGATACAATCCTGCTATAAGGGGGTGTGTGAACATTGTGACGAATATTATACCTACAACTTTTAACGAGCGGAAAGTTTCACATACTATTATCGGCGGTATACAGTATCGGGGGCAGAACAAGTCGGAAGATTTCTGCGTTATTGTGCTTAACCGTGGTAGAAAATATTATCGGCAGCTCTTTTTTGAGCAACTGTTAGCTGAAGGATTTACATCCGTTATTTCGATAGAGTCAAGCCCCGATGCCGGCGATATGGAAACCTTAACCGCGAAATTTCCGCACGTACGATTTTTATTCCCGCAAGAAAAACTCACTGTCGGGGAGATGATCAATATCGGTTTTGCAGAAACAGTTGCCCCGTATATTATGGTGATATGGAATGATACGCACATTCCGCCGGGGAGTTTTACCGAACGGGTACTTGAAAAGATTAAACAAGAACATTTGTTTTGCGCGGCGCCCGTGCTGGCGAATGTGCGGGGAGAAGCGGTTCCCAATCAGATGGTTCCCAGTCTGAGCGGGAACCGATTTTCGACCGAACAATTCCCCTGCATCAAAAATAAGACAGCCACTATCTATCCCTATGATTTTATGGGAATTTATAGTAGAAATAAGTGTATGCAGCTTGGCGGTTTTGATTATACCATTCAGAATCCTTATTGGCAAAATCTTGATCTCGGCTTTCGCGCTCACCTCTGGGGGGAGTCGATCCGGATATTTACTTCGTTCAGGATTCACTATGAAGGAGAACCGGCGCCTGAAAATATTTCTACCGATGCCTCGTACCGGCAGTTTTATCTCAAGAATCTTGCGCCGGAGCTGACGGGCGGCACGGCGGCTATTCCTTTTAAGTTATTCTGGAGCTATCTGCATAACTCCGGTTTAAACCCGCTGCATGCATGGCAGCATTTTTCTGCCGTACGGCGGTGGACTGAACTGAATAAAAACCGGTTTACAACCACCGCCCGTGCATTAATAGAGCATTGGGAGCCTTTTATATGAGCGTTTATTCAGGCGTTGCCGTTGTCGTACAAGCACGCCTTAATTCTTCACGGCTGCCGCGCAAGGCGCTTTTGAATCTTTGCGGTAAGCCGCTGCTTGGCTATACGCTTGCAGCAATGCGGGAGATTCCTGCGGAGCGGTACATCCTTGCCTGCGATCACGCTTCGGCTGCCGAGTTTACCTCGCTTGCAGAGCAATTTCATTATACCCTCATCAGCGGTTCGGAATCCGATGTACTCGGCCGTTTTTGTTCGGTCGTAAAGCAGTTTGAAACTTCGCTTCGTCCCATTACGACGGTTATCCGTGCAACGGGTGATAATCCTTTTTTATTTACCGAAGCCGCCGAAGCCTCCGTTAAGCGTTTTGTGGAACTGGGAGAGCCTGATTACTTTACCTATACCGGTCTTCCGCACGGCAGCGGTGTCGAAATTTTAAAGGCAAAGAGCTTGCTTACTGCAGAGCGGCTCACCGATGATGCGTATGATCATGAACACGTCGGTCCCGCCCTCTATCGGCATACCGATACTTTTATCTGTGTAAAGGAAACCGCCCCGCTGCAATGGTATGCACCGCATCTGCGGACAACGGTAGATACGCAAGAGGATTTTGACCGCGCGGAATTGATGATGCAGTATCTGCAGCGGGAAAAGACCGCAATGCCTCCGTCTTCTTCCGCAGTGATGAAGGCGTGCCGTTACGCCGGCCGAATTGCCGTTTTCGTTCCGTCGGTACGGGAAGGGCAGGGGACGGGGCATCTCCGCCGTGCCTGCACGTTGATGCAAGAACTCTCCCCTCAGCTGCGCTCCGTGTTGTATCTCAGCGATTCATTTCAGCCTCCGTTTGTGCAGGATATCATTAAGAAGGCGGGGTGTATTGAAACCGTCAATGAAATTCCCGAACAAGCGTGTGTGTTTATCCTCGATAATTTTAGAACGCAGGCGGAAGAAGTGCGCCAGCTTAAAAAAATTGCGCCGGTCGTTGCCTTGGATGAAGGCGGGGAGGGGAGAGCATACGCCGACTATCTGATCGATATTCTTCCTACATTGCCGTATTCCATTGACTTGACTGACGTATCGGCGCCGAAGTCTTCGCCGGATGCGCCGAAGACTTCAAATTCCTCGCATACTGTATCGAACCGTACTGTCGATCGCTCCGAACATACGATAGATCATGCTGCACGTGCTCCTGATCACTCCGCAGCGGGCGAAGCGCTTCGCTCAAATATTACCGAAGTGAGCTTTATTGCACTGCCGCAAAAGCGGAAGCGGGACGGCGCTTTAAAAAAATACGAAAAGAACGGGAAATATTTTTTCCCCATTGAAAATGCAAAGCTCTTGATTGTCTGCGGCGGAGAAGATGCTGCTCACATGGGGCTTCCGCTTGCTTATATGTTCGCCGAACTCGGCGCTGAAGTTTCCGTCGTTGAGCCTAATGAAAAAAAATATTCCCAGAAGAAGGTGAATCTCTATGTGTATCCCTATTTGGAAAACTTGAGGAACAGGCTCTGCGAATGGGACATCATTGTAACGCACTATGGCTTTACCGCCTTTGAAGCGCTCGCTGCAGGCTGTGCCGTTATCCTCGTTTCTCCGACTGACTATCATTATCGACTGGGACTCAATGCGGGATTCTCAACGATGCCCGTCGGCATACCGGTCGTTCAGGATATTAAAGCATTGTTCAAGGCAGGTATCGGTATTCCATCGATTGTTACACCTCAGTCAAAAGAAAAAAGCCTTGCCGATTTTATCTTGAAGCTTTCTATGGCAACCGCGCACCGCTGCCCGCTCTGCGACGAGCAGTCTCCGCTCCCACCCGAAGGTCGGGCGGAGAATAAAACCGTTTCGCGCTGTCCCGTTTGCGGGATGTACTATCCGTCGTTTATCGCCGCAGAAAAAAAAGACTACAGCGAACAATATTTTTTTGAAGAATATCAAGCTCAGTACGGTAAGACCTATCTGGAAGACTTTGAATCGATTAAACGGCAGGGCTTACGGCGGATGTCGATCATTAATGCAATCTATGCGAAGGTCTTTAATGGCGGCAAGGAAGAATCGCTTTTTGAAGGCCTACATCACGGGACGAAACGGATTC
Source organism: Treponema sp. OMZ 305 (assembly GCF_024181325.1). Lineage (NCBI taxonomy): Bacteria > Pseudomonadati > Spirochaetota > Spirochaetia > Treponematales > Treponemataceae > Treponema > Treponema sp. OMZ 305. Next base: position 1,945,529 of record NZ_CP051300.1, on the reverse strand, counting down.
TCGATGTGGGCTGCGCTTATGGCCCCTTCCTTGCGGCTGCAAAGGAGTCCGGTTGGAATCCCGTCGGTACCGATATTTCGGCGGAGGCTGTGCACTATGTTTGTAAGATGCTCCAGCTTCCTGCTTGTCAGGCGCCTTTTCCGGTACTTCCGGCACGGTTTCCTTTTACGGTTGAAAAAACATTTACCGAACAGCATAACCAGTCGCTCAGTATTCCGCTTGAATCAGGCGGTTTTTCTGCCGTTACAATGTGGTTTGTTATTGAGCATTTTCAGGATTTGAATTCGGTGCTACAAAAGGTTTCCGATCTTTTGATTGGAGGTGGAATTTTTGCTTTTTCCACGCCTGCGTTGTCGGGCGTTACCGGTCGGTGGAACCGCCGTCTCTTTTTTGCGCAAAGCCCGACAGACCACTATACCATCTGGGATAGGCGACAGGCAAAAAAACAGCTGGAACGCTACGGTTTCACTGTAAAGAAGATTGTGTCCATCGGGCATCATCCGGAGCGGTTCCCCCATGCAGCAAAGATAAAAAAAGGCGGCTTCCGCTGGAATATATTGATGTTGGTCAGTAAGCTCTTTAAACTTGGCGACAGTATGGAGCTTTATGCGGTAAAGCAGGGAGCGTTTGATGACTAAAAAACGAGTGTTTATGCTCGGCGCAGGTTTTATGCAAGGCGTTGCGATACGCGCTGCCCGCGCGCTCGGCTGCACTGTCGTTGCAGCCGACGGAAATCCGTCCGCGGTGTGTGCAACGGAAGCCGATGAGTTCGTATGTATCGACTTAAAAGATACCGCGCGCCTTATCGACTATGCGCGGTATTTGCAGCAAAACGGCGGACTTGATGCGGTGTTTACCGCCGCGACGGATTTCTCAGCCGCAGTTGCCGCTATCGCGGCTGCCTGCGGCTTGCGCGGGCACACGCTCGAAGCGGCGCTCAATGCGACGGACAAGGTGCGGATGCGTGAATGTTTCCGTAAAGCCGGCGTACCATCCCCTGCTTTTATTGAGATGACCACCGCCGACCTTGCATCTTCGGCGGTAGTTGCTTCAAGTACTGCAGCTCCGACTGATCGTTTAGATGCAACAGATAATGTCCGGTATAGCAATGCGGGTGCAGCTACAGCCGTAACTAATGCACTTGAACGGCGGCTCGGCGAACTTGCCGGACGCTTCCCTCTGGTGGTAAAGCCCGTCGATAACATGGGCGCCCGCGGGTGTTCGCTCGTCAAAGATTTGTCCGGATTACGGGAAGCTGCGGAGACCGCATTGCGGTATTCGCGGAGCGGGCGCGTCATCGTTGAAGAATATATAGAAGGAAGCGAATTTTCGATTGAAGGGCTGGTTTTCGGCGGGCGGCTGTACATCACAGCGCTTGCCGACCGGCATATCTTTTTTCCTCCGTATTTTATCGAGATGGGGCATACCATCCCGTCGGAGTGTCCGCAAGAAATTGCCGATGAGGTTATATCGGTGTTTGAACGCGGCGTTTACGCGCTCGGCTTAACCGACGGAGCAGTGAAGGGCGACATTCTGGTGCGTGGCGGTAAGGCCTTTGTCGGAGAGATCGCCGCCCGCCTTTCCGGCGGTTACATGTCCGGCTGGACGGTTCCTTACAGCTGCGGTTTGGATATTACGGCGGCAGCGTTGACCCTTGCACTCGGCGGCTCGCCTCGGCTGCACACCTGCGGGAAGGATTCTTTCATTATCCCGCTCAAGCAAAACTGTCCGTTTGTGTCTGCGGAGCGGGCATGGATTTCCATTCCCGGGCAGGTGGCAGCCGTCAGCGGCTTGGAAGCCGCACGCGCAGCGCCCTTCATCAAAGATGTATTTCCCCGTGTTGGAGTAGGCGATACGGTGGTGTTCCCGCAGAACAATGTGGAAAAATGCGGCAATGTACTGAGCGCTGCGCTGAGCCGCCGGGAAGCGGTGCTGGCAAGCGAGACAGCCTGCCGTAAAATTGTACTGCGGCTTACTCCTCATGTTGCGGAAACCGATGCTTTCTTGGCAGAGCTGCATTCTCCTGCAGAACAGCAAATATTTCCGCCGAATTTTCTGCAATTTACGGAGCCGCTTGCTAGTGCCGCGGCAGAGGTAGCTGCGGATGCGCTTACTGCGGCTTCTGCTGTGGCAAGAATAAGCGTAGATGTGCTTACCGCGGATCCCGCTGCGGATAGAAAACTTCAACGTGTCGCAGATTGTTCTGTAGATTCGAGTGTTTTTTTCGACCGGTTACTCGCGGATTCCGTTTACCAAGAAAAAGAAGGCTTTGTACTGCCGGACTTTTTAGTTGCAGCGTTAGGTACTGCTCGCGATCTGCAAGGCAGGTCGCTCCGTGAACTGCTGTGTCAAGCGCTTGCAGAAGAGCCGGGGCTTGCTTCAATATTGTGCGCTTCCGAATCGGCGGAAAATTCTGCGGTGAGTGTTGTGTCTCCGGCGGAAGCCTATGGCTCCGCTCCGGCGTCTGGTTGTATTTCGATTTCATCGGCTATGCAGCGGAAGAACGGATATTGGAAAGCGCTTATCCGTGGCGGACTACAAGGATTACTCTATTGGTATGACTGCGAAAAGGCATAACAGCGCACTTTTTATTGCCGGTGTTTTCCTCTTATTGAGTATTGCTCCTGCTTTCGCTGCGGAGAAAACCGTATCGGCTCTTGATGTGGCAAAAACGCTCGGCGCCGACCTCACATGGGATCCGCTTTCGCAGGAAATCACGTTCACGGTCGGTGATCATACGGCGCAGTGCCGGATTGGTACGCCGCTGATGTTTTTAGATTACCGTGAAACGGTAATCGTTCAAGCTCCTCAAATGGAATCAAATGCTCAACCGCAGCTCCCCGCAGCGCTCTTTACGCAGTTGGAGACTTTTTTTAAGCAGTTTGATACCGGCTCGTTTTTCCGTGTCGGCGCCATCCTCATCGATCCCGGTCACGGCGGAAAAGATCCCGGTACGACCGGTTCTTACGTTGAAAACGGTAAAACTATCCCCGTCTACGAGAAGAAGATCGCGTTAACGGTTTCGCTTTCGTTATATGAAATGCTGCGTAAAACCTATCCCGATAAAAAAATCCTTCTTACCCGTTCGGGCGATACCTATCCTACATTGCCGGAGCGGATTGAGATGGCCAATAATGTTCCACTGAAAAAAAATGAAGCTATCCTATATATTTCAATTCATGCAAATGCGTCTCCGTTTAATAATAAACCGTACGGTTTTGAGGTTTGGTATCTGCCTCCCGACTATCGGCGTGATTTAATCGATAAAAATACTACGTCAAAAGAAATCGCCCATATTTTAAACTCTATGCTTGAAGAAGAATTTTCTACGGAAAGTATTTTAATTGCAAAGAATATTTCGGACGGACTGGAAGCTCAGATCGGGAAGGAGAGCAAAAACCGCGGTTTAAAAGAAAAGGAATGGTTTGTCGTGCGGAATGCGAAGATGCCGAGCGTACTCATCGAGCTGGGCTTCGTAACCAACCCCGAAGAAGCAAAACGCCTGAATACCCCGTCCTACTTGCAAAAATGCGCGCAAGGAATATATAATGGACTCACTGCATTTATCTCTCGATTTGAGAGACAATAGGTAAAACTAGGCAAACGCATTCAAATATTTGGAGCGGTTGCCTTCCTTTTGCACGAAATTTTTTCGAAAATTTCGTGCGGGTTATTGCTAAAAGCAGGGTAATCGCATCAGACAAATAGATAAGAATCGCAGAAAAATGAGGTTGGGCAACCATTTGAACCGCGAAGAGGTTCAACTCTGGTTGAACGGCCTCATTTTTCTGCGGGGATTCTCAAAAAATATCTGATGCGATTACCCTGATAGGTAAGGTTGAGATGAATTTTTTTACAAAGCCGAGGCTGATATGCCGGCTGCTGCTTAGCGTAATTGCCGGAATGTTGTTTTTATCGTATATGACGAGTTCTAAACAGGAGCGTACGCTTTTGTATTTTCAACAAAGTGATGGCGGCATCGGTATTGAAGAACGATATTTGCCGCCGTTGTCTGAGTCTGAGTTTGCCGTATCGTTAGTGAATGAATTGCTGCTCGGTCCTGCCGATCACCGTTTTTTACGTTTTGCCGATCCCGAATTACGCCTTCGCAGTTGTTTTGTGCGTGATAATGCATTATATATCGATTTTCCTGCACAGGTTTTAACGCCGGATATTAAGGCTCCGGACTTTCATACCGTCTATACATTGCTGCGGAAGAATATTGCGGTAAACTGTAAAAATATCGGAGCCGTTTATTTTTATATTGACGGTGTGCCGGCCTATGTAAAAAATTATCATAGTTCAACCGATAATAAAAAGAGTTGACAAGAATAAGTATCTTTCGTATACTTATCAACAACAGGGCATTCTTAACAGGAAAAGGAGCTTTTGAATGAAAAGAACAAGCATACTTGTAGCGATTGCACTTCTCTTTATTGGTGCATTTGCGGTTGCTGAAGAAGCAATTTTGGTTGACTTTGCGTTATTGAACGCAGATATCCTTGCGGATAAGAACGGTGCTATGACTCAGAACCGCAGAACGGTTATGGATTATGCGACCGTCGCAGGTTCTACCTACACCGATGAGCAGAAGGCTCTGATGAGAACATCTCTGGCTATCGGTCAGTGGGAAGTCGTTTTGAACTCATCTTCTCGCAATCCGACTGCTGTTGCGGTTTCTCATGCTACTGAAGCAAAGGTAAGCGATGAAGCGAAGAACTTTGCCGGTCAAACCATGATGGGTGTCCGCATTGAGTTCCCTCTGTGGGCGCATAACGCGAGCGCAACAATCGAGCCTACTTTCAATATTCCCAGCTATGAATCACTTGCGCAGGTTGATGATCAGGGAAATATTCAGGAAGCAACCGATGAGGAAAAAGCTTCCGGAAAAGGCCGCTTTGAAGACGGATACGGTGTTGTACGCAATACCGGTGTTATCAAGTCTATTGCGGTTAATACTTACGGTATGAATTTCCCCCATGGTCTTTACGTACTTATTCGCAACGAAAAGAATGAAGTAAAGCGCTATTTCATGGGTTATCTGCTGTTTGACGGATGGAAAGAGCTTGTATGGAATAACCCTGCATATTTAACGGACGTGCGTGCCCGCGAGACTCGGCTCTATCCGGTATATCCGAAGTCGCTTCCTTTCAGCGCTTTTGAAGGGTTCTTGGTTACTCGTGATGCAGCGCATGACGGTGGTCCTTTTGTCGGTTACTTCAAAGACGTTAAGCTTATCTATGATAAAGCTGTGTTGAACACCGTCCGCGATTTTGCTGATGAAGATATCTGGGGTATCCAGACAAAGATGAACAACGAGCGTATGCAACTTGAAATGTCTCGCTTTGGTCAAACACAAGTTCTCCGCTTCTTAGAGCAGGAGAAGATGGCGACCGAAGCAGGTTTTACTCCTTCTGAAGGTTCTGCAGCAGCAGGAAATTCAACAGAGGCTGCAAACTAATAATGCATTAGTTGCTTAATACAAATAGGCGGTATTGAATACCGCCTATTTTTTTGCTCTGAGTTTGATTATGTCATTTAATACTGTGTGGATACCTGATAAAAATCAATTAAAAAAGCAATATAACGATTATCATGCACATTTTGTTGTTCTGTTAAAACGTCTTGAAGATTATCTACGTTCAATCGTTAAGGTGTCTGCACTGCCTGCGTATAAAACGCGGGTAAAAAGTTTTGACAGCTATTATGAAAAGTTATTAAAATTTCCGCCTGCCGATCCGTCAATTAAATTTCCTGTTGTAACCGATTTGATTGGAATTCGGATTGTATGTCCCTTTTTGCAGAATCTCGGGGAAGTAGAAAATATCTTAGTAAAAAATTTTACCGTTAAAGAAGTTGAGCGAAAAGGTGCCGACCGTACTTTTCGGGAATTCGGTTATGAGTCTACTCATGTTTTAGCTGATATTCCTGAAAGTTTTACGGTAGGACTACTATTGCCTGAGAATCTGATCTTTGAAGTCCAAATTAGAACGATTTTACAGGATGCGTGGGCGGAAGTTGAACATGAGCTGATTTATAAATTTGAATTTTCTCCCTTTGATTTTCCGCTTAAACGAAAGTTTGCTTCAATTAACGCGAGCCTCAGCCTCGCGGATATACTCTTCCAAGAAATTAGAGATGCTCAAAATAGTTTGAATACGGAACTTGATAAGCGGCGTGAACAGTTTTATTCGCGTGCCGACGAATTCACAAAGGATCTACTCGGTGATTCTTCAGAGATTGAGGAAAAATCCAATGAGGGAGTGATGAATATTTCCGCTTTAGAAACAATCGATAGTATGATTTTCCATGCTATTAGAGCGCATAATCGTGGAGATTTTCCAACAGCGGAAACGTTGTACACTAAGATATTAAATCAAAAACCGAATGCATTGGTTGCATCCATTGTCTATAAACATCGCGGTATGGCTTTTTTTGCTCAAGGTGCATATAAAAATGCATATAAGGATTTTTCTGCCAGTCTTGACGAAAACCCTAAGAATTTCCGCTCGTATTATTATGCAGGTATCGTATTGATGATGATGGATAAAAATTTAGAGGCAATTACGATGTTTACAAAGTCGCTTGAAATAAACGGATATCAAGCCCACGTATATTTTAGGCGCGCACTAGCTTATTTTCAAGAAAATCAGCTTATCTTGGCTTTGCATGATCTTGATAATGCTTCCGCGCTCGGACTCCCTTTAGAAGAGGAAAAGAAATTAAGGGCGGCTATTGCAAAAAAGATCGATATGGTTTAATATCATTAGTCTGTATTGTATGCTAGCAATTTTATTGGAGGTTTTTAAATGGCTAATAATGCATCTGCTATAAAACGTCATAAACAGAGTGAAGTTCGCCGTATCCATAATAAATCGGTGAAGTCGGCAGCACGGACATGTGCTAAAAAGTATACGCTTGCTGTTGTTGAAAAAAATGCCGAATCTGCTATGAGTTTATTAAAGGAACTTGCGCATCAGCTCGATAGTGCTGCTCGGAAGGGAATTATTACAAAAAATGCCGCTGCACGAAAAAAGTCTCGTATGCAAAAGTTGTATAATGTAACTTTTTCACAAAAATAGCGTATTTATCTTTTTACATTTTCATTATCCCTTATCCTTTTTCGATTTTATCAATAGAAGTACGGAAGATGTTATTGTTTGTGTTTCTATTTGCTGGTATTTGGTGATGAATACAATTAGGATAACGGGTAATATGATATAATGGCATCTCCTTACGCTTCTGCCTTTTTAAAGCAGCAATTGGTTTCTTATATAACCGATTTTTTGTACTGTTATTTGAAAGGTTGCTTTTAAGAGAAAATTTTGTATTCCGTCTGGAAGGTTAAAGATGAGTAAACATAAACAGGTAAGCAAACAAACAAAAACAAGCATTGTTGATGCAATTTATAAAAAAACAGATCACATGTTGAAGGATATTCATTCTATAAGCGATTTGTTCTTTTCAGAAATGTTTGAAGCTTTGCAACGAGGTGAAACAATAGAAATTCGCGGTTTTGGTACGTTTTCAGTACAATTCCGTAAGGGGCGAAAGGGAATGCGAAATCCCAAAACGGGTGAATTAGTGAATACTACGGATCATTCGGTGGTCGTATTTCGGCCGGGAAAGATATTGGGCGCTGCTGTTCATCCGATTGTAGGGGAGAAAGTACCGAATGCAAAGAAGTAGAAAACTTGCCTATTGGGGTGTTAATGTCGCTCTACTTGTAAGTTCTTCTGCTCTTTTTGCTTTTTCGCAGCCCGGTTTTTTAGTTTCGACAGGGTTGCCATTCCTTGCCTATATTATTTTTATCCCACTTCTCATTTTAGTCCGTAGAATTTCGCTCCCTTCTTCTTTTTTGTGGGGCGGAGTTTACGGCGTACTTAATTATTGTATATTCAGTTATTGGTTATGGGGCTTTCATCCGCTTGCAATGTATATTGTTGCGCTGGAATATTTTTTTTATTACATGCTCACGATTCCACTGCTTAAATTGGCTGATATCTATTTTCCCCGATACGGTTTTATCGTACAATGGCTCATTTGGATTGGATATGAGTACATTAAAACACTTGGGTTCCTTGGCTTTTCTTACGGCTTGGTCGGTTATTCACAGTGGCAGTTTATACCCCTCATTCAGATTGCATCGATTTTCGGGGTATGGGGTGTCTCTGCGTTAGTCTGCTTTCCATCTGCCTGGATAGCTGCCGGAATAAAACCGCATTGCAAGGAGCCGGTGCAAAACTGGTTCCGTGAGTTTCGTACATTTGCATATCGGGAGCGTGCCTCTGCGTTGATTTGGTGTCTCTGTGTCATTGTAGCATTGATTTACGGCGTGTCCGTCCAGCGGGATTACAAAGATGCCCCGACGGCAAGTATCGCACTTATTCAGCCGAACTCCGATCCATGGGTAGGAGGAATTGAGGCGTATAAAAGAGATTTTAAAACGCTGAAAACACTGTCGGATCAGGCCATCGCCGATAATCCGAAACTTGCACTTGTCGTATGGCCGGAAACCGCTTTTATCCCCCGTATCGATTGGCATTATCGGTATCGTGAAGATCGAAATACCTTTGAGCTTGTACATGAGCTTTTAACCTATCTTGATACGAAACCGGTACCGTTTTTAATCGGAAATGACGATGCCGTAAAAGCGCCAACCGGTGCAAGTATAGAAGATCGGCTCGATTATAATGCTGCTTTACTATTCCGCCCTAAGGAGAACGTATTTCCACCGCAGCCCGAGCAATACAGAAAGATGCATTTGGTACCCTTTACGGAGCATTTTCCGTACAAAAAAACATTTCCTGCTATTTATGACGCATTGCTTGCGAATGATACTCATTTTTGGGAAAAAGGAACCGAGCCAACAGTTTTTTCGGTGAACGGATTGAACTTTTCCGTTCCAATTTGCTTTGAAGATACGTTCGGTTATATTACGAGACGTTTTGCGCGTCATGGAGCAAGGTTATTTGTCAATATGTCAAATGATGCATGGGCGAAAAGCGTTGCCTGTCAATATCAGCATTTAAGTATGAGTGTATTTCGAGCTGTAGAAACCCGCTTACCGATGGTGAGGGCAACTGCATCGGGTCAAACCGCGGCAATTAGTCCGCATGGGCATATTACTGCGATGCTTTCGCCGTTTATCGAAGGATATATATGCGTTGATATTCCTGTGTTTACAACAAACTCGAATACATGGTATGTGCTTTGGGGCGACGTTTTAGGGTTTATAGCAGCAATAGCGGCTGTCTGCCTCTTGATTATCGGCTCGGTACGGGCTATACTCAATCATAGGAAAGCTGCATGAAAAAAATCGATAAAGAAAAAAAACTAACCGTTTTAGGGAAAGAGACGGTATTTGACGGTTTTTTGAAATTTACTGAAGACCTGCATATCCAAGGTACTTTTTCGGGTGCTATAGATGCGCAAGGCTTTTTATTAATAGAAAAAGGTGCAGTTTGTAAAACTCAGTATATTAGAGCCGCTTCGATCGTTATTGAAGGTACTGTTTACGGTTCTTTAACTGCTGCCGATAAGATAGAGATGAAAGCCGGCAGCATTGTGCATGGGGATGTCCATGCAGCCCGTATTAAGATTGCAGACAATGTATCATTTGAAGGTGCCGTACAGATGATACGAGACAATGCCGGAATTGATGCGAATCTCTTTTCCATGTCTCCCGAACAACTCAAGCAAAAGCTGCGTAGCTAATGTTTCCACAAATTCATTATATATTTGACGAGCTAAAACGTAAGAATCTTTTTCTTGTAACGGCTGAATCGTTAACAGGCGGCTTAATTGCAAAATACATTACGGATGTGCCCGGCGCTTCCGAAGTTTTTTGGGGCGGATGGGTAACCTATTCGGAGCAGGCAAAGCATCATCTGTTAAATGTTCCTGCCAAAATTTTGGAAGACTTTGGCGTGGTAAGTATTGAAACCGCAGTTGCAATGGCAAAAGGAGCCTTAGCCATTGCTTCGGATTCTTCGGGCAAGAAGGGTTATGCTCTTGCAGTAACCGGACTTGCGGGACCTGACGGGGGAACTCCAAAACTGCCGGTGGGGACGGTGTGTATTGCCTGTGCGAGTAATGAAAATGCTGCTTTTGTATATTCTGAAAAGTATCTGTTTAGCGGTGTGCGCGATGCGATTCGTGAACAGACCTATACTGCTGCAATGCAAATGCTATTGCAGCAATTAAAAAGAGGTTGCCAAAACCGATAAGGTTATAGCATCCCCTTGACAAGAGAAAAAATAACAAGATAAAATAAAGGAGTTGCCGACTAACTCTAATATGAGGATAATCGGCGGTAACTTTGGCATTTCTTATTTCGCAATAGCTGATAGTATTTAAAAAAGTTTATTGCGGAATAGACGGAAACACTCATGCTTTCTAATAAAGGCTTTTTTACTTGAAACAGTGTTTTCTAAACCAACTTATCAAAGCTAATCTTTCTTAAAGAATACTCCGTATCTTCTTGATATTTTTTAATTAAAATTTACTATGGAGAAATTTTATGACAATCTTAAAAGTACGCCGTTCGCCTTTTACTGCTGACGGAGCCGCTCCGGATTTTTCAGAACAGCCTGAGTTGAATCTTGAGCAACAAGAGGCCGCGGGTACCGTGTCCTCTGAAACCGAAAGGTTTATACATGAAACAGACAATGGTGTAGAACATCCTGCGGCACCCGATGAATCGTCTGAAAAAAAATTAGTAGTACGATCTCGTATGCGTAGAAAATCAACCGGTGAGGGAAGTGTTCCTGAGGGAGAGAAAAGACCGCGCCGCCAATCTTCTATGCGGAGAACCTACAACCGAACGCCGGATTCCGCCGCTATAGATGGAAATAACGGTTCCGAAGACAATGAAAACAAACTGAAACTGGTTATCAATGACTTAACACGTATGGGTATGCATGCCTTGCGTGATTTGGCGGCGCAGTACGGTATACCGCATGAAGATATGGTTGCGATGAAGAAGCAGGAAATTATCTTTTTTATCCTGAAACATCATACCGAAAACGGCGGCATTATTTTTGCCTCAGGCGCTTTGGAAATTCTACCCGATGGTTACGGCTTTTTGCGTTCGCCGCAGAATAGCTATTTATCAGGTTCCGACGATATTTATATTTCGCCGAGCCAGATTCGCTTGTTCAACCTTAAAACGGGCGATACCGTATACGGGCAAATCCGCTCACCTAAAGAAGGAGAACGCTTTTTTGCCCTGCTACGGGTTGAGTCGGTAAACTTTGAAGATGTATCCATTGCTCAAAGCCGCATTCCTTTCGATAACCTTACCCCGCTGTATCCCCGCCAAAAACTCAATCTGGAAACAACAAGTGAACTTTACTCAACCCGCATTATGGATTTGTTTTGTCCGATCGGAAAAGGGCAGCGTTCTTTGATTGTCGCTCCTCCTCGCACCGGTAAGACAATTCTAATGCAGCAAATCGCGAATGCCATAACGCAAAATCATCCTGAAGTATATCTCATCGTTTTGCTGATTGATGAGCGTCCGGAAGAAGTTACCGATATGGAGCGGACAGTCCACGGTGAAGTTATCTCGTCAACCTTTGATGAGCAGGCGACAAGGCACGTTCAGGTTGCAGAAATGGTACTGGAAAAGGCGAAGCGGCTGGTTGAGCATAAAAAGGATGTGGTTATTTTGCTCGATTCCATCACACGCCTTGCCCGTGCGTATAACCAAACGGTGCCGACTTCCGGTAAGGTGCTGTCCGGCGGTGTCGATTCAAATGCACTGCATAAACCCAAGCGCTTTTTCGGGGCTGCCCGTAATATCGAAGAAGGCGGCAGTTTGACTATTATTGCTACCGCTCTGATAGAAACCGGCAGCCGTATGGATGAGGTTATCTTTGAGGAATTCAAAGGAACGGGTAATATGGAAATCAACTTGGATCGCCGGTTATCCGATCGCCGTATATTCCCTGCAATCAATATTAAGAAGTCAGGCACCCGTAAAGAAGAGCTTTTGATTAACGAGGCTGATTTGCAGCGAATTTGGTTGTTACGAAAGGTCATTAACCCGATGGATGATATCGAAATTATGGACTTACTTCTTGACAAAATGAAGAAAAGTAAGAATAATGAGGTGTTCTTGAAATTGATGAATTCCGGAACCATGCAATAATACGGCTCTGGCTGATTGATGCTGAAATGGTAAGTAGTGCTCCTTTTGGAGGAGTGTGTAAGAGGTGTTATAATGAAAAAAGATATTCATCCCAATTATGTAGAAACAACGATTACGTGTGCATGTGGAAATGTTATTCAGACCCGTTCTACAGAGAAAGATATTAAAGTTGAAATTTGTTCTGCTTGTCATCCTTTCTTTACGGGTAAACAGAAGTTGGTAGATACCGCCGGACGTATTGATCGCTTTAAGAAACGCTACAATATTAAAGACTAAAAATCCGTTATTCCATAGAATTAAAACACTAAAACGGATAGGTTTTAGTGTTTTGTTTTTTATAGGGGCGATGATGGCGTATATGATTACAAAACGATATACAACCGGTGAAGAAATTGTCAATGCAATAACACATGGCATTGGAACCTTGCTTTCGATTGCCGGTTTGGTGCTCCTTATTATCCGTGCCGTTCATTATGCGCCTGAGGAATATAGAGCGCGGTGCATTGTCGGGTTTACGATATTCGGTTCTTCGTTAATTATTCTCTATTTGTTTTCTACACTCTATCATGCTTTACCGCTCGGTACAAAAAAGATATTCGGCATATTCGATCACTGTTCAATTTATATCCTTATCGCCGGTACTTACACAGCTTACTGTCTTACTGCGCTGCGGGGAGCGGTCGGATGGTCTATCTTTGGCGTTATTTGGGGATTAGCCGTAGTCGGTATTGTGCTCTATGCGATATTCGGGAGCAGAGTGCGCGTGTTATCGGTTGTTACCTATATTCCGATGGGGTGGCTTATTATATTTGCTGCAAAGCCGCTTAAAGAACAGCTCCCTCTATTAAGCTTCCGTTTTTTGATTTTAGGCGGTGTACTCTATACCGTCGGCTGCATTTTTTATGCAATGAAAAAAATAAAATGGATGCATGGTGTGTGGCATCTCTTTGTACTCGCCGGAAGCATCATGCACTTTTTTTCTATTTATTACAGCATATAGTGTCTGGTGTGGTGCAAGAGTAATCGCACCAGATATTTCAAGCGGCTGCTTTCCTTTTGCGCAAAATTTTGGATAAAATTTTGCGCAGTTTATTTTTAGAAGAAAGGCAATTGCATCAGACAAATAGATAAAATCGCGGAATAAATAGGCTAGGCAACCATTTGAGCTGCATAGCAGCGAAACTCTGGTTGAACAGCCTATTTATTCCGTGGAATATTCAAGATAGTGTCTGATGCAATTGCCTTGTATGCGTTTAATTCTTTGTTCCATTTAAAAGATTTTCGATAAACTCCGTCGGGCATAATTCTTTGTTCAAAATTTTGTAGAGTCCGGTGCAGAGCGGCAGCTTTAAATCGTATTTTATGGCGATCTGACTAAGGTATGCGCATGCGACGATGCCTTCCGGTAAATAGCCGATAGTTCCGATTCGTGCAATAAGGTCATCGATGCCATTAAACGTGTCTAAGGCAGCTGCGTTGATGATTCCTCGACCGAATTTGCGGTTTCTGCCGTATTTACTTCGGCAGGTAACATCAAGGTCCCCGATCCCCGAAATCGATGTGAATGTTTCCGGATGTGTTGCGCCCATTGCTCTCCCGATAATCTGAATTTCATTTAAGCCGGCTGCCAATAAAAGAGATTCTGTATTGTCCCCGAAAAAGTCGGAGTGTTCGGTTAGTGCATCAAGCATACCGAATGCAATGGCAATTACATTCTTTGTCGCTGCGCATACCTGTACGCCTACGATATCAAGACTGGAATATACCAGAAGGCTGCGCGATTTAAGGATTTCGCGGCACCGGATGGAGCTTAAGGGATTCTTTGAAGCGGCAATGAGGCCGGTGAGTTTTCCTGCAGCGACCTCTTCTCCGTGGCTCGGGCCCGCGACATAGACGAGGTGATCCCGATAAAAATCGGGCAGTTTGTTTTCAAGGGATTCGATGATTAAGTGTGGCTCTCCGTGTTCATCAGGAATAAATCCTTTGGTAAGCACTGCGATGAGCGGATATGACTGTGTACCGGTATCGATATTGAAAGGAGAAATCGTTAAGAGCTGATTTACGGCATCCATTAAATAGAGGGAAGGACTTGCTAAAAAAAGTACCGCTGCATCTTTGCATACTTCCTGCATATCGGTATCGGCAGAGATTGTTGGCGGTAAGACGTAATTCGGTAAATGCTTTTTATTAATATGCTCGGTATTGATGCTTGAGCATACATCCTCACTCCGATTCCAGAGCATAACGCGATGTCCGTTTCGACCGAGTGCGCAGGCTATTGCCGTTCCCCATGACCCCGCACCGAGAATAGCGATTTTTTCATTCATAATACATTTTCCTGTCGAGAACTCTAAAAAATTGGACAAGGTTTTAGCAGCTCGTTGTGGGAACTCCTAAAACCTCAGTTTTTAGAGTTGATCTATTGTATAAACTCTACCGGTTCCGTTCGTTCTTTCGGCGCCGGTTTTTCTGCAGGATATCCCAACGCAACAAAGCCGCATATTACATGATTTCGCGGGATATGGAAGGAATCGAGTATCTTTCTGATTCCCGGTTCATTGCATTTATCGCGTAATTGATTTATCCAGACCGCACCTAATCCAAGAGATTCCGCTGCTAAATACGTATTTTCGATTGCGCAAGACGAATCGCATTGGCCGTATATATCATCCTCAGTAAAGCTGATCAAGAGAATGGCATCGCAGTCGTATATATGGTAATCGCTGCGGTTATGCACTTTTGCGATCGCCTGTGCAAGTTGTTGAATTTTTTCCCGATTATGTACAACCGTAAATTTTCGCGCTTGTCTGTTTTTTCCCGTTGGAGCCGCTTTTGCACAGTCGGCAATAAGTTTTAGTTTTTCATCTTCAATTCTTTGATCGGTAAATGTGCGTATGCTTACTCGCGTTAAAATTGCATTGATCACTTCATTCATACGAGCTACCTCCGTATTCTCTCTATTTTACACCGTTTATAAGATAATGGCAAACCTTAAAATTGAACCGACCTCATTATTCAATAACAATACCGATGTTACTTGCAGTACGGATATGGATATTCAAGTTACGAGTGGGAGATACAATGCGCTGTTCTCCGTTTTCCTGTAGAATCAACGAACTTGAACTGCCGCCGTCAAGTTGAAGCGCATCGTCGGATCCTAATTCCCGCATCAGGTTTGCAGTTTCTTCAAAAGAAAGCCCCTTGCTTTTCCGTTTGTTTTCCCCTTCTACCGCTACGACGAAGAGTGTTTTCCCGTTATCGGCAAGGCCGACGGCAGTTCGTGAATCGCGGCGGTGAAGTTTTTGAGGTAATACGCTGCCGTTCCGAAGGATTGTCCAAAATCCCCCCACTGCATGGCGGACACTTGCCGATAGGACATCTTCCGTTTGAGAATCGATAATACGGGCAGTTTTATCCGCATAAAAAAGCAGTGCGCCGTAGCGTTCGTTTGGCATACTCATCCGCCGGAAATCCGTAACATGAATGCCGACGATAGTGCGGTATAGGCTGAAAAGCAGCGATCGCGTTTTGAATGGAGCGGCATTAAAAGCAACGATTGTATTGTGCCTTGATGCAAAATCCCGGGTCGTTTCTCCGCGGATACGCCCTCGGTTGTTTGTAAAGAGAGCCGGTTCCGAAGTTATAACGGAGATGGACGGATTGAGTAAATCTATTTTTACAATATGGACTATGAGCGGGAGCTGAGAATCATGTATATCGGCTGCTTCAATACCCGGTGATAGAGGATGCCAGCGTATTTCTTCCCGAGTGATAGGCTGATACGGCGTATCCGTGTAGGTGGTAGGAACAGTTGTGCATCCTGAAAAACACCAAAGAGAGCACGCCAATATCAGCAGCGGGAATACCGGAAGTGTGCCTTCGGAAAGTTTTTGCTTATAGTGCACTCGTGCCTGTACAGATTGGAGAAACGCCGGATAGTTTTGTAACATAAAGCGAGTATATCATAAAAGAGAATAGATTACAAAACCTGAGTTTTCAGGGACTTGACAGCCCGTCATAAATTTTCTATATTAGGGGACGAAATTTTTCATGAGGAGGCTTGAGGTATGGCTGGTGCAAGTAAAAACTCCCGTACTGCTGTCGCTACGCAGAAGTTTAGCTGTCCGTGCGGCGGTGAAGTTGTGTTAAAAACAATGGTTGAAAACGGAAAAATAAAAAATATCGCTGAATGTGCAAAATGTCATCGTATTGAACGTCGACCTAAAGATTTTAAATAGTCTTGCAAATACACTGAGATTTAGAAAGCTGCTACCGAATATAACGGAGGCAGCTTTTTTTATGTGCTTTGCCATGCAATAATTCGGTGGATGATTTATCATACGTATTTAAATCTGATAGTTGAAACGTCTCTTGAATAAGCAGTTTGAAATCGTTATACTAAGAAAATGAGAGCTTTATTTCCTATCACTATTAATTTTCCTCAAAATTGAACAACCATGTTGACATGGCTGCGATTGATGTATTCGGATTTGGAATAAAGTCTACATTGTAAAGCAAGGAAGAGATTATGAGCAAAGAATTTTTACCCTATGATACGGTTCGTAATAACGGGTTCCGTTTGGCACGCCAAATTTGGGAGGATGGTTTTATTCCTGATGTGATATATGTTTCACTACGAGGCGGTTCATCTTTGGGGAATGCCATTCATGAATGGTTTAAGTTAGTGAATAAAGATGTGAAGCCTATTTTGTATGCCGCTGTCGTTGCTCATTCTTATTCCGATGCCAATCAACAGTCAAAGATGATGATTGACGGATGGACATATTCACCGGAACATTTGCGGAGCGGTGATAAGATATTGTTGGTCGATGATATTTTTGATAGCGGTGCTACAATCAATTATCTTGTGTCGGCTTTTTTGGAAAAAGGTATTCCACGGCGTGATATAAAGATAGCCGTACATGATTATAAGGTTTTCCATAATAGGAAGAGCAGCGAACCTATTCAGCCGGATTATTGGTGCAGAAAACATGATATCCATTCCGATAAAGACAGCCGGTGGATTCACTACATGAGCCATGAACTGACCGGTTTAACTCCAGAGGAACTTGAAAAGCACTACTATGCGCAATATCCCGAATTGCGTGAAATTTTTAAGGGTGTTTTATAAAAAAACAATGCATAGGAATAGTAAGCCGCTATTTTGCTTTTTTATTTATTTTCTCTGTTCTCTTTCCCTTTTTGCTGCGAAAAATGGTTTAGCCATTTATGTAGATGCTACTGCCAAAACAACTGCTGAAAGAGGTACGTCTGACAGTCCGTTCGGCTCTCTTGAACAAGCAGTTGCAGCAGCCTATGACCGGATAAATCGGCAAGAAGCTCCGGTAAAAAACGGTAAACCTGCACCGGTTTCTGTTTTTCTTCGTTCCAATGTGTATGTTGAAGAAGCTCTATTTCTTACCATTCCGATTAAGATAATCAGCGAGAATGCTCCGGTAATTACGTTTGGAGAAAATGCCGGTTTTGTCGTTGAGCGTACTTCGTTGGAGATAAAAGGATGTTCGGTAAAGCGATCGGAACGGTTTACGGAACCTCGTACCGTTCCTGTTGTATACGGCTCGAATGCTTCCGTTACGCTGAATAAAGTTTCGATTACCGTAAAAGAGGGCGGCGATGCAGTGATACTGCGCGATAGCCGCATAACCTGTACCGACACGTCTTTTACTTCCGAACAAAGTGCGCAGGCTGTATTGGTGCGTGCTAAAAAAAGTACCGTGTCCGCGCTACGCAGTACTTTTTCGGCATCGGGATTAATGGTGCTATGTTTTGATTTTGTAAAAACACAGTGTACGCTGACCGATACGGTTTGTAATCTTGCCGCGCATTATACCGGAAGACTGGCTGAGCTTACCGGTTCAACCGTCAAAATGCGAAAATTGCAGTGCTCGTATACCTCGCCTTTATTTGAAATGATGGATGCGGCTATCATTGCCGATAATGCGTCTAAAGCCGAGTTGCCGGAATCTGTTGAATTCACCGGATTTGAGGAAGCACTTGTTCGTAGATAACGCATCATAGAGATAAATGCGCATCGTGGCGGGGACGGTTAAAATAAACAGAACAGGAAAAATACGTGATGTTGTTTTGCGGTATTGATGAAGCGGGGAGGGGAGCGTTGGCAGGTCCTGTATACGCTGCCGCTGTTATTTTGCCCGCTTCCTTTGATGTTTCTATATTGGATGATTCAAAAAAGCTATCCCCGAAGCGACGGGAAATTGCGCGGACAGCTATTCTTGATGGTGCATTGTATTGGCAGATTGCATCGGTTCCTTCAGAACAAATAGATAAAATCAATATTTTACAAGCAACGCTTGCTGCAATGAAGGAAGCGTTTGAGGCTCTATTTGCACAGTATGGGCGAAAGACTTCAAATGCGCTTGCCGATAACGAAAAGGATTTAACGGTTATTGTTGACGGTAATCAACTGCCTGATATTGGCGGTAATTTCAAACTTATTGCGGAACCTAAGGCTGATGGGCGGTATCCGTGTGTGATGGCTGCTTCTATTCTAGCTAAAACCGAACGGGATCATCGTATGATGGAATATCATAAACAATATCCTCTCTACCGCTACGATCTGCATAAAGGCTATGGGACAAAACTGCACCGATCTCTTATCGGGTTATACGGCGCTTCACCTATCCAGCGGCAGCGTTTTAAGTTCAAAAATGTTCCAGCTAATTTTACAGCTGATCATATATAAGGTGATAGCTCTGCATTTTAAAAAGAACCTCGTATGTTAAGGTGTTTCTAAACTTTCCGATTCTTATTTTGTTTGCTCGGTGGTTGTGCCATCCTTTTTAGCTTCTGCCGACGGTTTCTGCAAATTTTTCTGGATTCTGCTTTGTAGCGAGGGAAGTCTCGGTTTTTGATACCGCACAATATAGAATACAAGATTTAAGTATAATATAAGCAGGATGGTAACGATAATCACTTCGGGAGAAATAACCACATTCTTTATCAGGGTAAAAAGTTGTGAGAAGCTCATATTAAAGGCATCGGCAAAAGCACGAATAACTTAAGATATTGATACTTGTGCAGAGAGTTTAATGTCCTGATGTGCTGCGCTGGGGTATTGATTTCTATATATAACGGATCGTAATGAGTTGGTAGATAGGTAGCGGATATGTGTGTTTACGGTTATAATATGTAACGGAGAGGTTTGTCTATGAGAAGAGCTGACAGAGAAGTAACGGATTATCAACAAATAAGGTCGATTATTGAACAGGCAAAGGTTGTGCATATCGGAATGATCGATAATGACCGTCCGTATGTAGTACCGATGCAGTATGGTTTTGTATTTGCCGACGGTACGTTGACTCTCTATGTGCACTGCGCAAAAGAAGGTCGGAAACTCGATATTCTCAAAAAGAATCCGTGTGTTTTTATTGAACTTGAAACGAATGTTGCAATTGTTTCAGGCGGCGATATTCCGTGTAAATACGGTTCGGAATATGCAAGCGTTATGGGAGACGGAGCTGCGGTCATTGTTGAAGATGTTGCGGAAAAAATTGTGGGGTTGCAGCTTATGATGAAAACTCAAAGCGGTAGAGACTTTGAAATAACCGAACAGATGGCAACATCGGTTACAGTGCTGCGTATCGATGTTCCGTGTGTGACGGCAAAGCGCAGGGCGAAAGCTTAAAAGGAAAAACAGCTATGTGTGAAGAGTGTTACGTAAACGAAAACAGAATTACCCCATTGCTTAATCCTGTAGACTGTTTGGAACATCATACGCAATATATTTGCGGGACATGCGGACGGTGTATTTGTATTGATCGTGATCCAAAACGTGGATTACAAAGATGGAATTTCCCGTTCAAGTCATTGGAAATTGCAAAGCTCTATTTACGGACAGCGGATTATACGGAAAAACAATCCTGCGGTATTTACGAAATAGAAAACAGTAATGGGAAAAAATCCTATAAAATTTTTCCTTCATATAATGATGTGCTGTTATTTTTAAAGAAAAACAAAGACAAGCAATGCAAGCACACTGTACCTCTTTTTACCATCGGAGAATATAAAGAGTATCCGCATACACAGATACGCAAGTTAACTGCTGCAGAAGTACGGCAATACATGAGTGAGCGTGAACACTCAGAAAATTGGAATGTAGAAGCATAAAAATGCGGAGAAGATAATAGATGACGAAAATCAATAAACCCTTGTTTGCCGTACTCGTGATTTATATATTGTGCTTTATATTCCGATTTATAGAGTATTTTATTATTCGTACGGATCAAACATTTTTGGGAGAGGCATTTTTACACAAACTTTTAGGGATAGTTATTTTATTCATAGCAGCTAAATTATATAACTTTAAAGCGCAAGATATCGGATTTAATAAAAATAGAGCTGTAAAATATACATTGATGGGATTGCTGTTTGGAATTTGTATATATGTATTAGCTTATACTATAGAGATTGTTATAGCTGTTTCAAATAAAAATTTTCAATCATTACAATTATATGTCAGTTCTTATTCTGTAGATAAAAATATAGGAAATCAAATTTCACTACTCTTTTTTGTAATTTGTATTATCGGGAATATCATTAATGTGATTATGGAAGAAGGGATATTCAGAGGCCTGTTTACAAAAATGCTTGAGAAAAATCATACATTTTTTGTATCTGTGCTTATTACTTCTGTTTTGTTTGGGTTATGGCATTTTATCGGACCTGTAAGAAACTATTTTGACGGCAGCAGCAGTATTGAAGGTATGTATGTAAATATTATTTTGTTGGTTACTGCTTCCGGATTTATCGGATTTAAATTTGCTTTATTAACAAAATTGACCGGCTCTATTTATATGGCAATGGGTGATCACTTTGTAAATAATACAATCATCAATATTTTTCATATTGTTTCTTCTACAGGATGTGATGAATTGATGTTTTTGAGAATTGCAATTGCCCAATCCGTGTCATTTATAATTGTTCTATTTGTCTATCTGCATAAAAAAAGATTGTAGTTAAGAACTGTGTATCCCATCATTCATTGTACAACATTGGCGGTACAGTAGCGATTCTGTTGATTAAGCAGTTGCTATTTTTTACAAAAGGCAGTGTTTCAAATGTTTGATTTTTCAGCATATTGATTAAACAACATGCCGTATCAGTTGGACGACCTGTTCCTTTTCCTCATATAGAATACTGCAAATCATTTTTTAGATATGTCCTGTTATCTATCATTGACTTTTTACACTCTTTTTCATACCATTATTATCTCGTTCTAATAGATTCTAACAGAGCTTATTCTGTTACACTGACTATCTCCGGTAGTGCTGCACAAAGATTAATCCTCAACACACACAAAGCACACTGTAGCGGGAACATATGAGGTTATGCGCCATAATGCTTATTTTGATACGACATGCACACGTGCTTTTTAATTGGGAAAAGAAATATACGGCACGCCCAAAAATGTACATCCTTGTACATTTTTGGACTACAAGTTTGCAGGAGCAAACTTGCTTCTGCTTGAAACCACTGCCCTCCTTGGCAAGTTCAAAAATTGACCTCCTTGTCAATTTTTGAACGCGAATTTTGGCAAAGCCAAAATATCGCTATTGCTGGGAACCACCGCCGTCCATGGCGGTTTTGATACGTTGAGGACACTTTTTTGCCGTGCGACGCAGTAGATACCCCGCCCCTCCAGCGCGTTTGGAAATAGTGGTACCGGATACAAGGCGCGAGCAAAAATAAAGCGGAGACGTACTTATTGTACGTTGAGCATTTATTTTTGTGTAGCAACGTAGTAGCCGGTATGCATATTTCCAAACGATCAATTGATTTTTTCGAGGTAGGCCTTCGTAAACACCACATCCGGTATGTCGGAGGTATCAAAATCGGAGAGTATTTGCGTGGTCTTTTCACCCTTATTGATTTCGTTAATATAGATGGATTGAGCAGGCCAGTTGAAATTACCGATTTTGACGTATTTAGGCAGGAGCGTGGTGCGCATCAGCCGTCCGCTTGAGCCGTAGCTTTCGATTTTTAAGATAAGCGGATCAGTTTTACGCACGTAATATTTTTCCTGCGCATACCGCGCGTCAGAAAGAAGAGTCTTGAGCGTAACTGCATATACATCAAACTTACCGAGTTTTGATGCTGCTATATCGGTAATTTCGTAAGTCTTTCTAAATTCAGACCGTTTATTAACATCCGAAACACTTGCATCGGAATCCCCGATAGCGCGCTTAAGCGAAGAGTGGGTAAATTGATGCGAGGTAGGATCATATACCCAGAGGTTATTCTTTTCCTGCATATACCCCGTTCCCTTATCCGCCTCAGGCGCAAGCTGCACAAGCGTGGTTTGATCTTTTGTATCACGCCGGAATAGTTTATACTGCTGCGCAGATTTCGGTTCGTTCGGCTTTTCGATAATGAGCGAAAGCGTGCAGGTTATATCTTTATCAAAGTTACCTGCTTCGTACTGCTTTTCCAAAATACCGTACATCTCTTCCGTGCTCGGTATTTGTGCCGAAAGCGAGAGCGGCAGCGCACATAAGATAGCCGCAAAAAACACTGTGGCATATTTTTTCGTCATCGTTTTATAATCCATTATATTCTCCTCTTAGTAAAACGCTCGAGGCATTTTCTTACTTTACTCACGAGACCCCTTCATGGGGTATATTCCCTTTACTTGCTCGATCGCAAGGCTTCCGCAGGGATCATGTTGGCTGCACGGATTGCGGGGCCGAGCGCTGCAAGGATTGCTAAGAAAGCCGTTAGCAGGAATTTTAAGCAGATAACGGTCGGCGACAGTATCCACAAGAAATGTCCGTTTGTGGTGAGCATACTGAGTACCGAGTCAATCGATATGGGGATAAGGCTGATAATCAGCATAACGAGCAGCGCAAGCACAAAGCCCGCTGCGGCACCGATAACCGAAAGAAAGCCTGCCTCCGCAAGAAATAAAAGGCTCACCTTTCCCCTGCTGACACCGCAAGAACGCATCGTACCGATTTCGCCCTTCCGCTCATGCACAACCATCCTGAATGTATTGGAAATACCGATCATCGTAACGAGCAGCAATACCAACAGCACACCGAGACTGACCCACTGTATCGTCTGAGACAGCGTTACCATCTGCGGCGCAAAATCGTAGAAGGTCATAACGGCGTATTTTGTTCCGTCCCACTTTCCTTCATTCAACTGTCGCAGCAGTTCCTGCCCGGGAGAGGTTGGGTTAAACTGCGCCGCCAGTTCACGGCTGGTAACGGGACCGTATTCGGCAAGGCGCTTTTCAAAAATGGACGCAACAGCATCTTGCTGGTTTTCATCTCTCAAGAAAATACCGAACAGAGCAACACACCCTTCGGGAATTTCGGCAATTTTATTGAGATAATCGAAGTTCGCATAAAACTGTATTTGATCAAACTGGCTTTGATCCTGATAGATACCAGCTATTTGAAATTCCGCAACCGTTGCCTGCCCGCTCAATGTTGTCGTTTCGTAGAGGATAACATCATTCAAAGCGACATTCAGCGCTTCGGCGGTTTTTTGAGGGATAAAAAGAGCGTTTTCTATTTTTACATTCTCCCATCCGCCTTCTTTAAACGCAAAACTATTGCGTAAGGCTTCTTCCTCATCGAATTTGCAGCCTGCAATTTTAGCCGTCAACTGATTTCCGGCAAAAATCAGCGTGCCGTAACGCTCTGCACGCACGGTTGTATACAATGCATCAATTTTTTCTTCTTTGATGATTCTATGCACAAGCTCAACACTTTCGGGAGGAAGGTATTCATTCGCCTTATCATCTTCTGTCTTATCCGCTGCCTTCTCTGCCCCGGTTACATAGACATGCCCGCCGATGATCTTTGCAATCTGATATTCCAAACTCTTACGTGCACCTGCCGACAGTCCGTCGATCAATGTTACAATAAGAAACGCAAATACAATCGCAATAACCAACAACATACTGCGCCGTTTTTGCCTATTTAAATTCCGAAATGCAATCTTTAATATATTCATAATCTTTCCTTAAAATGCCTTCATTAATAATGCCTTATTTGTTGATGGCTTCCAACGGGCTGATCTTTAATGCAAGTCCAACAGGATACCAATTTGCAATTACTCCGGCGGCAAGCATAGCGGCAAGTGTACTCAATACTGCAACCGGCGAGATAGCTGTCTGGATTTTATAACCGCCGAACATAACCGCCATCGTTTCATTCGGAAGTCTGATTCCCAACGCATTAAAGATGATCCCTGCGATAATCGCAAGAGCAATCCCGCACAGAACCCCAACGCACGAAAGTAAAAACGACTCCGTATAAAAGAGCCTCCTGACAAAGGAACGCTTTGCTCCGATGGCACGCATCGTACCGATTTCTGCCGTCCGCTCCATCACAGAAACGACAAGCGTATTCATAATGACGATGAGCACCACAACGGCAAGCAATACCAGCACCGCAATCATCAGCGTCCGTGTCATCTTAATCGCAGCAGCATACTGCACCACTGCTTTATCCCACGGAAGCGCTTGTGCTATAAGGCCTTCTTCTGCAAACCATTTATTCAAATCTGCAATTACCCGGGATGTTTTTGAAGGATCCTTCAGCTTAACCGTTACAAAGTGCCATGCATCGGTGTCCGCCATATTGAGCTGATTGCGCAGCTCCGTACTGCCTAAAATATTTTCCAAATCTTCCGCAGTCGCTTTTTTTTCAGTGATGCTTTCCGCCTCTTCGGTGACACCGACTGCATCATCGGAGAACAAGTCGTCTTCGCTTTTCTCTGCAAGGCTTAAATCGATTGACTGAGGAATTTCCGTAACGGTACGAGCCCCCATCGTTACGCCTGCAAGCATACGCGCACTGTTGATATCCGTATAAAGCACATCTTGAACCGCCGTATCGGGATGTGCAAAGGTAAAAAAGCCGCTCACCTTTATTTTGCGCAGCTTTGCTTTTTCTCCAAAGCTCATCACCACAACTTCATCTCCAACATGCAATTCCCGTTCATAATATTTCTCGTACTTTTCTTTTACTTTTGGCGGCAATAAGATAAATTCTGCATCATCCGAATCAGGAAATTCACCTTCATACACCTTAATTGTCTCGAATGTTTTTTTATAGGAAGAAGACTCAATACCGAGTGTCGTGGCATACGGCATATACGAAAAGTTTTCGCCCTTAGGCTCCCACGTATCAGAAAGGTCAGCCGGACGCAGCATACCATACCCGACAACCATTCCCCGCGTAAACACAGAAGCTTCCGGCATGTCATGTAACTTTGCCTCAATTTTTTCTATCTTTGATAAATACGGCATCGAAGGCAGCTTACCCGTGTTGACATTTTTATATGCACCGGCAATTGTTACAAAGACATCCTTATCAGCCGGTTTTCCGGTAATAAAAATATCGCCGCAAAAGTCGCTCTCGCATACATTCTTTGCCTGCTGTTCGGCGAAATTCAGCACACCGAGCCCCAGCACCACCAAAAAGCTGCCGAGCCCGATCAAAATCATAATAATCAGCGTCTTTGTCTTATGCGAAAAAAGATTTTTCAACGCCAACTTAAAAATCGTTTTATTCATCGTTACTATCCCTTTTTATATTTTCTCCGGGTGAATCAATGTATCATAATCCGCATCGGTAACATCCCATACTATCGAAGAAAGCAGGGGAATATCCGTTATCCGGATTTTTTGATAATTTGAATACACATACAAGTTCATCTTTTGTTCCGTTCTATTTTTGAACACATAGCGATAGAGTACCTTTGCATTCTCCGGTACATCTATAACAAGTTCCAGCGTAGCCGCCTCACTGCTTTGACCGATGCTTCCGCCGATAAGCGCGCCGATATACTCAAGCTGTTTCTTCTCTGCAAGAACAGCCACGAGGTTTTCTCCGGCGTCATAGACAAAAACCGCTTCTTTGTCTTTGTAGTCAGTCTCCGTTACAGCTGCTTTTGCTGTTCCGCCTTTCTCACCGCCACAACTCGCTGCGAACAAGCAGCTTACCGCAAAAACCGTCGTCAAACAAAACAGTATCGTTTTTCTTTTCATTGTTCAGTCCTTATCCCCCTAGCAGCTACCTTGTATATACAACGCTTTCGGCATACAGTGCTTCAGGAGCTATATCAAGCTCATCATTCCACACAACAGTCCCCCGTTCTATACGGGCACGCGCAAAGAGTGCTTTGTTTCTCAACTGAGTGAATATTCCTTGCGTTATATCATCCTGCCCATCATAAACCCTTTTTTCTCCGTTCGAAAACGTAATCAACAATTCATAATCATGTAAATACTGCACTTCTGTCGGATAAATCATAGATATACCTCTACTTTAAAGGATCAATTTTGAATAGACCTTGCTTGTCTTTTGCAAGCTGCCAGTTTGCATATAACTCATCTTGATGCAAAACAATCCACGCTTCTATTAGTTTACGTTGCTTGCTAGGGAGTTCTCCCTCAAGTATATCACCATTAAAGTCCACAATCGCCTTATATTCTGCATATTGAATATGAATATGCGGCGGGTTATGATCTTTATAGAACATACTGATAATAACCCCGTAAAACATTGACAATACTGGCATTTTATAGTCCCTCACGCGTCATCTTTTACATACTCCCAAACCGTTTTAAGACCCGCTTCACGCATTTTCTGAAAAGCATCTGCTTCGCAAAATTGTTCCCCTTGCGCAGCTTTCTCAGTTAAATAATTGAGATAGTTCACAAGCGCCTCATAGTAATCCTGCGGCAATGCTCTTATTTTCTGTTCAAGCATTTCATACGGCATCTTTCCTATTCCTCTTCACATTTTCCTAATTACCCATTACCAATTACCCATTAACCTTCGTGTCCTCGACGACATTTCCGTCTAAGATTTTAATGCGGTGGTCGGTCATATTGACGATTTTTGCATCGTGGGTAGAGAAAATAAAGGTGGTATTAAACTCGCGGCTCATGTCCTTCATCAGTGCAAGAATCTGATCGCCGGTTTTGGAATCGAGGTTTGCAGTGGGTTCGTCGGCAAGCACCAATGCAGGTTTTGTAACCAAGGCACGGGCAATAGCAACGCGCTGCCGCTGACCGCCTGAAAGCTCGTTCGATTTATGGTGCGTCCATTCGCTCAATCCGACCTTTTCAATGAGGTGCTCAATCCATTCCTTACTCTTTTCTTTGCTTTCTTTTGCCTTACCGAACAAAAGGGGAAACTCGATGTTTTCGTATACGTCCAAAACCGGAATCAGGTTAAAGGACTGGAAGATAAAACCCAGATACTCGTGGCGCAGCTGTGTGATTCTTTTATCGAGCCGCGGCGGAATTTTCAATCCCTTGTTTTTCCGTTTGGAAAGAGAGGTAAAGTCTTTTTCCTGATAAATTGTTTCTCCATTGATGATAAGCTCACCGGAGGTCGGCGTATCGATCAAGCCAATCATGTTGAGCGTAGTGGATTTCCCTGAGCCGGACGGGCCCGAGATAGAAACAAACTCCCCGCTGTCGATAGAAAAATTAATTCCTTTTACCGCTTCTACCAAAACCTTCCCTAAGGGATAGGTCTTGCGCAAATTCTTAACTTGTACAATGGTCATATATAATCTCCTCGAATTGTAATTACTAAAATAGCATAAAATGAGTGTGATAAGCTAATGCTTTCGACTGCTGATTTTGTAACCGTGTTTTTTATTGATCACCTGTATCGCTTTCCGTTTCAACAGGTATCGGCTTAAACAATTCAGATAGTTCCGCATGGTATTTTTGCACGAGTTCCAAATCGTCCTGATGGATTTCAATAGGAAGAGCCCCATATTCGGAATTCAAAACGGCATACGCAATCACCATAATTTGCAATAACCCTGTTTTTCCGTCAAGTCCGTATTTTCGGAAAAGCGTTTGTAATTTTTTCGGCGTCGGATTCTGTTTCAGGAAATCCGCCGGATTAGTGTCTTCTGCAAGTGCCTCTTGAAAGGACTCAAACCATTGCCTTTCTTTAGAATCCCCGCCGTCCAGAATGGTATTGAGGCTTTCAAGCAGCTTTTCGTGATTTTTGATAACTCCTTTTACGGCTGCTTCGGTTAAAATCGGTTCCATCTTTGGCGTTTGCTCCTGTGCATAAAGCCCGGTGAGGTTTAACACAATCAGCATTGTTCCTAGTGCGATATTGTTTTTTATCATATCATCCTCTATGAAATAACTTTTAGTCTACCGGTAGTGTGTTTAACCTGCAGACGAATAAACAATAAACCTGAGAGGGGTGAGTACCGTTACAAAAAAAATGCGCTGCATCCCCGGATGCTTGCTTTTTCTGACCATTTAGGATAATGAGTTCATAATCTGAGGTCAAGTATAATCTCGACGGTCAACGATAGCGGGTAATAACAGGCAATGTGTAGTGTTGATACTCGCCTCTCTTTGTACTATAATCGTAAGGATTAGCTTTTTATGCGTGAGCTTTGGGAGATAAGATGAGCGATCTGGAAAGTGAGATACAGCGGCGCGGCTTAATAAAGGTTCCTACTGAGGGCGGGCAGAAAGAAAGCCCGTACCGCCGCGTTGCAAAATTTTTATATTTAATCGGAGAGGCGCAGGCCGCAAAGGTTCTGCAGAAACTCACGCGCGAGCAAATCGAAAAAGTAGTAGCGGAGATGCTGACAATCCGCTATGTCGACAAAGACGAAGCCGCCTATATTTTAAGCGAATTTACCGCGCTTTATAACGAAGCAAAAAATTCCGTCGGCGGCGTGGAAACCGCTCAAGGTATCCTCACGGCGGCGTTCGGCGGGGAAAAAGCTCAAGAGATTATCGAGCGGGCGATACCGCCTGCAGCCGAGCGCCCGTTTGATTTTTTGGACGGCATCGACGGAGAAAAGCTCAAGCGGCTCTTAGCGGATGAAATGCCTGCAACGCAGGCGCTCGTACTTTCTCAGCTGGAACCGAAAATAGCGGCTGCGTATATTACCGGTTTAAACGATGCCGAAAAAAAAGACATCGTGCTCCGCCTCGCGCGGCTTAAAACGATCGACCCCGAAGTCCTGCGGACGGTCAGTACCTCTATGCGCGAAAAGTTTACCCGCATACGGACAGGCTCGGCTACCGAAGCAATCGACGGCCGCGCAGTACTTGCCGCTATTTTACGGCGCAGCGATTCCGAAACGGAAAACTTTATTTTACGGAATATCGCAGAGGCCAATCCCGAGCTTGAACAAAATATCCGTGAACGGCTTTTTACTTTTGAAGATGTGCTCATAGCCGACGACCGCTTTTTACAGAAAAAATTATCCGGCATGGAAACGGCGGATATCGCCGCGTTGATTTCCTATAAACCGGAGGCCTTTGTTAAAAAAATCCTCGATAACATTTCGAAAAACAGACAGCAGTTCATCCTCGACGATCAAGCATCCCATCCGGTTTCCGTGCGGGAATGCCGCGAAGTAACCAATCGGTTCTTACAGGAATTGCGGAAAAACTGGGAAGACGGTGATTTGCTCTTATTCGGAAAGGACGGAGACGACGTATGGATAACCTAATCCACGGGTTTAAAATTATTTCAAAAACGGCGCTTGACGAAATGCAGGCGGAAGGTGTTTTTGCGCGGCATTGCGCAACGGGACTTGAAGTTTATCACATTCATAATGACGACAACGAAAACCTCTTTGCGTTTGCTTTTATGACAGCGCCTGAAAACGGTTCGGGCGTCGCTCATATTCTGGAGCATTCGGTGCTCTGCGGTTCAAAAAACTATCCGTTAAAAGATCCTTTTTTGATACTGTCCAAGCAGAGCGTTAAGACGTTTTTAAATGCGATGACGTTTCCCGATAAGACCGTTTACCCCGCGTCGAGTATCCTCGAAAAAGATTATTTTAATTTAATGTCGGTATACGGCGATGCGGTTTTTTTTCCGCTGCTCAAGCGGGAAACCTTTGAACAAGAAGGTCATCGGCTTGAACTGGACGAAGCCGGAAAGCCGTATTTTTCCGGCGTGGTGTTAAATGAGATGCGCGGCGCGTATGCGGATTTCGATTCGGGCGTAGACCGTGAGCTGCGGTATTCCTTATTGCAGAACACCGTATATGCGCACGATTCGGGAGGCTTTCCGCCCGATATCGTCAAGCTCAGCTATGAGGACTTTTGCGCTTTCCATAAAAAATACTATCATCCGGTAAACTGCAAGGTCTTTTTGTACGGTAACATCGAAACCGAAAAACAGCTTGCCTTTTTGCAGGAACGCTTCTTGCGGTTTTTTGAACCGGCGGAAAAGCCGTCGCTCATTCCGGCTATTACGCCCTATCCCGCACCCCGCGTGTTTTCGGCAACGGCGCCCGCAGGAGAAGGAAAAAATCCCGGCAAGCTGACGGTAACGATGAATTGGCTGCTGCCCGAAAGTGCCGACATCGACCGGTTGATGGACTGTATGTTTTTGGAGGAGCTGTTGCTGGGACACGACGGAGCGCCCTTGCAAAAGAGACTGCTCGACTGCCCCTTCGCCGAGGATGTGTATCCGTACAACGGCGGACAGGCAGACCTGAAAAACATCTGCTTTACGCTCGGCCTTGCGGATATCGATAAAAGTGCGGAAGGGCAGTTTGAAGCCTTTATCCTTTCCGGCCTTGAAGAAATTGCCCGGAACGGTTTTGAACCTCAGCTGATTGAAACCGCGCTCAATTCCCTCGATTTTTATAACAGAGAAATTACCCGTTCCGGCGGCCCCTTTTCGCTGGTTTTGATGCGGCGGGCGCTCCGCGGCTGGATACACGGCTTTGCGCCGGAGGCTTCGCTCCGTTCCATACCTGCTTTTCAGCGGCTGAAACAACGGCTTTCCCAAAACCCGCATTACGCTCAAGACCTCATCCGTACATTGCTGCTTAATAATCCTCACCGGACAACCGTTTCCGTACGGCCGGATATTCACTTTTGCGAGAACATCGATGCGAGGCTTGCTCAAGAAGCGCACCAAGCGGCGCAAAGCCTCGGCAGCGTAGAACACCATTCGGGTTCCGCCGAACAGACGGCCGCAACCGTTAGCGGGCAAAAAGCGGATGCGAATACGGGGCTTGATACCAATGCAGTGACCGATGCCCAAGCGCAACATCTTATTCCGCATATTTCAAAAGAGGAGCTGCCGCCGGTTGAACCGCCGATACCCGAACGCCTCGAATATTTCGGCAAGGTTCCCGTTATCATCCATGAACAGCCGACAAACGGCATCACCTATCTCGATCTTGCAATCCCTGCCGATTCTCTTTCGGCGGAGGACTACGCGTATTTAACGCTCTATACGGCGACCATTTCCTCAATGGGTACGAAAACCCAACCGTGGGATGCCGTTGCGGCCGAATTTGCCTATTTAACGGGAGGCTTTTCCGCCGTTACCTTTTCCGCCGGTAAGCATCGGACAGCCGAAGCGCCGGTGTTCTTCGATAACGCGTTACGTGCGGAAGATGTGGTAGACAGGGACTGGATTTTAATCCGTGCCAAGATGCTGCCCGAATATATCGAACCCGCGGTAAACCGTATTTTTTCGTATCTTAACGGTATTTCGTTTGCCGACGAAAAACGGCTGAAAGACATTTTTATTCAGCTGAAAAACGATCTTGATCCGCTCCCCTCGTATTCGGGGCATACGTTGACTGCACTGTACGCGGCATCCGCCTATTCGGGTTCAAAACGGGCGGAAAATCTCTGGATGGGGATTCCTCAACTGCGTTTTCTGCGCGGGCAGTATGCGGCGCTGGAGCAAAAACCGGCAGCAATCGGTGAACTTGCCCGTAAACTTGAAGAAATACACCGGAAGCTGATGCGCTCCGGCCTTATCGTGAAGGTGTGCGGAACGAGTGCCGATGTGAGCGTTATCAAAAAAGCGCTTACTTCCCATTTATCGCAGTTTGATTTTCCGCACCGCAGTACCGGCGGCTTTAGAACCGAAGCATTTGAAAGACCGGCAGCGCTTTCGGCCTTTCCCAGTGCCGTGCAGGTAGGCTTTGCGGCGCAGCTTGTGCCCGCCGTGTTCGACGAAAACGAATACGGCGCTTCCATCGTCTATGCCCAGCGGCTTGAGACGGGGGCATTGTGGGAGGCAATCCGCGTGAAAGGCGGTGCGTACGGCGTTTCGGCATATCCCGATTCCGCAACGGCGCTGTTTACGATGACTACCTACCGCGATCCTGCGCCGCTTAAATCCTTGCGCAGTATACGGGATTGCATCGAAAAAAGCATCGCGGCTCCGCTTACCGATTCCGAACTGGAAGCCTTGATTACCGGCACGTACAGCACGGCGCTCCAGCCGAGAACCCCGGCGCAGAGAAGCGCGGCGGCGTTCTCGCGCCTCTTAAACGGGATAACCCATCAGGCGCGGATGCAAACAATCGAAAGTATCATCTCTTGTACACGGGAACGCATGAACCGGCTTGCCGAACGGCTCGCCGCAAGCGTATCGGGAAGCACCGCGCTTTCGACAACGACGGCGGGAGCTATATCCGGCGGTACCGCTGCAGTAATCTGCTCGGATGCCGTACTCCGGCAAACAGCGGACAGCGCAGGGCTTCCGCTGCTCAGCATTATGCCCTCAATTTAAAAAGTAACCCTGTTCGGAAATTTCCGTTTCGGAAAAAGTTACCTTGAAATGCGATGTTCAAAATCGTGTTATCTGTACGATTTTGAAGTCGTCGACCTGTTCGACAACAAAGTTATCGAACAGGTCTGGTTTTTATTATTATAGAAGGAATTTAAAACAAAATGGCTGCAAAGAATACGTATGATGAATCGAAAATAAAGACGCTCAGTTCATTGGAGCATATCAGGCTCCGCACCGGTATGTATATCGGTAGGCTCGGAAACGGCTCGAACCCCGATGACGGTATTTATATCCTGTTAAAAGAGGTGCTCGATAACTCTATCGACGAGTTCATCATGGGAAACGGAGACCGTATCGATGCGCTGTTAAAAGACAACAAGGTTACCGTGCGGGATTACGGCCGCGGTATTCCACTCGGCAAGGTGGTGGAATGCGTGTCGGTCATCAACACCGGTGCAAAGTACAATGATGAAGTCTTTCAGTTTTCGGTAGGCTTGAACGGCGTCGGAACCAAGGCGGTGAACGCGCTCTCCGAGTATTTCCGTGTGGTTTCAGTCCGCGACGGGAAGTACGCCGAAGCAGTGTTTGAGCGGGGTGTACTAAAACACGAAAAGCAGGGAGACGCCAAAAAAGGCATTAAAAACGGCACATTGGTGGAGTTTATCCCCGACGGGGAAATATTCGGCGACTACGCGTTCAACCTCGACTTTATCGAAAAGCGGATGTGGAACTACGCCTATTTAAACGCCGGTCTTACGCTCACCTTTAACGGCGCTTCATACATATCCGAAAACGGCTTACTCGACCTCCTCAATGCGGAAATCGGCGAAGAGACGCTCTATACGATTGCGCATTTTAAAGAAGCGAAACTTGAGTTTGCCTTTACTCACACCAACAACTACGGCGAAACCTATTTTTCGTTTGTCAACGGACAATACACCTCGGACGGCGGCACCCACCTTTCCGCCTTTAAAGAAGGTTTGCTGAAAGGGATAAATGAATACTACCGCAAAAACTATAAAAGCGAGGATGTCCGCGAAGGTACCTGCGCTGCGGTGGCGGTAAAGGTGCAAGCTCCCGTGTTTGAAAGTCAAACGAAAAACAAGCTCGGCAATACCGAGGTGCGGCCGTGGATTGTCAACGGTACAAAGGCCGCTGTCGTGGAATGGCTGCAAAAAAATGCCGAAGCCGCGCGGAAGCTGGAAGAAAAAATCCTTGCAAACGAGCGGCTGCGGACAGAGCTGAACAGCGTTAAAAAAGAAGCGAAGGCTGCCGCAAAAAAAATTGCAATGAAAATCCCGAAACTCAAAGACTGCAAGTTTCACCTTGGGGATAAGCAGTACGGCAATGAGTCGATGATTTTTATCACTGAGGGAGACTCGGCTTCGGGTTCAATGGTTTCGAGCCGCGACGTTCTTACGCAAGCGCTTTTTTCGCTGCGCGGTAAACCCGAAAATATGCACGGTAAAAAACGGGCGGCTATCTACAAAAATGCGGAGCTTTACAACATGATGATGGCTCTCGGTATCGAAAACAGCCTTGAAAGCCTCCGCTATAATAAGATCATCATCGCAACCGACGCCGATAACGACGGCTTTCATATCAGAAACCTTTTGCTCACCTTTTTCCTCACCTACTTTGAAGAGTTGGTGTTGAGCGGGCGGATTTTTATTTTGGAAACGCCGCTTTTCCGAGTGCGCACCAAAAAAGAAACCTGCTATTGTTATTCGGAAAAAGAGCGGGATGTCGAAATGAAGCGGCTCGGCGCAGCGGCGGAAGTTACCCGTTTTAAGGGATTGGGAGAAATAAGCCCGAGCGAATTCGGTCAATTTATCGGAAAGGATATCCGCCTGTTACCGGTCAGCATTCAGACCGTGAAAAAGATCCCGGGCGTGCTTGAGTTTTATATGGGAAAAAATACCCCCGAACGCAAAGCCTTTATTATGAAAAATCTTCTTGCGGAGGTCGATGCGTAGAGCGATCGTTCCTTTTATTTGCAGAATAGCCGCCAATATGGTATAGTAACAGCGCATCTCAAGGAGTGCTCATTCCTGAGCGGTGCATTTCAAAGTACCCTGTTCCGAAACGGAAGTTTCCAAACAGGTTTACTGTACATTTCATTACGTATGTGGAGGTTGTATGTCAAATTTTTTATCGGTTAAAGATTTTATCGCTCAACAAAAAGATAAGATGATTGAGCTTGAACGGCTTTTGTGCTCCATTCCAGCCATGGCTCCGGAGTCGGACGGCGACGGGGAATTGAAAAAATGCGAAGCGTTGGAAGCATATTTAAAAAAGCTCGGCTTTACTCAATTTGAACGGTTCGATGCACCCGATACGCGGGTATCTTCCGGTATCAGACCGAACCTTGTCGTTACCATTCCGGGCAAAGATGATTCAAAACGGGTTTGGATTATGGCGCATACCGATGTGGTGCCGCCCGGAGAGCTGGCAAAATGGGAAAGCGATCCGTGGGTATTGAAGCAGGACGGTGATAAAATTATCGGGCGCGGTGTAGAAGATAACCAGCAAGGACTGACCGGAGCGGTATTTGCCGCCTATGCATTTCTTGCATTAAAGATTCAGCCTGCTCACACCGTAAAATTGTTGTTTGTTGCCGACGAAGAAGTGGGTTCGAGATACGGCGTTATTTATCTTTTAAATAATCATCAGTTGTTTAAACCTCAGGATATTATCGTTGTTCCTGACGGGGGAGATCCTTCGGGCGAGACAATTGAAGTTGCGGAAAAGAACCTGTTGTGGTTAAAGGTTGTGGTGCATGGAGTGCAAACGCACGCCTCACGTCCCGATTTAGGAAAGAATGCGCACATTGCGGCGGCGGATTTGGCGCTCCGGTTGAATGCTTTGGAAAAGGTGTTTTCAAAGCAGGATAATTTATTCGAGCCGCCATATTCGACCTTGCAGCCGACAAAAAAAGAAGCGAATATCCCGAACATCAACACCATTCCGGGCGATGATGTATTTTATATGGATTGCCGTATACTCCCGTGTTACACTGTTGCGGAAGTGATGGAGAAGATAAAAGTCGAGGCAAGTGCGATAGAAGCAAAATATGGCGTACAGGTTGAGCTTATTATTGATGATTCGGCGGAATCGCCTGCAACGCCTGTCGATGCCGAGGTCGTTACGATGCTGTCAAAGGCTATCGAAAAAGTACACGGCAAAAAAACGCAAACCATCGGTATCGGCGGAGGAACCGTTGCGGCACCGCTCCGTCAGGCAGGCTTTAACGCCGTCGTATGGAGCACGCTCGACGATATGGCGCATCAGCCGAATGAATACTGCATTATGAAAAACTTAATTGACGATGCACAAGTACTGGCAGCATTGATGTACGGAGTCGATGCGCTGTAAGTGTGACGGAGGTATGAACGCCGCACCGGATGATGATTGCCGGGACGATAATCGTTGGAATGATGATTGGCGAAATGAGCGTGCTTCCGATACGGTTATCCGCTTGCCGGAACATGTTTCGCCGACATTTAAGGCCTTGATTACCTCCGCAGCACCTGCCGACGCCGCTGCGCTGCGCCGGCAGGTGCTTTCCTCCGACGACGAACAGGTCGTGTCGGAGGAAGAGCGGGGCGACCCGCTCGGCGAGGCGCGTTATTGCGTTACCCCGTATCTGGTACACCAATATCCGAACCGCGTGCTGCTATTGAGTACCGGCCGCTGCATCTCGTATTGCCGGTACTGTTTCCGGCGGGAATTTACCGCCCGCTCAAGCGGCTTTATTTCCGATGAGCAAATCGGAGCGGTAACATCATATCTTAAAACACATCCCGAAGTACAGGAAATTCTGGTTTCGGGGGGAGACCCGATGAGCGGTAGTTTTGAGCAGATAAAACATCTGTTGGAAAGCCTCCGTTCCGTCCGTCCCGATTTGCTGCTCCGCCTTTGCACCCGTGCGCCGGTTTTTGCACCGGAGCTTTTTACCGAAGATTTTATGACACTTCTCCGTTCCGTCCGTCCGCTCTGGGTGATTGCACATATAAACCATCCGGCTGAGCTCGGTAAGGAGCAGCGGCAGGCCTTAACCCGCTGTATCGATTCGGGGATTTCGGTGCAAACCCAAACCGTATTGCTGCGCGGCGTTAATGATGACCCTGCCATCCTTGCGGAGCTTTTCCATGCGCTGGTCTGTATGGGGATAAAACCAGGGTATTTGTTCCAAACGGATTTGGCACGGGGAACGGCGCATTTTCGCGTATCGCTTGAAAAAGCCGCACTTATATGGAAAGCATTACGTAAACGCCTTTCCGGTTTATCGTTACCGCAATTTGCAGTCGATTTGCCGAACGGCGGCGGAAAATTCCCGCTTTCCGCCCTGCTGCTCTATGAGGATATTGTCTCCTCGTTAAAAGACGGCCGCTTTTCAGCGCGCGGTATAGACGGAAAGACCTATACCTATCCGAGGTAGATGTATTGCCTAATGATGAGGGAGAAGCGTCATTGCCTTTTATCATCCCCGTAGCCGCTGCACTTTCAATTAATTCACAATTATGAATTAATGAAGCAACCTCTTTCTTTATCGTTCTAATTGTATGAACTGCTATAGCTGAAAAGCAAAGAACAACGACAATATGACAACCTTTTAAAAATTAGCGAGAAAATAAATGCCGAGAAAGATAGCCAGCCGAGCTTTCTCTGCCGAAAGCTTAGGCTGTGCCGTGAGGCATTCAAGATAATACCAAAAAAGTCCGAAATCGGGATCGATACGGATGGCGTATTCTAAAAAACCTTCGCCGTCGATTTGTCGACCGAAAAGCAATAATACTACATCATGCAAGACGCCGAGACATTCGGGTAATAATTCCTCATAATCGACCGGCTTTTCTGCCTGCTGCATAGATTCACAAAAACTGCGGAGCCGATAGAGGACATCCTCTTTTACATCTTCATCTGCTTTTTCAACCCACATCTTATCGACAAGCAGGCGTACGTTTTTTTCAAAGCTGCGGATGAGGTTGATTTGATAGTGCTGCGTAATCGGCTCGGTACCGGTAAACACCTGTTCAAATGTCCCCCCCGTATGAAAAGCTCTTGCAATAAGTAGAGCCTGTACGGCAAATACTTCAGCATCCTCCGCAGAGAGAAACGCCGGAAGATATTCAACTGCGGCCTTATGTATTTGTTCCGGTAGTTGTATATCGACATCGTTAAAAATAGATTGGAGCATGCCTAAAAATGGTCTTTAATTTATTTTTTGTCAAGTAGTTAGTGATTTATGTCATGCTCTAATGACATTAAGATACTGCTTGCACTTTTTTTGCGAATATACTAGGATACGCAAACTTGGGGTGCCGGAACAATGGACGGGAGCCTCTAAGAACCTCATCCGTTTTTTAGAGCCAACCGAATTTATTCGTTCCGTGCTGAGAGCATACCCGAAAAAGGCGTCCGTACGGATGCCTTACACCTGATCCGGATAATGCCGGCGGAGGGAATAATGAAGTTACGTCTTTATTTCTTTTTGTTTATCGTATGTTCAATCATACTGCCTTCAACCGCTTTTGCAGGCGGAAAACAAGATACTACAGAAAAAATCGTTGTTGTCTATACCTATGACTCTTTTGCTTCTGAATGGGGACCGGGCACCGAAATTGCCAAACGATTCAAAGAGCAAACAGGCTACACCGTCAATTATGTGATCTGCGAGGATTCCGGTTCCGTCCTATCGAAAGCGATGGCCGAAAAAAAGAATCCGCGTGCCGATGTACTGCTCGGTATCAATGCTTTTCTTGTCGATAAGACGCGCAGCGCAGGTGTTCTGGAACCGTATACCTCTCCGAATTTGGATAAAGTTGTTCCGCAACATGTTATAATGACTGATGATCAACTACTTACCCCGTATGATTGGGGCTATTTTGCGATTATGTACGACACTCAATCAAAGGTACCTGCTCCTCAGTCGCTGGAAGATTTAACAAAGCCCGAATATGCAAAATCCTTGGTTATCATGGATCCCCGTACGAGCGCTCCCGGCTTAGGTTTTGCCGCATGGACAAAGGCGGTTTACGGGAACGATTATCTTTCGTACTGGAAAAGACTGATGCCTTCCATCCTGACGATGAGCCATTCGTGGAGTGCGGGATACGGGCTGTTTACGGCGGGGGAGGCTCCGCTTGCGGTCAGCTATACCACCAGTATGGCTTATCATATCCGGTATGATAAAACCGATCGATATCAGGCATTGACGTTTACCGAGGGGAATATGATTGCGCTTGAGGGAATGGGCGTCGTTAAAAATGCGCCGCATAGAGCAGCGGCTCAAGCTTTTATCGATTTTATGCTGACTGAAAAAGCGCAGGAAGTATTGCCCGAAACGCAGTGGATGTATCCGGCAAATACCGCGGTGCAGCTTCCCGAATCATTTAAAACAATCCCGATGCCGAAAAAATCGCTGACGATTTCCGGTACCGAGGCGGAAACGGCGGTAGACGCTATTATTTCAGTATTGGAAAAATAACCGTATTTTTGCATTTTTATCGCAGAATTGTATGGATTCGGTTAATCGGAATGCTGCGAAGCGGACACTACTGCAAAATGCTTTTGTAGTAGGCGGCGGGTTGTTATTCTGTGTGGTACTGATTGCTTTTTTCGTACCGCTCGGAGCTGCCGTTTTTCCGGCCTTCGATGGAGGCGCTTCTGCAGCAGCCTTTCGGCCTTTATGGAAAGCTGCCCGTTTTACCGTGATGCAAGCGTTTCTCTCTGCGGCAGGGGCAAGCGGTATCGGTCTCTGTGCGGCGTTTTTTTGCGCCCGCCGGAGGTTTTTCGGACGAAAGTTGTTGCTCTCTCTTTCGGCGATCCCCTTGAGCGTGCCGCCGGTGGTTATCGCGCTTGCGTTTATCCTTTTTTTCGGAAAAAACGGTTTACTGAACAAACTGCTTGCGGCGCTTTCGGCTGGGGAGCTTTCAATCGGCACCTTCCTTTATTCGACGGGCGGCATTGTGCTTGTACACACCTTTTATAATTTTCCCATCACGATGCGTACCGTATCCGCCGCATGGGAACAACTCCCCGAGGAAACCGAACAAGCCGCTCTTTTGCTCGGAGCCTCGCCGCTGCGCATTTTTAGAACAGTGATCTTTCCGGCATTAAAAGCGCCGCTGTGCGTTTCGTTCGTCATTATCTTTTTATATTGCTTTTTCAGCTTTGTGATTATTTTGCTGCTGGGTGGTCTCGGCGTAACAACGCTGGAGGTTGAGCTGTATCAAACCATCCGCAGAGATATACACGCGAGTACCGCGGCGCATATTGCGCTGGTGGAAACCGGTATCGCAGCGGCTGCGGTAGGGCTGTACGCTTATTTAAGGAATAGAACACCCGATCATGCTGAAAACACCCAATACGCCCGCATTCGGTTGAACATCGGCGGCGCAGCAGAATATGTCTTTTTTGCCGCGCTTATCTGTGTTATCTGTTTTTGTTTGCTGTTTCCGCTCGCTTCTCTGGTGTGGTACTCTCTGTCGAGTCCTAAGGCGCCGCTCACGATAACTTTTGATGCGTGGCGACAGCTTTTACAGCGGCCTCACTTTTGGGGCGCGGTGCGGCAGACCATACAGACAGGGATCGGCACCGCTGTGCTTTCCGTAACGGCTGCGCTTTTTTTTGCATATGCAGCGTTTCAATCAAATCGGAAGTGGTATAAAAGCCTGCCGCTCATTCCTTTTGCAGTTTCTTCTATTGTACTGGGATCGGGGTGGTTGAAGCTTGATACTGTGCCGTCGCTGCTGTTGCTGGTTATTGTGCAAAGTTCGCTTGCGTGGCCCTTTGCGTGGATGCAAATAGAGACCTGCCTCGCAAAAATTCCCCGTTCGGTACTCGACGCCGCCCATCTTTTGTCCTCTACCCGCACGGATGCATTTTTTCGGGTATTTCTACCGTTATGCAAAACCGGTATTATATCTGCGCTGTGCTGCGTGTTTGCAATCAGCGCGGGGGACGCATCGCTGCCGCTTCTGCTCCACATTCCGAACTTTGAAAATCTCGCGCTGATGCTGTTCCGCTTTGCCGGTTCGTATCGGTTCACCGAAAGCGCCGGTATCGCGGTGATTCTTGCCGTACTGACGGGTTCGCTCTTTTATATTCAGGACACGGTGAGGGAGCGCGGACAAACGCATCAGACTGTTTTTTAACAGCCCGCAAAATAAAGAGACCGTTCAACCAGAGTTGAACCTCTTCGCGGTTCAAATGGTCTCACGGCCTCTTTATTTTGCGATTTATATCAACCTGTCTGATGCGTTTGTCCTTCTGTGGAAAAAAGCGTTCAAAATTTTATTTAAAATTTTGAACGTAAGGAAGACAACCGCTTGGAAAGATTAAAGTGCGGTTGCCCTGTGTATCAAAAGTGCGTATGGTAGGGAGCGTATATGAAAGGTGATTCGATGGGTTTTCCGATAAATAGAGAGAATGATGAAAGTGAGGCGTTTCTCCGGCTTGTCTGTTTGACGAAGCGGTTGCCGTCAAAGACTATCAGTCTTTCCTGTTCGGTGGAAAAGGCAGGGACTCTTGCGCTACTCGGTTCGTCGGGCTGCGGTAAGTCAACCGTGCTTAAAATGATCGCAGGTTTATTGCCCGCCGATTCGGGAAACGTCTTTTTAAACGGACGTGATATTACCGATGAGTCCGTCAAAAAACGCAGCATCGGTATGGTCTTTCAGGACTATGCGCTGTTTCCTCATTTAAGTGTCGAAGACAATATCGGGTACGGCCTCGTTTCGCAAGGGATATCCAAAAGGGAAAGCAGGCGGGCTGCTGCGGAATGGCTCGAACGTTTCGGTTTGACCGGTATGGAAAAAAGACGGATTGAAGGACTCTCCGGCGGGGAGCGGCAGCGTGTCGCCCTTGCGCGGACGCTTGCGGTAAACCCGCTCGTGGTCTTGTTTGACGAGCCGCTTTCCGCCCTCGATGCTCCGTTGCGGCTTAAACTCCGCGAAGAGCTCAAAAAACATCAAGCCGAAATGCAGTATACGGCAATCTACGTTACCCATGACCGCGACGAAGCCGAGTACCTCGCCGAC
The DNA here is from genome assembly GCF_024181325.1 of Treponema sp. OMZ 305. NCBI lineage: Bacteria > Pseudomonadati > Spirochaetota > Spirochaetia > Treponematales > Treponemataceae > Treponema > Treponema sp. OMZ 305. Next base: position 1,903,779 of record NZ_CP051300.1, on the reverse strand, counting down.
AACATCATCGAAATGCCTTCCTCCTGACCGAAATTTTAGGTATCATTTCTTTAAGCTCAGGGCAAACGCATCAGACCGATAGATGTCATTTCGCAAGATAACGGATACTACTGCCTAGAACCAGTGCTTTTGAAAATAGATGGTGTAGCTACAAGGAGTTAGCTGAAAATAAAGCACAGGCGCGTTCAAAAATATACGTCCGTGTATATTTTTGAACATCGAGTTTGTTGTAACAAACTCGATGGCCCCCTGCATATAAGCACCGCCGTCCATGGCGGAAATGATACGTTGAGCAGCGGCACGGATGCCGCTGGTTTTATCAAAAGCGATGTTTCGCGATCCCGCGAAACTCGCAGTCAAAACTATACAAGGATGTATAGTTTTGACGATGCGACGCAGTAGATGCGCCGTATATTTTCAAAAGCATCTGATGCGTTTGCCTTGTGACCGGAGGTGTAGATGTCGCTTAATTGCGCTGAAATCGATAAGATTCTGGAAGAGCTCGATTTGGAAGGCTCATACATACAAAAGGTGGTGCAGTCCTCCTATTCAGTGATGGTGCTGCACCTCTATAAGACCCGCCCGATGAGTTTGGTCATCTGTCTTGAACCGGGGGCGTGCCGCCTGCATGAAACAACGCGGAAGATTCCTAAGTTCGACAAGCCGCTCCGTTTTATGGAGCTGCTCCGTTCCCGTCTCCGCGGCGCCAAGATTACCGAGGCAGTTCAGCTGAACAACGATCGTATTGTCAGGCTTTCGTTGGAGACCTCTTCAGGTATGCTCTACCTCTATATCCGGCTGTGGAGCGGGGCAGCGAATATGCTGCTTGTCGATAACGGCATTATCGTCGATGCCTTTTACCGCCGCCCATCCCGCCATGAAGTGAGCGGAGAGCCGTGGCAGCCCCTACCGGGAGAATCTGAAGCCACTACGACGCAAACTTTTGGAAATGAGCCGAGTGCTGCGGCAGGCAGCGAATCAAAAGCCGTTGCAGAAAGTGTATCTACCACCGTGTCGCCTATAGCCGCTGACAAACCGGTAAAAACCTACACCGTCCGCAGCTATGATGCATCCAAGACCTTTAATGAAGCGATTGACGAATGGTACGCGCGGCAGGCGCCTGTGCTTTCGCTCGAAGCGCTACGTGCGGAAGCGGAGCATTTTTACGGTCTTAAAATAGAGAAGATTTCCCGCGCGCTTGAAAAACTCGAAGCGAAAAAGCATTCGTTTTTGCAGGCGGATACGCTGAAACATCAAGGCGATTTACTTTTGGCAAATCTCTACCGGATTCCGCAGGGGGCCTCTTCCGTCGAGCTGGAAGATTATGCGGCGGACAACCGGATTATCCGCATTGCCCTCGACCCGAGAAAAACAGGGCAGGAAAATGCCGCCGGATACTATGAGCGGTATAAAAAAGCGGTTTCAGGGCTTGAGGCGCTCACCGATGATATCGAAGACTCCAAGCGGACGCTCGCCGCGCTTAACGAAGAACTTGCAAAACTGCGGGTTGAAGAAAATCCTTACCTTATCGAAAAGGTGCTGCACAAGCGGAAGATACCCGTGCAGCGAAAACAGGCGGCTCAAGAAAAAGAGCGGCCGGGACTTACGTTTTACCATGACGGGTGGATTTTGTATGTCGGCAGGACAGCTACCGAAAACGATGAGCTGCTACGGCACCACGTGCGCGGCAAGGATATGTGGCTTCATGTGCGGGACTATTCCGGCGGCTATGTCTTTATCAAAAACAAAAACGGAAAGACCGTTCCGCTGCCTGTGCTGATTGCCGCAGGGAACCTCGCCGTGTTTTATTCAAAGGCGCGCCGGAACGGACAAGCCGATCTCTACTACACCGCAGTGAAGGATTTGCGGAGGGCGAAGAACGCGCCGAAAGGAACCGTACTCCCGTCAAACGAAAAAAATCTTTCCATTAAACTTGATCCGGCAGTTTTGAAACAGCTTGAACAGTCACGGGGGGAAACGCTTAGCTGATGGGTAATTGGTAATTGGTAATGGATAATTAAAGGAGCTGTTAATTACACATTACCAATTACGAAAATTTTCAATTATTATTTTTCCCTTGCACTTTCCCCTTTTTACTCCTATACTATTTCTATGCTGAGTTTCAGAACCGGATTACCGCAGCACCAACCGCCTCTCTCAAAAGCGCAGTCGCTATTTTCAGTAGCGGCATATTTTCAAAAGATAGTTGACACACATAGTTTTGTCGGCATAATCACTCAGCAACTCAGCAAGTAGACTGTGCCCTGATAAATGGGCGTTTTTTTCATTTAAGCAACAACATCATTATATTTTCTCATCAATTTTTGCAGACGGCAAACGTACTGTTAATCTTTTCCCTATTAAACCGCAAAGAGTACCACGTATGCGGAGTCAGATAGAGGAGAACATTCCTTTCAAAACTTTAGCGTGCTCTGCGTCTCTGCGGTTAATTAAAATAAAACCACTCAGCATACAAAGATCGCAAAGAATCACCGGTAAATACCAAACCATATCCCAACCCCCTTAGCGTCTTCTGCGTACTTTGCGGTTAAAAAATTTAAGGAATAAACCGTCTGGCGGTTGAAAATATATAAGTGCTAGGAGGAACAATTATGGATAAAAATGGAAGAACGAATCGGCTGTTGAGCCGGTTAGCAGTAGGGTTGATGCTTGCTGCAATGGCCTTGTTTACCGGATGTCCGAATAAGATAACGGTTAAACCGGAAACGTTTGTGGTAACGTTTAGCGCCGGGGAACACGGTACGCTTAAAGCAAAGGCTGACGGCGTAACGGAAACGGATAAAAGCCCCATAAGCGTCGAAAAGGACAAAACCGTGGTCTTTACCGCAATGCCCGCAGAAAACTTTGTTGTAGACAAGTGGACAATTCAAGGCGGCAGCTTTGAAAGCGGTACCGGAACAGACGGCAACAGCGCCGCAAAGGTAAAAGCAACGGCAGCCGTAACGGTAAAGGTGAGCTTTAAGGCATTGCCGCCTTCTGTCGTAGCGGTAACGGGCGTAACGTTGGATAAGCCTACGGTAAGTCTTGTAGCAGGAACTAGTACAACACTGACTGCAACGGTTTTGCCTGCAAATGCAACAAACAAAACAGTAGCGTGGAGTTCCGATAAGCCTGCGATAGCGAGCGTTGATAAAAACGGTACAGTAACGGCACATAAAGCCGGAGCAGCGGTTATCACGGTAAAGAGCGAAGAGGGCGGTAAAACAGCGAGCTGTAAGGTAACGGTTACGCTGATCGAATACACTATCACCTACAACCTGAATGGCGGAACGAATGACAAGGATAATCCCGCACACTACACTGTAGAAACGGAGACGATTACCTTAAAGGCTGCAACAAAAACAGGTTATAGCTTTATGGGTTGGTATGAGAAAGCGGACTTCACCGGTGAAAAAGTAACGCAGATTGGAAAGGGCAGCACAGGCAATAAAGAGTTTTGGGCAAAGTGGAAGATAAACGAATACGCGGTAACCTTTAGCGTAGACGGCACCGGCGGTACGCTCAAGGCAAAGGCGGACGGCATAGCGGAAACAACGATCAGTCCCATAAATGTTGAGCACGACAAAATTGTAACCTTTACGGCAACGGCTGAGAGCGGCTATGTAGTAGACAAATGGACGGTTACGTCCGCCGATGCGCTGCAATCAGGCGGTACCGTCGGAAGCGATACTGCAATGGTAAAGATGAGTGCAGCGACAACGGTACAAGTAACGTTTAAACCGGAGGGAGGAACCCCGCCTACACCACCTTCCGGCGATGTAGGTAGTTTTGAAGATACAGGCGACGGCTTTATAAAAATAAGCCCACCTGCAGCGGGGATTACCGGTCAAGATCCGACACATACATTGCCGGGAATGGAAGAGTATTGGAAAGGGGTATTCCGCGCAGGGCGGAAGGTAACATTGAGCCCTTATAAGCTTGGCAAAACGGAAGTGCCGTATAAACTGTGGAAAGAGGTATGCGACTGGGCGAGACAGCCTGCGAATGGATACAAGTTTGCTTATGCAGGAGTAAAAGGTAAAGATGGAAGCGGGAGCGAAGAAGAGCCGGTAACGAGTGTAAGCTGGCGGGACTGCATAGTGTGGTGTAATGCGTATACCCAGAAAATCAAAGGGGAGGGGGAATGCGTCTACCGCAAAAGTGCTACCGATACTACAGTGTTAAAAGACGCGACTGATACAGCTGCTTGCGATGCCGCGTATGCCGATATGAGTAAGAAAGGGTATCGCCTTCCGACGGAAGCGGAATGGGAATATGCAGCTCGGTGGCAGGGAAGCGACAACACCAATGCTGAGAAATATGGAGAAGTATGGCTTACCAAACTGAACAGTGCGAGCGGAGCGAAAGCTGACTGGAATAATGCGGATGAGACAAAAGCGGTTGCGTGGTATGGTGCTAATTCAGACTATAAGACCCATCCTGTAGGAGAAAAGCGGTCAAATGCACTTGGCTTACACGATATGAGCGGGAATGTATGGGAATGGTGTTTTGATTGGCATCATAATGATCCTACAGTAAATGATGCTACTTATACATCCGGCGGATTTGTAGTTGACCCGCAGGGTGCTGCTTCCGGTAATGCCCGCGTCATGCGCGGCGGTTGCTGGAACGACGACGCGGAGTTCTGCGTCGTCGGTATTCGGAACTACGTCAACCCCGACTTCAGCCGCGACGATCTTGGTTTTCGTGTGGCTATGTCCAAGAATTGACATCCGTGTCAATTCTTGGACGCGAGTTTTGGTAGGCTCCGCCTGCCAAAACGTCGCTATTGCGTGGAACCACCGCCCTCCCTGGCGGTACTGAAAGCTCACACAAACGGTGTGAACAGTCCCTGATGAAAAATGTACACCCGTGTACATTTTTCATCGACGAGTTTGAGGCATTTCCGGCATGGAAGCCGGTCGTGTTAGTCAGAAACGACGTTTTCCAAAAGCGATGCTTTTGGAAAACTCGCAAGTCAATTTACAACACGGACGTTGTAAATTGCCGAAACGTCGCTTCTGCATAGAACCAGCGCCGTCCATGGCGCTGCTGAAACGGAGTTGTATAAAAGCTTAACGGCTCAGCTTTTTTAAGGACGAAACTTTGAAACCAAGGCGGGTTCTTAGGGTAGAACCCTAAGTCGCCGTTTTTCTTTAGATGGGGTTACAGGGGAAGACTTTTCTTTTTATCGAAAAAAAAGAAAAGTCTTCCCCTGATATGTCCGGTATATGGATGATGTGTTGCTCTTTGCCGATACCATGCAGGAAATAAAAGACATGCTGCATACTGCCAAGCGCTTTTTGGAAGAGGAGTTGCTGTTAACTTTAAAAGAAGAAACAATCGGCAAAACCGCAAGTGGCGTTCCATTTCTGGGCTTTTTGTTAAAGCCGCAAGGGATATACCTTTCACAAAAGAAGAAGAAACGCCTTAAAAAGCGTATTAAAGAATACCGCTACAAGCTTGAAAGCGGCGAATGGGACGAAGCAGAATATGCTCTGCATATAACCCCTGTGTTAGCCCATGTTGCCGTAAGCCGGTGCAGGAGGTATTGCAATAGGATTTTATAATTAAAAAACTCAAAAATTCTTCATTTCTTTAGCTGTTTTACTCCGAACGTCGCATAAAGACTGTAGGAGGCAAATATGCAAAAATTACTAAACATCCCTATGAGTTTTACAGCTCGAAACGATTACGCATTTCTTTCCATTCTTTAGCCATTTTTGCATCCGTGCTTTATAAGAGAGGTATATGCACGGAGGTAAATTACTATGAGAAAATACAATCGTCGTTATAAAGATTCGGTCTTTGTCGATCTTTTCAGTAATGATAGAACTGCAAAAGATAATTTTTTAGCGCTGTATAATGCCCTGTATAATACCCTGTATAATACGAATTATCAGTCTACAGATATATTGAAAAACATACGGCTGAAACAAACAATGTATATGTCATTCGCTAATGATGTATCGTATCTCGTTGATAATAAAATTATTGTCCTTGCGGAACATCAGTCAACCGTAAATCCGAATATGCCATTAAGATGTCTTGAATATGTTACGCGGTTGTATGAACATATCCAAAATCCCCGCGATCGCTATTCACGGACTCTTAAAAAAATCCCGGTTCCGGCATTTTACGTCTTTTACAATGGAAGAGAAAACATTCCTGCACAAAAAATACTAAGACTTTCGGATTCCTTTATTAGGCAACCTGAAACGCCAACTCTTGAGCTTGTTGTAAAACTGATAAATATCAATTATGATAAAGATAGTCGAATAGTAAAGCGTTGCGAACCGTTGGGACAATACAGCCTGTTTGTGGATGCAGTACGTCGGCATATTGCAGTTGATAAAGAGCATGGTTTCGAGAATGCTATTAAAGAATGCATCAAAAACGATATACTGAGAGAATATCTACAAAGAAAATCACGGGAGGTTATAAACATGTTAATAGCTGAATATGATTACGCTACCGATATTGCCGTACAAAGAGAGGAAGCAGGAAGAATAGCCTTTGTAAACGGCATTAAACAAGGAAAATCACTTGGTCTTATTGAAGGCAAAGTCGAAGGTTCCCGCCAAGCAAAGCTTGAAACCGCAAAATTGATGAAAGAGGAAAGGCTTTCGTTGAATTTAATTACAAAAATCACCGGACTCTCTCAAGCAGAAGTAGAAGCACTATAAGAATTATTGAAAATATTGCAAAAGCGACAGGGCTTTCCAAAGCAGAGGTGGAAGCTCTATAAGAATCAAGCTCTGGAACCAAGGCGGGTTCTTAGGGTAGAACCTTAACTTATCAATGGAAATCTCCCCAGCAGCTGCCTGCTTCGATGCTGACACGGAGCGGGACGGCGAGTTCGACGACGTGCTCCATCTCTTGTTTTAACAGTGCTTTGACAGAATCGACTTCCGCATCGGGCGCTTCGAGTATCAGTTCATCGTGTACCTGTAACAGGAGGCGCGCCTTTAACTGCTGCTGCTTCAATGCGCGATCTACACGCAGCATTGCCGTTTTGACGATATCGGCGGCGGAGCCTTGAATGGGCGTGTTGATGGCGATCCGTTCCGCTGCGGCGCGCTGTGTGTGGTTTCGGCTGTTGATAGCGCGGATGTACCGCCGTCTGCCCATCAGCGTTTCCACAAAGCCCTTTTCTGCGGCCGACTCTTTAAGCGTTTCCATAAAGGCGGACACTCCCGAATAGGTGGTAAAATAGCGGGTAATAAACTCCGCCGCCTCGGTGCGGGAGATGCGCAGTTGATTGGCGAGCCTAAATGCGCTCATACCGTACATCACCCCGAAGTTAATCACCTTTGCAATGCGGCGCATATCGGGGACAACGTTTTCAACCGGTACATTAAAGATGAGCGCCGCCGTTGCCGCGTGGACATCGGTTCCGTGCCGGAATGCCTTTACTAAATTTTCATCCTGCGAAAAATGAGCGAGGATAACCAGCTCGATCTGTGCATAGTCGGCGGAAATCAGTTTACAGCCGTCCGCTGCGTAGAACGCCTTGCGGATTTTGCGGCCTTCTTCTCCTCTGATCGGAATATTCTGCAAGTTCGGATCGCGGCTCGAAAGTCTCCCCGTCGCAGTCCCCGTCTGAATAAAACTGGTGTGTATCCGCCCGTGTGTATCGGCAAGCAGGGGTAGCGCATCGGCATAGCCTGATTTCAGTTTTGCGGAGGCGCGGTAATCGAGAATTTTTGCGGGAAGTTCATCGATGGCGGCAAGCTCCTCAAGCACGGAAATATCCGTAGAGTAGCCGGTCTTTGTTTTTTTACCGGTCGGCAGTTTCCGTTCGGTGAACAACACTTCCTGCAGCTGCTTAGGGGAGGCGATGTTAAAGGGATGGCCGAGCAGCTTGTAAATTTCCGCTTCGTCCCGTGCAAGAGTATCTGCCAATTCATCAGAAAACGCGGCTAGCTCTTCCTTTTTAAGGAAGATACCCTGTGCTTCCATATCCGCAAGGAGCGGCATCAGCGGCATTTCAAGCGTTTCAAAAAGAGCGGTGAGGTTTGCCTGTTCCAAGGCGGGCTTATATATATGATATAATTGCAAGGTGAGGTCTGCATCCTCCGCTGCATATTCGGTCGCTTGCGGAAGGGGCACCGCCGCAAAGGTACAGCCCTTGGGGACGACGTCTTTATAGTTAATGCCCTGCAAGCCGAGCTGTGCTTCGGCAAGGTTCTCCAGTCCGAAACTAAGGTTATCAGGCTCAAGCAGCCATGCCGCTATCATCGTATCGAAGAGGCGGCAGCCGGCGCGGGTAAAAATCTTTGCCGTCCGCAGCACCTGATAGTCGAATTTGCCGTTGTGCAATACAAGGGTGAGCGCTCCGTTACTCCAGAGCCGTGCGAGTAGTTCCTTTGCAGCGGCAAGGGGCATCACAGCGAAGGGCTGCTCCCCCAGTTCGGGCGCCGGCGCTTTGAGCGGTACGTAGATACCGGTTCCGGCTTTTAAGCTGAGCGAAAACCCGACAAGGGTGTCATACAGCGGGTTGAGGCCGGTGGTTTCGCAGTCAAAGGCGGCAAAGCCCTGCGCTTCGGCTTCTGCGATAACCGCTTCGAGTTCTTCCGCATCCGTCACTGTGCGGTACTCGCCGGTATTTTTACGGAGTTCTGCCGATGTTGTACCGGTACCGGCTTGCAGTGTGCCGTCAGCGCCGCCTATCGGTTTTGTACCGGTCGCCAGTTTTGTACCGGCGCCTGCCGCTTTCATGCCGGTTCCGGCAGGCGAGGCTGCTTTGCCGCGGGAAATCGCATCGCCTGTACCGGAACCGTTCTCTGCCGAACCGTTATCCGCTTTCGTGCCGGTTTCTGCAGTATTCGGCGCAGCAGCTGCACCGGCAGCGCCTGCTTCTTCGGCGGCCTTTGCATACAGTTCGCCAAGGCGCGGCAGCTCATATTCTTTCAGCAGCGCAGCCGCCTCCGTGTAGTGCAGCGCATCGCAGCGGTAATCTTCGATCGAGCCTTCGATGGGGATATCGGCGGCAAGTGTTATCAGTTTTTTTGAAAAATAGGCGCTCTCCTTTCCGGCAGCTAATTTTTTTTGTACAGCTCCTGTAATGGAATCGATATGTTCATACACAGCGTCGAGCGTACCGTAATCCTGCAAAAGCTTTACGGCTGTTTTGGGGCCGATGCCCTTTACGCCGGGGATATTGTCCGAAGCATCGCCGATGAGTGAAAGGTAATCGAGCATCTGTGCAGGTGCAACCCCCCAATGCTCCTTAACCTCTTCGATGCCGCAGTGCGCCAAGGCTTCACTCTTATCGGGTTTAAGCACCGAAACAAAATCTCCTACCAGTTGCGCTAAGTCTTTATCTCCGGAGATGATAACACAGCGGCGGCCTTCTTTTTCGGCACGGCGGGCAAGGGTTGCGATAATATCATCAGCCTCAAAACCGTCTTTGCGGAGGCAGGTGATACCGAGCGTTGTTAGTATTTTTTCGATATGCGGAATCTGCGCGTGCAAATCTTCCGGTGTCTTGTCGCGGGTTGCTTTGTATTCGGGGTACCATTCGTGCCGAAACGTCGGCGTGCGGGAATCGAAGGCTGCAAGAAAATACTGCGGCCGGTATGTTTTTAACATCATCGCAAGACTTCTAAAAAAGCCGTAAAGAGCGGAAACGTTTTCGCCCGCCTTATTGGTCAACGGATGGCTGACAAAAGCGAAGTAAGAGCGATAAATTAAGCCGTAGGAATCAAGTAGGTAGAGCGTATCTTGTGTATGCTGTGTCATGGGGATGAGTGTATCATAAAACGCCCCGCAGTCATAGCGGAGAGTATATATACAATTCAAGTGTTTCTTGAGAATCTTTTCCAAGCTTATATTGGCTTTAATGGCTTTTAAGGAACCTCTAAAAAACTAACCAATTCTTTAGAGATGTTCTATAGAAACTATAATACGCTATAGCCCCCCGAGGAAGATACCGGCAATCACTAAAATCAGGCATACGGGTACAAAGACATACTGCATATAGGGGGCGTACCAATTACCGACCTTATGTTTCGCATAAAGGTTGATATCTTCGAGTGTCTGCTTTGCTCCGTATACCCAAAAGATGACAAAGGCCGCTGTAACTGCTGCGAGCGGAAAAATGATGATGGCAACGGTGTCGGTAAAGGCGCCGAATACCCTCATGTCAAAGTTGAGCGGTACGGCGATACATGCTGCTAACGCGGTGATAATAATCGCGGCTTTTTTTCTGCTGATTCTGAATTTTGACATCAGCGACTCAACCGGCACTTCCAACATAACAATTGAAGAGGTGAGGGCTGCAAACATTGCGCAGAGAAAAAAGAGGATGCCGAAAAGGTAGCCTGCCGGCATGTGTGCGATAATGTTAGGCACGGCAATAAAGAGAAGCGCGGCTCCCGCCTGCGGATTAATTCCAAGCGAATATGCGACCGGAACGGTAAACAGGGCGCACATTATCGAAGCAAGAAAATCCAAGCCTGCCGTTTGGCGAGCGGTACGGGGAACATCGGAGTCCTCCGGCATGTAGCTTCCGTATATCAGCATTGCAGCTCCACCGAGACTGAGGGTAAAGAATGCCATTCCCAGCGCATATATCCAGATTCGGAAATGACCGAATACTTCCCACTTAGGCCTCAGCATTATGGCAACTCCGCGTAACGCGCCCGGCAGGGTGAGTGCACGGATAACCATCACGGTAACGACGATATAAAAGGTTGCCATCATCACGGTGGTAAAACGCTCGATGCCTTTTTGAATGCCAAGACTGACGATCAGTGCCGTTGCAACAAGGGCGGCGAGTGTCCACGGAATATTGGCGGGAGTACCTGCAAAGGATTCGAAAAAAGCGGGAGGCATTGACGGGAATGTATTGGTAATCGCCAATACAAGATAGCGCAGTATCCATCCGATGATAACGGTGTAGAACGATAAAATTCCGATAAGGGCTACAACCGGAAACCAACCGACGGCACGGAGTACGGGATTCGTTGTCTTTTGCGCGATAACCGATTCAAAGGCAAGTACCGGTCCTTTGCGCATCTTTCGTCCGAATGCATATTCTCCCATCAACCCAAAGGCGGAAAAGCAAAATAAAAAAATGAGGTACGGAATAAGAAACGTGATGCCGCCGAACTCCGCTAAGCGGGCGGGAAACATCCAAATATTCGCCAATCCCATTGCCGAGCCTACGCAGGCAAGGAGCATACCGATGTTTGTTTTAAAAAGTTCTCGTTTTTGTTTCATCCGTAACCTCAATATGGCAACCGCATCAGAAATATGTTAAGCGGATACCTTCTTTCTATGCGAAATTTTATCCAAAATTTCGTACATTTTTTTAGTAGATGGGTAAATGCATCAGCTAGACTAAATCAAATTCCGCAGAATAATATGGGCAGTAAGACCATTTGAATCGCGAAGCGGTTCCACTCTGGTTGAACAGCCTATATTATTCTGCGGGGATAGTCAAAGATGAGCCTGATACGTTTACCTCTTTAAAAGCGGCGCCCACTGCATTCATATCCTCGATAAACCGAGGGTAGGATATTCTTACACAATCAAAATCTTCTATACAAGAGGTTTCGGAAAAATTTTCGGTATTTTCTTTCGTTGTATCCGATTGTTCTCCGCTGTGATAACGTGCGGCAATTCCGCAGGCTGCAACGGCGAGCATCATTGCGATGCGGTGGTCGCCGCGGCTCCGTACCCGTGCGGGATGGAGTTTCTGTCCGCCGCTGCCGTTTGCAGCGCTGCTGTTCCCGCCGCTGCCGCCGATGCGGAGAAAATCGTTGCCTTGGGTGATATCCGCTCCGAATTTTGCGAGTTCTTCCGCCGAGGCAGCAAGCCGGTCGCATTCTTTAAAACGGCACACACCGGCGTTGAGCAGCAGTGTTTCTCCCGTACAAAACACGGCGGCAGCGGCGAGGATGGGAACCGCATCGGGGATATCCGCACAGTCGAAGCGTCCGCCTTTTAATTCGCCGGATATGGGAAATACCGAAACTGTGCGGCGCTCCGTGTCGCAGCGGATGTCCGCTCCCATCGCTTTAAGGATCGAAAGCGCCTGCGAATCTCCCTGCGTGTCTGCGGGGTCGAGGTTAGTCAGCGTAAGCGCCGCATTACAGATAACGGCTGCCGTCAGGGGAAAGAGGGCGGACGACCAATCGCCCTGAATCGTTTGCGTAAAGGCACGATAGCGCTGTCCGCCTTTGATTTCAAAACAGCAATCGCTGCGGTTTAGTACCTCGATACCGGCAATGCGGAGCCAAGCGCAGGTCATCCTTAGATACGGACGTTCCCCGGCATTGTTAAAGGTAATGCGGCTCATCCCGTTTAAAAGCGGCGCTGCAAGGAGGAGTCCCGTTACGGGCTGGGAAAAGGGACCGTCGAGTTGATATGATCCGGCTGGCAGCGGGCCGCAAAAACGGAGCGGCGGGACTTCCATGCTGCCTGTACCGTTCTTAATACTTGCCGTCGAGTACGGGATGCCTGCTTGCCGGTATACTGAAAGGAGCGGTTCCACGGGGCGGCTCCTAAGGGATTCATCTCCGGTGAGACACACCGGTGCATCGGCTGCGGCAAGGATCATACCTAAAAAGTAGAGGAGAGAACCCGAGTTGCCGAGGTCGAGAATGCGTTCCGCGGCACCGCGCTCTGCGGAGGCGAGGAGACCGCCGACTGGCGGCGTAACTTTGAGCACGAGCGGATTATTCGATACTTCCGTAATGGTAACGCCGAGCTGCCGCAGTACCTGTACGGCGCTTTCCATGTCTCCGCTGATAAGGGGCGCGGTAATAAACGAAGTACCGTTCGCTAAAGAAGCGCAGATGAGGGCGCGGAGCGTATGGCTTTTGGAAGAAGGCGCCGTCATCGTTCCGCAAAAAGACGGCGTACTCACGCTGAGATTCATTATGGTATAGTTCGTTCCGTTATCCAGTTGTTTTTTTTGTTCGGGGCTTTTTTACCGCCGCTTTTTCGGTTTTTATATCGGCCTTTTCTTCTGCAGCAGGCTCAGTCGCTGCTGTTCTTTTTTTGCTTACAGCGGACTTGGCTCTTGTAGGAGCCTTTGTGTCCGCAGCAGACTTAGCAGATGCAGCTTTTTTTGCCTTGGTACCGGTAGCGGGTTCTGTTGCGTCCGCTCCTTCTTTGCCTGCAGCAGACTTGGCGCTTGCCCCTTTTTTTGTCTTGGCGCTGATAACGGGTTCCTCTACATCCGCCGCAGATTTGGAAGCTCTGCTTGTTTTTTTTGCCAAAGCTGTCTTCTTGGGCTTTTGTTCGGCTTTTGGCTCTGCGGTAGGCTCAGTCGCTGCAGTTCTTTTTTTGCTTACAGCGGACTTGGTACTTGCGGTTGACTTTGTATCCGTAGCAGATGCCGCCTTTTTTTTCTTGGCGCTTGCAGCGGGTTCCGCTGTGGATGTTTCTTCCTTGTTTGTTGCGGCTTGAGCGGTCGTGCCGGTATCCTTCAAGAGGGCTTGTTCAAGCGCATCGACACGTTCCGACGTTTCATACCGTTTAAGCTGTACAATCTGTGCTTGAGCCTGCTCGAACCGTTTTGTGTTGCGGTACACACAGGCAAGGTCGTAGTGTAGGTCGGGACTTTCAGCAAAGGATTCAAGCCCTGCCCGTAACGTTACCTCCGCACGGGCATAGTCGCCTTTTTGAACGGATATGGATGCAATCAGTTGATATATCCGTACAGACGGCTGGATATCGAGCGCCTTAACCAAACCGTCATCGGCCTCGTTGAGGAGGAAGAGCGCATAATCGTTTTCAGCCTTATCGGTGAGAAGCTCAGGATTTTTCGGATCGAGTTTTAATGCCTTATAATACCACTGCTGCGCTTCTTCGCGAGCATCGTCGTCGGCAAATGCATTCGCTAAGGCGTGGAACGCAGCTGCCCGATTCCGTTCTACCGCAAGGTCGGCGGTTCCGTTTTCAATATCGAAGAGGGGGAGGCACTTTGCAAGCTGCCCCTTCCTGCGTTGTACTTCGAGGTAATTTACCAATAGGGATACTTCATCGGGCAGCAGCCTGCGCGCTTCCGCGACTGCCGCTTCCGCTTGTTCAATATCGTTTTCGCTCAATGCTGCTAATGCGCGTAAATTATGCACCCAACCGTTTTGCGGATCGGCGGCAAGCGCTTGTTCCAATACCGGTTGATATTTTCCGTTACTTAAAAAAAGCGCTTCCGCTAATCGGAACTGATATAATCCGTACTCCGGTTCAAGGGTACATGCTTTTTTAAACGCTTTGACCGCTTCTTTCGGGTCTTCGGTTTTGAGCAGCAGTCCGTACAGGTACCAGTCGGCAGAATCTTTTGACCCTTTTTTGCACGCGGTTTTTAATTTGAGCAAGGCATCATCATATCTGCCCACTGCGTAAGCATATTTTCCGGCAATCGAAAGCGTTCGGGGATCATCCGGCGCTATACGTTCCAGTATCGTGATAACTTCTGCAAGGTCGTCGTAGGCTTCCTGCTGTAAAAAGGCCCGCGCGGCTTGTACGTAGGCATCTACCGCGTCCGGCTTTTTCCCGCAATCGTAGAGTTCATTCGCCTGATGGAAGGCAAAAAGCCCCTGATCGGGGCTGATTGTAAATGCTCGCCGATATGCTTCTGCCGCTTCTTCGTGCTTTCCCAAGGCATGGAATAAATGTCCTTCAAGGTTTGAGAGGAATGAGGATTGTGTCATCATCGGCTTCGGCGCTTTTTGCAGTAAACGCTGTAAATCTTCGTACCGTTCAGCCCGATAGTAAATGCCGCCGAGTTCTGCAAAGGCTTCCTCGTTGGAGTGATTTGTTTCCAAGACCGATTGAAATTCCTGCTCGGCTTCGTCAAGCATCCGTTGCGCAAAATAAATGCGGCCTGCCAGTATCCGATCCGCTTCTTCCGGCTCCTTTAACCGCGCTGCAGCCCGGAGCTGGAGCAGGGCAGGAACATACCGCCCCATCGCATAGAGCGTTTTTGCAAGGCTGATACGGGCATCCGGCGGCACAACAGAAAATTCGTTTGCTTCCGTGTATGCCGTTTCCACCGTCATCGGGATGGAATTTAACGAAAAGCGGGAAAGCTGCGCGATAACCTGCGGGTAGGTTTCCCAGTTTTGAATTGCAAAGGCAATTTTTCCCGCTGCCTGAATGGTATCATCCTCGCAACAGGCAACCCAATGACCGTTTATCAAAATGGTGATGGTCGTATTATTCGCGATCAGTTTTATTGAATATGCACCTTGTGTATCCGTCGCTCCTTTATGATATGAATGGTCTGAATCAGGGTGATCTGAACTATGATGATCTGAATCATGATGATCGATATCGGAATGAGCGGAACCGGGGATTTTTACCCAGCCGAGGAGAGGCATCGGAGTGCTGTTGACGACCGCATCGAGCCGTACCCATCCCGCATCGGAGATCATCAGTGCGTAAAAGGTACTTTGGCTGATATAACGGAACAGGATTCCGGCAGCGAATCCTCCCGCCTTATCGGTTGGTGTGTCCTGTCCGTCCGGCTTTTTTGCAGGTTCCGGCAAACGGATATCCGCTTCGATAATCACATCCTTATAGCGGAATACCGGATTCACCGTCCACGCATAGAGATGCTTTCGCTGCGCTTCGAGCGTCAGTCCTCCCGTATTGTTTCCGGCAGGCTCAGGCGGCGTAAAGGTAGCCGTATATCCGTCACCCGTTTCCGCAGCAAACCGGCAGTTTTCAGGCTTGGAAAAATCGGCCTGCCATTGTTCTTCGACAATCTCTTCATAATCAATCGGAATTTCTTCTTTAGGCTTCCGCAGATTTTTGAGTTTACTTTTAAAATAATCGATGTAAAGTTTGAACATCCCCATACATTAAAAATAGCGAAAAAGAGAAAAAAAGTCTATCTGAATAAATATGCCTCCCCGATTGAAATCGCCGTATATCTATGCTATAAAGAAATATGCAACCGTCCATATCTTTTTATAATGTGAGAGAGCCTTCCATA
This sequence comes from Treponema sp. OMZ 305, assembly GCF_024181325.1. Classification (NCBI taxonomy): domain Bacteria; kingdom Pseudomonadati; phylum Spirochaetota; class Spirochaetia; order Treponematales; family Treponemataceae; genus Treponema; species Treponema sp. OMZ 305. Next base: position 1,887,824 of record NZ_CP051300.1, on the reverse strand, counting down.
TATCTTCCTTTAGAAACGGTACTTAAGATAAACAGTGCGGAAGGGGGAAATTATATTCCTCGTCAGATACCGATTTTACCCGATTCGCTGATATATAAAAATCCTCCGCCGTCTTTTCGTGATGTTGCATTTGAAGTGTTTCGAGCATTTTTTCGGGATGTTATTCCCGAATCCGATTTATACACCCTTATTGCACGCGCGTTTCCTTTCAGGGTTCCGGTGTTTCCGATCGATCCTCGTACTTATATCATTGAACTTACCCATGGAGATGGCGGGTCTTATACCGATTTCGGCGCTCGGTTTACTGCACAGCTGGTCGATTATTTCTATCAGTGCAGCGGGCAGCCGGTGCATATTCTTTTTGCGGGAACAGAGCTTGAAACGCTTTCGCTTGCAAAAGCATTTTCCGAGTTTGAAGATATTCATGCAACTTTTTTATATCCTCAAGATTCGAAAGATACTTTTCAGACTATGACAAAACAGCAAATTCTGTTGCTTCCCAAAAATATTCACACCTTTTGCGTCAACGGCTCTCTGGCAGACTGTAAAACGATGGTTCAAGAAACGGCAGTAGATGCTGATATTATCGGTTCGATGGAGTTGTTTATTCCTCATGCAGCACATATCGGCTATCTATTATCGCAGGTGTGTTGCTGTATGTATGCTGCATTGGCGGTACTTTCACGAACCGGTTATGATAACAGTATTGAGCAACCTCAGCTGATTATCGGTACTTCGTTAAACCAGCCGAACACCCTCAATGCTGCCGTACTTGCAAAAAAAATGGGAGCGCCTATAAACGGTTTTATTACAACAGTCAATGCTTCTTGCCGTATTCCTGAAAGAGACTATGAAGGAGAATGTCGACGCTTTAGGATGCTTTATACGCAGAGTTCTCCTGAAAGACGTACCCCGGAAGTCGCCTTATTTCGATTTGATCAGGATTCTGTGTTAGAGGCAATGCGCGACTGTAAAGATCGGACAGGGTATATTATCAGTTCCGACGTCGCAGAAGTATGGCAGGCGTGGGGTTCGATAAAAAACGGTCAAGCGATAGCGGATGGGCATAATCCTGTCGAAAACTTTTGTATGAATACCGGTTCGCTGCCCCGTTGGGTATCTGATGAACACACTGCGCATTCATGCATCACGATTATCCCGGAAATAACGCATCCTGCATTTCATTCTGAAGCGGTGAGAACGGCAACGGGAATATACCCATCGGTACCCACTCGCTTGGAATATAATCCGCAAATAACAGATGTGCCGGTACTTGAATGTTCATCCGCAAAAGATTTAAAAGATTGGCTTTTGTCTCTTGTCTAAGGAAACGCTGATTAATTCGAATGCAAAATAATCAGCATTTCCCTAATAGCCACTTAACTTTTCTCTTGCGTTTATGGATTTTGGAGTCTATAATAATACATATGTTGAGTCGCAGAATTGGATTATCACAGTATAAAAATCTTATTTCCAAAGCGGACACCATATCGGAGCAAAATCGGTATACAGGGCTTGACACGCTCATAGTCGGTAATACAATTCTCACAGCTCACAGCTCACAGCTCACAGCTCACAGCTCACAGCTCACAGCTCACAGCTCACAGCTCACAGCGAATCTTATTTAGATAGTTTTTTATCTTCTCCCTACAAACAGCATCATCACCTTTCCGCAGTTTTAAGTCTATCGGATACGAATCAAGATACGCATATTCCTTTTTCTCATGGTGTACATAAACAGCTTTTTGCGTCCCGGAAAATGCCATGCGTTGCTGCGAAAGGCTGTAGAGTAGGATATTACAAACACTTGTGCAATACCGCTTTATATCGCTGGGGTCGGCAGTCGGTCATATCAGGGTAAGAGAATTATGAAAACCGTTTTTTGCGGTTGCAGCATACTAATTAAGGGAGGTTTTATGATGAAAATGAATCTAAATAAAACGAATATACTTAGAGGATGGGCAACAATGGCAGTACTGGCTATTGCCTCGTTGTTCATGTTTACGGCATGCCCGCGCTCGACAGACAGTGTGGTGCCCAATGAAGTGCCGACCGTGGATAAATTTACGGTAAATTTTAGTGTAGACGGCGAACACGGTACGCTTACTGCAAAGGTAAACGATGTAGCGATCGGAACCGGTACGAAGGTGGAGAAAGATAAAAAAGTAAGCTTTACGGCAACGCCTGATAAAAACTATAAAGTAAAGGAATGGAGGGTAGGTGGCTCTGCTGTTACAGGTAATACGTCAAGTTCTTATACGCACACCGTCACAAAGGCTGTAGAGGTCAAAGTCTCTTTTGAATCGCTTCCGGTAGGTCAAGCTTCTTATATAGTACAACACTATAAAGAAAAATCGGAAGGAGGCTATTCTGTAGTGCCATCGGATACTGAAAGTTTACACGACACTGCAGGAGCAACTGCTGTATACACTCCTAAAACTTTCGAAGGTTTTAACTACAATTCGTCGCTTACAAAAATAAACGATTCCGTACAGACAAGCGGGACAATAAACGCTGATGGCAGTACTGTTGTAAAACTCTATTACGAGCGCAAAACGGTAAACGTAACCTTTAAGCTTAACGGCGGAAACGTAAGCGGTAATACAGCCGATATACCCCTAACAGGTAAATTCGGAACAGCATTTACTGCTCCGGAACCCGTCAAGGCGGATGCCGAGCTTAAAGGATGGAATCCCGCGTTGCCTTCACCTACAACATTTCCTGCGGCCGATACGACATATACGGCACAATGGCAGATTACGTCAGGCGGAGGTGGAAAAATCTTCATCAAGTATAATGCTGAGAACCTCACTGTCAGATACGAAAAAAACGATCGGTATGAATTATTGCCACCGAATTCCGAAGTCTCTGAAGGTATGTTGTTACGCTTTCGAGATAAGAATATCCCTGCAGGACAGCAAGTTGATAAGTGGAAGGTAAACACAAAAGAACTCGACTACGATGACTACACGGTTAACGTTGCCGATGCAGTTAGCGAAGGTTCGAATAAAGTTATTACGGTAACGTATACCACTAAGCCCGCTGCCGCGGTTGTTGTAAAGTTTGACGAGAGCAAGGTCGAAGTGTATAAAAACGGCAGCGGTACACTCAATAACGAGGCTACTGTTTACGAGGGCGCCTTACTTTGGTTTGAACTCTTAAATCCTCCTGAAGGACAGCAAGTTGATAAGTGGAAGATAAACGCAAAAGAACTCGACGATGATGACTACACGGTTAACGCTGCCGATGCAGTTAGCGACGGTTCGAATAAAGTTATTACGGTAACGTATACCACTAAGCCCGCTGCCGCGGTTGTTGTAAAGTTTGACGAGAGCAAGGTCAAAGTGTATAAAAACGGCAGCGGTACACTCAATAACGAGGCTACTGTTTACGAGGGCGCCTTACTTTGGTTTGAACTCTTAAATCCTCCTGAAGGACAGCAAGTTGATAAGTGGAAGGTAAACACAAAAGAACTCGACTACGATGACTACACGGTTAACGTTGCCGATGCAGTTAGCGAAGGTTCGAATAAAGTTATTACGGTAACGTATACCACTAAGCCCGCTGCCGCGGTTGTTGTAAAGTTTGACGAGAGCAAGGTCGAAGTGTATAAAAACGGCAGCGGTACACTCAATAACGGGGCTACTGTTTACGAGGGCGTCTCACTTTGGTTCGGGGTTAAAAGTCTTCCTACCGGTCAGGTTTTCGACAAGTGGCTTATCAACGGTACTAAAGAGGTCAAAGAACATTATCTCTATACGGTAAACATCGCCGATGCGGTTCCCGACGGTTTGGATAAGGTTATTACGGTAACCTATACAACCAAACTGTCAGCCGGTTCTGTTGTTATTAAATTCGATCCTACGCTTGTGAAGGTAGTGGCTCCTCTTTCCGGTATGAATGACATAGCGACCGGACAAACGATCGATGCAGGTACCCAATTGCGTGTTTATCCGCAGGTACCGGGCGGCATAGACATAGATAAGATACTTTTCAACACAAGAGAGTATACGTATAAACATGACGGTATCTACACGCTTGATATAAACGATGCAGTCCAAGAGGGCGGCAACAAGGTTGTCCGCATCGGTTTTACCGTTAAACATCCGCAAGTACTGACTGCGCAATTTACCCCTGCTGCATCAATCGAGTGTAGAACCGTTACCGGAGAAGCAATCACTTCGGGCGATGAAGGCTCTGCCTATTTGTATGCGATACTGAAGGCCAAATTATCACCCGGTCAAGTGGTAAAGCATTGGGAAGTCAACGGTACAAAAATTCCCGGCTCCGAAAGACAGACAATACTTGAAGGGCAGGCAAACCCCGCTTTTGCTGTGGAAGAAGGTGGTAAAAAAGTCGTTAAAGTCAATCTTGTTTTGGAATAGCACTGTTTGAACAGACGATCTAATCCCCCGATGCGCTGTGTCGGGGGATGTTAATTGAATGATATTCATGAACCTCAAAAAACCTTGAGTTTTTTAAGATGCCCGAAAGGCACCCGCTTAAAACTTAAAACGATCTTCCGCCGCCGCCGTGAGAGCGTCCGCTTGAAGACGTATGTGTGGAGCTTCCGGAGCTGCCGCTTGAATTGTTTTTAGGCCGTACCGTACTTATCGTATTGGTGCTGATAAGCGGATCGTGTACGGAAGCAAAGCTTACCTTTGTTTGTTCGGCTCTGTTGTAGTACGGTTTCGCACCGGCGATTTTATAGCGTTTTAATAAAACCAAGAAGCTGATTAAAAACACGAAAACACCGGTACCGAGGGCAAATAAGAGGCTGCTTTTCAGTTTTGCGGCGGCCGCTTGTTCCGGTGATTGGATTATGGTGTGCAGTTTATCTATATACGCATTGATACCGGCGGCATAGTGCCCCTCCGCCGCTCCTCCATCGATGAGCGCATCGAGCAGATCATCAATACGGGAATCGGTAACGCTATTGATAGTACGCTTACCTGAGGTTGAAATATGCGCTCTTCTTCCACTGCCGTCACCGTAGCCCGTTACGATTAAAAGCAATATTCCATCGCGGTCTTCTCCATAGCCGTAACCGCCGTAATCAAAGAAATCATCTGCGAATGCTTCCGCCGTCAAATCACCCGTTTCGGGAACCAACACCACTGCCGCATCCGTTTTTGCGTTTTCGGAAAATTCCGTAAAGCGTGCCGCTATTTCCTGTTGTTCGCTGAGAGTCAGAATATCCGCCATATCGACGACCGGACTCCCGGCATATTGCTTAATTGCGGCGAAAAGTTCGTCTGCATTCCAGTCAGTTGCTTTCTCATCCCATTCGTCTGCATCACTCGGGTCTGCACAGAGCATAAAGGGGAGCAAGCAGCAGAACAAAATCGTCATAAACCGTTTTTTATAGGTATGTTTTTTTGAACATACCGGTGTCATCATCGTTACCATATAAACATCCCTCCCAAGAACATGAGCGCACCGAATACGATGCCGAGAAGCCCCGATGTCAGTGCTACTTTTGCCTTATCCAGCGGCAGTTCGCCGCAGGTTGTACCGGTTTGACCGTTTACGGCAAATACATACGGCTTACCGTGATAGATGTAGGTAAGAATCCACGAGGGGAGTAACACATACCGTTGATCGCGGACGGAATACGCGGTTGAATCTTTTTCCGATTCAAAATGAGTACACGACGTTGACTCTTTGATAAGTGCCGCTGTGGTTTGTTTTGCTTGTGTCATTAATGCAGGTTTTATTGCTTCTTTATCTTCGGTGTATTGTTCGGCAAAAAAGCCCGCTAAATACCCTGCGGAAAAAGGCTTCATCTCCGCTTCATCATAGGGAGTAATGGTATTGAGTAACGATTCGTCGATTTTTGAAAACGCAAGCTTTTGCAGGTTGTTTACGGCGATATCACCGGTGCGGTCGATTTTGTATTTATCGGTTTTTACAAAGTCACGATTTCCGCTTGACCAGCGGGTAACGTTCACACCGACCGCATGGTAGTCAACCTTTGCATCGATATCCGCCTGCCAGTAGGGGAGGTAGACGCCGGTAATTTTTTCCTGCTGCATTTCACTCGTAAAGCCTTTCGGGGTAAATTTCTTTTTGCCCGCCCATTGCAAGAATTTCTGTATGGCGATCTTTTTATCGACCTTAAACGGGATAATGCGGTCGGGTTTAAAATCGCCCTTGAGCCGGTCGGTTATAACCACCGGGCTGTGGCAGTAGTAGCAAAAAGCCGCTGTCGAGGTATCTCCCGCAACTACTTCTGCGCCGCAGTTGGCGCATTGGTATGCCTTAACGGTCTGTCCGCCTTTTTCAGTGCTGCCGGTTCCGAAAGCTGCAACCCTATCAGCATTTCCGCTGTTTATCGTGCCGGATTCTGCTGCATTGCTGTCCGCTCCGGCGGTTTTAGCTTGCAGTTTTTCAAGATAGGCGGTCAGTTCTTCTTCCGTATGCTCGGTAAAACAGTATCCGCATTTAAATTTTCCTAGCTGCGGGTTAAATTCAATGGGTGCCCCGCACGCAGGGCATTTGTAGTTTATTACACTCATCTCATTCCTCTTACAAGGTAACCACATCAGACTTTTGAAAATATGCACACCGTCTACAGCGTTACTGCACAAAAATAACTGCTCGACGTACAACAAGTACGCCTCCGCTTTATTTTTGCTCGTGCCTTGTATCCGGTGCCACTATTTTCAAAAGTATTGGTTATACACAGTCGTCTCTTATTCTGCGGAATTTGATTTATCCATCTAATGTGTTTACCCTTCTTCTGAAACATAAAGCGAAATTTTTTCAAAATTTCGCGGAACAAAGAAGCCAACTGCTTGGAATATTTTCACTGCAGTTGCCTTAAATCCGCTTAATTCTAAGATTTGCGGTCGTGCTACAGTTTAGCGCCGCACTCGGAGCAGAATTTTGTGCCCGGTTTGACTTCTGCGCCGCATGAGGGGCAATTATTTCCTGCCGGTTTCGGCGTGCCGCATTCCGCGCAGAACTTACCGGTATTCTTATGTCCGCATTCGGTGCAGAACCATTCGCCCGCCGCTTTTCCTTGAGCAGCTTGTCCCGCCGCGGCGGTTTGCTGTGCAGCATGTTGTTGAGCTGCTTGCTGCATCTGCTGCATATTGGTTTGGCTTGCCTGTCCCATAAAGTTTCCGCCTGCGTTCATGCCCATTCCCATGCCCATAAACGCCATACCGGCGCCTGCCTGATTGGAACCTGCTGCTTCCATACCCCGCGCAATAGAACCCTGCACATAGCCTTCACGGATAGAAGGATCGCCGAGCATTGCGCCTTTGTTCCTCATATTGATGAGTTCTTTGGAGCTGTCGTCATACGTGATGCTCGCGATGCCGACCGCCAGCACCTCCATACCGCGCAGGTCTTTCCACGAATCATCGAGAATTTGCGACATGTGCTTACTGAGGATCGTTCCCTTTGACGGAATAAACGAAATCCGCTCACCTTCCATCGACATCTGGCTGATTGCTGCCTGCAATGCCTCTAAAAATTCGGTTAAATACTGCTCATTGATTTCATCGATATGTACGTGTGTTGCATTTCGGGGGCAGGCTTCTTTAAAGAATTTGATAGGATCGGTTATCTTGATGGAGTAGTTTCCGAATGCCCGCAAAAAAAGCTCCGCATTATAAAAATTATCAAAATACTGGAGCGGATTGGGCGTACCGAACTTAATGCCTTTGATTTCCTGTAAATTGATATAGAATACTTCCTGCTTCATCGGTGTTGTTCCGCCGAATTTAAAGCGGCCGAATGTTTCTTTTAAGGCATCGCCGAAGCTGCCGCTGAAAAGGGAGGGCGCGGAACTGTTATCAACCTTAAAATATCCCGGCTCCGCCGTGTAGTCGATAATTTTTCCGCCGTCTACCAGCATCATAAACTGATTTTGATTAACGTGAATAATCGACCCATTGGAAATGACATCGCTTGAGCCTTTGGTATTCCTGTTGCGCTTATCCGTGCGTACCGGTACACCCTTTGCGAGTACAATGCCCTCACCCATATCATCCGCTTCGACAACTTCAAGCCACTGATCCGCTAAACCGCCGCCTACTGCGCTGACTGCCGCTGTTATCAATCCCATCGTATTACTCCTCTTTTGTTTGTATGATCTCTATTTTATAAGCTCTATATTAGTATAGAAATGAATAATCGGTAAAGGGGGGGGGGGCTGGGCATCTTCTAAAAAATATATCGAATTAAACTAATACTCCCGATGCGGAGCATAGAGGCAAAACATCATGCATTAAATCTTTTACACGAATAAATAAAAATTTATTGTTGCATTATAGATTATTCCATTGTACAATAATCATCATAACGAATACCCCCGCAGCGATTTTAGGATAACTATGGGGCAAAAGATAGACTGCGTATAACGATGTAAGGAGTGTTATGGTGGAGATACGAGATATTTTACAACGCGCGTATGAATATGGGGTGCAGTATGTTGATAATGGGGTGGTTGCGGACTATATCCCCGAACTCGCGAAAGAAGATAAAACTAAGGTCGGCGCTGCGCTCATTGACACGGATGGCTCCTTATATGAGACGGGCTCTTCGCGACACAAGTTCAGTATTCAAAGTATTGTTAAAATTATCATTTATCTCTGCGTGCTTGAACACTATGACTTTGATTATATTCAAAAGTTTATCGGCGTAAAACCCTCCGCCAAACCGTTTAACAGTATCATTGCGCTGGAGCTGAGTAATAAGAATATTCCGGTTAATCCGTTTATCAATGCCGGCGCTATTGTCGCAACGTCGCTGTTATATGAAAAATACGGCAATAATACATTCGAGATGATTCTTAACCGGACACGCGAAATTGTCGGAAATGATAAAATCGATTATAGCAGGAGCATTTTCAATTCGGAAAGCTCTTCCGCTTTTGCAAATAGGGCGCTGACCTACATGCTGTTGAATGGCAAAATCATCCCTGCAGACGTTAATGTAGAAGACTTGTTAAACGTGTATTTTAAAAGCTGTTCGATTTTAGTCGATGTGCGGGATTTGGCGCAATTGGGATTTGTGCTGTCGAGGGATGGTAAAGACGGAGAAAATAAGCAGCATTTGAGCGAGGCTCATGCGCGGATATTACGAACGATTATGGCGACCTGCGGCACCTACGATTATTCCGGAGAATTTGCAATCAGAATAGGTTTACCGGCAAAAAGCGGGGTAGGCGGGGGTATTGTTACCGCATCACGGGCGGGCTATGGCATTGGTGTCTATTGTCCCGGGTTGGATTCACACGGGAATTCTTATGTAGGGACGCGGATTCTTGAATTTATTGCGCGGGAATTAAACTTAAATATTTATTAAAGGCATACCGATAAAACATACGATAAATCGTTATTAGGAGGAAAAAGTATGTTGGAAATGTTGGGCGCCATTATTGCGCCAATTAACAGTTTACTCTATTACCCCATCTTGATCATTTTGCTGCTGGGGGTAGGGATTTATTTTACCGTCCGTTCGGGATTCTTGCAGGTGCGGTTACTCGGTGAGGCGTTTAGGGTTACCGCCGAAAAACCGATGAGGGAAGGTGATGTATCGTCGTTCCAGACATTGATGGTAACAACCGCATCAAGAGTCGGTACCGGCAATATCGTCGGTGTTGCAAGCGCTATTTGCTTAGGCGGTTACGGCGCGGTTTTTTGGATGTGGATTGTTGCGATTATCGGCGGTTCTTCTGCCTTTATCGAATCGACACTAGCACAAATTTACAAGCGCCGTGATGAAAACGGCGGCTGCTACGGAGGCCCTGCGTATTATATCGAAACGGCCTTAAAGAGCAGAGCGCTCGGTATCATTTTTGCCGTCAGTCTTATTCTTACGTATGCAATCGGCTTTAATATGCTTGCGGCGTTCAATTTACAAACCAGCTTTACCGTCTATAGTTTTTATGACCCGAAAGTAACGCCGTGGATTATCGGCGCCGTATTGGCAGTTATGACCGGCTATTGCTTACTTGGCGGCGGAAAGCGTATCTTGAAAGTAACTTCTGTCTTAGTACCGATTATGGGTGCAATTTACGTTGTTGTTTCTCTCGTGATGGTTATTATGCATATTTCAGCAATGCCCGCGATTTTCTCGCGAATCTTTGCCGATGCATTTGATTTTAAAGCGATCTTCGGCGGTGTTGCCGGTTCTTGTATGATGTACGGTATTAAGCGCGGACTTTATTCCAACGAAGCCGGTATCGGTTCGGCGCCGAATGCTGCAGCGACGGCGCTTGTCAGCCATCCTGTTAAACAGGGACTGGTACAGATGCTTTCGGTATTCCTCGACACACTTATTATCTGTAGCGCAACCGCCTTTATGTGTTTTAGCGCCGGTATCGAGCCGTCGGAGTCCTTAAGCGGTGCGCCGTATGTGCAGGCCGCCCTGTCCTCGCTGATGGGGAATTTCGGAAACCACTTTATCACGTTCTCTTTGATATTGTTTGCTTTTACAACCCTGCTCGGAAACTTATACTATGTTGATGATAACCTTTCCTATATTTACGGCAAGGTTCCCAGCAAAACCTTTATGCTGGTGTATAGAATTTTTGCGTCCCTTGTCGTGCTTTTCGGTGCAGCTCATAAACAAGCCTTGGCATGGGATATCGGCGATTTGTTGATGGGTATTATGGCCTTGATTAACTTACCGGCAATCTTCCTTTTAGGTAAGACCGCAATGAAGGCTTTGAAAGATTACGAAAAGCAACGGAAGGAAGGAAAAGACCCTGTATTCCATGCAGCCGACATCGGTATGCAGGAAAAACTGGATTTCTGGAATTAACGTTTTAAATTAAAAAAACGGATACGGACGCCTAAAGATAAGAAATTTTTAGGCGCCCGTTATATAAAAACCGTATCCCCTGATGTTCTGCGTCGGGGGATGTTGATTAGAAAAATATGCCGCACCTCATACAGTATTCCCATAAAAGGCACGGCGGGAAAATTATGCATCGCAAAAACAGTTTCTATCAAGGTGTGGAAGAATGTATAATCGCGTTGTAGTCAATAGAAATATGAGAGTTCACTTCTTTGATAGACTTTATAGCATCTTTTAATGTTTGGTTCTTAGTCCTATTCATAATCTCGTCAAAAAATACCTTATATGCACTATAAAAAGAAGCTATACCTTGAGTGGATTGATCTTCCCATGGAAATCTGTTGCTGGCATAAGGATTATTTGGGTATCCCTGTGTGACAGAACGTAGCGGGCGTAGATTATACCGGTCATGATGCTGTCGCATTCTCTGACTTAAGTCCGCTTTCAAAGTATTTTGATCGGTAGGATCTGTAGGATCTTTGATGCATTCTTTGCATATAAAAATATCTTCTTGCGAATCTTCTTTGCAAAAAAATACTTCTCCATGTATGGTTGTATCATCTTTCCATATTGCAATAATCCCTAATACATCGCCGATAGGATAGGCTTCACTCTTTAAAAAAATTTTTATGGAATCACTCATTTTTTGTCTCCTATTTTAGTTGTGGTTCAATTTTCATTGTTGTATTCCTTTTGAAATGCCGCACCTTTCAACAATACGCTCGTAAAAGGCACGGCGGAAGGTATACGATGCTTGCCGTATTCCTTTATAAATTTTCGTCAACCGTAATCTTGCTTTCTTCAATATTGCATTGAGTGTTTAGCAGCGTTTTTACCGCTTCTGTTTTAACGGTAAACTGCGCATCGGTTTTAATATCTTTAAATGTATCGTCGCTGATATCCGTTAACACAGAGGACTTAATCGTTATCGTGCCTAAACTGACGCAACCCACAAAAGCGCTTCCGATTTTGGTAACACCTGTACCGATAGTAACAGCACTTAGCGCAGAGCAGTTTGAGAAGGCAAAGTCATCGATTTCAGTAACGCTATTCGGTATGGTAATACCGGTAAGGTTTGTGCAACGAGCGAATGCCGCGAATCCGATTTTAGTAACGTTATTACTAATAGTAACAACACTCAGCGCAGAGCAGTCCCTGAAGGCACTGGCACCGATTTCAGTAACGCTATCGGGTATGGTAATACCGGTAAGGTTTGTGCAATGAATGAATGCCGCGTCTCCGATTTTAGTAACGTTATTACCGATAGTAACAGTACTCAGCGCAGAGCAGTCCGAGAAGGCACTGTTACCGATTTCAGTAACGCTATCGGGTATGGTAATACCGGTAAGGTTTGTGCAATGAGCGAATGCCAATTGTCCGATTTTAGTAACGCCTGTACCGATAGTAACAGCACTTAGCGCAGAGCAGTTCGAGAAGGCAAGGTTACCGATTTCAGTAACGCTATTCGGTATGGTAATACCGGTAAGGTTTGTGCAATGAATGAATGCCAATTGTCCGATTTTAGTAACACCAGTACCGATGGTAACAGCACTCAGCGCAGAGCAGTCCGAGAAGGCACTGTCACCGATTTCAGTAACGCTATCCGGTATGGCGATACCGGTAAGGTTTGTGCAATGCTTGAATGCCCATCGTCCGATTTTAGTAACGCCTGTACCGATGGTAACAGCACTCAGCGCAGAGCAGTTCGAGAAGGCACTGTCACCGATTTCAGTAACGCTATCCGGTATGGTAATACCGGTAAGGTTTGTGCAACGAGCGAATGTCTCGACTCCGATTTTAGTAACGTTATCGGGTATGGTAATACCGGTGAGGTTTGTGCAATGAGCGAATGCCGATTCTCCGATTTTAGTAACGTTATTACCGATAGTAACAGCACTCAGCGCAGAGCAGTTCGAGAAGGCACCGTCACCGATTTCAGTAACGCTATCGGGTATGGTAATACCGGTAAGGTTTGTGCAATGAGCGAATGCCGCGTGTCCGATTTTAGTAACGTTATTACCAATAGTAACAGCACTTAGCGCAGAGCAGTTCGAGAAGGCATTGTTACCGATTTCAGTAACGCTATCGGGTATGGTAATACCGGTAAGGTTTGTGCAATGAGCGAATGCCGCGACTCCGATTTTAGTAACAGTATTCGGTATTGCAAGGCTTCCGACCAGTGCATTCCTATCCGTTACACCAGTGAGCCTACCGGTTGAATCGATTTGCAGTAGCGAAACATCTGCGGTCTTTTCTTTAAACGTAACGCTGACGGTGGTATGTGCAGTTACCGTCAATCTTGCCTTATTTTTATCAGCGCTGTCTTGTGTCGCACCCGTCCATGCAGCTACTTCGTATCCGGTATCCGGTATTGCGGTAAAGGTAAGTACGGTGTCCTTTGCAACGATGCCGTCGGCAGGCAGCGGAGGATCAACGTTTACCGTACCGTGTTCACCTTGATTAAGCGTTATCTTATACTTTTTGATTTCCGGTGTACTATTGCCGATTTTTTTAAATACCGGTGTTACCGATGCATCTGCCGTTACCGTCAGTGTCGCCTTGTTTTTATCGGCACTGTTTGGAGCCGCTCCAGTCCATTCTACCTCGTAACCGTTTTCGGGCGTTGCAGTAAAGATGAGTGTGGTATATTGTTCTACCATACCGTCTTTCGGCAGCACAGGATCAACAGTCACCGTACCGTGTGCACCTTGATTAAGCGTTATCTTATACTTTTTTATCTCCGGTTTCTTTTTAAACGTAGCGGTTATGGTTGCATCTGCCGCTACGGTCAGCGTTGCCTTATGTATATCAGCGTTGTCAGGTGTTGCTCCAGTCCAGCCGGCCAGTTCATATCCTTCATCCGGTGTTGCAGTGAAAGTAAGTTTTGCGTATTGCGCAACCATACCGTCTTTGGGCAGCACAGGATCAACGGTCACCGTACCGTGTGCACCTTGATTAAGCGTTATCTTGTACTTTCGTATATCAGGTTTAGCACTCTGCGGACAACCTGCCATCATTACTGCACTTGTCAATAATACAAGCGCACCCAGTAGTGAAGCGAATCTTCGTTTCATAATAAAACTCCTTTATAATAATGTGGAATTAGTAATATGTAATGGCTACATACGAGATGTATTGTGAAAGCTTGGCAATAGAGAACGCATATTGAAATTGGCAAAAATGCAACCGCGAAGCACGCAGAGAACGCAGAGGGTTTTATATCTACGTTTTGTTTTTGTGTGTAAACTGAGAAAAAATGATGATGCTTATAGGGAAAAGATAAAAAATTATCTAAAGAGAGTTCACGCTGTGAGCTGTGAGCTGTGAGCTGTGAGCTGTGAGCTGTGAGCTGTGAGCTGTGAGCTGTGAAATTTTGCTGCCGAGCATTACTCTGTCAAGCCCCTTTTGCAAATATGCAGCATATCTGCGTTGTCGCATCGCCAAAACTATACATCCTTGTATAGTTTTGACTGTGAGTTTCGCATACAGACGAAACTCACTACTGGTTAATACAAGCGGCGTCCATGCCGCTACTGCAAACAGTCCCCGACGTATCAGAACCGCCACGGACGGCGGTGGTTCTATGCAGTAGCACGTTTGCATTGCAAACGTGTAGGTAAACAATGTACAAGGACGTATATTGTTTACCGTGCCTGCGGGTGTTTTTTGTGCGCTCCTAGCATCTACGCCGCCTCTTTTCAAAAGGCTTACGGTAGACTGTTGCCCTGACAAAAGTATCTGCAGTTTGGAAAGAGATTTTTTATACAGTGGTAACTCGGTTCTACAGCTCGACATAGGGATTATTATAGAAGCAAAAGCGGGGAAATGCAAGGGAAAAAACAATGGGAAAAACAATGGGGAATTTGTAATGCGTAATTAAGGCTCGTATTCATCCATTACTCATTGACCGCACTTCGTTTTGAGTAAGTCCTGTCATTAGGCAAATTTCTGCTACCGGATAAGCACGTTGGCGCATCAGTCGTGCTGTTTCGAGTGCTTTTTGATGGGAACCTTTCTCAAAACCGAACGATTTCCCTTCAGCTAGACCATCTGCAACGTCTTCGTATATACCGCACTTATTCGGTTTAATAATGCAATAAAAATACATTTATTCGGTCGAAAAAACGCAGATGTCTATTGAATATTCGGTCGAAAAACGCTATCTTTGACTGAGAGGCCTGTATTTATGGAACGTACGATATTACATCAACTAATCAACTGGAAGAATAAGAAAAACCGTAAACCCCTGCTGATGACCGGTGTCCGGCAGTGCGGTAAAACGTACCTTATCCGTGAATTCGGTAAAAGGGCATTTGAAGAAACGGCATACTTTAATTTTGATGGAAATATGGGCTTACAATCGATCTTTGAGTTCGATTTTAATGTTGAAAGAATCATCGATGAACTTGAAACCGCCGTATATGGACATAAAATTCTCCCCGAAAAAACACTGATCATCTTCGATGAGATTCAAGATTGTCCGCGGGCAATACAGGCGCTTAAATACTTTTACGAAGAAAAACCGGAGCTGCATATTATTGCAGCAGGTTCATTGTTGGGGATAGCGCTGCGTAAAGAAGGCATATCTTTTCCGGTCGGTAAGGTTGACCGGCTTGAAATGTATCCGATGAGTTTTGAAGAATTTGTCATTGCAGACGGCGGGGGGAAATATATAGACGGTATCGGAAAATTCGCTCTTGACCGTGAGCTGCCTGCGCTCTATACGGTTCCGATGGAAAAATATCTGAAGAATTACTACATCGTCGGCGGAATGCCGGAAGCCGTGCAAACGTGGATTGACACGCATGATTACCGTCAGGTAGAAGAAATGCAAGAACAAATTTTAAAAGGCTATGCGGAAGATTTCGGCAAGCATACGACCGCAGAAACGGCAACAAAAATACGGCTGATTTGGGAGGCGATTCCTTCGCAAATAGCGCGGGATAACAACAAGTTTATTTTTTCCCGCGTAAAAAAAAGCGCGCGCTCAAAAGACCTTGAAGATGCGCTTGAATGGTTGGTAAACGCAGGTATTGCCTATAAACTGAATATGACGCCAACGCCGGAACTCCCCTTATCGGGAATGGCGGATAACACCTATTTTAAGGTATATATGGCCGATGTCGGGTTGCTCCGTAAAAAATCGAACATCCATTTTAAAACCATTCTTGAAGGAGATTCCGCTTATATACGGTTTAAAGGAGCGTTGAGCGAAAACTATTGTCTTACCCAGTTGAAGTGTATGGGAATAGAAGGTTATTTTTGGCGGACAAAAGCCGATGCGGAGCTTGATTTCTTAACCGATTATGCAGGCGCCGTCGTCCCTATTGAAGTAAAGTCTGCGGATAATACGAAAGCAAAAAGCCTCCAGCTATTTTGTTCCCGCTACGAACCTAAGACAGCGATTAAAACGTCTCTTAAAAATGTGGGTAGTAATGTGATTGGCTCTACCCGTGTGTGGAGCCTTCCGCTGTATACCTTATTCCGTATCAAGGACTATCTAACGCATGAATCGCCGCCGGTACAGCCGCTGGAAACTCTGCAGAAATGTAATCAATATACTCCAACACGCAGCATCGGGATATTAACCCCTCCGCACGAATAAAAAAGGGGAACCGCCGTATTCGACAGTTCCCCGTTAACTTTTTCAGGAAAGTTTTAGATTAGTACAAGTTGATATAGAATGTTTTTCCAACAATTTGATGAGCCTTGTTAGTTGCCTTTATCTGCAAGGTAATTTTTTGCGGAATATACTCCTGTGTCGAAAAAACACAAGACTTACCATCGGCAGCGCTGAGAATATCAAATTTGTTGATATACATTCCATTTCCAAGGTACAGCGTGCACTGCATATTGCTATATTCTTCCGTTGCAGGAATGGCAGGCGTTGTAAACGAAATTTTGACCCATGTATTTTGCAGCGGAGTTCCCGTCTTTTTGGGAATCGAAACATTCAAGCTTGAATCAGGGGTTACAGGAGTCAATGGAGTCAAATTGCTATCCCCATATTCAAAGACGATATTCCCTGCATCCATCTCTGTCAATGTTTCGAGATCCACGGTGCCGTTAAACGAGTGTCCGTATGATGCTGTAGCAATTATATTCTCGTATCCGTTATACGTTGTAAGCGGTGTAGGTGTATACGGCGGAGCACTTGGAATTTTGCCCCATCCGGTGAATGCTACCGCTCCTCTTGTAAGATAATTACCTGTTGCGGTAGCGGGAAGAGGAGAAGGAGTCGAATCAATCGTCATTAACGATACCGCAGTTCCCGTATAGGAATGATACTCTGAATATGTACCCTGTATAGGTTTATTGGTCGGCTGACCGTTAAGAATAAGTTCCCCTCCGTTCAGATTATAGGTAATGCGATATCTGCTGATATGCGGACCCATCGTTCCGTCAAATAAAACACAATTCGGAGGAGTTGTACCGCCGCTTGTTCCTCTTGCTACCCATGTTGTCGCAGGAGCTTCTCCCAGATAGTTGTGTGCGCGTATTTCCACATCATATACTTTACCGAGTTCAAGTTTAAGCGTACATTCCTTACTGCCGTATATGAGGTTTCCTTCATGGTATATGTCGGATGTTACAAACTCCTGAAAGCCGGGGGCTGCCGGCGGTGTTGTATACGTTGAGCTGAATCCGTAAATTACGGGAGTTCCTGCATTAAGAGGAGGTAGAGTTCCACTATAACTATAGGGGGTTATTTGAAGCTCATAATTGGTTTCATATCTACCGGGATCCCAGGTAAGCTTTGTATAAAAATATCGCCCTTCCGTATCTTCGCTGTTGTTTACAAGATATGCCCGTAAATTACTTGGCGGTTCCGGTTTTTTATTGAGTGGATCAATTTCTCCAACATCTTCCACAAGATCATGCCCCGGATTTACAATAAGCACATCGCTCCATGAACCGATAACGGTATAATTGCCGGGTGTGCCCTTATAGAAAACCATACGATAGTCATAAACGCCGGCATTCAGCGTTACCGCAGGGGTTTTCTCATACGTGAAAGTAAAGGTAACCGGAGTACCGCCGTGGGTAATACTCGATTCTGTTTTTACAGTATCAACAGTAGTGGGGGTTGACGCTCCTACCGGGGTATATTCAGTAATCAATTTTCCCGAATATGCATTGTAAATTCCCATCTCATAATAGGTACAAAGAGAATCAGGATCTTTTACCGTCCCGCTTATTTTTACTGTTCCCGGTGTTGTAAGACCTTTGGTCGACATCTTAAAAGTTGCTGTTCCGTTAGTTGTTGTCAAATCTATTGTGCAGTGTCCTACTAATACTTTTATGTTATCGGTGGCAGGGCCTTTATACGTAGTCAGAGTTAAATCCCATACGTATGCGCCAAGCGGCTTGGTAAAGGTGTAGGGACCGCTACCGGTAAGTGTAATGGTTTCGGATAAAGAATCTCCTGCATTTGATGTTCCGGTAAGAATAAACGTAAGCCCCGATGTGCCAAGAGTGTAGGGATTATGCGGATAAATACTGCGGGAAGCAGGATTTTGTGCTTGCTGAATCATTTTAGCATAATTCGGCGGTATATCCGTAACGGAAAAAGTTACAGTGCTTTCAGCGTTGCCGTCTCCCGACATCCGTCCGACTAAATTATGCGAACATCCAACAATGAACAATGTTAAAACTGCCAGTACAGCTACATATCTGTTTTTCAATCTCATACAAACCTCCTTATCAAGATTGAAAATAGGACATCTCAGCACAATGCTATTTTGCGAGATGTTCTTTCCTTATATAGGAATCTCTAAAAACCTCAGCTTTTAGAGGTTTTCCTTAGATTTACATAATCAGACTGCCTTTCAGTCTGCTGCATACAAAACTAAAACGGCGGTATCGGAATAGACCTTTCCTTTATACATTACCGTCAGTGTTACATCATATATACGGCTTTGACCGTCTGTTTTGAGCACTGCTGCATGCAATTTAGTGTCCGGAATATACACATTCAGACGTATGCCCGACTGTGTTATATGTGACGTTTGCTTGCCGACATCGGTAATACTCCATGTATAGCTTTCGCAGCCGAGGGGTGCAGTCAGTACGAGCGTATGCTCAATATCAACTTTATAGAGTTCTTGCAGCATCAGGCGGGCATTACCGGCGTCAAGAATATCTTGCGTGACGGCAGGTGTTTTTTCAAAATGTTTGTTGTAATCGTTGAGCACATCCTGAGGTGTTTTACAAGACAGAACAAAGAGAACAATACCGAGTACTGCTGCAAGAGAAATAGACCGTTGCATCATAGATCGGCTCCTTTGGTCTTAGAACCGCTTTTAAAATCGATTCTGCCGCCTATACTGATTTCCGGAAACAACTTCCAAAGTGAATCATAATTTAACGCCACAGCAAACGTAAAAAATTTTACACTGATACCGGTTGTCAATCTTCCCCCGTATGAAAAAAACGGTTTGGAAGCGGTAACTTTCGGGCGGGCAAGCGCACTTAACCGTGCCATAAGCGCAATTTCTTCAAACAAAACGGCATAGCCGCGGCGGTCTAACACTACTTCTATTCCGACAGGAATATATAACTCCCCCATCCATAAAAACGGAGACGCAATCCTTTTACCGTTAAAATCTTCATACTGAACGGGGAAAGGCCGTTTAGGAAGCGCCATCTGAGCACGTAGCCCTACGCCGACATACACCGGTGCGGTAAAGTGCGTATTTCGATATGCAACATCAGCCCCAAAAAGGAACCGAAAATTTGTCTTTTCCGGCTGTAAAAAACCCATAAATGTAGAAATAGTAAGGAAATGACTTTTCTCATTTTTAAGCGAAGGTTTAAACGGTTTGTTCGTTTCCGGCTCTTCTTCTGCTGCAGGCTGTGACTTCTGTGCAGGCTTTTCTTGAACCGCTTGACCGTCTTGGTTTTGCGGTACTTCCGGCGCCTTAGGATCACCGGAAGCGGCGCTATGCGACTCACTTCCCTGTGTTTTATCCCCCGATTTTTGTTGTTCTTCAAGTTTCAGTTTGTATACCGCACCGCTTGCACAGCCTACAAATGCCGCGTTTTCGGTATGGCAAAAATCGAAGGCGGTGATATCGGATGTTTCCGTTTCAGGCAGCCGCATAAGTCCGACAGACTTTTGCAACCGAATACTATAGATAACGATTTCATTTTTATCATTTAAAACAGCAACGGTATCGGACTCGGATAACGGGAGAAGGGCTCGGATTGTTTTACCGGTATTGATGCTCGTAACCTTTTGTCCCTGTAAGTCGGAAATTCTTAAAGATGTGCTATCTTCCGGACTGATAACGGATAAACTGTCAGCCGTAAAATAAACCGGTATCTCCGATTTTGTATATATATTATCGTATTATCGATACGCGCTGCTTGCTTGTAATTGGAACAATTCCATATATAGGCTGTTCCGTCTTTATCAATAGAAGCAAGGTATTTTTCATCATTGCTGAATTCGAGTCCGTATATTTCCGATTGATGCCCTTCTACCGTCCTCGTAATCATATCTTGTATAAAACGTAATTTAAAATGAATTTGAATTGAAAAGTCCGTAAACGCAGCTGCACTGTAATTCGTATTTTTGCTGAAAGCATTGCAGCTGATCGTTTTTCCATCCCCGTAGTCGGTTAGCATATATTCTTCGGTTTTGCCGTATACTTTCTTATCGCCGGAGGATGGGCGGTACAGCATAAATTTTCCTGCATGGGTCATGGCGATTAAAAGCTCACCGTTTTGTTCTTGGTAAAAAAGATTCCGGTTAATATCTGCATCGTGCATGCTGGATATCAGCGTATAGCCGGATGTGTTATATGTTGAAATCGAAGCGGCATCAGATACAGCTAAAATAGTGTCATCGGTATTTACAGAAAGTGAAGTAACAGGCTGCTGCAGCGTAACGATCTGCGCCGGTAATGCCGTGTAGCAGAAAAAAAGACAGCAGAAAAATACAAAGTGGAAACGTAAAGCGGCGCATTTCATAGACAACATCGGCAATGAAAACGTGCCGCGCGGAATAACAAAAACTTTATATAATATAATTTACGCTGTGAGCTGTGAGCTGTGAGCTGTGAGCTGTGAGCTGTGAGCTGTGAGCTGTGAGCTGTGAGCTGTGAGCTGTGAGCTGTGAGCTGTGAGCTGTGAAATTTTGCTGTTGGTTATAGGCGTGTCAAGCCCCTTTTGCAAATATGCAGCATATCTGCGTTGTCGCATCGCCAAAACTATACATCCTTGTATAGTTTTGACTGTGAGTTTCGCATACAGACGAAACTCACTACTGGTTAATACAAGCGGCGTCCATGCCGCTACTGCAAACAGTCCTCGACGTATCAGAACCGCCACGGACGGCGGTGGTTCTATGCAGTAGCACGTTTGCATTGCAAACGTGTAGGTAAACAATGTACAAGGACGTATATTGTTTACCGTGCCTGCGGGTGTTTTTTGTGCGCTCCTAGCATCTATACCGTCTATTTGCAAAAGGCTTACGGAGAGTATATTTTGTGCTTTGGTGAGAGGCGGTTTTGACTGTGGATATGCGGTGTGTCGGCTCGGCATATTTATAATTATAGGGCTAAAAATGAGATAATGCAAGAGAAAAAATAATGGGTAATGCCCCTGATATCCCCTACTTGGTTTTAAACTTTGAATTTGGAAACTTCTTCCGCCAACATCTCAATACTTTTCTTATTTTTCTGGCTGATTTCATCCACTTCATGAACGGCATTATTGATTTGTTCGGTACCGGAAGCCATCTCGTTCATACTATTTGTGATAATATGCGTTAAGTTGTCGAGTTTGTGCATTTCTCGCGTAACGCTTTCTCCGCCTTTGAGCATTTCTTCGGAACCGGCCTGTACTTCCATTGTAACCATATTGATATTTTTGATAGCAGTCAGCACTTCTTTGCTGCCCTTTTCCTGTTCGCGCATTGCTTCGGTAAGCCGATTACTCATGTCCTTTACCTGATCCGCCAAATTGAAAATAGCATTAAACTTGCCCTCAACCGTTTTAGAAGAATCCGAAAGCGTTTCAATTTCACCGCTTAACATTTTAAGCGTTGCCGTTATCGTTTTTCCCTGAACGGAAGATTCTTCAGCAAGTTTTCTGATTTCATCGGCAACGACGGCAAAGCCTTTCCCCGCCTCTCCTGCATGGGCTGCCTCAATAGCCGCATTCATTGCAAGTAAATTCGTTTGTGAGGCAATATGTTGAATAACGCTGGACGCTTCCATTAACGAACCTGATTCTTCGGCAAGTTTTTGCGTTACGCCGTTCGATGTTACAATGGTTTCTTTACCGGCGTTCGTAGCTGTTACAAGGTCTTTGATGGAATCGGAAGTTTTATTTAATATCTGTGTGATAGAAGCAATATTTGCGACCATCTGTTCTATCGAAGCGGTAGATTGAGCAACGCTTCCTGCTTGCGCTTCAATACTACCATTGAGCTGTTTGATTGTTTTAACGATTTCTTCAACGGTTGTAGCGGTTTCGGTAACACTTACACTTTGTGTTAACGATTGCTGTTTAACGCCGACGATATTTGCATTGATTTCATGAATTGCACTTGCCGTTTGGGTTACGTTACCGGCAAGCTCGCTACCGACCTGTCTCATACTATCCGTATTCGCTTTTACCGTACTGATGGAAGTTCTTATCTTTTCTATCGTCCGGTTAAAATACGACGACATAGCGCTGAATTCTTTCGAGGTATGGACAGACAAACTGACGGTTAAATCACCTTCACCTTCCGCTATATTTTCCAGAGCCTTATTTATCTGTCTAAACATAGAAGCAACATACGAAAGCGAAATAAAAACAGCGATTGCACATATCAAAAAGACAACCGTACCGAACAAAAATGCTTTAAGCCGCATGGTATATATATCAGCGAAAATACTTTGTTCCGATACGGCGATACAGAATATCCAACCTGTCAGAGAATCATAGTGCGGAATAGAAAGATAATACTCCTTGCCTACGTTAATTCTGAGGAGCTTATCGGTATCGTTTTGCATATCGCCAAGAAAGGCCTTATACCTTTTATCGGTGATACTATCGACTGTGTCATTAAACGAATAGTCGGGATGTACGACAAAATGCCCCGTTTGATCAACAATGAATACGGTACTTTTTCCGCCGCTATCATGCTCCATCAGCAGCGATTGCAGTTTATCAATCTTAATATTCGTCGCAAGAACACCGACCGTAACACCTTTTCGAACAAGCGGCGTACTCATCGTGATCATCGGAATATTCCGCACACTGTCCATATAAACATCGGTAAATGAGGTTTTGTTATTTCGTATCGCAACCGTATACCATGGCCGTTTTTTGGGAATAAAATCCGCGGGCGGCTGCCAGTCGGATGAGTCGATATATACACCGTTTTCAAGCCCTGCGTATATATCGAATAAAATTTCATGAAAATTTTTGTCGATATTAGAGGCTACGTCATACATCGCCTGAGGATCGTCGAGATGCCGCTCAACTTCACGGGCGGTTGTTTCCAATATCCTTGCCCGCTCCGTTACGAACGTATTAAGAAGCGATAAGTAGTAATTTTTCTCCGCGACAAGCGTTTCCTGTGCATTTACGGTGATTATCCGTTTTGCTTGGACAAACCATACCAACGACAGCAAAAACACAATGATTGCAAAGGGAATGGTCAACATAATTAATAATTGTGCTCTTATGGAAAGAGACGAATAACTGTTTTTCATATTAGATATTATTATCTCTATAGGGGAGATAATTGTCAAGAGCAATATTTCCGCGGCACTTATCCTGAACCTATTTGCCTATAAACTAAAAAACAAACATAATTAATCATAAAAAAATTTAGACTCTCCAAAATATTTTTAGTTTTTCCTTGCGTTTTATCCAATTCTATGGGATACTAAAGTATAGTGCAAATATCTTTGTGTTGCGTATCCATGGCAACCGTAGCGGAACTATTTCAAGCGGTTGCCTTCCTTAAACTGCGCGAAATTTAAAAAAAAGAAGATTTCGCGCAGTTTATTCTGGAAGAAGGGTAAACGCATTAGATAGCTAATATCAAAATTCGCAGAATAACTGAGGCAGTGAGACCATTTGAACCATCTTCAACTGTTGTACATCCGTGTACCTCTCAACCGATGTACGTCCATGTACATCGGTTGAGGACAAGTTTTGGAACAAAACTTGTTTCTGACTTATCCCCCGCCCATCCTTGGGCGAATTGACAGCGAGTTTTGTGCGTGCACAAAACATCGCTGTACTGACAGGAAGTCAGTGGTTCCAAACAGTATCGAGTTTTTCATCAGGAAAACTCGAAGCTAAAAAATGTACAAGGATGTACATTTTTTAGCGATGCTATCCTTGGCAGTTCTGGTTGGACGAACTCACTTATTCTGCGGGGATGAAAAAACATAAATCTGATGCGTTTACCCGAACATAAAAAGTGGAGGGATCATTCTATGTTATTAGTTGGAAACGGTATGCTTATCACCCGCGATCCGAACAAGCCTTTTATCGAAAACGGCTGTGTTTGCATTGAGGGAAGTTCAATCAAAGAAGTCGGCGCCGATGCCGAATTGCGGGCAAAGTACCCCGCAGCGGAATATATCGATGCAAAAAAGCGGTGCATCATACCTGCCTTTATTAACACGCATCATCACATCTATAGCGCTTTTGCCCGCGGCGTTGCGTTAAAAAATTACAATCCGAAGAATTTCTTGGATATTTTGGAAGGGCTGTGGTGGCATCTTGATAATAACCTTCTTTTAGAGGATACGAAATACAGCGCGTATACAACGCTGATTGACTGTATTAAAAACGGCGTAACGACGGTTTTTGACCATCACGCAAGCTACGGCGAAACCACGGGGAGCCTTTTTACCCTCGCGGATGTCGCCGAAGAACTCGGTTTACGGGTGAACCTTTGTTATGAAGTTTCAGACCGGAACGGCGAGGCTGAGATGAAAAAAGCGGTTGCCGAAAATGCCGACTTTATCCGCGCCTGTCAAAAAAAGAAAAATCCCAAGCAAGCAGCGATGATGGGACTCCATGCCGCATTCACGCTGTCCGATAAAACACTCGAATACTGCGCTTCTCAGCTTCCGGCGGGAGCAGGGTACCACATCCATGTTGCGGAAGGTATGTCCGATGTATTCGATTCGGTACAAAAACACGGAAAGCGGATTGTGCAGCGCCTCTACGATTTTGATATCCTCGGTAAACATACCTTTGCCGTACACTGTATCCACATCAATCCCTTGGAAATGGATTTACTGAAAGAAACCGATACGATGGTTATACATAACCCCGAATCGAATATGGGTAATGCAGTCGGCTGTCCGCCGGTGTTGGAAATCTTTAAACGCGGCATTTTGATCGGACTCGGTACGGACGGATATACGAGCGATATGCTCGAATCGTACAAGGTTGCAAATATTCTGCACAAGCACAACACCTGCGATGCCACCGCCGCATGGACGGAAATCCCCGAAATGCTGTTTACCAATAATGTAAAGATTGCCGCGCGGTACTTTGATGGCGAACTCGGCGTCTTGAAAGCGGGAGCGAATGCGGACGTAATCGTTACCGACTATAACCCGCTGACACCTCTCCATGCCGGTAACGCGAACGGCCACATTCTGTTCGGTATGAACGGCCGCAGCGTGGTAACCACTATCGCGGCAGGCAAGGTGCTGATGAAGGATCGCGTTGTTACCGTCGCCGACGAAGAAGCCGTCTTTGCCAAAGCGCGGGAAGTCAGCGCTGCCCTGTGGAAGAGGTTGTAAACCTATGATAATTTTTAATTATGAATTATCAATTCATAATTAAAAATGCCGGTATTCACAAGAGTATGCATCTGAGGAATATCGGGATTGTTTATACAAACGGAGCAGTTATTCACACTGCATTTGTATCGAATTTATGATGATACAAGGGAGAAAATAGGGTATGAGTGATAGAATGAACCCGATACCATTCAAGAATTTGATGGAATGGATTAAAACGGAGTATCAAACCGAGGGGACGATTTTCGGTGTTAAAAAACTGTACCGCGCCGATTCCAAACGCTATCTGGAGCTATTCGGGCAGCGGTTTGAAAATCCGCTCGGGCCGGCTGCGGGGCCACACACACAGTTGGCGCAAAATATCGTTGCTGCGTATGCTGCGGGCTGCCGGTTCTTCGAGCTAAAGACTGTGCAAAAGTTAGACGGAGAAGACCTGCCGGTTGCGAAGCCGTGTATCAATGCGGCGGACGAATGTTACAATGTCGAATGGTCAACCGAGCTGCGCGTACCGCAGGCTTTTGACGAATACGTAAAGGCCTGGTTTGCGCTTAAAGTGATTTCGCAGGAATACGGTCTCGGCAGCCCCGACGGTTTTATCTTTAACATGAGCGTCGGCTACGATCTTGAAGGGATTAAGACCCCGAAAGTTGACGCCTTTATCGAAGGAATGCGAAACGCCTCGAATACGCCGGTGTGGAAGGAATGTACCGACTACCTTTTAAGCCATACCGATTTGTTCCCATCCGTGTCGGAAGCATTTCTCCGCAGCTTGCCGACGCAGGTGTGTACCTCGATTACGCTTTCCACCTTGCACGGCTGTCCGCCTGCCGAAATCGAACGCATCGCGATGTACCTCATCACGGAAAAACATCTCCATACCTATATCAAGTGTAACCCCACGCTGCTCGGCTACGAGTTTGCCCGCGACCGTATGAACAAGATGGGCTATGAGTACGTTCAGTTTGACGATCATCACTTTAAAGATGACTTACAGTTCAGCGATGCGGTACCCATGCTTGAGCGTTTGCTGCAGGAGTCTGATAAGCGCGGACTGATGTTCGGGGTTAAGATTACCAACACCTTCCCCGTAGACATTGCCCGCGGGGAGCTGCCCGGACAGGAAATGTATATGTCGGGGCGGTCGCTGTTCCCGCTGTCCATCGCCGTTGCGCTGAAGCTCTCGGAAGTCTTTAACGGAAAACTCCGTATTTCCTATTCGGGCGGTGCGGATTATTTTAATATTGCCGATATTTACGAAACGGGAATTTGCCCCATTACGATTGCAACAACGATTTTGAAGCCGGGCGGATATGCGCGTTGTCAGCAGCTGGTCGGCGAGTTGACAGCCAAGCCGTTTAACAAGGATTTCTCCATTAACGTGGAAAAACTGCGCCGTCTTTCAAATGCCGTCGTTGAAAACCCGCGCCATCGCAAATCGGTCAAGCCCGAAGCGTTCCTCAAGATTCCTGCAAAGGTGCCGCTTGCCGACTGCTTTGCCGCTCCCTGTATTTCCGGCTGTCCCATCAATCAGGATATCCCCGCCTATATCAGGCTGACCGGCGAGCAAAAATACGAAGAAGCGCTCCGTGTTATCACCGATAAAAACCCGCTGCCGTTTATCACCGGTACGATCTGTAATCATCGCTGTATGACCGGCTGTACGCGCAATTTCTATGAAGATCATGTGCATATCCGTGCCGTTAAACTCGAAGCGGCGCGCCATGCGATCGAAACTTTGAAACAAAACATAAAGGCGCAAAAACCGGCGCAGAAAAACGGAGCGAAGGTTGCCATTATCGGAGCCGGCCCGGCCGGTCTTGCAGCCGCCTATTTCTTAACTCGCGACGGAGCGGACGTTACCGTGTTTGAAAAGAAAGCGCGCGCCGGCGGTATCGTGCAGTATGTCATCCCTGAGTTCAGAATCCCTGCCGCGTCGATCGGGCAGGATGTTGAACTGGCCTCCTCCTTCGGCGCTTCCTTCATATATAACAGTGAGCAGCGTTCCGTTGAAGCACTGAAAAAACAGGGCTTTACCCATGTTGTGTTTGCCATCGGTGCGTGGAAACAGAGTGCGCTACTGTTAGAAAAAGGCGCGGCGGCAAATGTTATCGAATTCCTTGAGCAGGCGAAGCAAGCGCCCGAAACGCTCAAGCTGGGGAAAAACGTCGTGATCCTCGGTGCGGGAAACACCGCGATGGATGCAGCCCGTGTTGCAAAGCGCACGAAGGGTGTTGAACATTCCTTTATCGTATACCGCAGAACCAAGCAGTTTATGCCTGCCGATGCGGAAGAATTGGAACTCGCCTTGGAAGACGGGGTTGAATTTAAAGAACTGCTTGCGCCTGTTTCATATGAAAACGGAATTTTGCGCTGCGAAAAGATGAAGCTCGGTGAACGGGGCGCAGACGGTCGGCAAAAACCGGTACCGTCGGGCGAGTTTGTAGACATCCCCGCCGACACCGTAATCGCATCTATCGGTGAAAAAATCGACACCGATCTCTTTGCGGAATCCGGCATTGCGCTGGACGGAAAAGGAAGAGCGCAATACAATCCCGCTACGTTTGAAACGAATGTGAAAAATGTATATGTCATCGGGGATTGCGCCGCAGGGCCTGCCACGGTTGTACAAGCTATTGCCAATGCAACCAAAGCGGCAAAGGCGATTATCGACTCGGTAAAGGCGCAGGCGTGGACGGCTCAGTTTACATCGCTGAACTACAACCCCGTTACCGCATCGGCGTATTCAAAGCGGGCAATTTTAATGCCGATGAACCTTGCCGCCTCCGACGGCGTTGCAAAAGAAAGTGTCCGCTGTTTGGAATGCTCGACTGTTTGCGAATCTTGCGTCGATGTGTGCCCGAACCGTGCGAACCTTGCGCTCACGGTACCCGGTATGCGTATGAAGCAGATTATTCACGTGGACGGTATGTGTAACGAGTGCGGCAACTGCGCGACATTCTGCCCCTACGAGAGCGCCCCGTACAAAGATAAATTCACGCTGTTCCACTCGGAAAAAGATTTCCTTGACAGCACAAATGAAGGCTTCCTCTATCTTGATGATGCGCACAGCCGATGCAGAGTGCGGCTCTCCGGAGAAGTCCGCGACATCACGCTTGCAACGGAAACCGCTCTTCCCAAAGAACTCTTGCAGATTATCAATGCGGTAAAGACGCAGTACGCGTATTTACTGTAGAGTATTTTAAAAAACTGATTGGTTTTTAGAAATACCTCATCAGCACAGCTGATAACGAGGTGAAAAAAATTAAAAGGCAACCGTATCGAAAGATGCGGTTGCCTTTGTTTACGGTTCCGTTATATTCCCCTGTGCATCAAGGTAATATACAGGGATCGCAACAACCTGCTCGCGATCGTTCCGCCATTTTGATTGCAATCCTTTCTGAAGGGGGCTATAATAAAAGGCCTTGCTACTTGCCTCACAGTGAGATGTCCAAAAATCTTTGCTGGTAAATTGAGCTATTTTTTCAGCCTCATCTCGTGAGGGGAGCCAACCACCCCGCTCAATACAGTATATAACTGCAGAATTTTTTGCAGTATGCAGTTTAGAATCGTTCGATTCAAATTCGCGTTTTAAGAAAATGCTGTTTTCTTTTCCGTCTCCCATATTTGAGCCTATGTTCTTTGTGCTTATATGACGTGAGCTGTTCAAATCCCACGGCATCGGCTCGGAAGGGGTTCCCATTGCAAGAAATCGCCACGATCCTCTACCTGTATTTTCCCACACGATCGTTTTGTTGCCCACTCTATCACCTACGGAAAGAGATCTTTCAGGAACCGGTTCTGACGGTACGATCATTCCGTCAAACAAAAAACAGCCGTGCAACGTAAACAACATGACAAGAGCTGTCACTACCGGTGTTGCATAACGGAATACTAATAAACTCTTTAGCTTCAGTTTTTTCATACATAGATCTCCTTTTAGTTGTTTCCTGATTGAAAAAAGTGTACCACGAGGGTAAGAACAAGGTCAAGAATAAGCATTGCCTTTACCACCGTATTCTACTATACTAGCGGTATGCAAACGCACTATTTTACCGTTACCGGTATGAGCTGTGCCGCCTGCTCCGCAAATGTGGAAAAAGCTGTCGGCCGTCTTGTCGGCGTAGAGACGGCGCAGGTAAATCTTCTAACAAAGCGGATGGCTGTCAAGTATAATCCCGATACCGTTAATCCGCATACCATTATACAAACCATAGAAAAAATCGGCTACGGAGCCTTCCCGCTTGCCGAAGACAATACGGCGCGTCCGTCTGCTCCACAGGCTGATTCGGAAATCGCCGATGCCGAAAAAAAACAATTTGTCTTTTCGCTTTTCTTTCTGATTCCGTTGATGTATGTGTCGATGGGGCGGATGCTCAGGTTGCCGCTTCCGTCTTTTTTTGCAGGAACTGAAAATGCCCTCATCTTTGTCTTTACACAATTTCTGCTCACGCTGCCGGTTCTGGTATTAAATCGCCGCTTTTTTACCAACGGGCTTACAAGTCTATTCCACCGTGCACCTAATATGAACAGCCTTATCGCTGTCGGTTCCGGCGCTGCGGTTATCTACGGAGTTTTTGCGCTATACCGGATCGGATATGGCTTAGGGCATGGGCAATTAGATGTTGTGCAGCTCTATATGAAGGATCTCTATTTTGAATCCTCGGCGATGATTTTAACGCTGATTTCTTTGGGAAAATTTTTAGAGGCACGGGCAAAAAAGAAAACTTCAGAAGCGCTGGAAAAATTGATTCAGCTTCGACCCCGAACAGCGCAAGTATTACGGAATGGGATCGAAATTGAAATTCCGGTAGAAAATATTGCGGTTGGCGACGCAATCGTTATCCGCCCGGGACAAACGCTGCCCGTTGACGGCACTATAATAGACGGAAGTACATCGCTTGACGAATCGGCTGTTACCGGGGAAAGTATGCCGGTTGAAAAAACGGTTGGGGATTCGGTGATTAGCGCCTCGCATAATATATCGGGCAGCTTTATCTTCCGTGCCGATAAAGTAGGAAATGATACAACTTTGGCGAGGATTATTGCGCTCGTCGAAGAAGCCGCCTCGTCAAAGGCGCCGGTTGCAAAGCTTGCTGATGTTATCAGCGGTTATTTTGTACCGATTGTCATGCTGATTTCACTTACAGCCTTTATCGGCTGGCTTATCGCAGGCGCTTCTTTTGAGTTCGCTCTTTCGACCGCTATTTCCGTGCTGGTTATTTCCTGTCCCTGTGCACTCGGACTTGCAACGCCGACTGCGATTATGGCGGGTACCGGTAAGGGCGCGCAGCTCGGTATTCTCATCCGTTCAGCGGAAGGGCTGGAGCTTGCTCATCGCGTTACCGCTGTTCTGCTCGATAAGACGGGAACCATTACGGAAGGAAAGCCGACATTGCAGCACATTGAAGTGTTTTCCGACCAGTACACCGACAATGATATTTTGTGGATTGCCTATAGTCTTGAACATTTATCCGAACATCCGCTTGCTCATGCAATTATCAAAGCTGCAGAAGAAAAAAAACTGTCGCCGTTTAAAGTGAGCGGTTTTGTGGCAGTGCATGGAAAAGGAATTTACGGCACTGCTATAGTCGATGAACTTAACGGAATCTCATCGATCAGAAATGTAAGAATCGGCGCCGGAAATATGAAGCTCTGCAGCGAATTAGGCATTCCGGTATCGGAAGCGATTCAGGCGAGACTTACGGAAGCTGCCGAAAAAGGCGCTTCTCCGTTGCTGGTTACAATAGGGAATGAATGTGTCGGACTCATCGCCGTCGCCGATCCGGTGAAGCAAGGCAGTATTCGAGCCATTCACGATTTCCACGAAATGGGCATCCATACCGTTATGCTCACAGGGGATAATCAACGGACGGCAGAGGCTATCCAAAAGATTGTCGGTATCGGAGATGTCGTAGCGGAACTGTTGCCGCAGGACAAAAAAGCAAAAGTCGAATATTATCGCTCGAAAGGGTTTTCACCGGCTTTTATCGGCGACGGTATTAACGACGCGCCTGCACTGACTGCTGCGGATGTCGGTATCGCAATCGGCGGCGGCACGGATATCGCTATCGAAAGCGCGGATATCGTTCTGATGAATAACAGCCTCGAAACGGCGGTTACTGCAATTCAGCTCAGCAAGGCTGTTATGCGTACCATTAAGCAAAACCTGTTCTGGGCGCTCTTTTACAATTCGCTGTGTATTCCGCTTGCGGCAGGTCTCTTTTATACTCTGTTCGGACTCAGGCTGAGTCCCATGTTCGCCGCCGCCGCAATGAGCTTCAGTTCGGTGACGGTAGTTACCAATGCATTACGGTTGAACAGATTCCGTCCGAAATACATTGCGCAGGATGCCGGCAATATGCAATACTGCTGTGTTGCTTCTGTCGGTGAAAAGCTTGATGATGCAAAGCCTACTGTGTGCAGTGTACAAACCGATAGATTCACCTGCTCTGTAGCCGAACCGGAAGCTAAAACGGAATCTGAATTGCCGATGAAACAGGAAAATATAACTCATAAGGAGAATACCAATATGAAAAATATTACGTTAACCATTGAGGGGATGTCGTGCGGGCATTGCTCTGCTCGGGTTGAAAAAGCATTGAACGCTATCGAAGGGGCATCGGCAAAAGTCGATTTGGAAACAAAGACTGCCTCTGTTACCTATCCCGATACCGTAACAATCGATGCGCTCAAAGCTGCCGTAACCGATGCAGGCTATTCGGTAACCGGCTCACATTAAAAAAGTATAGCCGAATTATTGATAAGTACGGTGTATATCATTCCTCATCGCTTCGCTATGCATAGATTCCGACCGTTGCTGTGCGCTTTTGTCTATTTCTTCTTGATTGTTTCATTTTTGTCGGCAGCGCCGGTGAAAATTACCTTCTCTGCCGATAAAATGCAGGGATCCGGCGAAAAAGGGAAAAACGCAACCTCGCTGACCGGTAATGCAAAAGTCAGCGTAGATTCCCTCAATATTTACGGTGAGCGTATTGAGCTCTACGGTAAAGATTACCGGTATATCAAAGCGAGCGGGAGTGTAACGGGCGAAGATGCCGAAAAAGGCTTTACGTTTTCAGCCGCATCACTCTCTTATGATCGGGAAACGGAAGTTGCTGAGTTTATGGGGCAAGCAAAGGTCGAGGATACCAAAAATAAGGTTGAAACAGCCGCCGAACGTATCGAATATAATCAAAAAACCGAAATTATCCTTTTACAAATGGCTGTAAAATTAAAGAGTAAGGATATTGCCTGTGATTCGCTTTTTGCCGTTTATAACAGGAACACCTCTATGCTTGAATTAACAGGGAAGCCTACGGTTAAAAAGGGCAAAGATGAATTTAAGGCTGCTCGGATTTCAGTCAATCTTGATACTGAGGATATTAAGCTTGAGGGCAAGGTGAGCGGTTCGGTTACCGAAGAAAAAGAAGAAAAAGAAGAAACAAAAAAAACGGAAACTCCTCCAGAGGGAGATATTGCTGCAAAGGAAGAAATTCCTTCGAAGGAAGAAACAAAAACGCCATGAGTGACTTTCAGTATTCTGTGAATTCCGGCATTTCTAAAAGTATCTTGCGCGCGGAAGGTTTGAACAAATCATTTCGTAAAAAACGAGCTGTTCGTGATGTTAGTTTTTCTATGGCGCAGGGAGAAGTTGTCGGATTGCTCGGTCCGAATGGCGCGGGAAAAACGACGAGTTTTTATATGATTGTCGGTTTTTATACGCCGAATTCCGGCGGTATTTACCTTGATGACCGGTGCATTACCGATCTTCCGATGTATAAGCGCGCCCGTATCGGTATATCGTATTTGCCGCAGGAAGCTTCGGTATTCCGTAAACTTTCCGTCGAGCAAAATATCGATGCTATTTTGGAAACACGAAAAGATTTAAGCCGTGCGGAACGGAAGCAAAAACTTGATTCGTTATTAGAAGAATTCGGAATCACTGCCAATCGGAAACAACCTGCCTACACCTTGTCGGGAGGAGAGCGGCGACGTACCGAAATCGCACGGGCGCTAGCTATCGAGCCGAAGTTTTTATTGCTCGACGAACCCTTTGCCGGTATTGATCCGATTGCCGTACACGACATTAAGCTGATTATCAGACTGCTTGCCCGTCAAAATATCGGAGTGCTTATTACCGATCACAATGTCCGCGATACCTTGGAAATTACCGATCGCGCTTATATTATCAATAAGGGCGAAATTGTCGAACAAGGATCGCGTGATATCATTTTGGAATCCGAGATTGCACGAAAGGTCTATCTCGGTGAAGAATTTAGGATGTAGGGAGATACTATGAAATATATTTGGATTATAGCCGGTTTCCTTTTTTTAGGACTCGGTGTACTTGGTGTGGCTTTACCTATTTTGCCGACTACCCCCTTTGTAATTGTGTCGGTCTTTTGTTTTGCAAAAGGTTCAGAGCGTCTGCATCAATGGCTGCTTTCTACTAAGCTCTATCGAAATCATGTTCAAAGATTTAATGAAACCCGCTCGATGACGCTCAAAAGCAAAATAGTTATTTTAAGCTTCGCTTCTTCAATGCTGATTGCAGGGTTTTATTTTTCAAATAATATCTATGCTCGTATTATCATCATATTGCTGATATGCATAAAATATTATGTATTTATTTTTAAAATAAAAACCGCTTCCGACCCGACGAAAAAAAAGGCACCGGAAGGAGTAGCGGCTATTAGTTCTGAGCAGTAGAAGAATCGGATGTGTTCTCCTCATTTTGTGAGATTTTGTCTTCTTTATTGCCATTATCGGAATTATCGAACGTTTGGCCCCTTACGGAATAGAATTGCATGGAGAGCTTTTTCCCCATACCGTCTACTGCCAAAGTAAGATTGCAGCATTCGTGACTGAGTGTTCCCGTCAAGAATGCCTGAGGTTTTGACATCGCAACCTTATAAATTCCGGTAAGACCGTCAATAATGTATGCGCCGTCTGCATTTTGTATTATTTCCTCATGAGGAATAATAAATTGAAAAAATGAAGAGAACGGCATTTTTCCCAGTTTGAACTTATCGGATCGTATTTCAATGTCCCCTGACGGAAGGGCGGTTACAATCAGCATTACTCGGTTTTCAGCTGTTTCTTTGTCTATGGTGCTATAGATTGTTTTTTCTGCACCGTTGGAAAGAGCCTTAACATTGACTATTTGGCGATATAACACAGTGCTTTCACCACCGAATAGAAGAGTAGCGGCACTCAGATAAAAAAAAGTTAATAAAATTTTCATGTGTTGTATCATAATAATGACACAAAAAATGTCAAGGTATGGTTACAGTGGTTTATACGGAAAGCTTTCCCCAAAACGAGCGATTTATTCTTTATACACCAACTTAATAGGGCAATGGTCGGAACCGAGTACATCCGCTTTAATTGATGATTCGCAGATGTTCGGTAAAAAGGCGTTGTCTACACAGTGATAGTCTATTCTCCACCCGATATTTTTCTCGCGGGCATGGAAACGGTAGCTCCACCAGGTATATTGATGAGGTTCCGCACAAAAATGCCGGAAGGTGTCGGTGTATCCCGCCTGCGTAAAGGTATCCATCCATGCCCGCTCTTCGGGTAGATAGCCGGGATTTTGCTCGTTTGCTTTTGGATTGGCAAGATCTATGGGATTATGCGCAATATTGTAGTCCCCGCAGAGTACAATATGCCGACCTTCTTTTTGCAGTGCATTGCAAAACTCAAGCATCGCAGCGCAAAAATCGAGCTTATAGCCGAGCCGCGCTCCTCCTTCTTGGGAATTGGGAAAATAGGCGGAAATAACCGATACCGTCTTAAAATCGGCTACCAGCACTCGTCCCTCATCGTCAAAGGCGGGAATGTTCATCGTGCGGATATTGAGCGGTTCCTTTTTGCAGAAGACGGCGGTCCCCGAATAGCCGGGCTTTCTCGCCGCCTGCCAATATGTTTTATAGACGCCTTCTTTCCAAACAGGGTTGATCAATTCTGAAGTCAGCTGCTCTTTCCGAGCCTTTGTTTCCTGTAAACACAGTACATCAGGGTTTTCGATATAAAGCCATTCCAAAAAACCTTTTTTTTGGGCGGCGCGGATGCCGTTTACGTTCCACGAAATAATTGAAGTCATAATCGGTATATGCCATAAAATCGTAAAATATGCAATGAGGTACGTCAATTCGACATAAAGAGAATGGATTAAACTGCCGATATAAGCGTAAGAGGGCATCGTAGATATGCAATGCCGGTAAGGAAGAGGAATATGTCAGTGAAGAAAATAGTCTTAATAGTAGCCGCCGCCGTTTTATTCGGAGCATGGTGTTTTGCCGCCGAAATGGACGGTGAAAGCAAATCCTTTGATGCGGATGTTGCAATCCGATTTTATGACCGCCGCGTATATTATCCCGGAAACGATGGAACGGAGCCTATTTTTGTAAAAGTTTCCATTACCAATAAAGGCAGCCAACCGTTGCGGTTTAAACTGGCAAACGATCGTATGTTCAGCCTTGATTTTTCTGTATTGAATACCAAAAACAAGAGCCTCGCTCATACGGAACCGTGGATTCGGAAACGGAATACCAATCAGCAGATTTATTTTCGGGAAATTACGATAGAAACGGGAGAAACCTACGCCTTTGTTGAAAACGTAAAAGATTATATTACGATTGAAAGTCCGGGCGCATATATGCTCTCTGCCGATTTTTATCCCGAATTAAAACGTTTAAGCGATACCTCCGAAGCTCATGTATCTTCCAATAGGCTCGGACTTGAAATAAAGCCTTCTCCTTCGGCTGCCGCTCTCGGGTCAGTTCCCATCGCATCGGTATCACGGGAAGTACTTCAGCCTCAGCCCATTTCCCCCGACAAGGTTATCAGCTATATGCTGACTGCCCGCCAAAAATCGCAGTGGGATCAATTCTTCCTCTATCTTGATATTGAACGGATGATTGCTCGCGATCCGATACGGAGCCGTAGATATAAGGCGGAAGCTGAGGCGGGGCGTATCAGCATGATCGACACCTATAAACACGATCTTATGCAATCGCGTACCGATAAAGACATCGCGATGATTCCGGTAGAGTTTACTGTTGAGCGGACAACTTACAGCACGACTGAAGCGGAGGTTACGGTTATCGAATGGTTCGATTATACCAGCTTCCGCGAAAAGAAACGCTTTACCTATAACCTTGCTTCTCGCGATGACATTTGGACGGTGTACGATTACAGCGTAGACAACCTCGGAACCGAGTAAATTTGATAAATCTTCTGCTGCCGGTTTATGGCTGCGTGTGGCTTCCAAAACCGGCAGTCTTTGAATTACACCCTATAAGAGCTTCGGTAGTATTTGTTTCCATGCAGTCAAAAGCTCTGTAAAGCCGAACCGTGCATTTGCGGGGCTGGTAGACGGAAGCTTAATAGCCGCAATTCCAATGC
Source organism: Treponema sp. OMZ 305 (assembly GCF_024181325.1). NCBI lineage: Bacteria > Pseudomonadati > Spirochaetota > Spirochaetia > Treponematales > Treponemataceae > Treponema > Treponema sp. OMZ 305. The sequence continues at coordinate 1,850,826 of NZ_CP051300.1, read as the reverse complement.
GCTCAATACACACTTTGTATGCTTTCGTACCGTTTGCAAAAACTGCTTGAATCGGTGCTGCTTGGAAAATACTGCTTAAATCTGCCGGTATGATGGATTGCATACTTGAATCAGCGGAGCCGGTAATTGTGCAGGCAGTAACGGCATCGTACAACGCAATATGATGCTGCAACAGCATCTCTCTTTTTTCTTCTATCGAATGTGGTGGTTCCGCCACGCCCAGTAAAGCGGCAAGAAGCGGCCAAAATCTGTTCCGCGGATGACCGTAGTAGAACTCCTGCGCACGGGATGCGGCGGAGGGAAAAGAGCCTAAAATAAGAATACGCGATTCGGAGCTATACACCGGCGGAAAGGGATGGACAATTCTTTCAGACATCATTTTAGAAACAGATATAGGTTACTCTAAATACGGCAAGCTGTATCCGGCTTGTTCTGTGCTGTTGTATGGCTATAGACCTGATGCAGGGCTATGCGCCCCGCTTTTTAGCGCTCCTCAGTGTAGTTGATCGACGTAAGAAGCGTATTTAATCTAATCATCGGGTCTTCATAGCCTCTAAACGTGAACGTAACATGATAGCCTTTCTTAGACACAGCTGTTATATCCCGTCCGATGCAGGGATAGATCGTATTCGATGCTTCGTAGGGGAAGTATTCCGGTTTTAAAATCGAAACACGGTAATCGTTTCCATCATACTGTACCTGTGCGAGATTGGCAGGGAAGGGTACAAGGAAGATTAAAAAATCATCACTCTTGCTGCCGCCGATACTCAGGCGAGTTCCTTGTTTCATCACGTGAATATTCCGTTTTCCAATTAATGTAGTTTGGTTATAGACGAATAGCTCCGTCATGCCCGACTGCGAAGGCTTTGTACTAACGCGACCGCTATAATAGCCGTGATTCAACCCCGGTCGGCGGTTGAGATGGCTCTCTGCGCTGTTTAACAGAGCAAAACGTCCTTCGGCGGCACGGGATCGTTCTTGTGCAAGGTGATCAAATTGAGCTGCCGTTTCACTCTGGGCTGCCGAGGCGGCGGCAGCTGTTTGGGAACCGAAGGTATTCAGGGTGTCGCGCGGATCGGCTTTGTTTCCCAGCTGTTCGGGATAATATTTTGTTTGGGAAGCTGTAAGCGCTTCTCGCTGGTTTCTATTAAAATCGGTTTGCCGAGCAGTGTTGCTTTGCTGTCTTGAATCGGACTGTTGTCCGACCATCCGCGCGGCGTATTTAACCGGTTCGGAAGCCCTGCGGCGAAGCATAAAGATAATTAACAGCAGAATAAGGGTAAATACCAGCGCAGCGATCAATATCCATAGAAGATTGCCCTGCAGCAGTGATTGAACGAATGTCGGTTTAACGGTGAGCAATATGGCTGCCGCTTGGGAAAATGATTTATCTTGTTGTGCAAGGTCAAGCCGTATATCGGTACGGTGTTGCCCTTCTCTCCGTAAGCTGTCGGGCAGTGCAATCCGTATGGTAAGTTCGCTTTTTCCTTCGGGAGGAATACGGACAATGATATTTTCCATTTGCTGCTTTTGAGTTCCACTACCGGTTGTCAAAGAAACGCTTTGCAATTGTATTTCAACGGACTCTGCCACTTCATTGATAATAGTGAGCGGCAGTTCGGCGGTATTACCGGAAGTTTCTATACGTTCGGGAAAGATAATGTGCGGAAGAGGAAACGTCGTATCGTTGAATTCTACTCCGCCTTCGTCCGGCAAGTTGCTCGGCTCAATACCGAGGTTTTCCGTAAAGGCTTGAGAAACATCGGTGTACTCTTTCAGCCCTTGTCCGGAAGAATCGGCGCCTGTGCTGCTGTCCTGTCCACCGTTTGCCGATACGTCAGCATTTTCAGCCGTTTTCCCTGCCGTACTTGAACTATCCGGTGTACCCGCTCGGTTTTGAGCGATGGTATCACCGGTATTGGAACCCGCTGGTGCAAAATCGGTTATCCCTTGCCCTGTGCTTGAACCGGCAGGCTGTCCTGCGGTTCCTGTTGACGCTCTATTTTGTGCATTCGTGCGGGTATCGGATGCGTATCCTTTCTGCCCGCTCGAAGCATTACCTGTACTGCTCGACGCCGTACCCGAAGAAGCTACTGCACTATCGACGCCTGATTGATCAAGCGAACCTGCCGCATCCAGCTTACCTGCATAAAAGGCTCCGTCCAAGTCCTTAATAACCGCATCGGAAGGGAAGGGGAGTTTTACATAGTATACCTTCCAGCCTTTTGCACGGATGGAAGCGGAAACTTTTGCTAATTCAGTCTTTACCTGTTCACCGGTATAATTCCGGTACGGGCTTGATGCGGGCGGATTAAAAATACCGTCCGAAATAACAATAAGGATCTTTTCCTGCTGAGATGGTAGTTGCGTCATATATTGACCGGCAAAATTGATACCGGATAAAAAATCGGCGCTTTGACCAAGCTGATATAGAAGCATAAAACGGGAAACTACACGGGATAAATCCGCTTCAGTATTGATTTTCTGTGACATTTCATACTGGGGAACCGCATTAAATGAGATAAGATGAAAGGAGTCCCCTATGCGTACAAATTTTGAAATGATGGATTGTAGTACACGCTTATTGATAACCTCGTAATAGGGTAACACGGTACCGGAAGTATCCATAAGGACGATTACATCAGCAGTCTCTTGTCGAGTTGTCTGAGCACTCAATGTAAATGCAATTAAACAGAAGATCGCTGCAACGGCAAAAATCCTTATTTTTTTCATTATTACTCCCCTTTACAGTTATCTAAAAAGAACGCCTCCAAACACGGGCATTTCCAATTTTTGCAGAGGCTCTTTTTATATTAAACCTGTTCGAAAACGCAGTTATCGAACAGGTTTATTATCGGACATCTTTAAAAATGTGGTTAGTTTTAAGATGTCCTTTCATATCAATTAGCTGCCGCAGAAATATCAAGGATTTTGTATGTCTTTTCTTCTTCATTTACTGTAAACGAAAGTGTTTCCCCTACCTTGTGGTTTAACAGGTTCGTACCGAGCGGCGACATATATGAGATTACGCCGTTTTCAGGATCCGACTCCCACGGACCGAGGATGGTATAGGTCTCTTTTTCGCTGTTGCCGGGTTTCTCCAATACAACAATGGTGCCGAAACCGACCCGTGTTGTGGTAATGGTTGTAGGATCAAACACTTGAGCACGTTCAAGCTCTTCCTGCAAGCGGCTTACCGTATTGTTAAGTCTATTCTGCTCCTCTTTTGCAGCCTTGTATTCGGAGTTTTCACGCAAGTCGCCCAAGGAGAGTGCAAACCCGACTTCTTTCGAGTTACGCGGTATTTCAACTTCAATAAGCCGCTGGAGTTCTTTTTTCTTTTCCTCAAGCATTTTGGATGTTACGATTAAACCGCGTCCCGTAACCGTTTTTTCCACTTCGTCGAAGAACTTAAAGTTCTTGTATTTTTCAAGGATACGGTTACGCAGCTGCATTTTAATCGGCGGATCCAAGTCCTTAATATCGCTGACGAGTGTATAGAGTCTTGTAACGGCATCTTCATCGTGGTCGAGGATAAAGTTTTCGAGCAAGGCATCTTTACCAAAGAGAATCGTATGTACCTGCTTGTTGATTTTCCGATTTTCAGTTGTATTCCGTCGGCTTGCAATCTCCCGATACGTTATGTCGAGGATGTGAATAAGAACAATAATCTCGTGTTCATAGTCGATATTCAAGTCTTTAAACCATTGTTCTTCCTGAGCATTTTTGAAGAACCAAATAACCGCTTCACGGTATTCTTTATAGTCTTTGAAGCACGTCAGAACCAACTCTTTTACCTTTTCGGGGTATTCTTCAAGGAGCGGATTGAGTACTTCTGCAGAAAGTACCACGGGAAATAGGCGGACATATTGATCGCTCCAATCCGGAACAAGGTTCTTGATGTTGCGGAGATATGCACTTCGGAGTTCTTTATTTTCTATGCCGCGATATATGGCAGCAGGGTTCTCTATCTGCGCGAATAATTCCGCGAAATTATGATGTTGTGTTACGCTCAGGTGCGGCAGCGCTGCAGTGAGTTTTGACATAACTAAATAGGCTGCAATCACTTGTTCATTCACTTGACTAAAGGCTTTGAGGAAGGCATCAAAGTAATTGATCATATCCTGAAAGCTGTCTGAGTCCGTATCACCGCTTTCCATAACATTAAAGATGATTTCAACCCGCTCAAAGAAGTTTTTCTGCGCTTTAAATTCGTTCGAAAGCTTTTCTTCAAGCGAAATCGGACGAGTGTGTACAGTGTAGAAATCGATATTGGTAGGATTGATACCGAATTCGGGATTTTCTTTAACGACTTTTCGTGCCTTGGTGCTCCACGTTGTCCATTCTTTGTCGGTTAGCAGCGAGGGAACCAGCTCATGCTTAATCCGCTTAAAATCACAGTTATTATCAAAACTGCGGATAATGGTCTTTAGCGCCCATTCGGGATTTGTTTTCACCTTCGCAGCGAGTTCATTGCGCTTCATAATCGATTTTAATACCCAGATATGATCTTTATCCAGTGTTTGAAGAGCGGTGATGCCCATTTTAAGGCTCATTGTGTGTCCGCGCTTCTTTGCAAAGTCTATAACCAATTCATCGTTATTAACTTTTGCAATACGTCCGACACCCCATGTCCGGTGGAATACAAAACAGCCTTCATCAAAAGAAATATGCTTTTCAAAATCATCGATGGCTTCAAAAACATTCCGCCAACTTTGTGTCAAATTGGATACTTTTATGTATTCTTCAAGCTGACTGTGCGATGCATATTTTTCTCTAAAGCATTCGACAATTTCCTTTCGAGCCCAGTTATCTTTATCGTCGCTGGTGAGCACCAGTTTTAAAATATCGATAGCGGTATTCCAATCTTTTTCTTTTTTATAATAATCGTACAAATCCTGCATAAGCGCGGCGCCTCGTTCCGCACCGAGATGATCCGCTATTTTCCGTTGTACATGATAGAAAAAGTCGATTTCTTGCGGTACCAACTCCACCAAACGTGCCCATACTTCTTTTACGGCAGTGTATGAATGCCGGTTGATATAGCGGTACAGGGCTTTTTTATAATATTCAACGGCTTTTTCCGTATCGCCCATTTGCTGATACCGCTCGGCAAGTTGTTTCGGAATATCCGCTTCTTCATAGTCGATACGGACAAGCCGCTCCCAAATATCATAGATATCTTCATTGCCGGATTCTTTGTAGCAGTTTGCCAACGTTCGAAGCGCAAATTTTGAGTCCCCAAATTCAAGTACCCGCCGGCAAAGGTATTCAACGATCTGCATCCGATGGTTGTCGATAAAAATGGTTACCAGCGTTATGAGCGAAGAGTCATCGAGCAACTGCTTGGAAAGTGCAATAATACTCGAAATATACAATGCTGTAATACTTGTTTTGTTATGAGAGAGATGCTCATCGGATAGTTCTTTTAGTTCATCCAAATGATGATTTCGTTTTGCGTCTTCAATCAGCGTGTCAAGTTCTTTAAAATTGTTAATGGAATAATTTGTAATGGCAGCACGTGTCCATTTTTCCTCATTAAATATATCGCGGACATTCTTTTCTAATACATCTGACATATTCACCTCACTGTGTCATTACCGTATATAGCGGTCATAGATTTTCTCGTCGAGCAGTTTAATTCTTAGAAGAATCTCATCTATTTTGGTCTTTTCGACAGTGCCATTCATATAATGGTCTATAAGCCAAAAATAGTAATTAATTAAACGAGGGACTAGAAGTTTTTTGTTTTTTACGTCTTTCTGCCTCAGCTCATTTTCAAGCATATAGATAGACTGCTTCAGCTTCCCCAGTTCCAAGGCTTTCAGTTCACGTTTTACATTGAGTACGCCATCAAGCGTACCGTAAACAGGAAGCCATTCCAACAACTCCTCTCCTGTAAAACCAATGGTTGCGACTTTAGTAACGAGCGCGTTGATAATTTCAGATTCAAGAAAGCATAACTCTATTTCTGAAGCATTTTTAAAGAGTGCTTCCCGGAAAAAAATCTTCGCAAGCCGTACTTCGCCGCTTAAAGCATAAGCATCAGCAAGTTCCGCCGGAATAGCTGATGAATTGGTGTTCAGATCGGCTGCATATCGTAAACAGCTGATCGCCGTTTCATAATCTCCAAGGGCTTTATAACAAAGTCCTGTTTTCCGATATATTTCTGCCGTATTATGTACCGGTTCAGTTCCGTTTAGGAGCGAGCGGTACAACCGTAACGCAATTGTAAACACACTGCACTTGAGCGCATAGATAATCGGCTCGTTAAAGTCTCCCTTATCCTTTATGTAATCGAGAAAGGGTTTCCATTGAGAAATAATATACTCACCACGCAAGAAATCATCGGCTAATGCTTGTGAATAACGCACCCGATCAAGCCAGAAACTAACCCCTTTTAGTGTGTACATCACTTGAGGGTTTTCTAAGTCCTGTTCAAGCAGCCGTCCAAGACTGATATGCGCTTGCTCAAGGTCTCCTTGCTTAAGAAAGACAAGAGCGGGCTGCAATATGGTTTGAACAGAACGATCTATCATAGTTCCATATCATTATACTGATAACCGTGCTTTAGTCAATTGACCTGTTTTAAGAAATTTGTTATTATCTGCCTTCATTTTTGGTGATTTATAAGAAATGTCCCATTTCTGAAATAACCGCTGCTGTCAGCTGAGCCGCCTTATTGCCGTCAATCCATTCTATTTCGATGCCGTTCCGTGCCATGCGCCGGAACCATGTTTCCTGCCGCTTTGCAAATTGCCCGATTGCCCGATAGAGCTGCTCGATATAGGCTTCTTTACTTTCGATTTTTCCCTGTAGATACTGCGCGGTAAAGCGATATTCCAGTCCGAGGCTTTCGAGCCGCTCCCATGAATAGCCCTGCGCATGTATTTGTTCGGTTTCTTCTATCATACCGGCATCGATGCGGGCAATGAGGCGGCGGCGGATTCGTTCGCGTAGCACACTGCGCTCAAGCGAGATACCGTAGATTTTCGGCTTGATGGACGGCGCCGCATGCAGATGCGCGGCGGCGGATTCGGGATGCTCCTGCCGGTAACGGGCAATTTCGATAGCGCGGACAAGGCGGTCGGGCTGCTCGAGGTCGGTTTTATTGTGGATATCCGGCTTGAGCGCTATGAGTATATCTTGCAGTTCCTGCAGTGTCTTTGTTGCCAACACTTCGCGCAATGCGGGGTCTTCGGGCACGGGGATCAGCTCATAGCCGCGGAGGATAGCATCAAGGTACAGTCCGGTGCCGCCTGCGATAATCGGCAAGCTGCCTTTTTCAACAAGCTGCGGAAAGATGCGGTATACTTCCTGCTGAAAGTGAAAGACCGTAAATTCGCGGTTTAAATCGCAGACGTCGATAAGGTGATAGGGGATGCTGCCGTATTCGTGCAAATCCTTCCCCGTGCCCAAATCGAGCCCGCGGTATACTTGCCGGGAATCAGCAGAGATGATTTCGCCGCCTTTTGCTTGCGCAAGTTTTACGGCGAACGCTGTTTTTCCCGTTGCCGTAGCGCCTAATACGACGGCGCAATTATAGTGCGGCATTAGCGTTATCTTATTCATTATTACGCAGGGCGGATGAGTTTTGCGCTTCCATGCGCTTGGCTTCTTCCCAAAAGCCGTCCATCAGGGCTAGGGTGTCGTGGGAGCAGGGAATACCGGATTCCGCCATGCGTTTTTCGACAAAGCGGAAGCGGCGCTCAAACTTTGCATTGGTACGGCTGAGCGCAACTGCGGGGTCGATATGCAAATGCCGCGCGGTGTTCACCAAGCTGAAAAGGAGATCGCCGAATTCCGCTTCCGCTTCTTCATGCGTGCCGTGTGCAAGCGCGTTCGTAAATTCCGCAAGTTCTTCTTCTGTTTTTTTCTGCGGTCCGTCTGCCGTATCCCAGTCAAAGCCTTTCTTTGCCGCCCGTTTTTGTAGTTTGTACGCACGGGTGAGCGGCGGAAAGGTTTTCGGAATAGAATCCAATGCGGAGGCGCTTGCACGGCCTTCTACGGTATCTTTGATGGTATCCCATTGCGCAAGCACTTTTTCCGCCGTAACCGGCTTTTTTGCATCGTCGGGATCGGGAAAGCCTGCGGTTTGCCCGAATACGTGGGGATGCCGCCTTATCAGTTTTTCGTTCAGCTCGCCGATCATCTTTGCGACGGAAAAAGCTCCCTCCTGCTCAAACATATACGCAATCATCACAATGTTTAAAAGTACATCGCCGAGTTCTTCCGCCGCATGGACGGACTTTGAGCTGTCCGCCGAGGCTTCTTCCAGTGCTTCAATCGTTTCATACGTTTCTTCAAGGAACGTTGCCCGCAACGTCATCGGAGTTTGCTCGATATCCCACGGACAGCCGCCCGGCGCCCGTAGCCGTTTAATGGTAGTAAAAAGCGCTGCAAAAGCTTCGGCTGCTGCTGCTGTTTCCGGCTGTGCCGCTATCGCCGCAGTATGAATGGCTGAGTCTTGTTCGTTTTTGTCGGTATTGTTGTGTGAGGTCATAAGTTCTCCTGTTGTTTTGCCGGAATCATATCCTTCAATAGCTGTTCCAATGTCGGTTTGATACAAAAGCTCTCTTTGATGCGGCGGTATTGCCGGAGCGCTGTTTCTTTCAGCCGTTCCGCTTGGCCGACGCTTTGTGTTTTTTTTACCGCATGGATCAGGATATTTTTAGGGGTATGTTCCGTTTCGATAAATTCCATAATCTGCACGGTGTACCCGCAGGCTTGTAGAAGGAGCGCCCGCACGGTGTCGGTTAAAAGCGACGCAAACCGCTCGGTAATAATACCGTGCTCCATAAAGGGGAGCAGCAAGTGATCTTCCGTGCGGAAGGCTTCTTTTCGGGTTTTAAGCTGGGCATACAGTTCATGCTGGCAGCACGGAACGGCAAAGATGATCGGTACCTGTGCGCGGACAGCTTGAGCAAGCGCCAAATCGGTTGCCGTATTGCAGGCATGGAGGCATACCATCATTCCGGTACCGTCCGGCAACGGATGGTCGCCGATGTTCCCTTCGGCAAAGTCCAAATCCATGTAGCCGCACCGTTCCGCCAGCGCGGAGCAGTGTTCGATAACTTCGGTCTTTAAATCCAACCCGTGAATCCGTACCGGAAGTTCCTGCTGTTCATGCAGATAATAATAAAGCGCAAAGCTCAAATAGGCCTTACCGCAGCCGAAATCGGTAATGGAAAAAGGCTTGCCGGAACGGGTAACCGTATCCCGTATAAAGGGTTCGACCCCGGCGATAAATTCGAGGAATTTATTGATCTGCCGAAACTTATGGTATTTTTGCTTTAAGACGGCTCCCTCCGCATTCATCACCCCCTGTTCGATTAAGAATGGGAGCGGTGTTCCTTCGGGAATAAGATAGTTCTTTATTTTATCGTGTCCGCCGCAGCTGCTTTCTGCGAGCAGAGCGGAGTAAGGAAGCCGCTTGGTAAGGGCGATGATTCCCTTGTTGTTTTGCAAAAAAAAGAGCTGTTCTTTTTGCCCGCGGCATTCCACAGCCTTAAAGCGGGTAAAACATTCCGCTATTGTGCCGGATAATACATCAGGTTCAATCGTTTTTTGAAATGCTTGCTTGTTTTTGACGGTTTCCAACTGATACACGGCTTTCCCTTTTACCGTGATAAGTCGAAGCCGCGCTTTTGCCTCATCGATTCCCTTGCGCGGGCGGGAAAATGAAAGCTGTATAATAGAAGTATTCAGGCATTCTTGCGCCGCCTGATCAGATGTATAGATGGTACTCATAGATGGTGAGGCATTGTATCAAAAAATATGGAGTAAAACAACAAATCGAGCAACGGGTACACACATTGATGCGTTTACCCTGTGTGCGAAGTCTAGGACAAGAGCCGGAAAATCTGCTATAATCTGCTATGCGGTTGCAGCTTGATTGCGGAAAAGGGCAGATAATAAAAACCGATTTACCGGCTTTTATCATGGGGATTGTTAACGCAACGCCCGATTCGTTTTATGAACCGAGCCGTTCGGTAAGCGTGGAAAAAGGCTTGGAGCGGGTATTAACTTTGGAAGCGAACGGCGCTGATATTATCGACATCGGAGGGGAATCTTCGCGTCCCGGTTCTTCCTATATCAGTGAAGAAGAGGAGATTGAACGAGTTATTCCCTTAATCGAGGCTGTCCGGAGGCACAGCGCTATTCCCATATCCGTAGATACACGGAAAGCGGCGGTTATGAAGGCTGCTTTTAAGGCAGGCGCAACGCTGTGTAACGATATTTCTGCTTTAACCGACGATCCGGCTCTCGGTAGGCTGATTGCAGAAGAAGCCGGTGCCGTTGTCCTTATGCATAAACGCGGAATACCGCCGACAATGCAGCAAAATGTTCCGCAGTATGGAAATGTAGTAACGGAAGTACGGGATTACCTTGAAGAACGGGTGGCGTATGCTTTAAACTGCGGAATAGCGCAAGAGCGTATCATTATCGACTACGGTATCGGTTTTGGGAAAACAGCTGAGGATAATTACCGGCTGGTTGCGGCAAGTGCCTATTTTACCGGCTTGGGGTATCCGCTTTTAGCAGGACTTTCACGAAAGTCGTTTATCGGAGCCGTTACCGGCGGTTCTCCCGAACAACGGCTTTCCGGAACGCTTGCCGCAACGATGTATGCAGTACAGCAAGGCGCATCGATCGTACGGGTTCACGATGTTGCGGAAACGCGGGAACTATTATTGGTGTTAAAGGAATTGCAAAAATATGGAACTACTTAGGGATATGCTGTCGTTCTACCTCACCTATATCGGGCCGGTTTTGGACATACTTCTCCTTGCGTTTCTGATGTATAAATCATATCAGATACTGATTAAAACGCAGGCAGCGCAGCTTGGTAAGGGTGCATTGTTGATGCTTCTCATCTATGCGGTTGCATTCTTACTACACCTGACGACACTGCTTTGGATATTGAATACGCTTGCGACCGGGGTTGTCATCGGCGCTGCGATTATCTTTCAGCCTGAACTGCGGAGAATGTTCTTGACGATGGGGCAGAACGATTGGTTCAGACGCTCCCGCTCCCAACACAGCCATATCGATTATGTATTAACTGCTGCCGAGCGCCTTTCTGCAGAGCGCCGCGGGATGCTGGTTATCTTCTTGAGGCAGAATAACTTAAAAGAGATTATCGAAAATCCGTCCGCAACCCGAATCAATGCGGAAATCAGCTCGAATCTTCTCGTTACTATTTTTGAATTTGATACTCCACTGCATGACGGCGCGGTTGTTATCGATAACGGGCGGGTTATCGCGGCGGGCTGTTATCTACCACTCACCAAACAGGAAGATATCAACAAGAGCTTCGGGACACGGCACCGTGCAGCGCTCGGTATTGCCGAAGAAACTGATGCGGTTGTGCTTATCGTGTCCGAAGAATCGGGAGCGATCAGCCTCGCGTACGATTCAAAACTGTATTACGACCTTACAACGGACAATATTGAATCGGAGCTGACTTATCTGCTCAAGGTCAAGTCAAAAACTCAAACTACCGAGAAATCCGAAGGAAGCGCTTCATGAACATAAAACAAATACTGCTCCGGCTTACCGAAAATTGGCCGGTTAAAATTATCTGTCTTGTCTTTGCTGTTTTCCTGTCGGAGTTTTATCGCGGAGCTTTATTGGATAAGCGATACCTCATTGTACCGCTTACAGTTGAAAATAGCGGCCCCCTTACACCGGCAGAACAATATCCCGCAAAGATAAAGGTTACTGTTTGGGGGGATGCGACAGGAATCGGTTCCATCGGTGAAAATGATATTATTGCTTTTATTAATTTATCGGATTTTAAAACTGAAGGAACCTATCGAATACCGATCGAAACTCGGTTAGCAGGAACGGTAACGCCGCTCGGCAATATGGAAATTAGTACGGAACCGGCAATTTTAACGCTTCGATTGGCGACAAGTATACGTAAACAGGTTCCTGTTATGCTTTCTTTGAAAGGAATTCCCGCCGATGGATATGAGGTAACCGAAAGTTCGCTGGAACCGGCGGCTGTTGAAATTGAAGGCCCTGCCGAACTCGTTGAAAAAATCAACGAACTCGTGACTGAGCCGCTTTCGATAGAAGCGCGTACAAACGGCTTTTCGGGAACCGCTTCCATCATCAATAACAATCCTCTGATTTCTATTGTCGGCAAATCTCAAGTGCAGTCCACCGTTAAAATCAATGAAACAACTATCCAAAAAAAGTTTGATAATATTCCCATTTATTTTGAAAAGCAGCATAAGGAGCTGTCGATAACCTCCGATACAAAAACCGGCAGCTTGGAAGTACAAGGGCCAAAAAAACTGCTGGAAACATGGAGTCCTTCCGAAAATATATTAACGGTATCATGCGAAAGCATTACCGAGGGAGGGGTGTATACGCTGCCCGTTGTGCCGGTGTTATCGGCAGAGTATTCAAAGTTGCAGATACTGCAAGTGAATCCTAAATCGGTGCAGGTAACGGTGGAGTTTACAGAAGTATCGGAAGATGATGAGATGCACAGATGATTGTCGGGTTCGGAATAGATGCTGTTGATATAAGCCGGATACGGCGGTGGATGGAGTATGAGGGACTGCTTGCTCGCTTTTTTCATCCGCAAGAATTGATGGAGACCAAAAGCAGAGGCTCGGCTGCCGCATATTCTTTGGCAGCCCGCTTTGCTGCAAAAGAAGCGTATGGAAAAGCGCTTGGCAGCGGATTGAAGGGGATAACATTGAAAAATATCCTTGTTACTAATAATCCGAACGGGAAACCGGAGTTAATGCTCTTTGACGATGCAGCTATACCATTTGAGCGTATCCATGGTACTCATATTCATCTTTCGCTGACCCATGAAAGTAATATGGCTATTGCAGGTGTTATATTGGAAAGTTAATCGGATGCGGTAAAAAGTGAGGTTTTACCGGTAGCCGGTAGGGTTAAAAGGAGATCCATAGTATGAAACGTGAAGAAGATCAGCAAAGCAAAAAAGAAGTAGCTATTTCTTATTATTCCAAGGATCAGGTTGAATGCCCTGTATGCGGGGCAAAGTTTAAACGAGAAGAAATGTATTCCGGGGGTGGCCGCGTTATTGCCGGTGATTTAACGGAAGAATTACGCCGCTTATATGAACCGTCGGCAAAATACGGAGAGGTCTATCCGCTTATCTACAGCATGACTGTTTGCCCGCAGTGTTTGTACACGGGCTTTACACAAGATTTTAGAGTTATCGAAAAGCCGATTGCCGAAAAGCTGCTGGAAGCTATGAACGAACGCTATAGTGCGGTAAAAGGTCTTTTCGGGCACGTTGATTTTAATACTGCTAGAACGCTTCACGAAGGAGCCGCCTCCTATTATCTTGCTTTGCTCTGCTACGATCATTTCACTGCAAAGTATTCTCCTACTATTAAACAGGCAATATGTGCGATCCGTGCGGCATGGCTTTTTTCGACGCTCGGCGAAAAAGAACCGGAAGAGAACTACACGTATATTTCCAACCTTTTTTATCAAAAGGCATTGTTCTTGTATCGGCGTGCGCTTGAATTGGAGACCACCGGCAAAGAGATGATTGCAGGCTTAAAATCCTTCGGTCCCGATGTAGATAAAAACTACGGGTATGACGGTGTTATTTATTTGTGCGCCTTATTGGAATATCGGTACGGGCAGAGAAAAGATACCAAAACTCGGTTGAAACGGCTGGAAATGCATAAAATTGCGTTGGCAAAGATGTTCGGGCTCGGAAAATCTTCCAAAAGTAAGCCCGGCCCGATTTTGGAACATGCCCGCACCCTTTATGATACGCTGAAACGTGAATTAAACGAAACCGATGACGACGACTGATGCTGAGCCGACTGTTCTCCGGCGGAATATTCTGCTCCGTATTTCATACGACGGAACACGTTTCCATGGATGGCAAAAACAGTTGCAGCACGGAAAAGAATCATTCCGCACCGTACAGGGCGAAATTGAGCGGGCGCTGGCGCTGCTGCATAAACACCCCGTCGAGCTTTTCGGTTCGGGGAGAACCGATGCGGGAGTGCACGCCTGCGGGCAAGCTGCGCACTTTTTTACCGATATAGCGCGGATTAAACCGGATAGCTTTATTCCGGCGCTCAATTCCGCGTTGCCTAAGGATATACGGATTATGGAAGCGTTTCATGTTTCAGATAACCTGCACGCCCGTTTTAGCGCCCGATCCCGCACGTACCGGTACTTTATTCACTGCGGGAAAACAGCCTTTGCACATCAATTACCCTATTGCTGGCATATACGGCGCGAACCGGATATTAACCTACTCAATCGGATGGCAAGCGTTTTGTCGGGAGAATTGGATTGCACGACTTTTTCCGCTGCAGGGGATCAAAGTAAAAGCAAATCGCGCTATATCTATACGGCGCGGTTTTTTACCGATCGGGAATTTCTCGTGTTTGAAATTTCAGCAAATGCCTTTTTGTGGCGCATGGTACGCTCGATAACCGGAACTTTGCTGCATTATGAACAGCAGAACGGTACGAAAGAGGATTTTGAGGCTGTTCTCCGCTCAAAAGACCGCCGAAATGCAGGAGAAACCGCCCCTCCGCAGGGGCTTTTTTTATGGTCAATTGAGTATCCGCAAAATTTACTGACACCACTGGCGGAAGCCGTGATAATCGGATAAAAGCACACCTGGAGCGGCATAGTAAAGTGCCTACTGCAACCGCATCTCTATCGTACTGACCGCGCACAGCAGTTCGAGGAGCTAGCTGAAAATAAAGCGGAATCTCCTGCCATGGCAAGTTCAAAAATTGATCTCCTTGTCAATTTTTGAACGCGAGTTTTTGCTGTGCAAAAACGGCGCTACTGCGTGGAACCACGGACATCCCCGCCCACGAATGTACATCCGTGTACATTCGTGGGCTGCAAGTTTGCAAGCAAACTTGTTACTTCTTGAAACCACCGCCATCCTTGGCGGTTCTGATACGTTGAGGATTTTCAATAGCGGCACGGATGCCGCTGGTTATATCAGAAGCGATGTTTCAGCACTAGCTGAAACTCGCTGCCAACAGTGTACAAGGATGTACACTGTTGGCAAGGCAACGAAGTAGATGCCCCGTATATTTCAAAAGGTTAAAAGTCCTTCCATTTTGTGCTGTTTTGCAGTATATTCATGTTTTATCGTTTTTAGATAGGAGAAATTAATTAGATTAGGGAGAAATATATGAAAAAACCATTAGTACCTATTACATTGCTCTGCGGGTACTTAGGAGCAGGAAAAACAACATTGATGAATATGATTCTTGCGAACCAAAAGGGCTACAAGGTTGCGGTGATTGTCAACGATATCGGCGAAATCAACGTCGATGCAAGTTTGATAGAAAAAGACGCCAATATTACGGATAAAAGCAGCCTCGTGCCGCTTACCAACGGCTGTATCTGCTGTACGCTCAAAACCGATCTGGTAATGCAGATTGAAAACCTCATCGCGTCGGGAAAATACGACTATCTGTTGATCGAATCGAGCGGCGTATGCGAGCCGATGCCGATTGCGCAGGCTATCGAAACAATCGAAAACGGATACTTGGATAATGTCGTAAGCGTGGTCGATGCAAAACGGCTGGTAGATGAGTTCGCCGACGGTGCGCAGCTGTTAAAAAAGGATATGGGAGAAGAAGATATCGAGTCGCTGCTCGTCCAGCAAATTGAGTTTTGCTCCACCCTTATTATCAACAAAAAAGATTTGGTGACGGAAGATCAGATGAAAAAAGTGCGGGCGGTTGTCAATAAGCTCCAGCCCCATGTTAAAGTGATAGAAACAACGCGGTGTCAGGTGCCGCTAGAGGATTTGCTTGCAACAAAGCGGTTCGACTTTGAGAAAGTCTTTGAAAGCGCGGGTTGGGTTGCCGAATTGGAAAAGCGTGCGGAAGAAGACGATGATGAAGATGAAGAGTGCGACCACGACCATGAGCACTGCGACCACGACCATGAGCACTGCGACCACGACCATGAACACTGCGACCACGACCATGAACACTGCGACCATGATCATGATGACCACGAACATGGCCATCACGAACATGATGAGCATGGAGGGCACGGACACGGGCATCACCACCATCATCATCACGAACATAAACATGAAGGCGCGGATGAGGATGAGTACGGTATCGGCTCTTTTGTGTACTACCGCCGCCGTCCATTCAGCAGGGAAAAGCTTGAAAAATATGCAGGGGTATGGCCGCGTAATATAATCCGCTCCAAGGGCGTCGTCTGGTTCAGCGATGAGCAGGATATGGCCTACGTCTTTGAAACTTCGGGACGGCAAATTCAAGCAGGAGCTTCCGGCAGATGGCTCGCAACTGCCTCTAAGCGAGAGCAGGAAAAAGTCCTTGCCCGAGAACCTCGGATGAGGGAAGAATGGGACGAAAAAGTCGGCGACCGGATGATTAAGCTCTGCATTATCGGACAAAAGCTGGACAAAAAGAAGATTTGCGCGGACTTGGATGCCCTGCTCGATTAACAAAATACTGAACAAAAACCGTTTTTAATAGATTAAACCTGTTCGGAAACTTCCGTTTCGGAACAGGTCTGTTTTGTAAGGGATATCAATGGAAGAAGTAAAGGTAAGATCTATCGGCCCGGCTGAAAACAAGATGGGCGTTATGCCGATTATGAAGCTCATCCTCAATATGTCGCTGCCGATGATGTTTTCTATGTTCATTATGGCATTGTACAACATTGTCGACAGCATCTTTGTCGCAAAAATCAGCGAGGATGCATTAACGGCCGTATCGCTTGCCTTTCCCATTCAAAACCTGATGATTTCGTTTGCCGTAGGTACGGGCGTTGGTGTCAATGCACTGCTGTCAAAACGGCTCGGCCAGCACAATCAAGAGGATGTCAATAAAACCGCGATGAACGCCGTGTTTTTGGCGGCTTGTAATTTTATCGTCTTTTTTATTGCAGGTCTGATACTGGTGCGCCCGTATCTTGCCTCACAAGGCGTTGAGGAGAATATCGTTACCTACGGGGAAGAGTATTTGAACATTGTGCTTCGTATGTCGTTTGCGCTCTTTTTCGGCATTACGTTTGATCGCCTACTGCAATCGACGGGGCTGACACTGTATACGATGTATTCGCAGCTTTCCGGCGCGATTTTTAACGTAATATTCGACCCATTGCTGATATTCGGGATCGGGCCGTTTCCTAAAATGGGGATACGCGGGGCGGCGCTCGCAACCGTATTGGGGCAGATTCTCGGCCTTTGTGTCTCTGTTTTCTGTAACCTGACAAAAAACTGCGAAATTCAGTTTAAGCTCAAGAATATTGTACCCGAACCGCGTATCATTGCGGAAATCTATAAAGTCGGGGTACCGTCTATTCTGCTCAGTTCGATCACCTCGGTTACCACTTACTTTCTCAATATCATCCTCAGCGCCTTTTCAAGTACCGCAATTGCCGTTTATGGTGTGTATTTTAAACTGAACAGCTTTATCTTTATGCCGGTGTTCGGACTGAATAACGGTATGGTACCGATTATCGCGTATAATTACGGGGCACAAAACAGAAAGCGGATTACGGCTACAATACGGAATGGTCTCCTTCTTGCGATAGGGATTATGCTATTCGGTATGGCGCTTTTTGAACTGTTCCCTGCACAGCTATTGGGACTGTTCGACGCTTCTCCGTCGATGCTTGCAATCGGTGTTCCTGCGATCCGCATCATCGCATGCAGCTTTATCGGCGCGGCGCTCGGCATTACCTTTTCGTCGGTATTCCAAGCCTTCGGCAGCGCGGTTTACAGCATGATTGCTACGTTTGTGCGTCAAATCGTCGCGCTCCTTCCGGCGGCGTATCTGCTTTCGCTTACCGGCGATGTAAATGCCATCTGGTGGTCGTACCTCATTGCCGAAGTTGTCTCTATTATCGCCTGTCTCTTTTTTATGCACCGTATTTACAAAGAGAAGATCGAGCCGCTGCCGGTGTAAGTTCTATGTTAGTTTGTTGAGATATATCAGAGTAATTTTGAGAGATTCTCAGTTCTCTTAGATTGCGTGCAGCCGCAGCTGGTATCTTCGCTAAAAATCCGATAGAATCAATTCATGGCACGCAGTAAGTACGGAACAACGCCGTGGGGCGCATGGTTTTTACGGATGCTCGAAAATTATGACGGCGACGGGCGGGTGTCGCGGGGGAAAAGTTATGCGAATACCGGCAAGGTAGACTCCCTTGTGATTAGCGGCAATAAAGTTGCTGCCCGTGTCGCGGGGCATTACGACCCGTGGTACTATATTTCGCTCACCTTTCCCCGTATTTCCGAGCCGAATCAAAAAAAATTGGAAAAAATCTTAACGGAGCATCCCGCCGACTTCATCGCGTTGGGAAACGGTACGATGACGGAACGCCTTGTAACGCTCTTTGAGGCAAAGGATATACGGTTTATTCCCCGCCGCTGGAGCCTTATCGAAAGTGATTGTTCCTGTCCCGACTCAGCCTCTCTGTGTAAACACATCGCTGCGGTGCTGTATATACTCGCGAAAGAAATCGACCACGATCCGCGGCTCCTCTTTCAGCTTGCGGGAATCGATCTTGCCGAACTGCGGGCAAAAATACTGCCCGCCGCAGGGAATATGTCCGCCGAACCGGCTCTAACCGTCGTACCGGAGCAGGGCGCATCACCGGCGGATAATACGGCGGCGGATTCCGCAATGGATGTTACACCGGCGGCAGGTACTGCGATATTTGAAATACCAAATACTGATACGGTTGCTGCCGGTGGAACAATAGCCGGTCAAGTATCCGATACCGCGCTTGAAACACCGGTAACCGGTAATGCCTCAACTGCCGGAGCGCAAAGGAAAGCGAGGCAATCCGGCGCGGCGGCTAAAGCATCGTCTCTTTCAGTGCCGTCAGAACCCGAATACGAACATCCGGTGCCGTTATCCCTGCGCCGTGCGGATGAGCCTGCACAGGACATACCGGCGGAACTTCCCCGCTTTCCGCTTGAAGAATCGTTTTTACCGCTGATTTCCGCGCTGCTTCCGCCGCTTACACCGTTTTATGATGATGACTTGGTGGCAGCCTTTAAAGAGCTATACCATAAACTGATTGTCCGGCAGAACAAAGAATTCGAGTTGACACTTGAGCAACGGATTGCCGCTTTGATGAGATCCGGTGCGGGAAGTGCCGCGGCGGCAACGCTGTGCGGTTCAAGCCGCCTTTTATATACGCAGGTTCGGCTCGATACGGCAAAACTGCCGAAGCAAAAAACGGCAGGTGTTCCGGCTTTCCCCTTGCAGAAAGAAGCGGCGTTGCAGCTCCGCGTGCGGCTTCCGAACGGTACGGAGGCGGTGCTGACACTCGTGCAAGCGCTTCACCTCCTGTGCGGCGTTACACCCCTTACGGATTCTCCTGACGGTATGAAGGCTGCATATACGGTACTGACACTCGGAGAGCGGCTCATCGCCGAATCCGCACTGCTGCCGGCGGTGTTTCTCGATCCGGTAACGCGGAGACTGGCAATATTTTGGAAGCCGCTGACTTCGGCGCAGGCTGTTTCCGCAGCAATCGACCGCTGCGCCCTCTTTATCACCGAAGCATTTTTTCCGCAAGTTAAGAGCTGGGGCAGGCGGTACTGCGCCGAACTGCTACTGACGGCGTTCCTCACCGAATATGTACATACTGCCGGTTTTATGCCCGCCGGTATCCGCCGTGCAGAACTGGAAATTGCCTTACTCTTTTTCCGAGGCACGACTGTCAACACGAAGGCGCCGGGTATGCGCCGCCTGCCTGCATCGATTAGCCGCTGGCTTGCCGCGCTCTACTACGACAGCAACAGCCTCCGTTTTCGGCTCATTTTAGAGGAAGCAAAAAAAACCGACTTTCAGATTTCCGCCGAGGTTTGCCACAGCGAAGAAACGAACAACCGGTTCGTACCGTTTTCCCGTATCGCCGACTCCGTACAGCTGGAAAGCAAAACGGTGGAGTTCGCGATTGCGCTTTCCGCATATCTGCCGAAATTAACGGAGATGATCGGGCAAAAGTCGGTTCCGCTTACGCAGGAAGAGACGGCGGTGTTTTTACGGACGGCGGCGCCGCTCCTCTCCCGTTTTGGGATAGAGGTGGTGCTGCCTAAGACGCTGCAGCGGGCGCTGAAACCGCGGGCGGTGTTCCAGCTGAAACGACAAAAGGGAGCCGGCGCCGTACAGTCGTACCTCAGCCTTGACAACCTGATGGACTATGACCGCAGTATTATGCTCGGCGATACCGTCATCAGCGCCAAGAAATTCCGCGCATTGATGAAGCAAAGCAGCGGTTTGGTGAAATTCAACGACCGCTACATCCTTGTCGATCCCGAACACACGGCGCGCCTTCTCGAAACCATGCAGCACGAAAGACCCGACATCAACGAGGTCATTCAAGGGACGCTGACCGGAGATACCGTCATGGCGGACGGCGCGCCGTTTTCCTATTCGCTCTTTCAGGAAACAAACGCCGCAGTGCCCCGCACATTGCAGGCGAGGCTCCGGCCGTATCAGGAAAAAGGGTTTCAGTGGCTCTATTCTACCATTAAAAGCGGTTTCGGCTGTCTGTTGGGTGATGATATGGGACTCGGTAAAACGCTGCAAGTTATCGCCCTCATTCTCAAATTAAAAGAACAGGGCTTTGAGCATAGCGGCATCCTTATCACGGCTCCGGCAAGTCTTTTGCCGAACTGGGAACATGAGCTGCACACCTTTGCTCCGTCGCTTCGTTGTACAATCTTGCACGGGCAGGGGCGGCGGTTTTCCGCAAAGTCTGACATCCATATTACGACATACCAGACCCTCCAGCGGGATGTAAAAAAACTTTCCGAAAAGACCTTTGACTGCCTGATTATCGATGAAGCGCAGGCGGTTAAAAATACACAGACCAAAAACGCCCAAGCGCTCAGGCTTGTGCAGGCACAGTCCCGCATCGCGATGACCGGTACGCCGGTTGAAAACAGCCTTGAGGATATGCGCGCCTTGTTCGATTTTATCATCCCGGGCTATCTCGGCTCTGCGGAAACCTTCCGTAAAAAATGGCGCATACCCATCGAGTTGCACGGCGATGCGGATACTGCGGAATCATTCCAAAAAATTACCGCGCCGTTTTTACTCCGCCGCCTTAAAACCGACCCTGCCGTTATTTCCGACTTACCCGAAAAAGTGATTACGCCGCAATACTGTCGCCTGACACCGGAGCAAATCGCGCTGTACGAAAGCCTTGTTGAAACGCAGCTGAAAAGCGTGTTGAAGACGGAAGATGGAATTCAGCGGAATGCGTTGGTACTGAAACTGCTGACCGCCTTAAAGCAGGTGTGCAACCATCCCCATGTCTACGACGAAAGCTTCCAAACCGATACGGCGCTTTCCGGCAAGACCGCCGCGCTGATGCAGCTGCTCGGCGAAATATTGGACGCCGGCGAAAAGACACTGATTTTCAGCCAATACACGCAAACGCTCTTTTTGCTGCGGAAGCTGATACAGGAGCAATTCGGAGATGAGCCGCTCCTCTTGCACGGACAGATGCCGCTTAGCGCACGGAAGGCCGCAGTCGAATCGTTCCAAACCGATCCGGCGCAGCGTATCTTTCTTATTTCGCTCAAGGCAGGCGGCACCGGCTTGAACCTTACCGCTGCGACCCGCGTTATCCACTTTGACCTCTGGTACAACCCTGCGATAGAAGATCAGGCGACCGACCGCGCATTCCGAATAGGGCAGCACAACACCGTGTTTGTGTCCCGTTTTATCTGCGCCGGTACCTTTGAAGAAAAAATCGACGAGATGATTCAAAAGAAACGGCATATCTCACAGATGACCTTGAGCGGCGGTGAATCGTGGATCGGCAAGATGAGCAACGCAGAACTTGCCGAGTTGTTTGAGTAACTTTGAGGCAGGGGACTAAGCCCTAGAGTTTCGGTAGAAAGTCTTTGTAAATACCGGGCGTAGAGCCGTCAATTAAAACGGCGCCGACGGTTTTTTGATAGAAGGCTTCGGGGCCTACTCCTCCGATAATGGCATAGGCATACCCTTCGTTGCGTAAGGCATGGAGCGATGCGAGCAGCAGCGCTTTGCCGATACCTTTTCCCTGTTCATCTTCCAATACCTTTGTGGGACCGAAAAAGTCGGGCGCCGTTGCGTTATAGCACGCATATCCGAGTATGTTCTGCCCGCGGGTAGCGATAAAGCAGCTCACCGGTATGCGGGAAAAGCAGGTATCGCATTCGCCCGCTGCGCTTAAACTCGAATATTCTTTTACCCATTCAACGATTCGGAACTTATCAGGCGTCATCGCGCGCCGGATATGCACATCGTATTTCCGTTGCAATTCTGCGTAAAGCTCTTCTGCCGGAGGCAGCCGGAGCAAGTTTACCAACATATCAGCCATAGTTTTTACCTTTTACTTATTCAAGCACAACCTTTGGGATAGTAACGCTGAAATGCCCTTCCGGTTTGGCATTCGTTTTGAGCATCTCGGTGATACAGGATAGCACTGCGTTGCTGTATTCATAGGCAGCGAGGCCGCAGACGGTATCGGGCAGGCAGCCGAGGTCGTAGGGATTGCGTAGGGCAACGGCGATCATCGGTTTATGCAGACGTGCAAGGGCTTGGATCAATTTGAGCTGTCCCTGTTTTACGTGTCCATTGTAGCTCGCTGCGGCGATACCGGTAGCCGATTCCGCCTGCGCAACGATTCGCGCGATTTCCGCTTCGTCAGGGTCGATCGACGTATCAATACCGGTGCCGCCGAATGCGATTTGCATGGAGCGTGCAAAGCTGATTGAATTATCGACATCGTTCGACACATTGGTAACAATGAACGGCTGCGGACCGGCAAAAAACGGCTTATCCCCGAGGTTAGGAAATCCGCTTTCGGGGAGATGATAGCCCGTCAGCGTTTTGCGCCGAAGACTTGCAATGGTTTTCCGATATTCTTCCATCGTTTTTTCCGGCAGCGGCTGTGCGGGTTTGAATTGCTTTTTTAAGCCGATAATCTTTTCGGCTGCCTGTTCGATGGTCGTGAAGGAAATCTGCTTTTCTGCACAGGCGCGCGTTACCGTTTCGATGGCGGCGCAGGCAGTCGGTATGGTGTGGGAGATAAAAATCAGTTCGATACCTGCGTTGATTGCCGCCGCAGCGCTTTCCGCGGTGCCGAAGTACGTTTGCATCGCTTTCATTTCCATACAGTCGCTGATAACCAACCCGTTAAATCCGAGTTCTTCTTTTAATAAACCGGTTACGATTTTTTTTGAGATGGTCGCAGGGAATTGTTCATCGATGGCGGGAAAGAGAATATGCGAGATGGTAACTGCGGGAAGCTGCCCCGTTTTGATGACCTGCGCAAAAGGTGCTATTTCCGTTTGTTCCAGTTCAGCTCTTGATTTACGGACGGTCGGTAACGTGAGGTGCGAATCGACCGATGTATCGCCGTGCCCGGGAAAATGCTTTGCCGCACTGAGTACGCCGCCTGCGGTGAGTCCCCGTACCATCTGCAGCCCGTAGCGGCCGACAAGGGTAGGGTCATCTCCGTAGCTGCGTACCCCGATAACCGGATTATGCGGATTGGAATTGACGTCCAGCACAGGGCTTAAGTCAAAGTTTACGCCATGGGCATGGAGAATTTCCCCGGTGATTTTACCGGCGGTGTAGGCGTTCAGTTCATCGCCGGTTGCCGCCAGCGCCATTGCGCCGGGTACGTTATAGTAGTCTTCAGCAAGCCGTGAAACCGCTCCTCCTTCTTGGTCAATTGTGATAAAGGCAGGGTGTCCGGTTTCAGCGGTAATCAAGGTTTGTATGTCCGTGCAGAGCCTTTTCAGTTGTGCAAGGCTTGTAATATTATGCTTAAAGAGGATGACATTGCCGACCTTATATTTTTTTACCAATGCGATAAAGTCTTCCGGCATTTCCGTTCCCGGAAAACCGCAGGCAAACATCTGTCCGATATACTCGGTTAATATTGTGCTGTTCATAGCTGTTCTCTCCTACGAGTAGATAAAAAACGGCCTGATACGCCGGTAAAAAGCTTCCGCTTCTTTTTCAAATATGCTGCACACTTCGGCTGAGGAAGAGGCTGTCCGCAATAGGTTGTCTCCGCCGAGCCGGTCTATCGACGCTGAAATGTTCCCCTCCGCGGCGGTTGCTTCCGCAGGGGGTAAAAATCGGAAATCATCGGGATAGGCGGTTTTAACGGCAAATAAGAGCGTTACGCCCGTTTTAACCGGCTCGAAGGCTTTGTGGTCGGTGATAAAAAGCTGTATGCCGCGGCATGGCGCGCCTACATATTTGGAGGCGGAAGGGGTAAAACGGGCGGGTAAAAAATGTACGCCGCGTAACCCTGCCGCATTCATCGTATCGGCAAGTTTTTCCCCCTCTATGTACGGAGCGCCGATAAGGGTAAACGGATTTGCCGTACCTCTGCCTTCCGATACATCGGTTCCTTCAAACAGCGCGGTACCCGGATAGGCGAGCGTATTGTCAAAGTGCGGTAGGTTGGGGGATGGCGGTATCCACACGCGATCGGTTTCGGTAAAAAGCATATCGCGGCGCCAGTGTTCCATCGGCACAATGTGCAGTGAGCACCTCAGCTGTTCCTCGGTATGTACCATTCGTGCAAGTTCGGCGGCGGTTAAACCGTACCGGATACACAGCGGGTACATACCGACAAAACTTTCAAAGTCTTTTTTTACGATGTTACCTTCCGTTTTAACGCCGCCGAGCGGATTAGGCCGGTCGAGAACGATAAAATCCTTACCGTGAGCCGATGCTGCCCGTATTGCGAGTATCAATGTAGAGATGTAGGTATAAAACCGGACGCCGACATCTTGAATGTCGTACACTAAGGTATCGATATTGACCAGCATGTCGGGTTTAAAATCTTGCCCGTCTCGCCGATAGAGGCTGTAGAGCGGAATACCGGAAACAGATTTGTTCTCGCCTTCCCATACCGTGCCGGCATCTTCGCAGCCGTAAAGCCCGTGCTCCGGTGCAAAGAGGGCGCGTACCCTATACCGTTCAGCAAGTATTTTCCACGAAGGGATAAAATCTTTAGAAAGACCGGACAGCGATGTGATAACGCCGAGCTTTCTCCCCTTAAAAAGAGAATCGAAATTATGTATCCGGTCTATTCCGTTCAATACCATAAAATATTAACACAGCGCAAAAACCGGCGGATCCTACTGCTTTGTTTTAATGCCGAGTTTTTCTGCAGCGCGGGTATGGTCGATTTTTGCAAGTTTATAATAATCGGGCGGCAAATGCATCGCCATCGGTCCTTCATATTGAGCAATGATCTTTTCGAGTATGGTATATGCATCCTTCCATTGATGCCGTTTGATATGCAAGTGTGCAATTTCATATTGAGCGGCGATGCAAGCGCTTTCATCGTCGGCAAAACGTTTCAGTATAGTTTCATAATAGACACGTGCAGCGCGGTAGTTACCGGAATCGAAGGCTTCTTGCGCTTTTTGTGTTAAATCCGCTGCGCTTGCCTCTTCCGGTATTTCGGATTCTTTAGGGACAGTCATGCACGAAGCAAGACAGAGCGCCATAATCGCACAGCATAAATATATAGTATGTTTTATCTTCATATTACACACTCCTTGTATTGATAAATAATGCTTTGGGAATCTCCAAAGTATGAGTTTTTAGATGCCCGATTGTTAGTCGCGCATGATGGTAATTTCGACGCGGCGGTTTTTTGCCCTGTTTTCGGCGGTATCGCTTGGTGCAATAGGACGGGTTGCTCCGTATCCGGCAGTTTGCATTCTATTTGCTTCGATGCCCCGTTTTGCAAGTTCTTCTGCAATTTTGTCGGCTCGTTGAAGGGAAAGAATACGCTCACCTTCAGGGCGGTTAAGATCTGCCGTATGACCTTCGATTAAGAAGTGCGTATTCGGGCCGACTTTTTTAAGCGCTTCTGCAATTACATCAATACGGCCTGTTTCGTCGGGAAGAATTTCAGGCGAATCCGCC
This sequence comes from Treponema sp. OMZ 305, assembly GCF_024181325.1. Taxonomy (NCBI): domain Bacteria; kingdom Pseudomonadati; phylum Spirochaetota; class Spirochaetia; order Treponematales; family Treponemataceae; genus Treponema; species Treponema sp. OMZ 305. Next base: position 1,824,874 of record NZ_CP051300.1, on the reverse strand, counting down.
ACAAACCGGATATCATACATGGTAATTTTGATAATATTTTTAGGCGCTTTGACGGCGATGTTTTCCGGTTCGCGGTCGAGGAAGAATTTTTCTATATCACGGTACATAAAATAGAACTGTTCATCGACGAGCGGATATGTCGGAGAAACCTGTAACGTGTCTTTATCACACACAATAACAATCTTTCCTTGGCGCAGCAGCTCGATATTTTCTTTTTTGGCTAGAATTCGCTCCGCATCCTCGTTGCTGATGATAGGATCAGTTCGGTTATCGCCGAAAACGCCGCGTGCAATAATTCTTAAAGGTTCCGTGCCGATCCTGTCCCGGTACTCGCTTTCATCCAATGTACCGGTATACAAAACAATGCCTTGTTTTTTTGCCTGAGCGGGATTAACGATGTTTTTCTCGTAAATCAGATTCATATTTTTATTCCAGATTTTCGGAAACAGACAAGGATTGAGTTGCTCACTGGAATACTCGCCATGTACGGGCAGCTGACCGCGGGCATCGATTAAAATGCCGGTGTATACCTTACTCGCTGTACCGAGGGGAAAAAACGAAGGGTTATACGGCGCATTGTGTTTTACAAAGAGATTGGCAAGTTCCTGTAAAGGATTTTGATGATAAACAATAGCCGTCTGTAATTCTTGAGAGAGAATAGGCGCTGTGCTTTTACCGTTGTTAATAACAGTATTTATATCGGTGAATGAAATTTTTTCTTCTGCCAGATAGTTGCCGACCCTGTGGGAAGAATCCACTAATATGGAAAGATAGGCATTCTTTAAGAGAGAAGAGCGGTTCTGCTGGATAAGCCGTATTGCCGCATTTCTATCGGTCGGCAGGTACAACCCGCTTTTATTTAAATCTAGTGTGATTTTTGAATCTACTTGAGCTGTTTCCCAGTTTTGTACTGTTTGGGATTCCATCCCCGACGGATAGCCGTAGCAGAAAACTGAAGCAAATAAAACGAAAACGGTAAGGGAAAATGAATGTTTCATAGATACGTCCTCGTTACAGTATCGGCACTTTTAGGGTATTCCCTAACTTGAGGACACTGTTTACCGTCAGATTATTCTTTTGAGCTAAAAGTTCGACTGAAACCGAATATTTTAATGCGAGCGACCACAGGGTATCGCCCTGCCGGATGGTATGCGTGCCGTCAAAATTTCCCGCCTGTGCAACACTCTTGCCCGTATACGCCCCGACTGATTTTAATGCAGGAATCAAAATAGTCTTTCCGATTTTCAGCGTTTCCGGTTTAAGGCCGGTGTTATAATTCAAGATACTTTGAACGCTGACCCCATAGTGTTTTGCGAGCGCATAGAGCGTGTCGCCCGATTTTACACGGTACTGATAGTATTTTATCAGCAACTTATCCGATTGGCTGAGCACCGTTTGCGCCGCTTCGGTATAAGCCGAAGGGAGACGCAGCTGATATTTGATACTCGGCGGTGTGATAAAGTAACGGAGCGAGGGGTTGAGTTTTCTAATCGCTTCGGATTCAAGGCCGAGTTCCTCTGCAAGTAGCCGCACATCGATTGCCCGTTTGATTTCAATTGTGGAAGTAGGTTGATGCTCTTCTGTCTTTCCCCAATCGATGTTCAGCTCATCGCTGCGGGAAAGTATTTCTGCAATGGCAAGGAATTTGGGCACATAGTAGAGTGTTTCTTTTTTTAAGTAACCGTGTTCTGCAAGGTACCAATAGTCTGCCTTGCCTCCTTTTTTGATCGCTGCTCGTATTGTTCCCACTCCGCTGTTATAGGCAGCGAGTGCAAGCGGCCAGTCATTGAATTGACTGTAATTCCACTTCAGCTTTTTGACCGCAGCGACACTCGTTTTCCATGGATCCCGCCGCTCATCAACCCAATCGTCGATATGGATGTTAAAGCCGCCGACACTGTTCCTCATAAATTGCCAAATTCCGACGGCGCCCGATTTTGAAGTTGCCGTTTCAAAAAAACCCGATTCGATGACAGGCAGGAACAAAAGTTCTGCGGGCATATTTTCGGATTCGAGCAACCCAATGATAAAATCGCGGTACGGAGCAGAACGCTTCATGATTTTTGAAAGGTAGTTGTAGCCGTCGGCACACATATACTGCTTACGGAATTTTTCGATTAACGGATGATCATGAGGAACAAGGGTACTGTGTAAAAACGTGTTGCTTTGAAAACTCTGCAAAAGGGGTTTATTTATATACGTCTCTGTGTCCGCCCCTATCGGCTTTGGTTGGATATTCGCATAGATAGGGAGAATACACAATGTCCCCGCTATGATGCCGACGCAGAAGTGTTTTATATGTAGTTTTTTACCGGTTAAATGCATCCTTAAACTTTTTCTCCATAGTAGATACCTGCCCACTCCCAGCGGCCGTGGATTGCCGGATCGGCAGGGAAGTTTATTTTCCTAAAGTAGAGGTACCATGTACGGACATATTGGTTCCAACCGGAAGTCCTTAAATAAGCTTCGTAAGGAGTGGAGGATGGATCCAGCTCGGAGGCAATACTGATCGCGCTGCCGTACATAAAATCCTTTAGATTCGTATCGGGCTGTTGTTGCGTATCGGATAACTCCTGCTTCCACGACATTGCAAAGAAGTTAACCTTTGAGCGGCATCGTTCCAATGTCGCATAGTCCCTTGCACGAATCGCCGTTTTAATAGTCTTTACAAGATCATCAAGCGTATTGAACGTCCAGCTTTTTGTCGAAGCGCTGTAGTCGACAATCTTACGTGCATAGCCGTAAGTGTCGGGAATACCCGGAATAATAACATCAAACCGGTGCAGATCTAAAAATTGCGTATAAGCTTGGATTGCAAGCTGCCATTCCCCTTGTTTTTCATAAGCCTGCGCGAGCATAAAATATGCTTGCGCAGGATCGAACTCATTATAAAAATCGGTTAAAAGCCGAGAATAATAAACAATCGATTTTCTGCCGGTTCCTGCAAGCTCTATCAGATTTTTTAGGCAGAGTAAGTGGATTGACTGTCCGTTCACCGTCATATCGGAATAATTTTGAACGGCATATTCAAAATAATACGCGGCAATAGCGTCCTCTTGGGCTTCCCGATACGCTGCCGCGAGCCGTAAAAGAAAGTAGGCATTATAGGGATTGTCCGGTTCCGCGTCAATAACGGACTGCAGGAACACTGCCAGTGATTTTATTTTATGCTCAGCTTGCAAATGAGAAGTAATTTTGTCGATAAGGGCGAACCGTATTTGAGCATCCTGCTCTTTTTCTAATAAAGCGACCAACGTTTTTTGTTCTTTGCGGTGTTCACGTAAGCCGGTATAGAGATAACCGAACCGATCGTGAGAGCAGGAACAGCATAAAGCGCCGACACAAAATGCGAACCAGCTAAGCAGGTACTTTTTAAACCGTATCACGGTGGGCATACTATCACAGCCATTGTATATTGGCAAGACTGCAGCGCAAGCACAGCATTCAATACGCGAACTTGTTCAGGCATAAAATGCATAAAGATTTTTCAGATGATGCTTGGTTGGATTATACATATTGGATAATGCAAGACAAAAAGACGCTGAAGAAAATTAATAAACTTCTTGCTGATATTGAACGAAACGGTAATGATGGGATAGGACATCATGAGCCATTAAAAGAAAATTTAAGCGGATATTGGTCAAGGACAATAGATGAGAAAAATAGGCTTGTGCATAAAATAGAGGATGGACTTATAAAAATTATTCAATGCAAAAATCATTATGATGATAAATAGAAGAAAACCTAACATAGTTTCCAAAGCCGACAAACGGCCAAGCCGTTTGCGGTTTAAAACAATGTTGAACGGACGGTGGAATATCCGTCTGTCGTCCGGCGCACAGCGCCGTTCAACACGCGAATTAAGCTGACGGCAAAGCTCACTACATATAATTTTTCCTTTTTTGGGGGATGATAATGAAAGTTAAAATTGGAAATAATGGAGCGCTTAAGTGAATTATCGGTCGATGATTCCTTGATAGTATCTTTTTTTGACGATTATATTGAAGAAACCAACATGGATACAAAATATGTGTATCTGAAGCAAAAAGAATATGCATTGAATCTTACACAAGAAGACAGGCGGAGAGATGCTGTAAGAGCTTTTCTCTGCCCGTTTTTTTTGCAGCAGAGGTTACGATTATTTCATCCTTGCTGCATTCAAAGAAAGATGCAAGGGCAAGGATCTGCTTTGCCTGTTCATTTTTACTGAGCTTATCGGCTTTGGTTACCGTCAAGACAGCGGGTATGTTGTATTCCCTGAAAAACTGCAAGGTTTGCAGTTCTATTTCAGCAGGTTCCCGCCGGATATCCATCAATAGAAATACTGTTTTAAGCGTGGAGCGGGTCGTGCAGTAATCGTAGAGCATCGTGTCAATCCGCTTTCGCTCCGCTTGGGATACTTGCGCAAAGCCGTAGCCGGGTAAGTCGGCAATGCAAAATGATTCCGCATTCGGCGGCTTTCCTGCCGGGGCATTCACCGCAAAAAAATTGATTTCACGGGTCATGCCCGGCTTTGAGCCTGTTTTTACGAGGTTTTTTCGATTAAGAAGCATATTGATGAGCGAAGACTTTCCCGCATTGGAGCGTCCGAAAAAAGCAAACTCGGGAACGCCTATCTGCGGGAATTGCTTGCTGTTGATAGCCCCTTTGATGAACTCGGCGGATACGATCTTGAGCATACCGATTGTACTAATTCCCTCAGCCTATAGTCCGAAGAGGCGGGCATAAGCGGCGAGTTGGGGCGGCATATCATGCGATAAGACTTTTTTCGCAAGCACCTTACCGAGCTGGACACCTTCTTGATCGAAGCTGTTGACATTCCAGATAAAGCCTTGGAACATAACCTTGTTTTCGTAATGAGCAAGCAGTGCGCCGAGCGCTTCCGGCGTAAGCGCCTTTCCGTGGATAAGACTCGACGGGCGCCCTCCGGCAAAGCTCTTATTCGCATTATCATCCTGTTTGCCGCATGCAAAGGCGGTAATCTGCGCGACAACATTGGCAAGCAGCTTTTGCTGGCTGGTAGAGCCTTCCACGGTAATGTCTTTCCCGTATTGACTTTCTTCAAACCCGATAAACTGGAGCGGCACGATATCGGTGCCTTGGTGCAGCAGCTGATAGAACGAGTGCTGCCCGTTGGTGCCCGGTTCCCCAAAGATAACCGGTCCTGTTTTATAGTGAACCGGTTTGCCGAAGCGGTTCACCGATTTTCCGTTGGATTCCATATCCAGCTGCTGCAGATGAGCTGGAAAGCGGGAAAGCGCTTGGCTGTAGGGCAGAATGGCGGTGCTGCCGTAGCCGAGAATATTCCGTTCATAGACACCGATGAGCGCATCCATAAGCGCGGCATTTCCGGTATGGCTCGGTTCGAGGGCTTGCTTATCCGCAGCGGCGGCTCCGGCAAGGAGGGCGTCAAAGGTATCCGCCCCGAATGCCAGCGAAAGCACCGCACCTCCGCATGCAGAGGTGGAAGAGTACCGCCCGCCGATAAAGTCATCCATATAGAAGGATGCAAGGTAGGATGGATTATTGGCAAGCGGACTGCTTTCGCTTGTTACGGCAACCATTTGCTTTGCAGGGTTTAGTCCCGCCTCCTGCAAAAATTGCCCGACGAAGCGTTCGTTGGTAAGCGTTTCGAGCGTGGTGCCGCTCTTTGAAACCAAGATAAACAGCGTCGTTGACAAGTCTAAAGCGGAAAGTACCGCCGCCGCATCGTCAGGGTCTACATTCGATATAAAGTGAGCGCGAAGCTTGAGCTTATTATGCCGCTCTCCCCATGCTTTAAGCGCAAGGTACAACGCGCGCGGCCCAAGGTCTGAACCGCCGATACCGATCTGCACGACATCGGTGAAGGGCTTGCCGGATGGAGCGGTGATGGAACCGTTCCTGACCGCTTCTGAAAACTCACGCACCTTTTCCTGCTGCTCAAGATAAAAGGTTCGCATATTTTTACCATTATAGATAACATCGCCGCCAAGCTGTCCGCGCGTAAGATGATGCAGGACTTTCCGGTGTTCTCCGGTGTTGACTTCTTCGCCTGAAAGGAGCATCTCATACTTCAACTTTACTTGCTGTTCGTTCGCAAGCACGCCAAGCATGGTGAGGATCGTTTCGTCCACTTGTTTTGCAGCATAATTGTAGTGCATACCGGCCGCCATCGGTATGGAATATTGTTCGATTCGGTATGCGCCGCTGTCTCCTTTCATCAATTGCGTGATGTTCGGTATTGCTGCTTCCTGCAAATCGCGAAACAGGGAACATGCATCTAAGTTTTTCCACATAATCGTCTCCTTTATAGCCGTTTCCTACAGGTGGTAATCTCTAAAAACTACAGCTTGTAGAGATGCCTCAATAAAACGCCGGTGCACGGAAGATTGATTTTCAGCGATATAGTAGGAAGAAATTTACTGCGTATTCTTCGGTATCGATGTACCGTCATGGGCAAGGTGCTTTTCTTTTTCAAAATGAATGAGCGTAAAGAATAATATCCCCACCAGTGAAAGTCCGATGAGCGTTACCAGCGCCATAAGTCCTTGTGAAATAACCGCAAGCGTTACGAATATATCTATAATGATCTGTAAAATCATCACAGTAACCAATGCCCCTCGCGGCGAATAACCGATAAGCATCAGCTTATGATGAAGGTGCAGCCTATCACCTTCCCGTATCGGTTTTTTATCCCGTATCCGTCGCCAAATTGCAGCGATCATATCGAAAATAGGCAGCATCATAAAAATAATTGCAAAAGGGAGTGCTGCAGTTTCATATCCGTCGTTTCTGGGTACCAGCGGGAGTATTGCAAGCACAAAGCCGAGGAATTGAGACCCCGCATCGCCCATAAATATCTTCGCTTTAGGACGGGAAAGATTAAAAAATAAAAAACCTATAATCGCAGCGGCCAATATGATGCAGGTATAAATCATAGAAAAATGGGGAGATGAGTCTTTGAAAAATAGGATAATATAGCTGATCAGCAATGAAACGCTCAAACAACCTACCTGTCCGTCGATGCCGTCCATCAAGTTTACGGCATTAGTAACCCCTGCAATCCAGAGTATCGTTATCGGATAAGCAAAAATACCGAAGGGGATGAAAAGGCCGATAGGGCCAAAACTGATGCGGGTAAAGCGGAAGCCGGCATACGCGACGATACCGGCGGCAATTAATTGAACAATAAGTTTATAGATAGCCCGCCAATTTTTTAAGTCATCCCAAAGCCCCATGAAGAAAATTAAGCAGCCCCCGACGATAATGGCCGTGAATTGGCGGGTTATAACGATATTGCTTGGAAATTTGAAGTAGACGATAAAGACGCTCAATGCAAAGGCAGAAAAGAAACCGACACCGCCTAGTCGCGGAATTTTCCCTGTGTGTATTTTTCTACCGCCGACGTCATCGTATAAATTGTGTCGTTTTGCAAAAAGAATCACAAGATATACAAAAAAGGCTGATATGGTACAGGGTATTAGCATTGTGAAAAGGATAAACTGCATATTTGTCAGTTGCATTAAAACCTCAACAGGAACATTATTAACTTTTTACCTGTGTTCAGAGAAGCTGCAAATCATTGGATACGCAAAACTCTGTAGCTGCTATGATAGCCGATTAAGCAGGAACATACAAGGTATCGGGAAAAGCTCAATCGGCTTGTGGCTTGCAGCAGGGTTTAATCTCCTTTGTTCGGTGTAAAGAACAGGGGATTAAACCCTCCAGCTGAATAAACAGCCCAACAGGAATTATTTATTCTTTTTTTGATCCGTATTGGAGTTGGAATTTGAAATGCCGCGCATTACTTCGTAGGCTCTGGTTCTTACCGGCGTTACATAGCTATAGTTATTTGCAATGCGCATTACCGTTTCAAACATATCCTTTTTGTTTATAATTGAGCCGGACATCTTTTCAAAGGTATTGAGTATTTCAAGTGCGAGAGAACTCGTCGGATTAACCGTATCGAATTTACGAGCAATCCAGTTAATCATATTGAATACTTCATCATTGTCATTTTTTCCGATTTCGCCGAGCGATTTTACTGCGGCTGTGATAACGGATGGTTCGTTGTCGGTGTACATGACAGTGACCAATGTATCCTTAGCTTTATCGGTTCCCATTTGCCCAAGCAACTCACATGCGCGGCGTCTTATATCCGGATAGTTATTTACGACTCTGCCATCTTCTCTTACAACGGTTGAAAGACCTTCGGTTGCTAACGTACTTAAAGCCACCTGAATGTCTTCCGATTGACGCCCCTGATTTAATGCATCTTCAATGTATTGTAAGGCAACACTCTTCGAATCGCGTCCTTCAGCGGCAACCATTTCCTTAATCATAACGCCTTCAATTGAATTGAGGTATGCCTGTTCGACGGTAATCATACTGTCGGGCTCACTGCCCTTATCATTTTTCTTTGCAGCGTCTTTATTTTGTGCGCAGATAAACGGAGCTGTAAGCAGTCCTAAAGCCAGTGATAGTATCAATAATTTGTGCCGCATGGTAACGACCCCCTTCCTTTGTTCAAAGTTGGTATTTACTGGAATACCGGCTTATTGTCAGTTATTTTTTTGCAAGTGTCAAGAGGTCGATAGTTTTAGATTTTTCAAAATACGTTTGACCTGATCGTAGTGTAAGCTTTGCTTGACAGGTGCATAACCGCAGGATATAGTTTTTAGAGATGCCCTGATATGTGTGCCGAGGAGTCAGCTCTGCAAAATTCTACAGATATATGTTCTATATGTTCCGTAACGGCGGCGTTCGATTATACTCGAACGGCCCCCTGTATTGTACGGGAAACCGCTCATTGGGCGATTGTGTATAAGCCGCCGCATCTTCCCACTGCGCCGCTTTGGGCGGATGAACGCAATACGCTGGTATATTGGTTTTTGCACCGCGCTAAGGCAAAGGGGAATGCCCCGTCCGATGATAACCAAACCGATGCACTCGTTAATGCTGCGCAGAACGATGTGCAGGTTCCGCTTGCCGAGGTGCAGGTACGCGGTAAAAAGGCGATCGAGGCAGGACTGCTGCACCGGCTCGACACGGATACGCGGGGTCTTGTGCTTTTTGCAAAGGATCAGGCGGTATATGATTTTCTTGCTGCCCGGCAGGAAGCGGGGCGGATGATCAAAACTTATTGCGCGTTCGTAGAGCCGACTTTATCCCCTGAAATAGATAACGGGCATGGTTTCGATGTAACGGAGTTATCTGCGCTGAAAGAGTTGTCTGTCGCACAGAGGAGAATGGCTGTACAGGAGCAGATAGCTGCGCAGGAACGGATAGCCGCAAAGTTACCGCTTACGCTGGAAAGTCAATTTAGGAATTTCGGCCCCGGCGCAAAAAGGGTTGCTCCTGTTTTTTCTGCTTCACGGCATTACAAGAAAGACGGGCGGCTGTACACGACGGTCATCGAAGCGGTTGATATGCTGCCGTCCTCGATCGGTGGAAACGATACGGTAGCTCAAATTGCCTGTGAATCTTGCCCGTCTCAAACCGGTGCAGAACGTCGCCTGATTCGCGTGCGCTGCCGCCTTTCCCGCGGATATCGGCACCAAGTGCGCGCTCATCTGGCTGCAGCAGGGCTTCCGATTGTAGGCGACCCGCTGTATGCGCCGCAGGGAGCGGAAGCTGCACACAAGGCTGAAAACACAGGTGTGAGTTTGCAGCTCTATGCGGTCAGCCTTGAGTTTCCCGATCCTGAAAACCCTCAGCGGAATATACTCGTTGCGCTTCCGCCGCCAGATAAAATGAACCCGTAATCAACAGCGGCCGGTTTTCGGCATAGCTTTGCTGAAATGCCCGCTTTAATACCGCGTTAAAATCTTCGCTCGCTTCCATTACAACATCGGTCTCGTTATTGGTTTTGTTCCCGAAAACTTTTGTAAACGCGCCGACGGTTTTTTCTAAATTGCCCTTTTTAAACGCCCCCGGTACGGTTAAGTAGAGATAAGAAATTTTATCGGCGAAAATCGGCGCAAAATCGGCGGGGTGTTTGTCTGCGGCGCAGGCAAACACCAGTATCGGCTTGGTCTTCGGTGGTGCGTCGGGTATGGACTGAGTATCAGAGTATGCGGGTATAGTGCCGGATACGGGCAGGGTACCGGAGTATGCGATTGAAGGGGCAGCATGAATTGCTGAGCGGCCGGAATGTACGGATGTACTGTCGTTATAGGGAATCGAAGCGCCGGATCCGTTGTTGAGGAGAGAAAAAAACGTGTCTGCGCAAGTCCGTATGCTGTTATGCGTATGTGCGCCATCGAGGACAATTAAAGGCTTGGTACTTAAAAGCTGGAATCGCGCGGGGAGCCATGCCTTTGAAAGCCCGCTTTCGATTAAGTCTTCCGGTGCGTCGGGAAAGCGGTATTTAAAAGCGGCGGCGGCGAGGGCAGCGTTCTCCGCCTGTACGGGCGTAAAAAGCGGGAGTATGGTGTGCAGCGGACGCTTAAAGAGCGCCCCTACCGGATGCGCGGCGGAAAAGCGGATGGTAACTTCGCGGCCATGCGGTGTGAGCCGGTGTTCAATCGTTTCGATAAAATCGGGTAGATAAAAAAACGGAGCATTGAGTGCCGCCGCCCGTTCTTTGAATACTTCAAGCGCGGAAGGTTGCTGAAGTGAGCAAAAAACGGGACACCATGCTTTAATGATGCCCGCTTTTTCCGCCGCGATGAGCGGTATGGTATGGCCGAGATATTCGCAGTGCTCAAGCTCGATCGGCGTCAGCACGGTTAGTTCCGGCTGTACGATATTGGTAGCGTCAAGCCTGCCCCCCATGCCGGTTTCAAACACCGCCCAGTCGAGTTTCTCTTGTCGGAACAGCACAAAGGCAGTCAGCGTTACCAGTTCAAACCAGCTCGGTTGCGGCTCGCTCTCTTGTCCGATATGCGGCGCGGTACCTTGCCGTATGGCACGGAACACTTCATGATAGGCTGAATCACTGAAAAAACGGCCGTTTTCCGTTATCCGCTCGCGGAAGTCGTTTACATGGGGAGACGTGTAGAGGCCTGTCCTATAACCGGCTTCGGTGAGCAAGGCTGAAAACATCGCCGCAACGGAACCCTTTCCCTTTGAACCGGCAATGTGTACAGTTTTATACGCTGTTTGCGGGTTGGAAAAAAGCGCTGCATAGTGTCTGATAACCTCGAGCGAAAAGGTCTTTTTATGCGGCCGTTTTTCAAAGTTGATAAAACCGTCAAGCCATCGGTAAAAATCGTTCAGATTTTCTTGATGGGCTATGGGTATTGAATTAGTATCATACGCTTCGTTCATTAGGATTGTTGTCGTTTTTCATGCTCCAAAAGTAAGGTTTTGGAGGGAATGTCGCATAGTTCAGACGGTCCGAAATATTGAATAGGACCGGGGAAAATATAGGCAGTTTCTACCGCCCACCGTTCCCGCTGCGCCGCAAAGGTTTTAAACGGCTTACCGTTCAAATCGATAACCGTCTTTTTGATAACCGGCTTCTTCTCTCCCGAGCGCAATTCCATATCCATCAGTTTGGTTAACGGAATGCCACAGGGTTTCCATTCGATGGGCGGCGCTGTGAGGTTGTATACCGATGCTATATAGCCGGTCAGTCCGTTCGCAATCAGCAAAAAGATTGTTCTGCCAAGGGCATAGCAATAATCCGCATCAAAGTTTGAAGGGAATTCCGCCCGCCCTTCATATCCAAAGAAATGAGCCTGTGCACTGAACTTCCCTGTATAGGTTCCTTCTTTTTTCAACTCGGCAAGCCGGTTTTTTACTAAGCCGATCAGCAGGTGCTCTGTTTCTATCCGCGACACTTGCAGATTGCCGTGCGGGTCTCGATCCGTTAAAAATTCCGCGGCAATGTCCTCCGGCATCGAGGCAAACAAGGCGGCTGATTCGGGATTAATGTGTTGCTCTACCCACGCTTTTTGTTGTTTAAAAGTTTCAAGTGTGTTAAATGCATCGGGGTATTGCGCCATCGCTGCGTTGAGTTCTTTGATGAGCTGCTTCATCTCGGGGATAAATTCGATAACTCCTTCGGGAATAAGCACGACACCGAAGTTCTCCTTACGGTTTGCACGCTTTACCACTGCATCGGCGATTATATCGGTGATCTGTTTGAGGGTCATTTTTTTTTCGGCAACTTCTTCGGAAATCAGGCAGATATTCGGCTGGGTACGGAGCGCACATTCCAGAGCGATGTGGCTGGCAAATCGACCCATCAGTTTGATAAAGTGCCAGTATTTCTTTGCCGAATTTGCGTCGCGGGCGATGTTGCCGATAAGATCGGAATATATCTTGGTTGCCGTGTCAAACCCGAAAGAAGTTTCCAGCATATCGTACTTTAAGTCGCCATCGATGGTTTTAGGAACGCCGATAATCTGCGTTGCAATGCCGTGTTGCAAAAAATATTCTGATAATATGGCTGCATTTGTGTTTGAATCATCGCCGCCGATGATAACCACTGCATCAAGCTCCATCCGCTTTACCGTTGCTATCACTCCGGCAACTTGCTCGGGTGTTTCGATTTTTGCACGCCCCGAACCGATCATATCAAAGCCGCCTGTGTTCCGGTATCGATCGACAATCTCTCCGGATATTTCGATAGCGTTTCCGATAATCAATCCTTCCGGCCCACCTAAAAAACCGAATAACTTGGAGCCGGGGTTTGCCTTTTTTAGACCGTCGTATAAGCCTGCTATGACGTTATGTCCACCCGGCGCTTGTCCACCCGATAAAATTGTTCCGACCCGGAGCGGTTTTTTGTCGATGTGCGCTGTTCCTTTGACAAAATGAATAACCGGCTTGCCATACGTGTGCGGAAACAGCGGTTTTATCTCCTCTGCATGTGCCATGGATGTTGTCGCTTGTCCTTTTTGCATTGCAATCGATTCAATCGGTTCCTCGAGAATAGCGGGGAAACGCGGCGTATATGTATACCGCGCTTTGTGTAACTGAGATACGGTCATAATAAGCCTCCCTGTCTTAGCAATTTTTATCTAATTTTGACAATAGCAGCCGATAAATGTTTTCCGCTTGCTTATTAAAACAAACATGGTAGACAGTCATATTACTTTTTGTTTCCATTAAGTAGGCATAAACGGTAGAAAGAGCAATTGCTGCTGCTTCCTCCATAGGATAGCCGTATACGCCTGCACTAATACAGGGAAACGCAATTGTTTTACAGTGAAAGTCTGCGGCTAGGATGAGCGAGTTGCGGTAGCAGCTTGCAAGCAGCTCCGGCTCCCCGTGCTTACCGTCTTGATATATCGGCCCGGGGGTATGGATAACGTATTCTGCAGGGAGCTGATACCCGCGCGTAATTTTTGCCTGTCCTGTTTTACACCCTTTGAGCGCACGGCATTCTTCCAATAATTCGGATCCGGCAGCACGGTGGATAGCTCCGTCAACGCCCCCACCGCCGAGCAGGGATGTATTTGCCGCATTGACGATTACATCTACTTTAAGTGTAGTTATATCGGCGCAGATGATTTTGATATCCATAACTTCCTATATTTTTATTTATACCATCGATTACCGAATCCGGTATATTTTTTGAATTAAAAAACCGGCAGCCTATACCTCATCGTTTGTATGATAAGAAAAGCTGAGGGGGCGGCTGCCGGTAAAATATTTTAATGAATCATTCCCATCCTATATCGACTGTTACGTCACCAGTCGGCTTAGGATCATCAGGTTTAGGATCATCAGGTTTAGGATTATCGGGCTTAGGATTATCAGGCAACGGGGTATTGCTTACCGATGTATTTGATTCACTAGTGTTCGAAGGATCCGAACCGACATTTGCTTCACTCGTACTCAAACTTGAACTTCTTGTTGCAACCGCGACAGGTACGGATACCGTACCGGTATTGCTGATTGACGTCCATTCCCCGCCTGCTACAATCTGCGGGATACCAACGCCGGATTCCGCTTCAAGCAGTACAGCGCCGTGATCTACAAGTAAGTTTTGCCCATCAAATTCAAATCCGGTACCGCGGACGGAAGCGGTCGCAGTCGGACTTTTGACCTTAAATTCCGCTTTTTCACCTTCACGCGGTGTAACCTCAGCCTTAACACGTCCTGCCATCAAAAACATCTGAGTCTTTGTTGTTCCTTCGGATTTTACCAGCTCTTCAATGGTTAAGCGGGTAACGGGCTTTACTGTTAGTGTTGCCGATTCAGTTTTAAGAATGGCGGTACTCTTAAAACCGGTAGAGATAAAAGAACCTGCGGGTAAAACATCACCTGTTTTTGCGGTTTTCCAATCTTTTCCGGGGAGTTTACATTCAACCTTCCCCGCAACTTCCGTGATTGTTGCTGTCAGAGTAGCTGCTGCCGAGAGCGAGAAAACTCCCGCTATGCAGAGTATTAAAATTCCTAAAGATTTTTTCATGGTAACCCTCCTAAAAAATTATCTTTTATAGATGAACTGTAAATGCGAATTTCGTTAACCATTGTAAATTATATCCCATAATGATCTTTTTATTGGGTACGAATATACTGCCGACGAATGATGCATCAAAATCATCATAAAACTGATAGGCGAGTTTCGCCGATAATTCGGAACCGACATAAGCCGACGTTTTCTTGATATTCGGAGAAGTCAGCGCTATGTATGATACTTCCGTTAAAAGCCCCCGAACAGGACGAACGCTTGCCGTAAGTCCTGCCGTAAGTATATCGCTGAATCGACCTACCGTCGTATCGGCAATGACGGTTTGCTTTATGTCTGTAATCGGTATAAATGATCGCATTGCTCCCGTACCGTCATAGTCGCCTGCTGCCCAGTCGAGCTTACCGGTTATCGTAAAATAGCGCCAATCGGGGTTGAAGTATTGCACGGAAAGACCTGATGCGAGAGAGTAAAATAATTGCGTATCTTCACCGAATTGAACTGCTGCCCAGTATCTCCAGCTGACATTCCGACCTATCCGTCCGTGAATATACGGTATAAAATACTGCGTATGAGTCCTTCCGGTTTGCTTGAGTAAATCGAATTGCGCCAACATATCGAAACCGAATGTATGCGAAGGAATGAGTCCTTGGAAAGCGGTTGAAAGAAGCAAGAACAACCGCTGCGGAGCAAGTGCCTTTTCCTTATTGCTCAAACGTTCAATATCATCTTTATCTATCCTTATTTTCGCATCGGTTTTATAGGTTAAGCCCGTATAGCCGAGTGCGAAAGCAATATCAGCGTTCTTGATTGTAAGACCGACTTTTGCCCCGTCAAATAAACCGCGCAGAATTTTATTTGAATACTCGTTGAATGAGGTCCGTCCGAGCGCCCATTGGATGCCAATCGTATTGAAAGCCGTATTGCCCGACCAATCCGTTCTTTTCAGTCTAAATGCTTGGGTAAGCGGAAGTAACTGAACCGCTCCCTTAGGCTTAATCGGGAAAGTACCTGAAAACCGTGCCTCGCCGGAAATATATATCGATGAAAAATCTCCCACAGGGAATTCAATGAATGCTTCCGCGGCATTTGCCTGCGATATGTTAAAAGATTTATTGGTGCCGTTTAAGTCGGTACTATTTGAAAGGTTGAATCCGAAGTTCAATGCAGCGGCATACATTGTCATACCGCCCGCGATAATGAGAAAGGTTAGTATACGTTTCATTATTCACCGCCTTGTACCATACCGACGCGGCCGAGTATTTGCAGCATTGATGCTCCTGTCATAGAAGCGTCGGGATTGTTTTTGCCTTGGATAACTGCGAGGTACCGCAGATCACGATATGCATATCGAGGGCAGGGGTAGATACGGTACATCATACCGCCTTTTACATCGAAGGCCTTCATCAATAAAAAGGCATAGGTCTTGACCGGTATCACATCTTCCGCCGTAACCGAATCCCGTATCAAATTTTGATTTTCGCTTTTGAATCGCTCAAAAGCTGTTTCAAAATCAAGCCCGTCGGAACCGTCATCCAAAGCTGTCTGTATCAGATAGGCAGCCTGTCCAAAGGTCGCGGCTTCGGTTTCTAAAATTTTATCGATCTTTTCAGCTGCTTGACCGAATGTTGCTGCCGCGATAAGTAACATCGCAACGGCAATATATAAAGTACGTTTCATGCTGTCCCCCCTTTTATAAAAAACAAAGTTTTTAACATCTTCCCATTGTATAACTCACGTACATATCATACTATAGATTTAATAGGGAGTAAAGAGTGAAGAAAAAAATATCTTGGCCTTCAATTGTTATACCGTGTATTATCGGATTACTGTGTGCGGGAGCTTATCTGTTTCCATTTTGGATAGGCGTTGAAAATCGACTGTATGATTTCTTTTTAGGCTTAAAGTCTGATGTTAAAGAAGATTCTTCTATTGTGCTGCTGGATATCGATGATGTGTCTATCGAAAAAGTCGGCTTATATCCGTGGCCTCGTAATACGATTGCAAAAGGCTTGGAAGCGTTGGCGCAACTCGGCGCCGAATTTGCGGTCTTCGATATTGAGTATATCGATAAAAGTCCGATGAGTGTAGATTTTACCTATTTAAACGGTACGTTAAAGTCCGAGTTTGCCGCTTCTTTTGAAGAGATTGGCGCAAATGTACAGGATATTTTTGCAGCGCTTGCCAATAACCAAATTACACTGCCGGAGGCGGGAATATACGGGAGCGAATTGGTAGATTTAATCGATCAATCGCGCGACACGCTCTACCGGCATACAAAGCAGGTTGCGATAGAGAACGATAGCTATTTAGGACAGGCAATGCGGCTGTTCGGTTCGTCGTTTATTACGGTTAATATGCAGGATGATCCTCCGAGCGATGGTTCAGAAGATTTATATGCCATTGCGAAAGAGCGGTTTGTCTATCCTAAGCTGAAAGTGAATGCTTCCTTATCGGACGGTCGGCACAGCGCTTTAGTACCGATACCGGAAATCAGCCGTATGGCGGCGGGTGCAGGGTTTACCAATGTGCATATCGACAGCGACGGCGTGAGGCGGCGTATCCGGTTGACAGATAATATCGGCGGTACGGTGTTTATGCAGCTTGCCTTTTCTCCGCTGTTGCGGAAACTGGGTTCTCCCGAAGTTGTCATCGATAAAAACCTCGTTACGTTGATCGGCGCCGTGTATGACGGTAAAGAAGAAAATATTTCAATACCGCTTGATTCAAGCGGTATGATGTTGATTCGATGGCCGAAAAAAAACTATCAAAACAGCTTTACTCATGTTCCTTTCTATCTGCTGATCGATTATGCCGAAAGCGGAGAAAAAACGGCAAGCAGTTTACGCCTGTTACGGGCAAATCAAGGATGGAACCTCGGCCCCGGCTACGCGCCGATCGATACATGTATGCAGCTATGGGATGAAAGCGAAGAACTACGCCGTACTGCCTTGGAATCGGGGTCTGTGCAGGATAAGGAAGCTTGGCTTACTGCTGTGCAGACCTATTGGGATACGGTAAAAAGCTTTTTTGAAACAGACTACGGTACGTCGGTAGCGCTTTTGTTCGACGAGGCAAAACAGGCAGGGAATCCTGAAGATGCGGAACTTTACGATCAGGTAAAAGCCGATTTTGGAACGCTCTATGCAAACGCCGCCACATCGTATAACCGGCATACGGAGCTTGAAACGACGCTTGCCGGTAAACTTAAAGATGCTTTTTGTATTATTGGGTGGTCAAGTACCGGTACAACCGATATCGGTGTTAACCCGTTTCACAGCGAATATGTGAATGTCGGTACGCACGCTGCGGTCGCCAATACTATTTTGCAGCGTGATTTCTTACAGCAAGCGCCGGTTTGGGTGTCGGCTCTGCTCGCGATTGCGTTTTCTTTCGGTATTATTGTGGTTATCCGCCGGTTCAGCACCCTTGTTCAGATTATTGCAGGAGTTGTGCTGTCCCTCGTCGTGCTGATGGTGAATCAACTCATATTCCACTTTACCGGTATTTATATCTTTATTATCTCACCGGTACTGGCACTCTTCGTATCGTTCTTAACCTATTCGATGGTGTCGTTCATCATCAGTGAGCGCGAAAAGAGCTTTCTCCGCAAAGCATTCGGCACATACCTTTCCGGCGATGTTATCAATGAGATGATAGAAGATCCTTCTATGCTGAAGCTCGGCGGGCAGAAAAAATGGATTACCGCAATGTTTACCGATGTTAAGGGCTTTTCTACAATAAGTGAAGCGCTCGATGCCGAACAACTGGTTAAGCTGCTGAATATCTACCTTTCCGGTATGAGTGATATTATCTTAGAGCAGCGCGGCACTATCGATAAATACGAAGGGGACGCCATTATATCGTTCTTCGGCGCTCCGGTAGATTATAAAGAACATGCCCGCCTCGCCTGTCATGCCGCAGTGCTGATGCACCGTAAAGAGGTTGAACTGAACGAGCTTTTTATGCGCGAGGGGATGAGCCCTAATCCGCTTTTAACCCGCATCGGGATTAACACCGGTGATATGGTTGTCGGGAACATGGGTACCGAACGGAAGATGGACTATACGATTATGGGTAACGCCGTCAACCTTGCCGCCCGTTTGGAAGGCGTAAATAAACAGTACGGTTCATGGCTTTTGATTTCCGATATGACGAAAAACGAAATCGGCGACGAGTTTATTACCCGCCGGTTTGACCGTGTGCGCGTTGTCGGTATCAATACACCAGTGCAGTTATGGGAGCTGGTTGAATTGAAGGGGGCTGTCGATTCGGCAACGCTCGACTTTTTACGCCGTTTTGAAGAGGCTCATTGTGTGTTTGACCGGCGGGATTGGAAAGAAGCAGCTCGCCTTTTTAAAGCGCTCCGCGAAGAGCGGCCGGATGATGGTCCCTCTGATGCCTATCTGCGTAAATGCGAGGCCTTTATCCAAAAACCTCCTGCGGACAACTGGGACGGTGTATTCAGCCTTACGCAAAAATAGGATAGAAAGGTAATCGTATCAGCGAGTAAATCAAATATCGCAGAATAAAGAGGCGGGGCTGTTTAAAAACCGTCTGATGCGGTTGCCGCGATATTAATAACCGTGTCGGCGATATTCAGCGTTGACTTACGGTGCGAAACAAGCACAACCGTCTTTCCGGCGCCGGATTCCTTCAGCGATTTAAGGATGATTCGTTCATTAAGGGCATCCAGATTGCTGGTAGGTTCGTCGAGAAGGAGTAGGGGAGCGTCGTGCAAAAATGCACGGGCAAGTCCGATACGCTGTTTTTCTCCGCCCGATAGGGTGTCGCCGAGTTCCCCGACCGGCGTATTATAGCCGTCTGGAAGGGTGATAATAAAGTCGTGGATCGATGCTTTTTGTGCCGCTGCGATAACTGCTTTCTCCGGCGCATCCAACTTGCCGATTTTGATATTGTCTGCAATGGTACCTTTGAAGAGCTGACTTTCCTGCGTAACGCAGGATTCCATCGCCCGCAATGCTCCGGTCGGGATGGTTTTTATGTCCTCGCCTGAGATGCGTATCGCACCTTTTTGCACTTCCCAAAACCGCATCAAAAGTTTAAGCAGGGTAGACTTGCCCGATCCGCTTGCGCCGTGTATGCCGGTAATGCTGTTTTTTTGAATGACGGCGCTGTAATCGTGCAATATCTCTTCGTTGCCGTAGCTGAAATCGATGTGATCTGCCGCCGCTCCTTCAAATGAGCGCGGTTTGCCGTCGGCGGGGATTTCTTCTACGAGCGGCTGTTCTTCCAACAGACTGAGAATACGGTCGCCGCTTGCGAGCGTTTGATGTAAATTGTTGGAAAGCTGCGCGAGGGCAAGCACGGGGCCGAAAGAGGCGCTCATGCCGAGTGTTATTCCTACGGCGGCGGCAAAGTCGATGCTTCCCTGCCGGAAGAGCACAATAGAAAGAAAAAGCTGTGCAAAGGTAAAAAAGAGAATAGCCGTATTCGTTGCAATACGCTGCCGTGCTTCCTGTACGCTTAAATATTCCCCGTTTTGCCCGAGATTATCCGACCGCTGCCGCAGCTCGGTTCGAATACGTTCCCCTGCCCCGTATTGGATAATTTCTTCCAAGCCGCGCAGGGACTCAAGGACAAAGCTATTCAAATTTCCGAACTCGGTCCTAAAGGCAAGTCCCTGTTCGCTTGTCCGCTTGCCGTTGCGCAGCGGAATAATCACACCGATTGTAATATATCCTGCGAGTGCGACCGGTACTGCGATGAGGCTGCGGCTGCCGAGAAAGATCAGCATACAAAGGGATGTTACTGCTGCAATAATGATGGGGGAGATGGTATGTGCATAGAACACCTCCAACAGCTCGATGTCGGTAGTAATCAGGGAAATCAAATTCCCCTTGTCTTTGCCTTCAAGTTTCGCAGGCGCGAGTTTCCGTAATACGCTGAATACCTTATGCCGGATAATGGCCAAAAGCTTAAACGCAATATAGTGATTGCAGTATTGCTCTCCGTAGCGGAGCGCTCCCCGCAGAATCGCAAGGATGATCAATATCATCACGATGTGCTTCAGATTGAGTCCCAAGAGGGGCGTTCCGGCTGATATATGGGTAGGGAGCGCCGCGATAATTGCTTCGCCGCCGAGGATCGTGATAAAGATCGCGCATAAAAATCCGAGCACTCCTGCGGTAATTGCCAGCAGCATAACGGGAAGGAGTGGACGGACAAGGGTAATCAGCGAGTCCATTATGGTAAGGGCGCTTCTGCGTTTTGATGTATTCATTTATCGCTCCTCCTGCACTGCTTGAGTATGGGCGGTGCCGCCATACCGTTCCAGCTCCGACTGGCTTTTGTACAACGCGCAATAGCGGCCGTTTAAGGACATCAATTCGCTGTGGGTACCTTTTTCTGTAATCCGCCCGTGTTCCATAAAGTAGATGCAGTCGGTGTCTACGCTGTTTGCTAACCGGTGCGAAATAAGCAGCACCGTCTTGGTCTGTTTCAGTTCATGGATAATCTGTAATATCCGCTCTTCGCTTTCGATATCGATATTGGAAGTTGCTTCGTCAAAAATATAGACGGGGCTGTCGAAAAGGAGGGCGCGTGCCAATGCAAGCCTCTGCCGTTGCCCGCCGGAAAAATTCATACCGCCTTCCTGCAGCTCGGTATCTAAGCCTTTTTGCGTATCTAAGAAATCAGCGAGGTTTACTTTTTTGAGCGCGGCAGCCATTTCTTCAGCCGAGGCGTTCGGCTTTGCAATCCGCAAATTATCCCTGACGGTTCCCTTAAAAAGATACGCATTGTGTTTTACGACTGTAATATGCTGCATGATATGGCGTTCATCGATGGTTTTCAGTTCGTCTTGGCCGAATAAGATGCGCCCCGTATAGTTTTTATGTTTACCGGAAAGGAGCGCCGCAATCGTGCTCTTGCCGCATCCGGATTCCCCTGCAAGGGCAATAAAGGAACCGTGCGGAATGGTAAGGTTGATGTCTGTAAGGATTGCCCGTTGTCCGGTATAAGAGAACGAGATGTCTTGGACGCTGATGCCGACGGCGCTGTCGATGGCGCCGTGCGCTTCCGCAGGTTCGGGTAAATCGAGAATATAAAAAAGTTTATCAGAGGCGGCCATTCCGTTCATCGCAATATGGAAAAAAGAGCCGAGCAATCTGAGGGGAATAAAAAACTCCGCCGACAAGAGGATAATGCTGAATGCCGCCGCAATCGAAATATCCCCTGCGGCAAATTGATATGCTGCGGTGATGATACCGGCAGCAGCTCCCCCGTAGGCAATTACATCCATCACGGTAATGGAGTTAAGCTGCATACTGAGCACCTTCATTGTAATGCGTCGGAAGTGTTCCGCTTCTCTGTCCATCTCCTCGGCTTTTGCCTCATCCGCCTGATATATTTTCAGCGTTGTCAGTCCCTGAAGGTTTTCCAAAAACCTGTCGCCGAGTCCTGCATAAGCGCCCCAGTATTTACTGAGCAGCCGCTTGGCGATTTTTTGTACGGCAACAATGGAAATCGGTATGAGGGGAACGCAGCCGAGGAGAATGACCACCGCCTTAAAACTGACCGGCGCCAATACCGCAAAAAGGGTGAGCGGCGCAAGGAGACTGTAAAAAAACTGAGGCAGGTATCTACCGAAATATATTTCAAGCTGTTCGATCCCGTCAGAGGCGAGCTGTACTACTTCCGAAGTAGCGATGCTATCCCGATAGGCGGCGCCGAGTTTCAGCAGTTTCGCGTAAAGGGCATCCCGCAAGGTTGTTTTAACATCTCGTCCGGCAAGAAAGGCGTAGCGGGTTGCATATTTTGTTGCAACAGCCCGCACTGCAAGCGCCGCAACAAAAACAGCGCCAGCCGTTATCATCTCTTTTGAGGTAATCGTACCATTGAATAAGGATTCCAAAAGACGCCCGATAAAAAACACCGCCGCAATCTGTGAAACAAGGGCGATCCACTGCCACAAAACATTTAAATAAATGTAGCGCTTCGAGTGTGCTAAAAACGTAATTAATCTTTTCTTTATCATAAATGGATGGGAAATATATTATCACGCTGGGGAAAAATCGGCAAGCTTCGGGTAACAACTCCGGCTTGTTGATTAAAAAAGGAGCTGTCCAAAAAGTGGCTCACTTTTCAGACATCCCCTTTATCTCAAAAAACTGTGTAAGAGTATTCAGCAAGCCGGGTAGACCGGCGGATGCGGCATTTTATTGCTTTTGAACGTCCTCGCAGATATTTGCTTCCGTTTCGTTATCGAAGAAGCGCGCTTTTTCCATATTCGGAACAAAGTGAAGCGATTCACCGATTCCCGCTTCGACCGCGTTGAATGTACGAGCGATAATCTGCTGGTTATTTGAAGCCAGATAGAGGTGTGTTTCCGCCCCGAGCGGTTCTTTAACGGTTATCTTGAGTGTCATGCTGTTTTTAGCAGTGTCACTTTCGGCAACAAGTTGTAAATCTTCCGGCCGAATACCAAAGAATACATTTTTGCCGACGTACTTCTTTAAGTATTTTTGCTGATCTTCGGTAGGTGTCAATACAAAGGTGCCTTCGTCGATAGCGATGCCGCCGTCTTTTTCTATGACTTTAACGTTTAAGAAGTTCATGGGCGGCGAGCCGATAAAGCCTGCTACGAATTTATTCACGGGATGGTTGTAGAGATAGAGCGGCGAGCCGATTTGCTGTACCTTTCCGTCTTTCATAACAACGATTTTGTCACCCATGGTCATCGCTTCAACCTGATCGTGCGTAACGTAAATCATCGTGGCTTTTAAGCGGTTATGCAAGTCGGAAATCTCGGCGCGCATCTGAACACGGAGCTTTGCATCGAGGTTGGACAACGGTTCGTCAAATAAGAATACCTTGGGGTTACGGACAATAGCGCGTCCTACTGCGACACGCTGACGCTGTCCGCCTGAAAGTGCCTTGGGTTTACGGTCGAGCAGTTTTTCAATGTCGAGAATGCGGGCGGCTTCGTGTACGCGGCGTTCAATTTCCTGTTTATCGACTTTGCGTATCTTTAATCCGAATGCCATGTTGTCATAGACAGTCATGTGCGGATACAGCGCATAGTTTTGGAAAACCATTGCGATGTTACGATCTTTCGGTGGGACGTCGTTCATGCGTTCGCCGTCTATGTACAAATCGCCTTCGCTGATTTCTTCAAGTCCGGCTACCATACGGAGTGTCGTCGATTTACCGCAGCCGGACGGTCCGACGAATACAACAAATTCCTGATCTTCGATAACGATATTGGCATTCTCTACTGCACGGACGTTTCCATCGTAAATTTTGCCGATACCTTTCAGTTCAACTTTTGCCATTACGGCCTCCTAAAAATTATCCTATAAAGAAAAGTATACCGTCAAATTCCGCATCTGTCAAACAAAAACATCAGGCTGTCAAGGACTAAAAATAGACGGTGTGCGGCATATTTTCAAAAGGAGCGGAGTATGCTATACTCCTCTAAGAGTATGCTTGAATTAAAACCGATTATCATAAAAGAAGAAGACGACAAGAATGATGTCTATTATACGCTGACATGGACGGCCTTAACACGTGCGGATAAATATAAGATAACGACGTCTGTTCCTGCAATTGCCGGTATGTACGAGTTGTATTATATGGATACTCACAAACGGCTTAATCTATTGGCGATTACGCATGCGTGGTATGGAGGCTTGCGGAGTAATTTGCGACAAGCAATCGATCCGTACCATACGCATGACCTTGCGATGCGTGCGCTGCTTGAAGAATCCCCACTGTATTACCGATATTCCTGCTCCGATTCGTTTGGAGATCTTTTGGATACCGTATGGTTTTTGCATAATGTGTATTTTCCTGATGATGTACGGGTGGAGCATTCGCAGCGGTATCGAGAAATTTTTTTACGAGAACAAGCTCCCGATAAAATATATTGGTTGGATTAACCTATGAGTAAGCTTACAAAAAAAGAGATTGGCGCACATATTGCGCTCTTTGTTGCGGCGCTGTTTTGGGGAACGACCTTTGTCGCAATCAGCAGTACGAATGACTATTTTCCTCCCGCCTTTTTGGTCTTTATGCGGTGCGCTATCGGAGTAGGAGTGTTGATGCTGGTTTTTATCAAACGATTAAAAAACTTGTCCCGTTCCTACGTTGTCGTATGCGCCGTTCTCGGTTTCCTTATGACAATCGGTTATCTGATGCAAAATCTTTCGATTGCCGTAGGATGCCCTCCGGGGCGTTGCGGTTTTTTGGTTGCGACTTATTGCGTTATCACTCCGTTTATTGCATGGTTCGTATGGAAGAGAAAGCCGAATATCTATCACGTTATTGCAGCAGTGCTCTGTTTGGTCGGCATCGGCTTTATTTCGATGCCGGATCTTTTAAAAGCTTCCAATGTCGGCTTAAATCTCGGCGATTTTCTTGCACTGATAGGCAGTGTGGTTTTTGCTGCTTATCTTGTGTACCTTGGCCGGTATGTCGACACCATGGATCCGATTTTGCTTACGATTGGAAATCTTTTTTTCGGCGCTGTGTATGCAGGTTTATATACCTATTTTTTTGAAGACAGTACTAAAATCGTCTGGAATGGGCATTCCATCTTTGCAGCTCTTTATTTAGGTATCATTTGTATGTCTCTTACTAATATATTGCAGGCGATCGGTCAACGAGAGGTTGTTGCATCGACGGCGGCGCTCATCTTCTCCCTCGAATCGGTATTCGGTATTATCCTTGCTATTGTGTTCTGGCATGAGAAGGTTACAGTCTCGCTTTTAATCGGTTGTGTTCTCATTTTTATTGCGATTGTCATTTCCGAAACAAAGCTCGGCTTCCTCAAGAAAAAATTAAGCAGTAATGTGTTCAGGAAAATTTTCTCTCAGATAAAAGCTAAGTAATCCGATGACCGATAGAGAATGGCAGGCTTTTGCCGCCTTTAGAACCGACTTTAAAGCGTCATGTCGGCAATGGCTGAATCGTTGCGGCTATGAATATGCTGCACCGGATGAAGCTGTGTCATCTGTGCAAAAATCGGCGGGACAGGGGAGACTTCACCTGTTACAGCAGGCAGCTGCGGCAGAAAATAAAACCCCTGCCTACCCGCAAGAAACACCCATCGTGTATAATCATAGCTTGGACGAAGTACAAGCGTCAGATAGGATAAAACTGATTATTATCAGCGATAATCCGGGAAAGAATGAGCAGCTGCATAAAAATCAACGCTATCTGGTGGGGCAGGCAGGGAAGGTTGCGGAAGGCTTTTTTCGCCGCAATCCCGAACTCAACATCGATTTTAGGCGAGATGTTATCATCCTCAATAAAACCCCCGTTCATACGGCAAAGACAAAGGAGCTTAATTACCTCCTCAAGCACGGCGGCGAACAATTCCGCAGCCTTTTTGAAGAAACGCAAATATGGCTTGCCGCTCATACTGCTGCCCTGCAACGTGTACTGGGGTGTCCGCTCTGGCTAGTGGGATACGGTGAATTACGAAAAAAATCTCTTTTTACCGCTTATGCGGAAGAACTGCGGCGGCAATACGGCGGCAAGCCCGATGCGCCGGTCTATGTGTTTCAGCATTTTTCAATGAATTGCTTTGCTATCGATTTTAAAAAATTGAGTGATGTGCATCGCTCTACAGAAGAAAATCTTAAGGCAATAGGTCTGCTGCACCGTAAAGAGATACTAGGTTGGTGATAATGTCGAAAGGATATGAGGTAAGAAAAGCGGAGTCGGGGGATTTGGCGGCGGTGATGCAGGTTGAACGGCAGAGCTTTGAAGAAAATATCGTTGAGGACGAAAGTGTATTTGCCGACCGCATCGTGTATGCTGTAGATTGCAATTATGTCCTTGTTAAAACCGCTACACAGTCGGTATGCGGGTACTTTACGGCTGAACTATGGGATTCGGAAAAGATTGGAACGGACGCATTTGCCTTAGGTCATTCGGTACGCGAGCGCCATCAGCCTGCAGGGACTGCGCTGTATATCTCTTCCTTTGCGTTATTGCCGGAGGTGCGCGGACAAAGCATTGCCGAAAGTTTTTTCGCAGCTTCTATAGAACGTATTGCTGCCGTTTTTCCGCAGTTGGAACGGATTATCCTGCTTGTGCATGAAGATTGGCATAAGGCTATTAGGATTTACGAAAAACAAGGCTTTATCCGTACACAGGTTTTAGACCGGTTTGCATGGTTCGGAAACAAGCTGGCTTTTATCTACGAAAAAACGATATAAGCGGATATGTCCTTTTGTAGCGTTTTGTCGCTTTTGTATTTATCGGATACTCCAAGCCGAGGTTCGAGAGAAAATTCGCAAATATTGACTTTATCGTTCATTTCTGCTTTACTAATCGGATGAAAAAAACAATCGTTTTTACTGTCGTTATATTCGGCTTTTATATAACAGCATTTTGTCAATCCATTACGACCGCGAGCGTATTTTTTGCCGGAATGTCTGAACAATACGCTGCGCTCTCCGATTACACAGCAAATCTCACCGTTTCAACCGGCTCCGGTTCAAAAGTTCAGACAATGGAAGCCACCGTCTACTTCAAACGGCCGAATCGGCTGCGCATTGATTTCACCAAACCGAACGAGCAGGTCATTCTATTCACCGGCGACACATTGACCATCTATGTTCCCTCCTATCGGATGGTTTTAAACCAGACGATAGAAAAAGATTCTTCTGCGGGTACAGCCAACCTTGCAACTCCCCAAGGCCTATCGCTGCTGAAACGCTCATACACAATTGCTTATGAAACAGGAGCAGAACCTCAGCCGTTGGAAGAAGGCTCCTCTCAGCAAGTCGTGGTACTTGCACTTAATCGCCGTTCTGCTTCGGAAACTTTTAGGAATATCCGGCTCCTTGTTTCGCCTGAAACAAAGCTGATTAGGCGAATTGAAGCATGGCCTATTTCGGGCAGCAAGATCACATTTGATTTTTCATACTATCGATTGAATACGGGCATTCCGGATTCCCGCTTTTTATATGATATACCGCCGAATGCGGATATGATGAATAATTTTTTATTTGAAGAATAACATAAGGAAAGAAATAGATGCAGGATATAGGCAATGTATTAGAAAAAGCACGCAATGAAAAACAGATAAGCCTTGAACAGGCTTCGCGGGAAACGAATATTGCCCGCCGCTATTTAGAGGCGCTTGAAACCGGTATGTATGAAGTCTTTCCCGGGGAGCCTTATGTTGTCGGGTTTTTACGGAACTATGCAGAATACTTAGGCTTAAATCCAAATGAATGTGTTACACTGTATAAACAGGCACGAATACAAGAAACAGCGGTTCCGCCTGAAACGCTGATCCCTCAAAAGTCATTCACCGTTCCACGCAGCGTATTTATCGGGATAGGAGTAGTCCTTCTTTTAATAGCAGTATTTTTTGTCGGTAGAATATTGATTACGAAAATCGATACCGCGATAAAAAACAAACCGGTACAACCGGCTAAACAAACGGAGATTATAGAAAAAAAAGAGAAGGCTTCATACACCCTTTCTCAAGAAGTCTTTGAAAAACGAGTCTTTCAAGGCGATACCATTACAGTCCCTATCAATGGAAAAGATTATCAAATACAAGTTGAGAAAACAGCGCCTGAACTGTATCTTGCAACGGATATCGGAACACAAATCATTGCATTAGGTCAGAGCCTTGTGTTGGATCTGAACGGCGATGTTACCGCCGATGTGAAAATTTCAGTTGAAGATATTGATACGTCCGATGAATCGAAAGGCGCATTGGTGGAGATACTTACCACAGGTTTTTCCGAACCGGTTTCTGCAGAAGCATCCACAATAAAAATCTCCGATCAGGCAGCTCCGCCCGAATCTGCAAAGTACAAGGTACTGTTCGACGCCGGCTCAGCATATCCGGTAACCTTAAATGCAACATTCCGAAGCTATTGCCTCTTCCGCTACGAACAGGATAAAACCAATCGAGACGAACGGTACTATCAAAAATCGGAACAGCTGACCGTTCAGGCAAATAACGGTATCCGTATCTGGGCATCAAATGGAAACGCCGTTAAAATGCAAATTATTGCAGGTGGAAAAACCATCGATATAGAAGTCAGCCGTCCGGGCGAAGTCATTGTTAAGGATTTAAAATGGATCAAGGATGATGAAGCGGGACGCTATAAATTTGTGGTAATGGAAGTTGACTAAGTGGTTCTTTCTTGATCAGCATGGATGCGCTAAAAATCAAGTAGACGGAGAGCTGCTTATCGGTATCTTAACCGATAAAGGTTGGCAAAAAACTACCGAACCGGAAAACGCCGATCTCATCATTGTCAATTCGTGCGGCTTTATCGAGCCTGCAAAGCGGGAATCGATTGAAGCTGTTATCACCGCCCGGACAGCCTACCCTCAGGCAAAAATTTTGCTGGCAGGCTGCTTGGCGGAACGGTATGGCGACATCTTTAAAACCGACTTTGAAGAAGCTGATGCCTTTTTTGGCAACGGCGACCTATCGCAGCTTCCCATACTTATCGACCGGCTTTTTCCGGATGCGCCGGTTGCTCAGCAGCAACAATCGCCGAACGAACATGATCAATCGGTTCATTCTACCGAACACAGCCGCCCATTTCTTAAACCGGCGCAAGAAGGCGTATGCTGCGGTTCGCGCCCCGAACTACTCAACTTTCCCCGCTCTGCCTTTATCAAAATTACTGAGGGATGTAATAATTGCTGCTCATTTTGCGCGATACCGCTGATACGCGGTTCAGTGAGAAGTCGGCCGATTGATAGCATCATCAACGAAATACGGGACTTTGTGCGGCAAGGATATAAAGAATTTAACCTTATCGGGCAAGATCTTGCAGTGTATGAAGCCGCACATCCCCTGGACAAACTCAGCAACCGGCTTAATAGCGGATTACCCACATTGCCGACTCAACCAAAGCAGGGGCTTTCGGGATTAGCACAGCTTTTACGCGCGATTTCCGGTATTGAAGGAACATTCAGCGTCCGGCTGCTCTACATCCACCCCGATCATTTCCCGCCGGATATCTTGCCGATTATGACTGCCGACACCCGCTTTCTCCCCTACTTTGACATACCCTTTCAGTCCGGCTCCGAGCCGATTATCCGCGCGATGAACCGTTGCGGTTCTGCCGAAATCTATCTCAAGTTGATAGAAAATATCCGCGCAGCTTTCCGCACCGCGGAAAGCCCCTACGGGGAGGCGGTTATCCGTACTACTTTTTTAACCGGCTTTCCGGGAGAAACGCAAGCCGATTTTGAGCGGACGGCAGCCTTTTTGCAGGCAGCCCAGAGCCTATGGTCGGGAGCATTCGCCTATTCACAGGAAGAAGGAACCAAGGCTGCCGATATGAAAAAACAGGTACCGGCAAAAATTGCCGAACAGCGCAAGACTGCCCTTAACGAACTGCAATTAAAGATTACCGAACAAAAACTCTCTGCTTTTTGCGGGCTGGAAACGGACGTCCTTATCGAAGAGATTATCCCGCAGGAACAAAACAGCGAAGAAGAGAACACACAGGGCTGTATTGCGCTCGGACGGGCATGGTTCCAAGCGCCGGAAGTAGACGGCGCAGTGGTCGTCAATTTTTCCGAAACGCAAAAAGACAGCGAAGGGCAGCCGATAACTGCCGGCAGTCTTGTTCGGGTACGGATTACCGCCCTGCGCGGGATTGACCTCGAAGCGGACGCACTCTAAGTTTTGACCGGCTTTTTAAAGACATGATAATCCATATATAAACTCCCGACTTGACCTTTACTTGACCCATTAAAAATCAAGCAAAATTATCAGTTTTATAAGTCTATATATAGCAAGGAATAAACTATCGGGATGGAGGGATTTGAACCCCCGATCTTCTGGTCCCAAACCAGACGCCTTAGCCCCTAGGCTACATCCCGTTATGCGCATTGCCGGTAACTGAAATACGTCACGCAGTTGCTAGTAAGAATTGTAACTTTACTTAAAATAAAGTATCCTGTCAAGCGGAATGTCGCAGGATACACGCATCAGGTAAGGCAATGATTTATCATGTGGCTGTCCAAAAACTAAAAGCCTATCGGCTTTTTCTGTAGAGAAATGATTTATCATATCCGCTAACGCGGATTGCGTAACAGTTTTTGGACAGTTTCCTTCTACATTGACATTTCAAACGGAATCATCGAAAATATCTTCACGAGGTACTATGTTACTACAAAAAAATGCTGACCAACACCGGTGGAATTTTTCACGATTCGGCGGTGTTACACAGGTTCTCTTGAAGGATGCAGACGATATTACGCATCTGCGTGAACTCGACTTGAAATTATGGACGGTGCTGGCGATGCCGACACACGGGATATTTCTCGATTCTAAGACGGTTGCATTACTTGACAGTGATACGGACGGCTTTATCCGTCCGCCTGAAATTCTGGCAGCTGCCGATTGGATCGCCGCGCAACTTTCCGATCTTTCTTTATTGCTGGAAGAAGGAGATACGGTACCGCTTGTTTCAATTAAAGATGATATGCTTCGCTCCAGTGCCCGTTGGTTACTGGATCACATCAAAAAGAATGATGCGCAGGAAATTTCGATAGCAGATATAGAAACGCAAAAAAAATTTTTTGATGCCCATACACCGGATTGCAATGCACCGATACCGGTCGATGCTTCCGATGATGACAAACTAAAACAGATCATCAATAGTGCGGTGGCCTCCTCTATTGCAAACGGTGCGCTTGAGGACGGGTTGCAGCAACGCATCCAACAAGATCTGATAACCGATGCGCAACTCTTTTTAGCATGGCAAACGTCTTTAGAAGAAGAAGGTATCTTGCCCCTCGATTTGGAGCGTACGCAAAAAGCAGCGGCAGCGCTTACCGCTATAAAAGAAAAGGCAGAGGATTATTTTCTTCGCTGTAAATTAACCGAATATGATCCCGATAAAGCAGCGGCCTTATCCGCCGATGAACAGGCATTCCAACAACTTGCAGCGGAGGTTATCCGTTGCACTAATGAAACGCTCAATTCCCTGCCGCTTGCTTCCGCTGTTGCCGATAAGCCGCTGCCGCTGTTGAAAGGTGTAAATCCCGCATGGAAGAAACAGCTTCAATCTTTTGCAGACAATGCTGTCATCCCGCTGCTCGGCCAAAAGGAATGTATTACGCAGGATGAATTCGCCCTTATCGTACAGAAACTGACACCGTATCAAGAACGCTTAAACAGCAAACCGACATCTTCGGTAGCATTGCTCGATCGTTCATTCTTGCAAGCGCTCGTAAACGGTGAAAAGCAAGGAGAGGTTTCTTCATTTATTCGGTATGCACTAACCATCGAAAAAGAACGAGGAAACTTATCCAATTTGGAAAAGCTGATACTTCTCCGCCGTGATTTTGTTACAGTGCTGAAAAACTATATCAGCTTCAGCGATTTTTATGAGGGCAAAGGCTCCGTCTTTCAAGCCGGTGCATTGTATTTTGATGCACGCGCAGCAGATTTATGCTTTGAGCTTAACAGCGATGCTCGTCATGCAACGTTGGATACGCTTTCCGGCGCCTATTTGGTATACTGCGACATAAGTCGAAAAGGAGAATCAGGCAAAAAGATTGTTGCCTTGTTTACAAACGGAGATAGCGAAAATATTGTAGTCGGAAGAAACGGTATCTTCTACGATCGCGCCGGAAAAGACTGGAATGCGGTTGTTACAAAGGTTATTGCTAACCCGATTAGTGTCAGGCAAGCATTTTTTATGCCGTACAAGCAACTCGCTGCAATGATTGAGACCCAAATTGCAGCGCGGGCTGCAGCGGGCGAAGCAAAATCTGCCGATTTACTTTCCAAGGCAGCAGCCACCGTTACGACCGCCGACAAGCAAGCTGCCGCAAGTACCTCTCCAGCACCTGTCGCACCGATAGGTGTAAAAAAACTCGACTTAGGAACCATTGCCTTGATCGGTACTGCGTTAGGCGGTATATCAGCCTTAATCGGCAGCATTCTGCAAGCCTTATTCGGCTTAGGTTTTTGGGTTCCGCTCGGTCTTATCGGAATTTTGCTCTGTATTTCCGGCCCGTCGATGATTTTAGCCTCGATGAAATTGCGAAAACGCAGTATCGCGCCGATTCTTGAAGCAAACGGATGGGCGGTAAATATCCGCACGCGAATCAACATTCCGTTCGGAACTCAACTTACCAAACTCGCTACTATTCCGTTCGGCAGCATCGTTGTTCCCGTCGATCCCTTTGCCGATAAGAAAAACGGACGGAAAGCTTTGTTTATCATACTCGGTATTCTGATCGTAGGAGGCGCAGCTTTCTGCTTTATAAAATTCGGTCTACACCTTAATTTTTCGGACATACCGACTTATTTGAAAAATCTTCACTAGGTAAACCTCTAAAAGCTGATTCGCAATCCGCGTTAGCGGATATGATAAATCATTTCCTTACAGAACAAGCCATTAGGCTTGATTCGCAATCCGCGTTAGCGGATATGATAAATCATTTCCTTACAGAACAAGCCATTAGGCTTGATTCGCAATCCGCGTTAGCGGATATGATAAACCATTTTCTTACAGAACAAGCCGTTAGGCTTGATTCGCAATCCGCGTTAGCGGATATGATAAACCATTTCCTTACAGGTTTATTCATTATCTGGAGAGGGAAGGGAAAAAAAGAAAAAACCCTGTAGGCAAAAGGAGGAAAAAATCCTACAGGGCAACTGTAAAGGAGGTACATTGAATACTCTCTTGATAGTACGTATCGCAATATACACCACTTAAACAGACGAAAAAAGAAAGGTTACATATTTACAAAAAATTATGAAAATATTAGGGTACGGTATGCTATTACTTTTTTCTTTTTCCAATACTATGATGAATATGTTAAAGAATCTCTCAAAGATGCAATTTCAGCGCTTTCTATTTTTAGGAATTTCTTTTACGTTCAGTGCATTCTCTCCGCTGCATGCCGAAATCTTCCGTTTCAACTTCAGGGATGGTGATACTTACCGGATTAATTCTACGGTTACCGAAGACGTATACTTGAATGGACGGTTTGCACATCAGGCTTATATTATCAATCGCGTTACTGTGGAAGTTTCGGATGTTCAACCGGCATCAAACGGCAAGCCTTCTTCTGCGCTTCATACCTGTACTTTTATGACGAGCGAGCAAAACAGCAACCGGACGTTCTCGTGGGGACGCGAATATCCGAGCGTATTCCGCAGAGACGAGTTTGGTATTTATGCTATTGGCGAGCAGTATTTTATGCCGGTGGTTCGAGATGTTCCGGTTTTTCCTCAGTATGATGTAAAAAAAGGTGAAAGCTGGCGGCATTCTGCAAGCGAAGCGCACGACCTGCGGGATAACTTTAACATTCAAAAACCGTTTGTCGTTCCCATCGATGTTACGTATACATACCAAGGGCCTACCCAGCGTGAAGGAAAAACCTATCAATTAATAGAAGTAAATTATGACCTTTATTATGATATTCCGATAAAAAATATCCAAAATAAAAGAAACGGAAATACAACGCTGCCGATGCTCTATCCCGTCCGTACGATGGGGTATTCAAAACAGCGGCTGTATTGGGATAATGATGCAGGAATCCTTCCCTATTATGATGAAGTATTTACCATAATGATGGAGCTAAACACCGGAGCAGTGATAGAATACCGCGGTAGTGCAAAGGCGGAAATAACCGCGTTACAACGTATGGATAAAGAAGAAATAGCAGGAATACTAGATAAAAATATCCGTGACATGGGCATTGCGAATACGACCGTAGAAAAAACCGATGAGGGCATTACCATCAGTCTTGAAAATATTCAATTTGAAGCCGATTCAGCGCGTCTCCTTCCGGCCGAAAAAGAAAAGATTAAAAAAATAGGGAAACTTTTAAGCAAGTATCCCGACTATGAACTGTTGATTTCGGGGCATACCGCGTTGGCAGGCAAAGCCGAAGACCGGCAAATCTTATCCGAGCAGCGTGCAGCAGCGGTTGCAAATTATCTGGTAGAACTCGGTGTAAGGGAGCAGCACCATATTTTTACCCGCGGCTTCGGTGCGGAAAAGCCGATTGCGCCTAACACCACGGAAGCGAACATGGCGCGGAATCGGCGTGTTGAAATCACCGTGCTGGAAAAGTAACTGATAAACCTATTCGGAAACGCAGTTATCGAACAGGCCGAATGTACCGATATTTCCCGCACCGCATGGGATTTAGTATCGGAGTATCTGATTGAGTAAATCGCCTGCAAGCAAAATACCGACAGCAGCGGGTACCCATGAAACCGAGCTTGGCGGACGGCTGCGGACAGCGGGAACTTCCTTGGAATACAGTACCCGCAGCTTTTTTACGCCCCGCTTTTTTAAAAGACCGCGCATGGTTTTACAGAGGGGGCAAACGGCGGTATCGTAAATATCAGCAAATTGAAATAAATCCGCGCGGAGCTTATTCCCGCAACCCATCGCCGCTACGATTGGGATGCTGCGATTTTCTGCTTCTGCCGCCAGTGCGACTTTAAGCGAAATCGTATCAACCGCATCGACAACACAATCGATGTCAGATAAAAAAGGTAAGAAAGAAAGGAATCCGTCCGCATCGGGGAGAATATGCTGCACAATCTGATGAACCGTACACGCTGGGTTTATGTCGGTGATACGTGCGGCAGCTGCGGCAGTTTTGTACTGTCCGATGGTGGAATGGAGTGCATAGAGTTGCCGGTTAAGGTTTGAAGGAGTTACCGTATCGCCGTCGATTAAGTACAGCGTCCCGACACCTGCGCGGGCAAGGGCTTCGACCGTGTACCCGCCAACGCCGCCGATACCGAATACCGCAATCCGCAGCTTACGGAGCAGCTCAACGCCTTCCGTTCCGATAAGCGCTTTACTCCGGATAAACAGTGGCCCATGCTCATCCTGCACAGCTGTGCCGATATTGTGCGTATCGTATGAATTGCACACAGCGCTCTTGCTATCAGGTTCAGACACAGAGATTAGCGAATTTTAAAGAGGACTGCAAATACGGCAAGCGTAATGAGCAGCTGTAAAATGAGGAATTTTATCAATACCTGCGTCGATGACCATTGAAGATTTTTCCGCATGTGGTCATGGAGCGGGAATCGGATATTCCTAAAAATACGGATATGGAAAAAGCGCAATAACGCTACTTTAACGAGACCTGTGCCGCCGTTCAGTAGAATCATCCCGCTGGTCATTAACAGCAAGAAAGGATTGCCCGAAATAATGACCAACACGCCGATAAAAAAGCCGAGGGCGCGGGAACCGGCATCTCCCATCATCACCTTACTCGGATATGCGTTATGCCACAGGTATCCCATCAGCACGCCGGAAAGGCTAAAGCAGATAAGCGCCCACTGTGCGCCGTCTATCCGATGCGGAATGAGCAGGTATTCCGAAACTTTTACGTTCCCGATAATAAAATAGAAAACCATACCGAGCGAAATAAGCGCCATCAAAATGAGCGTGCCGGAAAGACCATCCACCCCGTCGGTACAGTTCGTCGTATTGATGGAAAACCATAAAATTAAAACCGAAACGGTAAAAAACACGGCGGGATGCACGGCGATACTTTGACTCATAAACGGAATCCAGTAAAAAATGGAATCATCGAAATACCAATGAAAGAGCACCGCTGTGGTAATCAGCGACAACACTAAATCCAACGCACCTTTCCGGTATTCTCCCCACGGATTAACCGACCGATCGTCAAGGTAACCGGTAAGCATTACCAACCATGTTAAAACCAGTACGGCGATTTGCGTACCCGAAGGAATAATCAGCAGAAAAATCATCACGACAAAAATCGTAATAAACACAACGCCGCCGCCGGTCGGTTTACCCTTTGCAGCCTCAGGAGCAATACCGAATTCCTTTCCCCTGTCTTTCGGTAAACGCGCATAAAAGCGCGGTAAAATAAATACCGTTAAAAAAAAGCCTACGTAAAATGCAATCGAAATAAGTACAAGATATGACTGTAAAAGCCGCATGGGGCCGTAAAATGAAGAAAGGAGCCCCGACAAATAAAAAAGCATTGAAACAGTATATACAGCCCGTATAAAAAAAACAACCCTTCATATTATTCATGGGTAATGTGTCATGGCGTTAAGTAACATACAGAAAAAATGAACAGGAATTATCACGGTCAGAGCAGACGATACAGCACGGAACGGTGCAGGGATTAGTACGATGAAAATACACCTATTATTTTTGCTTGCGTTTAGCGTACTGTGAGAAATAAAGCGGAAATATGAACACCAATACTGTAACAGAAAGATTTATCTTGCCTTTCGGCGATACTTCGGTGTAAATGTAAAAGGAGTTAGCGGCAATAGGGCTTGAACCTATGACCTAACGGATATGAGCCGTTTGCTCTACCAACTGAGCTATACCGCCGTAAAAATACTTGAAGACTATAGCGCAAAATAAAATCTTTGTCAATTACCCTTAAAATTTTACTTTACCTAAAGATTGATACCTACAACCTCACCGGATGCGGATTGAAACGGTTTCGCTTTTAAATTCACCGGTTTGTGCGGACACCTTTACCGTACCGACTTTTCCGAGCGTTTTAATCCAAAATCCGCGGGCGCCGCCGATGAGGGCGAACTCCTTCGGGCCGATAACTTCTGCGGGGCCTTTCAGCTTAATCTGCACAACCTCGGAGCTATAGGGGAGTTCGTTCCCCGCCTGATCAAGGAGCCGCACAACGAAGCGGACGGCATCGGGTATGTCCGCCCGAAGTTTTGTCTCATCGGCGGTAAGCACGAGCTGCGTCCTAACGGGATTTGCAGTAAAGCGGCGGGTAATACACTCTTTACCGTTATGGTAGCCGATGAATACGGCATCTTCCCATTCGCCTCCCCACACGCTTGGAAGGCTCTCGATAACAACCGGCGGATGCGCAAGCCCGGGATATCGGTCAATAGCGGGATAAAACAGATCTAAATCTTTTTCGCCGATGCTCAGCCGGACTGCGGTACAGTTCGTACAGATGATAAGCGGTGCGATGCCGCCGACTGCACGGTCACCGACGGTATAGCGGGTCAACGGTTTCAATACCGGACGGACTTCCGCAGGCAGCTGGCTCGCATAAACGCTTGCGGCAAACTTAGGAATGCGGAACATATCCATCACGCCGTGGTAGCAAATGCGGTCGCCCGAACCGAAATTCGCATGGGTATTATAGTCAAAAGCGCACCAGCCGATTGCACCGCATTTTTGCGGGTCAAGGGCGGCGGCATTTTGCACCGAAAGGTGGAGTTTTGCATGCTCAACCAAGCGCTCTTCCTGATCGAACCGCTTTGTCGGATAGATGTGTCCGCCGAACTCGGTTACCAGATACGGCACCACATCGGACTGTCCCGTAACCTCACGCTGAGAACGAAGCGCTCGCGCAATTCCCGCTCCATTGCCAACAGGCAATCCTTGAGAACCATATATAAAATCGTTCATCGTATAGACATCTTCAAAAAATTCACTGTTCTCAATACAGCGGACACCGCCGGTCTGCCGGTACGGGTCAAGCTCATGGGCGATCGTATTTGTGCGCTGATAAAACGCCGCACAATCAGGCGATTCATTAATGCGTACTCCCCACAATATAATAGAAGGATGATTTCGATCTCTAATGATCATCTTCCGGACACTTTCACAGCTGATATCTTGCCACGCCGAATCGCCGATATGCTGCCAACCGGGGATTTCCTCAAAAACCAATAAGCCCATCTCATCACATCGATCCAAAAAATACGGTGACTGCGGATAATGCGAGGTACGGACGATATTAACGCCAAGTTCATATTTTAAGATATCCGCATCTTTTTGCTGCACTCGCTTCGGCATTGCATAACCGACATACGGAAAAGACTGGTGCCGGTTTAAACCGCGCAGCTTGAGCAGTTTGCCGTTTAAGAAAAAACCTTCCGGCGTAAACTCAACCGTGCGGAATCCGATACGGGTCGATACGGCATCACATACCACGCCGTCTTCCAGTAACGATACTTCGACGCGGTACAGCTCAGGTTTTTCAAGTGTCCATAGTTTTAAGCCGGTTAATTCATCCATTATCATCGATAGAGAAAGCAACGGAACGGATACGACAAGACTTCTGCTCAGCTCTGCCCGTTTCCGGTTTCTGGAATCGAAAAGCGCTACCGAAATATCAATCGATTGATTTGTTCGCTCGCTGTGTTCAATCGCAATATCAACCTGCAAACTTTTTTCCGCCGTTAAAACGGAAACAGGATGGGCATACATCGATTCAATATGGCAATGGGGTACTGCACGTAGGGTAACATCGCGGTAAATGCCCCCGTAACACAGATAATCTACCATACCGCCGAACGGAGGAATATCAGCCCGCTCCGTCGAATCGACATATACGACGAGTACGTTGCTTTCAGCTTCTCCATACTCAACGTATTGAGTAATCTCTACGGAAAACGGGACATATCCGCCTTTATGATCGCCGACGAACTGTCCGTTGACAAAGACCTTCGCATAGCACATTACGCCGTCAAAGTCGATAAAAAGACGCATCCCTTGCAACTGAGAAGGGGCAGCAAATTTTTTTCGATAACATGATTCGAATTGATATATTTTTTCATCAAAATAATGGTACGGCAATTCCTTCACCGTATGAGGAAGCTGCACTTCGGTAAAATGAGTTTCGTCGCAATCGGGTTGTATATATTGCTCCGTAAAGTTTTCC
Source organism: Treponema sp. OMZ 305 (assembly GCF_024181325.1). Taxonomy (NCBI): domain Bacteria; kingdom Pseudomonadati; phylum Spirochaetota; class Spirochaetia; order Treponematales; family Treponemataceae; genus Treponema; species Treponema sp. OMZ 305. The sequence goes on along the minus strand of NZ_CP051300.1, from coordinate 1,785,876 downwards.
GCAAATTGCCAATTTTGCCATAAAGGAATTAATGTCCGTGCCATCTTAGTTCTCCGTTTGTACATCAATCATCTTATTCAATACGATATTAAAATCTTCGATAAAAATTCCGGAATACCGCTCGATGTTTTTTATGATAAAGTCTTTTAACGCCAATATCCTGCCCGCCAAATCGGGGCCGGCAGGCATATCGACCATCATAATAACTCTGTAACCGTTGCTTTTCGCTTGAACGGTTATTTTCTTAATATGTACCGCACTATCGTACTGCGCCGCATATTGTATCACCATTTCTTTTAATGCGGTATCGGAAACCTGTGCCGCATAGACCTTTGAGAACTCGGGACGCACAACCGATTTTTCAAATAACGTTTCTTCTTCTTTTAAGCGCCCAATATGTGCATTACGGAACAACAGCCTGATTTTATCGTAAAATATTTGCGGATAGTTCCGTTTAACTTCAACAGAGGGAACGGGAATAACGTGCTTTCCTTCAACACGGCGACTCCTGATAGCGGTTTCAATCTCTTCCCTCGTTGCAATATCTTCAATACGGATAATTTTTTGCGGCGGCGGAATTTGCAATCGTGTTGCAATTTTATTAACCATCTTATCCGACGTTCCCAAAATCAGCACCTTTTTACGGCTTAATTGATGAAGCACTTTTGCCGCTTCATCACGATGCTGTTTATCGTCAAAGACAGCTGTTTTTACTGCTGCCAAAAAGGTCTTTTCCCGTTTTGCGGAATGCCCTGCAAGTATTTTATCGCCTTTAATAACCAATCCGTCATCGATAATCAAATCAATTCCATATCTTTGCGCGACCATCCGTGCCCTAAAACTTTTTCCGGTACCGTTGCCGCCAACCAGCGCATATATTTGAGGTCTCTTTAGCCAGCGAAAAAACCTATCAAAAAACCGCATATCGTTTTAGTATAAGCCGGTTATTGCATCTTCGCAAGTACATACGTCGGAAATTCATACCAAAACACATAGTAAAAACGCAGCAAAACAAAACAAAAAAATGCTTGAAATAGCAGGATTTTTCATATATAATAATAGAATAATTGTAACGGAGTAGTTTTTGCAGCAAGGATTATTTTGGAAAGACGGCTTATGCTTTTCGTGCGACCGATGTTCGGCATGTTGTCGATATGATCCGGGGTTTGTGTATTTATCTCCTCGCGATCTTCAGAATTTGCAGACATGGGCGTCGTTGGAACGATCCGCTTTTATTCAAAAATATTGCCGGTGGGTACTCCAAGGGGATGGATACGAGTATCTTTGTTTAAAAGAGCTGCCGAATTACGATTGTATTTTATGGAATAACGGCTGTATTGCATATAACTATCGGCCTTTTCAATGTTCGTCATATCCGTTTTGGGATTATTTACTTGAAAATGAGCAGCGTTGGAATGCAAATGCCCGCAGCTGTTCGGGAATAAATCGCGGTAAACGGTATTCGGCCGAAGAGATTCAAGAGTTTCTCGATACTGCAAAACAATTTCCTGTCATTCGACGAAAAAGAACCGGTGAAAGCACGGATTTCACCGAAAAATAGAGGAGTGTATGCGGGTACATTTTTGGGGCGTTCGCGGTTCGATTGCAACTCCGTTGAGTGCAGCGCAAATTCAAGCGAAAATTTCTGCCGTCGTTCAACGGATAACCGAAAAAGACATTACCGATCAAGATGCACGGGAACGTTTTCTTGCTTCATTACCGCCATGGCTCTTTGGAACTATCGGTGGGAATACTACCTGCGTAGAGGTGGAAACCGAAGAGGGTAATCATATCATTTTTGATGCGGGTACCGGTATCCGTGAATTGGGAATCAATTTGCAAAATCGCTTTGATTATTTTGATCGTCCGCAAACCTATCATCTCTTTTTCTCTCATTTTCATTGGGATCATGTCCAAGGCCTTCCCTTTTTTGGCCCCGCGTATGATTCACGCAATACCATTATCATATATAGCACTCGCCCTAAAATGCGGGAATTTTTAGAAGAGCAGATGAAGTGGCCGTATTTCCCGATAACTATGTTCGGGAAGGGCGGCTTTACTGCAAAGTTTGAGTTCCGCTGTATTGCCCCTGACGAACCGTACATCCACATCGGTAATACCCGGATAGGTTGGCATCGTGTGCGTCATCCGGGCGGGTGTGTGGCATATTCAATTTTCGATAATCAAAAAAAGATCATCTTTTCAACGGATACGGAACTTCGTCCTCAAGACTTTGAAAAAAACGATGCCAATATCGCATTTTACAGTGATGTAGAACTGTTGATTATCGACGCTCAGTATACGATGACCGATTCCATCGAAAAAATAGGGTGGGGGCATTCTACCTTTTCCCTCGCTATTGATTTTGCAACTTCGTGGGGAATTAAAAAATTAGCGCTTTTCCATCACGAACCGACCTATAACGATAAAAAGATTCTAGCGATAGAATCAAGTGCACAGCATTACTGCAACTATATAGGCGCCGGTACGCTTGAAATATTCAGCGCTGTTGAAGGAACGGATCTGTACTTATGAGTGATGAGCTGCCGATTTATCAATTCTCAGATTCAGAACTCAAAGCGCTTATTTCTTTTTTTAGGAAAAATCTCCCGCTGCCCGATGAGCTGTATTCATTGAATGCTTTTGCTGAAAAGTATATTTATCGAAATCTTACCATCGGTGAAGCGGAACAGCTCTACGGCGGGCGGTAATGCAAGCAATATCTATGAAACAAAAACGCTTTCGCTTAATAATGTTTGTGTTGGCGTGTATCCTTCTTATCGCAGTGGGTACGGTTGCCGGTTTTTATACTCCTGCTTCTTTTGATACAAATCCTGCCGAACAGCTTTTTACCATTAAACGCGGCGCTTCCGTGCGGGCAATTGCTGCCGATTTAAAAGCGGCGGGGCTCATCCGGTTTGAGTATCCGGCATACCTGTATTTCCGGCTTGTTAATAAACCGATTAAAGCCGGAACATATAAACTTTCTCCCGCTTGGTCAGTACATACACTCTGCGCCTATTTACAAGCGGGAAAACAAGAGCTGATCAAGGTTACCGTGCCGGAGGGTCTGACCCTTTCAAAAACGGCAGCGATTCTTGAAGATCGGCAGGTTGTCGCCGCCGATGATTTCCTTGCCGCAGCAAAAAACGAGGCTTTGCTGCAATCATACAGCATTATCGGTGCTTCCGCCGAAGGGTTTTTATTTCCCGACACCTACTTTTTTTCGTACGACGAAACGGCGGAACGAGTTATCACGGTGATGCTGGATAATTTCTTCCATAAAACAGCCGATATTCCTCATTTTCCCGATGATCCTGCTCAGCGGTACGAGGCGGTTATTTTAGCAAGCATTATCGAGCGGGAATACCGCGTACCGGAAGAAGCCGTAAAAATTGCCGGTGTTTTTTCAAACCGGTTGCAAATCGGTATGGGCTTGCAATCGTGTGCAACCGTTGAATATATCTTGACGGAGATTCAGCATAAACCTCACCCTGACCGCCTGTTGAACAGGGATTTGGAAGTAGATCATCCCTATAATACCTATAAATGGCGGGGGCTTCCTCCGGGGCCGATTTCCAATCCGGGTATGACAGCCTTATACGCCGCCTGTAATCCCGAAAAAAGCGGGTACCTCTACTTCCGCTTGGAAAATGCGGAGACCGGTACGCATATTTTTACCAGAAATTTAACGGAACATGCAAAAGCAGGCGCGATTATTTTAAAACGGGCTGCGGGGCGCTGACCGCGATGGCAAAAATTACCACCGAAACAATCGACGCAGTAAACAATCATACCGACTTGGTGTCGATCGTCGAAAACTATACCCATTTGGAAAAGCGCGGGCATGATTGGTGGGGGTGCTGCCCCTTCCACAGTGAAAAAACACCGTCCTTCCATGTTATCCCCGACAAAAAAATGTATTACTGCTTCGGCTGCGGTGCGGGCGGATCTACCATTAAATTCGTTATGGAGATGGAAAAGCTGTCCTTTACCGAAGCGGTGGAAGCGCTTGCAAAGCGTGCCGGTATTCCGGTTGTGTATGCGGAAGGCAGTTACAGTCCTGCACCGGAAGATTCGTTTAAAGAAACAGTGCTCGAATTGTACAAAAGAGTGAGCGGAACCTTTCATTATTTCCTGCTGAACACTCCCGAAGGCGCCTCCGCGCTCCGGTATCTGGAGAGGAGGGCGGTAAGTCCCGAAATGATCGAGCAGTTCAACCTCGGGTATGCACCGGCTGACCGTCGGTGGCTCTTTAAGTTTTTACAGACAAAGGGATATTCCGCGGAGTTCTTGGCGAAGTCGGGACTCTTTTCCAAAAACTATCCCGAAGTTTCGTTTTTTTCTAACAGAATTATGTTTCCGATTTGTAATCGGCACGGTCAGCCGGTAGCTTTCGGCGGGCGGATTCTGGAAGGCGATGGACCGAAGTACCTTAACACCGGAGATTTACCGCAGTATAAAAAAGGCGAGACGCTTTTTGCGTTTTCGCAGGCACTCGCACAAATTAGAAAAGAAAAAACGGTTATTTTTTGCGAAGGCTATATGGATGTTATCGCCTTTCATCAAGCAGGTATTACCAATGCCGTCGCTCCGTTGGGTACTGCTTTGACGGAAGATCAGGTAAAGCTTATTCAATCCTTTGCCGACACTATCATTCTTTCTTTCGATTCCGATTTTGCAGGACAACAGGCAACATACAAGGCGATAAAGCTTTGCCGTGCCGGACATTTGCAGGTGCGGGTGCTGATGATAAAGGAAGGAAAGGATCCCGCTGAGATACTGGCGCATAAGGGTGCCGAAAGCTTGACGGAACTGGTGAAAAATGCTATTTTAGACAGTGATTATCTTATTCAAATTGCCGTTGGGCGGTTTGATGTAGTGAGTCCTGAAGGAAAGGCTCAAGCTGCTGCCTTTCTATTCCCCTATATTGAGGTGTTGGAATCCGATATTCAAAAAGAGTCAACAATACATAAGTTTTCGGCGGATTTGGGTATAAGCTCAAAAGCGTTATTTACTGATTATATACAGTATGACCAAAAACAAGAACGGGTACCGCCTACACGAAAAAGTGAAACACAAAAGCGCACTGCGCTTAAAATGACCGCGGAGCTGAGGATCGTGCTTGCAGCAGCTGCAAATCCTCATCTATTTAAAAAAATGCGGACAGAGTTGACTTCCGATGATTTTGAGGATCCTGCTGCGAAGGATTTGTTTATTGTATTAGAAGAATGTTATCGCGCCGATGCAAATACGTATGACAGCTTATTAGCGCATTGTCCTTCCGAAACGTTAAGGAATGCCGTAAGCAGTGCAATTATTAAAGGTGAATTTGCAGAAAATCCTGATAAACTGGTGTATGACGGTATCTACTATATTAAACAAAATGCTTTACAGCGGCAAAAGGAGCTCATAATCCGTAAATTGCAAGCAGTGCATGAGAGCGGTAATGTTGATGACATTCGGCATACCAATGACCTGCTGAGTGAGAAACTGCATATCGACAGAGTGCTTGCAGAATTAAAGGAAACGACGTAAATGATAGATATCTCCGAAGATCCTATTGTTATAAAGTTGATTGCCCATGCAAAAGAACGCAAGTCATTGACATGGGATGAATTGACCGATTTGTTGCCTGAAAAAATGACTTCGTCCGAAGCTGTAATGGATGAAATTCTAGATTTGCTCGAACAGGAGCAGATACAAGTAGTTGATGAGGTCGCCGAAGAAACCGATGATATGTTCGCGGATGAGCTTGATGAAGTAGAGCTTGAAAGCGAGGAACAGCTGTTTGAAGAAGCCGAGCTTGAACCTGAAAACAACGCTGAATTTTCAAAACCCGAAGAAACGCATAAAAAGCTTTTGAATAACGATAGAGAAGCGATTGTTGACGACCCTATTAAACTCTATTTACGTGATATCGGCAAAGAAAATTTGCTGACAGCCGAACAGGAAGTTATTCTGTCGAAAGCGATGGAGGACGGGGAGAATATCATCAAAAGTGCGATAAAAAACTCCGGTGTGCTGATTTCCGAAGTTCAGATGATCGCTCAAAAAGCGTTTGCCAAAATCAGTTCTTCAGAGAGCAATAAGCCGCGTAAAGAATTGAGCTATGAAGATGCCGAAAAAAAACGGCTCCGCCAATCGTACGGCGAACAATTAAAACCCATCTATTCCGATATAAAGGCTTATATCTTATTAAAAAAGAAACTATACGATAAAGAGACGCTTGCCAGTTTTCTGGATGATGCAGATCTGCAAAAAACACGAAAAAAAATCCTGAATTATTTACAGAAAATTGAATTTCAAACAGAAGAAATTGAAAAAATTTCGGATCATTTTTTGGAGGCTGCACGGAAAATACGGGAGTATCGGCGCCGACGTGAAAAGAAACAACGTCAGCTCGGTATACGGGCGTACTCTGATTTACGAAAGCTTGGAAAACGGCTCGCTATTCCGCGTGAACGGCAGAAGCTGGAAGAAGAGCTGGGTATGACGGCAAGCGATATCCGTGATATTTATACGCATATTCAAACGCTCATTCGCAAGGTTCGAAAAATCGAATATGATTTTGAAGCGCCGACGGAAGATATTATCGCACTTGCGAAAGAGATACGCCATGGTCATGCAATGCTGAAAAAGGCAAAGGATAAGCTCATTAATGCAAACCTGCGCTTGGTTGTATCGATTGCAAAGAAGTATACCAATAGAGGATTACACTTTTTCGATCTGGTTCAGGAAGGCAATATCGGCTTAATCAAAGCGGTTGAAAAATTTGAATATCGCAAAGGATATAAGTTTTCGACGTATGCGACATGGTGGATACGGCAGGCAATCACACGCTCCATCTCCGATCAGGCGCGGACTATCCGTGTGCCGGTACACATGATTGAACAAATCAACAAAGTTACCCGCGAATCGCGGCAGCTGATGCAGAAGTTCGGCAGGGAGCCGACTGATGAAGAGATCGCTGCACAGCTTGGCTGGAATGTCGAGCGGGTTAAGCAGGTCAAAAACGTAGCGCGCGAACCTATTTCACTTGAAACGCCGATAGGAGAGGAAGAAGATTCTTCGCTCGGTGACTTTATTGAAGATAAGGATGTCGAAAATCCATCCAACCTGACGGAGTATATTCTCTTGCAAGAGCAGCTGCGCGGCGTGTTATCATGTTTGCCGCTGCGGGAGCAAGAAGTGCTTAAGATGCGGTTCGGTCTTGATGAAGGTTATGCGCTGACCTTGGAAGAAGTCGGCTTGTATTTTAACGTAACCCGTGAGCGTATTCGCCAAATTGAGGCGAAGGCATTACGTAGACTGCGGCATCCTAAACAGAGCTGCAAATTAAAAGATTATTTGGATACATAGGGAATATTTGATATAGGGGAGTGACGATGGTTACAGCGGAGATTTTTGATAAACTGCGTGAATTACAGGATATTCTTGCACGGAAGAATCAGCTTGATAGTGAGATTTTAGAGGCGCCTCAACTGTTGGTAAAGCAGGAAGAGCTGTTGGCGCAGTATAAAACCAATTATATTAAGAAGAATACCGATGACGAAGCAATACGGCAAACCATCGGGGCATTAAAAGCAGAGTTGTTTGAAACCGAACAGAAGCGCGAACAGGCCGAGAAAGGAATGGATACTATTTCCACACAGCGGGAATATGATGCTCTTGATCGTGAAATTCAGGATGCCACTAAAAAAGAAGCCGAACTTCGCAAGGAAATCCTTAAAAACGAAGCCAATCACAAACGTCTTGACGAAGAGATTAAAAACGAAGAGGCGTTGATTAAACAGCAAGAGCAGGAACTCGATGAACGCAAGGCGATGATTGAAAAAGAAATTGCCGAAAAGAAAAACGAGTTGGCTGAGCTTGTTGAAGGGGAGCAGCGGATTGCTCCCGATTTGGATAGCGATACGCTGTTTAAATTCGACCGTATCATCAAAAACAAGCAAGGTATCGGTATCGTCCCCGTTCAAGGTAATGTCTGTATGGGCTGTCACATGATCCTATCGGCTCAATTTGCTATTGAAGTGCGGGAAGGAAAAAATATCATGTACTGCCCCTATTGCAGTAGAATTCTGTATTATCAAGAAAGCGAGCAGGATGCTGCTGAGGATATGATTTTTGACGATATGGATATGGGAAGCTTAGCCGATTTGGATGATTCGTCTGACTATGACGAGGCTGAATCAGACAGCAGCGAAGATTAATAGTGTAATAGGATAGAGAGCTGGTAACCGCCGTGATATACGGAGGAAAGTCCGGACTCCTTCGGAAATGATGCCGGTTAACGACCGGGCACTTGTATTGTAAAATGCAGGCGACAGACAGCGCAACAGAAAATAAACCGCCGGTAAAACGGTAAGGGTGAAAAGGCGGGGTAAGAGCCCACCGCGCTTTCCGGTAACGGGGTGGCAGTGCAAGCCTCATCAGGAGCAAAATTGAATAGTAAAGGATATCCGATCCTTTATTTACGGGTTGATTGCGGAAATTGCTGTAGTAATGCAGCAATAAGATAGATGGTTACCCTGTTCGCAGACAGAATCCGGCTTATGGCTCTCTATTTTTATTTATACGGATAGATTCCGTTATGAAGGACATTAGTTAGGAACGTATGAAAAGGCACCACGGTAAGACACAGCATTCATCGAAACCGCATATCGGAAGATATGCCGTTCTTTTTTTGTGTATTGCACTTATCGTTGCCGGAGTTCTCTTCTTTTTTACTGTTTATCGGGCGCGTTATTTCCGTGTGCCGTCGATGCGTACAGTATATACTCAGTGGGAAAATAAAGATTATGCGGGAGTGTATGCAAAAACCGCTCAAATTTTAGAGAAACGCCCGATGGATGGAACTGCGCTTGCACTGCACGGTTTTGCCGCATATTACCTTTTTGCCGAGCAGACCGATTTATCCATCGGCGCAGATTATCTTACCGCAGCTATCGTGCATTTGCGCCGCGCACTGTATCTAACTAAAGATAAAGACATCCCTAAGATCGCTTATGTACTCGGGAAGGCATATTATCAACAGGGCTATTACTATGCCGATCTTGCAGTGAAGTATTTGGATGAAGCATATACCGGCGGTATCGAGGCAAGCGATTTGTCGGAGTTCCGCGGTATGGCGGCTTCTTTATTAGGAGATACCGATAAGGCGATAGAGGCCTTTACACAGGCGCTTGCGGTAAACCCTTCCGATTTCATACTATATGCCGTAGCAGAAAATTATAAAAAGAAGGGTGATCTACAAAATGCAAAGCTCTATCTTTTTGAAACCATAAAAAAAACCGGCAATGCCGTGTTGGAAGTACGGTGTAGAAATCAACTCGGGTTGCTCTTTTTAGAGGAAAATAAACCGGAAGATGCTTTAGAGCAATTCAAGCTTGTACTTGAAAAAGATGTCAACTCTGCTGATGCTCATTACGGTATCGGACTGATACATGAGATGCAGGGTGATATGATTAAGGCGCGGTATGAGTGGCGATCTGCGATACGGCTTAATCCCATACATGCGGAAACACGTGCAAAATTGAATATAAAATAAGCTAGGAGGAACGTACGGAATATGGGCTTTTTTAAAAGATTTTCTGCCGATATCGGCATTGATTTGGGAACCTGTAATACTATTATCTATATAAAAGGAAAGGGTATTGTCGTTAATGAACCGTCAGTTGTTGCTGTAGAACGCGGAACAAAATCGGTCGTGGCGGTCGGCGCCGAAGCTAAACGGATGTTGTGGAGGACGCCGGGCAATATTATCGCTATACGACCGCTGAAAGACGGTGTTATTGCAGATAAAGATACGACGGAGAAAATGATCCGGTACTTCATTTCCAAGATTTTGCCGCGCCACAGGCTTATTAAGCCTCGTATGGTTATCGGAATCCCGAGCTGCATCACCGATGTGGAAAGCAGCGCCGTGCACGAAAGCGCCTTAAAAGCAGGTGCGGGCAGCGTCGAGGTGCTTGAAGAATCGCTTGCAGCAGCCATCGGCGCTCAAATTCCGATTACGGAACCTGCCGGTAATATGGTATGCGATATCGGCGGCGGTACGACTGAGGTATCGGTTATTTCATTGCTCGGTATGGTTGTTACCAATGCCATCCGTGTCGGCGGCGATGAATTCGATCAGGCTATCATTAAGCATATCCGCTCCGTGCATAACCTTATCATCGGAGAGCAGACTGCCGAGCGCCTTAAAATTGAAATCGGTAATGCGTTCCCCGAAAAAAATATGGAACGAGTAGAAATTAAGGGAACTGATGCAATTACCGGACTTCCCCGCCGCCTCGAAATCGATTCCGTAGAAGTGCGCGAGGCGCTGAGGGAACCGATAACCCAAATTGTAGAAGAGATAAAAACAACACTCGCACAGACGCCGCCGGAACTGGCAGCCGATATTGTAGAGCGGGGGATCGTTATGACCGGCGGAGGCGCCCTGTTGAAAGGGTTACCGAAGCTTATCTCCAAAGAAACGCATGTTCCGGTCATCCTTGCCGAAAACCCTATGAACTGCGTGGCGATCGGTGCAGGTTTATACTATGACGTATATAAGGATATGTCGGGTAACCGCAGTTTGTATGAGAGTCTAAACCGCTAATGCAATGAAAAAAAAATTTTCATTTAAAATAAAGCTTGATGTTTTTTTATTGATCTTGCTGCTTATCATATCTTCGGTGTTGCTGACATTCTCCGGCGGTCGGTTTATTGTCGATTTTAAATCGGTCGGTTTTTCGGTGGCTGCAGGGACGGAAAATGCCGTACATTCGATATCATCATTTGTGACGGATGCGGTGTCGGCTGTGCGGGAGCTTGCGGAGCTGCGTTCGAAGTATGTGGCGTTGAGCGAAAAACTCAAAGATTATGAGCTTTTGCAGCGATCAAATGCCGACATCCGCCGTGAAAACAGAGAGTTAAAGGAGCTGCTCGGTTTTGCGGACACGATTACATATAAAAATATTCCGGCGCAGGTTACCGGCTTTGATCCCGACAACCTCTATTCCGGTATTATCATTAACCGCGGAACAAAGCATGGTGTGCGTAAGAATATGCCGGTATTGGCATTTCAAGGCAGCAATGTCGGTTTGGTAGGAAAAATCGTACAAACCGGCCGCGACAGCAGTATGATTATCCCAATATATGATTATCAATGTTATGTTGCCGCCTCCGTTCAAACAACAAAGCACCGGGGTTTGATTAACGGACAGGGTACTGCCGATCTTCCGCTTATTATGAAGTATGTACAAAAACGGGCAAAAGATGAGATTGCTATCGGCGATAGAATTCTTACATCAGGGGAAAATAACCTATTCCCTAAAGATAGTCCCATCGGCATTATAACCGGTATTAAGGTGCATGATTATGAAACCTACCTTGAGCTCGCGGTACAGCCGATTATCGACTTCTCCCGGCTCGATTATGTATTCGTGTTAAACTTGTCGGGTTCTGATGGGGAGGCAGCACAGTGAGGAAAGTTATTCTGTGGACGATTGCAGCAGCCTTTTTACTCGGTGTGTTTGAAACAGCTATTCTGTCCCATATTCAATTATTGTCGGCGCTACCGGATTTAATTTTAATTCTTGTGGTGTATATTGCGCTGTATAACGGGACAGTCGTCGGTATTACGGCAGGTTTTTTTTCCGGACTCATTTTTGATTTTCTTTCCATGGCGCCGATGGGACTCCATTCATTTACGTTTACCGTACTCGGATTTCTTTATGGTATGGTGTACGGAAAATATAATGTGCGGCGCTTCTTTTTTCCGCTCGTACTCGGTCTTTCGGCGACATTTTTAAAAGCCGGAATCATATTGATATTGCATGTACTGTTTGGACAAAGTATTCAGATTTATAACCTATTTGCAGTCTCCTTTTGGATTGAAGTTGCAGAAAACGCTCTCTGTGCACCGCTGTTATTTATGTTGTTCGGTTTATTTCCGAATGCGTTTGAAATAAAGGAGCTCTGAGTTCCATGTATGAGCAGGATTTTCAACAAGTTGATAGACGGCTGAAATTTTTTAGTGTCTTTGTTTTCTGTATTTTAGTGATATATCTTTTTCGATTATTTTCGATGCAGATTGTTCAAGGCGATCAATTTAGAAAACAGTCTCAAACAATATCCCAGCGTTCAGAGCGTATACCGGCGCAACGCGGGGAAATCTTTGACCGTAATGCAAATATCCCTATGGTGCTTAACACCAATACCTTTGCCGTGTCGGTAACGCCGGGCGAAATTCCGAAAAAGGCATTTGCGACGGTTATCGCCCGCCTTGCAAATATTCTGCAAATTCCCGTTGCAGATATTGAAAAGAAATTACCGGCAAAGCGTAGTTCCTTTCAAAGTATCGAGATACGGTCTAATCTTCCTTATGAAGTCATTACCTCACTTGCAGAAAATATCGACGAACTTCCGGGCGTTTCGTGGCATTCAAAGCCGGTGCGTAATTATGTTGAAACGGGATCATTTTCCCATATTCTCGGCTATGTCGGTGATATAACAAAAGAAGAACTCAAGACTTTCTATAATAAGGGTTATACCGCGAATACTTCAATCGGTAAGGCCGGTATCGAAAAATACTATGATGAGTGGTTACGTGGAGAGGATGGCAGCGAATATCGTACGGTTGATGCAAGAGGACGTTTAATTGAAAACAATACTGCATTTACTCCCCCTAAAATGGGAAACAATCTTATCTTAACCATCGATCGGAAAATTCAAAAGCTTGCGGAAGATGCCCTCGGTCAACGTATTGGGGCTGCTGTTGTGCTGAAGCCTACAACAGGAGAAATTCTTGCGCTGGTGTCGTATCCTTCTTTTGATTCCAACCTTTTTTTGAATGATAATGGCAATGAGATGTATGCGCAGCTGTTGCATGATCCTCGTAATCCGCTCTTGAACAGAGCCGTTAATGCAAGTTATCCGCCCGCTTCGACCTTTAAAATTGCTATGTCTACCGCTATTCTTTCTGAAAAGGCGTTTCCTCCTGAAAAAAAAATACAGTGTACCGGTAAAGTAGAATACGGTAATCACTTGTTCCGTTGCCACCAGCGTTACGGGCATGGTTATTTGGATTTGCGAAATGCACTCGCACAGTCGTGCGACATTTATTATTGGACGGTATGCCGCGATAATCTCGGTATCGATAAGATGGTCGAGTATGTCCGCGATTTTGGGTATGGTAAGTCTGCTGAAATTGATTTGCCGAGTCAAGCGATCGGTCAAGTACCCAATCCGGTATGGAAGGAACGGCAATTCCATGAAAAATGGCTTGGCGGGGATACGATGAATATGGCCATCGGACAAGGATTTATGCTTGCTTCTCCGTTACAGGTTGCAAATATGGTTGCAATGGTTGTTAACGGCGGTATAATCTATAAGCCGCATTTGTTAAAAGAGGTTCGAACCCCCGGTACCAACGAACTCATTTTTGAAAAAAAGCCGGAGATATTAAAGCAAAGTGATATTTCTCCGGATGTATTCGCACAGGTACGGGCGGATATGCGGTATACCATTACGGATGGGACAGCTCAATATCCTATGCATAATAAAATCGTGCAGCTTGCAGGAAAAACAGGTACTGCAGAAGTCGGTCTTGCGGATCACTGGCATTCATGGATGGCGGCTTACGGACCTTACAATGCTTCGGCAGAAAACGCGGTGATAGTAGTAGTATTGGTTGAAGCGCAAAACAAATGGGAGTGGTGGGCGCCTTATGCCACGAATATTATCTTTCAAGGTATCTTTGCAGATCAAACGTATGAAGAAGCGGTTGAGGCTCTCGGCGGTAGGCGCTTTTTACCGGCGGTAAGGGTAAGGCAAGAATGAATTTGAGACAAGTTACTAATTTTGATTATATACTGTTTTTAGCTGTAATCGGCTTATCGGTTGTCGGTATTCTCTTTATCTATTCTTCCGGGGTTAATTCCGATGGCATATCGGTTTCGCATGAATATGTTAAACAGCTTATTTGGGTAGTGTCGGGCTTGGTTTTACTGTTTGCGGTAGCGATATACGATTATACTAAAATCGCCGATCGTGCCTTATTGATTTATATTATTACGATGCTCTTATTGGTGTACACAAGACTGTTCGGAAAAACCGTTAAAGGTGCACGGAGCTGGATCGGAATCGGAGATTTCGGCATACAAGTTTCTGAATTTACAAAAATTATTTATATTGTATTTCTTGCATGGTATCTATCAAGATCTCAGAATGAGAGCGAACTTCGCCGATTTATAAAGGCTGCGGTTATTATGTTCGTACCGATGGGTTTGATTTTATTGCAGCCCGATCTTGGAACAGCTTCCGTTTATCTTCCCATCTTTTTAATTATGTGTTTTATAGCCGGTTTTCCGCTTCGATATGTGTTCGGCTTATTGGGAACAACGATCTGTACGCTTGTTTTCACGCTTCTGCCTCTTTGGGAGCGGACTATTTTACACAAATCTTCCCTTGCGGTTAAAGTATTGGGCAATAAAAATATTATGCTGTTGATTATTTTTTCCGTTGTCGGGGCGGGGGTTATTGCTGCAATCGGATACATCCTTTTAAAGAAACGGTATTATTACTGGATTGGCTATGTGCTCGGTATTGTCGCCATCTCTTTATCCGGTGCATTGGTTGGGAGCAGAGTATTAAAAGACTACCAGATGAAACGGCTCATTATCTTTTTGGATCCTAATAGCGATCCGCTCGGTGCGGGTTGGCATATTCTCCAATCGATGACGGCAATCGGCTCAGGCGGAAAAACGGGCTTAGGTTTTCTAAAAGGAACGCAAAGCCATTACCGCTTTTTGCCGGAACAAAGTACCGATTTTATTTTCAGTATTTTATCCGAAGAGTGGGGATTTCTCGGCGGGCTTTTGGTATTTGGACTTTATGCAATTATTTTTTTACGGATGTTTTTTATCATTCAAAAGACAAGTGATTTATTCGGCAAACTCATTGTCTCCGGTGTCGTTGCGATGCTCTTTTTTCATTTTGTTGTAAATATCGGGATGGTTATGGGATTTATGCCGATTACCGGTATTCCGCTTTTATTTCTGTCGTATGGCGGCTCTTCCTTGTGGACCGCAATGATTGCTATAGGACTTGTGATAGGAATCAGCCTGAGACAGCTGTAAAAAAAGCTAGTGAAAAGGGGCAGTCCAAAAACTGTTACGCAATCCGCATTAGCAGCGGATATGATAAACCGTTTCTTTACAGAACTTCTGTCGGGAATGCCCACTTATCGGTACGAAAAGTCACTGTCGCCGATAAACTCCCGTAAAATGGACTGCCCGTGCACGAAGGACGGAGAGACCGAAAGGAAGTTATTCAGGAAGATGAGCAGTCGAGATGCTTCGCTGTATGCCGGATCGGTGGGTTTTACTGCACGGAGCAGCGGTTCCGCATAAATTTTCAGTACCGAAAGCTCATAATCGAGCGCTGTGTTAAATATAACGTCGGCGGTATTTTGATACGGGAAGATATGCTTTGCCTCTCCCGCCCGCACATCAGACCACATACCGATGGTAATCGATGCGGAGCTGCCTCTAAATTGAGCGTCGCGCACAATACGCCGCAAGAGCCGGTTATCGGAAGTCGGTATCCGGTTATGATCATCTAAGGTTAGCTGTGTTAATGCCGAAAGATATATCTTAAATTTAAGCGAAGCGTCTATCTGCGGGGTTAGGTTGTCGTTTAATCCGTGTATTCCTTCCAAGATGAGAATAGAGCGGCTGTTGAGGCGAAGTTTTTTTCCGGTATAAAACCGCTCACCTGTTTTGAAATTATAAGACGGCAGCTCAACTTCTTCACCCGCAAATAGTTTGAGCAACAGCTCATTTAAAAGCGGAACATCCAAAGATTCAAGGCATTCGAAATCAAACTTTCCGTCCTTATCACGCGGCGTCTTATCCCTGCCGACATAATAATCGTCGAGGCTGATAACATAAGGTTCATAGCCTACGACGCGCAGCTGCATTGAAAGTTTTTTTGCGGAGGTCGTTTTTCCTGAACTGGACGGCCCTGCAATCAGAATCACTTTGACGTTTCCTCTGTTTCTAATTTGCTCGGCAATATGCGCCAGCTTATTATTCTGCAACGTTTCCGTAATTTCAATGAAGTCTTTGGTTTTACGGCTTTCGATAATTTCATTTAATTGCCCGACCGAAGATACGCCGATCATCTTACCCCACATTTTATATTCTTTGTATACGGTAAAAAGCTGCGGAATATCTTTAAATTTAGGCAGTGTGTCGGTATCGGCAGTTGCAGGGAAGCGCAGCAAAAAGCCGTCTTCATACTTCATCAATTCGAATACTTTTAAATAGCCGACACGATCCATCAACGGCTGGAAGTATAAGTCGTAATAATCATCGAGTATGTTGATCGTGATTTTCGGCTTACTGTTATAGGAAAGCAGCCGGTACGCATCGGGCTGATTGGTATTTGCAAAAAGTTCCAGCGCTTCGGAGTATGCGACGGATTGCGTTTGTATCGGTAAATCCGCATCAACCATCTCATGCAT
The DNA here is from genome assembly GCF_024181325.1 of Treponema sp. OMZ 305. Classification (NCBI taxonomy): domain Bacteria; kingdom Pseudomonadati; phylum Spirochaetota; class Spirochaetia; order Treponematales; family Treponemataceae; genus Treponema; species Treponema sp. OMZ 305. The sequence goes on along the minus strand of NZ_CP051300.1, from coordinate 1,769,360 downwards.
TTTATCTTCGATTATTTTGAGATCGATATCGGAAGCATGGGCGCCTTCAAAGGTATAATAGTACGAGTAGCCGAAACTGTGCCCAACCAACAGTCGTAAATCGGGGTATACTTTCCGTGCGGCAGCGGCTAACAGAAAACACAGCGTGCGCCGGTAAATATTCGATCCTTCGTAAGTTCCTTTTAAGACAGGCTTTATAGTAGCGCGCACATCGATCATCTTGTTTAACGGAACTAATTCGTTATTTACTTTCATCCCGAATGCAACCGATTCCGGCTCTTTACAATATGCCAATGCAGCACGCGCGGAAATCGGTTCAACAAACTGTTTTTTTGAGCCGTCCGGAAATGTAATCTCAAAACCTTTCATAAATGCCTCCGCTATATTTTGCACAGTTTATTTTTAGGAGAAAATGCATCAGACAAATAAATCTGAGAAAGTGCTAATTCAATGCGCCCTCGCTTTAATCAGCACTTCCCTAGGTAGCCTCCAGTACATACCCTAGCAGTTTATCACAGCACCTCATTACGAATCAATAACCTCTAACTGTAAGAGTAAAAGATAGCTTATCCGCTGCCGTCGTGCTTCCTGTTCCATTTTTGCTTGTATTTCTTCTTCGCTTAATACAGGGCACTGTTACCTCATTTATAATTTGACAAATGGAAAAAAGCGGGTATATAATAGACCTATTCTGAAACTTTCGTTTTCGAATAGGTCGACGAGTTCTCAATCGCACAAATGGCACGATGCGAGAACATCGCATTTCAAGGTAACCTGTTCAGAAACGGAAGTTTCCGAACAGGTTTAATATCCTTTGTTGTGAATTGATCCGCTTCATGTTAATTGACGGACAATCACTACCTAAAAAATTTTTATGGAGGCTTCTATTATGGAAAAACAAAGCGGTAGAAAATTGGGACTGTTACCGCAACTTGCATTGGGGATTCTTGCCGGTGTGGTACTCGGGTTAGTTGTACCCGCTCCGGTGATGGGGATCATCGCGACAATTAAAAGGTTACTCGGTTCGCTGATCTTTTTTGCCGTTCCGCTCGTTATCTTCGGTTTTATTTCTCCGGCAATTTGCGACTTAAAAGCAAATGCGGGGAAAATGCTCGGCGTCTTTTTGCTGATATCGTATTTATCCGCAGTCGGTGCATCCCTGTTCTCGGCTGTAGCCGGATATATTCTGATCCCGTTCCTGCATATCCCGTCACAGGCTGCCGAATTGGTTGACATACCGGCGACGGCATTCTCGCTGAATATTCAGCCGATTATGCCGGTTATGACTGCGTTGGTATTGGCTATCTTAGCCGGTATTTCGGTTATTTGGACAAAGGCCGCTACGGTTGAAAAGCTCTTAAAAGAGATTCAGGCAATGGTGCTCGAAATCGTCAACCGCGTTATCGTACCGGTGCTGCCGTTCTTCATTGCGACAACCTTTGCCGAACTTGCGTACAGCGGCAGCTTAACCCGCCAGCTTCCCGTATTCTTAAAGGTTATTATTATCGTACTGATCGGTCATTTTATCTGGATGACGCTGCTGTATCTCATCGGCGGTGCGGTTTCCAAGCAGAATCCGCTTGAAGTGGTAAAGCATTACGGCCCTGCGTATGCCACCGCTGTCGGTACGATGTCAAGCGCTGCGACCTTGCCGGTTGCGCTACGCTGTGCACATAAATCCAGTGTTTTACCTGCCGATATCGTTGACTTTGCGATTCCGCTGGGAGCGACAACCCATTTGTGCGGTTCCGTTCTTACCGAAACATTCTTTGCAATGACGATATCTCAGATGCTGTACGGCTCGGTTCCCTCAGTCGGAACAATGATTTTGTTCTCATTTCTGTTCGGCGTATTTGCTGTCGGAGCGCCCGGCGTACCCGGCGGAACGGTTATGGCTTCGCTCGGTATCGTTATCAGCGTACTCGGCTTTGACGAAATCGGTACCGGCTTGTTGATCGCCATCTTTGCCTTGCAGGACAGCTTCGGAACGGCATGCAACGTAACCGGAGACGGCGCGCTCGCACTTATTCTGCGCGGTGTATTCTATAAACCCGATGGAACATTAAAACAGGCGTAAGGTATGGAACTCACGGACATTGACTGTAATCAATTCATTGCAATCCTTCAAGAAGAGCTGGTTCCCGCGCTCGGCTGTACCGAACCGATTGCCATAGCATATGCGGGCGCTCATGCCCGTACTTTGCTCGGGAAAATTCCCGACCGCGTGTGCATTAAAAGCAGCGGTAACATTATTAAAAATGTAAAGAGCGTTACCGTCCCCAATTCGGGCAACATGAAAGGTATTCCGGCGGCGGCGGCAATCGGTATTATCGGCGGTAATCCCGATAAGGGGCTTGAGGTCCTTGCCGACATAACCGAAGCCGATATCGCCCGTACCAAGGAATTTTTGGAAAAAGTTCCTTGCAAGGTGTCCTTGTTGGATACGGTCGCTTCTCTGCATTTTATTGTAGAAGTTTTTGCCGGCGCCGACAGCGCATCGGTTGAGATTATCCATCAGCATACGAATATCGTGCGTACAACCAAAAATGGAAAAGACGTATTATCCGTTCCATTTGATCCGGCTAGTGCAAATGCCGCACTGACCGACCGGTCGGGATTGTCGGTAAAAAAGATCCTTGAGTTTGCCGATACGATAGAGCTTGACCGCGTCCGCCCGATACTGGAACGCCAGATCGATTATAATACCCGCATCGCGCAGGAAGGATTGGAGCACCGCTACGGAATTAACGCAGGCGCGAATCTCCTAAAGGCTGCTGAAGCGGAACGGGCTGTTACCGTAAAAATCCGTGCGCAAGCCGCCGCTGCCGCGGGTTCCGATGCCCGCATGAGCGGCTGTACATTGCCGGTCGTTACCAATTCGGGCAGCGGTAATCAGGGATTGACGGCATCGCTACCGGTCATCGTGTTTGCCGAAGAAAAAAAGCTTCCGCATGATAAGCTGCTACGCGGGTTGCTGGTCAGTAACTTGATTGCGATTCATCAAAAGACGCGGATCGGACGGCTTTCCGCCTATTGCGGGGCTGTCAGCGCTGCGTGCGGAAGCGGAGCTGCCGTTACGTATCTTTCAGGCGGAAGCTATGAACAGGTATGCGAGACGATCACCAATACTCTTGCAGTTGTGTCGGGGATCGTTTGTGACGGCGCCAAGCCCTCGTGCGCTTCGAAGATTGCCTCATCGGTCGATGCGGCATTGAATGCGCATTATCTTGCAATGCAGAACCGAGTGTTTGAACCCGGAGAAGGTATCGTAAAAGGCGATATAGAAAAGACCATCGCCGGTGTAGGCGCCGTTGCTGCCGACGGTATGCGGGAAACCGATAAGGTTATATTAAAAATCATGGTGGAAGATTAGCGCTTACGCCGATTATACGCCGGGGCGTTCCGAAAGCGGCTTTCGTGAAGTTCCCGGTATTTTTACAGTCGATTTGTAAATGGAGGTTTACTGTATGAAAAAGACATTGATAACGGGCGGTACACTCGTAACCGAAAACGATACGTTTAAGGCGGATATTGCGATAACCGACAGCAAGATAACCGGAATCGGGCATTTTAATCCCGTCGATTTTGATGCCGTGTATGAAGTTCCCGGCTGTTATGTTATGCCGGGGTTAATCGATGCGCACACACATCTTGAGTTACAGCAATCCCCGCAATATCGCGCCGTCGATGACTTTTACACCGGTACCGTTGCAGCAGCTTGCGGCGGTACGACCTCCGTTATCGACCATATCGCTTTCGGCCCCGCCGGATGCAACCTGCATTATTCCATTGACCGGTACCATGAGCTTGCAAAAAAAGCGGTTATCGACTACAGCTTTCACGGCGTTATTCAGCATGTCGATGACGCTATCTTGCAGGAATTATTCGGCATCATTAAAAACGAAGGTATTACGAGCTTTAAGGCCTATACGACTTACGGATTTAAAATTGATGACACGGGTTTTTACCGCTTGCTGCAAACCGTGAAGGAAGCGGGCGGAATTTTAACCGTACACTCGGAAAACGATTCGCTTATTAACTATCTCCGCTCGAAATTCGTAAAAGAAAATAAAATGCTGCCTATCTACCATGCGCGCAGCCGCCCTAACGAAACGGAAGCCGAGGCTGTTTCTCGCCTTATCCATTTTTCGGAAATGGTGGAAGATGCCCCGCTGTACATTGTGCATCTTTCTACGGGAGAGGCGCTTATCAGCGTCATAGAGGGGCGGCAGCACGTTAATCGGCTATTCGTTGAAACCTGTACGCAGTATCTGACGCTTTCGGAAGAAAAATACGGAAACGAGAACGGCAGCCCCGATGATCCTGAAAATATCGAAGGGCTGAAATATATTATGGCGCCGCCCTTGCGCAGAAAGCAGGATATAGAAGCGCTCTGGATTGGGCTTGCAAACGGCGATATCCAAGTAGTCGCAACCGACCATTGTCCCTTCCTGTTAAAAGAAAAGATGGACACCAAGGGCGATTTTACCAAGGGACCGGGCGGCGCTCCAGGGATTGAAGAGCGGGTGCGGATTATTTTCTCCGAAGGTGTACAAAAAAAGCGGATTTCGTTGGAGCGTTTCGTACAGGTGATGGCGGCAAATCCTGCCCGCATCTTCGGTATGTATCCTCAAAAAGGATGCCTGTTGCCCGGCGCCGATGCCGACATCACGGTGATCAATCCCAATGCCGAAGAAGTGCTGACAAAGAAGAACCTGAAAAGCGCCTGCGATTACTGCACGTATGAAGGAATGAAGGTGCAGTGTGCAATCGACTCCGTATTCAGCCGCGGAGAATTAATCGCAAAGCATAACGAATTTTTAGGTGAGAAGGGCAGGGGACAATTCATCTTTAGAAAACCGCCGTTTTAAATGCGACAGCTCTCTCCATCCATGTCCGTCTAAAGCCGATATCTAGTTTCAGCAGCGGCACGGATGCCGCTGGTTATGTTTTTGCGCAGCAAAAACTCGCCATGAAAAGTGTACACGGATGTACACTTTTCATGATGCGACAACGCAGATGTGCCTCTCCAGCGCTTTTGAAATAGACTGTCCAGAAGTGTACATCCGTGTACACTTCTGGACGCGAGTTTTTGCAAGCAAAAACATCGCTGTTGCGTGAAACCACGGACATCCTTGTCCGTTCTGCAGATGCTAGGAGCGCACAAAAAACACCCGCAGGCGTACTTGTTGTACGTCGAGGACTGTTTTTTGTGAAGCGACAACGCAGATGTCCGTATATTTGTAAAAAAAGGGGTTTAATCTTCCAAAATAACCAGCCCATCAGGCAGCTCATTGAGATTTTCCGCTTTGTTGGGGAAGTGTTCTTGCAGAATCCTGCCGCATTCTTTTACAGCAGAGACAAAGGCTTGAGCGGCTTGGTGTTCTTTTAATCCGGTAGTCATAATTTTGCAAATACCGTCCCATTCGGTTTGAGCTACTTTTGCGGCAATTCCCGAATCGGCGATGACAAAAAACTTCCGTTCCAGTACGGAAGCAAAGATGAGAACGCCTGAATGTCCGGTAGTTTTATATATGCCGCTTTCCACAAAGTGTTGGAGTGCACGGGCATAGACGCGGCGGTTTTTTAAGGCATTCGGGATAATCAGCCGGTCGATTGCGGGAATATTTACCAATAAATAAACGATAAGCACAACGGTAGCTGCACTGCTGCCGATAACTGCTGTCAACTGGGCAGGAGAAGGGAACCAAACAGTGCGTTCCAACAGGTTCCAGATGGGGGCAGCGCATAAAAACAAGATGAGAAAAGAGAGAAAGGATGCGCAAAATGCAACGAATAGCTCTACAAAGGCATAGGAATCGCTTTGGTACACAACCGCAAGGGCAATTTCTCCGGTTGTCTTTTTCTCAGCCTCCGCAACCGTATCCGCAATTTCTCTCATTTGAGTAGGAGAAATATCCATCAGTTTTAACAGCCTATTCTTTTTCATTGCATCCCTTCCTTAATCGATAATCAGTTAAAATTCAACTTTAGGCGCAGTTGCAGCTTGTTCATCAGCCTTAAAATACGCCTTTTCTCTAAAGCCGAACATATTAGCGAGAAAGGCTTGCGGAAAACGCCTAATCTGTAAATTATATGTCTGTACCGCCTCATTAAAACGCTTCCGTTCTACGGCAATACGGTTTTCGGTTCCTTCAAGCTGGCTTTGTAAGTCGCGGAAGTTTTCATTTGCTTTTAATTCGGGGTAATTTTCCGCAACGGCAAGCAGTCGCTGTAGTGCACCGCCTAACTCGCTCTGTGCTTTTTGGAACTTTTCAAACGATTCGGGATTGTTGAGTACTTCGTCCGAAACATTGATAACGCCGCCCGCTTTGGAACGCATTTCCGCTATTTCGGTAAAGACTTTTTCCTCATGGCTTGCATAGCCTTTTACGGTGTTAACAAGATTGGGAATTAAATCAAAACGGCGCTGGTACACGTTTTCGACCTGACTCCATGCCGCTTTAACGTTTTCATCCGCCGCTACCATCGAATTATACGAACGGGTTACACAGCCGTATAGCGAAAAAATAATCAGCACGATAATGCCGAGAACGATAAGACCTGTTTTGAGTCCTTTGCTCATAGCTGAATGCTCCTATCAAAATTTTAAAGTATTCTTATGCATACTGATGTATGCCGAACTGACTGCAAAGTATAGACCATTTATCGAAAAAAAACAATGTGCCGAAAGTCCGTAAGCAGGGATTCAGCATGAAAGAAAAATAAAAGAAAAACATCGTTTTATGTGACAGCACGTGTGAAAAAAGAGGGCGTTCAGGCACTTTCGCTTCGCTCAAAGGCCATTCACAACCCTCTTTTTTCACGCTTTTCTGATATATTCCGGTCTTTCGTTGTTTTTTTCACAGCTGAATCCCTGTCATTATTAAAAAAGTGCGGATTTTTGAATTTCTTTGTCCTAAAAAACATTCAAAAATCCGCACTTGCTCTATTAGAAAACCTCCTGTTTCACTGTTATCTCTCAAGAATTTTTTTCATGCTGAAGCCCTGAGTCCGTAAGGTAGTTGTAATTGTTATTATGGTACAGAGGCCGAGATATTACCCTTTTCCGTACAAATAAACATTTTACAGTAGAAAAACGGATCGACGTCCTTTTGTCTATACAAAAAATAGTTTTTTTATAGACATAGTGATTTCCCTATTTTGCATTATAAAAGTAACCCACGCTTGACATTTTTAGCTTGTTTTAGTAACATTGTTACTAATTAGTAGAAAAGTTATTCATGCGGAGGGTTTTATACCTGCCGTTTTTCGGCAATGCTCTGCAGCGGGGTATGTTGATTAGAACTATGAACAACTATGCGGAAAAAATATTAGCCGATAAGGATGAACTAAACACACGGGCAAAGATTTTGCGCGCTGCAAAACAGGAGTTTTTTACCAATGGTTTTGCAGATACCAATGTGCGCCCCATCGCCGAAAAAGCAGGGGTTACGACAGGGGCGCTGTATAACCTTTTTGATAATAAGGACGGCATATTCGAAGCTCTTGTAAGCGGCGTATTCGACGAATTTTTAGCCATCGTAACGCATCACGATGTATTCGATGCTGAAAAATTCGGCATGAAAACAGGCGAGCTTTCCGCAATTACCGAGCTTTCGCAACGCCGCTTTTTAAGGATGATAGATTTTTTCTATGCTCATTGGGATGCGATGAAATTGATTGTCTGCTGTTCGAAGGGAAGCTCCTACGAGCATATTTTTGATAAAGCAATCGATGTAACTGAAAGAGAAACACTTCAATGGCTGGAACAAGACGGCGTTAAAATGTCGCGGCGCATACGATTTTTTATTCATGTCATGGTAACGTCTCACTTTGAAAATCTAAAAGAAGTTTTTTATCATAACTTAAAAAAATCGGAAGCGGTAGAATATATACTCGACTTTAACATATACCATTGTGCCGGGTGGAAACAATATTGGATGGAACAAGTAAAAGGCTAAAGGGGTATGGGAAATTCATAATTGGTAATTGGTAATAAGCGTTAGGGATTGGAGGGGCAGCGCAGCTGTTCCGAAGGAATGGAGCGTTAGCGGAACCCCGTAAAGCCCGACGGTCGGTCAAACATTGACATCCGTGTCAATGTTTGACCTGCGAGATTTATTGTATAAATCTCGCAATAGCGTATTCCACAGCCCTCCGTGGCTACTGGGATACGCGGGAACCGGAACGCCCAAAATTAATTTTATGAATAAGCCTTTTGCAAATAGACGGTACAGATGCAAGGCGCAAGCAAAAATTAACCGGAGCCGTACTTTGTGTACGGTGAGGATTAATTTTTTTGAAGCAACGCAGCAGATGTCCCGTATATTTGTAAAAGATAAGGAGGTTGTTCTAAATGGATACATATAAAAGGTTGTTTAAATATACGCCGGAGAAAATACACTGTGCGTATATTTCGGTGGTGTGCGCTACGCTGGGAGTTGCTTCTCAGATGGGGGCATTTTGGTTTTTATGGAAGTTCTTGTACGCGCTTTTGGTTACCAAAAACGTTACGGACGGCTCGATGTACGCAACGGTGATTGTTTCGCTGTTGGCAGGCTATTCGGTTGTATACTTTTGTGCTGTGTGGGCGTCGCACGTGCTTGGGTTCAGGCTTGAATCGAATTTACGCAAAACGGCAATCAACCATTTGATGAATGCATCGTTTGCCTTTTTTGATATGAACCCGTCGGGAAAAATACGGAAGCTCATTGACGACAATGCACAGGAGACGCACATGCTGGTTGCGCATTTAATTCCCGATAATATTTCCGCATTGTTTACGCCGATTTTTATGTTTATCATTGTATTTGCAGTCGATGTAAAACTCGGTCTTTTGTTGCTTGCCGTTGCGCTTATCGGCGGTGCGCAGATGATGTTTATGATGGGCAATAAAGATTTTATGCGGAAGTATCAAGCGGCGTTGGAACGGATGAATGCCGAAGCAGTTGAATATGTCCGCGGTATGCAGATTGTAAAAATCTTTAGAAGCACGGTTGAATCTTTTAAAGCGTTTTACGAAGCAATTACCGGCTATTCCGATTTAGCATATAAGTACACGCTCAGTTGCCGTACGCCGTATGTGCTGTTTCAGGTGCTGTTTAACCTGTTTGCGGTATTCACCATTCCTGCTGCTATTTATTTTATGAACAAGGGGGCGGACGCTAACCTCATCATTGCAAAGCTCGTCTTTTTTGTCTGCATCGCCGGTGTGCTTTTTTCGGCATTTATGCGCGTGATGTATGTCGGTATGTATAACTTTCAGGCAAAAAGCGTTGTAGATAAACTCGAAAATCTTTTTGCAGACATGGAAAAGGATAACCTTGAACACGGTACGGAAGAAACCTTTGAGAACTTCGGTATTGAATTTAAAAACGTATCGTTCGGTTACACGGAAGAAAAGATTTTAAATGATGTCAGTTTTACCTTGGAACCGAATAAAACCTATGCACTGGTCGGCTCATCGGGCGGAGGAAAGAGTACAATAGCAAAATTGATTTCGGGTTTTTATAAAATAAATTCAGGTGAAATTTTAATCGGCGGAAAAAATATTTCGTCATATTCACGGAATGCGCTGATGCGCAGTATCGCCTTTGTATTTCAAACCTCGAGGCTCTTTAAAACAAGTATTTTTGAAAACGTCAAAATGGGGAATAAACATGCAAGTGATGAAGAGGTGATGAATGCGCTTCGGCTTGCCCGCTGCGAAGATATTTTAGCAAAATTCCCCGAACGTGAAAAAACGGTTATCGGTTCAAAAGGTGTACACTTATCCGGCGGAGAAATTCAGCGTGTTGCGATTGCCCGCGCAATTTTGAAAAATGCAGATATCATTATTCTGGACGAGGCATCCGCCGCTGCCGACCCTGAAAACGAATACGAAATTCAGCAGGCGTTTTCCAATTTGATGAAAAACAAAACGGTTATTATGATTGCGCACCGGTTAAGCTCGATTAAAAATGTCGATGAAATTTTGGTTGTCGAAGACGGAAATATCGCTGAACGCGGCAGCGATGCGGAGTTGATGCAGAAGGGCGGAAAATACAGCCGATTGCAAGGTTTATACTCCAAAGCGAATGAATGGAGGGTCTAGCCTTTTGAGAATAGGCGGAGCAGATGCTAGGAACTTAGCCGAAATAAAGCGGAGACGTATTGTTATACGTTGAGCATTTATTTCGGCGTAGTGACAACGCAGATGCCCGTATATTCTCAAAAGAGTTGGAAGGAAAGAGATTTTTCCTAATTAGGGAGTTATATATGACTAAATTACAAAAATGGTTCGGGGTAACCGAATCGGGGGCAAAAGGGATTGTTACGGCGTCGGTATGGTCGATGCTTGCGGATGTTGCATTTATTTTACCGATGTTTTTAATGATGTTCTTTTTGCAAAGTTATTTTGACGGGACGCTGCGGTCGGCGGGATTTTATATCGGTATTATTGCTGCGCTTGCGGTTGTGATGTATGTGCTTGTGCATATCAATTACAATACGCTCTATACCGCGACATTCAAAGAATGTAAAGAACTGCGCGTGAATATTGCAGACCGGCTCAAGGCGCTGCCGCTTGCGTATTTTTCCAAACACGATGTTTCCGACTTATCACAAACGGTGATGACTGATGTTGCTGCAATCGAACATGCGCTGAGCCACGCAATTCCGCAAACAATCGGTCTTGTGTTCTATTTGACTATACTTGGCGTCGTGATGATTGCAGCCCATCCGGGATTGGGCTTATGCGTATTTGTTCCGATTATTATCAGCTTTATTCTATTGATCTTGTCGAAAAAAATTCAGATACGGGAGACAACGCGGGACTTTCATAAACAGCGTGAGCGCACGGAATTTTTTCAAGAAGCGATAGAACTGCAACAGGAAATTAAAAGCTATGGGCTGACGGAAGACACGGCTGAAAAACTAAACCGCAATGTCGATGAAGCGGAGAAATTGCACTTAACTGTGGAAGCACATCAAGCGATCCCTCTCAACATTGCACTGCTGTTTTTAAAGTTTTCCATCGGCGTTACCGTATTTTTCGGACTCAAAATGTATCTTGCAGGAACAGCCCCGCTTTTGTATCTTATCGGATATATTATTGCCGCTGCCCGTATTGTAGATGCCGTTGCAGGTGTAGAAATGAATCTTGCAGAGCTGATGTATATCGATGCACGGGTCAAGCGCATCAATGAGCTGCGCGAAACAAAAACGCAGGAAGGCGAACCTGCTTCTTTGCAGCATTATGGTATTCAATTTAAAGATGTGGAGTTTTCGTATAACGATGGACAAAAGATTATCGACGGTATTTCGTTTACGGCGGAGCAAAATAAAGTTACCGCGCTTGTCGGGCCTTCCGGCTGCGGAAAAACAACCGTACTCCGGCTTGCGTCCCGCCTCTACGATTACAACAAGGGACAAATCCTCATCGACGGCAAAGACATTGCAACGATTGATACCGACAGCCTTTTCGATAAAATTTCGATTGTCTTTCAGGATGTCGGGCTTTTTAATACCTCTATTATGGAAAATATCCGCGTCGGAAATAAAAATGCCAGCGATGATGAGGTAAAAGAAGCTGCCCGTCTTGCCAACTGCGCCGAGTTTATCGAAGCGCTGCCGGACGGCTACAATACAGTCATCGGTGAAAACGGCAGTAGGCTTTCCGGCGGAGAGCGCCAGCGTCTTTCCATTGCCCGCGCCCTTTTGAAAAACGCACCGATTATCATCCTTGATGAAATCAGCGCCTCGCTCGATGTGGAAAACGAAATGAAAATACAGGAGAGTCTTAACACGCTCATCAAAGGTAAAACGGTGATTATCATTTCGCACAGATTAAAGTCAATCGAGAACGCCGATAAAATCATCGTAATGAATCAGGGCAAAGTTGATGCGGAAGGTACGCACGCAGAGCTGTTGCAAAAATCGGCACTGTACCGAAGTATGATTGAAAAGTCTTCGGTAACGGAAAAATATACCTATTGAAAATGATTAATCTTTCACGTTAGATTGCAATATCTCTTTTGCAATCTAACGTAATACATTGTTGCAGCCCTATATGGAACCTCTAACAACCGTAAGTTTTTTAGAGGTTCCCGTATGTATTGACGTGTGTATAGCTTTTATGCTAGCTTTCGCAGTTTGATTGTAGAATAGCTACATTCTTTGGTACATACACGGTTGCCACTCCGAGCTTACAAACCGAAGGAAAATACCGTGTATAGTCAAAACACAAAATAGATACGCGGGAACCACCCTCAGTAAGGAGTCACCATGGATCAAAATCACATTTTCGCTCATTCAGCAGCCAAACGTACCTACCGGTTGCCGCAGATGAAGCATATTTTTCTCACTGTGCTTATGCTGACAGTAAGCGCAGTGATGTTTTTGAGCTGTAGAGGTCACGGTGGTAGCAACGTCATTACCATCAAAGTAAAAGGAGACCAGTATATCACCGTCAAAAAACCGGAAACAAAATCATTAACAGTTGCAAGAGGCAGCAAATGGGCTGCAATAAAGGGCAAAATTGAAATAAGCTGTCATGATGATTATGACCTAAGCGGCTGGAAGCTCAACAATGCGAGCGGAACTGCCGTAACGGACGAAACGGTATTTAACAATGATAGTGTTGTTTTTGCAGTGTCGGCAGAAAAGCCGGGAAAAAACTATTACGTGCATCATTTACTGCAAAATGTCGACAATAATGACTACACGCACAACACACAAGATGATCAAACACTGCGCGGAGATGTCGGCACAGATACAAAAGCGACTGCAAAATCCTATCCGGGTTTTACTGCACAGTCCTTTGATCAGAAGAAAATTGCGGCTGACAATATAACCGTTGTAGAGATTAAGTATAACCGGAATAATATAACACTCACCTTCGACTTGGATGGAGGTACTACTACAACGTCCCTCGAATCAGGTAATACCTTGAAGGGACGTTTTGGGGCGCCTGTTTCTATAACTGACCCGGTGAAAACAGACTATATATTTGCAGGGTGGAAACCTGCGCTGGAGAACACATTTCCTCCAGAAGATGGAACCTACACTGCACAATGGACAAAACCGAAGATTACTATACAAGGAGACGAGCGCATAAAGGCAGATACCTTGGGCACTATCGAAGTAAACAAGGATGCAACATGGGCAGACGTGGAAGCACAAGCAAAAGCAAAGGCTATCTTAAAAAATGAGTGGCTAGACGGAGACGGAGACTATGAAATCTACGAATGGCGGCTTAACAATAGAAACGGTGTAAAACTGGATGCAACACATCCCTTTACCAAAGATACAACAGTCTATGCCGTTACCAATTATAAGAGAGAAAAGTTTAGGGATGGATTCGTTTCTTCTACTCTTGATGGTTACACAGGCAGCAAACCAAAGGGAATAATTATTATTCCTGAACGATATACCACCATTGGAGCTGATGCTTTTGCGGAATGTTCAGATATCACAAACGTAACATTACCGAATGAGTTAACTGCAATCGGTGAGCATGCTTTTAGAGACTGTACAAACCTCACTGCCATAGACATTCCTGCAAAAGTTACTACGATTAATAAAACGGCGTTTGCAGGCTGCACCAAACTGGCTACATTCACAGTAAGTGCTGAAAGTACTACCTATTATGCCGAAGAGAATATCATCTATAGCAATGATAAGAAAAAACTGGTATGTACAGCCCCCGCGCTAAAAAGGGTTCATAATATTCTTGCTTCCGTTACTGAAATTGAAAAAGGGGCTTTTCTCACCTGTTCAAGCTTGGAAGCACTAGAGCTTCCTCCTAATCTCGAAACAATTGGTGAGGACGCTTTTCTAGGCTGTACTTCAAGTGTGATCACAATCGTAGGTAATAAGCTTACTACAATAAAGATGGGAGCTTTTGGATATAATGAGTACAATTGGTGCCAAAAGATAAGGATACCGCAAGGAGCGGAGTTCGATGATATCGTAACAAAGGTCAAAGATGTCAATTACCCCGAAGGGCGGATTGAACGGTATTAGCTTGTTTCTTTGCTATCTTAGATTTACAAAATCAACAACCCCGACGCAGAGCGTTCGTCAAAACTATACACGGATGTATAGGTTTGACGTAAATGCGCCGTATATTTTCAAAAGTCCCATTCTTCGATATAATAAACCCCATGATAACTGGCGAAGATGAAAAGCACGAAGAACAGAACAACGAGGCGCTAACTGCGTTTAAAGTCAATGATTTTGAAGGGCCGCTCGACCTTTTGCTCTTTTTAATTAAGAAAAATGAGATCAATATCTACGATATCCCCATCGGGGACATAACCGAACAGTACCTTGAATATCTCGATTACGCGGTAAGCCTCAATCTGGACAGCTTAACCGAGTTTTATGAACTCGCGGCGCACCTTGTCTACATTAAAAGCAAGATGCTCCTTCCCGTCGAGGTTGATCCGGACGATGAAGATATCGAAGACCCGCGTATGGAATTGGTCAATAAGCTCATTGAGTATCAAAAATTTAAAAAACTGTCGGTTTTAATGGAAGAAAAAGAAAGCGAAGCCGAATGGTTTTTTGAACGCAAGAAAATACAGCATGCCCTTCCCTTTACCGAAGAGAACCTGTGGGAGCGAGTTGATACATGGGAGCTTTTACGGACATTTTCCAAACTGATGTCTAATTATAATTCGGAACAAATTCTTGACCTGTACGAAGAGGTGTCCGTAAATGAAAAGCTGACGCTGATGAATGAATTTTTGGAAGAAAAGGGCGAATGCCTTTTTACCGATTTGATTGTACGGAAGGGAAATCTGCTGGATGTTATTTGCGCTTTCATGGCGTTGCTTGAGGCGGTCAAATTCAGGATGGCAAGCATCTGGCAAAACAGGATGTTCGGCGATATAAAAATACGCCCGTGGGAAGCTGCCCGCAATGATGATGGAGTATAAAATGGAAAAAGAAACAGCCCTCGTAGAGGCAATCCTCTATTTGGAAGGAGAGCCGCTTGACGACGCTGCAATCAGTAAAATCGCCGGCTTATCGGTCGATGTCGTAAAAGAATGTATTAAGAATTTGAAAGATTCATATTCGGAAGGTTCGAGCGGTATCGAAATTACACAGATGATGGGCGGCTGGATTATCACGCCTAAAAAAGAATTTTGGGATGCATTGAAAGACCGCTATGGTAAAAAGAACGAAAACCGGCTTTCACGTGCCGCAATGGAAACGCTGTCGATTATCGCCTATTCTCAGCCGATAACTCGTGCCGAAATCGAGGCAATCCGCGGGGTTTCCGCCGACACGATGATTAGGCTTTTGGTAGAAAAAGAGCTGATTAAAGAAGTGGGGAAAAAAGATATTCCCGGAAAGCCGGTGCAATTCGGCACGACTAAGGAATTTTTAAAAATATTCGGTTTAAACAGCATTGCGGACTTACCAAAGATGGATGAGACGGAACAGGAGCGGTTCGAACTTGCGCGGTAACAATCATTTTTCCAGATCGCCCCGAGCTTTCGACAGCAAACGGATAAAATCTTTCGATAATGGCACCCATAATGAAGGTAACGAAAACAACGGCAAGCGAACCGAATATTTCAACAACGGTACAGCTCCCGAAGATAACGGAAAAAGTGACAAGCAGGAGATGCGGCTGCAAGTGTACCTTGCCCATGCGGGGGTTGCTTCGCGGCGGGCATGCGAAAAGATTATCGCGGAGGGTCGCGTTTCCGTAAACGGAACGCTTGTTACCGACATGGGCAGCAAGGTTCGCACGGGTGATACGGTACTCCTTGACGGAAAGCCGGTGCATCCCGAAACGCGCAAATGCTACGTGCTTTTGAATAAACCGGCGGGCTTTGTCTGTACGCTCTCCGATGAGAAAGGACGCCCCACTGCCGCAGATCTTTTAAAAGAGACCTACAGCGAGCGGCTCTACAACATCGGCAGGCTCGATATGTTTTCGAGCGGCGCCATTTTGTTTACCAACGATGGAGATTTTGCCGCAAAAATAGAACATCCGTCGGCGCAAATCGAAAAGGAATATGTCATCGAAACCACGCAGGACTTTCCGCCGGAGCTGCTCACCCGCTTTAAACGCGGTATCCGCGTTGACGGCATTTTTTACAAATGCCGTTCAGCCGCTGCCGTAAACCGCCGTAAGCTGCGGATTGTACTTGTCGAAGGGAAAAATAGAGAAATCCGCCGCGTACTGGATTCTTTTAACTGCACGATAAAGCGGCTGGTGCGGGTTCGCATCGGGAACCTTGAGCTGGGCACCCTAAAAGCAGGAGAATTTCGCGACCTCACCGCAAAAGAGCGGCAGGCGCTGCTTGAACTCGCGGCGGAAAGTCAAAACGAAGGGCACAGTACACAGCATAATGGTAAAACCTTACGACCGTAACCGATCTACCGCCTAATTTTATCCAGCGTTTACTCAATCGTATACTCGATAAAGCCTTCCGCTTTCCGTTTGATGATTTCTCCGATTCCGGCGCGTACGGTTCTGATATTTTTATACTGTATGTCTTCCATCCCCTGCCCCGATAAGGCATTATGGCACAGGGCTATGTCGCAGCCGCAGTCCGTAAAATCATTTTCAAGATTCTTAAAATATTGCACAACGTCTCCGGCAAACACGATTTCAATTTCCGCCGTATCGCCTGTTTCTTTACAATAATTTCGATAATTGAATAGTTTATTTTGCAATTTAGCGATCAACCGAATCTTTTCTATTCTGAATAAAACTTTATAGTGCATAGCTATAAGGGATCCTCTAAAAATATCAAGCCTAACGGTTTGTATCATACCCTTTCTTTAACGGTACGATTCAAAAAAGCTTTCTAGGGAAAAGCCGTTGATAACGGTGTTTTTGCCGTAGTGCTGCAGGATGTTTGCCCTGCCTTCTTCCAGCTGCTCGGAGCGGATGCCGAAGTTGATGGAACTGTCGGCTTCTACGAAGGCCGCGATGTGATCCGCCGCGCGGATCAGTTTACCGTCGATCCCGCGAAACCGAGGCGCCGAGTACGTTGTGTTCAGCTCTTCGCTTGTTACGCAGCGAACAGCACCGTCCAGTTTAATGCGGTTCTCAAATTCATCTTGAATAAAATACAGTACCTCTTCGCGGTAAAAGTCGTCCATCAGCGGGAGTAATTCCTTTGCGACAATTTCATCTTCAATATGCTTAACCACTTCGGGTAGGCGATCGGTCGCTTGCTTTACCGGAGAGATAATATCGCGGGTAACCGCTTCCGGCAAGTCGTGGAAGAGCGCTGCAAAAAAGTTAATCGAAAGCCGATGTGGCGGTAGCTTAAGCGTGCGGCTCATTAAGAAAACCAGCGCGGCAACAAAGTACGAATGCCCGAGTACCGTCGTCGCCGGAACCCGCGGCGTTTGATTCCAACGGGTTTGGAAGCGCAGTTTTTCAATTTCCGTAATAAAATAGTACGGTTGTTGCCGCGTTGTCAAAAGCTGTACGCCCTTTAAGTCCATAAAATCGGCAATATCGGTCTCCAAGCATTTATCGATTTCAGTCAGCCGGAAAGGTTCGTTCACCATGCGGATCATATCTAGCTCGCGCATTGCCGAATACTTATGTGCAGCGCGCAGTACCCGAAAACTTATATCCGTAGGGTCAACCGGATCAAAAAGGTAGGCTGCAAATTCATCAAGAAACTGCGGATCGGTGATAATCGTCTTGTATTTATCGAGTACCCAGCGGTTCAGTTTTTTATATTCTTCGGGATATTCCGAGCGGATAATGCGCTGTACCGGCGACTTCATATCGCAGAGCGCAATTCGGCGTAGCAGCTCAAAGAAGGAATTATTAATGATGGGCAGCCAATTGACCGCTTTCCCATTTTTTTCTTCATATTTGCCGATGATAAAGCTGAGAAACATTTTTTCCGCTGTCTTATCCATTTCGACAATATCGAAGGGGCGGACTAAATCGTTCCACCGCTGAATGGAAAACGCTTCAAAAAGTTTACATACAATTTCTTTGCTAAACATTTTATTTCTCTTTTGTCTATACCTTTTTCCGCCGCTGTAAATCTTTTTCCATCTTCTCAGACCATATTCCGATTTGCCGTTTTACTTCTTCCGCTGCGCTTCGCTCATTGAGCAAAATGTGTATACGCCGCGTAGCTTCCAAATACTGAATAGCAATCCTGAAATCCTCTATACTGGAAGTTGCTGTTTCGTAGCGTGCGCGGTATTGATCGGCTGCCTGTAAGAGCAGTTTTTTTACTAATTTTAGATGGAACATCGTGCTTTCGTAATCAGGTGAGCGAGGATCAAACCCCGTCTCCGCAGTGTCCTTTAAATCGAGGATATTTTTAGCAACCGTTGCGTACCGCCCTTGGAGTTCCACAAATGACCATTTCCATTTGGTATTATCGCTGTATGCTCGAATGACGAGGTCTATCGCCAAGCCCAATTTTCTGATTAAATAAAACCGTTGTTTTTGAGGTACGTGTTCGATCTTTCGTACTTTCTCCTCATAGTCGGAAAAAGGAGCATCGATAAAGTTTGAAACAATCTCTTCAAGATTGATAATGACCTTATATAAGGCCTTCCGCGCTTCGTTGAGCAGGGTTTCGTTTTTCCGATTCAAAAAGGAAACCGCTATTTGATACATTGCCAAATAGAGTGTTACCATATATATCAGTTCATCGGCAAGCATGATTTTTTTATACATACTGCCTTCAGGATCTTTTGCGGTAAGCTCTGCCATCGCTTTTTCCTGTTTGAGTATTTGATTGATTTCCTCTTGATAGTAACGGAGTTGTTCTTCGTATATGTTTGTACCTTGCTGTGGATTATCCATATCGTGTTATCCTATATTTCCATACCTTGATAATAACTCTTTTGCGTGAATACGTGAAGCGGTACTGACCTCATCGCCTGCAAGCATCCGTGCAATTTCTTCAACACGAGTTTCTCCGTCTATTGTTTTGGCAGATGTGCGGCTTGTATGTTCGGATTGTATCTTCAGTATCTTAATATGAGTATCGGCAGCGGCGGCAATAACTGCAAGGTGTGTAATACAGAGTATTTGCTTATTACCGGCTAATTCTTTCAGATGCTCCGCGACGGTGCGGGCAACCTCACCGCCGATACCGGTATCTATTTCGTCAAACACAAGGGTGTCCGCTTCGTCGGCAGCGGTTAGAACGGTTTTGAGCGCCAGCATGACACGCGAGAGTTCACCTCCCGACGCTATTTTGTTGAGCGGCTTGACCGGCTCTCCCGGGTTGGTACTGATTAAAAATTCTACCGAATCGAACCCGTAAAGCCCTGCTGTCTGCTTGTTTCCGTTCGGTTCGGCTGCCATAACCTGCACGGTAAATACCACCTTGGGCATACCGAGGCGGGTGAGGGTAGTTTGGATCTTCCCTTGAAGCTCTGCCGCTGCGGCTTTCCGCTTTTGAGACAGGGTGGTGCCGGCTGCAAAAAGTTTTGCTTCAAGCGCGGGAATTTCTTTCTCCAGAGCGGTTTTATCCTGCTCGCTTTCGCCGAGGGAATCCAGCTCAGCTTGTGCAGCTTCCCGATAGGCGAGGATATCCTTGATGCTTGCGCCGTATTTTTTCTTGAGCTTATTGATAAGGGACAGCCGCTCCTGCACCTGTTCCAGCCGGTCGGGATCAAATACCAGTTTTGAAAGATAGGAGCTGAAAAATTCGCCGATGTCCTGCATTTCGTAGTAGGCGTTTTCTATCCGTTCGGCATATTCGTGAACGGCGGGGTCGATAGCGGCAACGCTATCGGAGATATGCTGCAATTTTTTAAGCTGCGGCACAATGCCTTGCTCCTGCGTACACAGGGTTTGCAGCGTCTCGACCTGCTCGTACAGTTTTTCATACTGGCAGAGCTTTGTTTCTTCCGCCTCAAGTACCTCGTCTTCATCCGGCTGTAACCGGGCATTGTCGATTTCGTCGATAACGAATGCAAGATAGTCTAACCGTTCGGTACGCTCTTTTTCTGAATGCCCTATTGTTTCCAGTTTTGCTTTTATTTCGGCGAGGCGGGTATAAAGGAGGCTGAATGTATGCACCTCATCGAGGATACCTGCATAGGAATCCAAGAAGCGGCGGTGTTCCGCTGTTTTAAAAAGGGATTGATGGTCGTGCTGACCGTGAATATCAACCAAAAAGGATGTAAAGGTTTCAAGCTCGGCGCGGGAAACTTGCGTGTCTTGAATCCAAATACCGCCGCGGCCGTTTTCTTTCAGTGTGCGCCGTAATAATATCCGGTTGTTTTCAGGCTCGATGCCTCGTTCGTCAAGCCATGCGGCGGCTTCGGGATGGGCGTTTGCAAGGTAGAACGTACCGGACACCGCCGCTTCGGCAGCGCCCGTGCGGATAATATCTGCGGTAACCTTCCCGCCGAGCAAAAAGCTGAGCGCTCCGATCAAAATGGATTTTCCCGCACCGGTTTCTCCCGATAGCACATTCAAATGAGCGTTAAAATCGAGCGAAAGCTCGTCGATAAGCGCAATATTTTTTACCGAAATGGTTTCGAGCACATCAACCTCCGCGCCGCAGTGTTATTCCTGCAACGGACTTCCCGACCACGCTAATTTTGACCGGAGCGCCGTATAAAACGCTTCCGGCGAACATCCGATAAGTTTTAACCGGTGGCGCGACATTTGAATTTCGATTTTGTCGCCTTCGCAGAGCGGAAACAACTCCTGTCCGTCTATGGATACAATAACATCTTTTTGACGATTATGCAAAACCTCAATACGCATTGTACCGGAAGCAGGCAGTACGACCGGCCGGTTTGACAGGGAAAATGCCGCGATGGGCGTAAGAACAAAGGCGGCAACCGTCGGATCCATAATAGGTCCGCCGGAGGCTGCCGAATATGCGGTAGAACCGGTCGGACTCGACACGATAACGCCGTCCGCCCGATATATGCCGAAAGAGATACCGTTAAAGGAAAGCGCGAGGTTGATCAGCTTTGCAATGCCGCCGCCTGAAACAACGACATCGTTGAGCGCATCAAAGGAGCCGACACATTCGCCGTTACGATACACGGCGGTAGAAAGCATGAGCCGCTCGTGGTGTTCCGCATTTCCTGCAAGGTATTCTCCAAGCGCTTGTTTCCAATGCGCCGGTTCAACGCCTGCGATAAAGCCGAATTCACCGAGGTTAATGGGAAATACCGGTATTTTTTTCGGTGCACAGTACCGTGCCGCAAACAACACCGTACCGTCTCCTCCGAGGCTGACGGCAAAATCATACCGCTTCCGTATCGGTTTTGCCGGTGGTAAGCCGTCATATTCGTAGATGTCCGCTTGAATCCCGTTTTCTTGCAAAAAGCCCAAGAGCTCCTTGGATATCTCCGCTGCGTGCGGTTTATAGGTTGTCAGGATGATAATGGCGTTCTTTTGCATACGTGTCCGTTACGGAAGTGTCCCCAATACCTTTGCAATTTTTGCCGCATTATTGAGTCCGAGCCGAGGATAGAGCGGAAAGAGCACGGTTCGCAGCAACAGCGACGCCGCATTGATGCTTTTATTTTCTTCTTTTAAAAAGTCCGCAATGGAATTGGTAAAGGCGAGCTCTATGTCAATATCCTTGCGGTTAACGTACTGTTTTACATCTTTAAAGCCGCTTTCCAGAATTACCGGAAAGGAATAGACGGGATTTTTTACTCTTTCAGCAAATATGAGCGGCTTATGCCTTGTCTGTAAAAGTGAGCGGAGATACAGTTCCCTCATTTCGTCGCGAAGCTGGAGATTTTTTTCCATATTTTTAAGCTGCACAAAGGCGAGGGATGCATTGATGTCGGGTAAAAAATCGGTTATCGGAATGGTTTCTGCCATGTTCTTTAACACGGAGGCATTACGCCGTTCTACGGCAATCAGGATACCGCCGCCGCCGCCCGTTAAAATATCCCGTTCTTCAAGCCCCAGTATTGCAAACGAGCCGAATGTTCCCGCCCGCTTTTCCCCATACAGGGCGCCGGCGCTTTGGGAGATATCTTCGATAATCGGAATTGAAAGAGCGGTAAACGCTTCCATATCAGGCACATTGCCGAGCGTTTCGTGCAGTACCAGCACTCTACCGCCTTGCTTGATCCCTTCTTCAATCGCTTCGAGCGTAACCAAGCCGGTCAAGGGATCGACATCCAAGACAATCGGTGTAAATCCGTTTCGCGCTACTTCGAGATACTGCCACGAAGGAGCGAGCGCCGATAATAGTACGCCCGCTTTCTCAGGAAGGTCGAACATCTTCAGCGCATAGACTAATGCCATCGCCGGACTGCGTAAAGCAATAGCACCATCGACCGCGTAGAGTTCGCGTACCAATTTAATGAGTTTTTGATTCATCTCACCCGGACCGATTTTTTCTTCAACCATGCAGGTGAGTACGGCATCCATTTCCGAGCGGCGGATGGTAGAGCTATAAACGGGTATCGACATACTAGAAGGAAGTGAGCTTCTGTAATTCTTTCGGATTAAACAATCTGCGGATATCCAAGAGGATGAGATACCCTGAGTCTTGGCGGATAACCCCGTTGATATATTCGGTACCGATACCGGTAATCATCTGAGGTGGCGGCTGAACATCTTCTTGCCGTACCATAATAACACGTGCGATGCGATCAATTACAATACCGATCTTATATTTTCCGATTTTAAGGATGATAAATCCTCCTAAATATTCATCGTCGCCGTCAAAATCCGCCTTTTTAAGATGGAACCGTTTATGCAAACTGATAATCGGTATAATTTCATTCCGCAAATGGAAAAAACCTTCGACGTAATACGGTGCATTCGGGATCTGCCGAACTTCTTGAATCTTTACTATCTCTTTTACATCCATTATATCAACACCGTAAAGCTCTTCGCCGAGCTGAAAGGTAACCAATTGAAACTGCGCGTCAGTAATCGCCATATCTATCCTCCGCTAAAATTGATAACGCCGAACGTCAATAATCAATAAATAGAAGATACTATAATTTATAACTTTCTTCAAGCAGGTGGTAAATGCGCTATAGGCGTATATCGTATTTTTTTGTATACTATCAGTTACTATGAAATGGGCACTTGTGTTATCAGGAGGCGGAGCCGCAGGGCTTGCGTATATCGGCTTTTTTAAGGCGCTTGAAGAATTGAATCTCCCTAAGCCGGACTGTATTGTCGGCTGTTCGATGGGTTCGATTATCGGCGGCTTATATGCAAGCGGAAAAACGGTACGTGAAATGGAAGCCGTTTTTGAAGAATCCTTTGATGTCAACCGATATGTCGGCGGAGGCGGTGTGCATATTCCGCTTTTTAAACACGCCCTTAATCAGATTATTCACTATGGTACGTTGATTACCCGTATGCTTTCCGGCACGGGAGCGGATTCGGGAGAAAAAGCGCATAAATTCTTTTTGGAACTCTCCGGTTGTAAATCTTTTGATGACTGTACTATTCCTTTTTTTTGCAATGCCTTTGACCTTTGCAGCGGAAAAGAAGTTGTATTCAATTCAGGACTGTTAGCGGATGCAATGAGGGCGAGTTCTTCTTATCCCGGACTCTTTACTCCTGTTAAGCGGCAGAATGAAATGTTGATAGATGCTTGTGTGATGGACAATACCCCCGTTTGGATTGCCCGTGAGCAGGGGTATAAAAATATTCTTGCGCTTACTTTCGGCTCCTTTGAACCGGTTGCCGCCTCAGAATTGGATACTTCGGTTGCGGTACTGATGAGGACGCTTACCTGTACTACTGCTCATATTGCGCTGCAGCCGAATGAATACCCTACTGCGTTTATCAATTTGACAAGCACTCGGTCTTCCCGTGATTTTTCAGACCCCAAAAAACAGATTGCGTTCGGATATCAAAAAACAATGGATAACAAAGATTTGCTGCAAGCCTTTTTTGCAGAAGGTATTAACGGCAAGATACAACGAGCGCTTTTAACTCGAAAAACAAAAAAAGAGTACAGCGTATGATTCCTATTTTCCGACGTTTGCGTGTTCTTGATTATTTTATTTTTGCTTCCATTATTACGGTTTCTTTATGGGCAGGTTTTCTTCTCTATACCGGAGAGAATCGTGCACAGCGGCTGGTGATCGAAACCCCGAGCGGTAAATGGATATATCCGCTTACCGAAACGCGCACGGTAGTTGTACCCGGTGCAATCGGCAATACGACCGTCCGTATAGAAAACAATACTGCTTTTATTTCCGATTCTCCGTGTCCCAATAAAACCTGTGTAAAGGCCGCAGCACTCAAAAATGTGGGCGACTGGAATGCTTGTATGCCAAACAGGGTTTTTTTGCATATTGAGGGGAGTGCTCCGGAGGATATAGTCCTACCGCAGAATTAAGAACTATTTCCGAATGTGGTTGGTTGATTACTGTATACCTACTCTCTTTACATAAAAAAAAAAAATCTATATGCTCTCAACTTAGTTTAAGATAGTGAGGCATCAGGGCAACCGGATCGGAAATATTTCAAGCGGTTGCCTTCCTTATTGTGCGAAAGTTTTCTAAAATTTTGCACAGTTTATTTTAGAAGAAGGGTAATCGCATCAGGCATATACATAAAAATCGCAGAATAATATAGGCTGGGCGACCATTTGAGCCATCTTCAACTGTTGTATATCCGTGTACAACAGTTGAAGGCGAGTTTTGTGTATGCACAAAACATCGCATGGCAGTTAGAGTAGAATGGTCTCCGTTATTCTGCGGGGTTGTAAAAAGAGTCTGGTGCGATTACCCTGAGTGAGGCATAGTGTGAAAAGATCTCAAACTTTTATTCCCACATTACGGGAAACGCCTGCGGAAGCAGTTGTTATCAGTCATCAATTATTATTACGCGCCGGAATGATCCGCAGATTGGGCAACGGGCTGTTTAATTATCTGCCGCTCGGTTTACGGGTATTTAGGAAGGTTGAAAATATCGTACGGGAGGAAATCGACGCTACCGGATGTTTGGAGTGTAAGGCTTCGGTTGTCGCTCCGGGGGAAATTTGGCAGGAATCCAAGCGTTGGTACACGATGGGGGACGGCCTGTTACGGATGAAGAACCGGCTCGGTCAAGACCTCGTTGTCAGCCCTACAAATGAAGAATCGTTTACCGCCCTTATGCGGTACGAGCTCGGTTCGTACAAGGATTATCCGCTTTCGGTGTATCATATCAATACTAAGTATCGTGATGAAATTCGTCCCCGTTACGGATTAATGCGTGCCCGTGAGTTTACGATGAAAGATGCGTATTCCTTCCACACGAATGCTGAATGTCTGGATAAAACCTACCGTACATTCGGCGAAGCATACGAAAAGATTTTCCGCCGCTTCGGCCTAAGCATTATTCGGGTGCGGGCGGATTCCGGTTCTATGGGCGGCAGCGGCTCCGAAGAGTTTATGGTTGAATCCGCAATCGGGGATGACACGCTCATCCTTTGTCCGCAGTGCCGCTATTCGGCAAACGAAGAAAAGGCAGCCTGTGCACCCGATCCCTACACCGAACTTCCCGAAACGTCGGAAAAATGTACTAAACTGCCGACGCCCGATGCCCGCACAATAGAGGAATTAGTTGCTTTCTTGCATACTTCACCGAAGGCCTTTATCAAAACGTTGATCTATCATGTAAAGGATTCCGAGGTTATCGACTCTGAGTTTGTCGCAGTGTGTATCCGCGGCGATTTGGAAGTGAACGAAGCAAAATTGACGGCTGCGCTTAAAGCGGCGGAGGTTGAACTTGCATCCAATGCGGATGTGGAAGATATTACGGGTACCGTAGTCGGTTTTGCCGGTCCTGTCGGTTTAACCAAGGCTCCCGTATTGGCTGACGAAAGCGTCATGATGATGCACGATGCCGTCGCAGGTGCATTGGAAAAAGATATGCACTATATTCATGTTGAACCGAAACGGGATTTTACTCCTGCTTTGGTATGTGATGTCCGCATTGTAAAAGCCGGCGATCTTTGCCCCTTGTGTAAAACGCCGTTTTACAGCAAAAAAGGCAATGAGCTTGGACACATCTTCAAACTCGGTACAAAATACACCAAGAGTATGAATATGACTTACCTTGACGAAAGCGGTCAACAGCAATATCCTTTAATGGGTTGCTACGGTATCGGCATCGACCGTGCTCTGGCATCGATTATCGAAGAGCATCACGACGATAACGGAATTATCTGGCCGATGAGCGTTGCCCCGTATCATGTCGGCATCGTACCGATACAGTATGAAGGAACAATGAAAGCCACTGCTGACCGGCTGCACGATGAACTCACAGCTCGTGGGATTGAGGTATTGCTGGATGACCGTGTAGAACGACCGGGTGTTAAGTTCAAGGATATGGATTTAATCGGCTTGCCTATCCGGCTTGTTATCAGCGATAAGAAACTGCCTAATATTGAATTTAAGTTCCGTTCGAATAAAGAGTCGATGAACATACCGCTTGAAGGCATTGTCGATTATGTTGTGCAACGTGTGCAGCGTGAATTAATGCAGTAGGCATGCGCTGTCTCTCATATCTAAACGAATTGAGATAAGAGACAGCCTCATTGGTTTATTAGGACTCGGCCTTAACGTCGGGGTAAGTTTTTACTTTCTACCTCATGTAGGGCTTTTTGCAGGCGTTACGGATAATATTTCGTTCGTACAGATGTATAATAAACAGTATTATACTAAGGGTACTGTTTCTGATCTTGCTTGTTTTTTTAAGCTTCCTCTCGTATACTGTTAGGAATGGAACCCATTATCCTTGCATCCAAATCGCCTCAACGGCAGGATATTTTAAAAAATTTGAATATACCATTTATCAGTATCCCGTCGGAGGCTGATGAAGTTGTCGCCCTTGATCTTTCTCCCGAAAAAGCGGTAGAGCAGATTGCATTGCGGAAGGCAGAGGCGCTGCTTCGCTCTCCGCTCAAAATCAATACGCCGTGGATTATCTCTGCCGACACGCTCATTTTTTCTAACGGTACGCCGATGGGAAAACCCGCCAATATTGACGATGCCCGCAAGATGCTGCAATCGTATTCCAATACTGCGCATAAGGTTATCACGGCGATTTGTTGCTACGACGAAAAATTACAGCACATTTCAACCCGAATCAGCAGTTCGAAGGTGTTTTTTAAGGCGTTGTCGGAGGCCGAAATCGATTGGTATCTCAGTACGGGAGAGTGGCAAGGCGCTGCCGGAGGCTACCGCATACAGGGAACGGCGGCGTGTTTTATTACAAAAATAGAAGGTTCGTACAGCGGAATCGTAGGCTTGCCTATTTATGAGTTATATGATATTTTGACTGAGCACGGCTATAGCTTTACTTAAAAAAATAGCAGCTGTGTAAATATCCTAAAATGCAGTGGGAAACCTCTAAAATCTTACCATATTTTTAGAAACGTTCGGAGTGCATTTTTAGAGAAATAGAGAAGGATGGGCTTAAAAAAGCTCGTGAAGGAGTAACCATGGCAGTAGTAACCATGAAAAACCTGCTTGAATCCGGTGTTCACTTCGGACATCAGGTAAAACGCTGGGATCCGCGGATGAAAAAATACATTTTTGCGGAACGGAACGGTATTCACATTATCGATTTGCAAAAAACCATCACTGCAATCCGCGAAGCTTATGAGGCGGTACGGAAGACAACCGCAGCAGGAAAATCGGTCTTATTTGTCGGAACTAAAAAACAAGTACAGCAAACCATTGCAAAAGAAGCTGAACGCTGCGGAATGTTCTATGTTAACAATCGCTGGCTCGGCGGAATGTTGACCAACTTTTCTACCATTAAGAAAAGCCTCGCTCGTCTCAAGAAAATCGAAAAAATGGAAAACGACGGCACTTTTGACAGCCTTACCAAAAAAGAGGTTGCAGTGCTGCAGAAAGAAAAAGCAAAGCTCGAAAAGAACCTCGGCGGTATCAAAGAGATGAAAGACTTGCCGGGCATCATCTTTATCATCGATACGCGGAAAGAGACTATTGCCATCAGCGAAGCGCGCCGCATGGGAATCCCCATTGTTGCAGTTGTCGACACAAACTGTAACCCCGAAGGGATCGACTATCCGATTCCCGGTAACGACGACGCCATCCGTTCGATTTCTTTGTTCACTCAGATTATTGCGAATGCCGTTATCGAAGCAGATAACGAAAGCGGTCTCAAGATTATCGAAAACTTGCAGGACGGAGACGAGGGATTCAACGATTCCGGTATCGATCCGTATCAAGATCGCGAAGATGAAGAAATTACGGATTATTCCAACTATACCCCTTCGGAAAAGAACGAAACTGAAGAAGAAGCGGATGACAGCAGCAGCTCTTTAATCGACGAAGACACGCTGTACGGCGACCGCTAAAGAATAAACCTGTTCGGAAACTTCCGTTTCTGAATAGGTTACCTTGTAAAACTTGCCGCTGAACGGTGTGTATGCTTTCGGCGGTATCTTACCATGCACAAAGATTGAGGGAGAAATTAATTATGGAAATAAAAGCATCTGATGTAAAGGCGCTGCGCGAAAAGACCGGCGCCGGTATGATGGAATGTAAAAAAGCTTTGCAGGAATGTAACGGCGACGCAAAAGAAGCGGAAAAATACTTAAAAGAAAAAGGCCTTGCCGCTGTTGAAAAGCGTGCGAGCCGCGCGACCAGCGAAGGTATCATCGTTGTTAAAACCGCCGATTCTAAAGCGGTGATGGCGGAATTAACCTGCGAGACCGACTTTGTTGCAAAAAATGCCGATTTTATCGCAGTGGGCGATAAAATTGCAGAGACTGCTCTTGCAAAAGGCTATACCGATGTTCAACAAGAATTGAGCGATATGGTACTCGACCTTGCAACCCGCGTTCGCGAGAATATGGGCCTGCGGCGCTTAACTGCCGTACAAGCGGGCAGCGACGAATACATTGCACACTACGTCCACTCCGACAAAAAAACCGGCGTTATCGTCGTATTGAAATCCGATAAGCCCGCCGTATTTGCCGAGAAAGCATTCAAGGACTTTGCGTATGACTGCTGTCTCCACGCAGCAGCATTTACCCCGCTCTATGTAAAGAAAGAAGATGTCGATGCTGCCTATATCGACGAGCAGCTTGAAGTATTCCGCGGACAGGTTGCCGAATTGCAGAAGCCCGATAACGTAAAAGAAGGCATCGTAAAAGGAAAGCTCAATAAGCATTTAGCCGAAATCTGCTTCCTTGAGCAAGCCTTTGTTAAGGATGACAAGGTATCCGTAGCGGCAAAAATGAAAGAAGTAGGAAAGCAGCTCGGAGCAAATATAAGTCTTTCAAAGCTTGTGCTGTGGCAGCTTGGTCAATAGAGGGCGGATATGAGTGATATTCATAGTGTCTATGAAGACAAAATGAAGAAGTCGATTGCGGCGTTGAAAGATGAATTTAACGGGCTTAGGACAGGCCGTGCTTCCGCTTCTTTGTTTGATAAAATACGGGTGGATAGCTACGGGCAGCCGACGCCGCTCAATCAAGTGGCGACCATTTCTATTCCGGAAGCTCGCTTAGTGGTTATTCAGCCGTGGGATAAATCGTTATTGGGAGAAATCGAAAAAGCCATCCTTAAATCGGAGCTTTCGTTAAACCCTGCCAATGACGGTAAACTTATCCGTATCGCAATTCCGCCGCTTACCGAAGAACGCCGGAAGGAGCTCGCAAAACAAGCGAAAAACTTTGCAGAACAGTGCCGCGTTGCAATCCGCAATATTCGGCGCGATGGAATTGATGATGCAAAAAAACAGCAAAAAGAGGGACTTTTAAGTGAAGATGCGTTAAAGGCAGCCGAAGAAAAGTTCCAAAAAGCAACGGACGCTCATATCAGCGATATCAATAAACTCCTTGCTGAAAAAGAAAAAGAGATTATGGAAGGTTAATGATAGTGCAGCATATTGCCGTCATCATGGACGGCAACGGGCGATGGGCCGAGCAGCGGGGATTAGCTCGTACAAAAGGACATCAAGAAGGACTGGAAGCGGCAAAGCGAATTGTCAAGGCTGTCTCAGATTTACATATACCATACATCACTCTGTATGTGTTTTCGACGGAAAACTGGAAACGCACGGAGGAAGAAGTCGGTTTTTTGATGGGTCTTATTCAACAACATCTGCGTGCGGAGCTCGCCTTTTATGCTGCGAACAATATTAAGGTACGGCATATCGGCAATGCGACAGCATTGCCGCGTGCAATTCAAGCGGATATTGCCGATATAATGAAAAAAACGGAACACTATACGGGAACAACCATGCAACTTGCCATTAACTATGGTGGTAAGGATGAAATTATTCGTGCAATAAAAAAGCTGAGCGGCGAACAGCTTGAAGTGCTTACGGAAGATACCTTTGAACAGTTGCTCGACACGGCAGGAGTTCCGCCTGTTGATCTTGTTATCCGTACCGGCGGGGAAAAGCGTTTAAGTAATTTCTTATTATGGCAAACCGCGTATGCCGAATTTTACGGTTCGGATGTCTTGTGGCCGGATTTTACACCCACTCATCTGCAGGAAGCATTAGACGCTTACGGTAAACGCACACGACGCTTCGGAAGGATCGTATGAAAAAGATTATTGAACGGATAATAATGTTTGTCGTCGGCTTGCCTCTTGTAATCAGTTCGGTATATTTTTTGCCGTATCAACATTTTTTGATATTACATCTCGAAATATTTGCTGTTACCGCTCTTTCAATCATAGAAATTCGCACCATGTTTTCCCGAAAAATTGCCGTCTATTCTACACCAATTGTCTTATTAGCCGGTATGATTATCCCAGTGGCTGTATATCTGTTTATGTTTGGACTTTTTTCTCGTGTCGAGATGGTCTTGATCGGCATCGGTGCGCTCTATTTTATCTTCTTTGTTGAAGCTTTTTATTCGTTTTCAAAACCGTTTGAAAAAAGTATCCAACGGGTTTGTTCAGCCGTATTTATGATTTTTTACCCGGGATTTTTGATCGTATTCCTTTCCGCTATGACGCGCTGGACATCAGCTTCGAATATTATCGCCGTATTTTTATTGATGGTTTTTTCTTGTGATTCGCTTGCATGGCTTTTCGGTGTGTTGTTCGGGAAGGGAAACCGCGGCTTTGTACCGGCGAGTCCGAATAAAAGCATCGTCG
This sequence comes from Treponema sp. OMZ 305, assembly GCF_024181325.1. Lineage (NCBI taxonomy): Bacteria > Pseudomonadati > Spirochaetota > Spirochaetia > Treponematales > Treponemataceae > Treponema > Treponema sp. OMZ 305. The sequence goes on along the minus strand of NZ_CP051300.1, from coordinate 1,738,322 downwards.
GCTTTATCGGTGGACTCATCGCCTCAACTGCTGTCGGCTTTCTTGCTTTTAAATTGTTCCCTGCCGACTTTGGAAAGAGTTTGAGCGGCTCTTTAATAACGGGTTTTTGTACCGGAGTAGCCGCCATCATCGGAGATCTTATCGAATCCATTTTTAAACGTTCCGCTGAGGTAAAAGATTCAGGAGCGCTCATACTCGGGCGCGGTGGTATTCTCGATAGTATTGATTCTATTCTACTTGCTGCTCCGATATTCTACCTTTGCTATCGATTTTTCGTTGGGATATAATAGACCTATTCGATAACTGCGTCTTCGAATAGGTCGACGAGTTCTAAATCGCACGAATAGCACGATGCAAGAACATCTCATTTCAAGGTATCCTGTTCGGAAACGGAAGTTTCCGAACAGGTTGAATACTCGTCGGGCATCTCGAAAAAGCAACCATCTGTTTTTAGATGTCTCATTATATAGGGTGGAATAATGAAAAAGATAATTGTGCTTGGGGCAAGCGGAACAATCGGACAAAATGCTATCGATATTATACGCAAGTTTCCGGATCGTTTTGAACTTGTCGGCGTTTCCGTACACACGAAGACCGATGTATTGGATGCCTTATGTACCGAATTTCATTTTCAAGATTTTGCGGTAACGGATTCTGCCGCAGCCGCAAACTATGATACAAAACATCAGAGCCTTGAACAGTTTCTCACTGAAACGCCCGCCGATATTGTCGTGAACGGTATTGCGGGGGCGGCGGGATTACCGGCATCCCTCATTGCGGTTCGGACTCATCGAACACTCGCGCTTGCGAATAAAGAAAGCATTGTGATGGCGGGGCGCCTTTTGCAGAAAGAAGCCGAGAAGTATCATTCCCTTATTATTCCGGTAGATTCCGAGCATTCAGCCATTTACCGCTTAATACAAGCGCACGGGCGGGAGGCTATTGAACGCTTGATCATTACCGCTTCCGGCGGCCCGTTCAGAACATGGACGAGGGAGCGTATTCAAGAAGCGACGCTGCAGGACGCGCTTAAACACCCGACGTGGGCGATGGGGGCTAAGATCACCATCGATTCCGCCTCCCTTGCCAATAAGGCTTTGGAAGTAATCGAAGCAGTGCATCTTTTTGATATGGATGCCGACCGTATTACCGTTGCGGTGCATCCGACGAGTATTGTGCATTCGCTGGTGCAGCTTACCGGCGGTGAAGTTTATGCGCAGCTTTCACCGCCCGATATGCGTAATCCTATTTTTGCTGCGCTCAGTTATCCTGAAGAGCCGCCGCCCTATCTTGCGCCGCTCGATTTTACCAAGCCTTTAGACCTGCACTTCGAGCCGCCGCGGACGGAGGATTTTCCGATGCTATCGCTCGGGTTTACCGCCGCCCGTAAAAAGGCCGGGTACCCGATCGCATTCAACGCCGCCAATGAACAGGCCGTCGCGGCGTTTTTGCGCAATCAAATCCGGTTTGTGCATTTAGCGGAGATTACCGCACAGGTGATGCAGGAAGATTGGAGCGCCGCGCCGAAGGGTATAACGGATGTTATGCGCATCGACGAATCCGCCCGCCGCCGTGCAGACGCCGTCATCAAGCACTTAATGTAAGAATACAAGGCAACCATACGGAAATAATTCAAGTGTTTACCTACATTGCATATGCCGGAGAAAAATAGTGTCGATAGGGCGCCCGTCAAACTCTATGCGGAAATAGCGAGGATAAGCATTGTTGATTTTATCATTTCCCCATTTTTCTTTTTTAACGGTAATCCCCTCGTGTTCTAAATTCCTTAATACATCAAAAGCCTTTCACCCAATGAAACAACAGTATTCGGTTTGAGTATTTTTATCGTTTCTAAAATGATGTTCCAGCCTGCTTCAAAATCAGAATTGTCGGAGCGTTCTTCGCTTGCATTATAAGATTTCCAGTGAGATCGTCTCTATTTGTTACACCGAGGATAATTTCGGTAGTGTGTTGAAAATGGAATAGCAGTGTGGTAGGATAAAGATAGGTGTGGATATGGAAAATTCAATAAAGTCATTAAACGAGTATTTAAGTCTAACTTCTACTTTCATTATTCCTTATTATCAACGCGGATATATATGGGGTAAAAAACGTGATTCTAAGAAAGATTCGGCAGCATACATGATTGACAGTATTATAGCAGCTTTTGAAAAGAAGCGAGAGCTATTTTTGCAAGGTATTATTACTACTAAACCTAAAAATAATGAAGTGATATTAATAGATGGACAACAGCGCACAACCTTTTTTTATCTCCTGTTACGCTATCTTGGTTCAGACCGTATATTCAAAATAAAATATGAAATCCGTAAAGAATCCGATTCATTTCTTCAAAATATTGCAGAAGTTGCTCAACAGTCACGTGAAGAATTGGTAAAACAAGCAAAAAAAGATGAAACCGAAAAACATCAAGATATATATTATTTTAAGAAAACAATACGGATAATACATGAAGTTTTAAAAAAGAAAACTCCTAATGAGTTGCACGATTTAGCAGTATTTTTGTATGAAAACATAAAGTTTTTATGCATATCTATACCGGACGATAAAGCGATAACCGTTTTCTCCATGATGAACGGCAATAAAGCGGTGATGACACCGGAGGAACTCATAAAAGCCGAATTATTACGTTTAGTATCGTTAGATAGCAATAGTGATGAAGATTCAGCAAAACGATGGGAACAAGTCTTATTGCGCGGAAAATATGCACGGGAGTGGGATAGATGGCTCTATTGGTGGAATAATAATAGCGTAAAAGAGTTTTACGGCATGAAAGAGCAATCAAATAACACGCTCGGTCTTTTATTAACAACATATTATGAAATACACAAAGAAAAAAATGCAGATTATTCTTTTGCAGAATTTAGAAGTCTCTTTTTAAAAGAAAATTCAGCTCAAAAAGCGCATGATCTTTTTTATGATTTACGCCGGTTACAAAAGAAATTCGAAGATGTATATAACAGCACTGGCAACACGGTGGAGTTGCATAATAAAATCGGCGCAATAATAAAAATATTTAACAAGAAGCATCGAATAAACTTTCTTGTCGATTATTTTTCCGATCATATTACACAAGATGAATTGGAAAAATGGTATAAATATGTATTTTTAAGTCTTACCTATAATGATATCAAAAAAGCATTAGCAGCTGAAAAAAATGCTGAAGATGACGAACCGATCATTGAGAATGATGTAAAGGATTTAATTAACGCAGTTTCTGATAATGATTTATACAATAATAATGATTATAAACAATATGCGTATTTGCAACTTTTTAGATTAAATATTGAAGAAGATACGAAACTCGGCAGAGCTTTTGATTTTTCCTGTTGGGATAACGGAAAGAAATCATTAGAGCATATTTTACCACAATCAAAAGCATCCGGAAAAAATGAACATTGTATCGGAAATCTTGTCCTGCTTTACAAAAATGAGAATTCTGCATTCGGCAACAAGAGTTTTGAAGATAAAAAACGAATGTATTTTGATTTTTCTGAAAATTTTAAAAGCCGTCATTTACTGCATACTATGTCCGTATTTGCAGGAAGCTGTTGGGGAAATAAAGAAATAGAGCAGAATAAAGAGAAAATAATAGCGGAGATAAAAAAGTATTATGGTTACACAAAATAAAACCTTTCAGACAGGGAAAGAATATTGCTTAGGGGATATATTCAATGGTGAGAATAAGATAATTATTCCCGATTTACAACGTGATTATTGCTGGGGAGACAAAGCCGGTCTTGTAGAAAACTTTACGGATAACCTTATTGAACTCTTTGTAAAAGATAAAAATCAGCATATCACTATGGGGCTCATATATGGATACGAGGAGCCGTCCCATTATCTGCAATTATGCGATGGACAACAGCGTCTTACAACGCTTTTTTTATTACTCGGTCTGCTCAATAAGCGAACGGAAAATTCTTTTGAGCAGTATATTACTGATAACAAAGAGCCTCGTTTACAATATGCAATACGGGAAAATACGCTCTATTTTTTATTCGATCTTGCCGGTAATTTTTTTGCCGGGGATAATACAACCCTGAATGTTGAAGATATACGAAAACAGCCGTGGTATTTTAAAGACTATGATGTGGATCCTAGTATACAAAGTATGCTGAAAGCCTTAGATATCATTGATAAACGGTTAACGTCTCAAACTATAAAAGATAACTATAAGGCTTTCGGAGAGTTTCTAATAGATAAGATATTTTTTCTGTATTATGATATGGAAAATCGTAGAAACGGCGAAGAAACCTTCGTGATTATTAATACCACCGGTGAACCGCTTACCGAAACTGAAAATCTAAAACCCCTTATGTTATCAAAGATTACGGATGACGAAAAACAAAAATCTGCTAGCAAAGACTGGGAACAATGGGAAGACTTTTTTTGGCAAAATCGAGATGAAAATGATACTGCAGATATCGGCTTAAAGGAGTTTTTTAGATGGGTTGTATTATTGCAATTTGATATAATAAACGATAATAAAACAGCTTTCCAAAATATGGTCGACTCTATGCCGAGTACCGAACTGAGAAAGCTTGATCTTAAAACGGTGAAAAAGTATTTTTCTATTATTACGTTTCTTTTCGATAAAGAACTCATTGATAAATTTGACTCATACCTAGCGCCGCAGGAGCAAAACGATCAGATTATATTATTTAAGATTTTACCGGTAATTGAATATATCTCTCGGTTTGGTCAATCGAATATAGAAAATATTAGACGGGTAATACGGTTTTTCTTTAATCTTTCGCGCGTGGAGAACGTAAGCAAGGCTATTTCCGAACAATTACCTGAAGCTCTCAGCATTATAAAGAAGTTGCCGAATGCTGAGATAACATCTCTATTGGAATTTAAAGATAAAATTTCAAAAACCTTATTAACCGATGAAGAAGCATTTAAATTAGCTTTGTATAAAACCGGAGGAAAAGAAAGACAAAACTATGAAAAGCGATTTTGGGCAGCAGAAGATCATCATCTATGGAAGGGTGAAATAAAGCCGCTATTGCAATGGAGCTGTAGAGATGGGGTACTCGATAGCAGCACCTTTGATGTAGCACGTTTTGATGAATACGATAAAACCGTTAGGCAGATATTTTATAATGGCCATAAGGATCGGAAGCTCGATATCACCAGAAGAGCGTTACTGACTATTCTACCGTCGGATAATTATCCTAAGATATTTAGAGGAAATACAAATTATTCTTTTTGTTGGGAGTATAAGGATTGGAAAACGCTGATTTATGAGAATAATAAAGGTTTTCAATCTTTTCTTGATATACTGAAAGATAAATCCAATATACAGAATGCAGAAAAAGATATGATTACCAAATGTATCGATGATATAAAAGGTGGAAAGCGTAAATTAGATTATGATTTAGATAAATTCTTGAAATATCCTGAAATTTTAGCCTATTGTAAGAAAAAGAATATACAATGGGATGATAAAAAAGATAACTGGATATTAGTTCCGAAAACAAGAGCTACCACCTTTATTGATTTGGAACTATATATCTTTTATTTAGAACTTATTCCACCTGAACAATCGCAATTTTTAACGCAAAATCTGGCAAAATATAGTGATGATAAAAGTAAAAAACATTACCGATTTACGATTAATAGTATACATTGGAAAATATGGTTTTATGCTGAATATAATGATGGAAATTGCTGCGTATTTTCAAAAGAAGATAATTCTTGCGTTATCGATTGTTTATTGGAGAAGACAGAATTGTATGAAATTAACCTACGCAATGGAAATAATCAAAATCAAACGAAATCTGAATTTGAAGAGCTCGCCGTGCGGTTGAGTATGGAATATTTAAAAAAAGAAAAACGGTATCGATTATCCCATTTAGATAAAGAAGATGCTTATCAGAAAATAAAAGAAATAATAACAGCCGTATCACACTGACAGCGGTTATATAAGTTACTATTTTCAGCGGTTCAAAGAATGTTTCGCTCCGCAAAACTTACCAGTATATGATAGAGGTGGTAAAAATTGCTTTAAGGATGTATGTTAAGAATATCTAGCTTGTCCCCATCTCTTTTTTTGCTATAATAATAAAGGAAAGACGGGAGCAAATATATTGAACAAGAATTTGACGAGTTGACTATCACCGATGATATCGCTAAGCAAAGGACTGTAATGGACGTATCTTTTGCGTGAAATTTTATCTAAAATTTCACGCAGTTTATTTTTAGAAAAGAAGGATAACCGCATCAGGTGTGCAGTTCAAATACCGCAGCAGCACAGGGATTGGGCGACCATTTGAGCCGCAAAGCGGCGAAACTCTGGTCGAACAATCCCTGTGATGCTGCGGGGTGTAAAAAAATAACCTGATGCGGTTACCCTGCGAAGGATTATATAGATGATAAAATTTTTGATCGGATTGCCGGTACTCGGTATTGTTGTATTTATCCATGAGCTGGGGCACTTCATCGCTGCTAAGCTCTGCGGAGTGTCGGTAGAAAGCTTTTCCATCGGCTGGGGACCGGTACTGCTGCATAAAAAATTCGGTACAACCGACTACCGGCTATCGGCGATTCCCCTCGGCGGCTACTGCGGCATGAAAGGCGAACACGCATTTAGAGAGGCTTATGAAAAAAAACTATCGACTGTCCCCAAGGAAGAGGGGAGCTTGTTTGCCGCACATCCCTTTAAGCGGATACTGATAGCATTTGCGGGACCCTTTGCCAACCTCTTGCTTGCCGCCGTTGCGCTTGCCATGATAAGCGGGATTGGCAGGACATACTATACCACTGATAACCGCATCGTGCCGGTATACTGTCTCGATTCGAGCGACCAATCGCCTGCGCGGACAGCCGGTTTACAAATAGGCGATCGTATTCTTAAAATTAATGATGAAAAGACCGCGAACTTCGCCGATATTCAGCAGATTATCGCACTGCATCCGGAAGAATCGCTTACAATGCTGATTGAACGGGGTGGCGAGCAGCTTAGCATAACGATACGCCCTGATTTGAATAAAAAGACCGGTGCGGGGCAGGTCGGTATTTACCGTTATGTGCCGCTCGAAGTTGCATCCGTGCGGAAAGATTCCGCTGCCGATTTAGCAGGAATAAAAATAGGCGACCGTATTACCGGTATTGACGGCACAGCGCTCGATAACCAGATGGCGCTGATATACTTTTTCTGCGACTATACGCAAAAGACCGCGCTCTTTGAGCTTATCCGTGCCGGTGAGCGGATTGAGCTACCGGTAAACCTTGTCCGCACGGAAAACGGCAGCGTCGATCTCGGTTTGAATTGGGAATATATCACTGTAAATGAAGAAGGAACCGGTTTTATTGCCAGTTTGCGCAAAGGGCTGGTGCAAACCGGAGAACTGACGGTTGTTACGCTGAAAAGCCTCGGTCTTTTGTTTAAAGGCGTGAGTATGACCGAAGCGGTTGCAGGGCCGGTACGAATCAGTTCGATGATTGGCGGTCTTGCAGCGGACGGCTTTAGTGAGAATGCTCGGGCGGGCTTTGTGAATATTGCAGAAATTGTTGCGGTAATATGCGTGTCTCTTTTTTTAATGAACCTCTTGCCCATTCCTATTCTTGACGGCGGATTGATTTTTACTGCCTTTATTGAATGCATCGTCCGTCGGCAAATCCCGCCTCGTGTGTTATATTACCTACAGTTTGTAGGAGTTGCCTTTATCGCCGTGCTTTTTTTCTTTGCACTTTGGGCGGATATCTTATATATTATGAAGTGAGATACCCTTTAGAACTATTCGCTTGTGAAGCAAGTTCAGCGTTTTTTTAGGAGGAGTTATGCAAAAAATTACCTGTAAATGTGACTGTTCGTTTGACGTGGAATATGAAAAAACAATCGATCTTGATGCCCGCCCTGCAATCAAAGAAGATATAAAGAAAGGCTCCTTTTTGTCTTTTATATGTCCGTCCTGCCATTCAAAAGTCAATATCGAGCTTGAAACAGAATTTGTGTGGAAATCAAAAAAGACGACATTGCTGTTTGTACCCGAAAAGAAGCGTATGGAATGCCTCGCTTTTTGCGCAGGCGCTGTCCGAATCGATGCGGAAAATAATAAAAAATTAAAGACTGAATTTCTGAAGAAAGGACAAACACCTGTTATCGGTTATCCTGAACTTGCGGATCGGATTGCCGTCCTTGATTCCGGCTTAGACCCTGAGATTGTGGAAGCGGTAAAATTCTTTTTGCTGGATAATGGAAAAAATATCAAGGGCAAGCAAATTCAAATTCTGTTTGAAAAACTCAATGATGACACGATTGAATTTCATGTGCATGGATTACGGGAAAAAGAGGTTGCAGTAATGCGTATCCCACTGAATCTTTATCGTTCGATTGAAGCGGATCGCAAAGCGAAAAAACAAAAAGAGGTGTTTCAAGCCTTATGGCTCGGCGCCTATCTTTCCTATAAGAATATTCATGCCGAAGGAGATGATCATGAGCCGGTGGTTTAGATGCATTTCGCTTTTGTTTTTATTTTTATGTGTGTGTGTAAGTATACAGGCACAGACCACCGGAAACACCGGCTCAACAGCTGCGTCAACCAAACCGGCAGCATCGGTGATTGAACAAACCGCTGCTGATGAACAATTGCAAACGGATACGGATACATTGGATAACGATGACGATTCGGGTGTACAGCACCAATCCCAATCAGATAATCCTACCGATGCTGGAGAGCAATCATCCGCCGCTGCACAGGATACATCGAAAAAAACGCCGGAGAAATCTGACACAACCGGTGCCGTATCTGCTTCTGATGAATCACCTCGCACGGAAGATTCTGTTCCGGAAGGAGCGGGAGAAAGTGCTGCCGGAGAGCAGAATGGCAAGGGGGTATCGGAGAATACCGATGCCAATGCAGAATCTGCACTTGATGAAAATCTTGCCGATACGGCGATGCAAAAAAATGGAGTAGGGGGGCAAGATCCTTCTGTAAAAAACAGTCTGGAACGGGCACGTATTTCTCATCAATTTGAAGGCGGGGTTACCGCTATTGCCGACTCTTCCATTACATGTTCTTTTTTTGCTGCGGGAAAAGACGGCTTTATCACTCGTTTTTCATATAGAACGATGAAGCCCGAAACGTGGCAGGTATCGACCCTGCCGATTAAGCGCATTGCCGTCCATCCAAAAAAAACGTTTATTGCCGTCTACGAAACGGACGGTTTCAGCATTCATACTATTTCCCTCTGGGATTGGCAAACAAAAAAACAGCTGTACGCAAAACGCTTTACCAGCTCTGTTCTTTCACTATCGTGGTCGGCTCAAGGGACATATCTCTTTATCGGAACCGCATCGACGGAAGGCATTACTATCCTTGATGCAAGCGGAAAGATTAAAAAAGTGTATCCGCGTCCGCCGGGAATTGTGCTGCTTGCCGCGACCGGCCCGAGCGAAAAAAGTATCGTAACTTATGGAGAAACCGGCAGGCTTGTGTATGCCGATATAGCGAAAAAATCCATTCTAACGCAGTACGAAACTGAGGATCGATTGGAAAGTCCCTGCCTGATTAAGAATTACACTCAGATTATCGGATATAAAAACGGAAATGTCGTGGTAGTAAAGGCTGCTTCGGGCGAGGTATTGAAAAGCTATCCCGCGCGTTCGGCGCTGTTTGCAGGGAAGATTACGGATAGCCTGCCGGTATGGATTGAAAAAGGGGACGCACGGCGAACATGGCATTTGTGTCAAGGTGATAAAAAATCCCCCGCTTTTAGCCTTCCGCATCCGGCAGCAATTACGGCAGCGCGGCATGTCGATGCGGCGGTTGTAATCGGAACCGATGACGGTAGGCTATACCGTTTAACACAAAACAGCGATGCGACTGTTTCGCTAACGGAGCTGAACATCGACGCTTCAATTCAGGTCAGCGATATGTGCACGAAGGATTCCAAAATCTATATGCTGAGCGGTTCGACACTCTATGCCGCCGCTTCTCCGGCGGATAAGCCGGCGCCTGTTATCCAATCCGTTTCGGGCGAACGGTGTACCGTATACGGAAACGGCTTTTTGTTTTGGTCAGCGGAAAAAAATGCGCCGCTGTATTATGCAGAGGAAGGGCAAACGCCGACTATTCTCTACCGCCCGCGGGAACGGCTCAATTCGGTTTCTGTGTATAAAGATACCATCGCAGCTGTGCGGGCGTTTAGCGGACTCGTTCTATTGAACGGTAAAAACGGTGCACAGTTGTTCACATATCAAGCAGCCGGATTGCAAGATGCAGTACAAGTTGATGACACATTCGTGCTTATTACCAAAAGTACGGGCGGTGTTATCCGTCAACCGCTCCTGCTGATTGACATCAGAACGAGCGAAACCATCCCGCTTAATATGGACGGGGACATTGCGTTTTCCGCACAGGCAAATAACAAGGTACCCGATACATTTTCATGCTTTCGGTTAAAAACGGAGAAAGCGGCGCAAACCGATTTAATGACGATGAAAATCGATACGGCGCATCCCGCCCGCAGCGCTTTTACCGCGGCGCTTTCGTACGGTGATGAAAACTTACAAGCCTCGCTCTACGATGATGGATACGCCGTGCTCACCAACCTCGGGAAAAATCAACTGAGCTATTACGATAAAAAGCGGAGATCGATTCGGCAGCTTCCGCGGGACTATGCGTTATCCCGCAAGGCGTTGATGACGGATACATACATTGTCAGCGTGAATTATGACGGATCCCTTTCGTGGTTTAACCGCCGGACGATGCAGTTGTTGCAGCATATCCCGCCGACTAAGAATTGAGGTTGTGGAAGTTGCCTCTTAACAATTTGCAAATACTAACCTATACTATCAGTGATGAAAGAATCGAGAAAAAAGCGCAATACTTATACTGAAATTCTCAAAAATGCAAAAATGGAATTTTTGCGAAAAGGCTTTGGAAAAGCGTCGATGCGCTCAATTGCGGCAATGACAGGAATAACCGCCGGCGCTTTGTATAAACACTTTCCGTCAAAGGCTGCAATCTTTGAAGCACTGGTGCAGCCACTTATTGCGCAAACATTAAGTATCGGTACCGATTTTTCCGAAATCGTGATTGATCTATTCAAGGCAGAAAATAACACGGCAATAAAAGAGGTTATACGCACATCGATATGGAATTTATATAATCTTGTTTATAACCGCTTTGACGAATTTAAGCTGTTGTTTAATCGTGCTACAGGAACAAAATATGAAAATATCCGCCATGAATTTGTAATGGCGGATGTTGCAGCATGTAAAAAATTCATCGACGATTTTAAAAAACATGGAATCAATATCCGTCCTTTAAGCGACGACCAGCTTCATTTGATTTACAGCACTGCCTTAACGCCGTTTTTTGAGATTATAACCCATGAATATTCTTATGAAAAAGCTCAAGGATTTATCGATATATTAACCGATGTCATGTATTTCTGCTGGAATAAAATTATGCAGCCGGAAATATGATCAAGGTAATGGCCTCAGATTGTTTTAACGGATCCGAAGAATAACTAAATCGCAAATTCAATCGCACCTATTGACAATTTTTAAGGGAATTCTATACTAAAACAGTAAACAATGTTTACTGTTTTTTCATCATAGTATCTGCAAAACAACGGAACTGGTGTTGCAGGTCATTTATAAGAGGTTCATACTATGAAACTTGAAGGGATGCATCTATTCTTTAAGAAGATTGCAGAATTTCAATTAAAATACCGCTGGCTTTGTTTGGCTTTGCTTGCAGCGGTAACAGTTGTAGGGCTTTTAGGCGTAAAAAGTTTTAAGGTCGGCTCGGCTGATGAAGACGAGTTTTTAACCGTAAAAGAAAGCACAAAAAAGAATGATGCGCGGTTTAAGGAATTGTTCGGCAGCAATGATTCGATTGTGCTGCTCTTTGAATCAGACGATGTATTTAAGCTGGAGGTGCTCCAAGCGATTAAAGATATCGGCGCCGAACTTTTGGAAAAAGTACCGTATGCGGATTCCATTACCTCGATTACCGATACGGATATTACCGTTGGTACGGAAGAGGGGATAGAAGTTACCAATCCGTTTCGGGACGGTATTCCCGACAATCCCGAAGCATTAAAAAAAGCCAAAGACTTTATCCTGTCGCGCAAGTCGATTGTCAATAAGCTTGTAACGCAGGATGCTACGGAAACGTGGTTGGTGCTGTCGCTTAAAGCAACGCCGCCTGAAGAAGTGTGGAGTAAAACTTCGACCAAGGCGCCGATGTACGTTATCGGAGATGCTGCAATCGATATTGTAACCGACCCTAAATATCACAGTGCTGCGTACACAATAAAACCTGCGGGGCTTCCCTATACCGAAACGGAAGAAAAAGTAGTGATGAGGCGCGAGACCACAAAAAGCGTGGGCTTGAGTTTTCTCTGTATGATTATCTTGCTCATCATATTTACCCGCTCGCTGCGCGGAACGATTGTACCGCTGTTCGCAACCTTCTTCGGTATTACTACGGTACTCGGCTTTATGGGATTTTTGCATATTTCGGGAAAGTCGGAGATGATGTCGGTTCCGATTGTGCTTGCGATGGCGCTTTCGGTCGGTTACTCAATTCACCTTGTCAATTCATTTAAAACAAGCTTTTATGAACTCGGTAAACGGAAAGAGGCTGTTATCGCTTCGATTGAAAATACCGGTTGGCCGCTCTTTTTTACCGTCGTTACTACCGTTGTTTCAGTCCTTTCGTTTTTGACAACCGACCTTCGCCCCATGCGCTGGATGGGAGCCGCAAGCGCCGCGATGGTATTCGCTGTGTATATTTATGTAAGCGTGTTAATCCCGATTTTGATGAGCTTCGGTAAAGATATTGAAGCCGGTAAAGATTCGGCACTCGCTCATACAAAAAGAGCTGCACGTGCGCAAAAATTGGATAAATGGTTTGAACGCTTCGGACATTCCGTTATCAAAAGACGCAAAACGATCATCGTTGCATTTACGCTCATCACTGCAGCTTGTATTCCGGCGTTGTTCAAAATCGATGTCAACATGGATAACTTTAAATTTATGGGTTTGCGCATTCCGTATATCAGGCGCATCTATCAAATTACGCAGTCGCAGCTCGGTTCCTATTTTAGTTACAATATTATGCTCACCTTTGATGAAGATGATGCAGTCAAAAATCCCGATGTGCTTAAAAAACTCGATAAACTGAGTACACTCATCGGGACGTTCAGATTAACAAAAATGAATAACGGTGTGCCGAAGATATTCTCGATTTTGGATATTGTCAAAGAGATGAATCAAACGATGCACTCCGACGATCCTGCGTTTTACACAATCCCCGATGACGAAGACTTGCTTGCACAGTTGTTGTTCTTGTACGAAATTTCAGGCGGGCAAACATCGCGTTGGGTTGACGAAGAGTTCCGTACGCTTCGTATGTCGATTGATGTTGCCTCGTATGATGCGAACGAGCTTGCGGCAAATCTGAAAACTATCGAGCAAACATGTGCGGAACTATTTCCGCAGGCGGACTGTCATTTACTCGGAGCAGCCGTGCAATTTGCGGAATTGAACAATAAAATCGTATTCGGCGAGCTGTACTCATTTTTAACTTCGCTCGTTGCGATTGCAATTTTGATGATGCTCGTATTCGGCAGTGTGAAAATGGGACTCATCGGGCTTATCCCGAATATCTTTCCCGTTCTTGTCATCGGTGCGATTATGGGTTATCTCGGTATTTCGCTGGATCTTGTGACGATGGCAATTATGCCGATGATTCTCGGTATTGCCGTTGATGATACCATTCATTTTACTAATCATACCAAGTATCTTTTTGAAAAAGAAAAATCTTACGAACACGCAATCTTCGGGACGTTCTATTCCATCGGAAAAACGCTTGCAATGACAACGATTATTTTATCGGCTACGTTCTTAGTGTATCTGATATGTAAGATCGATGCGTTTTTGCGTCTCGGTGTATTGGCTGCCGTTGGACTGTTATCCGCACTCGCTGCCGATTATTTTATGACACCGGTTCTGATCTACATCAGCAAACCGTTTGGAAAAGAGGAAGCTAATGGGTAATGCGTAATTGATAATTGGTAATTAAAGCGATTTACGTGCAGCAGTAATTACCAAATACGCATTACAAATTACCAATTAAAAGAGGAGCATATATGAAAATTATAAAACACGTAATTGCGTTGACTGTATTTGCAGCGATGGCCGTAAGCTTTGCTTTTGCACAAGAGTTGACGGGTAAAGAGATTATGCAAAAAGTTGATAAGCGTGAAAAAGCGACAACAGATTCGTTTACGATGCGGATGACGCTGATCAATTCCGGCGGTAAAAAGCGTGTCCGCCAAGTTATAGCGTATTCAAAGGATTACGGCAGCGAGAAAAAAACAGTGATGGTGTTTATGCTGCCTGCCGATGTGAAAGGAGTCGGCTATCTTTCTTTCTCGTATGATGATGTGTCAAAAAGCGATGACCGTTGGCTCTATATGCCTGCGCTTAAAAAGGCGAAGCGCATTTCCGGCTCTTCAAGCCAGGACTATTTTATGGGTACCGATTTTACCTACGATGATATAAGCGGGCACAAGATCGACGACTACACATATACGCTGCTTGCAGAAGAGACAATTGACGGGAAAAACTGCTGGAAAATTGAATCGGTTCCGGTGAAAAAATCGATGTATTCAAAGTATGTTTCGTGGATTGATAAGGAATCGCTGGTGCAGGTAAAGGCGGAATTTTATGACGAACAAGGAACACTGCTGAAAGTGCTTACGGTAAGCGGTATAGAAAAAAAAGACGGCTTTTGGACTGCCGGCAAAATGGAAATGAACAACCTGCAAAAAAAGCACACAACCGTTATCGAAACGCTCAAGCACGAGTTCAACAAAAACATCCCCGATTCGTATTTTAGGGTGAATTCATTAGAAGAAGGCAAAATCAGGTAATCCTTTTGAAATATGCGGGGCATCTGCGTTGTCGCTTAACAAAAAACAGTCCTCGACGTACAAAAAGTACGCCTGCGGGTGTTTTTTGTACGCTCCTAGCATCTGCACCGCCTATTTCAAAAGGCTGACGGAAGGGGGCTTTTCTATATGCCGCTACTGACAATCCTCAACGTATCAGAAGCGGCACGGACGCCGCTGGTTCTATGCAGTAACAAGTTTGCTTGCAAACTTGCAGCTCAAAAATGTACACGGATGTACGTTTTTGGGCGAGGATGGCGGTGGTTCTAATCAGTAGCGTGTTTGCCTTGCAAACACGTAGGTAAAAAATGTACAGGGATGTACATTTTTTACCGTGCCTGCGGTTAATTTTTTCTCGCGCCTCGGATCTACACCGTCTATTTTCAAAAGGCTTACGGAAAGGGTTATTTTTTATATGCTGCTACTGAAAATGTTCAATGTATCAGAAGCGGCACGGACGCCGCTGGTTCTATGCAGTAACAAGTTTGCTTGCAAACTTGCAGCTCAAAAATGTACACGGATGTACGTTTTTGGGCGAGGATGGCGGTGGTTCTAATCAGTAACGTGTTTGCCTTGCAAACACGTAGGTAAAAAATGTACAGGGATGTACATTTTTTACCGTGCCTGCGGTTAATTTGTGCTCGCGCCTTGTAGTTTCAGAACGGACACGGATGTCCGTGGTGTGAGGCAGTAGCGAGTTTGCAGTGCAAACTCGTCGTTGAACAGTGTACACGGAAGTACACTGTTCAACAGGCTATTTCAAAAGGCTAGCGGAAGAGAACTTTTCGAAAGGGTTGTTTTCTATATGCTGCTGGTGAGGTAAAAACAGAGGGAATGATTTAGATGGATATAATCAGGGCAGTATTGGATGGTATAGCGATGGCAGCCATATTTAACGGTTCGGCGGCGGCTCTTGTAATAGCAAACCCGAGATATTTGATGGATTCATATCCTAAGGGGATTCAAAAAGCTGCTCCTGAGCCAATGAATAAGAAAGAAAAACGGGTAAATAAAATATTTACGGTGATAGTAATGGGAGCGTGCTGGCTTTATGGAGTAATAAGCGTATTGCATGGCGGAATTCATACGTTTAGGGCATTGTTTTGGACTGCATATATTCATTGGATTATTGTGAATTTCGGCGATTTTTTCTTGTTGGATTGTCTTTTATTCCAAAAGTGGACTAAGCTGATTGTCATTCCGGGAACGGAAGATCACCCAACCTATCAAACAAAAAATTGGATGAAGGTTATCGGAATACCGGAACATTTTTTATTGTGGCCGTTTATAACGGTTCCGCTTTTTTCTTTAGTTCAAACAGGTATTGTAATGCTTATACAATTTTTGTTTTCTTTCTAAGGCTTACATAGAAAGTACATTGAGAAGCGGAAATACGGACAACCGGTAAATTAATAGGATACTGCTATCGAAAAGAAGGAGTAATGACGATATGAACACAATACGGAAATACGGACAAGCATTTTTGTCAGGAGCTATTATTTGTTTACTGTTTTTTGCAGTACTGTTTCCGTGCAGTGCGCAGGAGGCAGCAGTCATAGACGGAAAGGCAGGAACAGCTCAAGCAGCGGATTCGTCTCCCGGTACTGGCTCTGAATCACCAACCGCCGATGCCATAGTCGGCAATTCAACAGATGACGAATTTTCCGATGAATCGGAAGATGACGGCGCAAAACCGATCTTTACGGTAAGCGGTAAAATTGAAACGCTGCACGGCGTCCGTTGGAACGACGCTAAAAAAAATCTCGAATACGGAGCGTCCCGTTCTATTGCACAGATGAAAGGCGAGGTCTCCGCCGGTTCTTCTTATGCAGTTATTTCCGCTGCTGCCGAATACAATTACCGCAACCCTGCGCGCACCGGCTTCCGGCTGAACGAAGCGTATTACCGTTATTCGAGTGAGATATGGGATATCAGTGTCGGGCGGCAGGTTATTGCGTGGGGACAGGCGGATGGGTTTAAGCTCACTGATGTATTAAGCGCGCGGGACAGCTCGGAGTTTATCGCCTTTAGCGGTGATGATGCGCGGCTTCCGTCTGATAGTATCCGCCTGCGTTTTTTCCACGATCTGTTTACGTTTGAAGCGGTTGCCGTACCGTTTTTTACACCGAATAAACTGCCGCGCTTCGGCTTTGAAGACGGTGCAAAGAACGGCCTCTACTATATCGACACGCCGGATACCTATAAGACGGCGATTGGTTCTATTCCGGTTAAGTACACAAAGACGGGAACAAAACCAAAGATGTTTACCGACACCGAAGCTGCCGCTCGTTTTTCGTTCTTTTTACCCGGCATCGATTTTTCCGTTTCCGGCTTTTACGGCTGGGATAAAAATCCTCGTTATGTAAAAAGCGGGTATGCAAAAAAGGGTTTGTTTAATCCAGCCGGTACACATCATCCACTTTTAAATCCATACGTACCGAAAGAACTGCACACCAATTTAAATGAAGAGTATTATCGTATCGGGATGGCAGGCATAGATGCGGCGATTCCTGCAGGCGATGTAACAATCAGGTTGGAAACTGCGTGGGTAGGCGAACGATACTTTGAACCAAAAGAGATGCTGTCATCTTTGCCGATTGCACAACTTATGGACAAAACTTCCGGTGCTGATGTTCCGATAATTTTTAATGCTCCGGTTAAAAAACACCAACTGCTGATGCTTGCAGGTATTGACTGGATCAAGAGTTCGTGGACGCTGAGCGCTCAGTATTTTGAAGACCTTATTCTCAATCATAAAGACGATATAGAGCGTCCGATGCACAAGGGCTTTGTCAGCCTCAATGTAAGTAAAACATTTTTACGCGATACGCTGAAACTTTCGGCAAGCGGCGTTATCGATATAAACTACGGCAGCACATCCAGCACCTATTCGGTTAGCTATGCCCTCACCGATAATATCAATTTTGCACTCGGCGGGGATGTGTACACCAAAGGCTATGACGGCAAGGGCGACTTTGCAGCCTTACACAAAATAAGCGCTGTGTGGCTGAAAGGCACGTTTATTTTCAGCCACTAAAATGGCGCGGCTGAAAAACACTGCGAGTTTGCTAACCGCAAACTCGATGATTGACATATGCGCGTTCCGCGCACGAATGCAACAGTCTTCGAGAATTGATATTCTCTCAACTGTTGCATTTTAAGGGGACGTTTATTTTCAGCCACTAAAATGGCGCGGCTGAAAAACACTGCGAGTTTGCTAACCGCAAACTCGATGATTGACGTATGCGCGTTCCGCGCACGAATGCAACAGTCTTCGAGAATTGATATTCTCTCAACTGTTGCATTTTAAGGGGACGTTTATTTTCAGCCGCTGAAATAGCGCGGCTGAAAAACACTGCGAGTTTGCCATTCGGCAAACATCGTAGATTATATGTGCGCTATCGCGCACTAATTGAACAACTTCCAAAATTGACACTTTGTTCAGTTGTTCAATTTTAAGGGACGTTTACGTGGTAGAACATGGGCATCTCTAGAAACTCAGGTATAGTTTTAAGAGATGCCTTTATTCGTTTCGGCTATTTATTCATTCGTTTTTATGTTTTGCAGATGATCAGTGTGCGTAATCAGTGCATTGAGCGTACCGATCGATTCGCTCGTTTCGGCTTCTACTCCGCGTGTTGTCTGAACTGCATCATTTAAGCTTTTGATATTTGTGAACATAGCCGCTATTTCCGTATGTACTTTTTCGGTTGCTTGCAATAAACTGGTAAAACTTTCATTGATTTTGTTTCTTAGTTCAGATACCTCGGTTTGTTCCTCTTGTACATCAACGGATTGATCAGCCAGCGATTGCATAGCGCTGTTCATTTTTTCTGCCTGTATATCGACGTCTTTTAAGAAGGATGAAATATCTCCTAGTATCGTCTGGAAATTATTGACCTGCGTATTGATATTGTCAAAGCTTTTTCGCAATACATCCGAAGCTTCTGCAGAGTCTTTAATGCTTTTATTGATATGCTTTAAAATCTTACCGGTATTATCAGCTTCATACGCAGAGTTTTCTGCAAGTTTTCGTATCTCATCGGCAACGACTGCAAATCCTTTTCCCGCTTCTCCGGCATGGGCAGATTCTATTGCCGCATTCATAGCCAATAAATTCGTTTGCTCTGCGATAGCGGTAATAATTTGGTTTGTTTCCAGTAGGCTTTCAGAGCTTTCATAAATCGCATTGATAATATCTGTAACCGTTATTAAATGATGTTTACCTGCATCGCTTGCTTCACGGATGTAAGAAAAGTTATGATTTATTTCGTTGAATTTTTCTGTTAGTCCGTTAGTAGCATCGTTCAACTGTTTAATCTGCGTTACCGTTTCTTCTGCCGCATCCGATTGCCGTTCAATTCCTTGCCGCATCGTATTCAAGAAAGCGTTAAAGCTGTCGGTTGCATTTTGTGTACTGCGAAGCTGATTACTTTGTTCGGACATTTCAGATTTTAATGTTTGCACTTGAATCGATAATGCCTGCATTGCCTGTTCTGCTCCATCCATGTTTTGTGACAGAACTGTTCCTTGTTGTTGTAGTTTATCGCTGGTGTGTCTAATTTCATTAAATAAAAGCGTTTTCTGTTTGTCGGAAGCCGACAGCTGTATTTTTATCTCCTCACTTTGACGGTTGTAAGTGTGTGTTTTCCATGCAAAACCGAATGCCTGCGCTAATAAAAATGCGGAAAAACCGAACGGTAGTAAATTTCCTGTCGATACAATCATCATACTGTAAAACAAATCGTTTAATGTGAAAATCGTCAGAATGAGAATGCCGATAACAATAAATATTGCACCTTCCCGTTTACGTATGAGCAGCTTGATGATCAAATAAATGACATAAACGATAATCATAACAATCACCAATTGATGAACTTGTATGAGCTTTCCGTAGATATAAGACGGCGTTACACAAATAAAAGCAGTGTATGCCAATGCCTCGATCATAATAATACGGTTGATAATTTTATGAGTATCTTTAGGATAGAGCGCAGCAAAATAACCGACTACGGAAAAACCGAGTAATGCAAAGGTCAGGTAGTCGATTTTAGTATCGATGTTCCACGATAAAGAAGAAAAAAGGATTCTAAAAACAGGTCCCTTTACCATATTGCGGAGAACGACGAGAATACTAAAGAACACGAACCATAGGATACTTTTATTATCAGGCTGAAATAGATAAAGCGCAAGGTGATACAGAATAATTGCGACACCAAAGCCGAACACGAAAATCTCAATAAAAAGGAATGCTAAATCGGCACTGTCGGCTTTTGCTTTTGTCGAAAATTTAATGGTTTGGTAAATACCTCCGCGTGAATGGAAAAAGTTTGAAACTTGAATAGCCATGCATACTTCGGTTATGTCTTTCGGAATATAATAGAGAATATTTGCTTCGCCGCGGATCGATGTTTCTCGTGAAGACCCGACTTGTCCCGAACGTGCTTGCAGCTCTCCATTTACATAGAGACTCCATGCGGAAACCGGAGAAGAAAATTGTATTGCTAATTCAGGATGCCGTTCCGGTAATAAAATCTGCAGAGTATAAGTACCGTATCCGAACGCAGACATCTTTGTTCCGTCGGATAAAACGGTTGTGCTCCATTCTTTAGGACATTCGATAAATACCGTAGGGTTACGTACATCTTCCGGTGAAGAAAGTAACTGACGATTATAAAATCCCATCTTACCGCTTATCGCGATACTTTTCGCATCATTGAAGTTGTTCCGGCGGAGATCAAGTATTCCATTTTGAATGGTTTCGGCAAAAGCAGGCACAAAGCATATACTCAAGACTAAAAGCGCTGTAAATTTTTTTATATGTTTCATTCTCTCTCCTTTTAAATTTACCAAGACTGCATAGGGTGAGCAGCCTTGGTATGTGTTCGTTAGCTAAAATGAGATAGCTGTATCAATCGGTGTATCCATGTCGAGCTGCCTTGCGTGCGTTTACGGTTCTATCGGAGTATTTCCGCTATCGAGAATAGCCCATCCACTTGCCTTCGCTTGCTGTAATGCGGCGGCAGAGGGCTTGCCGTTTTTGATTTTATCTTCCACCGCTAAAATGCGTGCTTCGCGGACTGCGGCGCTGTTTTCTGTTGCAGCGGGAAGGCTTTTCAGCAAAGCGTCCATTGCTTCCGTTTCAATTGCGTTCATATAGCACCGCAGCTGTGTGAGTTTTTTACAACCTGATACATCCAGTGCCGATAATCGATTGATGCCGCACCACAAAAGTTCAAGCTGACTCTGTTGTGAAATGTCCAATTTGCTTAAACGGTTATTATAACATTGCAGCCGTTTTAAGTTCTTATTTGCGGATAATTGCAGCTGTGCTATTTTATTGCCTGCGCAGTACAGTACTTCGATATCGGGACAGCGGGAAACATCGATGTTTTCTACAGTGCCGTTATCTTTAATATCCAGTTCGCGGATGTCTCCGGTGAATACGACCGTCGTTCCCGTAGCTTTCAGTAGCTGCATCGGTTTGTCCTCGTTGAGTTCGCGAACAGCATCCGTTCCCTGAATCACTGTTTTATCGGCGCCCTGTACTCTTACCGCTGAGCCGTCTTGTGTTTTTATTCTAATCGATAGCGTTGAGCCTTCGGGAACGGTAATCGTTACGGTTCCCGTTTTTTGCGATGAAGCCGGTGCTGTTGTACAAGCGGCAATCATTACCGCTGCTGCAAGCAAAATGCCTGTTTTTAAAATTGTTTTCATAGATTTTCTCCTACTTGATTTTCACTATTCTTTGATACGAGCGGCAAGCGCTTGAGCGGTAAATCCGAGATGCTCCGCAACTTTTTTCGCAGGGCCAGATTCGCCGAAACGTTCTATCGAAAAAATATCTTTCTCCGGCGACTGTACCCAGCCTTCCCAGCCTTGTTTAACTCCGGCTTCCGCAACTATTACACGGCCGTTGTTACCGACTAGCTGTGCTTTACAGGAAGATGTTTGCGCTTCCAGAAGCTCTTTCGACGGAACGGAAACCACCCGTACTTTTTTCGGGGCTGCAAGCTGAGCGGCTTCGCAGGCAAGGCTGACTTCGGAACCGGTTGCAAGTATCGTTACATCGGGCGTACCGTCCGTATTTTTTACGATATAGCTGCCGGCGGCTTTCATCAGAGCTTTCCACTGAGGTTCGGCTTTTTCCAGTATGGGCAGATTCTGGCGGCTCAGTATTAAACAGACCGGCCGGTCTTTCTGCTCCAGCGCGATCCTCCATGCGACGGCGGTTTCTTCCGCATCGGCAGGGCGGAGTACCAATAGATTAGGAATGGCGCGGAGACTTGCGAGTGTTTCCACCGGCTGATGGGTCGGGCCGTCTTCGCCGACAAAGATGGAGTCGTGGGTCAATACAAAAATAGAAGGGATGCGCATCAGTGCCGCGAGCCGGAGCGCCGGACGCAGATAGTCGGAGAACACGGCAAAGGTTGCGCAGAAGGCGCGGAAACCGCCGTGCAGCTGAATACCGTTGGTAATCGTTGCCATCGCGAATTCTCTGATACCGAAGTGGATGTACCGTCCCTGCGGCGTTGCTGCGGTGAACGATTGGGCATCCTGCAAGGCGACCGCATTCGGCCCCTGCAAGTCCGCCGAACCGCCGACGAGATTCGGGAACGCCTTTGCAAAAGCGTTTAGTGCGGTTTTGGAAGCTGCCCGCGTCGCAATCATTTCATCTTTTTTAAAGGTAGGATCGGCAACGCCGTCGAGTACTGCTTGGTCGATACCGCCTTGTACAAAGCTGCGATCCCATTCTTTACGCCGTTCGGGATAGGCGGCGCTCCACGCGGCAAAGCGGCTATTCCAGTCCGCTTCCGATTGAGCGAATTCCTTTTGCCGCTCTTCAAAATAACGGTAGGCTTCGGGTGCGACAAAGAACTGTTTTGCAGGATCAAGCCCCAGCGTCTTCTTTGCCTGCGCCAGCTTCTCCTGACCGAGCGGCGCTCCGTGCGCAGCAGCGGTTCCCTCGACAGCGGGCGCTCCTTTTCCGATTACCGAATCAAGTATGATGAGCGAGGGGCGTGGATCTTTTTTTGCCTCCGCAGTGAGTTTTTCTATATCGCTGTAGGAATACATCGACCCGTGCAGCACCTGCCAACCGTAAGCCTCGTATCGCTTTGTAACATCTTCGGTAAAGGCAATATCGGTTGAACCGTCTATCGTAATATTGTTTTTATCATAGTACACGATGAGCTTACCGAGTTTCAGCGTACCGGCAAGGCTCGATGCTTCGGAAGAAACGCCTTCCATTAAACAGCCTTCTCCCACCAGCGCGTAAGTGTAGTGATCGACAATGCGGTACTCTTCGGTGTTGAACCGCGCTGCAAGCATCGCTTCGGCGATCGCCATCCCGACTGCGGTAGAAATGCCCTGACCGAGCGGCCCGGTGGTGGCTTCGACGCCGGGTGTCAGTCCGTATTCGGGATGCCCTGCACAGCGGGAACCGATCTGCCGGAATGAGCGGATATCGTCGAGCGAAAGATCGTAACCGGCAAGATGCAGCGCGGCATACAGGAGCATAGACCCGTGCCCCGCCGACAAGATGAACCGGTCGCGGTCTACCCATTGGGGATTTTTCGGATTATGCCGTAAAATTTTTGCGTACAGCATCGCTGCGAGTTCGGCGGCCCCGAGCGGAAGCCCGGGATGGCCGGAATTGGCTTTTTCGATTGCATCGATTGAAAGGCTCCGTATCGAAAGCGCTACGGCGTCAAGTTCTTTATTCATAGTTCCTCCAATATGTTACGGCTGCGGAATAAGTTCGAGCAGCTCGGCGATAATTTCATCTGCACTGATATTTTCCGCGCTCGCTTCATACGAAAGTTTTAAGCGGTGGCGCAGAATAGGGTAGGCGAGAGTTTTTATGTCTTCGGGAAGAACGTAGTCGCGTCCGTTTAAAAATGCCCGTATCTTTGAGCACCGGTAGAGGGCGATGCTCGCGCGGGGAGAGGCTCCAACGGTGATATAGCTGAGGTAACTGCCGCGGGGCAGCTCTTCCCGTTTTTCGATAATGGGACGGGTTGCCGTAACCAGTGAAATAATGTATTCGTGTAAACCTTCGGTGCAGCGGACTGCTTCGGCGCCTCTACGGATGGTATGGAGCATATCGACGGAAAGAATTGCTTCGGTTTCGGGCGCTTGCATTTTTTTTACCGAAGCGGTGATATTCTCGCTTTTCAGCATGATGACGAGTTCATCCGCCGGTTTAGGGTAGGGGACAAAGAGTTTAAACAGGAAGCGGTCGAGTTCTGCTTCGGGAAGGGGATAGGTACCCTCCTGTTCAATCGGATTCTGGGTTGCAAGCACGAAGAACGGTTCGGGGAGGGGATAGCTCGTTTCGCCGATGGTAACCTGACCTTCCGCCATCGCTTCGAGCAATGCGGATTGAACCTTTGCCGGAGCGCGGTTTATTTCGTCAGCCAGCACTACGTGCGCAAAAAGCGGCCCCTTTCGTACCGCAAAGCGATGCGCGGTAGAATCAAAGATGAGCGTTCCGGTAAGATCGGCAGGTAGCAAGTCGGGCGTGAACTGGATGCGTTTGAAACTTAATTGAGAAAGCTCCGCGAAAGTCCGTACCGTTAAGGTTTTGGCAAGGCCGGGCGCCCCCTCCAATAACACGTGTCCGCCTGCAATATAGGCAACAAGAATATCGTCAATGAGCCGTTCCTGCCCGATCACGGATACGGCCATTTGTTTTTTAAACGCAGCAACCCGCTGCAGCGCTTCGGTTTGTAAACTCTCCATATTAAGGGAGTGTACGCATATTTTTCATTCTATGCAAGATAATGTAATTCTGTAACTTCTTATAATCTTATTCCTTGTATGTAGGCTGCATTTTACTTTTAATCATATTGATAGTGTTAGAAAAAGCGATTTTAAAGGAGCCGCGTGTGAAAAAAAAGATTTTTTCCCCTTGTTTTGATTCTTGCCGGTGTGTTTATAATTGCCGGCTGTCGCAATCCTTCTCTGAGGACGTATACGGTAACGTTTAATACGCAAGGTATTGGTACTGCTCCGGCAATGCTTACGGTTGCGGAAGGAAGTAAACTGACCGCAGCGCAGACACCGGCACCTACGGCCATCCCTTCAAATAAAAGCTTTGGCGGCTGGTTTAAAGACACTTCTTGTACGCAGCCGTGGAACCATGCCACCGATACGGTTACCAAAGATATTACGCTCTACGCAAAGTGGCGTAATGCTTCGCCGCTTACTCCAATTGAACCTTCGACGCCGCTATACACGGTAACGTTTAATACGCAAGGTATTGGTACTGCTCCGGCGATGCTTACGGTTGCGGAAGGGAGTAAGCTCACCGCAGCACAAACGCCCATACCGACCGATATTCCTACTGGTAAAGGTTTTAGCGGCTGGTTTAAAGACACTTCTTGTACGCAGCCGTGGAACTATAATAGTGATACCGTTACAGCGGATATTACGCTCTATGCAAAATGGCGTAATGCTTCGCCGCTTACTCCAATTGAACCGTTGTATACGGTAACGTTTAATACGCGCAATCTTACATCACCCCTCACTCCGATAACTGTTATTAAAAATCATACTATCCCTGCAACTGATATACCGAATCCTACGCACCGGACATGGGATTTTTCCGGCTGGTATAAAGATAAAAATTGCAATGCTCAATGGAATACGGCCTCCGATACCGTTACGGCAGATATAACGCTTTATGCAAAATGGACTCCTAAAACTCTTTCAAA
Source organism: Treponema sp. OMZ 305 (assembly GCF_024181325.1). Classification (NCBI taxonomy): domain Bacteria; kingdom Pseudomonadati; phylum Spirochaetota; class Spirochaetia; order Treponematales; family Treponemataceae; genus Treponema; species Treponema sp. OMZ 305. The sequence continues at coordinate 1,712,667 of NZ_CP051300.1, read as the reverse complement.
ACAGGATTTATGGGAAAGTAAGAACACTGAAGGATCGACAAACTATTTTCGAATTCCGGCATTGGCACAGACAAAAGATGGGACGCTGATTGCCGTTACGGATTTACGATACAATCATACTGCCGATATCGGTAAGTTCGGGCCTAATGGGGAATGGGGGCAAGCCTCCCATATTTATCGCGTGGATGTAATAATTAAACGCTCTACCGATAACGGCTTGACATGGGATAGCAGCAGTACAAAAATTACAAATGCACCGGATAATCCCGTGCAATACGGTTATGGAGATGCCGCTATCGTGGCGGATAGAGAGTCGGATAATGTACTGATTATTTGCGCTCACGGGGATACCCGCTACGGACATTATACAGCAGGAAATACAAATACACGGCTTAAAGTTGTTAAGCTCCGTTCCTTAGACGGAGGTAAAACGTTTACACAGCCTGAGGAAATTACGACTTCCATTTACGGTTTAAACGGTAATTGGGGAACGCTCTTTTTCGGTTCGGGGAAGATTATGCAGTCTCGCAAGATAAAAAAAGATAAGTATTATCGTATTTATGCAGCCCTGTTAGTTAAAAAGACATCAAAAGCTCTCTTCGGAAATGCCGTATTGTACTCTGACGATTTCGGTGAAACATGGCAGGTTCTCGGTGATGCAACGGTGTCGCCGATACCGAACGGTGATGAAGCCAAGGTTGAAGAGCTTCCCGACGGTAGAGTATTGCTTTCAAGTCGCACAAAAAACGGACGTCTTTTTAATATCTTCACTTATATAAATGAAGAAACAGCAAGCGGACGTTGGGAAAGCGGACAAAAAGCACAGCTCGGAACGGAACGCGGTACGAATGGTGAAATATGTATTATACAAGCCCGTAAAGCCGATACGAAAGCGCCGGTATATCTTGCATTACAGTCTATTCCCTTATCCTCAAAACCGCACCCTAAGAGCGACGAACCGAACATACGTATGAATGTAGGTATCTATTGGCGCGTAATAGAAGAGAACATCGGTCTTTCGGCATTGGCAGACAGTACCAAGTGGGAAAAATATCAGATATTTACCGGAGAAAGCGGGTATTCGACAATGGTGATGCAGCAGGATCACCGGATCGGTTTTTTATATGAAAAATATGACCATATTACTCATTCTACAGATATGAATGACGTATACGATATCCGCTATGAGACTTTACCTATCAGCACTATTACTAACGGCGAATACGAAGCGGCGTTTTTAACGGAGTAGCAACATAGTTTCCGTAAGCCTTTTGAAATAGACTGTCCGGAAGTGTACCTCCGTGTACAACTGCTTAACGACGAGATTTGTGCATAACACAAATCTCGCTCCTGTATAAAACCACTGCCATCCTTGGCAGTTCTGAAGATGTTAGGAGCGTACAAAAAACACCCGCAGGCACGGTAAAAAATGTACGTCCTGTACATTTTTTACCTACGTGTTTGCTGCGCAAACACGCTGCTGCGTAGAACCACCGCCGTCCATGGCGGTTCTGATACGTCGAGCATTTATTGCAGAAGCGGCACGGATGCCGCTCGTCGTAAACAGTAGCGATGTTTCGGCACCGCCGAAACTCACAGTCAAAACTATACACGGATGTATAGTTTTGACGATGCGACAACGCAGATATGCCGTATATTTCAAAAGGTCTAGTAGGTTTTATTATGCGGCAGTATAATCGGGAACAGTTTTACGTCTTTTGACTTTGCCGCTTCGATAACGCCCTCTTTCGTAATTGAACCTTGAGGGCGGGGATGGGGTGGCGCATCACCGATAAGGATCAGTTTACGGTCGGTATCCGCATCGGTGCGCCATTCAAGGTCGAGTCCCGCGTCGATGCCTTCGTAAACCGCTTCGGGGATGTCGCGGCCGCCGAATACGCTAAAGCTCTTGAGCGCAGCGGAAAAACGATCGATGTCCGAGGTAAAATCGGTTGCGGTTTTAGTCAAAAAATCATCATAGTAGTCTTTATATAGGACAAGCCCTATCCGGTAGGAATCATATTTGGGAAGTACCTTTTTCAACGAAGCCGCAAGCAGCTCTCTGACTTTTTTTATATCATCCTTCATACTTTCGGTTGCATCGATGACAAACACCACATCGAGTTTTTTGTGTTTCTTCGGCGTCAGAATTACTTCAATTGAGGGCATAATACCGTCGACGTTTTCAGAGTAGATCAGTTTATTGCCGCTCAAACGGGCAAGTTCCGAAAAAGAAGCGGCGGCCGGTTCGCTAAAGGCCGGATCATGTACTTCCTTAATTGATTTTTGCGTTACACGCAGTACGAAGGGGTTATCGCTAAAGGAGCCGGTATAATCGGCATACGGCTTTTCAAATGCGCGGATATTAAAAAATGTGCCGTCCAATACCTGTACTTCGCCGTGTCTGTCCCATTCATAGCCGTAACAGATAATGTACGGTACCCAAATATGAAATGCTTCGCCGAGCGGCGTGTCTTTTTCGGGGCTGGAGTCTATCAGGCTGTAAAGCCGCTTTCCTCGGGTATCCAGCTCTTTGCCGTTCAGGATACGCTTTTCATCGCCGTTAATGCTGTTATATTGGAAATCACGGTAGGCAAAGTTATCGAGCCGATTTTGAGGATCCTTTGTCGTCTCCGTCATCAAGATGGAAGCGATATCGGGCTTTTTTCGAATATAAAAGTGATATCCGGCGCCCTTGGGGTCTTGAATAACCGCAAGATCGCTTTGGTCAAGCTCTAAATCCGCCCCGAATACGGGAAACAGGAATCCGATAAGCGCAATAACCGTAATAATACCGTTCTTTTTCATATCTTTAATATCGAACGGATTACTTACGCGGCTTAATTTTTTTCTGCGTTTTTTCGGGATTTTTCTTTTTGCTTTCCTTTATATCCCACTCAACGTCGATGAGGCGGGCTTCCAAGTCGGGAATTTTTTTGAGGTTGATACAGTTTTTCCGATGAATGATAACGCCTCTGCCGTTGGCGACATAGCCGCAGATGGCGGAATCGGAGGTCGGCTTGCAGCACCCGGCAAAACGTACGGGAAAGTTGGTAGAACCGCCGATGCGTATCCGCAATGCGGGGTTTTTCTTGGGATCCTTTTGAGCTGATTCGCGTTCCCGTTTTGCCGTTTCAGCTTCTTCCGGTGTTTCTTTGGGCGGCCGCGGTGCTTCTTTTGCCGAATCTTCGGCAATATCCGTTCGCTGTCCTTTTTCTTCTTTTTCAGTGTGAAGGAGGTTTTCGTGCAATTGGAGCCATGCGCGGATTTTTTGACGAGCCCGCGTTGTATGGGCGTTTTCGTATTGGTTGTGCGTGGGGTGCGCATTCGGGTGCGTGATAACCTCCACCACCTGCGTGTTTTTGAGCGGGCGAGAAAGCGGGATGATGGCGCCGTCTGCCTTCGCGGATACGAGCTTTTCCCCTATCGACGAATGGATACGGTATGCAAAATCGACGGCGGTTGCACCGGCAGGCAACTCGATAATATCACCCTTAGGAGTAAACACAAAAATCGAATCGCTTAATAAATCGCTTTTCAGTTCCGCGAGGAATTCTTCATTATTAAAGCGCTGTTGTGCGAGCGACTTGACCTGCTGCACAAAAGATAATTCCTGCTCGTTCGCCGTTTTGTTCTTGCTGTGTTTTTTATACACCCAGTGGCTTGCAACGCCGCGCTCGGCTATTTCGTGCATTTCGTGCGTGCGGATCTGGATTTCTAAGGTTTGGCCGCCTTTGCAGATAACGGTGGTGTGGAGACTTTGATAGCCGTTCGCTTTCGGCATCGCGATGTAGTCCTTGAAGCGGCCTTCAAGCGGCTTCCATACCGTGTGCATCAGGCCGAGGATAGTATAGCACTCGTTCACTGTGGTGCATAAAATCCGCACGGCGAGGAGGTCGTACAATTCATCCGCCGCCTTGTTCCGCTTTTTCATTTTTTGATAGATAGACCAAAAATGCTTGGCACGGCTTTGCACCTTAACCGTGATTCCCGCTTTCTCCATCGTTTGATAGATGGTTTTTTCGGCGCTCTGCAAAAAGGCTTCCCGTTCTTTTTTCTTTGCCGCAACAACGGTTTTTATCTGATCAAAGGCTTCGCGGTTGATGTATTTGAGGCTTAAATCTTCAAGCTCATTTTGAACGGTGGAAATACCCATCCGCTGGGCAAGCGGCGCCCAAATTTCACTGATTTCGCCGGCGATACTGCGCTGCCATTCCGTAGGGTATTCGGAAATATAGCGAATCTTATTGAGTCGATCGGCGAGTTGGACAATCATAACCCGTAAGTCGCTTACGAGGGAGAAGAACATTTTGCACACGGTATCGGTATGTTCTTTGCTTTTGCCGTACAGCTTTACGTCGGAAAACTTTGCCGCCGCATTCAAAATATCTGCCGCCGTATTTCCGAATTGAGCACGCAGTTGCTCATCCGGTAACGTAAAGCTGCCGTCTTCGCTGTAGAGCAGCGCGCAGATGATGCTTTCGGAATCCATTTCAAGCGCGGCAAGGCTGTGCGCCATGCGCAGTGAATGGGCGGCGTCATGCGGAATAGGGGCGTCTGCTGCCGTATCGGGTATACGGTTTGCAAGCAAAAGATTCCACGCCGCGGTAATCCGGGCGGCGTCTTCAGGACTTTCCGCTTCCGCATAACAGGGATACTGCGCAAAAAAATGTTCAAGACTGCTTAAGTTTTCAACTTTTTGTATCATCGTCTACAACCTCCGGGCAATCACAGCAGACTCCTTTTGCAAATATACGGCGCATCTGCGTTGTCGCTACGCCGAAATAAATGCTCAACGTACAACAAGTACGCTTCCGCTTTATTTCGGCTAGGCTCCTAGCATCTACGCCGTCTATTTGCAAAAGGTTTTTCAGTACCGCCATGGATGGCGGTGGTTCCATACAATAGCGATGTTTTGTGCGTGCACAAAACTCGCCTTCAACTGATGTACAGGGATGTACATCAGTTGAAGATGGTTCAAATGGTCTCACAACCTCAATTATTTTGCGGTCTTGATCAATTGGTCTGCTGTGATGCCCCTTCGTTTAAAATAAACTGCGGAAAATTTTGGAAAAATTTTCCGCAAAAGGAATGCAACCGTACCGAAGGCCTCTCATCAAACAATATACGCCTTTGCACATTGCTTGATGGCGGATTTGCCGCAAATCAAATTCACTGTTGTTTAGTACGCCCGCAGAATTTTGTATTAAGATAGAGCGATTGCTTCCACTTCCTGTATGGTTAGGTCGGTAGCTTGTGCAATTTTTTCGGTTGATAACCCCATAGCGAATAAGTTCCGTGCCGTTTCGAGGGCTTTTTGATAGGAACCGCGTGCTTCACCTTCGGCAAGACCTTGCACAATACCTGCTTTCCATCCATCATTTCTCGCATCACGCTCGATAGTATTCACTAACATATACTCCCTCCTCAATTCTTCACTTGCCTTTACTTCCTTGATTCGACGCTCCAGTCTTTGGATAAATTCGTCATCGCTGACTTTTCCGTTCATGTACTCTAAAAATATTTTCAGTTTTTCATTCTTTTCGTGCTCCGCCGCTTTACTGTTTATAATGATCTTTGTTATCCCATCGCCCAGTTCTATCCGATTATCTTCACTGCATATCGTCTTAAAGGTATAAACTGGCAGTGTTTTTTCAAGATAGTCAAACGTGCAGAAAAAGAGTATAAACGTATCGGGCAGACTTTCGTATGGTTTGCTCTTCCCCAATATGCTAACATCAATGGCTGCTTTCGTCAAAAGTGTACATCCTTGTACACTTTTGACGGCGAGTTTCGATAAATCGAAACATCGCTTCTGCTTAATACGCGCGGCATCCGTGCCGCTACTGAAAATGTATCACAGTACCGCCAAGGATGGCGGTGATTCCATGCAGTAGCGACGTTTTGCCGAACGGCAAAACTCGTGTTTTCCGATAGACACGGATGTCTATCGGAAAACGACATTTCTATGTCGTAAATGCGCCCCTTGCAATCTTTTGCCCATACGTCAAACCGAACCCCCTTAGCTCGTCCTGCGTCATCTATTGTCTTTTGTAATTCTATTTCGGTTATGGTTTCTACTTTTCCCTGTAAAACACGATTTAAAAGCGTTTTGCAAATTTCAGGATCTTCCATTACACGATAGAACATATAATCGTCGGCTATGGTTAGTTCGTCAAATTCTTTTTCCACAGTATATTTCTCCTGCCTTTCTTTTGTTATTATAGCATAAAAAGAGATGGGGACAAGCTGTTTTATTCTGAAATAACATGAATGAGTAGATCTCTTACACTGTGCGCTATGAGAATTATATTGTCTGATTCGGTTGCTCCGATACGCCCTCGATTAGTCTGTCTTGGCCTGCTAAGTCCTGATGGATACGGATGTCCGAAAAGCCTGCGGTTTCAAAGAGCCGACGGGCGGCTTGGGCATGGTATTCTCCTACCTCGCTTAACAGGACGCCGTTGCGGTTTAGGACAGTACGGGTATTATTTGTCAAAATCCGTATAAAATCAAGACCGTCGGAGCCGCCGTCGAGGGCTAATGCCGGTTCATTCCGCCCGTCTTTGAGTAGTTCCTGCGTCAGTGCGGAGGGTACATACGGCGGATTGGCAGCGATGAGGTCGAAACGGAGATTATTGGGGAGCAGGGAAGATGGAGAGCGTGATTCACTAACACGGGCGATGGTTTCCGGCAATGTGTGCATATCTCCTTTGGTGATGTGCAACCGGGTTTGTGTTTCAGCCGACAGGAGCCGCTGTGCATTGAGGCGGGCTATGGCGAGGGCTGCGTTTTCAGTATTGCCGACTGCATAAACAAATCGACGGCGTAGCGGCGGGCATCGGCGACGGTAAACATCCGGTTATGCTTGGGCTTTCATCATTTGCTCGCGGGCGGCGATGCAGAGCGCTTCGACGATTTCGTTGAGGTCTCCTTGCATAATCGCATCGAGCTTGTAGAGGGTTAGGTTAATCCGGTGGTCGGTTACACGGTTTTGCGTTCGGTATAGATAACCGTCAGCACTTTGTTGACCATGCCGATTGTTTTGTACCGCAACTCGTCTATGGAAGAATGGAATAGTCACTGACTATGCCGTCCGTACAAAAAACGCTGATATCCAGTTGTGCAGGGGATGGAGCGCTGTCTTCTACCCTAATGTGCGCAATCCTTCCTGTGTTGTAAGGGGGACATAGGGGGGAGGTACTACCAACAAAGTTTCGCAAAATAAATCTAAGGAAGACCTCTAAAAAACTGAGGTTTTTAGAGGTTCCCTAAAAAAACTTTTATCCGAAAAAGTTTCCTCCCGCCCCTAAAAGCGGGGCTTGGGGAAGCCTCCCCAAATTCCCCTTATGCCCCCAGCTCTTGCTGGGGCGGTGCCTTACTCAAGCTCGTCCTCATGCCCATGCTCATTTATTTTATACATATTCCAGTGTTTATTGTCTTTTGCGTTGTCAAAAGCGGCTTTCAATTCAGGCGGAGCGGTAAAGTCCTTGTGATTACCCTCGGTTACGCCCGTTTGTTCGGTGTAAAGAAAACACAGTGAAGGATTGTGCAGCGATTGGAGCTCCGGTAAATCGTTCAACAGTTTTGTCATCACTTTGGCATTCAGCTTGTTGCCGTAGCAACGCAGCCATTCCAAATCCCTTAATCCTTGCACATTAAGGACGGTAAACTGATTACGATGGCACTCCAGACGTATCAAAGCGGTTAAGCCTTGCACGTTAAGGGACGTAAGCTCATTGTTCTCGCAGTTCAGCCATTGCAATGCGGTCAAGCCTTGTACATCAAGGGCACTAAGCCGATTGTTGCCACACTTCAGTAATTCCAAAGCAGTCAAGCCTTGTACGTCAATGTCAGTAAGCTGATTGCTGTCGCAGTACAAATCTTTCAAAGCGGTACATCCTTCTACATTAAGGGACGTAAGCTCATTGTTCTCACAGTTCAGCTCTTGCAATGCGGTTAACCCTTGCACGTTAAGCTCGGTAAGTTTATTCTTGTTGCATTCCAACTTTTGCAAAGCGTTTAAGTCTTGCACGTTAAGTAAAGAAAGTTGATTGTCGAAGCAGAGCAGCCTTTGCAATGCGGTTAACCCTTGCACGTTAAACTCTGTGAGATTATTGCTGTAGCATTCCAATCTTTGCAAAGCGGTTAAGCCCTGCAGGTTAAGAGAAACAAGCTGATTGTCGCCGCAGATTAGCCTTTGCAATGCGGCACACCCTTGCACGTTAAGGGCGGTAAGTTTATTTTCATAGAGCTCAAGCTCGATGATGTTTCCTTCGAGTATGACGGCGGTGTCCGTTGCATTCAGTGTGGTTTCACTGTCGTTTGCAAGCGTTGTTACGGTGCAGCCTGTCACTTTTATAGGATTCCCGTCTTTAGTTTTTGCCTTAACTTTGATGTCTTTTTTGTCGGGGCTGAGGGTAAGAAATGCCCCTTCCGGCACGGTGATGATGCCCGAAGCTGCTTCTTTTCCGCTCAAGTTGTCTTTCACTTTTATGCGCGTGCTTCCTACGCCCACGCACTGCACCGCCGCCTCGCCCGTGGCGTCGTTAAGAGCCACGCTTATGACGGCAGGGTCTTCCGGCTCTGCCGTGTAGTTGCCCGAACCCGCCTTGACGAGCTTATAGGTAAAACTTTCCGTCTTTCCTTTGGTAAAGGCTTGGCTTTCAAGCTCGAGCGTATTGCCCACATATTTGAACTTTACTTTGACCGTTACCGCAGCGCTCACTTCCACCGTTGCCGTCGGGCTTCCGGCAGTGCCGCCTGATTGCAATGCAGTTTCAGGCAAAACCTGCCACGCATCTACGGCAAACTGAGCGTCGGGCTTTGCCGTAAAGGTGAGGGTTTTATGCAGCTCAACGCTTGCAGGGCTTACCGTTATGTCGGCTTCCGTGCCTTCGACCTTTGCCTTGAGCGTTCCGCCCTGAACTCCCGCCTCCGTGTTCTCTACGCCAAAAGTGACTTCGTGGCTGATGTGCTTAAAGCTCACTTTGACTATGGCGGGCTTTGTTACGGTGAGTGTGTAGGTTGTGCCGGTTCCCGCTTCGGGAGCGTGCACACCGTCAAGCGTCCACTTTTCCACCGTGTAGTTCGCCTCGGGCACTGCCGTAAAGGTTACGGTCTTACCCTGTTCTACTTGAGCCCCCGTCTTGAGCTCGATTGCGCCTGCTCCCTCGCCCACCTTTGCTGTAAGCGTGCCGTGCCCGCCTTCCACACTAAAAGTGATCTGATATTTTGGCGGTGTTACCGTTACAGTACAGTCAGCTGTTTTACCGCCGTCTTCGGTTGTTACGGTAATTTTAGCTATTCCAACTTTTTTTGCCCTTACCGTACCGTCTTGATTTACTTCCGCAACTTCCTTATTGTCGGAACTCCACGTTAGTTTTTTGTTCGCTGCGTTTTCAGGGTTCACCTTTGCAGTCAGTTTCTCGGTTGTTCCTTCCTCAAGCGTCAGCGCAGTTTTATTCAGCGTTACCCCTGTTACCGCTACCGGCGTATCTACAGTTTGCTTACAGCCAACTACTAACGCCGCAAGCATCAGTACCGCTGCTATTCCGCTTAAAAGCTTTCCGTTCATTAATTTTATATTTTTCATCTGCAATATTCCTCCAAAATTATCATTGTTGAATAGTCAATATTTGTAATTTGTAATGCGTAATCAATTTGTAATTGGTAATGTGTAATTTGTAATTCAATTACCAATTACCAATTATCCATTACTCATTACAAATTGAATAAATTACCCGGAATCGAACCAAATCGCTGCTCCGCTTTTGCGGTAATACGTACTGTTAATGATGTGTATCAACTGAAAAAAGCAGATAAGATGATGCCGTTTCGTTTTTGTTGATAAAAAAAGATGATGAGTTTTACGTTGAAAAAATGATGAAAAACTATCTAGTGCTGAGTTGCTGAGTTGCTGAGTTGCTGAGTTGCTGAGTTGCTGAGTTGCTGAGTTGCTGAGTTGCTGAGTTGCTGAGTTGCTGAGTTGCTGAGTTGCTGAGTTGATTATGACGTCACTTGCTATCATGTCAAGCCCCTTTTGCAAATATGCGGGTATCTCCTTCGTTGCTGCGAAAAAACTAATTCAGAGCATCCGGTTTCCGGCAGCTTCGTTCCGAATGTCCCGTCAGGGATAGCGAAAAAGTAACCGGCTTTTGAGACACCCCCGGTTGCTCCGATACGCCCTCGATTAGTCTGTCTTGGCTTGCTAAATCTTGGTGGATACGGACATCCGAAAAACCTGCGGTTTCAAAGAGCTTGCTTGCGGCTTTGGCATGGTATTCTCCGACCTCGCTTAAAAGGACGCCGTTGCGGTTTAGGACAGTACGGGTATTATTTGTCAAAATCCGTATAAAATCAAGACCGTCGGAGCCGCCGTTGAGGGCTAATGCCGGTTCATTTCGGCCGTCTTTGAGCAGTTCTTGCGTCAATGTGGAGGGGACATACGGCGGATTGGCAGCGATGAGGTCGAAGCGGAGAAGATCGTGGGGTAGGGGCGGGGAGAAGATTCCTCCGGCGGTTTCGGAACAGCGGCTTTCGCCCGATCGCAGCAGCTTCTGAAAGCGGGTGATGGTTTCCGGCAATGTACACATATCTCCTTCGAAGATGTAAAGCCGCCTTTGAGTTTCCGCTGGAAGGAGCCGCTGTGCATTGAGGCGGGCTATGGCGAGAGCTGCGGGGGAAATATCGGCGGCAATGCAGCATATATTTCTGATGCCTTCCAATTCTAGCGTATGTAAGATGGATATTGCAACGCAGCCCGATCCGGTGCAGGGGTCGAGTATGAACAAGGTTTGATCCTGTCGGAGAGCCGCCGCTTTTTCTCTTATGATAACAAGGCTCCGCTCTACCAGCAGTTCGGTATCGGGCTTAGGGATAAGCACATCGGGGGTAACCTGAAATGAAAGCCCCCAAAAGTCTTTTTCGCCGGTGATATAGGCAATGGGTAAACCGGTGCAGCGCCGCTCTGCCGCCGCGCAAAAGGCTTCCCGTATCGGGGAGATATCGGCGTCATCATGGGCAAAAAGCCATGCCCGCGGCTTATTAAGAAAGCGCTGCAGCAGGACATCCGCATCGAGCGTTAAAGACGAGCGGGGCTGCGTTTTCAGTATTGCCGACTGCATAAACAAATCGACGGCGCATCGGCGGGCATCGGCGACGGTAAACATCCGGTTATGCTTGGGCTTTCATCATTTGCTCGCGGGCAGCGATGCAGAGCGCTTCGACAATTTCGTTGAGGTCTCCCTGCATAATCGCATCGAGCTTGTAGAGGGTCAGGTTAATCCGGTGGTCGGTTACGCGGTTTTGCGGATAGTTGTAGGTACGGATGCGCTCCGAGCGGTCGCCCGAACCGACTTGATTTTTTCGGTCTTCCGCCCGCTCCGACTGCTTCTTCGCCTCCTCCATGTCGTAGAGGCGGCTCCGCAAGACGCGCATTGCCTTTGCCTTGTTTTTAATCTGGCTCTTTTCGTCTTGACAGATAACGACAAGACCGGTCGGAATATGGGTAAGCCGCACGGCGGAGTCGGTGGTGTTGACGCACTGACCGCCGGGACCTCCTGCGCGCATAACATCGATGCGCAAGTCTTCCTGCTTGATAACGATTTCCGTTTCCTCCGCTTCGGGTAAAACCGCAACGGTTACCGCACTTGTGTGGATACGCCCCGAACCTTCCGTTTCCGGTACGCGCTGTACGCGGTGCACACCCGATTCATAGCGGAGACTTCCGTACACATACTTGCCCGAAATGGACAGTGTTACTTCTTTAAATCCGCCTAGTTCAGTTTCGTTGGAAGAAAGAATTTCGTATTTCCAGTTTTTCAGTTCCGCATAGTGCGTGTACATTTTTAACAGATCCGCTGCAAAGAGCGCCGCCTCTTCTCCGCCGGTACCGCCGCGTATTTCCATAATGATGTTTTTTTCTTCCAGCGGGTCGGGCGGAATGAGCAACACTTTCAGGTTGTTCTCGCTTTGCTCCAGCTGAGCTTCTAAGTTATGCAGCTCTTCCCGCGCCATCTCTTTCAGCTCATGGTCGGTTTCTTCCTGCATCATTGCGCGGGTTTGCCCGATGTCGTTCTCCAACCGGAGATACTTCGCATATTCATCCATCAGCTTTGAAAGATAGGCGTGTTCCCGCATCGCTTCCTTATAGCGGTTTTGATTTTTAATCAACGCAGGGTCTTGTATTTCTTGTTCCAATTCTTTCCAACGAACCGATAAACTTTCAAGTTTTTCTTTCATAATCATTCACCTTATAATGCACTTTTAGCCGAATAGAACGGCTGATAATCTTGAGGGACATTAGACCTGTTCAGAAACGGAAGTTTCCAAACAGGTTTATTGATAATGATAGTGTCGGAACGCAGCTAAGGCTGCTGCATGGCTTCTAAAATTTCTTTATTGTTGAATAGTTTTGCATAACCGAGTGCGGACATGCCCAGCCGGTCGGCGATATTCCAATCGGCATGATGTTCTATGAGCAGCTTTACCATAGGGATATCCTTTCTACCGACAGCAAAGATTAATGCTGTCTGACCGTCCTTGCTCTGAATATTTGTATCCGCATTTTTCGAGAGAAGCAATTTTGCGGTTTTTAAATCACCGATTTGAGCAGCTTCCATCAATGCCGAATAGGAACGGTCTTCGGAACAGAGATTGATCTCTGCTCCATATTCAAGCAGTAATGAGGCAATTTCATAATGTGAGTCTCTAATTGCGAGTGAAAGTACAGGGGTGCCGCGCGTGTCTCGCTGCGAAGCATTATAGCCTGCCTCTAAAAAGAGCCGGACAATTTCGTATTTGCCTTCTTCTACTGTTTCTGTAAAATTCGACTCACAACAAGGAAAGCCGTTATCCAGTAACTGTTCGCGGGCAATTCGCTTGCGTTCTACTAGTAGGAAATTATGTTGTTCTTTAATAAAATAATCTTCAAATAGATCAAGCGCCAGAGGAATGATAAATTGTTTGCAGCTTTCCGGCAAGGATACGGCATTTTCTTGTCCAAGTGTTAAGATAGGTAAATTTTTTCCGATACCAAGACCTAAAAAGAAAATAAATGCAGGATTGAGCGTGGACGTATGCTTACCAAAAATAAATAAAATATGTGAAGCATCATGCAGCAATACGGTGGGAGAATAGCTGCCATTATCCCAAATTGTATCGACTTGGCGATATACAACATCACATTCATGCGATTCAATGATATGAGCGGCGGTTTCGGATATTTTTTTTCCCGTTTTTTCATACAGAATAACGACTTTCATAGTAATTGTCAGGCAGTATAATGTAAAACGTAAATCATTTCAATGATTTTTGAAAGTCTGAGGTTCAATTGAGCCTGAGCGTATCAGCGCTATCTTCGCCGTTACCGGCCCCATTAATTCATATAACACCGAAGATGCTAAAATGATGTTAAACAGGATGAGACCGTCTTTTTCCGGCAACATTGCTTTTCCCATAAATGCAAGCCCGATGGCAACACCTGCTTGCGGCATCAGCGCAAACCCCATATTGTCCGTTATCTTCTTATCGAGTGACAGCATTTTACACGATGTGTATGCACCGATGTACTTTCCGATTATCCTGATACAAAAATACGCAACTCCGATAATCCCCGCCGTTACAATAATGGTGAGATCCATATTCATACCGGAGATGATAAAAAAGCTGCTCATCACCGGAGGAGAAAAATTATTCATTTGGTCGAACAGGGTTTTATCATTTGTCCGGTTGTAATACACTGCGCCGCACACCATACAGGCAAGCAGCGGGCTTACCTCGAAGTATGAGCAGATGCCGGAAATTAAAAAAAGGAACGCGACAGCTAAAATCAGGCGATTGTCAAAGCTCCGTTTTTCCGTAATGAGAAACTCCATACACAGAGCGGTCATGAATCCCAACATCAGCATTGCGGCATTAAGAGCAATCGGCTTCACAATGCTCATAATATTAAACACAGCACTGTCCTGTGCATTGACGACGGCAACCATGATACTGAACACAAAAAGACAAACAACATCGTCAAAAGCAGTGATATGCAACAGCAGATCGACAAACGGGCCTTTTCCATTGTATTCCTTTATCGTCATAATAGTGCTGGCGGGAGCGGTCGCGGTTGCAATCGCACCGAGTAAGAGTGAGAATGAAAGCTTCATTTTAAAGACAAAGATCATAACGACGGTAACCAAGCATCCCGCTAACAGAGATTCGCAGAGCGTGATAAATACGATATTCCGGAATTCCTTTCTGCCGTCGCTCCGTTTAAAGTAGCGCCCCATATCAAAAGCGATAAAACTGAGTGCGATAATCGAAATAACGTCCAAGTTGACGATAAAATGCCGGTGAATTAAATGCAATCCGCTTGGGCCAATCAATATTCCGGCAAGAATATAGCCGCTTACCTTCGGCAGTTGGAGCTTTTTTGTGAATCGAGTGACCAAAAATCCGCTTATCAATATCAGCGCAAAGGATATCAGGATTGTGGTAGGTAAATTGAGGTCTTTAACAATGTTGTAAATAAAATCGATTATATCCATCTTTTTTGCTCATCTTTGATACGCATAGGTGCGTCGCCGAAAGGGCGATTGTGAATTTAGCGGTGTTCCATACTATAGTATATACCTAAAAGACGCAACCTCCTTTTGAAATATACGACGCATCTACTGCGTTTCTCTTATACTGCTGATTTCACTATTCTCTTTATCTTTTTTCCCCATAAAACCGATACATAATTTATATCCATAATGCTCGAGATATCCTCCGCTGTTATATCATATTTAGGCCCCCTTTCTCACAATGAGCTTATAAAATTACTCCATTCTTTTGCGATGACGCATGAAGTGGAGTGATACAATAAAAGTGCAGTACTAAAATTGCCGAAAAAGAGAGGAGGAAGGACAATGAAACGGTACGATCAGAATGGAAAACGATAGGGTAATTCGGGACAAAATGTATAAATTATCAATACATTTCCTTGACAATATGTCGAAAGCATTGTAGAATAATTAAAACCGTGCTCGAGCACGGTTTGATATTTTCGATTAGATGTTTTATTAGGAGGAATGTATGAAACGGAAAATCGGTATAGCTCTTATGGTCTTTATGACCGGAATAGGAGCCTTATTTGCGGGGGGCACAACAGAAACGTCGGAAGCACCCAGAATAGGCGTTTCCATGCCTACAAAGGATCTGCAGAGATGGACTCAGGACGGCGACAATATTAAAATGTTGTTGGAAAAATCGGGCTACAAAGTCGATTTGCAATATGCAAACAACGATATAGCCGTACAGGCATCTCAAATTGAAAATATGCTGACTAAAAACTGCAAAGTAATAGTTATAGCAGCAATCGACGGTTCATCGCTCACGGAAGTTCTTAAAACCGCCAAAGAAAACGGCGTTCCCGTTATTGCTTATGACAGACTTATTATGAACAGCGATGCGGTACGCTATTATGCAACATTCGACAACTACAAGGTCGGTCAATTTCAGGGAGCTTACCTGCGCGACACGCTTAAATTGGACACGGCAAAAGAACCTGTATACATCGAATTATTTACCGGCCCCACAGACGATAACAATGTGAACTTCTTTTTCCCGGGTGCAATGGATATTCTAAATCCTTACATCAAAAAAGGCGTCTTGGTCGTCCGTTCAGGACAAACCGAAAAAGCTCAGGTTGCAACACCCAACTGGTCGACTGAAGAAGCTCAAAAAAGAATGGAGAATTTGATCAGTGCCTACGGTTACGGTCCGACAGGCACAAAACTGCACGCGGTATTATCATCAAACGATTCCGTTGCGCAGGGTATTACCAATGCACTTGTTGCGGCCGGATACACGAAGGAAAACTTCCCGCTGCTTACGGGACAGGACTGTGATATTACTTCGGTAAAAAATATGTTGAAAGGCCGTCAGAGTATGTCGGTATTTAAAGATACCAGAACACTGGCAGGTAAAGTATCGGAGATGATTGACGCTCTCGTAAAAGGAACAAAACCTCCGATTAACGACACAAAAACATATAACAACGGTACCGGAGTTATTCCTTCATTTTTGTGCGAACCTGTTTTTGCAACAATCGATAACTATAAAAAGTTATTGGTTGAAAGCGGCTATTATACCGAAGCGCAGTTGAAAAACTAAAACCGATTCGTGTTGAGGTCTTAAACAGTGCCGATAAACTGTCGGCACTGTTTTTAGATTGCGATTAAGTATGAAAACAAAATGGAGACTGTTTTGACGGAAACGCTGTTGGAAATAAAAAATGTTACAAAAACATTTGCAGGTATAAAAGCTCTAAATGACGTCAGTCTGAAAATTGCCCGGGGTGAAATCCATGCTCTCGTAGGTGAAAATGGTGCCGGTAAATCAACACTGATGAATATTTTAAGTGGCATTTACCCCTACGGTACCTATACCGGTGATATACTATATGAATCCGAACGGTGTATGTTCCATTCGGTAAAAGACAGTGAACGTAAAGGTATCGCCATTATTCATCAGGAATTGGCTCTTGTTCCCCACCTCAGTATTGCTGAAAATATTTTTTTGGGAAACGAGCAAGGAAAATCATTTAAAATTGATTGGGAAAAAACCTTTGCAAAAGCCGATGCGCTGCTTCGGACGGTAGGGCTGCATGAATCGTCACGGACGCTGATTAAAGATATCGGGATAGGCAAACAGCAATTGGTTGAAATTGCAAAAGCTTTGGCAAAAAATATTACGTTTCTCATTCTTGACGAGCCGACAGCTTCGTTAAACGAAACGGATTCACAAAAATTATTACATTTATTACTTGAATTTAAAAAGAAAAATATAGCGTCAATTATTATCTCACATAAATTGAATGAGGTATCCTTTGTTGCGGACAAAATAACCGTTATCAGAGACGGCTCTGTAATAAAAACTTTTGATAAAAAAATGGATGATTGCAGCGAAGATCTAATAATCAATGCAATGGTCGGTAGAAATCTGTCGGAACGTTTTCCGCCGCGCACACCTTGTATAGGGGATATTCGGTTTGAAGTAAAAGACTGGACGGTTGAACATCCCCTGTATGCGGAACGGGAAGTATGTAAAAATATCAATATCAATTTACGCAAAGGTGAAGTTGTCGGTATAAGCGGTCTTATGGGAGCGGGGCGAACGGAATTTGCAATGAGTGTATTCGGACATTCCTACGGCGCAAATATCCGTGGACGGATTTTTATAAACGGGAAGGAAGTCCGGCTTAAAACCGTAAAAGATGCAATAAAACATGGAGTGGCATACGTAACGGAAGACAGAAAGGGCAACGGCTTAATTTTACATACAAGCATTTGCAAAAATACAACTTTGGCAAATATACGGAAAGTGAGCCGCCGCAATGTTATCCAAATCGATAAAGAACATGAGGCTGCACGGGAATGCGTTGAACAACTCAAAACAAAATGTACGGGAATAGAACAATCCGTAGTAAATTTATCGGGAGGGAATCAGCAAAAAGTATTACTCGGCAAATGGATTTTTGCCGAACCCGAAGTGCTGATACTCGATGAACCCACGCGCGGTATAGATGTGGGTGCAAAATATGAAATTTACTGCATAATAAACCGCTTGGCCGCAGAAGGAAAATCCATATTGATGATTTCTTCGGAACTGCCGGAAATTTTAGGTATGTGCGACAGGATTTATGTTATGAATGACGGTAAAATTGTGGGAGAAATTCCGCGGGAAGAAGCTTCACAAGAAGCGATAATGGCTTGTATCGTCCAAACGAAAAAGGAGAACACAAATCATGCTTAATACTCTTTCGATCAAAAATATATTGAAAAAAAACACAATGTTTATAGCGCTCATTGCATTGATGATTTTATTTCATGCCCTGATCAGTTTTGCAGATAGCGGTTCCTTATTTGCCCCGACAAATATTTCAAATATTATAAGTCAAAACTCTTATGTTGTTATTTTAGCAACCGGAATGCTGCTCTGTATTCTCAGTGGCGGCAATATCGATTTATCGATCGGTTCAATTGTCGCACTTATCGGGGCATTAGCTGCCCATTTAATTATTCTTTTACATTGGAATATATATGTCGTGATGATTTTATGTTTATTGGCCGGTACGGCAATCGGAGCATGGCACGGCTTTTGGATTGCATACATACGCATCCCGGCATTTATTGTAACATTGGCAGGTATGCTTTTATGGAGGGGCGTTGCCTTAATTATTCTTAACGGTTTAACTTTGTCACCGTTTCCGGAAAATTATTTACGTTATTTTACCGGCTTTATTCCGATAACAAAGGATAAAGGGTTGATATTTTCCGTAACAGTCGGAACGGCAATTTTATGCTGTCTCATTTTCATTGCAAAGGAAATTGTGCAGCGTATACAAAAAAAACAAAAAGCATATTCAACTGAAAGCTTCGGAATATTTCTTATACGCATTATTCTTATTCCTGCAATTGTATTGTTTTTAGCAACACTGCTCGGCCGCCATAAAGGAATACCGGTGATTTTAATTCTTTTAACCGTTGTTGTTCTTGTCTATACCTACATTACTCAAAATACGGTGCCGGGCCGGTATTTGTATGCAATGGGCGGTAACGAGCGAGCGGCTAAGCTGTCGGGCATTGATACAAATAAAGCGTTGTTTTTTGTATATGTAAATATGGGATTTCTTTCAGCCCTTGCCGCTCTGGTTTGTGTCGGCCGCTTTAATTCGGCAGCGCCTACGGCTGGTATGAATTATGAACTCGATGCAATCGGTTCATGTTTTATTGGAGGAGCATCGGCATACGGCGGAACGGGAACGGTCGGAGGAGCGGTTGTCGGAGCTATTTTTATGGGTGTTTTGAACAACGGAATGTCCATTTTAGGTATAGACTCGAACTGGCAGAAAGCGGTAAAGGGACTGGTGCTTTTAGCGGCGGTTGCTTTTGATGTCCTTTCAAAACGTCGCGAAAAAAGCTCAGTCTAATCCGTAAAAACAGACTGCAAATGAGTACCAAAGAGGACAGGGGAAATATGAACATAGTTGCCGGTATTGATTTAGGAACGCAAAGTTTAAAAGCGGTTTTATACGATTACGAACAAAAACGTATTGTCGCACAAGCATCCTGTCCTTTGGATTTGATTTCCAAAGAGGACGGAACCCGCGAACAAAAACCCGAATGGTACGATGCGGCATTAAAAAGCGTCTTTGAAAAACTTCCGTGTGAATTGCGTTCGCAGATACAGGCCGTCGGCGTCTCCGGTCAGCAGCATGGCTTTGTCCCTCTTGATAAAGACGGACAAGCTCTTTATAACGTAAAACTGTGGAACGATACGTCAACCGCCGAAGAATGCCGCATCTTAACCGATAAAGCAGGAGGTAATGCCGAAGTTATAAAAGAAGTCGGCAACCTCATGTTACCCGGCTTTACTGCTCCCAAGATATTGTGGTTAAAAAAACATTTTCCCGACGGATGGAAAAACGTGCGCTATATTTTGCTTCCGCATGATTACATCAATTACGTACTAACCGGAAGCTATGTTATGGAAGCTGGAGATGCCTCGGGGACAGCGCTGTTTAACCCTGTAAAACGCAGATGGTCGCGTACACTCTGTTCTCTTATCGATGAAGGCTTATACGATTTACTTGCGCCTCTTATCGCTTCGGATACAAAAGCCGGAACGGTATCGCAGAAAGCCGCCGGTCTTTTAGGGATTCCTGAAGGTATCCCGGTTTCTTCCGGCGGCGGGGATAATATGATGGGGGCAATCGGGACGGGGACGGTTAGCGACGGCTTTTTAACGATGAGTATGGGGACGTCGGGAACACTCTACGGTTATTCGGACAAGCCCATTGCCGACCCCGAACGCGGTTTGTCAGGCTTTTGTTCTTCAACGGGCGGATGGCTTCCGCTTTTGTGTACGATGAACTGCACGGTTGCAACCGAACAAATCCGTTCTCTCTTCGGTTTACCGGTAGCCGAGTTCAACCGTCTTGCCGCAGCGGCTGAGCCGGGCGCTCAAGGAGTACGGGTTCTTCCTTTTTTTAACGGAGAGCGTACACCGAATTTACCGAAAGGAAGGGCAAGCATCACCGGTCTTACGATGACAAATTCGAATAAGGAAAACATCTGCCGCGCCGCAATGGAAAGCGCTGTCTTCGCCCTGAAAGGAGGTTTGGACGCCTTTAAAAAATTGGGTTTTGAACCGAAAGAAATACGGCTTATAGGCGGCGGTGCAAAAAGTCCCTTATGGAGGCAAATCGCCGCAGATATTATGAATGTGCCGGTCAGCGTTCCCGTATCGGAAGAAGCTGCCGCAATGGGCGCTGCCGTACAAGCGCTGTGGTGTCTTGAAGGCGGTACGCCCGAGCGGATAAAGAGCCTTTGCGCTGAACACATTCAGTTGAGCAAAGAAAAATCGGCGGAACCGGGCAGCGCAGTTTGCGAATATGAACAGGCGTACCGCGATTATAATGAGATTTTGGAGCAGCTGACGCCCCTTTATGTATACGGCTAAATTTTTTGAAAGCCGACGCTTTCTGCAAAGATTTTTATAGGAGGTTATATGTCATATTTTAAAGGAAGTACCGAATACTTTCCCGGTATCGGTAAAATAAGGTTTGAGGGGAAACAATCGAAAAACCCGCTCGCATTTAAATACTACGATGAAAATAAAATCGTTTTAGGTAAGCCGATGAAAGAGCATTTGCGTTTTGCAATAGCCTACTGGCATTCTTTTTGCGCTGCAGGAGAAGATCCATTTGGGGCGGGAACAATGAAGTTTCCGTGGAACAGCAGCACGGATGCGATGACAAACGCCGAAAATAAAGCGGATGCGGCTTTTGAATTTATTACTAAAATCGGAGCGCCCTATTATTGCTGGCATGACCGGGATATAAGCCCTGAAGGGAAAAGTCCTGCCGAAAGTGAAAAAAATCTTATAAAAATTACCGACGGTCTGTATGAGCGGCAAAAAGAAACCGGCGTAAAACTCTTGTGGGGGACGGCCAATGTATTCAGTAATCCGCGCTATATGAACGGAGCTGCGACAAACCCGCAGTTCGACATTGTAGCCCATGCTGCAGCTCAGGTGAAATGCGCAATAGACGCAACGATAAAGCTCGGTGGACAAGGCTACACCTTTTGGGGCGGACGTGAAGGCTATATGTCATTGTTGAATACCGACATGCAGGCTGAAAAAGAACACCTCGCCCGTTTTTTAACGATGGCACGCGATTATGCGCGTAAGCAGGGCTTTACCGGCTGTTTTTATATCGAGCCGAAACCGATGGAGCCGACAAAACATCAATATGACTTCGATGCGGAAACAGTGATAGGCTTTTTGCGTACCTATGGTTTGGAAAAGGATTTTAAACTGAATATTGAAGCAAATCACGCAGAGCTTGCAGGACACGACTTTTACCACGAATTATCGGTATGTGTTGATGCGGGGATGCTCGGTTCCATCGATGCAAATCGCGGTGATAGCCGAAACGGCTGGGATACCGACCAATTCCCTTCAAGCATATATGAAACGACGTTAGCTATGCGGGCGGTGCTGCGTATGGGCGGCTTTAAAACGGGCGGCTTAAACTTTGATGCAAAGCGCAGAAGAAACTCGACCGCACCGGAAGACTTATTTATCGCACATATCGGCGGTATGGATATGTTTGCACTGGGCTTGGAAAAAGCTGCCGCCCTTATTGAAGACGGGCGAATCGATGCATTGGTTAAAGAACGCTATGTATCTTTTGCAGAGGGAAAGGGCGCCGAATTTGCGGCGGGCAAAATGACCATGGAAAGTCTTGCTGCCCTTGCCGAATCCTATGATACGGTGCATCCTGCCTCGGGTAAACAGGAATTATACGAAAACATTCTCAACGAAGTTATTTTTAACGGATAAACGGTGTCGGTTACCATAAAAGATATCGCGGCGGCGGCGGGCGTTTCACGGGGGACGGTAGACCGTGTACTGCATAAACGTATGGGAGTAAATCCCGAAGTCGCGCAAAGAGTCCGCCTCATTGCCGATGAAATGGGATTTGCACCGAATATGGCAGGAAAAATTCTTGCCGCCCGTAAACAGCCGATAAAATTCGGCTGTTTACTTCCCGATGTGGGAAATCCTTTTTTTGACGGTATTATTGCCGGTTTTCACCGCGCAGAAAAAGAATTAAGCGATTTCGGAGTGTCCCTTCACATAGAACATATAAAAGGATTTGATATTGCTACGCATATTCATACGATTGAAAAATTAGCTTCCATGAACCTTTCAGGTTTATGTATTGCCACTATGGATATACCCGAAGTTCAATATACCGTACAAACTCTTATCGAAAAAGGAACACCGGTTATCAGTGTCAATACCGATATTCCTGATACCGATCGTCTATGCTATGTGGGCCCTGATTATACGAACGGAGGAAACACCGCCGCCGGTTTATTGTCGTTGTTAACAAAGAGCGAATTGAACATTTTAATAGTTACCGGCTCTTTTCATATTCGCGGCCATAATGAACGCATTCAAGGCTTTATCCAAGGTTTAATTGAAAGAAAATCTTCTTATACGGTTTTAAGTACCTTTGAATCACTTGATGACGATACGTATGCATACGAAACGACAATGAGCGCATTGGAAAAATATCCGGAAACAAACTGCATATTTATTGCCGCCGCTGGGGTTGAAGGGGTCTGTAAGGCAGTCGATCGATGGCATAAAGATTCGGAAAACAGAAAAAAGCCCTCTATTTTATCATTTGACGATATTCCGGCAACAAAGCGTTTGGTGAAAGACGGATTTATTGATTTTACCATTTGCCAGGAACCTGAACAGCAAGGATATATGGCTGTTTCAAAATTGTTCTCGTATTTAATGGCCGAAAAAAAATGCACCCCGCAGGATTATATAACGTCTACAATTATAAAAATCAAAGAAAATATATAGGGCACATCTCGTCATTTAATGCTGCTGAGCAAAATATTGAGCACTTGTACTCCAATGCTCTGCGCCGTATATTTTCAAAAGACTTGAGTCTTGACATAAATATGAATATTTTAGATGATGCCGCAATGGAGAGTGGGAGTGCGGTGAAATTTACCAGATCTTATTTGCAAACACTGTCAACGGATGCGCTCTTTACATTGGCAGACCAATACGGGCTTTTTTTGTCGTCGGATTTGACGCGGCATCTTTTGATCGGTGAATTGCTCGATCTTGATGATGGGTTTGCGAATGATGAATACAGTGGTGATTCCATTGCGGCGGCTATAAAACCTCATGAGGCGGCATACAGTTATAACCTGACCGAAATACGGGTTCTCTTAAAAAATCCGCTGTGGTTTTTTGTCTTTTGGGATTTCCATAAACGCCTTTTTACCGAATTAACGGAGGAAAAAGATTTTTCTTTTTTTTCACTGCGAGTGCATTCCCTCGATCCTGAGAACACTTCAAAATCGTTGGATTTTTTTGATATACAGGTGCTCAAGGAAGACCGCAGGCATTATGTGCATGTCTCTTTTGACGAATACCTGCATCGTATCGATTTAATGGCTCATTTTACGAATGGCCGTGAGCAGATATTAGCGCAATCGAATATCGTCGGTATGCAGCGGAAGAATATTCCGCAACGGCTTTGTATTTCACAAAATGCGGTGGATAAGATAATCGGTTTATCGGGATTGGCTGCTTTAAAGAAGTCCCACTTTCAGCATTACCGGCAGGCATTTAGGTAGAAAAATGAGCCTCAAAGAGCTTCGGTTTTTAGAGGTCTCCCCGTGTTCGACGAATCTATATTCGAGGTACCCGATGATTAAAAAAACGTTACTTTTTATTTTTCATGCTCACGTACCGTATATCCGCCATGATGATGAGAACGAGTTGCTTGAAGCGGCGCCGTTATACGAAATGATGTCATACGGTTTTTTACCGTTTTTACGGATGTGCAGCTGTTTGGATGCTGATGCTGTTCCGTTTAAGTGTGCGTTGGTAATTTCTCCGCTTTTGTGCGAAATGCTGAAGTCCCCTTTATGTCAAGAACGATACGGTGCATATTTGGATCGGCATATCGCATTTGCTCAACAGGAATTGAAACGGGCGGCAGGATTACCTCGGGAAGCTCTTGTGCGACAGTACCTTGAGTTTTTAACGCTGAATCGGGAAGATTTTCATGTTCGTTATAAAAAAGATATTTTAAGCGGAATAAATTTTTTTGCAGACAAGGGATATATTGAGCTGCTTGCAACATCGGCAACGCCGTGCTTTTTCCCGTTTTATCAGGATATGCCGGAAGCGCTTACCGCACAGATTGAACAAGGTCTCAGTAGTTTTCGGGAGCATTTTGCAACGGTGCCTGCAGGATTTTGGTTTCCGTCAATGGGGTATGACACGGGGTTAGACAGCATTATCAAATCGTATGGCCTCGATTATACCGTATTGGAAAGCCAGAGTTTCTTATTTGCCGACCGACCGCCGGTGAATGGCGTCTTTTCCGCAGCAATGGGAGAAAGCGGGCTTTCGTTTTTGGGAAAAGACAGCGCCGCATGCGCCGATATTGCGCATCCCGGAACCGGTTTTTATCTGCACCCCGATTACCTCGATACCGATAAAGATGCAGGGTTTGAACTTGATGGAAAAGCGCTTTCCCCTTTGTTCGATGTAAAGGAAGGCCGACGTACAACAGGCTTTTGTTATCACCGGCGAGGCGGCGGCGACTATGATGCAACAGTCGGTGCTCTACAGGCGGAACAAGACGCCGAACGGTTTCTTGCAAACCGTGATGCGGTATTAACGGAGGTCGCAAAACTGCTTGATATTGCTCCCGACCCGCTCTGCTCCGTTTCCGTGCTTCCGCTTCGCTTTCTCGGAAAAACGTGGAAGGAAGGAATACTCTGGTTGGAATCGGTCTTCCGCAAACTTGCACAGCGGCACGATATGCAGTGCGCCTTACCTACCGAATACCTGAAAAAGGTGCGGCGGATACAGAGCATTAATCCTTTTTATGCTTCCAACCTGCCGAGCGGATATGCGGATGAACTGATAAATAGCTCAAACGATTGGATGTTTCCCCGTATTCAAAAGGCTACCGAACGGATGATCGACCTTGCAGGGCGTTTCCCTGATGATCAAGGTCTTAAAGAGCGGATGCTGAATTTGGCTGCGAAGGAGCTGCTGCTTGCGCAGTCGACTGATTGGCCGCTGATGGCGGATGCTCAAACTTCTGCCGAATACGCTGCTGCACAGTGCGAAGAGCATCTTGCTACTTTTACCGATGTGTATGATTCGCTCGGTTCCGGCTCGATCGGTACTGATCGGTTAATTAAAAGAGAAAAGGAATATCCGATATTTTCGGATATGAATTACCGTTTTTTTATAAGGAAATCCCGATAAAGCCTGTTTGCAGATAATCGGAATTGCCAAGGGGGGTAAGGAATGAAATTAGTGCTTATACGGCATGGTGAAAGCGAGTGGAACAAGTTGAACCTGTTTACCGGTTGGACTGATGTGGAATTGTCGGACAAGGGCGTAGAGGAAGCAAAGGAAGGTGGAAAGGCGCTTGCCGCAGCCGGTTTTGACTTTGATATCTGCTATACCTCATACTTAAAACGGGCAATCCATACGCTGCAATTCGTGTTGGATGAACTTGACCGTAACTGGCTTCCTGTCGTTAAAACATGGAAGCTGAACGAACGGCATTACGGCGATCTGCAAGGATTGAACAAGGCGGAAACAGCTGAAAAATACGGAGAAGCGCAGGTAAAGATTTGGCGTCGCTCTTTCAATATTGCGCCGCCCGTCCTTTCGGAAGACGATGCACGCTGCCCGTATCTTCAAACGGCATACCGCGGTATCGACAAGGCGGAACTGCCCCGTACCGAAAGCTTGAAAGATACCATTGCACGGGCTGTTCCGTATTTTGAATCGGTAATTAAAAGGGATATGCTGGCCGGTAAGCGTGTATTGATTGCCGCACACGGAAATTCGCTCCGTGCACTCATTAAATACTTCGAGCACCTCAGCGACGAAGAGATTGTGCAGGTAAATCTGCCTACCGGTATCCCGCTTGTTTATGAATTTGATGTTAATTTTAATGTGATGAGCAAGGCCTATTTGGGCGATCAAGAAAAAATTAATGCCAAGATAAACGCGGTAGCGAATCAAGGCAAAGCAAAGTAAATGCAGGATGCCGTTAGTCGCAGATTAAATCTAAGGAAAACCTCAAAAAACTGAGGTTTTTAGAGGTTCCCTCTAGTATGCAAGAAAATGAAGTACAGAACCGTGCGCACGCCAATAAACTGATTGTTAAAGGTGCGCGCGAGCACAATCTCAAAAATATCGATGTGGAGCTGCCCCGCGATAAGCTTATTGTGGTGTCGGGGCTTTCCGGTTCGGGAAAAAGCTCCCTTGCCTTTGATACCATCTTTGCCGAGGGGCAGCGGCGGTATGTGGAATCCCTTTCGGCGTATGCGCGGCAGTTCTTAGACCGTATGGATAAACCCGATGTCGATTATATCGAAGGCTTGTCTCCGGCTATTTCCATAGAACAAAAGACCACACACCGTAATCCGCGCTCGACGGTTGGTACGGTAACGGAAATTTACGACTACTACCGCCTCCTGTATGCCAGAACGGGGCATCCGCATTGTCCGCAGTGCGGGAAAGAGATTCAGGAGCAAACGGTTGATCAAATTATCGATGCGATTATGAGCTGGGAAGACCGTACCCGCGTTCAAATCCTCGCGCCGATTATCAAGGGCAAAAAGGGCGAACACCAGAAGATTATCGAAGACGCCCAAAAGGCGGGTTTTCTCCGTGCGCGCATCGACGGACTGACGGTTAATTTGGAAGACGGCGTTAAGCTCGATAAACAAAAAAAACACACCATAGAGATTGTCGTAGACCGTATTCAACTGTCTGCCGATGTCCGCAAACGGCTTTCGGAGTCGGTGGAAACTGCGTTGGAAAGTTCCGGTGGGACGCTGATAGTGTTACGGCAAAAGACTGCGGATGATCCGATAACGGAAGTGTTCTTTTCGCAAAAAAATGCCTGTCCCGATTGCGGTATTTCGATGCCGGACTTGCAGCCGCGCCTTTTTTCGTTTAACAACCCTTACGGCGCCTGCCCCGAGTGTACCGGTCTGGGGCATAAGCAGCGTTTCGACTTTAAGCTGATGGTTCCCGATACCTCGCTGTCCTTTAACGAGGGGGCGTTCTTGCCCTACAATCCCGATTCTGCGTGGAACCGCACTCGCTTTGAGTCGCTTGCCCGCCGCTTCGGTTTTTCACTCGACACACCGGTAAAAGATTTATCAAAAAAAGATTTAAAGATTATCATGGATGGTTCCGGCCTTGAACCGATTGAATTTGTGTACGAACGGCAGGACGGGTCGGGTAAGTCAAAGTACCGCCGTCCGTGGCTCGGTATCTATGCCGATATGCAGCGGCGCTACAATGAAGCGTATTCGGCAGCGCAGCGGGAATCCTATGAAAAATACATGGCGGTTACAACGTGCGAGCACTGTGGCGGTAAGCGTTTAAAGCCCGAAGCCTTGGCCGTTACCGTCGGCGGTAAAAATATTTACGAGTTAAGCAGCCTTTCCGTCGGCGATTCAATTACGTTTTTTGAAAAGCTCAAACTGACCGCCACGGAAAAGACCATCGCCCATCAGATTTTAAAAGAGATAACCTCCCGTCTCCGGTTTATGAAAAATGTGGGACTCGACTATATTACCCTTGAACGGAAGGCAGCGACGCTGTCCGGTGGGGAATCGCAGCGGATACGGCTTGCAACCCAAATCGGCTCCAGCTTAATCGGGGTGCTCTACATCCTTGACGAACCGTCCATCGGATTGCACCAGCGGGATAATCAGCGGCTGATCGACACGCTGCTATACCTGCGCAACCTCGGCAATACGCTCATTGTAGTAGAACACGACGAGCAAACCCTCCGCATCGCCGACTACATTGTCGACCTAGGCCCGGGCGCAGGGGTGCACGGCGGCGCTGTCGTAGCGGCGGGTACACCCGATGAGGTGATGCAGGTAAAGGAAAGCCTTACAGGTCAGTACCTTGCGGGAACGCTCTGCATGGAACTCCCCGCAGAACGGCGAAAAGGGAATGGCGCCTTTTTAACTTTGCAGGGAGTAACCGAGCATAATTTAAAGAATGTTTCGGTTTCCATCCCGCTCGGAGCCTTTACCTGCATCACCGGCGTTTCCGGTTCGGGAAAGTCCACACTCCTTTCGGATGTGCTGTACCCCGCCGTGTCCAACGCGCTGATGCGCAGCGGTCTGCCGGAGGGCGCATACAAAAAGATAAAAGGGCTTGAACATATCGATAAGGTTATCAATATCGACCAAAGCCCGATCGGCAGGACGCCCCGCTCAAACCCTGCGACCTATGTAGAGGTGTTCACCGCGATCCGCGACCTGTTTGCAAACTTGCCGGAATCGAAGGCGCGGGGCTATAAGCCGGGGCGGTTTTCGTTTAATGTGCGGGGCGGTCGCTGCGAGCACTGTCAGGGCGACGGCGCAATCGCAATCGAAATGAACTTTTTACCCGATGTGTATATCACCTGCGACGTGTGCCGTGGGAAGCGGTTTAACAAAGAAACGCTCGATGTTCGGTACAAGGGAAAGAATATTGCGGATGTACTTGATATGACCATCGAAGAAGCCGCCGAGTTCTTTGCTCCCGTGCCGCAGATCGCCCGCAAAATGCAAACCCTCCTTTCGGTAGGGCTCGGCTATATCAAGTTAGGACAGTCGGCGCTTACCTTATCAGGCGGCGAAGCGCAGCGGGTTAAACTGGCGCATGAGCTTTCCAAGCGCTCGACAGGGAAAACGCTCTATATTTTAGACGAGCCGACGACGGGACTGCATTTTGCTGATGTTAAACAGTTGATGGAGGTTATCCAGCGGCTGGTGGATCAGGGAAACACCGCCCTGATGATCGAGCATAACCTTGACGTCATCCTGCAAGCCGACCACATTATCGACCTCGGTCCCGAAGGAGGTTCCCACGGCGGTACCGTTATTGCTGAAGGCACGCCGGAAGAAGTTGCCGAAGTGAAAAATTCGTATACGGGCTTTTACATCAAAGAGATGCTTGACCGATATCGGCAAAAAAGCTCATAGGTTTTTATAGACATCCGTATAATGAAAAAGTCGCTTGTTTCCGTTTTTTGTCTTTTGTTATTCATTCTCTCTTCTCCCTCTGCGCAGATTGCGAAAGAGCCGAAGGTTATTACCATCAATTCCGTGCGTGTAATGGAGATATTCAAAAAAGAGAATAAGGCGCAGTATCGCACCGAACCGGATAAAAACGATGAGGAAGCGGATATAAATAGCAGCGAAGATAAAACGGAATCTCCGACAGAACAAACCGCCGGTACGGAAAATATCTCCGACACTCAGACATCGGTAACAACCGAAGAGGCGCAAAAAGCCGTTGAGGAAAAAAAAGACGACATTATTGTGTTTACCGGCGGTGTTTCTCTTTCGGTAAAAGACGGCTCTACCGTTTCAACAATCGAATCGGATAAATTAGTGTATAATCGCTCTGAAAATACGATTGAGGCGGAAGGGAATGTCCGGTATAGCAGAAAGACCGGTGGTTCCGATGGCGCAGAAGAATTTATCGGCGAATTGCTGCTATTCAATATCGATGAAATGGAAGGTATATTCCTCGACGGTACGATTAAACAGGCACCTCGGAAACAAGGTCAGAACCCTTTTACTATTCAATCGGCAACAGTCGGACGCGATTCAAGCGGTGCAACAGGATTTAAAGATGCCGTACTAAGCACAAATCCCGATCCGGACGAAGAACCGCTGTGGTCTATCCGCGCAAGCCGGATTTGGATGTTGCCGGGTAATGAACTGGCTTTTGCTAACGGTTATTTTTCTATTGGCATTGTACCGATATTGTATCTGCCGTTTTTTTATCATCCTGCCGATGAAATGCTTTTTCATCCCGTGTTCGGTTTTCGCAATAGGGAAGGGTACTTTGTACAAACGACAACGTATTTACTTGGACGGAAACCGCTCGATACCGATTCAAAGAAATCAGGTTCATTCTCCAATTTTATGAAAAGCGATCGACTGAAAAAACAAGAACGGATTGGTTTGTTTTTTAAGAATCTGGAAGAAGATGCACCCGATATCAGCCCTGCATATATTAAACTGATTGCAGATACCTATTCACAGCTCGGCGGTTTAATCGGCATAGACGGAAAGACAATTCCTAAAAACACACCGATTAGAGAACTTGATTTTTCACTTTTTTTGGGAATGTCTCGGACACTCTTTCCTCTGAAGAAAATCGGCAGTGACGGTATTTCACATACTACTTATGATACACATGGGAAAAGGCACTACAATAAAAGCTTTTTTCTGGGAAGACAGTTACCGTTTCGATACAGAGCGCATATCAATTTTGGAATTTCTCAGGCGCCGTTTCAACTTTCGATAAATATGCCCTTTATTTCCGACCCTTATTTTAAGAAAGATTTTTTTGACCGATCGGAGGATATGAATTGGTTTAATTATCTTTTGAACAAAGAAAAATTAGCAAAAGGAACCGATATAGGATCGGAAAGTTCTTATTCATGGAAGCTTAACGGTTCTATCCGTCCGTCATTTAAGAAAATCAGCCCATGGATTTCTTCATTTAATCTGGATACCGCATCACTGACCGTTAACTTTTCTTCAAAAGAAACAAACCCGAGAGCTGTCGGTGAAGAAGCGTATGCGCCACAGCGGTTTTTCTTTTATCCGTCGCTTTTTAAGCCGGAAGGAAAAATTTCAATTTCAGGAACACTGTTATCCAATACTATGTTTAATAGAGCGCCGGCAAAAAAAATTCCTGATGTGGAAGGTATTGCTTATCCGTTTATAACACAGGATAAAACATCATCGGATACGTCGAAAAATGAAAATACCGATTCGACACAGGCAGAAAATCAAAAAAAAGACAAAATGGAATTTCTTGATACTTTTATTCCGGTATTTAAGCCGGTATACGGTACGGAATTCGATCATAGTATTGAATATTCACTCAGTTATTCAGGCGATTTTTCTGCATTACAGGAAACAACCTTTGCTTCTTCTCAGTGGAAGAATCCCGAAGACATAAAATGGAAGGACTATGAATCGCGATATTATCAATTGAAGGGGAGCGCCGGTTTAAGGGGGACGCTATCCTATTCTCAAAATCTTATTTCGCTCTCGAGTAACCTTATTGTTTCGGGAAATTATCAGCGGCATCCTTGGACACGGGATGTGAGTAAACAGCCTATTTTAGAACTCAATAACTTTAAAGCGAATGTATACACGTTGAAGAATGAAAACTCAGTAACCGTCAATCCTTTTGTGTATACCGATTTATTTAAACCCATATCGTTTAGTTGGAGTATCACGGAAATTTTAGCAAAAAATACATTTACCGGTACTTATAGTAATCCTCAATGGGAGACACAGAAGATAAAGTGGAATAAAGATTTTATCACTGCCCATACGGGATCGGCGGTATTCGGTGTTATGCTTGCGGAAAAGTATACGCAAAAAATTACTTTTTCTATAAACCTGCCGCCTCTTTTGCAAGCCTATAGCACTTCGCTCAATGTGTCATTTCCTTATGGAACCTTAGCTGCTTCGACAAAATTGTTTGAGAAAGAAAAAACGAAAAAAAAATGGTTCTGGGAGCCGTTTAAAATGGAACTGAATTGGACATTGCCTTATAATATAAAAACAGCACAGACATATATTTATAATATTGAAGATAAAAAGAATGAACGGCTGCATATCACCTTTGGATGGAAATATATTTCCGCCTTTTATACCCAAAGCACGGAAGTACCGCAAAAACTTTTACCGGGAAGCGGATGGGTATTGGACGGTACGGAAAAACGGTTTATTCCCTTTGCCTTTGGATTTTCATTTTCCAATGCTTCCAATCCCTTTACTATCTACGCATGGAAAAACCGTATCAAAATACAGCTTGGATTGTCGTCAACCTTACAGTTTAATTTAGTCCGTATTACCGACAGCTATTTTACGTTTGCACCTAAGATTATTTTTAATATTCATGAATTTTGGGATCTTTCTTTCGGCTCATCAAGTAGAAATAATGTTATTGCGCGGTATTTTCAAAAAGCACTCAATTTGCCGGTTGTTATTCCCGGGAATACCAATATACTTACCGATTTGGCTCAATCATTTTATTTTTGGGATAGAGCAAAACGCGAAGCGTCGGGGTTTAAACTGCAATCGCTGGATATAGGCTTTACCCACTACCTCAAGGATTGGACATTAAAACTCAACTGTGAAATCAAACCTCAGTTAAAAAATAATGGCCCTCGTAAATATTATGAATTTAGTCCGACAATAACCTTTGCTGTAGCATGGAATCCCATCGGGGATATAAAAGTTGAAGCAAAAAAGAAAGAAGGAAAATTCTCCGTCGAGCGCGGCGAAATACAATAAGGTTGAGCGCTTTTTGCTTTTTCATTTACAAAGGAGTAACGGTTGCGGTACCTTTTTCTTTTTCCGTCATCATAAGGAACAATCGCTCAAGCGAATCGTTTGTGCCGCGCTGTGCTTGCAGTTCAGGCAGTGATCCGCAAAACAGCATCTGTCCCTTGTTGATAATCGCGAGTTTATCGCATACCTTTTCGGCAATTTCCATAATATGCGTGGAAAAAAACACCGTCTTTCCCGAATCGGCGTAGCTCCGCATCAGAGTTTTCAGGCGGAACGCGGATTGAGGGTCAAGCCCGACAATGGGTTCATCCAAAATCCACAATTCCGGCTGGTGGATAAGGCTTGCCGCAATGAGCAGCTTTTGCTTCATTCCGTGCGAAAAACTCGCGATGCGCGTGTTCAGTACCGTATCGATTTCAAAAAGCGCAGTATATTCCGCAATCCGCTTCTGCCGCTCTTCGGTTGAAACACCGTACACGTCTGCGACAAAGTTGAGGTATTCAAGCGCTTTAAACTGCACAAACACTTCGGGATTGTCCGTTACATAACCGATCTTTCGCTTTGCTTCCAGCGGATACTTCAGTATATCGGTACCGCCGATGAGAATATCCCCCGAATCGGGCGCAATGACACCGGTGATCATTTTGATGGTCGTCGTTTTTCCCGCCCCGTTCGGCCCCAAAAAGCCGAAAATCTCTCCGGTTTTCGCCTCGAAAGAGAGGTTATCAACCGCCTTTCCCGCCGACCGTCCATACGTTTTTGAAACATTTCGTATTGTAAGCATCTTGCCACCTTAGTTAATTGATAATTTGTAATGGGTAATGTGTAATTTGTAATTTGTAATTACTGTATACTGTGCTATCTATAAGGTGGGGGAAGTCTCCCCCTGAGCTCCGGCTCTTGCCGCCTTCTCTGTCGTATCGGAGCAAGGATTTTCGGTTCCCCTCAAATCTTGCTTCTTTTTGGTACAAGCGGCGGCAAGTATCCTCCGCTACCCCCTCTTTTAATAATTGGTAATGGGTAATTAAATTAAGAATTATGAATTAGTTCAGGTCTTCTATTTCTTCATGGGAGAGACCGGTCATCTTTGTAATCATATCAATATCAAAAGCTTCAAGCTTCATTAGTTTTGCCGTTTCGAATGCTTTTTGGCGGGAACCTTGAGATATTCCTTGAGATATTCCTTGAGATATTCCTTGGGCAAAAGCTATTCTGCCTGCTTCTTCTCTCTGTACTGCAATATCCGTATCATAGTCATATTCGGCTATTAACATGTTGATTACCTCCCGTGCTTTTCTTTGTAAATATTCTTTTAGGATCCCTTTTTCTATACATATCTTTACTGCATTAGTAAAGCCGTTTTCAGGGTCGAGTTGTGTTTGGATTCTCACTTCTTCTACAAACAGGCTGTATTCGTCGAGCGTTTTACACGTCTTGAGTATTTCGCCACCTTTATCTTTATTTATATTCAGTACCCGTACTGTCAGCTCCAGTGGTACCTGTTCAGGTTTTGTAATAAAAGCATCGGATAGTTTGAGCGTTATCGTTTCCGGATAATCTTCTATGCCATTGTAAAATACATAGAACTCAGGTGTCGGTATTTTTGATAGTGTTCTTAAATACCTGTCGGTTGGTTTTTGCAGTTTTTCATACAGTCTTGCGATGTATTGTAAAAAGCGTAAGGGCATATTCTCGTTTATTGTCGATTGATGTTCTGCCAATACAATAATCTTATCGTCTACAAGGCAGGAAACATCATTAACAATGTTCATGTACATTATATTATCAAGCCTTATATTTTCTACAGGACAGGAAAGCGGTAAATTAGTATGATGCAAGGCATTGTAAAGAGATAAAAAGTTTTCTTTAGCCTTTTCATCTTCACTGAATAGGTCAACGAATACCGAATCTTTGTATTTTCTGTTTGCTGTAGTCATAGCGGTTTACTCTTACAAGCGGTATTATAGCACAGATTATAGGATTTTGAAATAGGATTTTGAAATGGAATTGTTGAGTTAAAACGGTTGCTATGGTGTTTTTTTATAACAACCATAGCATAAAAGATCCCTCTGGTGTGGGATTCATAATTACCCATTACCAATTAAAGGAATTATCAATTATCCATTGTTTACCTATCACCGATTGATTACTGCGCACTTCTAAAGCTTTTCGATTTCTTCAACAGAAAGACCTGTTCCTTCGGCTATTTTAGCAATGTCGATTCCAAGGCGCTTAAATGCTACGGCCGTTTCACGCTTCGTTTGGTATGAGCCTTCTGAGAAGCCTCGCTCAATTCCTTGTTCAATTCCTTGTTCAATGCCTTGCTCAATGCCTCGTTCAATGCCTTCAGCAAAGGCGATTTCATGTTCTTCGGCTCGCTGTACTGCAATATCTGTTTCATAATCATATTCTGCCAGTAACAATGTTTATTACCTCCTCTCTTTTGAAAATATATGGGGCATCTACTGCGTCGTACGGCAAAAAAGTATCCTCAACGTATTAAAATACGCCTGCGGTACTTTTTTGCCTAACTCCTTGTATCTACACCATCTATTTCCAAAAGGCTTTTCAGAACCGCCACGGATGGCGGTGATTCCATACAGCAGCGAGTTTTTGCTTTAGGCAAAAACTCGTAAGCAAAGACTGTACAAGGATGTACAGTCTTTGCGATGGCATATTCTCGTTTATTGTCGATTGATGTTCTGCCAATACAATAATCTTATCGTCTACAAGGCAGGAAACATCATTAACAATGTTCATGTACATTATATTATCAAGCCTTATATTTTCTACAGGACAGGAAAGCGGTAAATTAGTATGATGCAAGGCATTGTAAAGAGATAAAAAGTTTTCTTTAGCCTTTTCATCTTCACTGAATAGATCAACAAATACCGAATCTTTGTATTTTCTGTTTGCCGTACTCATAGCGGTTTCCCTCGCTTATTGCAGTATAGCATAACTTACTCGGATGTTCAAAGAGATCGAATAGGGGAAGCCTTTTCTTTTTTTCGATAAAAAGAAAACTCTTCCCCTCTGACCCCATAATCCACAATTATCAATTACACATTACAAATTACAAATTAAATCCATTCCCCATTCTCTTAAATGTCTATCCCGAATCCGAAGTGACCCGCTTTTTGCAGCTTCCAGTGCTTTGCTTTTGCCCCCTCAAAGGCTTTTTTAAGGCTTTCGGGAGTGGTGAAGTTTTTGCAGTTACCATCCTCTACCTGTGGATTATAAACACCAGGCTGAGCATAAAGTATAGCCTCTGCACCGTCGCTTACCTCACGGGTCGGCAAATCGTTAAGGAGCTTTGTAAACACATCGGCATTAAGCTTATTTTGGTAGCATATCAGCTCTTTCAAAGCGGTGCAACCTTGCACGTTGAGGGTCTTGAGCTGATTCTCAGAGCAGTCCAGCTTTTGCAAAGTGGCTAAGTCTTGCACGTCAAGGGCAGGAAGCTGATTGTTTTGGCAGTAAAGCTGTTGTAATTCGGTTAAGCCCTGCACGTCAAGGGTCTTGAGCTGATTGCCTCCGCATTTCAGTTGTTGTAATTTGGTTAGGCCTTGCACGTTAAGCTCAGGTATCTTATTGACATTGCAAATAAGCTCTTGCAATTCGGTTAAGCCTGACACGTTAAGCTCGGCAATCTTATTGTACCGGCAATTAAGCACTTTCAAGGTGGCACAGCCTTGCACGTTAAGCTCAGATATCTGATTGTTGATGCAGATAAGCTCTTTCAAGGCAGTGCAGCCTGACACGTTAAGGGTGCTAAGATTATTGTCTTGGCAGTAAAGCTTTTGCAATTTAGTTAAGCCTTGCACGTCAAGCTCAGGTATCTGATTGTACTGGCAGTTAAGCTTTTGCAATTTAGTTAAGCCTTGCACGTCAAGCTCAGGTATCTGATTGTACTGGCAGTTAAGCTTTTGCAAGGCGGTACAGCCTGAGACGTCGAGGGAGGCAAGCGGTCTGTTACCGAATTCTTCACCGCTACAGTCAAGCTCGATGATGTCTCCTATGAGGGCAAGCTTTCTCTCTGAGTTTGTTACGGTCAGTGTGGTTTCTGTGTCGTTTGCAAGCTCATTCACGTTGCAGCCTTCCACTTTTATGGCAGAGCCGTCAGCCGTCTTTGCCTTCACCTTCACGGTGTTTTTGCCCGCTTCAAGGGTGAGGAGGGCTTTTTTTGGCTCAAAGCTTACGGTGATTGTTGCAGGCTTTGTTACAGTAAGCGTGTATTCCGTGTTTGTGCCTGCTTTGGCGATGGCTGTTCCGTCAAGCGTCCAACCCTTTACACGGTAACCAGCGGCCGGCGCCGCCGTAAAGGCTACGGTTTTGCCGTGCTCAACGGTTATGGGACTCGTTTCCGTTTCCGCTACGCCGTCCGCCTTTGCTTTAAGCGTGCCTCCGGCGCCGTCTACGCTGAAGGTTACGGGGTATTTGTTTATCTTCCACTGTGCCGTGTATTCCGTATTTATGGCGGGGAATGCTAAAGGGGAAGGCGGAGCGGGAGACCATCCTTTAAAAGCGTAACCCTCTCGTTCGGGAGCGGGTGCGGTCAAGGCTGTTCCGTATTTGCCTGTTTTTAGGATATCGGCCGTATTGCCGCTGACATTGCCGCCTGCAAGTTTAAAGGTTACGTTCACCGTATTGCGCTCGTAATAGAGTTCTACGACGGTGCTGCTGTCAGCATTTATCGTACCTTCTGTCTGTACGGTGTTGTTTACTTTGGTAAGCGCAGACTTGTAGGTAAAGCCTTCGTAAGCTCCGCCGGTTTTCGGCGTGTATGCGGCGTTTGTTCCGACCGTACCGTTTAAGTTTTCGGTTTCCGTCGGTTCTGCAGGATAGCCGCCGTCTATTTTTTCCTGATAGTGTTTTACCGTATACGAAGCTCCGCCTGCAAGAAAGCTTACCTTAACGGTTAGCGCTTTTGTTACGGTGCAGGTATAGGTGTTTGACGTACTGCCTGTAACAGCGGAGCCGTCTGCCTTCCACTCTTTTACCGTATAGCCTGCATCCGGCGTTGCCGTAAAGGTTACGGTTTTATTCGCTTCTACTTCGTTACCGCTCTTTATTTTCGTTTCACCTATCTTTGCGGTAAGGGTGCCCCCACCCCCGTCTACGTTGAAAGTTACCTTGTATTTGGCCGTTACCGGCTTATTTCCGTTTGCATTGGGGCAGCCGGTAAAAAGCAGTGTCAAAAATGCAGCTATGATGAGCGCCGCGGCTCCTCTCAAGGTGTGCGCCTTTTTGCCGATTCTCAATTTTGTCATATAAACCTCCTATATTCAATGTGTAATGGGTAATTCATAATTCTTAATTACAAATTATCAATTAACAATTATCCATTATGTATGATAGTATGTATAATAGAAAAAATCTTCTTAATAAAGCAATTTTAATGAAAAAAGAACTCTGGTTGCTTAAAAAGAACCATGGTTACAGTAAAAGATCGTAAGGGCGGTGATCATTTTGATGGTCGTCGTTTTTCCCGCCCCGTTCGGCCCCAAAAAGCCGAAAATCTCTCCGATTTTCGCCTCAAAAGAGAGGTTATCAACCGCCTTTCCCGCCGACCGTCCATACGTTTTTGAAACATTTTGTATCGTAAGCATATTTTTTACCTTCCCTAAAATGCAACAGTTGAACAAAGTGTGAACTTTGGAAACTGCTGCATTGGTGCGCGGAACGCGCATACGTTAATAAGCGAGTTTGCGTTAAGCAAACTCGCCGTGTTTTTCAGCCGCGCTATTTCAGCGGCTGAAAATAAACCTTCCATTTGTGCAAAATTTTATCTAAAATTTTGCACAATTTTTTTCAGAAAAAGGGCAAACGCTTTAGACGAGTAAATATAAATCGCAAAATCAGGAGGTTGGGCAAGCATTTGAACCGCGAAGAGGTTCAACTCTGCTTGAACAGCTTCCTGATTTTGCGGGGAAATTTAAAAAGCGTCTGATGCGTTTGCCCTGAGTTTTTACAGGTTCTTATCCATTTTGAAGCTGAGCTTTGAGTAGTTAAATGATTCCAGCATCAGCTGCGCGATCAGGTCTTTGGTCTTTTTGATGACATAAGCGGCGGTCTTTTCGTTTTCCGCGGTGAGGAATTCGGTCAGTTTTTCTCCGGTCAGGGCTTTGCCTGCTTCGGTAACCTCATAGATTCGTTTAAACCCGTAGGTTTGCATCTCGTTCAGATAGGTTGTATTTGCGTCGCGGAATGTCGGATAGCGGTTTTCGGTCAGGAATCCGAGGATTTTAAACAGCCAATAGGCGTTTTCGAGCGAAACGGTCGCCGTCTTTTTTTTATAGATTTTCGGTGTGTCGTTGATATTGGTAAAAAACGGCACATAGGGGGTAAAGGCGGTGGTGCCGAACGCGAGCCACTGAATAGCAGCCATGCCTTCCGGTACGCCGGAACGCAGCTGGAGGATATGGGATTCCGCCGTGCGGGAAAGGGAGATGCCTCTAAACCGTGTTTTCTCATAGTCGGTTCCCGCTTTGCCGAGCGGATCGTAGACGGTTTCGTTATAATGCGAACTTAAGATATACTGAACATCCTCTACCGAAATCAGCCTGCTCGCCTTTCGTATAAACGGGATATCGTTGGATACGGGGCTTTGCTCTATTTCGGGGTTCAGATATTTTTGTGCGAACCATGCGCGCGGCGTGTTGTACACACGGTCTTTCTCGGTTGAGGTACCGAAAATATGCCGGAAGTTAAAGCCTTCGCGGTCGGGGTTAAGCTTATGCGCATCGACAAATGCCTGAATGCCGTCCGCCCACATAAAATCACGCTCGTTTGAAAAATCGATGGTTTCAATACAGACCTGATTAGGTGCAACCGCATAGCAGTCATCGGGGATGCGCTGCGCGACCCAGTAATGTCCGCACGGGATTTCCATATACCATGCTTCATCCGCATCGGCAAAAAGAATTCCATTGCCTTCCGCCGAACCGTACTGCGCAATCAATTTTCCTAAAAAGGCAACACCTTCCCGTGCGGAATTGATAAACGGCGCTACGATGTTGTGGATGGCATCTTCTCCGATGCCGTCCGGCACGAGCGGATCGAACGCAAGCACGCGCGGATTGCCGTATACGCTTTCGGTGGAGCTGACGGCAATATTCTTTTCGTTGATGCCTGCTTCTCCGTATTCTCCTTCATCGCCCTTCAACAGCTGAAATGCCTGAGGTGTAGCAGTACAGCGGAGCGCCTTCTCCGGCAGCGCAACGGTAACGCCGGTGTTCTTCGACGTATAGGTACGGTCTTTTACCTCGCTTGCGGGCATCACGGTAAAAAGCTTAACCGAAACCGCTTCGTGAAAGTCCTCGTTACGGGCAATCATCACCGAACCGTCAACTGAGGCCTTTTTACCGACCAGTACGGTGGTACAAGATTGATGATGTGTGTTGTTCATATAATGTAATCTCCTATAAAACCTTTTAGATTTAATGTGCGAGGAGTGCTTTTACCGAGCCTCTCTCAATGACTGACATGCGTCGCAGAGGATACGCGTCAGGTATTCTTTATTCCGATAGAGCTCCGGATCCCCCGAAGGACAGCATACGGGATACAGGGCTGTAAGCAGTTTGCTAAGGGTATCGCGGCCGTATTCTTCATGGTTTTGGAGACGGAGAATTTTAGGATAATCGGTCGGCTCGGTATACTCCGTTTCCGAAGTAAGCGGCTCTTCCAGCCGTTCTCCCGGTCGTACCCCGATAATTTCTATTGGTATGTCTTTTTCCGGCTCATAGCCCATGTACCGTATCAGTTGACGGGCGGTTTCCAGAATATTGACCGGCTCGCCCATATCCAGTAGGTATGACTGCCCGTTGATGCCCACTCCGCCCGTTTGCAGTACCAGCGAGCAGGCTTCGGGTATGGTCATAAAAAAGCGCATCATATCGGGTGAGGTTACCGTTACGGGGCCGCCTTTTTTTACCTGCTCCACAAAGAGCGGAAAAATCGAGCCGCGCGAACCGAGTACGTTTCCGAACCGGACAAACATATAGGCATAGTCAGCGCTGCCGTATTTTTCTTTGACCCGCGCGGCGGCATCAAGCACCATCTTTTCGTTGAGCATCTTCGAGACCCCGTAAATCGATACGGGATTAACCGCTTTATCCGTCGAGATAAGCACAAAGCGTTTAACACCGTTTTCGATACAGGCGTCGAGCAGGTTCTTGGTACCGAACACGTTGTTTTCGATGACGGCGACGGGGTTCGCTTCCATCAGCGGTACATGCTTGTAAGCCGCCGTATGGAAAACAGCATCGCAGCGGAGCTTCCCGATGATATACCGCATATACTCGCGGTCTTTCAGCTCGCCCACGATGGGTACAATCGTCGCCTTGTCGCCGACCCCTTCTTCCTGTAAGAGGCGCAGCTCCTTATCGATTTGGTAGATTGAATTTTCCCCATGCCCGAATAAATAAAGCCGTTCGGCGCCGCCTGAAAGGAGCTGTCGCGCCAGTTCGCTGCCGATGGAGCCGACTGCGCCGGTAATCAGTACCCGCTTTCCGCGCAGATAGGCAAGGCTGTTTTTTAAGCTGATTTTTATCGGCGTGCGTCCGAGCAAGTCTTGTGGGTTTATCTCCCGTGCTTGCACGAGATGCGCATTGCCGTCCACAATCTGAGAAATGCCGGGCAGTAATTTGATAGTGGTAAAGCCCGCTTCTTTTACAATCGCATAGATTTCGCGCAGCCGCTCTGCCTTTATGCTCGGAATGGCAATCAACAGTTCATCGCGCGCCTCCACTCTGATAAGGCGGGCAACATCTTGAATCGGACCGAGCACCGGTATCCCTTCAATCTTACTGCCGATTTTCTGCGGATCGTCATCAAGGAATGCTGCGACGCGGCCGAATACGCCCTTTCGTTTTATCTCATGGGCAATCATGGTGCCCGCCAGCCCCGCCCCGATAATATACACGGTCGGCTGCACTTTATTACTTTGCGCTGTCATCTCTCCCCTCCAATTTATATGAACCGAAAGCTGCCGACTCTATAACATCAAAAGCCAAATCGATGGGAAAGCTGTCGGTGTACATGTCGAGCAGTACCTTAGCCCGTTGCTTTCTTCTATCAACTTTGATAATTTTTCCTTCAAGCCCTTTCAGCGCCCCTTCGACGACGCATATCCGTGCATTCGCGTCGAAGTATACTTTAGACGGAGCAGTAACTTCTCCGAACGAAAGAAAATGACGCAAAAGCGAGAGGTCGTTATCGGCAAGCGGCAGCGGATTTTGATTATTCGGCAAAAAATGATAAAAATTCGGCGTCTTACGCAGCTGCCAGCAAAGCGGAAGCGATAAGTCATCGATTTCCAAAAAGATATAGCCGGGAAAAACCGGTGCATCAACTTTATGCCGTATACCTTTCTTTTTAATATACAGTACGCGGCGCGGAAAATAAGCTTCTATTTCATGGTTTTTTTCATTTAATTTCCGTATTTCCTTTAACAGCTCCGGTTCTTTGCCCGTTCTTACCTGCACTGCGTAATAATCCATAGAGCTTTTAATGTAACATAAAAAGAAAAAAAACGCCACCGGCCAAGTCAGGGTAAACACATCAGATTGTATGAGGTGCGCTCTATAGCTATAAAAAAGAAAATACGGTATACTTACTATACACTCATTTTTTTCTAGCTATGCGGGAGAGTATATGAAAATACGGACATCAGTTAATTTGTTTTTGGTAACGACGCTTATTATTGCTGTCTGCGGAGCACTCGCTTTTAGCGTTATGCAAGCAAGGGCATATATCGAAGGTAATTTTTACAAAACCGTACCGTTTATGTTGGATGCTTCGTCTTCCGAGCTACAGACAAATCTTGCGGTTGGCTTAGCGCTTTCACAAGATTTAGCGGAAGAGCCTTATTTGATAGATTGGTTTGAAGCGTATGAAAAAGATGAAAAAACCGGTGCTCATGTTATCGAAAAAATGTTGAAACTCAGTAAAGACGAGCAATTTTCTACCTGCTTTGCTGCCTCGAAATTAACGGGTGGTTACTATGTTGTTGATAATAATAAACAGATAAAAAAAGATGTGCTTACCGAAGCCGATGATTCATGGTTTTTTACCATGCTGAAAAATCCGCAAACGTTATTTTGTAGTGTCGATTACAATAGAACACTCAATGAAATAAATTTTTGGTTTGATATAAAAATATTTAATTCGGCAGGAGAAGCAATCGGATTCGCCGGTATGGCGGTTGATTTGCAAAAAGCCGTTGCTAAAATAAATAAATCACTGCCCAGTCCGCAATCTTGGATCGGCGTTATCGATAATACCGATACAATATCGCTTTGTTCAAATGTTGACTTTACAAATAAAAAAATCAATACGGTAACAGGTACTCTTTCAGACTTAACGGGCTATAGCAATCTTCAATACTATGATGACGATTTGCTCGGTAGAGTTATTATTGTAAAAAAACAGCTCTCCGATTTGCCATATTATACTATCATGGCAGTTCCTGTAAAAGATTTTATACCGCCTATTCTTTCGATTTTAGGATATTCTCTTTTATGGACAGCTGTTCTATTGATACTTATGATCATAATTAATCAGTTTATGCTCAGCTATTTATTCGGACGGTTTATTAAGCTCCATACTATTTTTGATAAAGTTGCGGAAGGAGATTTTACCGTTCAAGCTGCAGTGCATTCCGACGAGCTCGGTTCTATCGCATTATCGATGAATAATGCAATAGAAAAAATCCGCGCTTCTTTTTCGGTCATAACCGATACGGCAAAAAACATGCAGTCGGTCAGCCAAACATTGTCTACGCGGATGCTGGATTCTGCTGCAGCGCTTAATCAAATAACAGGAAATATTGAAAACGTGAAAGATAGAGTAATGGTACAGCATACGGAGGTTAATGAAACCGCTGCAAAGATAGATGCTATTACTGAAACCATTTCAAATCTTGATTCTCGTATCGACAGTCAAGCTGAAAGTATTTCCGGTTCATCCCTTTCAATCGAAGAGATCATAAAAAACATTCAGA
This sequence comes from Treponema sp. OMZ 305, assembly GCF_024181325.1. Lineage (NCBI taxonomy): Bacteria > Pseudomonadati > Spirochaetota > Spirochaetia > Treponematales > Treponemataceae > Treponema > Treponema sp. OMZ 305. The sequence continues at coordinate 1,669,209 of NZ_CP051300.1, read as the reverse complement.
CTTTACAGGAACGGGCTGAAAAGAATCTTCAATCGATTAAAACCCTTGAAAAAACAACGCACACCGGTAAAGAGACCGTTGCTATGGTTGTTGAGGTTACAAAAGTAGTAACGGAGCAATCCGAGGGGCTTCTCGATGCTATTACGGTTATTCAGAATACGGCAAGTCAAACAAACCTTCTCGCGATGAATGCGGCAATTGAGGCAGCTCATGCCGGAGAAGCTGGAAAAGGGTTTGCAGTTGTCGCCGATGAAATACGGAAATTGGCAGAGGAATCGGGAGCTCAAGGAACAAGTATTACAAAGGTCTTGGAAGAACTCAAACATAAAATCGAAAGCCTTAACGGTGCAGGACCGTTGGTAGCGGAGCAGTTTGAAAAAATCAGCGCTATGATGGACTTTATCTATCGGCAGGAAGACGGCATGATCCGTACTATGAAGGAGCAAATGCAGGGTGGTGAAGAAGTTTTGAATGTGATTAATGGAATGAATGCAATAACGGCAAAGGTCAAAGCGGATTCGGATGAGATTCTAACCGGAGCTGCCGATATTTCTTCCGGTATCAAAAAACTTGCCAATCTGTCGGAGGTTATTACACAAAGTATGGCGGAAATGGCGACTGGAATAGCGGAAGTCAACAACGCGATGAAAGAAGTAAATACTATCGCGATAAATAATCAGAAAAATGCAGCGAGCGTTACCGGAGAAATCGGAAAGTTCAAGGTGTAAAAAGCTCGTGCCTTTAAGTGCCCGTTTACCTAAAACGGGTACTCGAATAATTTACAAACCGGTAGAGTAAGGAGCATACATGGAAAGTTTCTTTGTAGCATTTAATGCAGTTATGCCGGTCGTTCTCTTAGTTGTTTTCGGCTATTTTCTTAAACAACAAGGGTATTTTAGCAAAGAAACGATAGCCCAATTAAATAAGTTATGCTTTGACTTACTCTTACCGATCGTAACCTTTAATAATATCAGAAAAACAAATTTAAATGAAGTTTTCGATTTGAAGTTCGTTCTGTATGCCGCAGGAAGTATTTTAGCTGCTATCTTCTTGCTTGTTTTCATCGTACCGCTTTTTGAAAAAGATAAAAAAAAGCAAGGCGTTATGATACAGGGAACATTCAGAAGTAATTTTGTAATGCTCGGGATTCCGCTTTCTTCTTATATTGCAGGAGAAAACAGCGCGGTGTTGGCATCGATGCTTATTATGATTATTATCCCTATTTTTAATGCTGCAGCCGTTGTTCTGCTCTCAATTTATGGTGGCTGTGCTGTCAACAAAAAGAAGTTGATAATAGATGTATTAAAAAATCACATGGTGATTGCCTCTATTGTAGGGATTATGATGTCCTTGCTGCACCCTCCTATTCCGCATTTTTTAGATAAGTCGTTGATGGATATCGGTAAAGTAGGCAGTGTATTCCCTATTATCGTACTGGGTGCGATGCTCGATTTTTCAAAAGTTTCGGCAAATTTTAAAAATCTGTTGTTCACCGTTGCAGGCAAGCTCATCGGTATGCCGTTGATCTTTATTACGCTGGCTGTTTATCTTGGATTTCGAGCCAATGAGATTGTGGCGCTCATTGCTCTGTACGGTTCTCCTACAGCCGTTATTTCAGCAGTTATGGCTGAACAACTCGGTTGCGATTATGAACTTGCTGCTCAAGTCGTTATTTTCTCAACAGTAATGTCGTGTATAACTATTTTTGGGATTGTTTTTGTACTGAGCTTTTTGAAGGTAATATAAAACTATTATCATCAGCTGTCGCATGATCTGCAGGTACTGCACGGACTGCCGGTAAGCGGTGAGCGCGTACCGAATACCTGCCGTTCAAAGGCTTGTCCTGTCGGTGTTATTGCTAAACCTCCTTGGGCGGTTTCGCGAAGCGATGCCGGAAGTCCGTCACCGACTCGCTTGAGAGCTTCTATTGTTTCGTCAACGGGAATTGCGCTTTTAATACCTGCAAGTGCCAGTTCCGCAGCGGTAAAGGCAAGTGTAACGCCGGAGGCATTCCGTTTAATACAAGGAATTTCTACCAAACCGGCGACGGGATCACACACCAATCCCAAAATGCACTTGAGCGCTATTGCCACGGCATGTGCTGCCATCTCCGGTGTGCCGCCTAGGAGTTCCACAATGCACGCTGCCGCCATCGCGGAAGCGGTGCCGCACTCAGCTTGGCAGCCTCCTGACGCACCCGCAATCGACGCCTTGTTTGCTACCACCATACCGATAGCGCCGGCGGTAAACAACGACAGCACTACATCTTCCCGCGGAACGCCGCGTATCTTCAATAAGGCGCCTAATGCGCCGGGAAGAATCCCGCAAGAACCGGCAGTAGGGGCAGCTACAATCTTCCCCATGGCGGCGTTTATCTCGGAAACAGCCATCGCCATCTGAATAGCGTTTGACATAAGGTCTCCGCAAAGGTGCTTACCTTCCGTAATCGTCTGTTTTAGCCGGTATGCATCTCCGCCGGTTAATCCACTGGTCGATTTAACTCCCTGTTTACTGCCGTTCTCAATTGCTTCCAGCATAACAGTCAAGTTTTCTTCCATCCGCTTGATTAGTGCTGCTTCCGGCTGTTCAAGCTGCGCTGCTTGATCTTCTAATACAATCTCCCTGATAGGTTTATGCTGTGCTTCTGCTGTTTTATATAATTCGCTGATTGATTCATAACTAAGCATATATGTCTCCCTGCTCCGGGTAAACGCATCAGACTATTTTTGACGTCCCCTGCAGAATCAGTGAGGCTGTTCAACCAGAATTTCGCCGCTTCGCGTCTCAAATGGTTGCCCTGCCTCACTGATTCTGCGGCATTTTGTCTACACGTCTGATGTGTTTACCCTCCTTTTAAAATAAACTGCGAGAAATTTTTTCGAAATTTCTCGCAAAAGGAAAGCAACCGCGTCAGATAGTATTAGCGCGGTTGCCATGAATTCCTTTATAGGTTGCCGTTTTTTAGAACGGTCTGACAAAAATCACTTTAATAACGCCGGGTATTTTCTCGATAGCAGCCTGCAAGTTTTCTCCAAGGGAGCGCCCGTCAATCTGTAAAGTCATGATTGCGGTTCCGCCTTTTTTATCCCGTGCAAGGTTGAATTTGTAGACATTGAGTTTATATTGAGCCATCAATGCGGTTACGGCGGCGATCATTCCCGGTATGTCATTGTGCACGACGATAATCGTCGGGGATTGACCGGTGATTTTCACCTCTCTACCGTCTATTTTGGTGATGATAATGTTTCCGCCGCCGACGGATGCTCCCTGTACGCACACCGTTTTTCCGGCTGCATCGGTTAACGTAATTTCAGCCGTATTCGGATGAGCATCGGGAATTACCGTCGGCTCAAAGGTAATGGCAAGCCCTGTTTCTTTGGCAATTTGCAAGCTCCTTCTGATGCGTTCATCATCGGTTTGCATACCCATAATCCCGGCTGCAAGTGCACGGTCGGTTCCGTGTCCCTTGTATGTTTGTGCAAAGGAACCGTGCAGTCTGATATATGCCTTTACAGCAGGGGCGCCCAGCAGTAGTCTACTCATTAAACCGATTCGTACCGCCCCTGCTGTATGGGAACTGGACGGGCCGATCATGATGGGACCAATTATATCAAATACATTCATCGCATCATCCTTCTTTTGTTTATTAAACCTGTTCGGAAACTTCCGTTTCGGGACAGGTTACCTTGAAATGCGATGTTCTAAATCGTACCATTTGTGCGATTTAGAACTCGGCGACCTGTTCGACAACGCAGTTATCGAACAGGTCTATTATAACCGAGAATATGTAATAAAAAAAGTCCTGATTCCGTTTACGCTGTAGGATAGAACACGGCAGATAGAACGGACCCCTTTAAAAACCGGTAAAGGTACGGTATAATGAAACATCTGAAAACTTGTGTCGGATGTTGATTCGCAGTCTGCTTAAGCGGACAAGTTAATGAATTTCTTTACAGAACAGAGCCGAAGGCTCTGAAACATCCTACAAAAGTTTTTATAGGAGCTATGATAAAAAGCATCGCCTAAAATTGCGTCGATGCTTTTTATCGCAAGTTTGCGGTGCAAACTTGATTATTTATATGTGCGCGCAATGCGCGCACGGCTAAAAACTTTTTCGGAAATTGATATTTCCTACAAAAGTTTTTATAGGAGAAGGTATGCGTAGATATTTTATTGCAGGTAACTGGAAAATGCACAAAACAAAGGGAGAAGCCGTAGATTTGGCAAAAGGTGTGGTGGAGGCTGTCAAAGGCGGAAAGCACAAATACATGATTGCTCCTTCCTTTACTGCTCTTGATGCCGTTTCTCAGGTAGTAAAAGGGACGAATGTTTTACTTGGTGCGCAGAATATGAGCACCGATGAGCAAGGCGCTCATACCGGAGAAGTGTCAGTATTGCAGCTCAAGGATATCGGTGTACAGGTTGTTATTCTCGGCCATTCGGAACGGCGCCATATTTACGGGGAAACCGATGCAATGATCAACAAAAAGGTGCGGCTTGCATTGCGGCACGGGCTTGAAGTGATTCTTTGTGTCGGCGAATTGCTGGAGGAACGCGAAGCAGGTCGGGCGGAAGCTGTCTGCGCAGCACAGACCGAAAAAGGATTGGAAGGCGTAACCGCGCAAGAACTGGCACGGGTAACCATTGCGTATGAGCCGGTCTGGGCAATCGGTACCGGAAAAACGGCAACTCCTGAAGATGCCGATGCGATTCATGCGCATATCAGATCCGTTATCGCGAAGCTATACGGGAAAACTGCTGCCGATGCAATGGTCATTCAATACGGCGGTTCGATGAAGGCGGAAAATGCTAAGGCCTTGCTTGCCAAAGAGAATATCGACGGTGGTTTAATCGGTGGCGCTGCCCTTAAAGCCGAAACCTTTGCTCCAATCGCTCTATGTGAATAACGCGGAACAAGGCAACCGTACCGCTACTATTTTCAAACGATTGCTTTCTTTTTCATTCGAAATTTTGTTAAAAATTTCGAATGTTTTTTTAGAAGGGGGCAACCGCATCAGGTAGGATAGATAAAAATCGCGGAAAAATTGAGACTATGAGACCATTTGAACCATCTTCAACTGCCGTACATCCGTGTACAGCAGTTGAAGGCGAGTTTTGTGCGTGCACAAAACACCGCTGCTGTATGGAACCACTGCCATCCATAGCAGTTCCGGTTGAAATGCCTCATTTATTCTGCGGGATTGTTAAAAAAATGCCTGATGCGGTTGCCCTGACAGTCGATATTGCCAAGAACGGTTTTTCCGTATATACTGAATTCGATTATTACTTTATAGGAGGATCTATAATGAACAAGAAAATACTTGCGCTGTGCGCATTTATGCTGCTTGCTGTTGTCCTGTCTGCACAGACTGTACAGCCTAAAAAGCAAAAAATTAAGGTTGAAGGGCGTGCCAATGCCTCTCTTTATCTAACTGAAATTTATAAAACCGATAACTGGGCGGAATACTATTGCGTATACGAAGAAGATAAGAACACGTTTAACGAAGATGAAGCTGAAAAGGTTATGTATGAATTCTTTTCAAATTACAAACGAGATAAAGGTTTTTCTTCCGTCGAAGTTGAGGATTTGAAAGGCGCTACCACCGGTAAGACAATGACAACGATGGAAAAACGTGTTATTTTCCGTCATGTAAACAAACGGTAAAGATACGAAAACCTCTAAAAACTTGAGTTTTTAGGGGTTACTGTTAATTTTATGTGCATTTAAAGTGCTTTTATAGTGTGATTAATGAACTTTTAAAACGCTGATTGATCCTCAAACGGGTTAATCGGCGTTTTCTTTGAAGTGTTGAATATATGAAAGTTAAGTATTTGGAGGCAAGATAGAATGAAACCTACATTGTTGGTCTTAGCAGGAGGAATGGGAAGCCGTTACGGCGGCGTTAAGCAAATAGATGCGGTGGGGATGCATAATGAAACATTGCTGGATTATGCAATCTACGATGCGGTTCATAACGGTTTCGGAAAAGTAGTATTCGTTATTCGAAAAGATATTGAAGCCGATTTCCGCGAGCGTTTATTTGATAGAGTTGCCCGCAATTGCGATGCCGAATATCTGTTTCAATCTATTGATTCACTGCTTGACCCCAAAGAAATTCCGCAAACGGTAAACCGTAAAAAACCGTGGGGTACTATTCACGCCGTCCTTTGCGCGGAGAATTCCGTTAAAACACCCTTTGCCATTATCAATGCAGACGACTATTATGGACGCAAAGCCTATAAAACGATGGCAGGACACCTGTCAACTTTAGACAATTATTCTCCGAATCATGCGATGGTCGGCTATATTTTGGAAAATACGATGAGCGAATCCGGTTCCGTCTCACGGGGAGTATGCAACGTTGAAAATGGAATGCTCGTTTCTATGAAAGAGCATACCAAGATTTCTTACGGTGAAGAGAACGGTAAACGGGTAATTCTCTCTCAGCTTGAAAACGGAGTAACCCACTTAACCGGTAAAGAAACCGTGTCTATGAATCTCTTCGGCTTTAGCCTTAAAGCGTTTGAAGGTTTTCACGTATTCTTTGAAGAGTTTATTAAAAAGAACATCGCAAGCGAAAAAGCCGAATGTTTGCTACCGGAAGGCGCCAGTATGCTGGTTACCAAAGGGCTCGGCACAATCAAATGTTATACCACCGATGAACGCTGGTTCGGTATGACCTATCCCGAAGACCGCGAAATTGTAAAAAAAGAAATAGCGCAAAAAATTAAAGAAAACTATTATCCTGAATTTTTGTGGAAATAATCGGTGACTCAGAGAAACCGATTTGGGCGTCTTTAAAATCGATTGTTAGCGGAGAGTTTAATACCCCGTCACGATACTTTGCGTCGGGGTGTTGATTGTATTATTGAACATTCTGCTTCATAAGCATCATCTGTTCCCGCTCGATTTGCTCCATCTCCGCCGCATATACGCTATTCAGTTCGCGGTATTCATCGGCAAGAGAACCGCTGATCAACCGCAATAAAGTCATACGATGTGATACTTGCTCATTCAAAAAGCTGTTAAATTCCTCCAGCTTGCTTTCCGTATCAATGGTGGCAAGATTTTCGCAGCCGGTAAGAAAGGTATGCGTCATATACAGAATACGGGCAACGGGTTCGGCAAATTGATAGCATTTGCGACGGTTTTTCCCCGCGGCCTTTTTCAGTGCATCTTCGGCTTCCACCATTTCACGGAAGAGTTTTACCGCTTTAGTATTTCCTGCTCGTTTAATGATGTCACGCATTTCTTTCGTTTGTTCTTCGGGTTGGAGCGGTTTGATTCCGCCGGATTCCGTCTTTTCCGTCAGCAATGAGCTTGCGGGTTTTTGTGGCGCAATATAGTTTGAAAGTTTAACGAACGGAATAGCAAAGGCATCGGCAAACGTCCGAAGTTGTTTGATTTCTTTTTTTGATAATACAAAGGTAAAAATAGCACCGATTATCATAACGGCAAAAGCGAGATGTACCGGATTGAATTGCAGCATAACTCCTCCATATCTTTTGTACCGCAGTTCCGTTGACTCGTCAATAGAAACCTGCTAGGCTGACGGTGTAAACGCATCAGGTACTTTTTTGAATATCCCCGCAGAATAAGAGATGTTATTCGACCAGAGTTGAACCTCTGCGCGGTTCAAATGGTCTCATAACCTCTTTATTCTGCGCTTTTCATCTAATCTGCCTGATGTGTTTGCCGTCTGCTAGAAAAAAATGTGCGAAGTTTTAAATCAATAAAACTTCGCACAGAGATGGCAATTCACGAGGGGATATATATAAAATGAAACAAAATAAAACAAATACCCGTGCGCGGGGCGGGGTGACGGTTATCTGTTTTCTTGTCATTCTTATTGGCCAGTTCTATCTGTTACGCAATGTAATTCATACAGAGTCTTTTTCTTTTCTTATGCTGCCTTGGAGTGCCGAACTTTTTTTTGCATTGGTTTTGATTGTAGCGATTATCTATTTGTTTATTCAGCCGATGGGATGGTACACAAAAAGACGGCTTGCTGCGGCGTTTATACTCCTTATCGCATATAGTGCGCTTACTATTCTCTATTATGAGGTGTTTAAAACCGGTTATCTTACCGGCGCTTCTTTTGAATATGTAAGCAGTGCCGGTGGACTTGTCGGACTTAAATTGGTACTTGCGGTTATCGGAGTTACGGCAGGTATTCCTGTTGCACAACCTATCGACGGACGCGAATATGCAAAACGGCTCCGCGAAAAGGTGGAAAAAAACAATGCTCAACTGACAAAAGAAACAGCGAGCGGTGCGCAGCAAGATTTAATTCGTACAATCAATACATTAAAAGAGACAATGTCTCCGGAGGAATTAGCCGCTTTCTTACAGGAATTAAAGACTGCTGATATCGAAAACATCTGCAATACCGGTACTTCCGCTAAAATTTCTTCTGCCCCAGCGGATTCCGATGCAACTTCTTTGTATTCCACATCGGAAGCAACCCCGCTTGCAGAAAAATGGCGTGGATGGGGCGGGGGAGTGTAAGCGGATTGTTTTTCTACAGATTAGGTGGTACTCTGATAAGCTAAAACCACCCATGGATTCCGCATCATAATGGCCTAAATCATTGTATGATAATGACTTGCTATAAAATATAATAAAAAATGAGACGCATAAGTTATTATAATATATAGCTTTATAATTTAAATGCGGAAGCCCTGTAAAACCACCTTCAATCCTTTGACAAAAGCTTCTTTTTCCGCTATCGTTTTTGCCAACTATGAATACATTGACGATAAAAGAATGTACCGATATGACGGTGAAAACTCCTGCGCAGCATTTTTTGCAGAGCCGCTTTTGGGCGGAATTTAAAAAGGAGCAAGGCTGGACATATCGGCAATATGAGGTACATAGTCCGGGTACCCGTTCTTTTTTACTCACGGTTTTATTGCGGCAACTGAATCCCTTCGGCTTTCTTGCCTATATTCCGATGGGTCCGTCTATCCTCATTACGAATGATTCACACCTCCCCGAAACGGCGCAACAGCGGGGTATTTTTCTTGCGAACCTTGCAGAAAAGCTTGTTCCCTTGCTGCCTTCTTACGTTTTTTTGATTCGCTTTGATCCGCCGTGGGAATGTTCGATTAAAAACGGAAAAGCACAGGCATTCTCTTCCCAAGACTTCCCGCTTATTCCCTGTACCGGCGGAAAAACACCATGCCGCCTCATTAAGGCGGTTTCCGATATTCAGCCCCCCGATACGGTGCAGCTCGATTTAGGGCAGTCGCTCGATGCCTTGCTCGCCGATTGTAAACCTAAATGGCGCTATAATATCCGGCTTGCTGAAAAAAAAGGCGTGCAGGTTCGCTGTTTTTCCGGAAGTCAAGCCGAAAATGTAGTACCGGTCTTTTATGAGCTCTATCGTGAAACTGCTGCAAGGGACGGTATCGCCATTCATAGCGAAAACTATTACCGCTCGCTTTGTCGGCTTGCCATCGATCCTGTATTCGACGCCGAACATATTCTTATTTCGGTTTATATTGCTTATTTTGAAGAGAAGCCGCTTGCTGCGATTATCACGCTTTTTTCTCCGAGCGGAGCAGTCTATCTGTACGGCGCTTCTTCAAATGAACACCGCAATCTTATGCCTGCATACCTGCTGCAATGGCAGGCAATTCAGGATGCTCAAAAGTACGGTTGTCTCTCCTATGATTTTTACGGGATACCCCCCACCGATGATCCCAAACACCCCATGTATGGACTGTATCGATTTAAAACAGGATTCGGCGGAACGATTATCCATCGGGTGGGAACTCTTGATATTCCGGTACGAGGTTTCCGCTATCGCCTCTACTCATGTGCCGAGCGGCTACGGGCATTCTGGTTTAAAAACCTCAAAAAGAAGCTTCGCGTTCACAGCCGAAAATCGTAGTGCTCCGGTTTGCAAGTGAGACAAATGTTTGTCATTGCGAGACGAGCTATATAAAAACTAAATTTTATGATAAACTATCAGCTGAGGTAAAGAGATGATAAATGTTTTTATCGATACAATTACACCTTGTCTCAGTGATGCTAAAACAGGAGAGCTCGTTCAGACAGAAGTTATACAAATTACGCGAAAATCTTTTTTGAAAAAGTATAATAAGAAAAATGGATGGTATACAAACTGGGATCAACTTATCGATGATAACGAAGTTTATGCTCTCGTTGTAGAAGGCTCGGTTGATATACAAGGACTTGTTTCTGTTGTAAAAGATGATGATGCAAAAGCTTGTTATATTTCATGGATGTGTGCGAGCCCTGAAAATAATCATCAAATTACGGAATCGATTAGATATAAAGGTGTTGGCGGACATTTGTTTGCAATTGCTGCAAACAAATCAATCGACTTCGGTTTTGAGGGCATGATGTACGGATTTGCAGCGAACAAAATGTTACTTGATCATTATATCGAAAAATTTAATGCTGAATTTATCGGAATTCTTCATCCGTTTCAATTTGCAATCGATGAAGACAATGCAAAAAATATCATGGAGGTTTACACTTATGACTGGACTGATGAAAAATTATAAAGAAAGTTTAAAAGATACACCGCAACCAATATTGCTGTCTCAAATGAAAAATACTATAGATTTGAAAGCATTATTTTCTTATGCAAAAGCAAATAATATGAAGGTTTCTGAATTATCAGAAAGTGATAAGAAAAAATTTGTCAGGGCAAGGGGCTCATTATAGTTAAAATGTAATGTAAGTAAAATAAAATTTGAAGAGTAAATATAAAACCTGTTCGGAAACTTCCGTTTCTGAACAGGTTACCTTGAAATGCGATGTTCTAAATCGTGCCATTTGTACGATTTAGAACTCGTCGACCTATTCGAAAACGCAGTTACCGAATAGGTCTATACATAACACTCAGTCTAAACTTACATTGTCCAGCAGCATTGGAGGAAGTATGCCGGTACGTGTTATAACATCGGATGACTTTGGGGTCAATTTTGTCAATAAATCTTTTCTTACTTCAGGACGGGATGAATATACTGTTCGTTTTATGCAGAATCCCGCTGAAAAGCACCGATGGCGGCCGCTCACCTTTAACGAAGTGGAAACGCTCATCAAGAACGGAAACACCTGTACTAACTGGAATACCTTTTTGGTGGAAGATCCCTTTACGCCGTCGCTCATTAAAAACTCGCTTTTTGCCGGATTGGTGCGGATTTCCTCTTTAACCGAATGCTATCTGCGCTACCATGATTTTATTGTTCCCGCGGGGATTACCAACAGCAAAATTATCTCCTGCGATATCGGAGCGAACTGCGCCGTGCATGACTGCGCCTATCTTGCGCACTATATTGTCGGGAATACCGTCATTTTAAGCAGAATAGATGAGATGGCGGCAACCGATCATGCCAAGTTCGGCGAAGGGGTCATTAAAGACGGGGAAGATGAAGCAGTCCGCGTTACAATCGATGTGATGAACGAAGCGGGCGGACGAGAAATTCTTCCCTTTGCGGATATGATTTGCGCCGATGCGTTTATGTGGGCGCGGTACCGCGATGATGCAAAGCTGATGGCACAGCTGAAAAAGATGACGCAAGGCTCTTGCGATTCCGCCCGTGGTTATTACGGTACCGTCGGCGATAACGCAGTGATTAAAAGCTGTAAGATTATCAAGGATGTCCGGTTCGGCGAGGCGGTTTATATTAAGGGCGCCAATAAGTTAAAAAATCTGACCATCCGGTCTTCTGCAGCAGAAGCGACCCAGATCGGGGAAGGGGTTGAGCTGGTTAACGGGATTATCGGATACGGCTGCCGCGTGTTCTACGGCGTTAAGGCAGTGCGCTTTGTGCTCGGAAATAACTGTACGCTCAAATACGGCGCCCGCCTCATTCACTCCGTGATGGGAGATAATTCAACTATCTCCTGCTGCGAAGTATTAAATGCGCTGATCTTTCCCTACCATGAGCAGCATCACAACAACTCATTCCTTATCGCCGCGATGATTCAGGGGCAGTCCAATATGGCAGCCGCCGCTACGGTAGGTTCAAACCACAATACCCGCGGCAATGATGGAGAGATTATCGCCGGTCGGGGATTTTGGCCGGGACTTTCCGCGACGCTCAAGCATAACTGCCGGTTTGCGTCCTTTGTGCTGTTAAATAAGGGTAATTATCCCGCCGAACTGGATATTCCTTTTCCGTTCAGCTTGGTCAGCGATAATCTGCGGGAAAATTGCCTCGATATTATGCCCGCTTATTTTTGGATGTATAATATGTATGCGCTTGCCCGCAATAACGATAAATTCAAAAAACGGGATAAACGGAAAACAAAGACGCAAAAGATTGAAACCGAGGTACTTGCCTGCGATACCGCCGGGGAAATTATGCACGCGATGATGCTGCTGGAACACATTTTTGAAACGGCATGGACGGCGGCAGGAAATCAAGCCGAAAGCGCTCAATATCTTTTGACTCATAAACGGGACGAACTGAAAAAACTGCCCCTCACTGCCGAAAACATCGAACATTCCGCCCGCCCGGTGAAGATTCTGCACGGCGTGGATGCATGGTATGCGTACCGCAATATGCTCGTTTGGTACGGGGTAACCGTTTTAGCACACTATTTAGCACAATATATGGATGAAACCGGTACCGGCGGTGAGGTATTTAGCGGCAGTGGGGCATGCAGCCGATTCAATCTCCAAAACGGAACAATTCCGTGGGTCAATGCGGGCGGGCAGCTGATACGCGAGGATGAATATGACCGGCTTCGCAGCAGGGTTGGGGCAGGGGAACTCAATTCGTGGAAAGTAATCCACGCCGAATACGACCGGCTCTGGGGACGGTATCCCTTTGACCGCGCAGAACATGCCTATAGTGTGCTCTGCCGACTTGCCGGAGTTTCCGCTCTTACCGGATCGCACTGGCAAACCTACCTTGATGAAGCGCTCTGCCTGAACCGGTATATCGAGGAGCAAGTCCTTATCACCAAGAAAAAAGACTACACCAATCACTTCCGCGACATTACCTACCGGAATCGGGCGGAGCGGGATGCCGTACTCGGTCATGTGGAAGACAACGCCTTTGTGCAGCAGTCCAAGCAGGATGCACAGCACTATGCTGAGCTTTTTGCTCCGCGAAGAGGTTCAACTCTGGTCGAATAGTCTCAATTTTTTCGCGGGGATATTAAAAAAGCGGCCTGATGCGTTTATCCTGTCTCGTTTGCTCTTTATCCTTTTTTTATTTTGCCGATATTGATTACGGAGAATAACTATGAAAAAGCGGATACCGATAGTGCTCTTATGCTGCACTATGCTCTATGGTGCGGTATATGCGAAAACAATCGGTTTTGCTTGTATCTATAATGCCGATGCACCGGCCGAAGCAGCCGAACTGACTATGGCACTCGAAACCGAGCTTTTTGAATTTTGTTTTGACCGAGGGATAATAGCAACCAGTATCGAATATATAGTGGAAAACTATGAACGGTACAAGGATAATCCTTCTCTGCTTAAACGCTTCGATTCATCGATTGACTATTTAGTTGCGTTGTATTGTGAATATAAGCAAGCGTTTGAGGATACTGCAAATAGGCAGAGACCGGTCATTGAATGGAAGAACCTCGAATGGAAGTTCATCGATTTTTCCTCTCAAAATATCATTTTTGAAGAGAAAATCAATCCGAAAACAATACCGGAAATTGAACTGAGACGGAAAATAAAAAGCGCCGGTCAAGCTATCGGTACGAGCATATTAGACCTGTTCGATAACTTCGTTTTGGAAACTTTATAGGGTAAAAAGGGGATACAGATGATCAAAAGAACAATAACTGTCCTAAGTATGTTGATGCTAAGCGCTGCACTGACGTGGGCAATATGGGAAGGCAATGCGGCTGCGGGATCACAGGAAGATTTTCCTACAGGGCTCTTTGCCTCCAGCGATTTATTCCCTAAGTATACACTTATCGAAATCACTAATTTGGAACAAAATACAACATCCCGCGCCGTGGTTATTGGCGATATGGGATCTGACGGCTTACTGGTAAAAGTGTCTCCCGATTTAGCGCAGGCTTTATCAATCAAAGAGGGAAGCATCGCGCGTGTGCGAGTATCCGTGCCGCCGCTTGTAGCCGAGGAAGGCGCCGATCCGGTATTGTTAGGTAAAGTTGAAGAGAAGCAACCTACCCCAGCGGCGGCTCCTACAAAAGCGGCTGGCGAGGTGTCTCCGAAAGCGCTCGAACCGGTACAACCGGAAGTAGAAAAAGCCGAAGCGGAAAAACCGGTAGCGCCAATAGCTGAAGTTGAAGAACCTATCCAGCCCGAACCTGCGTCAGAGGAACCGATGGCTCCGATAGCCGAAGTTGAAGAACCCGTGGAGATTTCTACATCATCCGAATATTCTGCAGAGGCTGAAAAACCGGTACCGGATGCTCCCCCTATTCAAGAGCCGCCGATGCAAGAAGGAAGCGAATCTTCAAAACCGGTACTGCAGGTTGCGGAAATAACCGTTCCGGAAACAGCACCGGAGTTAAATGAGTTTCTGTCACCGGTTCCGGAAGTGCCAACTCCAATCGAACCGGAACCGGTAATTGCCGATGAAGCTAAACCGGTAAAAGATACGGAAGAGCCGGTAGCCGAACCGGAATCTCTTGCTGAAGAACAGACAGAAGAGACGGAGGAGCTGAAAGACGAACCGGAGCTTGTTATCGCTGAGGAAGCTGCTGCGGAAGATGATGTGATTATGGAAAATCATGTTGTGCTCGTGCCGTCGGAGCCGCGGGCGCCGATGAAAGAATATATTCCTGTTCCCAAAGAACACGAAAAACCGGCAGTGCCTGTTGAACCGATTGTTACACAGCCTGCCGAAGAACTCTATACTGCGAATGTCCTTACAAGGGGAGCCTTTTATGTACAGATCGGTTGGTTTAAGGATATGCTCAATGTAGACAGTTTTGTACAGCTGTACGGTAAACAGTATCCCATTGCCATAGAAAAATCTTCTACAGCGAAAGATGTCTTTTACAAGGTCTATATCGGACCGCTGAAAAAAGATGAACGAGGCGCAGCCTTGGAAACCTTTCAAAAATTAGGCTTTAAAGATGCTTTCTTAAAAAAGGCGCCATAAGATACAACAGGGCGCTGCGTTGCTAAAGATAACCGAGTGTTGAGCAGTGTCCTAACATAAAAGGGGTGGGAATGGATTTTCAGCGAAAAAAGGATTTTTTAGTCTGTATCGATAGCGACGGTTGTGCGATGGATACGATGAACCTCAAGCATTACCGTGCTTTCGGGCCGGAGCTGGTAAAAATATTTAATTTACAGGAACATGCGGAACCGGTTCTGCACTATTGGAATAAGGTAAACCTGTTCAGCAAAAAGCGGGCAATCAATCGCTTTAAGGGCTTTTTTGAGGTATGCCGGTATATCGATAAGCATTTTATTCCCGTCGATGGATTGGAAGCGTATGAACACTTTCTCAATTCGGGCGGGCGATTGTCGAACGAAGGTGTCAGACAGGCATATCAAACTATCGGTCATCCTATCTTCGCAGTTGCGGAGCAATGGTCTATCAATGTAAATAAGACTATTGCTTCAATACCGTTGGAAGACCGAATCCCTTTCCCCCATGTTTACGAAAGCATCGAAACCATTTATGCCGTTGCGGATATAGCTGTTGTCAGTTCTGCCAATAATGCTGCCGTGACTGCCGAATGGGAGCAAGCCGGTTTAACAAAATTTGTGAACGGTATTTTTACGCAAGAAAACGGCAGTAAAAAGCAAGTGCTTGCCTCATTGAAACAGACCGGCGGATATAAAGACGGATGTATATTAAAAATCGGTGATGCTCCCGGAGATTTACAGGCAGCGCAAAGTAATATCGTGTTCTTTTATCCGATTATTCCTGAAAAAGAAGCAGAGAGTTGGCTTCAGTTAAAAAACACCTACTTGCACCTCTTTATCAATGGACAATATGCCGACTGTGAACAACAGCTCATTGACCGATTTTATTCCGAACTTGAAGATTAACTTTTGAGGATTAACCGTGAATCAGTATAGAAAAAATATATCGAAATTATTAGTAATATTCTGTTTTTTCATTTCTGTAACAGCTCCGGCGTTTACAGAACAGCTTCAGTCTGTCAAAACCAAGTATTTTGAAATTATCTATAAGGAAGCATCGGCTCCTTCTGCAGCGCTGCTGACGGAATATGCCGATGGTTATGCCGATGAGATATGTGCTGCTCTACAGCAAAAAATCAAAGGGCGCATACCGGTGTATCTTGTATCCGATATGGAAGAACTCAACGGATATTTTACACGAAGACCGCATCGCCGTATTGTTATCTATGATGCCGGTAGTACGGATGGAACACTCGGTAATTTGCCCGACACACTCTTGCAAGTTTTTTACCATGAACTTACTCACGCCCTTACGCTTGACGTTCCTTTTTCTCTTTTAAATATTTTACCGATGTCTTTTGTAGAAGGAGCGGCTGTTTCGTTTGAAAGTTTACAGGGATATGGGCGTTTGAATGATCCGTTGATTAGGCAGTATTTAATTCAGAATAAAATCGATGGTACAACTCCAACGTGGACGGAAGCTGCAAGTGCACGGGATATGTATCCAACCGGATTATGGCCGTATATCTATGGCGGTTATTTTGCCGACTATTTGCAAAAACTGTATGGCATGGAGACATATTCAAAACTGTGGAAACTGGGATGGAGACTTTTTATACCGGGAAAATTTAAGTCTATTTATGATAAAGAAGTAAGCGCCGCATGGAATCAATTTATCAATACTATTCCGATGCCGGAAAAACTGAATGAACCGGTTCCCTTTGCCCCTCAGACAAAAAAATCGGGATATAGCGCTCTTGCAGCTTCCCATGACGGTTTTGCCTATTATGATTTTGACAATCAAGCAGTATATTTTACGCACGTAAACATCGATAATGCAGATAATACCATTGAAGTCTCCGCCCCTATTAAGCTTTTTACGGCGGATTTTTCGTTAAATCAACTGTCTTTTTCGGAGGACGGCTCCCTTCTTGCTGTCTCGGATTCTGTTGAAACAAGTAGTAAGACATGGCAAAAACGCTCACGTATTTTTGATATGAAAAAACGTCGGTTTATCGGTAAACCGATACTATCAAGTATGGCGGCGTGTTTTGTTGACAATCAGACACTCTGTTCAATAATGTTAAAAAATCAATCGTTTTCTGCAGTGTTGATTGACCGCACTACACAGGAAGTTAAAAAAGTTTTATATACGGCCGGTCCCGGCCAATCCTTTGCCTCATTATATAGCCCCTGTTATATCGGAGAAGGGCAGGTTGCCCTTATTGCAGCAAATGGGGTAAAACGTACTATTTTACGTATCGATACCGAAACAGGCATGCTATCATCATTGCCCGAACAAGACATCCCGTATGCAATCCGCTACTTACAATCGGTAAAAAGCGGTAATGAGTATGTCCTTGCTTTCTCTTGGGCTGAGATGAATATGCTCTATCGGCTCGGCCTTTATTACCCTAAAAGCGGCACTGTAAAAACACAGCAAACCGATATTTCAGGCGGTGTGTTCTTTCCCATTCTACTGCCGGAGAAACAACAGCCCTCGAATGAGGTCGACAATCATTCCATCATTTACGTAGGGCAGCACGGTACCTATCACCGTTTATATACTATCAAGGAAGCGGATCTTACGGTAAAAACTATCCAACCGGCAGCTATGACTATTCAGCCGGATATACCGGCATCAACCAAGCATCCTAACCTTGAGCTTCTCAATCCGAGCAGGTATCAGCCGCTCACATGGCTGTGGCGGGCAAAGGTACGGCCGACAGCCAATATTCCTGCCGATATACGGCGTTACGGGGGATACGGTATCGGGATAAAACTGGCTATGCTTGATCCTACGGAGACAATCGAAGTTAATTCTTCATTGCTATTTCTGCTAAAGCCCTTTTTTACACAAATAAAAGCCGATGCAGCCTATCACTTTAAGCCTATTTCGTTAAATATGAATGTCTTTGATCAACTTGATACAAAGACGTTTACCTACCGTAAAACCGGATTTGGCGTCGGTGCAAGCAGCGTTATTCCGCTTTCCTATTCATGGGAAATGTTTAAACTCTCTTATATGGCAACAGCAGCATGGATAGCGCCTTTATCCGATAGCGGTAAAACCTACTATCCGCTTCCATACAAGTATACGGTACTTGCACATGAAGGGCAGCTTTATTACCGAAATGTCCGCAGTTCCCGCATAATACGCTCTCCTTTTTTTGCAAAGGATTTACAGGGCGTCACCGTATCAAGCTCTCTTGCTCATGCATACTGCGTTGAACAAAAAGCCAATGCTGCCGTTTTTCAGGCATCGTTTGACGGCTATATCCCTGTAGTACCGCTTCGCTTTACTTTAAGCGGTTATCTTGGGTTCAACGCACGGTTTAATCCTTTAAACGGAACATATTCGCATATCGCTGCTCATTACCCTGTTACGGAAACCAATTATTTTCCCTCTTTTGCAGCATATAATACCGATGCAATGCGGCAGAAATTTGCTTCGCTTGGAACCGGTAAAGTGTCGGGAGGAATATCAGGCGTTTGTGATCTTACATTTTTTAGCTATGACGTGCAAAACGGCATCTCTTTCTTACCGCTGTTTATAAACCGTATATCCTTTCATACCGGCTATGCATGGATACTGACAGGGAATTTTGCTACAAAAGCGCATACCGGTAGCTTTCTCTATTTGGATACCCTCTATGTAAACTGCCTTGTGGCATTAAACAGATCGGTGGAGATTGGGGGAGAGTACATGCATCCGGTTCGAACATTTTTACGGCCGGGAGTTTTCCGATTTGTTGTCGGTGTAAACCTGTAAGAGCTTTGTTTTCAATGTTGTCTGCCGGTTTACTAGACCTGTTCGATAACTTCGTTGTCGAACAGGTAGACGAGTTCAAAATTGCACAGATAGCATGATGCGTGAACATCGCATTTCAAGGTACCCTGTTCCGAACCGACAGTCTCCGAACAGGGTTACTCCGCACCCGAACCGGCGGCATCGGTAGTATGTGCGGCAAATTCATCCAGTTTTCTATGCAGGGTTTTGCGCCCGATGCCGAGTATATCGGCGGTTTTCGATTTATTCCCGTTATAGGCGGCAAGAGTTTCCATAATGATATGCCGTTCCGCTTCGGCGAGGGGAGTTCCGATTTGGATGCGGATGGAAGACGTTTGCTCCGCTTCGCGTATCGGCTCGGGTAAATCGGATAGGCGAATGGTATTGTCAGAACTCATCACGACAGCGCTTTCCAGACAGTTCCGCAGCTGCCGGATATTGCCGGGCCAATCGTAAGCGTAGAGCGCCGCGCGGGCTTTCGGCTCGATGGCGGTAATCTGTTTTGCGTTTTCTTCCGTAAATTCCTTGATAAAGGCGGCAATCAGCAGCGGAATATCCTCTTTCCGTTCCCGAAGCGGAGGCACGTGGATATGCACCACATTCAGGCGGTAATACAGATCGCTGCGGAACGTACCGGCGGCCACTTCCTTTTCAAGATCGCGGTTAGTCGCAGTGATCAGGCGAGTATCAACGGTGATGGACTTTTCGCCGCCAACCCGCTCAAACTGCTTTTCTTGCAGCACGCGCAGTATTTTGATCTGCAAACTCTGATTGATTTCTCCGATTTCATCCAAAAAGATCGTGCCGCCGTCAGCGAGCTCAAAGCGTCCCCGTTTCTGACTGACCGCACCGGTATAGGCGCCCTTTTCATGCCCGAACAGCTCGCTTTCCAGTAAGCTTTCCGCAAGCGCGGCGCAGTGTACTTTGATATAACTGTTGTTTTTCCGCGGGGAAAGGTTGTGGATTGCGCTGGCAATCAGTTCCTTGCCGACGCCGCTTTCGCCGGTGATAAGCACGGATGCGCGGGAGGGCGCTACCTTCCTAATCATCTCAAACACGTGCTCCATCGCCGCGCTTTTCCCGATGATATGCTCGAATGTTTTATTCGACTGCACCTGTTCGACAAGTTCACGGTGCTGCAATACCAGTTCGCGGTTCTGGAGAGCGCGTTTTACCAGCAGGGAAAGCCGGTCAAGGTCGAGCGGCTTGGTTAAAAAGTCATACGCCCCCATACGCATCGCTTCGACGGCGGTTTCGACGGTGCCGTGCCCTGTAAGTACGATAACCGGCACGCCCGGCGTTTCCGAAGTTACCCTGCGGAGAATTTCCTGTCCGCCGACGCCCGGCATCCGCAAGTCGGTGATAACGAGGTCTACCACCTCAGAAAGCGCTTTTTGCAGGCCGTCAGTTCCGTCTTCCGCAGTCAGTACCTCGTACCCTTCGTCCTCAAGCGCCATCTGGAGTCCTTCGCGGATATTTTTTTCGTCATCGATAACTAAAATTTTAAACTTCATGCCTTATACTCCTGTGCTGCGTGTACTGTCGGTGCTTTGTACGGTGTGTGCCTCAAGCAAAAGCGGTTTTTCGCTGCGGGTAATGGGTAAAATAAATGTGAAGCGGGTGCCTTTGCCGATATCCGAATGTACCTGAATATCCCCGCCGTGCTCTTTAATCACCTTATACGTCATGGTGAGACCGAGTCCGCTGCCGTCAGGCTTTGTCGTAAAATACGGCTCAAAAATTTTATGCAGTATGTCGGGCGGAATGCCTTTTCCCGTATCGGTAATGGCGATATATACGTTTTCTTCGTCATACCGTGTGGTGATGCCAAGTTCTCCGCCTGCGGGCATCATCGCGGCTTTTGCATTCGTCAGGATATTCATCAGCGCTTGGCGTAAAAAACGTTCGTCCGCTTGAATAACCGGCAAGTCGCTATCGAGTTGGGAAACGAATACAATGCCTGCTGCGGAAAACTCATCCTGAAACGTTGCAAAAAGATTTTTGATAAGTTCATTGATGTTGACCGGTGCAAATTCGCATTCGAGCGGACGGACGGCAAACAGAAAATCCACCACAATCTTATTTAGCCGCTCGATTTCTTCTTCTACCACATCGAGGTGTTTTTGCGCTTTGGTATTAATTTCCAGATTGCATGCTTTAAAGTTTTTCCGCAGCAGTTGGACGTGGATACTGATTGCCGCAAGCGGATTTTTTATTTCGTGCGCAACCGCTGCCGCAAGGTTGGTAAGACTCGCAAGGTTTTCAAGCCGCCGATTATTGATTTCCTCGCGCTTTCGCTGCGTAATGTCCTCAACGGTAATAATCGTACCGCGCACCCGTTTTTCTTTTACGAGCGGCAGCACCGAAAGCTCAATATACTGATTTCCTTCGTCGGCAGCGATAACGAATTCTTCAGCGCTTCTAGCTTCTTCGTTTTGTATTACCATACAGATAAAATCCGCCAGCTTGGTATCGGAAATAGACGCCCACAGCGGCCGGTCGGGACTTTCCGAAAGCGGAATACCGAGAATACGTGAAGCTGCACGGTTGGTCTTTATAATCGTATGGTCGGAATCCAAAATGATAACGCCGTTTGTGAGCGAATCCATCATCGCGTCAAAGAGTGCGTAGTCATCGACGATTAATTGGATAAAAGAGCGGAGTTGCGAATCGTTCATGCGCGGTAGTTTCTGCAGTGCGCGGCTTATAAACTCTCTCATACGGCAAGTATAGCGTAAAATGATAAAAAGCGCAAATTTTAGCGCTTTCCTATCGAAATCAACAGCCCCGACGCAAGCATCGGGGTATTAAACCCTCGTATCATTCGGTGTTTTTTTAAAATTAACGCTTTTCTTTTGAGGATTTCAGTGTATAATATTCGATAATGAATAAGTTAAAAGCGGCATTAAACAAACAAAATCTCAGACGGTATTTGGGACTTATGGCAAGCTACACGGAAATTTTGCTTGCACTGGTAGTTATTGTTGGGATTTTGCTCCTCTGTATTCGGGTTCTTGTACAGCTGAAAGGCTTTATCATCAGTACGTTTGCCGGTACGGATGTTCCCTCATTTGCGGAATTCCTTTCGACGGTATTTGAGCTGGTTATCGGTATCGAGTTTGTAAAGATGCTTACAAAGCATACGCCGGGAAGCGCTATCGAGGTGCTTTTATATACGATTGCCCGCGCACTCATTATGGATCACAGCAGTATGCAGAGTTCTTTGCTCGGTGTTATCGCTATCGCAATTCTTTTTGCCGTCCGTAAATATTTCAATGATCCTGAAGTACACAATCATGAAACCGGCGGCGACTATATTGTAAACGGCGGTATTAGTATGAAAGAGGTTAATAAACGGCTTGATGCCGATTTTGACGAATCCTATGGGCACACCGTTGCAGGGTATCTGTTCAATTATTTACAGGCGATTGGAAAAAAGCCGACGGTCGGATGCGAAGCTCAAATCGGTGAATATATGTTCCAAGTATATGACATGGAAGGGGAACTCATCCGGCATATTAAAATAACTCCGTTAAAATCATAAAAATAGTTATAGGGAGAGCTGCATAATGTCTGAGTATAAATGTTCGCGAAAAGATTCTTGCCCCGTTCGTTTGGATGCGGAAAAACAGCTTGATTCCATCATTGAAGATATGTTTGACGGTATTTATATCACTGATGGTGAAGCTAATACATTGCGGGCAAATAAAGCTTATGAAGTAATTACCGGTATTTCTCGTGCCGATGTAATCGGCTGTAATATGAAAGAGCTTGAAGAGGGCGGGACTATCTCTCAGTCGGGGTCTTTAATTGCTATCAGAACAGGCAAGCCGGTAACGCTCCGGCAAAAGTTTAGCACGGGACGTCAAGCATTGATCACCAGTACGCCTGTATTCGGTCTCGACAATAAAATCGAAATGGTCATTACTAACGTTCGGGATATGACCGAAATTCATCATCTGAGGGAAGAAATCGAATCCCGAAATGAGGAACGGTTACGCCTGCATAAAGAATTGGAGCATATCAGAACTCAATTTCTCGATAAAACCGATTTTATTGCCGCCGATAAGGTAACGCTTTCGATTATCCGTATGGCGGATAAGGTTGCCCCGCTTGATACAACGGTGATGATTAGCGGCGAAACAGGCGTCGGTAAAGAGGTGTTTGCCCAATATGTCCACAGCCAAAGCCGCCGCAATAAAAAATCGTTTATCAGCGTAAACTGCGGCGCTATTCCGGCAAATTTGATAGAAAGTGAGCTGTTCGGTTATGAGCGGGGAGCTTTTACCGGCGCTGATAAGAACGGCAAAGCGGGGCTTTTCGAGGTTGCCGACCAAGGGACAATCTTCCTCGATGAAATCGGCGAGCTGCCGCTGAATATGCAGGTAAAGCTGTTGAGGGTTTTACAGGAGCATGAGGTAAAACGTATCGGCGGCACAAAACCGATTCCGGTAGACATACGTGTCATTGCGGCGACAAACCGTAATTTGGAAGAAATGGTTAAGAAAAAGAAATTCCGAAAAGACCTGTATTACCGGATGATGGTATTCCCGCTGCATATTCCGCCGCTTCGTGAACGCCGCAACGACATTATCCCGCTAGCGGAGCTTTTCCTTGAACAGCTCAACCGGAAATATGCGTTCCGTAAATACTTTTCAGATGCGGCGCTCCGGCTGATGGTCGGCTACGAGTGGCCCGGAAATATCCGCGAGCTGCGGAATATTGTAGAACGGGCGGTTATCGTTACCGATAGCGACGAAATTACGGCAATGAATACGTTTATTACTCCCTGTAAACAGCAGGCGGAACCCTTGTACATACCGGTAAAGCAGCCTGAAAGCGTTCACGACCTCAAGGCCGCACTCGCGGATATAGAAGCGGAATACATCGACTTTGCCTATAAAACCTACGGCAATGTGCGGCTTGCGGCGGAAAGTCTTGGGATGTCTCACGCAACCTTTGTCCGCAAGCGCCAACGGCATACCGCCTCCCGCGAAATAAACGAAAAGCCCTCAGCATAGTGCCAAATTAAAACCTTAATACTGCCGACTCCTTGATTTTATCAATCATTGCCTGTATGCTTCTATCAATATATGCAAGGAAATAATATAACAAACCTGTTCGGAAACTTCCGTTTCTGAACAGGTTACCTTGAGGAGTGCAGCATGATATGTCAGATATGTGGAAAGCATAGCGCCGCTATGCTCGTGCGGCAAATTATAGACGGAAAGGCAAAAGAACTGTATATTTGCAGAACTTGTGCTAAAAAGCATCATCTTTACTCTGATAACAAGGAAATGCATCTTTCACTTAAAGCTATTTTTGACGGGCTTGTATCCGCATTGGATGCTTCGGAAGGAGCAAGTGACAGTGTTCATCCTCTGGCGTGTCCCGATTGTGGAATGCCGCTGAGTCGTGTCAAAGAAAAGAAGATACTCGGCTGTCCCCGCTGTTTTTTTTATTTCCGTGATACCGTATTAGAACTTATGCAAGAAACGTCCGGAGAGGTCTTTTACGCAGGGAACCTGCCTTTAAAAACGGAAACGTTTTCGGATTCGGCGGCTTCATTACAGCATCTTGAAGAGGAACTGCAAAAGGCGGTAGAAAACGAAGAATATGAACTGGCGGCCTATCTCCGCGATAAGATAAGAGAGCAGGAGGTATCGTCCTAGTATGGTTGCCTCTTCGAATGCATGGTATACCTATTCCGGAAACGACAGCGATACGGTTCTTTCTTCGCGGGTACGTATTGTACGGAATTTAAAGAACTACCGCTTTCCTCCGACACTCGGAAAAGAAGATGCGGAAACGGTATACCGGACTGTAGTATCCGCATTCTACGACCTGCCGCCTTCCGACGGCTTTCATCCCATTAGGCTTGATACCTTGGACGCAATAGCAAAAAAGATTTTTGAAGAGCGGAATATCATTCCTGCCAATTTGGAGCAGAAGTTCGGTACGGGCGTCATTGTTCGTGACGACGGTATCCTTTCGGCAACGGTGAATGTCAAAGACCATATCAGACTTTCTGCCTTTTATGCGGGTTTTGAACTTCAAAAATGCTTTACGCTGGGAAAGAATATCATCGATACATTGGCTGAAACGCTGGAATTCAGTGCAGTGCAGGATTTCGGATATTTATCTTCCGATGTGATGAATATCGGCAGCGGGATTAAATGCTCGGTACTGTGTTCGCTCCCCGGACACTCACTGAATAATAAGATACAGGAAAGGATAGAGGCGCTGACCAAGCAAAATTTTGAAGTACACGCTTATTATGCGCAGAATACCAAACGACTACTGGGATATCTGTACCTCATTTCTACGAAAAGCGCTGCAGGCTATACCGATGAGGCACAAATCAGTATGATAACGTCCGCGATTAGAGAGCTCATCAATGAAGAGCGGGAGTTGCGGGATTCGTTGGTAAAAACGCAATTATGGCGTATCCAAGATGAGGTCATTAAGGCGTTCAGTATTGCGAAAAATGCCTATTTACTCGATGTAAAAGATACGATAGATCTTGTGTTCAAGATAAAACTCGGTATCAATCTCGGCTTTATCGAAGGTTTAAGTCAGGAAGCCTGCCTTGCGCTTCTGTATCAAACTCAGACCGCCCATATTGCCTTTTTGATGCTGAACGGTACGTTTCATCTTGAAGAACCCTTTCAGCTGGATGAACTCCGTATTGAGCGTATCCGCGCAATTTTAGTACAGGAGATCTTAAAACGGGCTGAACTGCGGATACAAAACTCCGCAAAAAGCAGACTGTAGAAACGGGAGACAACTATGCATACTCTTTCACAGAATCTTTATGAATTATTGACGGTTTTTAGCCAGCAAGAAGCTCGGCGGGTCAATGCCGACACGGTAGAACCGGAACATATACTGCTTGCGCTCATCACAAAAAAGCTGGGGCGCGGATATCGCTTATTGGAGAATCTCCATGTCAATTTTTTGACGCTGCAACTGCGATTGGAGCAAAGTACCCCGATACGGGAAGGCGAGCCGGTGAGGGGAGAAATTCCTTCGTCAAATAGGGTAAAACAGCTTGTCGATACCGCCGCCGCTCAAGCCCGGATTATGCAGCAGGAAGCAGCAGGGACGGAGCACCTTATTCTGGCCTTTGCTCAGATACAGGAGAGTATCCTTGCGCATTTCTTTTTACAGCAGGGAATTTTTCTGGATGACGTACAGCAAACCATGAAAAAGTTGAACGGTACGGATACGCGGCGCGATAAACAGCAGCAGGAAAAAAAGAAACATAGCGCATTATCCGAATTCAGTAGGGATCTTACACAGATAACTCGCCAAGGGCTTCTTGATCCCGTTATCGGCAGGGAGCGGGAGATGCGCCGCGTGATGCAGATTTTATCCCGCCGCAGCAAGAATAATCCCGTTTTAATAGGAGAACCCGGTGTCGGGAAAACTTCGATTGTCGAAGGACTCGCGGCGGCTATTGTGAATGAACAGGTGCCTCGGTCGCTGTTCGGGAAACGGGTTATATCGCTCGACCTTGCCTCCGTCATTGCCGGCACCAAGTACCGCGGACAGTTTGAGGAACGCATCAAGCGCATCATCAAAGAAGTCAGCGAGGCTAAAAATATCATTCTGTTTATCGACGAGCTGCATACCCTCATCGGTACCGGCGGCTCTCAGGGAGCGCTTGATGCGGCCAATATCTTAAAGCCGGCGCTTGCCCGCGGGGAAATACAGTGCATCGGTGCAACGACGCTTGACGAATACCGCAAGTATTTTGAAAAAGATTCCGCTCTTGAGCGGCGCTTTCAGTCCGTGCTGATTAAGGAGCCGACCAAAGAAGAAACCTGCGCGATTCTTGGGGGGCTTAAATCAAAATACGAGCAGCATCATCATGTTCATTATTCCGACGAAACCATTAAAAAGATTGTAGAGCTTTCTTCCCGCTACATCCCCGACCGTTTTTTCCCCGATAAGGCGATTGATGTGATGGATGAGGCCGGCGCTTTGAAGAAAATGGATACTACCGAGCTGCCGCAAAATATCACGACCATCGAACAGCGGATTGCGGAGCTTGCCGGCGAAAAGAAGGACTTGGTTGCAGTACAGGATTATGAACGGGCAGCTGTCGTGCGCGACGAAGTAAAGCTCTTAAAAGTTCAGCTGGAAAAAATTAAAATGCGGTGGTTGAACCAAGAAAACGAAACAATGCTTGAAGTAGACCCTGCCGACATTGCCGAAACCGTCTCTTTGATGACGGATATTCCGCTCAAGAGTGTCGGCTCCGACGAGGCAAAGCGCCTTGCCGAAACCGAAAAAGAGCTGCATAAAACTATTATCGGACAGGATGAGGCAATCGGTATTATCGCAAATGCGCTGCGCCGTTCCCGCGCAGGAATTGCCTCGGCTGACCGCCCTATCGGCTCGTTCCTCTTTTTAGGACCGACGGGGGTAGGGAAGACGCTGCTGGCAAAAGCGCTTGCCGAATTCCTCTTCGGCTCTGCGGAATCCCTTATTAGGGTCGATATGAGCGACTATATGGAAAAACATGCCGTTGCACGCTTGGTCGGAGCGCCTCCGGGCTATATCGGTTTTGAAAACGGCGGAATGCTGACGGAAAAAATCAGACGGAATCCGTATTCCGTTATCCTGTTTGATGAAATTGAAAAAGCGCACCCCGATGTCTTTAACCTGTTGCTGCAGGTGCTGGAAGAAGGTGAACTGCGGGACAGCCTCGGCCATACGGTGAGCTTTCGGAATACGGTGATCATCCTTACCGGCAATGTCGGCACGCGAAATTTGATGGACGAGCCGCTCGGCTTTGCACGGGTAGAAAACCGCACCATCGACTATCAAAGTATGAAGAAGTCCGCCGAACTGGAGGCAAAAAAAATCTTCAGTCCGGAGTTTTTAAACCGGCTCGATTCGCTGATTGTCTTTACTCCGCTTTCGGAAAAAGAAATAGAAGCTATTTTCGAGTTAGAGCTTTCTAAATTGACCGGCCGCCTCGCTGCAAAACAGCTGCAGCTTCAAATCACCGACGATGCCCGCTCCTATTGTATACGGCACGGCTATGATCCCTTGCTCGGCGCCCGTCCGATGCGCAGGCTGTTGCAAACCGAAATAGAAGATGTCCTCGCCGTCAAAATCATCACAGGGGACTTTACCCCCGGCACTATCGCGGTCGTCGATACTGACGGAAACGCACTTACGATAAGCATTCAAACCGACAGACCGGCGATTCCGGCAACAACCATCACCTTACTTCCTGCCGTCTCCACGGAACCGCAGGAAGGGTAGTTCAAACAGCGCTTCCGGCATTATCGGAAGCGCTGAAAATGCCGGAATTATGATACACCCGCGAAGAGGAGTATTCCGCGTATGATCATTGTAAGCGCCTGTCTTGCAGGATTCCCCTGTAGGTATGACGGAAAGAAAGCAATAACTCCTGCCGTGCAGCAGCTTGTAAAAGAAGGAAAAGCAATACCTGTCTGTCCGGAGCAGCTTGGAGGCTTACCGACACCGCGTTCGGCAGCAGAAATGAAAGCAGGAAAAGTCATCAACACTGACGGCGATGACGTAACCGAAGCATTTGAAAAAGGTGCTGCTGTAGTTTTAGAAATAGCACAGCAGTATGGTTGTAAAGATGCACTGCTTAAAGCCCGTTCCCCTTCATGCGGAAAAGGTTTGGTGTATGATGGGACTTTTTCCGGAATACTCACTGCAGGAAACGGGAAAACGGCAGATTTGCTCATGAGGAATGGGATAACCGTAATGACCGAAGAAGAATGGAGTGATATCGATTTTCCTTTGCGCTTTTTGAAGCACTAAGCGAGTCCTAAGCGAGCGCTAAACGTGCTTTCCGCGCTGCCCGACGGTGTGCCAGCATACCGTATTTAGGCGCAAACACCATCGCGCAGGCAAAAAAGAACGACTCCGTTAAAATGATACAGGCGCCGGTTGCTCCGTTCAGGTAATAACTCACATAAGTACCAATCAAGGAACTCATCACCGCGGAGCAAGCGGAAATAAGGAGCATCCGGTTCAGCCTGTCCGTCAACAGATATGCAATACAGCCGGGGATAATCAGCATCGCAACTGTCAGCAAAATCCCCGCCGCCTGCAGCGACGCAACAATGGTCAGCGCCGTCAGCGAAAGAAACAGGTAATGAATCAACTGGACATTCAAGCCCACCGCTTGCGCATGGTTTTTATCAAACAAGTACAGCAGAATATCCTTCCGTTTGGCAATCAGTACAACCAGCGTCACTACCGAACACACAACCGCCTGTATCATATCGCCCTTTTCAATCCCCAAAAGGCTCCCGAACAAAATATGCATAAAATGAATATTTGAACTCACCTTCGTCACCAAAATCAGTCCGACTGCCATCAGCCCCGTAAAAACCACCCCCATCACCGAATCTTCATGGATACGGCTCCGGTCTTTTATCCACCCCGTCGCAGCCGCATTCAATAGCCCCGCCGCAAACGCCCCAAACCCAAGCGGAATATGCAAAAGATACGCCCCCACAATTCCCGGCAACACCGCATGAGAAATCGCATCCCCCATCAGCGACCAGCCCTTTAAGATCAGATAACACGAAATAAGGGCGCAAACACCCCCAACCAACGCCGCTATTACGAGCGCCTTTATCATAAATCCATACGTAAACGGCTCTAGAACCGACATTAACCACATAAACCTCTCCTCAGTTTTGTTTTTTATATTCTTTTGGGCGGCTTTTTGCTTCGCAAAAATCAGGCTTTTCGGGGTTCCGCCTCTCGGCTCCATTCCTTCGGAACGGCTTCGCCGCCCCTACAATCCTTGCCGCTGTCCACAAACTAGGCAGCTCAAAAATACACTCTTCTTCTCAGGTCTGCCCCAAAAAGGCTTTCAGCGAACGTGCTGCCGTCCGCCGCGCGGAGATGATGCCGTGATGCGGCGCAAAGAACAAAATGGTCAAAAATAAAAAGAATTGCAGCGCAACAATACACCCGCCTGCCGAGCCGTTTAGATAATAGCTGATATAGGCTCCTGCAGAAGCGGTGACTGTTCCGATTACTGCTGCAAGCCCCATCATTATCGGAAATCTATCTGTGAGCAGATATGCGGCAGCTCCCGGTGTTACCAGCATTGCTACAACCAGCACACTGCCCACCGTTTGCAGCGCCGCAATCGCCGTAACGGCAAGCAGGGTGAGCAGCAACAGGTAAAGCGCATTGGTATTCAGCCCTATCGAGCGGGCGTGCGACGGATCAAACGAAAAAAGCCGCAAATCCTTCCATTTCAGCAAAATGATGATAAGGCTCACACCCGCAATAATGAGCGTTTGCACAATGTCCCGGTCGGCAATACCGAGGATATTTCCCATAATGATGGTCGTCAGGCTGATATTGCTTGGATACAACGAAATCAGCAGCACACCGAGCGCAAAAAACGTGGTATAGACAATGCCTATGACCGCATCCTCGCGTATCCGTGTGTTCTTTTTAACAAAGCCCATAATGAGCGCAGCGAGCATCCCGCTGATAAAGGCACCGACAGAAAACGGAATACCGATAATATAAGCAACCGCAACTCCCGGCACCACCGCATGGGACAGCGCATCTCCCAAAAGCGACCAGCCTTTCAGCACAACAAAACACGACAGCAAGGCACACACCCCGCCGACACCTCCGCTCACCAAAATCGCTTTCACCATGTACTCATACTGAAAAGGAATCAATAACATATCACTCCATCAAGGCAAACGCATCAGACTATTTTTTTAACACCCCGCAGAATAATGGGGCTGCCTTTCTCTTCAAAACCGCCACTACTCAACAACATTTCTTATGCCCTTGAGATACGGTCTACCCTCCTGCTTGGTA
Source organism: Treponema sp. OMZ 305 (assembly GCF_024181325.1). Taxonomy (NCBI): domain Bacteria; kingdom Pseudomonadati; phylum Spirochaetota; class Spirochaetia; order Treponematales; family Treponemataceae; genus Treponema; species Treponema sp. OMZ 305. Next base: position 1,638,486 of record NZ_CP051300.1, on the reverse strand, counting down.
ATCAAAGCCCCCTCGTCATCGGTAAATACTCTTATTTCATGAGCAGTATCTTCCGGATTATCGGTATGATCAATCTTAATAGTCCGCAGCGCTCCGCCGAATGCTTTGATCAGGTTTTCAGCGGTAAAGGTGGTTTCCGTCGCACCGGAGGCAATCACTGTCCGGTTGATGATTACAACGTGGTCACAAAACTCAGGAATAGAACCTAAGTCGTGGGTAGAAACAAAGATCAGATGACCTTCGTTTTTCAGCTCACGCAGCAGCTCGATAATCGCTGTTTCCGTTTTAACATCGACTCCGGTAAACGGCTCATCGAGCAAGATGATTTTTCCCTGCTGCGCAAGCGCCCGTGCAAGGAACACCCGCTTTTTTTGTCCGCCTGAAAGTTCGCCGATCTGCCTATCCTTAAAATCGAGCATCTGCACGCGTTCCAAACTACGCTCAGCTCTTTCCTTATCTTGCTTGCTTGGAATGCGGAGAAAATTCATGTAACCATACCGTCCCATCATCACCACATCCCACACACTCACCGGAAACGACCAGTCCACGTCTTCCGACTGCGGCACATACGCAAGCAGATGCTGCTTCTGCGCCGAACGGATCGATTTTCCGCAAATGGTTACGGAGCCGCTCATCGGTTTAATAAAGCCCATGATTGTCTTAAAAAGGGTTGATTTACCGCTGCCGTTTACACCGACCAATGCGGTAATTGTTCCTTTTTGCAAGGTGAACGACGCATCGTAGAGGGCAACATGTCCGTTATTGTACGCTACACTGACATCCTTTACTGCCAGTTCAACGGAATCCCCTTTGTCATTTATATTGTTACTTCCATTATTACTATAAGCCGCATGCCGCAGCGAATGTATCACCATACGTCTCCCCTTCTCAGCTCAGTTATTCAATTCGTGCACGGAATGTGCATTCAGTACCGCCATGGATGGCGGTGGTTCCATACAGGAGTGAGTTTTTGCTTTGCAAAAACTCATCGTTGAGCATGTACATGGATGTACATGCTCAACGGCGGCTATCCTCAAATCCCTTCACAATTGCATTCGCATTGTATTCAAGCATTTTCAGATAGGTCGGGGCATCGCCGTCTTCATACGTTAAAGAGTCGACATACAGAACACCGCCATAATAGGCTCCGGTTTCCTTACAGACTTGTAACTGTGGCTTATTGCTGATGGTACTTTCGGAAAAGGCAACGGGAATGTGATGCAGTCGGATCGTATCGACCACCTTTTGAATTTGCTGCGGGCTGCCTTCCTCGTCGGCGTTGACCGGCCACAGGTATAATTCTTTCATATTACAGTCGCGGATCAGATAAGAAAAAGCCCCCTCACAGGTTACCAGCCAGCGCTGCGATTCGGGAATTTCGGAAAGCTTTTCAGTCAAGAACGTATCGATCTTTTTGATGCTTTCGCTGTACGCAGCTGCATTGGCATTATAGGTCTCCGCATTTGCAGGGTCTAAACTCACAAAGGCTTTCCGGATATTTTCCACATAGATGAGTGCATTTTTCGGCGACATCCACGAATGCGGGTTCGGCATCCCGTTGTACGGTCCTTCCCCAATACCCATCGGCTCAATTCCATCGCTGAGCGTAGCGCTCGGCACATCTTTTACATTGCCCATGAATTTTTCAAACCAGCGTTCAAGCCCCAAACCATTGCGCAGAACCAAATCAGCAGACTGAGCCTTAACAATATCAAGCGGAGTCGGCTCATATTCGTGAATTTCCGCCCCCGGCTTGGTAATCGATTCTACCAAAAGCTTATCGCCCGCAATATTCTGCGCCATATCCTGCAAAATAGTGAAGGTCGTTACCACTCGTTTGGGGCGTTCTGTATTCGCTTTACTTGCATTCGTTTTATCTGCACCCGTATCCTTTTTTGTACAGCCAGTCATGCCGACAATACCAATAACACACATTAGCACCATGAGCATAATTGTTACCCATTGTGTACACTTTTTCATACTAGCTCCCTTTGGAATATTATTCCAAAACAAAATTTTATTTTTTAGTAGTCAATACTACATTAAATGTCTGTTTTTATGTAGTATTACCTACTTATTTTTCACCATAAATGTAGTACATACTACGATATTTTGTCAAGACTCTCACAAGAATTTATCAACAACCATTTGACTGATTTTGATAAGGCCTCTATTTTAGAGGTTTCCTATAAATCCCTTCATACATTCCAAAGTTTCGGAACTGATATGGTGCTCCAATCCTTCGGAATCGAGGAGGGCATTTTTTTCGCTTACGCCGAGTTTTAACAAAAATTGAAGCACAACATCGTGCCGAGCCGCACATTCGCGTGCCAATGCGCGGCCTTCTTCGGTAAGACATATCGGTTTATGGGTACCGCTTTCAATCAAATGATTAGCTTTTAACCGTTGCAGCACCTGAATGACCGACACATGGCTTACGCCGAAATATCGTGCAAGATCCATAACGCGGCATTTCCCGTTTTCGTTACTGATTTTGGCGATAGCTTCCGTATAATCTTCCAGTATTTCTATTGCGTGATCCGCTCGCGTCCGCGAAAACGCCGCCGATGCTTCCGTTTTTTCTTCCATCATTATTCAATCCGATTTTTTAGAGATTTCTTATAATATATGGTTCGGCGTCTGTCTTTCAAGTGGAAATACTTTTATATCATTCGTTTTGCTTTATCGGGATCGTTCTTTTTAATTGTATCTGCACTATCTATGTTGAACTCAAATTGACAATTGCAGTACGGAACAGTTCCTCTTCTTTTGCAGCAGGATCGGCACCTTTTGCGCGCATGGATTGCGCAACCGACTCTACCGTTTCTGCGGTACGCTTCCGATCATATCCCATATTGATAAGGGCTGTGATAATATCTTCAAATTCCGATTTTTTTGCCATTTCCGCCCGCCCCGTATCGTGCAATCCGGTAAGCTGACCTTTTAGAGCAAGCACCATCTTTTGCGCTGTTTTCTTTCCGATACCGGGGATACTTTGCAGCCGCGCGACGTCTCCTGCCTCAAGAGCCGCTTCCAGCGCTGCGCCGTCCAGACCGGAAAGAATTTTCAGCGCTTGTTTCGGGCCAATTCCGTCAACCTTTGTTAAATCCAAAAAAAGGCTCCGCTCAGCCGGTGTTAAAAAGCCGAAAAGCCTCATCTGATCTTCCCGATGATAGAGCCATGTATAGACCCGTACCGTGTTCCCTGCAGCTCCGAATCGGTCTGCACTCAGGGCGGATACAAAAACTTCCCATTCAATGCCGTATGTTTCTATGTAGATGGATTCTGCCGTTTTACCGGTCAACGTCCCGCTGATGCTGTTAAACATGATTTTCTCCTTTTGAAATATATCCGTTCTTAGAGATGACCTTCCGTTTTTAGAGGTTTTCTATTCTGAAAATTGCACCGAAGAAGCGCCCTTGCTGATTTCCGTAACGAGCTGAGCAAACTCGGTACAATATTCAAGCGGAATTGAGCCGCTCAGCCGAACGGTTTGTGCAAATTCCGTTTGTGCAAAGCTGATCGGCAGCTGTGCGGCGGCACGGAGCAGCGGATTGTGATCCTCATAGCTGCATTCACAAGTAAACTCCGCTTTTTGAATAAGCGGCTCTGTGTGTACTTTAGCGAGTGCCTCTTTTGCCGCAGTAGAATACGCTTTTACCAAGCCGCCGGTTCCCAATAGGGTACCGCCGAACCAGCGGGTAACGGTTATCAATATATTGGTAATTCCGCTTCCCTTTAGGACGGCAAGAACCGGCTGTCCCGCCGTACCCGCCGGCTCTCCATCGTCGCTGCAGCCGAGTATCGAGCCGGTTTCACCGATAACAAAGGCGTGAACTACGTGCCGAGCATCGCGGTATTGCTCTTTTTGCCGCTTTACGGTCTCCTTTGCTCCCTGCGCGTTGTCCATATAAAACACCTCGGCGCGGAACACCGATTTTTTTACGGTTATTTCTGCTGCGGCGGCGGGTGTGGGCGCAGCAGCTTCGGGGATAGATACCAATATGTCGGGCAATACTGCCGCGCTATCCGTTACTTCCGCATCCGGCGCTGCAGTGGGTTTGTGCCGAGCGGTTTGCTCCCGGCTGCGGCTGAGCGCTAGCATTCGGCAGCGCCTGTGTTAGCTTTATCTGTATGAGTTCCTGCTCCGGTTTTCGATTCAGATAAGCAGCCGTGCCGGAGCTGTGCGGCACGCAGGGTGTTCCGCAGTACCATCGCCACGGTTAAAGGACCGACACCGCCGGGAACCGGAGTAATCCAGCAGGCTTGCTCAGCGGCGCTTTCAAAGTCAACATCGCCGGTCAGCCTGGTGCCTTTGGGGGCAGTAGGATCGGGGACGCGGTTAATTCCCACGTCGATAACTGCGGCGCCTTTTTTTATCATGCTGCCGGTAATGAGCGCCGGATGTCCCGCAGCCGCAATCAAAATATCAGCCTGCCGTGTCAGTGCGGCAAGCTCTTTCGTTTTACTGTGGCAGAGTGTAACGGTTGCATCCGCCGCAGTGAGCAGGGCTGCGAGGGGCTTCCCGACAATCGCAGAGCGCCCGACAATAACCGCATGAGCGCCGCTTAGCGGTATGCCGTATTGCTGCAGCGCATACATAATTCCCTGCGGTGTACAGGGGATAAAGCCCTGACTGCCGATAAGTAAGCGACCCAAGTTTTCCGGTGTAAATCCGTCGACGTCTTTAGCCGGATCGAGCGGCGCCAGTATCCGTCTACTGTCCAGCGGGTAGGGAAGTGGGAGTTGAATCAAAATGCCGTCAACCGTATCGTCGGCATTCAACGTTTGTACGCACGCTGTTAGTTCCTGCTCGCTTATTGTTTGGGAATATGGAATAATCCTGCTCTGCATACCCGCTTTTTCCAGCGCCCGTACCTTCGTTTTAATATACACCTGTGAGGCAGGATCGCTTCCCGATGATACAATCGCGAGGCAGGGCTGCGGATGCTCTTTGCAATATACGGCGTTTTCTTGTGTTACCGCTTGGGTTAATTCCTCGGCTAATTTCTTGCCATCTATAATCTGTGCCATAATCTAGTTCTCTATTGTAGTATATTAAAATCGCTTTGGGAAGAATATGGCGGATTTCAGCGGATTTTGATACAGCGGATTCTGGCGCATTGTATGCCGGCCTTTTTTCTGATATACTTGCGGGGTTATGAGTTGTGTTATATTTACCGGCGGCGGTACCGGAGGTCATATATTTCCCGGTATTGCCGTTGCCGAAGTATTAAAAAAAGAAACCGGCATACCGATTGTCTGGATAGGTTCCAACAACGGTACCGACCGATCCTATGTGTGTAGTGCGAATATCCCTTTTTACGGAATACCGGCAGGAAAGCTGCGCCGATATTTCAGCCTTGAAAACCTCATCGATGTGTTTAAGATTATCGGGGGTTTTTTCGCCTCGTTGATTATCCTTTTAAAATTAAAGCCCAGTTTCGTGTTTTCTAAAGGGGGCTTTGTATCGGTGCCGCCGTGCGCTGCCGCGTGGTGCCTCAAGATTCCGGTTATTACGCATGAATGTGATTTTTCTCCCGGACTTGCCACAAAAATAAACACCCGATTTGCCGCTCAAATTTTTGTTTCATACACAAAAACAACAAGTTTTTTTCCAAATGCAGTGCAGCAGAAAATTACCGTTACGGGAAACCCCGTGAGAATGCGTTTTTACGAAGCAAATGCAGACGCAGGAAAAGCATTTATTCAATATACAGGGGATAAGCCGATCCTGTTTATACAGGGGGGAAGCCTCGGTGCACTTCAGATCAATGTACTGGTAGAGCAAACAATCCTCTTTCTCGCCGAGTCTTTTTTTGTTGTGCACCAAACCGGCGCTCAGCACCGTGCACAAGGGGAGCGGATTAAAAAACGGTTACAGGAAGAACGTCCTGATTTGAGCAGTCAATATAAACCGTTTCCGTTTATCGTTGAGCAAATGCCGGATGTTCTCGCTGCAGCCGATCTTGTGATGTCGCGCGCGGGCGCCAATACCATCTGGGAAGCTGCTGCAGCAGGAAAACCGATGCTTTTATTGCCGCTCGAAAAAGGCAGCAGCCGCGGCGATCAAATTGAAAATGCGGATTTTTTTACCGAACAAGGAGCTGCAATCACTCTTTCCGGTAAAGATACAACGCCGGATATGCTTTGCAGTATTCTAACGCGGCTCTTAGAAAATCCTCATGAGTTACAAGCGATGGCTCAAGCATCGGCGGCTCTTGCCGATGAAAAACCTGCACTTAAAATTGCGCATCTTTTACAACAATGGATAACAGAATGAGCATAAATATACTTGATATGGTGTTATTGATTATCAGCATTATTGTCATCATTAAAGTTACCGTTCGGGGTTTTGTCGACGAGTTTTTTTCAATGGCGGCTTTTTTATTGGCAATCGCGGTAGCCTTTTGGTTTTATCGTCCGCTTTCTTTGCATACAAGGGTGAGCGGACTTTCTCCGACAGCAATGAAGCTTATCGCTTTTTTTATGATTTTTATCGTCGTTTTTATCGCCGTTAAACTGCTTCAAATGCTGATATCCGCAGTTTTCGATAATGAAATTTTAAACAGCCTTGATCATGCGCTTGGGTTCTTTTTGGGTTTATTTGAAGCGTATATTGTCCTTATTATTCTCGTAGCGCTTCTACAGCTGCAGCCGTTTTTTAATATCGATGCCCTTATCGCCCGCAGCATGATTGTACGGATACTGATTCCTCTTCCGATAGACAGCGGTAATGTCTTACAGATAATCCAAAACGGCATCTAAGGTGAGAGGCATATATGTTTGAAAATGTACTCGGACAACCGGTTATTCAGTTAGTCAGTGATGAGCTGGAGCAGGGGAAAGTTCCTCCGGCATTACTCTTTGCAGGGCCGGAATCAAGCGGTAAACTCACTGCTGCATTGGAAACGGCGCGGATTCTTTCGTGTACCGAATCGGGCAGCTGGACATGTGCATGCGAATCCTGCAAACGGCATAAAGACTTATCGTCAAGCGATCTTTTAATCCTCGGAACGCGAGATACCGTGCTTGAAACAAAAGCTGCCGCCCATGCGCTCTGTACGGCAAAGACTACGGCAGCGCGCTACCTTTTTGTCCGAGCCGTACGCAAGCTTACTTCCCGATTTGATTCCCGATTGTGGGATACGGATGAATCCCGTTTTGTTAAAGCGGCGCCGATTCTCGCTGACATAGAAGAGTCGTTGACCGATCTTATCGACCGATATGGTACAATAGAAACCACCATATCGGAAGAAGAAGCAAAAAAACTGGAAAAGCTGACTGAAAAAATCACCGATCTCTGCCAAAAATTGCAAGAAGATTGTATGTATGATACGCTCCCTGTTAATCAAGTACGGAAAGCCTCCGCATGGGTGAGATTAATGCCTGTCGGTAAAAAAAAGGTATTGATTATCGAAAATGCCGATAAAATGCAAGAGTCTGCCCGAAACGCATTTTTAAAAATATTGGAAGAGCCTCCCGAATATACCGTTTTTATTTTAACTACGGCGCGCCGCGCTGCCGTTATCCCGACTATTTTGTCCCGTGTGCGGACTTATCTGTTCATCGAACGGGATACTGAACATCAACAGGCAGTCATCGAGCGGGTATTCCGCGATCACCATTTTTGTACGGCCGTATCTCCATCGCAGCCGATCCGCATTGTTTCGTACTTGCAGAGTTTTTTGCCGGTTGCCCCCGAATATATTCGGGAAGCTGCTGCGCTCTTTTGGGAATATTGCTTACATAGGGGAGAGCCGCAAAAAAGCCGATTTACAGTGCTTATTCAAAAGCTTACGGCTTATCGAGCAGAACATCCGTCAAGTCATGAACCATCGATTACGGCTGTACTGAAACTGTTGAATAATTGCAAACCGCGCCGGATATATGCGCTGTTTTTAGAAGCGGTTATTGCTTTTTTACAGGAAAGTATTCACACCGGCGTATGCACACCGCACGAATTGGAAAGCTCTGTTGCTGTTTCTCAGTTTATTCACAAAGCCATGCAATCGGTAGATATTTTTAACGGCACCCCTCAAGCAGCGCTGGAAACACTGAGTGAACAAATCGCTTTTACATAGAAAATTGTCAGCAAACGGTGCGAAATTTTAACTGAAATTTCGCACAAAGGGGGAACCCCTCTTACAATATTTCCAGCGTGCAGTTGCCTTAATAGGAATTATAACCCAAATGTATTTGCCGGATTTACGCCTGCATAAAAATATAACGGATACTTATCTTCAGCAAAAACACCTTTCAACCGTTTGGCCTCCTCCAGCAGTGCCGGAGCATCTTTAGTTACCGTTGTTAAGGCATTAAGGTCTGCAAGTTTTTTATTGATAATTAACTCCGATTTTTGCGCAAGCCCTTGCAACCGACAGGCAAGATTTATACCGTAACCGACATAGTCACGGTATTTTAAAGCGGATGCTTCTGCAGAAATTTCATACTTATATACCTGCTCCATTACTAAGGCGCCGCCCAGCCCTAATTCTGGATACGGCCTAAACAGTTCTTCGCCGAGAAACTCGGTATAGGTTTGAAATACCATAATGGCTTCACCTAACGTCGTCGGAGTCGTTTCATCCCAGATAACTAAAGCGCCGTCTCCTAGAAGCTTATAGTAGGAACATCCGTATCCGAATTGGTTTACACAGGATAAAAAGTTTGAGGTAAATGAGGTAATAAGCGAAAACACGGCTTTTTCATCATGTGAACAGAGAAAACTACTGAACCCACGTACATCGACACAGAGGATAAGTGCATGAGGCTTTACATCACCGACATATACGTTATCGAATATATCGACCGGCATCTTTTTTAATCCGGCAAGAGTTGTAGCATCCAGCTCAACGGATCCGTTTTCAGTATTAGAAAATACCAGGTTATTAAGCGATACTGTATCCATTTGCCTACAATTTATCATATTTTATCTAAAAAGGCAAGGATAAAAATAACTTGAATATTTTTAATATTCCTCACATACTAACGGGGTTAGGAGTGATTTGTATATGTATATGCGCCGACAAGCCGTATTTTTGTTTATGTTACCGATCTTTTTTTCATGTTGTGTGAGCGCCGCTTCTCTGCAAACCGGTGATAGCCCAGCCAGTCAAGATGATGGCGTTCCTTCGACGAATGATAACCGATCTTCGAGCAAAAGCGCTTCCGCTTCCCATACGTTGCCGCTTGCACTCACCTTTGCAGGCGATCTGATGGCTCATACGGTGAATTTCAATATGAATGAGTATGATTTAATATACAAGGATGTTGAAAAAATATTACATAATGATGATTTAAGTTTTGTAAATATCGAAACACCGGTATGCGATGCGTTGCCGCTTTCGACCTATCCTAGCTTTAATGTACACACGCCGTATTTACGCGCTGCCGTTCAAGCAGGTTTTGATGTGTTGAGCTTTGCAAATAACCATACGAACGATCACGGTACAACCGGTATTGACGGAACGCTTGCTGCGGTACGGACAGTACAAAAAGAACGGCTCGCTGCCGAAGCTTCACTTCCTCCATTTCTCGCTTTTTCCGGCTTAAAAGACTCTGTAAACGACCACATACAAGCAACCCCTTTTGTCTATAAAGGGTGGAATATCCTTTTTTGCTCCGTTACCGAGATTTTAAATTCTTATGATGCATCAAAGGATCGGCTTTATTACAGTGCACCTACAAAGCAGGGCAGGGCAGCGCTCCTTTCGCTCATTAAAGAGGCTCGCAACCGATATCCTTGCGATTTATTTGTATTGGGTCTTCATCTCAATGAACCAGAATATGGGCGAACTGTTTCCGAGTCGAAAAAAAAGTGGTTTAAACAGCTCGGAGAAGCGGGCGTCGACATTATTTGGGCACATCACCCGCATGTTATGCAGACATGGGAGATAATCACTGTCGAACGGTCTTTACTTTTACCGAATACTACTGTTAACGATACTGCCGTTACTATTTCGGAGCAGTGTAAGGTCTTTTGTATGTATTCTATGGGGAATTTTATTTCAGGGCAGCGTTGGCACACTCGGTATGATGATCCTGAGTTTTATCGGGAATATACCGGCGATGCCGTGATGCTGCAATTAATGTGTACACGGAACGAAGCAGGTAGGGCGGATTTTTCGGTTACTCCTCTGCTGATAACCCAATACAATGAACCGGAATATCCGGTTGTCAAGCGTTTTACGCAAGAGTGGATTGATACGCTTAACGAAAAAGACAAAAAATATTTTACAAAGCGGTTTGAGCTTATGAAGGAATATCTCCCGATAAATTCGCCAGCCGAATAAGGCTTTTTTGGGGAAGAGGTTTGCTGTAGATTAGCTATCTCCAGCAGCGCTATCCGTTCCGCGCCTTAGAAACAAAACGGGTACATTCACTGATGAACTCAAGGTTGATGGTCGCAACAGGACCGTTACGCTGTTTTGCAACAATCAGTTCGGTGTCGAGACTTTCCCGTTTTTCTCGGTGTAAAAACATAACGACATCGGCATCTTGTTCAATCGCGCCGGACTCCCGTAAGTTTGCAAGCGTCGGCGCAGTTCCTTCGGCATCGCGGCCTACCTGTGACAGCGCTATGACGGGAATGTTGAGCTCACGGGCAAGGCTTTTCAGTGATTGAGAAATCTCTGCAAAACGCTCATGACGTGGAATCGCATTATTTTCCGAAGAAATTAAGCCGAGATAGTCGATAAAGATAATTTTTACCCCTTCCTGCAAGCAGAGCTGCCGCGCCATCGCCCGTAAATCAAGCAGCTTCATATTGGGCATATCGACGATATAGAGCGGGGCATCGTAGAGCCTACCCGCTGCATCTTGTAGTTTTGCAAAATCAGCGCTCTGCAAATTGCCGGAACGGATTTTGGAAGACGATACCCGTGATTCCAGAGAGAATAAACGGTGTATCAGCTGCATATTGGACATTTCAAGCGAAAAGAAAGCCGAAGGTATTTTTTTTGTTACCGAAATATAATCGGCAATGGTAAGCGCCAACGCTGTTTTTCCGATTGAGGGGCGCGCCCCGATGATAATAAGCTCCGAGTTTTGGAAGCCGCTGGTAAGGCTATCTAAAAATTCAAAACCGGAAGGGATACCGGAAAACTCATCGCGGTGTTTCGCACGCGCTTCGATGATCTCAATAGCTTCAAGGATAAGATCTTTCGGAGTATGGAAGGTCGCCGATTGCCCCGCATCGGTTAAATCGAAGATATTTTTCTGTGCCTGTTCCAGTACGGAAGAGTAGGCAACGGTTTGATCAAAGACATCGGCATAAATCTGATGCGAAACTCTTAGAAGTGATCTACGAATCGCTGCATCGAGGACAATTTTTGCATAATAGGTAACATTCGCGGTACTGGGAACAGCATCTGTAAGCGAAGCAATATAAGCGGTGCCGCCTACGGAATCAAGAAGACCCTCCTGTCTCAGATGCTCACTAATCACAAGGATATCGACATTCTGCCCTTTATTATAAAGATCGACAGCAGCCTGAAAGATTTTTTGGTGAGCAATCGTATAAAAACTTTCGGCGCGGATATACTGTAAAACCGTTCCGATAGCATCCGAGTCAAGTAAAATAGCTCCGAGTACGGCTATTTCCGCCTCAGTATTATTCGGCGGTATTTTATCTTTTAATGAAGAAGAAAGCTGCTTTATCATATCCGACATTTTGTTTTCCTCGATCGTTTTTATATTAATTGTATTTATATGCTCTAAAAAAAATAAAAGAGAAGTCCTTGAATAGAACTTCTCTTTTGTGATTGGGATGCTACACCGTTTTCTCTCTAATAATAAATACAAGAGAAGTAGGTTATTCTTGCGTTTCGGCAGGTTCTTCTGCTTTTACTTCTTCTTGGCCGACTTCGGCTTGAGCCTCTGCCGATGCTTCCGGCTCTGCTTCAGCTTCTTCCTTACGGCGGTGCGAACGCTTCTCAGGTTTTGCTTCGACCGTTTTTTCAGCCTCAGGTTGAGCTTCTACCACAACGGGGAGTACCGCAACGGCCGCTTCATATAGTTTAAGGGTCGCATTATAATGCCCAACACTTTTGAAGGTAAGACCGGGCAGCTCAATACGCTTGCGTTCGATTTCGAATCCGAGTTTTTGCAACTCGTCGGAAATCGTTTGGTTGGTAACGGCACCGTACAACTTCCCGTTGGGACCTGCAGGCATTACAATGGTGAGCGTTAATGCTTCAAGCTGCTCTTTTAGACCTGCTGCATTTTGCCGTTTAACAGCCTTCCGCTGCTCTATTTCTTCCTTGCGGCTTTCAAAATGGGCAAGGGTGAAAGAGTTGCAGGGAACCGCTAAATTCCGCGGAAATAGATAGTTACGGGCATAGCCCTTGGCAACGTCCTTAATATCGCCCTCTTCTCCGAGGTATTTGACATCCTCATTTAAAATTACTTTCATTTCAAGCTCCTTAAGCGTACCGTTATAATGGTACATAATAATAAAAACGACAACCGCCCTGCATCCCAGGAGTTGGAATCCGGCGACGGATAATTTAATTACTTGGGGATGTCTCAAAAGTCGGTTAGTTTTTGGACAGCCCCGTGTAGGACCTTAGTCTACAACGTAAGGAAGCAACGCAAGCGCACGTGCACGCTTAATTTCGAGCGCGAGCTTACGCTGATGCTTTGCACAGGTGCCGGTAATGCGGCGCGGCAAAATCTTTCCGCGTTCGGTAATAAAGCGCCGTAAAGAATCGGGGTCTTTATAATCGATTTTTGCTTTCTGAGCGCAGAAGCGGCAAACCTTTTTACGGAAAAACATCTTTCCTTTTTTATTACTCTGCCGTTCTTCTCCTCCGCCTTCGCGGGGATTTTCCTGTGTATTTGTATCTACTTCAGTGGTATTCAGTGTTTCATCTGCCATGTTTGATTCTCCTTAGAATGGAATATTGTCATAATTGGCGTTATCAAAATCGGCTTCATAACCGTCATTAGACGGCGGTGTATTTTGCCGAGCCTGATATGCCGAAGGTGCATTTGATCGCTGATATGTCTCCCGATTGCCGGTATTCACCTGCTGGCCGCTTCCGGAACCGCCCCCTAAAAGCTGGAGATTATTCGCGATAACTTCTACTTTACTGCGGGACTGCCCGTCCTGTTCCCATCGGTTTTGACGAAGTTCGCCTTCAACAGCGACCTGCTTTCCTTTTACAAGGTATTGATTAAGCGCTTCGCCCTGTCTGCCCCAAAGCACGATGTCGAAGTAGTTTGCTTCTTCAACCCATTCTTCACCGTTTTTCCGGCGCCGGTTAATTGCAACCGAAAACCTGCATACGGCAGCCCCTCCTTGGGTGTATTTTAATTCTGCATCACGGGTAAGCCTACCGACAAGTACGACGTGGTTTATATCTGCCATCAATGCCCTCCTGAATTATTCATCAATTTTGATAAATAAAAAAGTCAAAAGGTTTTGATTGAGCTTAAACTTGCGGTCTATTTCGATAATCTTATCCGGTTCGGCATGGATATTGAACAATACATAGCGACCTTTTGTTCTTTTTTTGATTTCATACGTTAATTCGCGGTCTCCGAACGAATCTTCGGAATCAATTTGAACACTGAAGTCCCCCAGAACGGATCGAACATCTTCAATGCCTGGCTTGAACTGTGCTTCCTCAATGGGAAAGACAGTCATCAATTCATACTTTCTCATGTGCCCTCCTGATGGCCATTAGCCCCGCATTTGCTGCGGGATGGAGTATTTATCGGGTTTTATCCCGAAATAGCATTTATAGCCTTTTATATATAAAAGACTATAAACGGAGATTAAGCATACTATAAAAAGTTTTACTTAGTCAATGCCGTTGAAGTTCAGTCTTGCTTGCGTATTTGTTTAATCCGCTCCCAATAAAAATCGAACTCGTCTGCTTTAAGGAGCGGTTCGGGCGGCGGCCGTTTAAGGCTGTTATGCCGTGTTATCTCTTCTTGCAGGTCTGAAATTGATGATCGGGTTAAAAAAGGCTCGCCCAATGCAAAAGCGCCATCCGATTCATCATAATATAAAGGAAGCCCTTGTACCTTCGGGTATTTCTGATTCGGATACACATCGCCTACCGCATGAGTTCCCTGCCCGCCTCCTTGAGGGGTAAGTGTCAGCTGTCGTATACCATTACTGCTATCAGTGATTGATACACCCCCTTTCTCATAGTTTTTGAGTTTTGAACCATTATCGGTTATGCAGCTGTATATGGTATCATATTGTCGGATAAACTTAGGTACGGTTACTTGTAATCCGTCATCGAATGCAAATCCTGCATATTTTTTTTTGTATTCAAAATCGCCCGTCCAATAGCGGAATTTGATATACTGTGTTCCATTAAAGAAAAAAGCATCAAAAAATGCCGGAGCTTCCTGCTGATATATCAAGATGCCGTCTCGAAAGCCTCGTTCAACCCAAAAACCGTCCAAAACGGTTGCGGCTGAAGCCGACGATTGCGGATTTACAGGTGTCTCCTCAGTTTCCGATTGAGCAGCGTTTTGCTGTGTACCGGTAACAAGATTATACGGAACTTTTTTATAAAATGATGAAAATAATCCGTTGCCATGTACCCATACATCGGCAGGTACCGGAGCTTTATATCCGGGATACCGAATACGCAGCGAATAAATATTTCCCGTGCCTTCTTGGTTTACCTTGGCAGGGTAAGTACCCATATCCTCATACACAAAGCGGTAATAGGTCTTTAAGACTATTCGCAGCGTATCTTCTACGGTTTCGTCTGTTTTATCGGTATATTCAATAAAACGTTCGGAGTTTTCCCAAATACCGGCAAGCGGCTGAGCAGGGCAGGGGCGCGACAAAATAAAGCATAAAGATAAAATAATATAAAAATGATTAATCTTAATACGTTTCACAGCAGAAACAGTATATCATATAACTCTCAGTGTGTTTAGCCTGCCGGTATTCTTAATTATGAATTAAAAAAACAGGCTGATGCGTTTGCCATGCATTTTTGAAATCATCCTAGACACAACCTCATTTATATAGTAAATTAAGAAAATTTAGCAAAGTAGCTGTACCGTAATACAACAGTCAAGGATTAATTGTGAAAATTAAAAACAGAGTATTCATTCTTATGCTGTTTACCGTGACTCTTTATACGATTTCTTGTACAAAGGAAGATAGACTCTATGCCTCAAATGGAGTTTATGATATATCAGATATCGATAAAGGTACGGTCTATTCGCTAAAAGGTTCATGGGCTTATGCGGAAAAAGAGTTTGTTTCTGCGGTTATGCCTCTTGAGATGTATACGGATTTTCAGCCGATTGAATTTGGGTGGACAACGTATACGCATCCCCAGCCGGTACAAGGCTATGCTTCGTATGCAATTAGAATCCGCGGATTTGAGTCCGAGAAAGTATATGCGATTCATTTTACACGTACCTCATCGGCTTTTACCGTATATCTAAACGGCAGCTTATTCTATACATCGGGAGTTCCCGGGAAGAGTTTTAAAGAAGAAATATTTGATTGGCATTCGGAAACGGTTATATTGCCGCTCAATAATGAAACTGAAGCGACTATTGTTATTCATTTGTCGAATTTTCATGATAGAAATCCGGGTTTAGAAACGCCCTTCCTTTTCGGTCTTTATTCAACATTACAAACAAAAACAGTATCGGATAAGCTTGTTTCCTCCGGTATATTTTCTATCCTATTTAGTATGGCTACTTTCTTTGTTTCTCTATTTCTCTTTTATCGGAAAGAAACCACTGCCGGTATCTTCGGATTTCTGTGTTATAGCTTTGCTGTTAGAACACTTTGTTACAATGATTTTTTATTAAGAGATTTTTTTCCGAATGTATCGACGGATATTATGTACAGGGTAGGGTATTTGACGTTTCCCCTGTGTGCTGTCTTTACATTCCTTTTTATTCTTAATCTGTTTATCAAAAAACCGTCAAAAATTTTTTATTTTTTGACTATTCCGTTGCTCCTGTACGGTTTAATGACTCTCATTACGCCAATACCGGTATTCGTCGGAGCATTACTGATTGTACAGATCTATATTTTATTCCTTTCATCAATCGTATGTACAGTGGTTGCTCATGCGTTAATTAAACGAAAACCGTTCGCACTGACATTTTTAATTTCATTTTTATTGTTTATCAGTGCGGCAATATTTGACGGTTTAATTTCAAACGGTATTATTAATGCTCCCTTTATTTCTCATTTTGGAGTATTACTGTTGATGATTCCGATGGCGTTTATTGTTATTAAGCATTTTTCCGCAGCTTTTAAAACACAGGAACAGATGATCGAATCAATCCAAAAGACAAATATATCTTTTCAACGATTCTTTCCGGATGAGTTCTTGCAATTTTTAAATAAGAAAAACGTTACGGATGTTTCACTTGGTGATAATATTGATAAAAATATGTTTATCGCTTTTATCCATCTCGGTATTAAATCCAAACTTTCATCAAGCAGAGCACGTGAAGAACTGTTAATTTTATATAACACCATCATTCAGGCTGCTAATCCTATTATTAAAAAATATAACGGATTTATTGATAAGTATTTAACAGATGGATTAATGGTTCTTTTTTATGGCACTGCAGAAGAAACAGTAGATTGTATTATTGAGATTACACAGCTTATTAGAAAAATTAATATGCATAGGCAGAAACAATCCTTATCGCTGCTTCAGATATCATCAGGGATTCATTATGGAAAATTAATGATGGGTACTATCGGTGAGCCGGAGCGAATGGACACAACGGTTATTTCCGATGTGGTAAATATTTCTTCTCGAATGTACAACTATGCAACTGAACAAAAAGTTAATATCATTATTAGTGAAACTGTTAGGGAGCAGCTTCTCGAAAGTTATTGGCGCACCCATACATGCTTTTATTACGGAAAAATAAAGTTCCATGGTAAGAGAAATTTAATAAATGTTTATGAGGTTAATCTACTATGAAAAAGATACTTCTCGGCGCGTCTCCCTTTCTTTTTATGTTCCTCATACTAACGTTTATTACTAGAGAAAAGCCGATACAGAACCTTAGGGAACATACGGTAACGGCTCAGTATGGGTTATTAACACTGCCGGCGCATAACGATCGGGATATATTCAACATTAAAGGTCAATGGCATTTTACCCCTCATCAGTTCTATTATTTTAGGGATAACACACGACCGTTATATGCACCGTTACCGGGTAAACTCAGTGAAACTGCACTGAAAAGCGACTTTGGATATGCCTCATACGGGCTGCGTGTGGTAGGGCTCAATCCTAATAAAGTATATGCTCTCCAAGTAAATCATATTCTTTCAAGTTGTACTATTGTTATTAACGGTGCTGATAGGGCAGGGCAGGGACAACCCGGCATTTCGACAAAAACGGAAATACCCGGAAAAACAATCAGTATTGCAACTTTTAAGCCGTCAAAAAACGGTACGGCTGATATTATTGTGAATATATCCAATTTTCATAACCGGTATGGAGGAACAGACAAATCGATTATCCTCGGTTCTGCGGATATTGTAAACGACTCTTTTGTATTCAATCTTTTATCTTATAATATTGCATCAACGGTACTGCTATTGTTCAGTATGTTCTTTATCATGCTGCATTTAAATTATAAAAAAATGCCTTATATACTATGGTTTGCATTTACTGCTATAACGATTAGTATCCGAGTTAGCGTATTTTATCCGCATATTCTCGCTTATATTTGGCCTGCAATTCCATGGAAGTTGTATTTTATTGTACGCTATTCTTCCATGCCATTAGCAGCATTATTTTTTACGATATTTATTAATAAGATTTTTAATATTCAGTATAAATTTGTTTATCGGGGGATTATCGCACTTTGCCTATTATCAATTGCTTTTATTGTTATTGCACCGACACTTCTTGTATCCCAGTATTTATATATACAACAAGCGCTTATATTCATTGCTATCATTTATGATGTGGTGATTGTTATCCGTGCATTAGTTAAAAGAAAGAAATCTGCTATATGGATTGCTGCGGTATTAGGTATTCTTGCCGGTTTTGCATTATATGATACACTGGTTAGCTTATGGGTGGTCTCGGGTAAATTACGCTTACAAGAAGGTGCAATGGTTGCAATTATTATCACCGTTATTATGAGTATTGACGGATATGCGAATGCAATACATCAAATTGAACAGCTGATAGAGGAACTGAAAAAAATTCAAACTGCGTTGCGCCGATTTTTCCCCAATCAATTACTGATGTTTCTTCAAAAAAACAGTATTACTGAAATAAATACCGGTGATTCCTCTGAATTGTCCATGACTGTACTTTCAATTGATATTCGGTCTTTTACCAGCATATCTGAACAGCTTGAACCTGATGAAGTATTTATATTGCTTAATAAATATTTTGCGTTAGTTGCTCCTATTATTCGAAAATACGGCGGTGTGATTATGAAATTTCTCGGTGACGGTTTTACCGCATTATTTTCCGAGAAGCCTGATGCGGCAGTATCATGCGGTGTTGAAATTCAGAAAAAGTTACAAGAAGAAAATATACGATTGGGAAATCTTCCTGCAATTAGGGCAGGAATAGGAATTGATACCGGAAAGATCCTTTTAGGCATTATCGGAAGTGACAGCCGGTTAGACAGCGTTGTTATTTCGAATACCTGCTATACGGCAGAAGAATTACAGGCTGCAACAAAAGTTTATTCCAACACCATTATTATTTCCGAATCGATTTTTAAATCACTTCAGCATCCTGAAGATTTTCACATACGCTGTATTCAAAACTCGCCGGTTATTGGTGAAACGGAACAAACTGTTATTTATGAAGTATATGATTGTGATACGCCTGATATTCAGAGTAAAAAACAAAAGACCGCCTCATATATTGAAAAAGCGTTAAAAAGAATCAAAGAAAAAAACTATGCCAACGCCCAAACATATATTGCAAAATCATTGGAACTATTTCCCGATGATCCGTTAGCGCTGTATTATCAAAAAGTGATACAGGAGACAATCTATAACCTTTAAGTGGCTTAGATGAACCCACATATTGCCGATTCGACTGATTTTGGAGGCTTTATGGAAAGAATAGGAAGAGTGATACGTATGCCGATAACGAAACGGAACGGCATGCAGATTGCAACCGTTGAATACGATACGCCCGAAGCAGATCTTTGTTCCATTAAATCTACCGATAGCCGCAGCGGATGCGCGTCATGCGGCGGCGGTTGTCATGCTTGTGGCGGAGGCAGTAAAGACGGTTTGTTGGTTGTACAGGGCAACATCGTCGATGCGCTGAACGTTTCGGGAAAAGATTTATGGATTGGGAACAAGGTTGGCGTCTTTATTTCCGAGAAGGCCGCCCGCTTTCAGGGACTGTGCGCAGTCGGTATTCCGCTCGTGCTTTCGATGCTTTTCTTTACGGTAATCTTTTTGCAAACGCATAACGAATCGCTGGCTTTAGCCGGTATCGCTGCCGGTCTTGCCGTAGGGGCAGCTATCGCTTTTGGTATAAGCCGTATCTTAAAAGAGCGGGCGCTTCCGCAGATTGTTACCGTCTATGAGTAAAAAACTATGAATAAAAAAAACATTGCCGATAGTGCAGAAGTGCTAATCACCGAAGTACGTTTAGCTGATGTACGGTTACCGGTACGAAAAAAAATCGGTTTTGGCATTGCCGACATCGGTGGAAATCTGTTTTTTACGGCGATGGGGTTTTGGACGCTGACCTATCTTACCGATACGGTGTATCTGGCGCCCGCCCTTGCCGGTATCGCCATTATGGTGGCGAAAATATGGGATGCGGTTACCGACCCTATTGTCGGCTTTCTTTCCGATAACACTCGTTCCCGATTCGGCAGGCGCCGTCCGTATCTCTTGTTCGGAGCGCTTCCGTTCGGTCTTTCGCTTTGGCTGTTTTTTACCAAGCCTTCGTTTACCGGTCAAACGGCGCTGTTTTGGTGGGCATTGTTGATGCTTTGTTTGGTAAATACGACGATGACCCTCGTGAATATTCCGTATTCTGCTTTAACCCCCGAATTAACCTCGGATTATAACGAACAAACCTCGTTAAATGCCTACCGTTTTTTGTGCGCCGGAATCGGTACGATAATGGGTGCTGTTATTGTGGTGCCGATTGTCAATATGTTTCCGTCTAAAGCCTTAGGCTTCTCGGTTGCAGGGGCAGCTATCGGCGGTATTATCATAATAACAACGCTTATCACCTTTTTTTCAGTGCGGGAGTCTGCCGCTCCGCCTAAAAACGGTAAGAAAAAAACAGAAGCGTTCTTTTCTGCTTACCGCTCGGTATTTACAAATTCCGCGTACACAGTGCTGTTGGTAGTTTTTGTGCTGCATATTACAGCGCTCAATTTTTTGCAGGGAATGGTTGTGTATTATCTAAAGTACATTTACCAAGCGGAATCATTTTCAAGTACGATTATGGGGCTATTGCTGATAACCGCTATTATTTCGATTCCTGTTGCGGCAAAATGCTCAAATGTGCTGGGGAAAAATGTTTCCTACCGCATAGGACTTGCCGTATTGTGTATTTCTACGATGGTAATCTTTTTTATAGGACACCGTATCGGATTAATCGGTCTTGCTTTGTTGTTCGTATGTGCAGGAGTTGGGGTTGGTTTTGCTTTTGCGACACCTTGGGCAATGTTGCCTGATGCGATTGCGTGGCAACCTGATACGGTACACAACGAGGGCTGTTATTACGGAGTGTGGACATTTGCCAGTAAGCTCGGGCAGGCTGTTTCGACCGGTGTTTCAGGTTTAATCCTCAGCGCTGCGGGATATCGCGCCGATATACTCCAGTCCTCCGATACGATATTTGCTATCAGACTTATTGCAGGGCCGATCGCCGCTGCCGTGTGTCTATTAGGCTTTATACTCATTCATTTTTACCCAATCGATAAAAAATAACGCCGCAACGCCGTATATGCCCCGTAATTCCAGCGCTTTTGAAAATAGTAGTACCGGATACAAGGCGCAGAGTGAATAACACCCGCAGGCGTGCTTTTTGCACGTCGAGGATTTTCAGTAGCGGCACGGATGCCGCTGGTTATATCAGAATCGATGTTTCAGCGATGCTGAAACTCGCTGCCAAAAGTGTACAAGGATGTACACTTTTGGTAATGCAACGCCGTAGACGGTATGCATATTTTCAAAAGTAGGGTGCTAGCATAATTCGGCTTTTTAGTCTATACTAAATAATATTCAAAATAGCCGGTCTATATTGCTGGGGGTATCATCCTCTTGTGATAACGGCATACACGTATGGAGAGTTACAGCATGAAAGAATTATTTTCTCGTCCCGGTGCAAAACATACCGAAGTGATTTGTCCCGCTTCTGCTATGGTATACCGCCTCGGTTCACTGTTTAAAAAAGCTTTCTATAATAAAAAGTATTTTTTGTCGGTCGTATTGACGACCTTTATTTTTTTGGGCTTGGGCACCGCTGTCTATGCAGAAAGTGTCCCTACGGTACAACGTGGTGTTATCGATTTACGCAACTGGAACTTTGACACTCAGGGTAAAGTGATGCTTAACGGTACTTATGGCTTTTTCTGGAACGAATTTCTGGAAGATTGGAAAGAACCCTCTGTCTATATGTCGGTGCCGTCTTCTTGGGCAGCTGAAAAAGCGGGACAAGGTAAGGCCTATCCTTCAAACGGATATGCGACATATACCATAAGACTACTGTTGCCCAAAGGAGCACCTTCTCTTTCGGTGTATCTGAAAAACCGATTCCCTTCGCTGACAGTTTTTGCAAACGGCGTAAAACTTGACGCATATAATCCTTCCGGAAGAAAACTTACAGATGCGCGATCTTCTTGTTTTGTATTACCCTCGGGCGAAACGCAGATCGATCTTTTGATTCAAATAAAGAGTATTGATCACAAAAAACAGGGTATATACAATCCTGTTATCCTTAATAAAACATCCGTCCTCGAATCGTCCATATATCAACGTAAGCTTATCGAAGCAATGATTTTCAGCTTTGCGTTAGCGCTCGGTCTTTACCATTTGATATTGTTTATTTTCAGATCAAAAGAAATCAGTATTTTGTATTTTACCATGCTCGTATTTATCGTTATGATACGAATACTCTCGACAGGGACGATGATTGGATGCGATTTATTCGACTTGTCTTGGATGGCAACGCTCCGTATGGATTACTTTACTTTTGCAACTGTTTCAGTTCCCGTCATCTTATACTTTTATGAACTATATAAGAAATATATTCATAAGGCGATTGTCATTGTCTGGGTTTCCGAAGGTCTTCTATATGGAATTCTAACGCTTGTTACAAAAGGTTCTTTTTTTACATCCTTCCTTTTTGTACACCAAATTATTTGCCTTTTTGAAGTTTTTTATATTCTGTATCTTATCGTGCGGCTTATTTATAAAAAAGAACAAGAGGCATCGTTTATTGCAATTGGATTTGCCGCGTTGATAATTACCTCCGTGATCGATCTCCTTGAAGGGATGGATATTATTCAGATATCGGCAACGCTCCCCTTCGGGCTCCTCTTTTTCCTACTGATTCAGGCAGTGTCGTTTGCCAGAATATTTTATTTTGAAAAGCGAGAGAGTGAGTTGATGCGTGATAAAGTCATTGCTTCTTCCGATCAATTGGGTACATTTATCACCGAAATTAAAAAGGTTATCGAAGATTTGGCAAACGAAGATAGCGTGTTGACTTCGAATATGCACAACGCTCAGTCTTATGTTGATAAAATTTCAAGCTATATTAAGTTAGTACTCGAAGAGGTATCCTCACAGAAAACAAGTTTGATTGATACGGAAACCAATACTAACTATTTAAATACGTTCCTTGAAGGTTTAGATACGAAGATTACGCATCAAAGTGAAAAATCGAAGGATGCGATGGATAAGCTTACGGACTTAATCCAAAACACAAAACTGTTAACGGAAAAATTCAAGGTTATTCAAGATAACTTCATAAATATCTTCCAAGCAAATGAAGTCGGAAAAACGAACTTTTCAAAGATGACAAAGACGATATCCGACATTACTACCCGTTCCGCCGTTTTGCTTGAGACCAATCAGTTGATAACACAGGTCGCGGAGCAGACGGATATGCTTGCAATGAACGCTGCTATCGAAGCGGCTCATGCGGGTGATGCAGGTAAAGGGTTCGCTGTCGTTGCTGAAGAAATCCGAAATTTGGCTGAGAGGGCGTCTGCCGAATCGGATTCAACAGGGAAAATTATTAAGCAGATTACTGCCTCCATTGATGAAACTGCTTCTGCGACAGATGTTTTAGCTCAGAGTTTCACTGATATTAGTGATAAGGTGACGGACTTTGAACACATGCTCGTGGAAATCGCAACCTTTATCGGACATACGGATGCCCATACAACCCGGATGGAAGAAACGCTGAAAGAAGTATTGGAAGAAATGACGGCTTTGAAGAACGAAAATAGCCGAATAATTGAAACACGGGAAAATACGGTTTCCAGCTTTGGACGTTTAACGAAAGCAACGGAAAAAGTTAATGCAGAAATTGATTCAATGCTTGACAATATTACCAACTTAATACGTATTTTTTCAAAAACTGCAGAATCGCAAGAGCAAACACGGGAAATTATCGGTCGCTTAAATCGTTTATCTTCTCAGAATCAGGAAGTGGTGGCGGATAACAATGAAATTCCCGAAATCTAATCATATTTTCGATGTTTCTTAAAAATAAGGGGAATCTCTAAAACTCTGTTTTGGGAGATTCCCTTAGATATTTATGGGTTAAGGAAAAACGATGGCTCAAAACAGTAAAATTACTCCTGAAGTATTTGACAATTTACTCTATCTTTCGCGTCTTTCTTCTAACGACAGCGACATGGAGTCTATTGCCGGACAGGTTGGTCAAATTGTTGAATATTTCGATATTCTCAAAAAGTATGATGTGCCTACCGAGGCAGACGACACTTCAATGATTTCGGAAGGGTTACTCCGCCGCGATACTATTGTAGCAGGCATAACACAGTCGGATTTGAAGAAGATGTCGAGTGAATATATGGACGGCTATTTCCGTGTACCTAAAGTCCTCGGGAGCGGGGTGTGATTATGAAAGATCTTTGTACAGCAAGTTTAACCGAATTAAGAACGTACTTGGAAGAAGGGGCGGTCTCTTCCGTTGACATCGTTCGTGCATTAAAGGCAGCATATCAGGCGGATGAAAAGCAAACGACGCCGTTGCATGGATTTATTGAGTTTTTTGACGATGCAGAAGCGCAAGCGGAAAAAGCTGATGCACTGCGGAAAGAAGGCAAAGGGACTGATAAGCCGCTATTAGGCTTGCCCTTTGCAGTAAAAGATAATATTTCAATACGCGGGAAACTCTGTACCTGCTGCAGTAAAATATTGGACGGCTACAGAGCCCCGTACAATGCGACGGTTATTACCCGTTTAACGGAGGCTGGCGCAATACCGATTGGTAGAGCAAATATGGATGAGTTTGCGATGGGTTCTTCCACTGAATATTCAGTATATGGGCCGTCGCATAATCCTGTAGATCGCGCGCTGACACCCGGTGGCAGTTCGGGCGGTTCCGCAGCGGTGGTTGCAGGTTTTCAAGTTCCGTTTGCGCTCGGTACGGAAACGGGTGGTTCCGTGCGGCTTCCCGCTTCGTATTGCGGAATATACGGATTAAAACCGACTTATGGCGCTATCAGCCGCTACGGTGTGGTTGCATTCGGTTCTTCACTCGACCAAGTAGGACTTTTCGCCCGCTGTGTGGATGATATTGGCTTAGGCCTTTCCGTTGCAGGAGGCACCGACCCGCATGATGAAACGAGTGTTCAATATGATTTTTCTTCCTGCGCACATTTGGAACCATACACTGACAGCGATTTAAAGAAACTTCGCATTGCATTACCGGTTGAATTTACGCAAGCAAAAGGTTTGGATACGGATGTTGCGGCGCTGTTTGAAAAGTTCCGCAGTTGGTTTGCCTCAAAGGGTATTCAAGTCGATCCCGTTTCCATACCGGTGTTGGAATCTGCCATTGCAATGTACTATGTTATTGCGCTTTCCGAAGCATCGAGCAATCTAGCCCGCTTTGACGGAATCCGCTACGGCTTACGCGAGGATCCGGGAAAGGGATACGACGAATTATACTGCGCAACCCGTTCTGCCGGTTTCGGCCGCGAGGTAAAACGGCGCATTATCACCGGAAACTATGTATTATCGCATCACCTGTCGGGTGACTGCTATGAAAGTGCGCTCCGTGTCCGCGCCCGTATGGAAAAAGAGGTCGGGGCGGTCTTACAGCAGTATGACTTTATTTTCTGTCCGACTGCGCCGACACCGGCATTTAAGCTCGGGGAGCGTGTAAACGATCCGCTTGCGATGTACCTTTCGGATTTATTTACAACATTTGTTAATTTATCCCATATTCCGGCGCTGTCGATACCCGCGGGCAAAGCACAGGACGGCCGCCCGATCGGTATGCAAATTGCGGGCGCGAAGCTTTCTGAAGAAAAAATCTTACGATTGGCAAAAACGTTGGAGGCGGCACGGGTATGAGTTCGGAATTATCTTACGAAGTAATTATCGGCTGTGAAATTCACTGCCAACTGTTAACAAAGACAAAGGCCTTTTGCTCTTGCGAAAACCGTTACGGCGGAATGCCGAATACCCGTGTTTGTCCGGCTTGTTTGGGACTTCCCGGCGCCTTGCCCGTTATCGGCGATGAATATGTGAAACTCGGTATTAAAGCAGGGTTTGCGCTCGGCTGTACCGTTAACGAATTCAGTAAGTTTGACCGCAAACATTATTTTTATCCCGACTTGGTTAAAGGCTACCAGATTACCCAATTCGATAAACCGATTTGCGAAAACGGCAAGGTTGAAATCAATATGGCAGCTCCCAATGAACCGCCGCAGATGAGGACAATCAGAATTGAGCGCATTCACCTTGAAGAAGATGCCGGTAAAAGCCTTCACATCGAAGGAGCGCATAGCTATGTAGACTATAACCGCTGTGGAGTTCCGCTGATCGAAATCGTATCCAAGCCGGATATGAAAAGCCCCGAAGAAGCAGCGCAGTATATGCAGACAATTCGGGAAATTTTAAAGTTTATCGGCGTTACCGACGGTAATTTGGAAGAAGGTGCGATGCGCTGCGACGCGAACATCAACCTAAAGGTATTTGAAAACGGTAAAGAGTATCGCACGCCGATTTCCGAAATCAAGAATATGAACTCATTTAGAACGGTACGCGACGCCTGTGCGTATGAGGTTCAGCGGCAGCTCGAAGAGTTTAAAACCGATCGGCAAGAGTATTCGGCTGATTTTAAACGTACGATGGGATGGGATGAGCCGAGCGGAAAGACCGTTATCCAGCGTACAAAAAATTCCGCGCTTGACTACCGTTTTATGCGCGAACCCGATATCCCTTCGCTGATGCTGAGTCGTGAATACATCGATTCGGTATGCAAAACCGTTGGAGAGCTTCCGGCTGCAAAACGGGAACGTTTTAAGAAAGAATACGGTCTTTCTCAATTCGATGTGGAAACACTGACAACCGAGCGGAGTTTGGCAGAGTGGTTTGAAGCTGCCGCCGCTCAAACAAAAGACCCCAAAAAAGTTGCCAACTGGGTACTTGCGGAAGTTCTTGCGGTATTAAATGAAAGGCATATCGGACTTGAGCAGCTGCCCTTCGGCCCCGGCCATATCGCCGAATTGGTAAATGAGCTTGATGCACAGACTATTACCAGCAAGCAGGCAAAGGATGTTTTTGTAGAGATGTTGGAAAGCGGTGAACATCCCCAGCAGATCATCAAAAACAGGGGATTGACACAAGTAAGTGATGCTGGCGCTATCGAAAAACTGGTGGATGAAGTCTTTGCAGCAAATCCTCAAGCTATTGCCGATTGGAAAAAAGGTAAAACCAATGTCGCCGGTTGGTTGATGGGGCAAGTGATGAAAAAGTCGCAAGGCAAGGCAAACCCCAACCAGACGACGGAACTGGTACGAAAAAAACTGGCAGCATTATAAAATGAGACAAAAACACCCTCTAAGAATTGTTTTTTAGAGGGTGTATAGTACCATACCGGCGGCGTTACATATATTAAAGAACAATAACCATGGTTCTTTTTTTTAAACTTTTATATTTCTTGGGTATATCTATCCTTGTAGTAAATAGAAAGTTGTAGTAGAATTATTCAGTAATAGTCATAGAATATAATGTGTTAAATGTATAAAACGGCTCATTGTATGTATTTTCTTAGGAAAACTATGATCATTCCGAGTACGGAGAAATAAATGACAGGGCAAAAAGAAAAGGTTAAACAGGACAAAGTGCGATTTCCGATAGGCGCAAAATTGGTTACCATGATTTCCATTTTGCTTATTATTGCACTTGGTACTATTACTCTGCTGGTAACATTATTCGGCAGCGAAGATGTTCAAATTACTGCCGAAGAAAACAATCGAACGGTAAACGCACAAGCGGCAAATTCCGTCGAAAACGAGCTTGCATCCATCAGAGCAAATGCTTTTTTACTTTTGGATTTAATCAATACGGCCGAAAGCTCAAGCAGTTTCGCAAAGCAAGCCGCTACATTTTATTTTGAACGAAATCCTTCGGTTGCAGCTGTTCTGGTTACCGACTCACGGCGTCCCGACGGTATCGATCGTACGCTGCTGAATACGATGTTTTTTTTATCTCATGAGCTGGAGCCTTCACTCGTAGAAACGTTTTTAAAGCAGGAACGGGAAGCAGCGGCTCAGGTTGAACATGGGATTATGAAGATCCTCAATGCGGCGCCGCTATTTAATCAACCGATGCTGGTCTTATTTTATCCGTATAGAGAAAAAGGACTTGCGCAAGGGCTTGCGGTATTCTTTTCTGCCGAAAAGCTTTCCGACGGGTTCGGACAAGGAACATTGCAGACAACGTATCTCGTAAACGATACGGGTGATGTGCTTATTCATCCTGATTTTGATCTTATCCGCCGCGGTGCGAGCGTTGCATCGTTCCCACTTTTTACTCAAATGCGTGAAAACGGCGATACAAACCGGCAAATGCTGTTTCAAGATGAGACCGGTAAAAAATATTTTGGTTCCTATACACGGCTTTCGCTTGGAGATGCTGCGGTCCTTACGACTGCAGAAGCTGCACAGGTACTTGAACCTGTCAATGATACGGCAAAACGGAATCTCTATTTAAGTATCGCAGTACTCGCACTTTCGGCAATGTTTGTGTGGTTCTTATCAAAATCCATCAGCACACCGATTAAACTTTTGACCGCTGCCGCTCATCAAATTGAGGCGGGTGAATATGAGCTTGACTTAAAGCCGAAGACACAAGATGAAGTTGGGCTTTTAACTTCAAGTTTCGTACAGATGGGAAAAGGTCTTGCAGAACGGGAGCGTTTAAAGGATTCTTTCGGAAGGTTTATTAATAAAGAAATCGCAGAGCTTGCTGCTCAGGGACGGTTGGCGCTCGGCGGCGAAACGAAAGAAACGACGATCTTCTTTTCCGATATTCGTTCGTTTACCGCTATTTCCGAAAAACTTGAACCGTTTGAAGTTGTCGGCTTTTTGAATGAATACATGACTCAGATGGTTGAATGTGTCAATGATACGCATGGTGTCGTTGATAAGTTTATCGGCGATGCGATTATGGCGGTATGGGGTGCGCCGACGAGTTCCGGATCTCCGCGTGAAGATGCGCTGAATTGTATCCGTGCAGCGCTCCGCATGAGGGCGGCTCTTATGCAGTTTAACCGCGGACGGGGAGGGGATAAAAAACCGATTATCCGCATCGGATGCGGTATTAATTCAGGACCCGTTGTTGCAGGACAAATCGGTTCTCAGAAGCGTATGGAATATACGGTTATCGGTGATGCGGTAAACCTTGCATCACGAACGGAAGCTTTGAATAAGCCGATGGGAACCGATATTCTTATCACTGAATACACTTACAAGCTGGTACATGATCAGGTTCTGGTAGAAGAGATGCCGTCGGTTACCGTAAAAGGAAAAGAGAAGCCGCTCCGTATGTTTGCGGTCATCAATATGCCCAACGAAAAAGGTATCCCGGGTGCAGGTGAAAAAGGCCCGACGAGTCTTAATCAGATTAGAAACGTATTGGGAATTCCTATTCCCGATTTTGCAAAGGTAAATCTTAATGAAGACGAGAAAAAATACAAAATCCAATCCTAATTTTAAAAATACGGGTGCGGATATTTCCGTTGTAGCCCTTTGTCTATTGATAATTTTTATTTGCTCATTTTTATTTGTGAGGAATTTAAATAGAACGTTTTCACGTAACGATAAGACACCGGTTGCAACGGTTACGTTTAAATATAAGTCGGTTCAGCGCAAGTTCCTTGACCGCGCCGTTTGGGATCGCCCGCAGCAGAATTCTCCCGTATATAACGGTGATACCATACGTACGTCCCCTGAAGCGGAAGCAACCTTGTATTTTGTTGATCGTAACGTTGTCGAGCTCGGTTCGAGTACGATGATTCAGGTATTTGTCAACAACGAAGAATCCCGTATTGATCTGACGAATGGGCTCGTATCGGTTGAAACTTCGGATTCTTCTAACATGTTGGTTAGTTCTGAAAACACGACTGCAAAGATTTCAAAAGGTTCTTCGTTCCGTGCGGATAAAAGCGGCGAGGGAAATCTGCAGCTCGTTGTAGAAAAAGGTGAAGCCGCCGTTACCGGACAGAAGGAAGGAGCACAATCGGAGCTGCTGACACAAGGTTCGGTTATACAGACGGGAATACAAGCGCCTCTGGTAGTAGTCAGTCCCGGTAAAAATGTAAGATTACTCAATCAAAGTGGAAACGGCGTTGATGTACCCTTCCAATGGCAAAGCTCTTTGCCTGTCGGTGAAGAATTAATACTTGAAACTTCTCCACTCAGTAATTTTTCCGATGAAGTTCAAAAATATACGGTTACCGGTCTGACGGAATATACGCTTACGCAACAGAGTATATCTTTCTATTGGCGGCTCTATTCTGCTACAACCGGATCGTCTG
This sequence comes from Treponema sp. OMZ 305, assembly GCF_024181325.1. NCBI lineage: Bacteria > Pseudomonadati > Spirochaetota > Spirochaetia > Treponematales > Treponemataceae > Treponema > Treponema sp. OMZ 305. Next base: position 1,608,481 of record NZ_CP051300.1, on the reverse strand, counting down.
ATGCGAATGTGCAATCCGGTAAGGTGAATATTATTGCGGCTCCTGCTCCGGTACTGTTGGAACCGGCTTTCGAAGCGGAGTATACCTATACGGAGACAGCTCCAATCGTACGATTCTTGTGGGAGGGAAATTCCCTTGTCGCTTCTTATTTGTTGGAAGTTGCCGACAATCCTGAACTGAAAGCCCCCCAATTCAGCCGCTTTATCAATACTCAATCGCTGACGTTATCCGAGTTCGGTGAAGGAACATGGTATTGGCGCGTTACCCCTCGGTATCTTATCGGAGTTGAAAATGCGCCTGAAGCGTCGAAAGTATCGTTTTTTCATATAGAGAAACAAGCTGCCGCAGCCGAAATCCCACAGGTGTTATTTCCTCAGGCAACGGCGGAAACTGCGCGTGGGAAAGAAATGGCTTTTGCATGGAAAAACATCTCCGAAACAAAGTCGTATCGGCTTAAAGTTGCAAAAGACGCCCAAATGAAGACGATTGTCGTCGATACCATCGTTGAATCCAATTCTTTTAAGCTTGATAATGCCGCAACGGTTTTGCCTAACGGTGAATACTATTGGACGGTATCGGGAATCGATTCAAAAGGTACCGAGATGGTCGCTTCCGCACCGGCTAAATTTGAAACGGTTAATACCGATTATACACTGCGTGGTATTTTCCCGCCTAACGGATATGTACTTGCAGATACTCTGTGTCCCGATACCCGGTTTACATGGAAAACAAACATCGAAACGGAAAAACACTTTCAAGTATCCGCTTCCCAAGATTTCTCGACACTTGCTGTCGATATAAAGACATCCGGTAACGGCATTGAAGGAATTTCTTTACCGCAAGGTCAGTGGTATTGGAGAATAGTCTCCGAAGGCGGTCAAGCGGGGACGATAAAAACCGAACCTAAGTATTTTACTGTTGCGCCTCCCCTCGAAAAACCGAATCTATTCGATATTGGAAATATGATTGTTGTTTTCCCCGAAGGAAAAACAAAATTTGCATGGTCGCCGGTTAAAGGCGCAGATTATTATCAGGTGCGTATTATAAAGGTTGGTAATGAGGATTCCCCCTTATACGAGAACTTATTTATTACCGATACGAAAATCGAAATCGCTTTACAGACTGTTAACGATGGAAATTATCGCGTTAGTATTCAGGGCTTTGCCGCTGCATCCGTAACTTCTACGAGACGGTACGGACTTGCAGTTGACCATAATTTTGTTCTTAAACATTTAAAACCCGTTGAGCTCGTGTATCCGGCAAACGGTGCAAAAATCGACGGACTTGAAGCGGCATTGAATCCTTTCAGCTTTGAATGGGTGTCGGTTGTTCCACCATCTTCATCGACTCTTGTACTAAGAAAATCCGGTGTCGGTAAGCCGGTGTTTGAAGCATCCAATCCCGCAGTAAAAGTGCAAGCTCCTCCGCTTGAGGCTGGAAAATATACATGGGAAATAAAGGCCGCCGTACCTGAGGGCTTCGATATTTCATCACGTAAGCGATTTGCCTTTACGGTTCTACCGGTACCGCCGCTCCCACCTGTTGAGTTCGGCTTCCCTAAAGCGAATACGGTGCTGGATGCCGCTTTCTTTAAGTCGAATCGAACTATCGAGTTTAGATGGAACTCAGTGAATGATGCTACTCATTATCGTTTTAAGCTTTCCGATTCTTCCGGGCGCTCAATATTTACAGCCGATATCCGTTCAGATGGTAAAGGGCAGCAGGCTGTCAGCTTTAAAGATATCGCAAGATTATCCCGTGGAACTTTCTCTGCAGAAGTGAGAGCGCAGCGGCGGCTAAGTAATGGAAAAGTATTCCAAGATGGTACTGTCGCCCGTATACGTTTTCAAATAGATATTCCTAAGGGAAGAACGGTATCGACAGATGAAACGGGAGTTTTATATGGAAAATAAGTATGGTTTACTTGTTGGTATCCTCTTGCTTTGTTTTATTCCCTTGTATGCTCAGCAGACTGCTGATTCTGCACAGGATGTAAAAACAGCAGCAAATGAAAAGAAAAATTATTTTCTCAAGGAAACTGATAAGGGTGTCATGCTTGTGCAACGGCTTTCTTGGGAAGCGTTGGATGATATTTTCGGTTTTGAATTTGAGCTGGAACAGCGGGATAAAAAAACAAAGGTCTGGCGTGCAATAGATAAACGTACCGTAAAAACGAATTATGCGGACGTTTCTTTGCCTCCGGGGGATTATCGTTTTCGCGTGCGGGTTATCAATCTTTTAGGGCAAAAAGAAGAGGCGAGTGAATACCGTAATTTTGCTATTCGAATCGCTTATCAGCCGGAAGTTACTTCGGTTTCTCCGCAAGTTATCAACTTCGATGAGCTGGAAGAACAAACACTCACCATAACCGGTAAAAATTTCCATGAAGAAACGGACTTTATTCTTACAAATAATTTTAGCGGATCGGTTTTACACGGAACTATTGTTGAGATAAAAGACAACGGTACCCATGCAGTTGTCGCCTTTGATTTTATGAAGACCAATCCGGGTACCTATACCTTTGCAGCAGTCGATCCGAGCGATCTTTTAGCGGAAAAAGATGATATCATATTTCGATTTCAAAAACCAATTGATATATTTATTTCCGGCAACTATGTTTTTAATGGCTTTATCGGAAATCAAGTATTGTCAAAAAAAGACTATTTCAATACGAATATTGCACCTTTGGCGGGTGGTATACGGCTAACTGTTGCTCCGATAAAGCGGTTTTACGGGAATTTCGGTTTTAATTTTACCGGTTCCGGAGCCTATTTAAGAAATAAGACCGACGGGTATACGTTGAGTGGGGGATTGCTATTTGCAAGTTTAAACGCCGCATATTTTGTACCGATTATTAAACATCGATTGGTGTTCGATGCACATGCCGGATTTGGTACGATGTTTCTCGTAAATACGCAGTTTACCTATAATACTGCTAATACAACGGAAAAACTGACAAGCCCAAAGGGATGGTCTGCGGAATTGACGTTCAACGCCGGTACGGCTTTATATGTGTACGTATACAAAAAACTATATGTTGAATTCAATATCGATCATGTTATTCCAATTCCAATCAATATAGGAAAAATTAAACAAGGAAAAGGCTTCCCAGCATATATTATCCAACCTCAGTTAGGTATCGGATGGGAATTCTAAAAGCTCAGGTATCTCTAAGAACTCAATGAGCATTTAGAGACGCCCGGTGCTTAATCTTGATATTCAATCGTTTCTACCATCCGATCTTTTGATAAGACCGTATTGGGGAATATTTCTTGTGCATCTTTTAAAAGCTGTTTTAAGTCATAATCCGTATAACGTGGGCTGTAGTGAATAAGCGCCATTTTTTTTACTGCAGCATCTCGTGCGATGCGGGCAGCCTGCGTACAAGTCATGTGTTTTTTTTCGGCAGCATCTTGTTCCATACCTTTTGCAAACATGGATTCGCAGACTAAGAAGTCGGATCCTGCAACCTCCGGTGCAATAGTCGGTAGATATTTTGTATCGGTTACAAAGCTGAATTTTCTGCCGCTTCGAGGCGGGCCGAGCACTTGGCTGCTTTCTACGACAGTACCGTTTGCCGCTTCTACTGCTAATCCTGCCTGCAGCTTTGACCAGAGTGGGCCGCACGGAACATTAAGCCTACGTGCCGATTCGGGGTCGAAGGCTCCCGGACGGGGAAATTCCTCAAATACGTAGCCGAGACATGGCTTGGTATGCTCGAGCCAAAACGCCCGCACTTGAAATTCATCGGTTTTATACACAATGCCGGGTTCGGTAACTTCTTGAATGATAATTTCGTAATTGATATACATATCGAGCACTTGTCGGCTTGTTTCAACATATTCTTTAATTTTCGGCGGACCGATAATGTAGAGCGGCTCATCGCGGTCAACCTGCGCCGATAGCATCAGAATTCCTGGTAATCCCGTTACATGATCCGCATGGGTATGACTGATAAAGATGGCATTGATTTTTTTCCATCGGAGATTTAGGCGGCGGAGGGAAACTTGCGTACCTTCACCTGCATCAAAAAGGAATAAATCGCCCTCACGGCGAAGCAGCACCGAAGTAAGATGGCGGTACGGTAAAGGCATCATGCCTCCGCAACCCAAGATAAACGCTTCAAGATTCATAGCTGGAAAACAGTATACCTTTTTTGGGGCTTGACGTAAATAGTAAAATAAGATAGACTCTTTTTGTTATTTATCGAATGCGGGCAATTAGCTCAGTTGGTTAGAGTACAAGCATGACACGCTTGGGGTCGCTGGTTCGATTCCAGCATTGCCCAATCCCGCCAGAATAAGCTGATGAATAGGATAGGTTTGCGGCTTTTAGTAAGTAAGCTTTGCTCACAGGTTCCTCTTAGATTTAATTTATTATTTATAATGGCAATCACTAGTAGACAGAACGCTCATTATTGATAGATTTAATTGAATATTATACCATACTTCATAGTGGTTTGTCTAGTAGTCGTTCTTCGATTGCGTTAATACTGCTGTCGGGGGTTGAAGCGCCGGCAGCGAGGCCTATTGTACTATATCGGTAAACTTCCTGCGGAATATCATCGGCGGATTCGGCAAGCCAAGCCGGCTTACCGCTGTCGAGGGCGGTTTGCAACAGACGGCGCGTATTAGCGGAATTACCGCCGCCGATAACGAGGATTGCATCAACCTCTTTAATGAGCTCTAGGAGCGCCTCCTGACGCTCGTCAGTTGCCGGACAGATAGTTTCCAAAACAGTAAGGTTAGAAATTGTGCTATTGAGGATTTCGGCGATTGCACGGTATTCTTTCCGCTTAATGGTAGTTTGGGCAATAAGAACGGTAGGCGCTCCGTCATACGGTAGTTTTTCCGCTTCCGCCGCCGTCTGCACGGTAATACACTTACCATCCGGCACTGACAAGGCGTATCCTTTAATCCCGATCAATTCTCCGTGATTTTTATCTCCGGCAAGGATAACCGTATACCCGTTTTGGGAATACTGCGCAGCCCTCAGTTGACTTGCGATAACGCGGGGGCAGGTTGCATCGATAATAATTGCCCCGCAGTCTATTAGTTCTTGTCGTTTCTGCGGGGCAATGCCGTGTGCTCTGATAATAATTGGCGAGTCGGGTATAATCTGAGATTTAAGCTCCTCGTCGGGGTTTACAATACGCACACCCTTTGCTTCTAAAAGGCGCATCGTTACCGGATTGTGGATAAGCGGACCATAAGTATAAACGGTTTTGTCAGGATACTTGGCAAGGGCGCGATATACCGCCTCTACCGCCCTTCGCACTCCCATACAGTAGCCGAGCACTTTTGCCCGCTTCACCTGCCGATGCTGTTCTTGCGGATACGGTCTATCGGATTGCATCATTTTATACTTTTTTCCCTTTGAGTCTTAATTAAAATCTTTGACGATTTCTTTCACAGCAGCAACAAACTGTTCCAGCTCGCCTCTTTCCGTGTTATGTCCGATGGAAATCCGTACGGCATTTTGCGCAATTTCGGGACTAACGGAAAGAGCAGCCAGTATCGGTCGAACTTTTTTCTTTGAGGAACACGCTGAGCCGGCCGATATGAAGATTCCGCGATCGGAGAGACATCGCATCATAATCTCTGCCGGAATATTTTTAAAACTTACTTGTATGATCCACGGTGAAAATGTAGGGGCGCATTTAGTACTATTCGGTACTGTGTCATTCGATATTTCGACCGACGCTCTTGCAGCAGGGATAATCGAACATTCGGGGATTCGGCACAATGCTTCGATGAGAAATTGCGACAACTCCCCTGCCCGCTCAAATTTTTGCTGAAAATCCGTATATGTTGTTTCAAGACAGCGGGCAAGCGCACAGGCTCCGGCAAGATTTTCCGTTCCTGGCCGAATATTGCGCTCCTGTGAGCCGCCGCGGATTCCGGAATTTAAGGGCTGTTTTAAGTATAATAGTCCGATACCGCGCGGACCGCCGATCTTATGGGCGCTCATCGAAGCGGAATGCACATCGGCAAGACCAAGCTCCGCTACGGGCAATTTCCCGATCGATTGCACCATGTCAACATGGAAATGAACGGGCCTTTTTCCGGCTGTATGTGCTTTGAGAGCCTGTGCAATGTCGCGAACCGGCTGCACAGAACCAATCTCGTTGTTAACGCCCATAATTGCAACCAGCATGGTATCTTCCCGCAGCGTATGGAGCACTGCATCGGGGGTAACGCAGCCGCTCTTATCGGAAGGTGCGGTTAAAACTGTCCAGCCGCAGTGCTCCAAGACAGCGGCTTGTTCCCGCACCGACGGGTGCTCGATAGTGCTGATAACAAGACTACCGGTTGCCGGACGGGTTAATAATGAAAGGAGTACGAGGCTGTTTGATTCGGATGCGCCGGAGGTGAAATAGAGCGTTTCGGCAGGGACTCCGAGCACTGCGGCGCAGCGGCTGCGAGCTTTTTCCAGCATATCCCGTGCCTCTTTTCCGAAACGGTGTTGAGCCGAAGGATTTGCGAACACAGCCGTTGCTTCACGGTAAGCGGCTTCGATCTCGTCGGTGTACGGCATTGCCGATGCTGCCCAATCCAGATAAATCATATCAGTACCTCCCGTATTATAGAAGTATCAACTTCGCGTACCTGTGTTTTAAGGATATTCTCCTGAAGAACAAGCCGGATCACCCCTCCGCGGTTCTTTTTATCTTTTTTCATGCGTGCGATAATCGCATCAGCAAAAGAACCATCCTTAAACCGTCTACTAAAGTAGACAGAATCTGTGCACCAATCGTAACGGTTAAGAATTGTTGTAAAGTCATCAGCATAGTCTTTATCGGTGAGTTGCAAACGGAGACCTATGGCTAAGGCGCGGGATATCCCCCATGCGACGGCGTCTCCGTGCGGTATGGAAAAATGGGCTAAACTTTCGAGTGCGTGACCAAAGGTATGTCCGAAATTTAAGAAAGCGCGTTCTCCTTGTTCGGTAAAATCCCGCTCGACAACCCGAGCTTTTGCCTCCGCCGCGCGGCGAATTAGCTTCGAAATGCAGGCGCTATCTCTGCGGATAATCTCATCATGCTGGGTTACAAACATTTGATACAGTTCGGTATCGTAGAGGACTCCCGTTTTCAGTATTTCCGCAAGTCCCGAACGGTATTCGGCTTCGGGTAAGGAACGGAGTACCGGAAAACAGAGGATAATCGATGAGGCGGCGTAAAACGTACCGATAAGGTTTTTATAACCGGAAAGGTTAATTGCCGTTTTGCCGCCGATGCTTGCGTCAGCCATTGCGAGCACGGTTGTCGGCACCAGAATACATCGGACACCGCGCATATAGAGCGAAGCGGCAAGGGCGGTTATGTCGCACACTGCGCCGCCGCCGAACGCAATAAAACAAGCGTGCCGGTCAAGTTCATATTCGGCAGCTTTCTCGGCAATAAGCGCAAGATTTTTTAAGTTTTTTGCAGCATCTCCTGCCGACAGCACTACCAGCGGCACTTGAGCGGAAAAATTTTCAGCTTGCCGTAAAAGAGGGAGCGTATGCTCGTCGCATACGTACAATGCGTCTACTCTCCCCTTCTCTTCCGAAAGTTCAGGGAGCCGGATGGTATCCGAGTACCACCAAACCTGCGTAGTTCCGTGCGGCGTAGAAAACGAAAACGATTGTGGTAATTGTTTCATCGGTTTTTTGCTAAAGTTTTAAACGTTAGTCGGTGTGTGAGGCTGCCGGAGCCGCCGTTCGCGATGTTTTTCTATTTTTTATTTTTAACCAGAGCAGTTTTTCCGTTTCATAATTAGGATTTAAGTCCGTCCGCCAATAAAAAAACATTCGCACACCGCGTATCAGCTGTCTAACCGGCTTAGCTGCTCTTTTGCAGATACCGTAAACAGGAATAACGATAAGACCGGGTACTTCATTTGCTTCCATTGTAAACTGGATCTTTCCTTCGGGGTCTTCAAGCTGTATCCATGACACTTTATTGAATGCCTCCGTCGTAATACAGCGTTCTTTCTTTTGATTATCATCACAGTCATACAACGATAAAGAAGGCACAATAGAATCGGTTTCCTCCAAGGCAATATCAATTTCAGCAACAAAATAAGCGGAAAGATTAAAAGGACTATCGTTTTTTAAGATGTACTGAACCTGTGTTCCTTCGGGAAAAAAGGTGTATTGTTTACGCAGAGAAACCGGCTGCTTGATACCGGAATCAAATAAACCGGAAGTTGACAGTTTCAGCTCAGAGCGGATTGTATTAATTTCGGTTTCTTGATAGGTATTATCGGAAAATACGGTTGTAAGCGCTTCCGGCAGCCCATCTTGGAGGCGCTGCAAGGCTGCTTCCGATAAGAGATAGTCGATAAACATCCCCGAATGCTCGAGCGGCATATCGGAATAATTTTTATAAGCAGAGAATACATCACATTCAAAAATCTTCCCACCGTGATGATGCACATACATATTTAATGATGAACGTTGCGATAAGACTTCTTTAAAACCGTCCATATCGATATCATATCGAGTAAGGCCTTCGGTAAATATACCCGGAAGCCGCGTTTGTTTTTCGGCAACAAGCAGTTTTCGATAGGCAATACAGCGTAATTCGTTATGGTATTCGGGGATACAAGGTTCCAGCGCGAAAAGCTCTGCGTTTTGCGCTTTCCATAGCTCTTGCAAGGCATATTTTTTACGCGCTTTATCGCCTTTCATACCGTTTGCTAACATATTCACATACATCATTTTTGAATAAATTTTAAAGGTATCACGCTGCAGCGTAATGGTATGTTTTACCGCATGTCCTGTCGGAGTATCGCAAAGAATGGTATTTGAATCGACGTATACCGGCAGATGCGGGCGCCGCCGCTTCATCAATTCAGCCGTATGGGTAAGCCGTATGACCGAATCCGGTTGATTACATATATCAATAAAAGAAGAAAACCAGTTCTGCCCATCTTTATTCTTTTCGAGGCATTTTATATAAGTTTTAACCGGTAAGAAAAGAAGATACATCGATTCTCCGGTAGATGAGGCTGCATTTGCTAATTTATCATAAAATTCTTGCGGTGTACGGTTTAGAAAATCAAGATCATCGGGAATATACGGAAATACGGTTATCGTTTTTCCTTTATCTTCAACAATTGCAGGAGAAAAATCAGCATTTTGATTATTTTGTTCTCTATATTGAGGAAATAGGCGATAATCGAGGAGACAATATTCCATACCGCACCGAGTAAACGGTGTAATCAATGACGGTGTCCATGCAGAAGCAGTTAAAAAAAGACCGCGTGGCCGCTTTCCGAAATGGGTACGGATAGCAGAAGTCATCATCTCAATTTGACCGATAACATCGGGAGCCGGCAAGAGCGAGAGATAGGGCTGGTAATATCCTCCGCCCAGAAGCTCAATTTGCTTACGGGAAAGCATATTGTTAAGCAACATCGTATATGCTTGACGCTTCCCTTTCTGCCACTCTAAAAAGCTGCCTGTTGCAAAAATAGTCAGAGGCAGTTTTTCTTCCGCTTGAATACCGGAAAAAAAAGATTTATACAGCGATGCAATGTCATTTTTATCAATCTGCTGCAAATAGGAGATGGAAAGCTGTACGCAAAAGCATAAATGTACATTTTTCTTCGAGGTATTCACAGGATCATCCTTACTAAAACAATGCTTATTGTATACTATTTTTAGTAAATATGGAAGCATAAATTTTCGTATTCATAGCAACTGTATCAGAAAATTTTAAGTGAAAGCCTCCTTGGGTAGCTCTAAAAACTTCAGCTAGTTGTTAGAGATACCCGATGAGTATTTTTTATGTTGATTATTGATGAGAAGTGGATGAATCCGAGTCATCGGCAGCGGGCTTGTCCGTTTCGGCGACTGCATCGGATGAATCAGACAGTGTAGTTTCCGGCGCTGCGAGGACAGGTTGGTGCGGTAACTGAGATTCCGCCTTGATAATATCCTCAAACTCTTGTTTATCAATCGTTTCTTTCTCAAGCAGGCGCTTTGCAATATAGTCCAACAGGGACTTTTTTGCTTGTAACCGGTTTACAACGATGGCGTATTGCTCTTCCATGATGCGGGCAATCTCTTCATCGATATACTGCTGCGTTGTTTCAGAGTATTCGCGTACCAGCTGAGGATCCCCCGCTCCGTATCCGCTGCCCCGCTTTGAAAGCGCAACGTTTTTAAAGCGGTCGCTCATACCGTAATCGGTTATCATACCACGGATAATATCGGTAGCGCGTGAAAGATCGTTTGCAGCGCCGGTGGAAACAACGCCGAACTGCACAAATTCGGCAGCCCGCCCGCCAAGCAGACAGTCAACCTCTGCAAGCAATTCCTTTTCAGTGCGCAGGAAGCGGTCTTCTTCGGGGATGTTTAGGGTATAGCCAAGCGCTGCAATACCGCGCGGTATAATGGAAACCTTATGTACCTTATCCGCCCCTTCGGTAAAGGCGGCGGTTATAGCGTGGCCTGTTTCATGGTAGGCAACAATCTGGCGTTCTTTTTCCTTGATTACCCTACTCTTCTTCTGTAAACCGGCGATGGCCTTTTCCACCGCTTCGTTGAGGTCTTCCGTGATAACTTCCTTACGGCCGCCGCGCACTGCAAGCAAAGCCGCCTCGTTGATTACATTCGCAAGATCGGCGCCCGAAAAGCCGCTCGTAATCCGAGCCGTATCGCTGAGGTCAATGCCGTTTGCCAGTTTAACATCCTTAGCGTGTATCTTGAGAATCTGCTCTCGCCCTTTCATATCGGGGCGGTCAACTGCAACCTGCCGGTCAAACCGTCCCGGCCGGAGCAGCGCGGGATCAAGGACATCGGGTCTGTTGGTTGCCGCAAGCAAAATAAGCCCCGTACTGTTATCGAATCCGTCCATTTCTACGAGGAGCTGATTGAGCGTCTGCTCCCGCTCGTCGTTTGAATGAAAGGAATTTAAACGGGACTTACCGATAGCGTCCAACTCATCGATAAATATGATACAAGGAGCTTTTTCCCGGGCCTGTTTAAAAAGATCGCGTACGCGGGAGGCGCCGACGCCTACGAACATCTCTACAAAGTCCGAACCGCTGATTCTAAAGAAAGGCACGCCGGATTCTCCTGCAACGGCGCGCGCGAGCAAGGTTTTGCCGGTACCGGGCGGCCCAACCAATAAAACACCGCGCGGAATCTTACCGCCTATTTCAGTGTATTTTTGAGGGTATTTTAAAAAGTCTACAACCTCAACCAGCTCTTCTTTTGCTTCATCGACACCGGCGACATCGCTGAAGCGGGTGGTAACTTTCCCTTCTTCGACGGCTGCCGACCGAGCTTGCCCGCCGGAAAAAATACTGCCGCCGAGTCCGCCGAGGTTTGACGTAAACCGCTTCATCACAAAATGCCAAAGAAGGAAAATAAAGCCGAACGGCAATATCCATTGAACCAAAAAGTCGACAAGAAAGTTATTTTCTTTAGGGCGTACTAAATAGATGACATTATGCTCGTCAAGCAGCTGTAAAAACGATTCGGAATAAATACCGACTGTTTGATAAGCATCGCCCGTATCTGCCGATAAAAAGGGCAGCCTGCTGCGGGTCTGCTCACTGCTCGCCTGCGTCTTTGTTTGTCCGATAAAGTACGTCGGCCCCATAATAACTTTAACGATTTCACCTGACGCAACACGGTCTTTAAATTCCGAAAAAGGAATAACGTTCGCATCTTGCTTCATTAAGAATTGGTTCGCAATGAGCAGCGCAACGAATACGCCGATAATAATAGCGATAAAAGGTAATCGAGGTTTTTTTTGATCCTTGTTATTATTGTTATTAGACGGTTCGGGACTTAACTTAAAAAAATTAAAAGGATCTCGTTCGTTCGGATCCTGTTTATTCTTATCATCATTTTGATTCATAACTGCCGTTGCCTCATCTTTCTTTTGCTTTAGGATTCCGCTCAAAACTCCGGTGAAGGTAGTGGAGGTTCCTTATCTATACGAAAAACCTCTAAAAACCTCAGTTTTTAGAGGTTTTCCTTAGATGTAATTTGCGATGTTTTAATTTAAGCTGTTATGATATAAAGACTTAAACTAAAACTCGTTATCAGCTTTGCTGATGAGGCATCTTCTAAAAATCTAACCGAGTTTTTAGAGATGCCCTACGGCATAACATACTCAAAAAAAACAATATAGACAAGTCGCTCCGGAGTGAAAAGTTGCGAAACAGGGCAACCGCATTAAAAATATTTTTAGCGGTTGCCTTCCTTCTGTGCGAAATTTCATAGGTATAAGGTGAGCGTCTACAATGACGCCTTCATCAACTGATGAACATCCCTGTCCATCAGTTGATGACGAATTTTGGCAAAGCCAAAATATCGCTTTTGCTCTAACCACCGCCGTCCGTGGCGGATGTATTAACCGTCAAGTTTTCTTTCGAAAACTTGCGTATTGATGCGTGCGCTTGACGCGCACCAATGCAACAGTTTCAAAAATTCATATTTTGTTCAACTGTTGCATTTTAAGGAAATAAAATTTCGCACATTTTTCCGGCAAACGGGTAAACACATCAGGTAGAGTAGATAAAAACCGCGGAAAAATTGAGACTGTGAGACCATTTGAACCGCAGACAGGACTACCAAGGATGGCAGGGGGTAAACAGAAACCGGTTTTTGAAAAAAACCGGCAGCCAAGGAATTGACATGGATGGCAATTCCTTGGCGTTACTCTAGTCGAATACTATCAATTTTTCTGCGGGGTCGCTAAAAAACGAACTGATGTGTTTACCCTAAGTTGACCGAGTTTTATAATTGACGATACCGGTAATAGATGATAGAATTACGTTTATGAAAATAGTATCCGCCGCAACGGTGTTTCTTACGGTAAGTACGGTATGTTGCTTATTTTTCGTAATACGCACCATAAGAAATAGAAAAAGTACACGATCGGTTCGGCTCTATAATATTGCATTGGTTGCGGTTATGCTCTTGTCTATAGCAGCAGCAGGTCTTTTCAGGTATGTTTCTATCCCACTCACTTCGCTAGCGCTTGGAGGCGTTTGTTTTATCCTACTGGTGGCAATTGCTTCAAACGATGCGGTCTACCGGCGGGAATATACAGCGCTCAAAACGCAGATGGAGTTGATACAAGAAGAACTGGTTAAAGCGCAACGCCCTGATGAAACCGCAATGAGAGCAAAAGAATTGTTACCGGTCGGCAATACATTCCTGATAAAAGCTGCCGAAGCGATACGACAGCAAACTGATACGTCCGGTATTCTCGGTTTTATCAATAAAATCATGATCGAACAACTTTTTGCGGATGGAGGTGTCATTCTTACCATCGGTGAATTTGAAGACGTGCTCAGTGTTAAAGCATATAGCGGAAATTATCCGCCGCCGTATAAGCTGCCTGATGATGTGCCGCACCAGCCGGATCGAGTTGCCACTAATTTCAGATATGCGGAATTTCCACTTAATAATTCGTTTTTCGGTGAGGCGGCACATTCGGCAAAACCTATTTTGATTGCAAATGCGCAGGAAGATGACAGGATCGTTGTCAACGGAGAAGAGCCGTTTCTCGTACCGGGTTCGTTACTAACGCTCCCGATGATCTATCACGATACGGTAGCGGGGCTGATTTCTTTATCGCGCAGTACCGAGCATGCACCCTTTACCGAATCCGATGTACAAATCGGAGAAATACTGGCAAGTTATGCAACGGCAGCGCTCAAGCTGATATACGATTTACAGGAAGAAACGGAATTAAATACTATCGAAAATGAAACTGATATTGCGAGTCGCATTCAAAGAATCTTGCTTCCTAAGAAGCTCGTTGACACGGCGAACTTGAATTTTTCAGTGCTTTTTAATCAGGCTCGGGGTGTTTGCAGCGATTACTATGATATTATTCAGAATCAGAAAGACCGTCTTTTCTGTATTACCGCTGACGTCGCCGGTAAAAGTATCCATGCCTGTATCGTTATGGTGATGATCCGGTCGCTGCTTTATCTTATCACCAATACGGCACAGAATACTCAGAGTATCCTCGATATTTTAAATAAGGGTATTACCGGAAAAATATCGATTGACCACTATGCAAGCATATCGTTATTGGCGTATATTCCTGTAGAGAAAAGTATTGAATATGTAAACGCCGGAACGCAGTCTCTCCTCTTATGGAAAGCTTCGACAAAGAAATTAGTTCGGCTTGAACAAAAATCGGATCCTATCGGTGTGGATAGTAAATCGGTTTATACCTGCAAAAAGATTCCTGTTGAAAAAGGAGACATCGCTGTTTTGTTTACCGACGGTGTTGTTGAAACGCTCAATGAACGAGGGGAACCGTTTGGATTAAAAGCTCTTGCGGAACTTTTGGCTGCAAATGCCTCATTGCCTGCAAAGGCAATTACCGATAAGATTAATAAGCAAATAAAGCTATTTATGGGAAAGATATCACCGCATGATGATCAGACGGTGATGATTATTAAAGTGAAATAGAGGTAAGGAGGACAGAATATGGAACTGAAAATCCGAAAAAACAAGGATATATACATTGTCGATATAAGCGGAGAAATGGATTTATACAATTCGTATAAACTAAAGGAGTTGATTGCAAAGATGCTTGAACGTCAGATTCAATGTATTGTACTCAATCTTGAAGAAGTTGAATATATCGACTCTTCCGGTATCGGCGCATTGATTTATATATGTTCAACCTTAAAAAAGAAAAACTTAAAATTATATATTACCAATATTCATGGTTCGGTAAAAAAAGTTATCGAATTAACAAAGTTGATGGGCTTTTTTCCAATTACCAATAGTTTGGAAGAAGCACTGCAAAAATTAGCCGATAGCCAATAGGAGAATGTTATAATATGATCAAAGAATTACGTGTTGATGGAAATGATCCATTGTTTGATAAGACCGGTATGCTCTATAAGGAATTCCCTTCAGATTTTCGACAGATTCGCTATTTTACTCTATTGATTGTCCAGTCAGCTCCATTAGAGATTAAAGGAATTAACCTGCTTGAACAGCAAATCAGCGAGATTATCAAAAATGCTGTAAAGCATGGAAATAAATGCGACCCTAAAAAGAAAGTGAAGGTGTGGTACGAATTCAGTCCCGAACACGCACACCTCATCGTAGAAGATGAAGGTTCCGGCTTCAAAGATATAGAAAAATGGAATGAATTTAACCGGAAACGGCTCGAATGTCTCCATAAGCAGGATTTTACTAATCTTGGCGACTATGTTTCCTTTAGAACGGCTCAAAGCGATGATAATGACGGTGGAAATGCATTATTTGCTGCCCTTGAGTACTGGAACGGTGGTTTTGTATTCGGCGATAAACGTAATTCAATTGCGATGCTGAAACAATATCCTAAAAAACGCCACGGTATTGCAATAGAATAAAATAATACGGTGCTAATACGCCTTTTCCATCCCGCCGTTTGTAGCAATGGGGATATCTCAAAAGTTGCTTACTTTTTCAACAAGCTGACGGAGCAATTAATCCTAAGGCTCCGCCTTTCCACGGAACTGAAGTTTTTAAAAAGGCTACTCAAAAAATCAACAACCCCGACGCAAGTATCGGGGTTGTTGATTTTAGAAGAAAGCGATCTTTTACCGCTCTGTCTCGAAAAACCGGTGTCGGAGAACCTATTTACGCCTGATTTTTTTTGTATTCCGCGAGACCATTCAAATAGTAGAGCGCAGCCCAACAGGCATCGTGGGACGCAGTCTGATAACTTAGAACATCCGGATAGATTTCTACAAAATCAAACCCTTTTGCTCCGTAAAGCCCGGCTTCATGGACCATCATGCACAACTCATAGGAGCTAAGCCCGCACATATCCTGCGGGCCTTGAGGCATACAAGATGCATCCAGTGCGTCCGCACAGATAGTTATATAGACTTGCTCCGTATCTTTAAATGCCACCGCAATAGCCTCATCGATAGAAGCCTTCCACCCGTTTTCCTTGATCTCACGAGCAAGAATAATGTGTGCGCCGAATTTTTTTGCATTGTTAAATTCATCGCGATGATTCCGCGGGCCGCGAATTCCTATATGGACGATTTTTTCAGGATCAATGTTTGGGTCATTGTACATACGGTAAAACGGAGAACAGCGGGATAATTCATCGTCCCCAAAACGTGCATAGTTGTCC
This sequence comes from Treponema sp. OMZ 305, assembly GCF_024181325.1. NCBI lineage: Bacteria > Pseudomonadati > Spirochaetota > Spirochaetia > Treponematales > Treponemataceae > Treponema > Treponema sp. OMZ 305. Next base: position 1,592,370 of record NZ_CP051300.1, on the reverse strand, counting down.
AAATGTGCATCAAAGTGCAGAACACCGATCTTGTGGGGATGCCGTTTTGCGATTTCACTGATAATAGGATATGCTATGCCGTGATCTCCGCCGAATGTAATAGGAAATAGCCCTTCATCAATAATTTCCCCAATCCGCTCCCGCACTTTTTCAAAGGTAAAACCGTAGTCGCCGTTACGGCAGGCAACATCGCCATAATCGCCGATTTTCAGGTAATCTGTACAGTCAATACCAAAATCCGGCAAAAAACCGGTATAACGGATTGAAACGGAGCGGATGGATTTAGGCCCCTCAGTACAGGAAGAGTATCCGCCTATAGTACAGCCGCCCTCCCATGGAATACCGATGACTGCGGCATCCAGTCCTTTAAGATCCGACCGGCATTCCAGCACCGGAAGATTGAGCCACGAAGGAACTCCGCTGTAAATAGTATTTGGCAGAAAGTTAGGGTCATAAATTGTAGGTTTGCTGTAGCGCATAATTTTACGTCCTCCTTGTATAAAATCGTATTAAATACCCTTGTATTAGAATACACCGATAAAACTGCTGATACCGAGTACCAGAGAAACAACAAAGATGGCTATTCCGAGAATGTTTTGTATAATAGTGTTAGTGTATTGCCCCATGACCTTTTTACGTCCGGTAAGATAAACGGTAATACCCACAACAACCGGCAACACAATTCCGTTGACAGCCTGTGCTGTCATAATCAATGCAAGAGGGTTGCTGCCGGTAGCGGCAATGATAATGCCGACAATCAAAACGGCGGCGTTGGTAATGGTATATCGTTTGTCGGAGCGCGTGGTTTCCCAACCAAGCAGACCTGCCAGCACATAGGAAACACCGATAGGTGTACAGACTGCAGATGAAACACCGGCAGCTATCAAACCGATTGCCATAAACGGCAGAGCAGCATCGCCGAGCAGCGGTTTTAACTGAACAGCCATATCCATAGCATTGTTGACGGCCATACCGCGCATTACAGTAGCAGATGTAACCATAATAGCACCGGTTACGACACCGCCGACAAGCATAGGCACAGTGGTACCGAAAGAACAAAGCGGAAGCTCATCCGCCGTTTTCCATGTCCGTTTTGCACTGGCAGCATGTAAAAACATATTGTAAGGGACTACTGTGGTACCGATAAGAGCCAAACAAGTCATAATATTTCCTTGCGGAACTATTGGAATACAGCCGCGAAGCAATTCAGCTATGTTCGGCTTTACAATAATCATAGTGATTAAAAATACAGCGGCCATAATAATCACACACACACCTAAAAGCTTTTCCAAGTATTTTACAGCATCATTGGCAAAAAAGAGAAGCAGCAGGATTCCCAAACCCCAAATCGGAGCAATAATTTTTGTAGAAATACCTGTCAAAGCGCTAATACCAAGAGCCGTTCCCGTTAAATCTCCGCCCATATAAGCAAAACCGCCCACAGCGATAGCAACAGCTACCAAACCGCAAAGAATGTATTTAAGCACCGGACGTTCCGCAAAGTCATCTGTAAGATTCTGTGCCAAATCTTTTTGAGTTACAATACCAAGCCGAGCCGCCATTCCTTGCACCACAACTACGGCAATGACGGAAAAGATAATGCACCAAAACAGTGCGAAACCGTGGGCTGCTCCTGCCCGAGTAGAACTTGTTACCGTTCCCGGCCCGATAAAAGAACCTACGATGAGAAAGCCGGGTCCCATAGCAATCAGTTTATCCTTAAAACCGTACCTTTTCTTTTGTCCTTGCATTTTGTCACCCCCTTTTTTATTTTTGACAATAGCAAATACGATTTGCCTATATAATATACTAAGGGGTGTATTATCTTTTGTCAATATAATATTTTGATATTTTCATATTTTGCCGCATTATCAAATGATTGTTCGTTTATTTTGATTTTTACTAAAGATATTTGACAATTTCAAATTGTATAGCTATACTAACTTTTGTTTCAGCACCACGAATCAAAAGGAAAATGTATGAATCCGAAATCTCCGAAAAATATTCAATCCGTTCAGCGTGCTATTGATATCATCGCCTGTTTTAAGAACGGCAGTACTGAAATGAGTCTTGCAGAAATCAGCAGTCTTCTCCATCTTAACAAAAGCACTGTTCACGGACTTCTTAACACGCTGCGTCAAAATGAATACGTTGAACAGGATATATCGGGAAAGTATAAACTTGGGCATTTTTTCCGAGACAAGATTATCGTGATGAATGATTCCAAACAGCGCATTCTCAAAGAAAAAGCAAAGAAAGCAATGCAGGAGCTTTCCAACCGATATAACTGCAGCACGGCAATATTTACGTTGGAGTCGGGAGAATTAATACTCCTTGAGCGCATACATCCTAACTCTTCAATCTATTCTATTGCTGCGATGGAAACGATTATTAATCCGCTGCACACGTCCGCATCGGGCAAACTGCTTCTTGCAACTTTTGATGAAGAACAGCTCGATAGATATTTAAGACGGCATCCCCTTCTAAGCACAACATCGCACAGCATCACAACAAAGAAAGCATTACGGGAAAACATCGAATTAATCCGCAGAAATCGGTATTCTATAGAAGATGAGGAGCTTGAGTTGGGCGTCTATGCGGTTTCGGCGCCGATTGTAGATGATAAGAAATGCTTATATGCTACTATCAGCGCAACCGGTCTTTCAGCGCTGATTAAAAATAACATAGATTTAGTAAGAGAGCTAAAAGCGCTTGCGGATAACTTCAGTGATATGCTTTTTAATCATAAGTAGGCATAGACGTTGCTTCTGAGAAAGCGGCATCTTCTTTACTTTTTTAATATCCGATTTATACTTTTCAAAGGTTCTTATAATGTCATTTTTCCTGCCCCAAGCATATGATAGCATAGGGGGCTGTCCAAAAACTGGAAGCCTATCGGCTTTTTCTGTAAGGAAATGATTTATCATATCCGCTAAAGCGGATTGCATAACAGCTTTTTGACAGTTTCCTTAGATTTAGATGCGATGTTACGATAACAACGGTACGTCCTTGTACCGTTGTTATCTTCAAGTTTTCTCATCGAAAACTTGTTACTGTTAAAACCACTACCATCCATGGCAGATTTAAAAGTTATTACTGTATAAAGACTTAATTTTAAACTCGTTATCAGCTATGCTGATGAGGGATGGCGAAAAAGCAACCAACTTTTGATACATCCCCGCGATACTGTATGGAACCACTGACATCCTGTCAGAGAAGCGATGTTTTTCGTTCACGCAAAACTCGCAGCCAAAACTATACACAGATGTATAGTTTTGGCGCAGATGCACCGTATATTTGCAAAAGGAGATTGCCTTCCTTTTGCACGAAATTTTTAAAAATTTCATGCTTTTTATTGTAGAAGAAAGGCAACCGCATCAGGCGTGTCAATGAAATACCGTAGAAAAATGAGGCTGAGGAAATGCCCTTCCGTCAGCCTTTTGAAATAGACGGTGCAGATGCTAGGAGCGTACAAAAAACACCCGCAGGCGTACTTGTTGTACGTCGAAGACTGTTTTTTGTGAAGCGACAACGCAGATGCGCCGTATATTTCAAAAGGAGCTTGCTTTTCGATAAAAATCAACTATCGACCGCCCATAAGCGCGTTGGTCGATGCGGGTTAATGACAGGATTTGTTCCGGAAGCTCTTTCTCTTTGGGACGATGTATCAGCGTAAGCCCTCCGGCAGCAAGAATCGGTTTTTCGGCAATTGTATGTAATAGATCATAATGGAACTGATAGGGAAACGGGGGATCAAGATAGATAATATCAAAGATATGTTTTGAACGCTGGAGATAAAGCTCCACCGGCATACATTTACAGTCAAGTTTTTTGTCTGCAAGCGCGGCATTTTTTAACAAAATAGGAAATTTATCCTTGTCTTTTTCCACCAATACGACCGGATATGCTCCCCGTGAATAGGCTTCTAGTCCGCACATACCCGATCCGGTAAACAAATCTAAAAAAGATTTTCCTTCCAAATCACCTAAAATCGCAAAAAGAGATTCCCTCATTCTATCCATTGCCGGTCGGATAATACCTTTAGGACATTGAACTTTCCGGTTTTTTAGCGTCCCGCCTGTTATACGCATATCGATTTACTTAAATACAAAGAAGTTGACTGAGTTCGTTTTGCGAAACAATCTGATACGCATCAAGATTCTTATCGCTTTCTTGAATCCGCTTTTCTATTCGATCTTTTATATCAGTATGTAATTTATAATAAGCCCCCAGATCGGTACCCGAAACAGACAAAGTAATCTGTTTTTCAATCGTTTTAGCGGCAAATGCTTTTAAGAGCAATAAATAATCAGTTTCGCAGGAATAGAGACTCTGCATAATCGGAAGATATTCAGGCAAATGTGAAAGATTCTGCACTTCGGTAAATAGCGACTGCAATGTATCGGATATAAAAGATATATCAGCAATGGTCTTTTCTAAAAACATATTTTCCGACAGTTCAAGCGAAAGTCCTTCGGTGGTAATATTGATTATTTTTGCAAGCTGATAGAGATTATCATGGAATGCGGTATTTTTAAGCATAGAACGCCTCCCTTTCTACTTTTTCAGTATCGGTATTTTCTCAATAAATATGAGTTTTGCCGAACTTGCCATTTTTTATGCAATGTGGCAGTATGATACGCATGGTTTTCAATGATAAACTTCACATGGGAATTGATGTCGGCTCGACAACCGTAAAAACGGTGATTCTTGCTGCTGATAATTCCATAATATATAGCAGATACGAGCGGCACCGCGCAGATATCCGCAAGACAATTATTTTGGTGGTAACGGAAGCCTTGGATGAGGTGGCAAAGGTTTACGGCAGCCGCGCTCAATTACAAGTACAGGTAACCGGATCCGGCGGCTTGGCTGTTTCAAAGTGGCTCTCCGTGCCTTTTGTGCAGGAGGTTGTCGCCGCAGCTGTCGCCGTGCAGGCAAAGATCCCGCAAACCGATGTTGCTATCGAGTTGGGCGGCGAAGATGCCAAGATAACGTACTTCGGCCGTTCGGTTGAGCAGCGTATGAACGGCACCTGCGCAGGCGGTACGGGCGCCTTTATCGACCAAATGGCGGCGCTCCTCGAAACCGATGCGACAGGCTTAAATGAGCTTGCAAAAAACGCAACAACGATTTACCCCATCGCCGCTCGCTGCGGGGTCTTTGCAAAAACCGACGTACAGCCGCTGATCAACGAAGGAGCGCGGCGGGAAGATATTGCCGCGAGTATCTTTCAGGCGGTTGTCAGCCAGACAATATCCGGTCTTGCATGCGGGAAACCAATCCGCGGCCGCTGCGCCTTTTTAGGCGGCCCCCTACACTTCCTTGATCAGCTGAGGCAGCGATTTATCGAAACGCTGCACCTGACGGACGATGAAATCATCGTGCCGGAAAAATCGGAACTCTTTGTCGCACTCGGCGCAGCGCTGAGCGCCGGTTCCAATCAATCGCTGCGGGCATCGCCCCATAGGGCTGTCAACAACGGCGCCGAATCGGCGGCGATTTCCTGCACGGCGCCAACGAAAACACAGCTCTTACGCACGGGCTTCCGTGCTCAGCCGAGTGCACCGCCGGAAATAACAAACACAACAGTATTTATCGCCCCCGCCGCCTTGACCGTGGAAATACTGCGGAATAAGCTCGGCTCCCTCGCCGATGCGGAAATGCAGGAAGTCCAGCGGCTTACGCCCCTCTTTGAAAATGATGCGGCGCTTGCAGAGTTCCGCGAACGACACGGGCGAGAACGGGCGGAAACCGCCCCGCTTGAAGCAGCAACGGGACCCGTGTTCCTCGGTATGGATGCCGGTTCCACCACAACGAAGGCCGTGCTTATCGACCAAGAAGGGAGAATCCTCTGGCAGTTCTACGAATCGAATGCAGGGAACCCTGTCAATCTTGCAGTAACCATGCTGAAATCCCTCTATGAGCAAATTCCGAGCGGAGCGCATATTGCTCGCTCTTTGTCTACCGGCTACGGCGAAGGGCTTTTCCAAGCGGCCTTCGGTGTCGACGCAGGAGAAGTTGAAACCATCGCGCACCACCGCGCCGCCGATTTCTTTCTCCCCGGTGTTGAATTTTTGCTCGACATCGGCGGGCAGGATATGAAGTGTATCCGCATGAAGAATAACTGTATCAGCTCCATTCAACTGAACGAGGCATGTTCTTCGGGCTGCGGCAGCTTTTTGGATAACTTTGCCCGCTCGCTCGGTATGCCGGTTACGGACTTTTCCACTCAAGCGCTCCTTGCACCGAAACCTATCGATCTCGGAAGCCGCTGTACGGTCTTTATGAACAGCCGTGTTAAGCAGGCGCAAAAGGAAGGTGCGTCCGTCGGCGATATTTCTGCGGGGCTTTCCTATTCGGTGATTAAAAACGCCCTCTTTAAGGTAATCAAACTTAGGAATACCGCCGCTATCGGCGAAAAGGTGATTGTGCAGGGCGGTACGTTTCACAACGATGCGGTGTTGCGCGCCTTTGAGCTGATTACCGGCAGAGAAGCGGTACGCCCCGATATCAGCGGCTTGATGGGAGCCTTCGGCGCCGCACTCCTCGCCCACGACCAATGGAAAGAACAAGGAGCAGATGCACACGTCCGGTCAAATATCTTGCCGGCGGAAGGACTTGATGCGCTCACCGTCAAACTGGAACTTTCCCGCTGCGGTAAATGCGCAAACAACTGCCTTTTAACCGTCAACCGGTTTAATACGCCCGCAGCAGGTACCCGCATCTTCATTACGGGGAACCGCTGTGAGCGCGGCGCCGAAATAGCGGAAACGGCGAATGCACAGCAAAAAGACTCGCCGGTAGAGGCCGGTAGCCCTGAACAAACCGATAAAAAGAAACAGGCAGATACAAAAAAACAGGACAGTAAGCTACCGAACATCTTCGATTGGAAGTATAAACGTATGTTCTCGTATAAGCCGCTGCCGGAAGCGGAAACCGCACGAGGCGTTATCGGCATTCCGCGTGTGCTCAACCTCTACGAAAACTATCCGTTCTGGTTCACGCTTTTAACCGAGCTGAAATTTTCGGTAAAATTATCGCCGCGTTCCTCTCGTAAACTCTATGAGCTGGGCTTGGAATCCATCCCCTCGGAATCGGTATGTTATCCCGGCAAAATTTCTCACGGGCACATCGAAGCGCTTTTGAGAGCGGGCGTTACGACGATTTTCTATCCTTGTATTCCTTACGAATTGAAAGAGGACCCCAAGGCAAACAACCATTTCAATTGCCCCGTCGTAACGAGTTATCCAGAAGTGCTCAAAAACAACATCGATGCGCTGCGGCAGGACGAACATATCCGGTTCCTTAACCCCTTTTTGCCGCTCTATAACGAAAAGCGGCTCGGCGAGCGGCTCCACGAAGAGCTCAATAAATACTGGGATATTCCGCTTGCCGAAATCCGCACCGCTGTACGAAAAGCGAAAGAAGAGGCGGAAGCGGTAAAAAAGGAGACCCAGTTCCAAGGAGAAGCGGCGCTTCGGAAAATAAAAGAACAGGGGCTTATCGGTGTTGTGCTTGCAGGGCGACCGTATCATCTTGATCCCGAAATCAATCACGGAATCCCCGAATTGCTGACGGGCTTGGGACTCGCCGTATTAACCGAGGATTCCGTTGCTCATTTAGGCAAACTACCCCACCCGCTTCGGGTTGTAGACCAGTGGGTGTATCACAACCGGCTGTACCGCGCCGCCGAATTTGCCGCACGGCAGGATAACCTCGCGCTCATTCAGCTCACCAGCTTCGGCTGCGGTTTGGATGCGGTTACCGCCGATCAAGTACAGGAAATTATCGAAGCGCGGGGGAAAATGTATACCCTACTCAAAATCGACGAAGGTTCCAACCTCGGCGCCGTGCGTATCCGTATCCGCAGCTTACTCGCCGCAATCCGCGAACGCGGCAAAAGAGTTCCCGTCAAGGCGCCGGGATACCGCGGCTTTAAGCGGGTTGAATTTACCGAAGAGATGAGCAAACGATACACGGTTCTTGCGCCGCAGATGGCTCCCATTCACTTTGATTTACTGGAAGCAGCCTTTCGGCACTCCGGCTTTAATCTCGTCATATTGCCCGATACCGATCCTCAGGCAATCGACTGCGGATTACGGTATGTAAACAACGATGCCTGCTATCCGGCGATTATCGTTGCGGGGCAGATGATTTCGGCGCTGCAGTCGGGTAAATACGACCTCAATGCGACGGCGCTCATCATCACGCAGACGGGCGGCGGGTGCCGTGCGACAAACTATATCGGGTTTATCAGGCGGGCGTTGGAGGATGCAGGCTTGGGCTATATCCCCGTAATCGGGTTAAGTGCGCAGCAAATTGAAAAGAATTCCGGCTTTAAGCCGACGTTCGGTTTAGCAGACCGCGCGCTAAAGGCGCTCTGCCTCGGCGACTTACTGATGCGTGTACTGTACCGCACCCGCCCATACGAGCAGGAAAAAGGCGCTGCAAATGCGCTCCATCGGCACTACGCGGAGAGAATAAAGAATGAATTGAAACACATGACAGGACGGGATTATCGCAGGATTGTACGCGATATTGTCCATGACTTTGATACGCTTCCGCTGATTCAAGGGGAAAAACCCCGTATCGGCGTAGTCGGTGAAATTTTGGTAAAATTTCATCCGACAGCCAACAACGATATTGTCGGTACCATTGAACGGGAAGGCGCCGAATGCGTCATGCCCGACCTTATGGACTTTTTCTTCTATTCATTGTTCGACGGCATCTATTATGAAACCTCACTGGAATCGAGCGCTTTTAACCGGTTGAAATATCACATCGCGATCCGATACATCGAACGGTACCGCAGCGCGATGAAAAAAGCGTTGAACAAAAGCTGCCGGTTTACCGCCCCCGAATCGATCTACAATTTAGCGAAGGGTGTCCACGGGGTTCTGGATTTAGGCAACGACGCCGGCGAGGGTTGGTTCCTTACCGCCGAAATGGTTGAACTTATTAAATCGGGAGTTGTCAGCATCGCTTGTTTACAGCCGTTTGCGTGCCTTCCCAATCACGTTACCGGCAAGGGGATGATTAAGGAACTGCGCCGCCGGTACCCCGATGCGCAGATATCCGCCATCGACTTTGACCCGGGAGCAAGCGAGGTCAATCAGCTCAATCGGCTCAAGCTCTTATTGGCAAATGCACCATACGGCGAACATCCCGATCAGATGAAGCAGAAGGGGGCATCATGCAGAGTCCCTTGTTTTTAATAGTTCATTTTATTAACATACGGATATGATATACGCACCTATTGACGATACGGCGCTGCAACAGCACCTTGATAAACTTGAAAAAGATGAACTCCATATTTTTACTGCCGACGACGGACTGTTCCGTGGAGGGCTTTTCCATGGTACGCGGTTCGTAAACCAAATACGCGCACAGCACCGGCTGGGTATTCTGGAAACCCTTGTACTCGGTCAGGCAGGTCTCTGTGCCGCATTGATGATTCAAACAATGAAAGGGCGCGAAACACTCCAGCTGCGCTACGAAACGGATGGCCCTGCAACCGGTTTTTCCGTAGAAGCAGACTCGCGGGGTTCTGTACGCGGCTACCTTTTGCAAAATCCCATTCCGATTACTGCTCCACTTGAAAGCTGGGATCTTGCCCCCTTCTTCGGAAACGGTACTCTCAGCGTTACACGGTTCCCCGAAGCATATCAAACGGAGGGGCGGGACCCGCAGCGCGGTATTGTCGAAATTAAATACCGGAATATCGCAAAAGACCTTGCATGGTATTTTCAGCAATCGGAACAGCTCTACACCGCTTTTAATACAAGTATCCGATTTGACAGCATCGGCAGAGTAGTCGGCGCCGGCGGCTTTTTTATTCAACGGATGCCAATAGAGGGAGGAACACGCCGCGGCGGGCAATTAAAGACGGAAGAAGAAATTGAAGATGCCATTACCGGTATGGAACGGGCATTTACCGCCTGTCCTCCACTCGGCGATTGGTTCGGTGAAGGCGGCAACTGCGAAGACATTATATTCGGTCTGTTACGAGAGTTTAACCCTCAAGCGGTTGCAACACGGAACATCACTTTTGATTGTCCATGCTCAAAGGAGTATTATCTGGAAGCGCTGAGGAAATTACCGCAAAACGAACTGAAAAACTTAAAAGAAACGGCAGACGATCCGCTTGAGATTGTCTGTAGGAATTGCTCCAGTGTATACCATATTCCGCTTGCCGAATTATAAAATCAGCAAATCTGCGGTGATAATGCTTTCAATGCGGCCTCTGCAGCTGCCTGTTCCGCTTCTTTTTTGCTTTTTCCTAGAGCAGGTTCATATTCCTTCTCTTTGATGACAACTTTTACTTGAAAAACTCTGTCATGATCCGGCCCCGATGTCTCTACCAGCACATATTTCGGGATAATACGGTATTTTTTTTGCACATATTCTTGCAGCAAGGATTTATAATCTCGATATCGATGTTTATTTTGTTCGACCAACTGCATCTGCGGTTCAATAATTTTTAATACGAACTGTTGAGCGGCCTTAAACCCTGAATCTAAATAGAAGGCACCGATCAGTGCTTCCACCGCATCGGCAAGCAGAGCCTTTTTCTTTCTCCCTCCCGACACTTCTTCACCATGTCCCAGCATCAAATATTTATCAATATTGAGATTCAGTGCAATGGGAAAAAGAGAGTCTTCGGAAACGACAGCTGCTTTAATTTTTGCAAGATCACCTTCAGGTTTATCGGGATGAGCAAGATACAGCTCCGCCGCAACAATCATACCAAGTACCGAATCGCCCAAAAATTCAAGCCGCTCATTATTGATCGGAGAATCGCTGTGTTCATTAGAAAACGAACGATGACGAAAGGCTATATCCAATAAGCCAATATTTTTAAATTTACATCCTGCTTTTTTTTGAAAAGTAAGCAGTTCTTGCTTCCGGTGTTTTTCTAAAACATGCGTAAAAGGAAACAAGAACGACATCTTTTGCAATATTACTTTGACTGAGATTTAATGAAATCGTAAGCATCTCTAACAGTTTCGAATTCACTTACTTTTCCATCGGGAATTTTTATCCCCATCTCTTCTTCGATTGCATACACCAGTTCATACGTATCAAGGCTATCAGCACCGAGATCTTGGCGGAATGAAGAATCGAGCGTAATTTTATCCGCATCAATTTCCAATTTGTCTGCAATCAGCTTTTGAATTTGAACAAATAATTCGTCCATAAAGAAAATCCTCTCTTAATTTAATGTATCCGGATCAACGACCTGATGTCCGCGGTAAAACCCGCATTTTGAACATACATGATGAGATAAAATTAAATTGCCGCAATTTGCACACTCCACAAGATGAGGCGCGTTTAACCGCATATTGATTCCTCGACGGCGGCGTGTGCGTGCTTTTGACGTTTTAGCTCTTGGCACTGCCATAAGGTAACCTCCCTATTCATAATTAAATCACAAAAAGATATTCCATATTATACGTGAACCTGAAAATAGTCAATACATCGTGAACAATCAGGGGCAAACGCATCAGACGTTTTATGAATGTTCCCCGCAAAATAAGAGAGTCTACTCGACCAGAGTTGAATCGCTTTGCGATTCAAATGGTCTCATAGCCTCTCTTATTTTGCTGAATTTAATTTATCTGTCTGATGCGTTTGCCCGTTTTTTGGAAAAAATGTGCGAAATTTTATTTCCTTAAAATACAACAGTTGAACAAAATATAAATTTTGAAAACTGTTGTATTCGTGCGCGAAAAGCACACACATCAATACGCAAGTTTTCGAAAGAAAACTTGACGGTTAATACATCCGCCACGGACGGCGGTGGTTAGAGCAGAAGCGATATTTTGGCTTTGCCAAAATTCGTCATCAACTGATGGACAGGGATGTTCATCAGTTGATGAAGGCGTCATTGTAGACGCTCACTTTATACCTATGAAATTTCGCACAGAAGGTAGGCAACCGCTCAAAATATTTTTAATGCGGTTGCCCTGTAACCCCATCTAAAGAAAAATGACGACCAAAGGGAGCACCCTTTGGAAACCCCATCCGGCTTTTGCAAAAAGACTTTGATGCATCAAGAATCCTTGCAAATAATTCTCGCAGATCTATGTTTTTTCTACGGGATGGGATATACTAGATTTGAGAAAAATGGTAAAGTGTGAATACTGAAAAAGATAACGAATAAGCTGGAAGTTTTGTTCTATATAATAAATGCGAATCGGCTATTTTTTGTGGGAGGAGGAAGACTATGAAAAAATTGTATGTAAACTCTGTAAGCATTCTTTTTGCAGCGCTGTGCCTTGCATTTACGGCCTGTAACCAAGGTTTGACAGCCGGAAAAGGTACCGGCACGGTAAGGATTGTCATCGGCGGCGGCGCTTCCCGTGCCGTTAATGCCGAGGGAATGCCTATTTTTAACAAAACAAATACAAAAATTACCGTTACCGATGAAAATGGTGCTCAACTGGCACAAGGAACAACATCGGTTACGCTTCAAGTTGCTGTTGGAAAGAAAATTACGGTACAAGTTGTCGTAAAAACTGATGCAGGCGTATGGCGCGGTTCAAAAGAACATACCGTTACGGCTGGGAACAATGATGTTGTCGTAAAGCTTTCCAAAACGCCTAAGAGCGTTGGGAATATCCTTTCCTATGTTGTAAAAAATGATCTGTATGATTCTAAAATTACGCTCAAGCTGGTAGGCAAGCTGCCAGACGAGAAATTACTTGTTGAAAATAGTGGAATCGGCGGCAACTATTTAGACCGGCCGGTTATTGCCCGTGACAGCAGCGGGCGAATATATATGCTCTATGACAAGGGCGGTAGACACCTTACCCGCTTCGATGCCGAAGGGAATCCTCATTGCGAGATCCCTCTGAACACTCTGCCGTCCTCTGCTCGCATCAGCACTATGACGGTTGATGCTAAAACCAATACTATTTTTGTATTTGATGCTAACAGCGACAATGTATACGCGCTCACAGAGAGCGGATCAAAAACCTTTACCCTTTCTGCTCCGTTTGGTATGAGTTCGTTAGCCAGTGCAGCTTCTTCCAGCACTATTACCGCGGCAGCGGCATATAATAATGTGCTTTTCTTGGTAACAAAGGAAAATAAACTGATTGCTTGTAAAGTAACGCTATCCGACACATCATTGAGTCTGGAGGAAAAAGCCGTAGAAACGTTGGAAAGCCTTCGTCCCAGTGCAGTAGCCGGGATGACCGAGTGTACAGGGGCATTTGCCGATGAAAATAACGTATACTGCCTGCTGCGGGAACAGAAGTCGGATGCCAGTCAGCTGTATATGATAGGAGAGCTCGTTCGTTATACATATAGCGAAGAAGTGCTTGCAGACAAAAAAGTGATAGGGCTGCATTCCAAGGCTGATCAGGTACGCTATCCATCCCTTGCCTTTGAGGAGAATACTTTTGTTAATCCTGTAGGCTTTATCGGCTATGATGAGGATTACCTCTATATTGCGGATGACGGTGCTGAAATAAGCGAACATCCCTATATAGGCTTTTGTATTGCCGGCAACAAAAACCGTATTGCAAAGGTCAATCGCGATACGTTTGAATTGTCCTTTGAGGATTCCGGCACACGCGCAACATGGTTTGCAGAATATACCGGTTATCAGTATACATCAAAAATACCGAATGTGCTGTGGTCAACAGACAAAGATACTCATAAGGTTACGCTCGAACTGAAAACAGCGAACGGAACCAAAGCGCTTGCATCAGACGTCGACTGGTTCAAGACCGCGCGGGACAGTGCCGGCAGCGTTTATGTACTGTATCATAAGGATAGCAAGCTGCTTCTTGAACGCTTTAATGCAGACGGCAAGAAGGATGCAAACTTCGGAACTGTAAAAACACCTACTTTGCTTAACTTTGACTCTGCTATTACCGATATCGCAGTCGATTTTAAAACGGGGGATGTTTTCTTGCTGAAACGCAAGAACAACGTTTTGGATCCTAAGCTTACCGTATATATGGCAAAGAAGACGGATGAGGAATATACAGAGTTCAGTAATGCCGTAATGGTTACTGTTCCCAAGTATCCCGGTTCTCCTGCCCGTATTGATTCCGTTGCTGCGTTTGACGGTACGCTCTTTGTTGCGATGGATGTGCAAGATGGTATTAATGTTAAAAAGCAGCTCTATGCCTATACAATGAACACAAGTTCAATATACAACTTCTCATTAACCGCACCTCCTGCCGAAAAAGTACCGGAACTTCCCAAACTCCGCAGCGGAACTCAAACGGAAACAAGATGTACCGGACTTTTTGCAGACCGGCAAGGTGTATACGCCCTGCTTACCCAGCAAACTCCTCAGTCCAGTATCGCCCCCTATGCCCTTGGGAAGGTGGTACGGTTCGGATATGACGGTACAACGCTGACGGAAGATGCATCACTGCCGAACGACGGAGGTCTGAATCCCGCCGCATCAGGCACCGGTTCCGTCCCATATAATAAAGCTTATTTGTCTAATCCGGCAGGCTTTATCGGCTATGACGGGGACAACCTCTACTTTGCCGATGACGGTGCAAATATCGAAGACATAAACGAAAACCATCGATTCAATGGTAACAAAGACCGCATTATGGCGTTTAACCGCAAAGATAAAACCGTTTCTTTCATAAGTGCGGACGAAGCGTCATGGTTCGAAGATTATCCTAAGTCTCAGTACAAAAAGACCGATACGAAAGTGCTGCTGTGGCAAAAAGATTTCATCAACAGTCCTCCTGCCTATCAAGGTGCGCGTTACTGGGTAAGCGATAATGTTTCAACCGCATACCCCGGTGTCGGCGATGCCCTTTGGGAATCAACGAATTCGGCAGAAACCCCTACCGATGTGTTCTGCTATGACCAAGACGGTAACCTGTATATCGTGTATACCGATACTGTAGCAAACAAGAGCTATGTTCGGTGCTTTACTTTGCGAGATGGTGCGTATGATAAGGCTGCCGCAGCAACTCCCGATCAAAATTTGACTTTACCGACAGGAATTAATGCCATTGCCATTGCCGTAGATATTTCCGACGGAAATCATTATTTGTATTACGCTACCGAACACAAGGTAGCAAGATATGGGTGGACAGGTACCTTTGGCGGTACAGTACCTACGACACCAAGCTATAGCATTGACGTATCGAGCGAAGACATTACCGCGCTGGCAGCGAACAGAGATGGGGTATTTGTTGCGACAAAAAAACAAGGCTTGTCTACAAATCCTTATACGCTTAGAATACGAAAGTATAAGAAGGATCTACCAGTCGCTGAAGATGGGCATATCGTTATTGTCAATGAAGCTGATTCCTTCGATGCCCATAATGCTCATACCCCTTACAATACTTATGAGGAGACTATTCATGATTTGCAGGTAGTTAATGGTGTACTATATGCTGTTACGTCGCGTATAACAAAAACAATGAAAGAAAATAGCGGTGTGTATACAACCGATAAATTTAGAAGCAATGGTCTCTTGTACAAAGCCGGGAATACCAAGGATTCTTTCTCCGGTACTGGGAAGGAACTGCATAAACAAGAGGCTGATGAGGCAGCTAAAACAGGTTACGGCTTCTGCCGCTTTATCGCCGTTAAGCCGAAAAAATTGGTGATTGCTTCCGACGGTGCTTATGGAACGAACGGTGCTGATTCTTCTTCTCATACTGAGGAAAACACCAACAGTGTTTTTGAATTCGACTTAGACGGAAATTTGCAAAACGGAGAAAATGGAAAGAAAGCCGAAGCTACTTTTTCCAAGCAAATAGGATGGAGCTCAGGTTGCGGTTTTGCTTGGGAATAACCGCAGACCGATGAGTTTTCTCGGGCACTGCACAGCACCCTTTCGGCGCGCTGTGCAGCAAAAACCGCTTGTCAGCCTCTGTGTTCCGGTGTACGGGACGGAGTGGCTGATTGGGCGGTTTTTAGACACCGTGCTACGGCAGGCGGATGCTCCGCTTTTTGAAACTATCATTGTAAACGACGGCAGCCCCGGCACGAAGGAACTTGGGCGTATCATAAAAACGTACGCCAAGCAGTTTAAAATGCAGGGGCTGCCGTTTGTGTTTTTGGAACACCGTAAAAACCTCGGTCTAGTGGAAGCACGCCGGACGGCAGTGAACGCAGCATCGGGGGAATACCTCGCTTTTGCCGACTCCGACGATGAGCTGCCGCCTGCGGCTCTCCGTATACTGTACGATGCCGCCTGTGCGTCCGGCGCGGACATTGTGCACGGGAAAGCTGCGGTATTCGGTACGGAAGGGGAACCCGAAGCGCGCATCGCTTCCTTTACGCGGAAAGCGCAAAACGTATACACGGGAACGCTTACCGGCGATGCAATTATGCGCGGGTTTTTGCTGGAACAGCGCTATGCGGACTTTTTGTGGGGCAAGCTCTTTAAAACAGCGCTTATCCAAAAAGCCTACGCAGAAATCCCCTTTACCTACTGCACGATGGCGGAGGACGTCCTTACATACTTTTTTATCGCCTTACACGCCGGAACCTACCTCGGAATTAACGACACCGTCTACAACTACCGCATCAACACCGGTATAACGTCCCGCAAAGAAATCACCGATCTTGCCGAATGGCAAAAAGTGTGTTCCACCTCCTCGGTGTTTACTATTATCCTTTCTTATCTAGATGAACACCCTATTCCGGACAGCCGTATACGCGAAGCGGTACAGGCATTAGGGCGCATATACCGTGCCGATAACCTCAAACAGCTGGAAGCCTGCGTGGTTCCCTCATTACAGGCAGAAGCACGGGCTCTGCTGGATGAATGGTGGGGAATTATTGATTAAGAATTGAGAATTACCCTTTCCTGCATACCTGATGCTGTGTTACATCGTCTGTTTTTCCATTGCATAAATACCAAAGGGATTATATACTAGACCTGTTCCGAAACGGAAGTTTCCGAACAGGTTTACTTTAGGGTATCAGGAGCATACGGTACATTTTTATGGAACTTATTCAAGAAAACATCCTGCATATTATGGAAAGGATTAAAGTGGCGTGCAAAAAGGCAGGGCGCGATCCAAAAGAAGTTCAGCTGCTGCTTGCAACTAAAACCGTCGAGCCGGAGCGGATTCTACAGGCTTTTTCTTGCGGCTGTACTTTAATCGGCGAAAACAAGGTACAAGAGTTGCGCGATAAATATGAAGCACTTTCCGTAGTGCCGCATACGACGCATTTTATCGGACATCTGCAATCGAATAAGATTAAAGAGGTGATTCAGTACGCGCAATGTATCCAATCAATCGATAATATTGATACGGCGCAAAAACTGGAACAGCGGCTTGCGCAGGAAGACCGTAAGCTCGACATCTTAGTGCAGGTAAACACCTCAGCGGAAGAAAGTAAATTCGGCTGTGCGCCGGAAGAAGCGGAATATCTGGTAAAAGCCATCGCTGCCCTACCTCATGTCACTATCCGCGGGTTTATGACCATCGGGTTGTTTTCCGGAGAAGAAGACAAGGTACGCTCGTGCTTCCGCTGCCTTAAACAGGTACAAAAGCGCGTCGCCGCAATGGCACTACCCAATGTTTCTACGGATATTCTTTCGATGGGGATGTCGGGCGACCTCGAAATTGCCATTGAAGAAGGTTCGACTATGTTGCGTATCGGTACGGCGGTATTCGGCGAACGTCATTACCCCGACACCTACTACTGGAATGAACAAAACCCTTCATAATAATGCTAAAGAGATGATGAAAAAAAAGATTTTGCTTGTAATTATATTCTTACTATCTGCCTTAACCGCTTTCGGCGAAGAGCTTACCTACGCACGGTCGAAGACCAACGGTCTTGATATTGAGCTTTCTCAGGTACATTTGATTGCAGAAACGTTCGATGAAGAGCGCATCGCCTATCGGTTTGAACTTGCGGAAGGCAAAAAACTGTCCTGCATAGAGACACAAAAAACCCTGCGGATACGCCAGATGACTCCTTCTCAGGGCACACTGTATGTCTTTATACCGAAAACGATGTTGCTGGAAAATTGCAGCATACGGGTAAGCCGTGCGGATATCCGCCTCGAAGGAGTACAGGCAGTACATATCCTTGCGATGTTGAATATGGGATCGGTAACAACTACCGAATGTGTCTTTAAAAATGCCGTAATCAATATTGTGCGAGGTGCGCTGTCCTTTGATAAAACACAAATTGTAAAATCCTGTGCATTCACCGTAACCGATGCAACCGCTGCCATAGTCTTCCCTTCGGAAGAGACCGAATATCATATCGATTACGTCCAAAACGGAGGGACGCTCACCATTGCCGGTAATGAACTTACCAAAAGCCCGGGAGAATACGGCAATGCAAAAGCGAAGCGCCGCATCATCTTTTCGGGAGGAGCTGCAAAGGCTTCGATCAACTTTACAGAAAAAGACACAAAAAAGGCAGCTGCGAAGCAACATTCAGGAAACTAACCGCACCCACAAATAAAAAGGCTTCTTTTGAAAATCAACAACCCCGACGCAAGCGTCGGGGTTGTTGATTGAACCAACAGAAAATTTATGATAACATAAGATAAAGAGAAAGGCATACAGGAATTTTAGCAGTGGCTGAAACGATAAATCGGAAACATCAGGAAGATTTACAGCGGCTCAGAGGTTTTCGTTTGCTCGACGATGATTTCTTTACAAAATGTTTTGAAGGTAATACGGAATGCATTGAACTGATATTGAGCATTGTGTTGGACAAGACAGATTTGAAAGTAATCGATGCCCGTACGCAAGTATTTTTAGCAAATCTCTTAAACCGTTCCGTCAGACTAGATGTACTTGCAACCGATAGTGCCGGAAGAAAATATAATATCGAAATCCAACGCGCAGATAAAGGAGCCGGAAGAAAACGTGCTCGTTATAATAGCAGTATGATGGATGCAAATCTTCTAAAAAAAAGCGAGGATTTTGAAACTCTTCCTGAAACGTTTATCATTTTCATAACCGAAAATGACGTTATAGGAAGAGAAAAACCTATATACAGGATTGAACGTTGCTTTCTTGAAACCGGTGAAAAATTTGGGGACGGATCGCATATCGTATATGTCAACGGGGCATATCGCGATGAAACACCTATTGGAAAGTTAATGCACGACTTTTCTTGCATTAATCCATCTGATATGTACTACGATGTATTAGCAAATCGAGTAAGATTTTTTAAAGAAACCAAGGAGGGGATTGCGGTCATGTGTAAGGTCATGGAAGATATGAGAAATCAAACCCTTAAAGAGGGTATGATAAATGTTGCTAAGCGTATGTTAGCAGACGGTACATTGACACTTGAAAAAATTGCGGAATATGTTGGCCTTTCTCTTGATGAAGTAAAGCGCTTGGAAACAAATCAACCCGCATAGCATAAAACAAAAGCACTCCATTAAACAAATGAGGAAATCTGTAAAAAGATTTCCGGTTTTATTTTTTACCAAATCGGAAACCGATGCCCTGCATAAAAAAAGGCTTCTTTTGATTTTCAAAAGAAGCCTTCATGCGGCGAACTGGACTTGAACCAGCACACCTCGCGGCATCAGCACCTCAAGCTGACGTGTCTACCAATTCCACCACCGCCGCATTTGTAACAGGGGTGTACTATATCTAAGATTACAAATAAAGTCAAGACCTTACTTTTGAAAATATGCGGTGCATCTGCGTTGTCGCTTAACAAAAAACAGTCCTCGACGTACAAAAAGTACGCCTGCGGGTGTTTTTTGTATGCTCCTAGCATCTGCATCGCCTATTTTCAAAAGCCCTGGAGGTAGGGGCATCCATCATTAAAAGTGTACATCCGTGTACACTTCTGGACAGGCTATTTTCAAAAGGCTTACGGAAAGGGTATATACTGCGCGCTGCTGCTGAAAATACTCAACGTATCTCAGAAGCGGCACGGATGCCGCTGGTTCTAAACAGTAAACCAGTTTGCTTGCAAACTGGCAGCCCAAAAATGAACAAGGATGTTCATTTTTGGGCGAGGATGTCCGTGGTTCCATGCAGAAGCGAGTTTGCGTTGCAAACTCGTCGTTGAGCAGTGTACAGGGAGGTTCACTGCTCAACAGCGACAGGGATGTCGGTGGTTCTCATCAGTAGTGTGTTTGCCCGTGTGCTAGAAAAAAATGTGCGGAATTTCCTCATTGCAAAATCGCGCAGTTTTTGCTAAAGTTATCTGCGATGAAGCTCATACTGGCGCCGCTTGCGAATATCAGCCATTCGGGATTGAGGATGCTTATCCATACCTTCGGCGATCCTGACGAATATTTTACCGAGATGATTCATGCGCCGTCGCTGCTTGCGGGAGGGCCGTTTGAGCAGTGGTATCTGCGGGCAAATCCTGTGCCGGAAAAGCTGGTGTGGCAGCTCACTTCGCCGAAGGCGGAGGCCTTTGTGCAGGCAGTACCGATCGTACTGCGGCACGGCGGTATCGGAGTTGATTTAAACATGGGATGTTCAGCTCCGCCGATTGTACGGACGGGGGCGGGCGTTGCTTGGATGCTGAAGCCGCTTAACACGACAGCCGAAGCAGTGCGCTCGGTTAAACAAGCGATTGAGGCATATTCTACGGAACAAGGCAGGTCATTTAGACTGAGCGTAAAGCTGAGACTCGGCTCTACTATCGATTATGCGTATCTTTTACGCTTTTGTACGATGCTGATTGATGAAGGCGTACAGCTTATCACAATCCATCCGCGCCTGCAGCGGCAAAGCTATGCGCGGCCTGCCCTCCACGAATACACGGCAGCGCTCGCAAAGGATTTGCCTATCCCGGTATACGGCAACGGAGACATCAATTCGGCAGAGAAACTGCAAACCGCCGCGCAGCGATATCCTTGCGCAGGGTGGATGATCGGGCGCACGGCGGTACAAATGCCGTGGATTTTTGAAGCAATACGCCGCAAGCACGCCGTCGAATCGGGATCGGGCATAGACCATGCGGCCGACACGGACGAAGCCCGCACCGCCGATACAGTAAGTGACGGTGCGCCGGATTTTGCACCGTACCGTATCGACCTTGAACAAACGGCGGTATCGTTTTTGCAATACCTCGAAACAGAACAGCCGTCGGCCTTCTTCCTTACGCGGGCACAGCGGTTCTTTCAGTTTTATTGCGACAACTTCTCGTTTGCACACTATTGCAGAACACAGGTGCTGCGCGCTCGAAGCAGGGAAGAAATGGAGCGCGTACTGCACACCTACTTTGAGCAGTTGCCGGACGACAAACTGATTGAAATATAAAGTTTTCGGATTATTTTCCGATGCTTATTAAATGGAAGTATGTTATTATTATTAAAAGATAACAGCCGGTTAACTCCAGTAATCGTAATCGGCATTTCCATATATATACGGTTAAAATATTCGGGAGGATATCATGTGCAATGCAATGCGGCAAAAGGCCGCGGCAGTCTTTTTTTTCTTGTGCATACTGATCGCGGCTCAAGCGACGGAGCAAACTGCCATCGACACATACACCTACGGAGATCTTGTTGAGACAATTGCACGGACGGATGCCCCGCTCATCACCGGTAAATATATCATTTTTACGGCATCAGGAGTAGCGCGCCATGTCGGAATCGCCTTTGAACATGAAAACTTCCAATCGATTCATTCTTTCCAGCGCTTATACCGAAGCGATGATAGTACCGAAACTAAAAAATCAATCCTTTTCTATATTATGCAGATACCTGAAGAAATGAGGGAGCTGCACTACCGGCTGGTTATTAACGGTCTCTGGTCTACCGATCCGCTCAATCCCGATGAAATATTCGACTATTCCGCAGGAATGTCCCTTTCGGTTTTAAAGATTCCGTATCAAAAAGAATATAAAACCGCCGTCGAAAACAACGGCAGAACTCGTTTTGTCTATCAAGGAGAATCGGGCAAACGGATATACCTTGCGGGCACGTTCAATAACTGGGATCCCTTTATGTACAACTTAGAAGAAGTGATGCCCGGTCGATATGAATTATACCTTCCGCTACCGAATGGCGTTTGGTATTACGCTTACTTTACAGATGGCAAGCAAATTCCCGATACGACAAACCGCGAGCACGTTTACATGACCGATGGCCGGACTGCTTCGGTTATTTCCGTGGAATAGCGGCATATAGGCTTTCTGCCGTATGAAGACATTCCTGAAGCAATCAACGGAAGCGCGGCGCGAACTCATCCTTACCGCAAATCCTGTCACGACATTGCTTATTCTCTCTCTCCCCTCGTTACTGATGAATACCGTGCAGGCGATGATGCCGTTTACCGACGGGCTTTTTATCAATAACTTGACCGGTTACGCCGTAACTGGGGCAGTAACTTTTTCTCAGCCGATTATTTCGATGGTGTTGGGACTGTCGCAGGGGTTAAGCGTAGCCGCAATGGCGATCATCGGTCAGCTGAACGGAAAAGGCGCAATCGCAGAAGGAAAAAGGGTTGCTGCGCAAATATTTTTGTTTGCGGTCATGCTCGGAATCATCAGTGCGCCGCTGCTTCTGATCATCAGCGTGGCGGTTTCACGGAGCTTGCAGAGCGATATAGCGCCGTATGTCCGCCAATATATTTCGTGGTACAGCATCGTCTTACCGTTCAGCTTTTTAGAGGCCGTGTATAACGGTATCAAAAACGCAAACGGGAAACCCGAAGCGGCTTTTACCCGAATGACCATCCTCTTTATCTTGAAGGTTATCGGCAATTTTATCTTTCTCTATGTTTTGCGGCTCGAAATTATCGGCTGCGTGCTCGCATCTCTTTTGGCAAACGTATGCATTACAATCTGGATGGTATACGAATTATTCATCCACAACAGCCCGGACAAACTCGATGTTAAAAACTTCAAGTTCGATTCAAAAATCATCAAAGAGGTTCTGAAAGTCGGTTTTCCGGCAATGTTCAACTATTCCTTTTTGTACTTAGGTTTTTTCCTTATCAATAAAGAGATTGAAAAATACGGAGCTATTGTGGTCGCGGCACAGGGAATCGCGAGCAATATCAATGCGCTGTGCTTCAATCTGCCTGCGGCTTTTAGCGCGGCAATTACGACGATGGTCAGTATGCACATCGGCGCAGGATACCCGCAAAAGGCAAAACGGGATTGTCTCCTCGGCTGCATCACCAGCATCATTATCGCCGTTATAATGATTTCGATTATGATTCCGCTTTCGCCTTATCTGACCGTCTTATTCAGACGGGAGCCGGAAATTATCGGTATTGCAAACAATGCGCTCAACATCTATACCTATTCGATTATCGGCTTCGGTATTTGTATGACCATTCAGGGTGCGTTTATCGGACTCGGCAAAACGAAGATGCCGCTTGTGCTCGGTGTGCTCCGTATATGGCTGCTGCGTTACATCTTTGTACTGGCAACGGAACACGTCCTACAATATTATGCAATCTTTTGGGGAAACCTCTTTTCAAATATGGCGACTGCACTGATTGCAATCATCCTGATTCTACGGACAAAATGGGTGTCGGCGCTCACCATCACAAACGAAAAAAAGGAGTAACCGCTATGCACGGTTCACTGGCACAGATACCGCAAGTCGAAAAACTGCTTTCACATCATGAGCTTTCCAGCTGCATCGAAAAACTCGGCAGACCGATTGTATCCATTATCGTATCGGAGTATATCAAGCAGATACGGGCTGCGGCTTTAAAAGGAGCCGCCGTTCCGTCTTTTGATACGTGTATAGCGGACATCCGGCAGCGGTGCACACAGCATATACGGAAGCGGATTTCGAAGATTATCAACGCGACGGGCATTATCTTGCACACCAACCTCGGACGAAGCCCGCTTCCGCACGGTATTTGGGATGCGGCAAAGGAAGCCGCCCAATCATACTCGGCTATCGAGATGGATTTGGAGGACGGCAAACGGGGACAGCGGTTCCCCTTTGCCGTCGAAGCGATGAGTACGCTTGTCCGTGCGGAAGCGGCGCTGATGCTGAACAACAATGCCGCTGCCGTGTTTCTGTTACTTAAAGCGCTTGCAAGCGGGAAAGAGGTTATCGTTGCGCGCGGCCAGCAGGTGCAAATAGGCGGCGGCTTCCGCATTCCCGACATTCTGCGGGAGGCAGGCTGCACGCTCGTAGAAGTCGGCACCACCAACATCACCACCCTTGAAGACATTACCGCCGCCGTTACCGAACAGACGGCAATGGTGCTATGGGTGCATACCTCAAACTATAAAATCCGCGGCTTTACGGAGCAGCCCTCCCTGAGCGCCATCCGCCAGGCCCTACCGCCTGAGGTAATCCTTGCGGTGGATCAAGGGTCAGGCGCTATTTCGCTTAGCCTACAAGACGAGCCGACCGTACCGGCCTTATTAAAAGAAGGCGCCGACCTCGTTTGTTTTTCGGGGGATAAAGTATTCGGCGGCCCGCAGTGCGGATGGATTACCGGCAAAAAAGATTTAATCGCGCTCATTGCCCGCCATCCGCTGATGCGCACCTATCGGGTAGGCCGCGCCGTCGCCGCTTTAATGGAAGAGACCCTCGTGCACTACCTGAATAACGGAAAGAGCGCCGCGGCCGAAGCGTTGCTGCTTGACCCTGCCGTGATAAAAAAACGGAGCGAAAAACTTGTGAGAAAATTGCCGTCCGGAACCGCACGTGTTGTTCCCTACCCTTTCTCGCTCGGCGGCGGCAGCACCCCCGACGAGACCTTCCCGTCATGGGCAATTATGCTGCACACCCATAAACCGGAAGCGGTAAAGACGGCGCTGCGGTTTTGCAGCATTCCGATTATCGCTATTATTTCGGAGGATAGGCTGCTGCTACACCTTGCCGCCGTGAATCCTGCCGATGATGCATATCTTATCCAAGAATTACAGGATATCTCTAAAAACTCGCCCGGCTTTTAGAGGTTCGCTAAAAAAATCACAGAGGTGCGTTGACTATGGCATATATTTTAGGAACCGCCGGACACGTCGATCACGGCAAAACCGCATTGGTAAAATGCTTAACCGGAGTGGAAACCAGCCACATCCCCGAAGAAAAGAAGCGGGGTATGACCATCGAGCTGGGTTTTGCCGCCTTGGAAGATCCCGTACACGGAACGGTCGGCATCGTTGATGTTCCCGGACACGAACGGTTTATCCGTAACATGGTGGCAGGCACGTGGGGACTTGACGCGGCAATGCTGATTGTCGCTGCAGACGACGGATGGATGCAAATGTCGTCCGATCACCTGCGGGTACTTAAAGCGATGCATATCAACTCCATCCTGTTGGTCATAACCAAATCCGACTTGGCCGAGCCTGATATGATCGAGCTGATACGGGAAGATGCAAATCGTCATTGCCGCGAAATCCTCGGAAGGGAATTACCCTCGGTGGCTGTTTCCGCACATACCGGCGCCGGTATCGACGAACTCAAGAAAAAAATTACGGAATTATTGAGCGCCGTCCACACAGCTCCGTTAGATAAACCGTTCCTGTATATCGACCGCGCTTTTACGCTGAAAGGAATCGGCATCACGGTAACCGGTACGCTCCGCGGTAAAAGCATTGCCGTCGGCGATCAGCTTGCACTCTATCCCGGCGGAACCGAGTGCAAGATTAAAAACATCCAAAATCACCACGCCGACGTATCTTCTTCCGAATCGGGAATGCGGACGGCGCTCAACCTGAAAATATCCGAAAAGGAAAAGGTAGAGCGCGGGATGCTGCTTGCAGGCATGGGCGAAAGCCCCGTACTGCAAGGATCCGAGCTGCTCGTCCGTGTCGATGAATATTTTAACAAACAGGAAACCGGCGCCGGTATGAAAAATCATATCGAACTGGAACTTGCAACCGGCAGTACCAATACCATCGGTGCGATTCACTTTAACAAAACCGATCCCACGCTGGCGCGGGTGTCCTTGCAGGAACCTATTGCCGGACGCTGGAACCAACCGGCCGTCCTTATCAGGCATGGGGGAAGTTCCATTCTCGCCTCGTGCAGAATACTTGCGGCCTTTGACTCCTACCGCGCATCCGTCTTTAAACAGTTTTTTTCGGTGTATGCCGGACGGGAATTATCGTCGTGGAAAAGCTGCGGCTTTTTCATCACCGGCTTTATAGAAAAAGACCGCGCGGAACCCAAGGAGCTTTCGGTTGACGCAAAAGACGTTACGGCCTGCGGCAAACAGCTCATCTTTACCAAAAAGCTTGTCGAATGGGAAGCAAAGATTTTAGAGACCGCAAAGAAAAGTCAGGCAGGTTTTACGGCAGAGGAAATCGATACGGCTGTGCCGGTAAAGGTGCGGCAGGAAATCTTGAAAAAACTGTGCGCGGAAAACAAACTTGCCAATGAAGGCAGTGTGTATAAGCTGGCAGGCAGCGGGGATACCTTGTCGAAAACGGCACAGCAGCTGTTACAGTTGGCGCTTAAAGCAGGGTTTGACGGTATCGAAATAGATAAAATCCAGCTGCCGCAAGTACGGAAAGACGCCCGCGATTTAGTAAAGCTCGGTAAGCTCGTCGTGTTGGAAAATTTTTTGCACTACCACCGCGAGATATACGACAAAGCGATTGCCGCTATCTTAAAAGGGAAAAAAGCAGGCGACATCATCACCATTGCAGACGCCCGTACCGCGACCAATCTTTCGCGCAAATATGTCATCCCGCTGCTCAATGTTCTGGAAAAAAACGGCAAGGTAAGGCGGCAGGAGAACGATAGAATCGTCTTGTAGGGTTAAGACAGGGGAATCATCAATGTGAAAGCGGCCGGTTTAATTCATAATTCATAATTCATAATTTTTAATTACACATTACCCATTATTTCAGTGCTTCTACTTCTGCTTGAGAGAGACCGGTTGCTTGCGCAATATTTTCAACGGATAATCCGAAGTGTAAGAGATTCTTTGCGGTTTCAAGCGCTTTTTGGCGGGAACCTTTGGCAAGACCTCGTGCCTCGCCTTCATCCATCGCGTCCATAAGGGCTGCCGGTAAAATATGGTATTCTCTCCGTGCTAATTCGTTCTGTTTTACCGTCTGTATCATCTGCTCTATCCTCCCTGTATATTCAGTTGTTACCTTACCGGTTTTTACATATTGTAAAAAGCCCTGTAAATCTTTATTATCTGCTGTGCTAAATGCATTTGCATTCAGTATAATCTTTTTTGTTCCGTCCTGTAAGGGTATGGTTTTATCTTCCACACAAATATTTTCAAACGTGTAGATAGCCCTATTCTTTCCTACAGGATCAAACAAACAAATAAAGATAATAAAACTATCGTTTAACGTCTTATAAGAATATCCCTGATCAAGGAACGAAATATCAAGAGCCGCCTGATAGTATCTCATCCGTTTCGGAAGGTTGTATTGGTTAGCAACTTGCATTTCAATATTGTAAGACGTACCGGCTTCGTCTTTTACCAGTACATCCAACCGGACGGTTTTTGCTCCTGAATTGGTGGTAATTATGTTCTGGGACGAAAGATAGGTGATTTTTTCTATCTTAGCGCTAAAGAGCAGTTCAAGAAATTCTTTACAAATATGTTCATGCTCCATGACTTTGCAGAACATAAAATCATCGGAAATAGTTAGTTCTTCAAAAGGTTTTCTCGTCATTCACACCTCCTACCATCCTTATATGACTTTCAGAATAAAATGGCTAAAGAAATGAAGAGTTTTTGAGTTTTTAATTACAAAATCCTATTGCAAAACTTCCTGCAGCGGCCGATTGCAACATGCGCCAACACGGGCGTAGCATACTCCTCTTCATTCCACACACCACGTTCAAGCTTGTAGCGGTATTGCTTAATACGCTTTTTGAGACGTTTTTTCTTCTTTTGCGCAAGATATATTCCTTTCGACTTGAGTAAAAAAAACAGAAACGGTACGCCACTCACAGTTTTGCCTATGGTTTCTTCTTTTAAAGTTAACAGCAACTCCCCTTCCAAAAAGCGCTTGGCTGTATGCAGCATGTCTTTTATTTTCTGCAAGGTATCGACAAAGAGTAACACGTCATCCATATACCGGACATATAATAGACAATATGTTGTGCCAACTAGTTTGTAAAAACGAGGATTGAGCGACAAGAAGGATAATGCTAGCATTACCCGTATGAGGCATTACCTCATACAAAAAGAAAAAGTTTTGTATATAGGGTTAAGACAGGGTAATCATCAATGTGAAAGCGGCCGGTTTAATTCATAATTCATAATTCATAATTCATAATTCATAATTACACATTACCCATTATTTCAGTGCTTCTATTTCTGCTTGAGAAAGTCCCGAAATTTTACAAATATCATTGAGTGGATACCCCATAGTTAGCATTGTCTTTGCGGTTTCAAGCGCTTTTTGGCGGGAACCGCGAGCTTCTCCTTGTTGTATCCCAAGCATTAAACTTTCCTGTCTCTGTACTGCAATATCGGTATCGTAATCATATTCGGCTATTAACATATTAACTACCTCCCGTGACTTTCTTTGTAAATATTCTCTTAATATATTGTTTTTGATGCATTCTTTAATGGCATTTTCAAACCCATGCTCTTTATCAACTGCGATATGCCGACGTACTGCATCCACAAACCGGCTGTATTGTCCCAACGGTTCACAACTCTTTAATATTTGACTATCTTTATCATAATTGATATTTATCAATTTTACAACAAGTTCAAGACTTTGCGTTTCCGATTGCATAATAAAGGAATCTGAAAGCTTCAATACTTGTTTTGCAGGCAGTTTTTCTACTCCATTATAAAAGACATAGAATGTGGGAAGTGGGATTTTTTTAAGAGTTCGTGAGTAGCGGTCTCGGGGATTTTGGATATGTTCATACAGTCGTGTAACATATTCAAGACATCTTAATGGCATATTCGGATTTACGGTTGACTGATGTTCTGCAAGTACGATGATTTTATTATCAACGAGATACGATACATCATTGGCGAATGACATATACATTGTTTGTTTCAGCCGTATATTTTTCAATATATCTGTAGACTGATAATTCGTATTATACAGGGCATTATACAGCGCTAAAAAATTATCTTTTGCAGTTCTATCGCTACTGAAAAGATCAACAAAGACCGAATCCTTTCAGAAGCGGCACGGATGCCGCTGGTTCCATGCAGAAGCGATGTTTTTGCTGGGCAAAAACTCGTAGCTCAAGCCGGTACACGGATGTATCGGCTTGAGCAGTTGTGTTTTCTCATAGTAATTCACCTCCGTGCACCGCCACCGACGACGGTAGTTTCTACAGGATATATACAGCACGGATGCAAAAACGGCTAAAGAAATGAAGAAAAAAATCACCTTTTTTATTAAGTTAGGGGAAGACTTTTCTTTTTTTTCGATAACAGGGCATCTGCAAAAAACTCGGTCAGTTTTTTCAGATGCCCGTCGAGTTTTTAATAAGTCTATAAATATGAATGACTTATTAAAAACATCGCAAAAAAAAATTTCAAGGAAACCCTCTAAAAAACTGAAGTTTTTAGAGGCTACCTAAAAAGTCTTCCCCTACGCCCCCATCTATTCAGAACAGCCACGGATGGCGGTGATTTTATGCAGAAACGAGATTTGCGTTTGACGCAAATCTCGTACTAAGGGGAGTACATGGAAGTACTCCCCTTAGTGAGCGACTTAGGGCTCTGCCCTAAGAACCCGCATTGATTCCAAAGCATAGTTCTGAAAATAAAAGCTAAACAGTAGTAACTTTCACACTAACTCGTTTCAGTACCGCCACGGATGACATCGCTCACAAATGTACATCCTTGTACATTTGTGCGCTTCGAGTTTTTCTAATGAAAAACTCGATACTGTGAAGAACCGCTGACATTCTGTCAGCAGCAGCGAGTTTGCCTTGCGGCAAACTCGTCGCCCAAGAATTGACTTCCTTGTCAATTCTTGGACAGTACACGGACATGCAGTTTTCACGGGCGACAAGCCACACGCAAGCCAAGATGGTCGTAGCTGCAGTCAGAGTTGTAGTCTTCTCGATAGGCACGAGCGGCTTGGAACGCACTGTTGTGCCAGCTGCCACCGCGAAAGACGCGCTGATAACCGTCGTAGTACCCCTCATAGTCCGCCGGCAGCGGATCGGGCAACTCACCGGCCCTGTCCCAGCACCATTCCTGCACATTCCCGCTCATGTCGTATAAGCCGTACCCGTTCGGTAATTTCAGTTTTACTTGGTGGGTTTTTTGGTTGCTGTTTTTATGGCACCACGCATAGTTTCCAAGCGTATCTTCATCGTTCGTTCCTGCCCATTTGTCCTCTGTACCGCCTTTCGCTGCCCACTCCCATTCCGCCTCGGTTGGCAAGCGGAATCCTTTCCTAGATAGCCTTTGTATCGGCTGTTTTTTTGCCTGTGCATGAGCTTTTGTGTATATATCCACAGTTCCTTGAACATGGTACACACAGTCAGCTGCTTTAAACCCCGCTTTCTTTGTCAGCTCATTACAAAAGGCTATGCACTCATACCAGCTTACTCCCTCCACCGGACGCTTTTCTTGTACTTCGCCGTTTTCAGGCGGATAACTTGTTCCTTGAAAATAACTCGGATTATTACCCATCACTGCCTGCCACAGCTCCTGTGTTACTTCCGTCTCTCCTATCCGGTATGCGGAAATGCTTACCGTGTGCGGTTGGTTATTGCTTTCATCGCTATGCCCCAGTCTTTCGTACGTTACGGCATCAATGCCTTTCATCGTAAAGCTGACATCGCCTATCGTGTAAGTTTTATCAAAAGAAGGATTGAATGTTACTTTTACCTCTGTAGCTGCGCTCACCTTTACCGTTATACTTTTGCCGCCACCACCGCCTGTTTGCAGCGCCTCGGCGGGCGTAACCGTCCATTTGTTTACCTTGTAATCCCCAGCAGGCTCTGCGGTAAAGGTTACCGTTTTGCCGTGTTCGACGGTTATGGGGCTATCCGCCGTTGCAGCTATGCCGTCCGACTGTGCCGTAAGCGTGCCGTGTTCGCCTTCAACGCTAAAGGTTACCATGTATTCGTTTATCTTCCACTTTGCCCAAAAGGTTTTATTACCCGTACTGCCTTTTTCGATGCACGTTACAGGAGAACCGGTGAATTCTGCATTATCATACCAGCCCTTAAAGATATACTCTTTTTTTACTGCGGGTTTTAATGTTATTGTTTCCGTTTCTATCGTGTAGTTTGCGGGATTATCGGTATGGTTTTTTCCCCCGTCGAGGTCGTAAGTGATGGTATAAGAAATCACTTCCCACTTTGCCCACAGCTCTTTATTTCCCGTACTGCCTTTTACGATGCGCGTTACAGGAGAACCGGTGAATTCTGCATTATCATACCAGCCCTTAAAGGTGTAGTTTGCTTTGCTTGCATCCTCTAAGGTAATCGTTCCCATTTCTGCATTGTAAGAGGCAGGGTTACCGCTGTGACTTCCCCCGTTGAGGTGGTAAGTGATGCTATAAGTAACGGCTTCCCACTTTGCCCAAAACTCTTTATATCCCGTACTGCCTCTTACGATGTCCGTTACGGGAGAACCGCTGCAAGCTGCATTATTATACCAGCCCTTAAAGATATAGCCTGTTCTTTCTGCCTCCTTTAGCGTGATTGTTTCCGTTTCTATCGTGTAGTTTACAGGGTTGTAGGCATGGTTTTTCCCCCCGTCGAGGTGGTAAGTGATACCATAAGTAACGATTTTCCAGTTTGCTCGAAATGTTTTATTGCCCGTACTGCCTTTTTCGATTTGGTTCCAGAGTATATAGCCGCCAGGAAAAGGCTCACACCATTCCTCAAAGGTATACCCTTTTTTTACTGCGGGCTTTAGCCATATTGTTTCCGTTTCTACCGTGTAGTTTGCAGGATTATCGGTATGGTTTTTTCCCCCGTCGAGGTTGTAGGTGATGGTATAAATAGCTATTTCCCATTTTGCCCAAAACGCTTTATTATCCGTACTGCCTTTTTCAATGCACGTTACGGGAGAGCCGCTGCAAGCTGCATTATTATACCAGCCCTTAAAGGTATAACCTTTTTTTTCTGCGTCCTTTAGCCATATTGTCTCCGTTTCTACCGTGTAGTTTGCAGGATTATCGGCATGGTTTTTTCCCCCGTTGAGGTGGTAAGTGATGGTATAAGGAATCGCTTCCCACTTTGCCCAAAATTCTTTATTATCCGTACTGCCTTTTGCGATGTGCATTACGGGAGAGCCGATGTAAGAAGCATTATCATACCAGCCTGCAAAATCATACCCTGTTTTTACTGCGGGCTTTAGCGTTATTGTTTCTATTTCCATGTAGTTTGCAGGGTTGCCGGTATCGTTTTCTCCCCCGTTGAGGTGGTAGGTGATGCTGTAAGTAACGGCTTCCCACTTTGCCCAAAACTCTCTATCACCCGTACTGCCTTTTTCGATGCACGTTACGGGAGAGCCGCTGCAAGCTGCATTATCATACCATCCTGCAAAATCATACCCTCTTTTTATTGCGGGATTGAGCGTTATTGTTGCCGTTTCTACATTGTAAGAGGCGGGGTTAGTGTTGTAGCTGTCTCCATCGAGGTGATAGATGATGGTATAATCGCCCTCCTTTGCCCACTGTGCGGTGTACGTACCGTTCTCGGCAGGGAACTTTTTAGGAAGTTCAGGGTTCCACACGCTAAAGACGTAGCCTTCTTTTATCGGGTTTGCTACTGCCGGTACATCGCTTCCAAAGCGGCCTTTTAGCTTGTTTTCCGGAAGAGGAGGGGTTAGGCCTCCTCCGTCCAAATTAAGGGTAAGGGTGATAAGGTTTCGGTCATATTTAATCTGTACTACCGTTGAACCGTCGGCAGCTATCGGTTTTTGAATAATGCCCAAAGACCTAAAACCCGTATATGTTTTTGCTTGCGCCTCCGTTATTGCCCCTGTAACGCCTGTTTTGTCTTCGGTATCAACCTTGATGTAGTCATTGCCGGTAACATTTTGCTGCCAGTGCTCTACATTGTATTGAACGGTCCCGGCAGGTTTAGCCTTAAAGCTCACTCTTACCGCTACGTCAGCCGTTACTTTTACCTTTGCAGTACTGTTGCCATCCTCTCCGGTACCGGCTTCAAAGCTGCCGCCTTGAATTGTCCACTTGTCTACAACAAAACCGTCATCCGGCGTTGCCGTAAAGATTAAAACGGTGTCTTTTGCGGCCTTATTTCCTTCAAGAAGGCTTGGGTTTACCAGAGCCTTTCCGTGTTCTTCCGCTTGTACGGTTACGCTAAAGGTTTGGGAAGGTATCTTCTTAAACGTTACTTTTACCGTTATGTCAGCCGTTACCGTATGCCGAACTTCGGCGGCATTGGGGCTTGCAGGCGTTATCCCCGTCCAGCTTTCTACCATGAAGCCTTGAGCGGGAGCTGCCTTAAAGAGTACGGTTTTCCCCTGCTCGACGGCAGCGCCCGAGCCGATTTCGGTACTTCCGACCATCGCTTTGAGCGTTCCGTTTGCCGGTGTACCTTCTACGCTAAAGGTTACCTTGCGCTTAGCCGTAGGCGACGGGGGCGGACTTGTTTTTTCAAAGCTCACCGTTACGCTTACCGCTTTGCTAATTTTAAGAGAATAGGTATTCTCCGTGCCGTTTACGATCTTGCCGTCTACCTTCCATTCCTTTACTTTGCAGCCATCGTTAGGTCTTGCCGTAAAGACAACGGTTGCGCCAAGCGGTGCGCTTTCTTTATTTTTCAATTCTTTTTCGCCGATTTTTGCTGTCAATACGCCGTTAGCCGGTTCGCCTTCTATGCCGAAACTTACCGCGTAGCCGGTTTGCCCCTGCGAGCTTACGGCGGTTTTCGGACAGCCTGCCATTGTTAGTGCGCTTATCAACAGTACAAGCACGCCAAGTAGTGAACCGAATCTTCGTTCCATAATACCGCTCCTTTTAAATAATTCGTAATTTGTAATGTTTAATTATGAATTAACAACTGTTTTACAAATCATCCATTGTTCATCTGTTCATCAGTCCTGCCACTCAAAATCAGCAGGATTGCCGTTTTTCCATATCAAATGATCGGATATCCGTTTATATACACGCTTTACTCCGTCTTGCGAATCTTGCGCACTGTATTTAAATACGCCCACAAACTTGTAATACTGCGCGCCGCCCGCCTCTCTTCCTTGATAACCTGCAAAGACAAGATACGGTATTGTCTCTCTATCATTGGTTTTACTTGCCGTATCCATTTCTGTTATTGTCATACCGTCTTCTGAAAGGCGATTATCCCTGTCAGCTCTTCCTTCCATTTTAGGAAACCAAAACATCACAGATTTTTCAGGATATGGAACAAGGGCTCTGCGCAGAGGGATTTCTCCGGTATATCCTAAAAACCGTATCCAGATTTCCATTGTGCGGGCAATAATATCATCCCACACTGATAAACTGTTTTTCTGCTTTACAAAATCGCTTATTTCTGCTGTAGAAAGTTGACCTGTAAGGTTTAACATAATAATACTCCTCCTCTTTCCGGCTGTATGCTAAAAAAGAGTTAAAAAATGTGTTCCACAACCAATACCGGTTGTGCGGTCTATCCCAAGGGTAGATCCATAAACTATTCCATTTCCGGACATACCCCGAAACATCGCTAATGAGAAAAAAGAAAGATGGTTGTGAAAAAAAGACGCCCGTTTATCAGGGCGCAGACAGACTTTACGCCTGAGTTGCTGAGTTGCTGAGTTGCTGAGTTGCTGAGTTGCTGAGTTGCTGAGTTGCTGAGTTGCTGAGTGATTGTACTGCCGACTATTTTTATGTCAAGTATCTTTTGAAAATATGCGGGTATCTGCGCTTTTGGGGGAAATAATCGATACTGTGGTAATAGTATACGTTGGCTCAGCATAACCATAAGTATAGGAGTAAAAAGGGAAAAGCGCAAGGGAAAAATAATTCATAATTCATAATTATGAATTTTCCTTCCCTTATTCATTGGTTTCCGCGAAAGTGTGCGGATTTTCCTCGACTTTTTGCATTTTATTACGTATACTTAATAGAGAGGGCTTCTAAAAACGTGATCAACCTTTTTAGAATGACCTGAAAGAAGGAGCGCTTCAAAAGGTATTTAATTTTGCGGCGCCTTCACTCACCTGATACCGTATAGGAGGTCTACTATGAACATCAATTTACAGGCGGTAAAATTTACGCTGGACGAAGATCAAAAAGCCTTCGTACACAAGAAATTTGAACGGATTAAGTATGCGGAAGAGTTAATTGTTGACGTTCTCTGCACAATAAAATTCGACAAAAAATTCACCTACGAATGTACCGTCAATTTTAAAGGCGGAACGGCACACGTCTCCACCGAGGATTATGACTTTAACGCAGGAGTCAATAAATTGATGGATATTTTGGATCAGAAAGTACGAAAAGAAAAAGATAAGATACAAGCTAAAAAATAAAAACACTCGGGTATCTCTATCCCCAAGGAGCCGAAGTACATTAGACCTGTTCGATAACTGCGTTGTCGAACAGGTCGTTGAGTTCACGCATCAGACAAATAGCACGACGCGTGAATATCGCGTTTTAAGGTAACCTATTCCGAAGTAGAACATATAATCAGCGGCTATCGTAAGTTCGTCAAAACTTTTTTTTATCGTATCAACAAAACTTTTTTTCATCGACACTCCCTGTTTTATCTTCCGGCATGTGATGTTTGCCGCGATAAGAAGCCTATAATGCTTCCACTTCCAGCTTGCTGAAGCCTGTCGCTTGCATTATCTTTTTTACGGGATCACCGAGTTGTTTTAGTATCTTTGCCGTTTCAAGCGCTTTTTGATGGGAACCGCGTACTGCGTCTTCGGCGAGACCGCATTCGAGACCTGTACTGAATTGAGCTTCAGAATATGTACTATTTTTGTAGAAATGACAAGAATACGTTTAAAGTCTTGAGTCGTGCCAATACCAATAGAAAGCTTCTTTATAGGGAGACGTAAAAATCATTTCCCTTATTATCCGTAATCAAGAACACCGGCAAGTCTTTGACGGAAATCAGCTGAACGGCTTCCATCCCCAAATCGGGATAGTCGAGGACTTTACGTGCAGTGATATGCTTTTCCGCAATGAGCGCCGCAGCGCCGCCGATGGTGCCGAGATAAAAAGCGCCGTATTTTTTACACGCGGTGCGCCACTGTTCAGACCGGTTCCCTTTGGCAATGGTGATCAGCGCAGCGCCTCTACTCATCAAATCATCGGCATAGGGATCCATACGGTTTGCCGTTGTCGGTCCGAAACTGCCGATAACGGCGCCTTTCGGTGTTTCCGCAGGCCCTGCATAGAGAATCGGATAGTGCAGCGTGTAATCGGGCAGCGGCTTATCGCTTTCCAGCAACGCCTTCCAGCGGGCATGAGCCGCATCGCGTGCAACTAAAATCTCGCCCGAAAAAAGGAACGCCTGCCCTACCTGATACTTCGATAACACGGCGCGGGCGGCGTCTATGGAGCTGAGGTCAACCTTAACAGGCTCCCCATGGTGTGTACCCGCGCCGGCTGTATACGCCGCCGCTTTTTCCAAGTATGGCTGAGGATCGGAAACGTTTTTTTGCAAAAAGGCGCCTTCGCGGCTGATATAACCGACAAGGTTCCGGTGCGCATTGCACGACACGCCGATAGAGGCAAAGCAGCTTGCCCCGTGCCGCGGCAATCGGAACACACGGGCGTGCGCCGC
The DNA here is from genome assembly GCF_024181325.1 of Treponema sp. OMZ 305. NCBI lineage: Bacteria > Pseudomonadati > Spirochaetota > Spirochaetia > Treponematales > Treponemataceae > Treponema > Treponema sp. OMZ 305. The sequence goes on along the minus strand of NZ_CP051300.1, from coordinate 1,555,817 downwards.
AAGATGGGAACCGCCGAACTGGGCACCTAAACCCGTTTCCGCAGCAATGCGCAATGCCCGCTCTTCCCAGTCCTTACACCGCAACGGACATACGCCGCCAACCGTATCCGTCCAGCGGACAGCGCCACCGGCTTCGTTTAACGCCGCTACCGCATCCCAGTAGCCGGTCGTTGCCAGCTTGAGGGTTTGTAAATTCTGTTCGGGGCTCAACCCGCCGATAACAACGGCAATCGTGTACGGCGGACAGGCAGCCGTTCCAAGGGCGGCGATTTTCGTCTGCAAAAAACGCTCAAAGGATTGGGGATTCAGCAACGCCTTTGTCGCGCAGGTAAAATCCGTTTTATTGGAAGAACCGCCGCCCTTCGCGCAGAACAGGAAACGGTACGAAGGCTCGGCGCTTCCGTTTGTGCTGAATATATCAATTTGCGCCGGTAAATTGGTAGCCGAGTTTTTTTCATCGAAGAGAGAAGAAGGAATATTGATGGAAAACCGCAGATTATTCTCTTTATACGCCTTCCCGATACCCGCAGTCAACGCTTCCGTATCGGAACCGAAAGGCGTTGTTCCCTCCACAGCGTTTAAGACCGAATACACGGACGAATCCTTCCATGCAAAGACTTGCGCAACGCCCGTGTCCTGACAGAGCGGCAGCGTACCTTTTGCCGCAATCACTGCATTTTCCAACAGTTTAACTGCGACAAGCCGGTCGTTTTCCGAAGATGCAGGATCGCACGCAACATTCAGCAAACTTTCCAAATGTTCTTGAGGAAAGGTAAAAGACAATCGTTTAAACGCTTGCTCTGCGAAGACAGCGAGTATGCTGCCGTCAACTATTAAGCCGTTTCCGCCCTGTACCGCCGCAAGGCCGGAGGCTGGAATAATCTTTTCAAATTCCATATATGTAAGTATACATCGAAAAGAACAAATTTACCAGCCCACGCATCGGTTATATATCGGTTGTATCACTATTTTTTTTGACTCTATTTATAATGCGGAATCCATAGCGTTTACCGTGAACTTCTTGAGTTTTATATTCAATTCATGCTATGACAATAAGGACATCTCTAAAAAACTGCGAGCTTATCAGCTTATTCTGTAAGAAAATGCTCATTCAGGTGTCCGCGTTGCCGACCTACGAATCAGTTTTTAAAAGATGCCCAAGGAGTCTTTCATGATTAAAGCACTGATTTTGGATTACGGCAATGTTATTTCTTTAACCGATACGGAAGCTATCGATGCGACACTGGCTGCCGAAACCGGCATTCCGTTGAAAGCATTTGGAAATCTTTACAGCACACACCGCAGCGATTTTGATCGCGGCATCATCAGCGGTGAGGAAATGTACAGCCGCTTACTGCAAAATAACGGCTATGAAGAAGCCGCTAAAGATGCCGAGCTACTAAAAAAAATGGTGGATATCGATTTAGCCGCTTGGCGAACTTTAAATAATGCGGTATGCGATTGGGCATTGAACATTCAAAAGCAAGGATTTAAATTGGGCATCCTTTCCAATATGCCATATCAATTTTTAGATCGATATGAAAAAGAAATTCCGCCCTTTGTAGCCGCCGATTATGCATGCTTTTCATGCCGGTTGCATCTGATAAAACCCGAACCGGAAATTTATCGCAAGTGTCTTAAAGGTTTGGGTATCCGCGCAGATGAAGCTGTTTTTTTCGATGACATTGAACGGAATATCGCTGCAGCGCAAAAGCTCGGATTCCGAGGTTTTGTATGGACAGGATTGGCGCAAGCTCAGAAAGATTGGCTTTCTTGCCTGTAAACGACAAAGCCCGGATTAAGCCCTGATTGAGCCGTTGACATAAACTATCGTACACTATAAAATAACAGCATTATTTATATGTTAGGACATTTCTAAAAGCTAACCGAGTTTTTAGAGATGCCCATGTATCTAATCTATTTTTATCTATTTATTAAGGAAGGAAATCATGGCAGAAGAAAAATATGTCTATTTCTTCGGAAACGGCAAGGCTGAAGGTAACGGCGAGATGAAGCAGTTACTGGGCGGTAAAGGCGCCGGCTTAGCCGAAATGACCCGTGCAAAGTTGCCCGTTCCCGCTGGTTTTACAATTACCACTGAAGTTTGTCAATTGTATTATTCAAATAATAAGAAATACCCTACCGGTTTGGAAAAATCTGTAAAAGAGAATTTGCAGAAGCTGGAAAAAAGCGCCGGTAAGAAACTCGGTGATCCCAACGATCCGCTTTTGGTTTCCGTCCGTTCAGGTGCTCCCGTCTCGATGCCCGGTATGATGGAAACGATTTTGAACCTCGGTTTAACCGATAAATCGGTTGAAGGCTTGGCAAAAAAGACATCGAACCGCCGTTTCGCTTTGGATGCGTACCGCCGTTTCATTATGATGTACGGTTCAACGGCAATGGGTATTGACCGCAGTAAATTCGACGCCCTTTTTGATGAAGTAAAAGAAAAACATACCCGCGGACGCTTGAACATTGCAGCAAGTAAAAAAGTCGGCGATACCGATGTAAATGAAGACGAGCTTGCAGAAGTTATTACAAAATTTAAGGCGCTATATAAAAAAGAGATTAAGAAAGACTTCCCACAGGATCCGATCGAGCAGCTTTGGGGCGCTATCGGAGCGGTATTCAATTCATGGATGGCTGAAAAAGCCGTTACTTACCGCCGCGTAGAAAACCTCGTCGGAATTAAAGGCACTGCAGTAAACGTTATGCAGATGGTATTCGGTAACAAGGGGAATACCTCCGGTACCGGCGTTTGCTTTACGCGCGATCCCAACAGCGGTGAAAATATATTCTACGGAGACTACCTCTTTAATGCACAGGGTGAAGACGTTGTTGCGGGTATCCGTACACCGATTAAACTTTCCGAATTTGAAAAAGAAGATAAAAAAGCTTATGACCAGCTCTGCAAAGTCCGCGCTCTTTTGGAAGACCACTACAAGGACATGCAGGATATGGAGTTTACCGTAGAAGAGGGTAAACTCTATATGCTTCAGTGCCGTACCGGTAAACGCTCTCCTGCTGCCGCGTTCAGAATGGCTGTCGATATGGTGAATGAAGGGCTTATCACAAAAGAAGAAGCGATCATGCGTATTAAAGCAAGCGATATCGAAGGTATCTTCTATCCGGCTATTGACTACAAGCAGGCAAATTTGAAATCCGCATTGCTTGTAAGCGGAATTGCCGCAGTCCCGGGCGCTGCCACCGGAAAAATCTGTTTTTCCGCCGCTAAGGCAGAAGAGCTTGCTGCAAAGAAAGAAAAAGCAATTCTCGTGCGTAAGGAAACCAGCCCCGAAGATGTCGGCGGTATGCACGCTGCACAGGGTATTTTGACTGCAACCGGTGGAAAGACCAGCCACGCAGCGGTTGTTGCGCGCGGTTGGGGAAAATGCTGTATCGTCGGATGCGAAAAACTCGTTATCGATTACGAAAAAGGCGAATGCAGCTATGACGGTAAAGTCCTGAAAGAAGGCGATTTTATCACCCTTGACGGAACCAAAGGTGATGTGTATGTCGGCGAGCTGAAATTGGTACAAGCAAAACAGCCTGAATCATATAAGACCTTGATGAAGTGGGTTGACGAGATTCGTACCATTAAAGTACGCACCAATGCTGACCGCCCCGAAGATGCGAAAGTTGCAATCGAACACGGAGCCGAAGGTATCGGTTTGTGCCGCACCGAGCACATGTTCTTTAATGATGAAAAGCGTATTCTTGCGATCCGTGAGATGATTGTTGCAAACACTACCGAGGGACGCAAAAAGGCTTTGGCTAAGCTGCTTCCGATTCAAACAAAGGACTTTGAAGGCATCTTTAAAGCAATGGATGGAAAAGGCGTTACCATCCGCTTAATCGATCCTCCGCTGCATGAATTTGTACCGCACGATAAGGAAGGTCAGCAGAAGTTGGCCGAAGCGCTCAATATCAGTTTTGCAAGTGTAAAGGAACGGGTAGAACAGCTCCATGAAGCAAACCCGATGCTCGGTCATCGCGGCTGCCGTTTGGCAATTACTTATCCCGAAATTCTCGAAATGCAAGTAACCGCTATTATTACTGCAGCATGCAATGTGCACAAAAAAGGTATTACGGTACTGCCCGAAATTATGATTCCGCTTACTATCGATCCTAAAGAATTTGCGATTCTTGAGCAAAGAATTCGCAGCGTTGCAGACGCAATTCTAAAAAAGCATGAGGCTAAGATTAAATACTTGGTCGGTACGATGATCGAAACTCCGCGCGCTGCTTTATTAGCCGATAAAATCGCAGAACGGGCAGAGTTCTTCTCGTTCGGAACTAACGACTTAACGCAGATGACGCTTGGTATAAGCCGCGATGATGCTGCGAAGTTCTTGCCTGCGTATGTGGATGAGCAAAAAGCGGGAGTATTCCCCGCCGATCCCTTCCAGTCGTTGGATCAAGTCGGCGTCGGGTTGCTCGTAAAAGACGGTATTGCAAAAGGTCGTTCAACTCGCCCCGAATTAAAGGTCGGTATCTGCGGTGAACACGGCGGAGATTTGGAATCCGTTAAGTTCTGCTGCCGTGTCGGCATGTCTTATGTTTCGGCATCCCCATTCCGTGTTCCGATTGCCCGCCTTGCTGCTGCACAGGCTGCAATAGAAGCGAAAAAGGGCGGAGCTAAAAAAACGACCAAAACGGCAAGATCCGCTAAAACCACAACAAAGAAGAAATAAATAATCGTTATAGTTTATATAACTGTACCCAAAGGCTGCCCGAAAATTTTAGTTTTGGGTAGCCTTTTTACTTTATAGCTTAATTCCGGATGAAAGCTAATAAGGGAGATACGCTTAAAAACTATAAAGAAGGAGCATGGGGATGTTCCAAAAGTTAGTTACTTTCGAGACAGCTCCAAGGCAACGAAGTAGATGTGTCGTATATTTTCAAAAGTCAGAGGGGTTGTACTTTTCATGATACACCCGCTCATACAAAAACCGTTTATCCTCTTCGAAAAGATCTTCGAACACAAAGCCGAGTACAGCACAGTTGCTTTTTGGAAGAAAATGGGAAAATAGACTTCGCCCTTTGCTATGAATGGTACGGTGAGGAAAATGCAGCACAAACTGAAGCGATTGCCGTTTCCCGATTGAAACTGCATAGCGGTCTTTGCATCCGCAGATGAGTATCTTACTGTCTATAAACAATACATACAGCCCGCTTGATGAATATGGGTTAAACATCATAAACGTTTGCCGTTCAAACTCGTGCAGGCGGTATAAAAAAAGCGGGAACATATTCCGCGTTATTGTTTTTTCTGCCGTATATTGTGCGGCCGTTTGATAAGCCGATGGTAAAAAATCGGTGAAGGCAGGCAAATACAGATCAGTATGGATAATCGAATCGAGGGGAAAATGTTCGTGTTCATGCGCGGTAATCGGAGAGTTATCCGGTATATGAATTTCTGCAAAAACATTGTTTTTTTGCTGTCCATCGGGGTCGTATTTATATGCAATATCGGGTAACGCTATAGAGCAGCTGCCGTTATGTGCATAAACAGTTGTATGAAAGACAATGCTTCGTTTTTTATGATCAAAAAAAACGGATGTTTTTTTCCCGATGAATTCAGGCAGTGGTTGAAAATAGAGCTTACTGTTTTTTATCGTATAGGAGCCGGACGGCAACATATAAAAGAGCGCTCCCGATTGTAGAAGAAGCGGCGGGAACTCCTGTAAGAATGATTCAATGATATAGTCATATTCAATTCGTGAGAGCGGAATCTGCATATTCTGCCCCCTTAAAATCGATATAAGAAATTTTCCATGCGGTATCTTCTTTTACTGCGCCGAATTCCAGCATAATAAACAGCGGCTGTTCGTCATCGGAAAAAAAGTCTGGAACCTCAGCGATATTCTCCGGCTGTTCTTCGATACCTTCCTCGATAGCTTTAGTACCTGCGGTATTTTCCATACTTTTGGTATTTTCGATAGGAAGAGCGTCCGGTTCCGGCTCTCCAGTCTGTACAATTGCATTCTGTTGTACAGCTGCATCTTGTTGTGTAATCGCATCCTGCTGTAAAGATGAACCTGGGCTTATCGCCGTATCATGCGGTACAGCGGTCTCTTTGCTTTCATTGCTAACTTCATCACTCACTTCCGCTGCTGCCGGTTTTACAGTCAGCCGCATCAGTATTATTGCACTGCCATCCTGTTTGAATGATGGGCGTCCGTAAAACGCATAAGAAAAATCAGGAAAATGTTCTATCATAAAACGACCGAGATGAGATAAAAATGCTTTTTGTGTACTAAAAAAGGCATCATCAATCGATTTTGAAACAATTGCTGCTGTGATTTTATCACAAAAGGCGAGGACATCTTCGGGAATATTTTGATAATCCAGTATCCCAAGCTGCGGCAATGAAGGAAGAATATCGCCGTCATCGATAGTATCTGCATACGGAACAGGCCGGTCGCCTTCAATAGTATACGGTTCGGGAAGGGGCGGAATAACCAAATCATCTCCCAATGCTTCCCATTGAATAGAGTCAAAATATGCCTTATTTTGATCCCGTAGAGATTCCGAACAGAGCGGCAGTAGTATCAATAAAAAAAATGCCCCGAACCATTTTTTTCGCACTATTTTATATCTCCTCCCATACCATCCATATCTTCCAACGATAATCCGTAGCACTCCCCGTCCCTATCGGAATTATACGGTTCAATATGGATCACAATATCATACACATTCCCAAGTGCATTTCTAATAGCGAGCGAAGTTTTTTCGGCAATACTGTGCGCTTCACTTACCGGCATGGAGCCGTCAACCTCGATATCCAAATCGATATCCCACAAATTCGCCATTTTGCGTATCCGCGCCCGATGCGGGTTTTTAACCTCCGGGATGGTTGCTACGGCGCTAAAAAGCTGTTCGTAAAGCTGCTTATTGGTATTGCCGTCCATCAATTCAACATTGAGTTCAATAAAGAGCGTAATGGCCGATTTGATAATCAGGCATGAAACGAGCAATGCAACAAGCGGGTCAAAATACGGTGCATGGAATAACAGAGAAATAACAAAGCCGACAAGTACCGATGATGATATAACAATATCATTTACCATATTGCGTGCATTGGCGAGTATCATCAAGCTTTGGGCTTTTTTACCGAGGAGATATTGATTAAGCGCGAGGAGAAGCTTACCGGCAATAGACACCGTCGTTACGATTATCGCAATGCGCTGCGGCATCGGAAGCAGCTCGCCTTTATATACCTGTATCAGTTTATTGATTGAGGCGATAAAGAGCTGGATGCCGGCGAACATAATGATAAACGCCAATACCATAGAGGCAATGGTTTCGGCACGCTGCCGTCCCCACGGATAGCGGGAGTCCGACGGCTTATTGATGATAAAGCTGACGAGCACTGCCATCACGGCAATACCGACATCGGTTGCCGTATCGATGCCGTCTCCCAACACTGCAAGACTGCCGGTTATAAGACCTACGGCGAGCTTCATTATGCAGAGAAACAGATTACCCCCGAGTGCAATAAAAGAAGCTGTGCGTACAATCTTGGTGCGTGTATCCTGCATAAGCGTATTTTGATCGGTCGATTGCATTTAGTCGTAAAACTCTTTAATTGTGTCCGCAATATATTGGATATGTTCTTTTGTTATCCAATAGTGTGTTGCCAATCGGAAATACCCGTTGCGGTCGCAAGGATTGATCAAAATATTTTTTCCATGCATATATTCGACAAAGGCTTCCGTATCCAATTGTGCATCTGCGCTATTTTTGAAAAACAAAAAGTTAATGTCCCTGCGGTCATGCGCAATCTCTATTTTATCGATATCGTTTAAGAGCTTTTCCAACATTCCCGCATTCTGATGGTCGGTATCAAGGCGGTACCGCATCTCTTTTAAGGCGATTAAGCCCGCAGCGGCAAGGATACCCACCTGACGCAAACCGCCGCCCATAATTTTGCGGTTCCGGCGGGCTTGGTCGATAAATTTACGGCTTCCCGCTAAAATAGAGCCGACCGGTGCGCATAAGCCCTTGGAAAGGCAGAACATAACCGAATCCGCATGCTGCGTCAGTTCCTTCGCTTCAATACCTAAGGAAACCGCCGCGTTAAAAAGACGCGCGCCGTCAAGGTGAATGGGAATATGATAGCGGTTTGCACATCGCCTTACCTGCTCCATCTGCTCTACCGAAAACACTTTTCCGTTTGAGTGCGCATTTTCCAGACAGATGAGACTGGTTTCCGGTTCATGAATATCATCCCCGATGCGTACACGCGGTTCAATTGCTTCCGGCGAAAGAATAGAACCGTGAGCATCGATCGTCCGCAGTTGTACGCCTGCAATAATACTCGCGGCTCCGCTTTCGTGCTGTACGATATGACATTGATCGTCTAAAATGACCTCACTGCCGCGGGGACAATGCGTGAAAAGCGCCAACTGGTTTCCGAATACGCCGGACGGTACGAAGAGCGCTGCCTCTTTTGCCGTAATACTTGCCGCATATTGTTCCAGTTCCTTAACGGTAGGATCATCTTCGTACACATCATCGCCGACCGGAGCCTTTGCCATAGCTTCCCGCATTGCTTCGGTTGGCCACGTAACGGTATCGCTGCGTAAATCAATGTATTTCATATATCCAAGTGTATCCCATAAGCCCTTCCAATGCAATACAGGACATCTCTAAAAAACTTACGGTTTTTAGAGGTTTTTCTTAGATGTAATTTGCGATGCTGAACCTCAGCTACGCATCAGACACTTTTCCGCACGCCTTGATCGGGGAGAGCTGCGAGTGCGGCGGCGAGCGGCTGTCGTGTAACGGGATCATGGTAGTCAGGATACAGTTCCAATAATGGGATGAGTGCAAAGGCTCGCCGGTGTACGGCAGGGTGCGGGATGATAAGCGGAGGATTATCGAGCTTAACGATTTGGCTCCCAAAAAAGAGAATATCGATGTCGAGTGTACGAGGGCCTTTTGGAATCTCAATTTCACGGTTTCTGCCGTAGTCCGCTTCGATCCGTTGCAGAGTTTTAAGCAACGAGGCGGGACTCCCTGCATAGTGTCCCGATACAACCATGTTGTAAAAATCATCCTGATCGAGATAATCCTGCGGCTTTGTGATATAGACGGATGAGGTACGGATATCATTTAAAAATGACGCGAACCGTTTAATTGCTTCTGCAAGGATTGTTTTTGAATCTCCGCGGTTGGACCCAAGTCCCAATATGATTGTTTCCATATCTAAAATTTTCGGCCTCTTTACAAAAGACTTGTATATTTTTATAGTATCGATAGCATTTTGTATAGGAGATACTATGAGTAAATTTTTGGCGGATGCCTCTTTTTGGGAGCTTTTTCCTCAAGCGCAGCTCGGTGTGGTGCTGTTAAAAGGTATAGATAATAGCGGCGAAAGTGTCCGCGATATAAAGGTATTACTTTCACGAAGCAATGCCGATGCGGAAAAATTTTTGGTAAAAAACGTATTCAGTGAGAATCCCGTAATCGCGATTTGGCGTGATGCGTATCGTAAGTTTAAAACAAAGAAGGGCGTTCGATGCAGTATCGAAGCGCTGTTGAAGCGGGTAGAAAAACAGAATCCCGTTTCGTATATCAATCCGCTGGTAGATATTTACAATGCCGCATCATTGCAATTCGGCTTGCCGTGCGGAGCGGAAGACAGCGATACCTTTGACGGTGATTTAATCCTCGGTGTTACAAAGGGCGGCGACGATTTTTTTGCGCTCGGCGATGAGGAACATAGCCAAACACTGGAAGGTGAGTTGTGCTACCGTGATAATAAAGGCGCCATCTGCCGCTGTTTTAATTGGCGTGATGGGCAGCGCACAATGATTACCGAAAACACAAAAAATGCGTTTATCATCATGGAAAACCTTGATCCTGCCCGCTTGGAAGACTTAAAAGCCGCATTGGCGCTTATCGGAGAGTATGCTCAAAAGTACCTCGGTGCAGCTGTTACAACCGAAATTTTAACGCAATCAAATCCTTCTATCGAACTATAATTCTATCTTACTATAAATAATAAGAACACCGGTTAGTCTATTTTTTTTGGCTGATCGGTGTTTTTTTATCGTTTTCCTATTTACTAAATAATAAAATATCGTTATAATACTATCTATAAAATAAAAGAGGATTAGACTATCCGTTTAAGATACAGTTACAAAACGGTACAACATAACGCCTCTTTTAATGAATAGGAGTATAAATTATGAAGTACGCAACATTCAGTATCCCGCCTAAGATTGTACACGGAGTGGGTGCCTTGGAATTTCTTTCCACATTGGAAGGGAAAAAAGCGGCTATCGTTACCGGTGGAAGCTCGATGAAAAAATTCGGCTTTATCGATGAAGCGAAGGGCTATCTGGAAAAAGCCGGTATGGAAGTAGCGGTTATCGACGGCGTAGAGCCTGATCCTTCCGTTAAGACCTGTAAAGAAGGCGGCGCAAAGATGGCAGCCTTTAATCCCGATTGGATTATCGCATTAGGCGGCGGTTCTGCAATGGATGCTGCAAAAATCATGTGGGTGTACTACGAATACCCCGGCTATAACTTTGACGATTTAGCCGCCTTCAAATTCCCCAAGCTGCGTACAAAAGCAAAGCTGGTTGGTATCCCGTCAACATCCGGAACTGCTTCCGAAATTACCGCATTCTCCGTTATTACCGACACGGAAAAAAATATCAAGTATCCGCTCGTAAGCCCTGATATTATCCCCGATATTGCGATTGTCGATGATAGAATCCCCGCAAAAATGCCGCCGCTGGTAACGGCTCAAACCGGTATGGACGTTATGACCCATGCTATCGAAGCCTTCGTGTCTACCGCTCACGACGATTACACCGATCCTTATGCACTTGAGGCGATCCGGCTGGTGTTCGACTATCTTGAGCGGGCCGTCGCAAACGGAAACGATATGGAAGCACGCGGAAAAATGCACACGGCATCAACGGTTGCCGGTATTGCATTCAGCAATTGCTCGCTTGGTATCGTTCACTCGATGGCGCATAAGATTGGCGGTGAGTTCCATCTGACGCATGGTGAGGCAAACGCAATTATGCTTCCGTATATTATCAACTATAATAGAAAAGAAACCGACCGGTACAGCAAGCTGGAAGGGGCTTTAGGTATTGATAATATCGCAAATGCAGTCTCTGCCTTGAACCGGAAAGTTGGTATTACCCGCACCATACAGGAAGGCAAGAATACCGTTATTCCAGAAGATAAGTTCCTCAAGGTATTGGATTTGATGAGCGAAAGAGCCTTTAACGATGCCTGTACGCTGACCAATCCGCGCAAAACCTCTCCTGCCGATATTAAGAAGATTTATCTTGCAGCTTATTACGGCAAAGATATTGATTTTTAACAATATAACCATTTCATAAGATAAAACGCCCTTGCTGCCCTCATCGGTAGCAGGGCTTTCTTTTATGCATAGGATGTTGTTTACGTTGCAATGTGCTTCTCTTCTGATTCTACAACCTCTTTTACCGTTCTTACATAAACAATTTTTATCTGTTCATGTGTTATTCTTTCCCTTAACATCCCCCTCTCTTGACATTTATTACTTAATAAACTAGTATACTAGTTACATAGTATACTAAAGGAGGAGAGCATGAAATATGATACCGATATACCGATTTATGTTCAAATTATCGAAAAAATAAAAAACGATATATTGAACGGTACATTGGTACCGAGTGAAAAACTTCCTTCCATTCAAGAAATGGCGGTGATGATGGAAGTGAATCAAAACACCGTTTCACGGGCATATAAGGACTGTGAATCGCTCGGCATTATCGAAACAAAACGAGGCATCGGCTCATTTGTCATTGATAATCAAGACTTGATCAGCCGGCTGCGTACTGAAAAAGTTACGTGTATCACCAAGGCATTTATCCATGACTTGGAAAGCCTCGGCTATTCACGGGCTGAAATTATTGAACTGATAAAAAATTCAGCTACAACGCAGGCTGCACAGGAGGTTACCCCATGAGTATTATTTTACAAGCGGATTCACTGAAGAAATCTTATTTTACTAAACCGGTACTAAAAGATATTTCGTTAGAAATACAGGATGGTTCGATACTCGGCTTACTTGGTCCCAATGGTTCGGGCAAAACGACCTTTTTAAAAATTATTGCAGGGCTCCTGCACGCAAGCTCAGGGGAGATCAGGATATGCGGTGAAACTGTCGGTCTTGCAACAAAAGCTATGGTCTCTTTTTTACCCGACAGGAATTGTCTCTATCCTAAAATGACTGCGTTGGATGCCATTCAATTTTATCGAGATTTTTTTGAGGACTTTGATCGGAATAAGGCTTTGGAACTGCTCAGTTTTATGCAGCTTGATCCAAACCAAAGTATTAAAACAATGTCAAAGGGCATGATCGAAAAAATGAATCTGACGCTTACTTTTTCCCGTGCAGCAAAGCTCTTTGTTCTTGATGAACCGCTCGGCGGAACCGATCCAGTCGCCCGTGAAAAAATTATTAAGACAATTATTAAAACATGGACGGAAAATAGCGCCATTATTATCAGTACGCATCTGGTAACCGATGTTGAACACGTCTTTACCGATGTTGCATTTTTACGGGAAGGAACGATCGCCCTATCCGGTGATGCAGAGCAGCTGCGGGAATCGCACCAAAAATCAATTTATCAGCTCTATCTCGAAATTTTCGGTTAAGACGGCTCTTGAGTTTACGGAGGTTTATATGAAGCAGATTTTTAAATACATCTTTTTACAGCGGAAACAAAGTATTCTCCTTCACTGTGCCCTTATGGCATGTATGAGTGGGGTTGAACTCTTGTTCCTTACCATGACAAACGATGTAACAAACGGTTTTTATCATTTCTGGTTTGTGCTAACCATGTTAGCGTTAGCGGTTATTCCGCTTTCATCCTTTATCCGGTGCAGCAGCGGCTATGGGCGCTCATTGCTATTCACCGATGAAAGTTATCTTATGCTCACGCTGCCGGTACGTACTGAATGGATAGTGCTTGGCAGAATGCTATGCGGACTTGTAGAATTTTGTATATACGCGATTGCCGCACTGATCCTTTTTGTGATAGTGATGCTGTTTTGGATTATCCATTATATGGGATTCCACTTCCGAGATTTATTCCAGCTTAATATCGAGCTTTTAAACACGATACTAGTCAAAAATATTCCGGGATATATTGTGCTGCTGTTTCTGTTTATTGCAGGATTTATTTTGATCGGAAATATAACCCTTGCTGTTCAAACTATTGTGCGGTCTTTTAACATTAGACGTATGCGTGCCCTCTGGACAGTAGGAGGTATCTTGTTATTTATGGGTATGCTTTCATTTATTGGAACGATTGAAACAGGAGCAGCCGCAATGTTGGGCGAAATATTTACCATTAACATTTACGGAATACACCATTATGCCGGAACGTTTACCTATCCTACTACTACGGTACATGTACCGGTAGTATCCATTCTGCTTTCTATCGCTTTCGGTATCGGATGCTTTTTTCTTTCGGTCTGGCTTTTAAAAAAGAAGGTAGAAGTGTAAGAGGGAACCGCTAAAAACTTCAAGTTTTTGGACAGTTTCCTTAGATTTAGATGCGATGTTACTACTAAAACCACTGCCATCCATGTCCGTTTTGCAAAGCTGCCACGGATGGCAGTGGAACTAGGCAGAAACAAGTTTTCGCAAGAAAACTTGCAGTCAAGAAATTGACATGGAGATCAATTTCTTGACGTTGACTTAATTTTAAACTCGTTATCAGCTATGCTGATGAGGGATGGCGAAAAAGTAACCAACTTTTGAGACATCCCCTTGTGTTCAGCGAAGTACATGGACGTACTTCGCTGAACAAGCAAAAAAGCAGACGGCGTGTATATCTTCAAAAGGACTGCCCCAGCGCTTCCTTTTCCGCTTCCAGTTCACGCAAGCGGGCTTCCAATTCAGCTTCTTTTTCGCGCTTACACAAGGGACATTCAAAATGCTCCCCGTCGATATATCCGTGCTTGGGGCAAATGGAGAAAGTCGGTGATATGGAAAAATACGGGATACGGTAGTGGGATGCAACCGCTTTAACCAAATCGCGGCACGCCTGCCAATCTTTAATCGATTCTCCTAAAAAGATATGGAATACCGTACCGCCGGTATATTTACGCTGCAACGCTTCCTGATGATCGAGCGCTTCAAACACATCGGCGGTGTACGAAACCGGCAGCTGGCTTGAATTGGTATAGTAGGGATCGCGCTCCCCTGAGGTGATAATATCGGGGAACTGCTGTTTGTCGTGCCGTGCAAGCCGGTACGAGGTGCTTTCGGCGGGGGTTGCTTCAAGGTTAAAGAGGTCGCCCGTCTGCTCCTGAAAATCCGCGAGCCGCTTACGGATATGAGTCAGCACTTTTTCGGCAAAAGCTTTACCGGTTTCGCTCACGATAGTTTCTCCGAGGAAGTTAAGGCAGGATTCGTTCATGCCGCAAATTCCGATGGTAGAAAAGTGATTGTTTAAGTGCTGGAGATACCGGCGCGTATACGGGAAAAGTCCTCCCTCCAGCAGCCGCTGAATCACCTTGCGCTTAATCTGCAAGCTGGTTTTAGCAAGCTCCATCAGATAGTCGAGGCGGTCAAAGTATTCTTTTTCCGTGCGCGCAAGGTAGCCGATTTGCGGCATATTGATGGTAACAACGCCGATGGATCCGGTAAATTCGTCGGAGCCGAAAAGACCGCCGCCCCGCTTCCTCAGTTCGCGTTTATCCAGCTGCAAACGGCAACACATAGAGCGGACATCGCTCGGGTTAAGATCAGAATTGATAAAATTCTGAAAATACGGCGTCCCGTACTTTGCCGTCATCTCGAAAAGGAGAGCGGCGTTCGGGCTATCCCACTTAAAATCCTCGGTAATATTGTAGGTCGGAATGGGATACTGAAAGCCGCGACCTGCCGCATCGCCTTCCAGCATCAGCTCGATAAAGAGCTTATTGATCATATCCATTTCCGCTTGGCAATCACCGTAGGTAAAATCGGTTTCCTTTCCGCCGACCACCGCCTTTTTATCGGCAAGGTCTTTAGGGCATGTCCAGTCGAGTGTGATATTGGTAAACGGCGCTTGGCTTCCCCACCGGCTCGGCGTGTTAACCCCGTAGATAAAGCTTTGCAGGCACTGTTTTACACTCTTTTCGTCCATCTTGTCGGCTTTTACAAAGGGTGCGAGATAGGTGTCGAAAGAGCTGAATGCTTGCGCCCCCGCCCATTCATTTTGCATAATGCCGAGAAAGTTCACAATTTGCTGAATAAGGGTAGAAAGGTGGCGTGCAGGCTTCGACGTAATCTTGTCGGGAACGCCGCCCAAGCCCTCTTGAATGAGCTGCCGGAGCGACCATCCCGCACAATAGCCCGAAAACATCGAAAGGTCATGGATGTGGAAGGCGGCTGTCTGATGCGCTTCGGCGATTGCCGGCGTGTAGATATTTTTAAGCCAGTAATTCGCCGTTATCGTGCCGGAGTTATGCAGGATGAGTCCGCCGAGCGAAAAATTGACATTGGCATTCTCGTTGACCCGCCAATCGCTTTTGCTCAAGTAACCGTTCATCGTTTTGTCGATATCGATCATCAGCCGTTCCGCATCGCGGACAGCTTCCCGTTTTGCACGGTAGAGGATAAATGCCTTTGCGATGCGTGCTTCATTGCGTTCGATCAAAACATTTTCAATAATATCCTGAATTTCTTCGATTGCCGGAATCGAATGTGCATGGCGCGAAGCCATCAACTCCGTCAACTTTTCTTCTACTGCAACCGTCAATAAATCAGCTTTTTCTTCATCTACGGAACCGGTAACCGCTTCAATCGCTTTTTGAATTGCTATCTTTATTTTATTTCGATTAAAAACTTCAATATCGCCTGACCGCTTTACCACCGAGCGTAATATCGGTTTTGTTTCTATTGTTGTATCGCCCAAAAAGGCTGTCCATTCAGGAAATACTGCTTGATCCATCTGCTTCCTCCCCATATTTGACATATCGGAACCTCTAAAAACTTGAGTTTTTAGAGATGCCCATGTATTTTTTGTACTTCGTTGATAAACTCATCAAGGTTATTGAATTTCTTATATACCGATGCAAACCGGATATACGCTACTTTATCTACAGTGTATAAACGGGCAAGTACCATTTCACCCAGCTCGGTACTCTTGATTTCTTTAGCGCTCTTACTATTCATAACCGCTGCATCTTCAATATCGCTGACGATGTTTTCAATCTCGTTCATCGAAACGGGACGTTTTTCCAGTGAACGTTCGATGCCGCGTTCCAATTTTGCGCGGTCGAATGGCTCTCTCCGGCCGTTTCGTTTAACCACCATCAGCGGTTTTTCTTCTATCCGCTCATAGCTGGTAAAGCGGTATCCGCAACTGAGGCACTCTCGTCTCCGCCTGATACAATCGCCTTGCCCGAGCGTTCGGGACTCTACCACTTTGTCGTCAACACTTCCGCAATACGGACAGCGCATATCTTCTCCCTTAAATCAATTTATAATTAATTTTTAATTATAAATTGTGAATTATGAATCGGTATACTTTAACCGGCAAAAAATGCTGTGAGAGTTTCCCACTGCCGTTCAAGCGCTGTATTACGTGCCGGAAAAATGGCGACTGTTTTCTTTTCTCCGGTACGTAAACACAGCACGCATTTTATGAACGGTGTTTTAAAAATCCCTTTGGTAAAGCGCTCCGTTTCGGCCTTTTCGATATCGGAAAAAAGGTGTTGCGTACGCAAAATAAAAAAAATAAGACCGACCCGATACTCTACCGTCTGTTCCGTACAGTTAAAACTCCACCGGTCTATATAGCATAGCACAAACAGCGAAAAACATCCCAGTATAATTCCCAAAATCGGCAGCTGATGCCGTTCATTATACATCAGAACAGAGGCTGCACTGATACACAGCAGCATCACCGCATATCCTACCCGTGTTCCGGGAGAAAGGAGCGAAAAGGTGAAAATATTGCTTCGTTTTTTTTCAGGTAACAACGGTTTATCCATGGTTACGCTTCCGATTATATCGAGCTAAAAGACCGATACCGATAAGACCGCCTGCAATCATCATAAAGCAAAAGATTTGTCCGGTAGAAATATTTTTGAACGAGCTAAAAAGATAGATATTTGCCTCGTCCGCTGCAATCCGGAAGCCCAGCTCATAATCGGGCTGCCGAAAGTATTCGATAAAAAAACGGACAACACCGTAACCGATGGTATAGAAGCAAAATAAAAAGCCGTTAAACGGTTTTTTATTGCGCACCAGCCATACCGCAATCCAGAGGAGTACTCCTTCAAACAGCGCTTCGTACAGCTGGCTCGGATGGCGGGGAAGGTTGATATACTGCGCTCCTTCCTGTATGGCGACTCCTGCTTTTGCTGCAAACTCTTGTACCCACGCTTCTTTGACCGGAAAGCAATCGTGCAGGGGAACCGACGGAAAGATCATGCCGATGGGACTTGTTGTGATGCGCCCATAGAGTTCGCCGTTGAAAAAGTTTCCGAGCCTTCCGAATGTGTAGCCGAGCGGTATGCCTGCTGCTGCGGTATCCGCCCAAGCGAAGAAGTCCTGTTTATGCCGTTTTGTCCACAGAAAGGCGCCCAAGAAGCATCCGATAAACCCCCCGTGATACGACATTCCCTGTAAGCCCGTCCATTGCCGCGCTTCGGAGAACGGCCAAAAGATCAACCACGGTTTTTGCCAATAAAGCCATGTCGGTTCATATACCAGCGTTGCAAAAATGCGGGCGCCGAGCATCAGCCCGAACAGAGACCATGTAAAAAAGTCGATGATATCTTCATTCGTGATAGGCTTTTCGCTTTTTGTATATCGTTGTAACTCACCTTTTTTAACCTGTACCTTAAACAGCACGAAAGCTATCGCAAAGGCAACGAGGTACATAAACCCGTACCAGCGTAAAAGGGGGAAGCCCGGAATAATCTCCGGTTTTATCCACGACGGATATTGAATAGCACAAATCATAAAAACACCTCTTATTCCGCCGTAAAGTCGATTTTATCTTCAATTTGATTACAGACTATTCTGCCCTGTTTTGAATCGAAGGTGAATATGACATGAGAAGCCGGTTCTCGTACTTCGTAATATCTACCATGACTTTCTAAAATAACGCCGGGGTACACGGTGCCGGTTACCTTCACCTCCGAGGGAATATGCGATTCAAAATTCTCTTTCAGCTTAAAAATCTTTATGCCGAGAGATGTATTTGATTTAAGCAAGATGACTTTTTGTTCCCGCAGTTCTTGGATACGGTCAGCCGGGGTTTCCGTATCGCTTAACTCCGCTTCTATGCGAGCAAGCTCCAGCAGGTTTTCCTGCGTCTGTTTTTCGTATACCTCGATTTTATCTTTTATGAGGTAGTCTTGCCCGAAAGAAATAATCGTGCGGACGGTTTTGTAATCACCTAAATTGCGCACATTGATACCGTGTGCAGCATGGGCGTTTCCCCCGATAAAACTACCCGGTTCTCCGTTCATAATGAGTTGACCGTTTGTTTTAACAACGCAGCGGAAACTGTATTCATTGATATAGATATTACCGCCTGCGAACAACCGTGCGGTTTCGGCAAAATGGAGTGCCATCGTGTTCTTTGCCCACACCGTACCGCGGCTTTCTCCGCGTATGCCGCCGTTCATTAAAAGCGATTCTTTGGTATACACCAGCGATACACCTGCATCTCCGTTGACGGTTAAACTGCCGCCTGCCTTTACGCTGCGGTCTGCATCTATGTCCCCATTGATAATCACATCACCCGCAAAGATAATGTCGCCGGTTTCTTTATTCACATCAGTGTCGATAATTTTTGAATTCAGTATCTTGAGCCTTTCACCGGTGCGTATCAATTCTCCGTGTACAGCCGCTACGAATGAAACTTTTTTTCCTTGCTTGATAACACGGATCGTGTTATCGGTTTGAGGCAGATTTAATGGTACGGCCTTATCGATTTCTATAGTAGTACCGAATACGTCGGATCCTTTCTCGCCGGTTTCCTGAAAGAATGTTTCCAACAGGGTTTCTCCCCGTTTTACCGAAACACTGTTGGAATGCCCGAAATGTACCTTCCAGTCAAATTGGTACGAATGCGGGGCGACCGGCTGTATGCCTCTGCTGACGGTAAATTCAACCGGCGCAGAGGAAAGCCGTGCTTCGTAAATAGCGTCCCTCAGTATTTTGTCGGTATATCGATCAGGCGGTAGGTTTACCTCGTCCAAGGCTTTTTTTAAGCGGGAAAGTGAAAGGCGTGCACCGGCTCCTCTTCCCGATTCGAGGATGAGCGATGCTTCCATGTTGTCGGCACTGATAACAGCTTTGACCGTGGCATCTTTATACGGGATAATACGCAGCTTGAGCCCGTCGGAACTTTCCGCCGATAAAAGAATACCGTTACAACCGGCTTTTAGTTCGTCGTTGGTTTGCGTGATATTTCGTAAATCAAGTACAAAGGGGTCATTGCCCGGTAAGCCCGGAATAGTATTTCCATAAATATCCGCTCCGCTTGTTCCGAGTTCCGATTTTGAAAATTCGTACAGCAGATCGTGTTTTGCGACGATGGAAAGAGCTTGCGCTTCGGATAGCGGAAAGTCTTTGTCGTATATCATCTGCGGTTGCTCACGGGCTGTTCCTACCGCATGGAGCAGTTTTTTACGGAACAGGAGATCTTCTGCCTCGTCCAACTTTGTAATATGCGAAATAAGAGATCGATCTTTTCCTCGTCCGGGGAGTGTGCCTTCTGCGATGACAAGTTCAATTTCACGGTCGGATGCTTCGACAAAAGCATTTATTTTTTCGTCTAGCGTTTTAAAATCGATGTTTGCAATTTGGCTGTTATTCAGCATTGTCGTAATCAGTTTTTTATCAATACTGTGCGGTTCGTTTTTTGCTTTCCGTATATAGAGTGTCGCCTTGGTTTTATTCGGATCGATAATAAGCCGTGTATCAAAGGATGAATCAAGTTCGATTTCGAGAGGAAGCGGTAATGTCGTTCCATACAATATTTTATCGAAGTAACGTTCAAACTGTTGCGCGTTGATGAGGTTTTCGGTAGATACCCCTACTTTTTTAGCCTGTTCTACTATTTCTTCATAGCTAGGGAACACGCAATCCTCTTTATTGTCTACGTCGCTGACGGAAAAATACCACTTTTTATTTCTTTCGTTTTGTTTTATCGTCCACTTCATATCATACCGCTTATATACGATACCCTTGTTCAAGGGCTGTTTTTATTTTCCGCTTTAACAAAGCATTTTCTTTCTTTAAAACGGAAATCTCATATTGCTGACTCTTGAGCATTTCGGCAATATCACTCATTGATAATGCATCACTGCCGATAAGATCTTCGATATAACCCATTTTTGAGCGGAAGTCGGTTTCAGCCTCTAATTCGGCAGACTGAAACGTTTCATCGGTATATTCGGCGTAATCTGCCGCATTTTGAAAGGTTTCGGTTTCGGACTGTAGAATTTTGTCGGCAATGCGGTAGATTGCCTGAGAAATCATCGCATGTGGTTTGTATAGGATGACGGGTAAACGCGATGCAAGCGCCGTATCCTGTATTGTATCTCGGTAAATAACGCCGAGGTGTTCAAGATTGATATTGAGGTATTCCTGACATGAACGGCGGATCTTTAAGGCTTTGTCGGCATCTTTCGGGTCATCGAGCATATTCATAATAAGCCGGGGCTTAAATTTCCGCAGATTGGATAAAAAAAGTTCGGTGTTTTTAGGATCGACTTTTTCCAGCTCGGTGATGATGCGGGGAATATACATTCGCTGCATAGATGCGGAATCCGACTTGAGCTTCTCAAGGTATTTAAAACCGGGGCTGTTTCGCTTAAAGGCTCCGTAGAGCATACGGAATACGACATTTTTTAGGAAAAGATATGCGTTCAGTATTGCGGTAACCGACGGCGCAGTAACGACAATGCCCTGAGGGGAAAGTAAAAAGAAATCCAGAATACCGAGGTGCGTTCCTGCACCGAGATCAAGGATCAGGTAGTCTGCATCCATTTTAAGCATATTTTTGATTAAGCTGTTTTTATCGGAGGCTTTTAAGGCTGCGAAGCCGGGAATTTCGGAGTCGCCCGGAACAAAACGAACATTCGGATACCCCGTATTTACAATAATATTTTCAAATGACGAATTTCCCGACAGAAAAGTACCGATTCCGTGCGCATTCGATTGCTGTCCAAGGACTAAGTGAAGATTTGATGCGCCTAAATCCAGATCGGCAACCAGAACGTTTTTTCCTGCTTGTCCGAGTGCAATTGCAAGATTCGCGGAAAGAAGACTTTTTCCGACCCCTCCCTTTCCGCTAGCAATCGGTATTATTTGCATAATACACACTCCCTTTTATAAATGAATAAAACAACAGCACCGTATCAGCTGGGAAGAAAAAAAGTACTTCCTTTGAAAAATTGAGACTGCCGCTGCTCTGTGCCGAGTTAAAGACAATCCCTATTATAGCAAATCCCTGTTGAAAAATATAGAGGAATTCCGCGCAAACAGCGGTTAATTTGAACAATGCAACCGCATAAAGCGCCCAGTGAAAGTCTTTTTCGTTTAACGCGAGCATCAGCCACAAAAGTACCGGCATACAGAGCGCCGCAAGTGCGCTATACTTAAAGAAAGTCATCCCTTGGGGATAGCCGACAGAAAAGACAGCGATATAAAAAACTTTTATTATTTCGTACACAAAAGCGGCACAATAGGCAGCAACCGTTTTCTTGTTCATCTAATAGAGTGTATGCGCTAGATTACGTTAGGTCAAGGGCTATTATCAAGGCGCACGTAATACAAAAGCTCCTTCAAAGGGGAGCGGCGTGTCCAAACTGCAACAGGCTTGAACGTTAGTGGAAGCGTGGGGCTTAAGTTTCGGCTTAAGTCCCTGTTTTTATAGACTCAGTACAAATCACCTGTTTTACGGGTGGTTTGTACTACGTCTAAGCTCTGTCTACTCCGCATCCCCTCCGTCGAGGTCAAGCTCTCCGTTGAAGGTTGTTTCCGAAGCGGGCGGCGCGATGTCTTCTTCATCCTCGCGTGCAACCACATCCAACCCGATGAGCTGGTCGGGGCTTTCGATATCGAGGATTTTAACACCCTGCGCGGCGCGTCCCATCACATTAATAGAGGAAACCTGCACGCGGATGGTTTTTCCCTGTCCGGTGATGCAGACAATTTCGTCATCGTCAGCGACGGCAAGCAGCCCGACCACTTCGCCGGTTTTTTCGGTAATGGTGTACACCTTTTGCCCGCCGGTACCGCGCCCATGCGGAGAAAACTCGGAAAAGTCAACCCGCTTGCCGTAGCCGTTCTCGCTCATCACGAGGAGCTTGCCGCCGTTAATCCGAAGCGCGCCGGTCAGCTCATCCCCGCCGGACAGCCGAATACCGATTACCCCATGCGAAGCGCGTCCTTGATCCCGTATTTCGGTTTCGGAAACGCGGAGCGCCTGTCCGTGCCGGGTTACCAGCATCAGCTCATCTTTACCGGTGGTAAGGATTGCACTCACGAGCTTATCCCCTTCATCAAGCTTAATGGCGATAATACCGCGCGTTTTGGCATTTTGGAAGCTGTCGGTCTGCACTTTCTTCACAATGCCGCCCGCCGTCGCCATCAAGAGGTATGTGTCGCTACTAAACTCTTTTAAGGACACAATCGTGGTAATTTCCTCGTCGGAAGATACGGCAAGGAGCGACTTGATATGCGAACCGCGGCTTGTACGGCTCGCTTCGGGGATTTCGTGTACCTTAACCCAATACGCCTTCCCCTCATTGGTGATAAACATAATATAGTCGTGTGTAGAAGCGGTGAAAATCTGGTCGATAAAGTCGTCTTCAACCAAGGCAGCCGAGTTGGAACCCTTGCCGCCGCGGTTCTGCCGCTTGTAGGCGGTAACCGGTACCCGCTTGATGTAGCCGAGGTTGGAAACCAGCACTACCATCTGCTCTTTTTTGATGAGGTCTTCGATGTTAATCTCTTCCACCTCATCGCTGACAATATCGGTACGGCGGTCGTCGCCGAATTTCTCTGCAAGCTCATCGGTTTCCTGCTTAATGAGCGCAAGAATCTTTTCAGGATACGCCAAGAGGTCTTTCAAATGTTCAATCAGCAGTTCAAGCTCCTGCAATTCCTTGCGGAGGTCTTCAATTTCGAGGCTGGTGAGGCGCTTGAGCTGCATATCAACGATTGCCTGCGCCTGTATGTCATCAAACGAGAACCGCTCCATCAGCGCGTTCTTGGCGCTTGCCGTATCGCGGGAGCCGCGGATAATCTTAATCACCTCATCGATATTGTCGATGGCGACGATGAGGGCGCGTAAAATATGGGCACGTTCTTCAGCTTTTTTCAAGTCGAAGCGGACGCGGCGGGTAACAACCTCCTGCCGGTGCGCAACAAAGTAGCCGACCAACTGCTTAAGCGTCAGCGTTTGCGGCCGCCCATCCACCAATGCAAGGTTGATAACGCCGAAGGAGGACTGCAGCGCTGTCTTGGAAAAGAGCTGGTTCAGCACCACCTTTGCGATTGCGCCCCGCTTCAGCTCGATAACCAGCCGTAAGCCGGCGCGGTCTGAGGTTTCATCGTTGACTGCCGCAATCCCTTCTATCACTTTTTCACGGGCAAGTTCACCGATCTTAGCAACGAGTGCCGTGGTGTTTACTTGATAGGGCACTTCGGTAAAGATAATCGTTTCCTTGCCCTTTTTATCAACCTCGATATTGAACCTGCCGCGGACTAAGATCTTCCCGCGTCCGGTTTTAAACGCCTGCCGGATGCCCTTTTTACCAAAGATAATGCCGCCGGTCGGAAAGTCCGGCCCCTTAATATACTTGGCAAGCTCATCAATGGTAATATCAGGATTGTCGATATAAGCAGACACCGCTTGAGCAATTTCGCGTAGGTTGTGCGGCGGCATATTGGTTGCCATACCGACGGCGATACCGCTTGAACCATTCGCCAACAAGAACGGAAATTTACCGGGCAGTACGGTCGGTTCCTGCGTAGAATCGTCAAAGTTCGGAATAAAATCAACGGTATCTTTTTTGATGTCTTCTACCATCGACTCGGCAAGCCGCGCCATCTTTGCTTCCGTATAACGGTAGGCTGCAGGCGGGTCGCCGCCGATGGTACCAAAGTTTCCTTGCGGATGGATTACCGGATATCGGAGTGAAAAATCCTGCCCCAAACGGACAAGCGCATCATATACGGAGGCATCGCCGTGCGGGTGGTAGCTTCCCAGCACATCACCGACAATCTTAGCGCATTTGCGCGTCGGCCCCGAATAGCGCAAACTCTTCTCTTCCATCGAGTAGAGGATTCTGCGGTGTACCGGCTTCAAGCCATCCCGCACATCGGGCAGGGCGCGGCTCACAATAACCGACATCGAATAATCTATATATGCACGTTTTACTTCAGTTTCAATCGGAATGGGGATTAACACCCCGCCTTCCGGCGTTTTTATCTCTTCCACGTTTTATGCTCCATTACACATCGAGATTTGCATAGACCGCATTTTCTTCGATAAACTTGCGGCGCGGCTCTACTTCTTCGCCCATCAGCGTGCTGAAAATCCGGTCTGCCTCTACTGCATCGGGCAGGGTTACCCGCATCATCTTACGGCGGGCGGGATCCATCGTTGTCTCCCAGAGCTGGGTGCCGTCCATTTCACCCAAACCCTTGTATCGCTGTACCGCAGGACTGACGTTACGTCCGATTTCATTCAAAATGCTGTCCCGCTCGCTGTCGTCATAGACGTACCATTCTTTTTTATTGTAGGAAATTTTATAGAGCGGCGGCATCGCGAGATACACATAGCCGTGCTCGATCAATTCCGGCATATAGCGGAAAAAGAAGGTAAGTAAGAGCGTGCGGATATGGGAACCGTCAACGTCGGCATCCGCCATAATGATAATCTTGTGGTAGCGGATTTTATCAAGGTTAAAGTCCTCGCCGATGCCGGTACCGAGCGTTGCGATAATCGGCTGGAGTTTCTCATTGCTCATCACCTTGTCGAGCCGGGTCTTTTCTACGTTCAGCATCTTTCCCCACAGCGGTAAAATCGCCTGCGTCTTGCTGTCGCGCCCCTTCTTTGCGGAACCGCCTGCAGAATCACCTTCTACAATGTAGACTTCGCATTTTTCAGGGTCTTTGGAAGAACAGTCAGCGAGTTTTCCCGGTAGTCCGAAGCTGTCAAGTCCGCTTTTCCGGCGGGTCGCTTCCTTCGCCTTGCGTGCTGCGATACGAGCAGTTGCTTCACCGACTGCTTTTTCGAGGATTTTATCGATTTCGGTCGGGTTTTGCTCAAAAAAGAGGGTGAGCTTTTCGTTGATAAAGGTGTCAACAATGCTGCGTACGTCGCTGTTGCCGAGCTTGGTCTTCGTCTGTCCTTCAAACTGAGGCTCAGGGACTTTGACCGACAGTACCGCCGTTAAACCGGCACGCACGTCTTCGCCCATCAGCTTTTCTTCTTTTTCCATCTTTTTAGAAAGCTTGGCGTTCTTTTTCAAGAATTCGTTCATCACGCGGGTGAGCGCCGTTTTAAAACCTTCGAGGTGGGTGCCGCCCTCGCGCGTGTTAATATCGTTGACAAAAGAAAGGATGTTTTCTTTATAGCCGTCGTTGTACTGCATTGCAAGTTCAACAATGACATCGTTTTTTTCACCGTCAAAATAGATCGGTTCCTTAGGCAGTACCTGTTTGCTTTCGTTCAGGTAGCGTACAAAGTGAGAAATACCGCCGTCAAAGGCAAAGGTTACCTCTTTTGGAGTCGAAAGCCGCTCGTCGCGCAGCGTAATGCTGATAGTGTTGTTCAAAAAGGCGAGTTCTCGCAACCGGACTGCCAGTACGTCAAAATTATAGGTTGTTGTTTCGGTAAAAATAGTCGGATCGGCAGTCCAGCGGATAGTAGTGCCGCGCTTTTGCGTCTCTCCGCGTTTGGTAACAGGACCGAGCGGCTCACCGAGCGCAAATTTCTGCACATATTCAAAGCCGTCCCTGTATACAATCGCTTCCATACCGGTAGAAAGTGCGTTTACAACAGAAACACCGACACCGTGCAAACCGCCGGAAACCTTGTACGAACCCTTGTCGAATTTACCGCCTGCATGGAGCCGCGTCAAAACCAACTCCAGCGCGCTCACGCCCTCTTCGGGGTGAATATCGACGGGAATACCGCGCCCGTTATCTTCTACCCTGACGGTATCGTTTTTTTCCAATACGACTAAAATGGTATCGCAATAGCCCGCCATCGCTTCGTCGATACAGTTGTCGACAACTTCGTAGACCAGATGATGCAGCCCATCGGGGCCGGTAGAGCCGATATACATTCCGGGGCGCTTGCGGACGGCGTCCAGCCCCTTTAAAACCGTAATATTTTCCGCTGAATATGAAGGCGTTGTCATGCACTATCCTTAGAGAATAAAAATGAAGGGAACCGATAAAAGAATGATTTTTAGCGGTATCCTGTGAATTATTGGTTATCCTATAAAAATGATTTTAACGGTAGAAGCTCCCGTTCTTTATGAAAATCGGGCTATTGTACTATAATCAATCGAAAAAGTAAAGGCTGAAACTAACGTACGGGTATTTCAAATTGACAGTGTGTCCTCATACGTATTATAGTAGGCAAAGAATGATGAAAAAAGAACTATCTTTTAAGCCATTTTCATATTTGAAGCATAAAAATAAAGGGAATTACGTGCAGAAGTCTTGTTTTTTTAAAATAGTCGGACACAGCTGCCTTATCGCTGTGGTTGTTTTTATCAGCGGTTGTGTGTCGCGTCCGCCTGAGTATGATATGCAAGCCTTCGGTGCCGTTGGAATGGACGCCGATGTGTATATAGTTGCTCCGGTTTCAGGGAACGAGCCGCTTTTAAAGGCGCTGTTTACCGCCTTTGTTCCGGAGAAAACCGCTGCGCAGTATTTAAACCGGACATTGGTACTGTATATCGGAGCAGACTACGGGGCGTCGCCGTCGGCAACCGTTGTTTCGAGCGGTTCTTATCCTGTTAGTTTAGGAGATTTGCTGTTTCCTAAAAAAGACGGTTGGGAAAAACGCCGCGCGGTAGCGCTGAACAATCATACTTATTATTCTTCCGAGGTTGCGGATATAGTGGTGCAGGAAAAAACAGCTTTTATGTGCTTAGGTGATAATCAACGGAATTCGGCGGCGTTTTTGCAGCGGATAGCCGAGCCGCACTTGCCGGTGTTCCCGCCTCGGTTCCAAGCTCTGAGCGAAACGGGCGGAGTAGGTGAAATCGGTTTATATGCTCGATCAGGCAACCTCATCGCAGCCGCTTTGCTGGATTTAGAAGATATCGAATTACCGATACGGTCGATAGAACTCTATCTGAAAAAAAACGCGGATTCGATCTATCGCTGCTCCGCCGTATTTGAAACGACTGATGTTCGTACAGCGCTTGTAGTCCGGTTGCTTCTGAGCCATGGCATGAATGGAGATTTTTCCGTTCAAGGCTCTTCTGTTTTTGTAGAAAATGCCGATATTACAGAAACAGAGTTCATTAAAATGCTGGAATCTATGTTTTTTAAAAGCTTATAGCGTTGACGAAAATCTCTTTAAATATTTTTCGTAGTTATGGGGTGCGTATGCCTACGTATGACTATATGTGCGATTCTTGCGGAACGGCTTTTGAGGTGCAGCATAAAATAGCTGATACTCCCGTTATAGTTTGCCCTCAATGTGGAGCATCCGCTCATCAAGTATTCTCCGCAGGATTTGGATTAAATTTTACCGGTAAAGGGTTTTATCAAACCGATACACAAAAAACAGCTGCGTCTGCAAATGCGAAGAAAGTTGATGGACAAGAAGGAACTTTGCAAAAAAAGGATAAACCGGCCAAGTCGTGCGGCTGTAGCTGTTCGGGCGCCTGTTCGTGTTCAAGCTAAATATATGAATAAACAACCTAAGTTTTTTTGTGAAAATTGTAATGCAGAAGTTCGTCGTGATGCGGTGATCTGTCCGTATTGCGGTCGTTTTTTTGCCTCCGTGCGGTGTCCTTCGTGTGGATTTACCGGAACACATAAAGAGTTTAAAGATGGATGTCCTTCATGCGGCTATGCATTCACTCCTGATGTACAAGAGGATAAAAAGAATAATACAAAAAAAATAAAAAAAAAGAAATTTCATATTCTGCGGTATATCAAACCTAAAAACGATATTCGCACTGATGCCGACCCTTTACCTTTATGGATATATGGGGTAGTTATTTTGCTCTGTGTAGTTCTTGCAGCACTTTTCTTCTTCCTTTAAGCGAAAAATACTTATTCCAAACAAAAAACATCGGTGGCATATCGATCTCTCAAAGATATGATAATTTTGCTTGACTGTTAGCAATTTCGGCTCTATACTTATAGATAACAAACCTGTTCGGAAACTTCCGTTTCTGAACAGGGTACCTTGAAATGCGATGTTCTTGCATCGTGCTATTTGTGCGATGCGTGAACTCGTCGACCTATTCGAAAACGCAGTTATCGAATAGATCTAATATAAGTGGGGTAAAATGAGTACGGCTAAAGTTTTTAGTTCCATTTTACCATAATATGATTGTTTGCTGAAACTTATTGAGGAGGAGTTTTATGAGCAAAGAAACCTTAAATCCGTTAGCAAATGCACAGGCACAGGTAAAAAAAGCGTGTGATGCTTTAGGTGCAGACCCCGCGGTCTATGAATTATTGAAAGAACCGCAGCGGATGATTGAAATTTCCATTCCGGTAAAGATGGATAACGGTTCTATCAAGGTATTTAAAGGATATAGAGCTGCACATAATGATGCGGTCGGTCCTTACAAGGGCGGTATTCGCTTCCATCAGAATGTCAATGTCGACGAAGTAAAAGCTCTTTCGATTTGGATGAGTATTAAATGCCAAGTAACCGGTATTCCCTATGGCGGTGGAAAGGGTGGTATCACGGTCGATCCTTCCGAACTGTCTCAGCGTGAGCTTGAGCAACTTTCACGCGGCTGGGTACGCGGTTTGTATAAGTACTTGGGTGAAAAAGTAGACGTACCTGCTCCGGACGTTAATACCAACGGCCAGATTATGGCATGGATGCAGGACGAGTACAATAAGCTTACCGGCGAGCAGACAATCGGTGTATTTACCGGTAAGCCGCTCACCTACGGCGGTTCCAAGGGAAGAAACGAAGCAACCGGTTTCGGTGTTGCAGTTGTTATGCGTGAAGCATGCAAAGCAATCGGTATGGATTTAAAGAAAGCGACCGTTGCCGTTCAAGGTTTCGGAAACGTCGGACGGTTCACCGTTAAAAATATCATCAAGCTGGGCGGAAAAGTCGTTGCAGTTGCAGAATTCGATAAGAAAGAAGGTACATACGCAACCTACAAAGAAAGCGGCTTTACCTTTGAAGAATTGAACGATGCAAAAACAAAAGACGGCAGCTTACTCCATGTTCCCGGTGCAAAGAGAATTTCTCTCGATGACTTCTGGGCATTGAACGTCGATGTTATCAGCCCCTGTGCAATGGAAAACGCGATTAAAGAGCACGAAGCTAATCTGATTAAAGCGAAATTAATTTGCGAAGGCGCAAACGGCCCCATCACGTTGGAAGCTGACGAAATCCTTTACAAGAAAGGTATCCTCGTTACTCCCGATATTCTGACCAATGCCGGTGGCGTTACCGTTTCTTACTTTGAATGGGTACAGAACCTCTACGGCTACTATTGGACTGAAAAAGAAGTTGAAGAGAAAGAAGAGCGTGCGATGATCGATGCGTTCAACCCAATTTGGGCATTGAAGCAAGAAAAGAACGTTTCTTTCCGCCAAGCAACTTACATGAAATCTATCAAGAGAATTGATGAAGCGATGAAGGTAAGAGGCTGGTATTAATCCCGAACTTCATATTTGCCTGAAAATATATGAGAACGGGGCTGTCCAAAATCTGAAAGCCTATCGGCTTTTTCTGTAAGGAAATGAATTATCATATCCGCTAAAGCGGATTGCGTAACAGTTTTTGGACAGTTTCCTTAGATTTAGATTCGATGTTGTGATGCAAAATGTACGTCCTTGTACATTTTTCATCGGCGAGTTTTTGCTGTGCAAAAACGTCGCTGCTGCCGGGAACCACCGCCATCCGTGGCGGGTCTGACAGTCATTACTGTATAAAGACTTAATTTTAAACTCGCAGGGATGTCGAAAAAGTAACCAACTTTTGAGACATCCCCGTTTCTATATGGGTAGATAACAGGTTTTAATTTACAAGGCGCATTGGGTGTCGTAAATGATCATCCGATGTGCCTTTTTTATTTTTACAGGAGCAATCTCTGAAAACTCAATGAGATTTGCCTCGTATCATTCGGACTGAATATCCCCATATAGAAAAAAATGCTGTTTTTTTCTATAATAATAAAAAGTAACTTTTTATGGGAGGCTCAACTATGAAAGCAGCCGTATTGGACGGATTTACGCTTAATCCGGGAGATTTGTCGTGGCGAGTTTTACAGGACATTGCAGATATTACGATATATGACAAAACCGCACCCGATGAGGTGTACGAACGGGTAAAAGACTGCGAGGCGGTTTTATCAAATAAAATTGTGTTTTCAAAAGAATTGATTGAGCGCTTACCCAAGCTGCGCTATATCGGCGTACTGGCGACCGGCTATAACGTTATCGATATAGAGGCGGCTCATGCGGCGGGCATCACCGTAACGAATATCCCCAGCTACAGCACCGACAGCGTTGCCCAGCTGGTATTTGCATTCATCTTGCAGTTTTATTGGCACGTAAAAGAACACAGCGATGAGGTACACAGCGGTAAGTGGAGCCGCAGCGCACATTTCTGCTATACCTCGTTCCCGACATTTGAACTGACGGGAAAAACGCTTGGTATTATCGGTTTTGGACACATCGGGCAAAAGGTTGCGGAAATTGCACTTGTGATGGGTATGCGGGTGCTTTATGTCAACCGCTCGCCTAAAACGGTACCGCAGCTCGCGGCGGCGAAGCAGGTGGAGCTTGACACTCTCCTTGCCGAAGCCGACATTATCAGCTTGAATGCGCCGCTTAACAGTGCAAGCGAAAAAATGATCGATACCGCAGCGCTTGCAAAAGTAAAGCAGGGTGTGTTTATTATCAATACCGGACGGGGGCCGCTTATCGATGATGAAGCGGTTGCCGCAGCATTAAAAAAAGGTTCCATCGGCGGCTATGCGGCCGATGTGCTTAGTGCCGAGCCGCCGCCTGCAAACCATCCGCTGTTCGGCTGTCCAAACTGCGTTATAACACCGCATATTGCATGGCAAACCCGCGAAGCGCGGACGCGGCTATTGAACCTCGCCGCGGATAATTTAAAAAGCTTTCTTTCCGGTAAACCGCAGAATGTAGTGTAGAATAATTCATAATTATGAATTATGAATTCTGAATTCTGCCATCGCTGGCATCACTAAAAAATATACAGGGGCAAACACATCAGATAAGCCAGTCAAATACCGCAGAATATATAAGCTGGACGACCATTTGAGCCGCAACGCGGCGAAACTCTGGTCGGAGTGCTTATATATTCTGCGGGGGTGTACTACAAAATGTCTGATACGCTTGCCCGAAAGGAGTCTCGATGAAGCAATTAAAAAACGGGCAGCTTGTTGCAATAGGCGCAGCGGTTGTACTCGTTATCTTGGCATTTTTCAGTTTTACCGTTGTTTCGACAACGGATAACGGTGTGGTAACGCGGCTCGGTAAGTACAACCGGACGCTGCAGCCCGGGCTGCAGTTTATTATTCCGATCGTCGAACGGGTGTATCATATACCGGTTACGACCGTTCAAAAAGAAGAGTTCGGGTTCCGTACCACGATGGCGTCCGACCGGAGTCAGTACCGAAACAATATCGTAAGCGAATCTTCCATGCTAACCGGTGATTTGAACATTATCAATGTTGAGTGGACGGTGCAGTACCGCATTATCGATCCTAAGGCGTGGCTCTTCAATGTTGAAGAAGGGGAACGGATTAACACCGTCCGCGATGTGTCCACTGCGGCAATCAACAGCTTAATCGGCGACCGAGCTATTTTGGATATTATGGGATCGGAACGCGATTCCATTCAGTTCTCTGCCAAGGAGATTATGAACGAAAAGTATAAGCAGCTTGGGCTCGGCATTGCGGTTTCGTCGGTGCAGCTGCAAAACGTTATCCCGCCGGAAGATGTGCAGCAAGCCTTTGAGGACGTTAACATCGCCATCCAGGATATGAACAGGATGATTAACGAAGGCAAAGAAGCCTATAACAAGGAAATCCCTAAAGCGAAAGGAGAGGCCGACCGGATGATTCAGGAAGCGCGCGGCTATGCGGCGGAACGGGTCAACAAGGCGGAAGGAGATGTTGCCCGATTTAATGCTGTCTATGTCGAGTATAGCAAGGCGCCCGATATTACCAAGCGGCGGCTCTATCTTGAAACACTCGATAAGATATTTTCAAATACCGACAAGGTAATCTTCATCGATAAAAACGTTAAAAATTTCTTACCGTTAAAAAATCTTTCGGGAGGGGAGCAGTGAGAGCGAGTAAAATAGATCCGGTAAAGGCTAAAAAGACCGTGCGGTTTGGCGCAGTGGTGGTGTTTATTCTTATTCTTGTGTTGTCGGTAAAGCCGTTTTATGTTTTACATGAGGGGCAGACGGCCATTATCACTCAGTTCGGTGAGATTGTCAAAACCGAAACGGACGCCGGGCTTCATTTTAAAATGCCGCTTTTGCATCAGGTGCATCGATATACGGCAAAACTGTTACGCATCGACGGCGACCCTCAAAAAATCCTCACCAAAGAAAAGCAATTCATCGAGGTGAATACGACCAGCCGTTGGCGTATTTCTGATATCCGTAAGTTTTATCAGTCACTCGTAACCTACGAAGGGGCTTATTCGCGGCTTTCCGATATTATCGATTCGTCGGTACGGGATATCATCACCGTCAACAGTTTGGATGATGTTGTCCGCACTACCAACAGCATTAACGAAACCGTCCATCAAGAGCAATTCGGATTGAATACGGACGACGTGAAGCTTGAGGAGGTAACCGGTTCGGAAAAGGTGGTATATGCCGCTATCGAAAAAGGGCGCGATGTGCTGGCCGCCGAAATTTTAAAGAAGGCGAATATGCAGCTGGAAGATTTCGGCATTGAGGTTATCGATGTCATCTTTAAAGAGATAAAATATTCCGACGAATTGCAGGTTTCGGTCTATAATAGAATGATTAAGGAACGGAATCAAATTGCCCAGACCTTCCGTTCTACCGGTGAGGGAAAAAAGGCGGAGTGGCTCGGTAAGTTGGAAAACGAGAAAAAGAGCATCCTGTCAAAGGCGTATTCCGAGTCGGAGAAGATAAAGGGAACGGCAGATGCGCAGGCTACCGCAATCTATGCTGCATCGTACGGCAAGTCTCCTGAGTTTTATAGCTTTTGGAAGAGCCTTGAGGTATATCAAAACGCGCTTCCCGATACCGAAAAGATATTATCAACCGATATGGAATACTTTCAATATCTCTATAAACATTAACAGCGTGTGATGGGTAGATAAAATCAAGTACGGGAGACTTGATTCGTGCGGAAGGTTTAATACCCCGACGCTTGCGTCAGGGTTGTTGATTTTTTCTATCTTTAAGCTTATACTTTAAAAGTGGGGATTCCCACCGTGAGGAAATAGATTATGCCGACAACAGTTTTAAAATCCTATGATGCAAAAATCGACTCAAAAAAAAGGATAACATTGCGAAATGCGTTCTACGAATACTTCCATGTCGAAGAATATGATGATGGCAGAATATTACTTGAACCTCGTGAACTTACAAAACCACTTCAAGTTTCAGTGAATACTCTCAAAATGATGGATGCAAGCATGGAAAATTTCAATAAAGGACTTGTTTCCGAACCCATTGATTTTTCTGCCTATGCGGATATTAAGTAATGTTCAACATAAGAATGGGTATTCCTGAAATGAGAGAATATTGGAACGGTTTGGAAAAGAACATTAAAGCTCATGTCGCTAACAAACATGAAGTTATGTTATTCAAAAAATTAGTGAACTGTTTTAAGAAGCTGTCGTCTGACCCGAAATATCCGGGACTGTGTACACATGATATTGAGGCACTGACAAAACGATATGGAAAGAAAGTTTGGCAGTCATATTTGGAAAACAGCAAACCTGCAGCCGGTAGAATTTTTTGGGTGTATGGTCCGAATAAATCTGATATTACGATAATCGGACTTGAACCGCATCCGAATGATAAGAAAGATGCGTATCAGAAAGTAACGCTTTCAAGTATGGATAAGGGAAATGAGGGCAACGCCCTAATGCCCTAATATTTGTTGGAATTTTTACCGATACTGAAATATGCAGGGAGGACTCCGGTGAGACGTAGAGGTTCTTTTGGACGAGTAATAGTATTACTTTTATTGATTATTATATTGGTTTTCGGCGGACTTTTTTGGTTTAGCTATCTCGGCTTAATCAATGCGCGAGGAATCTTTTCGCCGGTATACTCGTTGTTCGGATTAAAGACACCTGCCGGTGTCGCTTCTCCGGCTGATGCGGATGCGGATTTGGATGCCGACCGGTATGCAAAGCGGTTGATTGCCTTGGATGTCCGTTCGCAGGAGCTTGATAAAAAAGAAGCTGATGTTACCGCCCGCGAAAAAGAAGCGGCGCAGGTATCGCAGGAACTGGACGATCGGCTTTCTATTATAGAAGAAAAAGAAAAGTCTTTTAAACAGATGATGACGGAACGAGATATGCGAGAAGCGAATATCGACCAGATTGCGCGGTATATCAACGGTATGCAGCCTGAGAAAGCGGTCGCAAACTTATTGCAAATGGATGATCAAGATATTATCGATGTACTGCGGGCGGTAGAGGCAATAGCAAAAAAAGCGAACAAAACATCTTCCGTTGCATACTGGTTCTCGTTGATGCCGGCGAATCGCGCCGCCGATATTCAGCGCAAGATGGCAAACAAACCGGCAGCGCTTCCTTAATCTCTTGAGAGATGTTATTTCCGACACTTCAGTTTGCGCTCTTTTTTTCCGTTGTCTTTTTTCTGTACTGGTATGTATTCAGGCGGAGAGAACAACGGATTGTGCTGCTTACCTGCGCAAGCTATTTTTTTTATGCCTGCTGGGATTGGCGTTTTTGCCTCTTGCTGTTTGGAGTGTCGGCGCTGTCCGGCCTTATCGGTTATCTGCTCGGAATTCAAAAAAACTATATTCCCCGTACTGTTACGATGATAATCGGTACCGTACTGCACATTCTCTTCCTCGGTTTTTTTAAATATTTTTATAATATTGTTTCCTTTTTCAACTACACATTTTTTAACGGGCAGCTCCAAACGCCGTTATTGTTGCAACTGCAAAGTTACTCACTCTTATTACCGGTCGGAATTTCGTACTATACGTTCCGTTCGATGAGTTATATCTTTGATATTTACCTTTGCAAAATGAGGCCGGTTAAATCGTTTATCGAAGTAATGCTCTATATCTCGTTTTTTCCGCAGCTGGCGTCGGGTCCCATCGTGCAGGCGGAAGCTTTTTTTACCGCCTTGCCGGACAATCTTACACAAGACGCAACGGCAGAACGTCCGATCGCCTTTGACCGCAGCGTACTGTTGATCTTGTCGGGGCTGTATAAAAAGATGGTACTGGCCACCTTTCTTTCCGTGCTTGCCGTCGATCCCGTATTTGCGAATCCTGCACAGTGCAATACCCTCGAACTGCTTGTCGCTTTGGTGTCGTACACATTTGTCATTTACTGCGACTTTTCCGGTTACAGCGATATGGCGATCGGCATCGGGCTTTTACTCGGCTTTGAAGCGCCGCAGAACTTTAACCGGCCGTATCTTTCCCAATCGGTGAGCGAGTTTTGGCGGCGCTGGCATATCAGCTTTTCGTCGTGGCTGCGCGATTATGTGTATTTTTCCTTCGGCGGCTCACGCTACGGGTTAGTCCGCACAGTGTTTGCGCTGGTCGGGACAATGCTCATCGCAGGGGTGTGGCACGGCGGCTCTCTTCCTTTTATACTGTGGGGGCTGCTTCAGGGTATTGCCTGCGCCGCAGAGCGGGTTGTCGCCGTACTCGGCAAAGAGCGCCGCGCCGCCGCTATAAACACTGCTGCGGGCAACCAAGGATCTCTCATTGCTGCAACGGCTGTATCCGATAAACCGCGCCGCGGCATGGTGCGGTTTGCCGGCCGGGATATTGATATAAAACAGCTGCTTCGGCTCGGCGGTATGTTTGTGTTTATCAATATCAGCTGGTTGATTTTCCGGTCGAGTACCGTGCGGGAAATTGCGTTGTATCTTTCTTCGCTCAAGAATATCACACAGCCGATTCGCACGGTGCATTGGTTTGTGCTGGTACCGCTTGCCGCCGCCTTCCTACTGCAAATCCCGAAAGAAGAGACGCGCCGCGTATGGTTTACACGGTATGTGCGGCTGCCGCTTGCAGTAAAGACCGCTGCCGTTGTGCTGTTTTTTGTCGCTCTCAACATTGTGTCGACCTCCGGTATCGCACCGTTTATCTACTTCGGCTTTTAAGGAGGATGTGCAAAGTATGAATGAACCCAGTCAACACGGCGAATCTGCTCAGCAAGAGTGGAACGGCCGATACTCTCCCAACCAGTGTTTTTTCTTTGCGGTGCTAGCGCTGCTTATTCTTATTCCGTTTTTAGGGCAGCGGCTTGCGCATCCGGTGCAAAACATCAAAAGAGCTTCTTTAAAAAATATTTACAGCGCGCTCACCGCTCCGATTGTTTCCGTTACCGAAGCAATTCCGGTAGCAGCCGTTATTCCCGTACTCAGGAATGCGTTTATACGGGGGGCGGGATTAGCGGAGCGCGGCGAATGGGATACGTTTTTTTACCGACAAGGGGTGTACGACAGCGAGGTTGCAGCCTTTTATGCAATAACCGGTGAACAGGGCTATATCGAAACACTACCCGGTTTTTCGGATACGCTGAATGAACGGGAAGGTATACCTGCCGAGTTGAGCAGACAGGTTTCTAAAGAAACGCTCCGCAATGTCGCACTGCCGGTTATTCATTCTGCACGGACGCCTCTGCGGATATTTTTTTTCGGGGATTCCCAAATGCGCAGTATCGCTGCCGGTATGACCCGCGCGCTCGGTTCCGATACCTCTATTGCCGTGCGGGAATTAAGCGTTCCTTCTTCCGGTTTTCTCCGTTCCGATTACTATAACTGGCCGCAAAAACTTGAAGCCGTGTTTGCCGGTCAAAAAGACGGGGAACGTTTTGATGCAGCCGTCATTTTTTTAGGGATGAATGACTATCAGGATATGTGGACAACCGGCGGCATCATGCTTACGGCGGGTACCCCTGAATGGGAAGAGGTGTACCGTAAAATGGTAAAAGTACACCTCGACACTGCGCTCGCTTCCGTTCCGCGGCTGTACTGGCTCGGCTTACCGGTCGTTCGGAGCGCTGCATATAACGAAAAGATGCAATACCTAAATGCAGTGCACGATTCCATCGCGGAAGAATACGATTCTAAAAAGCTGGTCAGAATTTCGCTCAAAAGCCTCGTCGAGCGATACGGAACGGGATACCTCGGCGCAATTAAGCCTGAAGGCAGCGCATGGATATCCCTCATGCAAAGCGACGGTATCCACTACACAATCGAGGGCGGCGAGTATTTAATGAAGCAATTCATTGACCGCCTGCACTGCGACTATGCATTCAGGTAAACGCATCAGACCGTTTTTAAACACCCTCGTGGAAAAATTGAAACTATTCGACCAGAACTGCCAAGGATGGCATCGCTAAAAAATGTACATCCCTGTACATTTTTTAGCTTCGAGTTTTCCTGATGAAAAACTCGATACTGTTTGGAACCACTGACTTCCTGTCAGTACAGCGATGTTTTGTGCGTGCACAAAACTCGCCTTCAACTGATGTACATGGATGTACAACAGTTGAAGATGGTTCAAATGGTCTCACAGTCTCAATTTTTCCGCGGTTTTTATCTACTCTATCTGATGCGTTTACCTGTCTGCTGGAAAAATGTGCGAAATTTTATTTCCTTAAAATGCAACAGTTGAACAAAATATGAATTTTTGAAACTGTTGCATTGGTGCGCGTCAAGCGCACGCATCAATACGCAAGTTTTCGAAAGAAAACTTGACGGTTAAGGTGAGCGGCGTCATTGTAGACGCTCACCTTATACCTATGAAATTTCGCACAGAAGGAAGGCAACCACTAAAAATATTTTTCATGCGGTTGCCCTGATTACGTATTTGAAACACATTGAACAATGATTTAAAAGCAGTTACACTACTTCCCATGATACTCGACAATAAATATATGATGCCGTATACGGTGCCGACCACTGCCATCGATGGGCAGTATCGCTGTACGCCGTTAACCGTTGCTGCGCTTTCGCAGGATTTGGCGGCTAATCACTATAGTTCTACCGGTATATTTATGCCGCAGCTGCAAGAACGGGGGTTGATGTGGATTATTTCGAAGCAGCATTTTGAAATACATGAATACCCGCTCTGGCTCGATTGCCTGACGTTACAAACATGGGCGCAGCCGCCGAAGGGGCTTTTTTGTTTTCGGGATTTTGCCTATTACTATGCCGAGGGCGGAAAGAAAGATTCGTTGTCTGCGGCCTTTAAAGATTTTGATGCGGCGGAACGGAAGGGTACGGAATGGACGGCAGACTCGTTGCTGCGGCATGGAGAGCTGTGTGTGCGCGGCAGTACATGCTGGATTGTGCTGAATATGCAAACCAATCAGCCTGCCATTCTTGACGATATGGTGTTCGGTTCGCTGACCTTTTGTGACGAGCATTTGGAAGGACGGGT
Organism: Treponema sp. OMZ 305; assembly: GCF_024181325.1. Lineage (NCBI taxonomy): Bacteria > Pseudomonadati > Spirochaetota > Spirochaetia > Treponematales > Treponemataceae > Treponema > Treponema sp. OMZ 305. Next base: position 1,516,964 of record NZ_CP051300.1, on the reverse strand, counting down.
TTTTGCGAAGATACCCTTGCCCGAACACTGGGATCAAGAAGAGCTATTCCATCCGTCGCTTTTGGACATCGATATGAACGGACACGTCAATAACCTTCATTATATCCGCTGGGCACTATCGTTTATGGATGCCGGTTTTTGCCGTGGCAAATTGCTCCGCGTACTTGATACCAATTTTTTGATTTCCGCTCAATATGGGGAAGAACTCTGCTGCCGCTGCTCTTATAGTGAAGACAATGTGTGTGTGCATTCTATTGTGAGAACTGCCGACGGCAGCGAGGTATTCCGCGCCCGTAGTGAATGGGCTGACGAACGGAAGATGGCACGGCCGCTTCAGGTTGAACATGAAACATCCCGACTATAACGCGCCGTCCGCACTCGCCACCGTGCTTGATGAACACGGGTTCGGGATGCAGAAAAAATTCGGACAAAACTTTTTGATTAACGCACATATACGGCAGGAGCTCGTTTCCGCACTCGGTCTTTCCGCCGGAGATACTGTATGGGAAGTCGGCCCTGGGCTTGGCTCGATGACGTCGCTGTTGTTAGAAGCCGGTGCCGATCTAACCGTATTCGAAATAGACCGCGGCTTCGTACAGCTTTTAACGTCATACTTCGGCTCCTATCATTCGTTTCATTTAATAGAAGGCGATGTGCTTAAAACATGGAAAGCGGAGTATCAACGGCATGCACCGGAAGCCTTTTTCGGGAATCTGCCGTACAATATTGCGGCAAAGCTCATCGCGGCGACAATCGAAGCCGAGTGTTTTTTTGACCGTATGGTGATAACCGTGCAAAAAGAGGTTGGACTCCGGATGACCGCGGCTCCGGGAAGCGCTGATTATTCATCGTTTTCGGTGCTGTGCCAGTGGGCTTATGATGTGGAACCGATCCGCGATATTGCTCCCGCCGCTTTTTGGCCTAAACCGAATGTCGAATCACGGGCGCTCCGCTTTACCAAAAAGCAGTCCCCGCAGCCGGTACGCGATGCGCGTTTTTTTTTAAGTCTTGTCCGCGGTTTGTTCAGTGCGCGGCGTAAAACGGTAAAGAATAATTTAAGTACGATCCTTGCTGCACGGGGAAAAAAGACGCTGTCTGCGGAATCCTTGCTGAAAGCAGCCGAAATCGATCCCGCCGCCCGTGCGGAATCTCTTACGGTCTATGATTTTATCCGATTATCGGATACACTGGCGGGCTGTGATGAATAAACGATTGCGTTGTACTGCGTTTTTGGTTCTGTGCATGATGACCGCTGCGCAGATGCCGCTGATTGCGGAAGAAAAAAAAGAAGATCATACGCCGGTTCCCTATACCAAAGAGGAATTCCCTCTTTGGCAGCGGGAGCTTCGACGGTTTGAAATATTGTCCTTCGGGGCGCTTCCCTTTGTTACGTTGCTCTCTTTTTGGGGCTACGATATGATTCGAGCTGCAAAACACCCCAAAGACCCCGCCTATTATCCGTGGCCGCTCAAACAGGCTGATAAAGCGGTCGCGCTGACCGAAAAAGAACAGCTCGGCGTGTTCCTTACCGCCGCCGGTATATCAATGACAATCGCGTTAATCGATATAACGTACCGCGCTATTAAACGTTCCGCAGTAAAAAAACGTTTGGAACGGGAAAATGCCTTTACCGAAGATCCCATTCAGTTTATTCCGATAAAACCATCAACTGAAGTAGAACCTCAGACTTTGCAGCACATGACCGATGCCGCATTATCTGCGGGTTCTATCGGCGGAATTGCAAGGCTATTAGAGAAGAACGTCGCTGCAGATCCTTCCGCTCAGGGCGGCAAGACCGATACGGCAGCGCAGCATTATGACTAAAGTATTTGAGCTTGAGGTTCCGGAAGGTACCGCTAAGCTGAGGCTTGATGCGTTTTGCAGCAGCATTCTTACCGGCATGACCCGTTCGCAGCTGAAAATGGGGATGCAATCCGTGCAGCTTAACGAGCGGCAGGCAAAACTTTCAAGCACTGTGCAAGCGGGCGACCGTATCACACTGATATGGGAAAATCCGCTCCCCGATGTTCTTATCCCTGAACACATTCCGCTCCGTATCCTGTATGAAGATAACGATGTCATTGTGGTAAATAAGCAGGCTGGTATGGTAACGCACCCTGCGGCAGGCAACTGGACGGGGACGCTGGTACAGGCGCTTGCCTATTATCGTTTGCACACTTCTCCTATCCATGACGCATTCGCTCGCTTGCTCGAAGCGGAGCAGGGAAAAGAAAATTTTACCGAGCTATCGCGTATGGGTATCGTTCACCGACTTGATAAGGATACCTCCGGCATCCTTATCACCGCCCGTAGCGCCGAGGCGGAAGCCTTTCTAAAAAACGAGTTTAAGCTGCGGCGTACGGAAAAATATTATCTTGCAATCTTGAACGGCATACCGGAAAAGCAGACCGGTATTATCGAAACTTCGGTATTCCGTGACGGACATAGCCGCATTCGGTTTGCCGCCTCAGGCGATTTGTCTAAGGGAAAATATGCGCGTTCCCGCTATAAGGTATTGCGGGTATATGGGAAATATGCGCTGGCGCTCTTTAAAATCGATACCGGTAGAACTCACCAGATTCGGCTCCACGCGCGGTTTATCGGCTGTCCGATTGTCGGGGATCCGCTGTATGGAAAAAAAGAGGCGGAGTGGAAACAATACGGGTTGATGCTCCATGCGTATCGGCTCCGTATTACGCTCCCTTCAGCACGTGAAAAAGCCGTGTTTACCGCCCCGCCGCCCCGAAAATTCCTGACAGTCCTGCGCCTTTTGCAGAAGCGACAGCCGCAGGGGAATAGCTGAGATATTAACACGGCAATCGCATCACAAATATTTTAAGCGATTGCTTTCCTTTTGTACGAAATTTTATCTAAAATTTCATACAGTTGATTGACAGCTCCGTTCGCTTATACCTTCCGCATACTTTCCAAGGGCTTTTCTTTACCTGCATACACGGCGGGCAGCAGGCAGACAATTACCGACAGAATAAGCGTTCCGGCGGCGATTATATAAAGCTCGGTAGCATTGAGGGATATGGGGATATACTCCAAATAGTATTCGGGCGCTAAGAGGCGGATGGTTTCGGGGCTGCCCGTTTTTCCCAGCATATAATAGAACGCGGTCTGCCCTATATTGATTGCGTGCTCAAAAGCGACAAACAGCTCGTTGATGTGTAAAGCCGCCAGTATCCCACCGGTTAAGCCGATACAGAGTCCTGCTGCTCCCGTAAAGAGACCTGCGAGTAAAAACGACAGGGTGATAAAAAACGGATGCGCTCCGGTCGCTTTAAGAATTGCAATTTCCTTCCGCCGCTCCATGATGAGCATTACCATTGCCGACGAAACATTGACCGAGGCAGCAAGAAGAATCAAAAACATAATGAACATCAAAAGATTCTTTGAAGTCTGAAATGAATAAAATTGAGAACGGTTTAAATCCTGCCACGTATACACCGAAAATCCCGCCGGTAACAGTTGCCGAATGGCGTCTTTTGCTTCCGCAAGCAAGACGTCGTTAAAAGGATCTGCAATACTGACAACAAGAGCGCTCAGCGAAGATTGCGGCGACAATACTGCATCGGCAGACTCCAACGGGATAAAGATCCACAGTGCATCCAATTCCTGATAACCGGAGGAAAGAATGCCGACAACCTTAAAACGAGTAAGTTTCGGCTTTGTCTGATTGCCTGAATACTGCGGCAGCAGCGTAAGCAGCGAGCAGCTGTCTCCGACTTTAAGACCGGTTTTCTCCGCAATCTTTTTGCCGAGCAGGATGGAGCGGGCGCCGTCAAATTCAAGACTGCCGTCTACCACCGTTAACAGGTTCCGTGCCGCCGGATTTTCGGTAAAATAGCCCGTCTCTATTGCCCGTATTGTGCCTCCGCTGCGGCCGGTCTTGCCGATGAGTAACCCCGTACCTTCCTGTTGCCGCCGAGAACCGGTGAGCGCCGACTGTGCAGTCATGCGGATTGAATTAAAAACTTCTTGGATGCTTTGCTTCCGCTCATCGGCTGTCTGTGCATTCCGCGGCGTCGGGCGCAAGTCGAGCACCTGTATGTGTCCGCTCCCCAGTTCAATCATACGGGAGGTAATCCCCTTGATCATTCCGTCAGACACAACGAGCACAATAACCAACGGAATGATGCTGATACCGATGCCCCAGACAGCGCCGATTAAACTTTTCCGTGCGTTTGAAACTGTCTTTCCTGCATTCAGTCCCAGATACCGCAGCGCAAGCTTCCATGCCAATAAAAAATTCATAAAAGCTGCAACTTCCCTTGCTCAAGCCGGTAGCATAGATCGGTATCGGCGGCAATTCCCTGATCATGCGTCACGATGATAAGTGTTTTATGATGTTTATCCGCTATCGAAAAAAGCAGCTCCTGCACCCCGTGCGCATTTGCGGGATCAAGGTTGCCGGTCGGCTCATCAGCTAAAATAAGCGAAGGGTTATTGATAAGCGCACGGGCAACCGCCGCCCGCTGCCGCTCTCCGCCGGACAGCTGTGCGGGAAAATGATGAAGCCGCGTTTCCAACTTGACATCATGCAAAAGCGCAATAGCTTTCTCTTTTACCTCTTTTTTGGGCATACCCGCGATGAGTGCCGGAAGCATCACATTTTCGAGCGCCGTAAAGTCTTTCAACAAATAGTGAAATTGAAAAATAAAACCGAGGTAAAAACGGCGGTAGTCCGTTAGTCCGCTTTCATTGAGCCGGTGCAGTTCATATCCGCCCGCAATAATCTCACCCGAATCCGCCTGTTCCAAGCCGCCGATAATATTTAAAAAAGTGCTTTTCCCGCAGCCGGACTCTCCTACGACGGCGATTTTTGCCGGCTGTTCGATTATCAGACGTAAGTTTTGCAAGATGCGGATTGAATCCGCTTCCGATTGAAAGGTTTTTGAAACGTTTGTCAATGCCAAAATCGGTTTATTCATAGCGCAGCACCTCCGCAGGTTTAAGGGTTAGAATTTTTCGGGCTGCAACTGAAGCGGCAAAACTCGCAGAAAAGACGCCGAATAAGAACACCAAAAAAACTTCGCCGAAAAAGATACGCACCGGAACCGAATCGATGTAAAAGTATTTGGGACTGAAAATACTAAAGCCGGTAAAAAACGTGTGCTCCAACAAAATATTTGCCGCTTCAATGACGGCATTTACCAGGTACTCCGCCAATAAAAACACCCGATTGATATCTGCAGAAAGCAGCAGTCCCAACAGCAAGCCGATGGAAGCGCCCAAAAGCCCGATTGTAAAACCGTTAGCGATAAAGAGGGCTTGGATATGTTCTTTTTTAGCGCCCAACGAAGCAAGCACCGAAATTTCCTCCCGCCGCTCATAGATGGAACGCCGCATTCCGTTGTAAATATTCACAGTAACCACCACAAAGATTAAAAACACGAGCATAAACATCGTATTTTTTTCGATACGCAAAGCTCCGAAAAAAGCTTGATTATAGGTACGCCACGATTCCGTTTTCAGTTCGGGCACGGCTGCGGAAATGCGGGCAATATATATTCCGTCAGTCTCCGAATTTTGAAGCTTTACTGCAGCGGACAGCTCCTGTTGTTTGCCGCACAACCGCTCGCCGGTCTCCGTGGACATAAAGGCAAAGCCCGCGTCAATTGCATAATAGCCGGTCTTCATTAAACCAGTAATCCGGCACTCCGCATCCTCCGGAAAGATGTCGGTATCCGCAGTGCCCGAAAGCGCGAGCAGTGAAATCTTATCCCCGGCGGAAACCGAAAGCATACGGGCAAGCTCATATCCGAGCACAACGGCATTTGGCGTGCCGAGGTCAAAAGAGCCTTCCATCATCGTTATAGCGCCGGAAAAGCCGCGGTCATCGCTTAAGACCGTTTCCGGCACGGCGCGGAGTATGGCCGGCTGTTGCCTGCCGTAGTTCCCCTGCATTATCGTTTGCGTTTCTGAAAATATATAAAAAGATTGGAACCCGCCCGCAGCTTTTGCCTTTTCAAGCGCCGCTTCGGAGCCGTACAGCTGCACATGCGCCGAGCTTACCTGTAAAATAGTGTCGATAAAACTGCGCTGAAAACCGTTCATCACGGCAAGTATTACGATAAGCACCGTAACTCCGAAGGCGATGCCGAGTACGGAAAGGATTCCGGTAATTGCCGAACGCCCCTTGGTATCCGCAGCATTAAACCGCCGCAATACAAAAAAAATCCATGCAAGGTCGGTACGTTTCACTGTTCCTCCCCTACATACACTTCTTTATCATCGACATAGAGGTGTACAATATGCGGCGTACTATGCAGCTCGATAAAGGCGGTTTTCTTCCCGTTACGGTATTTTGTTTGAGTAACAGCCTTATCACCGACGAATTCCCATACCGACCGATCGGTGTTTTTTCCTGCGGTAATTGTCTGTTCAATCAGTTTATCAGCAGCGTTATAGACGTTTTCCGTCTTTGATGCCAAGGTTTTTCCTTCGTACCGCTCGACGGTCAGTTCTTTTCCTTTCTCGTTATAGCGGAAAATTTCCGACGATTCCTTGCGGAGTATTTTTTTTTGCTCGGGATAGCGGGCGGCACCCTGATATGTCCATACCGTTTTTTCAATCGCGGCACCATCTTCGTAGAGCACTCCAAAGGCTGACCGTCCTTGCCGGTCAAAACCTTCGTAGTACCATTTATTTCCGTCTGCAACAGCTAATCCTTTGCTATGAATTGAGGCAAAGGTAGAATCGACAGGTTCGCCATTTTCGCCCTCTTTCCCGTCCGTACCGTCCGCCGGTGAAGCGGTTCCGCCATTCGTTGCAGCGCTCTTTGCAGTTTCCGCAGAAACCTTCTCTGCTTGGGGAGTATCTGCCGGCGCTGTATCTGCCGGAATCTCTTCCATTTGAGTGCTGCCGGCGGCATTTCCGACCTTAGAAGTTTGCGCCGTATCCGGTGATTCTTGCTGTTTTTCTCCGGACTGATTCGGCTCATCCGTTGGTTTCATTTTTTCGGCAGGCCGCGGCGTATCCGTTGATTCCGTCTTTCCGGCAGCAGCGAGCGGCGAACGGCAGAGTAAGCCAACCGTTAAAAGGAGGCAGCACAAAGCGAGGCGTTTCATACCGGCATACCGATAAATTCCCGCAGATAGGTATCGGCGTTGAAGGGAGCAAAGTCTCCGTATTTTTCGCCGGTACCGGTAAAAATGACCGGCAGATTCAGCTGCCGTCCCACGCTGAGCGCGATACCGCCCTTTGCCGTCGAATCGTATTTTGTCAGGATAACGGCATCGACACCGACCGCCTCGTGGAAAACCTCAGCCTGTCTAAAGCCACTTTGTCCTGCCGTTACATCAAGTATGAGTATTTTTTTATAACATCCCTCATCGGTTTTCGATTCGGCAATCCTATTGATTTTTTGTAATTCCCGCACGAGGTTTTCCTTATTATGGAGCCGCCCGGCGGTATCGGCGATAACAAGCCCGCCGCCCTGCGCCCGCACCGCCTGCGCAGCATCAAAGATAACCGCCCCCGGATCTCCGCCGTACTGATGCGCAATAACCCGCACATCAAGCTGTTTTCCGTGATATTCAAGCTGCTCTATCGCGGCTGCCCTAAAGGTATCCGCAGCGGCAAGGATGATCGGTGCTTCAAAGCGTGATTTATAATATTGAGCAAGCTTTGCCGTAGTTGTCGTTTTTCCCACTCCGTTTACGCCAAGCAATAAATACACGGAAGTTTTATCTTTCTCCGGCGTAAAAGAAGCGACCGGCAAAAAGGGAAGTAAAATATCATATAAAACCTGTAATACCTGCTCTTGTTGTTCAACCTTCCGCTTTTTGCATTCCGCGCGGAGCCGGTCTTCAATCTCAAATGCAAATTGAGCGCCGATATCGCCTTCTACCAACGTATCGGTAACGCTTTCAAAAAAAGAATCATCCAATTTGGAATGAATGCCGAACAGTTTCTTTAAGCCTTCGGAAAAACTTTTTTTAGCCATATTTTTCTCCAATATATTCAGTATTACATATTAGACCTATTCGATAACTGCGTTTTCGAATAGATCGACGAGTTCTAAATCGCACAAATAGCGCAATTTAGAACATCGCATTTCAAGGTAACCTGTTCAGAAACGGAAGTTTCCGAACAGGTTTATTATAGGGCATCTCTAAAAACTCGATTGGATTTTTTCAGATATCTCATCAGCAAAGCTGATAACGAGTTTAACCGATTATAATTTGCGAGCTTCTTTCGGGATGCTCTGATCGACGGCGTGCAAGTACAACCCGAGCTGCACCGCATAGTTAATACCTAAACCGATTGTTAGCCCCTGCATTACCGCCGTACTGATAAAAAGCGCACGATATTTTTTCTTTACGCTTTCATCGACCTCGAGTCTATAATCCGTAATTGCGGAAGCCATATCCGCCGTTACCCCTTGCAAAATCATAAAAATAGGAAGCGACACATAAAAAGCACCGAGCGACCAGTACAAGACATTCCTCCGCCGATCGATCAATGTCTTGGTCTTTTCTTTATTGAGCGTAGCTTGCAGCTGATAGATTGTCTGCCCTTGTTGCATAAAATTATTAGGTCGAAGCACAATATAGGTTTTTACATCTTTATATGAAAAACTGATAGCAGTATTTTTACCTGCCGGAATATCGGTTTTGAACGGTGTACCGGCAAAATACTGCGTATGTAAAAACACATCCGCATCGGGCTTTATAAACTGAAATCCGACAGAAATAATTTTTTCCTTTTTTAATTTTATATTAAGCAAATAATTTTGCCCTGCTTGAGCCTCAATAGTCTTACCGGCTGAATCGTAACCGGCAGCAAGTGCTTCAAGCCGATGACTTCCTGCATACATATAAATAGACTTTTTTCCCGTTTCCAACAGTTCGCTGTCCAAATACACTTCCGCATCTTCCGGTTCGACAGTAAGCAAAACCTTTGCAGGCTGGGTGTTTTTTACCGCCGTCATAATTTGAGCCGCCAACGAACGGGCAATTGTTTCAATTGACTGATACGGCCCCGCTTCGCTGAACCGGTAGTCGGGCATCCCCAGCAAACCGGTTGTTAATACAACGGACACATACATATACCCAGCCAAGTCCTGTATCGAGCCGTCAATAACTGCGGAGATGTTTTCTGATTTCAGCGTTTGCGAAATGTTCGCATATTCGGGAAGCTCAAACACCTGCTGTCCGTCCTTCCACATCATAACGGGCAGCGTTTCGACGGTAAAAGAGGTGTCTGCCAGCAATGTATCGATTTTCTTTTGTGCTTTTTCAATATCGGCTTCCTTTGCGGTTATTTTTTTGTTGAGCGCAGCTGTCTGCTTGAGCTTTTCTTTTTCGGACATTACCGCAAGGTACAGCGAATCACGTTCTGCAATTAATGATACCCGTTCGCGGATAAGTGCAAGTTTTTTTGCCGCATAATCTATGAGCTGCCGTGCTCTTTTTTCTTCGGGAGTTACGAGCCTGCTTGCGGGCATAGTACAAAAAAGATTGAGCATTGCGGGTAATGCAGTCGCGTACGACGCATATAATTCAGGCACATCGGTAAGCACAAATTTTGCTGCGGTAATCGACCACGTAGGAATTTCATCCTTTGCTTGGGCGGCGCCGCATAATGCAGTTACTATCGCAATCAGAGCAACACACAGCCGTTTTATCTTCATTCCGGAGTATCCTCATACATCAGCTGATTTGCCCATTGTTTTTTCAAAAAGTCTTCGATAAAGCCGTCTATATCACCGTCCATAACGGTTTGAATATTGCCCGTTTCATGCTTTGTACGATGATCTTTTACCATTGTATAAGGCTGAAAGATATATGATCTGATCTGATTCCCCCACGAAATCCCTTTTTTTTCAGCGGCGAATTTCGCGTTCTCTTTTTCTTTTTCGTTGCGGTAGTATTCGTAGAGCCGCGCTTTAAGCATACTCATCGCCGTTGCCCGATTGGAGATTTGGCTTCGCTCATTTTGACATGCAACAACAATGCCGGTAGGCAAGTGCGTCAACCGTACTGCCGAGTCGGTTTTATTGACATGCTGCCCTCCGGCGCCGCCTGCGCGGTAGGTATCTACCCGTAAATCTTCCGGTCTGATATTTACCTCGATGGTATCGTCCAGCACGGGGAATACATAAACGGAAGAAAAAGAGGTATGCCTGCGGGCATTCGCATCAAACGGGCTGATCCGAATAAGCCGGTGTACGCCAGTCTCCGCCTTTAAAAAACCGTAAACATAATCGCCGCTTATCTGTAGGGTGATAGACTTTAAGCCCTCATCGGCTTCCAGTTCATCGAGCGTTTCGACGGAAAAACCGCGGCGCTCCGCCCAGCGAAGATACATACGAGTTAACATCCGCGCCCAATCACAGGCTTCGGTTCCGCCTGCTCCTGCATGCACAGTCAAAAAGGCATCGCTCCCGTCAACCTCATCGGAAAGGAGTGCCAGTGTATTAAGCTTTTCAAACCGTTCTTGAAGATTTTTAAGCGACATATCGATTTCTTGAATGGAATCTGCATTATCTTCCGCTCCGGCTTCTTGAGTGAGTTCATAGAGCGTCTGCAAATCTTCTATATCCGCAATGAGTATTTCCCACGGCTCAATACGGTTTTTCAGTTTTTTAATTTCCGACAAGAGTTTTTCAGCATTTTTAGGGTCGTTCCAAAAGCCTTCTTGCCCCGCGATAGCTTCTTTTTCTGCAATCCGTTTTTTTACCGCTTCGGAGTCAAAGACGCCTCCAGATTTCGTCGACATCGGATTTAAGCGCTACAATCTGCGGTTTATATTCTTCCAATAACATCATTCCCCCTGATATGTTGTCTATAAAAACTTTTAGCCTTTCTGAGGCGGACGGATTAAGAGTTTCCGCCACTTCTTTTTTGCAAGCGTGGAAATCGCTAATACGCCCTCAACGGGATACTGATATATGCGGATAACATCATAATAATCGGTTACCCGATCGATCTCGCGTTTAAGAGCAATTAATTGTTTTTCGTCAACGGTAGAGGATTCCCAGCACGCCCGCTGCACCCGTTCAAATCCGTGAAAAGTTAATAATTCAGAAAGATGAACGGCAGATTCTTCTCCGCCCGGATCTATCATTACCGATACAAACATAGTATTGTATAGAATATAACAAACAAGGCTCTATTGTCAAAGGGCTTGCACCAAGAAGTCAGGGTAAACGCATCAGGTCGGTTTTCATATCCGCCGCGGATGGCGGTGGTACTAATCAGCAACAAGTTTTTCGTTAGAAAAACTTGACACGAACATTGTACAAGGAAGTACAATGTTCGTGTTACCCGCAGAAAAATTGAGACTATTCGACCAGAACTGCCAAGGATGGCAGTGGTTCCATATAGTAGCGATGTTTTGTGCGTGCACAAAACTCGCCTTCAACTGATGTACATGGATGTACAACAGTTGAAGATGGTTCAAATGGTCTCACAGTCTCAATTTTTCCGCGGTTTTTATCTACTCTACCTGATGCGTTTACCCGTCCGCTAGAAAAAAATGTGCGAAATTTTATTTCCTTAAAATGCAACAGTTGAACAAAATATGAATTTTGGAAACTGTTGCATTCGTGCGCGAAAAGCGCACACATCAATACGCAAGTTTTCGAAAGAAAACTTGACGGTTAAGGTGAGCGGCGTCATTGTAGACGCTCACCTTATACCTATGAAATTTCGCACAGAAGGAAGGCAACTGCTAAAAATATTTTTAATACGGTTGCCCTGCACACCCCCGCAGTCGCCGGTTTTTGAGGGCTTTTTCGACGGTAACGGCGAAGCGTAAGAGGTTTTCGATGAGTGCAGGCAATAAAGAAGCAAACCGGCGGCCGGCGCTTACAATATCATGCCGCCGATGGGTACGTGCATCGTAAGCATAGTTTAACTGAGTCCACACCTCAAACACACGAGGTACGCATATCAATGTGATGGTAAAGAGCGTCGAAAAGGCGCCGGTGTATTTCTTTCTGCAAAAGAAGCGTTCGATTTTTTCGCAGAGCACAAAAATTTCCAGCTTTGAAGTGGTTTCGTAAAATATTGAGGCAGTAAATAAGATAAGCGCGAGTTTTTGCATAAAAAACAGTGTTTCCGCTGCCATAGTTTTAAATATATCTACCGTCAGCGGCATACCGATTATCTTGATAAAAAAAATACAAATTGCATAGATACCTAAAAACCGGCAATTCCTTTTTACCGTTAGCCATGACAGTTTTGCGCAAATACCGGTTAATATAAGGCAAACTGCATATACCGCCAGCAGTGTCTGAGGTGCGCCGTACAGGGTAAAAGAAGAAAGGCATAATATGCAGAACTTTACTCCTGCCGGAAGACGGTGGATAAGCGTATTTTTTGCTTGATACTGAAATAAAAAGCTTTTCTTATCGGCAGGCATCGTAAAAAGAATCTAAGGAGAAGCTTTAAAAACTTCAGTTTTTAAAGCTTCTCCATACAAGGTCGGCAAATACACGGTATGAGCAGAGGGGATTTCGTATGCCGTATTGTTCAAGGATACCACTATGGAGTGCCGGTTCGGGTTCCGCATTATAGACAAGATTTCCCTTGTGTAAAATGATGAGCCGGTTCGCAAGCGCAAGTACCTTTTCCAGCTCATGGGTAAGCACCATAACCGTTTTTCCGTCACACTGCAACTGCTCTATCATTGCCGTTACCTGCACCACCCCTGCATAATCGAGGTTTGCAAAAGGTTCGTCAAAGATGATAAGGTCGGCTTCCATCATCAAAATACCGGCAACCGCAAGCCGCCGCTTTTCGCCCCCTGACAAACTGCGTGCGGGCAAACGGCGCTTTTCGTATAAGCCCAGCTGCGTTAGTACTGCTTCTAACCGCTGCGCAATGATCTCTTTCGGAAGTTTGCTATCCCGCATACCGAAAAGCGCATCCTCCTCGACGGTATCGCCGAGGATTTGAGCGTCGGCTTCCTGAAACACCAGCCCAATACGCAGCTCACCGCCGTCTTTCCTACGGCGAACTATCGAACCGGCAGACGGCGTTTCCAATCCGGCGATAAGCGTCATCAAAACCGTTTTACCCGATCCGTTCGGCCCCGATACAACAATGCAATCCCCGTCACATACCGAGAAAGATATACCGTTCAGCACCGGCTGCCCAACTCCGGCAAAAGATTTAGTTACATCGGTGAGCTTGAGCAATTCATGTCGTTCTGAGGAAGATGGCATCAGTACGGAGTTCAATGCAGGTATAGAACCGTTGTTATTCTATGTAGCGCCGTATAATCGGGCGCAATTTGAGCGTAATAGGAACGACAACAACCAGTTTAATCAAATCGGGCAGGACAAAAGGCACAAAGCCTTTCAGAAAAGTATGCTGCCAGCTGAGGTTAAGCGCGTGCTTAAACCAAAGGAGGCCGAACACATAGATGGAAAGGAAGCTTAAAAGCCCGGCAACCGCAATGATACCGCAAGCGAACGGCCACCGCTGTTCTGCTCTATAAAGTTTCATGATAAAACCGCCGACAACCGCTGCGGCAAGATACCCGACTAAAAAGCCGCCGGTCGGTCCCGCAAATACGGCAAAGCCTCCGGAACCGCCTGAAAAAACAGGCAGACCGACAGCTCCGGCAACCAGAAAGAGCAGTACCGAAAGACCTCCGAACAGCGGCCCCAACAGCAATCCGGCAAGCACTGCAAGCGCGTTTTGCAGTACAATCGGAATAGGTCCAACGGGAATGGCTATCATCCATCCCGCACAAATCAATGCGGCAAAAACCGCAGAAATAATACTTTTACGCATTTTCGTACATACCCTTTGAGTACCTCTAAAAATTTGATGAACTTTTTAGAGGTTCCCTATAGTTTCGGCGGAATCAGCTTCCACGTACCATCAATATTTTCCAAGCCGTAGACGAGCAAAGAAACATTTGCCTGCTTCATAATAACATCGACCCGAGTCGGTGAAACAAACTTGATATCGTCTACCCGTACATTCTGACGCGAAGGGACGAATACGTAGGTAAAGTAATCTCTCAAAGATTTAAGTTTTATCCCCTTAACCGGCAATGCTTCGGAAACTTTTTGAAGCGTCAAAGCTTGAGAATACTGCTGCTTATAGTCTTCCGATAAGAATTTAAGCCATTGACTATAATCCTTTGAAGCAGTAATCCGGTTGAGATTCTCAACAATCTTTTCCATCTCCGTTTTTGTTAGATCGTACGTTTCTTTTGTAATTGTAACCCCTTCAAACTCGGCGATAACTTCCTGTTTTTTTTCAGCGGGAGCCGGTTTAACTTTAGCAGCAGGCTCTTTTTTCTCAATAACCGGCTCGGGTTTCACGGACGGCTCTTCCGCCTTCGCAGGCGGATCCTCTTTCCGAACAGGAGCTTCCTGCTTAGGCTCGGCCGGTTTAACCGGAACAGCCGGCTTAGCAGGTTCCTGCTTTACAGACGGCATTGCCTCTTTAGGTTCCGGTTCCTTAACCGGTTCGACCACAGGCGCAGGAGTCGTAACCGCTTCGGATTGGGCAGGTTCTTCTTTAACGGAAGGCGGCGCAGCAGAACAGCCGGCCAATACACTTATTATAAAAGCCAAAAATAAATATCGATGGAATATTTTCATGTCTGTATTCTATAGGTAAAAACCGATTTCGTCAAATCATCAAAGCATTAAATTATCAAATACTCACGGCAAACGCGACAGCTCGTTATGAACGGTGCTATATGTCATAAAGCCCCCGGATAGATTAACCGTATTCTTATACCCGTTCTGCCGCAAGATTCGATCCGTGATATATCCGCGCAAACCCGACCCGCAATTGATAACCACCGGACGGTCTTTCGGCACCTCACTCAACCGATCCCGCAATGAAGTATGCGGTATATTGACCGAGTCCGGAAGTGCACCGCAGCTGAATTCCTCCGGTGCACGCGCATCAAGGAAAAATGCTCCCTGTTCCGCATATCGGGGAATATCCCGCCACGAGATAAGCGTTGTTAAACCGTTATGGTCGTTTTCCGCAATAAAACCGAGCATATTGATTGGATCCTTTGCGGAATTGAACGGCGGTGCATACGCTTGCTCAAATTCGGCAAGATCGGAAATCGTACCGTTTTTTTTGATGTAGGCTGCAAGCACATCGATCCGTTTATCAACACCTTCCGGACCGACAGCCTGTGCTCCCCAGAGCCGTCCGTTTTCAGGATTATATAAAATTTTAATCGATAACATGGAGGCATTGGGATAATACCCTGCATGGTGCACCGCATGGGTTATCACTTGCTTATAGGGAAGCCCTGCCCTATCCAACGCTTTCTCCCCCAATCCCGTTGCAGCGGCAGTATAATCGAATATCCGCGCGATGCTGGTACCGATTGTCCCGCAGTATGTTTTCTTGTTGCCGTACACAATATTATCCGCACAGATACGCGCTTGTTTATTCGCAGGCCCGGCGAGGGGAACCGTCGCATCGGTGCCAAGCAGAGGGCTCTTAAACGAAATAGCGTCGCCGATAGCGTAAATATCCTTTTGAGAGGTTTCAAAATAGTCGTTGACCTTTATTGCTCCGTTCGGCGCCAACTCAATATTGCAATCCTTTGCCAATTTGGTATCGGGGCGTACGCCGATCGAAAGGAGAACGGCATCGCATATAACCTCTTTACCCGACTGCAAACATACCGCCAAACCGGCGCTGCGCCGTTCAAACGCTTTTACTCCATCTTTCAGGTATAAACCGACACCCTTGCTGCGGATGTTCGCCTGCACGATTGCCGCCATATCATAATCGATAACATTCATCACCTGATCAACCACTTCGATAATGGAAACTTCCATGCCGCGACGGTGCAGGTTTTCCGCCATTTCCAAACCGATAAAACCGCCCCCGATTACGGCAACCCGTTTTGTTGCAGGGTTGTCTATTCTTTGTTTAATCGCATCGATATCGCTGACCGACCGCAGCGTGTAAATCGCTTCATCGTTAATTCCCGGAATCGGCGGCTTAATGGGGGATGCGCCCGGGCTTAGAATCAGCGTATCATAGCTTTCGGTAACTTCCGCCCCGGTATCCAAATTTTTCACCGTTACCGTTTTGGAAGCAGGGTTAATCGCCGTTACCTCGTGCCGTACCTTTGCGGTAACGTTCAGCGAGGCCTTAAACTTTTCGGGCGTCATCACAAAAAGCGCATCCCGGTTTTCGATAACGCCGCCGGCATAATAGGGAAGCCCGCAATTCGCAAAGCTGATATGCTGTCCCCGCTCAAAGACGGTAATCTCCGCCGTTTCATCCAATCTGCGTAACCGCGCTGCAACTCCTGAGCCTCCGGCAACGCCGCCTACTATGATGTATTTTTTCATTTTTCCTCCATAGGATTCAATGATGCCGCGAACATATAATCGGACATCTTCAAAAATTCAACCGAGTTTTTAAAAAATACCCAATTGTTTTTGAGGAATCCTCTTATTTCGCCTGTTTTTTCCACGCATCGATAAATTCAAGCATGTACTGCTGAATATCGCCGAACCATTTTTGCTGAAAGGCGCAGGCTTCTACACCGATATAGCGGTAGTGCCATGACTCCCACACATAGCCGGTTACCTTCTCGTATCCTTTGGGAAAAGAAAGCGACCAGCCGTATTTTGAAGCGTTCTGCAGTACCCACTTACCGGCGCGTGTTTGTGCAAATTCATCGGAGATGGAACCTAAGTCTACGACCGTACCAAGCTGGTGTTGGCTTGTTCCCGCACGGGCTGAGAACCGTTCCGCCTCTTTTTCGCCGGATTCCCGTACATAGCGGTCAAATAAATTTTTCTGATATGTGTATGAACGGTACGAGGAGCTGACAACCAGTGTAACCCCATCCCGCTTTGCCGCAAGCGCCATCTCCTGCAAAGCTTGTTCCGCTGTTTTTGTCAGGGATAAATCCTTTCGGTTAATGATATAGGCGCGACCGGTATCCAACCTTACAAGATTTTGCGGCGTATATCCGTCCGGCAATAAATGCCGTTTATCAACCAATATCAAGAGATTCTCTTTCTCGACAGCCAAGACCTTTTTCAAGTCGGCTAAGAAAAGAACTGGATCATTGCCGATACAACGCCGTATCTCTGCCGGAATAGCAGAAGGATATGCAAAGTTACGAAGTTGCATTTCCATATTTGCATCAGCTGCCGTTACACAAAAGAATGATAACAGACATATCGTTATACAAAGTATTTTTTTCATACCACTTACTTTTTAGCGACGTGTTTATAGGTATACAATAATACAGGAGCGAGACTGCTCTTGCCGATAGCATACTCTACGGGCAAGATTTTTTGTCATCAATAAACCGAATCCCCGATACCGCCTTGCCTTCAGATCAAAATAGGGTTTTGTTCTTTTGAGCGCATGTAATAAATTGTCAAAATTCGTACTGTGATAGGAGAAACAAAGACGCGGAAAGAAAATATTTGATACACTTAATAGAATATCTTTATTTTCAGCAAAGACAGCATGCTCGGCAATATTGTCAAACACTTCTGTTGAGATAATAAGTGCTGCTGTCCGTTTGCTCTCAGGAATATCTTTAGAGGTAGAGATAAACTCTTCAATAAAGCCGATATTTTTTAAATCGGCTTCTACCTGTAAATGGTTCACGTCCTTATACCGTATCAGCCTATTTTACTTCATCAAGCGAGCGAATAATAGGAAACACTTCCGAAAAACCGGTGGAAGCAATCGCAAGCTTTACAACCTCTGAAGGATTCAAAATATAAATTTTATGACCAAGCTCCTCCCCGTCTTCGGAAGCAGCCATAAGGATCCCTAATCCTGATGAGGATAGGTTTGTAACCCGAGATACATCAAGTACGATTGAGCGCTCCTTAATAAGGTTGTAAACTTTTGTCTCAAATTCATGATACGTGTATGAATTTATTGAACCGGCTACTGTCAGTAATACAAACGTATCGTTCGTTTTTTCCGTAATCGTTAAATTATCCATCATTATACTCCTCTATTATTGATTATACTTTAATACCAATATGGTAACATCATCATCAATTTTACGTAAAATAAAATCCAGAAGGCGATTATAAATAGTGCGGGCAATCTGAGAGGGTTTGGCGCTGTTATTTTCCTGCAGGATTCGGCCGACACGATCGCTGCCGAACCGGTCTCCTTTAAGGTTCGTTGCCTCAAGCAAACCGTCAGTTGTAAAAACAATCGTATCTCCCTTGTGCATGGTGATTTTCCGTACTTTTAAGAAAGGCGCAATATTCTTTACAAAGCCGAGAACTCTGCCTTCCCCCTGAATTTCGATTGCGTTCTTATATGAACTGATATACATCGACATCAGCGGAATACCGCAGTTCAAATAATAAATCGTATTGGTAGGAAAATCGATAATACCGAAAAGTCCCGCAAAAAAAGTTCCCCGCGGCAGATTATCCTTTATAAATCGATTAACCTTTGTTACCAGTTCTTTAAAATCGGTAATAGTTTGCAGATAGGTATGAATAATCGATTTTAAAATGACCATCGACATACTGGCGCTTAATCCCTTACCCGACACATCGCCGATAAGGAACATTGCCCGCTTTTCATTCAGCGTAATATAGTCGATAAAATCACCGCCGAGCTGATGTGCAGAATATGCAATAGAATCCATTGAAAATCCATGCGATTCAAGCGTATCCTTATAGTTCTGAATGGAGCCGATAATTTGGTCGGACATTTCGACCTCGCGGTCGATCGTAACGGTAATATCCTGTTTAGAAATATTTCTAAGGTAATAGATTACCAAAAAGAAATACGAATACATATTGGATAATACTCGTATGTCATACGGAGTGTACTCCGCACTGTGCGTCTTAGGCGCTAATAGGATACAGCCGATGAGTTTTTGTCCCTCTCTCATACTGATAAGAATTTCGGTCTGTGTTGTTTCAAAAATATCGAGTAGTTCATCCCGTATCGATTCATACAAATAATTAGCAATAAGCTCCGTTTTGGTAATAACGATATTATTTCGATTGAGTAGATACTCAAAACAAGGGAGGTTTGCGCTCAATGTACTATGATGCTCAAAATCCGAATACACCGTCTGCAAATTCATGTTTTCATCGCTGACGAGAATATCGAGCCCCTTACAGGTGATATGCTGTTTCATAATTCTCGGAAAAGTCTCCAACACCGTATCGTGGCCTTTCCCAAAATCGAGTTTTTGCAGCTCTGCATCCAACTTTACTTCGTAATCCGCTGTTTTACCAAAGACATATTCAAGCTTACCGGCAATAAAATTTCGTATAAAGAAAATAATAACGCAAGAAAGGGTAATTAAAACCATCCAACTGCCGATCGAATGAGTAACCTGCATAATCATCGACGTCGTAAAGCCTGCGGCTGCAGCAAAAAAGGCGGTAAAAAGGATAAATCGAATAAGGCCGAAAACGATTTGCTTAATGTCAAAAACACGCGTCAGCGAAAATATGGCATTGTCCAACGCCAGCATAGCAACATACCCGAACGGTACAAACGAAAAAGCCCAAGAAAACACCATAAAATAATGGTTTTCTGCAATCCATATTGCAAGACCAAGTCCTATGGCAAACCCATGCAAAAGGAGCTGTTGCCGGTGAATATTGCTTTTAACAAAAAATGCTTTGACAAAGCATATCATGATTGAAAGCACCGGAAGAAAGAATATATAAATATACATAAAGAGCCGAGCGCCGCTCAGTCCCTTAACAATATCGCGCGGTAAAAAGTAAAAGCCCCTCAACGGGTTCCATTGAAATCTGCCGATGTAAAATACGACAAGACCGATACCCGCGATATGGAATACTGCACTAATCTTTTGGAGCACCTTATACGCTTTTAGTTCCGAAATGATAAATGCCATATTGATGATATGATATGATGCAAGCACCATAAAGAAAAAGGCACCGACGGATACGATACGCTGTATAGCGGCCTGTCCGTAAAACACCAAATGAATGGAAACTGCGATACAAAGTGCAACAAGCGTAGCAGGAACCGTAATCTTATTTAACAGAACATTAATACGATTCGATTGATGAAACGAAAGATACAATGAGTTTACAAGGAGTAAAACAGCGCCAAAATATGTAAAGAAAATTAACCCCATACATTATCCCTTTAATTTTACTGCTAAAATAGTAGTATCATCGCGGAAGGCTTTTGCAGCACTATAGTTAAGCCCCAATTCCGCTACTTTTGAGGTAATTGACGATGCGTCCGACGAAGCAAAAGATTTAATCGAGTCAATGTAAAGCTCATTACTGCCGAGTTCCACCCCTTCTTCATTGGTAATTTCGGGAATTCCGTCCGTCGTAATAACAAGCAAATCATTACGGTATAAAGGCTTTTCGGAAACCGTCACCGAATCGATATCAATAATTCCGATAACGGAACAATTTGAATCAAGCATCTTTACTTTATATCCTTCCGCCGCCCTCGTAAAGATCATCGGCGCTTCCATTGAAGCATTTACATAACGTATCTTCATAGCCTTAGTGTCGATGAGTCCTAAAAACACGACGGTATATTTATCCAGCAGATTCATACGCTTAATAGCGCTGTCTATTGCAAAAATCAAACCGGCAAGGTCTTCTTTATTTTCCATAATCCTTATCGTGTTTACAACGACACCCATGACAAGCGCTGCAGCGAGTCCTTTGCCGGAAACGTCCCCCGTAATAACAAGGGTTTTATCTTCGTCAATAGGGATAATGTCATAATAATCTCCCGATACGTTTACCAATGGCCGGAAATAAACGCCTATTTCCAGCTTGTCAAGCGCCGGTATCTTTTGCGGCAGGAATGCCCGCTGAGTATTGGCAACCATCTGCCATTCTTGCGCAAGTTCCGAATAATAGAGGAGCTGCGAAAGTGTTTTTTCGCGTCCGAAATAGTTCTTAAACTCCGTAAAAAACTGATGGAAAACTTCGGGTTCAACCGCACGGATATAGCGGCAGATAATAAAAAACCGTGCGGAACTATATGCAATGACCAAACCCCGCGCTTTTTTTCTATCAGTGATCATCTGCATATCCGAATCCAATAAATAAATATTTTCTCCCCAGTGATCCATCCATTCGACTGAAAACCGATGCGCTAGTTTTTCATACACATCGGGATCCGAGACATAAGCAGAAGTGCTGCTATATATAACCAAATCGGTGTCGGTATTGATAAGCAAGACAGAGCAATCAGCCTTGTATTCAAGTTCCTGTTGAATAGCTTCAATAAGGTTTTCACGAGTATAGCAAAAGCGCAATCTGTTGATAAAGGTGTCAAAAAGAGCAGTCTCGGTTTCTTGATACACCCTTTCCCGTACCTTGCGAGATAAAAAAGCTGTCCCAAGCGAGACCATAATGGAAGCAATAGCAAAGATTGCAAAAGCAAAACCGAAACGGGTAACAAAACTGAAATTAGGAAGCATCCGGTATTGTGTTACCATCAATGTAAGGTCTCTTGCCGAAATCAGCCGCCCTAAAAACGAAAAACGAGGACTCAACGCGAGCATAAAAGCTGAAAAAACCAAACTAATGCCGGTAAAAATAACTAATTTTCCCCAAAATTCCTGTTGTTTTCGTATCATGCACTACAACCTCATAACCATTTTAATTCACTTTTCATTTTTAAACGAATAACACCGACCTATCTTTACCCGACCGGCCAGTGTTACTCCGTTAGTCCATACTATTATTTTTACCCTGTTCCCGTTATTTCATCATATTGACGGCAGGCTTCTCGCTGATCAGCGCAAGATCGCACCAGTCCCAGTCGGTAACGAACTGTTGATCCCAGCTCTTTGTCCGCTTGTTTACCGCGTACAATTTCATGCGGTAAGCAGTCGGAATCGCCGGAGCTTCTTCAAGGATATTCTCGTCCCATTCCTTATAAGCTTGAGCGCGGAACGCTTCGTCAAAAGAATCTTCGGAACTTATCTGAGAAAGCAGCGCTTCGTTTTTATCGTTTACCCAGCGGGGAAGATTGAACTGCGCAACCTTTCCATACAATCCTGACGGTTCGGGATTTGAACCGACACCCCATGCAGCGGAATACATCTCTACTGTCGGGTCATCATCCTGCAACTTATCATAGAACGCATTGAACTCGATTAAACGACCGTCGTTTAACGCGACATTTAAACCGACATCTTTCCAGTTTTGGATATAGTAATTAGCAATCGGAGCCGCCACATCGCTGCCGCTCATAAACATAAAATTGATCTTAAACGGTTTTCCGTCCGGCGTTTCGCGGTAGCCGTCCCCATCTACATCCTTATAACCTGCTTCGTCGAGTAACTTTTTTGCTTTTTCAGGATCATACGAATAGCCCTTCCGTGAGGCATCGTAAAAACCGGGATGATACGGCGTGATAAAGGAATTTGCCGTAACACGGAGCCCGTGGTAGTAGATGGCATTAATACCGTCGTTATCCATCGCATACCCGATCGCTTGACGCAATGCCTTATCTTTAAACTTACCACCGTCGGGAAACATTTCGCACTCTTCTTTTTCTTTATTCCACACCCCGAATTTAAATGCGACGTATGTATAAGTATTTTCGATGTTACCGACAATATCGATATTATCGATTTTCATTTTCGGCTTTCCGTTTTCGTCAAAAAGCGTCTTCCCTTCGTCGTCAAGCTCGACAAATTGATCATATAAATCGGCTTTAAACTGAACGGCGTCAACCTCGCCTGCCTTTATTGCGGCAACAGCTGAAGTCGGCGCAATCCGCTTTACGATAAGCTTATCGATAGCCGGTTTTTTACCGAACCAATAGGGATTAGGCACATATTCGAGGATATCCCCTTCAACCATAGAATTAATCACAAATGGACCGCAGGAGAGCGGCGTTTTCCGTACACGGTCGTGGGAGGCCATTTCCGTCAGCGGAATATCTTTGAGGTAATGAGCAGGTTCCGCATCATACGTAATTCCCGCGCCCCATAAGATACCGGGAAAAAAGTTTTTAAAGGTAACCTCTACCGTTTTGTCATCTATCTTTTTGATGCCGGAAATAGTTTTTGCCTTCCCTTCATGATATTCAACCATACCGACAACGTTTTCGTAATCACTGTCATAGCGGACACCCGTATAGTCGGGATGTCCGACACATTCATAGACAAAGATAATATCCTCAGCAGTCACGGGTACCCCATCAGACCACGTAAGCTTCTCGTTTATGTGATAGGTAGCGGTTTTTGCCTCGCGGTCGAATGTCATAGCACAGTAGCTGTCTTTAATTTCATGGTTCGGGCCATCGGTCATAAACTTACCGATCCGCGGACGCATCGCTTCATACGTAGGATTATCCTGATAGAGGAAGGTATTAAACACCCCCTGCCATGGCGTATCGTACACATAGCCGTATACGAATGTACCGCCCTTAATAGCCGCTCCTTCCCGCTCGATCATTTGCGGAAACATCAGTTTTAATGTTTTATCTCCTGCATCGTCCCCGCCGCTCTGTGCAGTCTGTTTTTGCTCAGTCTTACCGCCGCAGCTTGCAAGAGCCACCATTACCGCGCATAAAAACGCAGCAATTTTTAAACCCTTTGACATTGTACTCCTCCCATAAAAAGTCAAGAAGAAAGTATCAACTTTCGATTGACTTTTTACGCACGTTCGCAACAAAGTGAGAACGTGCAGATGATATACAAGTTTGCAAGGCAAACTTGGGTAAATAAAAGCCGTGCCATTTGTACGGTTTTTATTTTACACTTCTCCTGATTTATTTATAACGCTGTTTTGCATCGGATGCGCGTTTGATCGTTTGTCCGACATAGTTAATACACAGCATTAACACCATAATTAAAATCGACGCAGGCAGCCATACCCACAGCTTACCGGAAATGGTTCCCGGATCACGCGCATAGCCGATCAGCGTACCGAGCGACGGCGACGTCGGCGGAAGCCCGAAGCCTAAGAAGCTCATCCCCGTTTCGATACCGATATTCCCCGCCATACCGAGCGTAAAATCGACAATAATGATAGAAGCGATATTCGGTAAAATACCGCCGTACATAATTTTAAAATCACCGGTACCCATAATGCGCGATGCGTTTACATAATCGCGGCGGTTTTCCGATAACGCTTTACTGCGTACAAGGCGCGTAACGCCTGTCCAGTAAAAAGCGGACATAATAAAAATAAATGTCCAAATATTATAGGTCGGCACAATGGTTACAAAGACGATAATCAGCATAACGACCGGCAAAATCATAATAAAGTCGCAGATACGCATGATGATGTTATCAACCCTTCCGCCGTAAAAGCCAGTGATTAAACCGAAAAACATCCCGACGATTTCGGTAAGAATGGTTACGCTGAAAGCAATTAAAATGGAATTACGCGCACCGATAATCAGCTGCGGCAGAATCGGACGTCCGCCGAGGTCTGCACCGAGCAGGAATTTTTTACCGGGCACCGAAAATTTATCCCGTAAACTTACCTTCATAACCGCTTCCGTATCAAGTACAAAGCCGCCGATGATGATAACGGTAAAGATAATAACCAATATACCGAGCGCAACAATTGCCGCCTTATCATGTTTAAATTCCGTCTTTACAATCTTCCAAAACGACGGCACGGAAGACATCTCTTTTAATGTCGCCTCATCTATGGTATCAATATCAAATGCCGTTTTTTCCATATTTACTCCTTAGTCAATTCTGATACGGGGATCGACAATTATCATAATAATGTCGGAAATCAAGCTGCCGAACAGGGCGAGCGTTCCGTACAATAAGGTCAACGCATTGATAATAGAATAATCACGCGACATAATCGATTCTATAAACAGCAAGCCCATCCCTTGATACATAAAAATCGTTTCGATAAATATTGAACCGGCGAGCAATCCCGTTACCGTAAAGCCGAAAAAGGCCGCTATCGGCAACAGAGAATTTCGGAAAATATGATGCGTATAAACTTTATCGATCGGTACGCCCTTACTCCGCGCCGTTTTAACGTAATCTTGACTCTTCGCATCGATAACCTCATTGCGCAGGTATTGCACAATACCCGTCGTACGCAATACTGCCGCCGTAATTGCCGGCAGCAGCATGTGATATATTCTGCTTACAATATAACGGCTACTGTTTCCCATTGCCTCCAATCCGACGAAGCCCGACGTCGGAAAAATCTTCAGCCGATAGCCGAACAGCAAAAGACTCAAAAGACCGAGGATAAACGTCGGGATTGCATACGTGATAAAGTTATAGACCAGCACCGCCTTATCGAATTTAGACCCATTATAGCGGCCGGCACGTATACCGAGCGGAACGGCAATGGCATACGTTAACACAACGGTTAAAAGCGAAAGCCACAAGGTATTTTGCGCAGGTAATTTGATTTTATCCGTTACCGGAATCTTATAGGTATAGGAAATGCCGAAATCGCCGTGCAGCAGAATGCGTCCCATCCAGTTCTTATACTGTACCGGCCACGGATCATTTAAACCGGCTTTTTCCCGCAGCTCTTCGATACGGCTTGCCTTAATGTTAGGATTGCCAACCAGTCCGGTAAAGGGATCGCCGGGCATCATTTTTCCAATTAAAAAAACCAAAACACTCAATATAAACAGCTGCGGTATCATAATAAGGATACGGCGTACTATTGTTTTCCACATACTCTCCCCCTAATCCTTCAGCGCAGCGTAATGAGTTTCGCTGATTTTCTTTAAATCGTACACTCGCCCTTCGGGACTAAAGTAACGTTCCGATTCACGCTCATATATTTCATCAATTTCGGCACGGCGCTTTTTATATTCGTCACGTATTTCGACATTCATTTCAGGGATTGCCGCAATAAGCCTCTTGGTGTAGATATGCATCGGATTGCGATAAATATCATCCCGTGTTCCCGCCTCTACGAATCGACCGCGGTACATAATATAGATGTAATCGCACATGTGTTTGACAACGCCGAGGTCGTGCGAAATAAATAGATAGCTCAGCATAAATTCACGCTGAATCTCTTTAAGGAAGTTGAGAATTTGCGCCTGTACCGAAAGGTCAAGCGCGGAAACCGGTTCGTCCGCCACAATGAGCCGCGGATTAACCGCTATTGAACGCGCAACACCGATACGCTGCCGCTGCCCACCGGAAAATTCATACGGGTATTTATATAAGCCGTCGGGCGGTATTCCGACAATCTGCAACAGCGACAGAACCTTCTTTAATTCTTCATGTTTGGAAAGCCGCTCAAAGTTTCTGATGGGTTCCGCAATGATGTCTCGAATGCGCTTTTTGGGGTCGAGGCTCGACATAACGTCCTGAAATACCATCTGAACGTTTTCGTTGTATTTAATCTTTCTCCGCTGAGCCTTCGTATTTACGAGGTTGCCTTCGTAGCGGATTTCCCCGCCGGTAGGCTGCTCCAACCCGACAATTGCTTTGCCGATGGTTGTTTTCCCCGAACCGGACTCCCCGATAAGACCGTAGGTTTTTCCTTCTTCAATCTGAAAAGAAACGCCGTCCACCGCCCGCACATGATCCTGTATCGTATTAAAAAAGCCGCCGCGGATAGGGAAATGTACTTTTAAATCTTTTACTTCCAATAATGCCATATCCGCCCCCTTATACCTCATCCTCGAACCGGAAATTTTTCCAGCAGGAACAGCGGACAAAATGCCCGGGGCTTACTTCGTGCAAAACCGGCGTTTCTTCGTGTTCTTCGGCAGGAATCCACGGAATACGGTCGGCAAACCGGCAGCCCGTATGCTTGAGTTTTTTAAGCGACGGAACCATACCTTTAATAACATGCAGCATGTCATCGTCTTTATCGGCCTGTGGAATCGATTTAAGCAAAGAGCGGGTATAAGGGTGCAACGGATGCGTAAACAGTTCCTGCACGGTGGCCAGTTCGACAATCTCCCCCGCATACATAACCGCAACACGGTCGGCAACCTGCGCAACAACGCCGAGATCATGGGTAATAAGAATGATGCCCGCCTTGTGCTTTTCCTGCAGGTCTTTGATGAGATCGAGAATCTGCGCTTGGATGGTTACGTCGAGCGCCGTTGTCGGCTCATCGGCAATGATAAGCGACGGATTACAAGACAGCGCTGTCGCAATGAGTACCCGCTGCCGCATTCCGCCGGAAAGCTCATGCGGAAACCGCTGCGCCGTACGCTTGGGGTTCTGGATACCGACATCGTTTAAAAGCTGTAAAACCCGCTCTTGCCGCTCTTTTTCGTTGAGACTGGTGTGGTACAACAGAGCTTCTTCAATCTGCTTCCCTACCCGCTGCAGCGGATTAAGCGAGGCGAGCGGATCCTGAAAGATGAACCCGATATCCTTTCCGCGGATTTTGTTCATCTCATTTTCTGAAAGCGTCAGCAAGTCCCTGCCGTTCAGTAAAATTTCACCCGAAACGCGGGTAAAGCGCATATCGTGCAGTCCCATAACGGACATCGCAACCGTGCTTTTACCGCAGCCGGATTCCCCTACAATAGCAAGCATCTCATTGGGATGAACGTCAAACGACACGCCGTCAACAGCATCATAGTAGCTGCCGTCGATACGGAAAGCCGTGTGCAAATTTTTAACGGTCAATAAATTGTTTTGTTCCATGGTAGTTCACTGTATTTATAACCTTTTTTTAATAACTCTATAACACGGTATCACGGATACGCAAATTTTGCAACCGTATACCTATAAAAAAATCCGGGTAACTGCATCAGGCTCTTTTGTTATCCCCGCAGAATAATTGAGGCCGTTCAACCAGAGTTGAACCGTTGGTTCAAATGGTCTCGCGACCTCAATTATTCTGCGATGTTTATCAATTTTTCCTGATGCGGTTACCCGTCTGCTAGAAAAAATGTGCGAAATTTTATCCAAAATTTCGCACAGAAAGAAGGTACCGCATCTTATACTCTATAGTAGATATTTCTCTAAAAAGCGGGCAATACCGTCCTCGTTATTGGTGTAGTCCGTTACTGCGTACGCAATATCTTTGATAGCGTCGTGGCCGTTTTTCATGGCGATGCCGTATCCCGCAAGGCGGATCATCGTTTCGTCATTCATACTGTCGCCGAATGCCATCACTGCCTCATTTTTGATACCGAGTAGCCATGCCAGCTCTTGCAGGAACTCCCCCTTACCGGTATCCAATGGAATAATTTCCAAAAAATACGGCTTACTGGTAAACAGGACAGCCCGCGTACCGAACCGCTTTCTAAACTCCGGTTCGACGGCAGCGATAATATCAGGCTCCGCAGGAATGAGCAATTTATACACCGGCTTGGTGCGCAAAATCTCCCGATAATCATCCGGTATGACAACCTTCATTTTTGTCAGATGCGCATCCCTATCCGAAAAAACAGTCCGTTTAGCGATGTAAATGGTATCGTCAAAGTAGAGATGGCAGGAAAGATTTTGCGACTCTATATAATCGTAAATCTCAATCGCAAGATCGGCGCCGAGACGGCGGCTGATGATTTCCAGCTTCATATCGGAGGTCAATATCTGCGTCCCGTTGTTGCACAGGATATAGCTTTCCGTTTTATCCGAACCGATCCGCTGCGCATACGAATGTACCGAACGAGGACTTCTCCCCGAAGCGAGCAATGTCAGTACACCCTTTTTCATCAAGGCCTGTAAAACCGATACCGTATAATCGGAGATGGTCAGATCATCCCGCAAAAGGGTATCGTCCAAATCCATTGCGATAATTTCTATGTTTTTTAACTTTTCCATTACAGCGGCTCGCCTTTCAGCAATTTACCGATACGCTCAAGCGCAACCCGTATTTTACTGATGTCGGTAGCGTAGCAGCAGCGGACAAAGCCTTCGCCGCCGCTTCCGAACACGTGCCCGGGCACAACGGCAACTTTGTAGTCGGTAATCAGCTTAACCGCAAAATCTTCCGAACTTAAACCGGTACTACGGATATCGACAAAGAGGTAAAATGCACCGTCGGGCGTTATATAAGGAAGATTCATCGAATCAAAGCTCTTCATCATCAAGTTACGCCGCTGCCGGTAGGAAACCCGCATCCGCTCAACCTCGTCCCAGCCGCGTTCCAATCCTTCCAGCGCCGCATATTGGCTCATAATCGGAGCGCAGATTGCCGCATACTGATGAATTTTATGAATTTGAGCCATCAGCTCCTGCGGGCAGGCGATAAACCCGATACGCCAGCCGGTCATTGCAAAGGACTTTGAAAACCCATTGAGGATAATGCAGTAATCCTTCATTCCGGGGAAAGAACCGATAGATGTATGCGGCGCTTCATACCGAAGTTCGCAATACACCTCGTCGGACAGCGCCCAAATCTTATGCTTTTTAACGACGGCGGCGATCTTTTCCATCTCATCAGCAGGAATCATCGTACCGGTGGGATTGTTCGGGCTGCAGATAATTAGCGCCTTGGTTTTCGGCGTAATAAGCGCTTCGATGGCCGCCGCAGTCGGGATAAAGTTATCCGCCGAGGTGTCCAGCCCGACCGGTTTCGCCCCGCAGAGCGCCACCAAGGGCTGATACGAAACATAGCACGGTTCCGCAACAATCACCTCATCTCCCTGATTCAGGATGGAACGGAACACAATATCGATTGCTTCCGAAACGCCAAAAGTAATCAGTACCTCGTTTTTAGGAGAATACGACATGCCGTAGCGGTTCAAATAACCGGCAATCGCCTTGCGGAGCGGTTCAAGCCCCCAGTTTGAAGTATAGGATGTATGCCCGCATTCGAGATGATACCACGCTTCCTCGCGCATAACCCACGGCGTTGCAAAATCAGGCTCCCCTACCCCCAGCGAGATAATATCGTCCTGTCCGGCGGCAAGCTCAAAAAAACGGCGGATACCGGAAGGTGCAACGCTCACAATCCGGTTGGAAAATTGATCGGGTCTGTCCATTATGCGGTAATCTCTTCGCGGGGATCTTTTTTGGGGTCGATATAATACGTTCCGTTTTCCTTGTAGGTCTTGAGCACAAAATGAGTACGTGTGCTGATCACTCCTTCCAGCGACGCGAGTTTTTCCGACACGAAAAAGGCAACCTCTTTTAAATCTTTTCCTTCGACCAGCACATGCAGATCATATCCGCCGGACATCAGCTGTACCGTCTTTACCTGCGGGTACCGATATATCCGCTCCGCAATGCGGTCAAATCCGTGTTCCCTCGCCGGCGCAACCTGAATTTCTATCATCGCAGATACCGTATCGCTGCTTGCAAGCCGTTCACGGTTGATAACCGCAGCATATTTTAAGATGATGCCCTCATCCTCTAATTTTTTAATGGCAGCGCGAACCTCTTCCTCGGACTTACCCGTCATTGCGGCAATATCCTGCGGACTTAGCCGCGCATCGTTTTCCAGTAAATCGATAATTTCCTGCATACCAGCTCCTTGGTAATCCGGTTCTATTCCAGCGGGGCAAAATAGCCGGTTTCATCCCTGCCCGAACGGGTTAGAAGCCGTACCTCAAGCTCTACCGGTAAATAGGCACGACCGAAGTCGGTTGGCAATGTAGAGGTATAACTTAGCTGATACGAGCCTATAGGTTTGGCAATTAAATCTTCAATAACCGGAGAAAGCCCCTGTTCGGCATAGATATACGTACTCATCCCACCCGTTTTTGTGCAAAGATACGAAAGCTCAGGAGGCAATGTCCGCGGCTTTAGATTAACCGTATAAAAACGGATACCGTTGTTGGTCATATATGCAGCAAGATCGTTTAAGCTGTACTGTTTAAAGCTGTCGGAACCGATATCTTCAAACGACAAGAACACGATAGCCCGCTTTGGAGCCGCATTAATCAGCTCCCCGCTGGCAAGCCGCAACGCAAGATCGCAGTTCCATACCGGTGACCATGCCGCCTTTAATTTAAGCGGCTGCGATAAAAGCGCTTCGGGAGAAAACTTACCCTCCAGCACCGGCAGTTGAGAGGCTGACACAAGAGAAATCTTTCCTTTTCCCTGCATTGTCTCGGCGAGCTCTTTTACCACCGTCTTAACCAGCTCCAATTCTTTTTCCGATTGAGGTGAGCGCTCGATTACAACGGCAATATCGCAGCCGGTATTGAGGTAGGCGGCGCCCTTTAAAGTAAAATCATTGACTTGCCGGTTCGATTCGGTCAGGAAAAAATTATTCGCCGTTAATCCCACCACCGGTTGCCCCATCCGGTTTTCTACGCGGACATCGACGGTAACCGTCGGGAACTTATCGGCATAGACGCGGTCGAAGCGGACAAACAAACCGCCCGCCAGTTCGTTGATATGGGAAAAGACCTGAATATTTCCGTTTTTATAATCGGCCAACAAAAGACTGCCGTTGGCATCGGGAATTGCCGCGGTTACACGGGCGGGCGCATTCCCTAAACTCGCAACGGTATATAAGCTCGCTAAGCCGATATCGACCAAGTACACCTTATTGGCGCAGGACACCAGCAGATTGTTTTTCCATACCCGCATCGACTCCGCCTGTACGACACTTCTGTCCGGCAGCAGCGTTCTGATATAGTTTCCCGCCGTATCAAACACATAGATAGAGCCTTTTACCGAATCCGCAACGTAGACCAAATCGTCTAGGATTGCGATACCTGCCGGAGCGGTAAAGCCCGGGAATATGCCGCTGCGCTGCCCGAATGTAAAAAGCCCTTCTCCGTCCGGAGAAAACACCACAACGCGGGCGTTGCCGAAATCCGTTACAAAAATATTTCCGTAAGAATCGTGCGCTAAAAACTGAGGGCCGATACACTGTCCGTCGCCCCTTCCTCTGGTTCCGAACGACTTAATGAATTTTCCGTCTTTGGTAAGCAGCGAAAGCCGATCGGCAGCGAATTCGGAGATGAGCAGGTTCCCGTTTTTAAGCGGTAAAATATCGAAAGGACGGTCAAAGCCCTGCAAGGGACCGCTCGTCCGGTCAAGTACGATGCCGTTAATATCGAAGTGAACCAATTCGTTGGAGCCGTAGGCGACTACCCAGAAACTGCCGTCGCCCATTGCCGCAACCGAAAGCGGCTGCCTAAAAAAGACTTCCGTTCCATGTTTGGATTCAAATACGGCAGTTTCTACATAGCGTACCGATTCCGCAAAATCGGGCTGAGAACTGCGCCGTTCCTTAACAACTTCTATTTTATTTTTTAACAGCTGCCCGCCGTATCCTGAGGCAGACGCTGCCGACCATTGCTCAAGTGCAGCCCCCTCTATACCGGAGCGGTAATAGGCTTGTCCGAGCCAATCCAAGATGAGCGGATCGCCGGGAATATGCGTGAGAGCTTTTTCAAATAGCAGGATAGCCTCGTTAAAGGTTCCGCGGTAATACGCCTGCACGCCGCGGCGGAATTCTTCAAATCCATGATCTCTATCGGCGGAACTCAGGCGGGGTTGAAGGCTGTTGGCCTGCGCAGGCAGCGCCGTAGCGAGGCACAATAAAAACAGTGTTAAACCGGCTGTTTGCAATAGTCTCTTCATACGCATGATAGTTAATCCTTTTAACAATTTTCTAAAAACATGAAGTCTTCGGCCACTTTCACAATGAACCTAATTATCTGCTCATAATAAGCTGCAGATGGCGCTTAATTATTTCGTTACCGGGAAGCTGTGCATCCGCCCGTTGGATATATGAACGGGCTTCGGTATCAAAGCCCATCTTGTAATATGTCCACGCCAGCGAATCCAAATAAGCGGGATTATCGGGCTGTGCGTCGAGCGCTTTTTTACACAGAATCAAAGCCCGAGTTAAATCTTTTTCGGTATCGGCAAGGATGTAGCCAAGCCCGTTAAGCGCCGTCGAATTATCCGGATCAAGTTCCAGCGCTTTCTCATAAAGACTCAAAGACTTGTCTACTTTATCCTGCTCATACGCCAAATACGCCATCGAAGTATGCACCTGCGGAGAATCGTATCCTGCATCCAAAAGCTTTGAAAGCTCAAACTCTGCCAAACGGGCACGGCCTGTCTTGGTATAAATAAAGGCCAGAATAAGCCGACACTGATATACGCGGGCGATATCGGTCCCGGCTGTGATAATCTGTTCCAAATAGACAAGCGCATCGTCATATTGTAAAAGGCTCGCATAACAGAGGCCGATATAATACGCCAAATCGAAATTGAGCTCAACATCTTTAGACGATATCTTTAAAAATGCGGCAAGCGCTTCTTCATATCGATTTTCCCGATAGAGCTGTATGCCTTCTTTAAGAACCGTATCCATTTCGTTTCTCCATCATAGTATGCGTACTCCGCCGGAAGGTTTCACTTTATAATACAAAGGCTTAAATCCGAAAATTCGTTCATAGTCGCCCAGTTTTTCAATATAGGTTTGGATATCATCCGCTCTTAAAATATTGTACGTACATCCGCCGAATCCCCTTCCCGTCAGGCGCGAACACACAATATCGTTCATATCGGGAGCGACAAATTCCATAGCCCGCTTCACGAGCCAATCCAATTCGGGGCAGGAAATTTCAAAGCGATCGCGCAAATTCTCTTGAGAGCGTGTTACAATACGCGAAAACACCACCCAATCGTTTTTCTTTAAGGCGCCGATAGCGTCATCGACACTGATGGATTCGCGGATAATATAGAGTACCCGCCGCCGTACCGATTCGGGAATGGCAAGCTCTTCAAGATCGCTTTCGGCAAGCTTACTGAAATCCTGAGGAATATCCGGCATCTTTTTTACCCGCTCGTAGGCTTCCATACATTCCTGAATTCTATGGTTCAGCTCCTCGCGCGCCAACAAACGGGGAACCCGCGAATCCGTCAAAATGATCCGGTAGTTACTGATGGGGAAAGGATAAATATCAGCCGTCTTCCGCCGATGATTTGTCCGTATGCAGTGTCCCGCCTTTGCATATAATGCGCACAAAATATCCGCACGGTGAGGATAGGTATTAAGATGCTGCACGTTTGCATTCTCCAAAATATCGACAAGATCAGCTTTCGTAAGCCGCGGCGCAAATACCTTCCGTAACGCCATCGCCGTTGCAACCTTGAGCGCATTCGGCGTACCGAGCCCCGCATCCGCCGGTATTTCGGAAAGGATGGTAAAATTGAGTCCTGTCATCTCAATCCCTTGATCCATAAAAGAAAGAATAACAGCCTTTATCGAATTTGCCCAACGATCTTCTTTACGATACCGAAGGTTGGCAGCTGCAACTTTTTTCCGCTCTTTGAGCGACAGAGAAAGGAACCGATAATTAGAATCTTTTCGTTTTGAAACACAAAGATACAGATAATGATCGATTGCCATCGAAAGTGTATTGCCCTGTGCAAACCATGTATGCTCACCTAAAAGGTGAAAGCGCCCGGGAACCGCAACGGTTACTTCCGGCTCGTCTCCATATTCGTCTACATGAAACGGTAGAATCTTCTGCATACTTTCTATAATATCTCTTATATTGAAACAATTCAAGAAAAATGATTAAATTGCTGTAAAATTATGTCGGTTATTTCATCTTTTTTAGCGGTTTTATGCTCTGCGGTGCTGCTTTCCCTCGGTATACCGAATGAATATCTGCATTTTGGGTCGGCTTTCTTCGGCATTATTGCACTGATACCGTTATATACCGCATTTTGCATCATCCCGAGCCGACGGCGCACGGCGTGGATGTTCGGCGCGATGATAGCCCTTGTCCATCTGTTCTCCAGTTTTTGGCTGGCGTATTTTGAAAACTTTGCAATTTTTACGCTCGGCGCTTCCACCGTCGCTTATTTCTTCCTCGGCTTTCTTTTCGGACACTGGTTTTATTATGCAATGAAGCTGCCGTCGGCTCTGCGTCCGTTTGCCTTTGCGGGCTTGTGGACACTCTGGGAATGGTTTAAGGGAAGCGGTTTTGTCGCCTATCCGTGGGGCAGCCTTTCGATGACAACATTATCGCTGCGGCCGCTCATTCAAATAGCAGATATTACCGGCGTATGGGGAATAACCTTTCTTGTTGCATTGATTTCCGCGCTCCTTGCAGAAATAATCCGTGCAGCAGAAGATGTAACCACCGGTTTTTCCAAGCTGCACGGCAGACCGTTACTCCGCCCACTGATCTTTACCGCCGGTCTATTGCTGCTGGTCAACGGATACGGACTTTTCCGCATGTATCAAAAAAGAACGCCGCAACAGAACCTCACCCTTGTGTTAGTACAGCAAAACACCGATCCGTGGGTCTACGGCCTCGATTTATTTTTTGATAATTTGTATAACACCCAAAAGCTTACCGAAAAGGCAATTACCGAATCGCCGGTGCGGCCTGACCTCATCGTATGGAACGAAAGCAGCCTTGCATACGGGTATGATCAATTTCAAGATTATTACCGGCAGCGTCCCGTTCAAGAATCCTTTACCGATTTTTTGCAGCGGATGGATATTCCCATTTTAACAGGCTCCCCGCTTTTACAGGATGCCGAACGCGAAAAATACGCAAATTCCGTCTATCTTATCGCACCGGACGGAACGGTACTCGACACCTATTCAAAGATACAGCTGATCTGCTTTGCGGAATACATTCCCTTTATCGACCATCCGTTTGTGCAGCGCTTTTTCGACTCGCTGGTCGGTTTTTCGTCGGGATGGGCGCCGGGAACGGAATATAAAGCGATGACGTTCACCGCACAAAATGGAAACGATGTCCGCTTCGCCGCGCCCATCTGTTTTGAAGATGCCTTTCCGACACTCTGCGCCGATTTGCATAATCAAAAAAGCAATATCTTGATTAACCTGACCAATGATTCGTGGTCTAAAACGGCGAGTGCGGAATACCAGCATTTTGCCGTCGCCTATTTCCGTGCAATAGAACTACGGACGCCGCTTGTCCGCTCTACCAACGGCGGCTATACCTGCGTTGTCGATCCTGTCGGAAACATTACCGCAAGCCTTCCGCTCTTTACTACCGATGCATTAAGCGTTTCCGTCCCGATCTATCCGTACCAACCAACTTTTTATGCACAATGGAAAGACTGGCTGCCCGCGCTTTTTTTAGCGATTGCGCTTATCACTGCTACCGCATACCGGTTCAACCCCGTGTTTTGTAAAAAAGCGGTGGTGTATATGGAACATCCGCTCGAATGGCTCTCCCCTGCCGAACGAAAAAAGCGGCAACGGAAACGGCTCTGGAAAAAGCCGTGGTTTAGGAAGCAGCGGAAGTTTATTAAAGAATTCCGGGAGTAACTGCATGGCTTTACCATTTGAGCATATTATAGACAAATACCGCGAAAACTCAACTTCCGAACGTAACATGGGAGACAAGTTTGAACGGCTTATGCAAGCCTACCTTTTAACCAAACCAACATATAAAAACCTTTTATCAAACGTATGGCTTTGGGCAGATTTTCCTTATAAAGCCCAATTCGGAACCGGTGGAAAGGACACGGGCATTGATATTGTATGCCGTGCTCACGATGGCGATTATTGGGCAGTTCAGTGCAAATGCTATCAAGCAGATAAGAAAATCGACAAGGCAATGGTAGACTCCTTTGTTTCCACATCTTCATTTAAATTTCAAACACAAGACGGCGAAAAAAACTTCAGCTTTAGGATTTGGATTGACACCACGTATGGCGGTTTTAATGCAGAGGCACAGAATGTAATCGAGAAGCTCGGTATCGGGCGAATCGGCTTAATTGATCTCAAAAACGATGACGTAAACTGGGAAGAATTGGATGCCGGCAAAAAAGGAAATGAAGCACGTGTCAAAAAATACGAGCTACTTTCCCACCAAAAAGAAGCGTACAACGCTGCGACACAATATTATAAAACCTGCGACCGTGGAAAGCTCATTATGGCGTGTGGCACCGGTAAAACGTTTACATCGCTCAGAATTGCGGAGGGC
The DNA here is from genome assembly GCF_024181325.1 of Treponema sp. OMZ 305. Lineage (NCBI taxonomy): Bacteria > Pseudomonadati > Spirochaetota > Spirochaetia > Treponematales > Treponemataceae > Treponema > Treponema sp. OMZ 305. Next base: position 1,480,215 of record NZ_CP051300.1, on the reverse strand, counting down.
TTGGCGACCGAAAGCCGACTGGTGCTGTTCCTTGTTCCGTCAATCGCACTTTTGAGCCAAACCTTAAAAGAATGGTCGGCACAAAGCAAAGAAAACATCTATCCTATCTGTATCTGTTCGGACGCTCATGCAAGCGACAAAGCGGAGGATTCAATTTCAGACCTCGTTCTTCCTGCAACGACGGATTCTGCAAAAGTTCATAGGCAATTCGTTGACTATAGAAACCGCCTGAAAACCGAAGGAGGAATGATAGTTGTATTCAGCACCTACCAGTCAATCGACGTAATCGGTACCGTCCAAAAAGACATAAACAGACGCGAAAAAGATTCATTCCTCTTTGACTTGATTATTTGCGATGAAGCACACAGAACTACCGGTATAAAGCAAAAGGATAAATCTCAGTCTGCATTCACGAAGGTACATTCCAACGATAATATCAACGCAAAAAAGCGTCTGTATATGACTGCCACTCCCCGACTATATTCAAGCGAAGCGCAAGCGAAGGCGAAAGAAAATGAAACGCTCGTTTGGTCTATGGATGCCCCTGAATGGTTCGGTGAAGAAATCTACCGTATCGGCTTCGGTGCGGCAGTTGAAAAGCAGCTGCTTTCCGATTACAAGGTAATCGTACTGACACTCGATGAACATTCAGTGCCGCCGGAAGTTCAAAAAAGTATTATAGACGGACACTCCGAAATCAAAATGACCGATGCGATAAAACTCATCGGCTGTATCAATGTACTTTCAAAACGCACAAGCTATCTTACCGACAAGGAGCTATTCAGCGATGTCGATCCTGAACCGATGAAGAGCGCTGTTGCGTTCTGTTCGAGTATCAAAAATTCAAAGTATTTAAAAGATAGCTTTAATGTATGTCGGCAAGCCTATTATGACAAACTTTCCGAAACGGAACGCGAGCAACTCGTTTTAGTGGACGCTTCCCATATTGACGGCACTATGGGAAGCACTGCTCGAGAAGAAAAGCTCGACAGGCTCAAGCACGCTGATCCGAACAAAAACGAGTGTCGAATTTTAAATAATGTACGATGTCTTTCCGAAGGTGTCGATGTTCCGAGTCTTGACGCTATTATGTTCCTTTCCAGCCGTAACAGCCAAGTCGACGTCGTTCAATCGGTCGGCCGCGTTATGCGGAAAGCCGAAGGTAAAAAATTCGGCTACATCATCATTCCTGTGATTGTACCGGCGGATAAAAATGCCAATGAAGTTCTGGACACAAGCGATGACTTTAAAATCGTATGGAGCGTCTTGAATGCTCTCCGGGCGCACGACGACCGTTTTAATGCAACAATCAATAAAATTGAACTGAATAAAAAGAGACCTAAGATTATCACCGTATCCGGCGGAGGAAATTTCGGCGGAAAACCGGTAGGCGGAAACGACGGCGAAGCGGAAGCGGTACAGGGAGTTTTAGACTTTGACGAACTGCAGCAAGAGCTTTACGAGAAATTCAAGAGTCTTACCGAACAGGTTTTTGCAAAGATTGTAAACAAATGCGGAAGCAGACGTTATTGGGCTGACTGGGGTAAAGACGTAGGCGAAATTGCCAAGCGAAACATCGAGCGCATACATAAGCTCATTTCAATCGAAGGTACGCATAAGGAAAAATTTACCTCTTACTGGGAAGGTCTCAAAAAGAATCTCAATCCAAGCGTAAGCCAATCGGAAGCGGTTGAAATGCTCGCCCAACATATCATTACAAAACCCGTGTTTGAAGCTCTATTCGGGAATGATCGCTTCACAAAAGAAAATCCCGTTTCAAAATCACTGGAAGACATCGTTATTTTACTCGATGAAAAATCAGCCCCGGAAGATTTGGAAAAACTCGAACGATTCTACAAATCGGTTCAGCAGAGAGTCGAAGGAATCGACAATGCAGAAGGAAAACAAAAAGTCGTCGTGGAACTGTACGACTCTTTCTTTAAAAATGCCTTTCCACTGACGGTAGAAAAACTTGGTATTGTGTATACGCCGGTTCCGGTCGTTGATTTTATCATAAGGAGCGTCGAGTGGGTGTTGAATAAAGAATTCGGCCGTTCAATCAGCGACGAAAGGGTTAATGTAATTGATCCGTTTACCGGCACCGGCACATTCATCACGCGCCTTTTACAGTTGGGGATTATCAAGCCGGAGGACTTGGAGCGGAAATACAGGCACGAGATTTTTGCGAACGAAATAGTCCTTTTAGCCTACTACATCGCAAGCGTGAACATAGAAAATGCCTACCACGATTTAAGCGGCAAGGATACCTACGAGCCGTTCGGCGGTATCTGTTTGACAGACACATTCCAGCTTTACGAAACCGGAGAGCCGACTTTAGATGACAGGATATTCAGAGAAAACAGCGACCGTGTGAATGAACAAAAAAAACAGCCGATTACCGTCGTTATGGGAAATCCTCCGTATTCAATCGGGCAGAAGTCGGCTAATGACAATGCACAAAACCAAAGATATCCAAAACTTGAAGAGCGTATCGCAACCACGTATGTAAAAGAATCTGAAGCAGGATTAAATAAGTCAGCTTATGACTCTTATATTAAAGCATTCCGGTGGGCAAGCGATAGGATCACCGCATCAATGCCCGCCCTCGGGGGGGGGGGGGGGGGGGGGGGGGAGGCTCTTCCCAAGGGGGGGGGGGGGGGGGGGGGGGGGGGGGGGGGGGGGGTAATAGCCTTCGTCTCAAACGGGAGCTTTCTGGACAACAATGCGCAGGATGGGTTCAGAAAAACGCTGGAAAAGGAGTTCGAAAGGGTTTATGTATTCAATTTGAGGGGCAATCAGAGAACGAGCGGAGAACTCTCCAGAAGGGAAGGAGGGAAGATTTTCGGCAGCGGAAGCCGAACTCCGATAGCGATTACAGTCTTGGTCAAAAAGGAGACGGCATAGTGGCTTTTGTTTCAAATGGGAGTTGGCTGGACGGTAACGCACAAGACGGATTCAGAAAAACAATCGAAAAAGAATTCAGCAAGGTCTATGTATTCAATCTCCGAGGCAACTGTAGAACAAGCGGAGAACTCCGCAAAAAGGAAGCGGGAAATGTGTTCGGACTTGGCAGCCGTACACCAATCGCAGTGACGGTACTCGTAAAAAAAAGTGAGAAATCAGATGAATAACCATAGAGCGGAAATTTACTACTACGACATAGGCGACTACCTGAACCGTGAACAGAAACTGGATATAATCATAAAATTCAAGAGCATGGAGAATCTACCATTCACACAACTTACTCCAAATGAACATGGTGATTGGATAAGTCGAAGAAACGATCAGTTCTCTGCATGGATTCCGATAGAAGCGGATAAAAAATTTGATGCTACCTCACAGTCTTTCTTTACAATTTATTCTCTTGGGTGTGCGACAAATCGTGACGCTTGGGTTTACAATTATTCTTATTCAGAATTATGTAAGAATATACAATTAACAATCGATCATTATAACCATCAACAAAAATTGATAGCGACAGGAATAAAGTCTGATCCAGAACGTGATTTTTCAAAAGGAAACTGGACCCGCGACTGGCTTAATGCTTTAAAGCGTCATAAAACATTTGCTGAACAGGAAAAATTTTATACAAAAGCAATGTATCGCCCGTTTTGTAAACAGCATTATTATTTTGATGATGATTTAACTCAAGAACGGTATAAGCAGCCTAAGCTCTTCCCCACACCAAATCATAAAAACCTTGTCATTTGTGTGAACGGTCTCGGCGGTAACAAAGAACCATCCGTACTTATTTCAGATTGTATAGTTGACCTCAACTCTCAAGAAGCCGGCTCTCAATGCTTCCCTCTCTATTGGTACGAAACGATTGAGACGAAGCAGCATTCGCTCTTTGATGACGGCGCAAAAATCGTAAGACATGAAGCAATTAGCGACTTTATATTAAACCGTGCTCAACAAAAATATGGAAACAATGTTCAGCGTGAAGATATTTTCTATTATGTTTACGGCATCCTGCATTCAAAATCCTACCGAGAAACATTCAGCGCCGACCTCAAAAAAATGCTTCCCCGTATTCCGCTCGTAAGCGACCGGCAAAAGTTCCGGGCATTTAGTGAGTCAGGCCGTAAGCTTGCCGACTTGCATTTGAATTATGAAGAAGTTGAACCCTATCCGGACATACAGGTAAGCTCGCTTAAATATGTTCAGTACAATACCGAAATGCAGAATGTATACAACGATGAGCTTATGGCAGCAGAGCCAAATCCACAGGTTATACCGGAGAATGAAACCGACTACAAGTATTATGCAGTGGAGCAGATGAAGTTCCCGAAAAAAGGCGAGAAAGGCACGATTGTATACAATCACTGGCATACCATAAAAAATATTCCGGAAAAAGCGTACGAGTATGTCGTAAACGGAAAGCCTGCAATTGAGTGGATTATGGAGCGCTACGCGGTAACGACGGATAAAAAATCCGGAATAAAGAATGATCCGAATGATTGGTCCCGTGAACATAACAAACCCTGCTATATTTTGGACTTGCTCCTGAGTGTCATCAACGTATCGGTTCAGACCGTAGACATTGTGAACGAACTGCCGGAAGTAGACTGGGATAAGGAATAATTAAAAAACATTATCCAAGTTTAAATACATCGCCATTAATCTCATTGAACAAAGATTCGATATACAGAAAGCCCCTATCGGAAAACGGCAAAAACTGATAAACTGATCACGATCGGTAAGAGTCTGTATTTTCAAAAATTGTGATACCGGATACGAAAGTTTTTATGGGAGATATAATCATGAATACAACCGAACAAAATCCCGCAAGGGAGGTACCCTTTTTTAGACCGTCGTTCGACCGCAGAGAAGAAGAAGCGGCAATCCGCGTGCTGCACTCGGGATGGCTGACGACCGGCAAGGAAACGCTCGCCTTTGAAAAAGAGTTTGCCGATATGGTACACAGCCCGTACGCACTGGCAGTTAATTCCGCATCAAACGGATTGATGCTCGCGATGGAAGCCTTCGGAATCGGCAAGGGTACCAAAATACTCACCAGTCCGTATACCTTTGTCTCGACTGCGACAAGCGCCTTGCACCTCGGCGGAGAAGCGGTCTATGCGGATATCGAAGCGGACTCCTACAGTATCGATCCGGAAAAAATCGAAGATAAACTCAAGCAGGATAAGAGCATTAAAGCGATTGTACCTATCCATATCGCAGGAAACCTCTGCAATATGAAGGCGATTAACAGCCTCGCCAAGAAATACAACGTCGCAGTTATCGAGGATGCAGCCCATGCCTTTCCTGCAAAAACGACAGACGGCTACGGCGGCACCTTCGGCGATGCGGGCGTATTCTCTTTTTATGCTACCAAAACCATCACAACCGGAGAAGGCGGTATGATCTGCGTCCGTAATTCCGAAGCGGCGGAACGCATTAAGCTGATGCGCTCCCACGGTATCAACCGCACAATATGGGATCGTTACACCGACAAACACGCCAGCTGGCAATACGATGTCATTGCAGAAGGCTATAAATGCAACCTGCCGGATATCTTATCGGCAATCGGCAGAGTACAGCTGCAAAAGGCGGAAGATTTTTACCGGAAACGGAAGCTCATCGCCGAACGATTTACCCGCGCCTTCGGACAGCTCGACTTTTTTCAAGTTCCGCCGGACGGAGAAGGCAATGCGTGGCACCTCTACCTCCTCCGCATCGTACCGGAAACGCTTTCCATCGGCAGGGATGACTTTGCCCGCGCGCTGCAGGAACGGGGACTTGGCATTTCAGTCCACTTTATCCCCCACTTTGAACTGACCTTCCTAAAAGAGCGGTACGGACTGCGCGCGCAGGACTTCCCCAATGCGGCAGCGCACTATGCACAGAGCATCAGCCTTCCGTTCTGGCCGGATATGAGCGATGAGGATGTACAGTACGTTATCGATACGGTCATCGACACCGCTAAGAAGTTCCGCCGATAGGGAAGGAAAACAGGGATTTGACAGGAAGTTTGATATGATAGAACAATTTGTGTCCGATCTTACCTTTGAGGGGCAGCGCTATGCGGTGATTGTCCGCGCTCCCGTATCATCAGGGATCATTTCCGCCGTGCATCTGCCACCCTTACCGGAAGGGTATGCCTTTTACGGAGCGGCACAGCTGCCTGCGCAAAAAACGATCGAAGTATTCGAGCACTCGCTTCCTCTTTTTGCAGCGGACGAGATAGAATATAAGGAGCAAGCCGTCGGAATCCTTACCGGCGATAATCAGGCAACGCTTGAAGCGCTGCGGAAAGACATCACAATAGAACTGGAGCCGATACCCGAAGACAGTTTTGAAGCGGGGCGGACACATACGCTGTTTGACTATCCTATCGTTGCACGGGAGGCGTGCACTGCCGGAAATATCGATGCAATCTTTGAAACAGCCGCCTCAACCGTATTCTCATCGCTTAAAATCGCTTCGCAATATGCTGCCCGTTCGGAACCGTTTTCCGCCGTTACGGTGTTCCGCGAGGATGGGCTTGACGTCTATGTGCCCACCCAATGGCCGTTCCATGTCCGCACCGCAGTAGCAAAAGCGACCGGACTTGCGGAAGAAGCCGTCATCGTACACCCAACCCAAACCGGTGAAACATTCAACGAGCTTTTGTGGTACCCGTCTCTCCTTGCCTGCCAGTGCGCTGTTGCGGCGGTTCTACAGCGGAACACCGTTTCGCTCAATTTATCGGCGGAAGAAAGCAGAGCGGCAGCGCCTAAAACGCCGGAGATGATTATCGAACATCAATCGGCGCTGTCCGACACTCATTCGATTGCCGCAATGCAGATTTCGATTATTGTCAACGCCGGCGCCTGCTGCCCGCTCATCGGCACCATACTCAAGCAAATGACCGCAGCAGCATTAGGGCCGTACATAATACCGAACTACCGGATAGAAGTGCGGGCATCAAAAACGGCGGACGGCCTTATCGATATCCTTGAGGGATGGGGCGACTACTATGTGTCAAACGCACTGGAAAACCACATCAACAAGATTATTCAGGATTACAATCTCTCTCCGGCGGAATGGCGTGCAAAAAATATGCCGGACGATTACAGCGCCATTTTTTCAAGCCTCTTCGAACTCTTAACCGGCAAAAGCGATTTTACCTGTAAATATGCCGCATATAATGTTTTTAACCGAGGTAAAACGGATAAACGGGACGGACGCTGGCGCGGTATCGGCTTGGCAGCGGGCTTTCAATACAGCGGATGCGCTGCAGACTTCACCTATACGGCAGAGCTGACACTGGATGTTCACAACAAGCTTTCCATTAAGGCGGAACCGGCTGGGTCTGATTTAAAGAAAGTTATCAAGAAGCTGGCTGTGAAAAAGCTGGACATTGCCGAATCCGATATTACCTTTGCCGGTCTTACAACCGCCGATATGAATGAGTCAGGGCCTGCGACTGCCGGTAATACCGTCGGCATCGTCCTTCCCCTTTTTGATTTTATCCGTTACCGGAATCTTATAGGTATAGGAAATGCCGAAATCGCCGTGCAGCAGAATGCGTCCCATCCAGTTCTTATACTGTACCGGCCACGGATCATTTAAACCGGCTTTTTCCCGCAGCTCTTCGATACGGCTTGCCTTAATGTTAGGATTGCCAACCAGTCCGGTAAAGGGATCGCCGGGCATCATTTTTCCAATTAAAAAAACCAAAACACTCAATATAAACAGCTGCGGTATCATAATAAGGATACGGCGTACTATTGTTTTCCACATACTCTCCCCCTAATCCTTCAGCGCAGCGTAATGAGTTTCGCTGATTTTCTTTAAATCGTACACTCGCCCTTCGGGACTAAAGTAACGTTCCGATTCACGCTCATATATTTCATCAATTTCGGCACGGCGCTTTTTATATTCGTCACGTATTTCGACATTCATTTCAGGGATTGCCGCAATAAGCCTCTTGGTGTAGATATGCATCGGATTGCGATAAATATCATCCCGTGTTCCCGCCTCTACGAATCGACCGCGGTACATAATATAGATGTAATCGCACATGTGTTTGACAACGCCGAGGTCGTGCGAAATAAATAGATAGCTCAGCATAAATTCACGCTGAATCTCTTTAAGGAAGTTGAGAATTTGCGCCTGTACCGAAAGGTCAAGCGCGGAAACCGGTTCGTCCGCCACAATGAGCCGCGGATTAACCGCTATTGAACGCGCAACACCGATACGCTGCCGCTGCCCACCGGAAAATTCATACGGGTATTTATATAAGCCGTCGGGCGGTATTCCGACAATCTGCAACAGCGACAGAACCTTCTTTAATTCTTCATGTTTGGAAAGCCGCTCAAAGTTTCTGATGGGTTCCGCAATGATGTCTCGAATGCGCTTTTTGGGGTCGAGGCTCGACATAACGTCCTGAAATACCATCTGAACGTTTTCGTTGTATTTAATCTTTCTCCGCTGAGCCTTCGTATTTACGAGGTTGCCTTCGTAGCGGATTTCCCCGCCGGTAGGCTGCTCCAACCCGACAATTGCTTTGCCGATGGTTGTTTTCCCCGAACCGGACTCCCCGATAAGACCGTAGGTTTTTCCTTCTTCAATCTGAAAAGAAACGCCGTCCACCGCCCGCACATGATCCTGTATCGTATTAAAAAAGCCGCCGCGGATAGGGAAATGTACTTTTAAATCTTTTACTTCCAATAATGCCATATCCGCCCCCTTATACCTCATCCTCGAACCGGAAATTTTTCCAGCAGGAACAGCGGACAAAATGCCCGGGGCTTACTTCGTGCAAAACCGGCGTTTCTTCGTGTTCTTCGGCAGGAATCCACGGAATACGGTCGGCAAACCGGCAGCCCGTATGCTTGAGTTTTTTAAGCGACGGAACCATACCTTTAATAACATGCAGCATGTCATCGTCTTTATCGGCCTGTGGAATCGATTTAAGCAAAGAGCGGGTATAAGGGTGCAACGGATGCGTAAACAGTTCCTGCACGGTGGCCAGTTCGACAATCTCCCCCGCATACATAACCGCAACACGGTCGGCAACCTGCGCAACAACGCCGAGATCATGGGTAATAAGAATGATGCCCGCCTTGTGCTTTTCCTGCAGGTCTTTGATGAGATCGAGAATCTGCGCTTGGATGGTTACGTCGAGCGCCGTTGTCGGCTCATCGGCAATGATAAGCGACGGATTACAAGACAGCGCTGTCGCAATGAGTACCCGCTGCCGCATTCCGCCGGAAAGCTCATGCGGAAACCGCTGCGCCGTACGCTTGGGGTTCTGGATACCGACATCGTTTAAAAGCTGTAAAACCCGCTCTTGCCGCTCTTTTTCGTTGAGACTGGTGTGGTACAACAGAGCTTCTTCAATCTGCTTCCCTACCCGCTGCAGCGGATTAAGCGAGGCGAGCGGATCCTGAAAGATGAACCCGATATCCTTTCCGCGGATTTTGTTCATCTCATTTTCTGAAAGCGTCAGCAAGTCCCTGCCGTTCAGTAAAATTTCACCCGAAACGCGGGTAAAGCGCATATCGTGCAGTCCCATAACGGACATCGCAACCGTGCTTTTACCGCAGCCGGATTCCCCTACAATAGCAAGCATCTCATTGGGATGAACGTCAAACGACACGCCGTCAACAGCATCATAGTAGCTGCCGTCGATACGGAAAGCCGTGTGCAAATTTTTAACGGTCAATAAATTGTTTTGTTCCATGGTAGTTCACTGTATTTATAACCTTTTTTTAATAACTCTATAACACGGTATCACGGATACGCAAATTTTGCAACCGTATACCTATAAAAAAATCCGGGTAACTGCATCAGGCTCTTTTGTTATCCCCGCAGAATAATTGAGGCCGTTCAACCAGAGTTGAACCGTTGGTTCAAATGGTCTCGCGACCTCAATTATTCTGCGATGTTTATCAATTTTTCCTGATGCGGTTACCCGTCTGCTAGAAAAAATGTGCGAAATTTTATCCAAAATTTCGCACAGAAAGAAGGTACCGCATCTTATACTCTATAGTAGATATTTCTCTAAAAAGCGGGCAATACCGTCCTCGTTATTGGTGTAGTCCGTTACTGCGTACGCAATATCTTTGATAGCGTCGTGGCCGTTTTTCATGGCGATGCCGTATCCCGCAAGGCGGATCATCGTTTCGTCATTCATACTGTCGCCGAATGCCATCACTGCCTCATTTTTGATACCGAGTAGCCATGCCAGCTCTTGCAGGAACTCCCCCTTACCGGTATCCAATGGAATAATTTCCAAAAAATACGGCTTACTGGTAAACAGGACAGCCCGCGTACCGAACCGCTTTCTAAACTCCGGTTCGACGGCAGCGATAATATCAGGCTCCGCAGGAATGAGCAATTTATACACCGGCTTGGTGCGCAAAATCTCCCGATAATCATCCGGTATGACAACCTTCATTTTTGTCAGATGCGCATCCCTATCCGAAAAAACAGTCCGTTTAGCGATGTAAATGGTATCGTCAAAGTAGAGATGGCAGGAAAGATTTTGCGACTCTATATAATCGTAAATCTCAATCGCAAGATCGGCGCCGAGACGGCGGCTGATGATTTCCAGCTTCATATCGGAGGTCAATATCTGCGTCCCGTTGTTGCACAGGATATAGCTTTCCGTTTTATCCGAACCGATCCGCTGCGCATACGAATGTACCGAACGAGGACTTCTCCCCGAAGCGAGCAATGTCAGTACACCCTTTTTCATCAAGGCCTGTAAAACCGATACCGTATAATCGGAGATGGTCAGATCATCCCGCAAAAGGGTATCGTCCAAATCCATTGCGATAATTTCTATGTTTTTTAACTTTTCCATTACAGCGGCTCGCCTTTCAGCAATTTACCGATACGCTCAAGCGCAACCCGTATTTTACTGATGTCGGTAGCGTAGCAGCAGCGGACAAAGCCTTCGCCGCCGCTTCCGAACACGTGCCCGGGCACAACGGCAACTTTGTAGTCGGTAATCAGCTTAACCGCAAAATCTTCCGAACTTAAACCGGTACTACGGATATCGACAAAGAGGTAAAATGCACCGTCGGGCGTTATATAAGGAAGATTCATCGAATCAAAGCTCTTCATCATCAAGTTACGCCGCTGCCGGTAGGAAACCCGCATCCGCTCAACCTCGTCCCAGCCGCGTTCCAATCCTTCCAGCGCCGCATATTGGCTCATAATCGGAGCGCAGATTGCCGCATACTGATGAATTTTATGAATTTGAGCCATCAGCTCCTGCGGGCAGGCGATAAACCCGATACGCCAGCCGGTCATTGCAAAGGACTTTGAAAACCCATTGAGGATAATGCAGTAATCCTTCATTCCGGGGAAAGAACCGATAGATGTATGCGGCGCTTCATACCGAAGTTCGCAATACACCTCGTCGGACAGCGCCCAAATCTTATGCTTTTTAACGACGGCGGCGATCTTTTCCATCTCATCAGCAGGAATCATCGTACCGGTGGGATTGTTCGGGCTGCAGATAATTAGCGCCTTGGTTTTCGGCGTAATAAGCGCTTCGATGGCCGCCGCAGTCGGGATAAAGTTATCCGCCGAGGTGTCCAGCCCGACCGGTTTCGCCCCGCAGAGCGCCACCAAGGGCTGATACGAAACATAGCACGGTTCCGCAACAATCACCTCATCTCCCTGATTCAGGATGGAACGGAACACAATATCGATTGCTTCCGAAACGCCAAAAGTAATCAGTACCTCGTTTTTAGGAGAATACGACATGCCGTAGCGGTTCAAATAACCGGCAATCGCCTTGCGGAGCGGTTCAAGCCCCCAGTTTGAAGTATAGGATGTATGCCCGCATTCGAGATGATACCACGCTTCCTCGCGCATAACCCACGGCGTTGCAAAATCAGGCTCCCCTACCCCCAGCGAGATAATATCGTCCTGTCCGGCGGCAAGCTCAAAAAAACGGCGGATACCGGAAGGTGCAACGCTCACAATCCGGTTGGAAAATTGATCGGGTCTGTCCATTATGCGGTAATCTCTTCGCGGGGATCTTTTTTGGGGTCGATATAATACGTTCCGTTTTCCTTGTAGGTCTTGAGCACAAAATGAGTACGTGTGCTGATCACTCCTTCCAGCGACGCGAGTTTTTCCGACACGAAAAAGGCAACCTCTTTTAAATCTTTTCCTTCGACCAGCACATGCAGATCATATCCGCCGGACATCAGCTGTACCGTCTTTACCTGCGGGTACCGATATATCCGCTCCGCAATGCGGTCAAATCCGTGTTCCCTCGCCGGCGCAACCTGAATTTCTATCATCGCAGATACCGTATCGCTGCTTGCAAGCCGTTCACGGTTGATAACCGCAGCATATTTTAAGATGATGCCCTCATCCTCTAATTTTTTAATGGCAGCGCGAACCTCTTCCTCGGACTTACCCGTCATTGCGGCAATATCCTGCGGACTTAGCCGCGCATCGTTTTCCAGTAAATCGATAATTTCCTGCATACCAGCTCCTTGGTAATCCGGTTCTATTCCAGCGGGGCAAAATAGCCGGTTTCATCCCTGCCCGAACGGGTTAGAAGCCGTACCTCAAGCTCTACCGGTAAATAGGCACGACCGAAGTCGGTTGGCAATGTAGAGGTATAACTTAGCTGATACGAGCCTATAGGTTTGGCAATTAAATCTTCAATAACCGGAGAAAGCCCCTGTTCGGCATAGATATACGTACTCATCCCACCCGTTTTTGTGCAAAGATACGAAAGCTCAGGAGGCAATGTCCGCGGCTTTAGATTAACCGTATAAAAACGGATACCGTTGTTGGTCATATATGCAGCAAGATCGTTTAAGCTGTACTGTTTAAAGCTGTCGGAACCGATATCTTCAAACGACAAGAACACGATAGCCCGCTTTGGAGCCGCATTAATCAGCTCCCCGCTGGCAAGCCGCAACGCAAGATCGCAGTTCCATACCGGTGACCATGCCGCCTTTAATTTAAGCGGCTGCGATAAAAGCGCTTCGGGAGAAAACTTACCCTCCAGCACCGGCAGTTGAGAGGCTGACACAAGAGAAATCTTTCCTTTTCCCTGCATTGTCTCGGCGAGCTCTTTTACCACCGTCTTAACCAGCTCCAATTCTTTTTCCGATTGAGGTGAGCGCTCGATTACAACGGCAATATCGCAGCCGGTATTGAGGTAGGCGGCGCCCTTTAAAGTAAAATCATTGACTTGCCGGTTCGATTCGGTCAGGAAAAAATTATTCGCCGTTAATCCCACCACCGGTTGCCCCATCCGGTTTTCTACGCGGACATCGACGGTAACCGTCGGGAACTTATCGGCATAGACGCGGTCGAAGCGGACAAACAAACCGCCCGCCAGTTCGTTGATATGGGAAAAGACCTGAATATTTCCGTTTTTATAATCGGCCAACAAAAGACTGCCGTTGGCATCGGGAATTGCCGCGGTTACACGGGCGGGCGCATTCCCTAAACTCGCAACGGTATATAAGCTCGCTAAGCCGATATCGACCAAGTACACCTTATTGGCGCAGGACACCAGCAGATTGTTTTTCCATACCCGCATCGACTCCGCCTGTACGACACTTCTGTCCGGCAGCAGCGTTCTGATATAGTTTCCCGCCGTATCAAACACATAGATAGAGCCTTTTACCGAATCCGCAACGTAGACCAAATCGTCTAGGATTGCGATACCTGCCGGAGCGGTAAAGCCCGGGAATATGCCGCTGCGCTGCCCGAATGTAAAAAGCCCTTCTCCGTCCGGAGAAAACACCACAACGCGGGCGTTGCCGAAATCCGTTACAAAAATATTTCCGTAAGAATCGTGCGCTAAAAACTGAGGGCCGATACACTGTCCGTCGCCCCTTCCTCTGGTTCCGAACGACTTAATGAATTTTCCGTCTTTGGTAAGCAGCGAAAGCCGATCGGCAGCGAATTCGGAGATGAGCAGGTTCCCGTTTTTAAGCGGTAAAATATCGAAAGGACGGTCAAAGCCCTGCAAGGGACCGCTCGTCCGGTCAAGTACGATGCCGTTAATATCGAAGTGAACCAATTCGTTGGAGCCGTAGGCGACTACCCAGAAACTGCCGTCGCCCATTGCCGCAACCGAAAGCGGCTGCCTAAAAAAGACTTCCGTTCCATGTTTGGATTCAAATACGGCAGTTTCTACATAGCGTACCGATTCCGCAAAATCGGGCTGAGAACTGCGCCGTTCCTTAACAACTTCTATTTTATTTTTTAACAGCTGCCCGCCGTATCCTGAGGCAGACGCTGCCGACCATTGCTCAAGTGCAGCCCCCTCTATACCGGAGCGGTAATAGGCTTGTCCGAGCCAATCCAAGATGAGCGGATCGCCGGGAATATGCGTGAGAGCTTTTTCAAATAGCAGGATAGCCTCGTTAAAGGTTCCGCGGTAATACGCCTGCACGCCGCGGCGGAATTCTTCAAATCCATGATCTCTATCGGCGGAACTCAGGCGGGGTTGAAGGCTGTTGGCCTGCGCAGGCAGCGCCGTAGCGAGGCACAATAAAAACAGTGTTAAACCGGCTGTTTGCAATAGTCTCTTCATACGCATGATAGTTAATCCTTTTAACAATTTTCTAAAAACATGAAGTCTTCGGCCACTTTCACAATGAACCTAATTATCTGCTCATAATAAGCTGCAGATGGCGCTTAATTATTTCGTTACCGGGAAGCTGTGCATCCGCCCGTTGGATATATGAACGGGCTTCGGTATCAAAGCCCATCTTGTAATATGTCCACGCCAGCGAATCCAAATAAGCGGGATTATCGGGCTGTGCGTCGAGCGCTTTTTTACACAGAATCAAAGCCCGAGTTAAATCTTTTTCGGTATCGGCAAGGATGTAGCCAAGCCCGTTAAGCGCCGTCGAATTATCCGGATCAAGTTCCAGCGCTTTCTCATAAAGACTCAAAGACTTGTCTACTTTATCCTGCTCATACGCCAAATACGCCATCGAAGTATGCACCTGCGGAGAATCGTATCCTGCATCCAAAAGCTTTGAAAGCTCAAACTCTGCCAAACGGGCACGGCCTGTCTTGGTATAAATAAAGGCCAGAATAAGCCGACACTGATATACGCGGGCGATATCGGTCCCGGCTGTGATAATCTGTTCCAAATAGACAAGCGCATCGTCATATTGTAAAAGGCTCGCATAACAGAGGCCGATATAATACGCCAAATCGAAATTGAGCTCAACATCTTTAGACGATATCTTTAAAAATGCGGCAAGCGCTTCTTCATATCGATTTTCCCGATAGAGCTGTATGCCTTCTTTAAGAACCGTATCCATTTCGTTTCTCCATCATAGTATGCGTACTCCGCCGGAAGGTTTCACTTTATAATACAAAGGCTTAAATCCGAAAATTCGTTCATAGTCGCCCAGTTTTTCAATATAGGTTTGGATATCATCCGCTCTTAAAATATTGTACGTACATCCGCCGAATCCCCTTCCCGTCAGGCGCGAACACACAATATCGTTCATATCGGGAGCGACAAATTCCATAGCCCGCTTCACGAGCCAATCCAATTCGGGGCAGGAAATTTCAAAGCGATCGCGCAAATTCTCTTGAGAGCGTGTTACAATACGCGAAAACACCACCCAATCGTTTTTCTTTAAGGCGCCGATAGCGTCATCGACACTGATGGATTCGCGGATAATATAGAGTACCCGCCGCCGTACCGATTCGGGAATGGCAAGCTCTTCAAGATCGCTTTCGGCAAGCTTACTGAAATCCTGAGGAATATCCGGCATCTTTTTTACCCGCTCGTAGGCTTCCATACATTCCTGAATTCTATGGTTCAGCTCCTCGCGCGCCAACAAACGGGGAACCCGCGAATCCGTCAAAATGATCCGGTAGTTACTGATGGGGAAAGGATAAATATCAGCCGTCTTCCGCCGATGATTTGTCCGTATGCAGTGTCCCGCCTTTGCATATAATGCGCACAAAATATCCGCACGGTGAGGATAGGTATTAAGATGCTGCACGTTTGCATTCTCCAAAATATCGACAAGATCAGCTTTCGTAAGCCGCGGCGCAAATACCTTCCGTAACGCCATCGCCGTTGCAACCTTGAGCGCATTCGGCGTACCGAGCCCCGCATCCGCCGGTATTTCGGAAAGGATGGTAAAATTGAGTCCTGTCATCTCAATCCCTTGATCCATAAAAGAAAGAATAACAGCCTTTATCGAATTTGCCCAACGATCTTCTTTACGATACCGAAGGTTGGCAGCTGCAACTTTTTTCCGCTCTTTGAGCGACAGAGAAAGGAACCGATAATTAGAATCTTTTCGTTTTGAAACACAAAGATACAGATAATGATCGATTGCCATCGAAAGTGTATTGCCCTGTGCAAACCATGTATGCTCACCTAAAAGGTGAAAGCGCCCGGGAACCGCAACGGTTACTTCCGGCTCGTCTCCATATTCGTCTACATGAAACGGTAGAATCTTCTGCATACTTTCTATAATATCTCTTATATTGAAACAATTCAAGAAAAATGATTAAATTGCTGTAAAATTATGTCGGTTATTTCATCTTTTTTAGCGGTTTTATGCTCTGCGGTGCTGCTTTCCCTCGGTATACCGAATGAATATCTGCATTTTGGGTCGGCTTTCTTCGGCATTATTGCACTGATACCGTTATATACCGCATTTTGCATCATCCCGAGCCGACGGCGCACGGCGTGGATGTTCGGCGCGATGATAGCCCTTGTCCATCTGTTCTCCAGTTTTTGGCTGGCGTATTTTGAAAACTTTGCAATTTTTACGCTCGGCGCTTCCACCGTCGCTTATTTCTTCCTCGGCTTTCTTTTCGGACACTGGTTTTATTATGCAATGAAGCTGCCGTCGGCTCTGCGTCCGTTTGCCTTTGCGGGCTTGTGGACACTCTGGGAATGGTTTAAGGGAAGCGGTTTTGTCGCCTATCCGTGGGGCAGCCTTTCGATGACAACATTATCGCTGCGGCCGCTCATTCAAATAGCAGATATTACCGGCGTATGGGGAATAACCTTTCTTGTTGCATTGATTTCCGCGCTCCTTGCAGAAATAATCCGTGCAGCAGAAGATGTAACCACCGGTTTTTCCAAGCTGCACGGCAGACCGTTACTCCGCCCACTGATCTTTACCGCCGGTCTATTGCTGCTGGTCAACGGATACGGACTTTTCCGCATGTATCAAAAAAGAACGCCGCAACAGAACCTCACCCTTGTGTTAGTACAGCAAAACACCGATCCGTGGGTCTACGGCCTCGATTTATTTTTTGATAATTTGTATAACACCCAAAAGCTTACCGAAAAGGCAATTACCGAATCGCCGGTGCGGCCTGACCTCATCGTATGGAACGAAAGCAGCCTTGCATACGGGTATGATCAATTTCAAGATTATTACCGGCAGCGTCCCGTTCAAGAATCCTTTACCGATTTTTTGCAGCGGATGGATATTCCCATTTTAACAGGCTCCCCGCTTTTACAGGATGCCGAACGCGAAAAATACGCAAATTCCGTCTATCTTATCGCACCGGACGGAACGGTACTCGACACCTATTCAAAGATACAGCTGATCTGCTTTGCGGAATACATTCCCTTTATCGACCATCCGTTTGTGCAGCGCTTTTTCGACTCGCTGGTCGGTTTTTCGTCGGGATGGGCGCCGGGAACGGAATATAAAGCGATGACGTTCACCGCACAAAATGGAAACGATGTCCGCTTCGCCGCGCCCATCTGTTTTGAAGATGCCTTTCCGACACTCTGCGCCGATTTGCATAATCAAAAAAGCAATATCTTGATTAACCTGACCAATGATTCGTGGTCTAAAACGGCGAGTGCGGAATACCAGCATTTTGCCGTCGCCTATTTCCGTGCAATAGAACTACGGACGCCGCTTGTCCGCTCTACCAACGGCGGCTATACCTGCGTTGTCGATCCTGTCGGAAACATTACCGCAAGCCTTCCGCTCTTTACTACCGATGCATTAAGCGTTTCCGTCCCGATCTATCCGTACCAACCAACTTTTTATGCACAATGGAAAGACTGGCTGCCCGCGCTTTTTTTAGCGATTGCGCTTATCACTGCTACCGCATACCGGTTCAACCCCGTGTTTTGTAAAAAAGCGGTGGTGTATATGGAACATCCGCTCGAATGGCTCTCCCCTGCCGAACGAAAAAAGCGGCAACGGAAACGGCTCTGGAAAAAGCCGTGGTTTAGGAAGCAGCGGAAGTTTATTAAAGAATTCCGGGAGTAACTGCATGGCTTTACCATTTGAGCATATTATAGACAAATACCGCGAAAACTCAACTTCCGAACGTAACATGGGAGACAAGTTTGAACGGCTTATGCAAGCCTACCTTTTAACCAAACCAACATATAAAAACCTTTTATCAAACGTATGGCTTTGGGCAGATTTTCCTTATAAAGCCCAATTCGGAACCGGTGGAAAGGACACGGGCATTGATATTGTATGCCGTGCTCACGATGGCGATTATTGGGCAGTTCAGTGCAAATGCTATCAAGCAGATAAGAAAATCGACAAGGCAATGGTAGACTCCTTTGTTTCCACATCTTCATTTAAATTTCAAACACAAGACGGCGAAAAAAACTTCAGCTTTAGGATTTGGATTGACACCACGTATGGCGGTTTTAATGCAGAGGCACAGAATGTAATCGAGAAGCTCGGTATCGGGCGAATCGGCTTAATTGATCTCAAAAACGATGACGTAAACTGGGAAGAATTGGATGCCGGCAAAAAAGGAAATGAAGCACGTGTCAAAAAATACGAGCTACTTTCCCACCAAAAAGAAGCGTACAACGCTGCGACACAATATTATAAAACCTGCGACCGTGGAAAGCTCATTATGGCGTGTGGCACCGGTAAAACGTTTACATCGCTCAGAATTGCGGAGGGCTTGGCGACCGAAAGCCGACTGGTGCTGTTCCTTGTTCCGTCAATCGCACTTTTGAGCCAAACCTTAAAAGAATGGTCGGCACAAAGCAAAGAAAACATCTATCCTATCTGTATCTGTTCGGACGCTCATGCAAGCGACAAAGCGGAGGATTCAATTTCAGACCTCGTTCTTCCTGCAACGACGGATTCTGCAAAAGTTCATAGGCAATTCGTTGACTATAGAAACCGCCTGAAAACCGAAGGAGGAATGATAGTTGTATTCAGCACCTACCAGTCAATCGACGTAATCGGTACCGTCCAAAAAGACATAAACAGACGCGAAAAAGATTCATTCCTCTTTGACTTGATTATTTGCGATGAAGCACACAGAACTACCGGTATAAAGCAAAAGGATAAATCTCAGTCTGCATTCACGAAGGTACATTCCAACGATAATATCAACGCAAAAAAGCGTCTGTATATGACTGCCACTCCCCGACTATATTCAAGCGAAGCGCAAGCGAAGGCGAAAGAAAATGAAACGCTCGTTTGGTCTATGGATGCCCCTGAATGGTTCGGTGAAGAAATCTACCGTATCGGCTTCGGTGCGGCAGTTGAAAAGCAGCTGCTTTCCGATTACAAGGTAATCGTACTGACACTCGATGAACATTCAGTGCCGCCGGAAGTTCAAAAAAGTATTATAGACGGACACTCCGAAATCAAAATGACCGATGCGATAAAACTCATCGGCTGTATCAATGTACTTTCAAAACGCACAAGCTATCTTACCGACAAGGAGCTATTCAGCGATGTCGATCCTGAACCGATGAAGAGCGCTGTTGCGTTCTGTTCGAGTATCAAAAATTCAAAGTATTTAAAAGATAGCTTTAATGTATGTCGGCAAGCCTATTATGACAAACTTTCCGAAACGGAACGCGAGCAACTCGTTTTAGTGGACGCTTCCCATATTGACGGCACTATGGGAAGCACTGCTCGAGAAGAAAAGCTCGACAGGCTCAAGCACGCTGATCCGAACAAAAACGAGTGTCGAATTTTAAATAATGTACGATGTCTTTCCGAAGGTGTCGATGTTCCGAGTCTTGACGCTATTATGTTCCTTTCCAGCCGTAACAGCCAAGTCGACGTCGTTCAATCGGTCGGCCGCGTTATGCGGAAAGCCGAAGGTAAAAAATTCGGCTACATCATCATTCCTGTGATTGTACCGGCGGATAAAAATGCCAATGAAGTTCTGGACACAAGCGATGACTTTAAAATCGTATGGAGCGTCTTGAATGCTCTCCGGGCGCACGACGACCGTTTTAATGCAACAATCAATAAAATTGAACTGAATAAAAAGAGACCTAAGATTATCACCGTATCCGGCGGAGGAAATTTCGGCGGAAAACCGGTAGGCGGAAACGACGGCGAAGCGGAAGCGGTACAGGGAGTTTTAGACTTTGACGAACTGCAGCAAGAGCTTTACGAGAAATTCAAGAGTCTTACCGAACAGGTTTTTGCAAAGATTGTAAACAAATGCGGAAGCAGACGTTATTGGGCTGACTGGGGTAAAGACGTAGGCGAAATTGCCAAGCGAAACATCGAGCGCATACATAAGCTCATTTCAATCGAAGGTACGCATAAGGAAAAATTTACCTCTTACTGGGAAGGTCTCAAAAAGAATCTCAATCCAAGCGTAAGCCAATCGGAAGCGGTTGAAATGCTCGCCCAACATATCATTACAAAACCCGTGTTTGAAGCTCTATTCGGGAATGATCGCTTCACAAAAGAAAATCCCGTTTCAAAATCACTGGAAGACATCGTTATTTTACTCGATGAAAAATCAGCCCCGGAAGATTTGGAAAAACTCGAACGATTCTACAAATCGGTTCAGCAGAGAGTCGAAGGAATCGACAATGCAGAAGGAAAACAAAAAGTCGTCGTGGAACTGTACGACTCTTTCTTTAAAAATGCCTTTCCACTGACGGTAGAAAAACTTGGTATTGTGTATACGCCGGTTCCGGTCGTTGATTTTATCATAAGGAGCGTCGAGTGGGTGTTGAATAAAGAATTCGGCCGTTCAATCAGCGACGAAAGGGTTAATGTAATTGATCCGTTTACCGGCACCGGCACATTCATCACGCGCCTTTTACAGTTGGGGATTATCAAGCCGGAGGACTTGGAGCGGAAATACAGGCACGAGATTTTTGCGAACGAAATAGTCCTTTTAGCCTACTACATCGCAAGCGTGAACATAGAAAATGCCTACCACGATTTAAGCGGCAAGGATACCTACGAGCCGTTCGGCGGTATCTGTTTGACAGACACATTCCAGCTTTACGAAACCGGAGAGCCGACTTTAGATGACAGGATATTCAGAGAAAACAGCGACCGTGTGAATGAACAAAAAAAACAGCCGATTACCGTCGTTATGGGAAATCCTCCGTATTCAATCGGGCAGAAGTCGGCTAATGACAATGCACAAAACCAAAGATATCCAAAACTTGAAGAGCGTATCGCAACCACGTATGTAAAAGAATCTGAAGCAGGATTAAATAAGTCAGCTTATGACTCTTATATTAAAGCATTCCGGTGGGCAAGCGATAGGATCACCGCATCAATGCCCGCCCTCGGGGGGGGGGGGGGGGGGGGGGGTAATAGCCTTCGTCTCAAACGGGAGCTTTCTGGACAACAATGCGCAGGATGGGTTCAGAAAAACGCTGGAAAAGGAGTTCGAAAGGGTTTATGTATTCAATTTGAGGGGCAATCAGAGAACGAGCGGAGAACTCTCCAGAAGGGAAGGAGGGAAGATTTTCGGCAGCGGAAGCCGAACTCCGATAGCGATTACAGTCTTGGTCAAAAAGGAGACGGCATAGTGGCTTTTGTTTCAAATGGGAGTTGGCTGGACGGTAACGCACAAGACGGATTCAGAAAAACAATCGAAAAAGAATTCAGCAAGGTCTATGTATTCAATCTCCGAGGCAACTGTAGAACAAGCGGAGAACTCCGCAAAAAGGAAGCGGGAAATGTGTTCGGACTTGGCAGCCGTACACCAATCGCAGTGACGGTACTCGTAAAAAAAAGTGAGAAATCAGATGAATAACCATAGAGCGGAAATTTACTACTACGACATAGGCGACTACCTGAACCGTGAACAGAAACTGGATATAATCATAAAATTCAAGAGCATGGAGAATCTACCATTCACACAACTTACTCCAAATGAACATGGTGATTGGATAAGTCGAAGAAACGATCAGTTCTCTGCATGGATTCCGATAGAAGCGGATAAAAAATTTGATGCTACCTCACAGTCTTTCTTTACAATTTATTCTCTTGGGTGTGCGACAAATCGTGACGCTTGGGTTTACAATTATTCTTATTCAGAATTATGTAAGAATATACAATTAACAATCGATCATTATAACCATCAACAAAAATTGATAGCGACAGGAATAAAGTCTGATCCAGAACGTGATTTTTCAAAAGGAAACTGGACCCGCGACTGGCTTAATGCTTTAAAGCGTCATAAAACATTTGCTGAACAGGAAAAATTTTATACAAAAGCAATGTATCGCCCGTTTTGTAAACAGCATTATTATTTTGATGATGATTTAACTCAAGAACGGTATAAGCAGCCTAAGCTCTTCCCCACACCAAATCATAAAAACCTTGTCATTTGTGTGAACGGTCTCGGCGGTAACAAAGAACCATCCGTACTTATTTCAGATTGTATAGTTGACCTCAACTCTCAAGAAGCCGGCTCTCAATGCTTCCCTCTCTATTGGTACGAAACGATTGAGACGAAGCAGCATTCGCTCTTTGATGACGGCGCAAAAATCGTAAGACATGAAGCAATTAGCGACTTTATATTAAACCGTGCTCAACAAAAATATGGAAACAATGTTCAGCGTGAAGATATTTTCTATTATGTTTACGGCATCCTGCATTCAAAATCCTACCGAGAAACATTCAGCGCCGACCTCAAAAAAATGCTTCCCCGTATTCCGCTCGTAAGCGACCGGCAAAAGTTCCGGGCATTTAGTGAGTCAGGCCGTAAGCTTGCCGACTTGCATTTGAATTATGAAGAAGTTGAACCCTATCCGGACATACAGGTAAGCTCGCTTAAATATGTTCAGTACAATACCGAAATGCAGAATGTATACAACGATGAGCTTATGGCAGCAGAGCCAAATCCACAGGTTATACCGGAGAATGAAACCGACTACAAGTATTATGCAGTGGAGCAGATGAAGTTCCCGAAAAAAGGCGAGAAAGGCACGATTGTATACAATCACTGGCATACCATAAAAAATATTCCGGAAAAAGCGTACGAGTATGTCGTAAACGGAAAGCCTGCAATTGAGTGGATTATGGAGCGCTACGCGGTAACGACGGATAAAAAATCCGGAATAAAGAATGATCCGAATGATTGGTCCCGTGAACATAACAAACCCTGCTATATTTTGGACTTGCTCCTGAGTGTCATCAACGTATCGGTTCAGACCGTAGACATTGTGAACGAACTGCCGGAAGTAGACTGGGATAAGGAATAATTAAAAAACATTATCCAAGTTTAAATACATCGCCATTAATCTCATTGAACAAAGATTCGATATACAGAAAGCCCCTATCGGAAAACGGCAAAAACTGATAAACTGATCACGATCGGTAAGAGTCTGTATTTTCAAAAATTGTGATACCGGATACGAAAGTTTTTATGGGAGATATAATCATGAATACAACCGAACAAAATCCCGCAAGGGAGGTACCCTTTTTTAGACCGTCGTTCGACCGCAGAGAAGAAGAAGCGGCAATCCGCGTGCTGCACTCGGGATGGCTGACGACCGGCAAGGAAACGCTCGCCTTTGAAAAAGAGTTTGCCGATATGGTACACAGCCCGTACGCACTGGCAGTTAATTCCGCATCAAACGGATTGATGCTCGCGATGGAAGCCTTCGGAATCGGCAAGGGTACCAAAATACTCACCAGTCCGTATACCTTTGTCTCGACTGCGACAAGCGCCTTGCACCTCGGCGGAGAAGCGGTCTATGCGGATATCGAAGCGGACTCCTACAGTATCGATCCGGAAAAAATCGAAGATAAACTCAAGCAGGATAAGAGCATTAAAGCGATTGTACCTATCCATATCGCAGGAAACCTCTGCAATATGAAGGCGATTAACAGCCTCGCCAAGAAATACAACGTCGCAGTTATCGAGGATGCAGCCCATGCCTTTCCTGCAAAAACGACAGACGGCTACGGCGGCACCTTCGGCGATGCGGGCGTATTCTCTTTTTATGCTACCAAAACCATCACAACCGGAGAAGGCGGTATGATCTGCGTCCGTAATTCCGAAGCGGCGGAACGCATTAAGCTGATGCGCTCCCACGGTATCAACCGCACAATATGGGATCGTTACACCGACAAACACGCCAGCTGGCAATACGATGTCATTGCAGAAGGCTATAAATGCAACCTGCCGGATATCTTATCGGCAATCGGCAGAGTACAGCTGCAAAAGGCGGAAGATTTTTACCGGAAACGGAAGCTCATCGCCGAACGATTTACCCGCGCCTTCGGACAGCTCGACTTTTTTCAAGTTCCGCCGGACGGAGAAGGCAATGCGTGGCACCTCTACCTCCTCCGCATCGTACCGGAAACGCTTTCCATCGGCAGGGATGACTTTGCCCGCGCGCTGCAGGAACGGGGACTTGGCATTTCAGTCCACTTTATCCCCCACTTTGAACTGACCTTCCTAAAAGAGCGGTACGGACTGCGCGCGCAGGACTTCCCCAATGCGGCAGCGCACTATGCACAGAGCATCAGCCTTCCGTTCTGGCCGGATATGAGCGATGAGGATGTACAGTACGTTATCGATACGGTCATCGACACCGCTAAGAAGTTCCGCCGATAGGGAAGGAAAACAGGGATTTGACAGGAAGTTTGATATGATAGAACAATTTGTGTCCGATCTTACCTTTGAGGGGCAGCGCTATGCGGTGATTGTCCGCGCTCCCGTATCATCAGGGATCATTTCCGCCGTGCATCTGCCACCCTTACCGGAAGGGTATGCCTTTTACGGAGCGGCACAGCTGCCTGCGCAAAAAACGATCGAAGTATTCGAGCACTCGCTTCCTCTTTTTGCAGCGGACGAGATAGAATATAAGGAGCAAGCCGTCGGAATCCTTACCGGCGATAATCAGGCAACGCTTGAAGCGCTGCGGAAAGACATCACAATAGAACTGGAGCCGATACCCGAAGACAGTTTTGAAGCGGGGCGGACACATACGCTGTTTGACTATCCTATCGTTGCACGGGAGGCGTGCACTGCCGGAAATATCGATGCAATCTTTGAAACAGCCGCCTCAACCGTATTCTCATCGCTTAAAATCGCTTCGCAATATGCTGCCCGTTCGGAACCGTTTTCCGCCGTTACGGTGTTCCGCGAGGATGGGCTTGACGTCTATGTGCCCACCCAATGGCCGTTCCATGTCCGCACCGCAGTAGCAAAAGCGACCGGACTTGCGGAAGAAGCCGTCATCGTACACCCAACCCAAACCGGTGAAACATTCAACGAGCTTTTGTGGTACCCGTCTCTCCTTGCCTGCCAGTGCGCTGTTGCGGCGGTTCTACAGCGGAACACCGTTTCGCTCAATTTATCGGCGGAAGAAAGCAGAGCGGCAGCGCCTAAAACGCCGGAGATGATTATCGAACATCAATCGGCGCTGTCCGACACTCATTCGATTGCCGCAATGCAGATTTCGATTATTGTCAACGCCGGCGCCTGCTGCCCGCTCATCGGCACCATACTCAAGCAAATGACCGCAGCAGCATTAGGGCCGTACATAATACCGAACTACCGGATAGAAGTGCGGGCATCAAAAACGGCGGACGGCCTTATCGATATCCTTGAGGGATGGGGCGACTACTATGTGTCAAACGCACTGGAAAACCACATCAACAAGATTATTCAGGATTACAATCTCTCTCCGGCGGAATGGCGTGCAAAAAATATGCCGGACGATTACAGCGCCATTTTTTCAAGCCTCTTCGAACTCTTAACCGGCAAAAGCGATTTTACCTGTAAATATGCCGCATATAATGTTTTTAACCGAGGTAAAACGGATAAACGGGACGGACGCTGGCGCGGTATCGGCTTGGCAGCGGGCTTTCAATACAGCGGATGCGCTGCAGACTTCACCTATACGGCAGAGCTGACACTGGATGTTCACAACAAGCTTTCCATTAAGGCGGAACCGGCTGGGTCTGATTTAAAGAAAGTTATCAAGAAGCTGGCTGTGAAAAAGCTGGACATTGCCGAATCCGATATTACCTTTGCCGGTCTTACAACCGCCGATATGAATGAGTCAGGGCCTGCGACTGCCGGTAATACCGTCGGCATCGTCCTTCCCCTTATCGAGCAATGCCTGACCGATTTACAGGACCAGCGATTCCGCAATCCGCTGCCGATCAGCATTTTGAAAAGTACCCGTGCCCCGCTACCGGATGTCTCACAGTCCGATGTTCCATCGCTCGATGCTCCACAGTCAAACGTTCCATCGGTAGAAAATGAAACCGGCAAAAACAGAGTTTCGTTCATTTCCCAAACGCCTGTTGCCTGTATTATCGAACTCGAAATGGACACGGTTTGTTATGAAATACAAATCCGGAAGGTGTGGTTCGCATGCCGTCCCGGAAAAATCTACGAGAAAAAACAGATTCTCAACTATCTGCGTAAAAATATTGCTGCAGCATTATCGCGTACCGCAAAGGAAGCGATTCTTTCACTCAAAGCCGATGATGCTCCTTCTTCCTACTCGGAGTATCGGCTCATACTGCCGACTGAAATGCCGCCTCTTTCCGTAGATATTCCCGAACGAGGAAATTCGATGAGCGCTTTTGATTCATGTGCGCTGAATATACTGCCCGCTGCCTACCTTGCGGCATTAAACCAAATACTGCTGCGTGTTTCGGCGCGGATAGATACGCTGCCGATCCGCACTGAACGCTTATTTAAAGCTTTAACGGGGAAAAAATAATATGAGGATACGATTTAATCTGAATAATCAGGCGGTAGAGATTGAAGCCGATGCCGATGAGCGATTGTCGGATGTGCTGAGGCGGGATTTCGGCCTACTCAGTGTGAAGAAAAGCCGTATACAGGAGTCGTACGGTTCCTGTACGGTGCTCTTAAACGATCATGCGGTACCGTCATGTATAATTCCCGTCTTTGCCGCAGCGGGGCAAAACATTATCACGCTTGAATCCTTTAGCGCTACGCAAGAATATAAAGATATTACCGCCGCGTTTGAAAAAGAAGGCATTACACTGTGCGGTTTTTGTTCCGCCGGTACCCTTTTAACCGCGCATAGTATTGTGCAAAAGCATTGGAATCCTACCGACGAACAGATACGAGATGCTTATATCGGAACCGTGTGCCGATGTACCGATATCGTTTCGCTCACCGCGGCGTTAAAGCAGGTATGCAGATCAAGGAGAGGCAAGCGGCATGAAAAATAATTATATCATCAATACCGCAAAAAGTATGGCAGAGCTGTATACATTGATGCAGAACAATACCGACATTACTCCGCTTGCCGGCACCACCGGATTGCTCAAAGATTGCCATACCGACCGTTTCCCCTTGCCGGAATCGATTTTGTTCTTAAAGAATCTTCCCGAACTTGAAACCATCGCAAAACGGGAGCGCTTCATAGACTTCGGCGCTACCGCAACCCTCAATACCATTTTAGAGCTGGGAGAAAAGAATGTGCCGCAGATTCTCTATCAGGCGATTTTCCTTGCGGCAAACCCCGGGGTTCGTTCGCTTGCAACTATCGGCGGAAACATCGCACAAGCGCCCATGCAAAACTCTTGCCTTATCCCGCTAATCGCGCTCGATACAAAGATCGAAATACGGACACGGAAAGAAACGTTTTGGATGCCGCTGATTCAGTATTGCGACGAAAGCAGTAATGTGCTGCGTCATACCCCGCATATCATCCTTCGTGTGCGCGTCCCGTTTGAAGAATGGACTATTTCATATTACAAGCGGCTTGGGCCGATCGGTCATATTACTGCCGATACCGCCTCTTTTGTATTCCTCGCCCGCACACAGAAAAACCTGCTTTCCGATGTTAAACTGCTGTTCGGCAGCACTCAGCTGATAAAAAGTAAAGAGTTTGAAAACCTGCTCACCGGAAAGGGACTCCCCATCGACCGGCGCAGCGTCGGTGCATTGATGAAAGAAACCGAAGAAATTTTCAGCGATACCTTTACAGCCGCAGAAATCTCCGAGTTTCAAAAGGCGTGTTTTTTCAACTTAATTGAAGAAAGTATGTACTTACTAACCGGTTAAGCATAAAACCAGTAGAATCCCTATGTAACATATCCACAGAGCGGGCAAAGTATTTCGATAGGGATTCGTTCTATCAACACGGAGCCGCAGCGACAGGCATTTCGATACGAATTCGTTCTATCGACAAGGCGCCGCCCGCCCCGTCCAGCTCAATATCCAGCCCCTGTATACAGACCCGTTGCCATGTTTCTTGCGGGTACTCAAAAAGACCGGTGCGGTATTCCCGTATCTTGCCGGACGGGGCATGTCCGCCGACGGAGTCAAAGCTGCCGGTTCGTCCCGCATCCGTGATATAGGCGGTTTTTCTGCTCTGCTGTTCGCAGCATGTTTCTACAGTTGCAGTCTGCATATCGATATGCGCATCAGCGGAACCGGCACC
This sequence comes from Treponema sp. OMZ 305, assembly GCF_024181325.1. Lineage (NCBI taxonomy): Bacteria > Pseudomonadati > Spirochaetota > Spirochaetia > Treponematales > Treponemataceae > Treponema > Treponema sp. OMZ 305. Next base: position 1,451,630 of record NZ_CP051300.1, on the reverse strand, counting down.
GGATAAATCACACTCGGCGGACATCAGCCGTTCATCGGCTGTGGCGGCGCCGGTGCCCGACCCGACCAACACAGAGAGTCTCCCCGCAAGAAAGAACGCCATAGTTTGTTTTTCGGCGGTTGCGGTTGAAGAAAAATCAGCCATGATAAACGGCGTTTCTCTTTCTATTTTCGGAAGCAGCGTCTGCATCAACGTAAACGGATTATCCGCTAAAAGCCGATGGTGTCCTACCCGTCCCAAAATCGAAATAACCGCAAGTTTTTCCCCGCTTCGGGCTGTAAAATAGCGGTAACCGGCTCCCGAACTGTGCTCAGGCAGATTGAAAGGGCGCAGCACAAAAGGCATCTGTGGGAGATTTTCAACTAAATCTTTTTTTTGAAAGATACAATCTCCGCCGGTGATACAATCGATGCCCATCTTTCTCAAATAACCGGCATGTTGTTTGCCGAGCCCGCCCGCACCTGTCGCCATACCGGCATTTGCGATAATAAAGTCGGGTTGATAGCGGCGCTTAATCTCCGCGATATTTTTTTTAACCGCCCACACGCCTGCTTTACCGGTAATTTCGGCGATATAAAAAATTCTCACGGCTCATTCCGCTTTTGTACCAGTGTGTTCGGATTTTTTAATGCCAGCCTATCGATTATTTTAGTACATTTTTTTGCAAGCTTTTTGTTTCCCAGCATCGTATAGGTATCGCGTAAATTAAAGAGCGTATCCTCAGAATCGGGAGCAAGTGTCAGAGCCGATTCAAAGGCGCGGCGGGCTTGTTCATATTTTTCTTCATTAAAAAGGAGTGTACCGTAGTTATTCCAAATGCGGCCGTTTTCGGTTTCCAGCTCAAGCGCTTTCGTATATGCAAGCCGTGAAGCCTCCATCTCGCCGGTTTCGTGGAGAACAACCCCCAGCGTATCCCAAATATCGGCATCGAAAGGATTACAGCGTGCTGCTTCGTAGAGCGCATAGCGGGAGTTATCTTTATCATCAAGTGCATAGTAACTGAGTCCGAGGTTAAACCACATCAAACTGCTGAACGGTTCAAGCTGTAAGCCACGGCGAAGGCATGCAATCGCTTCGCTATGGCATCCCTCGGCAGCAAGCATTACTGCACTGTCATTAAAAAAATCAGCTGTCTCTTGCATATTTAAAATATATACTATTTTATAAAAAACCTCAATCGATGTAAAAATATGCATTACCGTCTATTTTGCTTCTTTTTAAACCGGCGGCATTCCCTGCTCTTCTGAAAATGCTCTATCCGGCACCACTATTTTTTACGAGTTTGCGATCCTTGACGCCCTTCATTTTTCCCATTAAAATCCGCAGAGTAAGGAAATTAGGAATGGATATTATTAAGCGAAACGGAGAAAAGGAAGCCTACAATGCCGAAAAGATTACACTGGCGATGCAGGCAGCATTTAACAGTGTAACGGATGCGGCGGCGCAGCAGGATACGGATACAGCCGTACAAAAGGATACGGAACTATCAAAGGTTGACAATCTTGCGCAGGTACTGCAGCAGATGACGGCGGAAATCGAAGCCGATATATATGAACTGAGCAAAAACGGGAATGCGGTACAGGTAGAAACCATTCAAGATCTGGTTGAAAAAACGCTCATCGAACATAATTATTACGCAGCGGTAAAGAGTTTTATTCTTTACCGTGTTGAGCAGACAAAAAAACGGGATGCACGGCGTGCTATTGCGGCCCATTTTTCTTCCATTGATATTCAACCGGTACTAACCCGTATCCAGCAGGATTTTCCCGAAGAGCAATACGGTTTAACGCTGCTCTTTCATAAGTTTGAATCCTTCCGTAAGCAGGATATGACAGAATCGGAATTACTGACAATCCTGATAAAGGCCGCTGTAGAGCTCACTGCGCAGGAAGCTCCCCGTTGGGAGTTTATTGCCGCCCGCTTTTTAATGCTCGACTTTTCCGAAAAGCTGAAAGCCGAACTTGCCAAGCGGAATATCCGATCGTTTTATGAAAAGCTCACCTATCTGGAAGAAAAAGGGCTCTACGGCGCTTATATCCGTGCAGGTTATTCAAAAGAAGAGCTGGAAAAAGCCTATTTGTATATCGATAACGGTAAAAATGACCTATTCACCTACAGCGGTTTGGATTTACTCTTGCGCCGGTATGTTATTTCCACACGAGGACATATTCCGCTCGAAACACCGCAGGAGATGTTTTTAGGAATCGCCTTACACCTCGCCTTGCATGAAAAAAATGACCGGATGGAATGGGTGCGCCGCTTTTACTTGATGCTGAGCAGCTTGCAGGTTACCATGGCGACGCCGACCCTTTCCAATGCCCGTAAGCCCTATCATCAGCTTTCGTCCTGCTTTATTGACACCGTTCCCGACTCCCTCGACGGGATTTACCGCAGCATCGATAATTTTGCAAAGATTTCCAAATTCGGTGGAGGCATGGGGCTGTACTTCGGCAAAGTGCGGGCAGTCGGCGCTCCCATCCGCGGGTTTCAAGGAGCGGCAGGCGGGGTCATCCGCTGGATAAAGCTTGCAAACGATACCGCCGTTGCCGTCGATCAGCTGGGTGTGCGGCAGGGTTCGGTAGCCGTGTACTTGGACGTATGGCACAAGGACGTGCCGGAGTTTTTGCAGCTCCGTACCAATAACGGCGACGACCGCATGAAGGCGCACGATGTGTTCCCTGCGGTGTGCTGCCCCGACCTCTTCTGGCGCACCGTCGATGAGAATATCAATGCCTCGTGGTATCTGCTGTGCCCGCACGAAGTTCTCACGGTAAAAGGCTACGCGCTGGAAGACTTTTACGGCGAAGAATGGGAAAAACGGTACAAGGATTGTATCAATGATAACCGGATTTCAAAGCGGGAAATCCCGATAAAAGAGCTGGTGCGCCTCATCCTGAAATCTGCGGTAGAAACCGGCACGCCGTTCATCTTTAACCGCGACCATGCGAACCGCGCTAACCCGAACGGGCATAAGGGCATGATCTATAGCTCGAATCTCTGTACCGAAATTGCACAGAATATGAGCCCGATCGAGACAGTAAACACCGAAATCCAAACACAGGATGGGGAGACTGTGGTTGTAACCGTTACAAAGCCCGGCAATTTCGTCGTCTGTAATCTCGCGTCGCTTGTCCTCGGCAATATCGACACCGATAACGAAGCCGAGCTGGAAGGTGTCATAGAAGCGGCGGTGCGTGCTTTAGACAATGTGATTGACCTCAATTTTTATCCCGTACCGTATGCAAAGATCACCAACGAGCAGTATCGCGCCATCGGCTTAGGCGTTTCGGGCTATCATCATTTACTGGCAAAAAAACACATTGCGTGGGAAAGCGAGGCTCACCTCCGTCTTGCCGATGAGCTGTTTGAAAAAATCAATTACTACGCAGTGCAGGCGAGTATGCGTATTGCTGAAGAGAAAGGCACATATAGCCTCTTTGAGGGCAGCGATTGGCAAACCGGCGCGTATTTTGAAAAACGCGGCTATCATTCCGAACAGTGGACAGCGCTGCGGGATGCGGTTGCCCGACACGGTATGCGGAACGGCTATCTGTTAGCGGTTGCTCCTACCAGCTCCACCTCGATTGTCGCAGGCACCACCGCCGGCATCGATCCCATTATGAAGCGCTATTTTTTGGAGGAAAAGAAGGGCTCGTTGGTACCCCGTGTTGCCCCTGCCCTCTCACTCGAAACCTATTGGCTCTATAAAAACGCCCACACGATTGATCAGCTCTGGAGCATCCGCGCCTGCGGTCTCCGCCAGCGTCATATCGATCAGGGGCAATCCATGAACTTCTACATTACCAACGAGTACAGCTTCCGGCAAGTACTCAACCTCTATGTTGAAGCATGGAAAAACGGCGTAAAATCCGTCTATTATGTCCGCAGCCGCTCCCTCGAAGTGGAAGAATGCGAAAGCTGCAGCTCGTAGCGGAAACGCGCTCAACGCATCTTTCACATAATTGACGTACGGAAATATGTACACTATACTAGGGTTAGTTCTTAGAGGTTCCTTATAGTTTATCAACGGAGGTTCTGTATGGATGCAATCAATATAACGAAGGCACGGGCAAATCTATTCAAAATTATAGCAGAAGTAAATGCGCACTCCGAGCCGGTGATTTTGACAAATACGAAAGGCAAAAATGCTGTTTTGATTAGTGAAGATGATTGGAATGCACTACAAGAAACCATCTATTTAAATTCTATTCCCGGAATGGCTGCTTCGTTGCAAAAAGGAATGGAAACCCCGCTGGAAGAATGTATGGCAGAAAAAGATGTTTTGTGGTAATTGCCGATGTATCATATAGTGTACGATAAGCAAGCCATTAAAGACATAAAAAATTTAAAATCGGCTCGGCTGGATATAAAAGCAAAAAGACTGATAGAAATTGTCAGAAGCAATCCGTTTGCAAATCCTCCACCTTATGAAGCGCTTATCGGGAATCTTGCGGGACTGTATTCACGGAGAATTACTATTAAACATAGATTTGTGTATCAGGTCTTTCCCGGCAAGATTACGGTAGACGATAACGAATATGACGGAACTGTGAAAATTATCAGGATGTGGACACATTATGATGATATATCATGATGGGGCAATATGCTAACTTTCACATAATTGGCAGCAGGGCAACCGCATTAAAAATATTTTTAGCGGTTGCCTTCCTTCTGTGCGAAATTTTGCTTAAAATTTTGCACATTTTTTCAATAGGCGGGTAAACGCATCAGGTAGAGTAAATAAAAATCGCGGAAAAATTGAGACTGTGAGACCATTTGAACCATCTTCAACTGTTGTACATCCATGTACATCAGTTGAAGGCGAGTTTTGCGTTGCGCAAAACATCGCTGCTGTATGGAACCACTGCCATCCTTGGCAGTTCCGGTCGAATAGTCTCAATTTTTCCGCGGGAATGTTAAAAAAACGACCTGATGCGTTTACCCTGTAATTGGCACGCTAATCGGTTGCAGTAAATACTAAAACTCGCTATAATATGCGCTATGATTTTCCCGTTAAAAGAATTGATTGAATTTAAAGGCAATATTTATGAAATTACCTGTGCTGCAACACGGCGCGCTTTTCAGCTGGTAACTATTCAAGATCCGATACTCGAAGAGAATAACGATAAGGTTGTGTGCACCGCGGCGGCTCAAGTATTTACCGGCGCTATCGACTATAAAATAGACTATCGCCCCGATCATTCCTAATTCTTGATATCGACACATACAATTCCTGTTGCGGTTATTTTCGGGGCTACCGCCTGCGGAAAGACCGCGCTTGCCGCTCATCTTTTTGCTTCTCCTGTTAATCCCATTAAAGCAGAGATTATATCTGCGGATTCGGTGCAAGTATATCGCGGTATGCCGATCGGTTCGGCTCAGCCTCCGCAAGAGCTTCTCGATACGCTCCCCCATCACCTTATCAGTATATGCGACCCTTCCGAAGAATTTTCCGTAGCGGACTTTGTACGCAGCGCGGATGCACTCTGCCAGGACATTGCAAGCCGCGGTAAATTGCCGGTTGTACTTGGCGGAACAGCCTTTTACATTAAGCATTTTATGTACGGTATGCCGATTACCCCACAGGCAGACCCCATTTTGCGTGCGCAATTGCAGGAACGGATGCAGCGTATCGGCGCCGCGGCAATGCACGCGGAACTTACGTCTTTTGACCCCGCATCGGCAGCCAAGATCCACATCCATGACGAATACCGTATCCTCCGCGCGCACGAGGTGTATTGTGCTTCGGGGCGGCCGCTCAGCTCATTCGAGCTGTCGTACCGTTATCGCGAGGGTTTCCGCTTTTGCCCGATATGTTTAGACCGCCCTCGCGATGAACTGTACCGGCGCATCGAAGTCCGTGTCGATGAGATGTTTGCACAAGGATTACAGCAGGAAATTGTGCAGCTCGTTTCGCAGGGCTGTACTGCCGAATATCCTGCGATGAAGGCTATCGGGTATCGGGAGTTTTTTGAGTTCTCCCCCGATGCGCCGACGGCCGCCCCGCTCGATGCGGTGAAAAACCTCATTAAGCGCAACAGCAAACGGTACGCCAAACGACAGCAAACCTTCTTTCAATCTTTCCCGAATGTTCACCGCATCGACATGACCGACCCGAAAAGCGGACAGCAAGTTGCAGAGATAGTACGAAGGCTATTTTAGCAAAGCGATTTCAAAATTTACTCATTTCTCCTGACACGCTAAGAAATCTGTGATGTTAAGGAATCGGTGATTGACATTTCACAGTCAAGCTGGTACAGTTACTAACTGTCTATTTCAAAATGAAGAAAACTAAAATCCGGATACATTAAGGAAACAAAACTATGGCGGGCTTTAAAAAGAATACGTTGGCAATCGGAAGTATTATTATTCTGGTGTTCTCGGTAATTGCATTTGTCTTTGTTCCGGCAGCAGGCGGACAATGGGGCAGTAATACCAAAACAACGCTTGGTAAATGGAAGAACAAGCGGCTTGACTACACGGCTGACGGGCTTTTTTTACGGGAATACCGGCAGCTTCATCGCTCTGCCGAACTGCGCGGATACCTGAGAAGCGATAATAAAATCCAGCAGGAATTTATAGAACGGCAGATTATGCGTACGGCGTTTAACGCGTCAATGATTCAACTCGCGGCACAGGAAGAAGCCCTGAACGCCGGTTTCTATCTGCCCAATAAGAATATCAACAAGGCGCTCATTTCATATTATACCGATTCGACGGGCGCTTATTCGGAAAAACTATACGCTCAGACATCGGAACAGCAGCGGCTTGCCTATCGGCGGGAAGTAATCGATTATCTTACCGCACAGCGATATATTGAAGACAACTTCGGTACCTATAATAATATATTCGGCCTAAAAACCAGCTCGGCAGAAACCGCTTTTGTGCAGAAAATGGCGGAAAAAGAGCGTATCTTTAAGTATGTCGTATTTGAGGAAAGCCAATTCCCGCAGGATAAAATCCGTGCGTATGGAGAAGAACACGCGGATCTGTTTGCAGAGCATAGCTTACTGATGTTGACATTTAACTCGCAGGAGGATGCGAATAAAACCGCTCAAGCGCTCCAAAAAGGAGAAATCACGTTTGAAGACGCCGTTATAACAAATTCTACCAAGCTGGGTACCGATTCTAATGGAAAGCTGTTATCTCCGTACCGAACAACGATAAACCGGACATTCCCCGAATCACAGGATCTTGATACCGTACTCAAGCTCGGTGTCGATGAGGTGAGTTCCGTTGTTAAAACTTCTTCAGGATATGCAATTGTAAAATGCACCGCTCCGGTTACGCCTGCCGATTTTTCATTAGACGAAACACGAGAACGTGTATTCTCGTATATGAAATCGAATGAACGCGGTATTATCGAAGATTACCTTGAACAAAAGGCAAAAACCTTTATCGAAGCGGCAAAAATCGGCGGGTTTGCGCATGAAGCTTCCGTAAACGATTTGGTTGTACAGACGAGCAATCCGATGACGTTAAATTACGGTAATGCCGATATCCTACCTCAGATTTCATCTCAGGCTGACTCCTTCTTTGCATCGGGAGTGCGGAACGAAACGTTCTTTAAAAAAGCATTCGCACTTAAACAAGGGGAAATTTCCGAGCCGATTTTGCTGGGCGCAAATGTGCTGGTATTGCAGCTTGATGAAGAGAAAGCCGGTTCGGAAGAAACGCAAAATAACATCGCAACCTCATACCGGCAGTTTGCATCGGTTTGGTATTACGAATACCCGCTTGCCATGCTTGCCTATCAGCAGCTTTCATGGGGGCAGCAGACTTTTATCGATTTTGTGTTGAACAGCAAAAATTTTACCGACAATTTTAACACGGTATTCAACTAAAAGATTGATTAACAACAAAGATGAAAAGCCTCTGCTGATACAAACAGACAGGGGCTTTTCCGTTTTATACCGAAATAAATATCTCTATTCAAAATACAATCCTCAAGCAGCCATTACAACACAGATTGCATCGTTGCAGATACCCGATTCTACATTGATACTCTGCCTTTCGCCGGTACTCGGATACGGACTGAAAGAATTGGCGGAAAAGCTGCCGCCCTCTTCTTATATCCTTGCGTTGGAATGCGATCAAGTATTGATGCGGTTCTCGCTTGATCATTACGATTTCTCCCCATTTGCACAGCAACGGTTTTCTTATATCCGAACGGATTCGGTTGCAGAGGTGCTAAAAAAGATAGAAGCCTTACCGCTGTTTCCCTTTAAAAAGTGTATTGCCCTTTCCTTTTCAGGAGGGGTACAGTTGAATCAAACCTTTTATGATGAGGTGCGCTTATATGCAGATGAGGTAATTTCTCGGTTCTGGAAAAACAGGATAACGCTGATGCACCTCGGCAGGAATTACGCACATAATACATTCCGCAATCTCCTCTCGCTGGCGAGATCGCTTGCAAAATCGTCGGCGAGGCCGATGAGAGAATCGCTCACAAGATCGCCGGAGAACTCGCTGGCAGGCTCTCCTGCATGGGGTCTACCGTCGACTAAGAGTAATTTCCGGTTGCTCACCGGCGATGAGCGTATCCGCAAGCCTCTTTTGATTGCAGGCGCCGGACCATCGCTGGATACTGTACGGGATTTTATCATCAAGAATAGAAACTCCTTTTTTTTACTTGCAGTGGATGCCGCGGCTGCAGCGCTTTTACCCGATATTCAACCTGATGCAATAGTACTGGTGGAATCTCAGTATTGGATTGATTCAGCGTTCATCGGCTTGCACAAATACGGCATACCGATCTTTGCCGATCTGACGGCTTCCCCCCGTGCGCTGCAAGCATGCGGCGGAAATGTATACTTTTTTTGCACCGAGTATGCTCGATTGAAGTATTTGGAACGTCTCTATCAGACGCTGCATCCGCTTACTCTTCCGCCGATGGGATCGGTAGGATTGACGGCAATACAGCTTGCTTTAGCGCTGACTGCCCCTCACCTACCCATACTGCATACCGGTTTGGATTTTGCATGGCAAAACGGCCTTACCCATGCCACCGGAAGCAGCCCTGCAAAAAAACTCTTTGCGGAAATAACCCGCACCGAATCGCCGTATAAGCTCAGTGTTTCTACCGGTATGCAGCGCATTTCCGGAAAGCGAGGACTTTCCTATTGGACAACGCCGGTGCTTTCCGGCTATACAGAACTGTACCGCCATACTTTCGCCGGAAATGAGCGAGTGATCGACATCGGGACGGAGGGCTGCTTTTTGAACGGCCGACAAGCTGATATGACCGAAGCGGAGCGGATACTTACCGATGTCGGCAAATCGAATATAAATGCGGACAGTACAGCTATCGGAACCGGTTGCTCGCAGACAAATGCAGCCGATAGTTTTTTTGATTCCGTTTGTGAATCAGACACTGCAAACGAACGATATGAAGCGCTCTGCGGCTATCTTGCCGGTGAAGCAGAAGCCCTGACAGTACTGAATGATCACTTACAGGGTAAACGCTCGATATCGGAACATATGATGGAACAACTCTTCGCAGAGCGTGACTATCTGTACAGCCACTTTCCCGATGCTGCACGTGGCTATTCACTTGACCTCGGTTTTTTAAAACGGGCAGGTATCGAGCTGCGATATCTGTTAAAGATTCTCGGGTAACGGATATCAATAATGTATACTTACACAGGCAGCAGCTATCATCGGAAACTGCCTATCGCCCCTGTAAAATCCTATTACAATACTTTCTACACCGACTGATTGCGACGTGCGCAAAGACAGACATATTCTTCCTTTAAGGTTAAAAGCAATTCATCTTCCAAAAAACGCTATGCTGCGTGCAGCATAGCGTTTATTTCCTGCATGGTATCGGCAAACAGCAGCACGTCATCCATATAGCGGACATAGCCTTTTACCTTTATCTCCTCTTTTGCATAGTGATCAAAAGCGCCAAGATAAAAGTTTGCAAAGTATTGGCTCGTTAAATTACCGATCGGTAAACCCCGTCCTTCCGTTACACAATAGGATGCAAGCAGCGTATTAAATAAATAATGAAGTTAGGGGAAGACTTTTCTTTTTTTTCGATAAAAAGAAAAGTCTTCCCCTACGACCCCATGTAAAGAAAAATGACGACTTAGGGTTCTACCCTAAGAACCCGCCTTTCTTCCAAAGCTTATTCTAAAATAAAAGCTAAAAAGTAATGGTTTTCACCCTAACTCGTTTCAGAACCGCCGTCCGCGACGGTAGAGAAACGGCAGGTATTAAACTCTCCGTACAAATAAACCTCAGGTACTCACCATACTCATGTCAATCGAGGCAAAGAGGCTGCTGTCCGCTTGCGCTGAATATATGCCAGAGCCGCACAGCATACGCCAACTGCAAACGTCGCTGTCGAAAAGGCCAAGCGCCCTACTCCGGTTTCCGGCGCAATAACCGGTAGCCGTGCAAAAAAATCCGCAGACGCAAAGATTATCCGATATGCAGCGTCCAATCCGTATCCAAGCAGCGGACTCGTGAACGGGAAGATAAGCGCAAGCGGAATGCAGATAAGCCCCGCTATGAGGAAAACCGAAACAAGCGGACTCACCACACATGAAGCAATTACCCCCGCCGCTGCGATATTCCCGATTGCAGAAATAACAATCGGGGCGGTAAAAAGCTGTGCGCCGACGGATGCGGAAATACTGCCTGCAAAAGCCGGAGGTATTTTTCCTGCCAAAAGACGGGCGCACGCATCGCCGAAGATGATGATGCCGGCGCATGCCCCATACGAAAGCATAAACCCAAGCGTTATTGCTTCAGCGCCGGCGATTGCGATATGTACGGTTAGCATGGCGCACAGCACGGACAAGGGCGGCGGTTTTAAACCGAGTGCTCTCCCTGCGGCGGTGATACATACCATTCCCAATGCGCGGTTTAACGAAGGAGCAGAGCCTGCGAACCAGACAAATAGGAAAACCGCCGCAAGCGAAAACCATACTGCCCTGCTTTTATGCCCGAATACCCTACCCCCTTGCAGCGCCGCCGTCCCGATTAATGAAAGATGCATCCCCGACAGCGCAAGGATATGGGCAAGACCGGCGTTGCGGAAAGCCGCGATGCATCCTGCCGGTAAGAACGCTTTATCGGCAGCAAGCAGCGCAAGCAAAAGTCCGCCCGCATCGCCCCAACCGTATAGCATCCGCATAAAAGCAAAGCGGAAAAACGCGCGGAGGCGGCTAAGCGGAGAATTCCATCCGAGAAACATCGGCTGCACCGGCTGCGCATAAAACACTGTTCCCGTTTTACCGAACTTTCCTTGAACTGCAAGCCGCATTCCGCGGACATAAAACCGGCATTCTTGCGGCTTTTGCAAATAGTCAGCAAAAGCCGCCGTACCGCGCAGCAACGGAATCGTCTTTTCGGATTGCTCCGCTTCGCCGATGCGGGTAATGCCTCCTGAATATGTTCCGCGGACAAGCGCTGCCGGAACAAAAAGCTGCACGGAACCCGATGCGGAAAATTGTTCATTGCGGCCGGCGCCGCACGCAATCAGTTTAACCGGTATGCGGTAATAATCAGTACCTGCCGGAACAGGCTCACCGGTTAATTCCGCAATAAGCGTCCGTACCATATACAATGCTGCAAGTGTTTGAGGTGGGCGCTGTTCTCTTTGCAGAGCCAGCGCCGAATATGAGCCGATTGCAATTCCGGCAGCCGCACAAAGCGCAAACCGAACTGCAAATCGTACGCAATGCATAGGAATCGCAGTTCGGTGATTCCGGTCGTGCCGCTCTCGGTATTTTAAGTTTCGATGCAACAGCTTACCCGCTACGGATACCGCTATTAAAAACACCGATAGCACGCAGAATAATAAAACCGCCGTCAAAAAGATAAACGATGTAATGAGACCGCCGATGTACGCAAACGCATAAAGCGTATAAAAAACAGCTGTCGATGCCGCAGCAAGAACCGTAACAGGCGGGACAATATGTCTACTATCCATACCAACCTCTTACGATTCCTTATACGCCACGGTGTGCAAAATGGCTAGAAATTACCGGCGTTTACGGTCTAAATATTCAAAAAACTTCAGTTTTTAGGAGTACCCTTTTGATTTGATATTTTTATATGATAGAGCGTATGATTTTCCGGATTTCCCTTAAATCGTATCTGCTGTTTTTGTACGGTATTAGTAAAGGAAAGAATGGAATGTTTAACAGCAGGACTCTTAAAAAGAGCTTCTGAAATAACAATCTCATTCGGAAGCGCAGTATTTTTTATATCAGCGGCAGTATTGACAGTCAAACCGACATAATTAAGCCGGTTATTCAACGTTGCCACCAGCGCGGAACCACTGTGCAAGCCCATTTTCATTTCCAGTTGTTCGTTTATCGACTTATTTTGAGAATGCTTCATCAACTGACGCAGCGCTTTCACCGCAGCTTGGAAAGCCTTACCGGAGTCGATAAAAGACGCCACAACAACATCATCGCTTTTCATAACCGGTACGCCGCAGCACTTTTCAATCGTACCAAAAAGAATCTTCACATACTCTTTTATCAATGAAAATGCTTTTTTATTGCCTAATGAAGCATAAAGTTTCGTCGAGTTCGTAATCTCCGCAAAGAGAATCGTTATATTTTTCAATGGAAGCGATTGATCACCGATAAGCACTTCGGAACTCATCAATTTACGATATAAATTATTTTGAATGATCTCAACACCCCGTACTGCATCGGGTGTATCCCATGTCCGATACTGCCCGTTCCGGATATTTTTACCGATTTCAGCGATATAATTCAATCTAAACAGGGGATCAATCATCTTACAACGCGGATGAATTGAAAAGCATGCTTCGACATTGGTGTCGAGCATATTATCAAAGGCTTTATTGCAAACCGTACAAAAATTTTGAGACGAAGCACGATGAAGAGACGGCGCCTCATACGCGACATTTCCGCATGTGGGGCAATGATAAATCCAGTCTAATATAAAAAATCCGTCGTAAACGCCTTGAATAAAAATATCCAATATATCTTCACGCGATATACCAAAGGCTTTACCGATTTCATAAAGAGGAATATGAAAAAGCAAACGCTCCGATACATTCATCAAAAAAGCTGCAATCTTATCAGCTTCTTTTTGCTTCCCTTTACAGCGTAATTTCATGCTCATAAGCTCTCCTTCCGATAAAAAACTCCATAATGAAAAGCAAGAGAAGTACGGAAAAACATGGCAGGTGGTACGAAATAGTTTTATTTAACGCACCATACTAAACAGCCGGCTTTTAAAATAGTTATAAAAAATTTTAACAAATATTTGACAAATCGTTTTTTTCTATGTTATAGTAGATAAAGAATTGGTGGTATTACCACACACTGATGTTATATATATGAGATTACATGAAAAAGAAAAAAAAAGCAACTGCCAAAAGTAATAAAGAACGCTTTATTGAACAGATGGAAACGCTGCTGTTGATGCAGCTTATCCTTCCGGGAGAGCAGCTACCGCCCGAACGGGAATTGGCACAGCAGATGGGCGTCTCTCGGCCGGTGATTCACGAAGGCCTTTTGGAACTGGGAGCGAGGGGTCTTATTTCCATTCGCCCGCGGCATGGCTGGATTGTCAATAACTTTACGGAAGAAGGCGCACTGCCGCTGCTTTCAAGTCTCTATCGTTTTTCTGCGCCTCAGTCTGCCTCGCGTATCGATGCCGATTTGGAAGAAGTCCGCAGGATGATTTTGAAAAAATCGTTGCAGCAGTATTTTGATTCCGATACGGCGCAGCAGCAAGCGGATTCGCTGCTCATTGAGAAATTACATAAGATACACGGAGAAGAGCAAAAAAAGCTCGGCGCTGCCTTAAAGCCTGCCGAAATACGGCGGTTGACCGAATTGGATTTTCTTTTTTATCGCGCAATTATTGAGGCAGGCGGTAATATCGTTTTTCTCCTGCTTTTTAACTCGGCACGGGAAATCTATCATCAAAAACTGGAGCTGTTTTTTACTGAAAATATCGGGAGCATCCGGACAGCCGCAGCCTTAAAATCGCGGTTGATTACTTATATCTCGAACAATGAGCGGAATGAAGCGCTCACTTTATTGGAAGAAATGATTTCGACGAATGCATACATTAGACCTATTCACGCGAAAACTGACGGACAGAAAAATCCGCCGATTATGGAGGAGCATCATTATGAAGCAGTATCTTCAAAAGCTTGAGCGGAAGATAAAGGCACGGTATCCGCAGCTGAAGCTTTCGGCGGAATGGGACGGTCGCTCGGTGATACTGACCGGAGACGCTCCTACTGTTGAAGAACGGTACGCCGTCGGCGCTTTTTTTGCAAAAAGATGCAAACATCAGCGCGGATACAAGGGCTTGGTCAACGATATAACCGTCGCAGGAAAGACTGAGCCGCCGATGCGGATGCCGGAAGTGCGGGACAATTTTTTAGCGGGCAAGACCTTCGATATCGTGATTATCGGCGCCGGTGTTGTCGGATGCGCAATCGCACGGGAACTGTCCCGCTATGATTTAACAATCGCTGTTCTCGAAAAAGAGTGCGATTGCGCAATGCAGGCATCCTCCCGCAACGACGGTATGATCCATCCCGGCTTTGCAGACAGTCCTTCAAAGATAAAAGGCAAACTGAACACGCGCGGCAACCGCCTGTACCGCAAGCTCGACAAAGAACTCGGCTTTCAAACCGACTGGCCGGGCAGTTTTATGCTGTTTAACACTCCGTTTCTGAAACCTCTTGTGCCCTTTATGCACCGACGGGCAGCAAAAAACGGTGTTGACGGACGGGTCGGTTATATGAATAAAAAAACGATACAAAACATGGAACCGAACCTGAGTACGGAATACTACGGCGGTTTTTGGATGCCCTATTCCGGCATTGCCTCGCCTTTTAAGGTAACAATCGCCTTTGCGGAAAATGCAGCGGCAAACGGGGTATCATTTTTCTTTGAAACCGCCGTAATCGGCTTTGACAAAACAAACGAATTGATTTCGGCAGTGCGCACAAACCGCGGTACGCTGAACACCCGTCTCGTCATCAATGCAGCCGGCGTATGGTCTGATAAAATTGCGGAGTTTGCCGGAGACCGTTTCTTTTCCATTCATCCGCGAAAGGGTATGGATATCATCCTCGATAAAAAGAAAAAGGGAATGCAGCATACCATTATCGGAAAACCCAATCTCTTTAACTCTTCAAAACAGCATTCAAAAGGCGGCGGAATTATCCCTTGTATAGAAGGAAATATCCTCGTCGGGCCGACTGCGCATGAAGTGTATGACCGCGAAGACTACGGTACCGATTCGGAGAACGAACACGCCTTGCTTGAGCAAATGGCTATGAATAAAACGCTTTCGCGGGGTGATGTCATCACGTATTACAGCGGTATCCGTGCAGCGACGTGGGAGGAAGACTTTATCGTCGAAACATCCGAAAAGGTCCCCAACTTGATTCATGCGGCGGGCATTCAATCGCCGGGTTTTGCTTCCGCTCCTGCAATCGCGGAAGATATTGCAGCTCTTGCACTCCGGCGCTTTCCCGTCGGCCTCAAAGAAAAACCGGACTTTATACCGCGCCGCGCCGCCCCCTGCGAAACAGCCTCGATGCACGATGCCGAGCGGCATACGCTTATCAAACAGGATTCGCTCTACGGTAAAATCGTCTGCCGCTGCGAGCAAATTTCCGAGGGAGAAATACGAGATGCGGTACGCAGCTGCCTTGCGCTCGGTATGCAGAATATCAGCCTTGATGCGATAAAACGCCGATGCCGAGCCGGAATGGGGCGGTGCCACGGCGGTTTTTGTACGCCGCGGGTTATGGAAATCATCAGTAGGGAAGCCGGTATCCCGCTTGAGCGCATTACTAAAAAAGGCGGCTCGTCGTATATACTGAACAACCCGCTGCCGGCAGACAAAGGGAAAGCAACATTATGAAACGTTTTTACGATATTATCGTGATTGGAGCGGGGCCTGCCGGTATGGCTGCCGCTCTTGCCGCTGCCGAAAAAGCCCCTCAGTGCAGCATCGCACTGATAGAACGAGAAGAACATATCGGTGGGATTTTAAAGCAGTGCATTCACGATGGCTTCGGACTTATTCGGTTTAAGGAGCGGCTAACCGGCCCCGAATATGCGTGGCGGTATCGCGACATGCTCGCACAACACTCCAACATCGACATATTCGTATCCACCTTTGTTATCCGTATTGTGCAACAGAACGGCGGCGGCTTTGAGCTGACCTTTACCAATCCGCAAAACGGTATTTTTAATCTTTCCTGTACAGCGCTCATTTCCGCAACGGGCTGCAGGGAACGTACCGACCGGCAGGTGTTTATCCACGGCGATCGGCCTTCGGGGGTATTCACTGCGGGGCAGGCGCAAGCCTTTATCAACCTAAAGGGATACCTTCCCGGTAAGCGGTTTGTCATTTTGGGCAGCGGAGACATCGGGCTTATTATGGCGCGGCGGCTCACCCTCGAAACCGCAAGTGTCGGCGGCAGTGTGGAAGGTGTCTACGAGGTAAAAAGCGAACCGTCGGGACTTACCCGCAATATCGTGCAATGCATTGAAGACTACGGTATTCCGCTCCACCTTTCTACGACGGTGAGCGCCTTGCACGGGGCAGGACGCTTGGAGGGCGTAACCGTTACGCAGGTCGATAAGCAGATGCAGCCGCTCGCCGGTACGGATCGGTACATTCCCTGCGACACGCTCATTTTAAGCGTCGGGCTCATCCCCGAAAACGATATCCTCGACAGTCTCGCGCCGAAAATGGACACGCGGACAAAGGGGCCGCAGGTTAATCAATATATGGAAACGACCGTGCAGGGGCTTTTCTCCTGCGGAAATGCCCTGCATGTAAACGATCTTGTAGACTATGTTTCGGAGTCGGGCGGTATTGCCGGAGAACGGGCTGCCTCACTCTGCAGCGGAACGGCGTTTGAAGGCAATACCGCCGCGGGCAGAAATCCGGCAACTGAATACTGCTCGCCGGAGCTTGCAAGGATTGAACCCTTCGCTACGGAAATGCAACCGACTGCGCTACGCAAAAACTCTGCTGAAATTCCGATCAGCGCAGATAAAACGCTCTTGTATCAAACCCCCGCCCGCATCGCACCGGATAGAAAACCGGCGGTGTTGTACTTCCGCTCTGCAGCACAGCGGGAGCACGCCGTATTAACTATTACTGCGGAAACAAAAACAGACTCAACAATTCTCTTCAAAAAAACATACCGGTCGTTAAAACCGCCGGAGATGGAGCGAATTATAGTGGAGACTGCATCGATACCGGCATATACGCAGCGCCTGTCCGTTTCGCTGACGAACGCAGAGCCGGCTTATCGAGCAAAGGAGGCGGAATGACCAAAAAGCTGATTTGTATTGCGTGTCCGCGCGGCTGTCATTTAACCGTGACAACTGGCGATACACCGGATACAATGGAAGTAAGCGGAAACAGCTGTCCTAAAGGAGTTGTCTACGGCAAACAGGAAGCGCTGTGCCCTATGAGGACGCTCACCACCACCGTTGCCTGCAAACCCTCCCGCCGTAACGGGGAAACAACAGGATTCGGTGCGCCGGAGTTTATCCGATTGCCGGTAAAAACCGGATGTGAAATTCCGCTTGAGGAGATGAAATCTATGATAGAAAAAATACGCAGTATTACCGCCGCCGCTCCGGTACGGTATGGCGACTGCCTTGCGCAGCTGACCGCTGAAAACGGGACGAAAATACCGATACTCGCCTGTGCAAGTACGGAGGCTGAATGATTATGACCAACCAATCGACGATCATTTCAATCGACTGCGGTACCCAGAGCTTGCGCGTTATCATCTTTGCGGAAGACGGCGCGGTGCTCGCAAAGAAACAGATTATGTATAAACCGTGCGTCAGTCCGCGGCCGGGATGGGCGGAACAAGACCCTGAAGTGTGGTGGGGCGCACTCTGCACGGGGGTAACTGCGCTTAAAACCGGCCATCCGGATTTACTCGCCCGCGCAAAGGGAATCGGCGTAACAGCTCAGCGGGACACCGTTATCCTCATCGGGAAAGACGGAAACGTATTGCGCCCTGCAATCACATGGCTCGATACCCGAAAGGCACGCGGCCGGTATCATCCGAATTTCATTATGAAGGCTGCGTTAAAAGCAGTCGATTACTACGAAAAGATCATGCACTCCCAAAGCGACGGTCAGTGCAACTGGATACAGGAGAATGAACCCGAAATTTGGAAGAAAACCTGGAGAGTACTGATGGTATCGGGCTATCTGCAATACCGGCTTACGGGAATTGCTGCCGATTCGCCTTCTTCGCTGGTCGGACACATTCCCTTTGATCATAAAAAACAAAAGTGGGCATCCCCCGGACACATCACGGCAAAGATATTTCCGATAGACGATGATAAAAAATGCAGCGTTGTGCAAAGCGGGAAAGAGATCGGACGGGTTTCCGCCCAAGGAGCGCTGGAAACGGGGCTACCCGCCGGTATACCGGTTATCGCCTGCGGCAGTGATAAGGCATGTGAAACGCTCGGTATGGGATGCCTCGATGCGAAAACGGCCTCTCTCAGTTTCGGCACAACGGCGACGGTAGAAATATGCACCGACCGCTACACGGAACCTATTCGCTTTCTACCTGCATACAGCGCCGCCTATCCAGGGCGTTGGGTACCGGAAATCGAAATATTCCGCGGCTACTGGATGATCAGCTGGTTTAAGGACGAGCTCGGCTATGAAGAACGGGCAAAGGCGACGGCAACCGGTATTATTCCGGAACAAATTATGGATCGTCTCCTCGACTCCTCCCCGCCCGGCTGCTACGGCCTAATGCTGCAACCCTATTGGGGCGCCAGCCTTAAAGATCACTATGCGAAAGGCTCGATGATCGGGTTCGGCGACGTACACGGACGGCACGCAATATACCGCGCAATCGTCGAAGGGCTCGCCTACTCGCTGCGGGAGGGGTTGGAACAACTGCAACGACAAAGCGGCGTTCCCGTACAAAAGGTTGCCGTTTCGGGCGGAGCCTCGCAGAGCGACCGTATCTGCACTATCACGGCAGATATCTTAAACAAACCGCTTATCCGCGGTGCGACAACGGAAACTTCCGCACTGGGTGCCGCGATCTTAACGGCGTACGGAACGGGGTGTTATTCAAGTATCGAAGAAAGCGCCAAAAATATGGTTCATATCGCGCGAGTATTTACCCCTTCACCGGATAACCGCGAATTATATGATGAACTCTATCAAATATACACACAGATATATCCTATCTTAAAGCACGTGTATAAACGGATACGGGAGGTAACCGGTTATCCGTCATGAGGGCATCTCTAAAAACATGGTTAGATTTTTAGAGATGCCCGACGAGTTTTGAGATAAGTCTTTGTTTTGTAATGACTTATCTCAAAACATCGCAGTTAAATCTAAGGAAACTGTCCAAAAACTGAAGTTTTTGGACAGACTCGTAATAGGAGATAAATATGGCAGAACGTAAGGTATACAAGAATTTTAAACCGGAATGGGAGCAAGTTCCCCCGCCGCCGGCTTCATTCCGTTCGATTTTAAAATGGGGGGACCCAAACGAATTTAAGGAACCGAATGAAAGGCTCTTTACCTTTATGAAAGGTGAGCTCGGCTTAACCGATGCAGATTTTCAGCGGAAGGGCGCCGACGGACACGAAATTGTACCCGAAACATTAGCGACGCCGCCGCTTGAACCGGAGCATGTTGCGTTTTTTGAATCCGTGTGCGGTAAAGAGAATGTCAGTACCAAGGGATACAACCGGCTTTCCGTAGCTTACGGCAAAACCATGTACGACCTCTACCGGCTGCGGGAGAACATCACCGAAAATGCCCCGCGGGCAGTGCTCTATCCTTCAAGTCATGAAGAAATCGTGCAGATTGTCGAATACTGCCAAAAGCAGCACATCCCCCTCTATGTATACGGCGGCGGCTCTTCCGTTACCCGCGGCGTGGAAGCGTTTAAGGGCGGCATCAGCCTTGATATGCGGCGGAACTTTAACAAGGTGATTAACTTTAACGAAACCGATCAAACCATCACGGTTGAAGCGGGGATGTCCGGCCCCCAGCTCGAAAAAATCTTGAGTGAAGCGAAAACCCGATTCGGCGCACGGCACGCTTATACATGCGGACACTTTCCGCAGTCGTTTGAATACTCCTCCGTCGGCGGCTGGACGGTAACGCGGGGCGCCGGTCAGAACTCAACCTATTACGGCAATATTCACAATATCGTGATGGGGCAAACATACGTTACTCCCACCGGCATCATTAAAAGCTACGGACTTCCCGCCCACGCCGTCGGCCCTGATATCGATGAGCTGATGATGGGGTCGGAGGGAGCGTTCGGCGTACTGACGCATGTAACGTTGAAAATTTCCCGCCTGACTGCGGAGAACCGCCGGTATTTCAGCTTTATGTTTAAGGACTGGCAGAGCGGACGCGACGCCGCGCGGGAAATTATGCAAGCCGAAGCAGGCTATCCTTCCGTGTTCCGCCTATCCGACCCCGAAGAAACCGATGCAATGATGAAGCTCTACGGCGTGGAAGGCACGCCGCTCGAAAGCTTGATGAACCTCCGCGGATACAAAGCGCATAACCGCTGTATGTTCTTAGGATGGACGGAAGGTGAACGAGGCTTTTCTTCAAACCTCTTCCGCATCGTAAAAAAAATCAGCAAAGCCCACGGCGGACTGTACCTCACCGGCTATCCCGCACATAAATGGGAAGAAGGCCGCTTTACCGACCCCTATTTGCGGGAATCGCTGCAGGACTACGGCATCATCATCGACACGATGGAATGCTCCGTTACATGGGAGATGATGGGCAGGGTGCATGAAAAGGTACGCGCTTTTGCAAAATCCCGCCCGAACACGGTCTGTATGACCCACCTTTCCCATGCCTATGAGCAGGGAGCCAACCTCTATTTTATCTTCATCGGGAAATTCCGCGATAAAGAAGAATATGCAGAATATCAGTTCGGTATCTTTGATAATATCATGGAACAGGGAGCTGCGATGAGCCACCACCACGGTGTCGGCAAGATGACTGCGGCGTGGGTGGAACAATCGATCGGCACGGATAGGCTGAATATTTTCCGCGCGTTAAAAAAGCATTTTGACCCCGACAACATTATGAACCCGGGCGGCACCCTCGGCATCGACATGACCGAAGAGCAAAAGCGCAAGCCGAAGTTCTGCAGCAGAACATGGGATAATCCCGCGTATTAAAAGAACTGTTTAAAAACAAGCATTTTCCAAAAAAGCCGATTAAACCGTATGGTCTAATCGGCTTTCGTTTTTAATGCAATTCTTCAAACCCGTAGGCTTCTTCTTTCGTATTAAAGAAATAGTTATAGGCTTTGGAAGCCTCAACCGTAATTTCCTGTTTACTTGCACCGTAGGTCGTTGTAACGGAGCGGTAAAAGAAACCGGGACGAGTTTTTGAAAAAGACGATTCGACAATATGGGTTCCGGGAGTAACATAGAATCCGGTTGAAAGTTTTTCTCTAAAGTAGAACGGACGTTCCCCGTCGACACTGCTGACGGTTATCTGCTGAGCCGCACTCGCCAGATAACCGGTTACCGAACCGGTTTTACCGATATACACTTTTACCGCATCGGGATGTTCATTCAGCCAATTTGTAACGCGCTGTTTATCCTTCTTTGTTTTAAAGATTGCAAATGCAAAATACGCAAGCAGCCCTATCGGGATAAGGATAAAATAATAGATATGTGAAAAACTTGTATTACTCATGATGATGTCCATGTGTTTTCTCCTTTACGGTTGTCAATTTAGCCGGTTCATCAGTATTGTCCGTGTTGAGTTTGGTTACGGAATCTCTATTGATTCCCAAATCATCCAATAACTTTATAAACTGCGTAATACCAATTAATTCGCAGTCAATCAGTTCTTCATTTTCTCCCTGCCGGGTAAGATAGAGCGAACATTCCGTATCCCCGCCGGAACTAACGGTTCTTGCCCGTATCGCTGTAGCGGAAATCGAATAGGTATCGATTTTATTACCCTTTTTTATTGTCAATGTATCGCCGTCGGTTTCTATAACAATCATATTACCGATAATTACCAACCAAATATAGCCGACGAAAGTTGCTAACGCTATCAATAGCAACAATACGAAACTTTTAAGCCAAATTGATGCAATAAAAGTCACAAAGAGAGCGGCTCCCGCACCAAAAACAAGATTCACCAGTACTCTGTGCGGGCGTGTCTTATAGACATTGCTCATTTTTTCCTCCTATAAAACTTTCGGAATCGAAGGCACTATTATAATTGAGCCATTCACTTTGTCAACCCAGTCTAATTGCTGTTGCTATGATGATGACAATGCCGATGTACATATTGAAATTCCTTTCTATTCTATGGCATACTACGTTCCACAAGGAGGATACGATGGAATTTATACGCCAAGAAAATAGAATTTATGCGGAAAATGATGCCGGAAAAGTCATTGCCGAGGTTACATTTCCGCAGGAGAACAACTCGACGGTTTGCCTCGACCACACCTTTGTCGATAACTCTTTACGAGGGCAAGGCGTTGCCGGTAAACTTGTTAAAGAAGTCGTAGACTATGCTCAAAAGAACGGGAAGAAGATACGGCCTCAATGCTCGTATGCAGCCGATTGGTTCAATAAACATTCGGAATACGCCGATTTAGTTGCACATTAAAATCAACGGCACAAGAGAAAAAGCCGATAGGGGCTTTCGTTTTTTAGAGATTTCCAGGAGGCATCTATGAACATTGATAGAGATACGGCGATTGGATTACTCAATCAATATGTTACAACTGAGCATATCATTGCGCATTCATTTGCTGTTGAAGCTGTTATGCGCGCGCTCGCAAAACGGTTGTCGCCGGCGGATGAAGAACTGTGGGGGATTACAGGGTTGCTCCATGACTTGGATATGGACGTTTCCAACTGGCAGGAACACCCTGAACGGCACGGTCCCGTAACAGTTGAACTATTAAAAAAACAGAATTTCGGCTGCGAGGAAATGTACAGTGCTATTATCGCTCACAATCCCGATACGGGCGCCGTACCGCAAACGCTTTTTGAAAAAGCGCTCTATGCAGCCGACCCTATTACCGGTTTTATCACTGCCGTTACGCTTGTGTATCCCGATAAAAAAATTACAAGCGTTAAGGTTAAATCCATCATCAAGAAAATGAAGGCAACCGGATTTGCTGCCGGTGCCGACAGAGGCGCAATGATGTCAATAGAAAATATCGGAATACCGTTTCCGGAATTTGCGGAATTAGCACTTGCAGCGATGTGCGGTATCGCCGATAAGCTCGGACTTTAACATAGGTATGCGCTGCTCGCTTTTGTTGAAGCTTTTCAATCCTACAGACAGTAAGTCTATCTGATGTATATATTCTATGGCTAAGTTTAAACGGCAATCGAAATCTGTCCGCAAAGCGGAGATACAAGAAGCTGCAAAAAAAGTATTTTTAGAGAAAGGCTTCCGCTATACGACAATGGAAGATGTGGTTAAACACACGACGCTTTCCAAGGGGGGCGTATACCAATATTATAAAACGACAAAGGCAATCCTTTTTGATATTATGCAAAACGGAAACTATTTCCGGTATGAACGAACCGAAAAGATTGTGCGGGAATCGGCAGGAACCGAATCGCTTGCCGAGGTTATGACAGATGCTTGTATGGCGAAGCTCTTTGATGAAGTACCCGAAAAAAAACTCTACTTGATGTTTTTAGCGGAAATTCCTTATGACCGCGATTATGAAATGCTGTATTTTCAATTGGAAAAACAAGCTTTTGAACTATTTATAAAAACGTTACACTACCCGCCCCAACAAGAATTAGAAATTATGAATATCATCCGGCAGCAAGAATATTTTCTGCTTAAAATTTTTCACGGTATGATGGTGATGCATGAATTATTCAGCGATAAAGACGTGTTTAATCAAAATAAAGAAAAAATCCACACAATGATTCTTACCGCCATTCAAAGTTTTTTTAACCGGCATCAAGATTTGTTCAATTATTTCAATCGATGATGCGTTTGTCCTGAATAATGGAGTGATATATGCTATTAATTAATTTTATACTTGCAATGCTGCCGATTTTTTGGCTCATTATTTCTTTAAGCAAGCTCAAGATGACAAGTTGTAAGGCCTGCGGTATTGCGTTGCTTATAACGGCAATTTTAGCAGCGTTGTATTGGAAATTGCCGCCACTCCATATCTCATCCGCTATGTTCGAAGGAGTCGCCTATGCACTCTGGCCTATCTGTTTGATTATTGTTGCCGCTCTTTTTACATACAATTTAACGATACATACCGGCGCTATGGAAAAGATCAAAGGGATGCTGATCGGTATTTCCGATGATAAAAGAATACTGATGCTGATTATCGGCTGGGGGTTCGGTAATTTTATGGAAGGTATGGCAGGGTTCGGTACTGCGGTTGCTATTCCCGCATCGATTCTTGCCGGAATAGGGCTTAATCCCATCAATGCGGTAACGGCTTGTCTTGTTGCAAATACGACACCGACTGCGTTCGGCTCGGCAGGAGTGCCGACAGCGACGCTTGCATCCATCACAGGGTTGGACTTGCAGCAGCTTGCTGCAAATGCCGCGCTTATACAGGTTGTTCACGCCTTTCTTTCACCATTTCTTATAGTGGTAATCTGCGGCGGAGGAATAAAGGCATTAAAAGGTGTATGGCATGTTACGTTGGTAGCGTCGGTGTCGTTTGTTGTTCCCTATCTTCTTTTTGCACAGTTGTTAGGTCCCGAACTTCCGACTATTGTCGGTTCAATCTGTTCGATGCTCTGCGTAATCCTTTCAGCAAAATTCGGCAAAAAAAACGGTAATGGAGATTGTGACGCCGCAAAAATCGAATCGGAATATTCGGTACAAACTGCTGCGTCGGCTACAACAACACCGGCGGCTCATATCGGCTTTGCCGAAGGCATGAGAGCATGGGCGCCCTTTATGCTTATCTTTATATTGTTAATTCTTACCTCAAAGCTCTGTCCTCCCGTGCATAACGCCATCAAGAATTTCAAACATTCGTTCATGATTTATAAGGGAGAAGGTGGCAAGCCTCTCACGTTCAGCTGGATAAATACTCCGGGAGTGATGATATTCATTGCGGCTATCTGCGGTGGGCTTATTCAAAAGGCTTCGTTGTTCGAAATGGCTACCGTATTGGGCGCTACCCTAAAGAAATATTGGAGAACCTTTGTAACGATCTGCAGCGTTTTGGCAACTGCCAAGGTGATGATATATAGCGGAATGATCTCCGATATTGCACACTCTGCTGTTGTCGCAACCGGCCCCGTGTACCCCTTTGTTGCACCGCTTATCGGTGTATTGGGCGCGTTTGTAACAGGATCGGGCACCTCTACTAACGTCCTCTTCGGGAATTTGCAGCTGGAAACCGCCCTTTCGCTTAATCTGGATCCGTATTGGATTACTGCAGCAAATGTAATGGGAGCCGGTATCGGCAAGATGGTATGCCCGCAGAATATTGCAATCGGCGCAGGAGCTATCGGTATTACCGGTTCCGACAGCAAAATTCTCGCGGCGGTGTTTAAATATTTTATTACGTATGCACTGCTTGCCGGAGTAATCTGTTTTACCGGCTCGTTACTGATGTGAACCGCTGCATATTCCCATTGAGCAATTTTACTTAGAATATAACGCAACTCCGGGCAAGGGATCGGGCTGTGCAAAACGAATACATTTAAACGGATGGATATTAACCGCGTTTACATACCAGCCTTTAATGTCGCTTAAATCGATAACATTGATTGCAGGGACGTGAGAAAGCGGGATAATAACCGACGAATCTAACAGCAACTGCTCCGCTTTTGCAAGATATTCAAATCTTGTTTTACGATTTTGCTCCGCCGATGCTTTCTTGATAAAATTTTCGTAATCGGTATTATGCCAACCTGAATCATTTAAAGTTGAATCAGACCTGAATAATTCCAGAAAAGCGAGCGGATCTGCAAAGTCGCCAATCCACGAAATAACGGCTAAATGATAATCGTCCGTTTTTAACCGGTCATAGTA
The DNA here is from genome assembly GCF_024181325.1 of Treponema sp. OMZ 305. NCBI lineage: Bacteria > Pseudomonadati > Spirochaetota > Spirochaetia > Treponematales > Treponemataceae > Treponema > Treponema sp. OMZ 305. The sequence goes on along the minus strand of NZ_CP051300.1, from coordinate 1,425,596 downwards.
TTCTTCAAAAGGAACGGTTGTGATTTCCGTTACAATTCCTATTTTTTCCCATGCGGTTTTCAACAATGCCGCCTGTTCGGTGTAGAATGCTGTTTCCGGCAGAAGAATTTTTACCGGTTTTGTCGTCTCTGATTGCAGCAGATTTTTTAAAAGCTTTTCCGCTTTTGCCGTATCCTGTTTATCAATACCCGGTACTGTCGGGTATCCCGTGAGAGGAAATACCAGCGTCTTAGCAGGAATTAAATAATCCTTGCGCAATTCGGTATAAGGGAGTGCAGCAAGTAGCGCTTCTCTGAGCGTTTGATTATTGCATGGCGCTGTATTTGTTTTAAAATAGAAGAATTCGGTTGCAAACATCGGCGTAATATGGATGGTATATGCCGCCGCTACTTTATTTAAATTGACTGACCCGCAAAGCCAGTGAACAGTTCCTTGATTAAATGCTTCCGTCATTTTATCGGCATCTTCATCTAAGAGTATGCTGATTGCAGGGAGTCGTACCGATTCGGAATCCCAATAAGTGGGATTTTTTATGAGACGGATTTTTTCGGCGGTAAAACTTTCTATTTTAAAAGGACCGCTCGCGATCGGTTTAAAAGCTTCGGAAGGCTTCACAAATGAACTCTTTCCCGCATAACGGGTTATCTCTTTGAGCTGTGAAGGATGTACTGCCGAAAATGCATGATGACAGAGTATATTGGCTAATTGCTCTGCCGGATATATAAGCGAGATTTTTAATGAAGTATCGGATTCCGCACATAAGCCGATAGCCGACATATCGGAACTTTTTCCGGTACGATATTCTTTTACTCCTTTAACGCAATCTAAAAGTGAGGCATAAGGTAAATCAAGCTTAGGGTTTAACAAATTGATAAATGAATCGCATACTACTTGAGCTGTAATAGGATCGCCGTTTTCAAATGTGAGTTTATCCCGCAGAGTAAACGTCCACGTTAAACCGTCTGCACTGATCTTCCAATCCTTTGCTAACCCGGCGACCGGCTGTAACGTATAAGGATCGTAAGTGCATAGTCCCTCATACAAACCGGTCAAGATTTGAGCCTCATTTGCATTATATGCAGCATGAGGATGCAAATTCGGAATACCGGTGGTAACCGAAACAATAAATTCGTTTTGAGGATACGTTTCACTTTCTGCGCATGCAACAAATGGAAATATACACAAAACAAAAAACAATACCAGATTTTTTTTATTCATGAATCAATCCAAGTTCTTTCATATTTAAATATTCTTCAACGCTCGCATTGTATTCCGCTCTGCATTGATTTGCTTTTATAACTGCGTTTCGAATTGTGGTCAATTCTATTTTTATCCCTTTCATTTTTGAGCGTAGTATAACGTCAGTGGATTTATAATAATCATCCAATCCGCCGAGGGTTTTTAAATATCCATTACATATAACGATGTATTTGTTTAAGAGTTCAAGTAATTGTTCATTGTTCATGCCGGTTAAACGCTGCTGTAAGTCGGAGGTACCCGATGCAAGAACTCTAAAAATACGAATTGTTTTTGCTAAATTATCAGTAAAATCTTCCAGTACGATTATTTCTTTTTTTTGCAAATTGCTGATAGGGTCTTTAATCAATATGGTAATTTCATGTTTTCTTTCTTCCATATTGAACGCACGTCTCAAAGCTTCTAAAAACTTGGTAAAAATCGTCGTACGCGATTTATATACTACTTCTTGATTAGCCATAAGTTTGGTGAGACAAGTGTCGAAATGATTACCGGTGGTGCCGAGGATGCGCAGTCCCGTTATAAGCACCGGCCGCATATTTTCTTGTTTATTGGTTTTTACATTTTCTTTTTGCGTTACATTCAAATGGCGCAATACTTCTTGTTGCAGATGTGCCGAATCGGAACCGTAATCTTCTTTAATGACTTCCATCACAAGCTCATGATAGAAGGGAAGTTTTTCATCATTTGCGGCAATAGTCTTTTTTAGAGTTTTTAATAATTTAATCGGGCTTACGATATCCGCTTGCGTAACCGTTAAATCGGGTGGTAAGTTTTTTCTGATTGTTAGCTTATATTCTTCACGGTGTAAACGGGCAAGTTGACGGAGTGTTTTATTGATCTCCGTGTCGAGCTTTGCAAGGTGTCCAAGTGAATCGCGTAAAAGTCCGCCGGTCAGCGTATCGGAGACGGAGTGGAGCGATTTACAAATCTCGGCAAGTGCACGAGTATTCGCAAGCGTTGAATTTTCGTTGAGCGCTGACCACTGGAAAGTTTTATTCAATGCGAGCATGGATGCAATACGCTGCGGCGTCAGGAATGAACAGTTAAATTGATAGGAGTTCGTTAAAAAATCGAGCATCGTTTGATACTGTGCCAATCTGGAACCGACGATAGCAGCTCGCTCACCGTCTGCAAAAGCTTCATTGCTGGGAACTTTTATTTCGGTCATACGGCTGTCGTATTTATACGGATCGTCATAGACCAAGCCCTTTTTCAATAAATTGCTGCGGAGAATTTTTACCACACTGCCGAGCGCTGCATAATTTTGCTGCAACTGAGGAAGTAAATGTTTGTTAAACTCTTCCCGTTGTATAGCTATGTGATGTTCTAACACTTCAGAAAAATTTTTCGTAGATTCCATATCACCATTATCGGCACTTTAAAAAAAATTTTTATAACAAACCTGTTCGGAAACTTCCGTTTCTGAACAGGTTACCTTGAAATGCGGTGCGTGAACTCGTAGACCTATTCGAAAACGAAAGTTTCAGAATAGGTTTATTACATACTGATCTTTCCCATTACGACAAACTTCTTTGCTCCCGTCGCAGACGGGACGTTATTCGGATTACCGCAGAGCGCTTCGTTTGCAAGTACGGCAAAGGCAGATGCTTCTTTTGAATCGCTGTTTTTACCGATATCCTCGTTGGTCAGCACGGAACATTGAGGCAACAGCCGCCGTAGATGCGCTAAAATAATGGGATTTCTGCTGCCGCCTCCACCGACTATCAGCTTTTGCGGTATCGGCAATCCGAATGTATTAAGCGAATACGCGATTGAATATGCAGTATAATAGGTTGCCGTCCTTACAATTGTTTCCGGCGGTAGCTGCAATGATGTACCTTTATCATACAACACTTGTATAAACGCTTCGGAATAATGTTCTCTACCGGTGGTCTTTGGCGGTTTTAATTGCAAATAAGGATCCGTTTTAAGAAAATCAAGCAATGCCGAATCAACGGCACCGGCAGCGGCACATTTGCCGTCTTCGTCATAGTTTTGCGTACCGCCGGTGATAAGCCGCATCAAGCCGTCTATCAGCATATTCCCCGGGCCGGTATCAAAGGCGATAATGCCGTCCATATCGGCATCGGCAGGCAAAAGCGTGATATTGCCGATACCGCCGATATTCTGCAAGGCGATTACCGTACCGGGTTCTCGATATAATAGATACTCGGTAAACGGAACAAGCGGCGCCCCTGCTCCGCCCGCCGCAACATCCCGAACGCGGAAATCGGCAACGGTAACGCATCCGGTTCTTTCTGCAATAACTGCCGCTTCGCCGATTTGCAGCGTGCTTTTAATATTCTTGCCAAAATAATATCGTTCATTCGGTGCATGAAAAACCGTATGTCCATGCGAACCGATAAAATCAACCGTACTTATATCGATCTTCGCCTTTTTGCATACGGCAAAGCAGGCGTCCGCAAACAGTTCCCCCAGATAAGCATTCATCGCGCTTAATTCTTCGCTGCCGCCAAAAGAACCGGAAGCAAGAACCAACAACCGCTGCCGTACTTCTTGCGGATAAGGCACGGTCAGAAATGCCCGCTCCGCAATACGCGTATCGACACCGCACCCGGTAATAGTCAGCAGCACCGCATCGATACCGTCAACAGACGTTCCGCTCATAAGCCCAATCGCCGTTTTTTCTTTTTTCCCGCTTATAAAATCCAACTGTTTCATATATTGTTCACGAAGGCAACCGCTCTTAAATATTTTAAGCGGCTGTATTCCTTTTGTGCAAAATTTCATAGGTATAAGGTGAGCGTCTACAATGACGCCGCTCACCTTAACCGTCAAGTTTTCTTTCGAAAACTTGCGTATTGATGTGTGCGCTTTTCGCGCACGAATGCAACAGTTTCCAAAATTCATATTTTGTTCAACTGTTGCATTTTAAGGAAATAAAATTTCGCACACTTTGTCTAAGTTACTCGCGGTCTTTTTGGAAAAATTTAAAAAACGGCTTTTTCTGTTTTTTTTCGGTATCCGTTTTTTGTATCAAATGCTTGACGTTTTCCATTACCTTGCTCACGATCGGCTGATCGGATAAATCAACCAAAAAGAATGACAAAGTACCGGTAGCAGAGAACACCGGCATACACACGATATGTGTATCTTGCTGTACGGCAGTATGCGTATGTGAAGCATTCTGAATTGCTTCTTTAATACTAATGGCAGGCGCAATGTCGGAAAGCGTGTCGCCTTGTTTACATCCCGTTTTCTCCTGCGCTTTAGCAGAAAAATTAAGGATGCTACCTGTCAGACTTACCACTAGAAGCGGACGGTCTATTATAAGCAGAAGTTCATCGACAAGGCCGTTTAAACCCGCAATCTTCAAACTTTTTTGTGCGGTAATTTGATACGCATCGCTAAGCGCTTCCTGCAACGTAACACCTAAGTTTCCCAATTTTTTTGCACGAGAATCCGACAATACGCCGTTCAGCTGGATAGCCTTTGCAACCATTAAAAAGTCGTTCTCTTTTCTTTTTGCATATACGAGCATTGTTATCAATAAACAAAGTTCAATCCCCGCACCGATAAACCCGAAAAACAATACGAACTCCGAATCACTTTTAAGTGAACTCTGCATTCCGACTTTATATCCCCAAATTGCAGTTGCTAAAATAAGTGCAAACGAAAAAAATACCGCACCGATCAGTTTCTTTTTTCCGATAATAATCATAGAGACATTCCTACCTATAGGATATTTTAGATATTTCTAAATTCCGCAATCTTTTCAAGACTGCCAAACACAAAGAGTTTATCGCCTGTTTGTAATTCAAGATTGTCATCAGGTTCATACATCGCTTCGCGGTTCAAAGGATTGCCAACCGTATCGATATCAAGCTCAAGCCGGACAATCGTAATTAAGGTTAGATTGAATTTTTCTTTGATCGCAACCTGCGACAGTGTTTTTCCAATAAAAAACTTCGGTACTTTTACTTCACAGATTCCATATCCTTCGACAACGGAAAGCGAATTAAGCGCTTCAGGGTTAATCAATTCATTCGCGATACGGGAGGCAGATTCTTCTTCAATCTTTAATACTCTACTAGCTCCAACCCGCTTCAACACAATCGCATGTAACGGAGAAACCGCCCGTGCTACAATATAGGGAATTTCCCGCTCTTTCAGTAACGTTGTGGTTAAGATGCTTGCTTCCTTATTATCACCGATTGCAACAATGGCAACATCGATATCGTCGAGCGGAGCCTTTCTGAGTGCGTTTTCGTCGGTAGTGTCGATCACCATTGCCGCCGGAACAATTTTTTTTACCCGATCGACAGCCTGCGCATCATGATCAAATGCAACAACCGAACCGCCTCCCTCAGCAAGCATTTCACAAATTCGAATACCGAATTCACCTAATCCGATAACCGCAAAATTTTGTTGTACATCCATCGTATTCTCCTTTTAGAGATTCCCTCTACATCAATGGCGCAATAGCTTTAAGAACAATGCCGGAAGCTTTAACCGTCCATTTTTCATTCCGGACTGTTTCGGCCGTTACTGCACGGCACTGTTTTAATACGGATTGATAATCCGTTTCAATATCTTCAATACAGTCGACACCGTATAAATACGTAGCGCATTCAAAATGATGATATAAACTTCGGTAATCCAAATTGATGGTACCGACAACGGCTTCTCGATCATCACATACAAAAACTTTCGCATGAACAAAGCCCGGCGTATATTCGTAAATCTTCACTCCCGAAGCCAACAATGAAGCGTAATGCGTTTTTGCCAATGAATATGGAGCTTTTTTATCGGGTATGCCCGGTAGAATAAGCATAACATCCACACCGCGCTCCGCAGCAAACTTCAACATCGTTTCCATTTCTCCGTCTAAGATAAGATAGGGCGACATAATATGCACATATCGGTGCGCTCTGTTGAGGATATCCATATACACACATTCGCCGACTTTGTTTTCATCGGTGGGACCATCTCCGAAAGGAATAACAAAACCGGCTGCGGAAACCGGCAAGGCTTTGACAGGAACTTCCAAATACTCATTAAAATTCCATTCTTTTTCGTGCAGGCTCCACAGCTGCAAAAACATCAATGTAAAACTCTTAACTGCGGCGCCCTGCAGCATAACGGCAGCATCCTTCCAATATCCGTATTTATTAACAACGTTGATATACTCATCCGCTAAATTAACGCCGCCGTTAAACGCAACCTGACCGTCAATAACCAGAATTTTACGGTGATCTCGATAATTATAGCGCGTTGAAAGAAAAGGGGTAAGCCGCCCGAATATCTTACATTTAATACCCAACTTTTTCAGGCGCTCAGGATAGTCATGCGTCAATGTAGAAAATTCGCAGGTTCCATCGTACATAATTCGAACATCTACACCCTCTTTTGCCTTTTCTGCTAATATTTCCAAAACGCTTCCCCACATCACACCTTCTTCTATAATAAAATATTCCAAAAAAATAAAATGCTTTGCCTGTTTCAGTTGAATAAGCAGTTCTTTCCATTTAGCTTTTCCTGAAGGAAAATACGTTACTTCAGTTTGATTAAAAACCGGATGACACCCTGTATGACGCATATAATGAGCGAGCGCCGCCACGCCCTTATCTTGTACCGACAGCGCCTCTACAACCTGCGGATCTTGCGGAATACTATCGTGAGTCAGCGCAAGAAGATTATTCAGACGCTTCCGTGCAAGACGATTTCCAAGATCACTTTGGGTATACCAAAACAATAAAGCTCCGAATGCCGGAAGCAGCATAATGATAACCAGCCATGTAATCTTTGCGGTAGGGTCGATATCCGAATTGAGTAAATACAACACCATCGAAACGATGAATAAAGACTGCACGAAAGAATAGTAAGGAAATATTTCTTTAAACCGATACGGAATGCTGAATAAAATATATGCCTGTAAGCCCAATAAGACAAGGAACACTCCTAAACGGCTAAACAAAGCGCGTACAAGCCCCTTGTGTCCTTTTTTGAGTAAATATAAATATTTACGTTTCCGCTGTTTCTTTTCTTTCGTATTACCCTCACTTATGGAAATGTTTTAAATGCGCTCCCCTAGCCAATCGAAATAGCGCCGTACGGATATTCTACGGTGTCGCTGTGTTCTTTTTTTCCGGCAGCGGTGAGAATGGTAAGCGGCCCTACCCTGCCGATGAACATAAGAAAGATCAGTATTAGTTTACCGGCAATACTGAATTGTGCTGTTATGCCGGTAGAAAGCCCAACCGTTGCAAAGGCGGAAACCGTTTCAAACGCCATCGGTAAAAACGGAAGCGATTCGGTTACCGTCAATACGAATATGGCAGCAGAGACAATCGTCAGACCAAATCCTAAAATGAGAAACGCCTTTTTTACCTGCTCATCGGGTATCGACATTTTTTTAATAACCACCGTCTTATCGTTTTTCAGGAATGAGCGAAAAAAAGCAAAGACCACCGCAACGGTGTTCAACTTAATACCGCCTGCCGTGCTGCCCGAAGCGCCTCCTACAAACATCACGAAGATCATCATCAGTAGTGTTGCATTGGTCAGCGAAGCAAAGGATACTGTTGAAAAGCCCGCAGTCCGCAATGTAACCGCCTGAAAGAAAGCGCCGAGATATTGTTCGCCAAGTGAAAAATCCTTCATGGCATGGGTATACTCCAACAGATAAAACGCTGCAAAAGAGATAAACAGCGCCCCTGCCGTCATTGCAAGCACGATCTGCGTATTGAGCGGAAGAAAGAACGGGATTTTTTTCTTTCTGATCGCATTGTGCGCTTCGGTTCTTATTTTACGTACCGTATCGTACATGACTGCAAAACCGATACCTCCGAGGATAATTGTAAAGCTGATTGTTAAACTGATTATAGGATCGCCGGTAAAGGATTCAAGATTGTTTGAAAAAAGCGCAAAACCGGCATTACAAAATGCCGATACCGCATGGAACGCTGCAAAACCGAGCGTTTCGACAGACACCCCCATGGTACGAGAAAATCCGAGGTATAAAAATCCGGCGCTAACTGCTTCAACCAAAAATGTAGAACCCACAATGACGCGAAGCGCTTTAAACAATCCCGACATATCATCTTCGCTGACCATATACGAAACGGTCAGCTTTTCAGCAATGGATAATTTACGTCTAAACGCAAGCATCCCGAAAAACGAAAACACCATAATACCGAGTCCGCCAATCTGAATAAGCGCCATAAGGATAATCTTGCCGACCGTTGTTAATTCCGTTGCAATATTGATAACGCTCAAACCGGTAACGCACACTGCAGAAGTTGCAGTAAATAAGGCGGACAAAAAATCAAGATGGTTGGCGCCGGGGGTTGCGGCGGGCAGCATCAGTAAAAAGGCGCCGGTGATGATAACCATGAAAAACGAAATAAGCAACGTTCCGGCAGGGTTCAGCATCACCCGTTCTGTTCCACCCGCACTGTCCGCCGTATTTTTGATGATTTTACCGAACAAGAAAATATTTTTTACGAGTGCAAATATCAAAATCAGTTCCGGCGACGTAGGAATAAAACCGATCTTTATTTTAAAGAAAATAAAAACCGCGCAAAAAAGAAGTGTTGTCAAACACAGTATTGCATGTTTTTGAAAATACTGCTGAAAGTATTTTTCCTGCCTCATCGGCAAAAACGTTTCTGCAATAATAAGAAGCAAGATCACGGCATCGAGTGTGTGGATAACGATAGTAGCGGCAAGGGAAGCATAGAACTGCTGCAAAAAAAGCACCGCTAAACTGAGTATAAAGGCAACGCCTGAAAGATTTGCACGGAGCTTTGTTCCAATAGTATTCATATCAGTCCAATCCTCTTTTCTATTTTCATATCTTGAGTATCGATAGCTCAACGCTTTTAATATTTAGCAGCTATTCCGTTATTTTATCTCCCAATCCATATAACGTCAACGTGTGTGTATATTCGGACACGGAAATCAATTTTTACCTAAGATATGCAGAAGTTGATATGGATATAACAGAGATTTGAACATTAAGGCTGTCAAAGCAATTTTTGATTTTGTCTCTTGCTTGTACATCCTCATTATGTTAAGCTCCGAGCTTTCTGACCATATTTAAATTCTGTTGCGCCGTCTTTGTTTGAATCCTGCAACCGTCTGCCCCGAAAAGCACATCTAAAAGCCAGTGCATTGTTTCAACCGACCATTCCTGACGGGCATGATGAAGCAGTTCCTTTGCACTGAGATTTCTGCTGGAAATATAATAATGCCATTGTTCAGATTTTCCGTTCTTATCTTCAAATTGTGTACAGACCGCTCCGATACATTTAAGAGCCGTCCATTGCTTTCCACCGGGTTGCCATGATACATCATCCGTCGTAAATGCTGTTCTTATTTCCTTTCTGCCATGCCCTCTTTCACTGGTTTGAGCACTATCCATTTTTGTGCGCAAGGCTGCGGTCCGTACATAGTCCTCTATATCACTCTTAAGTGTCGGTTGATTGTCCTTTGCACACAGAAGATAGTCTGCTTTTTTCTCAATAACAGCCTGTGCCGTGTCAATCTGGCAGTTTAAGGCATCGCTACGACCATATACCCTTCAATTTCGAGTGATTTAATAAGGTTCTGCATAGCCGGTATTTCATTTGATTTGCCTGCTACCGTTTCTTGAGCAACAGTCATCTTGAGTTCGCTGATATGGGCACTGACGATGTGTATCGGCTCTTCGTATATATCCATTTTCTCCGTTGAACGAATTTCCTTGCCGTCTACAGAAAGCGTCAGCGATGTATTCATTGTGCTTTCTTTTTTTTCCTTTGCTTCTTTCTGTATTCTTTCAAATACACGAGGCGCAATTTCCTTTTCAAAAATTGATTTCTGTGTACAACATCGTTTAGGCTTGACATTCTCTGCAAAAACCTTATAGTAAATAGATATGCGGTACAAAGTAAATGCAATTAGGTCTCGGGTACTTGACAAAAATAATAATGCTTCAATAATTTACGCACTTACGCACTTACGCACTTACGCACTTACGCACTTACGCACTTACGCACTTACGCACTTACGCACTTACGCACTTACGCACTTACGCACTTACGCACTTACGCACTGCTCTGCCTCGTTTTATGTGCCCCTCTTTATGCGCAGGAAATACCGCTCTGGGTTTTAAGCAAAGACGTATACTTTCCTTCTGACATCTATCTCAGCGCGCTCGGCGTAGGAGATACCAACCAAGCATCGCGCGAAGATGCAATCTCACAACTCACCCTCTATTTTGATTCAACAATAACCGTAAACAACACAACAAATGCTTCCATAAAAGAAACGCGCGATTCCGTAGACAAAACGCGGAGTCTTTCATCCGAAATTTCCGTTTTTTCGGAAGCTGAATTGCCGCCGCTTTCATTCACGGAAGCATTCTTCCATGCAAAGAACGGAAAATGGTATACGTGCGCCTATATCGATAAAAAAGAAGCGGCAAAAATGTATGCGGCGGAACTGCAAAACGGTATTAAAAATGTTCAACTTACGCTCAAAAATCTCCAAACATCATCTTCCTTTACGAAATTTGTCGATCTTTCAAAAACGCTCAAAGAGCTGAATGCGTTGCAAAAGACGGCGGAAAAATTAACCGTTTTGGATTTTGCAAACGGTGAAAGACTGCACTCTTCAATTATTACGCTGAAAAATGACTGTATAACACAAAGACAAGCGTTAAAGGAACGGATGAAATTTTCTATTCGGATTGAAAATGATTGTGATGATGCCGTTACAATCGCTTTGCAGGAAATCCTTGAAAACGAAGGTTTTATCTACGACCCCGACGGCGCATTGTGCCTTAGCGGAAGTATTAAAACCGCTATAACCGAGAACGATGCCGGTGTTTTTGTAACGCCCCGTTTATCGCTTAACATTATCGATACAAAAAACGGCGGAAAATCGCTCGCGTCTTATGCAAAAGCATATAAAAGATGGGGGCATATTCATTTGGAAGGCGCGAAGAAAAAAGCCTTTGTTGAAGTTGAAAAAGATCTGCGTGCGCATTTTATGGAAATTTTTCGGTAATTGTAATTGCAATGAAGGGTAAGAATTTTCAAAGAGGCATCCGCAGTTTTTTATAAGGATGAGCTCTAAAAACTTCTATTTTTAGAGATGACCTTAGATTATTTACTTGTTCTTATGGAGGAAAAAAATGAGTAAAAATTTTGTCAAAACGGTTTTGGTGTTATCGGCAGGTTTAATGTTGATAGCAGGATGTGCTTCTACAGGCGCGGCAACGACACAAAATGTGCTACCTCAGGCTTCCGGTAATGCACGCAATCTTAAGTTTGAAATTATCGATTGGCAAGGCGCTTCTTTCGGAGCGGAAATTCCCGAATGGGCGCAAATTGTTCTAACGGATAAGGAACAGCTTGACCGCATCGCAGCAGCGCCCACGTATAAAGATTTAGCGGTACGGACGGCTTCGGCGCAAGGTAAGGATATTGACCTGTTAAAACGGTGGGTCCAAAACGACATTGCCGCAGCGGTTACCCGTGAAATTGCGCAAACAATTACGGTTAAATCCGGCCAAGGAATGAGCGGAAATAAGGACAACGATAAAGACGCGCAAAAATTACTGCAGGATGTGATGGGTGTTTTTTCGTCCGTTACTTTAAACGGGCTGGAAAAAAGCCGCGAGTTTTGGGTCGGACGGCGCGACAAAGCGACTGGGAAGGAAAGTTATGAATATGTTGCCGTGTATGTTATCAATAAAGAAGATTTACAACTGCAAATAGACCGCGCACTGGGTAAGGTCGCCGCAAAAACCGAAAAAGAGAAGGCGATGTTAACCGATATTAAAGCTGCAATACAAAACTCTGTTGATAAAGTTCAGCATATCGATTTCGGCGAACAATAAAAAAGGAAGGGGAAGTATACTATGAAAAAATTAATTATTTTTATCAGTCTGCTTTTGTGTGCCGGTTTTGCCTTTGCCGCAGATGTGCAGACTGCATTAAAAGAAACGGCGGAACAGTTTTCCGCATCGCTTAAACCGAAAAGCGTTGTTGCGATTATCGGTATCCATTCCGAAAGCCCGGTATTGAGCGACTTTATGCTTGATGAACTGACACTGCGGTTAGTGCAGCTTAAAAAGCTCACCATTGCCGACCGTGCAAACTTGGAAGCGATAAAGAAAGAGATGAGTTTTCAGCTTTCGGGAGAAGTCGGCGATGAGTCCATTCAACAGTTAGGCGCTAAGATCGGCGCGGAAACGGTTATACAAGGTACGCTAAAACAACTGGGCAAAAGCGCTCGGTATACGTTGACCATCCGCGCACTAGACGTTACAACAGCCGCCGTTACCGATATGTACCGCGCAAATGTGGAGCTGAATGAAATTGAAGCGGAGATGTTGGGAGTAAAAGCGGTAAAAAAAGCACCAACGCAATACAGCGTAGCAAGTGTCGGATTCCAAAACCTGTTATTCGGACTCGGTTCATATAGAACCGGTCACCCCGGCGACGGCGCGGTATTGACTGTCGGACATCTTGTCGGATGGTCATTCCTCTTTGCAGGGCTGGGAGTACTTTTGGATGATAATGGATCGCCGCCCGATCCTCCCGATCGGGATCATTTTGGTTCAACAGATAGCTATAATCGGGCGTTCAGGGATTATGAGGATGATCTCAATAGGCGTAATCGAATAATGGCTGACAAGGCTGCTACCGGACTTGGGCTTATGATATCAGGCGTACTCATAGAAGTAGGGTCCATTATTTACGGCTTTGTTATGCCGGCGGTGCATCTTAAACGTGCACGCGCGAACGCAATCGCTGCCAATGACACCGGCTTTAAGTTTAATCTTGCCTATACTTCGTCGGGGGACATAGCGCCGCAGCTTTCGTATAAAATCAGGTATTAGACCTGTTTGATAACTGTGTTGCCGAACAGGTTGGTGGATTGATAAATATCGTTTTTGCCGATAAGACAATAGCAAGGCAGACGTATCAGTTTTTGAAAATATACAGTACATCTCTGCACTGCGTCATTAAAAGTGTATATGAAGGTATACTTTTAATGACCAGTTTCGCATAAGTGCGAACTGCTGCTGTTGGTTAGTACTATCGGCATTCTATAGGGCATCTCTAAAAACTCGGTTAGATTTTTCGAGTTGCCCAACCTCCCGCCTACTTCCTAAACGCTTTCACTTTTTCCGCAAAGTCGCGCAGCGCGGCAGAAACGCGCACGGTAACATCTGCCGTATCCATACCGCTCAAGAGCTCGATACCTTCATCGATATTGCTGACCGCCCATATCTTAAACCGCTTTTCGGCAATTGCATTGATGACGCGCTCCGGCAAAAAGAGATTGTTTTTATTGCCCTGAGGAATCATCACTCCTTGCGTGCCGGTAGACCTGAGAATCGCACAGGTATCGAAAAAGCCGGTTATCTTTTCCGAAATACCGCCCACCGGCTGCACCATACCGAGTTGATTCAAACTGCCGGTTACCGCGATATCCTGCCTGAGCGGGATGCCCCCGATTGCGGAAAGCAGCGTGAAAAGCTCGGCGCAGGAAGCGGAGTCTCCGTCGATCATACCGTAGGATTGTTCAAAGCAGATTGCAGCGGAAATCGACAGCGGAAAATCAGGCGCGTATTTTTGCCGGAGAATCGAGCTGATGATGAGGTGCGCCTTATCGTAAATTTCGCCGGAAAGCCCCGCCTCCCGCTCGATGTTGATAATACCGGCAGTACCCGGCGATGCTTGCGCGGTAACGCTGACCGGTATGCCGAAAGTATGGAAGCCGCGCTCCTCTACGGCAAGCCCGTTGATTTTTCCCACTGCGGTGCCGGAGGTATCGATTAAAATTTCTTTGAGCTGCACCATCTCGGCAAATTTTTCTTCGGGTAAGGCTGCAAGGTAATGCCGCCGCTCGATTGTTTTGGTAATGATCTCATCGGTGATAAGCTCGCATGATTGCTGCTTCGCCGTATAATTCGCCTCCGCAACAAAATCCGCAATCTTTGTAAACTGAGCGGAAATCAAATGCCGGCTCTCCGAAAGTTCAACCGTATATGCAAGCAACTTCGCATACCCCGAATCGCTGAACGGCAGCGAATGCCGGTCTTTTACAAAGGTTTCGATGAGCGCCAAAACGGCGGCCAAGTTTTCATCCGTCAGCGGCATCACCGAATCGAATTCTGCGCACACCTTGAACAGCTTATAAAAGTCGGGATCCTCCTGATAGAGAATCTCATAGGAATATTCGCCGCCGATGATGATAACCTTCAGCTGTGCAGGAATCGGTTCGGGCTTTAAAAGAGAAGGCGTATGCGTACCGGCGGGCGGCGCTTGCACGGCGATCCGTCCCGACTGCAGCACCCGCTTTAAATACACCCACGAATCTTCTTCTTCCAAAAGGTCTTTCAGCCGCAGCACCAAAAAGCCGCCTAGGGCACGGTGTACCGCTCCTCCGCGCAGCCGTAAATGACCGTTCCGCAGTCCGTCTTCTTCATCACCGTGTCCTTCGATCGTCCCGAAAAGATTGGAAAAGTTCGGCTGGTTTTCGTCGATAACGTAGGATTTATCCTCCGTATTTTCGCAAATCAGATTGATTGCATACCGTCCGAAAAAAGCCTTCTTGTGCCGCGGAGACTTAAACGGCGCTGCATACATCACGGCACGGGCAATCAAATCCGCCTCGGTCTTTTTTAAAAAGGACGCAATCTTCTCGTTGTGTTTTTTCTGCGTATCGGTTTCGGCAGGATAGCCGTTCAACAGCGCACGAGGCTGCTCAAGCTCCGCCGCGATAATCGGTTTGAGTAAATCGATGTACAGCTGTTTGAGTTTTTCTTCCGCCTCCGTTCGGTTTTTCCGCAACAGGGCAAAAAGATCGGCCAGCTCATCGAGCGAGCGGTAATATGTTTCACGTAAATTGTTGAGCGCTTGTTCGGAAAACTTCTTCCGCGCAACCAGCAGCTGCAGCTCTCCGAACGGAACCTCTTTTCCTTTAATAAGCGGAATCAAATCGATGGATTGATTAGGATCGTCTTTCAGCTGCAAGAGCTTAAATCCCCGCGACAGCATCGTTACTTCAAAATTCGCAAGCAGGGAATTTTCGTCGCTGTCTACCGCCGACATAATCTTCTTTTGAGCAGACAAAAAATTCTCAGATTTTTCAATCTGCAGTGCCTGTTTATAGAGAGCTTCAATCGCATTTTTGAGGCTGTGCTGAAACTTCTTGCCCTCACCCGCCGGAAAAAACAGCGCGATCGGTTCTGCCGGATGCCGATAGTTATGCGCATACGCAATATCTTGCAAGGAGGCGGTATTTGGTTTATAGTCCTTGAGCAGCGAAGAGAGAACCGTCCGGCGGCCTGTTCCCGGCGCTCCCATAATAAAAATGTTGTAGCCGTCGTCCCGAATACTTAAACCGAGTTCCAATGCGGACACCGCGCGGAGCTGCCCGACAATCGGCTTATGCGGCGCCTGTGTTTTTAATGCGGCGATTTTCGATTCCGGTATATTGAATTGAATTTCTGAAAGCGGAAGCTCCTGTGCCGAAGCCTGCTGCGGGATGTTTGACGTTGATGATGTATTCAATAGCTTCACTCTCCTCAATGATTATGAGATACAAAAGGCAACTCTAAAAACTCAGGTATAGTTTTTAGAGTGTCCCAAAAGGAAAAAATATGACCGATCTGTTACTAAGCGAGCTTGTCGTTCTGCTCCTCTTACTGCCGGTATTACTGCGCCCGTTTTCAAAAAGCTTAAAAAAAGGCCGTGCAATTCCTATTCTACCTTTTCTGAGCCTCTTTGTCTGTATCTGTATTATCATCGGACAGGGAATCGTCCTCTATCTTTTTATTCTCGTTCTCTTTGTACTGATTGTCTGCCTTTCGGAAATAATACGACTGATTGCGTTTTCCCAAGGGATGCTGAACGATTTTTACGGTATCGCATCGATGATGCTGCGTATGGTGTTACTGTGCCTTTTTTGCGGAGTAGCGTATTGCGCATTCAGATTTGCGCCGGAAGCAAGTATCAGAACCGAGTATCCGCTGACTATCCGTTCGATCGAATTAACCGATAAAACAAGCGCCGGTACCGATAAAGGTAGAGCCGAACAAACCGCCGATTCAGCTTCACCTGCTTCTTCTGTTTCGCGTAATCTATCCGCTTCACGGAATCCTATCGAAGGATTGTTGATTGAGCGGCAGGGCGGCGCCGATAAAAGAGCGCTGGTGATTATTGCCGAAGCTTTTCCATACACCGAACGGCCGGAAACGCTCGCCTCTCTTTTGGCGGATCAAGGCTATACCGTTGCGGAAATCACGAGACTCAAACCGCGCGGCGTTATTCCGCGCATCGAACTGTACCGCAAGCTGCTGCACCTCATCGGGAAAAAAGAGCAACGGTATTTAATAAAAGAAGATGACCCGCAGACGGCTGCGTTCTTTGCAGACTTTCTCGAACAAACGGTTGCGCGTTACGGACGCAATAAGCGGATATTTTTATATGCGGAAGGAATCTATACCGATTTAGCCGCGCACTTTTGTACGGAAAATCCGGGTGTATTTACCGGTGTGTTTTTCAGCCTTTCCGAAGAAGAGCCGCTGCCGTCCGCCCCCGACGGATGGATACGGACCATGCGGGAACACAATCCGGAACTTCTGCCTGAGGACAATACCTTGACCGAACAGGTACAGCCGGAGCGGCCGCTGCCGTTCTGTTGTTACATCCGCCCCTACTCCGAACTCGCAGGCTTCGGACAATTGCGCGCAGAGGATGCCCTCGCAGCGGAACTCTTAGGCAGCGGCCGCAGTATCGGCAGGCAGGACAAAGCCGCAGCAGCCGCGGCATTTAACCGGTATGCACTACTGTTTTGAACTGCTGACCCCGGAGACTATCTATGACGCGGCTGCATTCGTGCGGCAGCACGAATACCGCTGCATCGATCTTGCAGAGCAGCTGCGGCTTTGCTTGTACCCCGACTATGCTCCGCGGTATAAAAAGGCGGCGGCTGTCTATGCCTGCCCGCAACGGCAAACTTGTCCGCAACCGCAAAAAATCTGCTGCGGGGTCTTACTGTTCAGCACGTATGGGCTTCTGTTCCACTGTATCGATACGGGTATTCCAGAGGAAACGGTCTTAGCTTTCGGTCGGTTCTTTTTAGACGAGAACGTGTTCTATAGCGAACACCAGTGGGAACTCCATGCCGTTGCCGGCATCCGCGAGCATACAATTCTCTTTGAGCGGGTTCTATCCGAAACGGCACATATCCGGCTCGACGCCGCCGTAGATTACTACCTGATGCGATGTACAAAGCCTTGTACGGATATATTCTTTCAAACAGCACAGGCCAAGCTGAATACCGCGCTATGGATTGAACGCGCAACGGAGAACGATCTTGCAGAACTCTTCCCGCTTCAGTTCGATTATGAAAATACCGAGGTTGCCTATGAAGGCCGCCCGATAAATCCCGCCGTCTGTAAACTGTCGCTGCATACTCGCCTTACAACCGAATACATCTACAAGGTCTCGGCAGACGGGCACATCGTCGCAAAGGCCGGAATCAACGCACAGGGCTTTCACTGGTTCCAAATCGGCGGCGTCTACACCCTGCCCTCATACCGGAACAAAGGATTAGCCGCAGCCGCCGTCGCACATCTCATCAATACCCATAACGCAGAAGCGCACAGCTTCGCACTCTTCGTAAAAACCGCCAACACAGCCGCCCTCCGCGTATACGAAAAGCTCGGCTTTGAGCAGTGCGGGCCGTTTAGAATGAGTTATTGGAAGGCGGGGGCGAAGTTATAGAAGGGGAATGAGGGAAAGACTTGCAATTTTTGCTGAAAGATAGAAAGCACATGTAATGCAAAATCTTTACAAATAAGCTCTATTGCTATACAATACACTAAAAAGAAGGAGTATGCAGTTATGGCACAAATTAGTTTGAGAATTGATGATGATGTAAAAAGGAGTGCAGAGCAAGTATGTGCAGATATTGGTATGTCTCTATCTACGGCAATCAATATTTATCTGAAAAAACTTGGAAGAGAAAGACGTATACCTTTTGAAGTGAAAGCGGATCCGTTTTATTCTCCTGAAAACAGCGCAATTCTTGATAAGAGAATCGCAGATATACGAATAGGAAAGAATATTTCCGAACATGAACTTATCGAGGTGTGATAGTGCATAAAATTGCTCAATGCGGTTCTCATTACGGCGATAAGTAAATGATTTTCTGATGGACGCAGTGAATAAATGGCTGCTATAAAATCCGATACTGTTTTGCAATAGGTAAGAATGAATAATAAACCTGTCCGGAAACTCGCCTTTCTGAACAGGTTACCTTGAAATGCGATGTTCTAAATCGTGCTATTTGTACGATTTAGAACTCGTCGACCTATTCGAAAACGAAAGTTTCAGAATAGGTCTATTATAGTGTTGAAATCGGGCAATTATTCATTCTTGCCCAACGTATGACATTATTTAACCGTGCTTGGTACCCTTTTCCATCTTTCCGTAACCATTCAAGATTATCATTATCAATCTTTGTATGAATTGCTGTTTTGGGAACTTTTAACGCTTGTATGTAATAAAAGCCGCCGTTGTTGTCAGGCATACTCGGTGGAATATCGGAGAAGTTTATCTCACTGTCAGGCATTTTATCTAGCCGTTCAAGCGTTGCCCTTTCCTCTGCGGTCAGCGGCGGAAAATCAATAACCTTGTATTCTCTTTGCGTTTTCTTCATAAAGCTTTACCTCCGTTTTCACTGCTTTTCGTGCAGAAATAAGCCTTGTAAGTCCATCCCTGTCAGTTGCTATCACGGTTACGATATAGTGTCCATCTATCTTGCCTATATATTTTTCCCGATCCTCATCGTCTGAATGTTTATAATCATAATCTTGGTAAAGTAACGGATCATTGAATATACGGCTTGCAAGTTCAAAACTAAGCCCGCTATGGGTTCTTATATTTGCTTCATTCTTTGCCGTATCCCACACAAAAGCATTAAGATAGACAAAATCCTTATTCCGTCCCATATATTTAATATACATTATTCATATACATAAATCAAGTGCAAAAAAAATAGAACATTATATTGTCAAGGACTCTTTTTAAACTTCTTGCCTCATGCCGTATCCTCAGTTTATAGAATCGACTATAATCGAAAAATAACAGCTATCAACATATTTTATCGACTATAATCGAAATTCATATTGATTCTATTAAGTATTTCGATTATAATCGAAATAATAGGAGGGGGCTTTATGAGTCAGATTATCAGACCGAAATACCTACAACAGATTGCGCAATTTGTAGACAAGCCGGTTATTAAAGTATTAACCGGTATGAGAAGAGTCGGAAAATCAACGCTTTTAATGATGATAAAGGACGAAATTCTCAAAAACATACCCGTTGAAAACAAGCTCTATCTTAATTTTGAGTCGGCGGAGTTTTTTGATGTAACAACAGCCGGCGCTTTACATGCCTATTTACAACCGCGCATACAACACATAAAAACGAAATGCTATTTTTTCTTTGACGAAATACAAATGGTGGCAGGATGGGAAAAGGTTATCAACAGCCTCAGCGTGGATACGGACTGCGATATTTATATAACCGGCTCAAATTCGACGCTTATTTCGGGAGACCTTGCAACTCTGCTTTCGGGGCGATATACGGCGTTTGAAATTTATCCGTTTACCTTCGACGAGTTTACTCAAATATGTAAAGATAAACAGCTTTCAAATGAAGCGCTCTTCGATACATATATACGGATTGGCGGAATGCCTTTTTTGCACTATTTTAATTTTGAGGAAGCTCTCTGTTTTAAATATTTAAGCGATGTGTATAACACTGTATTGGTCAAAGATGTATTGCAGTACAATAACATTCGGGATGTCGATATTTTTAACCGTATCTTATCATATGTGCTCGAAAATATCGGTCATACTTTTTCGGCAAACAGTATTAAAAATTATTTTAAAAATGAGAAAAGGACTGTTTCGCTCGATACCATTTTAAATTATTTGGAATATTGCCAGAATGCATTTATCATAAAAAAAGTCCCCCGCTATGATATGGCAGGTAAAAAGATACTGAAAGTAGACGAAAAATATTATGCAACCGATCACGGATTCCGGCAAGCGCAGGGATTTCCCAATACAAAAGATATTGAAAGAACATTGGAAAACATTGTGTTTATCGAACTTGTCTCAAGAGGATATGAAGTAAAAATCGGAAAACTGAAAGAGAGAGAAATCGATTTTATCGCACAAAAAAATAATCAGCTCTCTTATTATCAAATCGCCTATATGTTAAGCGATGAACAAACACGCGAGCGGGAATTCGGTGCATGTAAATCGATTGAAGATAATTTTCCCAAATATGTGTTGTCGTTGGATCGTTTTGATTTCAGCAGGGATGGCATCACCCATAAAAATATTATTGATTTTTTATTAGGGTAGAGGTTTGATAAGGCAAATACCTACTTGCCATTTGCAGCTGATAGCTAATAACCAGTTTACAATACAAAATCGAAGAAATATACGCATTACAGGTTAAAAAGATAACACGTGCTAATGACGGCGTATACTGGGGATTATCAATAATAGCAAAACCGGTATAAAAGGCCGTTGCATACAGTATAAAGAAAAACGGCAGAACAACGAAAAAATTCTTCCGAAAGATAGCTTTACTTTCAGCGATAATATGCTTCATCTTCATACTTTCTTTTTTATAAACCAAAATAGTGGGTACAAACACCAAGCGGCTGAACCAGTATAAAAGCAGAATAAATATCAAACCGGTTTCTATCCAATCCATAACGGAAGAGAGAGCAGATGCTTCCGAATGTGCCGAATGAAAAGTAAGCATAACCACAGCAACCGGTATCGTGATAACAATCAACTGAATAAAATAAATAACATAGAGGTGTAGAATTACGGCAAAAATAGAATTGAAAACGACATTCCCTATCTGTTGCTTTATATATGCCCGCTGAAAATAGACAATAACGGCTGTTTGCAAAACTGCTACGGCAACAATTAAAAGCGTGATAAAAGAGTTTATCGCCTCGTTTGAACCGGTAAACATGGGCATGATATTTGAAACGACCGATAAACCTATATAGGCAAGCGTATAGTTAATAAACGGTTTTCCCAAAAGCTTCATATCGGATACGATCGATCGAATAAGATTGATGAATTCTTTCATACCGGTTTCCCTTTTTGATGAATAATGACTGCACCAATCATAGCCGATATCCGATATTTTTACAACGAAGAAACGAAAAACCTATTTTTTAAGAAAGACCTAAGAAACACATCGCGTACGTTGACCTTTGATAAGGGGTATTCTATAATTATGGTATGAAAAGCACTATTACGATTGAAATTTGCGTAGGCTCGCTCGATGATGCGATTGCAGCCGAAAAAGTCGGCGCCGCAAGAATTGAATTAAATTCTTCCTTGTTTTTGGGAGGCCTGACTCCTTCGCTCGGCTCCCTCCTCCTTGTTAAAAAAGAGACGAACCTAAAAGTGATGACGATGGTTCGCCCCCGCGCCGCAGGATTTTTGTACACCGCATCCGAATTTAAGACGATGAAAGAAGATGCAAAACTGTTTATCGACAACGGAGCTGACGGTATCGTATTCGGTTTTTTAAAAAAGAATGGAACGATTGACGAAAAGCGGTGCGAAGCGCTCATCAAAATTGCAGGCGATAAAGAAAAGGTATTCCACCGCGCAATCGATGTCGTGCCCGATCCCCTGAAAACGCTTGACATTCTGATTGATCTCGGCTTTACCCGTGTACTTACCAGCGGACAGGAACCGACCGCCTACGAAGGCATGGAGCTGATCTCCGCGATGGTTAAGCACGCAAAAGGCCGCATAGAAATTCTGCCCGGCGGCGGCATTACAAAGAAAAATGCGGCGAAGCTCGTAAAAGGCACCGGTGTCAATCAGATTCACTTTGCAGCGTTAAAAGCCGTAGCCGAACCTTCGACGGCAAAGAACCCCGCCATCTACTACGGCGGTGCCCTCTACCCGCCCGAAGACCGGTTTGAAACCGCCGACCTCGGCGCAATGTCCGAAATTATCGGCACCGTAAAATAAGCGCTTGGAGTATTAAACTCTCCTCACGAATAAAGGAACAGAAGGGGAAGGAACGGACAAAGGATGAAATCGAGTTCAACGGGGAGATTTCACGGCAAAGAATTGCCATCGAGCATACCAGCCGTTATTTGAAGAGATTCAGGATACTTGGTTCCAGATACCGAAACAAACGAAGAAAATTCGCTCTCCGTATTACGCTGATCTACGGCATTTATAACTTGCGACACTGGTTTTCCAACATGTCTAATGTAAGGGAACTCCAGCCCTCTGCAAAACTCCCATTACTAAGTATATACCTGAATATCCAAACGGACAAGGAAGAATTCTTGGGCATCTCTAAAAACTCGGTTAGATTTTTAGAGATGCCCGACGAGTTTTAATTTAAGTCTTTATATTGTAATGACTTAAATTAAAACATCGCAAATTACATCTAATAGTCAGTGAAATGCGGCTTAGAATAACACTTACATCAGATTCAGCAGCAAGTCCCTCTTCCGCAAATTCTCCTAAACTTGTCTTTATCCGTTCGAGCGCCCGATTAAGGCTTGCTTCATTTCTTCCGATCAAGACAACCGTATAACCGGCTTTTGCAAATAATTCCGCAATACCGTGACCTATAATACCGTTTCCGATAACGGCAATGGTTTTTCCATCCATTTGATTAAGCATTTCTATATTCCTCCTCATTCTTATACTACAGGGCATCTGAAAAAACTCGGTTAGCTTTGCTTCGCATCCTTCGGAATAGAAGATACCTCATCAGCATAGCTGATACCGAGTTTCAATTTAAGTCTTTATGTTGTAATGACTATCAACGCCGCTTCGTTAATAGTCAGACATAAAAATTGATTTCCGTGCAAGCAAAATCGGGGATTGCTACCGCTTTATAATTGTCCAATTATTTTCCGTTGCAGTGATACGGGCTTCGATACTCGGCTCTTCATTTTCATAGGGATACGCATCGGGTTTATTTTTATCTGCCTGATAAATCACTTCACAATACGAAGCGGCATTTTTTTTAGGAAGGCTGTATAACAGTGCATCGAGCGTTGCGCGAGTCAATCTGTTTTTTTTAATGTCCAGCGTAATAATACCGAAAGGCGCTTTTGATAAATTGTGCGGGTCTATTTTTATATCAGTTAAAGCATTGTACGAACACGTCATATCATTGAGTATTTGACATGTTCGTACATCAAGGATTTTCAGGCGATTCCAAGCGCAAAACAATCCCTCTAATTCCCGCTGTTTTGAAACATCAAGCGTTTGCAGGTTATTATAGCTGCAGTTCAAGATTTCCAAATGCGGACAGCCTTCTATATCCAGTACGTTCAAATTGTTCCGTCTGCAATTAAGTATTTTTAATTCAGGCAAATTGCCTAAGATGAGCGTTTTAATACCGCCCTCACCGTCCTCATTTGCATTGGAGGCACAATATAAGTTGTGTAAAAAAAGGTTATTTGAAACATCCAACGAAGTTAAACTGTTCCGGCTGCAATCAAGTTTCTCCAGTTTCGGCATAGCCGAAGTATCCAGTGCGGTTAAAAGAGTGCACCCTGAGATATCTAAATATTTTAAATGAGACAGCTGCGGCAGTATGAGTGAATGAAGTTGTTTACCGTGTATACTGAGCTGTTCTAAACGCGGATTTTGCAGCAAATTGAGTGAATGAAGTTGTTCACCGTATATACTGAGCTGTTCTAAATGCGGATTTTGCAGCAAATTGAGCGTGTCATTCGTAGCGCCGCTGAGCTGCACTATTCTTAGCTTAGGATTACCGGAAAGATCAACAGAGGTTTTACACCGCAGGCTCAATTCTTCTAAGTTAGGATATCGGGAAAGATTAAAACTTTCGTTTTTCGTAACGCTTATGTCCAATTTTTGCAAATACGGTGAATCAGGTAAGACTATGCTTTCGAAGGTAGTTTTAGCCGATAATACTTTAAGCTTCTTATTATTCGATAGGTCAAGCGTTCTGTTTTGTGGGGAAAGAGTGTATACCATGCCCGAAAGTTCAAGATACTCCAATTCAGTCAGTGCAGAAAAATGAGGCATTGCAGTAAATTCATGCGGCGCACATATCAATGTTTTGATATGTTTTCCGTTTTTGAATACTAAACCGGTTATTGTTGTGGGGGGACCGGTAAAAAGAAAAAGCCCCCTTATTTCTATTTGCGTTATATCTCCGACAATACCGATACGCTCCTGATTGAGGGCAATGATGGAGCCTCCCTTATCTCTTTCAGAAAAAGGCGGCAATTCCTCCATTTTATCGGCGGTGTGCGTTCTTGCTCCAATAAGATGCGCAGGGCGACCGCTTACCGTGTCGGCAAATACTGCAATGCCTTTCGCTTTCGTATCCAGCTCAATGATAATATCGGCATATTCAACATCAACCGGCACACTAAAAGGCGGATAGCATGATGAAAGGCAGCATATCAGTAATATCAATCCGATAGACCATAGTTTTGTTTTCATAGTTTCTTCCCATAAAAGTCAAAAAGAAAGTATCGACTTTCGATTGACTTTTTATGCACGTTTGCAAAAGGCAAACTTGGCAGATAAAAGCCGTGCTATTTGTACGGCTTTTAAAACAACACAAGGCCGACGGCAGCGCCGGCAAGAATTAAAAAGATGGGATGCAGCCGTTTAAACACAACCTGTACAACACAGAAAAGGCAAAAGACGGCTGCTGCCTTCCAGTCAACCAATTCCGTCCACTGCCGCGAAGCGTAAAAGGCGGGCAATGTAAATACCGCAACGGCAAGTACGTTCCATGCAGCAGCGGCAATCATCCCCGCAGCTCCCGCCCGCAGTCCATACATAGTGTTCTTAACCGGTGCCGCATTTTGAAACGACTGAGTAAAGCGGGCTATCAATACAATCACAATCAGCGACGGCAGCACAATCCCTGTCGTCAATACAAGGCTGCCCCAAATACCGTACAACTCATACCCGATATAGGTCGCCATGTTGATACCGATCGGCCCCGGCGTCGATTCCGAAACGGCAATCATTGCAATAAACTGTTCAGAACTGATAATCGAGCGGGCTACCAACTCCTGCTGCATCAAGCTGACGGCAACCAGTCCGCCGCCGATGGTAGAAAGGCCGATATACATAAAAAGGAAAAATAAACCGAACAAACTCATTCGTTATCCTCCTTACGGCGGCCGGAAGCTCTTTTGCCGTTTCGGATAATCTGCGCACAAAACCCGATGATACCGGCGGCAAGCACAATCAAGATACCGGAAACATTCCACACAGACATTGCAAGAAAGGCACCGACGGCAATCCCCGCGGTAACAAAGTCCGTAATAATCTTTTTGCCGAAAGTAAAAACCGCACGGGCAAGTAAGGCGGCGACAGCGACATAGACGCCTTTCATCGCACGCTGTATCCATACAATATCGGAAAAGCGGGAGATGGAACCGGCTATCAGCGTAATCACAATCCACGAAGGACACACAATCCCTATCGTGCTCACAATCGCGCCCGAAAGCCCTGCACGTTTATACCCGCAGAACGTCGCAACATTCACCGCAATAATTCCCGGCGTACACTGCCCTATCGCAAAGTAATTCAGAATTTCTTCTTCAGTCAGCCACTGCTTCGATTCTACCAATTCCCGTTGCAGCATCGGCAGCATACTCATACCGCCGCCAAAGGTAAAAAGTCCTATCTTAAAAAAAGCCGTGAACAACTGCACATATCGTATCAATCCGTCTTTCATAGCTCACCGCCCCCTTACACTATTGCACACCTCTAAAAAATTGATTCGCGGTCTTGTTGGTACAGTACACAGCGATAACCTTACCCTGATAATTACCATATTGTAACTTTTTTTCTTTATCAAAGCAATCTTTGATTATTGTATAATACCCATTTACACAAAACTTCTTACAACGTTAACAATATTGCAAATTGATTGACTGCAAGAACCCAATTTCTGATCGGCATCGTTATTACTGTTGCGCTTTCTGTTGCAGATATCCTGTCCGTGCAGCGAATACTCAAAAAGTATCTTTTAAAACTCGGTTTGATTGTTAGATGTTTCCTTTCATTCAACGGTAAATACAACCGATACCTCTTCATCGCCGCAGCGGACGATAAGCCGGTGTTCTCCTTTCTCCAGCGGAAGGCTGCCTGAAAACGGGCGGTTTAGGGTAATTGGAGTGCGGCCGCCGTAGCTAATATATACGGTATCTTCCGCTCCGCCGGTAATTTCGATTGGAACGCCGATGCCTTGGTAACGAGCATTGCTGACAAAACGGCTGCCGTTTGCCGGTCGGATGACAGTTAACGCATTACTCGGCTGTCCGATGGTACCGTGCCGTGTGATGTTCGCAAACCAGCGCCGGTATTCTTCGGGGTATACGGTAAC
This sequence comes from Treponema sp. OMZ 305, assembly GCF_024181325.1. Lineage (NCBI taxonomy): Bacteria > Pseudomonadati > Spirochaetota > Spirochaetia > Treponematales > Treponemataceae > Treponema > Treponema sp. OMZ 305. The sequence continues at coordinate 1,398,894 of NZ_CP051300.1, read as the reverse complement.
TGAGCGTCCGTTTTGTATTTGGTGCCAGTTGCATTCGCCGCTTGCTTGTTCATATTCGCCGGTTTCCCGTTTATATGTGCCGTGCCGGTTGGATGCGTTGAGCCGGTTGGATGTGCCGAAGCTGTTGTATCCACTCTGTTCATTGTACCTATTGTGCTCGTTGAAAGCGGCGAATGCGGACGGCAGATATTCCTGTACGGTGTTGTGGCATGCGGGACCGGCGGGCATTCCAGAAAGGGCGCAAACGGGTTCACGGCACCAATGCTCCGGTTCTGCAAAGTTTTTTGCCGGTACGACGGTGCCGTCCGCTAATGACAGGCTGTGCAGCCGGACGAGTACGTTCCGTGCAATCGAAGCGGGGGCGGAGCTTCCTGTTTTCCCGATGACGGTATTGCCTGCAAAATTTCCCATCCATACGCCGACGGTAAAGGCCGATGATGAGGCGAGGGCAACAAGGCTTTGGAATTGATTTGCCGTACCTGTTTTGAATATGGAAGGAAATGGGGTATTCAGCGGTGAAGAAAAGCCGAACCCCTTTGCCCTCGCTGCGGAATCGGAAAGGATTGAGCAGATGAGCCGCGCGGTATCTGCGCTGAAAACCTGTCTCGGTGTGGAAAAGCCGTCGGCAGTGCTTCCATCAGTAAATGAGCGCAGCGGGAGGAGTACGCCGTCGCGGGGAAAAACGCTGAATGCGCGTACCAGTTCGTAGAGGGGAACCGGTACGCTGCCGAGTGCAAGCGACAGTTTTGCCTCTACGCCGTCTGTTCCGATAGACTGAAAGCCGAGTTCCTCTAACGTGCGCAGATAGGTTTCGATACCGAGTTCGTTGAGAAGATAGACGGCGGGAATATTGAGGCTGGAGGCAAGCGCAACCCGTAAACGGACGGGACCGTTAAACCGGTTATTAAAGTTGCGCGGGATATACGCCTCTTCCTTTCCGAACCGTATCGGGATATCCGGCAGTATATCCGACGGCTTCCATCCTTGTTCCAATGCGAGCGCATATAAAAACGGTTTTGAACTGCTCCCGCTCTGATTTAACGCGGTAACACCGTCGATTTTTCCGTTGCTTTCATCGTCAAAATATGAGTTTGAGCCTACCCACGCAAGGATATTCCCGGTTGCGTTTTCGATAACGAGAATGGCGCCGTTGTGTACGCGCGCTTGAGGATTGCTTTTCAACTGAGCGCGGAGGAGCAGTTCAGCCTGAGCGGACAAGGCACTGTCTGCGGTTAAATACCAGTCGGACGGTAATGCTTGAGGTGCTGCTTTGGGGGATGCCGATACGGGCTGGTGCGCAGTCTGTGTTTGACTGTTCCTCTGCGGGGAACTGCTGCCCTGCGCAATTTCCGGGCTGTCTTCCGGTTGCGGTTGAGTACCGCCTTGCTGAACTTCCGGTTGTCGGTGAAAATCGCCTGCTTTATACCGCCGCACAAGGTATTCGATGTAATGAGGCATCCCGAAGGGGTATTCAAAGCGGCGTGCGGTACGGGCAGCCTGCAGCAGCCGGTCTGTAAGCGGGGTGTCTTGCTGTCCGTCCTGCCCTGTGCTTTCTTGCACAAAGACGGCGTGGTAGAGCGCGGCCGCTTTTTCGGCACATGCTTCGGGATGCTCAAGCGGGTTGTAACCGGCGGGACGGCGGGGAATGACTGCGAGGCAGCAGAGCTGTTCCGCAGTCAGTTCCGAAAGCGGCAGGGCAAAAAAATTCCTTGCTGCCGAGGTAAGGCCTTCGGTTTGGAATCCAAACGGAAGGCTGTTAAGATAGAGTTCAAGAATAGCCTGTTTTGAAAGGCGCCGCTCAATCCGGAGCGCGTTTCGAGCTTCTCGGAGCTTTGCAAAAAACGTACGCCTTTTTGCCGGAACGACGAGGCGGGCGAGCTGCATCGTAACGGTAGACGCACCGCTGACCCGCTTCCCGCTGCTGATATTTTGATAAGCTGCCCGTGCAATAGCGGCAACATCGATGCCGCGGTGGGAGAAAAAATCCTTGTCCTCCGCAGCGAGAAAGATGCGGACGGCCTCGGGCGGCATCGATTCATACGCCGTAAATTCACGCCGTATGCCGTTCTCCAGTGCGAGGATTTGAATAAGGTTGCCGCCCCGATCATAGACGCGGGTACTCCAATCCCGCTGCATAAAAGCGTCCAGTTCCGGGAACGGTAAAAAGAGCGAAAGCCAGCCGCCGATACAGAGTACAATCAGCAACGCCGCCGTGCCGTACAGCAGCCGTTTTTTAGATAATCTGCGTGTATTACTCTGCCGTATTTTCATAATCATTTATAATCGGCGTAGTTTTTTTTGAAAAGTCCATGTAAGGTTTCGGCAATCTGTAAGCTCAAGTCTCCATCCAATTTTGTTTCTTTCCTGTCGTAAGTAAAAATACCATTCACCTCATCTTCAACATCGCTCACTTGAGTATAAATTGAAGCGCTCAATCCTTTTTCCATCGCCGGATATACATCGGTTTCATAGAGGTTCCGGATACCGTCGTTTAAAGATTGCGTATCGCTGAAGATTTTATAACCGTATAAAATATCGGAGGATGTATGACCTTCTACAGCCAAACTGAAGCCTCCGAATTCGGTTAAGGCTAAAATCCGATTCAACGGATCGGGTTTCGGGCGGAAGGACTTAAAATAAATGTGATAGCTGTGGAAATCTCCGGCCCCTTGATCAAAATAGCCGCTCGCATGATCGATGAGCCTCGTGGGATCTTGTTTATGGACGTATTCCGCCATTGAGGCTGCTTCGAATTGGCCCCATCCTTCATTAAAAGGAACCCATACCGAAAGGCTTACCGTATTGTACAGTAAATCGATGGTACGTTCGGCATCGCGTAAAAATATGTTCCGCCCCTTTTCGCTTTTGCGTCCGTAGAGGGCATAGCGGTTTTTCGTATCTTTAAAATTGAAGCCGAGCCACGGTGCATATTGAACGACCAACGGTTTATACGGGCCGCCGCCGCTGACAAAATCCTGCCAGACGAGCATTCCGAGCCTATCGCAATGATAGTACCAGCGGAGCGGTTCTATTTTAATGTGCTTCCTCAGCATATTAAAACCCATATCTTTCAGTTTTTTAATTTCCCAAATCATCGCCTCGTCGGAAGGCGGCGTATACATTCCGTCGCTCCAATATCCCTGATCCAAGAGCCCGTGATGAAAGATCGGCGCTCCGTTTAGACTGAGAACGGGACCGTGTTTGCCGTTGATGATTCCGAATTCCCGCATACCGAAGTATGAAGTTACCGTATCCTCTCCTGCACGGATTTCCACATCATAGAGGAAAGGATGTTCGGGACTCCAACTCTTAAAATCGGCAGGCATTTTTATCCGCAACGGATTGGTTGTGAGTGTGTCTTCCGCAATTACAGAACCGGAGTCAAATATTTTAATGCGTATATCATCATCAAGTTTAACATATATATCATCAAGTCGATGCGAAGAGTTTACATTGTTTCCGCCGGTATCGGCTCCGGTAATAAAAACCGAAATTTCAACTTCACCTGTTTGATAATGAGGAGCTATATTGATCTTTTCGATATGAGTGTCGGGAACTTTTTCGCACCATACGGTTTGCCAAATACCGCTCTGCCCCGTGTACCAAATCTCTCCTCGGTTTAAGGTTTGCTTACCGTAGGCCTCATCACCGGTATCGGTATCGTCGGTAACTGCAATGATGATTTCCGTTGTATCACCGTTTAAAAAATCGCTGATATCAAAAGAGAACGGCCAGTATCCCCCCGAATGGGAACCTGCTTCTTTACCGTTGACATAGACGGTACAGTGTTGATCTACCGCTCCGAAATGTAAAAGAAGCCGCTCACTCGGTTTACAGTGTTCAAAGTTGAATGTTCTGCGGTACCACAGCGTCTCCTCCGGAAGCAACTGCCGCTGTACATTTGACAGGATTGTTTCCGGAGAGAACGGTACGATTATTTCTCCGTCCCATATTTTAGGCATCTGTTTATCGGCGGTTATCGCGTAGTCCCATGCTCCGTTTAAGCACTGCCATTCTTTCCGCACCAACTGAGGACGGGGATAATCGTTTAAGGGCTTTTGTTTGTCGAGCGCTTCACCCCACGGTGTGAGTAAAGGTTTTATCGGTTTGTTTTTTCTCATGTTATTGTCTCGATGGTAAGGCGATCGTTTCTGCGCCGGTTATACATTTTCGATGCGAAAAAGAGCGGGAAGAGCGCCGTTACCGCTAGAATCGCTCCCCACAGATAGATGGATTCTGCGGGAATATTTTCGATGATTCCGAATTCATTCGCGATGGAGCCTGCTCCGTTTTTAACAATGATGTTGCCTATCACGGTTCCGATAATCATCGGGGTGAGGACGAAAAAGAGAATACGGATACCTTCAAACTGCCCTCGTGCGGTTTCGGGATAGAGTTCTTTAACCCAGATGGTCATCGATTGCGTGACGAGAATTTGTCCTGCACCTGCAAGGAAAACGGAAAGGAACAGCGGAATGTTTTGCACGCAGAATACCGTTTCCGTGTTAAAAGCCGCGGGCTTTGCAAAGAGCGATAAAATGCATAAGCCGACGATATTCAGAATAATTGCAAAACAGGCAAGCTGCGGAGTACGCCTCTTATTGATAATCCCGATTGCAGGAATCACCGGCAGGGACGCGGCGACTAAACTTAATCCTTGAATAATGCCCATGTTCCCTGCGTTAAAGCCCATGCGGTAAATCATCCAGTTTCCCATGTGGACAAAATAAACATTGAACGAGACAAAAAAAAGTGCCGTTGTAATACACGCAAGCATCAATTCTTTTTGAGAAAAAAAACCTTCCGCTTTAAAGATTGAGCTCAATTGCTCCCAAAATGAACCGGTTTTGCAAGGTTTTAAGTCGGGAGAATCTTTTAATAGAAGAAGCGAGAGAAGTCCTGCAAGGATGACAAAGATACCCATAGACCAAAACAAGCGTTGATAGTTATTTTCGCTGCCGATGAGCAAACCGCCCAATACGGTGCCGACGATGGTGCCGATTATCGGTTGAATTGCGAGTACGGCTCCGACTTGACCGCGGTTTTTATCGGTAGTCATGTCATTGCTCCATGCATTGTATCCCGAATCGTTTCCCATAGAGCCGAAAAAGCTCATAACATCATCGGCTAAGATAACAAGGACTGCCGCCCAGATTGAAGCCTTTGCTCCGGTTCCGACCTGTCCGTGTCCCACAAATTCGGTAAGACCGAACAGAATCGTCGTCAATCCCCATACGATGTAGCCTATAGAGATAAATCTTCTTCTCGAACCGATTCTATCCGACAGTGTCCCGAATATGAAGGTTGAGAATGTTGTGACCAAAGCGCTGGTAATAACCATGAGCGTTACGATAGAGGAATCTTTTGCAATCTTTGCATACACAAAGGTATTAAACCATTGATTTTCGATATTCCAGCATAACTGTCCCGCAAGACCTAAGCCCCACATTAAAAACCAAAATCGTTTTGTTCCGATAAGTGTTTTTTCTTTCATAGTATCCATTACTTATTACCCATCACTTAATCACATAGAGCATTCCGCCGCTTCGTCCGAAGATTTCATTTTCGTACATACACTCGGCGGTTGCAGGCGGGCAGGGGAATACGCCGCGGCGGGCTGCGCGGAACTTAAAGCGTACCGTGGTGCCGCCTTTGTCCCAGCTGTTCCAGAAATACTGAACTTCGTTGTCGTATATCTGTTGCTTACTTGGATCCCGCCAATCAGTCCACGGCTTTTCCGTATCTTCTTCCTCGTAATCGTTTGATGCAGTGGTAACGAAGGCTGCGTCTAAAATTTCCGCGCCTGACGGAATGGGCGCCCGCAGTGCGACAAACGTATAGTCCTTTCCCGACGAGAGGCGGATTGCCATTTCGTAGGTTTTGCCGCTTTCGAGGGTGATCATCGAGCTGTTCTCCGAATCCGGCGTTACGATTGTATCTGCGGCAATGTCGCGGATAGTACAGGAAACGCCGAGCCCCTCGTCGCGCGGCTGCTGGCGTTCCTGCGGCAGTGCATACGCAAGCGAGGCAGTGTAATAGAGCTGTCCCGTACCGGTTTTGGTAAAGCGGAGCGGCAGCAGGGTATCCCGCTTTGCTCCCGACACCGGCTGTTCTTTAAAGGAGAACATTTGGAAAGCCGGTTTTGCTGCCGCTCCTTTGAACGCCGCAGTGAGTAGGTCTCCGCCGGGCAGTGATGCCGCAGCGGTGAGGTCGGTAGCATCAAGCTGGGCATACTGAATATATTCGTACACTGCTTCCAACACGTGAGCAGTAGTCGCCGTATTTTGCCAATAGCCGCCCTTTTGACGCTGCAACAGGGTGTACAGCACTGCCCGTACCGCATCTTCGCGGCTATGGTCGGGCACCGCTTTTACCAAGCTCTGCAGAATAAGCGCTAAGTCGAGGGAAAGGTCGTTCTCGTACCAGAATCGGTAGCCTTGTAACGGCGGCACCGCGAGCGATACGCTGCGGGTGGTAAAGCGGCACGCATTCATGATCCGTTCCGTACACTTCGCCGCCTTCGCTGCATCTCCGGCGCGGTTCCGATGCGTGTAGGTTAAGCTTAGCAATGCAAGGGCTGCAAGATCATTCGGTTGCGCGGTGTAGTCTTCCAGCTGAGGAATCACACGTGCTTGAACTGCCGTCAAAATACTTTCATCAAAACCGGCGTTGTTCATTGCCAGTACAAAGCAGGCGTAGGCTTGTAAGTACGGCGAGAGCGTTTTCCTCTTCGCAAGCAGCTGCGAGCGAATATAGTCGGTCAGTTTTTTTGTATTGACGGCAATATCATCTTGGCTGTATCCGCGCTGCTGTGCGGCGGCGCAGATATGCGCAATCCGTAAACTGACATAAAAGTCCGCGTACCAGCCGCCCTGCCAGTAGGGGAAGCCGCCTTCGGACGTTTGTTCCCGCGCCCATGCCGCCATCGTTTTTTTGACCGTGTGCCGGACATTCGGTACCTTACTTTTAAGCGAGAATACGTCGATGTAGTTTTCAAACAGGACGAGCGGTAGAATGCGGGCGGACTGCTGTTCCATGCAGAGGAACGGATAGTCGAATACGTAATCAATAGCCGACGACAGCGCGCCGAGTCCGCTTGAATCCAGCGTCAGACTGAGCGATCCGGTATTTTCATCTGCCATAGACGGAATGATCAGCCCCTCGGCTGCTTCGTTTTCATCTTTTGCGATAGCGCCGGTTGAAGTTACGGTTTCAAAGACAAAGGGTCGTTCGATAACGAGCGGCTGAATCAGTTTCTCTTTGAGCGCATCGGAAGAAACGGTAAACACCGCCTCTACCGTGCCCGCCTTTACCGCTGCAATATCAAAGTAGACCGCCGCCTGCTGCCCGCCTGCAACGGTAACCGTATGCGTTGTCTCCCCGTCGATAAAGGCGGCTCCGCGGTGCGGTATGCCGACCGTAGAGGTATCTTGCCCCTGTCCATTTTTTTGAGCGGCGGCATTTCCCGCGCTGCCTTGCTTACCGCCCTGTGCATCGGCAGCGGAATCATCCTGCGAGCAGGGTTCGCGGACTGAGGCGCGTATCGTAATGCTATGAGCGCGGGTGTCCACATTGGAAATGAGGACGCCGCATTCTGCAGTATCCCGTTCACGGAGGCGGCGGGGCATAACCGGCAGGATGTTGACGGTGTTCTGCACGATAATCTCTTCTTCGTGCAGGGCAAAAAGGTCGGTATGTGCTCCGACGGCGGTAAGCCGGTAGCTGGTCAGCGTATCCGGCAGCTTAAAGGTTGCCGTCACCTTACCGTTTGAATCCGTCTTTAAGATAGGAATAAATACCGCGGTCGGGTTAAAGTTGCTGCGTTCTGCTTCATCATCCCCTTTCCCGCCGTCCGAATCGCCGCCTGCAAGCGTTTTCGCTTCTTCCATAACGGGATCCATCAGCCACGCGCGGGAATCTCCGCCGATGACGCCGAGCTGGAAATTGTCGGGATCATAGAAGAAGTCGAGCGGATTGGGCACGTGATAATCTATTAAATCGAGGACACCGCGGTCTACGGCAAGCAGGGTGAGTTCCGCATTGGCCAAGGGCTTACCGCCTCTTGTCGCCGTCAGTGTAACGGTTGCTTCCTCTCCGGGCTTGTACACAGACTTATCCGCGGCGAGTTCGACGGAGAATGCTTTGACGCGGGTATTTACAAAGACCGGCGTCATACCGAAAATGCCTTTCGGCTTATCAAGGTCAAGTTCGCCGTGCTTGTGCTGCGGCTCCTTTGTCCGTACCGAATAGGATGACACTGCGACATACACCACGGGAATATAGTTGCTTGCGATGGGGATTTCCAAAACTTGCGTATTCCCGTCGAGTTCGCGGACTTCTTCCGTAAAAATACCTTCGCGCTCTACCGTGATGAGGTATCTTCCCGCAGGGAGCGGGCTTTGCATCAAAATGCGGGCAGTGTCGCCGGGGTTGTACAGCGATTGGTCGGGCGTTAGGCGCACGGCATCTTCATAATCGCGATCCCAAAAGCTCGCGCCCGATCCGGTAACATAGAAGTGGTAATCGGTTTTGAACGTGCGCCCTGCGGTATCGGTTCCGCTCATACTCAGAATATATGAACCGGCATTTTTCGGCGTTACCTGCACCGTTCCCTTTGCAGCGGGTTTCACGGTTGCCGTATGCTCGGTGATGTTTTCTTTTTCGTAGTTTGAGTAAATGCTACCGCCCGAGCCGCGCTCCTGCACGAGTTTCCAGTTTTCCCTGATCAGCTCAACGGTAAAATCTCCTGCGGCTGGTTTGGTGTCGCTAAGCGGATTGCCGTCGGGGGAGGCGAGGATGAACGGGAAGGTGAGCTTTTGTCCCTTTTGCGCAAAGCCGGTAAGGTTTTCAGGCCGTGCAAGCCCGATGTAGAGCGCTGCCGGATGCACCATAACGGTATTCCGTGCGGAAATTTGCTGATTGCTGATGTCGGTTATCGAAACCTCGGTGCTGTAGCGATAGGGGAGGCCGATAATGCCTTCCGAAGCTGCCGCTTGGCAGGAAAGTTCCGCCGTACCCGTGTTCGATAGTTTTCCGGAAAACGATGCAACATGATCGATACCATAGCCCGATACTCCGAACCGATAGTCCTTTAATGCCGCATGGTGAGGGCTGAAAGAGGCTCCTTGACGCATCCAGCTTCCGCTATATGCAGCCTTGCCAAGCCCTCCGCCCGAAAGGTACGAGGCGGATACTGCCGCTTTGATGGTATCTCCCATAATGACCGGCTGCTGCGGCATAGTTACTTCCGCCTGAAATTTCAGCTTTTCAAAATACGCAACGGTGATGGGACATTCCTGTGCTTCGCTGTTGTTATCGTCGTCAGTCCGCCGGTAGGTCAGGCTGTAGGAGCCGGGCGCTAAATCTTCCGGTAAGTCGAATGCTCCCCAAAAGCTCCCCGAATCGGTACAGGTGCCTTCTTGCTCTGCAACGTCTACCTCATCTCCTTCCGATGAATAACCCGATAACGTAACGGTGTACTGCCCCTCGTACGGCGTGAAGGTATTGAATGTTTGTGTGCGGTCGATACCTCTGAACGAAACCGTTTCTCCGGGTTTATACAGCCCTCTGTCTGAAAAAAGGAACGTCCGCTGATGTGTTTCTGCAACTTCCGACGGATAGTACGCTGCAGGAACATCGAAGCGCCACGGGCTGTGGGTATGCGGATAGAAAACAGCTTTATCTCCATCTTTTTCTACAAATACGGCAGTATAATTTTTCGCATTGCGGAAAAAGCGGATACTTTTGCTTCCGTAGGGAAGGACGGCAAGCCCTTCTTTATCGGTGGTGCCGGAGACAAAGGGATTTTGCGCACCTTCTTCGGGGCTGACCGCTTCATTCTTATCGGTTTCCGCGTCGTACAGGTATACCGAAGCACCTTCAACGGGTTCCCCTGTCGAGAGCTTAGAAACCAGCACAACGGTTTTATTGAGCGCGGAACGGACGGTAATGCCGAGGTCCGTTACCTGCACGGTCGAGGTTTGGCGGTTGACGCGAGGGTTTTTATCCCGCTGAGAATAGGGCGGGAGGGTTATTTCCGTATCGATGCAGACAAAACCTTTGCCGTTTTCAAGGTAGGGGTCAAGGTCGGCGAGTTCAAATAGCCGTTTATTCCGCACGGAAGTATCTAAGGTCTTTGCCCTTGAACGGTCATAAGCCTCTCCCCATGAGCTTAGATCAAGCGGATTGTCGGTTTTTGCGATTGCATAGCTCGACGGGGAAAGAATATTTTGATATTCAAAGAGGTATTTATGCGGATACGCTGCTTCCAGCATCAGATGCCCCGTATCGGTATATTGCACAAAACTCGGCGCATCGGGAACGGTAACCGTATAGGATGCAGCGGAGGCAAGAACTCTGCCGTAGGTGTCCTTTATGCCGTTTTGCACGGTAACGGTGTATGTTTCTTGGGGCGCAACCGGTAAGCCGTGAATCAGCACAGTTGAATAGTACGATGTTGCATTGTGCACTTCGATGTTTTTTTCACCGAATGTAAGCGCCGGTTTTATGGAAATATTGTTGAGTATGGTCTTTTTATCCACCGGATGGGAGAACCGGAGGGCTATCGGGTTTTTATAGCCGTAGTCGCTATGATAAACCGATGCGTTCTTGCAGGTAAACGGCTTGAGCGTATGGTATTGCGCTGTGGTGAGGGAGCCGTCCGGACGTTTTGCCGCTACGGTAACCGTTGCATTAAAGGGGATTTTGCCGTTGATATTCACCAATACGTTGAAGTCGTTTTCTCCTTCGGGGCGGGTAACGGTATGACGGTATGGAACCGCTTGTTTCCCTGCTTCCTGTACCGATACGGAAAGAATCGATTGCAGTTCGGCAGGCTGTACAGGATAATTGAAGCGGAGCTGTACATCGTTTGCCGCTTCCGGAATCAGGTTGTCGGTATTGATGGGTATCCACCGGTCGGAGTTTTTCCGCAGCATATAGCCGGGTTGGGAATAGGTGATTCGGAGCACTTCGCTGGTAACGGTGAACTGCCTTTTCCCTTCTATTTGTTTTCCGTTGAGCGCTTGTACGCTGTCTTTAACGGTTATCGTGTATTTCTGTCCGGGTTTAAGGCTTTCTGCAGGTTCAAAAGCAAGGTACCGCGAGCCGTACCAGCGGAACACACCTTTTACGGCTGGACTAATCGATAGGTATGGAGACTCCGTTTCCGGTTTGCCGAGGGCGCCGATTGCCTTAACCGGCAGCGAGAACACGACATAAAAGGACGGCGAGGTTACCGCCGCGGGAATCTTGCCTTTCGGTCCCCAATCGGCAACCGTGAGCGCTCCGCTCTGCGGAAGGTCGATGGTTTCCGCTACGCCTTTGGTTTGCTCGCCGGTCTCTGCCGTCAATTGAGGCGTGTAGGAGGTTTTGTATGCCGTAAGCGCCCGTATCCCGGGAATAACCGAGACATCTTTTGCCGATGATTGCAGCGCAGGAGCTTTAAATGCCGGTATTTTGGAGTCCTGTTCGGGTTCGGGCGTTTCTATTGCATACTGCGGCAAAAACTGCTTTTCAAAGTCTGAAATATTCGGATCATTGTACTTGCGCTGCGTCTGTTCTTGCAGCTTTGCGATATACGCTTTTTGATTTGCATCGGTTGAACTTGAACCTTTGCCGCAGCCTGCTATCAGGACTGTCAGGGATATGATCGTTACAATAATACCGGATTTTTTCATCGCCCTTTGAACTCCCTTCAACTCATGAATAATGGGAACATCTAAAAACGCGAGTAAGTAGATGCTTCTACCATTATACAAGAGCCACCGTGAATATACAACACGGCGCATGGCGATTTCAGGGCAATCGCTATCATGAAAGAAAACTTTGAACCGGTGATTTGCATGGATGAAAGATAAAAGGGATGATATGAAGCATTACTATTGGGGATTGATGGGGATAAGATGAGACCGGCGGGATTCGAACCCGCCACCTACTGCTTAGAAGGCAGTTGCTCTATCCAAATGAGCTACGATCTCTTGGACGCGCAGTTTTCACTGCGAATATGTTATATATATACAATAGGAACGAAAAAAAGTCAAGGTTTATTTTCAGCCGCTGAAATAGCGCGGCTGAAAAACGCTACGAGTTTGCTTACGCAAACATCGCTTATTGACGTGTGCGCTATCGCGCACGGATTCAACAGTCTCAAAAATTGATATTTTGTTCGACTGTTAAATTTTAAGGAACCTATCGTGCAAACGCATCAGACTGTTTCTAGTAGCCCCGCAAAATAATTGGGGCTGTTCAACCAGAGTAACGCCAAGGAATTGCCATCCGTGTCAATTCCTTGGCTGCCGGTTTTTTCAAAAACCTGTTTCTGTTTATCACCTCTGCCATCCTTGGCAGTTCTGACTGCGGTTCAAATGGTCTCACAGTCCCAATTATTTTGCGCTTTTGCTCTACTCTACCTAATGCATTTGCCCTGCTACTGAAAAAACTGTGCAAAATTTTCTTCAAAATTTTGCACAAAAAAGATCTAAGTGCTTACATATTTCTGATGAAGTTACCCTGCCCAATCTGCTGCATCGGCAGCTCAAGAAATATTTTAGAGAATCTTTCAAAATTATTTAATTAAAAATCATTCCGAATATTTGACTTCTTGCCGTAAATATACTATTTTGTGTGCATGAAAATGAAAACATTATATTTATGCATTGCTTTTGGTTTCCTTGCGCTTGGCTGTTCCGCTAAGCAAACACAATCCGCTGCTTCGGCAACGATGTCGGATTCTGAGGCGCGGAAAACTGCTTCTGCGGCAGCGCAGAGTTCTGCAAATCAACAGACCTCTACCGATCCTGTTGCAGCGCTCAGTTCGCTCGGGTTTTATGTGTATGACCAGCCGATCGATCTGCCTATAACCGCGCCGATACCTGCGCTTACGGGTGATCCTGTCAAAGTGAGTGATTTTACCGGTAACATCACGCTCCTCAATTTTTGGGCGACATGGTGCCCGCCCTGCCGTGCGGAAATGCCTTCCATCGAGCGCCTATACAAAAAGATGAGCGGCACAAACTTCCGGATTGTTGCCGTCAATGCCGGTGAGCATCGCACACAAGTTTCGTCCTTTATCGAAAAAAATAAGTATACATTTCCCATCTATTTGGATGAATCAAATGCGGTATCGTCCATCTTTGCGGCGCGCGGTCTTCCTTCTACCTATCTGGTTAATAAAGAGGGAAAAGTTATTGCCGCGCGTATCGGTGCGATGGAATATGACCAAGCGGAATTGATAAAACTGCTCAAGGAATTAGCCGATGGGTAGTGCGTCTCTTCCCGGTTTATTCGGGGCGTTTTTTGCAGGACTGCTTTCGTTTTTGAGCCCCTGCGTCCTGCCGCTCATTCCTGTGTATCTCTCGTTTATTTCAGGTGAGTCATTGACGGAAATTCGAGAAGGCGGCAGCGGTCGTATGCGCCTTTTCCTGCGCAGTGTCAGCTTTGTACTTGGGTTTACGGTGGTATTTGTGCTGCTCGCTATTCTCTTCGGGACAGGCGCTCGTTTTATCGGCAGTTCTGCCCCCCGCGTCATTATGCGGATTGCTGGAGCCATTGTCATAATTCTCGGCCTTAACATGCTTTTCGATTTTATTCCGTTTTTACGCGGGGAGATAAAAGCACAAGCGCCAAACACTGCTGCGAGTTTTTCAAAGGCGTTTGTATTCGGGATGTTGTTTGCCGCCGGATGGAGTCCCTGTATCGGGCCGATTTTATCGTCCATCCTTCTGTTTGCCGCTCAGTCGGGGAATGCCGTAAAAGCAGCCTTTCTGCTTGGCGTATATTCGCTCGGCCTTGGCATTCCGTTTTTGTTGGTCGGGCTGTTTTTTGATAAAACGGAACCGTTACTGCGTTGGTTTAAACAACATGCACGCGGCGTAAAGATAACGGCAGGCATCCTCATTATCTTTTTCGGAATTCTGATGGTAACCGCCGGTTTGGCCAGCATTACCGCCTTCTTTACCAAGATAGGCTATGCATTGGAAGACTACGCGCAGACGGGAACTCCCCCGTTCAGTTCTATTGCAGGCGCTCTTGCCCGATGGCTACAATTCCAAGGAGTGTAGGAATATAGGAAAGCCACCGGAAACCGGCTTTTTAGATTGCGTTATTCTTTACGGATTTTTTGTAAAGGCGTGCGCAATCTAAAAATTCCTGTAAATATGTTGGGAGCATAATCTTTTTATTCCATACAAGATACAGGTCGCGGTATCGATGCGGGATATTTTCAAGTGAAAAAGAAAGCAGCTCGCCGCGGCTTATCATATCATCAACTGCGATTTTTGAAATAAACGAGGTTCCAACCCCTTGCATAACAAGCCGCTTAATCACTTCGATGTTATTAATTGTAGTAATAATATGGAGCGATTCGATAGAAATATGCGCGGCGGTGAGTATCAAATCCATATTCTGTTTTACGGCGGAACCGGTTTCCCGTACGATGAGCGGTTCTTGCGCAAGCCGCTTTATATCCGGCCGTATCTGCTGCAGAGCCCGATAATAGGGGATATTGGGCGTAATAAAGACAAACTCATCTTGATAAATCGGATAGAACTCGCAGTTTTCATCATCAGTTTTCATACCGACAATACCGGCATCTACCTTTCGTGCGGAAATCCGTTTGATAGTCTCATAACTGTTTTGCTCTTCAACTTGAATGAGCGTATTGGGATGGTTGTTTTTGAAGCGGCTTAACACAAAGGGAAGGATATATCCCGTAGGAATGGTAGACGCACCGAGCCGTAGAATTTTTCGATTGGGATTGATAAACCGATCAATAAGCGATGAACGCTGCTGCAATAAATCCTTGGCTTCGCGATAGAGCAGCGTTCCTTCTTCTGTAATTTTCAGCTCCCGTGTTGAGCGGATAAAGAGCGGGCTGTCAAGTTCTTCTTCAAGCTGTTTGATGTGGAGACTTACCGTCGGCTGGGAAATATTCAATTCTTCGGCCGCCGCAGAAAAACTCAAATTTTCTACAAGCTTTACAAATACCTCAAGATGTTTAAATTCCATAGTTAGTCCTCAAAACGGTAGTAGGAAAATCGTAAAAAGGGATCCGCTCATATTTCGGGCATTTTAAGAACGTTGCAATTACTGACCTCTCGGCGCCTTTGCGGGATCGAGCGGTTTATTGTTCTTGTATACCATAAAATAAAGCCGCGGGGTACCGGTAAGCGAATCTGAGGCAAGGGTACCAAGTTTTTGACCGACGGTAATATGCGCACCTGCTTGCGGAAGTATCTGCGCCAGCCCCCCGTATACATAGACATACTTTGTTTTTGACTGAATAAAGATAACCTGCCCGTACCCTCGGTGCGGTCCCATCGAAATAACGCGTCCCGAAGCGATAGCTTGTACGGAAGCGTTTGCCGTCGAATCGATAGCGACACCATAGAGCTTTCCCGAAAGGTACGAAATATCGGAGATGGGAACAGGCCACAGAAGCTTTTTGTCGATTGCTTTTTTTGTATATGAACGCGGATCTTCCCATGAAGCTTGAGGATTTTGCTGCGCTGCCCCTGTATTCTTAGGAGCTGCAGCAACGGCAGTTTTTTCTCGTTCCGGTACAATCAATATTTTTCCGACTTTTAAGACGGCAGAATCGGAAAGACTGTTCGCCTTCCGTAGCGCGTCAACGGTAACGGAGAATTTTTTTGCAATGCTGTAAAGGGTGTCGCCCTTTTGTATCGTGTATGTTTCGGGGATGTAAATTTTCTGCCCAACCGTAATTTTACCTGCATCACTGATGTTATTCCGTTCCAAGAGAATAGCAACCGGCACCGAATATTTGCGGCTTAACGCATAGAGCGTTTCGCCTTTTTCCAATATATGCAGGGTATCAGCTCCGGCGGCTGAATAAACGGCAAGAGAAAAAATAAAAATACAGACGGAATAACGATGCTTAGACATATTCGTCTATAAGTATCGGCTCATTATGCAAAAAACATAATATCGCAGTTGCCCTGTACTAGACATTGAGCAGCTGTTTCACTATTATCGTAACGATTATCAATTTAAGTTATAGGAGTATCTTATGGAAAATTTAATCGGAACAAAGATTATTGATTTTACTTTGCCTGCCTACTGCAAGGGAAAGTTTACTACGGTATCGACTGAGTCATTATTAGGTAATTGGTCCGTGTTTATGTTTTATCCCGCAGATTTTACGTTTGTGTGTCCGACCGAATTGGCCGATTTGGGTAAGCTGTATCCGGAATTTCAGGAAATCGGATGCAAGGTATTTTCCGTTTCTACCGATAGCGAGTTTGTGCATAAGGCATGGGCAGATGCAAGTGCGACAATCAGTACTCTGCCGTATGAAATGATTGCCGATAAAGCGGGTGTTTTTGCTGCTTCCTTGGGTATCCTTGTACCTGAAACATGGGTTGCTCTCCGCGGTTCCTTTGTTGTTGACCCTGACGGTATCATCAAAGCATACGAAGTGCACGATAACAGCATCGGACGCGATGCCTCCGAATTGCTGCGTAAGGTTCAAGCCGCCCAGTTTACTGCAGCGCACGGCGATCAGGTATGTCCTGCAAAATGGCACCCCGGCGAAAATACCCTGTATCCTTCAATTGACTTAGTCGGAAAAATCTAAGGAAGTGCTGATTAAAGAAAAGCTGTTACCGGCAAACGGGGCTGTTCCGAAAATAACCAACTTTTGAGACATCCCCATGCCTATTTTTTAAAAAGCTTCGAAAACGTTGCTTTAAGCTTTGCAAGCACCGATGGCGTTTGATCCTTTGCCGTTTTCTCTAATGCAAGGAAATCCCGTGCGGCATCATCAAGACTGAAATCGTTGCCGTTCTTTTGTTTGAGCCTATCCCAATGCTTGACAATCCAAACATAGATATCACTCTTCGTCCGATTTTTAAAATCGGAAAGCAGCTTATATTTATCTATCACAGCGATAACCGGAAGATAGACCGTTTTAAACCAAGAAATCAGCGCATCATTAAAATCGATTTCGGTATGCTGCTGCTCGTTCATATAATACTTATGGACAAGAATATGATTATAGATGACATCGTAGCGGCCGGCTGCGGTAAAGTCCAAATCCCAATAATCGGTCAGATCGCCGAAATGGGTTTCGTTATAAAACACCCGCTTTTCATAACGGATAACTGCATCGAGCAGCGTGTCCAGCCTAACATCAGGCGGCAGCTGCACCTCGCTTTGCAGCGAGATCACTTCAGCATCGATAAACTCAACGCCCTGCATCTTTGCCACCGACACACGATGATTCCCGTCCCGGACAAAATACAATCCGCCGAGCTCATACAGTTGAATGGGCGGCAACACGATATCGGACAAATGAGCTTGATCGACATTAACCCACCGTTGTTTCAATTCATTTGAACGGGGGAAAAAATGATTGTCAAAATCGTTATAGCGCCCCTCACTGCCGACAATCTTTTTGATCGGAACTGTTTTAAGCCCGACATACACCTCATTCTTAGGTTTTAAAATCTTTTTTACGTCGTTCAATGAAAGAAGCCGTTTTTTATCGGGATGCATGACATTCTGCATCTCATTGATCCATGCCTTATTGCGCGCTTTGGAAAAATCTTCTTGTGCCTGAAATCTGAAAGCATCCGACTGCATAATACTAAATTATGGTAGTAAATAAAAAACAGACTGTCAAGTTAAACCACCAAAGTCTCTGCTACCCATGTGTTAGGTGTGTCCTCATCTATTCCATCTCCGAATACCGCGCCTGCATCAAGGAATGTACCTCCCTGTACATTCCTTGATAGCAAGTTTCGGTACGACCGAAACTTGCTGCTGTTTGGAACCACCGCCATCCATGGCGGTTCTGTGAGTATTTGTATTTCAGGCTGAAAATTTGCTTCCAGCTCTTGCTGCGTAATTCCGCACAACGCAGCATAGTCACGATCAAGCGAAATATCGCGGAGATTATTCAAGTCGCTAAAGATACTGACCTTGCTAAACTTTGTTACACCGGTTAGGAATACAAACCTAAGATATTGATCGCAGGATTTAAACACACCGTAAAAACCTTTTAGAATACGGCGATATGTTTCGTTTAATGCTTCATCGGTGTTCATTGTTTCCAAAAGCGGCTTATCGTATTCATCTACCAGCACAACAACCTGTTTACCGGTTTTTTGATAGATGTGTTGAATAAGGTCTTTCAACCGGCTGTCCGGTGCGTCATCCCTTCGTTCCGCCACAAAAGCTTCCTCCCAATCGCGGAGATGTACATTCAAAATATCGAGCAATGCCTGTTCATCGGTATACGCTTTCGCATTAAAATCCAAATACAGCACCGGATACTCCTGCCACAGTTCCCGATTTCCGGCCTCGGCATTTTCAAGTTTTTCTATTGCAAGACCGCTAAACAGCTCTTTTTGACCGAGAAAGTATGCTTTTAATGTAGAGAGCAAAAGGCTTTTCCCAAACCGGCGCGGACGGCTTAAAAAATATACCTTACTGGTATGGGCAAGCCGAAATATACAATCAGTTTTATCAATATAAAGAAAATTTTTTCCCGTAAATCTTCAAAGCTTTGTATGCCTATCGGCAAGTTCCGTGTAACATCCATGTAACCAATATAGCAAAGATAGAGAGTTTCTGCGATTTTCTTCTTTTGATATTCTAAAAATACGTCCGTTCTATCACCGCCTGATAGACTAACTATGCTATTAGTATAGTTGTTGGGACAATCACACGGGGAAGCGGGGGAACTATGCAGACGGATATAATAAGATTTATCGATGATGAAAGTAAGCAGGAATGTATGACTGTAGCCGGGTATCTTTATAATCTATGTTCGAATAGTAAACATCTGGATAAGTATAAATCATTACTGATATTATTACAGGCACTCATTGTGCGTCTAAAAAAAGAAACACAAGCTGAAACAATTGTGCAAGCATTTATTCAAAAAGGGATAAAGGAAAAACAGCTAACGGTATTTACGCCGGGAAAAAATTACAATCATCCGTTTGAATACGGGAGTAAATTGGATGTAAATTTTAAAGAAGATACGAAAATCGCTGCTGCCATCGACAATTTTACGACCGATTCCATTTTTACGATAAATCTTTGCCGTTGTGTTTTTATGCAGAGAGAAAACCTTGCTAAAATTATCGCGCTTATTTTCTTTTCCGCCAAGATAAATAACAATGATACGTATATCATTCCTCAGAAAATAAATGTTTCAGCACGGATAACCAAGATACTTAATGATATAACTCCTGTTGAATTTCTATTTGATACCTTACATCTTTCACACCAAGAAGCGGTATTGCTTACGGCAGCATATAGAACACAGACAATCTATGAACTCTATAATTTTTATGATGATGTGTTATTGCAAGCCACAGAAAATCAAATAACATATCATGGCAATTGGTTTTTAATAAAACATGCAAAAATTATCGAGAAAAAATTTGAGCTTCCAGTCAATCACATCGTTTATGAAGAAGACGAACACTATTCAAATAATATCAGTTGTTAAAAAGATTTTTTCACCTCTATCACCGCCTGATAGACTGACTATGCTATGAGTAAACCTGTTCGGAAACTTCCGTTTCTGAACAGGTTACCTTGAAATGCGATGTTCTAAATCGTGCTATTTGTGCGATTTAGAACTCGGCGACCTGTTCGAAAACGCAGTTATCGAACAGGTCTAGTATAGTCGTTGGGACAATTACTGAAGGGAAAGCGCAGATTGAGAGCAATAGATACTATTTCAGCACTTGTGAATCAAAAAAATATTTTCATACTTGACTTTTGAGGGGGGGGGGGGGGTATTATGGAAGAGATTTCATTGAATTGGAGCGATGTTAACAAAATGATAGCTCATGTAAATTCAGCAAATGCTGTTTGTACAGGAACAACAAATAGGTTACACGTATTCAATTCGAAAAATAAATGCCAAAAGGAGATTATTATGGCACAGAAATTTTATTGTAAATGGTGTGGTACAAACTATTCGAGCGTTTCAAGTTTAAGTTCCGGTCATTGTTCTCGTAATCCGGAAGGAAAATACCACGAGCTGTATGAAGGGGCTGAAAAAAGTCAGTATACCTGTAAGTTTTGTGGAACGAAATATTCTTCATTATCCAGTTTGACAAGCGGCAGCTGTAGCAAGAGCCCGTATAAGAAACACCATCCCGCGTTATAAAAGGGAAATTGAACAGTTGGTAATAAAAAATTCGCCAACTGTTCATATATTTTGAAAATAATAGGAGTTCTGTATGAAAAAAATTATCGGTATTTTTTATTTTTGTATCACTGTAGTCTTAACACTCTACAGCCAAGATTTATTTCCGTATCAAGATGAATGGAAAAAAGATACGTATGGCTATATTGATCGTAACGGAAAAATTATCATAAAAGCTCAATATAAAACAGTCATGCCATTTATTAATGGCGTGGCAATAGCAGAAGATTTTAAGGAAAATAAGTTTTATATAACGCCGGACGGAAAAAAAATAGATATAGATACTACAGGCATGAGATGTCCGATAACAATATTGACACCTTTCTCTTCAGAAGTTGGTTTAATAACAACATGGTATGCGGAAAAATATTTTGTAAATAAAAAAGGAAAAGTTGTTTCACCAAGATATTATAGAGCTTACCCATTTTCAGAAGATATTGCAATTGTGTATGCAGATGATAAAACCATAGCAGTAAATAAAGACTTTAAAGAACTGTTTGAAGTTTATGTAGATGTAGATAACGTTCCTGAAACGTATGGTTTCAGTGAGGGGCTTATTGCTGTTCAAAATGCAAAAGAAGAATGGGGATTCATGGATAATCAGGGAAAGATTGCAATAAAGCCAAAATTCAAATGTCATCATCGCTCAAAGTTGCCTAGTCCGTTTATCGGTGGATATTCATGGATTAGAAAATCATTTAATTCATTTTTTATCATAAATAAAAAGGGCGATGTGGTATATGAATTTAAAATAACCGGAGCTGATTTTCCAGAATCTTATTTTTATCTTAGAGATGGTTATCTTATTTACGACGATGAAGAACTGACAATTAGAAATCTTCAAGACAATACGGAGATAACAACTCAAAGAGGTGATTATTTTACTAACAATTTAGGTATTGTAAAATTAGGAAAGAATTTTTTTTATGGCGGTAATATTTTTTCTTTTGATGGAAAATTGATTAAAACTATCCCGATAGAAAATCTACAGTTATGGTCAGATAAATATTTATATTCTTCAGAATTTGATATTATCTTTGATGAGAACGGTGAAGTAATCCTAGGGTCAGAAGATAAGAGACAAGAATATTCAAATGTCGTACGAAAATATGAGGAGAAAAAAAATGAACAAAAAAATCGATGAACAACTTTTACGGATTAACAATCTTCACTGGCTGCCGTGGATAGGAAAGAACTATTCCGCAAGTCAGACAAAGCTGATGGTATTGGGAGAAAGCCACTATCTTTGCGCAGGCGACAGTCCTGACGAGTACGGCATCGATTTTACCCGCAGCTTTATCGGTATGCATCAAAACGGCGAGGAAGGAACAAACGTTATCCGCAATTTTGAAAAAACAGTATTGAATAGAGATTATGATGAAGAGCTGAGCAAAGAAGAAATGACGGCAATTTCTGACAGCTTTGTCTACCAAGTCATTATTCAGCGGCTCCTCAGCGCAAGCGAAGAACGCCCCGACGATTCCGATTTTCAAGCCGGCTGGCATATCATTTTAGAAACGATAAAAATACTCAAACCGAATACGGTTGTTTCATTGGGTGTAAAAGCCTTTGATGTATTAACCAATTTGGAATACGAGGGGCTTACTATTAAAAAAGAAAAATGGGGAGATGATAAAATCAACAATGCCTATCCTCGTTATTGCCGCATAGAGCTTGGCGGACATCCTATCGATATCATTTTCCTCCGTCATACCAGCGGAACGAAGGGCGGTTACTATCCTCTCGAATGGCATAAATTCTTAAAAAAATATTTTAATGTCTCCCGATATTTGAGTGAATTGAAGTTATAAAAATAACCAACCACGTATAAGGAAACTCTGGAGCAGTGATTCTGACAGAAGCAACTGTTTTTAGAGTTTCCTTTAAGTTTATTTGTTGTAAGGTTAAATTGGGGTTAGTGTGATAAGTCAGTGATTATTTTCTCTACTATTTTATGAACATCTTTTTGATGTAAATCGGATAGCCGGTAACGTGCTTCTGAATAGTGCATACCCAACTGTTTTGCAAACTCGCTAAATTCAGATTTTGTTTTATTTTCATTCTTCCCATTACGAAGATTAATTGCATATATATCTATTCCATTATTTTTCTTTTCCCATGCGCAATCAATAATGCAAGAATTGTCTTCTTTTGAAAATACGCAGCAATTTCCATCATTAGATTCTGCATAAAACCATATTTTCCAATGTATACTATTAATCGTAAATCGATAACCTTCATCATCACGATCTTTTGTCAGATTTTGCGTTAAAAATTGCGATTGTTCAGGTGGAATAAGTTCTAAATAAAAGACATACGTTTCCAAATCACGAAAGGTTGTAGCTCGTATTTTCGGAATTAATATCCAGTTATCTGTTTCATCATACCATTGTATGTTCTTTCGCCTGCAATAGGCTAACATTTCAGGATATATCAAGAATTTATCTAAATCATAATCTAATGTACGCTTTCCACCTTTTATATCATCGATACATTTGGTAATCATATCTTTTTCTGCATTCTGTATATTGGATTTATCTTTCAGTATATCAAGAAAAGATTGAAAACCTTTATTATTCTCATAAATCAGCGTTTTCCAATCCTTATACTCCCAACAAAAAGAATAATTTGTATTTCCTCTAAATATCTTAGGATAATTATCCGACGGTAGAATAGTCAGTAACGCTCTTCTGGTGATATCGAGCTTCCGATCCTTAGGGCCATTATAAAATATCTGCCTAACGGTTTTATCGTATTCATCAAAACGTGCTACATCAAAGGTGCTGCTATCGAGTACCCCATCTCTACAGCTCCATTGCAATAGCGGCTTTATTTCACCCTTCCATAGATGATGATCTTCTGCTGCCCAAAATCGCTTTTCATAGTTTTGTCTTTCTTTTCCTCCGGTTTTATACAAAGCTAATTTAAATGCTTCTTCATCGGTTAATAAGGTTTTTGAAATTTCATCTTTAAGTTTCAATAGAGATGTTATATCGGTATTCGGCAACTTCTTTATAATTTTGAGAGCTTCAGGTAGTTGTTCCGAAATGGCCTTGCTCATGTTATCCACTCGTGAAAGATTAAAGAAAAAACGTATTACCCGTTTAATATTTTCGATATCCGATTGGCCAAATCGAGCGATATATTCAATTACCGGTAAGATTTTAAATAATGTAATCTGATCGTTTTGCTCCTGCGGCGCTAGGTATGAGTCAAATTTATCAATGAGTTCTTTATCGAAAAGAAACGTAATAATAGAAAAATACTTTTTCACCGTTTCAAGATCAATCTTTCTCAGTTCGGTACTCGGCATAGAGTCGACCATATTTTGGAAAGCCGTTTTATTATCGTTTATTATATCAAATTGCAATAATACAACCCATCTAAAAAACTCCTTTAACCCGATATCCGCAGTATCATTTTTGTGTCGATTTTGCCAAAAAAAGTCTTCCCATTGTTCCCAGTCTTTGCTTGCAGATTTTTGTTTTTCTTCATTCGTAATCTTTGATAACATAAGGGGTTTTAGATTTTCAGTTTCGGTAAGCGGTTCACCGGTGGTATTAATAATCACGAAGGTTTCTTCGCCGTTTCTACGATTTTCCATATCATAATACAGAAAAAATATCTTATCTATTAGAAACTCTCCGAAAGCCTTATATTTATCTTTTATAGTTTGAGACGTTAACCGTTTATCAATGATATCTAAGGCTTTCAGCATACTTTGTATACTAGGATCCACATCATAGTCTTTAAAATACCACGGCTGTTTTCGTATATCTTCAACATTCAGGGTTGTATTATCCCCGGCAAAAAAATTACCGGCAAGATCGAATAAAAAATAGAGCGTATTTTCCCGTATTGCATATTGTAAACGAGGCTCTTTGTTATCAGTAATATACTGCTCAAAAGAATTTTCCGTTCGCTTATTGAGCAGACCGAGTAATAAAAAAAGCGTTGTAAGACGCTGTTGTCCATCGCATAATTGCAGATAATGGGACGGCTCCTCGTATCCATATATGAGCCCCATAGTGATATGCTGATTTTTATCTTTTACAAAGAGTTCAATAAGGTTATCCGTAAAGTTTTCTACAAGACCGGCTTTGTCTCCCCAGCAATAATCACGTTGTAAATCGGGAATAATTATCTTATTCTCACCATTGAATATATCCCCTAAGCAATATTCTTTCCCTGTCTGAAAGGTTTTATTTTGTGTAACCATAATACTTTTTTATCTCCGCTATTATTTTCTCTTTATTCTGCTCTATTTCTTTATTTCCCCAACAGCTTCCTGCAAATACGGACATAGTATGCAGTAAATGACGGCTTTTAAAATTTTCAGAAAAATCAAAATACATTCGTTTTTTATCTTCAAAACTCTTGTTGCCGAATGCAGAATTCTCATTTTTGTAAAGCAGGACAAGATTTCCGATACAATGGTCATTTTTTCCGGATGCTTTTGATTGTGGTAAAATATGCTCTAATGATTTCTTTCCGTTATCCCAACAGGAAAAATCAAAAGCTCTGCCGAGTTTTGTATCTTCTTCAATATTTAATCTAAAAAGTTGCAAATACGCATATTGTTTATAATCATTATTATTGTATAAATCATTATCAGAAACTGCGTTAATTAAATCCTTTACATCATTCTCAATGATCGGTTCGTCATCTTCAGCATTTTTTTCAGCTGCTAATGCTTTTTTGATATCATTATAGGTAAGACTTAAAAATACATATTTATACCATTTTTCCAATTCATCTTGTGTAATATGATCGGAAAAATAATTGACAAGAAAGTCCATTCGATCCTTCTTTTTAAATATTTTTACTATTGCACCGATTTTATTATGCAACTCCACCGTGTTGCCAGTGCTGTTATATACATCTTCGAATTTCTTTTGTAACCGGCGTAAATCATAAAAAAGATCATGCGCTTTTTGAGCTGAATTTTCTTTTAAAAAGAGACTTCTAAATTCTGCAAAAGAATAATCTGTATTTTTTTCTTTGTGTATTTCATAATATGTTGTTAATAAAAGACCGAGCGTGTTATTTGATTGCTCTTTCATGCCGTAAAACTCTTTTACGCTATTATTATTCCACCAATAGAGCCATCTATCCCACTCCCGTGCATATTTTCCGCGCAATAAGACTTGTTCCCATCGTTTTGCTGAATCTTCATCACTATTGCTATCTAACGATACTAAACGTAATAATTCGGCTTTTATGAGTTCCTCCGGTGTCATCACCGCTTTATTGCCGTTCATCATGGAAAAAACGGTTGTCGCTTTATCGTCCGGTATAGATATGCATAAAAACTTTATGTTTTCATACAAAAATACTGCTAAATCGTGCAACTCATTAGGAGTTTTCTTTTTTAAAACTTCATGTATTATCCGTATTGTTTTCTTAAAATAATATATATCTTGATGTTTTTCGGTTTCATCTTTTTTTGCTTGTTTTACCAATTCTTCACGTGACTGTTGAGCAACTTCTGCAATATTTTGAAAAAATGAATCGGATTCTTTACGGATTTCATATTTTATTTTGAATATACGGTCTGAACCAAGATAGCGTAACAGGAGATAAAAAAAGGTTGTGCGCTGTTGTCCATCTATTAATATCACTTCATTATTTTTAGGTTTAGTAGTAATAATACCTTGCAAAAATAGCTCTCGCTTCTTTTCAAAAGCTGCTATAATACTGTCAATCATGTATGCTGCCGAATCTTTCTTAGAATCACGTTTTTTACCCCATATATATCCGCGTTGATAATAAGGAATAATGAAAGTAGAAGTTAGACTTAAATACTCGTTTAATGACTTTATTGAATTTTCCATATCCACACCTCTATCAATCCTAACACATCTCTATACCACTTTCAACACTACCAAAATTTCCCATTTTCTACTATAATAACGCTATGAAAGACATACAAAACCGTGCGATTACTCATCAAATGTTAGAACGTCTCACGTATATTCATAATCGGATAAAAGCTGAATGCTTTCCTAATGCATCCGAACTTGCAGCAGAACTGGAGTACAGTATTCCGACAATAAACCGCGATATAACGTTTTTGCGGGATCGGTTTAATGCACCCATCGAATATAATGCGCAAAAGAAAGGATTTTATTACAGCGAAAAATATGAAATGCCGATCCAAAATATTTCGCAAAAAGATGTAACGGCGCTCGTTGCTGCAAAAACGCTGCTGCAGCAATATCAGGGAACGCCGATCTACAAAGAGCTCGTTGACGCCATTGATGTTATTACGTTTCCGCAAAGGCAAGGAACGGGAGCGTTTATTGACCGTATCGCCGTTCCGCCGATGCCTTATGCCATTATCGATGAAGCGGTATTTACTGCACTCTACCAAGCGATGATTCAAAACCGCACGATCGAATTTGATTACCGCGGCGTGTTGGATAGCAGGAAGGTACACCGGCGTGTCCGTCCGTATCAGCTCCTTTTTGATGACGGACGATATTTTCTATTCGGCTATGCAGAGGAACGCCAAGCGGAACGGCTTTTTTATATTCCACGTATTGAACACCTTTGCACTACCGATGAGCTTTTTACACTGCCAGAAAATTACGACTTTATCTCCCGCTGCGGCGGCGGAAGATTCGGCTCATTTATGGAACCGGAAACCGTTACCTACCGTATTGCATTCTACGGCGAATCTCGTCTCGCAATAAAAGATTCCGTATGGGCTGATAATCAAAAAATTACCGAATATGATGAAGAAGGAAAAACCGAAATAGTCTTTTCCGCAGCGCAAGGGTACCGGATATTGAAATGGGTATTGTCTCACGGCTCAAACGCACAGCCGCTTGAACCGGAAGATTTTGTGCAACACTGGCAAGCGGAAATACAGGCTATGGTGCGACGGAGCAAGGGATGTGCGGAAATACGCTAATTATATTTTCCGGCGTTTAAATCCTTCGACACGGGCGCTTGCAGGACAATCGAGGGAGCTTCTATCCCCGCGCGCTAAATAGCGGTAACCTACTCCGGCAATCATGGCGGCATTATCCGTGCAGAGCTTGAGCGGCGGAAAGATGCACGTTAAACCTTTTTGTTCAGCGAGTTTTTCACGGAGCAGCGAATTGGCAGCGACGCCGCCGCCTGCGACAATCGTGTGCAGTCCCGTGTCTTCTACCGCCCGCAGCAGGGATCGCAGTAATATTTTAACGGCTCTTGATTGAAAGGCCGCCGCGATATTTTCGGGTGTTTTTTCATAGCCGGGATTCCAGAATTGATCGATTTGATTGATAACTGCGGTTTTTAAGCCTGAATAGGACACGTCATACCGGCGGCCGGATTCATGCAGTACCGGCATCGGGAAGTTTGCAGCCTTGGGATCGCCGTTTTTTGCCAGCCGGTCGATAATTACGCCGCCCGGATAACCGAAATCGTAGAACTTCGCAACCTTATCGAATGCTTCGCCCGGCGCATCGTCGATAGTACTGCCGAGCACTTCGATTGAATCAAAATCGTATACTTTACAGATAAGCGAATGTCCGCCCGACACTAAAAGACCGAGGTAGGGATAGGGAATGTCCTGCTCAAGATGCGCTGCGTACAGATGCCCGAGCATGTGGTTTACAGCAATAAACGGTTTGTTGCATGCCCATGCGAGAGTTTTCGCAAAGGTAAGCCCTACCAACAGCGACCCCATCAGCCCCGGCCGATTGGTTACGGCGATACCGTCTATCGATTGCAATGTTTCACCCGCTTCCTGCAAAGCGGTTTTGACAACCGGCAATATCCATTCGGTGTGTTTCCTACTTGCAATCTCAGGCACGACACCCTTATATGCTTCGTGAAATGGTATTTGAGTTGCCACTACCGAGCTGATGATTTTATGTCCGTCCTCCACGACGGCGGCTGCCGTTTCATCGCAAGAGCTTTCTATTCCAAGTATCTTCATTCTATTATTCCTAGTGAAAATCCATCTTCGATAAGCGCAGGATACATTTCGGTTAAAAGCTGCGCAAGCTCAACCGTAAAGACATGACCGATCATGATGGCAGAGCCTTTCTGTCTCGCAATGCTCAACCCTTTTTTAATTTGCGTTTCCATTGCAGCGCGGCTCTTATCGTTATCAATAAAAATTGCCCGTTCCCAGACAGCCATGTTTTTCTCCTTTGCAACCTTCGCAACGACTGACCGAGCGGTTGTCCGCGAATCCAAAAAGAATATATGCTTTTCCGCTACGACATCCAAGACCGCGCTCATCGCTGCCTCATCCGCCGTCATCAGCGAGCCTTCGTGATTATTCATCCCGGCTACCGGCCAAATTTCTTCGAGATTTTTTCTGACGATTTTTTTGATTTGCTCCGCAGAAAGTCCCGGCGTAACGGCACCCGGCCCCGGATTAATATGCAGATCGACCGATTGCATCGGCTGGTGCAGAATAACCTGTTTTCCGGCCTTGCGTATCCGCCGCGCCGACTCGCTAGAGTAGCGCAATCCGGGTAAAACTGCAATAGTACAGGGGAATGGGAGCCGCAAAAAGTATTCAAGCTGGTCGAGATTGTGCCCCGCATCGTCAAATACAAAGGTGAGGTTCCCTGCATAAGGAGCACGCTTGCGCGGCTTTTCCGGTTTTGCAGCAGGCTGCACCGGTTGCATTGTTTGCACGTTTTTTTTCTTATCGGGTACGGCAGGTTTTTCCGGTACGCTGTTTTTTTTCGATGCAGTATTTTTTTTATCAGGTGCAACGGATTTCTCCGGTACGGTATTCTTTTGCGGAGCCGCATGGACTGCCGGTTTTTCTTTCTTCGCAGTATCTTTCTGTGCGGCAGAAGAGGTATGGGATGCTGGCGCAGATGCAGCAGCAGGCGAATGCGGTGCCGGTTGTGCAGCCGGTGTTGTTTTTTTGGCAGCCGGCGCTTTCTCCTGTGATGACGCCGTTTTTTGCTGCGCTGCCGGTGTGTTTTGCCGTTTTTGCTGCACCGCGGAATCGGTATGCGGCTGTGTTTGTGCGGCAACCTGCGGCACGGTAACCGGCGGTGAAGGTTCTTGTGCTGCCGTAAGCGATTCATTCCGTTTTTGTTCGGTTGAGGGTTTATCCTGTTGTACTTGAGTTTGCGCCGTGCCGGTATCCTGTTTTAATGAATTTTTAAGATTAGGCACTAATTTTAACACTAAAACAAGATTAAAACCCAAAAGCAGAACGCACAATATCACCAACGCGGCAATAATATTTCCTATCGAACGCTTTTTTCGGGCAGTAGAACTACGTGATTTTTTCTTTGCTGTTGTACTGCTGCGGCTCTTGGTTTTTGACTGCCCCTTCGCCGCGGTTTTTTTAGGTGTCGTTTTTTTGCTTGTTTTTACTTTATCTTCTTTTTCGGGCATAGGCAAAAGCATAAAAACAGTACGGCTTAATGTCAAGCGGTATTTGTACAGGGCAGCCGCTATCGGGGAACCTCTAAAAACTGCAAGCCTATCAGCTTGTTCTATAAAGAAATCATTTATCGTATACGTTAATAAATCTCTATACTCTAAGATAGAGCCGTTTTAATGGAAAGATATGATAAGGATAGAAATAAAATAGAGAAAATAATCGGGCAAGCCGGATTTGAACCGGCGACCCCAAGTCCCCCAGACTTGTACGCTAACCAACTGCGCTATTGCCCGTTTTGTTTCAATAACAGAAATAGATATTATCGATAAAGTTCCGTTATGTCAATACTCCGCATTCTGTTCCGAAACAATCGATAGAATGTTCGGAGAATAATGTAACCACAGATTGACTTTTGCCGTATTCCGTATATACTAGGCATATTCGATAACTTCGTTTTCGAATAGGTTTACTAATGTGCTTGTGAGGTTATACTATGAAAAAATATATTGTAGGAGCGTTAATCGTTATCATCGGTTTGCTCGTTCTATTTGCTCCCTTTGGATTTGCGCATGTCTGTTTCCCTAAAGCAGACGGCAGCTTTATGAAGTGTCATTGGATGGGCGAAGCAGTCAGAATGCTCGGAGGATTGATTACTGCATTAGGCATCATATTTTTACTGAGCAAACGTTCACGAATCGGTATCGCATTTTCCAATATCGGGCTCGGTACTTGCTTGATATTATTGCAAACAGTTGTCATCGGTACTTGCAAACATGCCGCAATGCATTGTAATGTACATACCAAGCCTGTCATTTTATTATTAGCGATTATATTGATAGTAATAAATGCTGCCTACCTGTTCGTTAACAGAAAAAGATAAATTCTACTATTTCACTATACTATAGGATTATTACAGTATGTTATTGCAAACAAAACAGCTTTCCCGAACGTTTACCAGAAATGGTTCCGATTTTTTTGCCGTCAGAGATGCCGATTTTAGCATCAACACCTCCGATTTTGTATTTATTGTCGGACGCTCCGGTTCGGGAAAAACGACGTTGCTGAACCTCATTTCAGGCATTTTAGAACCGACTTCGGGGACTGTTTTATTTGAAAATAATGACATCACAATGATGAACGATACTGAAAAAAGCTATTACCGTAACGAGTCGATAGGATTTGTCCCCCAATCGCTCGGCGCTTTACCGAATCTCTCGGTACTTGATAATGTCCGCGTACCGTTTTTTTTATTTAACCGGGACGGCGATACCGAAGGGAGAGCGCTGAGCTTATTGGAAGTGATGGGAATAGCTCATTTAAAAGATGAAATGCCGAAAAATCTTTCAGGCGGAGAAGCAAAACGGATGCTTATTGCGCGTGCGTTGATGAATGATCCCAAACTACTCATCGCTGATGAACCGACTGCAAACCTCGACGCGGAAACGGCAGCCGGTGTTATGCAGGCTATAAAAGATATAAACAAACTTGGAACTGCCGTGCTTATCGTAACGCATGATTCCAATATCTTAGATCCGAATTGTACAACTTACCGGATGGACGCCGGTACCCTTTCAAAAGCATAGATTTTCCATAATATTGCTTTCTTGTGTGTCTTATGCTATAAATTAAGACTAAATGATAGTCTATATACATAGACGCCTTATCAGCAAAGCTGATAATAAGTGTTTTTATAAATGATTACAGCAGTATTGTCAGATGTCCTTCCGATTAAAAACATATCGGTCAGGAAAAAACTCGATTCTTTGTAAAAATTTCTAAAAAAAGTGATTTTCAGCAGTTTTTTTAAGCCAAAATCGCAATGACGATATATAACAAAGATAAGAAGCACTGCAGCGGGGCAAAACGTGTCGGAAGTAAAGAGACTTTTGCAGAACGTCATTAGTAATGTTCTGACGGCACCAGCCGAGCGCACTATAATTATGGAGGCCATAAATGGCAAAAACAAAATCGGAAATAAATCAGGTAACCAATATTACTGATGCCGATGAAAAGCTGAAAGCGTTGGAAGCAGCACGCCTACAAATCGAAAAGGAGTTTGGACAGGGTTCATTGATGAAGCTCGGCTCAAAAACGGCGGCAAGCGGTATTGAAGTAATTCCTTCCGGCAGCATCCTGCTCGACGAAGCGCTCGGTATCGGCGGCTATCCGCGCGGTAGAATTATCGAAATATTCGGGCCGGAGTCGTCGGGAAAAACTACGCTTGCTCTTCATGTTGTTGCCGAAGCGCAAAAGCGGGGCGGTATTGCGGCGTTTGTGGATGCCGAACATGCCCTTGACCCGCAGTATGCGCAAAAACTCGGTGTCAATATCGACGAACTGTGGGTCGCCCAGCCCGATGCAGGAGAACAGGCTTTAGAAATCACCGAAAACCTCGTCCGATCGGGTGCGGTGGATGTCATCGTCGTGGACTCGGTAGCAGCCCTTACGCCGCAAGCGGAAATCGACGGCGAAATGGGCGATTCACACATGGGATTACAGGCACGTTTGATGAGTCAGGCGCTGCGGAAGCTAACGGCGATTATTTCGCGGTCAAAATGTATTCTCATTTTTATCAACCAAATCCGCATGAAAATCGGTATTGCGTACGGCAATCCGGAAACCACCACTGGAGGTAATGCGCTCAAATTCTACTCATCGGTACGTATCGAAGTCCGTAAGGGCGAGGTACTCGGCAAGGATGAAGATGAGGCATGGGGAAACAAGGTACGCATCAAAGTTGTCAAGAATAAAGTCGCGCCGCCGTTCCGAAAGGTTGAGCTGGAAATCCTGTTCGGCAAGGGAATCTCACCATACGGCAGCTTGCTGGACTGCGCGGTAAAATACGAATTGATAGACAAAAAAGGCGCATGGTACTCGTATAAAGAAGATAAGATTGGGCAAGGGCATGACAACGCCGTAAAATTCTTGGAGAACAATCCCGATATTGCAATCGATCTTGAAAAGACCTTGCGCGCACAGCTGTTCCCCAATCAAAAATACATATCGAGTTTTGTAAAAACCGATCAAGCCGCCGATTCCGGCTCTGCAGGCAAAACACCGTCCGGTTCAGGCGTCGGCGAAGCATCGGCTGCGGCAAAGACAGGGGCATCAAAAGCGGCCGCTTCCGTAAAACCGGGAGATACAAAGGCTGATAAAGAAGCCGATGCTCAGACCGCTCCGGCAGGGAAAAAATCCATGCTCGAAAAGGCCGCTCTCGCGAGCGGCAAAACTGAAAGCTTGAATGCCAGTTCTGCGGCAGTATCCGCTGCGCATAAATCAAAGCCGGGCAGCGCTTTTGACGGCGACAACGAACTCTTTTAACCTGCCCGATATCACAGGGTAATCGCATCAGACTGTTTTGCTATATTTCCCCGCAAAATAAATAGGCTATTCAACCGGAATTTCGCCGCTTTGCGGCTCAAATGGTCTCATAGCCTATTTATTTTGCGATTTTTATTTATCTGTCTGATGCGATTACCCTCCTGAGGGCAGTACCTTCGTCCATGCGGGAAGCAGCTTTTGCGGATCCTGCCGCTCGGTGATGAGCGCCGTAAAAAGCGGTTCCAGCTGAGGCAGCGCCGCATCCAGCAGGGTAAATTCTTCTTGAGAAAAAGGAGACAGCACATAACCTGCAATATCGGGATGCTCGGCGCTGCTGCTTTTTTTTCCGCCCGGACGCCCGATACCGATCCTGAGCCGCCAAAAGTCCGGCGTTCCCAGCGCTGCCTTTATTGAGCGAAGCCCGTTGTGCCCGCCAAGTCCTCCCGACCACTTGAGGCTCAAGGCGGCAGGCGGCAGTTCAAGCTCATCGTGTACAACAAGTATTTCTGCCGGAGGAATTTTGAAAAACTGGGCAGCCTCCCCTACTGATTCGC
Organism: Treponema sp. OMZ 305; assembly: GCF_024181325.1. Classification (NCBI taxonomy): domain Bacteria; kingdom Pseudomonadati; phylum Spirochaetota; class Spirochaetia; order Treponematales; family Treponemataceae; genus Treponema; species Treponema sp. OMZ 305. Next base: position 1,365,479 of record NZ_CP051300.1, on the reverse strand, counting down.
CCGATAGATTCATATATGTTTCCGGCTTTAAAGCATGGACAGCCTGCCCCCCGCTCACTGCTGCCGGAAAACGCCCGTACAGTCCGCGGAACTTATGCTGCCACGAAATTCCCCCGCAAATAGATAAACGATCCGCAGCAATCCACGCTGCGTTATGCCGGGTGCGTTCATACTCCCGCCCGACATTTCCCAAAAATGCTATTAACGAAATCATCTTTTTTAACCTGAAATTATTCTTTTACCTTCGTGTCGATTATGATCGTAACCGGTCCGTCGTTGTGAATTTCCACCTGCATATCCGCTCCGAATTGTCCGGTTTTTATCGGCTTGCCAAGCGCTTCGCTCAGTTTACGGATACAGCATTCATAGAGCGGGATTGCAATCGAAGGCTCTGCCGCTGCATTGAAGGACGGGCGGTTTCCTTTCTTGGTACTGGCAAACAGAGTGAACTGACTGACCAACAAAATGTCTCCCTGCACATCCGCAAGGGCACGGTTCATCTTCCCCTCATCGTCTTCGAAAATCCGCATCTGTACGATTTTTTTAACCAACCAATCTATATCGTCCTCAGTATCTTCAGGACAGATACCGAGCAAAATCACAAAGCCCTTGCCGATGGTCTGCGTTTCAAAGCCTTCAATCGCCACACTTCCCGACCGTACCCGCTGTATTACTGCTCTCATAGCACACACTCCTTATCATTTCTTCCATATTATGTCCTTATTATGTCCTTCCGCGCTTGCGAATATTCGAGGTTTCAGTATAGTATAATAACAAAATTAAGCATATAACGCATCGGCATTATTTCGATCGGCATCGGGAGTGTACTTTACAATGGATACACAAAACACGGAACTTTTACAAGCGGGATTAGACGCATTACATATTGAAGACCGGCACGGTAAATTGGCAGATATGTTGACGCGATACATTCGCGAACTTGAAACGTTTAATGCCGCATTCAATCTGATAAAGGTGCAAAATACTCAAGAGCTGATTATCAAACATATCCTCGACAGCCTTGCGCCATGGGAAGTGTTGGCGCAGCGGATCGGTTCACATCAAACCAAAGATACCTGTACTATTGCGGATATCGGATCAGGAGCAGGGCTGCCGGGTATTCCGCTTGCATGCCTGTTTTTACTTAAAACGCCGAGCATTAAATTTACACTGATAGAGCGGATGCACAAACGATGCGCTGTTTTGGAAAACATACAAGCCATGCTGGGGCTGACCAATACCGCCGTGCTGGAATCCGAGGCAGAGAAAGCTCCTGCCGATTATTTCGATATTGCCGTGTTCCGTGCATTTCGCCCACTTGACCGAACCATGTTGGCTACGCTGCAAAAACGAATCCGCAGTACCGGTATCTTAGCCGCCTATAAAGGAAAAGCAACCGCAATTGAAGAAGAGATGCAAGCATTGGGGACTCATAAACCGGACTATCAGATGATACCGGTACAAACACCCTTTTATGACGCGGAACGGAATCTCGTTATCATCTCAAAGGAAAAGCTTTAAGACGCCTCTTAAAATACGATCTATAGACCTATTCTGAAACTTTCGTTTTCGAATAGGTCTACAAGTTCACGCACCGCATTTCAAGGTAACCTGTTCAGAAACGGAAGTTTCCGAACAGGTTTGTTATTGAACAGCTCTATTCCGAAGGATGCGAAGCAAATTTAACCGAGTTTTTAGAGGTTCCGTCTATTATTGACACCAATAATTTATTTGCATTTAGCTCTGACAGGGGGTATAATAGAATCGTACTATCGGGAGGCTCTCGAAGCTTCCATCTTTAGAGCTATCCCGTTGTAATTAAAGGAGGCTCATGATGAAAAAAAATGTACTAAAACGGTATCTGGATTCCAACTTGTTAAGGCGAATCCTTGGAGCGCTGATACTCGGCGCAATTACTGGTATTGTACTCGGTTTCTTCCCCAATGCGGTGCAGCCATACGTTACCTATACGAAGTTTTTCGGCGATGTATTTATTCGATTACTGAAAATGATAGTTGTACCTGTCGTATTCTTTTCAATTATTTGCGGTTCAGCCAGTATTGAACCGGCAAAATTGGGGCGGATCGGTGTTAAAATCATTATCTATTATTTGCTGACCAGTGCTCTTGCCGTATTTGTCGGACTTGTGTTTGCTAATCTGCTACGTCCCGGCTTCGGTTTTTCGGTTATCGGTTCGGCAGCTGCAAAGGCAAAGATCAGCGAAGCGCCTGCAATGAATCAAATTCTCTTAAAAATGATTCCTACTAACCCGATGGAGGCTTTGGCTCAAGGGGATATGCTGCCCATCATATTATTTGCAATGCTGTTCGGTTTTGCCGTTTCTTTTGTCCGCGGTTCAAAAGACGAATTGCTCCGTAAAAGCGGTGATACGGTATTTTACGGTTGTAACGGGGCGGCAGAGGCAATGTATAAAATCGTCGGCGGAATTATGCAATACGCACCGATCGGTGTATTTGTTTTAATTTCGATCGTATTTGCCCAACAAGGACCGCAGGCGATAGGGCCGCTTTTAATGGTAACACTCTGTGCCTATCTCGGCTTTGTCGTACAGACGATTGCGGTGTACGGCGCTATTCTTGCCGCGTCGAAAGTTTCGCCGATAACCTTTTTCAAAAAGATTCACGAAATTATGATTACCGCTTTTGTAACCCGTTCGTCATCGGGAACGTTGCCGGTTACCATGCGCGTGGCAGAAGAAAATTTGGGGATTCCGCGCAGTATTTCTTCGTTTACACTGCCGCTCGGCGCAACAATCAATATGAACGGAACCGCCATCTACCTTGGTGTTTGCGCAATGTTTATCGGTTACGCAATCGGTTCTCCGCTGAGTATTGCCCAGCAGATTACTGTTGTACTTACGGCAACGTTGGCAGCGGTCGGCACTGCGGGTGTTCCGGGGTCGGGAGCCATTATGCTGCTGATGGTGCTTGATTCCTGCGGCTTAAAACTCACTGAAGGGTCGGCTGTAGCGGCTGCTTATGCAATGATTCTCGGAATTGATGCACTGCTTGATATGGGAAGAACTTGTATCAATGTAACAGGCGATGTCGTAGGTACACTCATCGTGTCACGGCAGGAAGAAAAATACCAAACGTCAAATCAGGCAGAGGTCTAAGGAAACACTGGGGCTGTCCAAAAACAGAAAGCCTGTCTGTTTTTCTGTGCAATACCGTTTGGACAGTCTCTTAATTCTATGGGAAATTTTATTTTACGACTTACCACGAAAAAACAAAAAACATAGTAAAACTTGACAAATAGGTAAGAGCAGGTTACCCTTTTAAAAGAGCATCTTGATACAAACTAAAATACTTTTAAAGAAGCTCATGGGCATCTCTAAAAACTCGGTTAGATTTTTAGAGATGCCCGACGAGTTTTTTGATAAGGCTTTACATTATTATGACTTATCAAAAAACATCGCAAAAGGAATCTAAGGAAAACCTCTAAAAACTGAGGTTTTTAGAGGTTCAATCATCAATTTGGAGGAAATTATGAAACGTATGTTGAAGCTCTGTGCCGCACTGTTGATTGCCGGTGTCTTGCTGAGCGGGTGCGATACGAAAAAAACAGACGCATCCAAAACCAATTCGGAAAAGCCGATTGAAATCTCATTGTACTATTCAGACAATGCGACGCTCCCTTTTAAGGCCGATTGGCTCACCGTGCAGGAATCGGAAAAGCGCTCAAACACGAAATTACACTTTGAACCGATACCGATTGCCGATTATAATACAAAAGTATCGTTAGCCTTAAATACCGGCAACGGTCCCGATGTAATCCTTTACCAAAACACCAACGGAGAAAACGGATCGTTGGCATTAAACGGTGCGCTTATACCGATCAGCGATTATGCCGACTGGACTCCGAACTTTAACGCACAGGTAAAAAAATTCGGATTGGAAAAAGACATTGACGCAGTTCGCCTCAAGGATGGAAAATATTACTATCTGCCTTCTTTATTCGACGTTCCCTTTTACGACGGTGGATTGATTTTGCGTGAGGACATACTGAATAAATACGGCTTATCTCAGCCGAAAACATTTGACGACCTCTATGTCTATTTAAAGAAATACAAGCAAGATAATCCCGACTCATACCCCCTGACGATTTTGGCCGGCCCTCGGGTTTTATACAGAATGACAATGCCATCATTCGGAATCAGCCTCAGCAAAAACTCCTCAACCGGTACCGGCGTTTTAAGCTGGGACTATGAGCAGGGCAACTATTTTGCAGGCGCCGTAACGGAAATGTATCAGTCCTATGCACGGTTCCTTGCAAAGCTTTACAAAGAAGGTTTGTTGGATCCTGAAATGGCCGATCCCATCGACGGCGACAAATGGGCGCAAAAACTTGCTACCGGTAAAGCAGTTGCTACGTATGCGTACTATGACCAAATCGGCGGCGTTACCGGCAAATCGGCTATCGAAGGCTTTAAACTGCAAATGTATCCGCCGCTTGCAGGCCCCGCAGGCGCTCACCACCAACCAAAGAGCAGAACACAATGGGGTATCATGTTCCCGTCAAAGACCGCAAAACGCGCTGACTTTGAACAAATTGTCCGTGCGATTGATGATATTTTCTTCAGCGATGAAGGGGCAAAGCTCTGGTGTCTCGGCGTAGAAGGCGTAACCTATACGGTTGAAAACGGTAAAATCCAGTATGCAAAAGAAATTACCGAAGCTCCTGAAGGTATTTACAAGACAATGCAGTTAAAATACGGATGCGGCGCCGATACAACGCAGCTGGTATGGATTAACAGCAGAGAAATGACCAAGTATGATGATAATTACGCCCGCATCAATGCCGAAGTGGAAAAGATGGATATGGCGATCCAGCCGATTCCCCCTACCCCGCTTTTTGATGATGCTGTCGCCGAAGAAGCAGGCATCTTGCGTACTCCGCTCTTAGACACATTTGAAAAATGGAACAACGATTTTATCACCGGGAAAAAAGATATTGATAAGGATTGGAATGCCTATGTTACCGAAATGAATAATGTCGGCATTGAAAAGTACCTTACGCTCTATAACGAACACGTAAGGAAATAACCTCTTGCTGCGCCTGCATAAGCATCGCTTTGCAGGTGTATTGGGCATCTCTAAAAACTCAGGTATAGCTTTTAGAGATGCCCTATTATTTTTTAACGCTATGAATCAAAGAACAAAACGCTATTTTCATCAATACTGGCAGCTTTATGCGATGCTTATGCTGCCCTTAATTTATTTTATCATATTTAAATATGTTCCGATTTTCGGTAATGTACTTGCATTTAGGCGATATCGTCCGGGACTCGGCGCATTCGGCACCGAATGGGTAGGTCTGCGCTATTTTACGATGTTTTTTAAAGACCCTGCTTTTTGGCGCGCATTTAGGAATACGCTGACTCTATCGCTGATGAATTTACTGATTAACTTCCCGATACCGATTATCTTTGCACTCCTCTTAAACGAAATACGTTTTGTTTTTTTTAAGAAATTCGTACAAACGGTTTCATATATGCCGCGGTTTATTTCGACCGTTGTCGTTATTGCAATGGCTGCGGAAATTCTTTCGCCGAGTACCGGTATTTTAAATCTTCTGTTAAAAAACACGTTCGATATGCAGCCGATCTATTTCATGAACGAACCATCCTATTTTAGGGTACTGTATATTTTCACCGACACATGGCAGTATATGGGTTGGACTGCCATTATCTATCTTGCGGCAATTACAGGGATTAACGAAGAACTCTATGAGGCGGCAAAGATCGATGGTGCGGGAAAATTGCAGCAGATACTGTATATCACCATACCATCCATCCTGCCGACTATTATGGTGATGCTTATTCTGGAAATCGGCAGATTACTGACGCTCGGGTTTGAAAAAATCCTGCTGATGTATACCCCGAACAATGCGGATGTCAGTGATATTATCGCAACACTCGTATACCGTACCGGTTTGGCAAATCAAAATTATTCGTATGCAACGGCAATCGGATTATTTACCGGCGTTATCGGCATTGTTCTTGTCGCCTCTGCAAACGCTGCAAGCAAACGCCTCACCGACGAAAGTATCTATTAAAAAGTACCCATTAACACGGAGTGATCTATGCAATCAAGAAAAAACTCGTTCAGCATTTTTAATCTTATCCTCTTTATTGTGATGGCATTTGTCGTACTCATCTGCATTGTACCGTTTATATATATGATTGCCCTGTCTTTCTCCGACCCCGCAGCCATTATGCAGAACAAAGTATCGTTTTTACCGGTGGGATTTACGACGGCAGCATATAAGCAAATATTCACATATCCGAATTTCTTTAGGGCGTACGGTAATACTATTTTCTATACTTTTTTTGGCACCCTTATTGCACTCTGTTTTACCTCGACCTTTGCGTATCCGCTTTCAAAGAAATTTTTACGGGGAACCGGCATCATCATGAAGCTGATAGTCTTTTCGATGTTTTTTTCAGGAGGTTTAATCCCCACCTATCTGCTTATTTCTTCATTGCATTTAACGGGTACGGTATTCGCGATACTGCTTCCCTTTGCCATCAATCAATTCCACCTGATTATCTTGATAAACTTTTTTAAAGCCTTTCCGCATGAACTGGAAGAAGCTGCATTGATAGACGGACTCGGCTACTTTAGAATTTTTACGCAGATTGTCATTCCTCTTTCAACTCCTGCTTTGGCGGCAATCGGCCTTTATACGGCAGTATTCTTTTGGAATGATTGGTTTAACGGATTGATCTACTTAAAGTCTTCACAGTTCCCTGTTATGTTGTTTCTGCGCAATATCGTCAACGGTACGGCAACAATGGGGGATGGAGCCGGCAGCGCAGATATGTCGGTTATCGGTATTTCGATTAAAGCCGCCGTCATTATCGTTTCAACACTGCCGATTATCCTGCTGTATCCTTTCCTGCAAAAATACTTTGTGAAGGGGCTTACCATCGGCTCGGTAAAAGGCTAAAGAGTAAAAGGTTAAATAACGTATATCTCGTAAGCGGTGTTGTAAAACCGGCAGTTCTACAACACCGTTTTTTTTATCGGCGGCTTTCGGAGCTGCTGCCGGCAGCGGTTTCAAAATCAGCTTTAATTTTTTTCAATACTACACCGATATCATTTTGATAGATAAAATCCCAGCCTACCCACGAGAATTTTTTATCGGCTGATAAGCGATTGTCGACGGTAGGATTGGTAGACGGGAAAAATCCGCTTTGGGCAAAAACCGTACCGGTCTTTTCCGAAAGAAAAAACGATACAAAATCTTTTGTAAGTTCCTCAGTATCTTTTTTTACCAGCATAAAAATAGGAGCGACAATCGCACCGTCCTCCGGCCAAATCGTCTTCAGAGGAGTCCGCTCATCTATCATCTTAGAGAAAAAGTAAGGACTGATGCTGACGACAGGCTGAGCAGGCGCGGCTTTACCGCCTTTGACCATTTGAGCAGGATGCATATAAGCACTGCATGCTTTGCCTAATTTCTTAACTCCTTCATCACCAAAACGCGCGTAGATATTAAGGATGACAGAATTAAATAAATCCAAATCGCCGAACGGAATAGCGACGGAATGTTCAAATTCGGGAGATAAAATATCCTCCCATGTTTTCGGTACTTTCCTGCCATTCAACAGCGCGGTATTCACAATCATAATTGCAGGAACGACGCCGATAATGGCGTAATTTTTTTTCTCATCCCGCAAATCGATATAGTCATTGCAAAAATCTTTATTGACCTTATCGAGTGCACAGTGGAATTCCTTGTTTTCAATAAAAGAGCCCATCAGTTTTTTATCAAAGAACAGTTCAAAACCGGTAGACAGGAGCACATCCGGCAGGTTTTCTTTTTTACCGGTTTTTGCCAGATCGATTATCCAATCAATACCGAGATTAGCCGATCTTAGATCATATCTGATTTTATAGTTTTTCTTTTCCAATTCTTCCTTATGCGTTTCGACATAATCGGAATAAAATGCTTCAAAGCTTTCCAGAAGAGGAATCCGTATCGGGCAAGGCAAAACACCTTCAATCCTGATCGTTTGTTTACCATCATCCGGTTCAAGAGGATTATCGCTTTTTACCTTTAAACCGAGATCGATATGTGCAAAACCGGATGCGGCTGCTTGTTCGATAATTTCAACGAGTTCCCGCTCGCATAAATCGATATCCAATTTCTTAGAAAGAAAAGCTTTTTCAAGTGTGATTTTCTTTCCCATCAATTTGCGCATGACCGGATTAGTGAGCGGCGTAAATCCCTTCCCTGCCAAATAGCGAATTGTTTCGGGGTACCGTTCCGTAACGTCAAAGACCGTTTCGTTCATCATAAAATAATTATTCATAATCTTCCTCCAATAACAGATATATAGTAGACTATTTACCACCGATACTTTTGGGCATCTCTAAAAACTCGGTTAGCTTTTAGAGATGCCCGACGAGTATTTTTTATAAATTTTTATATTGTAATAATTTATAAAAAATACATCGCAAATAAACTTAAGGAAAACCTCTAAAAACGGAAGTTTTTAGAGGTTCCCTTTAAAAAGCCCCGCATATGATGCAAAGGAAGGACGCTGTGAATCCGCTCTTTAAAGATATTCCCGCAAAGGAACTGGAAACCTATCTTACCGCCGTCAAGGCAAAGGCCGCCGTCTATCCAAAAGACAGTTTCATTTTCTTTGAAGGAGATATCCCCAAGGCATTGTTCGTTCTTAAATCGGGAGTTGTCCAAATCGAAAAAAATGATATCGACGGTAAACGAATCATTATGAACCGCTTTGAAACACCGGAAACAGTCTTCGGTGAAGTCTATGCTTTCTTACAATCCATCCCGTATGATTATTCATGCAGGATAATCGCCGATGCGGAAATTCTCAGTATTCCGGCAAATATATTTTCGGCTTCTGCAACACTGCCCGCCGTACAAACAAAAATTGTACAGAATCTTTTATCTATTCTTGCGCATAAAGCTTATTTTTTAAACCAGAAGCTGTTGATATTTTCATCATTTACACTGCGCAAAAAAATAGCCGTGTATCTGTTACAGCAAGCGCATGGTCAGCCTAAAATAACGCTTACACTGAACCGAGAAGCTATGGCCGAATATCTTGCCGTCCCTCGCCCTTCCCTATCCCGCGAATTGATGAATATGCAAAAAGACAAGCTGCTCACCATATCCAAAGATACCGTAACCGTTAATATCGATAGACTCGAAGATCTTGCATAAATTAATTTCGCGGATAACCGCTCTAAAAAAGCTAATTTGTAGAGCTATGCAGACTATATCATAACGAAGGCAAGGATTCTGTACCATTTGTTACCGAATAAATTATTAATATAAAAAGAGATACTATGAGAACAAATAAGATTAGCAGTCAGATTTTCGATATTCAATTTTTTCGATATTCGTTTTTCGATTGCTTGACTAAAGCCGCAAAATAAAGTATTGTAGTGCTTTCTTGGGCCTATAGCTCAGTTGGTTAGAGCAGCGGACTCATAATCCGCGGGTCGCCGGTTCAAGTCCAGCTGGGCCCATTTTCCCCCTCACAACAATTTCTACAAGTAACACCGGAGTCTACAGCATTGCGCTGTAGAGAACTCACAATTTTCTATCTATTTTTATAAATTGCAAATCAATTATCGTAATCTGCTATTGGGAATCTTTGTTCCGGCAAGCCGAATCAATTTCTCCATTTCAGCCTGTGTATATGGACGGATTGCATTCCATGCGGGATTAAGACAGTTCCCCGGTAAAAAAGGAGCAAAAAACCATGCGGCATCGGAAGGGAGTAATTCTGAAATAGCGCGTATATCCTCGTCGCCTACAAGCGGCGGAACAAGAACTGTTCTATATTCGATTTCTACCGGCCGACAAAATGTTTGCTTTTTCTGCAAAATCATCAGCGTCCGTCTCAGCGCAGCTTCAGGCTGTTCAGTCATCGGATCAGTCCCTGCCGGACAACAAAATCTGAGTTCATGATAACGGGCGGGGGCGGTCTTTATATCGACGGCTATCATATCCGGACAGAGCGCTTCGTCGTGCAAGAGCGAATACATTCTATCCGGCAATAAACCGTTTGTATCAAGCTTAACGGCAAGCCCTGCCTTTCGTGCCCGCAGAATAAGTTCCGGTAAGACCGGAGACAGGAGTGCTTCGCCGCCCGAAATAACGAATCCGCGCAGTACCGGCTTCCGCTTTTCGATATGCTCATAGACCGTTTCGAGCGGTACGTAGTCATTAGTACCGCCCTGTAATGACTGAGCGGCAGGACCTTCCGAAACGGATGCACATACAAGCTCGCCGTTATAACAATACGGGCAGCGCAAATTACAGCCGGGCAGAAAAACCGCAGCAGCAACCTTGCGCGGATAGTTGACAAGCGTGGTTTTCTGCAAACCGACATTCATAGATTATGCGATAACCGCTTCTGCCGTATACGGGGTCAAATGATACGCTTTAAGATCGGCAACCGAATATGCGCGGGAAAGCTCTTTTTCCGATTCGTTATACATGATAACGGTAGGACAGGAGCGGACTCCGTGCTTTGCAGCTGCTTTAATGCCTTCTTCGGTATCGGCATCGATATAATGGATAGCAATACCGAGATTATTGCAGTAATCTTTAACAGGGGGGCAATTGGGACACGTCTTTCGTGTATATACCTCAAAAAAGGCAGGATATTGAATTGACGGTGTTTCCGTACCCGATACGGCACTTTGCCCTGCATAGAAGGAGATTTTCGGATTTTCGTGCTCGAACATTTTTCGTTCTGAAAACTCTTCACGCTTGCCCTTATTCCAATTACGGACGGAACGGTAATAACCGACTATACGTGCATATACTTCCGTTGTGGAACCGTGTACGTTTTGCAGTTCGGACTGTGTAGCTGCAATATCGGCATCGATTGCTTCTCTTGTTCTCATGGTGTCTTATCCGCCTTTTTATAGAGTTACGTTTCACTATATAAGTTTATCTATATAGCGTTTATTATGCTTGTATTTGCTATAATACCCCCATATATAGTGTATGTCAAGAGGTCAAACAAAATCCGGCTTTGTCGTGAAACTCATTATCCTATAGTTGACCAAGTATCGGTTTTTATGTATCATAGCCTGTATTTTATACTTGCAGGAACATTTCTAAAAACTGCTATTTTTAGTAGTTCCTACTATATTGAATTGATTCATTTCCGGGAGGATTAACGTGAGCGTAAAAATCAGACTCAAGAAATTCGGGACAAAAAAGCGTCCGTATTACCGCATCGTGGTACAGGATGTCCGCGAACCCCGCGACGGTAAAACCATCGACGAGGTAGGCATTTACCATCCTATCGAAGCGGAAGAGCGGCAAATTGCTTTTGATGCCGATAAGGTACGCGGTTGGCTTAATAAAGGCGCTCAGCCGACCGACACTGTTCGTCACTTACTCAACAAAAAACAATTCACGTTATAGGTCGGCTATCGAACATGGAACGTGATTTAGTCGAGTACATTGCAAAGTCGCTTGTCGATGATCCCAGCGCTGTTTCCGTGTCGGAAAAAGAAACCGATCGCGGCATTGTGTTGGAGTTACGTGTTGCAAGCGGTGATGTTGGAAAGGTAATCGGAAAATTCGGAAGGGTTGCTCAGGCAATTCGGACGTTGCTTATGGCATCAGCCGGCAGGAGCGGGACCCGTTATTTGCTGGAAATTCTTGATTAATGGACTGGCTCATAACCGGTAGGGTTCGGGGTACATTCGGTCTTGAAGGCTTTATCAAAATAGAAAGCTGTTCGGGCGAATATGAACATTTTTTAAACTTAACAGAGATAAAGCTGCGGCTTTCATGCAAAGAACCGGAAGGGCAGCGTCCCGAAACATCCTATCAGGTTGAAGAGTGTGTTATCCGTAATGCGGATGCATTATTAAAACTACGAGGTATCGATTCGCCTGAGGCGGCAAAAAAGCTGCACGGAGCGGATATATTGGTTCCTCGGGATATGGCTTGCCCGCTTGAACGCGGCGAGTTTTATATCAATGATCTTTGTAATTCCGACCTTGTGTACAAAGGAAATTCTGTGGGTACAATTGCAGATGTAGTGGAAGGCGGAGGCGGATTGTTATTGGAAGTCTCCGAGGCTGCAACAGGCAGAACCGTGTATGTTCCGTTTCGCTCTCAATTTATCGGGAAGATAAACATAGCGGCAAAGCAGGTTGAGCTTATGCACCGCTGGATTCTCGAATGAGATTCAATGTGCTGACCTTGTTTCCCGAAATACCCGCCGCCTTTTTCGAATCGTCGATCATGGCGAAGGCGGTCGAACGGGGGCTTATTACCTACAATCTGGTGAATATCCGCGACTTTGCTTACGACAAGCATCGAACCTGTGATGATCTAACCTACGGCGGCGGGGCGGGAATGCTCCTATTGCCGCAGCCGCTTGCGCTCGCGCTCGATTCCGTGCAGGCTGCCGAAAAGCGGGTTATCTATGTAACCCCTTCCGGCAAACCCTTTACGCAATCATGCGCAGCGGAACTTGCACGAGAAAAAGAACTCGTGTTTATCTGCGGCCGCTATGAAGGAATTGATCAACGAATCATCGACGAATACGCCTGCGATGAAATTTCGCTCGGCGATTACGTGATGTCCTCAGGTGAACTTGCTGCACTCGTAATAATAGACGCGGTGTACCGCTTGATCGACGGCGTTATTTCCCGCGAATCCCTTGAAGAGGAGAGCTTTTCCGACGGTTTGTTGGAATACCCCCAGTACACACGGCCGCAGATATTCAGGGACAGGGCTGTTCCTGAAGTGCTTCTGTCCGGCCACCACGAACATATTCGTAAATGGCGGCTTGAACAGCGGATTAGAAAGACGCTTGCCATGCGTCCCGACTTACTGACGGCAATCCGTAGTTCACCTGAATGGACAAAAGAAGCGGACATTATTTTACAGGAGATAAAAAATGGCAGAGAATTTAATTCGTAAGATTGAAGAAAAACAAAAGATTGTCGAAAAACCTTCTTTTAGAGTGGGCGACACCGTAAAGGTACACTTCAAGATTATTGAAGGAAAAACCGAACGTATTCAGATATATGAAGGCTTGGTACTGTGTTTTAAAAATGCGGGTATCGGCCGGACATTCACGGTAAGAAAGAACTCTTACGGCGTTGGTGTCGAGCGCGTATTCCCGCTTCACTCGCCGCGTATTGCAAAGGTGGAAGTTGTGCATACCGGTAAGGTACGCCGTGCCAAGCTGTACTACATCCGCGAGAAGATCGGTAAGGCAGCAAAGATTAAGACACTGCTGCAGAAAAAGAACTAGCGGATATGCAAACCGTAGCGGAACGGTCGGCGCTTATTATTCCGTTAAGCTGGAACACTGCGCTTAATAAGACCGTTCTTTTACACGGGAATACTGCTGCCGGTTTTTCTGAGAATGAACCGGTAACGGTTCGGGTACTGTCATTCCTTAAAAATAATATGGTGCGGATTGCCGTTAAAGGTTCCGTACTACAAGCGCAGACAAAAGCTCTTTCTCAGGATATTCGAGAAGGAGCTCTTTTATTGATGCGCGTTCATATTAACGAGAACACGGTGGTACTAACACCGTACCCAAAATATGTACCGCAACCGCTGCCGCATGGCGATGTATTTACCCAGCTCGCCATACCGCAGTCCGACCTTACGGCGGCATTGATCGCCTTTTTCCGTCAAGCCGAACAGCCGCTTCAATCCCGCCCACTTTTAAAAATCCTTTCTTCGCTCTCTGCGTTTGCCCCGCACGAGAAAAAAGCTGCTTTTGCCGCAGCGCTCCTCTACTCCCGCGGCATTGAACCTTCGCCACAGCTGATTGCACAATGCCTCACAGCGCTTTTCGGCCTTTCCGATAAGCAGGGAAGAACCGCTGTCGAAGAATGGGACGACCAAGACCTCTTTCGTTTCCTCAATCATGTAAAAACAGGCAAAAACCACTGGGTAGTATTCCCGTTTGAAAAACAGCTCAACACACTCTGGAAAGGTTCGGCAGCATTTTTGCTTGACCTGCAGGATACGGTGTGCCGTGAATGCTGTCTGCGGGTGCGAAGTGAAAAAAAGCAGGAATCTTGGACGTTTACGCTCAAGGATCACCAATGTCTTTTTTCCTATCGAGGGCAAGACGAACTTTCACTACAAAAACAGGAAAAACTCACGGCATTGCTACAAACTTGTCTGGAATCCGCAGGAGTTACGTCATATACCGTACATTATGCCGATAATAATAGAGAAGAGAATCATACCCTTGCATCAATTGATATATCCGTGTAGTATAGACGTGGAGTGAGGTATGACTTTTTTATATTACCGTGAAGATAAAAAACGATAATATGAGCAGAGCACGGGACTGTTCGGTGGCATTGTCATATACATTTGGGGAGAGTGTTCCGCTGATTACCGCCTCAGGACGCGGTACAGTTGCGCAAAAGATACGGGAAATTGCCGATAAATGTCATATTCCCCTCATCAATAACCCTCTGTTAGCGGAAGTGTTGGTTGAAGCCGAAATAGGCTCTTGCATTCCCGAAGAAACGTATCAAGCGGTTGCCGCTCTTTTTGCATTTCTTCAAAAAAAGGATGGGATAATCGGTGCTTAGGCGAATTAAGGTAGAAGATTTAAAAGAAGGTATGCTGTTTTCAGAACCGCTGTTCTTTGACGACGGTAAAAATAGAGTTCTGGGCAAAGGGTATCCGGTTTCTGAACGTGAACTATCGGTATTAAAGCAATGGAAAGTACCTTTTGTTATGACAGCCGGTAAAAGCATAAAAAAAAGAGCGGAATTAGATGAAAAATTAGATGCACTACCCGACAAAGGGGGAGCTCCTACCGCTAAAACAGCTAACAAAAACACTCAAAAGAAAACAGCGGAAGAAAATACTATTTTACAGCTTCCGGATATTTTAACGCACAGCGAACTGTATACCGAATATTTGGCGATTATCCTAACACTGGATATCTTTTTAACCGAGGTAAAAAAAAGAAAACCAATATCACCCCGCCCCATAGATGGAATTGCCCTGAGACTCCGTAATTTGCTCGCCGCCAATAGACCGCTCGCTATTTCATTCATCTTATCAGCCCAAATTCCTGAACGAGAGATGGCAAAAGCCCTCGTGGATACCGCTATTTTAGCTGAAACCATCGCAAAATTCATGAATCTTCCGGAAGATTATATTGATGACATAGTGCTCGCTTCCCTACTACACGATTGTGGGATGCTAAGAATTCCCGATGCCATTTTAAACAAGAAGACTGCGCTTTCAGATACTGAAATGCAGACCGTTGCGGCTCATACCGTCTATGGATATAAAGCCGTATTATCGGAATTTATGTATACCGAACGGGTCGCGATGCTTGTTTTGCAGCACCACGAACGATGGGACGGCAAAGGATATCCGAACGGACTTGATAAAGAATCCATCGAAATAGGCGCCCGTATCATCGCTGTTGTAGATGCCTTTGTGGCGATGACCGCACAAAAGGCGTATCGTAGTGCATTACTCGGTTATGATGCCATGAAGACGCTCCTCGCAGACAAAGGCCGCCGCTTTGACTATGAAGTTATCAAAGCTATGATTCAAAGTATCGGTGTATATCCCATCGGTTCAATAGTGTTGATGAACGACACATCCATCGCCCGTGTTGTGGGTACAGCTCCCGAAGCGCCGTTGCGTCCGTCGATTAGAGTAATCATTGATGAAACCGGACATCTTTATCCCAATAATAAGGGTAAACTTATTGATCTGAAGGAATACAAAAATACTTTTATTGTCAAGGCTATTGACCCGCTACAGTATCAGCAAAAAAAGTGATGGAAGAACGGCTTGGCCCGGCAGGAGAATCTTATGCAGCAAAATGGCTTGAACAGCAAGGATATTCCATCATTGCCCGAAACTGGCGTACAAGAACCGGCGAAATTGACATCATAGCGGAAAAAGGTGAAAGACTTGTTTTCTTTGAAGTGAAGACATTGCCTCACACATCGCTTGCAGACTTGGATATTATTGTCGGAAATAGAAAACAGGAAAGGATTTGTAAAACCGCTAAATATTTTCTCTTAACTCATCGAAAATATAACAAGATGCATATACGTTTTGATGTTCTTGTGTTGCCGTTTGACCCGCGAACAACGGAAGGACTCGAGCCTTTGCATTTAGAGAATGCTTTTGAGGATTATGTATGAATGTTGGCGTGTTTCCAAAGAAAGAGCGGTATACCCCCCGCAAATACTTTACCGAATCCGACTTTCGCGAAATGGAAACAAAACTCAAAGATGAGGCATATATTCAAGCTGCGATATACCGATTAGCATCGATATTGACCGAACAGATGATGTATATGAAGGATGAAGAATAATATGAGCAATAGGCGGGGACACAGAAGAGATAATCATTATACCGAAACTGCCGCAACAGACAATAAACCGTATACCGGCTCAAATCATAATGAACCTACAGAACTTTTTATCTGTGCACGATGCGGGAAACCCATCAAAGATTTAAGCGCTGCATTAGCGGATAAAACAGACGGCAAGCCTGTGCATTTCGATTGCGTATTGAATTTTTTAAGGCAAAATGAAACCTTACAGGAAAATGAAGCGATTTCTTATATCGGACAAGGAAGATTTGCCGTTATCAAATATGCTTCAATGGTAACGATGAAAGAGTTCACGATTGTAAGAATCATCGAGTGGGAAGATAAAAATCAACGCGCAGAATGGCGAGGCACCATTGCCGACCGTTTCAGCTTAATCGATTGAGCAGCCATCAGCGTATATCCTAAGCACACTTCCGGACAGCCTATTTGCAAAAGGCATCGCGTATAAATTGCAAGGGGTATCGCATAATTCTTTTCCTTGACTTGACCAGATTAACAGGTTAAACTTATCATAGTTTTAAACCGCAACGCAGCTTGTCGGCTTTGAAAACGGTGTTATGTGATATTACTTCTGCATTAAAGCTGAATAATTCAAATGATTTTCTCTTGCAAAAGAAATAAACTCTTTTTCTTCCTGTGTTACCCGAATTTGAAATTTTAAAGGCGATCCGAATTTTTGTTTTCGACCGGCATTTTCCCTTGCTCCGCCATGTCCAAACTCTTTTGCATAATTTGCAAGACCGGATTTCTTTAAATATTCCTTTTCAGAAATAATTTTTTCATCGGGAGAAAGTTCTGATTCCAATTTCTTAAAAACATAACCTTCGGAATCTTTTACATATACATATTCCATAATCAGATCTCCTTCAAACGTTTCTCAGCGAGTTTTATAGTTTCTTTTGGAGTTTTCTGTGTCTTCTTTACAAAAATAACTCCTATTACAATAATTTTCCCTTCTTTATATTTAAATAAAGACCTAAGTTCATTTGATTTTATTTCAAAAATCTTTTTCTGAAGACGCTTTACTTTTACAAACTCAATTCCCCGTTGTTCAATCTTTTCATATTCTATTTTTAGTAAATCTTTTTGCGATTGTTCCAGAGATGATATTTCAGATTCAACAACAGGCAGTTTTTCCACCGTAAACTTCACGATTTAAATATACCATTTATTTTGATTTTGTCAACAATTTCAATTAAATATTATCAATATATAATTTCGTTCTTTTTAAGAATTATCTTCCTTTATTATCAAATAGAGCCCTGTTATATCTGCTATTTGAACAGTCTTTATAAAAACTTGTGAAAGGAGCCATTTTCCTATTCCGTTTCCCTGTAACTCTCTATTAACAGCAAGCCTCGCGATTCTCAGTGTAGGCATCGCGTATAAATTGCAAGAGCTATCGCATAATTCTTTTCCTTGACTGGAGCAGATTAACAGGATAAACTTATAATAGACTAGGGTAAACGCATCAGGACGTTTTTTTAACAACCCCGCAGAAAAATTGAAACTATTCGACCAGAACTGCCAAGGATGGCATCGCTAAACAATGTACATCCTTGTACATTGTTTAGCTTCGAGTTTTTCTGATGAAAAACTCGATACTGTTTGGAACCACTGACTTCCTGTCAGTGCAGCGATGTTTTGTGCACGCACAAAACTCGCCATCAATGCGCCCAAGGATGGGCGTGGGATAGGTCAGAAACAAGTTTTGGAACAAAACTTGTCCTCAACCGATGTATATGGACGTACATCGGTTGAGAGGTACACGGATGTACAACAGTTGAAGATGGTTCAAATGGTCTCACAGTCTCAATTTTTCTGCGGTTTTTATCTACTCTACCTGATGCGTTTACCCTTTTGCCGGAAAAATGTGCGAAATTTTAAGCAAAATTTCGCACAGAAATAAAAAATATTCGCAATGGAGATCACTATGAAACAAAAACGATTAACAAGCTTTTTCGTATTAGGATTAGTGGCTGTGCTACCGGTACTATTTACCGGATGCCCCAAGTTATCGGATAATCCCCCCCCCCCCCCCCGTAACTGAACTGCATTTTGATGAAGCTACTATACAAGTTGAAGTAAAAAACAACGATACGTTAACGCTCGTAAAAAACGGGGATCAAATCCAAATCGGTGCCGAATTAAAAATACGAGCAAAAAACATACCATCCGATAAGACACTTGAAGAATGGAAAATTAACGGAAAAACGGTTGCCTCAGCAACGGAAACATTCAACCATACTATCGTTAAAGAAGATGCCGACAGCAACGGTAAAACACACATCACCTATACCCTTAAAAATAAAGCTGCATTGTTAAGAGTACATTTTGATACGGCAAAGGTTACGGTGGAAGCGCTTACTACAGGTGCTTGGAAACCGCTGAGTTCCGGATCGGAAATAGTCGACAACACTCAGCTACGGTTGACTGCGATAGGGCTTCCAGCCGACAGTACCGTACAATCATGGACAGTCGGAAAGACAAACATCCCTGCAGAAGGGCATGAACTTACCTATACCGTGCGCAAAGCCGACGCTAACGATAATAATATCGTAACAATTTATTACACTGAAAGAAAGATCGTCAATCTCAAAATAAATTTCGATGCTGCACAGGTAAAGGTTGAAGCGGAGCAAGCAGGAACATGGAATACTCTCACGAGCGGTTCGACAGTTCAAGAAAATACACGGCTGCGGTTGACCGCACTTGCGGTACCTGCCGGCACTCCCGTACAGGCATGGAAAGTAGGAAATACAATCGTTCCGGCAGAGGGGTCTGAGCTTATCCATACCGTACGCAAAGTTGATGCTGACAGCAGTAATCGTGTAGCGCTTGCATATACTGTCAAAAGTGACAAATTGATAATTGCCTTTGATAAGGAAAAGGTGAAAGTATTTACCAACGAGAGCGGTATCGTTAGAGACGGCAGTGAGCTGACGGTTGGGATGAAATTGAACATTGCAACTCAAAATCTTCCTACAGGGGAAATTGTAGATACTTGGAAAATCGGGAAACGGAACATTTCAGCTGATTCAAATGACTGTAAGTATACCGTAATGGCCGAGGATGCCGAAAGCGGTATTATTGCCATCAGCTATACGACAAAGGCCGCAAAGAAGTTTACCCTCAACTTTGACGGGTCAAAGATAACGGTGCGAGAGCGTAAGGAAGATGGGCCGTGGCAAATACTTTCAAGCGGTACACAGGTGGAAGAAAGAACGAGAATCAGTATTAAAGCCACTGACATTCCGGTAGGTCATATCGTAGATATGTGGACTATCGGCAAGCGTACCTTTCCTACCGAGCATAAAGACGAATGTTGGTCTACTGTGAAGTCCGCCGATGCCGAAAGCGGTGTCATTACCATCAGCTATACGACAAAGCCCGCGCAGAAGTTTACCCTTACCTTTGATGCAGCCAAGATGACGGTAACAATACCGCAGCAGCACGGGCAGGATCAAACGCTTTCAAACGGTGCACAGGTAGAAGAAGGAACGGAAGTCCGTATTGAAGCCAAAAACCTTCCGGCAGGGCAGATCGTAGATACGTGGAAAATCGGAAAGAGAACATTTGAGGATAAGGCTGAATGGAACGGAAACCGGTGGGGGTTCCACGTAGGTTCAAACTATGCCGAGGGCGACACCATTAGCATCAGCTACACGACAAAGGCCGCTAAGAAGTTTACCCTTACCTTTGACGAGTCAAAGATGACGGTGGAAATACCGCAGCAGCACGGGCAGGCTCAAACGCTTTCAAAAGGTGCAGAGGTGGAAGAAATGACCGGTATCATCATTGAAGCAAAAGACCTTCCGATAGGACAGATCGTAAATACGTGGGAAATCGGGAAGAGAACCTTTGAGGATGAGGGTAATTGGGGTGGAAACCGGCACTGGTTCTGCGTGAGTCCTGATTATGCCGAAAGCGGTGTCATTACCATCAGCTATACGACAAAGGCCACGCAGAAGTTTACCCTGAGCTTTAATGAAGCAAAGATGACGGTGAGAATATGGCAGCAGTACGGACAGGGACAAACGCTTTCTAACGATGCAGAGGTGAAAGAAAGAACGGAAATCAATATAGAAGCCAAAGACCTTCCTGTAGGCAAGATCGTAGATGAGTGGAAAATCGGGAAGAGAACCTTTGAGGACGACAAGGGTAGTAACAGGTGTTGGATCCGCGTAGATTCCGATTATGCCGAAGGCGGCACCATTACCATCAGCTACACGACAAAAAATGAATAGCAGATGAATATGATTTTTCCGGAAAATGAGTAAAAACATCAGACAAAGTAGATAATGGAAGCATCCCCTTGCCGCTTTTGGGGCAAAACTTGTCCTCTACCGATGTACATGGGGACGTGCATCGGTAGAGGACACACGAATGTACGTGGAAGTGTATTATTGGGATGCAAGGGGATGGCGAAAAAGTGATCAACTTTTGAGACATCCCCAGCCTTTCCGTTAGCCTTTTGAAAATACCCTGTCCGGAAGTGTACATCCGTGTACACTTCTGGACGCGAGTTTTTGCTGTGCAAAAACGTCGCTACTGCACGGAACCACGGACATCCCTGTCCGCTCTGATACGTTGAGGATTTTCAAAAGCCGCACGCGGTATACACCCCTTCCGTAAGCCTTTTGAAATAGCCTGTTAAAAAGCGTACGTCCCTGTACGCTTTTTAACGACGAGATTTGTGCATAGCCCAAATCTCGCTACTGTATAAAACCACCGACGTCCATGTCGGTTTTGAAACACCATTTGCCGTTAGCCTTTTGAAATAGACGATGCAGATGCTAGGAGCGTACAAAAAACACCCGCAGGCACGGTACAAAATGTACTTCCGTGTACATTTTGTACCTACGTGTTTGCAAGGCAAACACGCTACTGCACGGAACCACGGACATCCTTGTCCGTTCTGATACGTTGAGGATCTTCAGTAGCGGCATGCGGTATAGAGCTTTCCGTTAGCCTTTTGAAATAGACGGCGCAGATACGAGGCGCGAGCAAAAATAAAGCGGAGACGTACTTGGTGTACGTTGAGCATTTATTTTTGCGCAGCAACGAAGTAGATGCTCCGTATATTTCAAAAGGTTATTAGACGACGATATTTACAAGCTTATTCTGAACCACGATAACCTTTTTAGGCTGTTTATCGCTGAGGAAGCGCTGCGCACCATCTGTTTTTAGAGCGAGTGCTTCAAGCTCTTCCTTAGGCAAATCGACGGCGGCTTGAAATTTATCGCGTACCTTTCCGTTAATCTGCACGACAATCGTACATTCGGAATCGATGCAAAACTTTTCGACAAACATCGGCCACTGCGTATATGCAATTGTTTCCGTATGGCCTAACTTCTCCCACAGCTCTTCGGCAAGGTGCGGTGCGTAGGGCGCAAGCAGCTTGACAAATGCCTCCCATGCAAAGCGGGGTACAGTTTGATATTTTCCAAGTGTATTGACAAAAATCATCATCTGGCTGATTGCCGTATTGAAGTTGAGCGATGCAGTATCTTCGGTTATCTTTTTAATAGTCTTATTGAGAATCTTGGTAATTTCCGCATGTTCCGGCGTACTCATGTCGTTCACCGGAGAAGAAATCAGCTCTTTTCCGGAAATAGCCCAGATTTTCTCCAAGAAGCGGAAAATACCGATCAGCCCTTGCGTGTTCCACGGCTTGGACATATCGAGCGGCCCCATGAACATCTCATACATACGGCACGAATCGGCGCCGTATTGAGCGATCATCTCATCAGGATTGATGACATTTTTTAGGCTCTTCGACATCTTTGCGATAACCCGCTTCAACTTTTCACCGGTGCTTTTTTCTTCAAAAGCATCATCACCGGTCTGCACGACCTCATCGACCGGCACGAGCGATCCGTTTGAACGCTGATATGCAAAGGAGGTAATCATCCCTTGATTCACCAGCCGCATGAACGGTTCCTTGGTATGCACCACGCCTAAATCGTACAGTACCTTGTGCCAAAAGCGGGCATAGAGGAGATGGAGTACCGCATGTTCCGCGCCGCCGACGTAGAGATTAACAGGCATCCAATACGCTTCTTTGTCCTTGGCACAAAAACGGTGTGCATTATGAGGATCGAGGTAACGGAGATAGTACCAGCAGGAACCCGCCCATTGAGGCATGGTGTTTGTTTCGCGGCGGGCGGGGGCTCCGCAGTGCGGACACACGGTATTCACCCATTCGGGTATCTTGGCAAGCGGACTTTCTCCCGTGTCGGAAGGGGTGTAGCTATCCGTTTCAGGCAAGGCAAGCGGTAAATCCTTTTCGTCCAGCGGAACCACGCCGCATTTCGGGCAATGCACCAACGGGATAGGCTCTCCCCAGTACCGCTGTCTGCTGAATACCCAGTCGCGGAGCTTATAATTGACGGCCTTTTTGCCGAAGCCGTTGGCGGCAGCATAGTCGGTAACACGCTCTATTGCTTCCCGTGTCGGCAGTCCGGTAAATTCGCCCGAATTTACCGCATAACCGTCGGCTGCGGTACATGCTTGCGGTACTGCACGGTAATCGCCCGCCGCTCCCTTTTCCTTCCATTCAGCCTCTGAGGCAACCGTTTGAATAACCGGCAGTGAGAAAACTTGAGCAAACTCCCAGTCGCGCTCATCATGCGCCGGAACCGCCATAATGGCGCCGGTTCCGTAAGAAACCAAAATATAATCGGAAATCCAAATCGGAATAGGTTCTTTTGTCAGCGGGTTTACCGCGTATGCGCCGGTAAAGACGCCCGTTTTCTTTTTTGCAAGTTCAGTCCGTTCAAGATCGGTTTTCTTTGCCGTCTCGTCAATATACTGCTGCACGGCGTCTTTTTGCTCCCCGCTGACAATGTGCATGACGAGCGGGTGTTCCGGAGCAAGCACGAGGTAGGTCGCCCCGAAAATAGTATCCGGCCGAGTAGTATACACGGTAATCTTTTCGTTTTCATACGGAGCGGCAAGGTGAAAGTCTATTTCTGCTCCGGTGCTTTTGCCGATCCAATTCCGCTGCATCATCTTAACGGACTGAGGCCAATCCAGCTCTTCCAAGTCTTCAAGGAGCCGCTCAGCATACGCGGTGATCTTGAGCATCCACTGCCGGACATTCTTGCGGACAACCTGTGTGCCGCACCGCTCGCAGCAGCTTTCTTTTACTTCCTCATTCGCAAGGCCGGTTAAACAGCTCGGACACCAGTTAATCGGCGCTTCCGTTTCGTAGGCCAAACCTTTTTTATACAGCTGTAAAAATATCCACTGTGTCCAACGGTAGTAGTCCACATCGGAAGTTGCAAGCTCGCGATCCCAGTCGTAAGAAAAACCGAACGCCTGTATTTGCCTCCGGAAGGTATCGATATTTTCTTTTGTCGTAATACGCGGGTGAGTACCGGTCTTAATGGCGTAATTTTCCGCGGGCAAGCCGAAGGAATCAAATCCCATCGGGTGCAGTACCGCATATCCGTTCATACGGAGATACCGACAATAAATATCGGTTGCCGTATACCCTTCCGGATGCCCGACGTGCAAACCTGCTCCCGACGGATACGGAAACATATCCAATACATACGCCCGTTTTTCCGGCGGATAATTTTCGTCCTCGGTTACCTTAAACGTCTTATGATCTTTCCAATATTTTTGCCATTTTTTTTCAATATCGCCAAAAGGATACGGCATTATACAACTCCTTTGAGTAAAACATTTTAGAAATTTTCCTTAGATTTAATGCAATAGCATTTATTTATTCATTATAGAAGGATTACTTTTTTGCTGTTGGTTTTGGTAATACCGAATACCCGCAAAATATTGTCCGTGGTATAATCCGCATGGGCTAAGTTATTGTAATAATCCGTAACGGTTTGCAGTTCTTCTTGAGAATCATCGTAGACTGCAAAGGCAGCTGCGCTGCGGAAAGCGCCTGCCTCAAGCAATTCCGTCAAGCTCTTTCCGCCATTTTTAGCACGCCGTTCTTTATCGACTACTGCGGCGGCACCGTCATATCCGATTGCACTGATAAAATCATTTTTTGTCATTTTACACTCTCCACTTAAACCTTTTTAAATCCTTCCTTCGAAACGCCGCAGAGGGGACATACCCACGTTTTGGGCAAATCTTCAAATCGAGTACCCGGCTTAATATTACCTTCAGGATCGCCGGTTTCAGGATCATACTCATAACCACATAAATCGCATACATATTTATCCATACTCTACTCCATCTATTCCTTACAGAATACTTGCAGGTCAACACTATACGGGTTTTAGGACGATTTTACAAGTAGGTGCAGACAAAGCATATCAACAATAAAATAAGGGTATAGCACAAAATTGGGTATAGGGGAGAGCAATCGAAAAGCTATTGTATCGCGCTCATAGGACATCTTCCTTCATGTCTTTACTTGTCAGTGGTTGCATTTTTTCTAATACATTTTATATCTGAGCATCTCTAAAAAGAGGTTCTTGTTAGAGATGCTGTTCTGTTTATTTAGCTTCAATAAAATCTATTTCTATTCCATTGGGATCGACCGCTGTTAATATCTTTTTACCATCTTTTACCGTTCGCGGCTGCATAATAATACGGACATTTTTAGAGCGGAGATATTTTTCCGTCTCTCCAATCTGATTTACACTGAAAGTCAACGAAATAGAGTTTTCCTTTTTCACCTTTGAACGATCATTATGGATCAGTTCCAACCGGCCATTCGACTTAGGATCGTACAAAAAGGCAATCTGCTTCCCCGGGGCAGCAGACATCATAGACTCAAAGGTAAGTCCGAGAACCTTTTCATAAAACTGCAATGATTTTTCCATGTTGTCGGTTCTAATAACCACACTGTTCATCTGCATCTTTTACTCCTTGGCAAATATCCGTATTCCGGTATCTGCGATACTTACAGTATACCCAACAATGGACAATTTTGCAAAAGGAATATCTTCTTCCGGAAAGATTAGAGGCAGCATCATTTATTTATAGTATACGCGTTCTCCTGCATCTTTAGGGATTCAACGTAACACGCAGTTTTACCGGATTATGGTCTGTATACCGGAAAGATTCATCGAGTGTCTCCACCGATAAAAGAGAAATATTCGGAGACAAAATAAAGCCGTCAATAACGTAGTACGGCCACTTTTTGCGAATATTTTCGTCGGTAAGCGCAGCCGTATACGGCGCTTTGTTCAGGCGGCACGAGGGAACTCTGTCATCGACGGCAAAGTGCCAACCTTCAGGGAGTAAGCCTGCATCCATTATACCGGGCGCCCAAAATTCATCATAGAGGGGATACAACGACCGTGTCCCCGGAAAGGTTTGATTAAAATCTCCGCCCGCTATCACATAATTGCCCGCTTCATATTCAGCGCGAATAAAATCGGCGACCGCCTTTGTCTGCGCAATCTTTCCTTCCCCTTCATCATAAGCTTCCAAATGTAGCACGGCCGTTACCAACTCTCTGCCCGATTCGAGGGGAAAACGGGTTATCAGCATACAGCGTTTTAAATTAACCGTACTGACCGGCCACTTAAACGGTACCGGCAACGCAAAACGATAGGTCTCCGTAAAGGGGTATCGCGTAAAAAGGCCGACTCCGCTCGCCACTTTTCCGATTGGGGGAATCGGATACGGTACATACGACGCCTTAAAATTATAAGTATAGGTAAGCGCCGTACCAAGCGCCTCGGTAAGCGCCGCCGTTTGGTCGATGTAATAGGAACGCTTTGAGGACTTATCCATTTCTTGAATAAAGTAAAAATCGGAAGGATACCGTTTCAGTGTCTCGATAACTCCTGCAAGGTTTTCTTCGACCTCTTTCTTATCCGAAGGGCGCACCATAGTACCGCCGTCCATAAAAAAATCATGCTTTGCGCCAAGACCGCAATAGCCGATATTCCAACTGATAATATCGATCGGCTTTGCAAGCGCAACGGTTTCTTCCGTAAGAGCAGTTTCTCCGATGATTTCAGCAGGCTCTTGAGCTTGGGGGCGATATTCCGTTATCGTAATAAACAGTAGCAGAATCCCGAATGATATGGCGGCAACAGCTACAATTCCACCGATGACCTTTAATACCAAAAGAATATTTCGTACCAAAAACGTTTTCATTCAGACCATCCTTTACATAAAGCTGCCGGTTCTTTCGCGACATCGATTAACCGGTGAACTCCTATTTTTTCTTAACAATAATTATCAGCTTTGATATTCATTCTGTCAACATTGTTTTATCGAGGTAAATGCATCAGGCCGTTTTCTTAGTAACCCCGCAGAAAAATTGATACTATTCGACCAGAACTGCCAAGGATGGCAGTGGTTCCATACAGTAGTGATGTTTTGTGCACGCACAAAACTCGCTTTCAACGGTTGTACATGGACGTACAACCGTTGAAGATGGTTCAAATGGTCTCACAGTCTCAATTTTTCCGCGGTTTTTATCTGTTCTACCTGATGCATTTACCCATTTATCGGAAAATGTACGAAATTTTATTTCCTTAAAATGCAACAGTTGAACAAAATATGAATTTTGGAAACTGTTGCATTCGTGCGCGAAAAGCGCACACATCAATACGCAAGTTTTCGAAAGAAAACTTGACGGTTAAGGTGAGCGGCGTCATTGTAGACGCTCACCTTACACCTATGAAATTTCGGACAGAAGGAAGGTAACCCCGCGGAAAATATTTTTAATGCGGTTACCCCATCAGCATAACCGAAAGCAGCGAATCCCGATCAGGCAGTACGGAAACGGCAGCTTCCCGCCGCACCACAATGCAGTCCTCAGTTTTTACCTGCAAGGCGGGAACTCCGGCAGTTTCAAGCATACCGTTTCCGGAGATGATAAAGAGGCTGCACCATCCCGTTTTTGCAGCAGGGGTATCAAATGCCGAAAACGAAATAGTCCCCGTAGTGGGAAAATCTTTTTTTTCAAGCCGAAAATACGGACATACCGTTTTTCCGCTAAACGGATGTTCCGGCGTCAGTGTAGACTTAGGCAGATACCGCAATACATCAAGTCCTTTTTGTATATGCACCTCACGGGGTCGCCCCCAGTCATAGAGCCGGTAGGTTATATCGCTTGACTGCTGCACCTCTAAAAGCCGCAAGCCGCCCTGTATCGCATGGACGGTTCCGGCAGGGATAAAGATAAAGTCCCCCTTCGAGACGGGAACGGATCGGAGACAGCGCTCGAGCGTATTATCCCGAATAGCTGTTTCCAACTCGCTGCGGCGGTAATCCTTTTGCAATCCGTAAATAATCTTTGCATCGGGAACCGCATCAAGCACATACCAGCATTCGGTTTTACCGGCGCTGTGTTCATGGAGGCGGGCATAGTCATCATCGGGGTGAACCTGCACCGAAAGCGTCTCATTTGCCTGAATAATTTTAATCAAAAGCGGATACGAAGCGCCGACGATAGCGTCAAGCAGTGTTCCGCCTATCTGCGCCGCCGCATCATCTACAAGAGACTTGCCCGCCGGATGAACGGAGACAATCCACCGCTCATATCCCCAGACCTTTTCGGAAACAAAAGGCTGTGTTTTAAACATCGTTATATTCTGCTGCATATCATCCCCCTCAACTGCATCTCGTCGGGGTTGTTGATTCCGAAGGATGCGAAGCAAATCCAACCAAGTTTTTAGAGATGCCTACCTTACAATAAACTGACCGGATCGACATCCGTTTCGATATATACACCCACAGCCGCTTTGTATTCGGTGATAAACCGGTACACGGCTTTTTGCATCGGTGCGAGCGTTTCGGCGCGCAACAGCAGCTGCATCCGGTGATTGCCCGCCACGAGCGAAAGCATACAGTCGGACGGGCCGAGTATTTCTATGCCTTCCGCAGCATCAGGCGGAAACAGCCGCGGTAAAAGCTCCCGCGCGCCGAAAGCGGCTTCTTCCGCTTTGTGTTGATCTTTACTGCGGAACACCAGCCGGATAAGGCGGGCAAAGGGAGGAAATTCCAACGCCTGCCGCTGCTGCAGCTCCTGCGTATAAAAACCTTCCACATCGTTGTGCTGCGCACAGACAATTGCAGGGTGATAGGGATTATAGGTTTGAATGATAACCTCCCCGTCCGGAACATACCGCCCTGCCCTGCCCGCTACCTGCATGATGAGCGAAAAGGTGCGCTCGGCGGCTCTAAAATCGGGCATCTGCAAGCCGGTGTCGGCAAGCGCAATTCCGACCAGCCGCACACCGGGAAAGTTTAAGCCTTTGGCAATCATCTGCGTGCCGAGCAAAATATCGACGGCGCCGTCCCGAAAGTTATTTAAGATCTGAACTGCCTGCTTGTTTTTTTGCAGCACATCGGTATCGATACGCTGAACGGTGCAGTCGGGGAAGGTTTTCCGTACCTGTTCTTCAATATATTCCGTACCGATGCTCATATAGCCCGCCTCGATGGAGCCGCATTCGGGACAGGCGCTCGGCGGCTTTGCCGTCCATCCGCAGTAGTGGCACTTCATCAGCCCCTCGCTTTTATGAAAGGTGAGCGGCACCGAACAGTTTTTACATAAGAGCTCGTGTCCGCAGTTCTTACACTTAAAGAAATGAGAGAAGCCGCGGCGGTTCAAAAAGAGAATGGTCTGTTTTCCTTGCGTTTTGGTGCGGCGCATTTCATCGATCAGCGCAGTGCTTAAGGCTCCGGCCGTATGCAACAGCGATTCGATGCGGATATGGGGCAGCGCCCCGCCGGAAAGCCGCTCGCTCAGCCGCAGGGTGCGGATTGCACCGGTTTTCATCAAATGCCATGCCTCTACCGACGGCGTTGCCGAACCCATCACCAGCGGACAACCGTGTTTTTTGCAGAGGTACATCGCAACCTGCCGCGCGTGGTAGCGGGGCGCAAAACCCGACTTATACGAACCGTCGTGTTCCTCGTCAATGATGATGAGCCCAAGCTCGCGGACGGGAGCAAATATGGCGCTGCGTACTCCGACGACAATCCGCGCCTCGCCCCGCGCAATACGCCGCCATTCTGCAAGCCGCTTGCTGCCGGTCAGTCCCGAATGGAGCACCGCACAGCGGTCGCCGAAACGCTTTTTGACGGTTTCCGCAACCTGATGGCTCAACGTAATTTCGGGTACCAGATAGATGACTGATTTTCCGGCGGCGAGCGCACGAGAAGCGGCCTGTAAAAAGACCTCGGTTTTACCGGAACCGGTGATACCGTACACATAAAAAAACTCGCCGCCAGCGCAGCCGGAAATCGCTTCTACGGCAGAACGTTGTTCATCCGAAAGTGTAAGCGCCGAAGCGGAAAAATCGGTTCCGGCGAATTCGATCCCGTCGGTATTCAGCTCTCCCGCTTCGCGTTTGCCTGAAGGCAGCATCGCAGACAGCGCAATTCCCTCGGCGCAGATATAAAAGCGGGACATCCAACGGGCGAGTGCCGCCTGTTCATCGGTAAAAAGCGGTTCCGCATCGATGATGCGGTCGATCGGCTTTATGTCGGCTTCGGCAAAAGGACAGCTTTTCGGCAGCGTTTCATGTTCCGCAACAATAAAGCCGATGAGCTTGCGCGAGCCGAATCGAACCGCCGCCCGTCTGCCGGCCAACGATTGTTGCCCGTCCGCAGCAACAGGATTCCGGTAAAAGAACGATTGATATAATGGAAGTTTAAAGACAAGCTCAAGCCACTGCGCCATAGACTAGCCCTGCGCCTGAAGTTCGTGCAGACGGGCGCGGAACCGCTTGAGGTCTTCCCATGCGGGGCGTTTAAGGCTTTCGTCCCGAAGCAGCGCACTCGGATGATAGGTCGGCATCAGTGGTATCCCCTGATAGTCGAAAAAACGCCCCCGCAGCTTGCCGATACCATCGGAGGTTTGCAGCAAATGCTGTGCGGCAATGCGCCCCATCACCAGAATCATCTTAGGGCGGAGCAGCCGTATTTGCGCATCCAAAAAGGCGGCGCAGCAACTCCGTTCCTCCGGCGCGGGGTCGCGGTTCTGTGGCGGGCGGCATTTGACCACATTGGTGATATAGCAGTTGGTCTTACGCGAAAGCTGAATAGCCTCCAGCATCTTGTCGAGAAGCTGCCCCGCCCTGCCGACAAAGGGTCTGCCCTGCCGGTCTTCGTCCGCGCCCGGCCCCTCGCCGATTACCATCACCTCAACGGAGTTGGTCAGGCGGGACAGCTCTTCGGGGCCTTCCCCCGCCACCGGATGGATACGGGTTTGCCCCAACACGCAGGCGGAGCACTGCGCAACCGCAGCGTAGATATCCTGCATCGACCGGAACGATGCGCCGGAACTGTCTGCCGGAGAATCTTCATCGGCAAAAAAGCCGCTCCGTTCATTGCCGATACCCGCGGGATGTGCCGCAAGCGTAACAGCCTCGCCGGATGAGTCCCCACCCGTTAAATCCGCAGAACTTCGAGCGACCGGCTCCGATGCTGCAGCAAATGCAAACGATTGGGGATACGGCGCATCGCTGCGGTATCCTTCAATATATTCCGATGCGGTTCTAAAAAAACGATATAATACTTCACACGTTTCCATAATCAACTTTCCGTTAGCCTTTTGAAAATAGACTGTTAAGCAGTTATACATCCGTGTACAACTCATGACGCAGATGCCCCGTTTTTATGACTAACCCTTCCGTCAGCCTTTTGAAATAGGTGGAGCAGATTCGAGGCGCGAGAAAAAATTAACCGCAGGCGTATCTTTGATACGTTGAGGATTAATTTTTTCGTAGCAACGAAGAAGATGCCCGCATATTTCAAAAGACAAGGTTGAACAACCTTTTTTATTTTGCGTGGCTAGTAAAAAAACGGCCTGATGTGATTACCCTACCATATTTGCGGGCATTATACACGGAATTGCAAGAAAATGCAAAGAAAAACCACTGATAAGTTGCGCCTTCCTATTCTTCTAACCTCATACGGAAACTGTAGTATTTTACGCTTTTTAGATACAGTTGGGAAAAAATTGATTTCCGTGCCCCTTAAATGATTTTATTTTTTAGTGCTGGATAGTTACAATTTTTTTATTTTATTTGACCTATTTTCATATTTACTGAAAGAAGAGCTTTTGTCGGCGGTTCTCGACCAGAATTTATATATATCAAAATCTTTATCTTCCAGTTTTTTTAAGCAATTTTTCTCCTTTAAAAAATCGCTTTTAAAATCACTGTTTGATTTACTGTTGAGCAATTCTTTTATATTTTTGATTGAAGTTGCATATATGATTTCATCTTCAAAATTATTTACTTGAGGAATTAAAACCGTCTCGATGTTTTCCCGCTGAAGCATATTCAGATTTTCATAAAGTGTATGCTCCGTATCAGCGGCATCCGTATCAAAAACTATAATAACTTTAGACTCCCGAGGTATAAGCCGTAAAAGTGTATTACTTATTTTCCGTTGATGTAAGACGCTCACTTTTCCCGATAAGATATATTTTCCTTTTAATATCTTTACGGCTTTTTCTTCCATTTGACCTTCAACCAAATAAAAACACACTGTACCGGCTGCCATAATCACCGATCCTCATTAAGATATTCGATTGAAAGAATTTTATTTATATCCGGAGAGATATCGAGTACATCATTTTTTACAATATTTCTTAAAGATATGTTATTTTTTTTTATTTTTTCTTCGGGGTGAACGACTTCTATCTTGTCATTTTTTCTTAGAAATATAAACGAATGTATAGGCAAATTCATTTCCAAAATATCTGTATTATGTGTCGTAAAAAATAATTGCGTATTCGGTTTTAATAAAGAAATCATTAAGCTTAAAACAGATTGTTCAATATCGCTTTGTATAAATGAAAATTGTTCATCACAATAATAAAAGCCATGCGTACCTTCGTATAAAGCGCTAATAAGAAAAGCTATATCCAAACCGGCTTTCGTTCCGCTTGATAAAAAATTCTTATCAACAACTTCCCCGTTTTGTACAAAGAGATCGCCGGTTTTACTTTTTATAATATAGCTTTTATCAACTTCCATACTCTTTAAAACCTTTGTAATAGAGGTATCAAGCGTCTGCAAAACCGCATTTAAAATATCCAAATCCAATATATTGGCATTATCCTTGAGTAAGGATGAGCTTTTCTCATCTCTAGGAAATGTAAATAGCCACCCAAACTGAGGTAGCTTTTCTAATTTTTCAATATTATCTTCTCCGTGTAATTTTTGGAGTTTTTTTACACACGTTTCATACGAATCGTTAACTGCTATTTCGGAAGAAAAAACATCAAGTGAAACTATTTTTTCGGGCAGAAATGTGCAGACAGCTCTGTATAAAACGTTATCATCGACTAAAAAATCGATAGAAAAATATGCTTCGCTTTTTTCATCTAAAAAATTATCGTCAAATGATTTTATATTTTTTTTTGAAAGAAAATTAAAAATATCAACGAGCGCTTTACCGAGAGATGTTTTTCCGGAAGCGTTCGCTCCCATAAGAATATTAACTTTTTTATAACGAAAATTCGGCTTTGTTTCCAAATATTCATTTTCGATAGTGGATTTTACTAATTTTTTGGGATACGAAAAATTGACTTTAAAATCTTGAAACCCGAAGAGATTGTTAAGCTCCAAGTTCATTACAACCATAATAATAGTCCTTCTGTCTTATTAGTTCCATTTTTCAGAACTAATAAAACTATACTATATATTTTTTTATACGTCAATTGTAAGCCTCAATTATTTTGCGTGGCTAGTAAAAAAACGGCCTAATGTGATTACCCTACCATATTTGCGGATACTATACACGGAATTGCAAGAAAATGCAAAGAAGTAGTGAATATCACCTATTACATACAAGAGAAGCCTATTTCAGCCTAAGCTTCAATACATGGTTTTGAGAAATAAGCTTCCAATGGGGCTGGCTGCCTATTTTATCCGTTATCGTAAATTTATTTTCGTAGCCTGATGGAATAGTAAAACTGGAATCGCCCTTCACTATTTCTCGGTTGTTTTGATAGCCGCCGTTCGTACTATTTAACGTAATACGTGCAACTTTTTCCGTAGCAGTTAGCTCAGCGGTCAGCGTGATAAAGGCAGT
This sequence comes from Treponema sp. OMZ 305, assembly GCF_024181325.1. Taxonomy (NCBI): domain Bacteria; kingdom Pseudomonadati; phylum Spirochaetota; class Spirochaetia; order Treponematales; family Treponemataceae; genus Treponema; species Treponema sp. OMZ 305. The sequence continues at coordinate 1,332,091 of NZ_CP051300.1, read as the reverse complement.
ATTCGTCAAATATATGTCATTCTTGCTTGGACCAGTGGCTCCTCCGCTTGGTTCAACATTAATAACCGTAGAACCCGACATATTGAAGACCGAATCGTCAATATATATAGCCCCTCCGTCCCTTTTGGCAGTGTTGCCGATAACGGTAGTATCTTTAAGCGTAAGCTCTTTATCGCTATAGATACCGCCTCCATTTCCAACGTTGCTATTCTGGTTAGAAGCTTCATTATTCTCTATCCTAACACTGTCCATCGTACACGTTCCTGCATTAACCATTCCGCCACCGTAGTATTGTACGTTGTTATCCTTTATCTCAGCATGGTTAATAGCTGCCGTTCCACGGTTATACACGCCCCCGCCGTAATCAGCCGTATTTTTAGAGATGATAACAGGTTTCTCACTAGCCTCATTGATAGTTAATGTACCGAGTTTAATATCGCCTGAATCTTTATCTACAAAAATACCGCCACCGTTACCAACGTCTGCTCCTATCTGCATAGCAGTGTTACCGCTAATTTTTGTACCTGCTTTTAAGATACATTTAGCCTCCGAATTGACGAATATACCACCACCCTGTACCGCATAGTTCCCTTTGCTTGTATCGTCGTCGCCGATGGTACATTCTGTTATAGTAATCGTGGAACCTCCGTTATAAATAGCTCCACCCCCGCCGTTCGCAATTACACCGCTCGCTGAATTCTTTGTAAAAGAACCTCTCGATATAGTAAGAGTTCCCGCTTTAACGTGCAGACCGCCTCCTCTCAGTGCACTACAGTTATTAACAGTTACATTTTCCAACTTACATTGGACGTTATTACCGTTATACAGATTGATACCTCCCCCGTTAGCTTCTGCTTCACAGTTTTCAATAGTCGTATCTTTTATGCTCACCGTTCCTTTCGGCGCTTGAATATCAATACCGCCGGACGACTGGCTGCCCTTTCCTTTACACTTTTCTATTCTACAGTTTTCGAGTATTAAATCTTTGCCTTTATTAAAGTAAATACCGGCTGCATTATATTGGGTCTTACAGTCCTTAATCGTTACATTCTTCATTGTAAGGGAACTATTATCATCAACATAGACGGCATATTTTTCGGTCTTGGTTAGGATTACGCTTTCAAGCGTTAAGGTCTTACCGCTATCCACCTCAAAAATACCTTTAATCTTTGTCCCAGCAGTCCCTCCATCAGCTCCGGTACCATGTGCATTCAAAGTATACCTATTGCCCTCGGTTGATTTTACGGTGATATTCTCTTTTACCTTTATTGTAGATTCCATGATGGTCCATTCATACGTAATATCGTTTGCTATTTCGATAACGGCACCGTCGGAAGCTTCTTGAACTGCTTTCCGTAAGGCTTCCCACGTGGTTATTGCCGGACTCTGACCTCCAACAGCCTTAAACTTGACGATAACGGTTACGTTATTCTGCACCGTTAGAGAAGCATTGTTATTATTGCCGGAATCAGGAACCGCACCCGTCCAGCTATCTACTTCATAGCCGAGAGCCGGTTGTGCGTTAAATCTTACCTCACTATTGTAGGGAACATCGGTAAATTGTTTGTGCTCCGTGCCGCTTGCTGTGTCATATTGGGTGTCATATAAACCTATAAGTTTTCCGCCCTGTCCTCCGTCTACTTTAAATGTTACGATATAGGTCTTTGGCGTCCACCGCGCCGTGTATTCCGCATTTGCTGCAGGGAATACGAGCGATGCAGGCAGTGTAGGATTCCAGCCGTTAAAGGTATAGCCTTGTCTGGTCGGTACAGGCGCGGTAAACGCTGCACCGAATTTACCATTTCTCGTAACATCAGCCGTACTACCGCTGATATTTCCGCCCGCGAGCTTAAAGGTTACGGTAATGCGCTTCCTCTTATATTTGACTTCAACAACCGTATTTCCGTCTCCGGTAATCGTTTTTTGCTTAATGGGGAGCGGCTCAAAACCGGCATAGCCATTTGCCGTAGCCGTTGTCAGTGTCCCCGTAGTACCGGATAATGTTTGAGTAGCACCGGAGACAATCGTGTACTCATTATCATTATCAATATTTTGCTGAAAGTGCTTTACCGTGTACGATACCCCTCCCACCGGATCCCATCTTGCATAGAGGGTAATGTCGGATGTTACCGTACCGGAATCGAAATCCCATGCAGTTGTACAGGCATCGTCTTTGCACCAGTTGCGGAACGTATATCCCGCCGGAGCAGTCGGTGCGGCGGGTATTGGCGAAATTTTAAAACCATAGAGTACCATTTGAGCAGGAACCTCGCCTCCGCCTTTGGAATTAAAGGTTACCGTGTGCTCCTTTAAGACTTTATAGTATACCGTTTGAGGATCGCTCGGTTTAAATGCTACCCCGTCTGTATGATATGTCAACTTATAAACTTTTTCGCCTGCTCCGTTTAACGGCATATCTACGGTAACGGGAGAAGCTCCTGTCTGCTCAGGTGTAGGCGTGTGTCCTGCCTCTGTCAGTGTATAATGAATAGTTACGTCTTCGTCCGAAACACTAAGCTTAATTTGAGCTTCCGGCGCTAAAGCGGCAGCTTTTACGACAATCGCCTGATTCTGCGCAGTTCCGTCCCCCGAAAGAGAATCTATCTTTGTTCCCGTAATGACAGCAGCCTGCGCCTGTTGTGGGGCATTTAACTGAGTCCTTGCCGTAACCGATTTTGAATACAGTCCTTTTGCGTCCTTTAATCTAATCGTATAGTCTTTTTTTGCACTGCCGGGCATTACTTTAACATCGGTTTTAAAATACAGCGTCCAATCGGAAGGAATATTTTCCGCATCAGGGGGTGCTAATTTTTTTACTTTACCTTTATCGATAAAATAGCTGCCATTTTGTGCTTTCAGCTGTTTCTGTACGTTATCAACCGAAAGGCTATACGGTATCCCAGCTATTTCAATGCCGACAATATCCTCATGCAAAAGTCCATTGCTGCACCGTTCTTTCATATCGCCATCCGACAGTTGCAAGCACAGAACATAATAAGAAGTTTCGGAAGATGAAGCGGTTTTTGTCTGTGCAATAACACATTTATCAATAGCCGGAGGCGGGGTATTTACCGTAAGTCCAAACGGGACGGTTTGTTTAAATGCTCTACCGTCTGTGGTATACAGAGTAATAGCCGGAGTTATCGCTTCGCTTCCCCATTCATACTTTTGTAAAAAGGCAGGGTTATAGGTAAGCGTCAGCTTGGTATTTGAAATTTTTTTGAACTCATAATCATTGCCGGATTGCGGTGCGGCAGCTCTTTTATCGGATGTATTTTGAGTTTGCGGAAAGGTAATAATATCGGCAGGAGCATCGGAATCTCCCGGCATTCTAAAATGAAAGTTTTTAGGATTGCGCAGGGTAAACGTAACCGTTACGGCATCCTTAGAGGGAACGCAGTGCGTACCTTCAGCATCGGTTTGAGTTACCGTATCAAACGCATAATCTGCGATAGATGCCTCGGTTGACCAATAGCTTAAATAATCATCGATATCTGCCATGTAATTTTTACAGGCAACGAAAAAGCAAAAAGTTAAAACTGAAAGAATAACGGTTCGCACAACTTTTTTCATTTAAAACTCCGGCAGAATTCAAAACGGCTACAAAAGCATTATTTTTCTATTTTAACTCATATTACTCAAAAAAGAAAGCACAAAATTGCCGGTATCAAAAGACTCATCCTTCGTTATTCTGAGATTTTTACCTACTCTACCTGATGTATTTGTCTCTCAAAATTTACTGCCTGCCAAGCCGGGCAAGAATGCATGCACCGACAACCGGCTCAAAACGGCGGCGGATAATCCGCACCTGCGGCAAAGCATCAGCGATATAGGCAGCGGTCAGCTTTGCAAATGAAGCTTGATGCTCCAAAATGCCGCCGGAGAATACCACTTCAGCCTCCGTTCCGTCGAAGAGGGCACCGTATACGCTGCGGGCAAGGAGCGACAGGTCTTGAGCGGCGGTTTCCAGAATACCTATCGCCGCCGTATCCGATTGCTGCGCCGCCTGAAATACGCAGGGCGAAAAAGAGGCCACCCGCGATTTATTAAAATTTGTGTACAAAAAGGGAAACAATTCCCGTATGGTGTTGACTCCGTAATGGTTAAACAGCATCGGAGCCAATAGAGTGTTCACTCCGCGCCGTTCCAAAGCGGCGGCGGCAGCTTTAATCCCGTCCAATCCTATCTTAAAGCCGGAACCTTCGTCCCCAATCAAATGGCCGAGTCCGCCGGCGCGGGCGGTTTTACCGTTCTTATCTAATCCGGCGGCAATAGAGCCGGTACCGCTCACCACGATAATGCCTTCCGCCGTTCCGGTGCCGCCTGCGAGCGCTGCCAGTGCATCGTTGCAAAGATACAGAGGACAGCGGATGCCTTCGCCGGTAAAAAAACGGCGGAAATCTTCGGTCTCTTGTTCCGTGCTCATACCGGCGGAAGCAAAGCAGCCTGCAGCGCAGTTCTGCACATCGATGCCGCTTTCAGTTTTCAGTTTTTGAATCAACTCGCGGAGATTGGTGCAGGCTGCATCGAATCCTACCGCATACCGGTTGGTAGAACCGCCCTTTACCTGCGCAATCAGCCGATCGGTTTCATCACAGATACCGAGCCGTGACTGTGTTCCCCCTCCGTCGATCCCGAAAAATAAGTGCTTCATCGTTTCCCGAACTCCCCTCTGCTGATGTAACCGCCGCACAACAGGCTGTTTACCCCCGCTGCCCCCGTTTATACACATCGAGCGCATTGTTGATATTGCCGTTCCCCTGCTTAAGAAGCGCTTCCGCTTCCTCTTTCGATATCTCAAGCGAGGCCATAATCACCGCTGTCCGTATCTTCCGTCCGGAATCCTCAAATATCTGTGCGGCATGAGCCTCCCCGCATCCGGTAATCTCGTTAATCAGCCGCTTCGACCGTTCTACCAACTTTGCGTTTACCGGCATCAAATCGATCATAAAGTTATTATATACCTTTCCCAGCCTAATCATCGCTGTGGTGGTAATCATATTCAGTGCGAGCTTTTGCGCAGTACCCGACTTCATTCGAGTGGAACCGGTAACGATTTCGGGCCCGACCGGCAGATAAATGGGATAATCGGCAAGCTCGAAGGTGCGTGAATCTTTATTGCAGCTTATTGCACCGGTCGGGCTGCCGAGCGAACGGGCATACCGGAGCGCTCCCAGCACATAAGGGGCGGAACCGGAGGCGGTAATACCGACCAACATATCGGCTGCCGAAAACCCCGCGCCGCGCAGCTGATCGATACCGTGGTTTTCATCATCCTCGGCGCCTTCGATGGAACGGCGGAGCGCTGCATCACCGCCTGCGATAAAGCCCTGCACCATATCGGGGGACACGCCGTAGGTGGGCGGACATTCGGAGGCATCAAGCACCCCCAGACGGCCGGAGGTTCCCGCACCGAGGTAAAACAGCCGTCCGCCTTTTTGAAACACCTCAACCGCACAATCGACCAACTGCGTCAATTGCGGAATCGCCTGCGCAACCGCCTCGGGAACTTTTTTATCTTCATTATTGATAATCGTTAAAATTTCTGCCGTACTTTTTGTATCGATTTGATATGAAGCAGGATTACGCTGCTCCGTTACGGGAATTTCTTTCATTGCTATCTCCTGTAAGCAAAAAACATCTTGCTGATTTTAGCTCAATCTTCAGTTTTTGTGTAGCAGAAATCAACAGTCTCGACGCAGAGCATTGAAACTGTTGATTGTGACTGCCGAAATTATACCTTTCTTTCCCCTAGCCAAGCCCTCGATAAACTCATACAATAAGTTATCTTTAAAACTATAGCTCTTAGATATCATGGTATCTTCTAAAAACCGCAAGCCTATCGGTTTGTTCTGTAAAGAAATGATTTATCGTATCCGCTCGTGCGGATTGCGAATCAGTTTTTAAAGGTTTCCATCATTAAGAGCGCGTATTCTATGGTAAAATTATATATGGAAGAATCGTGCGGATATTTATCGGTTTTAAATCCTGAACAACTTGAAGCGGTGTGTCATACCGGCTCGCCGCTTTTGATTTTGGCAGGTGCGGGTTCGGGGAAGACACGGGTTATTACAACAAAAATTGCGTGGCTCATTGCTGAACAGGGGGTACGCCCCGAATCGATTTTGGCAGTTACCTTTACCAACAAAGCTGCTCGGGAAATGGCGGAACGGGCACAGGCACTGGATGAACGCGCGGGCAGGTCGAGTATCAGAACCTTTCACTCCTTCGGTGCGTGGATGCTGCGCCGATATGCCGAATGGGCGGGACTTTCTCCTAATTTTACGATTTACGATGATGATGATTCGGTAACGCTGCTGATGAAGGCGCTGCCTCAACTAAATAAGCAGGAGGCGCAGCGCTTTATACGGAAAATCTCCCGTGCGAAAGATTATTGCCTTTTGCCCGATAGTCCGCAGCTTACAATGATCGACCCTGCGCCTGAGTTTGCAGTAATCTACCGTGCGTATCAACAGCGGCTCCGCGAAACGGGGAATGCCGACTTCGGCGACCTGATTATGCTGCCGGTTCAGCTGCTGCAAGAGCATACCGCTATTGCCCAACAGCTGCATAGACGCTTTAAAGTGATCCTCGTGGATGAGTATCAGGATTCAAACAGCGCTCAGTTTCAGCTATTGCGGGAACTGACCGGCGAAGACACGTATGTCTGTGTTGTCGGCGATGACGATCAGTCCATTTACCGGTTTCGCGGCGCGGAGGTGCAGAACATCCTCACCTTTGACCGTCAATTTCCGCATACAAAGATTATCCGGCTGGTGCGGAACTACCGCTCGTATGAACCGATTTTGCGCGTCGCCGACTCGGTTGTGTCCTGCAATGAAGGACGGCTCGGTAAAACGCTGATTGCAGCGCGCGGAACCGGCGGACAAAAGCCCAGCCTTTATTATCTACCGTCTCAAGATGCGGAGGCAGAGCTGTGTGTGCAGCTCATCAAAAAGGCGGTGCGGGCGGGCGGCTCGTACTCAGACTGGGCAATTTTGTACCGCACCAATGCACAATCGCTCAACTTTGAAACCACCTTTTTGCACGAAAAAATTCCGCACAAAGTAGTCGGTACGCTCAAGTTCTACGAACGCGAAGAGATAAAGGATGCGCTGGCTCTTTTGGCACTGATTGCAAACGGACGGGATGAAATTGCCTTCCGCCGTATGGTGAATAAACCCGCGCGGGGAATCGGCGAAACAACGCAGAACAAACTGGTCGCGTATGCCCGCGCTGCATTTGCAAGCTTATCCGCACATACAGATACACATGAAAATGTAGGAAAAGCGGCAAAGGCAGGTTCATCGGCATTCGACAGTTCACCGGAACAAGATAACGAAGATGCACAACAGGAGTTCACTCAACTGCAAAACAGCTCCGCGCAATTGCTGCAACCGGAGTTTGCCCAATTACAAGATACCGCTGCCCAGCCTCTGCAGAAACAAGTACAGCCGGAGCTGTCCCAACTGCAAGTGCCCACTCCCCTGCCCTCGCAACAACAAGCAGAAGGTACACCGCAACAGCAGCCGCAACAAGGAGCCGACTATATTACCGTACTGCGCGGCGCAGGGGCAAAGCTCCCGATATCTAAAAAAGCAGGCGCGGCATTGCAGGAGTTTTTAAACACACTGCATTCACTCCGCAGCCTTCTTGCCGAATACGATTCTGCGAATCCCGATACCGTCTTTGATACTGCGAATGCCACCGGCACTGCGGCGTTTGACACGGCAGTGGGTACCGACGCACACGCTAACAGCCTGCGGTCTGATGTTCCAACCGGCAGCACCAGAAACACCAACACCTCTGAACAGGCAGTTATGCAAAAACACGGACAGCAGGGCGAGCGGCTCGCTGCCTTTGTACTGGCTGTTATTGAGCAAACAGGTTTAGGCGTCTTTCACCGGAATCAAGACGAGGTGATGGGCACGCAGAAAACAGCGAACCTGCAGGAACTTGCCAATACCGCCTCGCTATACCCCTGCTCAACTGCCGGACTGACTTCCTTTTTAGAGCATATCGAACTGGATCGCAGCCTTGCGGAAACCGAAGCAGGAGCCGATGCCGTGCAGCTTATCACCATGCACAACACAAAAGGACTTGAGTTCCGCAATGTAATTATCACCGGTCTTGAAAACGGTATTTTTCCACGCAATGACGAAAGCGCCGAAGATATGGAAGAGGAACGGCGGCTGATGTATGTTGCCTGTACCCGTGCACAGGATGCGCTGTATATGACCAGCTGCGCGGCACGGCGGATGTACGGGAAGCTTTCATTTATGGAACCGAGCCGCTTTTTAGCGGAAATCGACAGCAACCTTATCGACGTGATAGGGCAGTCCATATCCGGCTCAAGTACCCCTGCCGATGAGGAAGCCGCATTGTGGAAGTGCGGACAGCGGCTCTATCATGATGACTACGGCTACGGCTATGTCGTACAGTCAAGGCAAAGCGGCGGCGAGTTGGTGATTACCGTACAGTTCGAAACCGGCAGCCAAAAACGCTTTTTCCCTGCGTATCAGAAATCTCAACTTTTTCGTGTCGACTAGACCTTTTGCAAATATACGGCATATCTGCGTTGTCGCTTAACAAAAAACAGTCCTCGACGTATCAAAGATACGCCTGTGGGTGTTTTTTGTACGCTCCTAGCATCTATACCGTCTCTTTGCAAAAGCTTACGGAAGTTTTTTTTCGAAAGCGCCCTTTTGCAAATATACGGCATATCTACTGCGTCGCATCATTAAAAGTGTACATCCGTGTACACTTTTCATGGCGAGTTTCGGCTTTGCCGAAATATCGCTTCTGTTTAAACCAGCGGCATCCGTGCCGCTTATGAAAATGCTCAACATATCAGAACGCCCAAGGACGGGCGTGGTTCCACGCAGTAGCGAGATTTGAGCTCCGGTCAAATCTCGTCGTTGAGCAGTGCACACGGAAGTACACTGCTCAACAGCGCCATGGAGGGCGGTGGTTTCACGCAACAGCGATGTTTTTGCGATGCAAAAACTCGCGGGGCTGTCCCAAAAGTATAAAGACGTGATAAAATCAGGATATGAGTAGAGGAGTCAGTAGTAAAATAACGTTTAAGACGTATGATCAAAGTGAACGGTGGCTATTGCCCCCGAGCTTAGAAGAATTGGTGCCGGAGAATCATCTGGTAAGAGTAGTCAGCGCAACGGTGGATGAAATAGAACTGAAAGCCCTGTTTGAAGCCTACACAACGGGAGGGGGAGCAAGCCGCTACCATCCGCAGATGCTGTTAAAAGTCTTGATCTACTGCTATCTGACCGGTACCTATTCGTCGCGGCAGATTGCGAAACAATGCCGAGAAAATGTAAACGTAATGTGGCTGGCAGCAAACCAAAAACCTGACTTTAGAACAATCAATGCATTTCGAGGAGAAAGGCTGAAAAGAGTGATTGAAGAAATATTTACCGCAACGGTAAAGCTTTTGTATGAAAAAGGCTATGTCAAACTAGAGAAGTATTTTGTGGACGGAACAAAGATAGAAAGTGCGGCGAACAAATATACATTTGTATGGAAAGGGTCGGTAGAAAAGTACGAAAAGAAACTGGACGAAAAAATAAGGGAGCTGATAAAAGAAATAAATACGATAGCCGAACAAGAAAATGAGATATATGGCGATAAAGATTTAGAAGAGCTCGGAGAAGGAGCAGAGGTTACGAGTAAAGAGATCAAAGAAGTTGCGCAAAAGATAAACAACAAGCTTGAAGCGTTGGCAGAGAATAGTGAAACAAAAGCAAAAACGGTTAAAAAAAACTGGAGAAAGCAAAGAAAGCACTTGAGACAGAGCTGCTGCCGCGAAAAGAAAAATATGAAGCATACAACGCAACCTTTAATGGGAGAAACAGCTTTTCTAAAACCGACCATGATGCCACTTTTATGAGAATGAAAGAAGATGCGATGAAGAACGGGCAGTTAAAGCCCGGCTACAATGTACAAGTAGGCAATGAGAATACCTTTGCAATAGGCTATGATATATTTGCGGATGCTGCGGATATGAGAACCTTACCGGTTCATATTGATAATGTACAAAAACGGTTAGAGCATACCTTTGAAATGGTGATAGCAGATGCAGGGTATGGTAGTGAAGAAAACTATGAGTATCTTGAGAGAAATGGAAGTGTTGCATTAGTAAAATATGGAAGCTATCATCAACAGCGGAAGAAGAGTTTTAAGAAGAAGCTCTTTAATAGTGAAAATTGGGACTATGATAGTGAGCAAAAAGCATACACCTGTCCAGCCGGCAACAGAGTACCGTATGTGAAAACCGTGACGAAAGAAACGAAAAACGGGTATACCCATACCATTGATATCTATCAGTGCCATAGTTGTGAAGGTTGTCCGTTACGGGAAAAGTGTACGAAAGCGAAAGAAGGGCGAACGGTACAGCGGAACGAGAAGTGGCTTGCCCAAAAGAAGCAAGTCAATGAGCTACTTGATGATGATGAGAACAAGAAAATCATGAAACGCCGCTCGGTAGAATGCGAAACGGTCTTTGGACAAATAAAAGGGAACCAGCACTTCCGTCGCTTTTATTTACGCAGCACTGAAAAAGTAACAGTAGAGATCGCTCTGTTATTGCTTGGTTATAATATTAAGAACCTTATGCGCAAAGAACAGGAAAAGAAGGCGGCATAAGGGGGATAAATCGAGGGTTACCCCTAAAATAATCAAAAAAAACGAAAAATATGGTTAGTTCTGTGAAGCAGGGGCTATACAATCGGTAATAAAACAAAACTTTTAGGACAGCCCCAGGCTATTTCAAAAGGCTTACGGAAAGTTTCTTTTATACGAAGGGTAAACGCATCAGATAGATAAATCAAAATCGCAGAATAAAGGGACTATGAGGCCATTTGAACCGCGAAGAGGTTCAACTCTGGCCGAATAGTTTCTTTATTCGTGCGGAGGATTTAATACCCCGACGCTCTGCGTCGTAACAAAGGGTATCAAAGCCGACTGCAACCACCCCGCCAAGGATGTCCATCCGTGGACATCCTTGGCTACGAGTTTTGAGCGGGACGCTCAAAACATCGTTTTTGCTGAAAACTACCGGCATCCGTGCCGGATAGCCCATACAGTGCGAAACGTTGAGCACTGTGCCCCGACGCTTGCGTCGGGGTATGTTGATTCTGCGGGAATAGTTAGAAAATCATCTGATGCATTTGCTCGATTATCTCGACAAAAAAACAAATATACGGTATGCTTTTACATACAAGCTTTATTATTAGGAGAGCATCGTTATGAAAACTTTACATTGTGACATCTGCAAAAAAGAGTTGGTTAACCCTATAACCGGCAGAACCTATTGGCATATCCGCGAATATGATGTTTGCGAAGCCTGCAAGGACACCATCGAAGCAAAAATTCGGCCGATTGTCCGCCAACATGTACCTTATTCCCAAGATTGGTATGAAGATCAGTTTATATCATTGATCGAAAAAGGAGTCGCTGCACGCCATCCGTAAAAGAAGCGGTGGTGTAACATTATATTACCGAAAAAATGAATAGGGGATTGTTCGAGTTATAGGATATTTTGGATGGTTCCCTGTTCTAGAGGAAAGCCTCTAGTATTCCGTCGCCCCTAGGTTTGTGTTAAAAATGAGCGTTGTCTATCGTATCATTTTATGATATTCTAATGGGATATGGCTGTTTTACTATTATTTTGTATTCCGCTCATTTTTTTCTCTTATGCCTTTCAATTAGAAGAAAAAAATAAGCATATCTTTATGTTTTTTGTCGGTATTGCAGCGACAACGCTGTTCTTACTGATTGTGTCTTTTTTTTCTGCAAAAACGGATCGCTATATCGGTTCGTTAGGAAGTTATTTTTTTTACTCCTTTTTTGTGGATACCTTTATTCCCTTTTGCATTGTACTATTGATTGCGCTGATCTTTTCCGGTTTTAACGTTTTGCCGATTCCGGCAGCGCTGTTTGGTCTATTTACCGTAAAAATATATCAGCAATTATTTCTTGCAAGTACGCATCTCCGCATTATGCCCATCGTACTTTGCATCATTCTGTATACAAGCGCTCTTTTTATTCTGGATGCACTCTTACATTTTTGCGCCGAAATTACTTTCTACTATGCCGTTGCTTGTACACTCTGCTTCCTTCTATTTATGGGGATCCTTATGTTGGGCACTTTTGCGCTGGGGCTTTATTATTTTAAAGGGGACCCAATAATCTACGGTTCGATTTTAGCAGGGCTTGCTTTAATCGGTACGGTACTCCACTTTATACTATACCGAAAGGGAAACGCCGGTTAACAAGCGGACAAAAAATGCAAAAAAAGCGTCTACCCCTTGTATATTTTACCTACTCTGCCGATACTGTAGGCAGAGTTCTTCATCCGCTGCGGAATTGATGCTCCATTATTTCAGGTTTGAGGATTACCGAGTTGTTTGACAAAGTTTTCTTTTCAGACTATAATGGGTATGATTTCTTAGAATATCGGCGGAAATAAAAGGAGTTGTGAATGAAACAAGGCGTTGTTATTACGGTCTTTGTTCTGATGTTTGCAGTCGTTTGTACTCCATTGGCAGCGCAGGATAGCGGTGTTAATTATCAAACGTACATGGTGGAGACTTTTGACTCCCCCGAATCATCAGAGATAACATGGAATGCTATTGGAAGCAAGTTTATCACCGAAGGTTATCCTATTTTAAAGTATTTTGACGGAATGCCGAACGCTCTGCGGGTTATGCAATCCGATTCCGATAAAGAATACAAATTTTTAGGAATGCAGTTTAAATTTAACCGCCAAGGCGATAACTGGGTCGATCTCTATCCGACAAAAAGCTCAGGCGATAATGCCGCTCCTTATGAAATCCCCTTAAAAGGGGTTGTCCAAAGATTCGATCTTTGGGTCTGGGGCGCAGGCTATGCGTATGATCTTGAAATTCTGGTACGCGATTGCAATGGACGGATACATACATTACCGGTAGGAACATTAAATTACCATGGATGGAGAAATTTAGCGGTTACCGTTCCCACAAATATTCAGCAGCGGTCGCGCTATTTATCACAGCTTAAATATATGAGCTTTGTCGCATTTAGAATCCGCACTCAGCCTACGGAGAACGTTGATGACTTTTATGTTTTCTTTGATGAATTCAAGGCATTAACAAATACTCGTACTGCTTCTTATGACGGATATGAGTTAGAAAAGGCTCAGTTTGGAGATGCCGATTCAAATAAGGAGGGCGGAAAATAATGACAAAAAAATATGTTACCATCTTAGCATTATTATCAGCGCTATCGTTGTTTGCATTTGCCCAAGAGAACACACGCGATGCATCATCCTTGGATCAAGCAGATCCTTCTCGTATCGGTGTTGAATCTGCAGAACAGCGTTTAAAAGAAGTATCGGTCGATAAGTTTGAAAATGAAGGTTCTTGGACGTGTTCCATGTCCTCGGATGAGGGTGTTATTCAAGGACGTTTATTTGATGGCGCTCCCAAGCAAAAGAAGCCGATTCCGGAAGAAGAGAACCTTAATTTACCCGATAGCAAAGTTTATGGTACAAAGGTGTCTTTCTATCGCCGCGGTTATAATAGCTTTGAAGTCCGTGCTGTCAAACCGATTCCGGTCGAAGGCATTACGAAAACCGTCAGCGTTTGGGTTGTCGGAAGAAGCTATCCGCACGTTTTAAAGCTCATCCTTGAAGACTATATGGGACAGCGCTTTGAACTCTATGTAGGGAAGCTGAACCATGCAGGATGGAAGCTGATGACCGTTGCAGTTCCTCCCCAGAATGCAGCAGGAACGGGAATTGTACAAAAAGATTATCACTATGGAACAAGCATGGGCTTAAAGGTTGTAGGTTTCCGCATTGAATGCAATCCGTGGGAAGCTTATGGAAATTACTACATCTATTTCGATGATCTTCGTGCCGTTACCGACCTTTATGAAGTTGATCTGCGCGATGATGACGATATGAAAGACAGCTGGTAAACCGTTGTTCTAACTCGTATCAATCGATTGAAAACCGGTATCTATTCGATACCGGTTTTTTTATACACATGATAGCGCCCCGCTTTCGTATAAAAAGCTATTTTTTGACATTTTTTTAAAAACGATAGGATATATGATGCGTATACACCGGCGCCTAATTTCCTTACATCGGCGCTAATAAATACATCAGGCAGCTTTGCCATAAATGTCGCGATCAAGCTATTGATACCGTGAAATTCCTCCTCCCGATGTATCTTTAACAGCTTTTTATCAATAATACGCGGTCTTTTATATCTGCTTCGCCCCTTCTTATCATCAATTTTGATAACTTCACAATCGATATACAGAATTTGTATCGTAAGATTTGGATTATCAAGACAGTGAACAATCCCTAACAGCTCTCTGAAAATCTGATAGAAATTACCGTGCTTAGGACTTTTACGGCAGCTGCGCTTAGAGCCGTCTGCATTGAGCATCAGTATATATGCATTTTGGATGATGGGATAGACAATCTGAATAGGATACAGCGGCAAAAGCTTTTCCAATTTAGCTCGCAGTGCGGAAAGTTTAGAGGTTTGTATTTCTATTATCCGCCCTGCATCGTAAATATCACAGATAAATCCCTGCAACGAGGTTTCCTGCACGGCACTGGTACTGCTATACAAGTCTTTTAGGGTACGGTGCAGGTGTGTTTCATTATAAGTGTTAATCATTCGTTAGAGGTATGCACGTAATTCAACCGCATCCAACTGTTCCAATATGTAATAAATTGTAACAATACCCCTTTCTTCACGGGTGCGTTTTCCGCATACCTGATACACAATCATTTTATTTGTCGGGAGCGGCGGTATTAATCGCCTACCGTTGATGTCGTACAGAGATCCGACCATAAGCTCATCGGAAACTTCCTGTGTATCGCCATCGGGAAATATCATATAATATTCATAGAGCGTCATATCGACACTATAGCAGTTTTTTTTTAACTCGCACAAGAGAGAGATGAGGGTGTCCAAAAATCTTCTCCTAAAATCAACTGCTTGTGTCATTGCAAAAGACATTACCTTTTGTTATGCTGTCGGCATGAAAATAGTTGTAATATTGCTACAAGCATTGGGGAGCCTCGGCTTCATTCTATACGGCATGAAACTGATGAGCGAAGGTATTCAGAAAAGTGCCGGAGGAAGCCTTCACCGAATCCTCAATATGATGACCGGTAATCGGGTTCTTGCCGTCATTACCGGTTTTGCAGTTACTGCTATTGTTCAATCATCAGGCGCAACCACCGTTATGACCGTCTCTTTCGTCAATGCGGGGCTTCTCTCATTGACACAGGCAATCGGCGTTATATTCGGCGCCAATATCGGTACTACGGTTACCGCATGGATTGTCGCGTTGGTCGGCTTCCAGCTCAAGCTTGCCGAAATTGCCATTCCGGCATTCGGTATCGGCTTTTTTCTTACCTTCTTCAAAAAGTTCCGTCAGGAAAGCTTGGGCGAAGGCATCATGGGCTTTGGGCTCCTCTTCACGGGACTCGGCATTCTTTCTTCCCTGATGCCGGATATTTCCGCCGATAACCTTTCGTTTTTATCGTTAGCTGCCGATGGCAGTATATACAGCATTATAATCGGTTTTGTTGCAGGTTTTGTTTTAACGGTTGTGTTACACTCCTCGTCGGCAACCACCGCTATTATTTTGACCATGGCTTATGGCAACGTTATCGGTATGGAATTCGCTGCGGCAAGCGTACTCGGCAGTAACGTCGGTTCGACAATCGACGCAGTTGTCGCAGCAATCGGCAGCAAGCTCAACGCGCGCAGAACAGCTATGGTGCACGTACTGTTTAACGTATGCGGCGCACTTTTATTTTTAATCTTTTTTAAACCATCACTCGCACTGTTGTATCGTTTAACGCCTGAAGGCAGCAGACTTGCAGATATCACCATCCGGCTTGCACTCTTCCACTCGCTGTTCAACATCCTGAATACTTTGATTGCGCTCCCCTTTGTTTCATATATTGCGCGCTTCGTAGAATGGCTTGTCAAAGACAAAGGAGACGAATCACCGGAACGGTATCAACTGGTTATGCCGAACGAAACGGCAATTAAAGAGAACATTGAAGCTTACATTCTGCAAGCCGAACGCGAAATCAGTGTAATGTCTACGGTTGTACGAAAGATGTTTGACACAATCCGCCCCCTGCTGGAAGACGATCACAAAGGCTCCGTTGAAGCCGTCATTGAACAGCTCGTACAGCAAGAAGACTATGCAGATCAAATGCAGGAAGAGTTATCCCGCTTCTTGATTGCAACCTCCCGTCTGTCGCTCAGTGTTAAAGCGGAGCACAATGTACGGCTGATGTTGACTATCGTCGATAATCTCGAAAACATGACCGATCATATCTATGAATTAGGACTACACATCGAAAAGAGCAAAAAGAAAAAGCTCAATATTCCGAAAGAAGATATGGATAAGCTTTTGCCCTATCTCGGCGTCGTTAATCAATTTATTCATTTTGTACACGATCACTTGAATAAACCGTTGGCACAGGATCAATTGGCGCTTGCCGATGAAATGGAACAAACTATCGATGCAATGCGCAGCAACCTCAAAAAACTTGCGCGGAACCGTCTGGAAGAAGGCGGCAATGTTAAGGCGGAACTTTTGTATATCGATATGGTGCGGACAATTGAAAAGGTCGGAGACTGCGCGTTCAGTATTTCCGAAACGCTCAGCAAAACGATGTAACAATTGGGAACATCAAAAAAGGGCAGCCGCTTGCACTATTTCAAACGGCTGCCCTTTTCTGCACGGCGGGTATTCAGTACTCGGTGCTCTCGGTATTACACCACGCCCCTACACTCCAGCCGCCTTCTCCAACGCGATGTGCCAGCATAGCCCATCGCCCATATCAAGCTCGGCAGCAGCCTTTCCTGCAGGCAGCTCGGCCCCAAAGACCGCCTCGACAGCCAAGGTCTCATTCATCAGGTAGTCCTTGTTTGCCTCGAACGCTTTTTGCAAGAGCTTCTTCCCGTTCGTATCAGTGCCGGAAACGGAAAGCGTAATCCGGTCGGTTACTTCAAGCCCGGACTCCTTCCGGAGGTTCTGCACCGCGCGGACGAGGTCGCGGATATAGCCTTCCAGCAGCAGCTCCTCGGTTACCTGCGTGTTAAGCGCAACCGTCAGTGTTCCTTCGTTCAACACCTTGAGGTTCGCCTTTTCAATGCGGTTCAAGATCACCTTGTCGGAGGTCAGCTCAACCGCTTGCCCCTCAACATCAATGCTCAAAGTTGCGCCGTCAAAGAGGCTTTCAATCTCCGCGGAAGAGAGTTTTTCAATTTGAGCCGCTGCGGTTTTCATCTTTGCGCCGAGCTCTTTTCCCAGCACCTTAAAATTCGCCTTGGCGGAATACTCAACCAGCTCATCCTCTTTGTCGTGGAAAATCACCTCTTTCACGTTCAGCTCTTCCATAATGCTGCTTTCCATTTCGCGTAAGACCGACTTCTCCTGCTGGTTCTTCGTAACAATTTCCACCGCTTTGAGCGGCTGGCGGATTTTCAAATTGAACTGATACCGGAGCGCTCGTCCCATCGACACGGCTTTTTGAACCGTCTCCATCTTAAACTCAAGCTCGGTATCCCGCGCCGCTTCCGCGTAGACGGGGTAATCCGCCAAGTGTACGGAAAGGGGATCATCCGCTGTTCTCAAATTTTGCCAAATCGATTCGGTGATAAACGGCACGACCGGAGCCGCGACCAGTGCAAACTTCTTGAGCGCGCGGTACAATGTCTCGTAGGCTTGCGCCTTGTCGCCGTCGTTTTCGCTCTTCCAGAATCGGCGGCGGGAGCGGCGGATATACCAGTTGTTCAGCTGATCAATATACGCAACAATCGGGTCAATCGCCTTCGTAAGGTCGTAATCGTCCAGCGCCGCCGTTACGTCAAGCACGAGCTTTTCGGTTACGGATAAAATCCAGCGGTCAAGCGGATTGTTCAGCTCTTTCACAAAGGCAGCGATATGGGCATCCGTGCCGTCGAGTTTCGCATGGGCAGGCGGCGTAACACCGTCGATGTTCGCATACGTCACGTAGAAGCTGTAGCTGTTCCACAGCGGAATTAAAATACCTTTCAGAATATCGCGCACACCGTCATCGGAGTATTTCAAATCCTCCGCCTTAACCACGTTTGAGTGCATCAGGAACAAGCGCAGCGCATCTGCCCCGAACAGCCGGACAACTTCATTGGGATCGGTATAGTTCCGCAGCGACTTAGACATCTTTTTCCCGTCGGTTGCCAACACCAGTCCATTGACAATACAGTTTTCAAAGGCGGGGCGGTCAAACAGCGCAGCCGCCAAGACAGTCAGCGTATAGAACCAGCCGCGGGTTTGATCCAGCCCTTCGGAAATAAAATGAGCGGGGAAGTGCTCTTCAAAGTATTTTTTATTCTCAAAGGGATAGTGCACTTGTGCATACGGCATCGAACCGGACTCAAACCAGCAGTCCAGCACTTCAGGGACTCGGTACATCGTTCCGCCGCACTTTTTACACGGTATGGTAATCTTATCAACAAAGTGCTTGTGCAAGTCTTCGGGATAAACACCGCTCAATTCTTTCAGTTCATCGCGGCTTCCCACACAGAGAGAGTGCCCGCAGTCGGGATTGGAACACTTCCAAATCGGCAGCGGATTTCCCCAGTACCGGTTACGGCTGATTGCCCAGTCGCGGGCGCCTTCAAGCCACTTTCCAAAGCGTCCTTCTTTGATATGAGCAGGCTGCCAGTTGATTTTGCTGTTTGCCCGCAGCATCGCATCCTTTACCTTTTCCACCGAAACAAACCAGCTGCTCACGGCACGGTAAATGAGCGGGCTTGAACAGCGCCAGCAGTGCGGATAGGCATGCAGGATTTGATCTCTTTTCACCAGTTTCCGCTCAGCCTTCAGCCGCTCCATAATATCTTTATCAGTATCTTTTACAAAGCGTCCCTGATAGTCCGGAACCTCCGCTGTAAACTTACATTCGGCATCAACAGGGCAGATCATCGGTATTCCGCTGCCCTTAAACAGCGTGCTATCCTCTTCACCAAAGCCCGGCGCCGTATGGACAATACCCGTACCGTCTTCCGTCGAAACAAAGTCGCCGATTAAGGTTTGGAACGCACCCCGTCCTGCATCATCGGAACTGCCGTCCTCTTTTACGGTCAAATGCGCAAAATACGGGAAGAGCGGCTCATAGCAGATACCTTGCAGCTCTGCGCCTTTTTTCTTCCATACAATGGTGCATTTTTCCGGTTCACGGTAGTACGCCGCTAAGCGGGATTCGGCAAGAATATAGTGCTCACCCTCATCGGCAACCAGCACGTAGTCGATATCCGCGCCGAGCGCAAGCCCCAGGTTGCTCGGCAGTGTCCACGGGGTGGTCGTCCACGCCAAAAGATAGGTATTCGGCGGAAGCGGCTCCGCAGCAAAAGTTTTCGCCGCAGGAGTTCCGGCAACGGTATACCGCGCCTTAAAGCGGATGGTAATCGCAGGGTCGTGTACATCCTTATAACCGCCGAGATTCAGCTCATGATTGGAAAGTACCGTGGAACAGCGCGGGCAATACGGCAAAATATAATGCCCCTCATACAACAGCCCCTTCTCCCACAGCTGCTTCATCACCCACCAAATCGACTCCATATATGCCGGTTCCATCGTCTTATAGTCGTTATCAAAATCAACCCAGCGCCCCAGCCGATTAATCGTATGCCGCCACTCCTTCACGTACCGCAGCACACTCGCCCGGCACGCCTCATTAAACTTGGCAATACCGTATTTTTCAATGTCGGTCTTCGAGTTCAGCCCCAGCTCTTTTTCGATCAAGTTTTCTACCGGCAGCCCATGACAGTCCCATCCAAACCGCCGCTCAACCTTCTTCCCCTTCATCGTCTGATAACGCGGAATAATATCCTTAATCGTGCTCGGCACAAAATGCCCAAAATGCGGCAGCCCCGTTGCAAAGGGCGGGCCGTCAAAAAACACGTACTCATCAGCCCCCTCACGCTGCGCAACTGACTTTTTAAAAACATCGTGATCTTCCCAAAAGCGCAAAACCGCTTCTTCCTGTTTCGGAAAATCCACCTTAGGATCAACCGGTGTATACATACCTCATACTCCTTGTCTATAAAAGGCGTTATCCGGAATCTCTAAAAACTCAGTCTTTAGAAATGCCCCTCTTTCACTAAAACGCGCATCTATTTATTCTTACTAGTTTCAATTTTTTGCGTTGTTATGTCAATATTTGGGCGGCTTTTTGCACAGTTTTAACTATTGTAGCAGAAGAAGTTAAAACAGTGCAAAAACCGGTCTCCGGCTCCAATCTTTTTCCCGTTCCTGCATCATCGGAGGCAGGTTTTTCCGCTCCCGCTCCAAAACTGCCGCATACCTGAAAACAAACGGAAAAAAGGATATCCGCCTCCGCCCTTCCGCTGCTCAGCAACGAGTTTGACATTTCGTCAAACTCGTTATCAGGTGCTGTACACGGATGTATAGCACCTGATAGGGGATATCCGCCTCCGCCCATGCCGCTGAACAGTCCCTTGACGGCATTTCCCCCGTTAGTATATAGTACAAGTAAGGAAAGTAAGGAGATGTTTTATGGAACTGGCAAAAGTAACATCGAAAGGGCAGATTACTATTCCGCTTGTAATACGAGATATGCTTGGATTAAAAAGCGGTGATAAAGTCTTTTTTGAAGAAATCAAAGGAAAAGTGTATATTGCAAATGCTTCTCAAATAACTTTGTCAAATATTCAAACTCAAATGCGAGGAGAGGCAGAAAAAGCAGGCTTTCAAACAGAAGATGATGTTGTTGCATATATCAAAGAATTAAGGAAAACGCGTTGAGAGTTTTCGTAGATACCAATATCATTATTTCTGCGATACTTTTTCCCAATACTAAAGTTGCTAAGGTTTTTTCTCATTTAATTGAAAAGCACACGGTAATAATTGCTTCATACATAAAGGACGAATGTAAAGAAGTTTTTGAAAAGAAATTTCCCTTAAAAAAAGAACAGTTGAATATTTTTTTTGATGGAATCAGGTTTGAAGAATTTAAGACTCCCGAAAAAATCGATGAAAAGAAATATCCGGAAATTCGAGATATAAAAGATTTACCGGTTCTTGTATCGGCAATTTTATCCGATTCGGATATTTTAATCACAGGTGATAAGGATTTTGAAGATATAAAAATTGATAAACCACTCATCTTTACACCGGCAGCGTATTTTGAATTGATTTAAGATAGCGCTATGTCAATATTTGGGCGGCTTTTTGCACTGTTTTAACTATTGTAGCCGCCGAAGTTATACCTTGGAGTCATTATCGTTGTCCAACGATAAATATACTTGACAATATATCCTCATCAATATATATTTTTCTTATGGGGAAAACAATTATAAGCAACGATAATCGTTTTGAGTGGGACGAAGACAAAAATCGTGCTAATATTGAAAAACATGGAATCGCTTTCGAAGAAATATTGGAAGTATTTGATGATCCAGCCTTTTTAACCGGATATGATTTTGAGCATTCTGAAACAGAAGATAGATACTACGGAATTGGTAATTTGAATGGAATATTGATAGTGTTGGTCTTTTTTACTGAAAAGAAAGACAGAATACGGTTAGTATCCGCACGGCAAGCAGAGAAAGACTTGAGGAAGGAATATTATGATTATTTCAACAAAATTAACGGCTGAAAGATTGGAAGAAATAAAAAATCACCCTATATCGTATGATGAGGATAGCCCCAAACTGACAAAGGCACAAATAGCCAGACTCAGACCGGCACATGAAGCATATTGGAATGTAACGCCCGTTAAAAAAACAATTTCTATAAAGATCGATGCGGATATTCTTGCAGCACTTCAATCCGGAGGTAAAGGCTATCAAACAAAAATAAATAGTATTTTAAGGAAAGCTATTACTACAGGTGATTATTAATCGATCCTGATAGTTTTATATAATAATCGCCGGTTACTCCAGCTTATATTGCAACAATAAAATTCGCAGCGCTTCGCGGTTGGCGACGCCGAAATATTTACAGGCTGCAGCCATATCTTTTTTGACCACAGAGGTGCTGACATGATAGCGATTTCCCAGCGCTTCGTAGGTTTCCCCTTGTTTAATCGAACCGAGGATGAATGCAATTTGCCGTTCCGAAAGTTCATAATCCGATAGTTTTAAGGTTGAACCTTTCGGTGGCAGGGTAATGGCAGTCGTTATCGTTTCGTCCGGCAGCAAAAGATACGAAAGCTTTCCTTCGAGTTTTTGATACAGTGCAACGCAGACGGTAAGCCCAAAGAGAGTTCCTAAGATTTCAAATATAACGAATGCAAATCCGAGGACAGGATAGATTGTTATCGTAACCAGCAACCAGTAGGCACCAAGCAATATCACCTTTTTTTTCCGATTGACGGCAAATTCTCCATTGACAAAACAGATGATAATACCGATACAGAACAGCGACGTTCCGATTCCCATAAAGCCGACAAGGACGGCATTTCCTGCTTCGACAAAAAAGACGATATAGGTTAAGAGCTTTTTTTCGGGATGAACGATAAGGATAATGGAAAGACACACGCAGAAAGCATTCAGCGCAGCTTTGATTAAATTCATATACGGTATAACGGATTCATAAGGAATAGCTACTTTGATATTCATTACCATCGCAAAGGCCATCATACCGGCATTTAAGATATATAACAGACGATCAGGGCTTAGTTTTTTACTCATAATCGGCAGTACCATATCAAAAATAATGCAACAATTCTAGACTTGCAATTGCCTTCCCTCTTTTTTCTAGCAGAGGGGCAATTGTATCAGGCAGAGTAGATAAAAATCGCAGAATAATTAAGACCGCGAGACCATTTGAACCGCGAAGAGGTTCAACTCTGGTTGAACGGTCTTATTATTCTGCGGGCTTACCAAACAACACTTTTGATGCGATTACCTGAGCTGCTTTTCCGGTAACCATGGTTCTTTTTAAGCAACCGCGGTTATTTTTGCGCTAAAAACGTATCTTATATGGAAGATTTCTGTTAATATATTTAGATTTCTTTTCAATATATAAGATATAGGGAGTTGTTCTATGCGGAAATTTTATGCCATTTTAACCGGAATATTGTTTACTCTTTTGTTTGCATCCTGTAATCAGTTTACCGCAAATATAGACGACTATCTCAGCTATTGGGCATCGGAAGCGTATATTACCGATTCAACCATAAAGGCGGTAGTGCAAAACGATCTTAACAGCATCCCGAGCGTTCCTTCCGCTGAGGATGTTTCCGTCACATTTAAGCTAAAAAATCCTAAATCTTTTCCGCTCGATTTACCCCCTGATGTAGACGCTGCAAAAAAGGTGATCGTGTTTAATAACTTAGCGCAAGCTCCGGTAGCGGGTACCGACTACACGCTCACTCAATCCGAAGACCGGCAAAGTTTGACCCTTACCTACAAGGTTTCCTTTTTACAAGCGCACGAATGGGGAGAACAAGACCTTTCTTCCGTACTGACGCTGTACGCCAAGGACGGGAGACAATTTAAGCAAACATATACATTTAAGGTAAAAGCGAATACGCCACCGCCTACACCGAGCTGTACCGTTGCAAAGACAACCGGTTCGCCTGCTTATTATGTACTGTGTATCACTATTCCTGATATGGATAAGAGGGTGCAGGGCGGACTTTTGCATAAAGACCTTGCCCGTATTGAGGTCAACGGAACACCCTATACGTTTTCGGTTAATGAAGCGCAACCCGCGTTTACCAAGCCGGAAGCTCCGGTCTTTATTACGCATTCCGCTGTAGAAAAGCTGAATGAGCCGGACGCCGATGATGTTCCCTCTGATAGCAGCTGGGTACTGTACTATAAAACCGATGTTGAAGTGAAAGACGGCGCTGCAAAAAAAGACTATACGATTAAACTGATAGACGAAAAAGGCTTAGCTTCCGGCATTGTGAACGCAAGTACAAAACCGAATAAAGCAGAAACGGAAATTGTCAGAATCACGAAGGGCACAGAGATTTCAGGAAGCGGCAGCGAATCCGATCCGACTATCATCGGTACCGACAGTGAAGGAGCGACATTAAGCGTTTCTTCTGCAACCGGCAATACAACGGTGCACTGTACGCTGACCGACGGTTCAACGCCGAAAAAGTATGACGGCAATCCCGCTACCGTGCCGCTTCCGTTAAACGGCGTCGGTGTAAAACAGTACAAGCTGGAGTATTACACGGACGGCGAAGGCTTTGCGGCAACACCGGTACAGACGGTTTATTATAAGGTTGTAAAAGGACACACGGTAACCTTTGATGCAAACGGAGGAGCCTATCCGGACTCTTCTACTGTAGTTTCTAAGGCTGCACTGCACGGTACGACAATTTCACAACCCGACCCGCGGCCGAAAAAACAAGGGTTCGGAGTAACCGGCTGGTATAAAGATAAAGCCTGTTCTGCAGGGCAAGCGTGGAACTTTGCAACGGACATGGTAACCGGTGATATGACGCTCTATGCGCAGTGGACGGCAGGTGCAGATACGCCCTATAAGGTAAAACACTACCAGCAAAATGTTAATGATGATAATTATCCTGCCGCACCTACCGATACGGATGATAATGCAACGGGTACAACCGGCGCGACTGCTGCCGTAACGCTTAAAAACTATCCCGGCTTTGAGTTCGATAAACTTGAACCGGCCTCCCCGACCATCGCCGCTGACGGTTCAACAGTGGTAAAAGTATACTACAAGCGCAAAACCATTCATTTGACGTTTAATCCAAACGGTGGAAAAATCGACGGCAGCACAGATAATAAGACGGTATCAGGTAAATACGGCGCAACGCTTAGTGCACCTGCTGAGGCTACTCTGAAGAAAACCGGCTATACTTTTAACAGCTGGAAGCCGGAAGGTAGCGCACCGGCGCTGACTTTGACGTTCCCTGCAGCGGATGCAACGTACACGGCGCAGTGGACGGCAAATACCTACAAAGTGCACTTTGACAAGAATGACAACGCTGCCACCGGAACTATGGCCGACCAGCTGTTTACGTATGATGATACGACTAAGGCGCTTACTAAAAACAAATTTATTAAAAGCGGTCATACCTTTGACGGCTGGGCAACAAGTGCAGACGGTCCTACATTCTATGCTGATGAAGCACAGGTAACCAATCTTGCGACGGCTCAAGACGCGATAGTAACGCTCTATGCAAAGTGGAAGAAGGCTCGCTACAACGTAACATTCAGCGTAGAAATCGTAGACGGAAAAGCGGGAGGAACGATTACAGCAACACCTGAGGACGGTTCTGCAACCTCATCAAGCCCTGTTTCGGTCGAGTATGGAAAGAAGGTAACCTTTACCGCGAATCCCACCAATACAGACTGGGAAGTTGCGGAATGGAGCAGCAATGTAGGAAACATTTCATTCGACAAAAAACAAGCCACGCTTTCCAACGTAACCGCAGATACAGCCGTAACGGTGAAGTTTTACCAATCGACCTTAAAGAATCCGACGGCAACGTGGAAAGACCTTGCGCGTGCGGTTAAAAGCGCACCCGATAACGCTACCCTTACCATAGACGGCACAATACAGGCAACGAGCGATGCCGGCAACAACGGTGAAATCGTTATCAACAAAAACCTGACGATTAAAAGGGCGACCGGTGCATCATCCGCTGTGATCGACGCAAACAAAAGCACCGGCAGCAAACCGAAGCACCGCATTTTCAAAGTGGAAAGCGGCAAAACGCTCACGCTGGAAAACCTGACGCTTAAAAATGGTATGGCTGAGGGATCCGATGGACCCGGCGACGGAGGTGCAATTTACGTACATGGTGCAAGTGTCAAAATAACAGGCTGCACCCTTACGGACAACACGGCGAACAAGAATGGCGGCGCAGTGTATGCAACAAAACGCGACGATAATGCTGCGCACGTAACAATCAGCGGCGGTTCCATCAACGGCAACACGGTAACCGACGACTATGGCTTCGGCGGCGGCATCTATATCAACGATGGCTGTGAATTGACGCTTAAAGGCAACGTAACGGTTAAGGGCAACAAGGCCGCGAGGGGTGGCGGTGTGCGTGCAAACAAGTCAACCGTTACCATGAACAGCTGCACCTTTGAGGGCAATGAATCGACACACGGCGACGCGTCAAACGGCTGCGGCGGGGTGTATGTCAACGGGGGAACCGTCAGCATGCAAAGCTGTACCCTTAAGAGCAACAAGGGAAACGTGAGGGCTGGCGGCCTGCTGGTCGAGGGGGGCGCAAAGGTTACCATGGATGGCTGCACAATTACGGGCAACACGGCGACCACAGGAGGCGGCATCTATATCACCGGAGGCAGCAGCATCGTAACGCTTAACAACGGCGTACAGATTAAGGACAACACGGCGACCACAGGAGGCGGCGTTTATGTACAGGACGGAACCTTTAAGATGAGCGGATCCGCAATCGTTACCCCATCTACCGGATCTGATCAATATACGCCAGGTAAAAACGATGTGTACTTGAAGACCGGACAGGCGATAACCGTTGACGGAACCTTGTCAAACAACCCAGCTGCACGCATTACGCCGAAAGAGTACAAGGAGAATGTGCCAGTACTTAGGGGCGGTTCAGACGTAACTCTTAAAAATGAAACGGGTAAGTTCATTGTACCGCCGCAGAAAGTTACGGAGGACTCGGAGAACTGGAATGTATTTTGGTATATTGCTGACAACGGTAACTTGAAAGCAGAAGTCGAGGATCCTGACATGTTGAAAACGGTAATTGATGGTAGCCCCAACAATACTATTATAAAGCTGGGGAATATCAGCGACCTTAAAACGGTTGAAATATGGGGTTATAGAAAGATTATGCTCAAGGCTGACAGAGCTGTAACCTTAACATGTTCTAGCAAGGGGAACGAGTATAAACACTTGCAGGTAAAAGAACATGCGTCGTTAATATTAAAAGGACTGATAACACTGCAAGGAGCTGATTACGGCAGTAATACTCAATACGCGCTTTATGTAGAAAACTGGGGCAAGGCGGAAATCAAAAACGGCGTAACAATTACCGGCTTTAAAAACGGCAACATAGGTCCTGTGGTTTCAGACGGAGAACTTACCATGTCAGGCGGAGAAATTAGCGGCAACAAAGCTAAAAACGGCGGCGGCGTATATATACATGCCGCCCACAGAAGCTTTACGATGACCGGCGGAACAATTAAAGGAAACTTAGCAACCGAACACGGCGGCGGCGTATATGTGAACGCGGACGGTTTTTACAACATGTACGGGAAGTTTACGATGACAGGCGGAAAAATAGAAGGAAACACAGCCGACAAAGGCGGCGGCGTATTTACACATGGAATTTTTACGATGGGTAAGGAAGACGGCGGAACTGGCGGAACAATTACCAAGAATACAGCAACCAACGACGGCAAGGCGGTAATGCTTGATCATCACTTTTACTGGGAAGCCGGCAAGATAAAGGACAACTTAGGCTCCGGCTCGGTAATTGGAGGTAATACTCATTACTATTTGCACAACACTTCCGGTAATACGGAAAGCTAAGGGGGGGATTTAATTCTTAATTATGAATTCATAATTAAGAATTAGTGAAACTGTGGCTATGACGCATAAAGCATATCGGGCATTGGAGCAGGCTGCGCAAATGAGCGGAGCAACCAAAGATACGGTTTTGGAAAATGCCCTAAGCCGCTACCTTGCCGAATTGCAAGAAGATGCTGAAGATGCTGCACTCGCCGAAAAGGCGTGGTTTGACTTTGAAAAAAGCGGGGAACCTGCAATCCCTGCTGAAGTTCTGTACAAAGAGCTTGGACTATAATTAAAATGAAAATTGAATACGCTCCGAAAGCAGGTAAACAGTTTTCAAGTCTTGATAAGCCGATACAAAACCGCATTAAAAGGTATATGAGCGAAATTGCCGCGCTCGGTAATCCACGCTCCCGCGGAAAAGCGCTTAGTTCAAACCTTGCTGGTCTATGACGCTACCGCGTGGGCGATTACCGCATTTTGTGCCGTATCCATGATGATAAATTGGTTATCACCGTCATCGAAATCGATCACCGCTCAACAGTGTATCGATGAGATAATGTGTGTGTGGGGCTAAATCTTAATTATAAATTCATGATTAAGATTTATTTTATCGCTTCGACCTCTGCTTGGGTAAGGCCGGTCGCTTGCGCTATCTTTTCCCGAGAAAGCCCAAATTGCAGGAGATTTTTTGCCGTTTCGAGCGCTTTTTGGTGGGAACCTTCTGCAAGGCCGAGCGATTTACCGCGGGCTTCACCTTCGGCGAGACCTCGTTCAAGTCCTTTCCGCTCCGATTCGCTTATCATCGATAGCCGATCGCTCTCATACTCCCACGCTGCTTCATACCGTTTCCGTTCTTGCTCATCAAGATAAAAAATATCCATCACTTGGTTTGCTTTCGTCATTACCGCATTTCCCTGTGCAAGCATCGCTCTCTCCTCCTTGTCGTCCGTTTTGATAAACATAAGCCATTTCTCTAAGCTTGTCAAATTATCTTTTGGCAGCTTTGTTAAATCCAAAAAGTGAATCTCTAATAGCTCATCTAAGAGTGTTTGATCTTCACATTCCCGTATTTGATAGATCGAATGGACTTTCTGACTCAATTTAAAAGAGCTATTCAGTACATTGATTGCAATACATTTTTTTAAGTTTGCATACTGTAAACCGCTGCTGAAATGCTCATGGATCAGTTTAGAGCAGTAGAAGATACTCCGCTTCGGGTAATAGTCAAAGTACGTGTTTTGCATTTCTACATCGATTTTACGGCCGTCGTTTAAGCGAATTTTTATGTCGAGCCGACCGATTTTCTCTTTATAGAAACGTGGAAGCTGTTCGGTATTCTCGATACGGACATCATCAAAATCATCTTTACCCAAGCTCGTAACCAATGAGATAAACTCAACCATAATATCTTTGTTTTCTTCGCTACCGAAAACACAGAAGCGACACGGATGCCGCTGGTATTAAGCAGTAACGATGTTTTGCCGAATGGCAAAACTCGCTCTTTCCATCGTACACGGATGTACGATGGAAAGAAGTGCGTAATCGTTTCGAGCGGTAAAACGCAACTGCTGAGTTATAATAGATTTTCTCATTCTCACCTCCTATAATTCTTATATGACTTTTGGAGATTTTTGGCTTGAAAAATGAGGAAAATTCATCATTTTTAATTAAAAATTAGTAACCGGAAATACGGCGGACATTAGGGGTGGCGGCGCGGACGGACTAAACATCAGCTCGTTCACTATGAAAGGCTCAACAACCGTTACCCCGTCAATCGGATTGGAGGCAAACGAGGTTGGCAAAAACGACGTGTATTTGCCGGTCAACGCCAAGATAATCATTGAGGGCAACTTGATTCCCGTAGACGGCGGCGAGGCGGCGCGCATTACGCCGGAACGATATGAGACGATAAGACAAGTGCTTGGCGGCGATATAACAACCGGCTCAAACTACACCAAGTTTAAGGTAACGCCGAACGGCACCGAGCAGTGGACAGTGGAAAGCGGCGGTTACTTGACAAACAATAAAACTGACATTTTTAACAATATCACGAAGGACCAGATAGAAGCCGAAATTGAAGCCGCAAACTCTGCAATGGTTTATACGGAGGGTGAATCAATTAACCCCACGACGATATTGAATGGCAAACTGGTACTCTATATGACAGGTAAAAGGGATTACGGCATTATGCACGTTACCGAAGTAAACAACACAAGTAACGGAGGTAGCGGACATATTAAGTTTAATTACAAAACCTTTAGAACATATAATAGCGATGTTCTGCAAAATAGTGGTGAAGTGGTAAATGGAGGCACAAGCTTTAATTTAGACTCCGGAGGATATGGTTCTAGTGGTAATGATTTTCAGCTTGGAACTGCTGCCAGTCAGTTCAAAATTTTAGATAACGCCAAATTTTATATACTGTCTAATTAATAGGTAATTGGGAAGGGAAGGAAAGACACTTTTTTCGGATAAAAGAGTCTTTCCTTCCCTTCGACCCTTCCTATCTTCAAAATAACCGCTTAGGTAGATTGCGAACCGGTGCAGCAATCTTCCCTAAGAACCCGCCGCGCGTATTACTCCGGAAAGCTACAGGGCGACTCCGGTGCTTACGGGCGATATAACAACCGGCACACCGGAAAACTACAAAAAGTTTATAGTAACGCCGCCGAACGACAGCGAGCTGTGGGAAATAGACAGCAACGGCTGTTTGGAGAAGCAGTAAAGGATGGGGGAATTTTATGCGTGCTGCGAATCCTGTAAAACGCAGGCGGCGCAGAGAAACACACAAAGTTTCAGGTGAGGCGACAGTCGGCATAAAAGCCAGAGGCGCAATGCGGCGAGTGTAGGTGATGATTCATTGAATGAATTACAGTTTTTCAACCTCTTCGCGGCTTAGACCGGTTCCTTCGGCTATTTTGTCAATATCAAAGCCGAAACGTTTAAAAGCCGCCGCCGTTTCGAGCTTTGCTTGGCGAGAACCTTCGGCGAGACCGAGAGATTTGCCACGTTCGATCCCTGCATTGTATTGCACTTCAGAAATAGTTGCTATGTCGCTTTTCAGTTTCATTCTCGATTCATACAGCTTCCGCTCTTCAGGATTCAAACTGAGAACATCTATTTTCTCATTCAGCATTTGTAATATCGGTGAAGTTGTGGCTAGCATAGCTCTCTCCTCCTTATCGTCTGTTTCTATAAACCGTAACCAGTTTAGCAGCTTTTCTTGCTTTTTGGTAGTGATAGTTTGCCGTATTTCAGTTCCTTTTACTGCCGATAAGTTGAGGAAATGAATTTCAAGCAAATCGGTTAATGGCTTGTGAGTACTTTGTTCCTGTATGCTATAGGCAGAATGCACTTCACTATTGAGCTTAAATCCTTGTGAGATCAGATTGATAGCAATACATCTTGTCAAACTGGTATACGGTTCACCCTCTTTAAAACCCTCGATATACATTTTAGACCAGTAGAACAGTGTTCGAGGAATAAATTCAGCAGACCAAGAGTTTTGTATTTCAATGTCGATTGTCGTCCCGTCTTTTAATCGAAGTTTGACATCGAGAATACCGGTCTTATCGGTTATCTCATCTTTGGTAAGTTCTTTATCCAGCAGTTCAAGGTCGGCAATCATCCCAGCCGGCATGTCCAGTACACATTCAAGGAAATCCTGCAAGCAGGCTTTATTTTCTTCCGAGCCGAGCAAGAGCTTGAATAAATAATCGTTTTTAAGTGTTAATCTATAGGTGTCTTCCATTTTTGCCTCCATACCCTTTATATAAAGCACGGATACAAAAATGGCTAACAAAATGGGGATAATTCATCGTTTTTTGATAAAAACTGAAACGGAGGGAAAAACAATTCAGAATTATGAATTACACATTACAAATTACACATTACACATTACCAATTGATAATGTGATTGTTGATAAATCAAAGGCGTTTGCGTTGAAGGTCATCGCCTTGTACAAAAAGCTCTGCGATACGAACCGTGAGTTTGTTATGTCAAAACAGCTTTTAAAAAGTGGAACGAGCATCGGGGCAAATATTAAAGAAGCCCAGCAGGGACAAAGCAAAGCGGACTTTTATGCAAAGCTCTATATCTCTCGCTCAAAGAGGCAAGCGAAACGGAATATTGGCTGGAGCTTTTACATGAAAGCGGATATATCGGTGAAGAAGAGTTTTCTGCAATCTACCAAGACTGCCAAGAAATCATCAAAATCCTCGTCGCTATAACGAAACACAGAAACAATGGGTAATGGGTAATGGGTAATTACAAATTACACATTACACATTACACATTAACAATTAGTTATCGGGAGCATTGAAGTATGAAGAAAAATTGTGTAAAGGCAGCGCTCTGTGCGCTGGTATTTTTGGGCGCTTCCCTTCTTTTTGCTCAAGAGGTTGAGGATGAACCTAAGAGAGAAAAAGACAGCCTTCATTGGTCTTTGGGTCTTTCGGCGGAAGGGAATATGAATGTACCGAAGGGCTCTGCCTTGGGTGCAGGGTTTTACGGGATGTTTGTATTGCCTAATTGGGTTAAAACAGGCAGGTTTTCAGCCGGTGTAAAGCTCTTGTATTCGACGGGATTTAAAAGATACGGACTTCTTGATACGGCTGTTTTGTTCCGCTGGAATTTTTATGATTTTGCAAAGTTTAAAACCTGCGATTCAGGATTTTTTGTTCAGGCGGAAGGAGGCGTTTCCTTAGGCTGGAACGGAAAGGCCGCAAAACCCTTTGTATTCGGTTTGGGAGAAGGAACATTCGGTTACCGCTTCGCAGTAAAAAACTTTTTTATCGAACCGTATATAAGAGGCGGCTATCCGGTAATCTGGGCAGCCGGAATGAGCGGAGGATTTAGAATATGAAAAAGATTGTTTTAGTTTTGGCGGTACTTTTAGTATCGGTTTCCGCTTGTAAAAACCCGTTTTTAAAGAAGATGCTGGTTGAAGAGGGGAAGGGTGAAAGTTCTGCGGTTCCCAAACACGGGGTAACTTTCAGCGTAGAAGGCGGGCACGGAACGCTTAAAGCAAAGGCGGACGGTATAGAGGAAACGGCGAAGAGTCCCATAAGCATTGAACAGGGTAAAAAGGTAACTTTTACGGCAGAGCCTGCCGCAGGCTACATGATAAAAGAGTGGAAAGTAGACGGTGCCGTTATTACAGGCAACACGGAAAATTCATATATCCATACCGTTACAAAAGCGGTTGACGTTAAAGTGAGCTTTGAAGCGCTCCCGCCCGGCAAAGCCTCGTATACGGTAAAACACTATCGGGAAAAACCGGAAGGCGGTTATCCTGCAGAGCCTGCGGAAAGGGAAATCTTAAACGGTACCGTGGGAGCAGATGCCGCATACACGGCGAAAATCTACGAAGGCTTTACCTACAATTCAAGCCTTACCAAAATAAACGGAACCGTACAAACGAGCGGCACGATAAGCGCCGGCAGCGCTACCGCCGTAGAACTCTACTATGAGCGAAAGACGGTAAACGTAACCTTTAAACTTGCAGGCGGCAGCGTAGACGGCAATACGAATGATGTTGTAAAACCGGGCAAATACGGAACAGCCTTGACTGCACCCGCTCCCGTAAAAACGGGCGCCGTTTTTAAAGGATGGGAACCTGCGCTGCCTTCATCTCCTCTTTTCCCCGCGTCCGATACGGAATACACTGCGAAATGGCAGAACGTCTATACGATTAACTTCAGCGTAGAAGGCGGTACAGGCGGCACGCTGAAAGCCCAAGTGGACGGCAATGAAATCACTACGGGCGATTCAGTCGAACAGGGTAAGTCTGTTGTCTTTACGGCGGAACCTGCTCCCGATTATGTGGTTGAACAGTGGACAAACGGCGGCACAGTTATCGGCGAAGCAGGCATGGACAAGACCTACACCCACACCGTAACGGCAGATGCGGACATCAAAGTGAAGTTTCAATCACTCTTTGTCGAAGGCGGCGCATCGCTCATCTTAAGCCCCGACAAGCTCGACATCAAAGTTAAGGTAACAACAGCCGATAACTCCTCCGTAAGGATAGAAGGCTGTACCGAAACAACACTTACAAGCGGCGTCGAAACCGTGCTGCATGCAAAAGGCAGAAGGGTTATCCTCAAAGGCAAGATTATCGAGCTGTACTGCGGCCACAAGCAGCTCACCGCTCTTAACGTGCAGGGCTGTACCGCTTTGCAAAAGCTGAACTGCAGGGACAATCAGCTGACCGAGCTTAATGTGCAGGGCTTAACCGCTTTGCAAACGCTGTGGTGCGGAAGCAATCAGCTCACCGAGCTTAATGTGCAGGGCTTAACCGCTTTGCAAAGGCTGTACTGCGAAGAAAATCAGCTAACCGCGCTTAACGTGCAGGGCTTAACCGCTTTGAAAGAGCTGCGGTGCTGGCGCAATCAGCTGACCGAGCTTAATGTGCAGGGCTTAACCGCTTTGCAAAGGCTGTACTGCGAAGAAAATCAGCTAACCGCGCTTAATGTGCAGGGCTTAACCGCTTTGCAAAGGCTGGAGTGCTACGGCAATCAACTCACTACACTTAACGTGCAGGGCTTAACCGCTTTGAAAGGGCTGAGCTGCGGCGGCAATCAGCTCACCGAACTTAATGTGCAGGGCTTAACCGCTTTGAAAGGGCTGTACTGCAACGACAATCGGCTCACCGCTCTTAACGTGCAGGGCTTAACCGCTTTGCAAACGCTGTACTGCTACAAAAATCAGCTCACCGAACTTAATGTGCAGGGCTGTACCGCTTTGCAAAGGCTGAACTGCTACAAAAATCAGCTCACCGCTCTTAACGCACAAGGCTGTACCGCTTTGCAAACGCTGTACTGCTACAAAAATCAGCTCACCGAACTTAATGTGCAGGGCTGTACCGCTTTGCAAAGGCTGAACTGCTACAAAAATCAGCTCACCGCTTAATGTGCAGGGCTGTACCGCTTTGCAAAGGCTGAACTGCTACAAAAATCAGCTCACCGCTCTTAACGCACAAGGCTGTACTGCTTTGCAAACGCTGGACTGCTGGGGCAATCAGCTGACCGAACTTAACGTGCAGGGCTTAACCGCTTTGCAAACGCTGGAGTGCAGCAGCAATCAGCTTAACGCAGACGCATTTAAAAAGCTCTTTGACGATTTACCGGTTCGGGCGGATAGTGATGATGCGAACTGTATTCTTTACACCGAAGTAACCGGCGTTAGCGAAGGCAATCACACGGACTTTACCGCTCCGCCGGATTTAGCCGCAGCCTTTAATAATGCTAAAAATAACAAGAAGTGGAAGATGTATAAGAGGGATGGAAGCGGGTTATGGGTTGAGATTTAATGGAATTGGTAATGGGTAATTACAATGGATAATTGGTAATGGGTAATTGTCGAATTGTCAATTACACATTACCAATTACAAATTGATTACACATTACAAATTGATAAAATGAAAACTGATAATGTGATTGTTGATAAATCTAAGGCGTTTGCGTTGAAGGTCATCGCCTTGTACAAAAAGCTTTGCGATACGAACCGTGAGTTTGTTATGTCAAAACAGCTTTTAAAAAGTGGAACGAGCATCGGAGCAAACATTAAAGAAGCTCAGCAAGGACAAAGCAAAGCAGACTTTTATGCAAAGCTCTTGAGATAAAGGCGGGTTCTTAGGGTGATAACCCTAAGCGGTTATTTTGAAGATAGGAAGGGTTGAAGGGGAGGAAAGACTCGCATTAGCAGTAAATCAGTTTGCCATACATACTATTTAACAAACGGGTTCGAATCTGCTAATACGTAAATATCCATTTACACAATTTTTCGGATAGACTCTGCCGAATCAGAAATTGGGCCGAAAAAAGTGTCTTTCCTCCCCTTACCAATTAAGAATTGATCGCTCCTTCCCCTATAGCCTTGCTATTTCTTCAGCACTTAAACCGGTTACTTGCATAATCATTGCAGTATCAGAATGGAGCTGCTTTAAAATTCTTGCACTTTCAACAGCTTTGTTATGAGCACCCTGTTCTATGCCTTGTTCTATACCCTGTTCTATGCCTTGTTCTATACCCTGTTCTATACCTTGTTCTATGCCTTCAGCAAAGGCTATTTCACGTTCTTCTGCACGTTGTACGGCAATATCTTCTTCATAATTATATTCGGCCAGCAACATGTTTATTACCTCCTTCGTCTTCCGTTCGAGATATTCTCGCAAAATATTATTTGCTATACACTCCTCAATGGCTTTTTGAAAACCATATACCGGATCAAGCTCTTTCCATTTTCTCACTGTTTGGACAAAAATGCTATATTCATTGATGGGCTTACACAGTTCCAAGAGCGGATGTTCATTGTGCCGGTTTATGTTTACCACTTTGACAATTAATTCCAAGTTTGGTTGTTCCGTCTGTTCCTTAAATGCGTGGGATAGTTTAAGCGTCGCTTCACGAGTATAAACTTCTTTACCGTTATAAAAAACATAAAATTCCGGTGTCGGGATAGTGAGCAGTTTACGGCTATACTTTTCCTTTGATTCAAAGAGTTTTTCATACAGACGGCTGACATACTCAAGGCAGCGCAATGGCATATTAGGGTTGATAGTCGATTGATGTTCGGCAAGGACAATAATTTTGTTTTCGACAAGATACGAGACATCATTGGCAAAGCTCATATACATCACTTGTTCAAGCTTGATATTTTCTAGTAAGGCAACATCATGCACCTGAGTACCGTGCAAAGCATTGTATAGAGACAAAAACCGCTCTTTTGCTTTTTCATCGGTGCTGAATAGATCGACAAAAACAGAGTCCTTATAGTTACGGTTATCCGGTACGGTTTCTAACATGATAGTAGTATAGCATACAAAGCTCGATAGTGTAAGGTCATCGGAGTCAGAGATACCGCATTATAAAATCTGAATCAAAATAAGGTGTTTAAGCTCCTCTTTGCAAAAGGTATTTCAGAAGCGGCACGGATGCCGCTGGTTCTACGCAGTAACAAGTTTGCCTTGCAAACTTGCAGCTCAAGAATGTACACAGATGTACATTCTTGAGCGAGGGTGTTCTGCCAGCACGATAATCTTATTGTCAACGAGATACGATACATCGTTAGCGAAACTCATATAGAGTACCTGCTTCAGCCGTATGTTCTTTAGAATAGCAGTAGATTGGTAATCAGTACCGTGCAGCGCGTTATAGAGCGCTAAAAAGTTAGCTTTTGCAGTCCTGTCTTCGCTGAAAAAGTCGACAAAGACAGAATCTTTGTATCGGCGATTGTGCTTCTTCATAATAGGTTCCTCCATAAGGCATATATAACTACTTATAGAGCACGGATGAAGAAATGGCTAACAAAATGGGGATAATTCATCATTTTTAATTAAAAATTACTAAATGGAAATACGGACTCCGATGATGCAGTTGCAGTGGAACCAGCCTCTGCTTTCAACAACAATACCAATCCGCGTCAGGAGCAAAGCTAAGGGGAGGTAATGAATAATTGGTAATTGGTAATTATGAATTACAAATTGATTACACATTACAAATTAAAAGAAATGAAACCTGATAATGTGATTGTTGATAAATCTAAGGCGTTTGCGTTGAAGGTCATCGCCTTGTACAAAAAGCTTTGTGATACGAACCGTGAGTTTGTTATGTCAAAACAGCTTTTAAAAAGCGGAACGAGCATCGGAGCAAACATTAAAGAAGCCCAGCAAGGACAAAGCAAGGCAGACTTCTATGCAAAGCTCTTGAGATAAAGGTGGGTTCTTAGGGTGATAACCCTAAGCGGTTATTTTGAAGATAGGAAGGGTTGAAGGGGAGGAAAGAAACTTTTATCCGAAAAAAGTGTCTTTCCTCCCCTTACCAATTAAGAATTGATCGCTCCTTCCCCTATAGCCTTGCTATTTCTTCAGCACTTAAACCGGTTACTTGCATAATCATTGCAGTATCAGAATGGAGCTGCTTTAAAATTCTTGCACTTTCAACAGCTTTGTTATGAGCACCTTGTTCTATACCTTGTTCTATACCCTGTTCTATACCTTGTTCTATACCTTGTTCTATACCCTGCTCTATACCTTGTTCTATGCCTTCAGCAAAGGCTATTTCACGTTCTTCTGCACGTTGTACGGCAATATCTTCTTCATAATTATATTCGGCCAGCAACATGTTTATTACCTCCTTCGTCTTCCGTTCGAGATATTCTCGCAAAATATTATTTGCTATACACTCCTCAATGGCTTTTTGAAAACCATATACCGGATCAAGCTCTTTCCATTTTCTCACTGTTTGGACAAAAATGCTATATTCATTGATGGGCTTACACAGTTCCAAGAGCGGATGTTCATTGTGCCGGTTTATGTTTACCACTTTGACAATTAATTCCAAGTTTGGTTGTTCCGTCTGTTCCTTAAATGCGTGGGATAGTTTAAGCGTCGCTTCACGAGTATAAACTTCTTTACCGTTATAAAAAACATAAAATTCCGGTGTCGGGATAGTGAGCAGTTTACGGCTATACTTTTCCTTTGATTCAAAGAGTTTTTCATACAGACGGCTGACATACTCAAGGCAGCGCAATGGCATATTAGGGTTGATAGTCGATTGATGTTCGGCAAGGACAATAATTTTGTTTTCGACAAGATACGAGACATCATTGGCAAAGCTCATATACATCACTTGTTCAAGCTTGATATTTTCTAGTAAGGCAACATCATGCACCTGAGTACCGTGCAAAGCATTGTATAGAGACAAAAACCGCTCTTTTGCTTTTTCATCGGTGCTGAATAGATCGACAAAAACAGAGTCCTTATAGTTACGGTTATCCGGTACGGTTTCTAACATGATAGTAGTATAGCATACAAAGCTCGATAGTGTAAGGTCATCGGAGTCAGAGATACCGCATTATAAAATCTGAATCAAAATAAGGTGTTTAAGCTCCTCTTTGCAAAAGGTGTTTCAGAAGCGGCACGGATGCCGCTGGTTCTAGCAGCAGCGATGTTTTGCCGAATGGCAAAACTCGTGTTTTCCGATAGACACGGATGTCTAGCGGAGAACGACATCTCAATATCGTAGGATGTGCCGCCTTTGTCTTTTACTAATACATCCAGTCGGACGGTTTTGGCTCCGGAATTAGCGGTAACGGTATTTTGGGACGATAGATACGTGATTTTTTCGATTTTAGCATTAAAAAGCATCTCAAGAAATTCTTTACAGATAGGTTCATACTCCATAACCTTACAGAACATGAAATCATCTGCAATGGTGAGGTCTTCAAAAGGTTTTTGTGTCATTCACACCTCCTATAGTCCTTATACGACTTTTAGAGCAAAATGGCTAAGCAAATCCCCTTTGTTTTTAATGAAAAATAGAAATACGGAGTAACAAGGTGGCGGTGGTGGCAAGCTAAGCTGAGGATGAACTTTCCACGAAAGCGGCTAGTCGGCATACAAAGCTTTGAAAAACTCCTCAGGGATGGCTGTTTATTGATAAAACGCCGTTCATTTGGCATCTGATCCAATCATCAAATCCGTATTTTCTCAGCCGTCCGCAAAGGTTCGGTAAGAGTCTTTCCCTTATCCCTAAAAGTATGACGGATTATCTAAGTATGCCCAGATGTCCATAAAAGTATCGAGATAGGCGGATTTCCGACGTTTGGTATAAATCCGGGTGAAAAGCGCTTCCTCGGCTTTTTGCACTTCCATCTTGTGAATTTCAAGATAATCGCCGGCGGAAAAGCCTGTTTCATCGGCGTAGCTGCCGGGAATAACTTCCGTTATCCGAAAAGACTTTTTTCCGCCGGCGCTTTCAAGGTAGATGCCGTACGCCGGCAGCATAGCCCGAGCTTTGCTGTCCTTTTGATACACCAGTTCGGCAGGCTGTTTGGGACGGGCTTCCAGCTGTACATACCAATCCTGCCGTATTTTTTCCCAACGGTGTTCGCGCTGTTCCGCCCCGCCCATATTGCCGGCGGCCTCACTTGTAGTGCCCACCGTATCACCGGTACTGTCTGCTCTATTACCGGTACTGCCTGCCGCATCGGTGCCAGTGCCGGGGGAAAGAACACCGCTCGCGGCAGAAGTATGCAGGGGAGCATAGCCTGAAATCTTAACAATCGTACCGGTAGCCAACCGCATCAGCTCAGCCTGCAGCGCTTCCAAGCTGGGAACCGCCCGCCCATTCAGATGAGTAATAACGGCACCGGCGGGAATAACAGATGCGGATGAACCCGGCACTGCATAGACCAGCTCCGTTCCTGCCGCCTGCTGCGGTGATTCTTTTACGGAAACTCCATAGCAGGACATCCATGCATGAACGGTTTCACCGCCTGCATAGAGCTGAGGCAGGATAAGCCGCAGCAGTTCCACCGGTATTGCAAAGTTTAAACCTTCGTTGCGCTCAAGACCGGCAAATACAATCGCCTGTACCCTACCCGCCTCGTCGATAATCGGCCCGCCTGAGCTACCGTGATTAACGGGTGCATCGATCTGCAATACGCTGCCTAAAGACAGAAGCCGCCGGTTTTGCGCCGACACGATACCGGAAGTAAGCGTCTGTTCCAATCCGGCGGGCGAGCCGATCGCATAGATTCTACTGCCGATGTTTAAGTCTTCCGAAGAGCCGAGCTGAAAATACACTTCGGGATTAATCTCCGTTTTAAGAAGCGCGAGGTCGAATATCGTATCCCAGCCGACTACCTTTGCCGGTATCCGCACCGTAGGATTTTCCGCACGCTTGATGTACACACGGGAAAAACCTTCGTATTCGGGATCAACTTCGCTTTGAATAACATGATAGTTTGTAATGAGATAGCCGTTAGCGTCGATAAAAAAGCCCGAACCGATCATCCGGTCGGCTCTCCCTAACCCTTTTTCAATCGTCATACCGCGGTCAACCCATACCGTTACGGTTCCTTTCATCATCTTTCGAACCGTTTCCAATGACGGCGCATCATGTACTCCGCCGGATAATCGGGCGATATCCTGAATCAGCGCATCAAATTTCTTTTCCTTCCATTTATCCCGCTGCGCCGCTATGAGTTTTTGCTCACTCCACTGCGTAGGCGTATGCCCTAATGCAGCGAGCGAGCGGAATATTTTGAGCGCTTCATCCCATGTGCCGTTCTCGACAGCCTTAAAAAACAATTCTTCAACAGCACTCTGAGCGTCTTGATACAACGTGTTTATTTCATCGGTACGTTCGGTATACAGCGTTAAACGCTTTGCCCGCAATAGGGCATCGAGCGGTTTTTCCGCGATAAGGCCGCGGACAGCTTCAACCTCCCGTGTTATGCTGCGGCCGTCCGTGTAATTGACGCTTTGAGAAAAAGAGGGAGTAACGGAAGTACAGGCGCTGAAAGTAACCAAAAGTACAATCAGCGTTGATATGTTATACGAAAACCGGCTCAATCTCACTTTCGCCCCTCAGCTTTCACAGGAGCGGCTCGAACGGGAACGCGCAACATTTGAACGAACACAGCACCTTCGGAACGGACGGCATAGAGTTCATAACTACCGATTAATATCGTCCGCGCTTCCACATCGGAATCGGTATCCTTGAATAACGCTGTCAGTTTTTCAGCGACCTTATCGGAAAAAGAAGGACGCATTTCGAGCCAGTATACATTATATTGAGGATCTTTTATCAGCGGCACACTCGTCTTGCCGATAGTCAAGCGTTCCGGCGTTCCTTTTTTATAGTAGACCGACACCGGCAGTCCCGAATACCGATGCTTCCACACCGTCTGAGCATTTCCCGACGGAAACTGTGTATACTGAATTTCTGGCGTCCCGTCTTCATTTTCATCCCAATTTTTTATGACCGTTCCGTCCGTCTTGTAAAGTTCATAATATTCAAACAACTTATTTTTATTGATATCAACAGAAATTTTATCGAGTTTTCCCTGTTTGCTATATTGTTCCAGCACCTCAAAAAATCCGTCGCCGTCATAGTCATACTCTTTTTGTGCAAGTACGCCGTTCCGGTACCGAGCAAGCGCAAGCGTTTGCGTTCCCGTCTTTATTTCAGCCGAAATAATCCGGCCGTCTTCAAAGTGCATCCGCATAACCGCATTTGTATCCGACGGCGCAGGTTCTTCACTGTATAACACCGAAAAGATAAAATCATGCTCTTGCAGCAGGCGGGCATTGTTGCGTAACCGCAGCGTGAAGAAAGCCGGAGCTTCCGCATCCGTATCGCGTAGTCTTAAATCAAGTTCGGTCTGAGCAACCGGCTCCCATCGAAATGTAAGCGGACGCATGATATACTCCCGCTTTTCCGCCTTTTGCACAATCGAATGTACTGCCGGATAGCTGTCATATTGGACGGCATAACCGTTCTTCGCCGTAACAATAAGATCGGGGGCGCCGAAATTGCACTGTACCTGATATTCATATACCTCATCCTGATTGAGATCGAAAAAGGCTGATACGGGGCGTCCCTGTTCAAAGAAAACAGCCGCGTTGGAAATCCCGTCACGGTTATCGTCCTCTAAAAGCACGCCGCTAAAGGTTTTAAGGCGATTGCCAATCTCTTTTCGCATAGCATCCGTACCGGTCAGTCGGCACAACTCAATCAACTGATCGGAATACAAGGCGAACACGGACGCTTTAACATTTGCCTTTTGCGGCAGATGATCGGCAACGGTGACATCAAAAAATTCTTTAATGGCGGTCTTTTCATCGATGACACCATAGCGAAGCTCCGCGAGTACCGCAGCAAGCTGTGTCCGTGCATCAAGATTCCGGTTATCCGCCTCATACATACTACGGTAAACTTTTAAACGGCGGCTGTTTTCCTTAGGGTTAGGATCAAAGGGAGCGGCATACACTGCCAGTGACGGCTCTTGTTCAATCCAGACATAGAGTTGCTGCAAAAGAGCGTCGGCAAGTTTTTTCCCTGCGCGGGTCATCGCTTTATCCCGCTCCTGTAAAAAGAACAGCCGTGGGAAGCGAACATCAAAACTCCAGCGGCTCAACGCGATTTCGATTACATCCCGCGCCTGCCCGTCACGCCCTAAACCGTAGAGTGCAGCAGCACGGTAAAAGTCACGGTCGGCGGAATCAAACGCAAGCGAGTCCAACACTTGAATCGCTTCACTGTAGTGTTCCGTTTCAGTATAAAGACGGGCGAGCAATAAAACGAGATTGTCGCGGTTATAGATACGCAACTTTAGCCCCGAAGTCAGAGCCGTTTCCGCAGCATCAAGGCATTGTGCGCGGGTACCGTCTAATTGAATAAGGCATTGAGCTTTTAAATAGAAGAAATCTGCAAAGGAATCGTCAAACGTCATACCTTTTTCGACATATTCAAGCGCTTCCGCATAGTTTGCATCGGTATAGAACTCCGCTGCTTTTTGCAAATATTGCAGCGCATACGAGGTATTCATTTGCTGCAGTTCACGGTTTATCGTTTGCGAATATGCTGCGGTAACAGGCAGTAAACATACCAGCAGCGCTTCGATTAAAAGGATTCTCCGTTTTATAGTTTTGAGCATTCTATTGTTCCTCCACAAACCAGTTTCTATATCCAAGGAAGCTACCATACAGGGCGCGTATGCGAGTACGCCTCCGAATACAAGTATCCTCTATGATAATCGGCAAAAGTTCGCGAGCAAGTGAATCAACCTGCCATTCATTTAAAATTTTTTTTACTTCTTTTTTTACATTTCCGGATTTCATTTGAATCCGATCGCCGCCGCGCCGTGGCCTAATGGAAATGGGAAGCGTAAACGGGCCTATCCCGCCGCTTGTATCCTCGCTATCCCGCACAAAGATACCCTTCGCAGTGTGATACACTTCCAACTGCCCCAAAGGATACGCATACTCGCCGCATTGCGGAATAGTCAGAACGTATGTCTTTTGATTATAAAGCCTACGATAGGCAGCGCTGTCAAACAGCAGGATACGCTCCCCGCGGCGTTCCAACCGAAGCACACCGGCAGCAGAAACTTGTGAGCGAATTTCCGGCGCTGCCGTGTGTGCGGACGAAAGCCTGAGGAGTATTCCCAGCGGAACCCGTGTCCCGATCCCGAGTCGGCGGCACCCCTGCTCAAGCACCCTGAGCCGCAGCGCGGGATGGAGCGAATCGAAGAAATCCGCCGCGATTGTAAGCGCACCGTGTTTGCAGTGCTCCCAATCCGCCGCGCCGTCCGTACCGGTAAAGTTCGCACGCGCCGCAGCCAGCGCTTCTTCGCAAAATGAGCGATCCAAACTAACCCGCTGCAGCGTTTTATCCAGCCCGGTGCGCCATCCGCCGAAGGCCGCAGCCAATGCCGGCACCAAATGATGCCGGATTCGGTTACGCAGATACGTATCTTCCGTATTGGTGGAATCCTCACGCCATTCAATACCCCGCTTCCGTAAAAATGCTTCTATATCGCTCCGTTCTACTGTGATAAGCGGGCGTAAATACCGTCCGCGCTGCACCGGCATTACGGATAAACTCACCGTACTGCCTCCTTGAAAGAGCCTCATCAACACCGTTTCGTATACATCACTACGGTTATGCGCTGTTACGATATAGTCGGCGCCAACGGAAGCGGCGGTTTCTTCAAAAAGCCGGTATCGCAGCGCACGTGCGGCATCTTCGATTCCCCTGTTACGCTCTTTTGCATAACGCGCAACTTCTCCTGCAGGGATTTCCGCAGCAACACAGGGTACCGGCGGCTCCAGATGGCTGCACAACTCGGCGACAAAGGTTAAATCGGCGGCGCTTTCTTCCGCACTGCGGATATTATGGTTAACCGTAATTACGGTTAACCGGCAGTGAAGCCGCACCTGTAATTGATGAAAGGCTAACAGCAATGCCGTAGAATCCGCACCGCCTGAGCAGGCAAGGAGAAACCGACAAGGAATATGTGTTAAAAACGGTTTAAGATTATCAAATACGGCATCGACGAAAGAATCGGAACACATACAATGAGGAGAATAAAACGTTTTTGAGGAAAATACAAGAACAGAACAGAAAAAAAGTGCAGGTATAAGACCTGCACTTTGATAAGGAGATTACTCTTTTGCTTCCGGAGTAGCGGCATCCG
The DNA here is from genome assembly GCF_024181325.1 of Treponema sp. OMZ 305. NCBI lineage: Bacteria > Pseudomonadati > Spirochaetota > Spirochaetia > Treponematales > Treponemataceae > Treponema > Treponema sp. OMZ 305. The sequence continues at coordinate 1,287,543 of NZ_CP051300.1, read as the reverse complement.
CGGGGGCGGCATCTGCTGTTTCATCCGTAGCAGCAGGGGCTTCCTCTTTGGCGAATTTAACCATTGCAACCGCTAAATCTGCATCCGTCAAAACCTTAACGCCTTCGGGAACTTTAATATCTCGAACGTGAATCGCTTCGTTAGCGCCGAGTTTTTCAACATCGACAACGATGCGCTCAGGCAAATCACGCGGCAAACATTCAACTTCAAGTTCTGCAATACCGGTTTCCAGAACAGCACCTTGACGACATGCTTCGGGAGATCCTGAAAGCCGAATCTGAATTTTAGTCCGCAACAGTTGACCGCGTTCAACGGCATAGAAGTCTGCGTGGAAAACTTTATCGTTTACGATATCATATTGATAATCTTTGATGAAAACTTCAAATTCATCTTTTTCATCAACTTTAATGGTAATAAGCGTACTTTCGGTAACTGTTTTGAATAATTTTTCAAAATCGCGATAGGGGACATCAATAGCTGTTGAACGACCTGCATTATCATAAATAACTGCAGGCAAACGATTAGCCCTGCGGCACTGCGCAGCAGCGGCTTTTCCAAAACCTGTTCGGCGGCAGGCAGTCAAAACTCTCTCTTCCATAATCAGGAACTCCTTTGCATATAAAGCAAACAAGAGGCTCCTTCTATATGAAAAGCCCCTTTTTTATATTTACATTCATATAAAGTCAATACGGATTATTTTGCAACAAAACAATCCATATCTCCTTCAGACTGGGACGGTAGGATTCGAACCTACGGAATGACGGCACCAAAAGCCGTTGGCTTACCACTTGCCGACGTCCCATTATAAAAAACCGTACATTCACGCACAGTAATTTCCATGTTTTTACAAACCGATCTGCATACCGTCGGTTCTAGCTTTCTGCACAAGCCTCGTATGCGGAAAGTATTTTTTCTTGCAGTACCGATCGGAATTCAGGCGTTATCGGATGCGCAATATCTTTATATGCGCCGGTCTTAGTTCTGCGGCTCGGCATCGCAACAAAAACACCCTTCTCTCCCTCAATCAGCTTCACATTATGCAATACGAAGCAATCATCAAAGGTAACGGTTGCATAGGCCTTTAACTTGCCTTCAGCTACAGTCTTCCGAATTTGGACATCAGTGATCGTCATACTATGCCCCTCCTTACGGTAGACTCATTATACACCGCAAAGTATTCTTAGGCAAGTAAAAGAAACGGTTGACACCAGCTCCATCTTTTTGCCAAGCATTGAAAGGCAGAAGCCATAAGATTTTTAGAACTAAACAATCCAAATACGGCTGAACCCGAACCGCTCATCTGCGCAAATTCCGCACCCTGTTCATGGAGTTCCTTACGCACCTGAGCAATAACAGGATAACGTTGCTCAAGCACCGGTTGAAAATCATTTACAAAACGCCATGTTTTAAACGGCGCACGGTACTGCGCAACCAGCTTTTCGTATCCCCATGCTTCATATTCACCTGAAAGCACTTCCCTTTGTTTATCCAAAAGCGAATAGGCTTCTTTCGTTGAACTCTGCACATCCGGCCAAATCAGTATACCGAAACAGTCAGTACGAGCTTGTATCGGCTCAAAAACCTCTCCACGCCCCGTAACAACCCCTGCCGGATCCTTTAGGAAAAACGGCACATCGCTCCCAACCTGCAAGGCAAGTGTTGTAAGCTCGGAATCGCTCAACGGCATTGCAAAAAGCTCATTTACAACCTTCAGCAAAGCAGCTGCATCGGAAGAACCTGCCCCCAACCCGCTTCCTACAGGAAGATTTTTTATTAACCGAACCTTTATGCCGCCATTGATTCCTGTTGCACCTTTAAATACTTCCCATGCTTTAGTCAATGTGTTTTCAGCAGGCAAAGGCAATAACGGGGATTCGACCGTACAACCGTGTAAATCGCTCGACTTTTCTAGAGAAAGATAATCCGCTATTGAAATACGCTGAAAAATACTTTCGAGGTTATGAAACCCGTCTTTTCTTTTTGCCAGAACCTTTAGATGAATATTAATCTTTGAATATGCACAAAGACTAATTGCATCGGCACTCATGCTTGAAGCATTATTCATATAATACGAGTTTTGTCAATACTGCAAATTTTTTTGAAAATATACGGTGCATCTACTTCGTTGCTGCACACAAATTAATCCTCAACGTATCAAAGATACGTCTGCGGTTAATTTGTACTCGCGCCTCGTATCTGTACCGTCTATTTTCAAAAAGCATTTGTTCTACCTAACCTCTTTATTTTACGATTTTGATCTATATTGTCTGATGCAGTTTGCCCTTCCTATAAATTCGACAACCGCAGTCTTTATCAAAAGGCGAGGATTGGCGAATTGCTGCACTTTTGCAACGAAATGAAAAAGTGCAGTCAATAGGCGACGTTTGCGCTTACGCAAACTCGCAGCGTTTTTAGACAATGCCAACTGCATTGTCTAAAATAAGCCTTCTTTAAAATGCAACAGTTGAACAAAGTTTCAACTTTGGAAACTGTTGCATTTGTGCGCGGAACGCGCATACGTCAATACGCGATGTTTGCGTAAGCAAACTCGACGTATTTTTCAGCGGTACCATTTGTACCGCTGAAAATAAACCTTCTTCTAAAACAAACCGTTCGAAATTTTAAGTAAAATTTCGAACAGAAGGAAGGCAACCGCTAAAAATATTTTTAATGCGGTTGCACTGATACTCTTAGATTTTGAGTTTTTTATACGTTTCTTCGAGCGGGTGCACTGCGCCGCCGAATTTCGGAAAGCTCGGCACGGCATCGCCTGACTTCCGCGGGACAAGGTGTACATGCAGATGGAAAACGGTCTGCCCTGCGCATTGGTTATTTGCATTCAGCATATTGATGCCCTCATACCCGCAGTCAGTTACGCAGTGATTGGCAACTTTTTTTACCGTATCCATTACGTGATGGAGCGTTTCTTCGTCCGCATCCAAGATATTTGTAACATGCTTCTTTGGTACAACGAGCATGTGTCCGTCGACATCTTTTGCAATATCCATAAAGACAATCGTATGTTCATCTTCATAGATTTTCATACACGGAATTTCACCTTTAATAATCTTACAAAAAATACAGTCATCCATCGCTATCTCCTTTTCTTTCCATTTTAAGAGGAAACCTCTTTGCCGTCAATCATACGTCTTTTGAAAATAGACGACACATCTACTGCATCGTCTATTTTCAAAAGGCTTACGGCAAGCTTATTTTTAACAATCAAAGCCTCTTTATTTTGCGGGAATATCCGGAAACCGTCTGATGAAGTTGCTCTCCTTCTGTGTGAAATTTTGTCAAAAATTTCACACATTTTATTTTACCAGAAAGGTAACCTCATCAGACAAATAGAACAAAATCGCAAAATAAAGAGGCTGTGAGACCATTTGAACCGCGAAGAGGTTTAACTCTGGTTGAGCAGCCTCTTTATTTTGCGGGAATATCCGAAGACCGTCTGATGAGGTTACCTTTTACTTGACTGATTTTTTCTTTTGTGTTAGCGTTTTTGCATGAACGACATCACAATGCCGCAATTGTTGCAACAAATTACAAAAAAATATCCGAATATTGCAGCTCAATATTCAAAGAATGAGTACGGCGATTTTATCCCCCTCTCCTACTCCGATGTTTTTGATCGGGTATTGAGTTTTGCAGGCGGTCTTTTATCCCTCGGAATCGCACGAGGGGACAGAGTCGGCCTTATCGCCGATAACCGGAAGGAATGGTATCATGCCAGTATGGGGATTATGGCGATCGGAGCTGCCGATGTTCCGCGCGGTTGTGATGCAACCGAGCAAGATTTAGTACGTATTTTATCCTTTGCTGAATGTACGGCGGCGGTCATAGAAAATCGGGATCAATGTATAAAAATTCTTAAAAATCAGCAGCAGTTCCCGCTGCTTAAAACGCTCATCATTCTTAATCCTTTTGATATTCACGATGAAGAGCTTAAAACAAAGGGCGATATTTCGCACTTCGACATTTACTGTTATGACGAGATTATCGAACGGGGTATGGCATATCGGAAAGCACACCCCAATACGGTTGAACAGGAGCTGGAAAACGGCAGCGATACCGAAATCGCTACGATCATTTTTACCTCCGGTACGACAGGCGAACCTAAGGGCGTTATGCTGACGCATAAGAACTTTATTGTGCAGTTGGATGACCTTAAAACACGGGTTATCCTCTATCCCGGTGAAAAAGCCATCGTGGTATTGCCGGTATGGCACAGTTTTGAGCGGCTCTGCGAATACGTTATTTTGGCTTCCGCAGCGGGGATGGTGTACTCAAAACCGGTGGGAAGCATCTTGCTTGCGGACATTGCAAAAACCAACCCCGCGCTGTTCCCATCGGTGCCGCGGATATGGGAGTCCGTCTATACCGGTGTTTTTAAGGCGATGAAGCAAGCAGGCGGCATTAAGCAAAAACTGTTTAACTTCTTTGTCGCGGTAGGCTTGTTCCATGCGCACCACGCGCGGAATGTTAAAGGGCTTAATCCTCATTTTGTCTTTTATACAAAAATTACCCGTCCGATTGTTTCCTTTATACCGTATCTTTTCTCTCTGCCGCTCTATGCGCTGGGCAATGCGCTTGTGTTTAAAAAGATTCGCACTAAACTCGGCACCGGCTTCCGGCAAGGGGTTTCAGGCGGAGGGGCGCTGCCACCGAATATCGACGCTTTTTTCTGGGCTATCGGCGTAAGCGTTACCGAAGGCTATGGTTTAACCGAAACGGCGCCGGTTGTGTCGGTGCGCCCGCTCGGACGCCCCGTGTTCGGCACTATCGGGAAGCCGCTGTCGTGTACAACGGTAAAGATTGTCGATGATGACGGGAACGAGCTCCCGGTCGGGCAGCTCGGCACGGTAATGATCCGCGGCACCAGCATTATGAAGGGCTATTACAAGCGGCAGGATTTAACCGATGCGGTCATCGACAAGGATGGCTGGTTCGACAGCGGCGATCTCGGCCTTAAAACACTTGACGGCGAGCTTATCCTGCGCGGCAGAAAAAAGGATACGATTGTACTGCGCGGCGGCGAAAACATTGAACCGGTACCGATAGAAATGAAGCTGCAAGAATCTCCATTTATCGCGCAAGCCGTAGTCCTCGGGCAGGATCAGCGCTTTTTAGGAGCGCTCATTGTTGCAGACGAAACCGAGGTTAAAAGCTATGCGGCAGAGCAAGGGATACTGGCGGCCTCATTTGAAGAACTGCTGGCAAAACCTGAAATCAAAAAGCTTTTTGAGCAGCAAATTGCCTCGCTGATAAACCATGAAAACGGTTTTAAGCTGTTTGAACGGATTAACCGTTTTACACTCCTTGCAAAACCTTTTGAGGCGGGCGTGGAACTTTCGGCAAAGCAGGACGTAATGCGCTATAAGATCACTACTTTATATAGTAAACAAATCGATACTTTATTCGCCGATTAACATTATAACTCTAGGACAACCGGTCGAATAGTATCAATTTTTCTGCGGGGTTGTTAAAAAAAATGCCCTAATGCGTTTACCCTGATTATATCTCTTTTTTTCCTTGCATTTTTTGCCTATCCGTTTTACACTACAAGGTACAAGGAGTATGCAAATGACGCAGAAGAAAGTTTTTAAAACATTATTTGTTGCATTGGCGGCAGTATTTATGCTGTTCGTATCGTGTAAAACAACCGAGCCGGAACACGTTCCAGCGCCCGTACCGATGCAATACAGCGCTATTGAAGCAACAGCGCCTGCTAATCAGGTGGATGTGCTGTTATTCAACGACTTCCACGGTAACGTCGCGGAAGATGCCCGCCCCGGTAAAGGAAAAAATGCCGGTATGGCAAAGCTGCTCGGCTATGTGCACACCGCACAAAGGGAAAACCCGAATACGATTGTCGTAGCGGGCGGCGATAACTACCAAGGTACCGCGATTTCCAATTTGACCTACGGTGCACCGGTTTCCGCAATGATGAAGGCGATGGGCGTAGCTGTTTGTGCAGTCGGCAATCACGAGTTTGACTGGGGCGTAACGCACATGAAGGAATGGCAGAAAGACGGCAATTTTACCTTCTTGGCAGCGAATATCGTCGACAAAAACACCAAAAAGCCTGTCTCGTGGGCAAAGCCGTACGCGATTATTACCAAAGGCGGTTATAAAATTGCGTTTGTCGGTCTAGCTCATCCCGATACGGTAACCCTCACAAAGGCTGAACACGTAAGCGGTTTGGAATTTACCGATCCTGTGAGCGCCGGACAGCAATGGGTTGACTACCTGTTGGCAGGAAAGGCAAAAGAAGGAAAACCGGATGCCATCATCGCATTAACCCACATCGATTCCGATCAGAAGGGGGAAGAAATTACCGGAAAGGCAGTCGCGCTTGCTCAAATTAAGGGATTAAACGCGATATTGTCAGCGCACAGTCATCGTCCGGTACAGGGCGTTGTAGAAGGTATGCCGATTATGCAGGCTTACTGCTACGGACGTGCAGTCGGGAAACTCAGCATCACCTTTGATGAAAATAAAAACATCGCTTCGATTACCCCTGCACTGGATGAAATTTGGAAGCATAAGGATACTATCGTTGAAGATGAGGAAGGTAAAACCGTGTTTGCGAGATACGATGCCGACTTAAAACCGATTTTAGGCGAAGTTATCGGTACTGCTGCTGCCGAGTTTACGCACGAAAGAAAGGATAAGGGCAGCAACACCTTGCTTGGCGTATGGGCTTCCGAAGCTCAGCGGAAAGTCGCAAAAGCAGACGTCTGTATTCAAAACGGTGGAGGATTACGCAGAACGCTTGCGGCGGGAAAGATCACCGTTGGCGATCTGTACGAAATCATGCCGTTTGACAACTACTTGGTAGTATTCGATCTCCCCGGTTCTGAAATCAAAAAGGCAATTGATCACGGTATTATGAACCCGAATATCACCGACGGACAGTTTGCAGGATTAAAGGTTGAATACGACGGCACCAAGCCTTTTGAAAGCAGGGTAACGTCTATCGCATTGGCAGACGGTACTCCGCTCGATATGAACAAAACATATAAGGTCGTTGTCAATGACTTTATGTTTACCGGCGGCGATAAATACGATTTCTCGAAGGCAACGAACGTCGTCGAAACATACGTTCCGATCCGCGACTGCTTAATCGATGAAATTAAAGCGGCAAAAACCATTACGCCGAAAGCTCCGGATTACATCAAAGATATCAGCAAATAGCTGATTTGTACGAGGGAACCTCTAAAAAACTGACCGACTTGCAGTTTTTAGAGGTCCTCAGCTGATTTTTAATGCATAATTCGCTCATTGGTAACGTGGGGAATATGAGAGATTAGTAATTATGCTGATGCGTTACCTATTATCGAATTCTTTCCGATCTCTATAGTTAAAAAATATAAAACTTTTCTGATTTTTTCCAGCCAAAAACCTTCAAAAGTCATATAGGACCGTAGGAGGTGTGAATGAAAAAATTACCTAACGTCCTAATGCAGTTCACCGCCCGGAATGACTATGCATTTCTTTCCATTGTACATCCGTGTACAATGGAAAGAACGAGTTTCGGCATCGCCGAAACATCGTTTCTGATATAACCAGCGGCATCCATGCCGCTTCTGTCTCTTTGGTACCGAGGAAAATAAAGATATTATGATCGAATTTCTCTCGTTGGTCACAGATTTGCGTAAAACCGATTTTGATGATGTCCGTATCGAAAACAGTGAACAGCTTCCCCGCTTCTATAATGATAAAATCGGACGGCTGGATATAAAAATCCGTTTACACGACGGCCGCAAAATCGATGTAGAAATGCAGAATACCTACTTTGATTACTATCCCAAACGTAGTATCTTTTATTGCTCCAAACTGATCCATGAGCATTTTATCAGTGGATTCCAGTATTCAAACTTGAAAAAATGTATCGCAATCAATGTACTGAACAGTCCCTTTAAATTGAGCCGCAAGGTGCATTCGATGTATCAGATACGGGAAAGTGAGGAACAGACACTCTTGGATGAACTTTTGGAAATTCACTTTTTAGATCTAACAAAACTCAACAAAAATAATTTGACAAGCTTAGAGAAATGGCTTATGTTTATCAAAACAGACGATAAGGAGGTAAGGCAAATGCTAGCACAGGGAAATCCGGTAATGACGAAGGCAAATCGAGTGATGGATATCTTTTATCTGGATGAGCAAGAACGTAAGCGGTATGAGGCAGCGTGGGAATATGAGAGCGACCGGCTATCAATGATAAGCGAATCTGAACGGAAAGGTCTTGAACGAGGTAGAGCTGAAGGCGAAGCACACGGCGCTCATCAAAAAGCACTCGAAACGGCAAAAACGATGCTTACTATGGGCTATCCGCTCAGTGATATTTGCAAAATTGCCGGACTCTCCCTCGCCGAAGTAGAATCACTTAACTAATAGGTAATCAGCCGGTTATAGTATACAATTGCTATAACCGGCATTATATTTTATATAGTGATTATCCCAACATTAAAGTACTGGAACTTGAAGAAGCGAATGAGGAAAACGAATATTTACTTAAAGTCTAAAAAAATCTTACTTCTGGCACTTACCTGCATATCCGTATGTGTTCAGCTTTATGCTCAAGATACTGCAAAAAATACAAGCGCCGAAACGGATTCAAAAGATGCCGGATTGGCGGAATATTACGATACGCAACTTAACCTGCCGAAGAACCAGGTGGTAAAAGCGCGCGTCATTGAAATCGTATATGATGACCTTGCGGAAAGCAGGCCGGATGTTCCGATTGAATCCGACTTCCGGTATCAGCATTTAAAAATAGAAATTTTAACCGGCAAGCATAAGGGCGAAGTGTATACCGTCCGCAACACTATTGAACTGGCAATTCCGTATCGGCTTATCTTTCGGCTCCATGAAAAAATGATACTGCAGGTGGACGAAGATGAAGAAACCGGAAAGATAATAAACTTAAAAATCTACGAGCGCGCGCGGGACACAAAAGTCTATGCACTTATCGTCATCTTTGCTGCGGCGCTTATTGTCGTCGGCAAAAAAAATGGACTGAAGGCGTTGATTACGCTCGGCATTACCGTAGGGCTTATTTTCGGTATCTTCCTTCCATGCATTATACGGGGTTTTAACCCGATCTTATTGTCGCTTGCCGTATGCAGCGCCGCAACGGTTATCACGCTGCTAATCATCAGCGGCAACAATAAAAAAACATATACGGCCATCATAGGCACCATCGGCGGCGTTATCATCGCAGGGGTATTCGCATTTATTGCCGGTAAGGTACTTATGCTGACAGGACTCGGAAACGAGGATGCGCAAATGCTTGCCTTTATACCGCAGCACCGTAGGATTGACTATCAAGGTTTGCTATTTGCAGGTATTATGATTGGTGCGCTCGGCGCGGTGATGGATGTGGCGATGTCTATCTCATCGGCAATGTGGGAGATTATTTCCGTAAGCCCCGACATATCAAAAAAACAACTGATAAAATCCGGTATGAATATCGGCAGAGACATTATCGGCTCGATGTCGAACACATTGATTTTGGCGTATGTCAGCACCTCCATTCCGGTACTACTGCTGTTTATTCTATTCTCCAACGGCTTTACCGAAATTATCAACCTCGAACTGTTAGCCTCCGAGGTGCTGCGCGCTGTTGCCGGAAGCATCGGGCTTATTTGCACCATCCCGATTACGGTGCGCCTTGTCGGGAGATGGCATCACACATCGTAAGCACAGTCGGTTATCATACCTATAAAAGAACCAACTGATGTTTTTGGATTTTTATCATCTCGTCGACGCAATGGACGATAATGTACGTGTTGTGGCTAATTAGCATACCATGATACTTTTGCGCAAAACGATCTGCTTCACTTTTCTAGGCGAAGTCATCACTACCAAATAGTTTCAACTTGATATTGAGGAATGATACTGTCTTTTGTTATAAGACAAAAATTTTCAGTGATTGCCTGAGAAATCAGCAAACGGTCGAACGGATCATTATGAATATTTGGAAGTTCAATGAGTTTATCAAGGTGTTTTGATGTAATATGCAGTGATGATATATTTTTTTCGTAACAAAGTGTTTCTATTTGTTGAAACGAATATTCAAAGTTAAGTTTTCCGATACTTCTTTTAATTGCAATTTCCCATAGAGATGCACTACTCACATAAATATACTGTTCTGTTGTAATGATATTCAGCGCTTTTTTGGATAATTGCGGAGAATCATGCAAAAACCAGAGAAGCGTATGGGTATCCAGTAAATACATCACACATAGTCCTTAAAGCATTCCGGCGTTTCATCGAAGTCGTCGGCCATATAGAATATACCTGTTAATCCTCCGGGAGTGCGATATATTGTCTTTTCTTTTTCGGTTTTGTTTTGGTATATTAGAAAATTAATATAATCAAAAACCGATTGCCGTTGTTCTACACTTAAGTTGTTCAGTTGTTTCTCTAAAGTGGGATAGAGCATATATTACCTCTTTTACAATCAACAACCCCGACGCAAACGTCGGGGTATTAAACGAATAAAATTACAATGCAATTTGCAACCGCTGTTTCAATGCGTTTTGTAGCTCTTGTGAAAAATTAACCCCGGCTTCTTCCGCTTTATAATTGAGCCATGCCGGTATAGTAACAGTTTTCTTTATTGCCTTTTCAGAAAACTGTTTGCGCCAAGCATCAGTGTCGGCTATTACATAATTCACAAATCCGTTTTTTATTTTGATTTTGGATATATCACTCGGTTTCGGTATCTGTTGCCGATGATCTTCATAATGAGCAAGCATCATAGCTATGGCATCCTCTGCCATTTCTATTGCTTCCGTGATTGTTTCTCCAAATGTAAAACAGCCGGAAATATCAGGAACTCTTACACCTATTTTTCCATCATCGTATTCAAAAATAACGGGATATGTATATTTCATATTATGCCTCCTTGTACTATTTTAAACCTGCTTCTTTGAGAATATTATGCGCTGTTCCAGTCGGAATATCACCTTTATGCCGAGGTATCGCAATCATTTTACCTGTCTCTTTATGGATTGCTTTATCGTGTTTTGCCCCGGCAGTAATTTCATAACCAGCTTTTTTTAATAGTTTTATAATCTCATCCGCTGTCATAGCATCACCTTATGATATGATTATAACACGTATAAGCACGTATTTCAAGGTGTTGCGATTTACGAAATAATTGGAGAAGTTTCAAAATCTAAAGATTTCCTTAACTGCTGTATTTTAAAAAACGATTTTTCAGCAGCCTGCTCCTCTTCTTCGCAAATTCTTTTTGCCCACCCACTGCTACCTCCCCGTGTTTTCCACAAGACGCAAAAGCGCTGCACCGAATTTTTCTGCTTTTATTTCGCCGATACCGAATACGTTCAGCAGTTCACGTACCGTGCGCGGCTTTTTGAGGATGAGGTCTTCGATTGTTCTATCTCCGAATATAACGTAGGGCGGAACGTTTTCTTCCTCGGCAGCGTGTTTGCGCCAGTCTTTTATCGCCTCATACAGCGCTGCGTCATCTTCATTCAACGTGCGCAAAAATTCGCCTCGTTTATATTCTCCTTTTTTATGTGCGATACCGTTCTTTTTAGAGTCAATGCCGGAGTTTTTAGATTCTGCCTGATTCATCCCACTCTGCCCGATAAGCTCGATCGGGAGTTCGATTTTTGCGCGGGATGCAAGTGCCCGTTTACCGTTCTCGGTTATGATGAGCACATTGTAATCACCGGTTTTTTCGACAAGTCCCGCATAGATGAGCGCATCGGACAGCGCAAACCAATCCTCTTTTGAAAGCTCCCGCCCGATTCCCCATGTTGAAACTTTATCATGTCCGTTTTCAATAATCCGCTTTTGCTTTGAACCGAGCAGCACATCGACGATATACAAAAGCCCGAATCGTGATTGCGTGCGGTATATGCAGCTCATAAACTTTTGCGCAGATATGGTAACGTCCTGCAGCGGAGGCGGTGGACTGGAACACACATCGCAGCATGGGAAAGAACCAGTCTGTCCGGCAACGTTTTCGGATTCACCTCCGATGTGTTCCGGTTCTACGTCAGGGTTTTCGGGTTTCCCGTTAGCTGCCGCCGGAACAAACCGCTCTCCGAAATACGACAACAGGAAATGACGGCGGCATGTCCGCGCCGAGGCAAAGTTGAGCATTGCCTGCAAGAGCCGTTCGGAGTGAGCGCTATCCGTAGCCTCTTCAAAGAATAAACGTATCTTCCGAGCATCGCCTGCGCTATATAAAAGCAGGGCGTGGGAGGCAAGTCCGTCGCGCCCAGCACGTCCAATCTCTTGATAATATTCTTCGAGCGATTTCGGTAAATCATAATGGATAACAAAGCGGACGTTCGGTTTATCAATTCCCATACCGAATGCAACCGTTGCAACCATAATCCGTACCTTGTCGCGGATAAATTGCTGTTGATGATTTCTTCGCTCTTCGTCGGAAAGCCCTGCGTGATAATTGAGCGCCGAGTAGCCGGAAGCCGTCAGCTGTTCGGTGAGCGTATCAACTTGCTTGCGCGAAAAACAATAAATGATTCCGCTTTCACCGCTGTGTTGTTCAAGGCAGTCTATAACCTCGCGTAGCGCATTTCGCTTGGGACGCACTTCAAGAAAAATATTTGCGCGGTTAAAACCGGCGACAAAAACTTCCGGCGTTTTCATACGGAGATTTGACGCAATATCTTCCTGCACCTGTGCTGTTGCAGTTGCCGTAAGCGCAAGACAAACCGCATCTCTAAACTGCACACGAACATTTGCAATCTCCAAATAGCCGGGGCGGAAGTCGTGTCCCCACTCGCTGATACAATGCGCTTCATCAACGGTAATGCAGCTAACCGGTACGCTTGCATCATGCAGTATAGATTGCGTACGCTCTGCCGTAAGCGCTTCAGGAGAAAGGTAGACCAGTTTGGCACTTCCCGACTTAACGCGCTGCACCGCATCGAGGTATTCATCCCATTCAAGCGAGCTATTTAAAAAAAGTGCACTCACACCGTTTTCTACGAGGGACGCAACTTGATCCTGCATGAGCGAAATGAGCGGAGACACAACAAGCGTAATGCCGCTGAATAAAAGCGCTGGGATTTGATAGCACAATGACTTTCCGCCGCCGGTCGGCATAACGGCAAGCGTGTCGCGTCCCGACAGTACGGAGACAATTACCTCTTGCTGCATCGGACGGAACTCATTGTAACCGAATGTCGTTTTAAGCACAGCGTGCGCTCGCTTTAGCAGTTCATCGTTTTTTTCCATAAGGTGATTATATCTATTCCGTGCGGCTTGCAAAAGAGATTGACTTGACGCATGGTAGATATTTCCTTATCTTCATTGTAAATAAAGACTAACAGATATCTCTTATCGCTTCCGGGAATAAGAAACTACAGTCTTTATACGGAGGACACCTATGGAAATGAAACGCCATTTAGATTCAGTAAATGATGCAAAGATAAAAACGGTTCTTCAGCTGAAGAATGACTATAATGCAGGCAAAATCAGCTTGACGGATGCTAAACGGATATTAAAGGAAAAAGTCGGTTCCTTAAAACCGTACGAGATCGCCCTCGCAGAGCAGGAACTTAAAGAGTTTGACGAAAATGAATGCCAAAAAGAAGACATTCAAAAAATGCTTGAGCTTTTTGAGGACATTATGGATACGAGCCGCCCCGACTTACCCGACGATCATCCTATCATGTGCTATTACCGTGAAAACGATGCACTGAAAAAAATCCTATTGGAAATTGAAGACCTCGTTCAATATCCGCTTATCAAAAATCAGTGGCTCGGCATATATGACCGGCTGGATCAGTTCAGAATACACCTGTCACGCAAACAAAATCAGCTCTATTCCATTTTGGAAAAAAAAGGTTTTGACCGACCTACGACAACAATGTGGACGCTGGATAATTTTATCCGTGATGAAATACGGGATGCGCGAAAGCTGCTGGAAGAGGATGCCGACGACCAATTTATTGCGGTGCAATCTTCGATTGTTGCCGATGTGCGTGACTTACTGCAAAAAGAAGAAGCAATTTTGTATCCTACTTCGCTTGCGATGATCACTGAAAAAGAATTTGAAGAGATGAAGTCGGGAGACAAAGAAATCGGCTTTGCGTGGATAAACGACAGCGGAGCACATAGTTCAACGGTTAAAAACAATTCCGCACAAACGGCACACGATACACAAACGCAGGGCGCTACCGGCACTGCTTCTTCTTTAACGGATGATTTAACCACAGTATTACGCAAGCACGGTTTAAATGTCGGTGGTGAAACCAGTTCCGTTTTTGACGTGGCAACCGGCAAGCTGACACTCGAACAAATCAATTTGATTTACCGGCATCTGCCTGTCGATCTTTCGTATGTAGACGAAAATGAAATGGTCTGCTTTTATTCCGATACGGAGCACCGCGTATTTCCGCGCAGCAAAAATGTCATCGGGCGAAATGTTAAAAACTGCCACCCGCGGGCAAGCGTGCATATCGTCGAAGAGATTATCGAAAAGTTCCGCTCGGGCGAACAGGACTCTGCGGAATTCTGGATCAATAAGCCCGGTATTTTTATCTACATTCTGTACACGGCCGTTCGCGACGAAACCGGAAAATTCCGCGGCATCCTTGAGATGATGCAGGACTGCACGCATATCCGCAGTCTCACCGATTCACAGACACTGCTTACATGGAAAAAAGGCGGCGCGATAAACGGTCAAACCGTTATCCAAGAAGACTCGAGTAAATCTCATAACGGCAACACCGCCGATGCGAAAAGTGCAGCCGATACATCAAATACGCAGAGTTCCGAATCTCCGCAGCGGGATAAAAAACTTTCCGCAGCGGATATTACTGCCGATACGTTTTTAAAAGATATCTTTGAAGATTATCCTGCGTTAAAGGATCAGATGGAAAAAATCAGTCCCAAGTTTAAAATGCTAAAAACGCCGCTTGCACGGATCATGCTGCCGAAAGCGACAATTAAGATTGCAAGCGAACGCGCCGGCGTCGAGCTGAATACTTTAATTGCAGAAATAAAAAAACGGATACAAAAATAAGCGTGTAAAAAACGCCTCTTGAGTAATTATGAGGTCTAATTACTCAAGAGGAAAATCGGAGGACAAAGCTCGCCTCTTATATTTTAAACTTAGATACTTCCTGCGCTAAATTCTCAATACTTCGTTTGTTTTTATTGGTGATTTCTTTTACACCTTGAATTGCATTATTGATTTGCACTGCCGCGGCCGCCATTTCTTTCATACTCGCAGCGATTGTGTTTGTAAGCCCGTCGAGTTTTTGCATTTCGTGCGCAACCCCTTCTCCACCTTTCAGCATATCGCCTGATCCGGCTTCCACTTCAACGGTTACCTCGCTGATATTTTTAATTGCCTCCAATACTTCGCGGCTTCCGTTTTCCTGTTCCCTCATCGACTCAGTTAAACGGGTACTCATATTTTTTACCTGATCGGAAAGCGTAAAAATAGTAGCAAATTTTTCGCCGGCAACTTTTGAAGAAGTAGAAAGTCCTTCGATTTCTACAGTCAACGTTTTAAGCGTTGCGGTAATTGTTTTACCCTGCGCGGCGGAATCTTCTGCAAGTTTGCGTATTTCGTCGGCAACAACCGCAAACCCCTTTCCAGCCTCACCGGCATGAGCTGCTTCGATAGCAGCATTCATTGCAAGCAAGTTCGTTTGAGATGCGATATGTTGAATCACACTTGATGCTTCCATCAAGCTGCCCGACTCTTCGGCAATTTTTTGAGTAACGGTACCGGTATTCACGATGATTTCCCGTCCGTCGGCGGTTGCTTCCGCAAGCGTTTTAATAACCCCGTCCGTTTGTTCAAGCGTATCGGTAATCGATGCGATATTGGCGACCATCTCTTCTATAGCGGAAGAAGAAATAGATACGCTTGCCGACTGGCTTTCTATGCGGGTATTTAATTGCCGTATCGTCTTGATAATTTCTTCAACCGTTGCAGCCGTTTCTCCGACGCTTGCAGTCTGCGTCAACGCTTGCTGTTTTACGCCGTCAATATTCTCATTTATCTTATGGACAGCTTGTGCAGTCTCGCTCATATTCTGAGCAAGTTCATCGCCGATTGACCGCATTATTCCGGCATTGTTGTCGATAGATTGTATGGCGGTTCTAATCTTTTTAATCGTCTCATTAAAATATTCGGATAGCCGCGTTACCTCATCATTCCCGATGAGAGGAAGCTGCACTGTAAGATCGCCTTCTCCTTGCGAAATATCTTTCAACGCATTAACAGCTGTCTGAACGGGGGCAACCATCTTCGCTGCAATAAAAAATATAATTGTCAGTGTTACAGCCAATATGATAATACTGATGATAATGACCATTTTACGAAAATCCGTAATTACACCGAGGAACTCTTCTGCCGGAGCGGCAATAATAATTGTCCACTGCGTACGCGGCATTTTCGTATAGGCTGCAATATGTTTTTTACCGTCATAAGTATAATAACCGATACCGTCGGAAGAATCCGAAACAGCTTGCCGCTGAAATTCTGCGATGGATGCAAAGGAACTATCTGTCTTTGCCAATTCCTGTGTATTTTGTTGCTTCTCCACAATTGACGTATCCTTATGCGCAATAGTTGTTCCATCTTTCCCTAAAATATGGCAATTTCCCGTTTTGCCGATTTTGATTTCGGATATGGTATCGCAAATAACGGTTCCGCCCAACCCAGCACCCAAAACAGCAACAACGTTATCATCGTTATCTAACAGTGGAACGGCTAAAATGACTTCCAGTTTTTTAGTGTGCGGCGAAATGTGAGGCTCGGTGATAAAAGGCTTCCCGTCCACCGCACTCTTATACCAGTCCGTATTCCCAACAAAAGTAACCGTACCGTCGGCATAATAGCTATTTCCCTTGGTATCACATATATTAAAAAAATTGAGGCTGTCGGCATAGTCGATATCGTTACGTACGATTCGCGTCTTTTCCGTAAAAGATACCGAAGGATCCTTCATTGCCGTATTGTGCATAAATCCACTTAAGAAACTGAAATCCACTTGAATATCACTATTAATGAACGAAGCAATATCGTTTACTTTATCGATAAGATGCGCATTAACCCGTGCCGTAAGCGCTCGCTGCGCAGTATACCGCGCTAACGAACCTTGTATAACACCGGCTACCGTAATCAATGTTCCAAAAATAATAAGCAGTTTTTTACGAATAGAAAAAATTTTCTTTTCCCGCATAAAAAGAAGTACCTCCACACGAATAATATAACTACTATATCTAAGTTTAATGGAGATGACAATACATATTCGATATCAGGATAAACGCACCATGCCGTTTTTTAGTAACCCCGCAGAAGCAATGGGGTTGTTCAACCAGAGTTGAACCTCTTCGCGGTTCAAATGGTCTCACAACCCCATTGCTTCTGCGCTTTTTATCTACTCTACCTGATGCGTTTATCCTTCTTAAAAAAAATAGCACAAAATTTTATGCAAAATTTTGTGCAAACGGAAGGTAACCGCATCAGATAGTTTTAAGCGTTTACCTTATATTCGACAGATAAAAGATGATTGGATTTATTGCCGTATCGGAGTATAATTAACTTATTCGACACAAGGAACATTTATGGAAAACTTTAATGCACTGTATTATCAAAAACCGTATATCAGAGAATTCGATGCGACGGTAACCGCTTGTTCAAAAACCGAGAGAGGGTATGAGATAGAACTGTCAGATACGGCATTTTATCCCGAAGGGGGAGGACAGCCCGGCGATAGGGGCAGCCTTGTTGCGGAAGGACAGCCTGAACGGACTATCCGAATATCGGATACGCAATTTGCAGGCGAACGCATCGTGCATATTGCCGATGAGGAACTTGCCGCCGGAACAAAGGTTCACGGCGTATTGGACTGGGTAAACCGGTGCGACAATATGCAAGGACATTCGGGCGAGCATATCCTTACCGGCATCCTCGCGCAAACCTACGGGTACGAAAACGTCGGTTTCCACATGGGCGAAAGTTTTATCACCATCGACTTTAGCGGTCCGTTGACTGACAAGCAAGTACTCGATGCAGAACAGCGTGCCAATGAAATTGTCCGTGCAAACCTTCCGATTCAGGAAAGCTTTCCGAATGCGGAAGAACTCAAGACAATGCAATACCGCAGCAAGAAAGAACTTTCGGGTACCGTACGCATTATCACCATTCCGGGACTTGATGCCTGCGCCTGCTGCGGCACACATGTTACAGCAACCGGCGAGATCGGTTTGATTAAAATTCTCAACTTTACGAACCGCAAAAAGGGAGTCCGTTTGGAAGTGCTCTGCGGAAGAAAGGCGATTCTTGCATACGAACAAGAGATGGCACAAGTACGGGCTATCTCCCGCTGCTTATCGGCAAAGCCCTCCGAAGTGCAGGATGCGGTGGAAAAATTAAATGCCGAAAAAGAAAAGCTCCAGCAGCAGCTGCACGAGATAACTGAAAAATATCTAAAACAGAAAGCGGAGTCGGCGGCAGATACTGAGGGCGCGCCTCTTTATTTTGAAGATAATCTCAGTATCGAATATCTACGCTCGTTCTGCAATCTGCTTTTAGCAACGAAGAAAATGCACACCTGCGCAGCATTATCAGCCGTTGCAGTTGAACCGGAAGGACTACAACCGGCAGCATACAATTACGTCATCGTCAGCAATGCCATCGATTTAAAACCGCACATAAAAACATTAAACCAACAGCTCAACGGCCGCGGCGGCGGAAACAGCTCCGCTATTCAGGGAACGTATTTTGCGGAGAAAGGTCTAATTATAGAAACACTTACCGGCTTGTTGAGTAGGGCATGAGCATCCATTTAGAATTGAGCTGCTTCTTTAGCATATAATGAATGATTACAAAGGAGAGTTATTATGAAAAGATTTATTGTGGCGATTTTTGTGTTGTTGTGCGCTGTAGGCGTTTTTGCGCACAAAAGTCCGTATAACGGCGCCTCGTCGGATACTCAAATCTTACTCAAAAAAGCGGATGAGCTTATTCAAAGGGAGCAATATGAATCGGCGTTCGGCACCCTCAGTGACGACAGCAACGAATTCATACTTGCAAAAAAAATAGAAATTGCAATCAATTATTTTGCTCAAAGTATAATGCACCAAATGTTCGCATTTAAAAATCTTAAAAAAGGAGAAACACTCTACGATGTACGAACGGGAACGGGAGCGTATTCGATGGTGATGTTCGACCCGGTTAAAGCTGTCGAAGAGTATGAAAAGAAAAACGGTGAAAAGCCCATTTTGAATTACGCACTCGGCTTGTATTACGACGATGTTCTTTTACGCTATGGATATCAATGGCTTTTGAGCGAAAAAGAACTTACACAAAAGACAATCGAGCGTCTGCAAAAGGCCGTCAATCAGGATTGCTGTGATGCGTACTCGTTAAGCGTACTTGCACTTGCATATTATAAGAACGGTGATTTGACGAATGCCGAAAAAATATATAACAAGAAAATCGAATCGGGCTTTGAACCTTCTGTAAATGATTTTTTTAACCTTGGTACGATATATTTGCAAAAAAAGAATTTTGCTTTGGCACTGCACTATGCGGAAAAAAGTATTGAAGGATATAAAAACGAACCTGAATATCAGTCGGACGCATACATTGTTTGCATTGACAGCTGTCTTGGACTACACGATTATAAAAAGGCAGGGAGCTTTCTTAAAACAGCTCAAAAACATTTCCCGAAAGATTACAGAATCATACAAAAAACAATCGCTTTGTATGCAATGCAAAAAAACAAACCAGAAGCTTTAAAAGCTGCCAAAAACCTGTTTGCTTTTGCACCTGAAAATCCCGCCGTCTCACAAATGATTATAAAAGAATATTTTAATGCAGGTACGGAAAAATGGCTGCCGGATTTTTTTGACGATTGTTTAAAAACATATTCTAAACAGAGCAAAGCGCGGCAAAATCTATTGTATCATTACGCATATACGTTGTACGAGCTCAACGATAAAGAAAAAGCATCTAAAATGGCAAAAGATGCAAAAGCGGAATTTATAAAAAATGGAGAACTTACTGCGGAAATTGAAAAAGCCTTAGATTCGTTCGGAAAATAACAGACATACTGTATAATTGAAAACGAAATAAAACATTATAAATGGGCACCTCTAAAAACTCGGTTAGATTTGCTTCGCATCCTTCGGAATAGAGATGCCCGTCGAGTTTTAATTTAAGTCCTTATAATATAATGACTTAAATTAAAACATCGCAAGTTACATCTAAAGAAAACTTTTAAAAACTGAAGTTTTTAGAAGTTCCCAAATAAATAAACAAGGAAAATTTATGAATACACATCAACATTATCAGGACGCAAATGCAGCGGTGATCGACCGTTGGATTACGGAAGGCTGGGAATGGGGAAAGCCCGTTGATCACGAAACCTATATCAATGCACAAAACGGACAATGGTCTGTAATATTGACGCCGACAAAAGCGGTACCGCATAAATGGTTCGGTGATTTAAAAGGAAAAAAGCTGTTAGGACTTGCATCGGGAGGCGGGCAGCAAATGCCGATTTTTACCGCAGCCGGAGCGGAATGCACGGTACTTGACTACTCTGAAAAACAGCTTGAATCTGAGCGAATTGTTGCCGAGCGTGAAGGTTATCGAATTAACATCATACGTGCAGATATGTCAAAACCGCTGCCCTTTGCCGATGCATCCTTCGATATTATTTTCCATCCGGTAAGCAACTGCTATATCGAAAAAGTTGAACCGGTATTTTTGGAATGTTTTCGTATACTCAAAAAAGGCGGCGTGTTACTGTGCGGACTTGATACCGGTATCAATTATATTGTCGATCAAAAAGAAGAGAAAATTATCAACGCACTTCCGTTTAATCCGCTCGTTTACGAAGCGCACCGCAAACAGCTTGAAGAAGCGGACAGCGGTTGGCAATTTTCTCATACAGTAAGCGAACAAATCGGCGGACAGCTACGCGCAGGTTTCACGCTCACCGATATATACGAAGACACGAACGGAGAAGGACGCTTGCACGAATTGCATATCCCGTCATTCATTGCAACGCGGACAGTGAAGTAATTTGTAATTAAATGAAAGGCTTTTGAAAAACTACTGAAAAAAAACAGTAATTTTTTTCGGCGTTAAGTTAATTGGAAACATTAGAGAAGAATCTTACGGCAAGTTGCTCGCCTTCGAAAACCTCGACGGACATTGACTGGAGTTTTTTGAAAATCAACAACCCCGACGCAAGCGTCGGGGCACAGTGCTCAACGTTTCGCACTGTGTGTGCGATCTGGCACGGATGCCGGTGGTTCCAAAAAGAAACGAGTTTTTTGCTTTGTAAAAAACTCGCAGTCAAAAATGTACAAGGATGTATATTTTTGACGAGGTGGTTGCAGTCGGCTTTAATACCCTTTGTTACGACGCAAGCGTTGCCGGGGACGGCGGGTATTAAACCCTCCGCACGAATAAAAAGGCTTGAAATACGGAGCTGTTGAATCAAGGAGAATGGTGTGTATACAAACGATGGAACATGGCAAAAACTTCAAATGTTTTTGCCTGAACGCAACAGGATAAGCATTTCATGCGCTCCTTCCGAAATGTTCAGCACATTCGACAGGACGAACATCCATCTCGACATATACAACGGACATAGCAACAACGGTGTTACACTCGTGCTGTTCCACGGTGTCGGCGGGAACGGTCGGCTCCTGTCATTTATTGCAGCTCCTTTGGCAAAGCGCGGCTATAAGGTTGTCTGTCCGGATTTGCCGGGGTACGGCTATACCGAATACGAGGGCATACCGTCTTATAAAACATGGATCGAGACAGGCGTTCACATCGTACGACAGGAATTACAGCGCTCCAAAAAGATTTTTGTACTGGGTTTGAGTGCAGGAGGCATGCTCGCATACAACGTTGCCTGCTTGGCTCATGGTGTTTCCGGCGTCATCGTTACCACCCTGTTAGATAATCGCTTAAAGCCGGTGCGTAACTATTCGGCAAAAAACAAATTGCAGGCGCGTATCGCTTTGCCGCTTTTACGTTTTATACCGAAGCAGATAAGGCACTTAAAAATTCCGGTAAAGGCGATAACGAATATGAAAGCAATCGTCAACAACGACCGGGTACTTTCTTTGTTGCTGCAGGATAAAAGGGGAGCAGGATCTTCCGTGCATCTTGGTTTGTTATGTTCGATGATGGAAAGCATTCCTGCCGTAGAGCCTGAAGCATTTGAAATTCCGCTTTTACTTTGTCATCCTGAAAAAGATTGCTGGACACCCGAATGGATAAGCCGCCTCTTTTTTGATCGCATACGGAGTCCAAAAGAACTGTGCACACTTAAAAACGCGGGGCATTTTCCGATTGAACAGCCGGGTATTACACAGCTTGAAGAATCCGTTGTGTCGTTTATAAAAAAATATTATTGAGGTGATCATGGTATTAAGAAAATATGAAGCGCAAGATTCCAAAATCATTTGCAGCTGGATTCAGGATGCAAAGCAGCTTTATCAATGGTCTGCCGACAGAATAGGGCGGTTTCCACTGAATGGCAATGAGTTAAATGAATACTATGGTTCGATGAACGGTACACAGCCTATCATTCCTCTTTGTGCCATTGACGGATGCAGCGTAATCGGTCATTTGTTTATCCGATATCCAAATAAAGACGATAAAACACTTGTACGCTTCGGGTTTATTATACTTTCGCCTGAAAACAGGGGAAAGGGAAGCGGAAAGAAAATGGTAGAGCTTGCAATAGAATATGCAAAGACCGTTTTGTATGCTTCAAAAATAACATTGGCGGTGTTTACGAATAATGAGCGTGCACGGTATTGTTATGAAGCCACCGGTTTTCAAGCAACAGGAAAAGTTATAACCTATATGATGCCGGATGGCGCATGGGAATGTATTGAAATGGAATTGAATATCTAATTTTGAGGTCGGTTATGAACATACAGGATTTTTTGAACGCAGTATTAAAACAGGATGCCGAGCGTTTACGCACTTACTTTTCCGATTCCGCATATATCAATTGGCATTGTACCAATGAGCATTTCACGGTTGAAGAATACATACAAGCAAATTGCGAGTATCCAGGAACATGGGACGGAACAATCGAAAGGATAGAACAAATCGGTGATTTAATCATCACCGCTGTCAACGTGTACAGTGTTGATAGAACAAGTTCTTTTCATGTGGTATCGTTTATAAAATTAAAAGATGATAAAATCATTGCGATGGATGAATATTGGGGAGACGATGGAGTCCCACCGCAGTGGAGATTGGAGAAACGGCTTGGGAGAAAAATACATGGGAACCTCTAAAAACTTCAGTTTTTAGAGGTTTTCCTTAGATTTCTTTTGCGATGTTTTTTGATAAGTCATAAAAATGTAAAGACTTATCAAAAAGACTCGTCGGGCATCTCTAAAAATCTAACCGAGTTTTTAGAGATGCCCACATATCTAATGACTCATTCTTTTACAACCCTGTCATTGAGCATCATCTCCCATAAAAAGTTCATTGTTCTACGGTTAAGGAATCCCTTAAACGGCTTCCTTTTCCATTTTTCTCATTACGTTAAGCATTAAAAATAATCCGGCTATAATCATTGTAAAATCTACGATAGGTTCCGCCCACCAAACAGCTGACGCTCCGAATAATTGCGGCAACAAAAGTATCGCCGGAACAAATAATACCAATTGTCTCAACAGTACAATAATCCCTGCTTTTTTACCGTCTCCAATAGATTGAAAAAAGGTCAATGTCATAATCATAATTCCGTACAAAATAAATGTGGAATAAAACATCTTAAAGTTTTTAACACCGGCTTCAATAATCTGATGTCTTACACTGAATAACGACAGTAATGTATCGGAACAAAACATTGACGGTATCCACGAAGCAGCCGCAAGAATAGTTGCTCCACACATAAAAATCTTCATCGTATCTTGTACTCGCCCGTATTGTTTTGCTCCGAAATTTGCTCCTATAACAGGCTGCAATCCTTGACTCATTCCCCACAACGGAATAAATGAAAACATATATAATCTCATTGTTGCAGACATCAAAATTCCCCAGTTATCTCCGCCATATACAAAGGCTTGCTTAAATAAAAATGTTTGCTGTACCGCAAATAAAATTTGCATCATCATTGCCGAACTGCCGATACTAAACATTTCACGGTAAATTACTTTGTACTTTTTGACTTTATGGATTTTCACAAATGAACTCTTCTTTGAAAAATAATGAAATGTTAATAAAGCTTGTACGATTTGAGATAATACGGTTGCGATAGCAGCTCCTTCAATAGCATACTCTCCCATGAGCTTCATAAGAATAGGGTCTAACATAATGTTGAGTATGGCTCCCGTTCCCATAATCATCATTGATTGTTTTAATGCCCCTTCGCCGCGCATTGTCATATTACCCGCTTGAGCGAAATTAACAAATAGAGATCCAAAGAACACGACCCGCAAATATCTCACCCCCAGCTCTTTGATATTTCCTTTAGCACCAACCATGTCTAAAAAATGAGGTGCGAATATCAAACCTACTATTGTGATAATTGCAGAAAATAAAATAACCCAATAACAAAAATTGCCGAATATTTTATCTATTGTTTCTTTATCACCCTTACCGATAGCTCGTGATAATATCGATGCACTGCCTACGCCTATCAAAGCCGATATTCCGCCATTTATAATTGTCAAGGACATAGATACACTAATTGCCGACATCGCATAGTCCCCAATAAGCCGCCCGGCAAATATCCCATCCATAAACGGGTACAGGCCGATAACCAGCATTCCGATTATTCCCGGGATGGCTAACTTGAATAACAATTCTTTAGGACTTTTAGTTAATAGCTGTGTTTTCATATCTTGTTTCATCGTAATTCACCTCTTCCTATTGATTTAGTTATTTTTTTCAAGATCAATAATGTATTGAATCATTGTTTCTTTTATATACTTCTTATGAACGTCAAAAGAATTTCGTGCATTAAGCACTTCCGAACTCACGATTAAACTGTTAATGTAGTGAACTAAAAAGCCATCCTTAAAAATATGCGCCGTAATTCCCAGTTTCTTTGCAATGAGATCAAGCTCTTTAGTTGTATGCAATTTTAGTTCTTGATATAAATCTTCCAAATCCCGATTATAGTTTTTTGCTTGCAAAAAGAGTGCGTACAGCTTCATTAAATCGTTTTTCGCTAATGCCTTACTCGTTAAAATATCACCCATTTGCTGATATTTATCTTTGCTCCGATTATGCGCTAAATATTCGGTTATCAAGCTATTTCTGTATTCATTTCCATCAAGCATTAAGTCTTTTAGCATTTCAGTTGTACTTGCATAATGATGATACACGCCGCCTCTACTCATACCTATTTCCGTAATGACATCTTCCATTGTTGTATTCTGAAAGCCTTTATCTAAAAAGCATTTTTTTGCGGCTTCTCGAATTTCTCTTTTTCTCATCTGTCCGACTTTTTGTTTTTCTTCTTTCAAAATAAAGTCTCTCCTTGCCTGTCAAAAAACCGACAATGATGTCGGTTTTTAATATAGCGTTATTATTAAGTAATGTCAAGTAAAAAAACGTTTTTGCAAACAGCGCAAAATGAACAGTATAGACAAACAATAGTTAAAAACAGTAGACTGAGGAAATCAGCAATTTGAAATGTATGGAGTGAAAAATGAATAAAATAACATGTATTTGTTTAGGCGTGCGAAATATGGAAAAAGCATTAAAATTTTACAGAGACGGGTTGGGATATAAGACAGACTGTAAAGAAGATAATCCATCGGTATGCTTTTTTAATACACCGGGAACAAAATTTGAACTTTTCCCTTTGGATTCATTGGCAAAAGATATTAATGAAAATAATCCGCCGACAGGAACCGGCTTTTCAGGAATTACATTGACATACAATGTGAAAAACAAAGAAGATGTAGATAGCGTTATTGAGTTGGTAAGAAAAGCCGGAGGAACTATTGTTAAAGAGCCGCAAAAAGTATTTTGGGGCGGATATCATGCATATTTTTCCGATTTAGATGGATACTACTGGGAAGTATCTTGGGGACCCGATTTTCAATTTGACGAAGATGGCCTATTGAAATTTTAAAGCGAATAGAATAGACCTATTCGATAACTGCGTTTTCGAATAGGTCGACGAGTTCTAAATCGCACAAATAGCACGATTTAGAACATCGCAGTTCAAGGTAACCTGTTCAGAAACGGAAGTTTCCGAACAGGTTTAATGGATAATTATGGCATCGAGTAAAACATATTTAGATTTTATTTTGGAACAGTTATCGGAATTGCAAGACATACGCTATCGCGCAATGATGGGAGAATTTATCATTTACTATCGAGATAAAATTGTGGGCGGTATCTACGATGACCGCTTACTGGTAAAAGCGGTTCCGTCGGCAATTGAGTATATGCCGAATGCTTCCTACGAATTGCCGTATCAAGGCGCAAAAGAAATGCTTTTAGTAGACGAAGTTGATGACAAAGCATTTATAACGGGTTTGTTTAATGCAATGTATGCTGAATTACCGGCGCCGAAAATGAAGAAGAAAAGATAAAAAGTGTGCGGTATTTATACTATGGAGCTGCTCCACATTAAGTTTTAGACTGAAAGTGATGTTAAAAATAATCACCCCCCTCCCTCCACACGAATAAATCAAATTTTTAACAGACAGGATACTTGATTTTTGAAAGCCCATGTATTACATTGTAGTAAGAGGTATTATAAATGACTACAATATCAGCAAAAATTACACAGAACGATAAAATAAGTTTTGAACGAATATGCGATTCTATGGGAATCAATATTTCTTCGGCTATCAATTCTTTTGTAAAGGCCACGATTCGGGAAAATGGCCTGCCCTTTGCACTGAAAGCATCCGAGGATCCGTATATTTATTCGGAAGAAAATATGAAATATTTGCGTAAAAGTATACATCAGATTGAAACCGGAAAATGTCAAATTCATGAACTGAAGGAAACTGATTGATGGTAAAGGTTTGTCTGATAAATTATATATTGTTCAGTGCGGTACACATTATCATCAATAAAAAAATTGTAAGGCATCGGTAATTATGGCATCGAGTAAAACATATTTAGATTTTATTTTGGAGCAGTTCTCGGAATGATAACATTACAAAATGTTTCTTTTTCATATCCGGATTCTGCGGAGATATTATTCGACGGATTCTCCGCAGCGCTTGGAGGAGCATCCCATTGGACATGTATTACCGGTGCAAACGGCTGCGGAAAAACGACATTACTCAAATTAATCGCAGGGATGCTTCCGCCGCTTTCAGGGATAATTAAATGCGAATCGGCAGTATACTGTGCGCAAAACAGTACGGAACTGCCCGATACTGCGTATACATTGTTCTGGGATGCGGATAACGAAGTGCGTCGCTTTTTCTCGCTGCTTAATATTACGGCAAAACAGCTTGAACGCTGGGAAACGCTTTCGGGCGGAGAAAAGAAGCGGCTGCAAATTGCCTGTGCTTTAGCGGAGCGTCCTTCGGTTCTGCTGCTTGACGAACCGACCAATCACTTGGATGCCGCTTCAAAAGAGCTCATTATAAATGCCTTAAAACTGTTTACCGGCACAGGACTCATTGTCAGTCATGACCGCGCCTTTGCCGATTCATTGTGTACCGCTACCTTCTACTTATATCGGGAATCGGCAGCGTTCGCAGACGGAGCCGATTCAATCAGAGGTAAGCTCTATGCTGCGAATGTAAGTACAGCGCTTGAACTTTGGGACACAGAGCGAGCTTCCTGCCTTTCGGAATGGCATAAAGCGGATGCAGGGGTTTCAAAAGCAAAAGCACTTTCAGATATGTGGCAGCGTGAGGCAGAACATTCTAAGAACCGCCTGAGGAATGTGTACGGCGGCAAAGACCACGATGCAGCACAAAAAATCCGCCTTGCCATTGTTACCGGTAAAGACAGGACGCCGGGCATCGTAAAAAAATGTTTTGACAGCCGCCGTGAACAAGCCGAAAAACGCCGCGATACTCAAGCAAAACCGCTGAATCGTAAGGAAGGGTTTTCACCGGCGCAAGCAGACACGTCAGTGTTCATTCCAAAGGTACTCATACACCTGCCGCCGCAAATCATCAGTGCTGGAGAAGATGGCAGTTATACCTTGCAGATTCCCGAATTGACGGTGCAAAAGCAGTCCCGCATTGCGCTGACGGGAGTCAACGGAACAGGAAAGACATTGCTTGCACATACCATATTAAACCGGATACGGGAAGCTGATCTGCAAAAGAAAAGCGATGGAGAAAGTCTTTCATTTTATCTGCCGCAGGAAATTCCGAAAGCAGAAGAACAAGCAGTGTTAGCACATTTCTTCTCGCTCGATAAAGAACTGCGAAGTGAAATTCTTTCTACAGTGTACCGCATGGGATCGAATCCCAAAACGCTGCTTACCTTTATTGACAGCAAGCGAATCAGTCCCGGCGAACTTCGCAAGCTCATGATTGCACTTGCAATGTCAAAACCACTCAAAGTTCTTATTTTGGACGAACCGACCAATCACTTGGATATTCTTTCCGCCAGACTTCTCGAAACTGCCCTTGCAAAAATATCATGCGCACTCATTATCATCAGCCATGACAGTGTTTTCCTGCAAAATTGCAACTGCACGGAATTATGGCGGATTATCAAAACCGGTAGTTGCGGAATGTTGGAACGGATAGATAATCCCTACCCTTGCAGCTGTAACGCAGGCTCTTGTTTGGCAAATCCGTGAATTGTTTTGAGTGCGGCAAGCGGGCCGATAACCGAAATAGCCGATAAGGTTAAAAGGGCACACAACAGTATCCACAAAACCGGCGGCGTAAGAAAGGGCATTTTAAGACCGGTGATAATTGCCTGATTAAACAAGAGGACAATTAAGCAGGACAGTACCGTTCCGATTCCCGCACCTGATGCACTGATGATAAACGCTTCGGCAGAAGCAAGCTGCGCAAGTTTTTTCTTTGTACCGCCGATAATCCGCAGCATTCCGAATTCTTCTTTCCGCTCATGGAATATCGAAGAAAACGACACTGCAAGTACAATGAATGACAACAGCCAGAGCAGCGCGAGCAGCACATAAATATACACATTGAGGTTTGCAATACTTGCAGAAATATTGGTCATCATCCGTTTGGAAATAAGAGGATATATCTGTTCGCCTTCAAACTCAGCGAGGATGCGCTTGGCAACCGTTTTGACATCGGCATTCGGTTTTATCCGCACCATAACGCTGGAGATAAGATCCTCGTCTTGCGCAACCGGATGTTCCATAATCCGCTCATATTCTTTTGCAAGCCTCTTTGCATTTTCAATCGTCATAAACACGGAATTGTCGAAGCCCATACCGGTTTTCGCGAGCCGCCCCGTAATCACAAAAGGCTGATTAAAGAACTTAACCTCGGAATGCGTATCCCCGACGATGTTACTGCCCACGACAATCTGGTTATCGGTAAGCGGTAACCGAATCTGTCTTTCGAGCCACGGCTTGATATTAAAATCGGAATCAAAATCGATGCCGATTACCTGCAACGGAAACGAACAGCATCCGGCGGAAAGGGTTGCGATAAAAAGCTGTGGAGAAGCGAGATCAACACCTTCAATCTTTTTAAGGCGGTCTACGACCTCGGACTTAAAGTAAAAACTGTTCGGCTCACCTCGCAGCAGTGCGCTTTCGATTTTTGAATCGTACCCCTGCGGCACCACAATGATGTCTGCACCCAGCCGGTTTGACAGCGACTGCATTCCGCCGTTCAGACTCCTGACCAAAAAGCTGCCTGCAAAAAGACTGAACGCCAACACCGCGGTAAGCACAATCAAACTTACCGTCCTAAACAGCTTGCGTTTAAGGTTCTGTTTCGCAAGTTCGATAACCGTTAATTTTTTGACCGGTTCGGAATCTGCCATCGTTACTACTCCGCCTTCGCCTGTTTAAGCGCGATACCGACTACGTTCTCAAACAGTTCATAAGATACGGTCGCGCCGGCAATCGCATCCACTTTATCAAGCTGCTGCGTTTCAACCAGTTTCGGTCCGTACTTTTCGGCATTCTTAATTGCGTTCTGCGCAATTTTGTATAAACCGGCATTCTTAATCACTCCGTCGGTTTTGCCGTAGTCCTCGCCTTTCAGCGTTCCATCCTTCTCGTAGGATAAAAATTCACAGCCGATAATTTTACCGTCTTTAATCGTTATCGTTACCTCGGCATTTCCGCCCCAATCGTCTTTAATACCGGAAACCGCTTTGTAAATGCCGTCTTTATACCGTACCGCAGTCTGCGTTTCCTGTGCCGATTGTCCGGTCTGCTGCGCCGTCCCTTCATTTTTACTACACCCTGCAAAACAAAACGCCGCAAGTGCCAATGTAATTGTGAATATACGCAAAGATATTTTTTCCATTTTTTACTCCTTCTTGTATGAAATTTTCTTTAAAATTTCGTGCAATTTATGCTAGAAAAAAGGAAAAACACATCAGGCTCTTGTTGTTAAAAAACCTCTGATGTGTTTTTCCCTGCACATCTTATTTTTGCAGCACAGGCCGCGTTCTGCTCATCTTTTCGATGCGCGCGATTTTTCCGTGCTCAAGTACAACCATCCGTTCCGCCTGATCGGCAACCTCGGGGTCATGGGTAACGACGATAATGGTACTGCCGGTATTGTGCAGCTTTTCAAAAATCTCCATAACCAACCGCTCGTTTTTTTCATCGAGGTTGCCGGTCGGTTCGTCCGCAAGCAGGAGCTTAGGGTGATTGATGAGCGCGCGGGCAATACACACGCGCTGCTGCTCTCCGCCCGACAGCTGATTGGGAAGGTGCTTTGCCCGCTCCTTTAAGCCGACGCTCGCAAGCGCTTCCATCGCTTCTTCCTCGTCGGGCATACTGTGGTAATACTGCGCCATCATCACATTCTCAAGCGCCGTAAGGTAGTTGACGAGGTGGAATTGTTGGAATACCAAGCCGATGGTATCCCGCCTTACGACCGT
Source organism: Treponema sp. OMZ 305 (assembly GCF_024181325.1). Lineage (NCBI taxonomy): Bacteria > Pseudomonadati > Spirochaetota > Spirochaetia > Treponematales > Treponemataceae > Treponema > Treponema sp. OMZ 305. Next base: position 1,256,519 of record NZ_CP051300.1, on the reverse strand, counting down.
TAACTCCTTCGAGGATAATTTTGAAATATCCTGCCCCGCCAAATCAATCTTGCCGAGCGACGGTTTATCCATACAGCCGATGATGTTCATCAGCGTCGTCTTACCGGAACCGGACGGCCCCATAATCGACAGCCACTCGCCTTCTTCTACGTTTAAGTTTATGTTGTCTAAGGCTTTTAAGTCGCCGTAAATCTTTGAAATTCCGCTCAATGTTAAAATATCCATATAATCCTCCTTTGCTACTCCCCGCGTAACACCAAAGCGGGGTCGATGTCTACCGTGGCGCGTACCGGGAATAAACAGGAAACAATCGTGATGATAATCGAGGCGATAACCGTAAACGGCGCAAGCTGCACCGGAAACGAAACCTCGCGGGCGAATACGCTGATACTCACGTTGTCCGCAAACACATAGCCTAATACCACGCCCAAGATACCGCCGATTAATCCGAGCATCACCGCTTCGCCCATAAAGTCTTTCACGACGCTGCTATTCGAAGCGCCGAGCGCTTTTTTCAAACCGATTTCTTTTCTGCGTTCTGCGACAACCGCCATCATCGTCGTCGTTACGCAAATCATCGTTAAGAACAACACGATGATGGTAACAATCCACACGAGTGCCTGCAGTTTGCTCAAAACCACATCCTGAGATTCCGTTACACGCTTTACGAGCCGCGGCGTAATACCGTTCACCTGCTTCGACACGGTGTCGGCTATCGATTTAAGGTATTCCTGATTGCCGTCGATGCTGCATTCAATAACATCAAACTGATCATCGTACCCGATAATACCTTTGATATCCTCAAGGCTCATAAAGATAAATTCTTCTTCTACGCCGCCGGTGGTAACAATGCCCGACACCGTACATTCGTTGACGGTAACATCGCCGTTCGGCTTCGGTGTATTGACGATAAAGGTATCGCCGACCGACAACTCGATATTGCGGCTTATTTCGTGCCCGATCAGCACTTCTTTTTTATTGTGCGGCCAGTCCCCGCGGATAAGCCAATACGGGCTGTTATTCCGTGCGTTTTCCAAATCGGTCGCAGCGATCATGTACGGCTGTTCGTTTACCTTTGCCGACTGATAAATATACGGCGCAAACCCGACCAGCTTCTCAGAATCGATTACCTGCTTGATAGCGCCGATTTGCTCCTGCGTAATCTTGGATTCGCTTTCCGCCGGAAGGAATATCACATTTGCGCCGTATGAGCGGAACACCGTCCCCATCTGACGCGGAATATCATAGTAAATAGTCAGTAAGCCCGACAGCACCGTAGAACCGATTGCGATTGCCAACAACGCGACAAGCATCCGCGACCGGCGCCGTATCAGCGAGCTTGTAATCATCTTTAAATACATTCTATTTCTTGTCATAGCGCTTCACTCCCGTATCCGCTCTTTCCGCTTTCGGCGTACATCTTATTTTCCATGCAGCACCTCCGTAGGATTGAGTTTAAGCAAATACCGTACCGAAGGCAGACTGCCGAGCAGGGTAATAAGGAAGATGATAAGCACGACAATCGGAATCACCATCGGCGCAGGAGGAATAGCCGAACCGAATACGCTCCGTCCGATAATCTGCGTTAAACCCAATCCGGCAAAGTAGCCGATTGTTCCGCCGATTAAGCCGATAATCATAATCTCCGTCAGTACCGATACGGTAACCGCCGTGTTACTCGCACCGATTGCCTTTTTCAAACCGATTTCCGCGCGTCTATCCATCACGCTTGCCGTTACAAGGTTGGAAATCCCCAATGCGGAAGCGAGCAAGCTCAAAATTGTGATTAAGAGCATCAGCAGCGTTGTCTTATTTAAAATCGCCCCTTCGGATTCGGCGACCTGCCGCACCGGTTTTGCAACGGCATCGGTAATCACTTCCTGAATCTGATAGCAGATACTGCTGACATACGCGGTGCAGTACCATACCTCCATCTCTTTGATGGTTAAACTCAAAGGGTTCCGCGCGGCCTTTCGTGCGAGATCGTTATCGGGCGTCGTAAGCGCACTTACTTCGATGCTTTCGCACACATCGGTTTTTCCCAACAGGCGCTGCGCCGTATGAAGGGGTGTAAAGATGTACTCATCCTCGTTGCTGCCCGAATTGAATATGCCGGAAACAGTCAACGATGCACTTCCGGCAGGGCCTGTTACTTCGATCACATCGCCGACATGAATAGCGTTTCTACCCGCAAAGAGGCTGCCGATCATACAGGCGGAATCATCGGTATCGGAAGCCCATGCACCGGTTACTTCCCACCACGTGCGCATCCGCCGGATACCGGTAATAACTTCCTGTCCGGTGTGCAAGTCTATTTTATAATCGAACCATGTACCGGTCAGGCGGACGGGCTTATTTTGTCCCTTATATTCAACGGACACGTTTAAAAACGGAGCATAGTCAACAACATTGTACGCCCAAAATATAGTCTTAATTTTATACAGCTCATCCTCGCGTAAATACTTTTTGGTACTCCCCGACTCTACTCCGTAAATATCATCAAGAAGCGAGGCCTCTTTATGCACGACATTGATATTCGCTCCGTAGGTTTTCAGCTCCTGATTTACCTTATCCCCTACTCCAAGCATCGTATTGAGCATTGCGCTTGAAAGACTCGCACCCAGCGCAATGGTAAACGCAATCATCGCCATCTTCCCTTTTTGACGGAAGAGAGAACCGGCTATCATTCTCCAAAACATAATTGCTATCGAACCTCCATCTGGATATTCCTATTTAAAGCGGTGCGCTTCCGCTTCGAGATCGGCTATCTTTATCTTGATCTTTTCATCGTGGATGATATACGCAACCGGCACAGGGTTACATCCGCCCGGGAAGCCGATAGTTCCCTTGTTCATCACGACATCGCAGAGCTTACAGATAACCTCCCCGTTCCGTTCAAAATATCCGGTAGGACCGCAGATATCGCACGCATCAAGCCCTACACCATAAGAGCCTTCGCTCTTTTTAATGGCAATAAACCGGACTTCAATTCCCTGCTCCGAAGTATACGCATACCGATGCAGCTTATCATCTTCCAATTCCGAAATAGGAATCATCGCCATACCGTCGGCAATCGTATAATTTTCCGGCGGCGAAAGCGGAACTTCTCGGTCGACATAGTGCCGCAACACAGACAGAGATAAAACCGAACCGATCAGCAAGACCAGCGAAAATTTCGCCCACCGGCGTGCGTTGCGCTTTTGCGCTTTCAGTTTCCGCAGTTCTGCATTGTTGTGATATGTTTCCGTAATTGTCCGGTTCTTCCGCCAGAGGATAATCGGCGGAATCATAATGAATAGGATAATTGCAAAGGTAAAGAAATTTCCATGGTTTACGACCGCGGCAATGAATGCAAAGATAAAGTCGTTGCGAGGAATAATCCCCAACGAATAGAGGCGCTGTAAAATAACAACTACTTGCGTAACACCGAAAATGCAAAGAGCTCCGGCAACCGATACCTTGAGTTCTATGGCCGATAATTTAATCAACGTTTTATAGATCGCTAAACCGGCGCACAGCATACACACAATACCGAGTACATAGCCTATCAGTCTGAATAAGACAATCGTACTTACTGCGCTCTCGCCGTAATTAACCAATGTGGTTGCCAGCATGATGATAACGGGAAGATAGTAAAACAGCATCGAGGCTGCATACAAGAAAATTGCCGCACTAAAAAGATTTTCATATAGGCGCGATCTTTTTTGTTTATGATTGGTTGAAGTAAAAAGTAAAATAAGGAGAAAGACAAGCGCGATACTAACAGGAACCATCGACCAAAAAGCGAAACGTGTTCTATTTATATAGTTGGGAATTGATCTAAGAATTGCTGAGACAATACTGCCGACAAAGCCCAGCAGCATACTTGCTAAAACGACAAGCCGTTTTTTTTTTCGGATTCTTCCGTTTTCTCGGACTCTTGAGTTTTAAATGAAGCAAATACAACGGCTAACACCAATGCAAAGGCGATACCTGCTTCAAAAACTCTTATATAAAATTTTAAGATGATACACCTCCAAGAAAAAACCGGCGGTAACCGCCACTCTTTCCCAAAATATACCTTTTAATAGAAGTATCTTGCAAAGAAAGAATAACGGTTACCGCTTAGTGTGGCAAAGCAGTTTCCAAAGCAACCTGTCCCAAAACGGAAGTTTCCGAACAGGTTGATTGTAAGGCATACCGATTAACTGTTTAAATGAACCGGCACCGCCTTAAAACTGCATACTGTTTACCACTGAGGTCCTTTCCATTCGAAATCTTTCCATTCGACAACGAGCGGTTCCGTCCAGAAACGGCCGGTAACACCGGTTTCTTTGTCAACGTGCAACAGGTAATCATTCCCCGGAGCTTTGATTTCGAATTTGACATTGTATTTGCCGAGACCTTCTTCGAACTTCATGTTTGCACCGTAGTGGGGGCCGTCATCGGCATTCATCGGCATAAATGCAACTTCCTGCACTTTGCTCGAGCCTTGCTTTTGAACATAAGCCTTAACATGAAGATACGGAACAAAGTCGCCTACGCCGTAACCAAGCACCTTACCCTCATCATTTGCGTGGATATCCGCTTCGATGTGGCAGTCAGCTTCGTTCTTGGAAAGGCTGTTTCCGGCAGGTTCCATGTCAACCGGCTGGAAGTAAACGCCACCGATGTGGAGCGGGCCTACATCCTGTTCGTCTCCGATTGGGAACTCATCAAAACCTGCAGCTTCTTCTTCAGTCGGTGCAGGAGCCGCAGCCATTTTTTGGTCTGCAGCAGGTTGTGCCATTTCCTGCTTTTGCGCAGGTTTTTCACATGATGCAAGCACAAAAGCGATTGCAATCAGTGCAAAAAGAAAAGATACGGTTTTCTTCATTTTGAAACTATCCTCCTATAAATATCTTTATTTTCTTTTTGTTTCACATTCATTACAGCCTTGCAGGACACCGGTTATTTTCCGCAATCCGGCAGCCCAAAAGCAGTTGTCATCGCCGATCTCAAAAACTTTGCTTTTGAGATCGGCCTATATCTTTTTACTTTTGCTCAATCTTCGCCTTTTCAGCTTCAATTTGAGCACGCTGTTGTTTATTCTTTTTTGCATATACAACAGACATTATGATAATCACCGCAAGTACGATAATCTGCGGAATGAGACTTTCATACGTTGCATAAATACCGAGGAAGTCCATTTCAAAGCCCATCCACGGAATAACGGTCTTATTGACAACACCGGCAGCTTGCAGTTCCGACACACCTTTTCCGGTAAACGAAAAGCACATCGCATACATCAATACGCTGGTAACCAAGAAGAAAGGTTTAAGCGGAAGACGCACGGTTAAGAACCTAAAGACTAGGAACACCGCAATCAAAACAACCGCTGATAGCACAATCGCCAAGATCATTGCATTCCGGCCGCTCGTTCCATGAATGGGAACACCCTGGAAAAAGAGAATAAGCTCGGCGCCTTCACGCGCAACTGCAATAAAGGCCGCGAAAATTAAGACCCATTTATTTCCGGTAGAAACCGATGCTTCAACCTTCTTATGAATGTACCGTTCCCATGCTTCGGTTTCGGACTTTGAAAGCATCCAGTTACTGACATAGAACAACACGATAACTGCGACAAACATACCTATGCCTTCAAAAACTTCCTGAGCGATGCCGCTCTGAGCACCGGCAACAGCGCCGAACAAAAAGGCCAGCAGAATACTAACCAAGATACCGCCCAACGCACCGACATATACCGACATGATATATTTCTTTTTTCCCGTTTTTACAAGATAGGCGATAATAGCGGCGATAACAAGGATTGCTTCCAAGCCTTCGCGGAGTACCAATACAAAACAGGAAATAAACGTTGCAACAACTGCCGATTGAGCGGTATTTGCAGTCTCGCTGCCGCTTTCGTCCAACGTGCCGTCAAGCTCGGCTGCATCATGGTAAAGCATTGCAATAAGCTTATCTTTATGCGCTTTTACCATCTCGTTGTCTTTATCGCTGTATACATTTCGACGATATTCATAAAACGCATTTTCCACCGTTGTTTTACGGGCACCGGAAAGATATCCCATCGTTATCTTTTCCATCCCTTTAGATTCATAAAACCTAAAGTAGGCAACGTTCACTTCGTCATACGCTTCTTTGGATTTCCCTTGAGTATAAAGATCGTAGGCATTATTGAGGTGCACTTCCATCTTTTTTACAATTCCTGTCCACGAATCCAGCACCTCTTCGCCGTTTGCGGCATACAGTCCGCTAACCGGAATAAATATGAACGATAAAGCGAACAAAATTGCGGCAAAGGCATGTTTTTTATTCTGTGTAATATACATAAGCCCCTCGACTAACTTAGCTAAAACTTACAAATATGCCGTTAGTATATCACTCATAAAAATAATGTCAAGGGCGCACCTCAGGGTAAACGCATTAGGACATTTTTTTTATAAATTGCAATTATTTACCGTTTACAGTACAATACCGCCCATGCGTGCAACAAAAGCGATTATCCATCTGGATAATCTGAAACATAACATTACTCAAATCAAACAAACCCTTGCTCCGGAAACAAAAATATGTTTACCGGTTAAAGCCGATGCTTACGGACACGGCGCCGTGCGGACGGCAATTGCCGCAATTCGTGCAGGGGTTTCATACCTCGCTGTTGCTTCCGTACAGGAAGGTATAGAACTGCGAGAGGCGGGCATTGTCGCTCCGATTATTTCGCTCAGTCTGCCGATTTTAGAAGAAATAGATTCTATTATAGACTATAAACTGGAACCGCTTGTTATCGATGAGGAATTTATCAATGAACTCAACCGCGCGGCCGATGCGCAAAAGAAAACCGTTGCGGTGCATCTCAAAATAGATACCGGTATGAGCAGAATAGGCTGCAAGCCGTCGGAAGCTGTAAAACTGACGACCCAAATTGTGCGAGCAAAGCATTTGCGACTGCAAGGCGTTGCCACCCATTTTGCCGTTGCGGACTCCGATTCCGAATCCGACCGCGCTTTTACAAAAGATCAGCTGGAACGTTTTAGCGATGCCGTCGAATCAATCAGACAGACGGGTATACACATTCCGCTCGTTCATGCCGCAAACTCAGGTGCGGTGCAGATGATGCCCGAAGCGCAGTTCGACATGGTGCGCCCCGGGCTCCTCGCCTACGGCTACCTGCCCATACAGGGTACGGCAACGACTATCGACGTAAAGCCCGTTATGGAGCTTGTTACACAGGTAGTGCTGATAAAACAGATACGCGCGGGAACCTGCGTTTCCTACGGGCGCAACTGGACAGCCCCACAGGATACCTATATCGCAACTCTCCCGATCGGATATGCGGACGGTTTACGCCGCGCGCTTTCACCCGGACTAAAAGTACGCATCGGTAACGAGTTCTTCCCGATCATCGGCAGAATATGTATGGATCAATGTATGGTTGACCTCGGCGCGCACCCGTGGGTACAACGGTGGGACGAAGTGTGTATCTTCGGCCCAAATCCGCAGGACAACAGCGCACAAACGCTGGCAGACATCGCAGGCACTATTCCCTACGAAATCACCTGCGGCATCCACAAACGTGTTCCGCGTGTCTTTGTGAACGAAAACCGATAAATAATTGAGCAGATGCACCGTATCCGGCACTTTTGAAAATAAACGGCGCAGATACGAGGCGCGAGCACAAATTAACCGCAGGCCTGTTGAAAAGTGTACATCCGTGTACACTTTTCAACGACGAGTTTTCGCTGCGCAAAAACATCGCCTTTGCGTGGAACCACGGACATCCTCGCCCAAAATGAACGTCCGTGTACATTCTTGGGCTGCGAGATTTGCATTTCGCAAATCTCGTTTCTGCGTGGAACCACGGACATCCCTGTCCGTTCTGATACGTTGAGGATTTTCAGAACCGCCACGCGGTACATAACCTTTCCGTAAGCTTTTGAAAATAGACGGTACAGATGCTAGGAGCGTACAAAAAACACCCGCAGGCGTACTTGTTGTACGTCGAGGACTGTTTTTTGTTAAGCGACAACGCAGATACACCGTATATTTTCAAAAGAAGTATATTATGCTATAATGAGAAATAGTATCAATATATCTTAATATCGCTAATGGGGTTATACATGGGAGACACGAAGGTGCGGAGTACGACCGTTATTGCTGTCAGACGGAACGGAAAAGTTGCGATGGCAGGCGACGGGCAGGTTACGATGGGGCAAACGGTGATGAAAGGAAATGCCCGCAAAGTCCGCAAGATTTACGAAGGCAAAGTAATGACCGGTTTTGCCGGCGCAACGGCCGATGCTTTTACACTGCTCGAAAAGTTTGAAGGAAGACTCAAGGAATACGGCGGAGACATTACCCGCGCTGCGGTCGAGCTTGCCAAAGAGTGGCGCACCAACAAAATGCTGAAAAATCTTGAAGCGTTGCTGTTGGTTGCGGACGCAAAGACTATTTTACTGATTTCCGGGAACGGAGATGTCATTGAACCGCAAGAAGATGTGCTTGCAATCGGCTCGGGCGGCAATTATGCGTATGCCGCAGCGCTCGCCCTACTCCGCAACACAGACTTATCAGCCCGCGAAATTGCGGAAAAGAGCTTAAACATCGCAGGGCAAATTTGCGTATACACCAACGAAAACATACATATAGAAGAAATTTGATAACGAGAGGAAAATACGAGTATGACAATCAATTTGGATGAACTCACCCCTCCGCATATTGTAGCGGAGCTTGACAAATATATTATCGGGCAGACAAAGGCAAAGAAGGCCGTCGCCGTCGCCCTGCGGAATAGGACACGTCGGCTCAAATTAAGCGAAGAAATCCGCGAAGAAATAGCGCCTAAGAATATTCTGATGATCGGGCCGACCGGTGTGGGTAAAACCGAAATTGCCCGACGCCTTGCAAAACTTTCAGGAGCGCCGTTCCTCAAGGTAGAGGCGACAAAGTACACGGAAGTCGGCTATGTCGGCCGCGACGTCGAATCGATGATCCGCGACCTGATGGCTGTCGGCTTTTCTATGGTAAAAAGCGAGATGCAGGAAACGTTGAAAGCGCAGGCGGAAAAAAACACGGAGGAAATTCTCCTTGACCTGTTACTGCCGGGTTCCAACAAGAAAAAGCGGAATCGGAAAGAAAGCGCTAAGCCGCTTTTAATCTCCGGCTCGGAGCATAATGCGGAATCAGAAAATAACCAAGAAATCCGAGCGGAAGTTAATTCGGCAGAAGACGGCAATCAAGCTGAAGACGATATGCACGAAACGAGGGAAAAGTTCCGCAAGATGCTGCGGGACGGCAAATTTGAAGATAAAATGGTAGAAGTTTCCGTACAGCAGTCAGGAATGCCGAGTTTTGAAATCTTTGCCGGCGGTTCCAGCATGGAAGACCTCGAAAGCGCGATGTCGAATATCAGCAGTATGCTAATGGGCGCCGGTAAAAACAAACGTAAAACGACCAGCGTAAAAGAAGCACGCACGATTATTATGGATGACCAGCTCGATAGGCTCGTCGATCACGATAAGATTGTAGAGGAAGCAAAAGAGCGGGTTGAGCAGATGGGGATTATCTTCATCGACGAAATCGATAAAGTCGCGTCCAAAAGCGAGCGGAGCAGCGGTGTCGATGTGTCCCGCGAAGGGGTGCAGCGTGATATTCTTCCTATAGTAGAAGGCTCCAAAGTCAATACAAAGTTCGGCGTCGTCGATACCCGCCACATCCTGTTCATCGCGGCGGGCGCTTTTAGCATTTCAAAACCGAGCGACCTTATCCCCGAGTTTCAAGGACGCTTCCCGCTGCGGGTAGAGCTGGAATCGCTCCATGCGGAAGACTTTAAGCGGATTCTCCTTGAGCCTAAAAACGCATTAACCAAACAGTATAAAGCGCTGCTCGAAACCGAAGGACTTACCGTCATCTTTAAGGATGAAGCAATCGAGCGTATGAGTAACCTCGCAGCGGAGGTCAACTCAACGATGGAAAACATCGGCGCCCGCCGCCTCCACACGATTATGGAAATGCTATTGGAAGATATTTCGTTTAATGCAAGCGATATGACCGAAAAGACCGTCGAAATAGACCGCGCGTATGTCGACGAACGGTTGAAGAACATCGTACAGGATCAAGATTTATCCCGTTATATCCTGTAACGCTCCTCAAGGGAATTTTTATAATGCCGATATATGAGTATACGAATAATTTAAAGGAGTTGAGATGCACATAAACAGTTTTCAAAAGACAGTCGATCTTTTACACCGTGCGCTTGATGTAAACGCCCTTCGCTATACCGTGTCGGCAAACAACCTTGCAAGCTCGGAGATACCGGATTTCAAGCGGACATCGGTCAATTTTGAAACGGAATTAAAACATGCGCTCGATTCCGAAAAACGGGCTGCCGGTCAGTTTCAGTTAGCGGTAACCGATCCCCGGCATATTAAGTCAGACGGTGTTATCGACTATCGTTCGGTTTCTCCGCGGCGTGTGTTGGATTACACGACAACAGCAAAGGCGAACGGCAACAACGTAGATGCTGAAGAAGAAGCGATGACTATCCTCAAGATTCAGATGCAGTATCAGCTGTTGAGTCAGATGACCGGTTTTCAGTACAGCCAAGTACAGTCGGTATTAAAATAAGGAGCGGTAAATGGGTATCTTCAGCAGTATCAACATAGCGGCGACCGGTATGAGCGCCGAACGGTTACGGACGGATGTTATTTCCGATAACATCGCCAATGCTTCCACGACCAGTTCACAGGAAGGGGGCTATTTCCGCCGCAGCCGCGTCGTTCTTGCACAGAAAAACGACGGCATCGATTGGCGGCTTCCCTTTGTTTCTTCCGATATGGACAGAGGAGTCGGCACGGGTGTCCGCGTAACCGGTATTGAAAAAGATAACTCCGAGCCGCGGCTGTCGTATGAGCCCGATCATCCCCATGCAATTCTGTCGGGGCCGAAAGCGGGTTACGTTGAATATCCGAATGTGAATATCGTAACGGAAATGGTTGACCTGATCTCCGCGTCCCGCTCTTATGAAGCGAATGCGGCGGTTGTTCAGGGGTCAAAAGAAATGTTTCAGCGTGCGCTCGAAATCGGACGCTAACGAGATAAGGGGCACCTATGACGATTACCAATACGGCAACCTTGTATAAGGTTCCGGCTATTATGAAAAATCCGGCAATAGAGCCGATCGCCGTCGATAACTTCCGCAGCCGCATGGTTTCGGATACCGATTTAGTCGATACGGCGGTAAATAAAAAAGCGATGAGCTTTGAACAGACGCTGCTCAAAGCCTTTGACGAAGTTAATGCGAAACAACAGCGTACTGCGGAACTCGGGCAACAGATGATTGTCGATCCTGAATCCGTAGATGTACACGATATTACCATTGCAATGGCGGAAGCCGGTATGTCGCTGAAAATTGCACAGACGCTCATCGACCGCGTCGTAAAAAGTTGGAATGATATTACCATAACCAGATAATGGAGCTGTTATAATTATTGTAGCAGGTTCGTTCAGTAAGGGGGAGGACACATGAACGAATGGTTTAAAAAAACATTAACGCAAATCAAAACACTGTGGAGTAAGTGGACGCCTATTCAAAAAGGGATATTGGCAGCCGTCATTGTTGCGGCGGTTGTCATTATCGTCCTGCTTACTTCATGGTCGGCTAAACCCTCACTTGTACCGCTCATCGATACTCCGGTAACGGATGCAACGGTCAGAGAACGTATCATTTTAAGACTCAACGAAGAGAATGTGAACGCGACCGTTTCACAATCGGGTGTTATCTCAGTGAACGACGAGCAAACCGCCCGCCGGATGCGCGCCATTCTCTTGCGCGAAGACCTTATTCCACAAAATACCGACCCGTGGGCGCTGTTCGATGTGGAGCGCTGGACACGGACGGACTTTGAACGCAATATCGACGTACGGCGGGCAGTTATCGAAGAAGTCCGTAAGCATATTAAGGCTCTGGACGATGTGGATGATGCAAGCGTAGTAGTCAACATTCCGGAAGATAAACTGTTCAAAGCGGATCAGAATCCGGTAACGGCAAGCGTTATCCTCTACCCTAAACCGGGCAGTGACATTAGCACGAACCGTAAAAAAATTGAAGGTATTCAAAAGATCTTAAAATATGCCGTTGAAGGTTTAACCGACGATAATATCACTATTGCCGATAACAGCGGGAACATTCTCAATGATTTCGGCGGTATGAAGGACTTTGACCGCCTCTCCATTATCGAAAAACAGCAAAAGATTATTGCAAAGCTGGAAACGCAGTATGAGATCAAAATTCTTAATCTCTTAAAGCAGACGTACGGAACCGACCGTGTCCGGGATCTCAGTATTAAAATCGATATGGATATGTCGGAAAAGACAGCCGAAACGGTAGAATACCTGCCCTTCCAACTGAGAGCGGACAATCCCGAAACTCCGTATGATGAATCCGAGGTACGAGCTTCGGTTACCCGTTCTTCGGAAACCGCCACGACAACCTATCAGGGAACGGGCTTTAATCCCGAGGGTCCCGCAGGTGTGGAAGGGCAAACGGCTCCATCGTACAAAGACACCAGTAACTTGACCGGCTTGTCTACTCAGTCGATTGTAAAAACAAACGAAGAAATCGGCAGCAGAAAGACTTCCGAAATCGTCAGCCCCGAAATGGGACGGCGTACCGTGTCGGTAAATATCGACGGGCAATGGCGCAAAAAGAAAGATGCAAACGGCAATTTCATCGTTAAAGACGGGCAGATTGAGCGTGAATATATTCCCATCCCTGATGAGGAATTACTGAAAGCAACACAAGCGGTACAAAACGCAATCGGATATAACGCGCTGCGGAACGATTCGGTCAGCGTTCTTAACATCCAATTCGACCGCATGGCGGAGTTTGAAAAAGAAGATGAAGCTTATTTTAGAGCGGTTCAACGGCGATGGATATTGCTGATCAGCTTAGCAGGCTTGGCATTCCTGTTGCTCGTCTTTATCGTTTACCGTATTGTCAGCCGCGAAATTGAGCGCAGAAAGCGGCTCCGCGAAGAAGAGCTTTTACGGCAGCATCAACTTGAACGCGAAAAAGCGTTGTGGGAGGCTGAACAGGCCGGTATGGAAGTTTCAATGTCCGTAGAAGAGATGAAACGGCGCGAACTGTTGGAAAATGTGATAAACAATGCGCGTGAGCATCCTGAAGATGTTGCATTACTGCTGCGCACATGGTTGATGGAGGAATAGTATGGCAGTATCACCGGCAAAAGAAAAAGCGAATGCAGCAAACAATAAAAAGCAAAAAGATATAAAATCGCTGAACGGGCGGCAAAAGGCGGCAATTTTCTTGGTTGCAGTCGGAGAAGAAATCTCCGCCAAGATCATGGAACAGATGCGCGAGGACGAAATCGAAAAACTCGTGTTCGAAATTGCCCGTACCGAAACGGTTGAATCCGAGCTGAAAGAAGCGGTCTTACAAGAATTCCAAGAGCTGATGGCAGCTCAAAACTTCATTACGACCGGCGGTATCGATTATGCGCGCGGATTGTTGGAGAAATCTTTAGGCAGCCAAAAGGCCATTGAGGTTATCAACCGGCTCACGAGTTCGTTGCAGGTACGCCCCTTCGACTTTATCCGGCGTACCGATCCGGCGCATCTTTTAAACTTTATTCAGCAGGAACACCCGCAGACCATTGCGCTCATCCTTGCATATCTGGAACCGCAGAAAGCATCGGTTATTTTGCAGAACCTGCCCGATGAAATTCAAAGCGATGTAGCCCGCCGTATTGCAACGATGGATAGAACTTCGCCTGATGTTTTGCGCGAAGTTGAACGGGTACTCGAAAAGAAGCTTTCTACCCTCTCCAGCGAAGATTATACGGCGGCAGGCGGTGTCGAAAGCATTGTGGAAATCCTCAACCTTGTCGACCGTTCTTCCGAAAAGTCGATTATCGAATCGCTTGAAGATCAAGATCCCGACCTTGCGGAAGAGATCAAGAAACGTATGTTCGTATTTGAAGATATCGTTATGCTTGACGACCGTTCCATTCAGAAGGTGCTGCGTGAAGTTAACAGTGAAGAGCTTGCAAAAGCGCTCAAGATTGTCGATACCGAAGTACAGGACAAGATATTCAGGAATATGTCCAAACGTGCGGCAAGCATGTTAAAAGAAGAAATGGAATACATGGGTCCGACCCGTTTGAAGGACGTCGAAGAAGCACAGCAGAAGATTGTTTCGATTATCCGGCACTTGGAGGACAACGGCGATATTGTTATTGCACGTTCCGACGAAGACGAGATGATTGTCTAACCAAAACAGCGTAGTGAAATCGGCAAAAGGAGATTCTGAAAGTGGCTAAAAATATTTTTCGTGATTTTGAAGTTAAAAAACTCGACGGCGATATGGTGCTGGCATTAGAGAAAACCTTTGAACCGGAAACTACTACCGAAGTGGTAGAAGCCGTTTCGGTTCCCGAAGGCCCGACACTTGAGGATCTCAAAAACGAAGCGGAAGAATTTAAGCGTCAATGGGAAGTTGAAAAAGAACAACTCATTGCCGATGCTCACCGCGAAGCCGATGAAATTATCGAAAACGCAAAGAAAACCGCTTTTGAAGAAGCAAAGCGGCAGATGGATGTGTCTCAAATCGATGCGCAAAAAGCCCGCGAACAAGCTCAAGAAATAGTCAGCGATGCGGAGAAAAAAGCCGCTGATATTGTCGATAAGGCCGAACAAACCGAGGCTGCTACACAAAAGAAAGCTTTTACCGAAGGTTTCGATGCGGGACGGGAAGCGGGCTTCAAAGAAGGAAAAGTTGAAGTAACCCGTTTGATAGAGCGGCTCCATACGATGATTGAGCGCACGATGGATAAACGCGAAGAGATTTTAGCGCAGACAGAACAGCAGATTGTCGACCTCGTACTGCTGATGACCCGCAAGATTGTAAAAGTAATCTCCGAAAATCAGCGGAATGTCGTAACGTCGAATATTATCCACGCGCTGCGCAAGGTAAAGGGACGCGCCGATGTCATTATACGGGTGAACCTTGCCGATGTCGGCTTAACAAGCGAGCATACAAAGGACTTCTTGGCAGCGGCAGAGAATATCAAAAATATCACCGTCGTGGAAGACCTATCGGTAGATGCAGGCGGTTGTATTATCGAAACCGACTTCGGTTCGGTAGATGCACGTATTGCCTCTCAGCTGCATGAGCTTGAACAACGTATCCTCGAAATATCTCCGATACGAACGCGGGCGGCTTCCTCCGACGGGGCTTCAAATCGAAAGTAGCTTATGACATCGCTTTTTGATAAATACCTTGACGCAGTTTCCGAAACGGAACCCATTAAGCGCACCGGTGTTGTCAGCCGGGTGCAAGGGCTTCTTATCGAAAGTCGCGGCCCGCAAGCCTCCGTCGGGGAATTATGCAGAATCAATCTAAAAGATAACACAGAAAGCATTATCGCCGAGGTTATCGGTTTAAACGGCTCAACCGTACAGCTGATGACCTACGAAGATATACAGGGAGTAGAAATCGGCTGTGATGTCATCGCAAGCGGGACAATGCTTTCCGTACCCGTCGGTTCGGTACTGCTCGGCCGCGTCGTCGATTCGCTTGGCAGAGCGGCTGACAACAAACAGGAACCCTACTCTCCCCTGCATTACCCAATTCTTGCTTCACCGCCTGATCCGCTGGAGCGGCGCCCCATTAAAGAACGAATCGTAACCGGTATCCGCGCTATCGACGCACTTCTTGCTGTCGGCAGAGGGCAGCGTATCGGTATCTTTGCCGGTTCGGGTATCGGTAAATCAACCTTGATGGGCATGATTGCGCGGAATACGAGCGCCGACGTCAACGTCATTGCACTCATCGGCGAACGCGGCCGCGAGGTAAACGATTTCTTGGAACACGACCTCGGCCCTGAAGGGCTCAAGCATTCGGTTGTGGTAACCGCTACATCGGATACCAGCCCGCTTGCCCGTATCCGCGGCGCATACACGGCAACGGCAATCGCCGAGTATTTCCGCGACCAAGGAAAGGATGTGATGCTCCTTTTCGATTCGGTTACTCGCTTTGCCAAGGCTCAGCGCGAAATCAGCCTCGCGATCGGAGAACCGCCGGCAACCCGCGGCTACACTCCGAGCGTTTTTGAGGTACTGCCTAAACTGCTTGAGCGGAGCGGAACTTCTGCAAAAGGTTCGATTACCGGGTTTTATACCGTACTCGTTGACGGCGACGACATGGACGAGCCTATTTCCGATGCGGTACGCGGTATTTTGGACGGGCACATTGTGCTTAACCGGAAACTTGCACAGCGCGGGCACTACCCTGCCATTGACGTACTCGGCAGTATTTCTCGTTTGGCAAACCGCGTCGCAGGGGAATGCAGTAAAAAAGCAGCACAGTATATGCGTAAATTGATGGCAGTCTATGCCGATGCCGAAGATATGATTCAAGTCGGAGCGTATCAAAAAGGTAGCAATCCCGCCATCGACGAGGCGATCGCACACCATGATAAAATCGAAACTTTTTTACAGCAAGAGGTAAACGATCCTGCACCCATCGAAAAAACGCTGGAGCAACTCAGCGCCATTACCCACATCGACATACCAAATGAGGAAAGTTTCCAAGCAGGAGCAGGCGCGGCAAAAAAATACCTGATGCCGTCGGAAGCTGCCGACTTGTACAAAGCTGAAATTGAAAAGCCGTCTGCGGAGCATACGGAGGAATAATCCCGTATGAAGAAATTTCAGTTTTCGCTTCAAAAGCTCTTGGATATCCGAACCTTCCGCGAAAAAGAAGCGGAAACCAACCTCGGACGCGCCGTTGCCGCCCGCGAAGCGATTGTGCTGCGCCTTACCGAAATCGCACAGGAAGAAATAAAAACCCGCCGGTCGCTTAGGGTAAGTCTAAAAACCCCTGCTGAACTCGCCTTGCATGAAAACTACTTGGAACGGCTCCGCATCGACCGGGAAAAACAGGAAAAGGCGCTGGTAGAGGCGGAACTCGTCATCGAAAAAATGCGGAAAATTTATATCAAAGCACATCAAGAGCGGCTCATCGTAACAAAGCTGCGGGAGCGGAAAGAAGTCGAATGGAAAGCGGAAGGGCTGAAACAACAAGATGCGGTTCTCGACGACATCGTCAATGCCCGCGAATATAGAAAAAGTCAGAACCTATAACGCCGCTTAAAGAATCTGCGAAAACAAAATAGTTCAGCCTATAAATAAAAAGGCTCCCTGCATATACCCAACGGCATACATAGGAAGCCTTTTGTCAATGTTGAATTTATATCCCGTATTACCGAGAATAGAATTCAACAACGTACTGGATATTACCGACCGGTTGAATGTCGGCAGGAGTGGGAAGCGCCGCTACCGTTGCAGATAAATTTTCATCATTAACGGAAAGCCAAACGCCTTTTGCACCCTGTACAGTGCTTAAATTGTGCCGGATAAGATTTTGGAAGCCTTTCTTATCTTTTGTCGTGATAACATCACCGACTTTAACACGCATAGACGGGATATTTGCCGGTTTACCATTCAGTAAGAAATAAGCATGAGAAACCATCTGACGTGCCTGTGCACGGCTTACCGCAAATCCCATTCGATAAATGGTATTATCCAACCGCTGCTCCATTAATGAGAGCATATTGTCGCCGGTAACACCGGACATCTTAAATGCTTTTTGGAATAGATTGCTGAACTGACGCTCGGACATTCCATACGCAAAGCGGAATTTCTGCTTTTCTTTTAACTGTTCACCGTAAACAGAAATCTTTCCACGTTGTTTAGCGCCGCGTTCCTTCCCGGGAGCATTCGGTTTTCTATCCAATAACTTACTGTACTTAGGATTTCCAAAAATATTTGATCCGAATCGGCGGACCAATTTACCTTTCGGCTGTCTTGTTGCCATTTTTCACCTCGTAAATCTAATAAGCACACCGCAGCGGTGTTACAGTAATAGAACCTCTAAAAACTTTAGTTTTTAGAGGTTTTCCTTAGATGTAATTTGCGATGTTTTAATTTAAGTCATTATATTGTAAAGACTTAAATTAAAACTCGTCGGGCATCTTTAAAAATCTAACTGAATTTTTAGAGATGCCCAAGGTCTCTTTTATTAGGGAACGATAAAAAAGAGCATGGCAAACACCCAAAAATACACTGATTTTATCGGTGTTTACCGTATTATGCTTGCCGTACTTCATCAAGATGAAAGCCGCGTACGACAAAACACAATGATATAGCCTATCTCAAAATACCGACTTTTGTCAAGCTATATGCTTAGATTGTTCAGAATAGAGATGCCCGACGAGTTGTTACCCCATAGCTCCTGTTATATATGGAGATGTCCATACTGCTTACTGTACCGTGCCGGTTTTAACGTGTTTCATTACAAGCGGTTTGCCGTTTACCAAGAGCTGTTTTCCGGCGGCGCATACGCGAAAATCTTCTACCGTAAAGGGTACTGCAAAGAACAACTCCGCATCGATGGCTTGCGGTTTCTGTACCGGCGGCGTAGTTGCTTCAGCTCCCTCCAGTGTTACCGGTGTACCGGCAGCCGCACCGTGCATACCGACCAGCTCAACCCGCTCGGTTCCGTCCGCATCGGTATAATGAGACGCTAAGAGCATTCCCTTCGATTCAATTCCGCGCATTTTCCGCGGCTTTAAGTTTTCTGCGAGGATAATATCGGCGCCAACCAGCTCTTCCGGCGCAAAATACGGCGCTAAGCCGGAAAGGATAACCCGCCCGCCTTCCGAGCCGTCGTCAATGGTTTCCACAAAGAGCTTATCCGCATCGGGGTGTTTTTCCACGGAAAGGATTTTCGCGGTTTTTAACGAAATATAATCGGTAAACAGCCGTTCGGGAGAAATATCCGCCCATTCCGGCTTGGCTTTCTGCTTCTCGTTTTTGCTTCCCGCATTCTGCTGTTTTTTTCCGCTCTGTTCTCCGCCTGCTTGCTTTCCCGCAGCCTGTTTTCCGGCTTGCGCGGCGCGTTCCTTCTGACTTCCTGCATAGCGCTCACGATACGCTGCAATCGCATCGTTTTCCAGCGTTTTAAAGATGATTGCAGGCTTTTGTACGCGATCCAAACCGCTCCGCTCCAAGAGGTTTTCCCACGCAAGGGCATTTTCGGGACGGGGCTGCACGGGATGTTCCCAGTCAAAAACATTGCCCGACCATATTTTAATACCTAAGAACGAAGCAACCGCATCGGCGTATTCCGGCATATACGGGTGCATCAATATCAGCAAATCCTTGATTAAATAGCACAGTTCAAAGAGGAGTGCCTCCGCTTTTTCAGGATCAGCCTCGCGGTTTTTCCACGGCTCTCCATCTTGGAACGCTTTGTTGGCAACGGAGGAAAGTGCAAACAGCTCGTGGAAGGCATCGCGCAGTTCCGCTTCTTCAAGCAGCGCAGTGATTTTTTCAATGCTATACTTTGCTGCAGCACGCAAGCCTTCCGTTACCGCACGGACATCCTCACGGGCGGAAGCCATTCCATCCCGCTGCGGGATAACGCCGTCATAATAGCGCGACACAAAGGTGAGCGTCCGGTTTATCAGATTACACAGGTTCCCGACCAGCTCGCTGTTTACCCGCTCTTGAAAATCCTTCCATGTAAACAGGGCATCGTTCTTTTCGGGTCGGTTATAGAAGATATAGAACCGCCACATATCCGCCGGAATCCCCGAATCCTTCGCATCGGAGCCGAACACGCCGATCCCCTTCGATTTTGAGAACTTTCCGGACTCGTAATTAAGGTACTCGCTACTTGAAATATGATGGAGCTTTACCCAGTCCTTCCCCGATGCAATGAGTGAGCACGGAAAAATGACTGTATGGAAGGGGATATTATCCTTTCCGATAAACTGAAAGAGTTCTATGTCATTTTGATCAAGCCACCAGTCTTTCCAATCGGATCCGGTTAAATCGGTAAAGCATTTTGTAATAGAGATATATCCGATCGGCGCATCGAACCAGACGTAGAACACCTTATCTTCAAAGCCCGCTTTCGGGACGGGGATACCCCATTTCAGGTCGCGGGTGATGGCGCGTTCCTGCAAACCGTCGCGCAGCCAGCCTTTGGTCATCTGCACAGCGTTATTGCTCCACTGCCCTTCTACGCTCGCCTTTTGCATCCACGGCTCATACTGCGGCACGATGCCCGGTAAGTCGATGTAGAGGTGTTTGGTGCTGCGCGGCTCCGGAGCGGCTCCGCAGGTGGAACAGCGGGGAGCTTTTAGCTCGGTCGGCTCCAGCAGTTTGCCGCAATGTTCGCACTGATCACCGCGCGCGTCTTCGTAACCGCAGTGGGGGCAAACGCCGCGTACATAGCGGTCTGCCAAAAAGCGGTTACAGTGTGCACAGTGAAGCTGTTCGATAGTATGCTCTTTTATAAAGCCGTTTTTTTCAATGTCTTTAAACATCCCCTGCACGATTTCGGTCTGCTGAGGCGTAGAGGTGCGTCCGAAGTAGTCAAACGCAATATTGAACCAATGATAAATATCGCGGTGGATCGCATGGTAGTAGTCGCACAATTCGCGCGGCGTTTTCCCTTCTTCGAGGGCCTTTGTTTCGGTTGCCGTGCCGTATTCGTCGGTACCGCATATATATAAGCTCGTATATCCGCGGAGTCGGCAAAAACGTGCAAAGACATCGGCGGACAAGACTTGGATTAAATTCCCAAGGTGCGGGATATTATTCACATAAGGAAGAGCTGAGGTAATCAATTTTCGTTTCATATCCGGTTATTATAATGCACAGCAAAAGATCAGTCAATCTTTTGAAATATGCGAGTATCTCCTTCGTTGCCTTGCCAAAAGTGTACATCCGTGTACACTTTTGGCAGCGAGTTTCGCGTAACCGCGAAATATCGCTTCTCTGACAGGATGTCAGTGGTTTCATACAGTATCGAGTTTTTCGTTTATGAAAAACTCGAAGTTCAGAAATATACAAGGACGTACATCTTTGAACGATGGCATCCCTGCCGCTACTGCAAATCCTCAACGTATCAGAACGGACACGGATGTCCGTGAAATTAAGCAGCAGCGAGTTTGCCCCGCAAACTCGACGTTGAACAGTGTACACGGAAGGACACTGTTCAACAGCGCCACGGATGGCGGTGATTCCATGCAGAAGCGTGTTTGCCCTGCAAACTCGTCGTTGAGCAGTGTACAAGGACGTACACTGCTCAACAGTCTATTTCCAAAAGCGCTGGAAAGGCTTTTCAGAACGGACTCGTGGCGGTATAGGCGGGGTTCAATGTTTTGCACTGTAGATTCTCATGTAAACAGTGATTGCTTTACATCGGCATAACAGCAGATGCCGGTTTGCTTCCATTCACAACCTCGGCAAATGCAATCGTATACGGATTCGGTTAGGTGAGATTCAAGTATGCGGTCTATTTCGGTATAAGTATATGTTTTTCTTTCCAATCCAAACTGTAATAGGACGGCATCATCAAATCTTGTTACTTTTGCTTCCGACCGGCAGTGATTGTCGATTCTTTCGGGACATGGGGCGCAAATGGCATCAACACCTGTTATTAAAGTAATCTCGCAGCCGGTTTTTAACCGATTGATAACACGCTGCATATTTCCGACAAATGCGGGAGAATAGCCTTTGCCTTTAAATGCGCGAGTGCATAAAAGATGATGCGGGCGCAAACTGAGTGTTTCCATTGACGGTATTCCTTGCACTATGGATTTTAAAGATTGCTCAGAATTATACCAAAGTAAAAACCGCAGTGCAAGAAAATCCCATTTCCAATTATCCTACGGGCTGATAAAAAACCGGCCTGATGCATTTACCCCGATCGCCTAATCAACGTAACCACACCGGAAATACTGTAAGCGGTTGCTTCCTTTCTGTGCAAAATTTTGAATAAAATTTTGCACATTTTTTCTAGCAGAGGGGTAAATGCATCAGGCAGAGTAAATAAAAAGCGTAGAATAATTAGGGCTGTGAGACCATTTGAACCGCGGAGTGGTTCAACTCTGGTTGAATAGCCCTAATTATTCTACGGGCTGATAAAAAACCGGCCTGATGCATTTACCCCGATCGCCTAATATAGCCAGATTTTTTGAAGCGTGATATGATAGGACACACGGGATGTTCATCTTGATATAAATGAGATTTTTCAATCGTCTCGAAAGACCGAAAGGTTGGAAATTTCTTTTATCATCAACATATCCCCTGATTTACTAGGAGGTCAAAAAATGGCATTATCAAAATCGTACATTATCAGTGCAAAGCGTACTGCTATCGGGAAATTCCTCGGCGGATTATCTGCCGTACCGCCTAAGGACATGGGTTCAGCGGTGGTCAAAGCGGTACTGGAAGAGGCAAAGGTAAAGCCCGATCAGGTTTCGGAGCTTATTTGCGGTAACGTGCTCGGCGCCGGACTCGGACAAAATATCGGACGAACCATCGCATTGGAAGCGGGAATCCCCGAAACCATCTGCGCTCATTCGACCAACATGGTCTGCGGATCCGGTCTACGGACGGTTATGGAAGCGGTTATGTCCATTCAAGTAGGCTTTAACGATATTGTTGTCGCAGGCGGTGTAGAATCAATGTCGCTTGCGCCGTACCTTGTCCCTGCCAATACCCGCAGCGGAAATAAGATGGGAAACTGGCAGGCAGTCGATCATATGATTTATGACGCCTTGACCGATGCCCGTGCAAATATTCACATGGGAATTACAGCCGAAAACGTTGCGGCAAAATTCACTATCACCAGAGAACAGCAGGATGAGTTTGCATTTGCATCCCAGCAAAAAGCGATAGCGGCTATCGATGCAGGTAAATTTAAAAACGAAATAGTTCCGATTATCATCCATAATAAAAAAGGCGATATCGTTTTTGACACCGACGAATTCCCCAATCGTACCACCAGCCTCGAAAAACTTGCAAAGTTGAAGCCCGCTTTTAAAAGCGACGGCACCGTTACGGCAGGCAATGCATCGGGAATAAACGACGGAGCATCTTTTGTGTTAATTGCAAGCGAAGCGGCGGTAAAAAAATATAACCTTAAACCTATTGCAGAAATTATCGGCATTGGGCAAGGCGGCGTCGACCCGCTCGTAATGGGATTAGGTCCCGTTCCGGCAATCCGCAATGCGTTAAACTATGCATCGCTCAAACTCTCCGATATGGAGTTGATCGAGTTGAACGAAGCGTTCGCCGCCCAGTCTCTAGGGGTTATCCATGAATTGGTTCAGGAACACGGCGTTGATCGCGATACGCTGTTAAAACGAACAAACGTCAACGGCGGTGCCATTGCGCTCGGTCATCCGGTAGGCGCTTCGGGTAACCGCATTTTGGTAACCCTTCTGCACGAAATGATCAGAGCGGATAAAAAAATCGGCCTTGCTTCTTTATGTATCGGCGGAGGTCAAGGAACTGCTGTTATTGTAAAACGGTAATCTAAAAAAACATCCGTTACCGAAATAGTCACTGTTAAGACGCGGTACTCTGCGAGGTAGTGTTTTATAAAAAGCATTGCCTCGCAGCTATACGACGGTATATATCTCAAAAGTTTATTCAAATATAAGCGGTGAATTTCCGATCGGCGTAATACCGCTTAATGTAACTGAAACCTCGATGAGGCTTACCCGTTTACCGGCATTATCAAGTATAAGATTAAAAAAACGTTCATTATTTTCAGTATCTTTAAGCTGCAAAACAGTATTGTCTTTTATCTGCAAAATCGTATACCATCCTGACTGTTGCACCGTATCTTGCAGTAATCGATACGAATTATCCGAAAAAGATAAAGAATATCCTTCTGCGCTTGCCCATGTTTTTTCATCCGCGGTCAATATTTTTTTTATATTGTCAAGCGTGGTATTATTTTGCACTTCACGAACAGTATTGCTTATTTTTCGATATGATCCATCCCAGTTTGATGCAACACCGATTTTTAAACGTGCAATATCGTCGATAACCCGTATATGCACTTCATCAATTCCAAGCAACTCAATATTGATGCGCCGGTGAATACTCGAAATAGAGGCATTTTTTGTAGAAAAATAAATACCGAATCTGCGCGGTGTTATCGAATCGATAGTAAAAACTTCTTGAATATTATCGACGGAAAAAATAATTTCATTTTCGGAACGGTTAAAAAAGATACTTCGATTTTGATCTCTTTTTGCACTTGGCTGATACCATAATCCATCAAGAAAGTCTTGAAAAGAATGAGCATCTCCTGTTTGAAATTTTTGAAGAAATTGACTTTCAATTCTTTTCCCGGGTATCTTTATTTCTTTTGTTTGCACAAAAAATTCTTTTTTTGCATTCCATGTATATTGTTTTTCTATTTGGTTGAGTGTATTTGGAGCATCCCTATCAGAATAATATGCAGATATAATATAATCTGTGATTGCGTTATCCTGTTCATTTTTCAGTATAATTTGCCCCTCCGCTTGTATACCGGCTAAAGAATGGACACTGATTATTTTATCTTCATCGATTCCTAATGCATACATTCCGAAAACCTGCATATTGTCGGCATTCATTCCATTATATGCTATAATAGGATACGGATATTCTTGTACCATTAACGTATAAACAGAAAGCGTTTTTGCATGTGTCGCCTCCGTTTTTATTTCTGCGGCTCTCGTAAAAGTGTGAGCTTCATTATCCTGTAAAAATATAAAAAGATAGATGAATTGATCGGATAATTTTTTTGCTGCAATAATTTTATCTTCCTTATTATCGCCATTCAGATCCGCTTGTATATCCTCAACAAGCACCTCATCGCTGAGCAGCGTAATACCCGATTGCATAATATTTTCAGGTATTACTTCCGAAGCAGATGTCTCTTGCTGTTGCAATTGCGGCGCAACGGGAATAATCGTTTGAGCATTCTGTGGTATTACCTGAGTTCGTTGACGAACAATACGCTGGTAAACCAATATGCCGATAATAACGACGGACGTCACAATGCAAAGTATATAAAACAATTTCTTCATATTTAAAATGCCTTACTTTAAAAGTCCACAGTTTATTTTTTCTCTTCGGTAATAAGCACTTTATTTTGATCATCATTACTACGAGGCACGCCTCTATTATCAATAATATTTGTATAAAGTTCTTTAGTCGTTTTAACAACCTTATCCTGAATATCCATATCCAATGTTATTTCGTACCAATTATCATGTTTAATAATACGTGCTTCCGCCAGATACGGACTTTTAAATGATTCCTGTTTCCCGCGGTATTTTGATGTCCATGGAGCATCTTGTTCAAGATCCGTTACCAATAATAAAATTTTATATCGGTTGTTTTTTCCTCGCTTATTTAATGAAGCTTGGATTGCATCCAGTGCACTGCCGATATCGGTAAATGCGCCGTCGGGAGTAATATTGTCGATTGTTTTTATCAATGTATTACGATCATTTTCATTTTTAATAACTAATGTTTGCAATTCATGCGGTTTTTCATAAAATTCCCAGACGGTAATCCAATCCTCCGGTATTAACATTTCGGTAACAAGCGTATCGCGCACCCATTTATGCAAACTATCAAACTTACCGGGTTCATTCATTGATTGTGATTTATCAATCATCAAAAAAACATCGACGGGAATAGTTCTTTCACCGGCAAATACCGCATAAGAAAGAATACAAAAAACAAGGATACAAAAAATAGATTTGACTTTCAGCATAGTATCTCCTCTTAAAATATAGATAACCACGGTTCTATTTATATAATATTACAAAAAAAAGAAAGTAAAAAGGGGTGGGTGGCTTTACATTTTGCAAAATAGCCTTATAATAAGGGCTGTATTAGTATATCCGTTGCGGATATAAATCTGCTGCAATAAGGAGACAGTAAGATGGGAAGTTTAGATTTACCTCAAAGTCCAAATGTATTTCATCCCGAAAAGCCTAGTGCTGTCGGATCAAGGAATTCGTTGGCGCAAGATTACCGCGATCAGCAAAAAGAAGTGAATCAGCTGATTGAAGAAGAGACCAATAAAGTATTGCATCACTTGTCAACAAAATTACCCAAAGACGTTCTGGAAAGATTGGATGTAATGGGTGGTTTAAAGGAAAAGTTATACAATTACTTTAACCAGAACTATCAGAACATGTTCAACCGCTATATGGTAACCGCAGAAGACGAAATGCTCAAAAAAGTTCGCGGATTTATCGATAGGGAGGAAATGAAGGTTCTGAACCGTTACACGCCGAAAGAGATCGCAACTCTGTTGGATGAAGTCGGCGGCGCCGATAAGTTCAATACCGGTGAAATCGAAAAATCGATCGTTAATATGTACGGACACCTGCAGGGACACGTACAGCGCGGAATCAACGATTTGGAAACCCTAACCAATTCGCTTCTGCGTCAAAAAACCGACGTCGGCGCTTTTGTCCGCGGTGAAAACGCTTACTCAATTGTAAAATGTGCGTTTAAAGACAACATCACCAAGCCCAAAACCGTAACGGATGTAAAACTTTCGGTTAATATTCTCGACACTGAACTTATCAGCCCGATTTTCCAGTATCAGGCAACGGTTGAATACTTAATCAAAGATTTGCTTGCCGGACACTTGATGAACCTTATTGATAAAGAAATCGAAGTCTTAAAAGATGAACTTATCGATGAAGGCAAAGAAGAGATGACCGACAGCGAAATCATCTTCAAGAAGATGGGAAAGGTTCTCGATGTTACCGACGATGATGTTGAAAATCCTGAAAGCAAGCGCTATTCGGTAGTTTCAAAGGAGTTGATGGAACGCATCGCAAACTTAAGAGCGGAAATCGATCCGGAAACTTTCGATCAGCTCAATGTACGTGAGAATATCAAACACATCATCGACATCGAAAACATCCGTAACCGCGGTTTCAACACGGCAATTAACTCGTTAACATCAATTCTTGACACCTCTAAGATGGGGTACCAGTACATTGAAAACTTGAAAAATGCCCGTGAGCTGCTGCTGCGCGAATATGATGATACGAACGTCGCAAACCTTCCTGACGAACGCTACCAGATTCGTCTACGCTACTACGATAATGCTCAGCTCCTTGAAGAGCGCAAAGCGTATGAAGTGATGATCCGCTCGTTTGAAACAGAAGTTGAACATCTCTGGGACGTATTGCAAACCCAGTATGACAAATCGAAGTTCATGGTACGCATCACCGATTTCGGAGATTTGGCAAAGCTCTACGAAAAGCACATCCAGAAGAAATACAAGATGCCGAAGGGCGAACCCGCCTACAAGGATATCGCAAAAGTCTGGGACGAAATTTCGTTTGTCAATGCAGCTGAAACTGATGTTGAAAAAATGAACCGTACGTTTGTCTACGAAAAAGACAAGATGCGCAAGAAGCTTGTAATCATGCGTGAACGGCTCAAGAAAATGTACGACTATCAGTATCCTGTCGAACGGCGTGTTATGGAAGAACGTCTCGCTTTCCTCGAGGCTGAATTCAACAAGTTCGACTACCTCATCAACCCCTTCCATATGCAGCCCGGTCTCTTGCTCGATGTGGATATTACCTCTATCAAACGCAAGAAGGCAACTCTTGACGGTATGGCAAACGTCTTAAACGAATTCCTCCATGGAGTTTCCAAAGGCTTTATGGATCAGGCATTTGCTTCCTTCAGCCGCCGCCGCTCAACGGTTCGTGCAGATATTGCACAGACCTTCGGTTCGGGCGAGGAAGACGAACCTGCTGCGATAACACCGAATGGGCGCGCCCAGTTTATAGATGCGCTAAACGATACTCCGAGTTTGGAGGCGCCTGCCGCAGAGACTGTCAACGCAAAACCCAGTACCACTCGTGGACGTAAAACGACGAAAGCGGGCGCTGTTGATAATACGGCAAGCAGAGGTCGCCGCGGACGCAAATCCGGTATGAGAACTCTGTAAAGTTTACCGTATGCGATAAGTTAAAGTTATGTATAAAGGCCCCCTGAAACATTCGTTTCGGAGGGCTTTTATCTATTGGGAACATCTGTTCTTCTCTTCGGTGATATTATTTTATGAATATTATGAAGAATTCCACAACGAACGGTTTCCCCATAAGTTTGAAAGTAAATGCAAGGAGTTTTTAACAACACTTCTAAAACCATCCTTGCTATGTAAAGGAGAAGCGAATGCTCGATTCATTAGGATTTTATGTACCGCTTGCTACAAAGCAGGGGTTTAATGCCTCTGTAACACACATTCAGAATGCTCTATCGCTTTTGGATGTTTGCAATGTTAAAAAAAATATTGCCGATGAAATCGGTATATTACTTGAAAATAAAGAATTGACAAATGAGGAAATTCCGGCATTTCTATCAGTCATACTGCTCGATATGTGGGGATACAAAGTAGCGTCTAAGAACCTCCGTGAAATAAATGGACTGTCTACGGACATCATCGCAGAAGCGACAAAATGGAAGGGGGTTGATATCGTAGTCGGTTATCATCACCCTGATTTGGGGTTCTTGGCGATAAACCCTAAAAACCCTGCAAATGCTTCTCTTTTGGGAACATTGAAAAAAAATGAACTTTTAAATATTTATGTCGGAAAACAAGATAAAGGTGCGATAGAAGCTCCGATTGCAGAGGCGGTATTTAAAGCATTTTTTAACCTTTTAGAAGGAACAAGACCGTCAATTCCTGCAAAACTCTTGAACGGCCCGTTTGTATTTACCGCTCCTAAGGCGAAAAAACCATCTACAGAAGGACGGAAACGAAAAGCAGCAAAAGCGCCTGCAACCGCAAAAGCCAAGACTTCAGCAAGCGCTGTACAGGCAAAACAAGCAGCGGCTCCCGCTCAAATGCAGGTGCCGACAGGGAAAAACCGTATCTCGCAACAAATTTCGGTTATTGTGACCAACGAACTGTTCCATAACGGAAACGTTGAAGCATGGAAGCGCATTATCCGAAGCTACAATGCACGCTATCCACATAATAAGGTTATCGTATTTTATGACGGTGAACAAATTGTCGATATCAATACGTTGTTTAAATGGGGAAAGGTAAAGCACGGCAGCAGTATCCAATTTGCCGTTGCAGGCGAGGAAATTAAAGACTTGTCGAAACTATCCAAATACTTTGCCGAAGGCGCAAGCCCGCGTTTTGAAGCCTTTTTACGCGGTTCTCCCAGCACCGTTCTTAACCTTTTCTAGGAGTTTATTATGAATATGTCCAAATCAATCCATTTTTTCAGCAATAAAGAATCGCTTAAAAGTAATATCGATAAAACGCTCCTCGGTATCCGCGGCCGTCAGCTGAATGAATTTTCTGAACTCGGACTGCCGATTGTACCGGGGCTTGTGATGGATGCAACTATTACGCAGGATCTACAGCAGGCAAATGCGTTGCCGTTGCTACGACCGTTCTTAAAAAAGATGGGTGAAGCGGTTAAAAAGGAATTCGGCGATGCTGAAAATCCTCTTTTATTAAAGCTGGTTATTTCACCCAACCTTGTGATTGCCAATTATCCGACGCTTCATAACTTCGGATTAGCAAAAACCACAATCGGCGGTTTTGAAAAAAAAGTGGGAAAAGATTTCGCAAGCCACGAAGTTTTGTTTCTATTACGCGGTATCTTTTCAATTTTATATAAGATTGCCGAATTGCAAGAAGACGGCGCAAAACAACAGCTCTATAAAGAACAGTTGGAAAAAATCGGGAATGACCTAAAGAAAGAAAAGCGCACTGAATCGGGCGCTACCGTTATGGATATGTACCAGCCGTATCTGCCGCAGGAATTTTTCAGTACTGCAGAAGTACAGCTGAACAAAACCATTCAACTCATCAGTACGCTGCTCAGCCTTGAACCCGACAATGAAAACGATGTAGCCTTATTGATTCAGCCGTTGGTGTACGGTAACTATGACAAGGAATCCTTTTCCGGCAGATTCTTTAGCCGTAATATCGTTACCGGCGAAAAAAAATTACAGGGGATGTTCTTCCAAGAAAAATTCGATGAAGTCGATGCCGTCGGAAAAGATATTAACGATATAAAGCCGATATACCTTGAGCAATTGGAAGCCATTGCATGGCGGTTGGAAGATCATAGTAAAGATGTTCGCGAAATCCGTTTTACGATTGAAGCGGGAAAACTGTGGCTCATCGAACAAAAATCCGTTGAAGCAAAAAGCACGATTGCATTGGTACACTTTTTGCTCGATTTATATAATCGTAAGATTATTGATGCGGAATACGTTGTAAAAAATGTCAAACCCGGCCAGCTAAACGAAATACTGCACCCTGTTATCGATATGACGAGCGTTAAAAATCTCCAATCATCAAAGGGCGGTATTGCAGGCGCTCCGGGGGCAGCAGTCGGCCGCGTATACTTCAGCGCTGATACACTGATTGAAGCGCAGCATATTGCGCGTTTACAAAGCGCCGATACCCGCTGTATTCTCTGCGTACCGGCGAGTTATGCAGGCGACGTAAAGGCTATTGAAGTTTCCACCGGTGTTTTATCGAATGAGGGCGGTTATTCGGCGCATGCCTCCGTTGTTTCACGTCAATATGGAAAAATCTCGTTGGTACGTCCCGACATGAAAATTATGGCGAATAAAGCTATCATCAACGGCGTTACCATTAAAGAAGGGGACTATATTACGCTTCAAGTACCCTATTACGGCGAATCGACGGTATACTTCGGAGCAGCGGAGCTGATTGAACCCGACCCCAAGACCTCCGGTTTGCTCGATTTTATCGATCTTACCCGTTCGTTTATCCAAGACTTCCATGTACGTGCCAATGCCGACAGCCCCCGCGATGCTGCATTAGCGGTCAGCTTCGGCGCCGAAGGTATCGGACTGTGCCGCACCGAACACATGTTCTTTGAAACAAAACGTATCAACACCTTTAGAGAGATGATTCTTGCCGAAACGACCGAAGAGCGCATCAAAGTGTTGAACAAGCTCCAAAAAGTTCAGATGGAAGATTTTTACGGTATCTTTAAGACTATGGCAGGACGCGAAGTTACTATCCGCCTTTTAGATGCTCCATTACACGAATTTTTACCGCATAATGATGCAGAACTGGATGAATTTATCGAGTATCTTAAAACAGAGAAGAAGAAAACCGTCAGTAAAAAAGCTTTATCCGAAGCAATAGCGCTCCGTGCGGAAGTAAACCCCATGCTGGGACACCGAGGCTGCCGTATTGCAATCTCGTATCCTGAAATTTATGCAATGCAAGTCCGCGCTATCTTTGAAGCGGCTTATAAACTGCAAAAAGAAGGCGTTGAAACGCATGTCGAAATTATGGTTCCGATTGTAATGAATTTCCGTGAACTCAAACAAATTGCGTATGGAAAGAAGATCGAAGGTCATGCTTATCTCGGTATCCGTTCGATTGAACAGGAAATACGGGCGCAGTTTAAGGCGCAAGCGATAGACTTCAAAATCGGTACGATGATTGAATTGCCGGTTGCAGCATTATCGGCGGGAGAAATTGCCCGTTATGCGGAATTCTTCTCATTCGGTACCAATGACCTTACCCAAACGACGCTCGGACTCTCCCGCGACGACTTTAACAGCTTTATGCCGGATTACACGTTGTATGACTTAATCGACGGCAATCCTTTTGCGATTCTGGATCCGGGTGTGCGGGAACTTATCAGCATTGCGATTGAACGAGGCAAGCTTACCCGTCCCGATATTAAACTCGGTCTTTGCGGAGAGCAAGGTGCACGCCCCGAAAACATTCCCTTCTGTATGAAGGCCGGTTTGAATTATGTCTCCTGTTCATCTTATTCGGTGCCTATCGCGCTCCTTTCGATTGCGCAGGCGGAATTGGAAAAGGCGGAAAGCGAAGGGCACAAGCTCGCACGTAAGAAGGCCTCAAAGTAAAAAAAGGTCTAACAAGGCAACCGCACCTATTTCCGCGGTTGCCTTGCCGTAACTTGCACTATGAGTGAATTACATCAAAAAGAATTGGCGGCGTGCGGTTTTGAAGCGGTAAAAGCGCTCGCCGCCGAACATCCCGAAAAAATTTCACGATTTTTTTTTGCCGGAAGCAGGGCAAAGACATTCGGCGCCCTTTGTAAATACCTTGCACAGCGAAAACGGCTCTATCGGCTCGTGCAATCGGATGCGGAATTGGAAAAGCTGTGCGGATCTGTTCACCATCAGGGCGTTGTCGCTATGATTGAAGACCCCCGCATTGCTGCCGTAACACCGGAACAGATTAAACGGTGGGAAACCGAAAAAGCTGCGGTGTTACTATGCGACCGTATCGGTAATGCAAATAATCTTGGAGCAGTTATCCGCAGCGCCGCCTTTTTCGGCATAGAACACATCGTGATAAGTGGAGAAGACGCACAGGCACAGCTGACACCGAGCGCCTACCGGATTGCGCAAGGGGGTATGGAGTTTATCACCTTGTATACCACTCCTTCCGCCGAGCATTTTTTAAAGATGTGCAGCGGATATTTGGTGCGGATAGGGGCGGATCATCGGGCATACCGCAGCCTAAAAGACATTCCGTCAGTGGTACAGCCGGACGACGCGGTCGTTATAGTCTTAGGAAATGAAGAACACGGCATTTCTGCCGAAGCGAAAAAACTCTGTGATGTGCTGGTTAAAATCAACGGCAGCGGAGCAATCGAAAGCCTGAACGTAGCGCAAGCCGGCACTCTCTTCTGCTCCGCACTTGCCGAACTCCGGCGGGAATAACCGCGAAGAGGTTCAACTCTGGTCGAATAGTATCAATTTTCCCGCGGGGGTGGTAAAAAACGACCTGATGCGTTCACCCTGCCTCCCCTACCCGTTTTGCTGTCGGCGTACCTCATACATCAGAATACCGGCGGCGACCGAAACATTTAAACTGTCGAGCTTGCCGGAGGTGGGGATTGCCGTAAAGGAATCGCAGGAGGCTTTTAACAAGCGGCTGATGCCCGACCCTTCGCTGCCCATAATCAGTATCGTTTTGTCGGGGAACTTGGTGTGCGGGAGCGGCTCTCCTTGGGCGTCAGCGCCGAATACCCAAAAGCCGTTGCGTTTGAGCTCTTCCACCGTCCGCACCAAATTCGCCGTGTATAAAAGCGGCACCCACGCCGCCGCCCCTGCGCTGATCTTGCTGACGGTCTGAAAGTCTCCGGCGGATCTCCGTTCAGGCAGCACAACGGCGTCAACGGCGAATTGATCTGCGCTGCGGATAATGGCGCCGGTATTGTGAGGGTCGGTAATTGAATCAAGGACAACGACAAAGGCTTTTTCGCGGGAAGCAAGCGCGGCGAGCAGCGCATCGGCAGAAAGCTTCGGCGCCTGTTCCTGCGGACGTT
Source organism: Treponema sp. OMZ 305 (assembly GCF_024181325.1). NCBI lineage: Bacteria > Pseudomonadati > Spirochaetota > Spirochaetia > Treponematales > Treponemataceae > Treponema > Treponema sp. OMZ 305. The sequence continues at coordinate 1,223,295 of NZ_CP051300.1, read as the reverse complement.
CATCGATCAAGATAATCCCTCGATGATTTTGCAGATATTCCGGCAGACCGACCGTCAACTTATCAAGTTCGGCATCAGTCCGCCGCTCTATCGTTACAGAAAGTTTTTCCGCCTGCGCGAGTATCTTTTTTACGCGCGGTCCCTGCTTGGCGTAAAGAATCTTGAGCCGCAATCCGGATGCCTTTCCGCCGCCAACAGCCTTACCACTGACAGCAGCTTTTCCGATGACAACAGCCTTTCCGCCACCAATTTTTTTCCCCATATCGGAATTCTTTGTTGCAGTTGCGGAGCTTTTTGTTTCCAAATTTTTTTTCTCCAACTGCGCTTCAACCGAGCGCAGTAATTCTTCTATCGCATGAAAACCGGTAATAATCTGCATCGCTATAACTCGATTACATCGCCGTACCGCATAATATGCGATTCATAGCGGTGTTCCTGTAAATACGCCTGCAAAAAGCTCTGCGCATCCGGTTCGCCGTGCACCATCAACAGCTTTTTCAAGCTTCCGGTGTCGAGACTGTCAAGCCACTCAAGAATTTCGACATAATCGGCATGGGCGCTAAACGCATTAATCTGAAGAATTTCGGCGCGGACTTGATGCCATTCTCCGAATATTTTTACCTCCGGTTCACGGTTCATCAGCCGTCTGCCGAGCGTATTCTCCGCCATATAGCCGACCAGCATAATTTTTGTCGAAGGCTTTGAAATATTATTTGCAAGATGATGCGTAATGCGGCCGAATTCACACATGCCGTCCGCACTGATAATAACCATCGGCTCTTCCATTGCGTTCAGCGCCTTGGATTCATCAACGCTCGTAATAAACTTGAGCGCGTTAAAGCCGAACGGATTTTTGTGATGTTTAACAAAAGCTTCCTGCGTTTCGTGGTCAAAGCATTCGGGATGCACCTGAAAAATCGTTGTCGCGTTCACCGCCATCGGCGAATCGACATAGATGGGAATCTGTGGAATTCGTTTTTGATCCGTCAGCAGGTGGAAATAATAGATAAGTTCCTGCGTCCGTTCAACGGCAAAAGCGGGAATGATAATTTTACCGCGCATCTTTACCGCATCGTTCACTGCATGTTCCAGCATCTCCATCGCATTGTGAATATCTTCATGCCGGCGGTTTCCATACGTGCTTTCTATCATAATATAATCGGCAGCAGGGATAATATCGGGGTCACGGATAATCGATTTATTTTTTCTGCCGAGGTCTCCGGTAAAGGCAATTTTTACGGTTTTGCCCGCAGAATCTTTTGCCGTGATAAACGCTATTGCGGAACCGAGAATGTGCCCCGCATCATAAAATTCAAGCTGAACATTCGGACCGATCCATACCGGACGATGATACGAAACCGTTACAAATTGATTGATGGTTTGCACGGCATCTTCTTCGGTAAAAAGCGGCTTCCAGTCGAATTTTTCGTGTTTTTTGATTGCCTGTTTTTGTAAATATTCGGCATCCCGCGCCTGTATGCGAGCGGAATCCATCAGCACGAGGTTGGCAATATCCCGTGAGGCGGGCGTCGCATAGATATTGCCGGTAAACCCGTGTATGCCCAACAGCGGCAAAAGCCCGCAGTGATCATAGTGCCCGTGGGTAAGAACGACAGCGGTTAATTTATCGGCAGGGACATTAAAGTCGCGGTTTTTTTTATCGGCTTCCGCCCGTTTCCCTTGGAAAGCCCCGCAGTCAAAAAGATACAAATACCCGTCTACATCGAGAATATGCTTTGAACCGGTTACTTCCTCTGCGGCTCCCAGAGAATACACGTTGATACTCATAAAAAAATGATACAAGGATTTTTTGAAAATGTCAATTTTTAAAAGATATCAGAGGTCGAATCAATTTGTAATTGATAATGTGTAATCAATTAGTAATTCATAATTACAAATTATCCATTACCCATTACCCATTACCAATTACATTAAATCTCAACCCCGGGCCAGATTCCATTCCACTTATACATCTTCCACTTCTTGTTATTTTTAGCATTATTAAAGGCTGCGGCTAAATCCGGCGGAGCGGTAAAGTCCGTGTGATTGCCTTCGCTAACGCCGGTTACTTCGGTGTAAAGAATACAGTTCGCATCATCACTATCCGCCCGAACCGGTAAATCGTCAAAGAGCTTTTTAAATGCGTCTGCGTTAAGCTGATTGCTGCTGCACTCCAGCGTTTGCAAAGCGGTTAAGCCCTGCACGTTAAGTTCGGTCAGCTGATTGCTGCTGCACTCCAGCGTTTGCAAAGCGGTACAGCCTTGTGCGTTAAGAGCGGTGAGCTGATTTTTGTAGCAGTTCAGCGTTTGCAAAGCGGTACAGCCTTGTGCGTTAAGAGCGGTGAGCTTATTGCCGCCGCAGTACAGCTCTTGCAAAGCGGTTAAGCCCTGCACGTTAAGGGCGGTTAGCTTATTGCCGTAGCACTCCAGCTTTTGCAAAGCGGTTAAGCCCTGCACATTAAGAGCGGTAAGCTGATTGCCCCAGCAGCGCAGATCTTTCAAAGCGGTGCAGCCTTGTACGTTAAGGGATGTAAACTGATTGTTCCAGCAGTACAGCGTTTGCAAAGCGGTTAAGCCCTGCACGTTAAGTTCGGTAAGCTGATTGCCGTTGCACCACAGCTCTTTCAAAGCAGTTAAGCCCTGCACGTCAAGAGAGGTAAGCTGATTACCGCCGCACTGCAGATATTGCAAAGCGGTTAAGCCCTGCACATTAAGAGAGGTAAGCTGATTCTCGTAGCACTCCAGCGTTTGTAAAGCAGTTAAGCCCTGCACGTTAAGAGCGGTTAGCTGATTCCACTCACAGTGCAGGCATTCCAAAGCGGTGCAGCCCTGTACATCAAGTGCGGTCAGCTTATTGCCGTAGCTGCCGTAGCACTGCAGCTCTTTCAAAGCGGTTAAGCCCTGCACGTTAAGAGCGGTGAGCTTATTTTCGTTGCAGTTCAGCTCGGTGATGTTTCCTTTGAGGATTACCCTTGTGCTTTTTGCGTGCAGAGTGGTTTCGGTGCCGCTTGTAAGTTCCGTTTCGGTGCAGCCTTCTACCATAACGGGGGCACCGTCGGCGGTTGTTACCCTAACTTTGATGTCGAGCTTATCGGGGCTTAAGATGAGCGAGGCGCCGCCTTCGACAAAGAGTGATTGAAACTTCACTTTGATGTCCGCATCTGCCGTTACCGCGTAAGTATAGCTTGTATCCATGCCTGCTTCGCCGATAACTGTGCCTCCGTTTGTCCACTGTTCCACCACATAATCGGGATCATGGTCTGCCGTAAAGACAATCGTTTTACCCTGTTCGACTGAATCACCCGTAGTGATTTCATTGCCGTCCACTTGGGCTTTCAACGTGCCGCCTGTGCTGCCTTCTACGCCGAAGGTGATGGTGTAAAGTGCCGCCCATTTCGCAGTGTATTCCGCATCGACTGCGGGGAAAAGAGGAGATGAAGGCAGGGCAGGTTCCCATCCTTTAAAAACGGCGCCCGTTTTTACGGGAGCGGGAGCAGTCAAGGCTGTTCCGTATTTGCCCGGTTTTACAACATCATCCGTATTGCCGTCTACGGCGCCGCCTGCAAGTTTAAAGGTTACGTTTACCGTCTTTCGCTCATAATAGAGTTCTACGGCGGTAGCGCTGCCGGCGCTTATCGTGCCGCTCGTTTGTACGGTTCCGTTTATTTTGGTAAGGCTTGAATTGTAGGTAAAGCCTTCGTAGATTTTCGCCGTGTATGCGGCATCTGCTCCCACGGTACCGTTTAAGATTTCCCTTTCCGCAGGCTCTGCAGGATAACCGCCTTCCGGTTTTTCCCGATAGTGTTTTACCGTATACGAGGCTTTGCCGGACGGGAGCGCTTCAAAGCTCACTTTAACGTCAACCGCTTTTGTAACGGTATGGATATATGAATTTTCCGTATTGCCTGTAATGACGGCGCCGTCTACTTTCCACTCTTTTATCATGTAGCCTGCGGCAGGTTCGGCCGTAAAAGTTACCTTTTTACCCTGTTCAATGCTTATGGGGCTCTTCGCCGTTTCCTCTACACCGTCCGCCTTTACTTTAAGCGTGCCGTTTCCTCCTTCCACGCTGAAAGTTACCGTGTGTTTGGGAACCGCAGAACTTTCACCCTTCCCCTCCTCAACCAGCATCTTCTTTAAAAACGGGTTTTTACAAGCGGAAACCGATACCAAAAGTACCGCCAAAACTAAAACTAAAATCCGACTTTTCTGTTTTTTCATATTCTAAATCCTCCGCTCATTCCGGCTACCCAGATTACCGGATAGCCGCCTCTTATATACGGTTCGATAAAAAAGTTTTTTACTGCAAAGCGGTAACCGAATGTTCCTTCTCCCAAACCGAATACAAAGGGTTTTGCGGTCTTTCCGTTCCAGCCTAAGGAAACACCTCCTTCCGCCTGAACAAAAAATCCTGAATCGCAGGTTTTAAACTTTGCAAAATCATAAAAATTCCAGCGGAACAAAACAGCCGTATCAAGAAGACCGTATCTTTTAAATTCCGTCGAATACAAGAGCTTTACACCGGCTGAAAACCTGCCCGTTTTAACCCAATTAGGCAATACAAACATCCCGTACAGCCCTGCACCCAAGGCAGAGCCTTTCGGTACATTCATATTCCCTTCCGCCGAAATACCCAAAGACCAATGAAGGCCGTCTTTTTCTCTTTTAGGTTCATCCTCAACCTCTTGAGCAAAAAGAACGGAAGCTCCCAAAAATACCAGCGCACAGAGCGCTGCCTTTACACAATTTTTCTTCACATCAATTCTCCCGATAAGTAATTTTTAATTGGTAATTTGTAATGTGTAATTTTCTTAAATTACCAATTATCCATTACCAATTAATTAATCGCTTCCACTTCTTCTTTACTGAGGCCGGTCATCTGCATAATAAAATCAAGTTCACAATTCGCATGTTTCATCAATTTTGCCGTTTCAAGAGCTTTTTTGTATGAACCGTCGGAAAAGCCCTGTTGTATTCCTTGCTCAATTCCTTGCTCAATCCCCTGTTCAATTCCTTCGGCAAAGGCGATTTCATGTTCTTCGGCTCGCTGTACTGCAATATCTGTTTCATAATCATATTCTGCCAGTAACATATTCAATACCTCCTTCGTCTTGCGTTTTAGATATTCACGCAAAATATTATTTTCTATACATTCTTCAACGGCTTTTTCAAAACCGTTTTGACTATCTATCTCTTTCCACTTGCGCACCGTTTCCACAAATATACTGTATTCCTGCATTGTCCGGCAATTTTCCAATACGGGATGACGGTTTTGCCGGTTTATGTTTATTACTTTAACGGTCAACTCAAGATTAGTTTCCGTTCCTCTTTCTATAAAGGCCTCCGATAGTTTCAGAGTTTTATCGGAAGGATATGGTTCCTCACCGTTATAAAAAACATAAAACTCAGGAACCGGAATTTTTAAAAGCTTACGGCTGTATTTTTCTTTTGATTCAAAGAGGGTTTCATACAAGCGGCTTACATACTCAAGACAGCGGAGAGGCATATTGGGATTTATCGTCGATTGGTGTTCTGCAAGGACTATTATTTTGTTATCGACAAGATAAGACACATCATTATAGAATGCCATATAGAGGATCTGATCGAGCCTGACCGTTTTTAGCTGCTCTGTATCTTTCAAGTCCGTTCCATGCAGAGCATTATATAGCGATAAAAAATTCTCTTTTGCTTTTTCGTCTTCACTGAAAAGGTCGACGAACACCGAGTCTTTATATTTTCTGTTTGAAGTACTCATAACTTATGCCCTCTCTTGCCTTAATTATACCATATCTTCAGTAGTTTTAAAGGAACATTTTTTTTAATTTAACCGCAAAGGACACTAAGAGCGCAAAGAATTTTGATGGCGATTTGATAACACATTCTTTAATTTTCCCTTGGCGTTCCTTGCGGCCTTTGCGGTTTTTTTTAATTTAACCGCAAAGGACACTAAGAGCGCAAAGGAATTTAAGGGGAGCTTTGTTTGAAGTATTCTTTACTTTCCTCTTTGCGAACTTTGCGGCCTTGGCGATTTTTTTAATTTAACCGCTTTTACCTCTTGAGCAAAAAGAAGGGAAGCGCCCAAAAATACCAGCGCACAGAGCGCTGCCTTTACACAATTTTCTTCATACTTCAATGCTCCCGATAACTAATTGGTAATGTGTAATTGGTAATTTGTAATCAATTTGTAATTGGTAATGTGTAATTTGTAATTCATAATTATCCATTACCCATTGAATTACCCATTCCCCATTATCCATTATCCATTACCCCCCCTTAGCTTGCCGTATTACCGGACTGGTTATTACAAGGACCAACTACTGCATTACCAAAGCCATAGTTTGTAGTTATTTCGCCGCCATACCAGTCAAACTGATGATAAACCCTCACCCCCTTACCATTATTGGAGTTATTCTCGGTAATTTTGCCGCCTTTCATCTCGAATATTCCTTTTACGAGTACGCCACCGCCCTCGTATCCTGTGTTCTTCTCAATTGTTCCGCCTTCCATCGTAAACTGTCCACGTATGGGGTCCCCACCATTGTAGCTCCCGTCCACATATACGCCGCCGCCACCGACGGAGGGGTTATAACCGCTGACTTCGTTTTGGGTAATTGTCCCGCCTTTCATTATAAACTTTCCGGTTTCACCTACATATACGCCGCCGCCGCCACCAGACCACAAAGAGCCATTCAGATTATCGACTGTGTTTTTCTCAATCGTTCCGCCTGACATGGTAAGTGTTCCGTTTACAAAAACAGGACCGTTTCCGGCATGCTCACCCCCGCTGTTAACCCAGGAATTTTTAAACCCGGTAATTGTTACGCCGTTTTTGATTTCTGCGTTGCCATTATGGTTTACAGAGAGCGCGTGGTGTATCTTCCGATAGCCGGAGTCAACTCCTTGCAATGTTATCAGTCCTTCTAATGTTAACGACGCACCGCTTTGTACCTCAAAGTATGTATACAGGGCCTGCCCATGCCCATTGTCAGGACATTTTAAGATTGCAGGTTTACTTGCGTTATCAGCCTTGAGCATAATCTTTTTCCCGTTCGGTATTTGAACCGTTTGAAGGTCGTCGATAGTACCTGCCAGCTTTATAACAAAGGGCGTATTATCGGCAGGTGCAGCCTGAACTGCTTCTTTCAACGTTTGAAGATCCTCAACTTCCGCTTTCAACTTACCGGCATCAGTAATATACCAAAACATCTTCCCGTCCACCACATCCTGCGGCGTTACCGTAAACTTGGTGTAGTTTTGTGGTGAGCCTGTTGTTATCGCGTCGGCAAGCACTTGTGTGGACGTGTTGTAGGCCGTATTCGGTACTGTAATGCGCGCAACGGGAGTCGTACCGGTAAGCGTTCCGTTAATGGTTATCATCTTTCCGCTCTCCAAATACACGTCGTTTTTGCCCGCCGTATATTGCTCAGATCCGGTAGAGGGGGTAACGATTGCGGAATCTTGCATTTTAAAGGTTCCGCCGCTTACATAAACGCCGCCGCCTTTACTTGCCGTGCAGCCGGTGATAGCGCTTGTGCCGTGCATTTCAAAGGTTCCGCCGCCTACATACACGCCGCCGCCGGAATTCGCCGCCGAGCAGTCGGTAATAACGCTTGAGCCTTCCATAATGAGTGTACCGGACGGATTTACGTATACGCCGGCGCCGCCTGACTGGTAGTAGAACGCTGCACCCTTTGTAAGCGTTATGTTTTCAAGGGTGAGTGTGTTAAACACATCAAAAATACCCGACTTGCTGTCTGCATTCAAAGCAGCGGAAGGGTTGTTACCTTTTATGGTAAGTCTTTTTCTGATATTAATTATGCCCTTATTGCCCTCGTCATTTGTCGCCTTTATTTCGCCATTTATGGTGATGGTGCTGTTATCGGGTGCGCTTTTAACCGCACGCAAAAGGTCTTTCCACGTTTCCGGACTGCTTATGTGCGACTGGTAAAACTTCACCGTTACTTCTTTATTTTCGGTTATGTTGGAAAGTGTATAGGTTGAGTTTGTTCCGTTTACTACGGTATTGTCCTTTTTCCATTCCGCAACTTTCCAGTCTGTATTGGTGGGAACCGCGGTAAAGCCTACACTTCCGCCGTATTCAACTGATGTGCTGCCGTTTTCTACAAAGTTACCTGAATCGGCTTTAATCTTTCCTCCCGCTTCTCCGTCTACGATTTCTACGAGGTAGGTTACAGTGTAAATCTTCTTTTTAAACTTGACCGTTACGGTTATACCGTTACCGGTTACGTTGGAAAGCGTGGCTTGTGTTTTGTCGGATGAAATGTTTCCTACATTGGTGCTCCACCTATCGACTTCATAACTGTTGTCAGCAGGCACTGCGGTAAAGGTTACGCTTCCGCCGTGTTTTACCGTAACGGGGTTTCCGGATAGTAAAGAGCCGCCGGTAACAGCCGTTACAGCGATACTACCGCCTGGACCGTCTACGTTGAAGTTTACCGCGTATGTTTTGCGCTTGTAGTATACTTTTACCACCGTTGAACCGTCTGCCACGATTGTCGGGGTTGTAGAGTCAATGTGATCGTACTCAAAGCCTTCATAGTTTTTCTTGATGCTGTCAGCAGAGATAGATGCGTCCGTCGTGCCGGGTTTGGTTTCCGTCTCAGCAAGCGTATAATTATCATCATTAATATTTTGCTTGTAGTGTTTTACCGTATATGTACTGTTTCCTGCCGTCCACTGTGCATAGAGCGTTATATTGCCGGTTACGGTGTCTGATGCAAACTCCCATTTTTTTCCTGCAGAACAGGCTTTATCTTTATACCAGTCGGTTACTCCGAATCCTTGTTTTTTCGGCAGCGGATCCGGTGCTGAAACTGTAGCGCCGTGCAGCACGTGCTTGGAAACCGCGGTAGTGCCGTCCGGATATGCGCCGGTATTTGCATCAAAGCTTACCGTGTGTCCTTGCACAACCTTATAATAAACCGTCTGTACCGGCGTTGCCGCAAGGCCTTCGCCGTCCGTGTAATACTCCAGCTTGTATTTTTTTTCACCGGCGCCGTTTAAGGGAAGCGGCACGGTAACGGGATTGCCGTCATACTTTACCGGAGTTGAACCGCCTATTTCAGTCAGCGTGCAGTGCACTGTCGTATTGCCGGTTGCAGAAGAAACGCTTAATGTCGCTCCGCTGCTGTCGGTACCGATGATAGTCGGATCGGATTCGCTGTCGCCGTTGCCGGAAATCTTTGTGCCCTTCGTGATGCGGACAATTTCTGTTTCTGCTTTATTCGGTTTTGTACTTGCGTTCACTATGCCGGAAGCTAAGCCTTTTTTGTCTATCAGTTTAATCGTATAGTCTTTTTTTGCAGCGCCGTCTTTCACTTCAACATCGGTTTTATAGTACAGTACCCAGCTGCTATCGGCGGGAACATCATCGGCGTCCGGCTCATTCAGCTTTTCTACATCGGAATGTGTAATAAAGACATCAGCTTCCGGCTTGGTAAACGCGGTTTTCGCTTCATTAACCGAAAACGTATAGGGTGTTCCGTTAACCTCAATACGGGCAAGGTCTTTATGCAAAAGTCCGCCCGGTACCCTCTTATCCATATCAGGAATAGTGATACACAGTACATAATAAGCAGGCGAACCGGTTGTCTTTGCAACGGTGAAACTCGGATTCTGAGGGGGTGTATTTGCTTTTAGCTTGAGAGTGTAGGTTTGTTTAAAGGGGCGGCCGTCTACAGCATACAAGGAGAGGGTGGAAGAAAGGTCTTGCGCACCCCATTCATACGCTTGTAAAAAAGAAGCCTTATACGTCAGGGTCAGACTTTGCCGGTCTTCGGATTGTGTGAGCGTATAATCCGTACCCACTACCGGAGCCTGTGTTAAATGCTCAAACACAATCACCTTTTTTGCCGGGTCTGCCGCCGGAGGTAAATCGAGCGAAAAAGATTTAGGATTTTTCAGCTTAAACGTGACGGAAACATCTTCAGCCGAGGGGACACTCGGTATGCTGTTGAGGTCGTTTTGTAATACCGCCTTTATGCTTGAATCGGTAATATAGGCTTCCGATGCCCAATAGCTGAGATAGTCGTCTATATTTGCGGTAAACTGATTACAGGATGCAAACAAAAGAGTAAACAGCATTCCAGTTAAAATAATAAAAGCTTTACGCATACGTTCCTCCGTTACGATAAGCCGCATCGGTAAAATGCTCACCGGCTTTTTATCGACGCCTGTTATAAAAAAGATCCATGGGCACCTCTAAAAACTAAAGTTTTTAGAGGTGCCCGCATAGAGAAGTCGTTTTGTTCTTTATGCATACGCTGATGAGAAAAAATGATAATGTAGATGTGTAAAAAAAAGACTATGCCTCTGTGAAGCTGTGAAGCTGTGAAGCTGTGAAGCTGTGAAGCTGTGAAGCTGTGAAGCTGTGAAGCTGTGAATTATGCAGGGTGTATTTCGGCATGTCAAGTCCTTTGCACATTTTTGTGCCTTTTTTTATAGAGACGGAAATGTGATGATACCGAGAAGACAGTTCTGTCATGCTTCAAATATATCCTATTTATTAGGAAAATAGCAATGGAAAGATCATAAAAATCAGCATTTTTAATCAAAAAGAACCTTGGTTACCAAAAAAGACCGTTAGGACAAACGCATCAGGCAAGTAAATCAAAGACGTAGAATAATTGTGGCTAATGTTTGGGCGCCTCTAAAAACTCGGTTAGATTTGCTTCGCATCCTTCGGAATAGAGGCGCCCGTCGAGTTTTTAATAAGTCTATAAATACAAATGACTTATTAAAAACATCGCGAGTTATAGTTTTTTAATCAATTAAGCGACTCCGTGAGTCTCGGCAGGAACTTCGCTGATATATCCGGTACGCAGGCACAGCGCAAACATATCATTATCAAGAAATTCTTCGCTGATCTTCTCATACCCTTCTTTATCATGGCAGATGCGGATAAAATATCCCTTGTCCGTTTCGTTCAGGATTGAAAAATAAGAAACATCCCCCGGATTACTCTTGATTGAATACAATTTCATACATTACCCTCCACATAATGAAAAATACCATACATCGATAAACATAATCATTTGCTTGATGCATACGGCATCTTTCTACTATTTATAGTTTCGGCATCGAGCAGCGGAGCTTTAGACCACAGCTCTCAGGGCAAACGTATCAGGCCGTTTTTTAACAACCCCGCAGAAGATTGAGGCCGTTCAACCAGAGTTGAACCTCTTCGCGGTTCAAATGGTCTCACAGCCTCAATCTTCTGCGTTTTTTATCTATTCTGCCTGATGCGTTTGCCTGTCTACAAAAAAAGCTGTACGAAATTTTGGATAAAATTTCGTACAGTAAGGAAGGCAAGCGCTTAAAATACTTCTGATGCGCTCGCCCTTCTTGAACTTGACATATCTTGTATCTGTGCTATGATAAACTCATAAATATTTTGATTCTAACAAATTTTTTTTGCATAAGGCTTGTTCTTAACATTAAGAAACCCGTCCAAAACTGAACATTTTTGGAACACCCTCATGCTCGATTGAAAGGAGTTATATATGGAAAAGATTCTTTGGTCGGAAAATAAGCTTCCGAAAACGGACAACAAACAGCTTGCGGTGATGGCTTTAGATGAAATCAATAAGGCACATACGTTTCATAAAAGTTTCCCACAATATGCACCGACACCGCTGGTACCCTTAAAAAATATGGCGGATATGCTCGGCGTCGGTTCGGTATTTATCAAAGACGAATCGTGGCGGTTCGGCTTAAATGCTTTTAAAGTGCTCGGCGGTTCCTTTGCGATGGCAAAATACATTGCAAAACAGCTCAAAAAAGATGTTTCGGAACTCCCCTACGACGTGTTGACCGGCGAAAAGCTGCGGAAAGAATTCGGACAGGCTACGTTTTTTACCGCAACCGATGGAAACCACGGACGCGGCGTTGCGTGGGCTGCAAATAAACTCGGTCAAAAATCGGTCGTGCTGATGCCCAAAGGCTCTACCAAAACTCGCTTCGATAATATCGCAAAAGAAGGCGCAAAGGTTACCATCGAAAACGTCAACTACGACGAATGCGTCCGCATGGCTGCCGCTCTTGCTGCAAAAACGGAGCACGGCGTTATGGTACAGGACACCGCGTGGGAAGGATACGAAGAAATCCCCGCGTGGATTATGCAGGGCTATGGTACGATGGCGCTTGAAGCTGCCGAACAACTCAAGGCGGCGGGAGTAGACCGCCCCACCCATATCTTTGTGCAAGCGGGCGTCGGTTCGCTCGCGGGCGCCATACAAGGATATTTTAAAAACCTCTTCCCCGACAATTGCCCCACTACCGTTGTCGTGGAAGCCCGCGCTGCGGACTGCTTGTACCGGTCTGCAACGGCAGCAGACGGTAAACCTCATTTTGTAACGGGAGATTTGCGAACCATTATGGCAGGACTCGCGTGCGGCGAACCGAACACCATTTCTTGGGATATCCTCAAAAATAATACCAGCTGCTTTGTATCGGCGCCCGATTGGGTTTCTGCCCGTGGTATGCGTATGCTTGCGGCTCCCATCAAAGGAGATACGCCGGTTACCTCAGGAGAATCGGGAGCCGTCCCCTTCGGTCTCTTATCCGCAATTATGCAGCACGATGATATGAAGGATTTACGCACGGCATTAAAGCTCGATAAAAACTCAAAGATACTGTGCTTTTCAACGGAAGGAGATACCGATCCCGATATGTACAAAAAAATCGTCTGGGAAGGTTCTTACCCGTCGATATAAGCTGTTATAAACTTATTACCGGTAAGGTACTCCAATAGAGTTATTCGATGAGGAACCTCTAAAAACTCAAGGTTTTTAGAGGTTTCCCTTAGATTTTTTCGCGATGAGTAATGAGGTGCAATATGGAATTATTGAGATATGCCGAAAAAGATCCGCAGCGGGTATTGGCGATAACCGATAGCGGCGAACTGTTGCATTACGGCGAAATCAAGAAAGCTGCGGCAGCGCTTCCGAAAGAGGCTGCGCATCGGCTCGTGTTTCTCCTTTGCAGCAATTCACCCGGAACACTGCTCGGGTACCTCGGGTGTTTACAGGCGGGGGCCGTACCGCTCCTGTTGGACGCACACATTGCCCCGGAACTTTTACACCATTTAATTCAAACCTATCACCCTGCTTTTTATTACGTTCCGCACGATTTGCCGGAAGAAACGCAAAACATCCTTCCGATGAATAAGCCCGTTATCACGATAGCGGACAGTGTGTTGCTCCGTTCAGATGAAAAAGGGCCGGAGCTTTTTCAGGATTTGGCGCTGCTCCTCACCACATCGGGGAGTACCGGCAGCCCCAAACTCGTACGCTTAACGTACCGCAATATCTACGAAAACGCACGGTCAATCGCAGAATACCTGCACATTACCGACAAGGAGCGGCCGATAACTATGCTGCCGATGAGCTATTCATACGGAATGTCCATTATCAATAGCCATGTCCTTATGGGCGCAACCGTCATATTGACCGGGCACGATATCTTAACCGCCCCGTTTTGGGCACGGATTAAACAAGAAAACGTCAGCTCGCTTGTGGGCATCCCCTATACCTATCAAATGTTCTCCCGTCTAAGACTGACCGAAATGGAGCTGCCGGCGCTCAAAACACTGACGCAGGCGGGAGGCAAACTGCCATACGAGCTGCATCAAAAATTCGGCGAATGGAGCCTGAACACCAGACGGCGCTTTTTTGTGATGTATGGGCAAACCGAAGCCGCGCCGCGCATGGCATATCTGCCGCCGGATAAGACAATGGAAAAATGCGGCAGTATGGGTATTGCAATCCCCGGCGGAGAATTAAAACTGATTGACGAAGCCGGTGCGGAAATTACCGCGCCCGATACTGTCGGCGAATTAGTATACCACGGACAGAATGTCGCGATGGGATATGCGGAATGCGCTGCCGATTTAGCAAAAGGCGACGAGTGGCAGGGAACGCTGCATACCGGCGATATGGCAAAACGGGATTCGGACGGGTATTTTTTTATCGTTGGGAGAAAAAAGCGGTTTATCAAGGTATTCGGTAATCGGGTTAATTTAGACGATACCGAACGGCTATTGTCCGCCGCCTTTCCCGATGCCGAATTCGCTTGTATCGGGCAAGACGACTTCCTCTGCGTTTATACAACGCTTAAAACGGAAGAACAGCATCGCGCAATATCGGAATACCTTGCACAAACGACACGGCTTCCGGCAAAGGTGTTCCATGTCTTTTTTATCGAAGCTATCCCTAAGAATTCCGCGGGGAAAACGCTGTATTCGCAGCTGGAGATACGTTAGAGCATCTCTAAAAACTCGGTTAGATTTTTAGAAGATGCCCGCTAGAGCATTTTTTAAACTCGGATAGCTTCTAAAGATGCCCTGTACAGTTGTCCGTATATACAAAAAACAGCTGCCTACCTGAACGGTAAGCTGATACCGCTGCTCTCTCCTCGGCTTGCAGTTTTCGGCTCTTTCTCATATACTGAGCAGCATGAGTGAAAACACAACTGAAATAATTACCTATGATGATTTTGCAAAACTACAGCTGAAAACCGGCAAGGTTTTGGAATGTGTAAAAGCTGAAAATGCGGAAAAACTCTACATTTTACAGGTAGACCTCGGCGAAGAAAAGCCGCGCCAAATCGTTTCGAGCCTCGTTGACTACTATAGTGCCGAAGAATTAGTCGGCAAAGAGATTATCGTGCTTGCAAACCTCAAGCCCGCTAAAATGCGCGGACATATTTCCGAGGGAATGCTGCTCTGCGCAGAATCCGAAGATTCATCAATCTGCGTTCTGCTAAAACCCGAAACACCGGTACCTGCCGGTACTAATATCACCTAACGCTCACCGAGCCTCAATGCAAATGAGAGGTTTTCCTTAGATTATGGAGGACACTATGAAAGCGCAAGAAATAAGTGGGGGCATATACTGTATCCATGCGGATATTTGTGCACGCACGAGCCGTTTTGAAGGTTTATGGATGCTTCCTCAAGGAGTAAGCATCAATTCATATATTGTAAAAGGTGAAAAGACCGCTTTGATCGATATTGTCCGTGATTGGGACGGCTCGTTAAAAAGCTATACGGAACAACTGGAATCCATCGGACTTTCGTTCAAGGACATCGATTATCTTATTCTGAATCACTTGGAACCCGACCATTGCGATCTGATTGAATATGTCCATTCCTGTAATCCGCAGGCGGAAGTTATCAGTACGTCAAAAGGGCTGGCGATAGTCGAAAAGTTTTTTAAGGTGCAGGGAAACCTCCATGCGGTTAAAACGGGAGATAGTCTTGACCTTGGCGGCGGAAAAGTTCTCCAATTCTACGAAACACCGAATGTGCACTGGCCGGAAACAATGATGACCTATGACCCTGCCGCTAAAGTCCTCTTTTCCTGTGATGCATTCGGATCGTACGGCGCTATCGGCGAAAAGATCTTTGACGATCAGCATTCGGAGGAAGAACTGAAGTTTTACGAAGCGGAAGCGCTGCGCTATTATTCAAACATTGTCGCAAGTTTCAGTACCTTTGTCTTAAAGGCTTTGGACAAACTTGCAGCGCTGGATATCAAATGTATTGCGCCGAGTCACGGTCTTATTTGGCGCTCCCATCCCGACCGTATTTCTTCCCTGTACAAACGGTTTGCAGGTTACAACACCGGCGGCGAATGCGAAAAAGAAATCTGCATTATTTGGGGTTCCATGTATGGATATACCAAACAAGGGCTGGACGCCGTTATCAAAGGAATTGAAGCCGAACAAGTCCCCTACACCATCCACGACATACCCGACACGGACGTATCCTACATACTCGGTAATGCGTACAAGGCGGCAGGCTTGGTACTTGCGATGCCGACGTATGAATACAAGATGTTCCCGCCGATGGCGTACGTATTGGATTTATTTGAACGCAAGCATATTACCGATAAAACGGTACTGCGTATCGGAAACTGGGGCTGGTCGGGCGGCGCAAAGAAAGAATACGAGCAAAAAGCAGCCGCTCTGAAATGGAACCATCCGGAACAATATGAATGGCAGGGTAAGCTGCTCGACGCAGATATTCGGCTGCTTGAAGAACGAGGCGCAGAACTCGCTCGTGCGGTTAAAACAGGCGTTCAAGCGTAAAGTTCAACCGCTTTCCATATTGGCACAGCTTGATTAGCACAGATTAACGTATGCACGAAATCGAATTAAAGGCGCATCTTGAACATCCCGAAAAAACCGAAGCGCTATTATCCCGTATCGCAGATTTTTCACTCCGCTGCATCAAGACCGACCGGTACTGGACGCTCGGAGAAAAAACGGTACGGGTACGGCGGGAACTGATTGGTACCAAGGAAACAGTTTTGGTAACGCATAAGCAGAAACACTATACCGATATGATAGAAACCAACCGCGAACTTGAATTTGAACTTGCAGCTGTGTCCGTACCGGTCTTTACCGAAATGCTCGAAAGTCTCGGTATGACCTGCACTGCAGAGAAACAAAAGGAGACAAAAGTTTTTGTTCCACGCGCAAGCTTGTTTTCCGCGGACATACTCAAAGATACTCGGTCGGTGTCGGCGGAGCTTTCCTTCATACATCCGATCGGGTATTTTTTGGAAATCGAAGTCCTCTACCCCGATGAAGGTTCCGATACCGCCGCTTACGAACGGCATATCCGTAATGCGCAGAGCATTTTCAATACGCTACTCGCCGCTTTAGAAGTTCCGCAATCAGCTATCGAAATACGCCCGTATAATGAACTATTGGCTCGTTAGATTTTATGAAAACATATAAAACGATATTTTTTTTACCGCGCACATGTTTCTTTTTTGTCTTACTACTTCTGTTAAACGGAACCACCGTACTGTATGCGCAAACCGGTGACGCACAGCTCGAATATGAAGTTGCCGTATTGAACCCTGAGTCTTTTAAAAAACATAACCGCATCTACAACTATGAACTCAATCACGCTTTTTCAGCACCTGAATTAACCGATGAAGGTGTTTTAGACACTCCACTCACCGTTTTTTATCCGGTACTTGAGGGAACATACCCGCTCGTTATTATCAGCCATGGCTGGCATGTTTCAAAAAAGCCGAATGCAAGCCTTGCCCGTTATCTTGCATCTCAGGGATATGTCGCTGCGATTCTCTCGGCAAAAGAAAAAAGTTACCCCGAAGAGTTTATCGCTGCATTTGAGTCGGCATATACCCTTTTAAAAACGGCAAGCGAAAATCCCGAAAGCCGTTTATTTAAGCGAATAGATATGCAAAAAATGGCAATAATCGGACACTCTATGGGAGGGACAGCGGCGCTGCATTTTTCAAAATCACACCCCGATATCGGTGCTGTGGTTGCGTTAAATCCGTATAACGGGGCGTCTTCTTTAGTAGAACGAGTTGGAGGCAAAAATGAGGTTCTCGGTACCGATCTAACAGCCATGCACATTCCTGTTCTTATTGTTACCGGCAACAGGGATAATGTTGCGTATCCTGAAAAAACCTTTGAATTTTATGAGCACTGCAATACATCCGCACCCACGGCTTTTTTTGCCATTAAAAACGGTGTTCATAGCAGCGGGCTCGATACCAAAGGCAATATGCTTTCAGGCTGGTTCGATATCGAACTTTATATGCGCTACAGGCTGTTAATACTCGGATGGCTCGACCTGTTTTTAAAGCAGAAAATATCAGAGGCTTCCCTGCCCTACTTATCCCCTGCCGCTTTTGAAGCAATAAAAGGATGGTTTTATTCCGGTAACGCAAAACGTTACCCCGCTTACGCTTTCCGTAACTTTTTGCGCCGATAAGCATACCGCCCTCGATCCGCTTTTTATCCCACCCCTATGCGAGCGGGATTCCTGCCTCGATAAAACTCATATACTCACCGTTCGGCGACAAAATGATGTGATCCAATACCTCAATTCCTAAGAGGCGTCCCGCCTCACAGAGCCGGTGAGTCAAGTTTAAATCTTCAGCAGAAGGAGCCAAAGCACCTGAGGGGTGGTTGTGTGCAAGGATAACCGTGGCGGCTCTGTCGGCAAGCGCGTCAGCAAATACCTCACGAGGATGAACCAGCGTATCCGTCAGTGTCCCGACCGAAACTACACGGATTGCCAAAATTTCGTGCGCCCCGTTCAGCGATACACAGATAAACTGCTCTTGCTTACGCACCGAATAATGCCGCAAGAACGGAACAATATCATTCGGATGCCGGATTTTTTCGCCTCCGACACCGTAATATCTCCTGCCAAGTTCGAACGCTGCGAGTATCGTTGATAGCTTTGCATCTCCGATCCCGTTAATAGTCTTTAACGCCGCTTCGATACTTTCCGTTTTCCGTGTATCAATATGTCGGATAATCTCCTCGGCAAGCTTTGTTACCGGCTTATTCGCAATACCGGTATGCAGAAGAACCGCAAGCAAATCAACATCGCTCAGCTGTTCCGCTCCATACGCCAAAAGACGCTCTCGTATATTCGGTTTTTCTCGTACATTTGAATGTATAGTCATACCCGATATATAGCGCATAAGCCGCCATTTTGGCAGGAAAAATAAGAAAACCACATTAAGAATTTTCAGCAGCGGTATGGATGCCGTTCAAGAATGTGCGTCCTAGCACATTCTTGAGCTGCCAGTTTGCAAGCAAACTGGTTACTGCGTGGAACCACCGCCGTGCGTGGCGGTACTGAATAGATGGGGGTTGTAGGGGGTATTTTCTTTTTATCGGAAAAAAAGAAAATACCCCCTAACTTATGTTTTGAATTTGGAAACTTCTTGTGCCAGTGCCTCAATACTCCGCTTATTCTTCTGCGTAATCTCGCTCACTTCCTGTATGGCGTTGTTGATTTGTACCGCGCCGGATGACATCTCGTTCATGCTGTCGGTTATAACGCGGGTAAGGCCGTCGAGCTTGCGCATCTCCTCCGCAACACTCTCCCCGCCTTTCAGCATTTCTTCGGAACCGGCTTGTACTTCCGTGGTTACTGTATTGATGCTTTTAATTGCAATCAGCACTTCCCTGCTGCCGTTCTCCTGTTCCCGCATTGCTTCGGTCAGACGGTCGCTCATTTCTTTTACCTGCGCCGCAAGGGTGAAAATTACATTGAACTTTTCTTCCACCGTTTTGGACGAAGCGGAAAGGGTTTCAATTTCTCCCGATAAGGTCTTAAGCGTTGAAGTGATGGTCTTTCCCTGTGCAGCAGAATCTTCTGCTAACTTACGGATTTCATCGGCAACGACGGCAAAACCTTTGCCTGCTTCTCCCGCATGAGCGGCTTCGATCGCGGCATTCATCGCCAAAAGGTTTGTCTGTGAAGCGATATGCTGAATAACACTAGACGCTTCCATCAGCGAACCTGATTCCTCAGCTATCTTTTGCGTTACGGTATTTGAAGTTACAAGGGTAGCTTTGCCGTCGCCGGTCGCTGTTGTAAGTGTTTTTATTACCTCGTCCGTTTTGCCGAGTGTTTGCCCGATAGAGGCGATATTAGCAACCATTTCTTCTACGGAAGAAGAAGACTGGGCAACGCTTGCAGCCTGTGTTTCGATGCTGTTATTCAACTGCTTAATGGTGCGGACAATTTCTTCAACAGTAGCCGCCGTTTCAGTCACACTTGCCGCTTGGGTCATCGCCTGCTGTTTAACCCCGTCGATATTAGCACTGATTTCATTGATAGCGCTTGCCGTTTCGGTCATGTTGGACGCCAGTTCATCCCCGATTTCTTCCATGTCACTGCTGTTCACTCCAACATGCCGGATAGATGAACCGATTTTTGCAATCGTCTCGTTAAAATATTCGGACAAATCCGTAACTTCATCATTGCCGTGAATGGGAAGGCACACCGTTAAATCTCCTCCACCTCGTGCGATATCTTTCAGTGCGTCAACCGCCGTTTTAACAGGTTTTACCATTGCACAGGCGACAAAGTAGATGACAACGAGTGCGATAAGTAAAATTACTGCACCGATACCGAGCATCGAAATACGCAGCGTATTGACTGTTCCCATAAACTCATTCACAGGAGCATTTATGATAACCGTCCACCCTGTCGTTTTCATCCTTGCATAAGAGGCAATCCTTTTTATCCCCTTGTATTCAAAATATCCGATTGACGATTTTTCCTCTTGGACAGCCATTTTTTCAAATGTACCGACGGATTCAAGCGATACATCGGTCTTAGATTCCTCATAAGCATTTGAGCTATTTTCAACCAAACTAAAGTCTTTGTCAGCGATCGTATTCCCTAATTTATCTAAAATATAACAGTCTCCCGTTTCTCCTACAACAATATCGGCAATTTGATTGGAAAGCCATGAACCGTCAACATCAGCGCCCAATACTCCGATAATAGTCCCACTGTCATCATATACCGGTAAAGAAAATGTAATAAATATGTTATTTTCCACATCGATATAGGGTTCTTCCGTATATTTTTCCCCGTTCATACCGGCCTGAAACCATTGTGTATCATCAAATGCAATCTCAGATCCGTCTAAGTTATGCAAGATTCCTCCTTTATCGGTAATATATAATTCACTGATAATGGAATTGAATTTTGCTTCTTCAGCAAGCAGTAACATTTTATCTCTAAATGTAATGGCATCATCACGTAATACAGGTATTCGGGCTATGCCTTCCAAAAATTGAAACACCGTATTCACACGTCCGTCGAGAATTTCCGCCGTATCTGTTGCTTTGTCAATCAGATGCATTTCGACCTTTTCAGTTACAGCCTTGTTTGCCGAGCGAACTGCCAGAAGCCCTTCGATAACCCCTGCAGCCAATATCAATGTCCCAAAGATGATGATTAATTTGTAACGGATTGAAAAGCGTTTTTTCATTGTACTCTCCTTTAATTTATAGCTTAGCTAAAAACAACTCTTTTCTTAGGGAAGTGCTGATTAAAGCGAGGAGCGCATTTAATCTGCACTTCCCCTTGTTTCTCATAAGTCTTTAATTGCCTATAATATATAGACTTATTACGAAACAAGAAATTTTAATGTTAACACTGATTAATTCGCCTTCGAATTAATCAGTGTTTCCCTAGTTTTCTTAATATACACTACTCTTTTACCGCGCCGGCAGCAAGGGACTTTAATAGGAATTTCTGTCCTGCCATAAACAGCAGCGTAAAGGGCACTGCTACGAGCAGCGCGCCTGCAGCAAACATCGTAAAGTTATCGTTTGCGCGGCCGTTAATCAGCTCGAAAAGGCCGAGCGCCAAGGTCTTTTTATCATCGCTGCGCAAAATAAGGCGCGGGAAGATAAAGTCCATCCACGGTGCGGTAAAGCTGGTAAGCGCAAGGAACATAATCATCGGCTTTACCATCGGCAGTACGATTTTCACGTATGTGGTAAACGAACCGGCACCGTCGACATGGGCGGCTTCTTCAACGCTTTTCGGCACCGTATCAAAATAGCCTTTCATCAGCCATACGTTAAAGGGCACACTGCCCGCCGCATATACCAAAAGGAGCCCCCAATGGGTATTTAAGCCGTTTATCTTCCATAGTAACACATACGTTGCAACCATTCCGATAAAGCTGGGGAACATCTGCAGCACAATCATAGAAGCGAGCAGCGGCTTTCGCAGCGGGAACCTAAAACGGGAAAAGATATAGGCGGCGGTTACGCAGACAGCCAAGGTCAAAAGAACATTGAACACCGCAATTTTGAGGGTATTGCCGTACCATTTAACGTAGTTGGTGCCGCGCACATCGGTTGTACCTTCAACGATTTTGTCCGCAGGTGTTAAAAGCCGTTTAAACTGATACACCGACGGTTCCTTGGGAATAGGAGAAATGCTTGTTGCCGCCAACGAATTAGTCTTGGTAAACGCCGCGCCGACGGTAAAAGCAACGGGATAGAGGACAAAGAGTACCGTCGAAATAAGGACGGTATACAGGATAATCAGTACCAGTATGGTACTCAGAGAATGCTTTTTCATTACAGTTCTCCTTCTTTAAACGCCTTAGTATGCGTAAAATTATAGACTGCGAACGGTACCAGCACGACAAACACGAGGATGGAAAGTACCGAGGCAAGGTTGTATAAAGTCGGCGTATCATACGTGAGTTTATAAATCCACGAAATCAACAGATCGGTTGCGCCTGCCTTTGTCTGAATACTGTCGTCAAGATTCGGACCACCTGCAGTAAGGAAGTATACCGCGCCGAAGTTGTTGATATTGGCGGCAAACTGCATAATGAGAATAGGCATCGTTTGGAACAGCACCAGCGGGAGTGTGATGCGGAAGAACTGCTGCATCTTATTCGCGCCGTCGATGGTTGCCGCCTCATAAATATCCGCAGGGATGGCCGTCATATTGCTGGTAATTAATATCATACTATACGGAAAGCCGATCCAAATATTAACCAACAGCATCGTAATCTTTGCCATAAACGGATCGGAAAGCCACTTAATCGGTTCACTCAAAAGACCGAACTGCATCAGCGAGCGGTTGATAGGGCCGAATGTTCCGTTTAAAAGGTTCGCCCAAATGAACAAGCTCAGCATAACCGGAATGGCATACGGCAGGATAAACACGGTTCGGAAGAATTTCGGCAGCTTGATGCGCTTGTCGACAAGGATAACTGCGAATATCATACCGGTAAAATAACAGGTTGTGGTTGCAAAGAACGCCCAGATAACCGTCCACAGAGCGACGCGCCCGAAAGCGGAGAACCAGCTGTTTGCCATCTTTGAATTAAACATTGTAATAAAGTTTTCAAAACCTACCCAGTCGACAAGGTTGTTCGGCGGAATGTGCTTGGGCGATGAATAATTCGTAAAGGCAACCAGCGCCGAAAAGATGAGCGGCAAAACAGTGAAAAACAAGATCAACAGGATTGCAGGGCTCAGTCCGAGATACGGAAAGGCCGATTCGACAAACTTCTTACGGGCTTCCGCCGCGGACGGATAACGCTGCTTTTCCACGATATAGGCCGCCGTTTTTTTGGCAGTGATCACGTTCGCAACATATATGCCAATAAATACGACGAGCAGCAATACGGTGATAAGGCCGCCGATCATCATGAAGATGGAATGATCCTTCATCTTGATAGGGACATTCGGTTTTTCTTCTCCGAGTGTGATAAGGCCGATCAGACTCCGCACGATGGGGCCTTTTCCATTGAACTGCATAACCGTCTGATCAAAAAAGATCAAAAATAAGACCGCCAATTCCATCAAAGCGAAAAAGGCGCCGCGCACATATTGCTTTAAATAGAGGATCTGACCGAGCCCCATAAAGCACGTCGATGCGGTTGACGTCTTTTTGATAATTGATTTGTCGATAACGGCGGCGCCTTGTAAGGTCGTTGTAGCCATTAAAACTCCTCCTATAAAAACTTTTGCAGGATGTTTAAACATCCGAAAAAGTTTTTAGTCGTGCGCATGTCCTGCAACGAGGAGCTTTGCTCCGAAGTTCAGGACGGCGCACCCGTAAATAATCGAGTTTGCACCGCAAACTTTACCGCCACGGATGGCGGTGGTTATAACAGAAGCGATATTTTGGCATTGCCAAAATTCGCCATCAACCGATGTACACGGAAGTTCATCGGTTGATGAGGTGTTCAAAAAAGATAAAGCCGCCGGGCTGTACCGTTTTATCCCTGCAGCGCAGGGAGAGGTATACCCGTGCCTTTTCATCTATTATCTGTGCGATTGATACCGGAGCCGTACCGCAATTGAGAATAAGGTCTATGCTCCGCGTAATCGGAACTCCCGCGGTTTCAACGGTCTCCGGAGTTTCCGCAGGTTCTACCGTTTCGGCATACTTTTGCAAATGAATAATTCTATTCGGTTCGCTTTCGGCAAGCGGTACGTCATGCAGATATGAGTAACCGGAAGCGGTCATTGCCGGATGCGTACGGCGCAAAGCAATCAACTGCCGCATCATGCTCATCGGTTCGGCGTATTCACCTGCTTCGATAGCCTGCCACGGCATACAGCGGCGGCAATCGGGATCATGTCCGCCTGCAAGCAGAACCTCGCTGCCGTAATAGATACACGGTGAACCGGGCAGGCTCAACAGCAGGGCGTATTGCTGCCATACGGCGAACACATCACCGCCGTTGCGGGTAAAAAGGCGCGGCGTATCATGGGAATCCAGCAGATTAAACAGGCCTACGGTAACCGGTTCGGGATAGGCGGTAAAAACAGCGTTTATTTCCCGCTCCAAAGTCAGGGCGGGCAGCGTTTTATCGTAAAAGAATTTCCAGAAGCACAGCGCGAGCGGATAATTCATTACCGAATCCAACTCGCCGCCGCGCAGCCACGGCAAGGCACTGCGCCATATTTCACCGAGCAGGTAAAAGTCTTTTTTAAGACTGCGCATCCGCCGATAAAGCTGCCTGCAAAATGTGTGCGAAAGCTCATTCGCAACATCGAGCCGGAGCCCGTCAATATCATAACTGCGCACCCATGTTTCGCATACGTTCAGCAGATAATCGACGACGGCAGGATTATTGGTATTCAGCTTCGGCATCGTATCGACATACGCAAAAACGCTGTATCGTCCGCTCTTTCCGTTTGTACCGGACGGTCGGCTTCGGCTCGCGGCGTTTTTACATTCCGGTTCTGCAACGGTTTCAAACGGCCATTCCTGTACGATAAACCAATCGAAATACGGCGAGGCTTTTCCGTTGCGGACGACATCCTGCCACAGTGCAAAGTCCCAGCCGCAGTGGTTAAAGACGCCGTCCAGCATCACTTTTATACCGCGTGCATGGGCTTCTTTCACCAGCGTATGCAGATCATCTGCGCTGCCGAATGCAGGATCGATATTCAAATAATCGGATGTATCATACTTATGCACACTCGGCGAAACATTAACCGGATTAAGATATAAGCCGGTAATATTCAAATCGGCAAGATAGCCGAGCTTTTCGGTAATACCCCGAAGCGTACCGCCATAGTGTTCATTGTTGGTAACGGCATCCTCGGCAGCAGGCCACGGCAGAGCATTCGGTTTCTGCGAGGCGGTATCCCTGCAAAACCGATCGGGAAAAATTTGATACCACACGGTGCGGGGTACCCAATCCGGTACGCGGACGCATTCAGCGCCGTCCAGCCACGGGAACTCAAAACCGGGAAAATTACCGGTTATCCGGCGCAGCGTAACAAGCTCATCTGCCGTGTAAAACCCGTTTTCCAGACAGTAGCGGACATCGCCTTCGTCTTGACCGTGCAGTTCAAAGCAGTATTTACATCGTCCATAAGGAAGCGTAACCGTTACCTGCCACCATGTATGATACGGAAGATCTTTTTTGCGGGTGATTTCCTGCCGTTTGCCTTCCCATGCCCAGCCCTCCGGTGTTACCGAACCGTCGAACGGATCTCCGTATACAATAAATACACGCCGTATGTCGCTGCCGGTTTTAAGGCTGATCATAAGTTCATTTTCATTGAGCGGATAGCAAAAATTATCCGTACTGCGATGTTCTATTGCCGAAAACTGCATACCAAGCACCTATATCCAAGGGAACTGTCCAAAAACTGTTTCGCAATTCGCTTTAGCGGATATAACGAATAATTTCCTTACAGAAAAAGTCGATAGGCTTTCAGTTTTTGGACAGCCCCAATACCCTATTGTATCGACTCCATTGTAGCCGCAGCAGCATTCAGTTTTTCCGTAACATTGCCGCCGTCCCAGATATTCGCAAAAGTTGCATTCATTGCAGACCAGTATTTGCCCATTTCGGGAATGGTGGGCATCGGTGTTGCGTATTGCGCCTGTGCTAAAATACCTTGACTTAACGGATCGGTGATGGTGATATCGGAGCGGGGCGGAATTTGTTTGGTCATTTCGTACCGTTTTTCCAACATCGGCTTTGAGGTAAGGAATTTTGCAAAATCCTGCGCTTCCGCCGGATGATCACTGTAGGCGCTGACAAAGGCCAAGCGGAGACCGGAGAATGATGCCGGAGGATTGGTCATGCCGGGGAATACCGGAATGGGTGCAATACCGTAGTTAAGGCCTGTTTTTGAAAAATCGGAGATCTTCCACGGGCCGGTAATAATCATTGCGGCTTTACCTTCCGTAAACGAGGAATTGCAGAAATCGTCGGTAATGTCGCCTGACGGAACATCGAGCATCTTTTTGCGCAGGCTCTGGAAATAGGTTAAACCGGTAATAGCATTGGAGCTATTGACGTTGTGCTGTTTGGGGTCATCGCCGTTCGGGCCGAAAAGCGGTGCGCCGAAGCCGCTCATAAAGATGTAGTTAAAGTATGCGTTTCCGACACCCCAGACCAATGCATATTTATTTTGAGCTTTATCGTTCCACGTCTTTGCAAATGTTTCCACCGCGTCCCATGTTTTGGGAGCTTCCGGCAAAAGGTCTTTATTATAGAACAATGCGTAGGTTTCGATTGCGAGCGGATACCCGTAGTTTTTTCCCTCATACGCGGCGGATGTCAATGCAGCGGGGATAAAGTTATCGAGAACAGACGCATCGTCAAAGGGGAGAATATGACCGCCTGCGACAAGGGCGCCGATGTGGTCGTGCGGTGCAACAAAGATATCTGCGCCGACACCTGCGGGGCCGTCCATTTCAATCTTTGTGCGCGCATCGGTCGACTGAACCGGTTCATACACAAAGGATACGTTCGGATGCGTTTTTTTGTATTCTTCCGCAGCGAACAGCATAAAATCTTTTTCGGCGCCTTCGGATTCCCATATTTTAACGGTAACCGTTTCACCCTTCATATCGTCGGCTTTATCGTCCTTCTTCTCGGAACCTCCGCCGCAGCTCGTAAGAGCAAAAAGAAGCACCAATGATACACAGGCAGAAAGCCCTATAATTGCTTTTTTCATATAACACCTCCAATCTGTTATGAAAAAAATCTATTCACTGCGAACAATAGCCGCAGTGTACGGATCTAGTATGATCCGGTTTTGCTCAAATCGTATACCGGACGGACGTGTAATACCGTCCGGCGATGCCGCCGCTCCATCGACAAAAACCACAGGCTTTTGTAATGCGCCGCCGAGCGCAAAGCGTTGTTCCGTTCCCGCCGCATTAAACAACAAAAACCACGTGCCGTCCGGCCAGTCAAGTGTGTACCCGAATGCCTGCCCGTACTTCTTCTCCGTTTCGGAC
The DNA here is from genome assembly GCF_024181325.1 of Treponema sp. OMZ 305. NCBI lineage: Bacteria > Pseudomonadati > Spirochaetota > Spirochaetia > Treponematales > Treponemataceae > Treponema > Treponema sp. OMZ 305. Next base: position 1,196,220 of record NZ_CP051300.1, on the reverse strand, counting down.
AATGCTCCGTCATCGCTCTTTGCGGCACATCGGTTACCGCTGCAATCACCCGATGCAGCAACCGCTGCATCTTCTACGGGCAAAAACGCGGCGGCTTGTGCAATGCGTCCGGCATTTCCTATTCTAAACACGTCAAACCGTTTCCGCAACGCGATAAGCCCGCGCGTGTATGCGAGCAGCTCGGCGTAATCCTCATCGAGCGTCCATACAATGCGGTTAACGCTGTCCGAAGCGTCATAGCTGTTGCGGACAAAAGCGCCGGTACATTCTTCCACCGCTCCGTGCACATTCGGCTTGGTACGCCCCCGCTCCTGTCCGGCGTGTAAGAATGCAATCCCTTGACAGGTAAGCGCCAGCGCGTTGCCGAGTTTGATACGGGCAATCAGCTCCCGCTTTTGCGAGGGGATACGTTCATCAAGCCCGGCATTATGGGCGATGCAGTCGTGCAGCGTAAGCCCGTCGTGGCAAACAAGGTACTGCACGTTATCGCCCGGGCTGTCGGCGGTGTAATTGCACTGAGGTAACCCGATACAATTGCAAAAGAGCTGTTTAAGATCGACGTTACCGCCGGTTAAAAAGCCCTTGCTCTCTTCATTCATACCGCCTGCTTTTACCAAATCGCGGAATTCGTCGTTAAAGACGGCAACGCTGTCGGTTTCGGTCATGTACCGCTGATCCATACCGACGGTACCTTCGGCTCCGTTATACAGCTTCCAGCCTTCCCCGATGAACAGTACCGACGGATTAAGTTCGCTGCAGCGGTTGTACGCCGCCAGCACCGTCTCGGTATCGAGTAATCCCATCAGATCAAACCGAAAGCCGTCAACCTTATAGTTTTTCACCCAGTGTACAGCCGAATCAACGATGAGCTTTCGTGCCATCGGCCGCTCCGAGGCAATATCGTTCCCGCAACACGAGCCGTTGGTATAGCTGCCGTCGGGATTTGTCCGAAAGTAATAGCCCGGAACAATCGCGTCGAAAAGATCGGTACGCGCAACATGATTATACACCACGTCGAGCACTACACCGAGCCCTGCCCGATGGCACTCGTTGATCAGCTCTCGCAATTCGCGTACACGGCTTTCGGGATTTTCAGGCTCGCTTGCATACCAGCCTTCGGGCGTAAAATAGTTGTGCGGATCGTAGCCCCAGTTGTAGTTGTTGTTGTGCACGGTACCGGCATCTTCATACTGCTGATTTGTCTCGTCCGTGTAGTAAAAGTTCAGCACCGGCATCAGCTGAATATGCGTAATGCCCAGTTTGCGTAAGTAGGGAATTTTTTCGATAAAGGCTTTATACGTGCCGGGGATATTTCTAACGCCGGAGTCGGGGCTTGCGGTAAAATCGCGGACGGACACTTCGTAAATAATCGCATCCTCCCGTTTTTGCAAGGTGATATACGGATATTCCCACTCCGGTTTGAGCGTTTCTTTTTGCAGGTTGATAATAGCGCCCCGTCCGATACCGCCGCTACCGGTACAAGCCGCCATCGAGAGGCTGTACGGATCAAGCACGGCATGCGTTCCCGTTTCGTTTGTCAGCGTGTAATCGTAAAAGAACCGTTCCGGATCCCGTTCCGCAAAGATGCCGCACCACAAGCCGGTTGCATCGTCATACCGAAGCGGAAGCGTAAAAGCAGGCGATGAATCACCGGCGTTTTGATAGAGGTTTACCGACACATCGCGGGAAGTCGGCGCCCATAAAGAAAAACGGCAGCTATGCGCGGCGGCATCATACACGGCGCCGAGCTGCATATCGTGAGGCGGAATTGTCTGTTCACAAGCTTGGACGGGTGATCTCATAAGGCTCCATATATAATAGCATATAATCCTCGAATCACCAATATATGAATATTTTTTATTCGTGCAGGGAGGTTTTAATCTAATGCTGTGGTGCGGCAGTTGAATCGGCTGTATGGTTCCGCTGACTGTATTCCTGTAATGTATGATAAAAAGAGCGCATAACCGGACAGTACTGCTTATCCTCGCAGGCGATATGCGAAAGTATCCAATCCCGAAGGTAGTCGGCAAAATCAAAACCGAGCGTTACAGTCATTTCGTCAAAGCCTTTCAATACCTGTGTAATTGTTTGGACAAACTCCTTGTGCCGCTGCTTATGCGCTTCATAGCCGGAAAATCCGCACGCTTTCATCAATTTTTCTTCATCGGTAAAGTGTGTTTGGGTATAGCTGACCGCTTGCCGCAGTACGTCGCCCACGGTTACCAGCCATTCGTCTTTACTCCGTTTTTGGCGGTTCAGCAGCGCTTCGCGCAGCTCATTGCACATTGTCACCAGCTTACGGTGCTGACTGTCGATTCGGGGTATGCCGAGTTCCAGCCTCTTATCCCATTCTACCCAAGGGGTATTCAATTCTTCCGTATCTTTTGTTTCTGTTACCATACTTTTTTCATCCCTTTATATACTGAATCGTTCCCAAGAAGCGGTTACTCTTAGACGGCTTATGTATTAGTAATCATTATTAGAATAAAACGATATGGCTATAATGTCAAATAGAAAGTTATCTTATCCCGTTTTTTTATGATACAGTCCATCCCATAAAAAAAGCGGACACATCCATAACGAATGTATCCGCTTGCTCAAAATCCTGTACGGTTTTTTAATGTGTATTTGCGTTACCATGCAGCTGTAAAAAGCTCTTTCTGAACTTTTTACCGCTAGGGGCTTGTTTGTAAAGGCTGTTTAGGGGTTGTTACGCTTCCATTCTTCCCACTGTGCTTCGCCTTTGTCAAGGGTGACTAATGTACCAACATATCTATTTATTCTCTTATTTATCTTATAATCAATAAGATACGGATAGACGTTAGTTTCACCTTCAGGATCGTCTGCATAAATATCGCCTTTATAATATATCCCGTAAGTAAATATTCTATTAGGCTGAAAATTATTATCACACACGTAAATGGCAATAACATTTTCTTCTTCGTCAAAAGCCGCTCCCCACAGTGTTATACCATGTCCATACTTACCTTCATCATGTACGTGTACTCCGACTGCCTTTTTGGAATTAGGATTAAGAAGTGCACCTTTTAATATTTTTTCAAATATTTTTTTTGTATAAGTACCTTCTGCCGCAACAGGGTCATTTCCTTCCTCTTTTCCAAAAACATCTTTGAATAGGGCCGGCGAATATGTTTTGTCTTTTGCTAAACCTTTAAGTCCATAAAGATACCATCTAAGTCCGGAATATATCCAATTTCCATTAGTGGAATTCGGGCATTTTTTCCGAAATTCATTTGCTATGAAGCTTTTTATGTTTTCATCCGTATCAGGAAGCCCGCGTGTATAAACAGGTTTATACATATTGTACTTTTCAGCATCTGCTACTGTTATACCTTTCTTTTCCATGTACTTTTCTACATTTTCTTTGTTTTGTTCAAACCACCAATGCAGCATATTGGAAGAACTTTTTGCCCAACACTGACTACCATCAGGAAATCCCTGATTGTCAGAACCTGTTGGTCCCATCTTTCGTGTGTTAAAGAATTTTGTATGTTCCGTTTCATACCAATAAAAAACATAAGGCATTGTATGATATTCCGGTGGATTCGAACCTTGAATTTCGACAGACTTTTTTTCTTCTGCAGTAGGGCCTTCTATTCCATACACCCACTTTATCGTTACGTTCGGATTCTCATTCTTTTTTTGCGTAAGTTCTACTTGCAATTCCTTACCTGCGGAAATGACATAGTTATTTGTGTTATTATCTTTAAATTTGATATACGCCTTTCTTTCCCATACGGTTTTGTTTTGCTTAAGGTGTAACGTTACCGTATCTTCAGCCGGATTTGTGTCATCTTTACTAACAAAGTTCGCCCATTCTTTTCCGCCTCCTACGACCTCAGGCGTATAGTTAAGTTTTCCGTTGATCGTTTTTACTGTAACGGTGATATTAGCTTCATCACTTCCATACGAGACGGACAGGTTGTCTATGCTAATTGAGGGATCTGTGTTTTTTTGCTTCGTCTTAAAATGAACAACAGTGCTTACACCGGAACCATCTTTAGCGGTTATGGTTACTGTTGCTTCTCCGACATCATGATAGGCTCTTATCAATCGATTTCCCTCTTCATGAGGCCATGCTATATTGTCATTAGACGACTTAATGTCCAGCTCTTTATTAGTGGCGTCCTCCGGCATTACTTTCAGCTTGAGTTCATACTCCTCGCCGATAACTAACTCGACAGGGTTTGCAGGCTGCCCATCCTCAAATTCAATAGAAGTAACACGGACCGTAGCTTTCGTAACAGTTAAGTTTACCTTTTTTGATACATTATCCGCTGCTGTTATGGTAATAGTTGTGCTTCCAACCTCTCTTGCCGTAATCAGCCCATCGGCAGTTACTGAAGCAATCGAGTCATCATCTATACTGTAGGTAAGCGTTTTGTTCGTTGCGTTTTCGGGTACAGCATACGCGCCGATTTGACGGGTAGCTCCATTCTCTACAAAAATAGTAGTTTCACCGGAGGGGATGACAATACCCGTAACAGGAATATGCGCTGCAGTAACAGTTACGGAAACTTCTTTAGAAACACCGTTTGAAGCTTTAATTGTAATAACCGCTTCGCCAAGCTGATGAGCAGTAACCTCACCATTCTCGTTTACAGATACAACTGCTTCATTGCCGGAAACATAGGTCAGTTTTTTGTCCGTCGCATTTTCGGGCTGTACCTTTGCATGGATCGAATAAGTTCTTCCAACATTTATCGGAAGCGGATTTCCCGGCAGTGCAGAATCGAACACAATTCCCGTAACCGCAACAGGCGCTGCTGTAACCATTACCTTGAGTGTTTTTGACACATTGTTTGCAGCATTAATCGTAATGTTTGCATTACCGACTGCTTTTGCCGTAATCAGCCCTGCACCGTTTATAGATGCAATACCTTCATCGCTTGAAGAAAAGGAGAGCTTTCTATCCGTCGCGTTTTCGGGCTTTACCTGCACGTTTAATTGGCGGGAGGTTCCCTTTACCAAAGAAACAGTATCTTCATCGGGAAAAAGAACGATGCTTTTTACTGCTAGACTATCTACGGTAACAGTTACGTTTATCTCTTTCGTAATAATGTCGTTTATAGCTTTTATCGTAATCTTTGCGCTACCTGCACTATGGGCTGTAATCACTCCTTTGTCATTTACAGACGCAACATCTTCATTATCCGAAGCATAGGTGAGTTTTTTATTTGTTGCATTGTCGGGCTTTACCTTTGCATTAAGCTCATGTGTTTTTCCAATAACGAGCGAAATTGACTTTTCAGAAAGCTCCGGCTCAAATGCAATATCGGTAACAAGTACAGGCAGAGGATTATTGTTATTACATGCCGAAAAGAATAGAACTGCTAGGGCAGAAAGAAAGATAGCCAATGGCTTTTTCATGAATAGACTCCATAATAAAAAACGCGGGATTCACTGACGCCAACGCATCAGGGAACTTTATATTTTGATTGTGGTATAGGGAACCTCTAAAAACTTCAGTTTTGAGAGGTTTTCCTTAGATTTAATTTGCGATGTTTTTATTTAAGTCATTATGATATAAAGACTTAAATAAAAACTCGTCGGGCATCTCTAAAAATCTAACCGAGTTTTTAGAGATGCCCTATATATACAAATTAATCGCATATTCGTCAAGTACCGGGCAAATGCATCAGGCACTTTTGTGGATATACCCGCAGAATGATTGGGGCTGTTCAACCTTTCCTTTTGAAAACAGGCAGGCATCTACTTCGTTATTTCACAAAAATTAGTCCTCGACGTGCAAAAAGCACGCCTGTGGGTAATTTTTGTTCATGCCTCGTATCTGCCTCACCTCTTTTCAAAAGGCTAACGCAAAAATTATTTTTAACCATTAACCTCAATTTTTCTGCGGGGTTTTAAAATACAATCCGATGCGTTTGCCCGCTTGCAAAAAAAAATATGCGAAATTTTATTCCTTAAAACACAACAGTTAAACAAAATGTAAATTTCCGAAACGGTTGCGTTAGTGTGCTATTTTAGATGCTCACCTTATACCTATGAAATTTCGTACAGAGGGAAGACAACCGTTTAAAATATTTTTGATGTCGTTGCCCTGAGAATTTCCGATGCTGTCCTAAACATCGGCCTTATGCTATAATCGCTTCGCACAATTTTATCAGAACCAGAGGAGCATATATATGAATACACCGGAAATGAAACAGTTTACCGCCCTTCCCTACACGCGCCCCGATATGGAGGCATTAAAAACGGCATTTAAAAAAGCGGAACAGCAGTTTGAAGCCGCACATTCGGCGGCAGAACAGATCGCTCTTATCGACGAAGTGCAAAAGCTTAAATCACATTATCAAACCATGCAGACCCTTGCGGAAATACGGCACAGTATCGACACCCGTGATGCTTTTTATGATACCGAAAATACGTTTTTTGATGAATCAAACCCGTTTTATATCGAAATGACCAATAGCTTTAACAAAAAGCTGCTTGCATCATCGTTCCGTCAAGAGCTGGAAAAAGAACTCGGGACGCATATTTTTGCAATGACCGAACTTGATATGAAGGTGTTTTCACCCTCTATTATGGAAGATTTAGCGGAAGAAAACAAACTTACCAGCAGCTACGATAAGCTGATCGCTTCGGCAGAAATCGAATTTGCAGGAGAAAAACGTACGCTCGCGCAGCTGACTCCTTTTATGCAGGATCAAGACCGTGCAACACGGAAAAAAGCGGCAAAAGCCTACTACGGTTTTTTTGCGGAACACGAAGCAGAATTCGATTCCATCTACGATAACTTAGTCAAAGTACGTACCCGAATCGCAAAAAAACTCGGATATCAAAACTTCGTACAGCTCGGATATGACCGAATGGGCAGAACCGACTACAATGCCGAGATGGTTGCTGCCTATCGGAACCAAATCTACCGCGAAATTGTACCGATAACCGTAGACTTACGTAAACGGCAGGCAAAGCGGTTGGGGCTGGAACGGCTGTACTACTATGATGAACCGCTTGAATATACCACCGGCAATGCGATTCCCCACGGCAATCCCGATTGGATTTTGGCGAATGCTAAAAAGATGTATGCGGAACTTTCCCCCGAAACCGATGAATTTTTTACCTTTATGACTTCACATAACCTGCTCGATGTACTTGCGAAAAAAGGGAAGGCAGCAGGCGGTTATTGCACCACCATTCCCGATTACAAGGCGCCCTTCATTTTTGCCAACTTTAACAATACGCAGCACGATGTGGAAGTAATGACCCATGAAGCAGGACACGCATTCCAAGCCTATCAGAGCCGTAACGCCCGCCTGCTGGAGTACGTATGGCCGACGTATGAAGCATGCGAAATTCACTCGATGAGTATGGAATTCTTTACATGGCCGTGGATGAACCTCTTTTTTGAAGAGCAAACCGATAAATTCCACTTTACCCATCTGTCCGGAGCGCTCCTGTTTTTACCCTACGGCGTTACGGTCGATGAATTTCAGCACTGGGTATATGAGCACCCCGAAGCAAGCCCCGCAGAGCGGAAAGCCGCATGGCGCACAATCGAAAAAAAATATCTGCCGGAACGGAATTACGACGATAACGATTTCTTGAACCGTGGCGGGTATTGGATGCGTCAGGGACATATCTTCAGTACGCCGTTTTATTATATCGATTACACGCTTGCACAAGTATGCGCCTTGCAATTCTGGGCAAAAAGCCTTTCCGACCGCAAAACGGCATGGGAAGATTACCTTCGCCTCTGTAAAGCAGGCGGTCGCGATTCCTTCCTCAGCCTGGTGGAGCTGGCGAACTTGAAAAATCCCTTTGAGGACGGCTGTATCGCTTCGGTAGTTCCGGCGTGTACGGAGTGGCTTAATAGCATCAACGACTCTGCCTTTTGAAAATATCCTTTTGCAAATATGCGGGTAATTACTTTGTCGCTTCATAAAAATTAATCCTCAACGTATCAAAGATACGCCTCCGGTTAATTTTTATTTGCTTCGCGTACTTACCTCGCCTATTTGCAAAAGGCTTCGGCAAGGTTCTATACCATGTGCCGCTACTGGGAAGCCTCAACGTATCAGAACGCCCAAGGATGGGCGTGGTTCTAATCAGCAGCGTGTTTGCCTTGCAAACACGTAGGTAAAAAATGTACAAGGACGTACATTTTTTACCGTGCCTGCGGTTAATTTGTGCTCGCGCCTCGGATCAGTACCGCCATGGATGGCGGTGATTCCATGCAGAAGCGAGTTTGCCCTGCAAACTCGTCGTTGAGCAGTGTACAAGGACGTACACTGCTCAACAGTCTATTTCCAAAAGCACTGGAAGGGCATTTCAGAACCGCCACGGATGTACTGGTGTTCATTTTTGGGCGAATGCTTCCCACTGTTCCGTAAGTTCAGCGGCGGTTGCTTGTAAGGCTTGAATCTGCTGCTGAACGTTGCGGGCATTTTCGCCGTTGGTATAAACTTCGGGGGTTGCGAGCTGGGTTTCCAGTTCCTTTATCTTGTCTTCGGTTTCGGCAAGTTGCGCAAAAATACGTTCTTCTTCTTTTTCTCGTTTACGTTTTTCCGCCCGCAGCCTTTTTTGTTCTTCATAAGAAAGAGTTCCGCCGCCGGTGACGGCACCGGAGGCAATGGAGTTGCCTGAGGGACTGCCGGTACCGCTTAACGGCATCACTGCCTGTGAATCGGAAGGCACGCCTGATGCTTTACCGGATGAAGCGCTGCTCGCTTTTCCGCCGCCCGAAGAATCCGCTATTTTCTCGTTTAGGCTGCCGACGACGGAACTGCCGGTATTTTGGTTTCTATTAGCCTGTGCATATCCTGCCGTTTGCCCCGACTTTTCGGCTGTACTGCCGACTGCTTCGGCGGCAATCCGGTACAGGTAATAGTCGTAGGTGCCCGGGAAGTTTCTAATGCGGGTACCGGCGCCGGGCGTTGCCGAAGCTGTCAGTTCAAGGATGCGGGTTGCAAGCCCTTGGATAAAAAACTTATCGTGCGAAACAAAGATAACCGTCCCTTCAAACCGCTGCAGCGCATCGAGGAGCACATCTTTGGAGTGAAGGTCGAGGTGATTAGTCGGCTCGTCTAAGATGAGGAGGTTGAGCGGCTTCAATAGCAGCCGGAGCAGCGCCAGCCTGCTTTTTTCCCCGCCCGACAGCACGGATAGCTGTTTATGGATGTCGTCGCCGCGGAACAAAAAGGCTGCGAGCATATCGTAGAGTTTTGGGATAAGGTGTGTCGGCGCCTCCCGCTCCATCAGTTGCATGATGGTTTCGCTGCCGGTAATCCGCTCGGCCTCATCCTGCGAAAAATAACCGGTGATAATGCCGACCCCGTACTTTACGGAGCCGGTGTACTCGGAATCTTCACCGGCCAGTATCCGCAAAAAGGTGGTCTTACCGGCGCCGTTCCGCCCCGCCAATGCAATCCGCTCTTGTTTGGTAACGGTGAGTTCCGCATCTTTCAGCACGAGCCGTTCCCCATAAGCTTTGGTAATCCCTTCGGCTTGCAGCGCAATATTCCCCGAATGAGGGGCAGGCGGAAAACTAAAGTGAATTTTCTTTAAGTGTTCCGGTAATTCGATGCGCTCAAGTTTTTCGAGCCGCTTTACCCGATCCTGCACCGCCGCGGCTTTTGTTGCCTTGTAGCGGAACTTCCTGATAAAGTCTTCGGTTTTTGCAATTTCCAGCTGCTGCTGCGTGTACGCTTTTATCAGCGAGGCAAGCTCTACCTCCCGCGTCTTTTCGTAGTTGGTATAGGTTCCTGCATAGCGCTTAAGCGTTCCGTTGAACAATTCATACGTTTCGTTAACCGTCGCATCCAAAAACGAGCGATCGTGGCTGACCAGCAAAAAGCCGCCGGTGCATTTTTTCAGCCAGAGTTCAAGCCAGCTGCGCGCTTCGATATCGAGGTAGTTGGTCGGCTCATCCAAAATGATGATGTCGGCTCCGCTCAAAAGAATCTTCGCAAGCGCGATGCGCATCTGCCATCCGCCCGAAAACTCATCGGTCAGGCGAGTAAAATCTTCCGACGTAAAGCCGAGTCCGCGCAGCGTTTCATCCGCAAGCCGCTGCCTAAAATACCAGCCCGATTGTTCAAGCTCGGTTTGCAGGGCGTGATAATCATGCGCAAGCCGTTCCGCCTTTACCGCATCGGCTTCTTCGCTCATAAGCTTGCCGACTGCTTCAAGCTGTTCCACCAGCTGCGCCCCGCGGGAAAAGGCGGTATCGGCTTCTTCCGCGAGCGTTTTACCCCTGTGCACGATACCGGATTGCGGCAGATAGGCAACACGGGTGTTCTTTTCCATCGAAATGGCTCCTGAATCGGCCTGCATCACCCCCGCGATAATCTTCATCAGCGTAGACTTGCCGCTGCCATTGGCTCCGGTGAGCGCCGCCTTTGTCCCCTGCGTCAACACAAGCGTAATATTTTGAAGGATATCGCGATCGCCGAACGCAAGAGAGATATTTGCAAGCTGTACAAACGGCATTATTCGTCCGTTCCTTCCGTCCCGAAAAAGAGAATAACGGGGTTAAGATTGCGTACGGCGGCAACACCGTCGGTGATATTCGCAGGTTGTACATACTCGAGTTTAACACCCTGCTTGGATACCGTATAAAAGAAATCGATCCACTCTTCGCTGCCGTCGAATTTGAAGGACAGAACACCCATATATTCGGTTTTGAGTTTAGCGCTGATAAAATACCGGATTGCAACGGAACCGGAATTTCCTGCTCCTTTAGGAATAATGGTCGGCGATAACACCTGATACCCATTCCAGATAAAGCGGCCGCCGTCTAAAAATTGCAGTACCCCGTAATTCACGGAATTAAACACCGGACCGGTTGTAACAAGGTTTTGCAGCGCATCATCCCGCCGCTCGGTCTCTGCCTGTGCAAGTTCCTGAGGCTCTTCCTTCAACGTGATAAAATACCGTATTTGTACTCGTCCCTTCTCATCGGTATAGTTGACAGCAATCGTATCCGAATCTCTGATTTGCATCAGAAGCGGCGAACCTTCAAATTGATAAGCGCCCATCCGGTTTTTTGTAATACCGGTATACGAAAAGGCGAGCTGCTCGTCTTTCAACATAATGCGTGCGACGCCACTGCCTTCTCCGGGGAAAAAGCCGAAGTTCTCCGTCATCCGTTCCGGATCAATCTGTTTTTTTCGAATCATATCGCGGTAATATTCGGGATACCATCGGCTTTTCAGAATTTCGGCGAGGATTTCATCCGTTACGGATTCCGTTGTCTGCCGAGCGACGGACGATTCTCCTTCATCATAGGTAAAAAGATTATAAGAAAAACACCAACCGCGGGTACCGTCGTTGGTCATCACATAAAGCCAATCACCTTCCAAAGGCTTATCCCGAGCAACGACCGGAGCGCCCTCCCCTTTCCAAAGCACTTTTACGATCTGACTTTCGCGCAGGCGGTATACCTGTTTGCCGGTATTATCGGGCGTAGCGCGCAGCGGCAGACCATCCAGCTTTACTGCGGCATACACAGAGCGGTATTCGGCTGTCTTTTTAATATAGGCTTCGGCTTCACGCTTTGAAGAACAAAAGGTGAGCTGCCAGAGCGGAATCTCTATTTTTTGATTATTCAACTCGGCGATATACACCTTCGAAATATTCGAACGAACAAGAATCGGTACCACATCGGACGCCGTCAAGTTATATTCGGGGATTGACCAATTGACGACACCGTAACCGATTTTTTTTGAGCAGCCGGTTATCGTAAAAAAAATAAAACAAAAAACCGTTAAAATAAACTTACCATTGTAAAAACTGTAAAAACGATGCAATTTTTTCATATATATTCCTAAATTATCCTAAACGATTGGATTATACTTTAAAGCCCGCATCCGCGCAAGGATATTGCCGCAGAGTAAACGCATCAGTCCGTTTTTTAGTAGCCCCGCAGAATCTTTGGAGCTGCTCAACCAGAGTTGAACCACTACGCGGTTCAAATGGTCTCACAGCCCCAATGATTCTGCGATTTTTGCCTAGTCTGCCTGATACGTTTACTCGTCTACTCGAAAAATGTGCGAAATTTTGAATCAAATTTCGCACAGAAGGAATGCAACCGCATTGACAAGGTGATTATTGTAGTCATAATGGATGAGTATGAAAAATTTCCTTTTTATCGCAGTGGTTGTATGCTGTATGCTATCTGCTTGTAAAAGTGCCGAGGATTCAATTGCCGTTATTTGGACTGACCGTACCGAATTCATTTCTTATTGCGAGGCTTTTAACAGCGCTCAAAACCGTTATAAAATAACTGTCAGCTATAAGGAAAACCCTTCAGATGCTTTAATAGCTGCTTCCGAACAACCGGATATAGTCATTGGACCATGGCTCAGAGGTGAGGCAACACGGGTAAAATTCAGTAAGTTGGGAGGACTGCTTTCTAAAAAGAAAATTGATCCCGATATTTTTTATCCGTTATTATTTGAATTAGGGAATATTAATGGATCACAGTACCTTTTGCCGGTCAGCTTTAATTTACCGACCGTTATCTTTTCCGCATCGCAAAAAAATTTAGTAAAAACAAATTTTACCATTTCTCTTGAAGAAATGAGGGAACTTGCCGCAGCATATAATAGAAAAAGCGGAACGGAATATACTAAAATGGGTTTTTCTCCCCGCTGGGATACCGATTTTCTCTATGTTACCGCGCAAGGCTTTGATGTGTCTTTTGAAGAAACAAAAAATCTCTTTTCGTGGAATGATAAAATGCTGCAGGAATTGGTTACGTATACGCGCCGGTGGTCGGAAGAGGTCAATACAAACGCTGCAGCTGAGGATGAATTCAAATACCTCTACGATCCGCCATATACGTTGATTACAAATGGACGCTGCCTATTCTGGTACTTACCGAGCGATAAACTGTTTTCATTAAATAACGAAAGATTAAAGGCGCTCGATTATCGGTGGATGAGTTACAATGGTAAAACGCCGGTACAGGATGAGATTATATATGCAGGAATTTGTAAAAAGGCAAAAAATACGGCAGCAGCACGGGCATTTCTGATTTGGTTCTTCAATGAAGAAAGTCAGAAAGGTTTGCTCGCCCGTTCTCAAACCGATAATATGATTGCTCCTTCTTTCGGATTAGCAGGAGGTTTTTCTTCTGTAAAAAACGTAACCGAGAATATTTTCCCCGTTTATTATCCCCTTTTACTCAAGCATTTGCCGCAAACCGATGATTTTTCCACTCTGCATATATTGCCCCATAACTGGCTACTGCTTAAAAAAGAAATTATCTTTCCATATTTACGGGATCAAACAAGGATGTTTTCCGGCGATGAAAAACCGCTATCACTCAACAGGCGGGTATCTGATTGGTATAAAAAGAGCCACTGATTTTTATCGAAAACCGTTAATAGTGTAGGCCGATTCCAACGAAGATTTCACTAATTGCTTCTCCATCACGGTTTGCGCGCCCACTTAAACCGGAAAGATTTTTAAGTTCCGTTAAATCAAAGCCGACACTCACCCTAACGTAAATACTCCGCATTTTTTCAGGATAGACGATTACTTCAAGTCCCCCCGCATACCATCCATCTGCCGGATGATAGTATCGTCCCGTTTGTTTATCGTGTGATAACGCGATATCTAAGAAAGGAACAAGCTGAATATCGCAATTAAAAAACCGCGTCCATGCAACGCCGGTAATAGTTTGAAAATCCAATGAAACAATCCGAATAGGGATATCAAGATTAAAGGTAAAAGCAGTGTCCGTATCGATCCGTTTATTTAAGATTCCGCGAAGCGTAGAACCTGCCTGCGTACTTGTACTTCCGAATAAATGATAAAAAAACTGCATCCGTCCATATATACCGATCCTATTTATAAATGGATAATATCCGGCTAAAGAGGCGGAAAAGCCGATATTCATCTTTCGTTTGTCGTAAAATTGATAAGCATACGTATTACCGAGTGAAAATGAAAGACCTTTTCTAAAATTCAACTCCCAATTCACCTTTGAAAGAGAAAGCGTATGCCCCCAATAAAATGTCCATGTTCTCAGACTGTCCGCCTGTATGCCGTCAAACGCCCAGTTTCCTGCGAGGCTCATAGATGGTGTCCATACGAGTGATCCGAAGTTTTTCACCTCAGTAATCATCACAGGGGCACGTACAAATAATGTTGTTTTAAAATAATACCGGTCATGAGGATATAAATAACCTAACCCGCTCGGCCGTTTTTGCTCTGTCTGCTCTACAGGAGGCTCTACGATGAGATATTCCCTTTCAGGGGACACTTCATGGGTTCGCGACGTACTCGTAATGGACATTTGGCTTGACGCACGATCATTAATTGCCAATTCAGGTAAAAGACCGAATGTCAAAGACAGCCGCTTATTAAATTTAACTGATGCCGTCAGTCCGGTACCGATATTTATTTTCGGAGCTTCTTTATATGCATAAACAATTTGAAAACTATTATCCCATAACAGATTAAATGCCCCTACTTTAAATGGTAATGCAAAATTGATTGAAGATGAAAAAATCTGCTGACCTGTTTCGGTTGAACGGTACACTGCATCTACTTTTAAGGGCTGCAATGTTCCGATAAAATTAAAATCTTGCATTTTCAGCTTCAACTGAAAGCCGCTATTCGAATCGAAAGAAGGATACGGAACTACAATGAAATTCCATGTATCGGTGATTGCGATGGTAAGCGTAACAGGTATTACTGCTTCGTTATTCGGGGCGCCGTACTCCGTATCGATTTGAACTGACTGAATAACCCGAATGTTTTTAAATTGCTGTTCAAGATCTTTGAGATAGCGCAGCATTACTTCTTCCGAATCAAAAATACGACTGGTGTCGATCGGAACTGCTTGGGAAAGCGGATGTTTCCGTGTCATCCCCTTAATGTTGTAGTTGACAACCGTTATTTGATAACTTTGCACAAGAGGTACTTCGGCAGCTGTATCGGTTAGAGGTGTCTCTGTCGGCACATCATCAATAAGAGCGGATTGTGTGGTTTCAGCTTTCTGTGCATAGGCAACCGCACTAAAGAAAATGCATACGCTGACAATGACAGATCGTATCAAACGTGTATCCTTATATGGTTTATATTCAATCATACTAATCCTTTTAAGGAGCAATGCTAAGCCGGACATTTAAAATGGATTTTCTATTTTTTGAATCCAATATGTTTGATTTTCAAGAGTTGCAAAATTTCCGGCAATAAGGTCGATGTACGCGCAATGCCGTCAGCGCCAAGCGATGATATTACATGGAATCGCAATGTGCCTATCCTTTTACAGCCCCTGCGGTCAATCCTCTAATAAAGTTTTTAGACATAGTAAGATAGAGAAGCAAAACGGGCACAGCAGACAAGGTGAGTACGGCTAAAATCCGTGACCAATCAGTCATGTATTGTCCGAACAAGCGTGTTACGCCGAGCAATAATGTTTTGTGCGCATCATTGTTGATAAAGATAAGCGGGAACCACAAGTCATTCCAAAATGGGATAAGATTATAGATAGCGACGGTCGCAAGCGCAGGACGCAAGAGAGGTAGAATAATAATAGTAAAAACTTTGTTCCGCGTAGCTCCATCAATAACCGCAGCCTCGGTCAGTTCGGTTGGAATTTGACGGATAAATTCAGTTAAGACAAATACAGCTATCGGTAATCCCATCGCCGTATATACGGGAAACAGCCCCCATAAAGTATTCAAAAGTCCCAACCCTTTAATAAGCTGCAAAAGGCGGATACTTCCGATTTTAATCGGAAGCATCATACCCGCAATAAAAAAGAGATATAAAAAACGGGAAGCTTTATGTTTCCAGTTTACCAATGCATAAGACGCCATAGCGCCGAATAATAACACAAGGAAAATCGAACCGAGTGTTACAAATAAGCTATTGCGAAAATATAAAAAAAAGTCACCGTCTGTTATAACCGACACATAGCTTTCAAAATTCCACTTTTTAGGTAACCCGAACGGGTCGGTGTAAATGTCGAATTTAAACTTAAATGAATTAATAACCATTGTCCACAAAGGGAAAAGCACTAAAAACGTCCAAAAAATAAGTACAACATGAGAACTGAGATGCATTCTGTCACGTGAAAGAGAAGCTTTCATTCTATTTCCCCTTTACTTTAATTCTTGTCACCCTGTGTTAAGCGCAGCATTATACCGACGCCAATCATCAGCATAATAAAGGTTACCGTTGCAATTGCAGCTCCCATACCGGGATTCGGAATACCCACCGGATGCTGTCCTGCAATTCCTACACGATAAAAAAGAGTACCGATCAAATCGGTTGCATACTGCGGCGCACCGTTTACATTTTCCATCGCAAAAACAACGTCGAACGCATTGAAGTTATTTACAAATGTTAAAATTGCGACCATACCAAGCACCGGTTTTATTAACGGGAGTTTTATATATCGAATTTTTTGCCAGCCGTTGCAGCCTGCGATATCAGCTGCCTCCAACAAATCGTCCGGAATAGTTTGTAAACCGGCTAAAATCATCATGGCGGGAATACCAACCCACTGCCATGACGATACTAACGAGAGAGCTGTCAGTGCATATTGCTGCTCACCGAGCCACGGTTTTATCAGTGTTTCCAAACCGAGATTTTTTAATAGAAGCGGCAACGCTCCCCATTGAGGGTTCAATATCAACTTCCATAAATAACCGGTAACCAAAATGGCAAGCGTAACCGGGATAAAAATAATCGTCTGATAAAAACGTGTCCACTTCATCCCCTTCGCTGTGAGCATGAGCGAAAACGTAAGACCTAACACATTTTGAACCAGCATGTGAATAAAGAAAAAATACCACGTATTTCCGAAAGCGCCCCAATACCGGCGGGCATTGTCGGCATCACCAAAAAGCTCTTTATAATTATTTAAGCCGACAAAGATATTTTTACCGGACGTCGAAGAACCGGAAAAAAAACTGAGTCTGATTGAATCCGCCAGCGGAAATGCCATAAAGACAGTGTACACGATAAAAGCAGGTAAAAGATATATAATCCATCCGTACCTGTCACTTTTTTTAATATTCATATTCACAACTCCGTTGCGCAAAACAGAATAAACAGGGAGAGGAATGGCTCGAAAGTCGCTTCTTTTCATCCCCTTCCCTGTTTATATTATTTTATATAGATACAAATCAACTTAAGGCTTATACCACTTTGCAACGCCTGCGGCTAATGCATCGGCAGCTTGCTTGGCGGTTTTTTCACCCTTCATAACAGCGATAACGCCCTGATTCATCAGCACGTAGCCGCTGGGATCGCCGTCCATAAAGCGTTCCCATACAAAACGAGCATCCTGCAGCTTTCCTGCCGTAAGCGCAAGAATTTCGTTCGCATGTGCATCTTTAAGTTTAATGGGGGCATTAATCATCGGGAAAAAGCCGGTAGGCATAAATTCGGCACAAACAGTCGCACCCTGTACCGTACAAAGCCATGCTAAAAAGTCTTTACATTCCTGAACATGCTTACTTGCCTTATTATACGCCATACCCGTGTCGGGATGGAAACAAACGGCGGCTTTTTTACCGGCGGGAGCGGGCGGTACAAAGGTTCCCCAATCGAATGCAACATCTTTAAAAGCGCCGGCATTCCATGAACCGTCTACCCACATGGCAGCCTGACCGGTAGCAAACAATGCAATCGAATCGTTGTATGTAAGAGCGGCAAAACCGTTGGGACAATATTTCGCTACATCGGCCATTGCCTGAAACGCACTCACCATTTTGGCATCGTTTAACGGTACCTTTCCCGATTCATACGCTCTACGGCCTTCGGCTCCGCCGACAAAGCCCGGTAAAATGCCCATCATAAAACATTCGTTAATGTCCCATTCATCGGCAAGTCCGTTTGCAATCGGCGTAATGCCGGCTTTTTTCAATTTATCGCACGCAGCTAAAAAGTCTTCCCACGTTTGCGGAACCGCAATACCGGCTTTTTTAAAGATATCTTTATTATAGTAGACAACTTGCACAATCGCATTAAACGGAACGGCAAAGTTTCGTCCATCGGCGGCTGTCCACGGTGCACGATTCCCTGCGGTAAAATTCGATTTTAACCCGGGAATATCCGACACATCGGCAAAATAGCCGTCCATAAGCAGTTTTGCACCGGTCGCGTACGAACGTGCATACATTAGGTCAGGACCGGTACCGCTTTCAAGCTGAAGCCGTAACGTCGCATTGTAATCGACATTGATAGTCGGTTTAAACTCGATCGTTACGTTCGGCTTTACTTTTTTGTACTCTTTAAGCAAAGCGGTGATTTGCGCAACATCATCGGTACGCCAAGAACCCATCGTTAATGTTACCTTCTCCCCGCCTCCTTCATTTGCGCCGTTCGCAAAAACGGGAGAAACTGCCGCAAGTAAGACACCGGCGAGCATCACAGTCATGAGTTTTTTCATAAAACACTCCTAAACCAGATATTTATTGTCCGCTGAAAAGCGGCATAGGGCTTTGCAACGCAAAAGCCATGGTTCACATTATCAGTGCTTATTATAGTATCACCTGTGAATTTCGATTTGTCAAGAAAAATCATTTCCGCTCTGCAGAGCCGGTATTCAGCACCTCCTCGAGAAGCGCTGGGATATTAAGCGCTCAACACAAATAAGCGTTTCTCCTATACCACCGCTTGAGAAGTCTCGGTGTTTGAATGTTCTCCATGTTCATCTTTAAGGGTCTGCCATATCTTATCAAACGCGTGATGTATCTTTTTAAAATGCGTTATCAACAGCGGGTCAAAATGCTTTCCTGCATTATCAAAAATATATTGTACCGCTTCATCATGCGAAAGTTCGTTTTTATATGAGCGTTTCATACGGAGCGCATCATATACGTCAGCTATCGCGACGATCCTTGCCGATAGCGGTATCATCTCACCTTCCAGCTTAAAGGGATATCCAGAGCCGTCCCACCGTTCATGATGGCTCAATGTTATTTCCTTTGCCATTGCAATAGGATAAGAAGACACAATGAGCGCACCGTTAATAGTATGTTCTTTCATGACTTCCCATTCAATGCCGGTTAATTTGCTCTGTTTTTGCAAAATATAATCCGGTGTACCGATCTTGCCCACATCGTGAATAGCGGCTAAAAAGGAAATATTCTCGATAAAATCCGGTGTAATTTGCGGATACCGGTTAAGTCCAAACAGGTAGTCGGAAAACTCTCGGCAATAAAAATTGAGCCGTTGCGCATGGTTTCCGGTATCGTTGTCTTTCAGCATTGACGCTTGCAGCAACCCGTTTAACATCATTTTGTACATTCCGATCTGCTGTGCGGTTATATCTTCAATAATTACCCAATACCCAAGCAGGTAGCGTTTTGCCTTGTCAAAAATAGGATGAACCCGCACTCTCGTATACAGCGTTTTTAACGTGTGCGATTTATGCACCATATTACCGATCCACGACCAACCTTTTTCCGGAGACCGTATACTTTGAAAAAAATCCTGTATCTCCGCTTGAGTAAAAACTCTGCCGAAAACATTAAAAAGAGGCTTCTTCTCCAATGCGTAATAACCCGCAAGTAATGTATACACGCTCTTGGTCATGTAGCGTATAACTAAATTACTGTCAATAATCATAGTAGGAATGCTTCCCGCATTTGTCAATTCAGCAAGTTCGTCAAAATACGCCTGTTGTTCTTCCGCAGTCAGCTCTCCTGTAATTCGGGGCTTCTGCCCGGATGATATACTTTTTTCCATAGTTTAGTCCTTCTCCGCATCGCTCTTCCGAATATACTGAGGCCCTGCATAATCAGCCGCGTTCTTCAGTACATTACCGTGCTTTTGCATATACTTAATCATCGAATATGCAAAAGAGAGAGTATCCGCTTCAATAAAATGAAAGCGGATACTACTTTGTGAAATTGCAGCAGCGTCTCTAAACGCCGCTGTTCCATAGCCGGTAACCAGCCATTCTTCGTTTTCCGAAAAGTGCGGGAGTAAATCAGCCGCTGTTTTGTCAAAAGCTTCCGTTACCGCTGTTCCGTTTTTAAAAAGCTGCGCGTAAAAGCGTTCTCTTTTTGCATCTATTACTACGGCAATATTTCCGTTCCACGCCTCATACTGCGATGCTATGCATGGGAGTGTAGGGATGGGAATAAAGCAGCTGTTACTACTCAGCTGTAATGCTTTTGCCGCTGCAAATCCGAGTCTTAAACCGGTAAAAGAACCGGGACCTTCAGGCGCCAATACTATTTCCGTATTGGCGGCAGTAAACCCCGCAGCTGATACGGCTGCATCGATAAGGGGGAGCAGCCGTTCTGCGTGGGACGGACCGTTACCGGCGAAGGATTGGGTAACTAATCCGTTAGAGCCATAAGCTGCAACTGAAAGGGTTGAAGTGAGGGTATCTATTGCAAGTATATTCATGGTGCTGCCTCATATTCGGTTAAGCTGTCCGTTTGATACGGCCAGTTCGTGATGGTAATAGTTCTACTTGTATCTTCTTCTGTCTTGATATGAATAAGAATGGTACGCGCCGGTAATTCCGACATGATTTTTTCACTCCATTCGATAATACACACGCCCTGCCCGTACAGCATATCCTCAACACCGAGATCTAAAAAATCTTCCGGTGAACTGAGCCGATACACATCCATGTGATAAAGCGGTAGACGTCCGTAATATTCCGATATGATGGTGAAAGTGGGACTGGTAACTGCTTCGGATATATCAAGCCCTTGCGCAATGCCTTTTGTCAGCTGCGTTTTTCCCGCGGCGAGCGTCCCTTGCAAAGCAAGCACATCGCCTGCATTAAGTAAGCGTCCTAAAGCTTGACCAAAATTAATAGTATCTTTTACTGTTTTTGTTCTGTATACCATATCAGCCATAACTTTTTTCTCAAGTTAAAGAAAACATCCTTCGTAATAGTTACAAGTATGAGCATACTATTCCGAAATCTGCCGTTTGTATAGGGTCATCAACAGAAGTAAAAGAACGAATAGGCTTTCCCAACAGATAATTTACTATCAATAAATTTACACCCAATGTGTGTGTGGGGGGGGGGGGGGGGGGGGGGCAGTCCTATAAAAAACACACTTTTTCATATAAATTTCTCCTTTTAATTAGCATAGCACTGGTATGAGTCTTTGTCAAGTATATGTCCTTTTGAAAATATACGGCGCATCTGCGTTGTCGCTATGCCGAAATAAATGCTCGACGTACAACAAGTACGCCTCCGCTTTATTTCGGCTAGGCTCCTAGCATCTGCACCGTCTATTTTCAAAAGGCTTACGGAATGGGTGTATCAGTACCGCCACGGATGGCGGTGGTTCTATGCAGTAGCCAGTTTGCTTGCAACTGGCAGAGAAGTACACGGATGTACACTGCTCAACAGTCTATTTTCAAAAGCGCTGGATAGGGCGGCATCCGTGTGCCAAAAATGAACAAGGAGGTTTATTTTTGAGCGAGGATGTCAGTGTTTCCCTAACCGAGTTTTTAGAAATGCCCAGATGTTTAATCGATAAAATGGTAAGAAGTAAACGAAGAAGAACCACTAAAAACTCACATTTTTAGTGGTTCCCGATATTTTAAAATAATTCGGTATAGATTTTAATCAGCCGATCTCTGTCAAGGAATACAAAGTTGTTTGCCATAAGGCGCTGCTGATTGGCAATAACGCTGTCGGCAAATTCTGTAATCTGCTCTTTTTTCATGCCATATTCGTGCAGCGGCTTTTTTGGGATTAGACAGTTGAGCAGTTTTTCCAAAGCATCATAAACGTGCGCCGTGTCGCAGCCGAGGATATCTGCCATAAACCGGTTAAGCTTTGCAATTTCACCGTCTTTTTTAATTTCAAGATAATTTTTTAAAACGCCGGCAAACATCGCATAGTTTGATTCGCCGTGAGCGACATGGAAGGTTGCGCCGACCGGATAGCTCATTGCGTGAACTGCTGCGCATCCTGCAATGCTGAAAGCGATACCTGCATAGTTTGAGGCAAGCAAGAAATCGCATAAAAGCGGAAGCCGCGCATCGTGACCGTTCTTCTCAATTTCTTTGTAGCCTTTTAAAATCATCTCGATAGCTTTATATCCGAACAGCTTTGTGCTTTCCGTCGCTTTGGGTGAAAGCGATGATTCAACGGCATGTACCAATGCGTCGATGGAACTCGTTGCAAAAAATTTAAATGGCAAGTCTTTCAGCAGTTCAGGAATTAGTACCGCATAGTCGCCGTACATTTCATCGTGTGCAAGGCCTTTTTTCGTACCGCGTGCATTCAGCGACAGTACGGCAATATTGGTTACTTCCGAGCCGGTACCGCAGGTAGTCGGTACGATGATCAACTCTTTGCCTTTTACGATTTCCTGCTTTCCATCGTATAAGTCCAGCACCGGCGAGGTATGTGTCAAGGAGAAAAACTTTGAAATATCGATGACGGTACCGCCGCCGATTGCGATAATACGCTTATAGCTGCCGTGTACATCTTTATACATCGCTTCGACCATATCATCGGAAGGCTCTCCCGCACCGTATTTTTCTTGAAAAAGCGTCGCGCAGGGCAAGTTCAATGCTCCGAAAAACGGTTTATAGATATACTCATTCGTTATGACTAGATCATCTTTTCCGAGTTTGAACGCTTCTGCAAATTCTTTCGCCGTTTCAAACTTGTGAATCTCGGGTTTTACCGCAAGTTGCTTCATTGCTTTTCATCTCCTATATGTTCGTTAATTTCGTTTGCCCTATCCCAGAGGTCGCCTGCACGGCCGTAAGAGCAACAGCTGAACAAAACGGGGTCTCCGTTTCGTTTAAACTGTTCTCCGACATTGATGCAGGCAGCCTCTTCAACTGATAGTTCTATTTCACGTTTAACGGTTTTAATCCGGCATGCAGTTTCGGTATGTTCGATCACTTCCACATCCGCGCCGGCTGCGATTCCCATATTTTCCATCCGTCTTTTAAGATCGCGCGAGCCGTTTATTTTTTTGACGGTATAAACAGCACAGGGCGCTTCTTGTAATGTCATCATAGCATACCGATCCTTTCATACCGATTTTACCGACGTTAGGCGGCTGTTTGAGCGCCGGACTTTTTTGCAAAAAGCTCGGTTCCTTCGATAACAACCCACAGGATAATGCCGATAAGCAGCGCCCATCCGGGGGTGTAGAAGCAGAGTGCCGAAGCGATAACGCAGGCAATACCTCTTTCGTTTCGGTTGGTACACATCGTCATACCGACGTTACCGCAGGCAAAGGCCTGAACGCCCATCGTAATACCGAAGAATATGGCGAAAGCAGGGCGTATAAGCGTAACGAGCGGCAAAATCAAAACGGCAATAACAGTTGCGGCGCGGAACGTACAGACGCCATCCCAGTAGCTGTGCAAGGTCTTATATCCTCTCTTATAGCGTTCCGTAATAGTCAGCAGACCCGATGCCCACAGCGGACCGCACATGGGAACCCACGGAGCAAAGAGTGACATAATACCGTTACGCAGGAAGGATACGAGATTTGATCGTCCGGCGTCAAAGATAACGGTTTCATCATCGCGGGTTGCGGTTGCTTCGGTAACAATTTCTTTTGCAAGAACAAAGTCGGAGAACGCAATAATGTAGACGGTAAGCGCCATCGGCAGTGCTGCCAAGAAGAATTTCGTAGCCGGCAATCCTAAGCCGAAAATGGTGAAGTGTTCAAGCACAAAGCCGAAAGAAAGCGGCGTAAAGCCCCACTGAATATTCGGCACGGCTATTTCTTTGATAAGGAACGGGGCCAATACAATGGCGAATACTTGTGCCGGAACAACGCCTTGGTTGCGGAGCGTCTCTAATGTTTTGTTCTTTGCAGCGGCCTTTGCAAAGGTCGAGTTAAACAAGAAGAAGTAAGACATCAATACCGCTATGACAACGGTAATCGGCGCTTTGGGCATACGAGATTGGAATACGTTGATACCTGCGGTAACGCCGGCGCCCAATACGATACCTGCCTTAATGGAGCGCGGTACCGTATCTACCAGTTTACGTCCGATACCGGTTACGCCCATGATTAAAAAGAACAGCGCTACAATCATTTGCAGGGCGATCATTGCATAGACGCGGTCGACATTTCCGGTTGCGTAGTTAGGCAGTTCCCATTGTGCCAAATACTTTAAAGTAAGCGGGAGCGCGGGGGTAATCCATCCGGGAACGACGGGGTCGCCCAATAATGACGGCAGATAATAACAGATAGCGTTTAGTACGCCAAATGTCAGCGACATTAAAAAGACGCTGTTCTCCGTCATCCCCAACGCGGCGATGTTTTCGGGGTTATCAAACCCGAAAGTCGTCATTGTGGTAGCGGTTCCTGCTCCGAGACAGGCGACGCCGAGAAAGAATGCAGCAAGCATTTCCGTCCACGACCATTCGTGATGGATCAGCGGAATGCGTAAATTGAATGGGCCGAGCGGAATGTACGGCTGCACGCCGCCGAATTCTCTCTTCTTTAAAGGAAATTTCCCTTCGTTGAAGTGCTCCGGCATCTTTGCAGTTGCGAGTTGGTCACTCATATATTTCCTCCTTCAGTTATTTCGGTAGCTTCTAAAAGAATACCGAGTTTTTAGAGCTAAACTGTTGTATATGGGTAACAGTTTGGTAAAGCATTTTTAAAAAAAGGCAGGGTTATCGGCCCTGCCTTTATTCGTAAGTTTCGCCTCTTTAGCTGCGGTATGTTATCATTAGCAACCGCAGTTAAAGTTCTTAGGCGGCACTATTCTTTAATCTTCGCGATATCCTTTGCAAGCTTTTTCTTCATTGCAAGGTTACCTTGGCGGGAGATCATGATACGCTGTGCCTGCGGAGAACCGGCGCCGTGCATAGATTCCGTGCGGTAACCGACGGCAGCACTGCCGAGGGTCAGGTTTTCGATCAAGCGGAGAATGCGTAAACGGTTCTCGGTAGAAACGGAGGCAACACCCTGCAAGTATTTGACAACATACGGTCCGAGTTTGGGATCGCGCAGATCGGATTCTGCCGGAGCGGTTACCATCAAGCCGCCTGCGATGTCTTCTGCAAGGCGTGCAATTTCATACGGGAAGCGCGTAACGTTCTGCTTACAGACGTTTGCAAGCAGCAAGTCGATAAGGTAGTTACCGGATTTGGTCTTGGTACCTTCTGCCGAACATGCGATACCGCAGCAGTACAGTGTTTCGTTCAGGTGGGTCATTTCAATCAGCTTGTCTTTAACGTGAGAAGCTTTTTGAGCGCCGTTGAAGTCTGCCGCAACTGCCGCCGCACCGATAAGAACGTCGCCGACGCCGACCTTGCATCCGCCGTAGGACTGGCGGTGATATCCAGCAAAGCGTTCAACCAGCATACCGGCAAATTCAAATTCGCCGTTCAGGAAGATGTGATCGTTCGGAATAAATACGTTATCGAAGATAACCAAGGCTTCGGTTCCGCCGTAGGTGGAGTTACCGACATCGATTTCGGAACCTTCCAGCTTTCTGGTGTCGCAGCTCTGGCGTCCGACAATCATGAAGATACCTTTCGCATCGGTCGGGCAAGCAAAGGCTACCGCATAGTCTTTGTCATCTTCGCCCATTGCGATAGTCGGCATAACGATAACTTCGTGTGAATTGATAAAACCGGTTTGGTGCGCTTTTGCACCACGAACGACGATACCGTCAGCTCTCCGTTCCACGACATGGAGGTATAAGTCGGGATCGGTTTGAGCATGGGGAGCCAGAGAGCGGTCACCTTTGGGGTCGGTCATAGCGCCGTCGACGGTCAGGTCTTCATCCTGAACGTGCCGGATAAACTTTTTGAAGTTTTCATGATAATGAGTCCCGTATTTTTCATCGAGCTCATACGTTGTGCTGTAAACGGCATTAAACGCATCCATACCGACGCAGCGCTGGAAACAAGCCGCGGTTTTTTGTCCGCAAAGCCGCTGCATCTTTACCTTTTTAATCAGATCCTCAGGACTCTGGTGAATATGTGTGAAGCGGTTGATCTTCTTTCCGGTTAATGAAGATTTAACGGTCATTAAATCTTCATATTCCGGCATCTGAGCCAAATCATAGGTAGCCTTCACCGAGTTCAGGGACGGCCGAAGAATCGGATTGTCGACAACATTGTCAACTTTCTTTCCGAACATGTAAACCTGCAAATTCAGTTTACGCATACTCTCAACATACTGTTCGCCTGTCATAAGTGCCATGTGCATACTCCTTACTTTGTTTATTTGTCTATCAGGATAGACACTCTATTATAGTAACAGCAATTTTTATGCCAACATTGCTAATAGAATCTTTATCCTTTGAAAAAAAATAATGTACAATGCAGAAAAATACTCAAAACCCTAAATTTATCGGTATGTTTCGCAAGAAAAGAGTGGTGAATCTCCGTATAAACGGAACGTAAACTAACTTTTGACTGATTTTCCATAAGCATCCTTGAAACGTACTTACGAAACGGTTTTCCGGTGTTCATAACTGAAGCAGTATAGCCGGTGTCTCAACACTCCGTAAAAAGATGGTTCATTTATGAACCAATCAAGAGCTTTGGTTTATAAATGAACCAAAGCAGTATATAAAGAGCAATCTGTAAAGTTAGATATAGCTTACATTTATAGCATTCGTACCGCTATTGCAAGGCTTTACGAAAACACTAAAAAGCAGCTTTTTTTAAAATACGATAATTATCGATGTCAGCAAATGTACATCCGTGTACGTTGTTCAACGACGAGTTTTTCTAGCGAAAAACTCGCTACTGCATAACCCCACCGCCGTCCGTGGCGGTTCTGATACGTTGAGGATTAATTTGTGCGCAGCAACGAAGTAGATGCATCATATATTTGCAAAAAGAGAGGTTGGCATAAAAATTGCTTATAGAATAATAACTATAGCCCGTAGTGTCGAATGACCTTCGCGGTAAATGATAAAGTCTTGATTTAAGAAAGGCTTTAAGGGGGAATTTTTTATGACAGATGCGCAAATGCAATTTAAAAGCCGCTATCGTGAGTACGGCGGTGAGCAAGCGTATTGGCCGGCGGGACCGTTTAAGATTCGGTTGCCTTTTATTCACTATGCATGGTCTTTTCCGGAGATGTTTCAAGCGCTCTTTATGTGCGCGACCTGTTTGGGAGCTATTCCGGTATTAACGGAGGTCTTAGGCGTAAGCTACGAAGTAGCGTTGTCGATGGTTATCATCAACGGCTTCTTTTACACGTTTCACGTGTTACTTGGCGACCCTGTTGTTCCGGGATGGGTTACGCCGGCAATTCCGCTGATTACGGCCTTTTTAACTAACGGCTATGTAATGGGACCGGAGCGGACTCAGGCATTGATTGCCGTTCAGATGTGTCTCGGGCTTATCTTTTTGGTATTCGGCATCACCGGTTTGGGCGGTAAGATGGTTAAAGTCGTGCCGAATTCCGTAAAAGCCGGTGTTTTGATGGGTGGTGGTATTGCGGCTGTTTTAGGTGAATTTAAAACTACCGGCCGTTTTGATAAATATCCGATTTCCATCACTATCGGAATTATCGTGGCATATTTCTGTTTATTCAGTCCGATCTGGGCAGATATGCGTAGGAAGAATAAACTTATCGATTCAATCGGTAAATTCGGAATGCTGCCTGCAATTTTAATCGGTGTCGTAGTGGGGCCGCTCGCCGGCGAATTTGCCATTCCCCATGTACAATGGTGGCCGCTTATTAAAGTGCCGGATTTTGCGGATATTTGGAATCAGCTGTCTCCATTCGCAATCGGATGGCCGAGTATGAAAGTTTGGGCTGCAGCAGTGCCTGTAGCAATTGTTACCTATATTATTGCATTCGGCGACTTTGTTACTTCGGAAGCGCTCATCAGAGAAGCCGATGAAGTTCGGCAGGATGAAAAGATCGACTTTAACGCAAACCGTTCGAACCTCGTCAGCGGTATTCGTAACGTGGCAATGTCAATGACCTGTCCGTATACGCAAATGTGCGGTCCGCTGTGGGCAGCTGTTACTGCAGCAGTTTCTCAGCGTTATAAGGAAAGTCCGAAAGCGATGGAATCAATTTACAGTGGTTTCGGTACGTTCCGTCTTTCAACATTCGTAGCCGTTGCATTGCT
The DNA here is from genome assembly GCF_024181325.1 of Treponema sp. OMZ 305. Classification (NCBI taxonomy): domain Bacteria; kingdom Pseudomonadati; phylum Spirochaetota; class Spirochaetia; order Treponematales; family Treponemataceae; genus Treponema; species Treponema sp. OMZ 305. The sequence goes on along the minus strand of NZ_CP051300.1, from coordinate 1,168,194 downwards.
GCCTATTTCTTCGCTTTTGCAGCCGTCTTTGCCGCTTGCCCTGTCTTTAACACTGATCGTACAAGGATATATTTGTACGCAGCTTGCGATGAATATGTGCAAAACCAATATTGAACGCGGTATTTGCGGTGTTATGGGCGCTGTTTTAGCAATGCGCGGCGCTGCATGGGGACTTGTTGTCGGTCTTGTTCTTTTTGCACTGCTTTATGATTCGAATAAAAAAGAGGCTGCAAACTAGGCCGAAAAGGCGGAAAACTAATTATCGCCCCCCAACGTAGAGCGTTGTCGGGAAACGGCGGGCATTAAGCTCTCCGTATGAATAAATAGTACGAGGCTGTCTTGAAAATAACTGACTTTTGGGACAGCCTCTATGCAGCCGATTCATTCCCTATTCGAGGTAAATCGAATGAAGTAATCGGCGCTTTGTAAAAAAATCGATTGGTAAAAGGAGGAACGGTATGTACGAAGAGTTGGAAAAAACATTGGACACCTATGTACGTCCGTTGCTGCGGACACACGGCGGCGATATGCAGGTAGTGGATTTTACGGACGGTGTTGTTAAATTTAAATTACACGGGCATTGTGCCGGCTGTCCCGCTGCCGACTTCACGACGGAGAATCTTATCCAATCGGAGTTGATGGAACACATGCCCGAAGTAAAGCGAGCCGTTTTGATAAATGAAGTGAGTCAGAGTTTATTGGATGAGGCTCGGTCTATTTTGAAACAGCGCCATGGCGGATAAGATTCCAATCGGTGTGCGCTATTGCGGCGGATGTAACAACCGGTACGACCGTGTTGCCGTTATTCGCCGCCTTGAAACGCTTGTGCCGGAGGTTGAGTTCGTAACGGTACAGCCGGGAACTCCCTATCCGGCCGCGCTTATCGTTGCAGGCTGTCCGACCGATTGTGCAAAGCGGGATGATATTTCCGTACCGGCAGGCCGCTTGTTTAAAATCGGCGGCTGGGAAGACCTTTTACCGGCGCGGGATTTTATTAAAAAAGCATGCGAGGAAGCGCGTGCAAAACAAGAGGCGCGTTCGTTCACCCATGAACAGGTGTTGGAAATACTGCCGCAACGGCCGCCGATGCTGTTTATCGACACGGTATCGTCGCTTGTTCCCGGTAAGGAAGTTAAGGCGTCCTTCTCCGTTACGCCTGAGCTGAGTTTGTTAAAAGGGCACTTCCCCGATAATCCGATATTTCCGGGTGTGTGCGCTGTTGAAGCGATTGCTCAGGCGGCGGACATTTTGTTGTTAACACTCGATCGATATGCCGGAAAAACACCGCTTTTTATGGGAATTAAAAAAGCAAACTTCCGCAAGAAAATTCTTTTAGGCAATACGCTCGAAATCTATAGTACGCTTTTGGAAGAACGGGCGGAATTAGGCTGGATTACGTGCCGCGGCCAAATTTTTTCGGACGGTGATTTAGCCGCCGATGCCGAAGTAACTCTTGCCATGCGGTAAGGGAACGGATGTTTTTAAAGAAATACTCGGGAATCGCAGTTTCCGAGCAGTCTTAACGGGTTTTGAAATACGTTTGTGTAGCGCACGAACGTATTTCAAAACATAAAAAATGTATGGAAAGGAGTATCGTATGTCTGATTGGAAGAAGTATTATCAGGAGCATTTGACGACTGCTGCAGAGGCTGTCAAGCACATTAAGTCGGGTAACCGCGTTGTAATCGGTCATGCCTGCGGCGAGCCTGCTCATTTGGTGAATGCGATGGTGGATAACGCTGCGGCATATAAAAATGTCGAAATCGTTCACATGGTGGCTATGGGCGGAGGAAAGTATTGCCAGCCTGAATATGCCGAAAACTTTAGGCACAATGCGCTGTTTGTCGGCGGCAGTACGCGTGAGGCGGTTGCGGCAGGACGTGCGGATTATACGCCGTGCTTCTTTTTTGAAATTCCCCGTCTTTTCAGAACGACCTTACCGGTCGATGTGGCAATGGTAACTGTCAGCCCGCCTGATGAGAACGGTATGTGTTCGCTCGGCGTATCCGTCGATTACACACAGGAAGCGGTAAAACAGGCAAAAACTGTTATCGCGCAGGTCAATAAAGAGATGCCGTGGACAGGCCCGAACAGTCTCGTTTCAGTACAAGACCTCGACTTTATTGTCGAGCATGATGAACCGTTGATTGAATTGCCGCCGCCCAAGATCGGCGATATAGAAAGATCGATCGGAGAGCATTGCGCCTCGCTCATTCCCGACGGAGCGACGCTCCAGCTCGGTATCGGCGCTATTCCCGACGCCGTTCTGTTGTTCCTAAAGGGCAAAAAAGATTTGGGTATCCACTCCGAAATGTTCTCGGACGGCGTAGTTGAACTTGCAGAAGCGGGTGTTATTACCAATAAGAAAAAGACGCTGCATCCCGGAAAGTTTATCGTAAACTTCTTGATGGGTACCAAAAGGCTGTATGATTTTGTCAATCATAATCCCGATGTCGATATGCGTCCGGTTGACTATGTGAATAACCCGTTCATCGTTGCGCAGAACGATTATTTGATTTCGATTAACTCCTGCGTACAGGTAGATTTGATGGGACAGGTCGCTTCCGAAACCATTGGACTCAAGCAGTTCTCCGGCGTCGGCGGACAGGTTGATTTTGTGCGCGGCGCATCCGCAAGCAAGGGCGGCGTTTCGATTATGGCGATGCCTGCAACGGTAAAAGGAAAGATTTCCAAGATTGTTCCGCTGTTGGACGAAGGCGCTGCCGTTACTACGAGCCGCAATGACGTGGACTATGTTGTTACCGAATACGGCATCGCCGCGCTGAAAGGCTTGACATTAAAGCAGCGTGCGCATAATCTGATTGCAATTGCGCATCCCGATTTCCGCGAAGAATTAAAAGCTGAATTCGAAAAACGCTTTAACTGCAAATACTAAAAGGCTTTTGCGTTATACAACCGGTAGCCGTGTCCGTACTGATAAAAACGGCATATAATGCCGGAGTGCATAGCCCGCGTTAGGGATTGAAGGGGCGCCGTTGTAATTTTTCAAAATTACAACGGCGGTACATAAAACGGCGCCAATGTGCCGTTTTATACTAGACCTATTCGATAACTGCGTTGTCGAATAGGTCGCCGAGTTCTAAATCGTACAAATAGCACGATTTAGAACATCGCATTTCAAGGTAACCTGTTCAGAAACGGAGGTTTCCGAACAGGTTTAATGCAACCCCGAAAAGCCCGACGGCCGGTCAAAATGTTTCGGATGCGGATATTTTGACCGACCGGAACGCCCAATATAATTAAAAATGGATTGGAGATGGAAATGACAAATCTTGAAAAATATGACCGCATTTTTTTACAAAATTTTCCGGTGAAACAAGAGGATTTACCCGGATTAAAGTACCGCGGTTTGAAAGAATGGGATTCGGTTGGGCACATGGATTTGGTGGGTCTTATCGAAGAAACGTTCGGAATTAATTTAAGTACGCTGGATGTTTTGGAATTTTCAACTTACGAGAAAGGCAAAACGATTCTGGCGAAATACGGTGTAGAGATTTAAGTGTCTACCGTAGCGATTTCGGTGTGGACGGAACCTTTAGCCGAAAGCAACTGCTATATTATATACGAACATAAAGAAAGACACGGGAACGAGGTTGCTCCCTGCGTGGTGATTGATCCGAACGACCCTGCGGGGCCGCTTTCGGTGCTGGAGCAAAAAGGCTTGCGGCCTGAATGGATACTTTTAACGCATGAGCACTGCGACCATACGGCGGGATTGGAGCCGATGAGGGAGCGCTTTCCCGATGCGCAGGTAATGGCGAGCGAGCAGTGTAATGTCGGGATGCAGAATGCGCGGCTCAATATGTCGCGGATGATGGAGGTGTATCTCACCTTTTTCGGCAAGTCGGGCGTGTCCTATGCTCCGTTTGTGTGCCGCCCTGCGGATAAAACATATAGCGAGACCTGTACGCTGGACTGGCGCGGGCATACGTTCCGCTTTGTGCCGTTGCCCGGGCATACCGCAGGCAGCGTCGGTATTTTTCTTGATGACGATATCTTTTTTTCGGGCGATTATTTGTTGCCGGGCAGGGAAGTGATTTTGCGGCTTCCCGGCGGCAGCGAAAAAGACTATCGTGAAATTACGGAACCCTTCTTAGCAACATTACCGGTCGGTATTCATATTTACCCCGGCCACGGCAAGGATTATAACTATCATGACCATAGATAAATTTATACAGCTGAAACCGTATTCATTGACGCATCAAGAAAAAGCGGCGGCATACACCGAGCTGCTGACGGAACGGACGACGTTTCACCGTAGCCATTGCGAGCCGTATGGACGGTTATTAAAAGCCTTAGGAATTCCGGAGAACGCTGTTTTTTCTACGGAGACGGCGCCGATACTGCCGGTATCGGTTTTTAAGGAGCTTTCACTCAAGAGTGTTCCTGAAGAAGCGATTTTTAAAACGCTCACTTCATCGGGAACGACCGGTCAGCGTGTTTCGCAGATTTATTTGGATGCGGAAACGGCGGCAAATCAGCAGCAGGTGCTGTACCGGATTATTGCCGATTTTGTCGGTGAAAATAGAATTCCCTATCTGGTATTCGATACGAAAAAAACACTGCGGGATAGGAAGATGTTTTCAGCACGGGGAGCCGGTATTTTGGGCTTTTCCTTGTTGGCGTCCCGTACCTGTTACGCACTTGACGAAAATATGGAGCTGGATATTCCGGCTGTTCAGAATTTTCTTGCCGAACATGAGGGGGAGCCGGTACTCGCCTTCGGTTTTACCTTTATCATTTATAAACACGTAATCCGTGTTCTTGAAGAAAAAAAGATACGCTTCGATATTCCGAACGGGATACTGATACACGGCGGCGGTTGGAAGAACCTCATTAACGAGGCTGTTTCGCCGGAAGAGTTTAAAGCACGGATAACCGCTGCAACCGGCATTGCGCGCATCAGCAACTATTACGGTATGGCGGAACAAACGGGCTGTATTTATATGGAATGTCCTGCAGGGCATCTGCACGCAAGCATTTGGTCTGACGTGCTTTTTAGGCGGGCAAAGGATTTCAGTATTTGCGGCGTCGGGGAGCAGGGGATTGTACAGGTACTGTCGCCGCTGCCCGGCTCTTACCCGGGGCATTCGCTGTTGACTGAGGACACCGGCGTGCTATTGGGAGAGGATGACTGTCCCTGCGGGCGGCTCGGTAAGTATTTTTCCATTACCGGACGTATCCCGCGCGCGGAGATAAGGGGTTGCAGCGATACGTATGAGCAGCCCTAGACATAAAAACCAAAAGAAAACCCAAAATCGCTGCCGTTTTATTTTTTAAGCACCTTATACATAACGATACCGACAGCAAGTAAAAACACACCTACAATATCTAATCCCCGCAGTATCCAAACGGGAATAACGGCTGCCGGAAGATACAAACCTCCAAGCAGTAAAAAAATACTGATGATAATAAAGATAAGTCCGCATATTTTTGATCCGGTTCCGCTCATTCTTACGCTCCTTCTTGCCACGATGTAGCGTCATTATGGGCTTGCGTCATGCGGTAATAGAGCCCATGCTCTTTGATCAGTTCATCATGGGTGCCCTGCTCTTTGAGTTCTCCGCCATCAATGACAAAAATACGGTCTGCTTCGCGGACGGTTTCCAGCCGGTGAGCAATAACCAGTGTGGTCTTTCCGCGGCATAATTCACTCAAGGCTTTCTGTATTGCCTGCTCGTTATCGGCATCGATACTCGCGGTCGCTTCATCCAAGATGATGAGCGGCGCGTCTTTGAGAATACTCCGTGCAATCGAAATACGCTGGGCTTCTCCGCCCGAAAGAGAGGCGCCGCCTTCACCGATAACGGTATCGAATCCGTACGGAAGCCGCATGATAAAATCATAACACTGCGCTTTTTTTGCCGCTTCGATCACCGCTTCTCTATCCGCATGAGGACGCCCCATCGCGATGTTGTTTGCAATCGTGTCCTCAAACAGATAGACCCGCTGAAACACCATGCTGATATGATCCATTAATACCGTCAGCGGAAGCTCTTTGATGTTTTTTCCCCGTAGGAGGATTTCGCCCTTCGATATATCCCAGAACCGCGCCAGTATATTCATAATCGTGCTTTTCCCGCCACCGGACTGTCCGACAAAGGCCGCCATCTGCCCTTGGTCGATACTGAACGACAGATTATGCAGCACTTCTTTATCTCCGTAGTCAAACGACACATTTTTGAATGTTATTTCCGCATCGGCTGTTTGCGGCAAAACCTCGGTCCCCGTATCCTCAAGCTCCCGTTCGTTAAATACTTCGTTCACACGATTCAGCGCAGCCTGCATGATTGCCAATATGCCGGTCTTTTGATAGAGCTGTTTGAGCGGCGTAAACAGATTGAAGGCAAACAGCATACAGCCGACAAATACGGTGCTTGACAGGGCGCCGTGTTGAAACAACCGAATATTGAGGGCAAGTATTGCGGTCATACCGAGACTGTAAATAATCAGCAGTGTCCGCTCCTTGGGGGAATATTCTTCTTCAAAAGACAAGCTCGCTTCTTTCATGCGCTTAAAGCTGGTTCTGATATCTTCCGCACCCGCTCCGGTGAGGTTATAGCTTTTAATCACGCCGAGCCCTTCCGTGTATTCCAACACGGCGCCGGTCAATGCTTCGATGCTTTTTTGGCGCAGCTTTGAATTACGGGCGGAAAGCCGGATCATCGGCTGCGCGAAAAGAATTGCCGTAAGCTCCGTCGCAATGGCAACAGCTCCGAACAGCGGATGCAGCGCAAACAGAAACCCCGTTAAAATAATCTGCGCCGCGATGCTGCTTGTAACCTCCGAAACAGCCGCCATCGCCTGCTCCTCGATAAAGACCATATCGGCCGACAACACCGAACTGATTTTGCCGATATTCCCTGCGGTAAAGTATCCCATCGGCAGCCGGCGCAGATGCCGCCCAAGCTCAAGCCGCTTTTCCGCAAAGACCTTATATCCCGCTCCCGCTTGCAGCCGGTCTGCGATATTTTGACAGATTGCCTGAATAGCCAGCAAAAGCAGCATGACCGCTGCCGCATAGATTGCCGTTTTAATGTCGGCTTCACCTTTGATAAGCATGTCGATAAGTTTTACGGCAACCACCAACGGAGCATTTGCCGCGACCGCTTTTAAAAAAGTAAACAGATATGCCAATCGGATTTTCCGGGCATACGTGCCGGTAAATACGAGTAACTGATGAACCATCGCAATCATAGTGAGCTTCCTAAAATTCGACAGCCGAACAAAATATCAATTTTTGAGGCGGGCGAATTAGTGCGCGAAAAGCGCACATGTTGATAATCGAGTTTGCGCTGCAAACTCGCAGTTCAATACCGCCATGGACGGCAGTGGTTATAGCAAATGCAATATTTTGGCTCTGCCAAAATTTGCCATCAAACAATGTATAAGGATGTACATTGTTTGATGAACGCGCTATTTCAGCGGCTTAAAATAAACATTCCTTCTTCGGCTCCGCATCGGCGCCCCAACATTTTATAATTTTATAACACAAAGCTCGAACAATTACTATTCTTTCAGTAAATCCATCAAGCCGACATTTATAAACAGATTGTCTTTTCCAACCTTTATACAGGTAAGAACACCGATAGCTTCCAGTTGATGCAGGTAACGGGAGGCAGCTTTCCGTTCTACCCCCAGCGTTTTTACAATGAACTCAGTTTTGCAATAGGGATTTTCAAAAAGGGTTTCTACCAGTTCTTTGGAATAAATTTTCGGAGCTTCCGATTTTACTTTTTCGATTGTGCTATCTAAAAGTTCTTTTATCGCTTTTACCTTCTCAATTGTTTCTACGGCGGTTTCTTCTATTCCTTTAAGGATAAAAACAATCCATTTTTCCCACGCTTCTTCCGTACGGACTTTTTGCAAAAGTTCGTAGTATTGTTCTTTATTTCTGATGATATATGAACTTAAATAGAGAATTGGAAGATCAAGATGATGCTTTAAAATCAAATAAAGGATATTTACAATTCTTCCGGTTCTTCCATTTCCATCATAAAAAGGATGGATGCTTTCAAACTGATGGTGAAGTATTGCAAGTTTTGTCAGAGAATCATCATCGTTGTTTAAATACTCAGTAAAGTTTTTTAAGAGTCCGTCAATTTCTTCTTTTGTCTGCGGCGGAATATAGACAACTTCATTCGTACGGTCATTCATCAGCTTTGTGCCGGGTACAGTTCTGATTCCCGCATCATTTTGAACAAGCTGTTTTTGAATGTTTATGATATCATTTATAGAAATAAAATGATGTTTTTTTAGTTCTGCAAAACCTGCGTATAAGGCCTCTCTGTAGAACATAACCTCTTTTGTAGCAGAATCAACTTTTTTTACCGTTTCGGAAAGAGCTTTATAGAGCTCATCTTTTGTGGTAATGATATTTTCAATCTCTGAACTGTCTTGAGATTCTTGTAGCACAACGGCATTAATAAGAATAGACTGATTTGGAATTACATGTGCAATACCTTTCAGCTCGGCAAGTACTTTAGAAGCTTTGCTTTCTGCTTTGAGGATAGTAATTGTTTCGGTCTTTTTAGGATCAACCGGCAATTTTTGCAATTCCGACATGTCCCAATTATAGTCTTTTTTGGGACATGTAATCAAGATATGTACCAAATATTAAAAAAATGGTACATATCAATCCGTTCTTACACCGTTTTCACGGTAGCCAGGGGATGTCTCAAAAGTTGGTTAGTTTTTGGACAGCCCCTAGGGTTACTCCCCTCTTACTTCTTCCGTACCGTCCAGTCTGCGGTCTCTTCAGAGATACGCCAGAGGTTTTGGTATTCAGGACAGGTTTTAATAAGCTCCGCATGACAGCCGGAAGCGGCGATATGTCCGTCTTTGAGCACGATAATGCGGTTGGCGTTCATAATGGACTTCATTTTATGAGCGATGACGATAACGGTTTTATCCCGCACGATTTCGCCTATGGCCTGATTCATCTTTTGCTCGTTTTCAGGATCGATAAAGGCGGTTGCCTCATCCAAAATAACAATCGGAGCATCTTTAAGTATTGCCCGTGCAAAGGCAATCCGCTGCCGCTGCCCGCCTGAAAGTTTACTGCCTGCTTCCCCTGCAAACGTTGCGTACCCGTCCGGCAGTTCGCGGATAAACTCATCCGCCTGAGCTTTTTTTGCTGCGGCAATAATCTCCTCATCGGTTGCGCCTTTTTTGCCGATTCGGATATTGTCGGCGATACTCTTGTTAAAAAGAAATACATCCTGAGAAACGTAGGCAATCTGTTTGTTGAGCGTTTCTAAGCTCATTTCACGGATATTCTGTCCGCCGATTAACACCCCGCCGCCCGAAACATCGTAATAATGCACCAAGAGCTTTGCCGCCGTGCTTTTCCCGCTGCCGCTCGCCCCGACTAAGGCGGTCATCTGCCGCTCTTTCGCCGTAAAGGAAACGTCTTTCAGAACTTCCAAATCCTTGTATGCAAACCGGACATTGCGGAACTCGATACTGTGCCCCGTGCCGGAAAACGGCGCCGTTCCCGTTTTAAGTTCGGGGTAATCAAATGCTTTTTCCAACGCCTGAATTTTATAACTTGCTTGCGGTACGGCGCCGATAAAACTCATGCAGCGGAGCAGGAGCGGTGCGATACCGAAAGAAAGACAAATTGTCAAAATGTAGCGGGCAAGGGTCAGCTGACCGAGCAAGATAAGCAGTGTGCCGAAAGGCAAGCTGTATAGTAAGATATTCGAAAACAAGCTGCCGTATAGAGCCATCCACGGGAATGAAACCTTGTACCATGACAGCGCAAAGTCGCGGTACGCAGTAACGGAAGAGGCAAACCGTTCGCCGAATTCATCCTGCCGGTTAAATACGCGAACCACCTCCATACCGTTTACATATTCGATAATGGTATTGTTCAGCCGCTTTGCTGCGGCAAAGTAACTGCCCATCTGCTCGACACCGACACGGTACATCTGTCCCGAAACACTGATGCCCAACGCAATGACAACGCAGGTAAGCAGTGCCAGCTGCCAGTCTATAACGAGGATGGTCACAAGCGCAAACACGGCAACGGTGAGATTGGCAATCCCTTCGGGGATCATGTGCGCCAAAAGGAGTTCTATCGATTCAATGTCATCGGTAAACAGCTTTTTGATAGCTCCGCTGCCCATCTCCCTCACTTTTCCGAGCGGCTTGCGCTCCAAGTTTTCCTGCAAAAAGCGGCGTATGTTTTCCAGCGTGTTGTAAGCCGCACGGTGCGAAAGCTGAAAGCCGTACATATAAAAAACAGCGTATACGATTTCCGCAAGCAGGATACCTGCAAGCATTTTCCCGCTTCCGGCTAAGGTCGGAACCGAACCGTTTAAGACCTGCTCAAGGATGGTGTATACCAAAAGATACGGTATAATACTCGCCGCTGCTCCGAGTGTCATACAGAGCGCTGCCTGATATATCGTGCGGCGGTGCGCCCCTGCGTACTGCAAAATCTTGGAGATCGAACTTTGCTTGTCCCGTTTCCGGCTCGTGTTTTCATCGCTTTCCTGCAAGAAATAGGAAGAAATCCGTTCGATGCCTACTTTATTCAAAGGATAGAAAGCTAAGACCCTGCCGTTTTCGATATGGAGAATGTGCGTGCAGCAGCTCATAATCAATTCGGGGTCGTGCGTAATAACGAGCGAAAGGGCGGCGCTTGTCTGCAGATTGCGTAACAGAGAGCCGAAGCGTTCCATACCGCGGCGGTCAAGTCCGCTGGTCGGCTCATCAAAAATCAGCACATCTTTTTTTGCACAGAGTGCGGAAGCAATTGCCGTCCGCTGTTTTTGACCACCCGATAACGAGGCAGGGTGCCGGTCTTTCAGTTCAAGGATACCGAGCCGCGCCAATACGGCTTCGGCATCCGCTGCAGAAGCGCCGGTGTTCATCATCACTTCTTCCAGCACACTGTCGGCAAAGAGCTGCCGGTTGACGTCCTGCATCACCATAAAACTGCGTTTGCTGCGCTTCTCCACCGTCAAATACGCGCCGCCGACTGCGATGCTCCCGTTTGAAGGAATCAACCCCGCGAGCGCTTGCGCAAAAGTGCTTTTGCCCGATCCGTTATCACCGATGAGCGCCACAATCGAATGTTGGGGCAGCGCGAGCCGCTCTATATCGAGTACACGGGTAGAGCCGTAGCCGCAGGTTACATCGAGCGCTTCAAGCGCGGGTTTTGAAACAACCTGTGATTCAGGCTGCGTACTGCTCTTGACCGGCGTTTCTCGTGCCGCATCCTCTTTCCGTACAAGCGCAGCGAGGGACTGCATATTCGTGAGGCGCAAGCCCAATACCGTTAAATCGGATTCGCTGAGCGCTTTCATTTCGTCCCGTGTAAAAATACGCTCGATCTTTCCGCTGCGCATATAGATAAAGCGGTCTGCTACATCCATCAGGTAATAGAGTCGATGCTCTGCAATAACAACGGTCTTTCCCTCCGCTTTGATTTTTACCAGCATCCGGTGCAGCCGCTGAATTGCCCGTTTATCCAAATTAGAGGACGGCTCATCCAGCACAAAGACCCCTGGATCGGCGGTGTAACAGGAGGCGCAGGCAATTTGCTGCTTTTCTCCTCCCGACAGTTCAAAAATATCCCTGTCCATCAAATTATCGAGCTGCAAGTCGCGTTTTGTTTTTTCAAGGCGCTGTTGAATCTGCTCCCTTGGGATGCCGAGATTTTCGCAGCCGAATACAAGCTCGCCGGTGGTATCGAGGTTAAAGAATTGGCTCTTTGGATTTTGAAAAACGCTTCCGGTGAGCGCTGCAATATCGGATAAGTTTTCCGTGTTTACGCACACATCGCCGATCATCACGGAACCGCTCATTTCACCTTCATAAAAATGAGGAGCAAGTCCGTTTATCAGCCGTGTAACGGTGGTCTTGCCGCAGCCCGACTCGCCGCATAATACGACAAATTCGCCGTCTTTTATGGTAAGGTCTATTTCGGATACGCCGTCTCCGGTTCCGTGTTCTCCGCTGTAGGAAAAAGAGACGTTTTTAAAATTGATCACACTATTACTCTCCGATAGTATTAGAGATTTTGTATACTATAATACGGATAGACAAAGATGTATATGTAATGAGGGAGATTTAATTTCAGTAAACATAGTCTTAATTGTAGGCGATCGACGGCAAACAGATGGCTTTGCAGAACGGCTACGAACGCACGAATCTGCGGGATTTTACAGTCTATTTTTTTTTGAAAAAATATGATAAACTATTTGCAGTCTGAATAATGCAGGAGATAGGGAATGTCCGTTACAGCATCTAAACTTGCACAAATGATGAAAACACTCACAGAAGAAGATTATAGCGCCGTGATAAAATATGTTGAATTTCTTATCAGCTCTCGTAAACAAACTACAAAAGCGACTATTCAGCAAATACAGGAAATGTTTACTGATAATAAAGGATGGAATTCTGAAGAAGAAATGCTATCGGATATGGCGGCTTTCCGCCGTTCGCGGTTAGTATAAATGCGAATCTTTTTAGACACAAATGTCCTTATTTCCGCATTTGTATTTGCAGGCAAAACAGGCAGCCTTTTGGAGATGCTTTTCGACGGCGGTTATGACTTACTCGTTTCCGAATACGTAGATGCCGAATTTAAAGCAAAATTAGAAGAAAAATGGAGTTCAAAAGCAAATAAAATTTATTCACTCTACCACAGCTTACCATTTGTCTTTTGTTCAAGTACCGATGAGCGATATGAAATGATCCGTGATAAAAAAGATGTTCCTGTGTTAAGCGATGCTCTTTTTCATAATGCGGATATTATTCTAACCGGCGATAAGGATTTTCTTGAATCTGATGTAGAAAAACCTTTAATATTTTCTCCTACAATGCTATATGATTATTTAACAAATGAGGGATAATGACCTCTTTACGGTCTCCAGCTCAAATCTTTTTCATTTTATACTGCATCATCAGAGGCAGTTTTTCCCTTCTCAACTGAATTCTCGGATTACCATACAGGGCAACCGCATTAAAAATATTTTTAGCGGTTGTTTCCTTCTGTGCGAAATTTTATTCGTGCGGAGGGTTTAATACCCCGACGCTTGCGTCGTAACAAAGGGTATTAAAGCCGACTGCAACCACCTTATGAGAACATACAATGCGAAACATTGAGCATTGTACCCCGACGCTTGCGTCGGGGTTGTTGATTTAAAATTTCGCACATTTTTCCGAGAAAAGGGTAAACGCATCAGGTAGAATAGAGAAAAATCGCGAAAAAATTGAGACTGTGAGACCATTTGAACCATCTTCAACTGTTGTACATCCGTGTACCTTTCAACCGATGTACGTCCATGTACATCGGTTGAGGACAAGTTTTGTTCCAAAACTTGTTTCTGACCTATCCCACGCCCATCCTTGGGCGCATTGAAGGCGAGTTTTGTGCGTACACAAAACATCGCTGTACTGACAGGAAGTCAGTGGTTCCAAACAGTATCGAGTTTTTCATCAGAAAAACTCGAAGCTAAAAAATGTACAGGGATGTACATTTTTTAGCGATGCCATCCTTGGCAGTTCTGGTCGAATAGTATCAATTTTTTTCGCGGGGATGTTAAAAAAATAGCCTGATGCGTTTACCCTGGATTACCATATCGTTTTCCATTGACACATCCTCTTCTTTGTCATACAATGCTAACAAAGTTATCAAAAACAAGAGAGATGCTCTAAAAGCTTAAAGTTAGTTTTTGAAGGCGACTACTACGGATATGGCAAGCGGAACATACGAGGTTACTCACACAAGAATTTTAGAAAGCGGCAAAGAGATGTTTTTGCGGAACGGTTATGAACGCACGAATATGCGGGATTTGTGTGAGGCTGCTGGCGTAACGACCGGTGCATTTTACCGTCATTTTAAGGACAAGGAGGCGCTCTTTTCGGCGCTCGTAGAACCTGCCGTCAATAGTATCCAAGATACATACGAGACCGCTGCAGATGAATGCTTTGACTGCCTCAGTTCGGAAAATATAGAAGACATTTGGGCAATTTCGGCAGAGACGATAGAAGCATTTGTCCGCATTGTTTACGCGCATTTTAATGAGTTCAAACTCCTTTTGTGCTGTGCGGATGGAACACCGTATATCGATTTTACCGACCGGCTGGTTGAAAGGGAGCTACAAAATACGCTCCGCATGTACGAATTTTTGGATAAAAAACATATCTCATACAACCGGATTGATGGAAAAAAATTGCACATGCTTATCCATTCCTATTTTTCTTGTATTTTTGAAACGGTTTTGCATGATTACACGCAGGATGAAGCGCTTGAAGTTGTGCATACCCTTGCCGAATTTTTTTCGGCAGGCTGGCGGAAGGTTTTGCGAGTGTAAGTAAACTCGACGATGAGCATGTATATGGACGTACATTCAGAACGGACAGGGACGTCCATGGTGTTAATCAATAGCGGCACGGATGCCGCTGGTTCCATGCAGTAGCGATGTTTCGGCCTTGCCGAAACTCGTCGTTGAAAAGCGTACACGGAGGTACGCTTTTCAACAGCGGAAGGGATTGGAGGGGCGCGCAAAGCGCGTTCCGAAGTGAGCGGTGAGCGAACGGAGGAATGGAGCCGAGAGGCGGAACCCCGCAAAGCCCGGTTTTTGCGCTGTTTTAACGGCGCAAAAAGCCGCCCAAAAGAGAAAAAAGAATACAAAGATCGGCTTGAGCCGATTTATTTTTTTAAAACAAATGATAACAAAGTGTGCTATCAATGTTATCACAAAGAACTCTGAAAAATCAGGGTGCTTAATAATTTAATGGAGGTTTGCGTATGCAAAGCAGTAAGTTGTCGGCGAAGGATCTGATAAATGTCGGAATCTATACGGCGATGTATTTGGTTATTTTTTTTGTGATCGGGATGATCAACGCGATTCCGGTGCTGTATCCGTTTTTATATGTGATTGTGCCGATTGCGACGGGGATCCCGTTTATGCTGTTTTTGACAAAGGCGGATAAGTTCGGCATGGTCTTTATTATGAGTGTTATTTTAGGCCTGTTTTGGTATCTGATGGGATACACGTATCTTCCGATTATCGGCTATTGCGTGATGGGCGCACTTGCCGATCTGGTACTGAAAGCGGGTAAATACAAGAGTTTTAAGGCGAGTGTGCTTGGCTACTGGCTTTTTTCTTGCGCGATGATAAGCTGTCAGGCGCCGATGTGGCTTTTTGCTGCAACGTATATGGAAAAGGTGCGCAGTTCAATGGGGAATCAATATGTTGAAGGGGTGCAAAAGTTTATGCCGCCGTGGATGGGATTTGCGGCAATCGGTATCCTGTTTGTCTCTTCGCTGCTCGGAGCGCTGCTTGGAAGGCGAATGCTGAAAAAGCACTTTGAAAGAGCCGGTATTGTATAGGCTTTATATATATGGACGATTACGAGCCGTATAGACCGCCGCGGGTGAAGGGGGTACACATCGATCCCCGCACCAAGGTGCTGTTTATGTTTTTTCTTGCAACGCTGATATTCTTTGTGGAAGAGCAGAGTATGCTGAATATGGTGATTGTGCTTATTCCCATTAGCCTGCTTTTTCTGAACCGCCAATACCGGCCGGCGCTGATTTACGGAGGGCTTTTTGCGCTGGCGGCTGCGGTCAAGCTGTCGAACATGGCGGGGTCGCTTCCGTACCTTGCGGCGATGCTGTGGGGGCTTTTAAGCGAGCTGATTTTCCGGTTTTTTCCGGTGTTTATGTTCGGCTACTATATTATCGAATCGACAAAACCGAATGAGTTTATCGCAGCGATGAGCCGGTGGCATGTGCCTGATGCGCTGATTATTCCCATATCCGTTGTCTTCCGGTTTATTCCTACGTTGGGAGAAGAAAACCGTTCAATCGGCAGTGCGATGCGGATGCGGGAGATCGGGTTCGGTACGCCGCGGTTTTGGCGGAACCCTGCGATGATGCTGGAGTACCGGCTGATTCCGCTGATGATGTCGATTGCGAAAATCGGTGAAGAGTTATCGGCGGCTGCTTTGACGCGGGGCTTAGGGGGATTGAAAAAGCGGACATGCCTTGTTGAGCTGCACTTTGGTATATACGATGCGAGCATTGCCGTTATCGCTGTTGCGCTGCTTGTCTGTACGGTGTTACGCATTGGGGGATGATTGAGGAACTACACGGATTAGACAATGATATGGAAAATGATGCCCATTAGAGGATGATAAGATGATTGAGTTAAAAAATGTAACTTTTACCTATCATAACGCAGAGCGGAGCGCGGGAGTGTACGGCATCGACTTACAAATCCCGGCGGGACAGGTGGTGCTGCTATGCGGACTATCGGGCTGCGGTAAGACGACGATTACCCGCCTGATTAACGGGCTTGTCCCGGCGTATTATGCGGGAACGCTGGAAGGACAGGTACTTATCGACGGGAAGGATTCGGCGTCCGTAACGCTGTATGAACTTTCGCAAAAAGTCGGGTCGGTGTTTCAAAATCCGCGCTCTCAGTTTTTCAGTTTGGATTCCACGAGTGAAATCGCTTTCGGCTGCGAAAATACCGGCGTTCCGCGGGAAGAAATGTACCGCCGCATCGGGCAGGTAAGCAGAGACCTTGATATGGCTGACCTTTTGGATAGAAACCTGTTTGCGCTTTCAGGCGGAGAAAAGCAAAAAATAGCGTGTGCTTCTGCGGCGGCCATGCAGCCTGCCATATTCGTCTTGGATGAGCCTTCTTCCAATCTTGATCTCCGCTCCATTGCCAATTTGAAGGCGGTAATACGGAAATGGAAGGAGCAGGGAAAGACGGTCGTTATTGCCGAGCACCGCCTGTACTATCTGATGGAGATAGCCGACCGCGTGATCTATATGGAAAACGGACGGATTATCAAGGATTTTCCGATAGCGGAATTTCTGAAGGTGGACACGGAAGCGCTGCACCGGAAAGGATTGCGTTCGCAAAAGGCGATGGAATACACTCCGGGATGTATCCGTGTATGTCAAACCGGAGGAATCTTTGAAGGAAGCTTTGAATGTGCCCCCGCCGAAAAGTCTCCGGCATTTGACTGTGCCTCTGTCGAAAGCTCTCCAGCACCCGAATGTGCTTCCGCCGAAAAGCCGCCGGTATTCGAGCGGTATGTTACGTTTTCCGGTCTTGCGTTTTCTTACGGGAAAAAGCACGTTCTCGATATACCGGAGCTGAAGGTTCCTTCCGGTACGGTTACGGGTGTGCTTGGGTTTAACGGCGCAGGAAAATCGACTTTGGCGCGGGTTATCTGCGGGCTTGAAAAACGGGCGAAGGGGGTATTGAACGATAACGGAAAATTCTACACGGCAAAGGCGCGGCTGAAAAAGTCCTATATGGTGATGCAGGATGTTAACCATCAACTTTTTACGGAAAGCGTTATCGAAGAAGTCTTGTTGAGTATGGATTCAGGTGAAGGAAGTGGCGAAGCGGCGCGTCAAAAAGCTCGGCAAAAAGCGCTTGACATTTTGAGAGCGCTGAATCTTTCGGAATTTCAGGACGTTCATCCGATGGCATTATCGGGCGGACAAAAGCAGCGTCTTGCCGTCGCAAGCGCGATAGCTGCCGATAAGGAGTTCCTCATTTTTGACGAGCCGACCAGCGGCCTCGACTACGCACACATGCTGGAAGTTGCGGAAAATATCACACGCCTTGCCCGTGCAGGCAAAACCGTGTTCATCATCAGCCACGATCCGGAGCTAATTGCTGCATGCTGTAATTATCTCATTTTTATGGATGGCGGAAAGTTAGTATGGAGTGGCGGCTGGTCAGCGGCTGTTATTGAGAAGATGAAGGCGTTTTTTGAGGGAAGGTAGCTGGGAGAGTAAGCAGCAAGCTTAACTTAAAACGCTGCTCATTAAACGGTATTTGCTGTTTATAGCCTTTAAGTCGATTCCGGTACATTCTATCGAAAGCAGGAACACGGAAATCAACGTAATCATAAATCAGTACTTCTTCTTTTCCTGCAAAATTTCTGTGCAATCGGCCGCAGTATTGCGCAAGCGTCCCCTTCCAGCTGAACGGCATTGCAAGCATAAGCGTATCGAGCCGAGGATTGTCAATTGATCTTTTCCTGTGCGGTACTGTTCCGAGTAACAAGTACATGCGATGGATGATAGACATCTGCTGTTGCCGATTCCGGCATCGTCTGGGCTATTATTTGTAGGTTGTATTCAACCGCGACAGCGTCTTTATTTTTTGTGCTTTCTTCGGCGACTTTTTCTTCAAGGGCAAGCCGAATATCTTCATACGTTATCGCAAAAGAATGGAGTAATTCTATAAGTTCATTATGAGAAAGTGTTTCTAAATATGATAAAACAGCGGATGATCTATCGGACATTAATAAATGCCCTATTAAAGAAGCCGGTTGAGTTCCAATAATCGAAGCCGGAAAATTTCATCTGAACAATTAAGGCGATCCAAGCTCCATACGGCAGTATAAAACGTGCGCTGTTCAATCAAAGTCATACCACATTTTCCATCAGCTCCTCCCTCCGATAGCCGCATAGATCACAATGCCTACAAACAGCAGCATAATGACGTAGTCGGGTACGCGCATCTTTACCGCTTCATAAGATGTCCGTTTCCGTTCCGCGTCAAGACCGCGTGCAAGGGAAGCGGAGGCAAGCTCATCCATAACGGAGATACAGCTGAAAAGGAGTGGAATCAATATGTATTCGATCGTTTTAAAAGGCGCCCGTATCACCGCGCCCGGTTCAAGGGATATGCCTCTAAATGCCATAGCCTTCCGCACGCCGTCCCATTCTTCCTGCACTGTCGGGATAAACCTTAGCATGACGGAGAGGGGGATGATAACAAAGAGCGGAACGTGCAGAGCCGACAGCGCCGCGATGAGTTGACTGATCCGTGTTGTTTTAATTAAAAATGAGAGAGAAAGGAGTAAGGGAAAGCCGTACCGGCACATCATAATAAGTGCGACAAGAATTCCGGTTAGCGCGGGAGCGCCTGTGCCGGAGGTGATGATGCGGTAGCGCAGATATTCCATACAAGCAATAAGGGCGCCGCATTTGAGTGCAAACCATTTTTCCCCGCACAAGGCTAACAGTGCGCACATCGCTGCGCAGTACATCCACAACGCACATTCATTATAGGAAAAAGTACTGACAGCGATACCGGCACAAAATAAAAGCAGCTTTGTCCGCGGGTCAAGCTTTAAAAGCCCGCTCCCGATTCCGTACAGCCCGAACGCCATTTATACGGCTCCGGCTTTTTCAAAATGCTTTTTAACCAAATTTTTTGCGATAAGTGCGCCGCCGATTCCCCCTACAATAGCACAGCCCAGTATGGCGAACCATATTTTTCCGTGAAATGCCATGTTTGCAAACGACTGTGCATAAGCGGCGCCGCTGTATTTTTCCGAAAGCATCATAAATTTATCGTAATCGGTGAGCAGCATTAGCGTCGGAGCCGCCATATTGAGGTTGAAAAAAACAAATGACAGCAGATACATCTTGCGGGATTGATACTTACCTAAGAACAAAATCAGCTCGGCTATAAGCGCCGCCGCCAGTGAAAAAATCACTGCATACAAACTTTGCATGCAAGTGATCAGCGTAAAAAACAAGCCCGATATCAATGCAGCGCCGAACTTATGTACTTTAAGCACGCACAGCATATACACCGTACCGCATACCAGCCCCACCGTCAGCGGCGCCATAAAATACAGCACGGGAGAAATGGCGGAAGAACCCATTACGATAATCAGCATCAGCACGATATACAGCGCACCGAATGCTCCTGCATAGATAAAATCCTTTGTCCGCATTTTTTTATCGGATTGTGTCGTTGAACTCATTGTAGTTAAACTCCTTACGTTTGGAACTTAGACCTATTCTGAAACTTTCGTTTTCGAATAGGTCGACGAGTTCACGCATCGCGCAAATAGCACGATGCGAGAACATCACATTTCAAGGTAACCTGTTCAGAAAGGTGAGTTTCCGAACAGGTTTATTAATATGACGGTAATATATAACAGTGTTATGTGTCAATAAGCTGCATGTACACCGTCTATTGAAACATCTTTCTACTTTATGGCATACTAACCATGTGAAGGATGATACAACCATGCAGATAAGAAGCGATGAAATTACCATACCGCGGCAAAGTACCGTAAGGTTGTTGGCAGGCGTTTTGCAGCCGGAAAGAGAACCGTATCTCGTGTTTTCACCGGAGACAATGTCATTCCTTGCAGCGGTATCGGCTGAAATCGGCGCATCGGAACTGCATTCCATACCGGAGATTGCCGCATTCGGCTTCTGGTGCCGCAGGCCGCATCTTGAAGCCTTAGCCAAGCGCCATGCCTCACCATTTCCGCGTCTCGGCCGAGGCTTGGCGTTCCATATTGCGCCTTCAAATGTGCCGACGATGTTTGCCTATTCATATACAATCGGGCTGCTCGCAGGGAACGCAAATATCATTCGGCTGTCGGAGCGGGGCGGCGAGATCAGTATGATGCTCTGCGCCTGTATCGGCCGAGTGCTGGATCGCCCTGAGTTTGAAGCTATAAAACAGCGGACATCGTTTATCAGCTATGGTCGGGATGATACCGTAACGGCTGCGTATACGTCCGCGTGCGATGCGCGGATAGTATGGGGCGGGGACGAAACAATACGCCGCATACGTGCGCTTCCACTGCCGCCCCATGCGGTCGAACTGGTATTCCCCGATCGCTGGTCGTTTGCGCTGTTCAGTCAAGCCGCGTTTTCCCAAGCGGATGAAGAAACGCTTACTGTATGGGCGCACCGGTTTTACAACGATACCTATCTAATGGATCAAAATGCCTGTTCAGCCCCGCATCTTGTCGTGTGGGAAAACGACGGAGGAGACTCCGCAGTCCGTATTCGCTGGTGGGAAAAGGTTGCGGCGGAAGCTCAAGCAGCGTACCAATTCGGCGCCTATCAAGCGGCGCGGAAATACGAGCAGCTGTGCCTTTCCGCGATGACGCTACCGGAGAAAGTTTCCGTCAAACAGTATGCAGGTAACCTTTTATATGTCGCCAGTCTTACAACGCTGCCTGCCCAAGCAGCGGAGACGCTACGCGGAACATTCGGCTTTTTCTTTGAAACTGAAATCCGCAATAAAGAAGAATTGCTACCGCTGCTTTCGTTCAAGGTGCAGACGCTCTGCGCGGAAGGTTACCGGCGGGAAGAACTGGCGCAATTTTTTGCGCAGCGCCGCGCGGCAGGTATCGACCGAATCGTTGCGTTGGGGCAGGCGATGGAAATGGATACGATTTGGGACGGTAAAGATTTAATCGCGGAATTATCGCGGATCATCGTTTAAGCCGAAGCTTTCTTCTTTTACATCCTCTTGGAACATATCGACCATCGCGGTTAAGTATTCCTGTGCAAATACCATACTGCGCTCGTCGGCGAGTTCTTCGTTCGCGCTGCGCAGCTTTTGCAACAGGCTGAAAACGATATACGTCATCATTACCAATCCCGCCTTGGGATAGGCGTTAATATATTTTTTGAACTGACTGCGGGAAAGGATCAGCACGACGGTATCTTCGGCAGCGCTGACGGTAGCGGTGCTGAGTTCATCCTCCAATAGAGCTGATTCGCCGACCGAGGCATGATCTTTCAGTGTCGCGACATGCACCTCTTTGTTCCATTTTCCTTGTTTTACCACGTCAAGAGAACCGCTCATCAAGATATAAAAATTGGCATTTATCGTACCTTCGGCAATTAGCACCTCACCTTCGTCAAATGCGCAAAGCTGAGAAAACTGAGCAAGCGCCTCAAGTTCTTCTTCGGCAATGCAGGATAAAAAGGACACGGCCGATAATTCATTCCGCAACAGCGGCAGGGGAATTTCTACAATATTCATCTTCTCACTCCATAGGGTAATCGCATCAGACACTTTTGGGGATATCTCCGCATTAACACAGTATACGTGATCAACACAGTATACGTGCGCATATTAATAAAATCAAGATAAAAATAGATTTTTTAAATTAAAAGGTAAGTTGTAAATTAAAACACCCTGATACAATTGCTGTGATTGTCTCGGCAGGGAAAAACAACTATAATGCGTTTCTATTGTTGTGAATTATGTGTAAAGAAACTACCCGTGTTTATTTTGAAGATGATTATTGTGCGGTTGTGTATAAAGCAAGCGGCGAGAACTCCCAAACCTTTTTTACTCGGCTTTTTCCGCATAAACCGTTTATCGCTCCGGTCAACCGGCTTGATACCCCCGTATCAGGGCTTCTGCTGTTGGCTTTTTCTGCACCGGTACAAACGCTGTTTTCCCGCGCTTTTGAAGCCGGTTCAGTGCAAAAAGAATATTGGGCAATATGCGAACGGGCTCCGGTTCATTCTGCAGCAGCATCGGAGCCGCAGCGGCTGGAGCATTGGCTCGGCTTTCATACCAAAACACAAAAAGCCTTTGTCGGCGCGGCTCCTATCGAGATAATTCATGCAAATACAATTTCTGCCGGCATCACAAAACCTAAAAAGCATAAAAAGCCGACACTTAAAAAAGCCGTTTTATATTGGACTTTGTGCGGAAAAGGTGAGCGGTACGACTTTATCCGTATCAGTCCGGAAACAGGACGCACGCATCAGATTAGGGTACAGATGGCAGCCGCCGGGCATCCCATCAAGGGAGACTTAAAATACGGAGCGCGGCGCAGTGAACCGAGCGGCGGCATACGTCTACATTCTTATAAGCTGTCGTTTATCCATCCGGTTACGCACCAAACCGTTACCGTTGAAGCGCCGCCTATGCAGCAGGACACCCTCTGGAAGGCTTGCATAGCGGCCTGTATTACAGATACGGAGCGGCGCCCGTGAAGCGAGCAAAGAGGGTAACCAAGCAGGTAAGCGGGGCAGCCGGGTTTGAAGCGTACTATAGCGTTCTTTTCGGCGACCGTTGGCCGGCGCTTCGGGAAGCGCTCCTGCAAGAGACGCAGCCGGTTGCGTTTTCGGTGTGTGGCGGAAAGCCATACTACCTCGATCAGGCGAGCATCTATGCGGCACAAGCGCTTCCGCCGGTCGATGCGGGCTGCTATTTGGATATGTGCGCCGCTCCGGGCGGTAAAACGCTGGTACTTGTCTCCGGTATGGGGCAGAAAGCTCAGTTGCAGGCAAACGAGCTTTCACGGGCGCGCCGAGCGCGGCTGCTCACCGTAGTTGACGAACACCTGCCGCCGGACATCCGCACCCGCGTCGAAGTTACCGGCTATGACGCCGCTACTCTCCCCCGCTACAGGCAAGCGTATTACGACCGCATTTTGCTGGATGCACCCTGTTCTTCGGAGCGCCATGTAATTACCGATGCGAAATACCTTGCCTGCTGGACACCTGCACGGATTAAAATGCTTGCGCAACGGCAATGGGCGCTCCTTTCGGCAGCCTTTCTTTTGCTGAAACCCGGCGGCTTTTTAGTGTACGCCACATGCGCGCTTGCCGATGCGGAAAACGACGCCGTTGTACAAAAGCTGCTAAAAAAATACGGAACCCAAGCCGCTGTCCATAGCGGCACCGCATCCGAATTGGCCATAGGCGATACCAAAGCTGCTGATGGAAGCGTGTCAGCTATTCATACCGTTACAGCGTCGTTAGAACCGGCGGCGGCTCATACCGAAACCGCCGGTAAAAACAGCGCCTCACCCATACGCAGCGAGAAAACGCTATTCGGCTGCCGGTTTTTACCCGACACCTGCGGAGGAGCAGGCCCCTTGTATTTTTCGCTTATCGAAAAAGTGAATCACGAGGAGCTTTAAAAACAGAAGCTTTAAAGCTCCTCGCACAGCAAAGAAGGATACCATGATAACAGAGCAAATAAACCACAATGATCAAACAGGTCATAATGAACAAACCGACGCAGCCGATACGCTGCTACAGGGACGCCCCATCAGAACCTTTGTGCTGCGGAAGGGACGCATTACCGAAGCTCAAAAAAAAGCATATACGGAATATGCGCCGCGCTGGTGCATCCCCTACGAACCGCGCCAGCTTTCTTTTACGGAACTGTTTGCGAATGAGCATCCTGTTATCATCGAAATAGGATTCGGCATGGGGGTTGCAACAGCTGAAATCGCAGCGCAGCATCCCGAAATGAACTATATCGGAATCGAGGTTTTTCAAGCAGGGGTCGGGAAGCTGCTAAACGAAATTGAGCAGCGCGGTCTTAAAAATATCCGCATTATCGAACATGATGCTATCGAAGTACTGGAAAATATGATTCCCGATGCCTCAATCGCAGGGTTCCATATCTTTTTTCCCGACCCGTGGCAAAAGAAAAAGCACCATAAGCGGCGGCTGCTTCATCGCCCCAGAACCGACTTGCTCGCTCGAAAACTGCAAGCAACCGGCTACCTTTATATGGTAACCGATTGGTACGACTATGCGGAGGATGCCTTTGCTGAGCTTTCGGCCACCGAAGGGATCCGCTCAAAATACGAAGGATTCGCCCCTCCGCAACCATGGCGCCCCAAAACCAAATTCGAGCAAAAAGGCCTCAATAAAGCGCACCCCATCACCGAGCTGATGTTCATCCGGCTCGCCTACAATCAACAACCCTGACGCAGAGCGTTCGTCAACACTATACATCCGTGTATAGTGTTGACTACAATGGTGTAGCTTTGCCACACCATTGCTACTGCGTGGAACCACCGCCATCCATGGCGGTAAGAAACGGCGGGTATTAAACCGCACGAATAACGCCCTTGCATGTTCCAATCGGACAAGTTATACTCGGTTATTGATGGCATCTCCGACAATTCGAAAACAAGTGACTATTCGCTTTTTGCATAGAACCGTACTTTTCCTCTTTACCGTTCTACTTGCCTTGTTTGCTTTGTTCATTTTAGGAAATATTCAAAACTTTTTGGATTCCAGTCAGATTATCATTCTGCAATTTCTTATCGCGGGCGGTATTTTACTATTCTTAGTTGCCGTTTTTGCTTTATTATTTGAAATCAACTACAGTATTTATTTACGGAAGCTCTACTACCCCGGACGTTGCATTATCAGCGGGATAGCCTGTATATTCGGACTGGCGATTGCAATTGCAGCTTCCGCTATCATTTTACTCTCTAACGGTCTTAATGAGGCATAAGGACATACAATGATTTTTGGGAAAAAACTATACGCGGGACGAGCTGCCGTGTGTACTCAAAATACGCAGGAGCAAATCAAAACTGCTGTCGTTACTGCATATACACGCTTTTTGGAAGTCAACGGATTGCGTGAAAAAGACATCGTTTCTCTCCAATTTTCGATTACATCCGATATAACTGCGGCAAATCCTGCAACTTTATTGCGCTCCGCCGGTTATGCTTCTGCGACTGTGCTTTTCTGCAGTACGGAACCGAATATCGACGGCAGTCCTCACGGTATCATCCGTTTTCTCTTTTATTACTATGGAAAAAAGAAAGCCGTACCGATCTATTTGGGCGGGGCGGAAAAACTCCGGCCGGATCTGTTTAATCACACAGCGTAGCGGATATTTCTGAAAATTATCGTTTTTAGAAGTTCCAACTACTTTCTTTTAAGGACATTCCAGTTTTATGAGCATCAAGAAAAACAGTACATCGATATGGGTTGTGAGCCGTGAATATGCCGGATTTGCAGAAGCCGGAGGAGTAAAAAACGTTGTAAAATCATTGGCTGAAGCAGCTGCCGATTACGGTTTCGCGGTTACGGTATTTTTACCCCGTTATGGAAACAACATCGAAGCTTTCGACACCTGTACAGGAGAAGTGAACATCCGTGTCGGCGATACCCTGCATTCAGTGCAATATTTTGAACTTTTTAGGAAAAATATCCGTTTCATCTTTATCGACTCCGGTATTTTCACGGAAAAAAAAGATATTTATACCTACTGTGCCGAAGAACTCGATTATTTTCGGGAAAAACTGCACCGACCTGATCTTAAAAAAGGAGACGGTTACATAGACAGCCATGAAATGAATGTATTATTCCAAAAAGCAGTCTATTGTTACGGATTACGCAGCCATACCGCTCCGCAAATACTGCATTGCCACGATGCCCACACCGCTTTGCTACCTGCGTTTGTCTCTGCCCGCTGTATGGGTAGACGCCTGTTTCGGCATACCCGCACACTTATCACCATTCATAACGCAGGGGACGGCTACCGTCAAACCTTTTATTCGTTTGAATATGCGGCACATTTAACCGATCTCCCTCACAGAGTATTGGAATACGGCAGAGTCGATTATACCGTCGAACCGTTTCTTGTCGGTTCCGCCTTTGCCGATTTAACGACGGTTTCTCCGTGGTATGCAAAGCAGCTGATTTCACCTGAGCATTCTCCATATTCGTATCTTTTTTCAAAAAGCCTTGCCGAAAAGCATATTCACATTACCGGCATTACCAACGGAATCGATTTTGCAGCCTATAACCCTTGTGAACCGGAGCGTTCGGGGCTTCCCTTTGCATTCGACGTGCAAAAAGAGCAGTTTGAAGGAAAATATGCATGCCGTTCATTTTTACTGGATAAACTGCAGACGCAGACCTGTACAGCGCCACTGTATGATGGCATACAGCAATACGGCAGCATGAGCACACAGGAACAGAACCGGACACTCTACATAATGTACCACGGCCGGTTAGTTCGGCAAAAAGGGGTAGATGTGTTACTCAAAGCAATTCCCCGCATACTGGAACACTCCCCTAACCTACGATTTATTGTGATGGGACAGGGAAACCCCGAGCTTGAAACCGAAGCAATGACCCTCGCTGCCGCGCTGCCCGGGAAATTCGTGTACTGCAAGGGATATAATCGAAAGGCGGCAAGGCTCATCACTGCAGCAGCGGACTTTATCGTCTTACCGAGCTTATTTGAACCATGCGGCTTGGAAGATCTTATCGCTCAAGTTTACGGTACTATCCCGATTGCGAACGCACAAGGAGGCTTGCAAAAAATCATAAACGGAAAAACAGGTTTTTTATACACACTTCCTGACGGCGAAGAACAAAACACCGAAATACATGTCGGCACATTGACGGAGACCGTGCTAAAGCAAACAGAATATTTTTTCGCAAGCAGCAAAGCAAAACTCACCGATATTCCGTATTTTAAAGATATTATTTTATACGCATACACAGCGCTTCACACGGAATTTTCATGGAAGTATATTTTTGACAAGCAATACCTAAAACTCTATTTTCCGCACAAATAATTTTTTTCTTTGTTATTCGTAAGGAGCGGCGCGGCATGGTGATTGAAAGTATCCCATTTTATGCCGATATACAAAGAGAGAATCAATAACAAGGAAAAAAATGAACAAAAAGATTATTATCGATTTTTTAGACGAGCATTGGAATGACTTTGCCTCTTTGTTATCCGAAGCAGATACGGCAGCCGGTCGCACACTTATGGAGCAATTTCCCAATGACCTCTGCGAATTTGCGAGTTTGCTTTCAAAAATAATGACTGGACAACAAATGCGGACAGTTGATAAACAAAAAGGGCTTTTAGAAAAAGCACGGCAATTCCGAAAAAATGCTTCCCTCAATGATGGCAAAAAACAAGCTTCAATTATCGTTAAAAACGGTCTTTTTACGGTGCGCCCTCAACAATACAACGAAGCATTAAATAGCTCCTTTAAAACACTGGTCGATTCGGTTCTCTAGCACAAAACGGCAATTTATGGATAATAAAAGAAGATGTTCCAAAAGTTGATTACTTTCAGGACATCCCCACACAATCTAATGGATAATAGGAAATATGGAAGACAAAAATACTGAATCGGGACTTAAAAAGACAACTGTAGATATTCCAACTAAACGGCGGTTCGGCGATAGAAAAGAAGGGAGACGTATCCGCTCGATAGACCCTATGACGGTAGTGGCGCCCTTTATTATGCCGTCAAGAATAGGAGCGCAAAATTTATTCCAAGACAGCATTAATGTAGCGGCAATCGAGCATTTCGTACATAAAAAGAGAGCGGAAGGCCTTGCCGGTTTCGGTATCATGCATGTAGTAATCGCAGCATATATACGAACAATATCTCAGCGTCCGGGAATTAATCGTTTTTTGAGCGGTTTACGGCTGTATGCCCGCCATAATATAGAAGTTGTTATGGCTATCAAAAAAGAGATGTCGATAGAAGCCGAAGAAACAATGATGAAGTTTTTCTTTGACCGAAGCGCAACCGTTACCGATGTATATAACGAGATGACGCATAAAATAGACGAATATCGAAATAAACATAAAGAAAAAGAGAGCGCCTTTGATAAAGTTGCGCGGAAACTTGGATTTATGCCGAGTTTTCAATTACGAGCTGCAATCGCATTTCTGAACTGGCTCGACTTTCATAATTTATTACCCGAAAGACTAAGGCTCCTTAGCCCTTTTCACTGTTCCGTTGTCTTTTCTTCGATGGGATCGTTAGGTATCCGTCCTATATTTCATCATTTGTACAATTTCGGCAATGCCCCTGTATTTATCACTTTTAGTGCAATGCGAAGATCACAAAAAAGCGAACGGGACGGCACCGTTACCAATATACGGAATCTCGATCTCACCGTTACGACTGACGAGCGCATCTGCGACGGATTTTACTATGCATCTGCTTTCCACGAATTACATAAATATTTAGAGGATCCTGAATTGCTCGAACAACCACCCGAAAAAATTATCTACGATATCGATTGATAGGTTCATTGTTCCAAAATATTGCACGGAAACAGCTTGACACGTATCAAAAAATCGGATATAAATTATTCATTATTTTTGCCGTTGTAGCTCAGTCGGTAGAGCAAAGGACTGAAAATCCTTGTGTCGACAGTTCGATTCTGTCCGACGGCATTATTCAATCTTTTCGCTGTTTTTAACTTTCTTTCAACACATTCTTGTCATTGATTCTATATTTTATAGCTGCTTTTACTATTGATTTTGTATTCTATCCTTTAATAAACCTGTTCGGAAACTCACCTTTCTGAACAGGTTACCTTGAAATGCGATGCGTGAAATCGTCGACCTATTCGAAAACGAAAGTTTCAGAATAGGTCTAATATAAATGATACAGATGTCATAATGAATATCTTCCTCAAAAATTTAAAAAATCGTGAGAGTTTGAGTATTTTTAAGTAGTGTATATAGTGTATATATAGAAAAAACAAGAAATGAAAACCGGCGAAACCTCAGCTACCTATTCGCCTCTAACTATTTTAAAATAAAATGGGGAGACAAGGATTCGAACCTTGGAAGGCGGAGCCAACAGATTTACAGTCTGCCCCCTTTGACCGCTCGGGAATCTCCCCATATCGATGAGCCAACTTAGGGATTCGAACCCTAGACCCCGAGATTACAAATCACGTGCTCTGGCCAGCTGAGCTAAGTTGGCATAAATATGAGATGTATCATATCGGTTTCTTTATAGTCTGTCAAGTATAAAAAACTTCTAAAACAGGGATTCCGCATTATAAATAGTGTCAAAAAAACAGTAGCTCACACGGTATAAAAGATGGTAAAATGTTCTTGGGGTGGAACAATGACATTACAAGAATCATTTGAAAACATTAAAGACGAAAGGATCGAAAGATGCAAGAAACACAATCTCGTCGATATACTGATGCTCGTGTTTGTGGGAGTATTGTGCGGGTATAAAAGCATAGAACAAATACAATTTTATGCAACATTAAGCGAACAAACCCTCAAAAAATATCTGAAACTGGAAAATGGCATCCCCAGCAGCGATACGATTCTGCGAGTGCTTGCAAGGATTGATGCAAAGCAGCTTGAAAAAGTATTCATAGAATATGCGCGGGAAGTATTCGGCAAGCATATTGCAGAAAATGAAGTATTAGCGATTGACGGAAAAACTATCCGGCGCTCTGAATATGCACCGACAGGCGAAGATAAAAAGGCTCATAAAGCTGCTCATGTTGTTTCGGCTTGGGCGCACTCCCTAGGTGTGTGCTTCGGGCAGGTGAAAACAGAAGAAAAATCAAATGAAATCACCGCCATTCCTGAACTTCTGGATCTGTTAGACTTAAAAGGGATGATTATTACTATAGATGCGATGGGTTGCCAGAAAAAAATCGTTGAGAAAATAGCAGAAAAGGAAGCGGAGTATGTCATTTCTCTGAAAGGAAATCAGCAATCGATCCATCGGGATGTAAAAGAGTTTTTTGAGCACCCCTGTGATGACGCTTATTGTCAGTATTACAATATTCAGCGAGGAGAATATAGCCTTGAAATTGGACACGGACGAATTGAAAAACGCACCTGTTATCTTTGCGGGAATATTGATTGGCTTTCAGAAAAAGATGAATGGAAGAATCTCAATGGCGTTGGAATGCTCGTGTGCGAAAGAACGGTAAAGAAGACTGGGAAGAAATCCGTTGAACAAAGATATTTTTTGACCTCACTGACAGATGTGCACAAGGCAGCATTTGCGATGAGGGCTCATTGGGGGATAGAAAATAACCTGCATTGGGTTCTCGATGCAATTCTCAATGAGGATTATTGTCTTGTGCGGAAAGACAATGCGGCAGCAAACTTAAGCGTCTTACGAAAAATTGTCTTGAATATACTCAAACAGGTTGACTTTTCGGATATCATAAAAGCAAAAAAAATGCCGCTTCTCCATAAGCAACACCTATGCAACAAACGAGAAGATTGCCTCGATAGAGTATTGCTCTCGTTATAATGCGGAATCCCTGACTTCTAAAAACTCCAGTTTTTAGAGATCCTCTGCGCATTTACACCAGCAAAACAAAAAGAGCGTGGAAATGCAGCAAAAGGTGCTTACTTTTTCGCCATTTCCACGCTCCAACCACAATCAACATACCTCGACGCAGAGCATCGGGGTATTAAACCTTCCGCACGAATCAACTTGAGGATAATCCTCTTTACCCCCTTACAGTTTGTGCATTTTCTTAGGCTGCGTCATATTCTCCGGTTTTAGAATTTCGTCAAGCGCTTCCTTCGATAATAGGCCGCGCTCCAACACAAGGTCGTAGACGCTACGGTTGTCTTTGAGGGCGGTTTTGGCAATATCGCTTGAAGTTTCATAGCCGAGTACGGGATTAAGCGCTGTTACCAACCCGATGCTCCGGTAGGTCAGTTCCTTACACCGCTCCACATTCGCTTCGATGCCGTCGATACAGCGCTGCCGAAGCGTGGACATACCGTTGTTTAAAATCGAAATCGATTCCAAGATACTGTAAATAATAACCGGTTCAAAGACGTTCAGCTCCAACTGCCCCGCTTCGGCGGCCATCATCACCGTCGTATCGTTTCCGATAACACGGAAGCATACCTGATTCATTACTTCGGGGATAACGGGATTGACTTTGCCCGGCATAATCGATGAACCCGGCTGCATTGCCGGAAGATGTATTTCATTTAAACCGGCACGCGGACCCGATCCGAGCAGTCGCAGGTCGTTGCATATCTTTGAAATTTTTACCGCAAGGCGTTTTAGTTGCCCCGAATAGGAAACAAAACAGGTGGTATCATTCGTTGCGGCAATCAAATTCTTCGCTTTCGTAACAGGGTAGCCCGAAATTTCTGCCAGCCGTTTTGTTACCAAATCCGCATAAGCAGGGTCGCTGTTGATACCGGTTCCGATAGCGGTTGCCCCCATATTGATTTCGAGTAAGCCGGAAACAGCCTGCCGGATATGGGACACTTCCTCCTCCAAACTCGCTGCATACGATTCAAATTCCTGACCGAGTGTCATCGGTACCGCATCCTGCAGCTGCGTTCGCCCCATTTTGATATGCCCGCCGAATTCTTTTCCTTTTTTACGGAAAGAAGCAACCAAGTTTTCAAGCTCGGTAATCAGTCCTTCCGTATGTAAACAGATACCGAGTTTTGCTGCCGTCGGATATGCGTCGTTGGTAGACTGTGCAAGGTTGATGTGATTGTTCGGATGGCAGAATTGGTATTCGCCTTTTTTATGTCCCAGCAGCTCAAGCGCGCGGTTTGCAATCACCTCATTTGCATTCATATTGGTAGACGTTCCCGCTCCGCCTTGAATCATATCCGCAGGGAATTGCTCATGCAGTTTACCGGCGATGATTTCTTTACAAGCAGTGATAATGGCTTCCGCTGTCGGTTTTTCCAACAACCCTAATTCATAGTTTGCCTGTGCTGCCGCCTGCTTAACCATCGCAAGGGCTTTGATAAACCCCGGATAGGCGGAAAGATGCACGCCGGTAATATTGAAATTTTCCATACAACGGAGCGTTTGTACACCGTAATACGCCTCGTCGGGAACGTCCCGATAACCTAAAAGATCATGTTCTTGCCGCATTGTTTCCTCCTTCTCTTGGCAATTGAAAAACACTAAAGACTGAGTTTTTAGAGCATTTCAGCTCAATTTTCTTATCAGCAGATAAATTTTCTTATTTCTGTTGCAACTCGTGGAGTGAATCAAAAGGATAAACACCACTTACGGTTGTCTCGATTCGATTACCGGCGGATGAGCCGAATATAACCGGAGCATCCGGCTGCATAAACTCGGAGATAACCTGCCGGCACGCGCCGCACGGCCCCACCGGATAATCCGCATCGGGAGTTGCGATTGCAATAGCCATAAAATTTCTTTTACCCATTGCGACCGCGCTGAAAATAGCGGTACGTTCGGCGCAGTTGGTCAATCCGTAAGAACGGTTTTCAACATTTACGCCGGTAACGACACTCCCGTCATCAAGTAGTAATGCAGCGCCTACTCTAAAATGAGAATAAGGAGCGTACGCATTTTTCGCAGCTTCCATAGCTTGTTCAAAGAGATGTTCGTACTTACTTGAATTTTTCATATTACTATTATACCATACAATCATGAAAATTGCAGCATTCGATAATCGTTTTATTATTTTTCCTATTCTTTTTTTATTCATATATATTTTTGCAGCAGCAGTCCCCCTCGGATCCGATATCTATTTAAAACCTGTGTGGGTACGCACCATCACACCGGATAGCGCTCAGGCAGAATTGGAAGGCATGGGGAACGAAGCCGAAAACGCAGTCCCACAGGCGGCAGCGGAACAATTTTCCGGTAAAACACCGAAAGTATTTTTGACGGAAAGCCGGTTTGGTTACTTTACCGCCGACGGTGAATTGCTCCGCTCATCTCCCGTAACCCAGCGCATTTCAGCTTCTTCCGCAGCGTGGACGGAATACGGAAGCGATGCCGCTAAAACACCGATCTACCGCCCCGATGGTTCGCTGATAACTGTCATCGAAGAACCGGGATTTGTGTACATCGACGAAGACCGTTTCTACCTGTTTGAGCCGGGCGGAAGCGCCGTTAAACAATATGGCGCCGATGGAAAACCGCGCTGGCGTTATCTGCACACCGCACCGATTACTGCCTTTCATAGCACAAAAGGCGGAACTATTATTGGATTCTCTGACGGAAAACTCGTCGCTGTTGATGCTGCAGGCAATGTGCTATCCGACTTTTATCCGGGAGGCAGTGACTATCAGGTTATACTGGGAGCAGCAATCTCCACCGACGGGAAGCTTGCCGCCTGTGTGTGCGGAATTGACAGCCAACGAGCATTGCTTATACGGATAGACGGTAATAAATATAAAATCATACATCACCGAAAATTGGAAGGAAATCTTCGCAGGCAGGTCTTTGTGGATTTTGACGTAAAAGGTGAGAACGCCGTATTTGAGTGTGCCGAAGGGATTGGCTTTATCGACTGCGATCGGTTAATATCAGGTATTATGCCTCAACGCGGTACGGTCATTTCCGGCGGTCAAAATCCGTATAAGAATATTATGGCGATTATCAGCCGGCAGGAACAAAGCTCAACATTATCGTTTATCGAAGCGCCTTTTTATGTCGTTGGGCATACCTCCTTTCCTTCAAAAAATACGTTCCTTGTACAAGAACGGGAAACGATATTCCTTGCAACCGACACAAAATTAGCACGTATCGATATAAAATAAAGTGAAAAATAGGATACTGATATGAAACGATTTTTCTTTTGCATCTTAGCTGCAACGATGTTTTTTGCAGAATTATCCGCATTGGAATGGCCTGCCGACACACAAAATTTCGTACGGCTTTTCGGACAACGCATCGGTGAAAATACTTTTGAACAAGGTTTGACCTTTGAAGATGCAACGACGGTACGCGCTGCCGATGACGGCATCCTTTTGATTACGCTGGATAAAAAATACGGAGTCGGCGCTTTTCCTTCTACGCTTGGGAATGCATTGGTATTTTTACACGATGACGGACTCCAAACGGTTTATGGAAACATGGACGACACCACGGTGTTCCGAAATAGAATAACCACAGAATCTGCTGCGGTTATCGGAAAAACAGGGAACAGCGGATGGGGAAATCCTAACGAGCTTATCTTTCAAGTCAGCGATAATCAAAAAAAAGTATATATCAATCCGTTGTTACTGCTTCCGTCAGTCA
This sequence comes from Treponema sp. OMZ 305, assembly GCF_024181325.1. Classification (NCBI taxonomy): domain Bacteria; kingdom Pseudomonadati; phylum Spirochaetota; class Spirochaetia; order Treponematales; family Treponemataceae; genus Treponema; species Treponema sp. OMZ 305. The sequence goes on along the minus strand of NZ_CP051300.1, from coordinate 1,133,826 downwards.
ACGATAAAATAGCGCCGCAGATACAAGATATCATTTTGATAAATGAGCAAAACACCGCGTTTCAAGTAAGCGGGCAAAAAAATGTGCGACAGGGCAGCTATGAATTATATGCGGATATCTCCGACACGGTTACACAGGGCGGACATAGCTTTAGTCCTTTCCGTATTACGATTTTTGTAAACGGAACAAATATTCGAACCATTCCCTTTGAAACCATTACACAAAAAGACGGTGAATCGTATCTGGGTAATACCGCCTTTACCGATACGCTGCTGTACCGGCGGAACAATGAGCTCTATTTGGGTAAGATTATCTTAAGCCGCGGAAAATCCGATATATTAATTACAGCCCGGGATATTACCGGCAATGAAAAATCGGAACAGTTTACCATCCAAGTAGACTAGCTGAGTGAAGCAGGGTAATCGTATCAGGTACTTTTAGGGTATCCCCACAGAAGAATGGAGATTGAACGACCATTTGAACCGCGAAGAGGTTCAACTCTGGGCAGACAGCCTCCATTCTTCTGCGGGAATATTCTCGCAACTGTCTGATGAGATTGTCCTAATGGAGGAACGATGAAAAAATATGAACTAATACAGGCGCTGATTGAGGCGGGAGCGGTTGCCGTTATTCGGGCGGAGCATAAGGCACAGGGGCTTAAAATTGTGGAGGCGGTACGTGCCGGAGGAATTACGGCAATCGAAATTACGATGACCGTACCGCATGCCGACGAAATTATCCGCGAGTTAAGCGGAGCATTCGGTGCGGATGTATTGCTGGGAGCCGGTACGGTGCTCGATGCGGAAACGGCGCGTGCCTGCATCCTTGTCGGCGCCCAATACATTGTCGGGCCGTCTTTTAACGAAGACTGCGCCCGCCTCTGCAACCGGTATGCGGTGCCGTATATTCCCGGCGTGATGACGCCGCAGGAAGCGGTGCGGGCGCTTGAGTTCGGAGCCGATATCCTCAAGCTGTTTCCGGCAGAGCTTTTCGGACCGAAAATCATCAGCGCCTTTAAAGGACCACTTCCGCAGGGAATGTATATGCCGACCGGCGGCATTACTGCCGAAAACGCAGCCGAGTGGATTAAGGCAGGAGCCGCGGTACTCGGTATCGGAGGAGCGTTGACGAAGGGCGCCAAAACCGGAGATTTTGAATCGGTTACCCGCACTGCCCGCCAATTAAAGGAAGCAATCGCCGCTGCGCGCGGTAAATAAGTATTATTTGTTATGGATACCAATTCGGAAACAGGAACATTGCTGAAAAGAAGGCAAGAAAATAAATGGCTTTTAGTGTTTGAAAGTCTCGTAACCGGCTTGTTGACGGGGCTGGTTATTACGGGTTTTCGGCTTTCGATCTCTTATCTTAAAAATATCCGTATTGCATTATACGATGTTATACGAGAGACAGGCACAGTCAGTGTTATTCTCGCGCTGGCAGGTTTAGCGCTGATAGGATTATTTATCGGTTTTATTATTACGAAATGGCCGATGATTAAAGGCGGCGGTGTTGCACAGATCGAAGGCGTTTTTATGAAAAAATTGCAGTTTTCCCCGCTTTCGGAACTTCCGCTTAAATTTATCGGCGGCGTTCTCGGAATCGGACTGGGACTTTCGATGGGGCGGGAAGGACCTTCCGTGCAGCTTGGCGCGTATGTCGGAGATGCCGTTGAGCGGCTGGGAAAACGATCGTTTACCGAACGGATATGCCTTATTACTGCAGGAGCCGCCGCAGGTCTTTCGGCAACCTTTAATGCCCCTTTTGCTGCGATTGTTTTTGCACTCGAAGATATCCATCATCATTTAACCCCTCTACTTTTAGCCTGCGTCATGGCAGGATCTTTTGCCGGCGATTTTGCCGGAAGTTTCTTTTTGGGTTCCGGCCCGATTTTTCGATTTTTTACACCTGTAGAATTTCCGCTTTCCCACTTCGCATGGCTGATAGGACTCGGAATGTTTGTAACACTTGTCGGACACGGCTTTAAACAATCGATCTATTTTTTTCAACGATGCTATAAAACACTGCATATTCCGCCGGTTCTGCGGCCGGTTATTCCGTTCCTGTTGTCGCTGCCGGTCGGCTTATGTCTAAGTTATTCTTCCGGCGGTGGAGAGGGGCTGATAAAGGCATTGACCGAACAGTCGTTCCCGCTTATGACATTGCTGATGTTCTTAACCGTTAAACTGCTTTTTACCGGTATTTCCGCAGGATCAGGGGCTATCGGTGGTATTTTCGTGCCGCTCCTTGCCTGCGGCGCAGCTGGCGGAGCATTATATGCGACGGCGCTTGTGCACCTCGGCTTATTGGCACAGGAGTACGTGAATGCCATGATTCTCTTTGGGATGGCTGCCTGTTTTACCACTGTTATTAAAGCGCCGCTTACTGCCTGCGTTATCGTGTTTGAAACGAGCGGGGCGCTCCATCAGCTGAGCGGTTTAGTGCTTACTTGTTTTACCGCCTATCTGACGGCAAATCTTATCGGTTCGCAGGCGCATGACCATATTCTGTTGACACAAATCCTCGAATCGGAATATCAGTCTCCGGATCAAAAAACAAGCGCGGGCGTCGGTGTACCTCAACTGTATGAACTGCCAATCGGGTTACACTCAGTTACTGCATTAAAGAAAGTTCGTGAAATAGATTGGCCTCAAAAATGCCGTATTGTCGGCGTTATACACGGCGAGCACGAGATTATCCCCGATGGAACTACCATATTATATCCCGGGGATAAACTGATTGTCCTTGCAGAAGACAATACCGGTATCCTTTTAAAACAGCTTACCGATTTAACCAATGAACAAGCTAAATAATTTTTAGGTAATCTTACAAATTTTTCTTGCTATTTATCGTATTCGCAGCTATACTGATAAAGTGAGTAATCAACAACTCCGACGCAAAGCATCGGGGTACAGTGCTCTCATACCGTATGAATCATTCGCATCTCTATCAGTATATATTTTTTATAGAGCAAAATTGCGCGGATGATATGTATTTATAAGAAGGAGGAGATTATGAGTATTTCAAAAGAGAATATTTATAAGCTCGAAGGTCGTGTTCCGTTAAAGAACGCGATTCCGTTGGGTATGCAGCATGTTTTGGCTATGTATGCCGGAAACCTTGCACCGATTCTCGTTATATCGGGCGTACTTAATATCCCAGCGGATATTAAAGTTTCTCTGCTGCAAAGCGCTATGTTTGTTGCCGGCGCCGTTACGTTTGTACAGTTGCGGCCTATCTGGAAAATCGGTTCGGGACTTCCCACTGTTATGGGAACCAGTTCCGGCTTTATCCCCGTTGCTATCGGCGTAGGACTGCAATATGCCGCAATGGGAGACTGGTCGAACGGATATGCCGCCATTCTCGGCGCGTCCCTCATCGGCGGTTTAATGGAGTTTATGCTTGGGTTCATCGTTAAACCGATCCGTAAGTTCTTGCCGCACGTTGTTACCGGAACCGTTGTTACCACCTTGGGAATTTCGCTGATTCCCGTCGGTATTAAATTTGTCGGCGGAGGCGTCGGTCTTGAAAAAACTCCCGGTTTCGGCTCGATAAAAAATCTGCTCATCGCACTGTTTGTCTTTTTAATGATTATCTTTATCCGTCAAACATTTACCGGTTTTTTAAGCATCTCTTCTATCCTGATTGGGCTTATTGCAGGCTATATTGTGGCTATCTTTGTCGGTATGGTTGATTTTACGCCGGTAAGAAATGCGGCGTGGATTTCCGCTCCGCTCCCGTTCTTTGCCGTCGGACACCTGAACCTCGCCTTCCATTGGGATGCGATTGTTCCGTTCATGCTTGTCTACCTTGCGACAACCGTAGAAACAATCGGGGATAACACCGGTATTGCAGTCGGCGGTCTCGGACGCGATATAACCGACAAAGAATTACAGGGAGCTGTTCATGCGGACGGTTTCGGCAGTATGTTTGCGGCAATCTTCGGTGTTATGCCGAACACCTCGTTCAGCCAGAACGTCGGGCTTATCGGTATGACAAAAGTTGTCAACCGCTTTACAATCGGAATCGGTGCAGGCTTCTTGGTATTGTGCGGATTCTTTCCCAAACTCGGAGCAATCGTTTCGACTATCCCGAACCCGGTATTGGGCGGCGGCGTATTGCTGATGTTCAGTATGATCACGATGAGCGGTTTAAACCTGATTTATCAAAGCGGGAAAATTGCAGAACGCGATGTAGTCATTATCGCGGCATCGCTCGGCGTCGCGTTCGGTTTAAGCAATGTACCGGAAGTTATGCAACATCTACCGGTATGGTTCCAGAATATCTTTAAGCAGGCAATTGTCGGCGCCTTTGTTACTGCGCTTATTCTGAATCTTCTGTTGCCGAAGTCAAAAGAGGATTAACCGATTTGAGCATATCGCCGCACAAAAGTAATGCTTTCAATACTCCTAACGGCACCGGCGCTGAGCAGTCGGCTGTTTCAGAATGCGGAAAGCGGATATTCTTTGTTACCGGCGAACAGGGCTGCGGAAAGTCTACGTTTCTTGCAGCCCTTATACAAAAATTTAATTTACAGCCGTCAGGCTTTATTACAAAAAAAGAAACGTCTCCATCGGAAGTTGCAGTATATATGCATCCGGTCATCGGCGGTACTGCCATATATCGATACACAACCGGCAACCGTGTCGGGATATGCAGCCCGCCGAAGCCTGTCGGTTTCGCGCCGGTATTTGATGCGTGCGGAGTGATGCACTTACAGCAAGCGGAAGCGACGGTACGCGCTTCGCTTGACTGCGGTCATTCCAGTGCCGATTCTTCCGGCTGCACCGAAACAGTTTCGCAGCCGCATTTGCCGGTCATCTTAATGGATGAACTCGGCGTTATGGAAGCGGATGCGGAGATTTTTTTCCGCACCGTATGTGCGTTGTTTTCCAATCCCCGGGATTATATCATCGGCGCTGTAAAGCCGCGCGGAACACGCTTTTTACCGATCTTGGAACAAATGCCGGAAGCAGCGGTGTTTCACCTAACGCCGCAAAACAGACCTGTGTTATACGCTCAGCTTGAACAAGCTGGAAGCTTTGCCGCGTTTTTACATACTATCGGCGGCGGATTTCCAAACGGTAAAAAATGATGCCGAGGAATATGTATACTCTCTCGACGGCTCCCGCAAAAAAACATACCGGCAGCGCCGCCGAACTCCCCACTGCAATCATCCTTGCAAGCGGACTTTCTACGCGAATGGGCTGCTGCAAACAACTGCGCCTGCTTTGCGGGAAGCCGTTAATCCAATACACTGTTGAAACATTACTGAAAGCCGGTATTATGCATTTGGTGATTACGGTTAATGCCGAAACACGGCAGCCGATAACGGAAATGATGGAAGCGATAACAGAAAAACAAACGCAAAAACATCCCATGCAGAACGCTGCCCTACAGGAAGCCGCCGTCGAAGAGAACCTGTCTTATCCATTCCACTGTGATATTGTTTTTAATCTTGAACCGGAGCGGGGACAGGGACATTCGGCGGCTCTGGCAGTACAAGCCGCTTGTGCCCGTTATATGGAAGCGCTTGCAGTACAGACCGCTTGCCGCGACTATGCGGAAGGTTCTGCCTCAACTACCGTCCATTCCTATAGTCCGAGCGGCCTTTTATTCTGCACTGCCGACCAACCTTTTTTACAAGCCGACAGTATCCGTAACCTCTGCACCGTATTTCAGAACCATCCCGACCATATCGTTTCCGCAGCCTTTAACGGCAAGCACTGTTCTCCGGTTATATTTCCGGCAGCATTAGCCGGTGAGCTTAGCCGCTTGGACGGAAGAATCGGCGGCAGAACCGTGATGAACGCTCACCCTGACCTGATTCTGTACTCCCCGCTCCGCTCCGAGATGGAAGCCTTCGACATCGATACGCCTGAAAACTTTAAACAGGCAGAGAAATATCTGCAGCAACCAAATGCAGAGCAACCGCACCTGAAATAGCAGGTATGACTTCGGCGTTTTTTATCGTCCGAGCCGGAACATAAGGGTTTTACCGCGAATCATAACCAGTGAAATTTTTTCCATGCCGGTAACGCTTTCTGCTGTCGAGTAGACAATATTTTCCATATCTTCAACTCTGCCAAAATATTGTACCGCATATTTTGTTTGGGCGGCGGATTGATGCACTACCCGTATTGCTTCAACTTTGCGCTGTAATTCATTTCGGAAGTTACTCATCAATTTGCTGTCTGGGGTGTTGTTAATGGTAATCTCATACCGGATACCTTGCGCATAGTCCCGCACCAATGCTTTTTTTGCTTGATCGACGGCAACGCTCATTGCCTTAAACACCGTTGATTTTATCGCATTCTGCGCTGCCGCTTCGGTACTACCGCGATCGAACGTCTTGGGACTGCTATAAGGCACAGCGCCGAGTAATTCTCCCGTAGACGGATTGTACATTTTCAAGTTGACTTCCGCTTGACCGTAGTAACCACCTGTTTCCCGACCACCCTGCACGAAACCGTCAACTTCAATATAAACATCCGCACCGAGTTTTTGTGCAATCCACTGCACAACCGACAGATCTGCTGTTTCCGGTTCTTGGGCAAACAGCGAGGAGCTGTCTGATTTCAACGCTTCTACTGCGGCATAATCGACTGCACGATATCCGTTGTCGAGTAGGTATTTATTCGCCATATTGACAGCGGATTTTGAAAATGTATTCCCGTCTTTTGCCTTTTGATTCGGCACGACCATATACAGCATGCTATCGACATACTGTGTGATAAATCCGACATTGTTCCCCTGCAATTCGCTCTTTGTTTTTGCATCACGTACCTCGGAACTCGATAGAATATTGCCGCCCTTTGCAGAATAGGTACCGATCATATCAAGAGTCTTGCGTATCGCATCTATTTTTACGGGTACAGTGATTTCACAATAGTATCCGCGGTATGTTTCGCCGCGCCGCAAAATACGCATATAGTCGGTTTCAAGGTAAGCATTCGGCTTTGTATCAGTGTAAAAAACCGAATAGAGCTTACTACGGTTTTGCATTTCTTCCGTCTCTCCGATAAGGTCGATGACGGCGAGCCGCAATACATTTGCTTTTGCCTGATTAAGCGCCTCCAAAAATGAATATCCCTCGCCGGATCCGGCATAGTAAGGATTGATTCCCGTGTACTGCGGCATAACCGGTACAACAACACATGATGTCAAAAGCGCTAACAGTAGAGCATATAATACAGTATTTTTTTTCATACGCTTCTCCCTTTTTTTATGAGCAATATCGTGGGCTGTCAAAAACTTCAGTTTTGGACAGTTTATTTAGATTTAGCTGCGTGTCTAGAACCTGCCCGTTATTCCTATAAAAGCATGAAAGTTAATATGCGAAGATAAAATATCCCACTCATAATCATTGACCTTATTGAGTCCCTGACTGGGAGATAGGCTTGCGTTCTTCAATTTTTCAGCTGCTTGTACAGGACTCAATAAATTGTGCATATAACCGAATCCGACACTGCCGCCTATCGTCCAATTCCGCGAAATAAAGTAATCTGCCGATACCAGAACCCGCCCACCGAGCTGCGTTGCCATAACAGCAAAAGCACCTGGTTTTGATGAGCCGGTTTGCACAGCAACGGAGGAGCTTGAAAAACAGAACTGTACTTCCGGCGTAATCTTAAATCGGGATACATAGGCATTATAGACCCCAATACCGAAATATCCCATTCCGAAAGGTATAAGCCGCATTGGTTTTGCACTAAGCGCAGCGGATCCTCCAACCGGCTGCTGTATGGCATATTCATATCCGATTGATATACTGAGATGAAAATTTGCCTTGTATGCGGCCCGTATGCCGAAGGTAGGCTGAACACGCAGATATTCCTTTAAGTCTCTTGTCTTTACCCCGGTAATAGGAACGGTTATACCCGCATACCCTTGCAGCAGAACACCGGATTTTAAAAGCTCTTTAACACCATCCCCTTCGACAATCGGCTGGTCCGCATAAATCACTTTTGCAATCGAAAAAGTATCGTGTACTTCCGAAATAATTACCAGACCGATTTCTCTTACCGCCTGCTTTCCGGCAACTGAGATGGATTTTTGAAGAGTGTATTCATCTCCTGCATTTATACCGATGTCCTTTCCCAGCTCGATCGTAACGGTATTGTTTTTATGATCAACGGCAAGTACTCCGCTTGTCAATGCAAATTCCGGTTCAAATTTGATAGCTGTATATACCGAACTGAGTAAAGAAGAAATTGCATCGTCAACGGCATTGGAACGCCGTTTTGCGATTTTTCTGACATACAGCGGTATAACCCGCTCCCCTACTGAACCGGAAACGTCAAGGATTGATATTGCTCCTTCTATTCTAACCATCCAGTATTTTTTTATAACTTTTTTGCCCTCAACCTCGGTTTCTTCAAAGATAAGTCTTTCATCATAGTCGGTAATTCGGGGCGCAAAGACCAAAAATGCACCGGTAAGCCGTTCCCAATCGGCACGGGTAAAGGCCTCTTCTCCTGATAGCACAGTTTCGGAAATTTCCGACTGCTGTTCTTTCGTCCTTTTAATTTGATCGATAAAGGACGCAATAGTGTTTGAGTTGAGTCGGTACTCCATACCGATTACGTTAAATCGTTTAAAAGAAGTAACAATGCCGATAATTCGTTGATCTATCCTTGCGGCAACTTCGGAAGGGACATATCCTGAATGAGAAAGCCTAAAAACGGCGATATCTTTTTTACTGCTCACCGTTTGAGCGGAAAGCAACGTTACTAAGAGTAGATATACTAGAGCGAATACGTATCTTTTAAGATATTTAAACATAGCTATATACTAGCATAACCGATAATTTCGACGCAAGAGGATGGCAGGGTAACCGCATAAAATACTTCTTTAGCAGTCTCCCGCAAAAAATTGAGACTTTCCTAATTCCTAATAAAGAAGATATTTTTTACGTATGTCGTTGAATCGTTTTCCCTCTTTTTCCATGCGGGAAAAATAATCCTGTGCGGTTTGCGAAGGATCGGTGAGCTGTGTACAACCTGTTAATAAATGTAAGCCGCAGTATTTTTTACCCGCATTGTTTATCGTAAACTCGTCAGGATAGAGGCGCTTAAGCTCGTAAAACATGGCGATTGCCGTTTTAACGGGAGCGAAACTGCGGCGGTCGGTAACGGCAATCTGTACCCCTCCGCACAGCTTTCCCGTATAGAGTGAAAGCGACGGGGTAAAGAATGCGGGCAAAAAGCGCACCCCTTCCAAGCCCAGCCGGTTCAGTCGAGTGGCTAGACGGTAAGCATCGATGTAGGGCGCCCCAAGATACTGAAACGGCATTGTCGTCCCCCGCCCCACCGAAAGGTTGGTTCCTTCAAATAAACAGATGCCGGCATATACGAGCGCGGTGAGGGGCGACGGAATATTGGGAGACGGCGGCACCCATATCAGGGGCAGCTCGTCAAAGTATGTTTCTCTGTTCCAGCCTGTCATCGGGATTACCGTTAAATCGCACTGGATGCCGTATTCGGTGTTGAAGAGCAGGGCAAGCTCTCCGACCGTCATACCGTGCCGCTGTACAATAGGAAAATATCCCGTAAAGGAACGGTATTCAAGCTCCAGCATATTTCCCTCGACGGCGCCGCCAATCGGATTCGGGCGGTCGAACACGACAAATTGTTTTTTATGCCGCGCACATTCTTCCATCGCGTATGCCATGGTGGAAATATAGGTATAGAACCGAGCGCCGACATCTTGAATATCAAAGCAGAGGATGTCGATATCTTTCAACATCTCCGGCGTCGGGCGCTTAGTGTTTCCGTAAAGGCTGTATACCGGCAGCCCCGTTCGCGGGTCGGCACTGTGTCCGATGGACGCCCCCTCCCGCTCATTGCCCTGTATACCATGTTCAGGCGAAAAAAGTGCTGTAAGCTGCACCGACCGGCTCAACAGCACCGCGGAGGGAGTCCCTTCGGAATCGATGCCGGTTTGGTTGGTAATTAACCCTACCCGCTTCCCTGCAAAAACGGCGCGGTACTCCGGCAGCCGCTCAATCCCCAATTTCAGCCGATTCTCTGCGACAGCTTCCCCGCAGACAATACAAACAAGGAAGAATAACACCGCTGATATCTTGAGCTGACGGAAATGGCATACAGACGTTTTCATAAGGGGATACAACCCAAATATATTTCTCATTAAGTGTATTATAGAGTACCTGCAAGCTTTGTTAAACCGGTATGGAAATTTTCAATGAGATGCAGTATATTTAGCAACAAAACACCCCAATACGGGAGAAACATATATCAGGAGAAAAAGATGAATACTGATACCATAAGAATGCGAAAGTTCTTTAACCGGATTACGGTAGCGGTGTTGGCCGTTATTGTATCGTTACTATGTACTGCGTGTCCTCAAAATGGGGGGGCTCCCGGCAACAACACGGGAAGCTACACACAGGTACCCTTTGCACAGTTAGACGACTATCTTAAAACAAAAGTCTCTGCCAGCACAGTAAACTACATCGAAGTAACAGGGCTTAAAAAAGAAGACTTAGGAGGACTTATGGAAGCAAGTCCTCTCGGCAAAACTCTTAAAGCGTCACCTTCTAAAAAAGTTGCGCTTAAATTCGGTGGTACAATAGCAGGACTTACAGATATGTATTCTTGTTTTCGGGAATGCGAAACCCTTGTACAAGTTTCCGGAATACCCGAAGGGGTTACTGACATGAGTTTCTGCTTTAATGACTGTACAAACCTCACACAGGCACCGGTAATTCCCGCAAGCGTTACTGACATGAGTTTCTGCTTTAATGACTGTACAAACCTCACACAGGCACCGGTAATTCCCACAAGCGTTACTGACATGCGTTTCTGCTTTAGTGACTGTACAAAGCTCACTCAAGCATCGGTCATTCCTGTAAATGTTACGAATATGCGGAATTGCTTTTCCGGCTGCACCAGTCTTAAAACTATTGTACTGAAGTGTAACTATAATCCCGAACTAGATGAGGATAATGACTCGTATTTCAAAGATGCCTTTGCTGGCTGTACGGCTTTAACGGCAGGCGGTATTAAGGTTCCTGCAGGACAGCTGGCAACGTACCAAGCTAATGCAGCCGTTATGGGCGTTACAGCGGATAAGTTTGCTGCCGAATAAAGCACTTCAATATTTAGAAAAATTCAAAATTAAGCTTTTGCCTGCGCTGATTTGCAGGCAAAAGCTATAGCAGAAAACCTCTATTTTAAGTATACTAGCGCTTAATTATGGAAGATAAAACGCAGGAAATGGAGCGGATTCAAGAACTGCTCGACAATAGGCACTACGTGGCCTTAATTGCGGAACTCGCCGAGATGAACGCGGTCGATGTGGCGGAAATATTGGATAAAGAAAACGCAGCAAATGCGGTGTTTCTTTTCAGAATGCTTCCGAAAGACCTTGCTGCCGAAGTATTCGCGCTCCTTTCGAGCGAGCAGCAAAGCGCATTTATTTCATCGATTACGGATAAAGAACTCGGTCCTATTCTGGACGAACTTGCGTTTGACGATGTTGTAGACCTTGTGGAAGAGATGCCTGCGAATGCCGTCAGAAAGATTTTAGCAAACTCCGGCGAAGAAGAACGTAAGCTCATCAATCAATTCCTCAAATATCCTCCCGATTCCGCAGGAAGCCTGATGACGATTGAATACGTCAGCCTTAAAAAGACGATGACGGTAAAACAGGCGTTGGACTACATCAGAGAAACGGGGCTAAAAAAAGAAACGATTTATACCTGTTATGTTACCGATGCCAACAGGGTGCTTGAGGGTATTGTTTCATTAAAAGAGCTTGTGTTGGCGCCCGAACAGGAGCTTATCGAAAATATTTTTGAAAGTGAATGTATCTATGTAAACACACACGATGACCAAGAAAGTGTTATCACAGTTTTTAAGAAATATGCCTTCCTTGCATTGCCTGTTGTCGATGCGGAAAAGCGGCTGATCGGTATTATCACCGTCGACGATGTAATGGACGTCATGGAACAGGAGGCAACCGAAGACTTCCAGATTATGGCCGCTATGCAGCCGTCCGAAGATGCGTACCTAAACACCGGCGTTTTTAAACTCGCTAAGCATCGTATCGGCTGGCTGATGCTCCTGATGGTTTCAGAAACCTTTACCGGTAAGATTATCGAACACTACACCGAACTGTTGGCAACGCTTACCATACTCACTTCTTTTATCCCTATGCTGATGGATACCGGCGGAAATTCGGGAAGTCAGTCATCAACGTTGATTATCCGCGGTCTTGCTACCGGCGAAATTCAGCTGCGAGACTGGGCAAAAGTATTATGGAAAGAACTTCGTATCGCAATTCTTGTAGGCTCGCTGCTCGGGTTCACTATTTTTGTAAAATCTTTTTTCTTGGACGGTAAACCGGTTCTTGTTTCTGCCAGTGTCGGCTTAACGCTTGTTGTAACCGTTACCATTGCAAAACTTACCGGCGGTCTTTTACCGATTCTTGCAAAAAAACTCCGGATGGATCCGGCAATTATGGCAGGCCCGCTTATCACAACAATTGTAGATGCGGTCAGCCTTATTGTCTATTTTAAGATTGCAGGATTCCTGTTGTTTTAAAGGTTACTCTATCGAGATTGTATGAAATGGTTTGAACGCTTCCGGTACCGTACTTTTTCTCAAGATCCCTCTGTAGAGGAACTGTTGGTTGAAGTGTTTAGAAAAGCCATCCATTTGTCTTCGGCATTAACCGTAGTTTTTGCAGAGCGATGGTATACACTTACGATTGTCGGCATTGCTGCTATCAGCGTGCTTTATTGTATTTCAGAATTCTTTCGTATGCACGGCTATGAGCTTGGTATTATTGCGCATATCACGCGGTATGCCTCCCGTAAGCGGGATAAAGGCAGATTCGTCTTAGGTCCACTGACGCTTGCCGGCGGGGTACTTGCCGCTCTCCAGCTCTTTCCCATGCATACGGCAAAGATTGCGATATTTGCACTTGCATTCGGTGACGGTCTTGCAAGCCTTGTTGGGAAGCGTTTCGGCAAAATTCATTTAGCCTTTTTTAAAGATAAAACCGTTGCGGGGAGTTTAACCTGTTTTGCTGCTGTATTCCTTTCGTCCTTAGCCGTCAGCGGGAATTTTGGGAAAAGCCTTGTCCTCGGTATTGTAGGGGCATGTATCGAAATGCTCCCGCTTAAAGATTACGACAATCTTTTAATACCGGTAGCTATCGGTTTTCTTGCCTTGCTTATCCGTGCATAAGTTCTTTTCGGCTATTTCATTGCTCCGCGTTCGTTCGAAAGTAACAGAGAATTACCTAAGTAAAAAGAACTTTTTCCAGTTTCAGCAATGCTCTTTTTTTATCAAGGCCGCCTGCGTAGCCGGTTAAGTTGCCGTTCGCTCCGATAACGCGATGGCAGGGTACAATAATGGAAATTCCATTATGACCGACTGCGCCGCCGACCGCCTGTGCAGACATACGGGATAGACCTCGCTGACGGGCAATCTGCTTGGCTATTTCACCGTAGGTAGTTGTATGCCCGTATGGAATAGTACAGAGGATATTCCACACTGCATTTTGGAAGTCTGTTCCGTTAAAATGAAACGGCACGGCAAAATCAGGTTCTTTTCCGGAAAAATAGACATCAAGCCATCGTTTTGTTTGCTGTAAGAACGGCGTTTCTTTTTCTTCATACTGTTCTTCAAGATACTGAGCAAAAAACTTTTCGCCGTTGAACCACACGCCGGTCAGCCCTGCGCTGTCTGCTGCCAGCAAAATGTTCCCCAGCGGAGAATCATACCATTGGGTATATGTCATACGTATCCTCGGTTATCACATTTCAAGGCAACCTGTTTTAAAACTCATACGCGAGGGTAAGTCTGATAAAGCTATTGCGGGAAAATTGTCCGAAGTTTCCGGTCTTTTTACCGCCGAAGATACCGACATTGCAGTCGAGCAGCAAGGTTGCAAACTGCCAGTGGATACCGGGCATAATGCAAAAGTCTGCGTCCTCAAGCCCGACAATGGCGCCAAGCTTCCATTCCAAAGAATTACGCAAGAGGGTCTGTGCTACGGAAAATGCGAGCTTTGTATCCGTTACTTTTTTCCCCCGTTCAACATCATAGCTGTCAGAAATACTGCCGTGATGGATCCGGATATTTTCCGTTGCGGTCAGGCTGAAGGTAAAGCCGAGGGGGGCGGAATAGACCGCGCCGATATTCCACGCAAGCGACGGGTTATATATGGAAGGATTATTGCCTGATAAATCGGAGGTGATATTTGCGGCGAATTCCGCACTGAGCGATACGGAGCCAAGTCCGACACCGTAGTCAATACCGATATGGTGATAGGGATTATAAAGACCGGTAAAGGTTACAGGGGAAAGGCCGCCTCCCGCCGGTTCCGCTGTAAATGCAAGCTCCGGCAGCCGACCGTAAAAATACTGAATGCCGAAGTCATGCTTGCCCGCTACGGCAGCCGTAAGCCGCCCGCCGCCCTGCGAATATACGAGGGTATTCGTTTTAACTGTGCTAACCGCACGAGTAAAAAATGACGGGTCGGTTTGCACAATTCGGTCAAACTGCTGCGAATACCAGCGGTCGGTTTTTCCGGTAACAATGCGATTGCCTTCAAATACCGGCAAATATACGCCTTCCAGCTTGAGATCATACGGAAGGTACACAGTAGCGGATATGAGCGGGCGGGCAATTTTCATCTCCTGCGGGGCATACATCAGCGTAAGGTCGGTTTTGTCGCGAGGATTGACGATATCAAGAACGCTTAAACTTTCCGCCCGCCCCCAGTTCAGCTTTTGGATGCCGCCGGTAATGACCACCGAACTAAAGAGTATTTTAAGATACGCTTCGTCAATCCACGGAGCAATCTGGGACTGTTCCGGAAAAACGGTCTGCGTTTTGCCGAGCAGGGGAGCGAGGGTTTTACCATTCAGCTTAACACCGAAATAGGCTTCCGTCATCGGCGCGGTTGCATGGACGTGCAGCTTCCCCTCAACCAGCGATCCGGGCTGTACATCCTTAAAAGTCTTAAAATCGTTAAAATAAAACGAGCCGCCGAAGGAAAGCTTTCCGCCAATATCAATCGAAAAAGCACTGCTCGATTCCTCCTCGCTGTCAAAGCCGAAGTCATCGGAAGCCTCTTGCGCACTCAACGCCGCTGCGCAGCACAGACAAAACAAAATGCTTATTACTATGGAATTTTTTTTCATCATCTTCCCCCATCTTTTGAAAAATGATACGTCAAACATTCGCTTTTGTGTAACGATACCATGGCTGCCCCTGCTTCCAGCGCTTTTGAAAAGCGACTGTTCAGAAGAGTACATCCGTGTACACTTCTGAACGTGAGTTTTTGCATCGCAAAAACATCACTGCTGCATGAAACCACCGCCATCCTTGGCGGTTCTTAAATGCCTTTTGCCGTAAGCCTTTTGCAAATAGACAATGCAGATGCTAGGAGCCTAGCCGAAATAAAGCGGAGGCGTACTTGTTGTACGTTGAGCATTTATTTCGGCGTAGCGACAACGCAGATGCACTGTATATTTGCAAAAGTCATGCTATAGCTTAGACAACGGCACAATCTCCGGCGCCGTATTTTCCCCTTCCATTGCGGAAAATTCGCTGAGTAGTTTCTTACCGCCGGAAGATATCCGCGTCGGTATTTTTATGATTACCTTGAGGTAGAGGTCGCCGGTTCTGCCGCTTGCAGCTGGTACTCCTTCTCCGCGTACCTTGAGTGCATCGCCGTGCTGTGTACCGGCGGGAATTCTTACCATCAGGCGTTTATCGTTCAGCGATTTTACCGTTATCTCTCCGCCCAGCGCGGCTTGCGTCATCGAGATGGGAATGACGCAGTACAGGTCGTTCCCGTGCCGTTCAAATAAGTGATGCGGCTTAATAAAGATGAACACATAGAGGTCGCCGTAATCGCCGCCGCCCGAGCCTGCATTCCCCTGTTTGGGAATGGTGATACGCTTTCCTTCTTCGACACCGGCAGGAATGGTAATAATGATTTTTTGCTTTTTCCGCTCTAAGCCGGAACCGCCGCATTTTTTACACGGGTTTTCGATAATAGTTCCCGCACCGCCGCACCGCCGACAGGTGCTCGCAATAGAGAAAAAACCGGTGTTCTGCCGTACCTGTCCGGTACCCTTGCAGTCGGGGCACATTTTTCTGCCGCCGCCTCCGGCGCTTCCCGAACCCTTGCACTCCGTACAATGCTCATCGCGTGAGTACTGTATTTCAATCTTCTTACCGTATACGGCATCGGTAAAATCAATTTGCAAGTCATACCGGAGATTTGCACCCCGTGCGGGGCCGCTGCTGCCGCGCGAAGAACCGCGGCTCGACGAGCCGAACCCGCCGAATCCTCTAAAGCCGCCACCGCCGCCGAATAAGCTTTCGAACAAGTCGGAAAGCCCACCCCCTCCGCCGAAGATGTCTTCAAAACCTTGGAATGCGGACGGGTCAAAACCGCCACCCATATTTTTAACACCGTCAAAACCGTATTGGTCATAGACGCTGCGTTTTTTGTCGTCAATAAGCACTTCGTAGGCTTCAGTCGCCTCTTTAAATTTTTCTTCCGCTTCTTTATTTCCGGGGTTTTTATCGGGGTGATATTGAATTGCCAATTTGCGGTAGGCTTTTTTTATTTCATCGGCGGTAGCGGTCTTTGCTACGCCCAATACCTCATAATAATCTCGTTGTGCCAAAATAAGCTCCGTCTAGGGTAAACGCAGCAAACGATGTTTTAATATGCCCAAAATTCTATAGGCCGTTCAACCAGAGTTTCGCCGCGTTGCGGCTCAAATGGTCTCACAGCCTATAGAATTTTGGTTCTATCGTCTATTTGTTTGTTGTGCTTACCCTTATTTAAAAAAATATGCGAAATTTTCAAGAAAATTTCGCATAGAAGAAAAACTTCTCAGTTATTTATCTTCGTCTTTTACGACTTCATAGTCCACGTCGTCGGCGGTTCCTTTGGTGGGTCCGCTGTCGTCAGCGCCACCTGTTGCACCGGATCCGGCAGATCCCGCCGCCCCAGCCCCGGCACCTTGCTGCTTGTACATCTCTTCTGCGATCTTGTACGCAGCCTGCTGGAGCGCTTCGGTCTTGGACTTGATGTCGGCAGTATCTCCGCCTTCAATCGCCTTCTTTAAGGTAGCGACAGCTTCTTCGATGCGCTGCTTGTCGGCAGCATCCACCTTATCACCCATTTCCTTCAAGGTCTTTTCGGTCTGATAGATCATCGAGTCTGCTTCGTTGCGTACCTCAACCTTTTCGCGCTCTTTCTTGTCGTTTTCGGCATTGGCTTCCGCTTCCTTCACCATGCGGTCGATTTCGCTCTCGCTCAAGCCGCTGGAACTTTCGATGCGGATGTGCTGCTCTTTACCGGTACCGAGGTCTTTTGCAGAAACGTGTACGATACCATTCGCGTCGATGTCGAAGGTAACTTCAATCTGCGGAACACCGCGGGGAGCCGGCGGAATACCGACCAAGTCGAAGTTGCCAAGCGTCCGGTTCTGGCTTGCCATACCGCGCTCACCCTGCAAGACGTGGATGGAAACCGCCGTCTGCCCGTCAGCCGCAGTGGAGAACACCTGACTCTTGCGCGTCGGGATGGTGGTATTGCGGTTAATCAACGGAGTAAACACGCCGCCCATTGTTTCGATACCGAGCGAAAGCGGGGTAACGTCCAAGAGCAGCACGTCTTTAACATCACCGCCCAAGATACCGCCTTGGATAGCAGCGCCGACTGCAACCGCTTCGTCGGGGTTTACGCCTTTGGAACCTTCTTTGCCGAAAATCTCTTTGATAATCTGCGCAACCTTCGGCATACGGGTAGAACCGCCGACCAACAGAATTTCGTCAATCTGGCTTGCTTCAAGTCCTGCATCCTTTAAGGCTTTGCGGCACGGCTCTTTGGTTCGTTCAAAGAGGTCGTCGGTCATCTGCTCGAACTTTGCACGGGTCAGTGTTTTCTGCAAGTGCTTGGGACCATTTGCATCGGCGGTGATGAACGGAAGGTTGATTTCCGTTTCTGCACGGCTGGAAAGCTCAATCTTTGCCTTTTCCGCTGCTTCGCGGAGCCGTTGTAACGCCATACGATCTTGTGAAAGATCGATCCCCTGATCAGCCTTAAACTCTTTTTCGAGCCATTCTACGATGCGGTTATCAAAGTCATCGCCACCCAAGTGCGTGTCGCCGTTGGTCGATTTAACCTCAAATACGCCGTCTCCCAATTCCAAAATCGAAATATCGAAGGTACCGCCGCCGAGGTCGTATACCGCAATAGTCTTTTCTTTCTTTGAATCCTTATTAAAGCCGAATGCAAGTGAAGCTGCTGTCGGCTCGTTGATAATACGCTTTACATCCAATCCGGCGATTTTACCGGCATCTTTTGTAGCTTGGCGCTGTGCATCGTTGAAATATGCAGGGACGGTGATAACCGCTTCGGTTACCGGTTCGCCCAAATAATCTTCCGCTGTTTTCTTCATCTTCTGCAGGATAAAAGCCGAAATTTCCTGCGGAGAATATTTTTTGCCGTCTACTTCGATGCGGATATCGTCGCCTTGCGGCACGATTTTATACGGAACCCGCTTTAATTCGTCGGTTAATTCGCTGTACCGATGACCGATAAACCGCTTTACCGAGTAGATAGTACCTTCAGGATTGGTAATCATCTGGTTTTTAGCAGGCTGACCGACAATCCGTTCATCCTTTTTGAATGCAACGATAGAAGGTGTGGTGCGTCCTCCTTCGGCATTTGAAATAACGACGGGTTCACCGCCTTCCATAACAGCAACACAAGAGTTGGTTGTTCCTAAGTCAATTCCAATAATCTTTCCCATAATAAAAACTCCTTATTTGTTTGATCCTTAAATAAAGGATTATCTTATTTTGTTTCCGCCGGTGTAGGCATCAATACCATAACCTTTGCCGGACGGAGAATACGTTCCTTCAATTTATAGCCTTTTTGTAGTTCTGCTCCGACAGTTGGCTCCGTAACCTCAGCTGAAGGATTGGTTGCAACGGCTTCGTGAATGTCGGGGTTAAAGGGGTGCCCCTGCACTTCGTAATACTGCAAGCCGTACTTTGACTCCAACAGCGAAAGCAAACCGCTGCGGATCATCAGTACGCCCTGCATAAAAGCGGCAGCGCTTTCTTCCCCTGCCTTTTTGCCCGCTTCGATTGCACGGTCAAAGTCATCCAATATCTGCAAGAGGTCGGAAATCAAATTCGTGTTTGCGTAATCGATTGCCTCCTGTTTCTCTTTTATCATGCGCTTGCGGTAGTTATCGAAATCCGCCGCTTTGCGCAGATATTGATCCTGCAATTCCTTGCATTTTGCTTCCAAAGATGCGAGCTTTTCGGCATCGGACAGTTCCGGTTTAGCTTCCTTTGATGCTTCCGTGTCCGAAGCAGTTTGTCCAGAAGCCGTGTTGCCATGCTCTTGATTGCCGGTCTGCTGCTCAGACGCTACATTACGCCCGGCATTTTCCGTACCGCTACCGTGCGTATCCGCTGCCGCAGCTTTTTTACCGGCTTCGGAGTCCGTGTTCATACCGTTCTGCTCTGCCGACTGCGCTTCGCACTCCTGCTCATGCTTTTTTCCGTGTTTTTTTGTCATTCCCTTCCTCAAAATATCCGACGCTTTATCTGCCTATTAGCTGAACCGCCGTCTGTGTTTCTCATTTGACAAATAGAAAATACTAACGGAATTACAAATGGTCAAGAAAAAATAAACTAAAGTGTTATCCATGTATCTGCAAAAAACTCGGTTAGCTTTTAGAGATACCACGGATATTTGACAGAGAAGCAGGTTTCAAACTATACTGTCACGTATGACAATAGCCGGACGTAATAGAATCTTAATTTTCAGTATCTGTATTGCTGCGCTCATGGTAGTTGGAAGTATAAGCTGCTGTATTGCTATTGTTGCACGCAATTTGCTCGCAGAACTGCCGACAGCGCCTGAAAGTACCTTTCGGTTATTAAGTTTTCCATTTTTTGCCTATAATAATTATGCAGTCTTGGCCGGCATTACCGCGCTCCCTCTGATAGCGTTGGTACTGCTTATTTGCATTTTTTTCCTTTTTGAAAAAACCCATGCACTGGAAATTTCGTTTTTTAGTTTGTTTATTTTTGCACTGTCTTTTGAAGCATTACAACTGCTTTTTCCGTTGCAAGTGCAATATCCGTTATTGGTTGTTTTTATGGCTCCCGTTGCACGGATTATTTTCTTTTTCCGGTTCGGAGCCTGTTTAGCGCTTTTAACATCAAGCCTCTTTGCCCATAAAACTTTTACGCGAGAAACGGGGTCCATTATTTTCTTGTTGTGTTTTACTGCCTTCGCATTGTCTCATGTTATCCCAATCGATACCATTCATACGGTTTCGTTCTTCTCGTTTTCCCGCTCTTATCGCTATCTCCTTTATTCCTTTAACGGGATTGTTTGCGGATTGGCTGTAGCATCGTTTTTAATGGTCGGCATCTACCGCAGTATTACCGAGTATCGGAAGGCCGCGATTTGGCTGTTAGTAATGTTAATCGCATATACGCTCTTGTTGTATACCGGCTCATGGTTTTTCACCCTATTTGGTATCGGAGCGCTGTTAACAGCGGGGGTATTCTTTCTCAAAGCTATTCACCAATTTTATCTGTGGCAATAGGGAACCTCTAAAAAACTCGGTTAGGTTTTTAGAGACTCCCATATAAAAAATAAAAGATTGACAATGTAAAAAATCACCCTTATAATCCTACCTATTATGAATATAAATATAACGGATGTCTTTGATTCCTTTTGCATGCTTAACGCGGCATCCGCCTTTATTATAGCGGTAGCTTCATTAAAAAAAAGCAACTGGAATCCTGTTTTTAAGTCCATCGCTTACTTAGCCGCTATGATCGGTTTTTGGAATTTAATACGCTTTTTTTTGATACAAACGCACGAGCTTCAGTTAAGTTTTATTATGACTCGTTCCATCTATACGTGTATCGCATTTTCAGCGTTGTTTTTATTTTACTATGCCCAATCTTACTGTATACCGAATTTTCCGCTTTTATATCGTAGATTAATCGCGGTTATTCCCTGTATAACCTGTATATTAAGTATTACGGCAAATCGGCACTCCTTTTTTATTAGTATAAATCCGGAAGCAGAAATATTCGATATTGGTATTCAGCCGTTTATTTACGGCCACTGGTTCTACATACATGTTTTGTACAGCTATGCGTTAATCACCCTGTCGTGTATGTTATTTTTTATCAGACTGTTTTCGCCTCAAGTAAAAAACCGCAAGGCAGTTATCGCTATAACGGTTACAGTCTGTATTTTTACCGTAATAAATATCATCGGTACGTTTATTGGTCAAACGAAACCGATAATGCTTCTTTCGCTATTCGCTCATTTGTTCAGTATTAATGTTTTGTATTTCTTAACCTCTCGGGATATGGATCAAAAAGGACTCTATCTTGGCAGAAAGGACTTCTTTCAAGGTTTTAGTCAACCGGTGCTCATCTTTAATACAAAAAACGAATTACTTAAAGCAAATACCGCTGCTATGCAATTTTTTACTAAAGCAAACATCCCCATTCAACGGTATTCGCTGTATGACGATATGTTTTGCAGCCGTTTTTTTGTACCTATTCAGTCTCGAGAGCAAACCGAGTATGCTCTATACATACAGCACAGGGCAACGGGAAAAGTGTTCCTTTGTCATAAAAAGATAGTTGTAAACCCTCAAAACGATAAAAGTGTCGGAACAACCATTATTATGTATGATGCCGGTATGTTAGGTGAACTTATACAAAAAATTGAACAAAATGCATTTACCGATGCACTTTGTGGATGTTTAAACCGAAGCTGCTTTGAGTTGCGGAAAGAAACAATCGTACAAAATTCTGTAAAGCCTTGTCTTTTGCTTGTCGCCGATATAGACGACCTTAAAAAGGTCAACGACACATTCGGACACAACGCTGGCGACGATTATATTCAAACATGCGCTGCAATACTCAAACAAGCGATAAATACGCCGAATACGCTGTTTCGCATAGGCGGGGACGAATTTGTTGCCTTTATACCGCATTGTACCGGAACTGATGCGACAACCATCATAAAAAAAATAGAAACATTATGCACAAAGCAAAAAAAATCTTGGGCGGTTTCCATTTCAGTGGGTTCTTCGATGATAAAAAACAATCATACTGACTTAATGCAGCACTTTACACAAGCGGATAGCGCTATGTATGCGCATAAGCAAAAACGCAAACAACAGCTTGCAGAGATTCAGCAGGCGATGTCTTCTTAGCTTATGGCATCGTTGGCCGGTACCGATCCTAAGGCATACCCTAAAATTAAATAAGAACACCTAAAAAAAAGTAAGGAAACAAAAAAATTTTCTTGCGGAAACAAACATTTCGTGCTACACTGATAATAACGCTGATTGGTACTCATTTATTCTAAAAGGAGGCTACTTTATGGAAAAACTCTTTCAGCTTCAAGCGCACAAAACGAATGTGCGTACCGAAATCATTGCAGGCTTGACCACATTCCTTGCAATGGCGTATATCCTTGCCGTTAACCCGCTCATTTTAAGTGATGCAGGCTTAAATGCCGGCAGTGTGTTTACGGCTACCGCATTATCTGCGGCAATTGCAACTTTGATGATGGCATTTCTTGCCAATCTCCCTGTTGCGCTTGCGCCCGGTATGGGGTTAAATGCTTTCTTCACGTATACCGTCGTTATCGGAATGAAGTATTCGCCCGCTACGGCATTAACGGCAGTATTCTTCGAAGGCTTGCTGTTTATTCTGCTGTCTTTTTTCAATGTACGGGAAGCGATTGTCGAATCAATCCCCTTCAATCTGAAAAAAGCGGTCGCAGCAGGTATCGGTCTTTTCATCACCTTAATCGGTATGAAAAATGCGGAAATTATCGTTGATAATCCTGCGACATTAGTCGGTCTCGGCAACGTTACTTCGGGACCCGCCCTATTAGGAATTATCGGCTTGGTTATTACCGCAGTTTTGTATGTTTTGCGTGTTCCGGGTTCAATTCTTCTTGGAATTTTGATTACGACCGTAATCGGCATTCCGATAGGTGTTACCGTACCGTTTGGCGGCTGGGAAAATTGGTCAATCGTAAGCTTACCGGCAGCTCCGATTTTCTGGAATTTTGACTTTAGCAATATATTCAGCTTCCAGTTCTTTACAGTATTTTTCTCCTTCCTTTTTGTTGATATTTTTGATACGGTCGGTACCTTAGTCGGTGTTACCAACAGCGCAGGGCTTGTCGACAAAAACGGGAACATCCCGCGAGTAAAGCAAGCGTTATTATCCGATGCTATCGGTACGGTTTTCGGTGCCATGCTGGGAACCTCTACGGTTACCAGCTTTGTTGAAAGCACTTCGGGCGTAGCAGCCGGCGGACGAACCGGTTTAACAGCGTTGACAACCGGTGTGTTCTTCTTAATTGCTTTGATTTTCTCACCGCTTTTCTTATTAATCCCGTCAGCAGCTACCGCACCGGCGCTCATCATCGTCGGCTTCTTGATGCTAAGTGCCGCAGCCGAAATCGATTTCAAAGATCCTACGGAAGGTATTCCTGCATTCTTAACAATCGTTATGATGCCGTTTGCCTACAGCGTTGCCGAAGGTATCGTTTACGGTATCATGTCATACGTTATTTTGAAGGCAGCAACCGGTAAATTTAAGCAAATCCCGATTATTACATGGGTTTTGTTCATTATCTTCCTCTTGAGGATTATTTTCAATTAAATTATTTCTTAGCTAAAAGAATTTCGGGCATTTATACAAGGTATGAATGCCCTTTTTTATGCCTTTTTCCTGCTTGCAAAAGATATAAATAAGGATACAATAGTCGCCATGGATAGAAAATATGTATTACTGATCGACGGTGATAATATCCCGCCGAGTTTTTTGGAAGCTATCATTACCGAAGTTTCTAAAGAAGGTGAATTACTGATAAAGCGTTTATACGGCGACTGGACAACGCCGAATATGAACGGGTGGAAAAATTGGCTGGAGAAGATACCCATTCGCCCCGTACAGCAGTTCCGCAACGGTCCGAATGCAACCGATAATACCATTATTATGGATGCTATCGAGTTGGCTAATACCAATAAGAGCATTAACGCTGTTTGCATCGTTTCGACGGATTCGGATTACTACAGTCTTGCCCTTAAATTGCGAGAATACGGACTTTATGTACTTGGTATCGGAAAACAAAATGCTAAGGCTCTTTGGGTAAATGCCTGCAATGAATTTAAATATCTGGAAAATCTCGATAGCGCTGCAACCCCTGAAGAGGAAAGTCAAGACTCCCCCTTCGATTCTCTGGAGAAATTGCTAAACCATGCCTATAAAAACTCACGAATGACGGAAGACGGATGGGTTAGCCTTTCCGACTTGGGAAAATCCATCAGGCGGAGTATGCCGGAATTTGATCCCCGATCGTATAACCATAATACCTTACGCGAAATTCTTGAAGCCTTTCCCGATCAATATGAAATGACAACCGATAAACTGGTTCCACCCAACCATTGGATTAAAGCAACGGAACGGCAAAAAAGCGATACGCTGAGCGGTACCATTAAGCGCTTTAAGGGAAACTGGGGAATCATCGAAACTACCGACCGCGGCGATTTCTACTTCGGTCTTACGAACCTTACGAAATCTTCTCGACGTAAGAAAATTATGGAAGGAATGCAGGTGCGGTTCAAGGTGTTTAAGGAACCGAATGCAGCCGGAGAAAATTTTGCCGAAAGAAACGGCAAAGCAACGGATGTGGAGCTCCGATAGACGTGTTTAATTAACATTCAATGGAAAGATAAGGGGACGTCATCACCTATTGGAACCGTTGTATCCGCTCATAAAGCGCAGAGGCAATAAGTAAGAGCGTCTCTTTGGTATTTTGTGCAGGGTCGTCTAGCACGGTTTCTAAAAGGTCATGCAACACAAGACCGAGGTATTTCCCCGCAGGAATACCGATTGCCATTAAATCTTTTCCGTTAACCGCTAAATCTTTCAGGCTGTAAGCTCCGTCCTCTTTGAGGATAGCATCAATGCGTGCCGTAAATTCTGCAAGAAAGTGCGGCTCAGCATACGTGCCGGTGAGTCCGAAAACATCCGCTTTTCGTAACGCAAATAAATCATCGATATTTCCTTTCCCAACGCGGACGATAAAGCGGCGGACGGCGGCATCAGTCCATGAAGAATCATAATGAAACATGTGTTCCGCAACTAAATGAGCGGTTTTTTCTATTTCTGCATTGGAGTATTTTAGCCGTCGCATAATACTGCGAGTCATTTTTTCGGAAATAGCTTCGTGGCGGTAAAAGGTGCAGCTGCCGTCCGCCGCTTCCTTGCGGGTAGCGGGCTTTCCGATATCGTGGAAAAGCCCCGCGAGCCGAATATGGATGTGTTCCATTCCTGCTGGGCAGGCATTGCACACCAGAAAGCTATGGTCGAGTACATCAAAGTGATGATAGCTTCCCTGCCCGATGCCGCGGCATTCCATCAGTTCCGGAATAAAGAGATTCAGCAGCCCTGTGCTTTCCATTAGCCGCAAGCCGGTAAGCGGGGTTTGACAGCTGAGCATTTTTGTAAATTCTTCGCGGAATCGTTCAATCGAAATCTTTTGGGTGATATGCAGCGCCTGCGGAATTGCCTGTAGTGTTCCCGTATCGACGGTAAAGCCGAGCTGCGCTGCAAACCGGACGGCGCGGACGGGGCGCAATCCATCCTCCAAAAATCGGTCGAGCGGATTCCCGACTGTTCGGATTCGTCCTGTATGGATATCGGCTCTGCCGTTAAAGGGATCAACGATTTCTCCGTCAGGAAGAGAAACCGCAATGGCATTCATCGTAAAGTCGCGGCGCGCAAGGTCGGCTTCTATAGTCGCAGTATATGAAACGGCAGCGGGGTGCCGCCCGTCGGTGTAATCCGCTTCGGTACGGAAGGTTGTACATTCGATATGCTTGTTTTTATAGATGATGGTAACGGTACCGTGTTCTATGCCGGTGGGAATAGTTCGCCGAAATAAACGCGTTACTTCTTGCGGCGGCGCATCGGTTGCAATATCCCAATCGCTTGCCCTTTTCTTTAAGAAAAAATCGCGGACAGCTCCGCCGACGAGATATGCGGAAAAACCCGCTTCATGGAAATATCCGCTTATTTCTTTAAGTAGAGGCGGAACGGGAAATTTTTGCTCCATAATTTTACACTTTAATATCAGCTTCAGTTAAATAAAGAATCGTAAATCTTTTCTGCCGGTCATGTTGAATCGGTACGCTGTGATATAGGTTCCCGTTATCGCGGTTAATGCATTAATTGCTGCCGCAACGGAGCTGATAAAAAAGGCTGCCGGACGCAGAATCAGATACCCCGACTCAAAGCCGCGTCCATAAAACATGCACAATGAGGTAAGCGCAATATACGTTCCTCCGATGGGGAACCGTCCAAGCAAGCACGAGAAGAGAGAGGCATATCCCACAAGCCAAAATATATCGCTAAAAGCAATCCGAAATACGTTAATTGAATAAGATTTTAAAATCACGACAAAACTGACGGTAATGACTAAAGCCGAACCCGCTCTTCCGAAAATAGAGAAAACAGGAAGGGCAACGGAGGAAATACGTCGACGCACGCCGAGACTTTCGTTGGAGTGACGCAGCAATACGCTGAGCGCAACATGGGTATCCTGTGAAAAAAAGGCTGCCATCATGGGGGCGAGGCTGGCATAGAGAACCCGATACGGATTTATATCACGGCAAAAAATCTTTAATAATGCGGGATAAATAATGAGGGCGATGATCAACAGATCGACAATAAGCAGAATTGCAAAATCGGCAAAAACCGCAGTCAACAGCATTTCGTGAAATTTAATCACCCAATAAGAGGAAACAGCCACCATACCGAATACCAGCATATCTACAAAAAAGACCAGTACCGCATAAGATATCCGCGCCAAAGAATCAATGAGCGTTATGGTTGGCTTCGCAATATTTCTGTCAACTGCACAACCGGCTCCGGCAAATCCGCCGAAAATACAAAGCGGTAGAATATAGGTTCCGTTTACCAGCGCTTCGAACGAGCTGGAAGGAAGTAATTGTAAAAGCGATTCTTTAACGCCGAGAACTTGTACATCGGATATGCCTTCTACAAAAATAGGTATACGAGCCGGTGTATGAATAAGTACGGATATTAATCCGATGCAAGACAATAATAATGCGGCGCCGCAGATAATGAGAATTGTAACAATCGCAACTTTAAGCAAACTTCTATTTTCGCGTAATTCAAAGATACTGAGTGTAAATCCGAAAAATACTGCCGGATAGAGAGCGTACCTTCCGAACTGTATTGCCGCATTTGATAAAAATTCTACAGCTTGTACAAACAGCGTATTTTCAGCACCGGCAACAAGAGCAAAGATTATCCCCAGCACAATGCCGATAAAATATTTCAACCAAATTTTCATAGCGATTGAGTGTAACCCAAAGATTGTACTGCGTCAACTCAGAGTCGAAGTTATAATCCTTACCGGTAAGTATGTACCACACGATTGCACAGATTCATGAGTACAAAGGGCAGCAAACGTTCTATAACGAAGAAGAAATAGCGGGCACTGACGCTCCTTTTATTGTATAAGCATGAATATTTTGTCGGCAGGTATACCAGTATCGAAATGCTAATAGAAATATGCTCAGCATTTTATTAAAGGCGTATATCCAATGCGATGAACGGTTCCGCAAAGCGTTTACTGCAGCTGCGCCTCTATCGTACCAACCGTACACAGCAGCTCAAGGAGCGAAATACGGAGCAAAGCGCGGGATGTCTTTTCCGTCTTTTTCTGTACGGTAACCGTCCCGACGGGACTGATATGCGCCGTCTGTACCTTATACGGCACATCGACGGTTAGCACAAATTCGGAGCTGCGGAGTTCGGCTGCAATCTTTTTTCCGTAAGCGGCGCCGATCAGCTCTTCGTATTCCGCAGGCGGTATTGCATCTCCGGTAAAGAGCGGCGCCATCAGCATATCAATAAAATCACGGCTTTCCTGCGGCAGTATCGCCAAAAACGATGCGATATTTTCGGGAGAAATACGCAATACCGTTTTTCGCTCTTTTGTATCGTAGCTGATAACATCCTTGAGCAGTTCATGATTATACGGCACAGTGCATGCAAGGCGTAATCCCATGGTTCCTTGCAGTGTAATATCTTGAACGCTAATTCCTTCTTTTGTAAACGCTTCTTTCAACTCTTGAACATTAAATACGGATTGCCCGTCAGTCTGCTCAGCCTTTTGTTTTAGTAAACGTGTGATATTTTTTTCCAACAAATCGCTCGGTATAAATTCTGCGGTAAGGCCGTAATCCGTATTATCCCGTATAACGATATGGGCAGAAGAAGAACAAGAAACCGTAATGCAAACGGTTGCGAAACAGCATACTAATATGCGATATACTATTTTCATGATAACAACTCCTCTTGTGTTTAGGGTAACCGCGCTAGAAATATTTTAAGCGGTTGCTTTCTTACTGTGCGAAATTTTATCTAAAATTTCGCACGGATATCGGGATGTATTTGGCAATTCTCAGGTGTTCTCGAAAAAAACGGAACAGTTGATTCGGCAAGAAAAATCTCTTCCGGCTTCATAATACTGCCTGCAAAGCGATACGTTTTTTTCCAGTACGGCTCTTGGATAGTCGAAATAATAACCCCTGTACGCGGCCCGTCCGATGCCGAATGAATAAATTTTCCCGCGCCGATATAAATACCGACATGGGAAATACCGCCTGCAGTGTTAAAGAAAAGCAAATCACCCGGCTGAATTTCTTCATCCGTTATCCTTTTTGCATATTCGGCAATCGCATCCGAGCGCCGCGGCATCTGCAACTTTAAAACATCAGCCCCATTGCGAAAAACAAAACCGGAACAGTCCATCCCCTTAGGAGAATGACCTGCGTAACGGTAGGGCGTACCGAGATAGTTCAACGCATTATTGACAAATGCGATCCGTTGAGAATCTTTTGGAGAAGGCGCCCCAAAAAGGAATTGCCCCGTCGCCAATATGATAAATAAATAGAAAAAAAAGGCTCGTATATCTTTCAAAATCATGTAAAATAGTTATACTAAAAATAAGAGAAAATTGCAATTTTGAAAGTAAATCAAAAAATTGTATTTATAAAGGAGTGTATTGATATGCATGAAATGGTAAAACGACCATGGGACTTTCTTGATGCATGGCGTGGGAAAAAATTTACCGGAGAATGGCCGACATTACCGGAGATGTTTGAAATTACTGTAGAACGTTTTCCGAATAGAAACTGTTTAACAGTCTTTGAGCCGGATAGAATTACGCTTACCTATCGTGAAACACTTGCGGCAATTAAGAAGTTAGCAGGTTGGCGTGTCGCTCATGGCGTAAAAAGGGGAACTCATATTGCCGTTTCGGGTAAAAATTCTTCCGAGTGGGCAATTGTCTATTTGGCGGCGCTGTATGCCGGTGGCATTATTATCCCCATCGACTACGGCCTACACAATTATGAGATCGAATCGCTTTTAAAAACGGCAAAAACGCTCTTTTTCTTTGTTGATGAAGAAAAATATGATTATTTTATTGAGGCATCAAAATCGCAATCTTTTATCGGCGAAGTCTATTCTTTAAACAGTAAGCACAGCGACCGCTATGTATATAATTTGGAAGCGGAACCGCTTGCTACCTATTATCCCTTGCAGGAAAACGACACAGCAGCTATCCTATTCACCTCGGGTACGATGGGTAGTCCTAAAGGTGTTATGCTGTCCCACCGGAATATCGTCTCCGACTGTTACATCGCTCAATCGAACTTAACCATATTTGAAACCGATATTTTCTATGCACTGCTGCCGATTCATCACTCCTATACTATGGTCGCCGTTTTTATTGAAGCAATTTCCGTCGGTGCAGAAATCGTATTTGGAAAATCCTTAGTGGTATCTCGTATGCTGCGCGAGTTAAAAGAAGGAAAAATCACGATGCTTCTCGGTGTACCGCTCCTCTTTAACAAGCTGCTTGCCGGTATTATGAAAGGAGTGCGCAGCAAAGGCGTTGTGGTATATGGTATCATCAGATTTCTCATGGGGATTTCGTATATCGTGAAAAAGACAACAGGAAAAAATATCGGAAAAAAACTTTTTAAGAGCGTATTGGAAAAGGCGAATCTCACGACGCTCCGTATTGCAATTTCGGGCGGCGGACCGCTTTCAAAAGAAGTTTTTAGAGCATACAATGAATTCGGTATCGATTTTGTACAAGGATACGGTTTGACCGAAACATCTCCTATTATTGCGTTAAACCCGAAAGATCACTTTAAGATTGAAAGCGTCGGACGTTACTTCCATCCCTATATGGAAATGAAAATTCTTGACCCTGATGAAAACGGTCGTGGAGAAATCTGCGTGAAAGGACCGATGATTATGCAGGGTTATTACAATATGCCGGAAGAAACTGCAGAGGTATTATCGGAAGACGGATGGTTCCGTACCGGTGATATCGGATGGATTGACGATGAAAAATATCTGTATCTCTGCGGACGCGCAAAGAATCTTATCGTTACCTCCGGCGGTAAAAACGTATACCCTGAAGAAATAGAAAATGCTTTCCAGATGTATTACAACGATATCGAACAGATAACTGTAAAAGGCTACCATCCTGCACACGATTTAACCAGTGAAGAAATTGAAGTATTGGTATACCCCACTGATGAGCTTTATAAAATGCTCAACCTTAACCGCGGCACTCCTGCCGGAGACAGCGCCGTTTATAAAAGAATAGAAACGATTGTCGAAATCGTGAACAAAGAACTACTGCCCTATCAGCGGATAACAAAAACCACACTTTTGGACAAACCGCTCGAAATGACCACAACCAAGAAAGTTAAACGGTACAATAAAGCTGAATAATGATCTGAGGTTGGAAAAAATACGGCATCCATTCTTACCGAACGGGTGCCGTACTCTAGAACTTCGATATATCGATAAGGTTTAGTTTACTTTAAATTTTCCAACTTCCATAACCAGCGCCTTAATGCTCTGTGTATTCTTTTGCGTAATCGCGTTGACTTCCTGTACGGCATTGTTAATCTGTGTTGCGCCTGAAGCCATTTCGTTCATACCATTGGTTATAATGCGCGTTAGATTATCCAATGTGCGCATTTCCGCTGCGACACCTTCCCCGCCTTTCAACATCTCTTCCGAACCGGACTGAACTTCCGTTGTTACCATATTGATGTTTTTAATAGCGGTTAATACTTCGTTGCTGCCGTTTGCCTGTTCGCGCATTGCTTCCGTAAGCCGGTCGCTCATTTCTTTTACTTGGGCTGCAAGGGTAAAAATAGTGTTAAACTTTCCTTCTACGGTTTTAGAAGATGACGAAAGCGTTTCTATTTCACTGCTGAGTATTTTAAGCGTTGTCGTAATGTTTTTTCCCTGCACGGCGGAATCCTCTGCCAACTTACGGATTTCGTCGGCGACAACGGCAAAGCCTTTGCCTGCCTCTCCTGCATGAGCAGCTTCAATGGCAGCATTCATTGCAAGTAAGTTCGTTTGCGATGCGATATGCTGAATAACGCTCGACGCTTCCATAAGTGAGCCGGATTCTTCCGCTATTTTCTGCGTTACCGTATTGGACGTAACCAGCGTTGCTTTTCCGTCTCCTGTCGCAGACACAAGGTCTTTCACGATTGTATCAGTCTTATTGAGCGTCTGACTGATAGAGGTAATATTTGCAACCATTTGCTCGACTGATGACGAAGACTGTGCAACACTTGCAGACTGCGTTTCGATACTGCTACTCAACTGCTTAATAGTGCGGATAATTTCCTCTACTGTCGCGGAAGTTTCGGTAACGCTCGCAGCTTGGGTCAAAACTTGTTGCTGAATACCGTCTATGTTTGCACTGATCTCGTTGATTGAGCTTGCCGTTTCGGACATATTCGAAGCAAGCTCACCACCTATCTCTTCCATAATATCGCTATTGACGCCGATAGATTTTATTGTAACACTAATTTTTTCTATTGTTTCGTTAAAATACT
Source organism: Treponema sp. OMZ 305 (assembly GCF_024181325.1). Classification (NCBI taxonomy): domain Bacteria; kingdom Pseudomonadati; phylum Spirochaetota; class Spirochaetia; order Treponematales; family Treponemataceae; genus Treponema; species Treponema sp. OMZ 305. The sequence goes on along the minus strand of NZ_CP051300.1, from coordinate 1,101,767 downwards.
CCGATAAATCCGTTACCTCATCATTACCGCTTACAACCATACGAACTGTTAAATCACCTTCTCCTTGCGCAATATCCTTAAGCGCTGCAACAAGTTTTTGGATCGGTTTTACGATACTACGTGCAACAAAGTAGACGATAACCAATGCTGAAACAAAAATAACTACCAAGATAATGTCTATAGCAAGACTCATCTCATTCACTGATCCCATAAGCTCGCTATATGGAGCGGTCATAATAACCGTCCATCCTGATAGCTTGCTCTTAGCATAAGAAGATATTACGGAGGTGCCATCGCTGTCATAATACCCGATACCCGGTTCTTGCGCTTGTAACGCTTGTTGTTCAAACGATGCAAGCGGCACCATACTCGGATCACTTTGTGCATCTTCATAAGAATTGTATTGATCTTCGACAAAACCTATATCTTTATCCGCTATCGTATTTCCCGTTAAACCGAGTATATAGCAATAACCGCTCTGTCCCAAAACAATATCTTGAATTACTTCGGATAAAAGGTTGGCTCCGACAGTTACGCTCAATACGCCGACAATCTCTTTGTTATCGCCAATAATGGGAACGGCATAGACAATCTGCATTGCATTTGAGACACGAGATATAAGGGGTTCCGATACAAAACTTTTTCCCGATGAAGCAGCTTGGAACCAATCCCTGTCGCCGACATAAATAGGTTTCTCGACATTTGCTCCATAACGGTTTCCCTGTAAATCAGTCACGCCGAAATAATCGACCCTTGCATTATGCTCCGCTTCATGCGCGAGACTCTGTGCTTTTTGATAGTATGAAAGGGAAGTATCACGCAGCGAAGGCATACGGGCAACTCCTTCAACAAATTGAAGAGTCGCTTGTATTCTTCCATCGATAATCTCTGCGACATCAGCAGCTTTATCTATTAAATGAGCTTCAATTTTTTCCGTTACAGCTTTGCGCGCAATCATAATTGCAAGCACCCCCTCGATGACAGAGGCCCCCAGAATCAATAGCCCAAAAACCAACATCAATTTGTTTCTTAACGAAAAACGCTTTTTCTTTAGTTTACTTCCCATCTATTCGTCTCCTAATCGTTTTGATACCGACTACTCAATTAAGCGATAATTATAACAGTTGCCATATAGAACAGCATTGCCGACCTTTTACTGTTTTAAACGGTATAAACCTCACAGCATAATTCGACAATTTTAAAATTGCAAAACAGGAATATTATTTTCCTGAGCAAAGAGACCTATTTCTATGACTAATATTATAGAGAATATTGTGAATTATATTTGTTTAAGTTCAGTTAGTCTATCCCTCCATAGGCTGAGTTTGAGAAACCGCCATACAGCACAGTACAATGCGATTACTGAAAAGAGTTCCTAGAGTTGTTCACCGGCGCGTAGTTTTACCCGCATTGCTTGGATTTTTGCATCCATCGCTTCAAGCTCATGTAACAGTTCTTTCTCGTGATTGGAAGTTTCGATAACCGCATAGATACCGCCGTTCTTAATGACGATACGTTTATCGGCATAGAGCGCAAGCGCCGGATCATGCGTAGCCATCAGCACGATTTTATCGTTCGATACCAAAAGCTGCAAAGCCTTTTTCCGGTCGATTCCGGCATTTTCAATCTCGTCTATCAGAACGATCGGAGATGAGCTTAAAATGGCGGTATCGGCAATCATTAACGCCCGGGACTGCCCGCCGCTTAGCACGGTAATCGGTGTGTCCAGCCGGAATTGTTCGCCTGCCAGTTTATTTGCCGCCTCGATAATACCGCTGACAGCTGCTTCTTTGTCTTTGACCATCCGGCTTTCCGCATGCAGCTCGATAAACTCCCGCACGGAAAGATCCATCACAAAGTTCATATTCTGCGAAAGCTGCGCAACCAGTTTATTGTTAATCGAAAACCGGAGCGCTTTATCGGGCGCCTCGCCGTTAATCAGTATTGCCCGACCGGTCGGCGTGTCTTTTTGTGCCGTCCATTCGATGTCGGCAAGCAGTCGCGACTTACCGGAACCGGTCGGCCCAACAATCGAAACAATCTGAGACGGATATAATACAAGGTCTTCAAAGTTTTCAGGCTCACCTGATTTATTCGTACCGGGCAGTATCGTAAGGCTCTGCACGCCTTGAACATCATCCCCATTTAAAAACCGCTGCATTTGAATAATATATTCAAAAAATGAGTATGATAACGTTTCTCTATCGAGCGCATAATCTTCACACTGTTCTTCGGAAAGACTTTTCAGAAAATAGTCAAAGGTTTGCTGCGTATCATCCAAAACGTGCAACTCGGTCAATCTGTTTTCTGCAAAAAAATCTTCAATAAACGGATACTCTGCGAGGAGCGTTTCTATCGTTTTTTTTGAAAGTTCTCTTTTCTTTTCGGCGGCGCCGTGCGTTTCAAAACCGGTATCTGCAGCCATATTGTCCCCCATAAAATTTTTGCACGATGTTTTGGACATCTCTAAAAACTTGGTTAGCCTTTTAGAGGTTCCCTTTAACTATTTGTTTGCGATTCGGCAATCTTCATCTTGCGGATGTTGCCCATCTGGAAATTTTCGCCGACCCGCGTTTCACCCAAACAATAGGAACACAGCGCCGCAGGCATCGGGAAGCGGAGTTCCATTCCTTGTACGGTCGAAATATCCTTATCGGGACTGAACAGCAGCGTGCTGAGTTCAAAAGCGCCTTGCCCCGTCAGTCCGTTCACCTGCATAATAACCGCCCGCGGATTAACGGTATTGACACGGGCGCAAAACACTTCGCGTTCGGCTTGCGACACAATATCGCCTTTTGTGATGACAACAATATCCGCCGCTTTTAAAAGCGGGCCGATTTTTTTCGGCGTATTGATGCCTGACAAATTATCGATAACGCAGATACCGAGAATATTCTTAATATACGGAGAACAGCGGTTGCACAAACCTGCGGATTCCGTTATCAGAAGGTCAAATTTCTCTTTTACACCCCATTGTACTACCTCTTCGATATTGGAAACAAAGAAGTGATCGGGGCAGAGTGAGCCGGAAATACCTTTTTGGACAGGGATACCGGCCTTTTCGTATAGCACATCGTCATCGGTGTAAAGGCAGTCAAATTTCACCACTCCGGCGCGGAGTCCTTGCGTGCGCAGCGCCTCGATTGTCTTTAGAATAACGCTTGTTTTGCCCGAAGACGGTGGGCCGGAAACGATCAAAAGATTCATAGTGTTGCGATTATATCATATACAATGAGGGTGTTCCGTAACATACGTTACAGAACACCCTTTTAAAAATATGCAAGCATCTGCGTTGTCGCATCGCCAAAACTATACATCCTTGTATAGTTTTGACTGTGAGTTTCGCATACAGACGAAACTCACTACTGGTTAATACAAGCGGCGTCCATGCCGCTACTGCAAACAGTCCTCGACGTATCAGAACCGCCACGGACGGCGGTGGTTCTATGCAGTAGCACGTTTGCATTGCAAACGTGTAGGTAAACAATGTACAAGGACGTATATTGTTTACCGTGCCTGTGGGTGTTTTTTGTACGCTCCTAGCATCTGCTCTACCCATTTTCAAAAGGCTAACGGAATGGCTATTGCCAAAAATCAACATCCCGACGCAGTGGACGGAAACATAGCCAATAGTTGGGCGACAATTCGTCCGGCTTTTCCGCGATGGGACAGTTCGTTTTTTTCTTGTGCCGTCAGTTCTGCAACCGTTTTGCCGATCTTGGGAAGATACACAATCGGATCATAACCGAAGCCGTGTTCTCCGCGCTCCGATTCGGCAATTACGCCCTCGCATGTTTCTTGTACCGTAAAAAAACGGTGAGCATCCAGCATTACCGCAATGCAGCAAACAAACCGGCAACTGCGGTTTTCTTTTCCTTTCATCTGCTGCAGCACAAGTTGATTCCGCTCCTCCGCTTTCAGCTGTACACCGTCTTTCATGCCGTAGCGGGCTGAATAGATACCGGGCTTACCGCCCAGCGCATCGATACACAGCCCCGAATCGTCGGCAATCACCGGGCATTTAACACATTCGTATAGGACGCGGGCTTTTAATAATGCATTTTCTAAAAAAGTTGTTCCCGTTTCTTCAGGATCAAAGAGGATACCGGCATCAGCAGGGAGACTGATGCGATGACCTTCCAAAATAGCGGCAAATTCTTCTTGCTTATGTCGGTTGCCGCTTGCTAAGTATATGTGCATGGCTTACCATAACACGCTTTTTTTAGCTCGGCAAGATCGCTGTTAACCGTCGCTCGAGAAACGCCCAGTTGCCGTGCCAATGCTCGATTGCTCGGCCCCCGCGTGTATTCCCGTATCCGCTTCAGGTATCCCTGCCAACGTGCATAGCTGTATGCCTGACGATGTTTCAAACGTTTGATAACGGAACCATGCGCCTCATCAACCTTACGAAGCTGAAGCGTCGCGCTCTTATACCGCACATAATAAAAATCCCGCTTAGCCACCCATTCGTTGTAAACGGCATCCCGTTTATCGGTCAGCTCCTTTGCTTCCTCAATCAGCAGTCTCACCTTTCGTACCGATATTCCTAAATGTACGGCAACCGTTTGCAGCAAATGTTCGTTGATACAAAAACAAGACTTACACAGCAGTTCGAGAAAATAACGTGTATAGATGTCTTTTCTTTTTCTTTCCCATCTGATTGTTTCCTGAATAGACTGAACTTTTTCGGGTAACACCGTATATGAAGGCGACGGACTTGCTGCATACAATTCATAGTTTTGTGATCCGTTCTGTTCGTCCTGTCTCGTTTTAACGATCCGCTGCTGATCATCTTGAGCAACGGAAGCATACGTTGCCTGTTCACGATTCCGCCTTAGAAAAAGCTTCCAACTATAGGTAAGAGACATTCGCAAGTAAGTAGGAAATATTGACCTATCGGGATTATAACCGTCTATGATAGTATCCAGTTTCGGATAGAGCCAAAGCAAAAAGTCACTGCGCATATCCTCGCTTCCACAGTAGACCCCGAATTCACCGAGATTAAAATACAAATACTGAAACAGCGTATCTACGGCTTTTTTTTGTTTATTCTGCCGTGAAAAGTCCGCCAATATCGTTTCAATGATATCCTCTTGCATACGTTTCTCCTTCGGTTTCATCTTGTCTATAGGGTTGTCATAGCAAGATATATGCCAAAAAAGGATTGCAGGATTTTTCAAAAACCGAACAATCCATAAAAGATAATGATTGGCAAAGACGGATAATAAATTTATTAAAATAAGTCCTTCTATGATAATAACTTACAAGTTTTTTTTCATTAAATTATACGTATGAAAGAATATGTTTGTTCCGTTTTTCTCCTACCGTGAGTATGCAGTAACATCGAAATATGGATAAAACGTAACTAATTCACCTGTCAGAATATGACATACGGAATATCAGAATTTGAGACTTCGAAAATAATCAGGGAAGTACTAATGAAAGCGAGGGCTGTATATATTTTTTTCGATAAATGCCCGTAGGGTAGGAATATGGCTAGTCTCAAGTTCTTTGACCGCATACAGTATTGTAACGTTCCCGTTTTGTAGCTCGGTCTTAATTTTTTCGATAAAAGCCGGTGCTTCAGGATTTTCCGCCAATTCATTTGCATAGAGGGCGGAAAAATGGCCGTAATCCATTTCTTTTCTATGATAGGCTTGTCGTATTGCCGATGATGGTGCAATATCTTTAGCCCAATCTCCGAGCGCTGCCTTTTCTTTTGTAAGTCCGCGCGGCCATAGCCGATCAGCTAATATCCTAAACCCGTCTTGCGGTTCAGCAGCATCGTATATCCGCTTCCAATATAGTGTTCCCATAATAATGCCTCCTAACGCATCTACGCCTTAATCTTGTGCCAGTACTCTTCCGACGTATCATGTATGGTTTGCATGCACCTTAGCGATGTATCGTAGCGTGTTATCCACGACACTATCCGCAAAAGCTCACTGTAAATACTTTTCCCAATCGCGCCAGCTCACATAAGCAGTGCCGTTGATGTTCATACTCATATCGGACAAATAAAACACTGCGTTTTTTGCCGTTTCATCATTCAGCAGCTGCAGGTATTTTTTTGTGTTGCGCGACAGCTTTGCGTCCGGGGCATTGGAACTTTTTATCTCAATCGCAAAAGTACGATTCCAATCCGCAATCGTATCTACCTCCAAGCCCTTGCTGTCTCTAAAAAAGGTGAGGTTCGCTTTTTTACCCTGATTCAGGCGATGTTTCAGTAATTCCGAAACGGCAAAGGTCGCAACCGCGGCTCCCTTGTATCGGCTCAAGAGCAAATCATCTTTTGTCTCCAGCCGCAAAAGATGACACATCAACCCTGAATCAACAAAATAGAGCTTCGGCGTTTTTACGATGCTTCGTCCAAGGTTATTAGTATTCGGTTCAAGAAAGTGGATAATAAACGAAGCCTCTAAAATAGAAAGCCAGCTCTTCACCGTCGGCGCAGAAATGCCGGTATCCCGCGCAATGCTATCCATAGAAAGCAGCTGACCGCTGTGCACCGCGCACACGTGCACAAACTTCTTGAACAGAGAAATATTGCCGGAATTAATCTGATCCCGTATATCCAAATCCAAGTAGGTATCGATATAGTTTTCATACCAATCCTCTCGAATTAGGACTGTCCCAAAAGTCGGTTACTTTCGGGACAGCCCCCGTTCCCTGTTATTTATACAGCGGCCCAAGCGTTGCGCATGCACGATAATCCGCCCCCTCCGGCTCATCGCCGAACGCATTCCAATACTGCGGGCGGTAAATCTTTGCATCGTCAACGTTGTGCATACACACCGGTATACGCAAAATGGATGCCAGTGCGATAAGCTCCGCACCGATATGCCCGTATGTGATTGCTCCGTGGTTTGCACCCCACTTTGCCATAACGGAATAAACATCCGTGAATGCGCCCTTACCGGTTAAACGCGGAACAAACCAAGTGGTCGGCCACGTCGGATTGGTGCGCAGATCAAGCTTTTCGTTTACCGCTTCGGGAAGCGATACGGTCGTGCCTTCGGCAATTTGCAGTACCGGCCCCAATCCGTGTACGAGATTAAGACGCGCCATAGTAACCGGCATTCCGCCTTCCGTTAAGAAGTTGGAAGAATAACCGCCGCCTCTAAAGTATTCCAAGCTCGCATATCGCCACTGCGTGGCATCAAGACAGGCATTTGCTTCTTCTGAGGTAATTTCCCAGAACGGCTTCATAACGGACTTACCGTCTTTTTTCTGTTTCCCCGTACCGTCAAGACAGGTTGCTCCGGAATTAATCAAATGGATAAAGCCGTTTGCCGCATCGCCTTGAGGCTTCCATCCGGTAATCCGTTCAACCGCTTCGGGGCTCCAATAGGTTCTGACGTCGGAGAAAATCGCCGCACTATAGCCGAGCAGATGTTCAAACATCATACAAACGCCGTTCAGCGAATCGTTTTCGGTAGCGACTAAGAAGGGTTCGCGGATGCCGTTCCAGTCAAAACTGGAATTCAGCATAGCTTCAAAGAAATCCCCGTTCGGCATAAAATCAGTCCAGTGGCGCTGTCCTTGGAAGCCTGCCAACAAGGCGTTGCGTCCTTTGGCTTCCTCAGGAAATTTTGCTTCAAGTTTCTTGTTTCCGATCATCAAATCGCGGACGATGATCATGCACTTAATACAGATTTCCCATGTTTTATCTTTCCGTTCCCGTGAATGCTGCATTTTTTCGGGGTTGTCGTCCTTCCCCTCTTTGCAGTGTTCTTTTGTCCATGCAAGCGCTTTTTTGAATTCTTCTTCATCGTAGATATTCTCGTTGATGCGCCGAATAAGTTCGGACATATCGACGGTTTCATTTCTCATACCGAGATACCGCTGGAAAAAGTCCTGAGAAACGATCGAACCTGCAATCCCCATCGAGACGCTTCCGATAGATAGGTACGATTTTCCCCGCATCCATGCAGCGGCAAGAGCTGCACGGGCAAAAAGCAGGATTTTTTCTTTTACATCGCAGGGAATAGTAGTGTCATCGGCATCTTGAACGTCGCGCCCGTAAATACCGAATGCAGGCAGTCCTTTTTGGGTGTGTCCTGCAAGTACGGCTGCAAGATACACCGCACCGGGCCGTTCCGTGCCGTTAAAGCCCCACACTGCTTTGATCGTCATGGGATTCATATCCATGGTTTCGGAACCGTAGCACCAGCAGGGGGTTACGGTCAGCGTAATATCCACACCTTCCCGCTGAAATTTTTCCTCACAGGCAGCAGCCTCACTGACACCGCCGATGGTAGAATCTGCGATAACGCACTCAATCGGCATACCGTTCGGATGGCGAAGATTTTCGCTAATAAGAGCCGCAGCGCTCTTCGCCATATTCATGGTTTGGTCTTCAAGACTCTCCCGCACTCCCTGCTGTCGGCCGTCAATAGCCGGTCTGATACCGATTTTCGGTAAGTGTCCTTTATACCGGTTTACCGGCTCTGTTCGTTTAAATTGTGTTGACATACATCCTCCTTACTGTTTTCTGTTAACGACAAAACGCCCGAAATGCACTGTAATGTTCATCCCACAGGCGTGTATCTTCCGGCTCATATTCCGCAACCGGATATGAAGCGGCAATAACTTTCCGTGCTTCCTTGATATTCCGTACATCGCCGGAAGCGATTAATTGCACTACGATATTACCCAATGCCGAGGCTTCCGTAGGGCCTGCTTTTATCGGCCGTCCGCAAGCATTTGCCGCAAGACGACAGAGATGCGTATCCTTAATGCCGCCGCCGACTATATGAATAACCGGATATCGTTTACCGGTACACAGCTCTATTTCTTCAAGGGTTTTTCGATACAGGAAAGCGAGACTCTGATAAATGCACTGCATAATGCTTCCGGCCGTTTCCGGCACGGGCTGACCGGTGTTCTTGCAGTATGCCCGTATCCGCCCGGGGATATCGCCGGGAACACCTAATTCGGGAGCATCCGGATCGATAAATGATACGAACGGCTTGGCTTTACGCGCCTCTGCCTCAAGCTCTGCAAACGAGTAGTTTTTACCTTCCCGCTGCCACTGCCTTTTGCTCTCTTGTATCAGCCAAAGGCCGGTACAGTTTTTTAGAAAATTTGTTTTACCGCCGAAACCTATTTCATTGGTAATATTAAACCGTGCGGAATCATCCGAAATAAGCGGAGCATCCAGCTCAGTTCCAAATAAAGACCATGTTCCGCAGCTGACAAAGATAAAATCGTCACAGTCGGCAGGAACAGCGGCAACGGCGCTCTGCGTATCATGCCCGCAAACGGCCGTAACCTTGACGGCAGTCTTTCCGAAACCTTCGCATACCGACGGCTTCAGTAAGCCGATTTCGGTACCGGAGGGGATAATAGGGGTAAGAATATGAGCAGGCAGCCCCAGTGCACCGATAATCTCCTCCGACCATGTTTGAGAGTCGGCATCAAGCATCTGTGTAGTAGAAGCGATGGAACACTCCGTTCGCTTTTCACCGGTTAAAAAATAATTGAAAAGATCCGGCATACACAGCATCGTTTCGGCGCCGTCAAGCAGGTAGGGACGCTGTTCCTTTAGTGCATAGAGCTGGAACACCGTATTAAGCGGCATTAGCTGTACGCCGGTAATGCGGTAAAACCGCTCGGCGTTGATTTTTTGTAAAGCATGAGGGAAACTTGTTTCGGTTCGTCCGTCACGATAATGAACGGGCGTTTCAATAAGCGAACCGTCTTTTCGCAGCAAGCCGAAGTCTACCCCCCATGTATCAATCCCGATACTTGAGACAGGCGCGTCCTGCTGCGCTTTCAGAATGCCCTGTGTAATTTCGAAAAATAAACGGTGAAAATCCCAATACAGTACCCCGTTTAGCATAACGGGATCATTTGAAAAACGGTGACTTTCCTGCATCGTAATACGGCTGCCGTCAAAGCAGCCTAAGAAAGCGCGCCCGCTTGAAGCGCCGAAATCAAGTGCTAATACAACTTTATTACCGGATATCATAGGTTCTCTCATTCTTTTCGATAATGTTTATACCCCGGATGCCGGCCGGTTACCTTATAGTCGGCACGCATTCTGCACAAACGTTCAATGTTTTCAGGGGAAATTTCTTTTTCACCACCGAGAATGGTTGCATTTATACTGATCTTTGCCCAGAGTTCCAGCGTTTCCATACGGTAGTATGCAGTGATAAGATCGCAGCCGACCGCTAATGCTCCATGGTTTTCCAACAGCATTACATCGTGTTCTTGCAGATAGGGGGTAATCGCATCCGGAACTTCATGCGTGGAAGGCGTTCCGTATGGAGTTACCGGTACGGAACCGATCGTAATAACGGATTCGATCATCGTATAGCGATCCAAGGGTACATGAGCCACGGCGAAGCCTGTTGCGGCAGGCGGATGGGCGTGTACGACAGCCCCGACGTCATCACGTTCTTCGTAACAGCGAAAGTGCATTTTAATTTCGGAAGAAGGCTTATACCCTTCTGCTCCTTCAATAATAGCGCCGTCTTTTGCAACAATAAGCAGCTTTTCGGGTGTAATAAAACTCTTACTAATCCCTGTCGGGGTTACCAAAAAGGTGCCGTCGTCAAGTTTAACGGATACATTACCGTCATTGGCTGCAACCCAGCCTAACTGCCACATTTTATGGCAAATATCGCACACTTGGTCTTTCAATTCACTTATGTTCATTTTATAGCCTCTTATGTTTTAAGTATAACACAGCCATTTCTCCTGTCAATTTCAATCACAAGATTGACAAAAATTCTTAGGAATTCTATTTTTTAATCAGTTTAGAGCGGATATCCTTTTTATGTCCTGCGGTGGGCTATCCCGGGCAGCAGGCATAACAGAAGCAACTCTTGCACAAGCCTCAGTCAAAAAAACAATGATTAAAAACGCTCGGCAGCGTATTTTACTGTGCGACAGCGATAAGATGAATGAAGAATTTTTTTGTAAAATTTGTGAATTTGATGAAATCGATTTGCTTTTGACCGATTCCCGTCCGCCTGAAGATATTATGCATATACTCGGAAATAAGATCGTGTATGAATAAAGGCATCTATAAAAACTTCAGGCATGAATTTTTAGAGCTTCCATTTATGTTTCCCACAGGATAATCGCTTTTACCACAGATTCTTCTGTCGTGATTACACCGTCTTTTTGTTTTTCGTTCAAAAGCTGCATAACTGTTGCTTTTTCTTCATCAGTATATTCAACCTCTTGTGTATAAAATTCGACAGCATGAGTTACAGTCTGAATACGTTTATCAAAAAAAACGTTCGGATAATATCCCATCTGCCACAAAATATTCCAAATCCCATAGATATAATTTTTATTGTTATGCGGACGGTTAAATAATTTCTGTTGGAAGTGTTGTTCTATTTCTTCTTGAACAATGTCTTTTTGATATATAACTCGTTCCAGCATACAATACTTTTTTGAAATCATATTCATTCGTTTTATATTCTCGATGGAGCTGATTGCTGGCGTCATACACGCAAAGACAAAATCAAATTCGTCTTTAGTTGTAAATGTTTCCATCCAATTACCGTGAATTAATGTTGCCTGCGGAATATGCTGAAGTTTTTCTTGTGCATACGCAAGCATTTTTGAAGAAATATCGATACCGGTAAGATACGGTGTGTATGCCGAAAATTCCAGCAAATGCCGCCCCGTTCCGCAGCCGATATCCAAAACTTTAGAATCCGCACCAAGTAGTGTCCGTTCTTTTATCAGTCGAAATACAAATTCATTTGCAAACTGCTTTCGTTTTTTTTCCGTATGTGCATGAAAGCTTTCGCTTCTGTTATCCCACATTTGTTCGGAATTTGCGTCAGTCCGAGTTTTTTGAATATACCGTTCGAAATCATACATCGTTAGTTCCATCATTACCTTCTCCTATTTTTGCCCTGTCTCCAGTGCAGTATATTTTTGTAAAAAGACCTCAAAATTATGTTTGCGGATTTCAATGTCTTCTTTCCATTCACATAAATCATGTTTACCGCTCGGCGTAATTGCATATTTCTTCCGCGCAGCTCCTTCCGGCGGCAATTCCCACTCCATCGTTACCAAGCCTTCTTTTTCCAAACTGCTGAGGCAGCGGTACACGGTTGACATATCGATGGTAAAGCCGGGAAAATCCTGCAGAAGGATCGACTGTATATCCCGCGGATTGCGCGGCTGCTCTGCAAGGATAACTAAGATAAACGCCGTCAAATGCTTAAATTTCGATTTTTCATTGATATTCATTGCATACTCCCTCTCAATCCTTTTTACAAAATACTTCAGGACAACTGCATCACAAATAGTTTAAGCAGTTGCCTTCCTTCTGTGCGAAATTTTATTAAAATTTCGCACATTTTTTCCAGCAGACGGGCAAGCGCATCAGGTTGAGTAGGCAAAATCGCAGAATAATGGAGACTGGGAGACCATTTGAGCCGTACAGCGGCGAAACTCTGGTTGAGCAGACTCCATTATTCTGCGGGGCTGTTAAAACAGCCACCTGATGCGCTTGCCCTACCAAACACCTTCCGTATGCTGCCTTCTTCTACGATGCGGCCGGCTTCCATGCGGTACACATAGTCGGCAACTTTCTTTACAAGGTCGATGTCGTGTGTAACCAGCAGCATCGAAAAGCCGAGTTCGTATTGCAGCTGCTTTAAAAGGCGCATGATGTTCACCTTAGATGAATCGTCGAGCATGGCGTTTATTTCATCTGCTAACAGCAGTATCGGCTGCATCGAGAGCGCCCGTGCAATCGCGGTTTTTTGCCGCTGCCCGCCGGATAATTCCCGTGCTTTTTTATGCAGCAGCGCAGCATCGGCAGGCAGCCCGCAGAGCTTTGCATATTTCGCTGCCGTTTCCGCAAAGGCAGCGGCGCTTTTACGGTAGCGGATGACGGATGGTTCGGCGATAATTTCCTGTACGCTCAGCGCGGTGTTCATTGAAGAAAACGCATCCTGCTCTACAATTTGCAGGGCATGTTCCCGCGCAAGCAAATTATTTTTTTCCATTGAGGTGCCGTTAAACACAATGGAACCGGCGTCTTTGTTCAAAAGCCCTGCAATGATATGCAGCACGGTCGTTTTCCCCGAACCGGATTTTCCCAGCAAGGCGACAATTTCTCCGTGCCGCACCCGCAGCGAGCAGTCTTGAACGGCTGCTGTTTTTTGTGTGCCCATACCGAACGTCTTTGAAAGATGGTGGACGCTTAAAATAGTCTGTATGCCGTTTTTTGCACAGGCACAGCCTTCACTGCACTCCGGCGGCAAATACGGCGTGTACGATAGGCACTCGCTGCTTTTTTGCGTACACCGCTCATAAAACGGGCAGCTCTGCCGTTCATCCGCTTCTTTAATGCCCCACAAATCCTTCCACGGATTAAGATAGGTACTCGATTGCAGCAGCGCATTGGTGTACGGGTGCTTTGCCTCTTCCAAGATATTCTGCGTTTTGCCTTTTTCGATAATATATCCGTGCAGCAGTACCATCAGATTATCAGTGAGGGCTTCAATCACTGCAAGATCATGGGAAACAATCAACATTGTCGTGCCGTATTCGCTCCGGATGTTTTTTAGAAGTTGCAGTATCTGCTGCTTTGATGCGGGGTCTAATGCGGTTGTCGGCTCATCAATCAACAAAAGCGGCGGGCGCAGGCAAATTGCCATTGCGATAAATACCCGCTGCCGCATACCGCCGGAAAGTTCATGCGGATACCGGTTTTTTACGCTTGCTTCCAGCCCGACGGACTGGAGCACTGCGGCAAGTTCTTGTTCCAACAGCGCGGCATCACTTGTTTTTTTGCGCAGGATTTCGGCAATTTGCTCCCCAACCGTTAGCGCAGGATTGAGCCGCTCATCCTGATTCTGAAACACCAGTCCGATTTCCGTAAAGCGGAGATGTTTCCACTCATTTTTTCCGGTATTTTGTATTTCTCTTCCATTATAAATGATTTTGCCCGTTATCTCAGCAGAGTCGGCATCGCCGCCGCGCTTTTCTTGCAGTAAGCCCATAATTACCGAAAGCAGCGTGCTCTTGCCTCCGCCTGATTCTCCGATGATGCCGCAGCGTTCACCCCGCTTGAGCGAAAAGCTGACATTCCATATTCCGGATTTGGCTCTATCAGTATTACCGGCTGCAGGAGTGCGTGTTCCTGCCTTGTCTGTATTACCGGCAGCGGTATGGTAAATTTCCGTATCGGCGGCGCTTCGGTACCGCACCGTGAGGTTTTCTACCCTGAGTATTTCGTCCGGCATCATGAGCGGGTACGCCCTCCAATGCTCAGCTCCATCCGCCTACCGATTGCCGCAACAGAGAGCACGGTACACACCATCACGGCTGTGGGAAATACGAGCCACCACTTCCAAAAATCCGTGAGGTAAATATTCGGAAAATCCATTGCACGGGTAATGGTCATCCCCCAGCTTTTTGACAGCGGATCGCCGAGTCCCAAATACGCGAGCGATGCTTCCGCCAGAATCGCTTTATTCATAATCTTAATCACACTCACCAGCATAATAGAAAAAAGCGGTTTCCAAAAATGCCACGCAAAGATATGCCAAAAATGCGCGCCGTACGCTTTTGAAAGCCGGATATACGGTTCCGTTTTCAGTTTGAGCACTTCGCTCCTGACAATTTTAGCAGGCATTATCCACGACACAAGGGAAATAGCAAAGATGATATTCGCCAACCCCGGACCCAAAAAAACTCCCAGCACTACCATCAGCAGCAGATCGGGAATACCGATACAAAAATCGATCATACTCACTATCACCGCGTCGATACTGCCGCCTGCATAGCCTGCAAGCATCCCGATGATACTGCCACCGATTGCTGCAGCTACTGCGCTCCCCACCGATAAGAGCAAACTGCTTTTTGCCCCATAACAGATCGACGCAAAAAGATCGATGCCGAGGTCATCAGTGCCGAACCAATGTTCCCGCGACGGCGGACTCAGTGCAACTCCGCTGGGTATGGTACCCGATTTCAAAAACGGAAAGTACGGTAAAACGGCAGCCAGCACAACCGCACACAAAAAAAAGCATGGCAGATACGGCGTAGTAAATTTCGGTTGTTTCACACTGCACTCCTTTCCGTCCGCCGGTACACCGCTTCACCCACTGCACTGATGCACAAGATAAACACGGTGATAACAAAAAAGATGCCTTGCAGCAAAAGGTAGTCTCGATAAAAGACGGCATCCCTAATGAGCCTGCCGATACCGGGATACTTAAAGACGTTTTCTACAATGAGCGCACCGTTAAAGAGCGTTTGTAGGCTGAGCAAAAAGCGGGTGATAATCGGGTTTGATGCATTCGGCAGACAGTGTTTTACCACGATGGTGAACGCTCCCAAAGATTTTGCCTGCGCGGTTTCGACATACTTTTTTTGCAGCTGCCGCAGCATCGCGCTCCGGGTTACAAAATAAAAATCCGGTGTTTTAAGCAAGGATAAGGTCAGCGCAGGCAACACCGCGTGTTTTATGATGTCGGTGATAACAGGCAGGGTAAACTCCAGCGGTAAAAACGGCGTGATGCCGCCCGATGTCGGTAATACTCTCCAGCGGATAACAAACAGCATCAGAATAGCGTTTGCCGTTAAGAAGGACGGAATCTCCGACACTACCGTCATGGTATGATACAAAAAACCGTCAAGCCGCTTTCCGGCAAACCACGCACTCAGACTTCCCAAACAGAGTCCCAGCAATAGACTGAACAATAGGGACGCGCACACAATCCCCGCCGTCCATACCAGCCGCTTAAAAATAAGGTTGACCACCGAATCTTTAAAGTAAATGCTGTAGCCTAAATTAGCAGTAGCAATACCCGCAACGTACTGCACATATTGCTGCCACAGCGGCTTGTCGAGTCCGTAATACGCTTTGTACTTATTGATTTCTTCCTCGCTGTAGCTTGCAACTTCCGTTCCGTCTGATGAGATGAACACAAACGGATCTGCGCGCATCAAGCGGGGAAGAAAAAAATGAGCGGTAATCAAAGCAAAAAATAAAACGAAATATTTCATTGGGGAGGAAGCCTCACGTGCGTGCTGCGCTGCCGCGTTGTACTGCAGCAGCTTTAAATATCGCTTTTTACTCGCTCTATTTTACCGGATAATGTACGATAACTTAGGATGCTCCAATTTTGCGTGATCGTACCGCACCGTCCACCGGTCGTATTTTGCGGGGCGATACACCGCATTATCGATTTTGCCGTAGAGCAGCAGCATCGGAATTTCATCCGCAAGAATTTCCTGCACATCATAGATCAGCTGCTTCCGCGTTTCCGCATTCCGCTCTATCGACTGCCGGTACAATAGGTCATCTAGCCGCGCATTGGCATATCCGGCAAGGTGAGGCTTTTTCATTTTAGACGAATAAATTTCGCGCAGCATATCAGCATCGCCGCCCATACCGCCCGATTCCACAATCGCAGTCTGATAGGTTTTATCCCGGATCATACCGTCCCGCGCTTTGGAGTCGACACTGACAACATCCAACGTAATTCCGATATCCGCCAATCTGATTTTAATCAGCTCCGCCATCTTTACCTCTTTCGGCGAGCTGCCCACGGTCAACTGCGCGTTGATTGTTCTGCCCTTCATCAGCTCCTTTGCTTTTTCAACATTGAACTCGTACTTGGGAAGATTGGGATTGTACATCGGGTGCGCAGGGTGCAGATACCCTTGACTGCCTTCCAGCCCCGAACCACGTTCAAGCTTTTCGATTAATTCTTTGCGGTCTATTGCATACGCGATTGCCTGCCGGACTTCCTTTTCGCGGAAAGCAGGAACGGTATCAAAATTGAAATAGAAACGGAAATCGTGCAAACCGAAATTTTTAACGACCTTAAACTCGCTGTTGTTTTCGTAATTTTTGACGAGATCGGCGGGCAAGTTGGTAATATCAATTTCGCCGTTATTAAATGCCAAAATAGCATCGCTGACGGGAATCCATTCTATTGCGGAAACGGCGGGCTTTAATCCCCAAAATTCGTCAAAGCGTACCATTTTATATGCGCCCTGTTCGCTCTGGTAAGAAGCCAGTTTATACGGCCCGGAACCGACGATATCACCTTCGCCGGAAAATTTTGCAGGGTCGTCAATATGTTCCCAGACGTGTTTGGGGATGATGCGCATACTGCCGATTTTTTCCAGCGCGGTCGGCGTATATTCCGGAATGTGAATGCTCACCGTATTGCCGTTGACGGTAACGGAATCCATCAGATATTTTCCATGCAGCATCAGACCTCCGCGCATCGGCGGATGTGCTTCAAAATACTTGACGGTAAACGCAACATCGTCCGCCGTCAGCGGCTTGCCGTCATGCCACGTTGCATTGTCTACAATGGTGAACGTATAGGTTTGCCCGTCATCGTTCACCGACCATTCCTTTGCAAGCCATGGGATCAGCCCTTTTTCGTCCTTTTCCAAAAGCGAATCGTAAATCAATTCCATTTTGAAAAAGCCCGGCCCGCGGTTTTGGTGCCGAAACGGGTTCGGATAGCCGAAGTCCCCGCCTGCTTCCCGCAGCACAATATCCGCAGCCTTTTTTGCCTCCGGATTCTGCATACCCTGCATATCCGCATTTTTTTCCTTGCTGCACGAAACCGCCAGCACTACACACAGCGCACCTATTCCTAATGCGCGTATTGTTTTGTTTAACATAACGCCTCCACTCTATATTAAGTTAATAATAACTAACTTCGGGGCGCATAATAGTGCATTATGCACTATGGTGTCAAGTGGAAGGGGAAAAAACAGGCATTGATATTACTCTACATAAATAAGGCGATCTTCGATATCAACAATGGCAGAATTCTGCGGAGGTAGGAGCGCAGCTCATTGATGCAATTTACTTTTCAAACACCTCGGTTTTCCAATCCTTAATTGTCCGCGTTGCTTCTTCAAATCCTGTTAAACAATGTACGTCCTTGTACATTGTTTAACGTCGAGTTTTTGTAAAGCAAAAACGTCGCTTCTGCATGGAACCACCGCCGTCCATGGCGGCACTGCTATAGCAGTGGACTTCCGTCTGCACAAACTGCCCCATCAGTTTAAAGATGAGGTACACTGCTGTCTGGTAGTTTTGCTCCCGCAATTTCAGCTCTTTGCTGTTAAAGTTGTCATAAGAAATACCGGCGATAAGCGACTGCATCCATTCCATAAAGCCGTTTACATTCCCCTTGCGGATATCCTGTACAAAACGTCCTACCCATACACCTGTTTGACCAAAGGGGACATCAGAGTATGCTGGCAGCAGATTTTCCAAAAAGCCGTATCGTACTTCATCATTCGGAAAGCCAAGCCGGTAGAGCCTAACATCGCTTATGTACTCTTTTATGGTCAAATAACCGGCCTGAAAGAGAATAGGCAGTGCATCTTGTGCTACCGCCCGATAGGTCTGTAATCCCGATTCATCGAGCTCAACATTTCCATCCAAGTCAGGGATAAAATAGTGTGCTTCTTTGAGAAAATTCACTAAAAATGTCGGCGTTCCCGTGCTAAACCAAATGTTTTATACGCGAAGCCCTTTCCTTGTAGTAAGGCTTCGCTCTCATTCCACAAGGGCTTGCCCCCTTTCGGGACAAGCCCCCATCAGCCCGTGCAGCAACTCAGCTGCACGGATTTCTCTCATATTTCTTCTACGGTTGTTCAATAATCTTGTCTGCATTAACCCCGTAGTCAAGCAGCTTCTGCTTTACATTGCCGCCGGATTTAACCTTAAACCGTGCTTCGTCATGAATATTGTCAAATGCATAACTTCCTATCCCCGTTATATTCATCGCTTCGATAGTGATGTCTTTGAGCCCCGTGCAGCCGGAAAAAGAATAGCTTCCGATTTGTGTAACACCCGCAGGAAGGGTTATGCTTGTCAGCCCCGTGCAGCCGGAAAAAGAATAGCTTCCGATTTGGGTAACACCTGCAGGAATGGTTATGCTCGTTAGCCCCGTGCAGCCTTCAAAAGAAGAGCTTCCGATTTGGGTAACACCTGCAGGAATGGTTATGCTCGTCAGCCCCGTGCAGCCTCCAAAAGCAGAGCTTTCGATTTCGGTAAGACCTGAAGGAAGGGTTACCTCGGTAACTTTTACACAGTCTTTAAAGGCGTTATCTGCAATGTATTTTACATAGTCGGGAACTTCGATTACCCCTTCAGCCGTTTTTTTACACGATTTGACATAATGGTCCCCGCTCCAATTTTTTCTAATGGTAAGAATATCGTCGGTTTCAAAGGTTACCGAAACAGTCTTGTCTGCTTGCACCGTGTGGACTTTAACATAGCCGTGTTCAGGGTCGGTATTGACGTTTTCCCACTTTAAGAGCCGGTAGCCTATTTCGGGAATAGCGGTAAATACGATGTGCTGACCTTCCGCAGCTTTGTCACCGCTGTTAAATTGAACACCGTCAAGGGTGGCTTTAAGAGTTCCATTGGCAGGCTGGCTAAATGTTATACTATGCTCAGGCACATTGATAAATGCAACCGACACGTGTACCGCTTTTGTAACGGTGAGTGTGAGGATGGTTTTAGTATCTGCATTTTCCAATCCCGTCCATTTTCTTACACGGTAGGTAGGGGCAGGTTCTGCCGTAAAGACGATAATTTTGCCTTCTCGTACTTCACCGCCGGTAAACGGAGCGCCGTCAAGGCTTGCTGTTAATGTGCCGTTCTGCGGGGTATCAAAGGTAACGTTAAATTTTGGAACCGGAATAACCTCAACTCCATACTCAAACTCCACCGAAACCGTTGCATTTTCTTTTACCGTGAGTACTGCCGTTTTATCCGTGCTTGCAGGATTATCCGTTCCCGCCCAGCTCTTTACTCGGTACCCGTCGGCAGGGGTGGCGGTAAAGACGACTGTTTTCCCTTTTTGCACGGTGCCGCCGGTAAAGTCTTTTCCGTCAATGCTTGCCGTAAGCTTTCCGTGTTCGGGTTGCGCAAAGGTAACCGTATGCATAATTGCCGTGCATTCTGCGGTTACCGAAACGCCTGCCTTTACGGTCAGTGTTATGGTAACTTTGCCTTCGGATTTATCTATCCCCGTCCAGCGTGAAACCTGCATTCCGCTTTGCGGATGAGCAGTAAAGGTTACCTCCTTTCCGACTCCAATCAAGTCCCCGTTTTTAATTTCTTTTCCGTCTACGCTGGCGGTAACGGTTCCTCCGATGGCACTAAAGCTAACCGGATATGAATTAACCGTAACGGACGGCTGCTTACAGCCCATAACCATGCTTGCAGCCAACATCATCGCCGTTACTGCAAACCCAAAGAATGTACTTCTTTTATTCGTAGTCTTCATATAGTTCTCCTATTTAAGTTTTTAGTTGTTCGTTCATGTTGAATGGCGGAATGCTCGATAATTATCCCTATCAAGCCGGATACCCTGCCGTCCCCATCGGTACAAAGCAGCATTGTAAAAGCGCATGCAATAGCTGATATTCAGTGTTTCAATTAACCGCGAAGTACGCAGAGAGCGCAAAGAATAAGGTATAGAAAGCAAAGTATAAAAATCCTTGGGATATCTTTGCGTTCTTAGCGGTCTCTGCGGTTTATTTATACCCTGTGATGCGAAAAGAGAGTGCTGTGTAAACTGAAAAACACAAATCGGATTGAGCCTATCTGCGTCTAATGATGAGAAAAAATAGTTATGTGTGTAAAAAGTAGATAGAAAATTATCTAAAGAGAGCCGTGAAGCCGTGAAGCCGTGAAGCCGTGAAGCCGTGAAGCCGTGAAGATTTTGCCGACCATTACAGGTCTGTCAAGCCCTGTGTACGAATTTCTTGCTGGGGTTTGTGCTTTGGTGAGAGACTTTTTATACTGCGACAATCCTGTTCTGCGGCTGAACATAGATATTATTATAGAAGCAAAAACGGGGAAGCGCAAGCGGAAAAATGAGGAGAAAACGCACAACCGGAGGCAAGCTGCCGTAGAGCATATAACAGACCTCTTCTGAAACTTTCATTTCCGAACAGGTTTAACGTAAAAGCGCAGGGATGGCAAAAGCAACCGACTTTTGGGATAACCCCGATGTCCGATCATTACAATTCCGACAGAAGTTCTGTAGAAAAATGATTTATCGTATCCGCTAACGTGGATTGTGAATCAGTTTTTAGCTATACCCATCAGTGTATCAATAGCAGCTTGTATATGCTCCGGTACCGGCACGGTAAAAAGGCGAACTTTGCCACCGATGGGAAAGCGGAGGCGATATGCGCAGAGCTGGAGCTTTTTAATACGAGCGGTTTTCCAAAGCTGTTTATTTAATGCAAAGTTTCCGTGCTTGTCGTCGCCGATAATCGGGCAGCCGATACCTGCAAGGTGAATACGAATTTGGTGCATTCTGCCGGTATGCAACCGGACGGAAAACAAACTGCATGCGTCCGTACCTGCAAGCAGTTTATACGCGCTTGAGGCAGGCTTTGCCGTGCCGTTTTCCATAATCGGCGTATCGATAATGCCTTCTTTCGGAATGGGTTTCAATGTTTTCTTATTTACAGAATGTTCAAAACTGCCGAAGCATAATGCAAGATATTCCTTTTCGACCGCCCTCGACTCAAACAAGGTGCGGCATGAACGGGCGGCGGCGGCGCTTTTTGCCGTTACCAATAAGCCGGAAGTCTCTTTATCCAGCCGGTGTACCGGAAATATTTCTGTCCTGAGCTGCTTGCTTAAAATCTCGGTAAGGCACACGGCAATGTGCGCCCCGCCCTGTACCGGAATACCGTAAGGCTTATTAACGATACAAATCGCTTCGTCCTCGTATACAATCGGAATGGATTTCTTTACAATATTTTGTTGACTATTGTGCATAGTGGGGAGTATATGATGAATCGAAAAAAAATTCAGCACTTGTTATGTGTAATCCTTTTATCGTTTTGTATCGGCTATCCGCTTCGGGCGGAACTGATCAGCAATCCTTCATTAGGCTATACATTGGATTTACCGGAGGGATTCAGGCAGGTGAATTCCCGGGATAATTCCCGCTACCTTTATCAAAACACAATTATCCCCGTCGGATTACAGGTTGCCCTCTACCCATATCAACAGTTCGGTACGGTAACCGCTGCGGCGGAACATATTTTTTCTCAACTGAAAGCGCAGAAAAAGGCGATACAATTTTTGATGCAGGGCAACCCCGCACTCGTTGCAAACCTTCAATTTACACAGCAAAACCAAAAACAGGCAGGGTGGCTTTTGGTGCAGCCGCTCGCCGAACAAAAGGGATGGCTGGTTGTCTTAACAACAACGCAGGCGGCAAAAGCGCAGGAATATGAGCCAATGATGATTTCCTGCTTGGATGCGGTATTCATCAGCCGTCAGTCCTTTTTTGAACCCGGTCCGATGATTCAAGCGGTATATCCCAAAGAAGGGACGGTAAAAAAAGAAGTACTCTTTAACGGAAAAAAACTTTCCGTGCATTTTGACCGCTCCGATTCCGAAGCAAACCAAGCAGTAATAGACCGCGAGTTTGCCCTGCTGACCCGCTACCTTAATTCCCCACTGCAGCAAAAAGCATGGCAGCGCTATTACCGGATGATTTACCGCGACAGTGTTGCCCGCTGCCGCCATCTTGCGCTGATGCTGGAAAAAGAATTAATCGAAGTGGACAAAGAAGGAAAAATGCCTGCTGCGGAAACCATCGCTGCTTCCCTGCTTGAATGGATGCAGAACTTTACCTACACAAGGGATGAAAGCGGAGCAGACTTTCTCAATATCCCGACCGTGTGCAGCGACCGGAGCGGCGATTGCGACAGCCGCGCACTGCTGATGTCCGTACTATTGCAGCACTTCAATATCGATTCCATCTTGATGATTGCACCCGGACAAAAACACGCGGTTGCAGCCGTAGACTGTACCGGAGAAGGCGCCCGTTTTACGCACAACGGTAAGCGCTATCTTATCGCGGAAACGACGGCAAAGGTTGCGCTCGGGCAAATCGCACAAGACCTTGCCGACCCCAGCCTCTGGTTCGCCGTCGATTGGTACGTTCCCCCTGAACGGGACGAGTACGGCTTCGGTAAGAAAGAATAACTCTCCCCGCAGAGGAGCTATGCGGGAAAGAAAAACATTCCTGAAAATTTACTCAAGCATGTTCTTCTGCCGCATAATTTCAAAAACGCTCGACTTTCCAAGGAAGTGTGCAGTACCGGCAAAAACAAATATATTGCCGCCTTCGCGCAGGTATTCATCGAATTTCTGCGCCCATATCCGGTTCCGGTCGGTCAACAGTGTATCGATATAAGCTTGCGCCTTTTTTTCAGAGAAAGAAGACGGTACATTCAAAAGTAATTCGACCAGCAACGCTGAAAGCTCTTTCCGATTATTACTCAGATAAAAATCCCGAATCCTATGCATTTCTTCAATACTCTTATCAATATCTCGCAATGCTTGTATGGAATCCTTTAATAGAGCAAGTTGCTCTTCAAAAGTACCGTACGATAACACTGCAAGCTGCTGCTCTGCCGTATCGAGCGCTGCAATTTTTTTATTTTCAGCCCGCTGCATCAAATACATATCGATACCGTCTCCGGCATTCAACCCTGCTTTATTCATTAAAAGCTGCGCTAAGACCGTGTTCAAAATCCACGGATTAAATAAGGCAAGTTGATGCACCGTATCATCACCAATCGTTTCATAGAGGAAAGCAATATCTTCCTCTGATAAGACTTTGAGCAAACTCTTTTTGGGGTCGGCATTTATATTCTTCATGATAACGGTTTGCAACATTCCGGTGAATGCCTCCAGTTCTGCCTTGCCGCCGATTTCACTTACTAAGCGGTCAGCTTTATCGAATGCACGGAGCACGTTCTTTTCAAGCGGATAAAAACCTTTATCGGCAACATGAACGGTTCCTAGCACATAGACGGAGCCATTATTACCCTTTATCTCCCAAAAAAAACGTTCTGGGTGCTCTATCAGCACCGGTTTCGATAATTCAGAACGACGTTCAGCCTGTCCCGTAGTCGTACAAGCAGTAAGCGCGATAGTCAACATAAGGAGCAGCGCAATCTTTTTCAAATATTTAAGGGTTATCATACAGTCCTCCTATTTATCCCTAAAATAACGTTTTTTTGTATTTCCTACTAGAGGACTCATATCCGATTCTGCAGAGAAAAAAAGTTGTTGATTCGAGTGCCTTATTTCGAGTGTCCCATAATATCGGCAAAAAGAGCATTGACATTTATCATTTTACCGGTAAAATAAAAGTAAATGGGGAAAAGTGGAGGAAAGTAGGTAAAAGTGGAAAAAAGTGTGTTTTCAGGAGAGTATAATAATACACTCGATGAGAAGGGGCGTATTATGTTTCCTGCAAAATTACGCTGTTTACTGCCGGACTCACAAGTAGTGATTACCCGGGGGATCGACCGCTGTCTATGGATATTTCCCCCTGAAGAATGGGCATTGCTATCCGAAAAAGTTATGCAATCCGCTTCGTTATTTCAGGCAAACTCCCGTCTTGTACTGCGCAGACTTATCGCTCCTGCGCAGGAAATAGACATCGATAAGGCGGGACGTGTTTCAATACCCCAAAGTTTACGTGAATACGCGCAGCTCGAAAAAGACTGCGTGCTATTGGGCATCAACCGTTATCTCGAATTATGGGATGCGGATGAATATCGGGCTTATCTGGAGGGAAGCGAGGCGGATTTCCATCAAGCGAGCGAAGACTTGGGGCTTATTCGTTTTTAACATGTATGAACTTTGTACACACACCGGTTTTATTACAAGAATGCCTGCAGTTGCTTGCCCCGGAAACATCCGCCCCGCTCCTCATCGACGGAACATTAGGCGAAGGCGGCCACAGTGAGGCCTTTCTAACCCGCTTTCCGCAGTTAAAGGTTATCGGTATCGATGCCGACCCTGCCATTCAAGCAAAGGCAAAAGTACGGCTTGCCCCATTCGGCAACCGTATACAATTTTTTTTAGGCTGGTCGGATGCTTTTTTCGATCAATACCCTCACGATATGCCTGCGCCTTCGCTCATCTTATTTGATCTTGGCATCTCTCTCTTCCATTATATGGAGTCAAAACGCGGCTTTTCATTCAGCGGCGACGAACCGCTCGATATGCGCATCAATCCGAACGAATCGCTAACGGCCGCCGATATCGTAAACACCTACAGCGAAAAAAAACTGGCGGATGTATTGTACCACTATGCGGAAGAACGTTTTTCGCGGCCGATCGCCCGCGCTATTGTTGCGGAGCGGGAAAAACGCCCCTTTATGGAAGCGCGGCAGTTAAGCGAAACCGTATTCCATGCGGTTCCCGCCCGTTTTCGGCACGGCCCCATACACCCTGCAACCAAGACATTCCAAGCCCTACGGATTGCGGTCAACAGCGAGCTTGATCGGCTGCCGCGCCTATTGGAAAAAGCCTTTGCCTGCCTTGCGGAAGAGGGAAAAATGGGTGTTATTTCCTTTCACTCGCTGGAAGACCGCATCGTAAAACTTTTTTTTAGAGACCTTGCAAAAAACTGTATTTGCCCGCCTGAAATGCCGATATGTACTTGTGGAGGCATCCCCCGTGCAGCTTTGCTTACTAAAAAACCGGTCGGTCCCTCCGCCGAAGAGACAGCCGGCAATGCGCCGTCCCGCAGCGCCCGGCTCCGTGTTGTTAAAAAGCTCTCTTTGAGGAGGTCATAACCGATATGAAACACCTTTTAGCTTTGATTCTTACCATCAGCATCCCGGGTCTGTTTTTCTTTACCGTTAAACAGTCTCAAGTTTATAATACACTTGAACGTGAAGTAAACGCATATAACGACGAGCAAAATCGCTTGATTGCAGAAAATAAACGGAAGATTTCGGCTATTTCCATCCTCTCCAAACCGCAGCGGATAGAAAAAATCGCCGTCGAAGAATTGGATATGCACAAAGCGGATTCCTCTCAAATTATCCGCATCACCTTAGATAAGGAAAAGAAGGGATAACGCCATGCTGTTGGGTTGGGAGGCTCTCTGCAAGGCAATTGCAGGAACATTTATTTGCAATTATTCTCCTTATCAAGGGTTTGATTCCGTTACCACGGACAGCAGAACCGTAAAGCCTCGTGCACTCTTTATTCCGCTGCGGGGCACACAGCAAGACGGACACCGCTATATCGAACAAGCCTTGCAGCAAGGCGCTGCGTGCGTATTTGCCGATGCGGTATTCCTCGACATTCAAGAAAACATCCAACATATTATTGCTCTTTGCAAAAAACATCAGGCAGCCTGTATCCGCGTTGAACACACGTTAAAAGCATTGCAAGATGCCGCTGCTGCCTATCTGGAACAATTCCCGCAGCTCCTAAAAATCGGGGTAACCGGTTCAAACGGTAAAACGACGACGAAAGAACTGCTTGCATCCGTCTTTGCGCAAAAATACCGCACCGTGAAAAACGAGGGCAACCTCAATTCGGAAACGGGGCTGCCGCTCTCGGTTTTTACCGTAACAAAAAAACATGAAGTGGGCATTTTTGAGCTCGGTATGAACCGGAAAGGAGAGATTGCGGAGCTTGCCGCAGTTCTTAAACCGAATATTGCCGTTATCACCAATATCGGCACCGCACATATCGGAATGCTCGGATCCAAAGACGCTATCGCACACGAGAAAAAACAAATTTTTTCCTGTTTTGATGAAAACTCTGTCGGATTCGTCCCCGATAAGGACGAGTACACGGCTGTCTTAAAAGAAGTACCGCACGGAAAAATCTTTACTTATAGCGCAGCTCTCGGCTCCTATACCCTCGAGGGGCTTTCCGGCGCAGAGATACGGTATAAGGGAGAAACCATCCGCCTGCCGCTTCCGGGAATCCATAACGTACAAAACGCTTTTGCTGCGATTGCCGTCGCGGAATACTGCAATATTCCGCTGCAGTTGATAAAAGCAGGCATCGAACAGATACAGGCGCTATTTGGCAGGTCGCAAATTATCCGTGGTCCGGTAACTTACCTGCTCGACTGCTATAACGCCAATCCCGATTCCATGAATGCGGGACTTGCGCTGTGTGCGAATATCGCAGTACGCGGCAAAAAGATTTATCTGCTTGCCTCGATGAAGGAGCTTGGCCCTGAATCAACGAAAGCACACCGTGCCGTATGTGCAGCAGCATTTGCCTCCGATGCCGATATACTATTCTTTTTCGGCGAAGAAATATGCGCTGCTGCCGTCGAACAAAATAAAACTTCGAATAAACCTTTTTTCTGCTTTACGGAAGCCGAAGCGGGCAAACTCCGCGACACATTGGACAGCTTATTAAACCGAAACGACTTCGTATTTCTGAAAGGATCCCGCAGCCTTGAGCTTGAGCAGTTTGAGCCTATCCTGCAAAAGGAGCGGGTATGATGCAGCACACTATCACTGTTGAAAAGAACATCAACCGCGACCGGTACAGCTTCACGTTTATCCTGCTCGTGCTCATCATGGTTGGAATCGGCCTCGCTGTGCTCTATTCGGGTTCCTTGCATTACGCCGAACGTTTTTTCGATGATTCTTCTTATTTCCTTGTCCGGCAATTTCGCAATCTCCTTATAGGCTGCATCGGCCTTATTTTCTTTTCGTTCTTCAGTTTTGACCGTTTACGAAAACTGCTCCCCTATCTCTTGATAGCAGGCGTTATCCTCCTCTTACTTCCCTTTATTCCGGGCATCGCTTCGCCGCGGAACGGCGCTAACCGCTGGATTTCCATCGGCGGTTTTAGCTTGCAGCCGTCAGAATTTATCAAGCTTTTGCTCATTATCTTTCTTGCAAACTTCTTTGATAAAAAAGCGGATCAACTGGATGCGCCCTTAATTTCCATATTGCCGCCTTTTTTTATTACGTCGGTATTCGTATTGCTGATATACCTTGAAAACGATTTTTCGAGTGCAATTTTTTTAATGCTCATCTTTATGGTCATGTTTTTTGCGGCAGGAGGGCCGCTGCTCTGGTTCCTCAAAGGATTGATTGTTACCATCCCCTGCGCAGTTCTCATGGTTGTTACTTCAACCTATCGGATGAAACGTGTACTCTCCTTTATCTCCCCCGATAGCGATCCGCTCGACACGGGCTATCAAATTAATGCAGCCCTCGAAGCGCTTGCAAGCAGCGGTTTGTACGGTACGGGAATAGGGAATGGCATCCATAAAATTTCGAGCGTTCCCGAAATATATTCCGATTTTATTTTTGTCGCATGGGCCGAAGAGATGGGCTTTTTGGGAGTATGCGGTTATCTTGCACTCTTGCTTGCATTTACTGCGGTAGCCTATCTGATTGCCTTTTCCTGTAAAAATCGATTCGGCTGCTATGTCGCATTCGGCGCCGCCACCTCAATCGTTCTTCAATCTTTTTTAAACTTAGGAGTCGTTGTCCGCCTGCTACCCGCAACCGGTATTCCTCTCCCTTTTTTCTCATTCGGAGGATCTTCGCTTATTACCAGTCTTTGCCTATGCGGACTGATTATCAATGTTTCAAGTTATTCAAAAAGGAGCGCTTCATAATGTCTGATATTATCGGTTTACAAAACCACGCATACACCGAATCGCGTCAATTACCTCAAACCGTAAAAAAAACAAAAGGAAAGCAGCTCCTTAAAATCATTATTTTAGCGATGCTGTTGTTTTTGGTAGGCGACTTAGTATATTATCTTTTTATCGTACCGTTTAATTCGACGGCAAAGATACGGATTTCGGGAATCGACACCATTCTCGAAGCGGATTTGAAAAAGGCATCCGGCCTGACCGGAACGGAAAAATGGGGAAAGATCGATAAAGATGTGCTATTGCATCGGATTGCAAGCTATCCGCTCGTTGCGGAAGCACGCGTAGTCAAAAAATATCCGGACAAGGTGTTGATTGAAATAATCGAACGAAAGCCGGTCGGCGTATTGCTCGCGACAGTCGGCGGACGTACAATTCCGATGGAAATAGACAAAACGGGAACGGTGTTCAAAGTCGCTTCAAAGAAAGATACTCAAACACTGCCTGTTATCAGCGGCCTTTCTTTTCAGACTATACGAGCGGGAATGAAGGTACACAAACAGCTTGTGCCATTATTTAAACAACTGGATCTTTTGCAGAAAAAAAATCCGGCCTTACTCAGCGAAATCTCCGAAATGAAGATTGAACAAAAAAAATACGGCGGATTCGACCTCATTCTCTATCCGGTACAAACACCGGTTAAGGTACGTACCGACAGTACATTGAATGAGGAGCGATTGCAGTATATGATATTGACATTGGATGTTATACGAGATCTTGATCTGAGTGCAAAGATTGAGGAGTTGGATGTACGGGCGGGAACCGCTTCCTACCGGTTAAGAGGTGAAGCCGATGAGTGATATCATAGTCGGATTGGATATAGGTACCAGCGCAATCAGAGCCGTTGTTGCCGAAAAACTGGAAACAGGCGTTTTACAAATTATCGGCGTGGGCACCGGCATTTCCGAAGGCTTACGGAAAGGAACCGTCGTCAATATCGAAAAGACCGTACAGGGAATCCATGAAGCGGTGGAAGCCGCGGAGATGATGTCCGGCGTGGAAATTACCCACTGCATTACGGGAATCGGCGGCACCCACATTGAAGGAATTAATTCCCGCGGTATTGTTGCCGTTACCGATAAAGGAAAAGGGAACCGCGAAATAGACCAACAGGACATCGACCGCGTTATAGAAGCTGCAAGAGCAGTCGTTATCCCGATGGATAGGCGCGTCATGCACGTTATCCCCCAATCGTATATCGTTGACGACCAGCGCGGCATCGCGGATCCGCATAACGTCATCGGTGTCCGCATTGAAGCCGAAGTGCATATTATCACCGGATCGGTTACCTGCATCAAAAATATCGTCGATTGCGTGAAGCGCGCTAATTTACAAGTTGATGCACCGATGTATCACGGTTTGGCCGCCGTAGAATCCGTTATGACGCAGGAAGAACAGGAACTCGGCTCGGTGCTTATCGATATTGGAGGAGGCACCACCGATATTGTGGTGATGTCGGGCGGAGCGCCGGTGCTTACGACCGTGTTGCCGGTAGGCGGCGGCCATGCGACAAATGATTTGGCGATTGTGAAAGGGCTTTCGACCGAAACCGCCGAAAAGGTTAAAATAACCGACGGATGCTGCTGGCAGCCGCTTTTGGAAGATAATAAATCCGTACTGATTTCCGCTCCGGGCGGACGAGCGCCGATACAGATTGAAAGAGCGGATATATGCGATATTCTGCAAGCCCGAATGGCGGAAATTTTTACGATGGCAAAAGATAAAATCGCACCGGCGACAGCGTCCAACCGATTCGCAGGCAATGTGATCCTCTGCGGCGGCGGCTCTCTGATGCCGGGCGCTACGGAACTTGCTTCCGAAATCTTCGGCACGCCTGCAGTACGGCTCGGGATTCCGGGAACTTTCGGCGGGCTTACCGGAGAATACCGAAGCCCCGAATTTGCGGCCGTACTCGGACTGATTTTATCGCAGTACAAACAGCGGGCGGCATCCGGTGAGGAAACAAAAAAAACAGAAGCCGAGCAGGGTAAAATTGTCGGTAAACTCAAAAACTTTTGGAAAAATTTATTTTAACCAGCAAGGGGGAGGGAATATATATGGATTATCAAGTGATGCAGCAAAATGAACTGTTACCGGTCAATCCTACCGTTATTAAGGTAATCGGCGCCGGCGGAGGCGGTTCGAATGCGGTTAATAGAATGTTGGAGTGCAATATCCGGTACGTCGATTTTATCGTAGCGAACACCGATGTACAGGCGCTCAATTATTCAAAGGCGCCGATGAAATTGGTGATAGGTTCAAAGTTGACCGGAGGACTCGGCGCGGGAGGCAAACCGGAAGTCGGCGAAAAAGCCGCTATGGAAGACACCGAAATTATTGCGAATGCCGTCCGCGGAGCGCACATGGTCTTTATCACTGCCGGTATGGGAGGCGGCACTGGCACGGGTTCCGCACCGGTCATCGCAAAGATAGCCCGTGACCAGGGAGCCTTAACAGTCGGCGTCGTTACCAAACCATTCAGTTTTGAAGGACGTGCAAAAATGCGCACCGCCGAAGCGGGGATTGAAAAACTCAGGCAAAACGTCGATACGCTGGTCGTTATTCCCAATCAGCATTTATTAAATATGGTAGACAGCAAACAGACGATAAAGGATGCTTTCGTTATGGCGGACGATGTGTTGCGCCGTGCCGTGCAGGGCATTGCGGATATCATTACAAAGAACGGATTGGTCAATATCGATTTTGCGGATGTGCGTTCCACGATGGCAGGGCAAGGCGATGCGTTAATGGGCGTCGGTACCGGATCGGGAGAAAACCGCGCGGTTGACGCAGCAACGAATGCCATCAACAATCCACTTTTGGAAGATTCCCACATAGAAGGAGCAACACACATACTGGTTAATATCTACGCAGCGGAGATGCCTTCTACGGTGGAAGTCAACGATATTATGGAAATCGTTACCGCGAACGCCCATCCCGATGTTGAAACCATTCACGGCATTACCATCGATGAAACCGACGAAGCCATGAAAGACAAAATCACCGTAACGGTCATCGCAACGGGCTTTCCTACCGATGCGGATCCGATTCAGAGTATAATACAGCAACCGGGACAACCGGCTGGAACAAGCGTTCAGAGTGAACCGCTTCATACGTCATTTTTACAAAACGATTTTATTTCGGCAAGCGAATGGGCAAAGCTGCAAACACCGCAACAGCCTACCCTACCCGGCCTCGGCCCGCGGAATGCAAGCATACCTGCTATGCCTCCGCCGCCTCAACAACAACCGGAAATGACCGAAGCCCCGCGGCAGCCTATCCGCGTACAGCTTCCCGGCGCCAATACCGATTTGGATGTGCCGGCGTATATACGAAATAAAAGGTAGCTCCTTTTAAAAATATGCGGGCATCTGCGTTGTCGCTACGCCGAAATAAATCCTCACCGTATACCCGATACGCCTCCGTTTTATTTCGGCTAGCTCCTAGCATCTGCTCCACCTATTTTTAAAAGGCTAACGGAAAGACTAGGTGCAAAAGTTATGACCACCTTTAGTCGTATGAGGGCTTAATATCTCGACGCTCTGCATCGAGGTTGTTGATTACAGTCCTTTTGTGCGAAATTTTGGATAAAATTTCGCACAATTTATTTTAAAAGAAGAATAAGCACACCAGATGAATTAATCACAATCGCAAAATAATTGAGGCCGTGAGACCATTTGAACCGCGAAGAGGTTCAACTCTGGTTGAACGACCTCAATTATTTTGCGGGGAGATTCAAACAACGTTTGTGGTGCTTATTCTGAGTAAACTACGATGACAGAAATACAATTACGGGCATTTTACGGGTATTTAATCTCGGCGGAGGCGCGGGCGCAGCTTACTGCAAAAACATATCTCAATACACTGCGCCTCTTTCAGCAGCAGCTTGGGGATGAGCGCCTTATCGAAGATGCGTCTCAAGACGATTGCATCGGCTTTCTCCTTGTGCGGGCGAAAGAAGGGGTAACGGGGAGAACGCTTGCAAAAGATCAGGCGGCGCTCCGCTCCTTTTATCGCTTTTTGCAGCTGGAAAACGTCCGCGCCGATAATCCTGCAGAGCAGCTGGAAAGCCCCCGCCGCGAAAAAAACTTGCCGCGGGCGCTCGCCCCTGATGAAGTAGACAAACTTTTGGCAGCCATCCCGCTGGATACGCCGAACGGTATCCGCGACCGCGCCCTGTTTGAGCTTATCTACTCGGCGGGGCTGCGCGTAAGCGAAGCGGTAACGCTTTCACTGGAGGATGTTTTTTTTAACGAGCAGCTGCTGAAAGTTCACGGCAAGGGCGGAAAGGAGCGCATCATCCCCTTTGGGGCGCAGGCGGAAGCGCGGCTAAGCGTCTATTTAAAAACAGCCCGTCCGCTTCTTTTAAAACCGGCGCATCGCGAAAACACCGAAACGACAGGAGCCGTATTCCTAAATCACCACGGCGAACGGCTTACCCGTAAGGGTATTTGGAAACGCTTGCAGGAAATCGAACAACTCAGCGGCGTTACCACAAAAATCCACACACTCCGCCATTCGTATGCAACCCATCTGCTCGCAGGCGGCGCCGACCTCCGCTCTGTACAATGTCTCCTCGGTCATGCGAGCATCGCTACTACGCAAATTTACACCCATATCGAAGACAAGGATTTGGAATCCTACCACCGCAAATTTTTTGAGAAATAGTTGGAGAAATCAACAACCCCGACGCGAGCGTCGGACACAGTGCTCAACGTTTCGCACTGTGTGTTCTCATAAGGTGGTTGCAGTCGGCTTTAATACCCTTTGCTACGACGCAGAGCGTTCGTCAACACTATACATCCGTGTATAGTGTTGACTGCAAGTTGTGGCTCTGCCACAACATTGCTACTGTTCGGAATAACCGCCGTCCGTGGCGGTAGATGAACGGCGGGTATTAAACCCTCCGCAAACGGCGCTTGCTTTTTAGGTCTCTTTTTCTTATAGTAACATCCTTATGAATATCCTCGAAAAATTTTATAGCGATGCACGGCGGCGAACGGAAAAATTACCTGATCCTACATTCCGGCAAGAGCTGAGTTCGTTTTTTGTTCAAACAATCCGCAGTTACGATAAAAACCTTCTCCCATTAGCGGAAGATTCGGCTGAATACTGGTTACGCACACATCTGAAAGATACAAGAGAAGATGCCGTCAACTGGTTCTACACCGTCTTTTCGCTTTTTGACGGCAGCTTCGGCAGCGATATGGATTTTTCCGATGAAGATTGGGAAGAACTGCACACAATTGTTTCGGCGGCGGCGGAAACACTCGATATGCACACCGTAAGCGCAATTATGAGCGTTATGGTTGAACGGAATAAGCTTAAATAGGAACGGTATTTGTGATACGGGATTTTTGCTGCGCCGACTATGAACACTGTAACGCCTGTCCAAAACGCTGCGGGGTAAATAGGAACGCCGGAGAGAGAGGCTTTTGCGGAGAAACGGCGGAGCTGCGCATTGCATGGGCAGGGTTACACTTTGGAGAAGAGCCTCCGGTAAGCGGAGCGGGCGGTTCGGGAACGATATTCCTTACCGGCTGTAATCTCCGCTGTGTTTTTTGCCAAAACTTTCAAATTTCGCAAGAAGGTATGGGACGTGCTGTAACGGAACAGGGATTTATCGAAATATGCCTGACACTCCAAAACGCAGGCGCAGAAAACATCAACATCGTTACGGGCAGCCATGCGGTACCGGCTTTGGGGGCAGGGCTCCGAGCCGCAAAACAGCACGGCTTAACTATTCCCGTCGTCTGGAACTCATCCGCTTATGAAACGGTAGAAGCACTCGAATCAATTGCGGATACCGTCGACGGCTGGCTCCCCGACCTCAAAACGCTTAATACCGAAACATCCCGCAGGGTTTTTGCCGCTCCGGATTATCCCGACCGCGCCTGCGCCGCAATCGAAGCGATGGCACGGCATTCTCCGCTCAACCTTACGCCGCCCGATGAGCAGTATCCGTTCGGCAAAATGCTGTCGGGCGTTATTGTCCGGCATCTCGCACTTCCGGGAAAATTAGAGGACTCGCAAGCGGTACTCCGTTGGTTCGCTCAAAACCTTAAAGGCAAGGCGCTCCTTTCGCTGATGACGCAGTACACCCCCATTACCGCAAATCCGAAAGCGCGGCGAATCGATGCGTTTTCTAATCGCCTGCTCGATGAATCGGAAGACATCACACTGCGTACCTTTCTTGAAGAATTAGCCATCGACGACGGTTTTTATCAAGAATTGGTAAGCGACTTAGACTGGCTCCCGGACTTTAACCGCGTACAAACCTTTTCTTCCGCGCTGTCAAAACCGCTCTGGCATTGGAAAACCGGCTGGGTAAAATAAAAATTTATCTTCAGCCGCGCCATTTCAGTGCGCCTGCGGTAACAAAGTCAGACTGCTGTTAAAATCATAACTCAGTTAAAGCACCTCTCCAAAAAGCACTTTGTCACGTGCATCATATCTTTTACTTTTTGCATTGTATTTGCAAAGAATATCAATGGGCTTCATCATAAAGCTGATATCGTCTATCGAGTAGGTACTATCGAACCCGCGAATGTTACTTTTACCTCTGCCGCAGCGTAACACACATTTATTTCCGCATCCGTTTTGAGACTGTTGTGTAAATCAAATACATATATGGCGCACCCAAATTGGTTTCCATCAGCGAATTAACAACCAAAGTACGAAGCCCTGCATTACGGATACCCGTTATAAATAAAATAAATTCCCATGCAAACTGCACCAAAAGCCCGATTGATATAATGCTCCAAAGAGGTACTCGCTCATCGTCGCGCGTAGCAGATAAATTTTTCATGAGCAACCACGCATAACCGACAAATAAAAACACCGCCATAATCCAATGATATCCGCCAGTTCCGCGCTGAATTGTAATTATCGGGAATGACGCCCCAGCCCCGTTACTGATAACCGCCGCAGAAAACCACCACACGATAATCAAAAGTGAAAACTCCAAACGATTTTTCGGTTCGGCAAACCACAGCCACATCCACGCCATATTTGTAAACCCATAACTCATACTGAGCCACAGCAAAAACCAAAAAGGATTTGCACCAACCACTTTTCGTGTTTCAAGCAACCAATAAAATCCGCCGTAATCTACTACAAAATAGAGTAAGCCCCCGAGTATTCCAACCAGAAGAGGAATATATCGCTTACTCTTTAGAAAATAAAATGCGAGTAATACTAAAAAAGCACAATCCAAAAATACGTACAAACTGCTCAATGATCGGTTTGGAATTAATTCCATTTTTTCCCCCATACAGTTTTATATCACACAAAACAACAGGAACTTCCAGACGACAATTAACGTAAAATACTCTCATCTGAAATTTCCCTTTGCCTTATAACCAAACTTCGTTATAATTTGAATCTTTTTGAGTTGCCATCTCAGCGGCAACTCAAAAATTCATCCGGGGCTGTCCAAAAACTGAAAGCCTATCGGCTTTTCCTGTAAGGAAATGATTTGTCATATCCGCTAAAGCGGATTGCGTAACAGTTTTTGGACAGTTTCCTTAGATTTAGATACGACGTTTAAAATTAAGTCATTATTGTATAAAGACTTAATTTTAAACTCGCTATCAGCTGTGCTGATGGCGATGTCCAAAAAGTAACCAACTTTTGAGACATCCCCATACCGTATACCAAATCCCTAGACGGCTGCGTGCCGTGCTTCTCTCCGCGCAAGTATGCGCTGAATAAAGATAGACGCAACAAAGATGCCGACACCGGCAAGGTCGGTTAATAAGGCGCTGTCGATGAGCAAGAAAGCTCCTGCAAGCATTAAAAGCCGCATCACAATATTCACTTTGGTGTGGAAATACCCTTCTACGGCGGCGCTGATTAAAAAGACGCCGACACATGCGGTAATCGCAACCTGAATACCCTGCAAAATATTCGTATTCATCAATAATAGCTGATTATTGTAGACGAACATATACGGGATGATAAAACCGGCGAGCGCCAGCTTAATGGATACAATTCCCGTCTTCATCGGATTACCGCCCGATATACCTGCCGCTGCAAATGAGGCAAGCGCAACCGGCGGCGTAATATTGGCAAACATCGCAAAGTAGAAACAGAACAAGTGAGCAGCCAACGGCGCAATGCCGAGCTCTATCAACGCAGGAGCCGCAATCGTTACGGTAATGATGTACGCAGGAATACTCGGTAAGCCCATACCAAGCAGCATACAGGTTACCATCGTAAAGACGAGCGTCAGCAACAAGCTCTTTCCGCCGAGCGAGATAATCGCGCTTGCCATATTGATGGTAAAGCCGGTTAAGCTCGACACACCGATAACAATACCGACACAGGCACACGCAATCGCAACCGATACCGTCGATTTTGCGGAAGCGACAAAGGCAGATTCTATATCTTTTAGGCTCATGCGTGTTTCTTTTTTAAGCTGCGCAATAATGATTGTCAAAATGATTGTTAAAAAAGCGCCTTTGATAACGGTATAACCGCTAAAGAACAGCATATACACCAAAAATAAAATCGGGATGGTCAGGTGCCAGTACATCTTCAGCGTTTCTTTCACCTTGGGCAGCTGATCTTTCGGCATACCGTCGAGTTTATCCTTCGATGCGCGCAGCTGAATCTGGAAGATAATACCCAAATAGTAAATCAGCGCAGGGATGGCCGCCGCAACGACAATCTCTTTGTATTTAATACCGAGTGTTTCCGCCATAATAAATGCGGCAGCGCCCATAATCGGCGGTAAAAGCTGACCACCTACGGAAGCGGTTGATGAAACAGCGCCGGAGAATTCTTTGCTGTACCCGATTTTTTTCATAAGCGGGATTGTAAACGAACCGGTTGTAACAACATTCGCAATTGCCGACCCGTTGATACTTCCGAGCAAGCCCGCCGCAATAACCGCGACCTTTGCAGGACCGCCTTTCGTATGCCCTGCCAAACCGATGGCAATATCGTTAAAGAATTTTCCCATTCCGCATTTATTCATAATTTCGCCGAATACGATGAATAAGAAAATATATGTCGAAGAAACGTTGACCGACGTGCCGTAAATGCCTTCAGTATTTGAAAAGAGGTGCCCGATCAATTTCGGCCATTTAAACCCTCTATGCAAAAACAGTCCCGGCACGTTTATCGGGATAAGTCCCTGACGGGCGCCCATCAGCGCATATATCATAAAGATGATGCCGATAACCGGTAAGGCCCAACCCGTAATCCGCCGCGCCGCTTCTATTACCAATGCAACCAATATGGTACCCATGATAACGTCCGTCAGGTTTGCATCCCCTACCCTGTCGATAATCGCTTGATAATTCACCCACATGTAGACGGGAATGATAACGGACAAAATCATCAATATGTAATCATACCATGCGATAACTTTTCTGCTCGATGTTTTAAATGCAGGATAGATTGCAAACGTCATCAACAAAATCATGCCGACGTGAATGGAACGATGGCGCAATGTCTCCGGCCGGATATAGCCGGACGCATAAGCTAAATGATAAAAGGTAACCAGCAGTGCAGTCCACTTGAGAATCTTTGTAAAGATCGGGTTAACAAAGTTTCGAGTTCTGCTTTCCCGTTCAAATTCTTCCAAGAGCGCCTTTTGGTCTATAGTTTTTTCTGTAGCCAAGATGTACTCCTTAATGGGGCATCGCTATTCCGAAGGATACGAAGCAAATCTAGCCAAGTTTTTAGCGATTGCCCGATAATAATGAAGAAGCGGTACAGCCTTTCGGCAGTATCAGCGCTTCCTTTGTAACCTAATCAAAAACCTCTAAAAACAGCAAGCCTATCGGATTGTCCTATAAAGAAATGATTTATCGTATCCGCTAACGCAGATTGCAAATCAGTTTTTAGAAAGCCTTAACCGTATTTTTGCCCGTTGGGGAAGCTCGTTACCCCATATAAGCACGGTATCATTTATCGTAATGTTTTTGAGATGTTTTTGCGAATGGATCCAATTAAACTCTTTGAACACACTACCTTCTATATTTTCCATATAGATCAGACCATCCTCGTATCGATAGGTGCAGTCCATTTCTGCCGGAATACCGGCGCCAAAACCTTGAACGGCAATGGTAAAAAGTTTAAACGTATGTTCATCGGTTACCCGATAAAATTCTTTCCATAAGACATGTTCAAACGAATGTTCCCACGCAAACGAAAGAACATCGCCTGTTTGTACAGTTTGAATACAATACCGTTCTTTCGTTACCTGATTGGAAATTTCGACAGTCTCACCGGAGGAACAGCCTGCCAGTAGTACGGCAAAAACGAGCAACCACACTTTATACAAGTATGTTCGTATATGCATTAGTCGCAATGCAGTAAAAAGCCATTCCATCCGATATATTCTTATATGCAACCGGTCTGTGTAAATACATATACATTCAACCGGCAACAACTTTTCAAAAACTCAAACGACGCATTTAGACGTAGCCGTTAATTCTGCGGAGTCTTAAAACCTTTTTCCTGCCAGAATTTTACAGCGCCCGGATGCAGCGGAATTCTTACATCCTCTACACCGAAGGATAAATCGATATGCTTATTTGCCGCATTGTGTGATGCTTTAATCGTCGAGATATTATCGAAAATAACGGTCAGCATATCATACACAACATCTTCGGAAAGCTCGCTATTTACCAACATGATGTTATATACAAAAACGGTATTAACATCCTCAGTATTGTTATAGGTATTCGCCGGGATAATCGTCCGCGAGAAGAACGGATACTTTTCAATCAACGCGTCTCTACCTGCTCCATCAATGGGAACAATTTCCATATCATAGCTGGTAGCAAGTTCCATAATCGTTCCGTTCGGAAGACCGGAGGTAACAAAGGCGGCATCGCACTGACCGTTCTTCATTTGATCGATTGCTTCGCCGTAAGACAGATAGTCAACCTTGCTGTCGGCATAAGTCATACCGTAGGCTTCATAAATCATACGGGCATTTAATTCAACACCGGAGTTTGCAGCGCCGACGCCAACCCGCTTCCCTTTCAAATCTGCAACGGTTTTGATACCGGATTTGCGCAGTGTTACGAGCTGTACGTAATTCGGCCACAAACGCATACAAGCAGTCAGCTTAGGATTTGCTTTGCCTTCATAGGCGCCGAAGCCCTTATATGCCTGCATAACGGAATCCTGCATTGCGATTGCAAGCTCCGCTTCACCCTTCGAGATCATCGAAATGTTTTCAGCTGATGCGCCGGTCGCTTGTGAACTGGTATTATACCCAGCCGATTTTAAGGCTTCGGCGAATGCCCCGCCAATCGGGAAATAAATACCGCTTGTAGGTCCCGTAGCAACCGTGACGAACTCTTTTGTCCTATCAAGCTGATGCTCGGATTTTTCTCCTCCTTCTTTCTTTTCGCAGCCGATTGTCGTCATTGCAACTAATGCCAGCATACACAACAAACCGAAAGTTACTCTTACTGTTTTCATACTTTCTCCTATAAAAACTTTTAGCCGTACGCATTACGCGCACCCATAAATAATCAAGTTTGCAACGCAAACCTTCTTGCCTATTTCTCTGTTTTAAACTTACCGACTTCCAAGGCAAGACCGTCTATACTTTGCTTATTTTTAACGGCAATTTCAAGAGACTCTTGCGCAGCCTCATTGATCAGCTCTGTTTGTGAGGCAATGTTTTCTATATTTTCCCGCAAAATACGTGTTAAATCGTCCAGCCGTTTTGTTGCCGAAACAACTTTCTCTCCGTCGGCAAGCATATCACCGGAACCGCTCTTTACCTCGTTTGTTACGCCGGTAACATCGTTGATAATGCCCCAGATGATTTTTCCGTTCTCTTCCTGCTCATCCATCGCCTGCACTACTCCTTCGATGGAGCTGCTTAAGCCTTTTGAATAACCGGAAATGATGTTAAACTTTTCAACGGCGCCGGCAGCAGCACTCGCAAGCGTATCGATCTCGGCAGAAAGGTTTTTCAAGGTTATGGAAATCTTTTTACCCTGTGCGCTGGACTCTTCTGCAAGTTTTCTAATTTCCGAAGCGACGACGGCAAATCCCTTCCCTGCCTCTCCTGCATGGGCAGCCTCAATAGCGGCATTCATTGCAAGCAGGTTTGTTTGGCTTGCAATATTTTCTATTATAGCGCCTGTTTCGATCAGATCGCCCGATGCCTCCGATATCCGCTGCGATACCTCATTTGCCTTTACCAGCGTTTCACGACCGTCGTTCGTAGCTGTAGAAAGATTACGGATAACTTCACGGGTTTCTTCAACGTTTTCCCCTACGGTATCGATACTGTGAGTCATCTTATCAAAGGATGTGGAGGATTCGGTAACCATAGCAGCTTGCCGTCCGATACTTTCATCCAAAAGCCTGAGCGTCCGGATGATATGCTCGATAGCGGCAGCCGTACCGGACACACTTTCCTCCTGCTCGACAAACCGCTCCTTCAACCCTTCAATACCGGAAGTGATATTTGCAACCACCTCGCTGACCGAAACCATATTACTTTCAAGATCGGAACCGACCGATTCCATCTCACGGGAATCGATACCGATTTTTTGAATTGAATTTTTCAATTTAGCAATCGTCTGATTAAAGTATGCTGACAATATGCTTGTTTCATCTTTACCGCTTGCCGGTAGCTCTATGGTAAGGTCTCCTTCTCCCTGCGCAATATTTTTCAGCGCGTCTATAACGTGATTAATCGGACGAGTAATATTTCGCGCAATAAGAACCCCTAACGCAAAGGCGATAATTAATTGGCATAACGCAATGATGACAAATGTTTTAATCAGATTTGTCACATTCTCCGCCATAAACTCGGAAACGGGAGCCGTTAAAAGGAGTGTCCAATCCGCATATCTCATTGAAGCAACGGCGGATATATACTTGACGCCTTTTATTTCGGATACGTTAACCGAAGATTTATGCGAAGCGAGCGCCTGCTTAAGAAATTGTGCGAATGCACTGGTATCGCTGCCGATTATCTCGTTGTAGATACTCTTATAAAGAATTTCGGGGCGGCGGTTACCTAAAATAGTACCGGAGGAACTTACCAAATACGCAGTGCCCGTTTCGCCGACAATAATATCGCTTATCAAATTCGAAAGCGCATCCCCTAAAATCGTTGCATTGATAACACCGACGATTTTTCCTTGTAAATCGCGTACAGGAATTGCAACGATAAAGAGATATTTCCGTTCGGCGGATGACATCGTAGGTTCCGTAATAACATACTTTCCTTTACGTGCCGATTGGAACCATTCCTCACCCATTACTTTTTCTATTGTATTGTCGGTTCGATAGAGCATTCCGTCAAGACCGCTTATACCGAAGCTCATCCAGCCGCGCTGTTTTTGCATTTGAATTTCATTTTTAAACAGTTCTATTTTATCGCGATACGACACAGTCTCATCTTGAATGAGCGGCAGGTTTGAAAACGCTTCCAGCTTTCCAAACAATGCCTGAGAACGTTCATCTAAAACTTTCGATGAGCTTTTTCCGAGCTCTTTTAAGAAATATTCGGTATTATTCAAAAGTGAAACGGAAGCAAAGTATATTGCGACAATATAGACAATCGCTAAAATAGTAACGGCGAATACGGCAAAAGATGTAATCATCTTGTTTCTAATAGAAAAAAAACTCGTTACTGTTTGTTTATGTGAAGCTGTGTGTGCCATTGTGTTCTCCATTTTTATCAGTTAGAAAATTTTCCGTTATTCTTTCAGTGTGCCGTTTGCATTTCGCACAAAGGTATCAAGCGCCCTCTGAACATCCTGTCCCGCAGCGGCATCCTTTAAAAGCGTATTCCAATACTCACGCATCTTCGCAAAACCGGTAATATTATTATAATACTGACCGAAAAAACGCTGCAGCACCGAATTATAGAGTATTTCGGCATCCTCAGTCTCTATTTGAACTTTAGAGCTTGCCGGAAATCCGCCGGTTGCGTTTATAAGCTTAGGCGCCCACACCTCGTCGGTAGCGGCAAAATGAAGGAATTTCTTTGCAGCTTTTATTTTATTCGCATTGCCGTTGTTAAAAACACAAGCGCCGCCTGCCAAAAATTCCAGGAGCGGAGCGCCGGCATTATTGGGGAACGGCATATAAATCGGTGTAAAATCTTTTCCTTTATAGCGGCGTTTACCGTCATTCATTTTATTGAGCTGAGGTGAATACAAGATAGTATGAGCGGCCTTAGCGGAAACGAACATTGCAATCGCATCATTTGAAGTAAGATCCTTTCCGTCGAGCAAAATGCCCCGTTTCATTGCACGTACCGTCCAATCCACATTCCGTACCGCCTGATCGGAATTATAGATATAACTGGAATAATCTCCATTCAAAAGATTTGCGTTTCCATAAAGGTTGACCAAAAAGGCTCTAGTCCCCTGATCGCCGCCCATATTTTTATAATAGAAAACGCCCGGGACGGTTCCTGTAGGGAGCTTTTCTTTAAGTGCAGTTAAAAGCGTTTCATACTCTTCAACCGTCCACTGACGGTCTCTCCGCTTATACGGCAGCAAATCAATCAGATGCAGGTCTTCGAGCATTTCTTTATTGAACGCCATTGAGAAAGCGCCTTCATGCATCGGGTACATATAGGTGCGCCTATCCTTGCCGGCGGAAACGGTTAAAAGCTCCGTCGTGATATACGGTTTTTCGGTTGCAAGCACATCATCCAGCGGTTCAAGCAAGCCATTCTCCGCCCATCCGATAATTCGGCCGGGGGCATCATAAATAATATCGGGAGCTTTGCCGTCTTTTATGGCTTTTTCAATCTTTTCCGCTCCGTCGGTAAAACTGAGTAACGTAAAATGTACTTTAATAGAAGGATTTTCTTTTTCGAACGCAGCAATTAAACTTTTTTCAAAATCACCTTCGACACCGGTTTCGGAGGTAAAATTAGGAAACGACCAAAATTCAATATCCGCAGCAGTATCGGCTTTTTTAGCATTCATACAGCCCATCAACAAAATCACCGGAAGGGCAAACAGCATAAGCAAACTTCTTTGCAATAAACCGTGAAAAATCTTAGTCATAACAGCACCTTGATCTTTTGTTTTAAAAATTATCGGCACATTGTAGCATAAGCGGTAAAATATAACAATCAGCCCTGATACCTCTATTATTCTGCGATTCTTATCTACTCTGCCTGATGTGTTTGCCCGCTTGCTGAAATAAATGCTCAACGTACAACC
Organism: Treponema sp. OMZ 305; assembly: GCF_024181325.1. Taxonomy (NCBI): domain Bacteria; kingdom Pseudomonadati; phylum Spirochaetota; class Spirochaetia; order Treponematales; family Treponemataceae; genus Treponema; species Treponema sp. OMZ 305. Next base: position 1,058,122 of record NZ_CP051300.1, on the reverse strand, counting down.
AGTTCATCTCCTTTTTTTAAGAGCCCGCCGGTAAGTACCTTCGCGAATATTCCGTTTGTCGGCATAATACATTCGCCCATTGTGTGATAGATTGCGCAATGGCTGTGGCATTCTTTCCCGATCTGCGTTACTTCAAGCGTAATGTCTCCCGATTTAAGAATGGTACCAACCGGAAGGTGTACGAGGTCGATACCGCTCACTAAGAGATTTTCACCGAAGGCTCCGTCCGTCACGTCTGCGCCTTTCGCCTTAAATCGTTCTCTTGTTTCAAAGGAGAGCAAGCTGACCTGGCGATGCCACTTACCCGCATGGGCGTCGTTTTCCAGTCCGAAATCTTCAATTAAAACGGCTTGCTCAACCGCATGTTTTGCAGTTCCTTTTTTTTCGCTGATACATATTCCCATCACGGTTCCCATAGGCTCATCCTCCTATTGTGCTCATCACGCGCGTTTCCGTTTTCCGCCTGTTATTAAAATGATGACTTACCGGCTTATGGAACACCGCTTGTTTTAACGCCCTCTCCAGCTCGGCATCTCCGGCTCCGCTTCTGAGTAAACGCTTTATATTATATGAAAGCGTACTTGCAAGACAGGGCTTGATGACCCCTTCAGCAGTCAGCCGTACCCGGTTACACGAAGAACAAAACATATCGTGTACCGCCGAGATAAAACCGACCCGTTTACCGTCTCCGAATTGATAATACCGCGCGGGGCCGTTGCTTCTAAAATCGTCCTTTGTAATATCAGGATGATGCCGCTTAATCAGATTGAATAAGTCCGCATTTGTTACCCGCGTCCGTTCTGCGATGCCAATGGGCATCAGCTCTATAAACCGCACCGTGATACCTTTGCGTGAAAAAAAATCGAGCACATCGAGCAATTCTACCAGCGCGCTATTCCCGCTGACGACGGTATTCACCTTGAGAGCGATACCCAGTTTCTGCGCCGTGTCTATTCCGCGCAGCACCTCCATAAGCCCGTCTTTGCGGCATATCTTCGTAAAGTTTTCTCTATTGACCGTATCGACACTGACATTGACCACGTCTATACCCGCCGCTTTTAGCTTCTCGGCCGCCTGTTCAAGCAAGTATCCGTTTGTCGTCAGTGTAACCTGCTCAATCCCTTCAAGCGCTTTTAAATCATTGATAAGAGAGCAAATACCCTTTCTAACCAGCGGTTCGCCGCCGGTAATTTTGATATGTTTGATACCGATCCGAGGAAGTAACCGGCCTATCCTAATAATCTCCTCAAACCTGAGAATTTGATCATGAGGAATAAATCCGACCCCTTGAACGGGCATACAGTAACGGCACCTGAAATTACATCGGTCGGTCACGGATATTCTAATATAATCGATTTCCCGCAGGAACCTATCTTTCATAGAGGCCGCTCTTTCCACCGTCTTTCTTCAAAAGTTCTATTCCCGAGATACACATCGAACGATCCAGCGCCTTGCACATATCGTATATCGTCAGCAACGCGGCGGAAACACCCGTCAACGCTTCCATCTCAACGCCCGTCCGTCCGGTAGCCCCGACCGTACATACAGCCTCGATTTTACATTCCGCTTCGTGCAGGGTAAAGTCAATACCGGCGCTCGTAACCTGCAGCGTATGGCAGAGGGGGATAAGCTCCGACGTCTTTTTTACCGCCATAATTCCGGCAACCCGCGCAATTCCCAACACATCGCCTTTTTTGACGCTGCCTTCGCGCACCGCAAGAAAAGACTCTGTATTCATGCTGATAAAGCCGTGCGTAACCGCTATTCTTTTTGTCTCATCCTTACCGGCGACATCAACCATTACGGCTTTACCGGAGGAGTCAAAGTGATTAAGTTGTTTTCTTTCCATAATTTTTTTCAAGTATATCCACTAATTCAGCCGGTGTTACTATAAAAGATTTTGCCGGAAAATGCTTTCCATTCCCTGTAACCAGGAATGTCCCTTTATCCCTTGTTGTCAATGTAACTGCATAAAATACGACATCTTTCGGATCCGGCATTTCTTCCTTAACTTCAACGATATCTGTTACTTCTAATCCATTATTGACTATATCGTTTATTACAGCCGATACAATTTCTTCAGATAACTTAAACTTTTCTCTTCTCAACACTTCATAGTATTCTTTTACTATATCCGAAGAATATACCGGCACTATTTTATTTTGAGAGAGATATCGTAATATTTCTACAGTCGGAGCATTTTCATTCCGTGTTATCAAGGCTGAAACTAAAACATTTGTATCAACAACAACATATTTTTTCATTCGTGAAATGCCTGCTTTCTGGTTTCGGCAATTTCTGCATTTATTTCTTCCAGCGACATTTCCGGAACATTGTTTTCTTGAATACTTTTTCGAACTTGATCATATAGTTGCCATCTGTTATTTTCTTCTCGTAATTCAAACGGCAAGCCTCCCACAGCAATACTTTTCTTGAAAAAAATCCTTATTGCAGTCGGTAAATCCAAGCCCAAATTTTCATATATTCTTGAAACATCCTCTTTAATTTCTCTATCGACTTTTAACTGTACTAATGTTGCATTGGCCATATAAATCTCCATACTTATGCATACCTTAGTATGTATTATTCCATTATTTGTAAATATAATCAACAGAAATACAACAGGGATTCTGCAAAAAATTCGGTCAGCTTTTAAATATAATCGATTTATGTCATGTAAAGCGCATCTGAACAGAGTTTTTCGATAAGTGCCTGTTCATGGCTTATGATAATAAGTCCGATATTCCGCTGCTTTATAACGGCTAAAAGCTCTTTCCAAATAAGGGCTTGCGTTACAGCATCGAGCATGGTAGTCATTTCGTCGGCAATAAGGTAGCGAACTTCGGGGTGCAACGCTCGGACAATTAAGCACCGCTGCAGCTCTCCGCCTGACAATTCGATGGGAAAGCGCTTAAACCATTCCGTCTTTACACCGAAGCGTTCCAAAAGTTCAGGTGAAGGTTTATAGCATTCCGTCAGTATCTTTTCTATGTTCCATTGAGGATTAACGGCTTTTTCGGGGTGCTGGTAGATAAGTTGCACCGGCCAAAAGAGCCGCTTGCCGCCTGCTCGTATCTGCTTTGCATTTATCCCGTCGATACGGACTTCTCCTTCGCTCGGCTGTGCGTGATTTGCCAAGACCTTTGATAGGCTCGTTTTTCCGCAGCCGCTCCGACCGGCAATACCAAAAGCAGCCCCTTTTTCTACGGTTATATCGACATTCCTGAATATCCATGTATGTTTCTCATAAAAGAAGCCGAGATTTTTACATTCCAAAGCCATACTACACCGCCTGAATAAAGTCATTTTGAGGTAAGGCGCGCCACAAGCGCTTTGCATAATCGGTTTTAAGCGCTGCTCCGTTGCCTGAAAAGGCAGAGGCCGACGCAGTTTCTATATTTTCGCCTTCATTAAAGATAGTAACGTAGTCTGCAATTTTAACGGCGGACATAATATCGTGCGTAATTAACATAACCGCTATTCCTTCATCGGCAAACCGGCGCAGTTGCTGCAAAACAGATTCAAGCGCTTCGGGGTGGATACCCGGTGTCGGCTCATCGGCAATAATAAGCTTAATACCCGCCCGTACGCTTGTAGCAAACAGAATACGTCTAAGCATACCGCCTGAAAGCTGAAACGGATAAAGATTACCCGCCTCTTCCGCTAAACCGTATTGCTTAAAAAGTTCTCTTTGAAGATGCGCTGCTTCTTTTTTGGGTAACCCTATCCTGATTTGCTGCTGCGTTTTCATCAGCGGATCAAGATACGTAACCGACTGCGGAATAAAAGCAATTTCCTTTCCGCGGAATTGCCGCACCGTTTCCGGCGTTAAAAGGACATCTTTGTAATATATTTCACCCGAAACGGACGCATTTTGCGGCAATATCCCTAAGATCGCATGAGCCAGTAAGCTTTTTCCTGAACCGCTTGCGCCGATGACCGCAAGAATTTCTCCTTCCGCAATACTGACATTCAGAGAATGTACCGGTGTAATATATCTGGTGTGAAACCCGTTTGTATACTGCGTAAAAGAAATTGAAAGATTACGCGCCGTTAAAACAGCATTTTTCATCATTATCTCCGATTGTTGGTCTTTTTTGGGCGGCTTTTTGTGCGCTCTGTCTTTTCCATTTGCGCACAAAAACCGGTCTCCGGCTCCAATCTTCTCTCCTCTGCCGATTATTTTCAAGAGGCTTTTCCGTCATGCCTTCAAAGCCTCTTATCTGCGTTATATAAACGGAGAGAAGGATTATCCGCCTTCGCCCGTGCCGCTGCATGGGGGAAGGGGCAACCTCACTGCGGTGCAATGAAGAACCTAAGCGACTCCCCGATGGAATCGAAACTTTTTACCAAGATAGCAAGCAGTGCTCCGGGAAACACTGCGAGCCACCAATGTCCCAGCGATATATGCTTTACCGCTTCGGATAAAATGATGCCGACGGACGGTTTCTCTGCTGAAAGCCCGAAACCCAAAAAAGTCATAGATGCTTCATGTAAGATGGCATGAGGAAAGAGCAAAAGAAAGCCTACCATTATTTGCGGAAGAATAGCCGGAAACAAGTGATTCTTTACGATAAAACAGCGACTTTTTCCAAAACTTTCCGATATCTTAATATACTCAAAATTTTGTATCGCCTTAACTTCATTTCTGACCAAACGGGCAAGAGTCGGCCAATGCGTCAACGCAACACCGATAATAATACCTTTTGCGCCTCTTCCGGCAGCAAAAGAAATGAGAATTAGAAAAACGAGATGCGGCATTCCGATAAACATATCGATGAGCCACAAGATAACCGCGTCCGCTTTTTTTCCGCCTACTGCAGCAATAATCCCCAGCGCCACGGCAACAAGCACACCGATAGCTGAACCGAGCAGCCCGATTATCATCGAAAAACGCAAACCCTTTACGGTACGCGTCAGCATATCCCTGCCAAGCCAGTCCGTACCGAAAAGATGAGCAGCGGACGGCGGAAGGTTTTTGGCCGAGTAATCGGACACCAAATTTGTATTTGCAAGCATAAAACTTGCAATCAAAATTGTAACGATCAACAGCGACGAAACGGTAATAGACCGCATTAAACGCTGCCTTGAATGCAGCTCAACCATTGCCATGCTCCTCTTTAAGGCGTGGATTAAGCGCTGCATTGAGAATGTCGGCAGTAAGATTCCCAGCAAACACAAAAACAGCTCCGATCATCACAATACCGAGCAAAAGCGGGATATCGCTTTTCATTCCAGCCTCCGTAAGCGTTAAGCCCAACCCCGGATACGAGAACACCTGTTCTGCCAGCACCGATCCGCCGAACAGTTCTCCGAAATACGAAAAATGAATGGTAACAGCCGGCATCGCAGCATTCCGCACCGCATGATATTTAAAAATCTGAAAATCGGTTTCGCCGCGGGCGCGGGCAAACACAACATATTCGCTTGAAAGCACATCGATCATTTTTTCGCGTGTATGCAGCGTTATATTTGCAATGCCGAGTACACTTAACGTCAATACCGGCAAAATAAGATGATAGAGCCGTTCGGCAAGCGTTACGCTTTCTCGAGCAACGCCTATCGGCACAGAAATACCGATCGGAAACCAATTAAGCTTAACTGCAAATATCAGTAAAAAAATAAGCCCGATCCAAAAGGCGGGTATCGAGGCTTGCAGATACGCAAGCCATTTAATACTTCTGTCAAGCAGTGTTCCGCGTTTAAATGCCGCGGCCGTACCAAGCAAAAAACCGATAATGCCCGAAAGCAGCCACGATATCCCCATAAGCGCAAACGAAGCTCCCGCCCGCGCCTGTATAATCTGCGCTACCGGTTTACGGTAAATCCGTGAAGTACCCATATTGCCGGTCAGCATATTTTTAAGCCATACAAAATATTGCGTTACCGGCGGTTCGTTTAACCCCCAATACTCCGCAATCGCTTGGTATTGCTGTTCGGTAAGCGACATATCGTAATTAACGCTTGCCAGCACGGGATCAACCGGTGAGGTTCGTACTAATATGAATGCAAATACCGATAACCCAATCAGCAGAGAAAGCCCGCGCACGAGCTTTCCTGCAATAAACTGCACTTTTGTATTGAGCCGCTTATTCGGCGTTTTCATCCCATGTCCATTCGTAAATATTGTGTAACAGCGACCAGTCATGGCCGTGGCTATGAACAGGCTGCTTTCCGACATTGATGTGTTTATCACCTAAATAGGTGTGGTTAAACCGAATAAGCCAGCAGAACGGTAAATCTCCTAAAGTACTTGCTCCGGTAGTGCCGTCCCATTGTGCAAGTTTCCAATATTTATTTGCTTCTTCAACACTTGATGCGGTCATTGCTTTTTCCAGATAAGAAGTAACGGTAGGATTATTGTAAAATGTGATATTCGTCCAGCCGTGTCCCGCCGTGCTCGGATGGTGCGATTCGTAAAACTGTTGTGCGTGATGTCGTCCGCCTGCATACAAAAGGGAGTCGCTATGCGATTTTGTAATCATCTCATCCCAGTTGCTTCCTATCAGTTTGATATCGATACCTAAGGCTTTTGCCTGTTCTGCTGCAGTAACGGCAACATTAGTGCGTAGTTTATCATTAGTCGGATAGTATAGATTGAAGGACGCGGCAATGCCGTCTTTTTCCCGTATACCGTTTTTACCGATCTTCCAACCGGCCTTTTCCAGCAATTCGTTTGCTTCCTCGATGCGGGAATCCTGAATAGCTGTTTGGGGATTCCACCACGGCATACCGTCTACTACGGAAAAGGCCGGTTTCCCATGTCCGTTTAATACCGTCTTTACTATTTCACTCCGGTTTAAACCGATATTCAACGCTTTTCGTATTGCAGGATCGCTGGTAACGGCATTGCCTACAGGATACCCATCGGGCGAAACAACGGTGTTCGGCTTGACGTACGGCAAAGAAAGACCGCGAACATCATTTGACTCAAATTCAAATAATTTCCAGCCCGGAATCTGTACATCGGCAAATTCGGGAATTGCGTAAATCATATCAACTTTACCGGCTTTTGCGGCTGCAAGCGCGGTGTTCTCATCAAGTAAGACCCACGTCCATTTTTTAAAATACGGCTCTTTATCGTGCCAATACGGATTTACCGTAAAAATAGCTTGTTCGCCTTCATCATATTGCTGTAACATATATGGACCTGATCCAATCGGGTTTTCAGAATAATGCTCGTCATAGTGCGCTTTCGGGACAATCGGTACTTCGGTAAGCTGCGCGACAAAGGTTGAGCGAGGCTGTTCAAGTTCAAACATAATGGTGTCTTTTTCGGGTATGGTTATGTTTTTTATAAAACCCAATTCCCAATGCTTCCCGTCTTCTTTCAGCATTTCGTAAGAAAATTTGACATCTTCCGCCGTAACCGGTTCGCCATTTGAAAATTTGAAATTGTCATACAAATGGAATGTCCATGTTTTTCCGTCGGGAGAAATTGTATAGTCCTTTGCAAAATCTCCTACAATATCAAGATCAGCGGTTTTTTGTAAAAGAGTGCTGTGTAAGATATGTGCCTCGTTGTACATACCCCATCGCTTTTTCGGTTCAAATTCGTGTGGAATACGTGAACCCATCGACACAACGATTTCTCTTTTCGCTTCCGGGTTGGACGAAGTTTTGTCGGCATCCTGACCTGCCGACTTGGTCTTGGTACAGGCTGCGGCGCATAGAGCGAAGACAGCCAATAGAAAAAGACTCTTTTTCATCTCTGTTTTCCTTTTTGAGAAAAATATAGGTATGTATGTGTATAAACCGTAATAAAAAATTCGATTAGTTTTTTGTTATGTTCCCAACAGCAAATCGGGGGGGGGGGGGGGGGGGGGCATTCTTTTTTTTCAGTGTAATATTACTTTTAATCTTCATTTTTGTCATAACCTTTTACCGGAGCAAGTAAACCTTATTTTACATTTTTTGTCAATACTTTAATACCCTGCCCTGGCACATCGCCGCCACTGCCATTCATAGCGGTATATGCGGCGCTCAAGTCTTTCGCAATGCCTTGTTCACAAGCTCTAAGCCCGTCCATAATAATCTTTCAGGAAGCGGCGGTAGTATTCCGAAAAACGATCTTCGGTGATTGACTCCCTGATTTCGGCAACCATTCGATGGAGGAATGCTAAGTTGTGGTAGGTTGCAAGCATTGAATACAGAATCTCCTTACAGCGGAACAGGTGCCGCAGATATGCGCGGCTGTAATTCCGGCATACCTTGCAGGAGCAGCTCGGATCGATCGGGCCGAAATCGTATTCATATTCTTTCTTTTTAATTGAGATGGGACCGGTACGGGTAAACAAGTTTCCGTTCCGCGCATTCCGTGAGGGAAGCACGCAGTCAAAAATATCGACGCCGTTCTTTACCGCCTCTAAAATATAATCGGGGGTGCCGATACCCATCACATAGAGCGGTTTATGTTTGGGAACATGTGCGGCGGTAAAGGCTAAAAATTCCTTGTATACCTCCTCAGGTTCGCCGACGGAAAGGCCGCCGATTGCGATACCGTGCGGATCACATTCCATAATCGATTCGATACTTCTGATACGGAGATCTTCAAAAAAGCCGCCTTGTATAATCGGGAAAAGGCTTCCCTCGTACCCTTCCGTTTGATCCCATTCCCGCACCGCCCGATGCATCCACGCGGTTGTGAGCGTCAGCGCTTTTTCGGTTTCCTTTTTGGGAATACCGTAGGGGGAACAGATATCGAGCTGCATTTGAATGTCGCTGTTAAAGGCGGCCTGCACCTGCACCGCGATTTCGGGGCTTAAAAACTGCCTGCTCCCGTCAATATGGCTCTGAAATGTTACCCCTTCTTCCTTAATTTTCCGCAACTGAGACAGCGAGAATACCTGAAAGCCACCCGAATCCGTCAAAAAGTTTTTATTCCAACCGGAAAACCCGTGCAGCCCGCCCGCCTGCTTGATGACGTCCATTCCCGGTCGTAAAAAGAGGTGATAGGTATTCGCTAAAATGATTTCAAAACCTATCTCGTGTAAATCATCTTTGGTTATACCTTTTACCGTCGCGGCCGTTCCCACCGGCATAAAGGCGGGGGTTTGTACCGTACCGTGAGGCAGGCGTATCACTCCCGTGCGGGCAGCTGACCCCGCATCCTGATGTAAAAGCGTATAGATATTTTTTCGTTCTCTCATATTACAATCCTTTTAAATAGGCCGGCCTGCCCGCGGGCGGTAATGCACAATCTTCGAGCAGCGCATTGCTCGAATCAGCGGCAACCGTACTTTCCGCCGATTCGATTGCCCCGATAAAAAAGCTGCCCTTAACCGATATGACCTGTACCCTGTCATGCTTATAGAGTACCTGTACGGGAAAAGCGCTCCGCTCCGAAAGCTCCGCATTGGATGCGCTTACAGAAGCTTCGAGTGCTTTTTCCATAGCCTTTGCCGCCGCCTCAGCTTCTTCCGATGAAAAAATCGGCAGCCAGTGATAAAACCTCACGTCAAACCAGCCTGTCTGGGCAGCGGGAGCAATCTCTAAGCCGGAAATACCGTAGACGGAACCTCCGCCCAGCAATTTGATCACCGCTTTTTTATAGCGAATGAGCTCATCATCGGCAACGGGTACGGCATCGGCACTCCGCGCAGATTCACAGAGGTTGAAGAACTCCTGAGGCATGTAATAAATCTTTTTGCGCTCGTAGGCCTCGCGTGTTTTACCGGTTACATACAAATGCACCATCAGACCGTCGTATAAGGCAGCGGCTTTGTTTTTGGTATAAGCGCCGGTTATCGTTTGATCGAGTGTTCCGACGGCGGTATAAAAACCGCGTATCACCGCTTCCGCTGACATACCTGCCGTTTCAGGCGGTTTACGGAGATGCATTACAACCGCTGCCGTTACGGCAATAAGCACAGCACATAGTACCGCCACTGCCGCAATTTTGCCGGAATTCCGTCTAACAAAGCGTTTTCGGCTGATGCGCTTCCGCGCCTTTTGAATAAAAGCATTGAGCGCCGCCTGTTGCGCTGAATCCTCAGCTGCCTGTACCTCAGCCTCTTTGGGTGGCGCCGCTTGCTCCTGCACACCTGCCTTCTGCGTGTCCGGCTGCTGCGCCGGTACTCCGTCCGCCTGTATACCGGCGAACAGCGGCAGCGATTCATCGCAATCAACAACCCCGACGCGAGCGTCGGGGTATGTTGTTCTCATAAGGTGGTTGCAGTCGGCTTTAATACCCTTTGTTACGACGCAGAGCGTCGGGGTATTAAACCCTCCGCACGAATAGCTGCAGAACTGTTCTACAAGCGGCAGCAGCGGCGCGGTACGGCAGTTAGGCATTATACCGCCGCCCGCAATTTTTTCAAGACCGAGGCTCTTATATGCAGCGGCTTCGACACTACCGTGCCGGCCTGTAGTTTTAGCGCTCCCCTGCCCCGCGGCTACGGCCAACCCGTCATCGATAAGCCGCGCAAACTGTGAACGCAGCGCCGGACAGCGGAGTTCAACCGGCACATACACGCCGTCCCGTATATTCTGCACCAGCCGTTCCGCCGCACTGCTCCCGCAAGCCTCAGCAGTGTCTACCGCTGCAAACGGGATAGCGGCACTGTTAAAAGGCGGCGTTCCGGTGATGCAGGCATAACTGAGTGTTGCAAGAAAAAAACACGCAGCATCGTCAAGCGGCACACGCTCCGCATCGGGATGTACCCACGGATACTGGAAGCGGAGCGCCGCCGCCGTTTCGGCAGTAACGCAGCGGAGTACTAATCGAGGCGGAAGTACGATAAGATCTTGAGCGCCGCCGTCCGTTCCTCCCTCTACCAGTAAACACAAAGGAGCGGACATAGCTGCTCGGAAAAAAGCTTCGCTTACCGTACCGTGCTGATACGCAGCGATGAGACAAGAAAAAAGCCGGTACAGCTTTCGTAATACATCCTCTGCACGAAAAAACGCCTGCGGATCGCAGAACGCACCGGCAGCAGCAGCATCCGTATCGGGACAAGCCAAAGCGATAAGCGGTTGCGCTTCCCGCAGCGGGAGTACAATCCCAACCTCTTCCCGTCCTGTTTCCGCATTAAAAAACGTAACGGTCTCATTAAGATGAAACACCTGCACCGTCCCGTCAGGCGCAATACGCAAACAGGCGTCGTGAAGATAATCGGTAACAGCCGAATGCGCAAAAGCACGCGGCTCCATCCCCGAAGCAAGACAGCAATGCGCCGCTCCGTTTATCTGATGTAGTATTATCGGACTTACACTTTCAAGCATATTCTCTATTGTATCTTATTACATCAAAAACTGCAATTTTTTGTTCCCCTTCCTTCATCCCCTTGACACCTACCCCAATCGGTTGTATGTTTATATGTGTTAGCTAACGATGTATGCAAAAGAAGGAATCCATGCCGAGAGACAAAACCGCCAATCATATAAAAATTATAGCTGCAGCAAAAGCCGAATTTATGGAGATGGGCTTTGATAAGTCTTCTATGCGGAGCATTGCTGAACGCTGCGGTATGACGGCTGCGGGAATATATCGGCATTGTGTAGATAAAGCAGATCTCTTTGATCAAATTGTCGCTCCTGCGGTGGATCGCATAAACGCTTGGTTGGATGCGCACGTTGCGCGCTATGTGGATGCAGTCCATCACGAAGAACGTATACAGTGGCGGGATTCTGAAATCGACATGATGCGTGAGATTATCTATCCGAACATGGAAGAATATCATCTATTGCTGGCAAAATCGCGGGGGAGTAAGTACGAGCATTTCCTCCACGATCTTACAGAGGGGCAGCAAGCGCAGCTTTTACAATATATGCCGATGCTGAAAGCGCAGGGCTATGCGGTGAGGGACATTACTCCAAAGGAGCTGCATCTTTTGCTTTCGGCATATACGACCGCGCTCTTTGAACCGGTTATCCATAATTACAGCGTGGCAGAAGCGCTCCGCTGCTTAACAACGGTAGAGGCATTCTTTGTTCCGGGCTGGAAGCAGTTGTTAGGGTTCTGATAGCTTGCATAATTGAATAGTGTTAAAAGACACACCGCCTCGTGTGTGAAGAGTGGCGATGAGTTTAAGTAAATGTTAGCTAACGCTAACTATTGTTTGTTAGCTAACAAAAGGAAGTTTGCTTATGAAGGAAAAAGAAAAAAGTCCTTCGCCTATCGCGTGGGCGTTGGGACAAACAGGGGAACACAAAGGACAATATGTGCTGAGTGTTATCCTTGCAGTTATCGGCGTGGCCTTTTCCATCGCACCGTATTTTGTTGTTGCCGGAATCGTACACGGTTTGATGAGCGGAAACAAAGACCTATCATATTATATGATACGTTGTCTGATTATCGCAGCGTTCTGGTTTTGCCGTGTACTGTTTCATGCGCTTAGCACATCGACAAGTCATAGAGCAACGTTTGCAGTGCTTGCTGAACTCCGAAAACGCTGCACGGAAAAACTGACAAGAATGCCGCTGGGGGCGGTGCTGGAGCAAAGTTCCGGGGCGCTCAAGAATACACTCATCGAACGTATCGACAGCATTGAAACAACACTTGCGCATATCGTTCCGGAGTTCACCGCAAATTTACTGATCCCCGTCATCATTTTGATCTATATTTTTACCATTGACTGGCGTATGGGATTGGCTTCGCTTGCAACGATACCGGTGGGCTTTTTCTGTTACGGTCTTATGATGAAGGGCAGTCCTCAATTTTATCAACGCACGGTTACAGCCACAAAGGCACTCAATGATACGGCGGTTGAATATATCGGTGGTATTCAAGTCATCAAGGTCTTCGGAAATACAAAAAGTTCCTACGACCGCTTCGTGCATGATGCATATGAAGCCGCTCACAGCTATATCGATTGGATGCGCTCCTGTATTCTCACCTTTACATTCGCCACGGTAATCATGCCCGCTACAATGGTTTCCGTGCTCCCCATCGGCGGTCTTTTGGTAAAGGGAGGATATCTTTCTCCGCAGAATCTGGTAACAATCATTATTTTGTCTGTCGGCATCATCACACCGCTTATAACCTTGATGAGTTATTCGGACGATTTTCGAACCATGGGAACCATCTTCGGTGAAGTTCAAAGTATTCTGTATGCTCCCGAAATGGAGCGTCCTGTAGACGGAGCTATTCCAAAAGAAAACACATTGAAGCTGCAGGATGTTCGTTTTTCGTATAAGGAAAAGGAAGTGCTTCACGGCATTTCGATGGAAATCCCGGAGGGCAGCTTTATTGCGCTGGTCGGTCCTTCCGGCAGCGGAAAGAGTACCATTGCGCGCCTCATCGCGTCTCTCTGGGATGTGAGCAGTGGCTCAATTTTGCTGGGGGATACGGACATTCGTGAAATTCCGCAAGAGGCGTATTCGGATAAGATTGCCTTTGTCTCGCAGGATAATTATCTATTCAACATGACGGTCAGGGAAAATATCCGCATTGGACGAGCGGATGCAACTGATGCAGAAGTGGAGGAAGCGGCAAGACAAAGCGGTTGCCATGAATTCATTTTGGAACTGGAGCACGGTTACGATACCGTGGTAGGCACTTCCGGCGGGCATCTTTCCGGCGGCGAGCGGCAGCGTATTTCCATTGCCAGAGCAATGCTGAAAGCGGCACCCATTATCATTTTGGATGAGGCAACCGCCTACACCGACCCTGAAAACGAGGCAGTTATTCAGCGCTCTATTTCTAAGCTGACGGAGGGGAAGACGCTCATCGTGATTGCGCACCGGCTCTCGACGATTACCGCTGCCGATTGTATTTATGTCATTAAAGACGGCGCCGTTGCAGACAGCGGAACCCATGATGAGCTTCTTTCTCATCACGGGTTATATGAAACGATGTGGAATGCACATATGGAGGTGAAAGATCATGCTTAAAGTTATTAGAAAGTTTTTTGCGTTCTGCGGTGAAGAAAACCGCCGGAAATTCATCACTTCCATTAAACTCAATGTTATTCAGGCTCTGTTTGAAGCGCTAAAAATTCCGGCGATTGCGGTGATGATTCGGGCGCTGATGAACGGAACGGTAGACACAAAAGATATCCTGCTCTCGTTAGGGATTATGCTGATCAGCATTGCCGGATCGGGATTGCTAAAATCAAAGGCCGTTATGTTGCAGACCGAAGGGGGCTATGACACTTGTGCGAAAAAACGGGTGGAGATTGCGGAGCATCTGCGGTATCTTCCGATGGGATACTTTAACGCCAACAGCCTCGGGCAGATTACATCTATCACAACTAATATAATGGAAAGTCTTGAAAATATTGCAACCCGTGTGGTAATGCTTGTCTGCGACGGCTTGCTTACAACCTCGCTTATTGTCGTCATGCTGTTTTTCTTCGACTGGAGAATCGCCTGTGTGCTGCTCTGCGGTTTTTCGTTGTTTCTTTTTGCAAACAGCCGTCTCCGGATTGCTTCCGAAAAGGTGTCGGGAAAAAAGATACTCGCAGATGAAAGGCTCGTAGAAAAAGTTCTGGAATACCTGCAAGGGATGACCGAGGTTAAGGCTTACCGATTGACGGGAGTTAAGAGCAGGGAATTAAATGAGGCAATCTCGGAAAACAGCAAGATCAATATCGACATGGAAATGACACTGGTGCCCCGCATAGCATTGCAGAGTTTTATTGCCAAGCTTACCGGTGTGGCAATGGTAGCTTTTTCATGCGCATTTTATTGTGCCGGAAGCATGGACGCGCTGAATGCTGTTGTCATGGTAATCTCCGCATTTATCATCTATACCAGTTTGGAAACGGCAGGACAATACTCATCACTGCTGCGCGTGGTTGATATGAGTGTTGACCGGGCGCAGGAAATTCTGAACACGCCGCAGATGGATATATCCGGAGAAAATATTACACCGGCAGTGCGTGATATTACTGCGCAGGATATCGCATTTTCTTATGAGAAGCGAAAGATCATCGACGGTATTTCATTGCATATTCCGGAAAAGACCACGACGGCGATTGTCGGTCCTTCCGGCGGAGGAAAAACCACCTTGGTAAATCTGCTTGCACGGTTCTGGGATGTAGACGGGGGAACCGTTATGCTGGGCGGCCGGAATGTGAAAGATTACGATATGGATTCCTTGATGGCGAATTTCAGTTTTGTGTTCCAATCGGTCTATTTATTCCACGACACCATCGCCAACAATATCCGCTTTGGTCAGTCCGGCGCTCCGATGGAAGATGTGATCGCTGCGGCGAAAAAGGCCTGCTGCCATGACTTTATCTCAAGCCTTCCCCACGGATACGATACGGTTGTCGGTGAAGGCGGCGCAAGTCTTTCCGGCGGCGAAAAGCAGCGCATCTCCATTGCCCGCGCCATGATGAAAAACGCACCGGTCATCTTTTTGGATGAGGCAACCGCCAACGTCGATCCCGAAAATGAAAACGAACTGATGCACGCCATCCAAGCGCTGACCGCCGAAAAGACCGTTATCATGATTGCCCATCGGCTGAAAACCGTAGAGAGAGCCGATCAGATCATCGTCGTAGACCACGGCAAGATTGTGCAGCACGGCACCCATACCCAACTGATGGAGCAGGACGGCATTTACCGAAACTTTATCGGCGAACGGCGCGAAGCTGCAAGCTGGAAGGTACATAAATAATTATATAGTTATATGGAGGTTACCCTCACTGCGTTCGGGTGGGGGAAAAATCTGATCAGTGGAAAAGACATTAAAAAATGGTATAATATCGGCAAATATGTAGAGAGAAAACTGTGAAGAAAAAGGAGGTAAGTTTGTTTGAAAGAGTATATTGCGAGTTTAGAAAAAGAATTTTAGTTGGTAGAAAACGGTTTCAAAGAGGAAGAAAAAAAGTATGCTGTGCAGCATCATTACAAGTGTACTTGATTATTCTTTTGGGGCAATACCTCTTGCAATTTATAAGGGTCCATATATTTTCAAAAGTATTCTTGTAAATTTGTGGAAAGGATTGTACAATAAGTACAAGCGTTTGCTTTTTTGCAGGTAACTTTGGGCAGGTGTTTAGGTAGTATGGAAGTCAGAAAAGAGCGGTTCGGGATGCTGTCGTCGGGAGATGCGGTATCGATTTTTACGGTTTCTAATGGTACAATGTCATTTTCGGTAACCGATTACGGCTGCTGTATTACCGCAATTTTATTACCTGCAGCAAAGGGCGGATATGACGATGTTGTGCTTGGCTATTCCACGCTCGAAGGATATATCCGCAATAAGCCTCACTTCGGCTCGATTATCGGCAGGTGTGCAGGGCGGATTGCGAATGCCGAATTTGTTTTAGATGGTACCAAGTATCAGCTGACCCGTAATTCAGGCGGGAAACACTGTCTGCACGGCGGCTATCCTGCGTATGACCGGCAGTTGTGGCAAGCTGACATTATTTCCGGCAGCGATGAGGCGGGAGTGCGTTTTTCCCGAATAAGCCCCGATGGCGAACAAGGGTTCCCCGGAGAAGTCCGGCTTACCGTTTCATATACCCTCAGCAAAGATAATACCATCATCTTGCGTTATGAAGCTCATACCACGAAAACAACTCCGATCAATTTGACAAACCATACGTATTTTAATCTCAATCCTGCCGGAATGGAGGCGGATGGCGGTTATGTTTCGGCTCTTAATCATCAGGTACAACTTTTCGCAAGCCGGTATGTAGCTGTTGACAATTCATTGCTGCCGACCGGGGCGCTGATACCGGTAGAAGGAACTCCGTTTGATTTCCGTACATCAAAGCCGCTATTACAGGATTTTGCCAAGCTTGAAAACGGTTACGACGGGACATGGCTGCGCGATGCGGACAGCACGGGTGATATTCCGCTTGCTGCGGTTGTAATGGAGCCGGTAACAGGCAGAACGCTTCATATTTATTCAACCCAGTCGGCGATCACAATGTATACCGCGAATTTTTTGAACGGAGAGCAGGGGAAAAACGGCGATGTGTACAACAAGCATTCTGCCGTGTGCTTTGAAACCCAGCACGTACCGGATTCGCCCAATCACGCTGAGTTTCCTTCCGTATGGGTACATCCCGGCGAAGTATACCGGCATGAAACACAGTGGCGTTTTACTGTGTAGCAGTGGGACTGACTGCTGCATAGAGTCGGCAGCAGGGCTTTCGGAGCAGTAATAAACGTGTTCGATGCCGGTATTCTTGCATTGTCGAAGAGGTTTAATGATGCCGGATAACTGCTCTGTATTATGCTTCATTATTCTGCGCCATCTATGGTAGAAACTGATAGAATAAAACTTGAGTAGAATGGTTATAAATCAATATTTATTATAGATATATAAGAGAGGTGAGTTGATTATGGAAGTTCAGTTACAGGATCTTGTTGAAAAGATCAAGCAGGACGGTATTGCTTCTGCTGAACAGCAAGCTGCAGGTATCATTGCCGAAGCGGAGAAAAAGGCAAAGGCTATCGTTGCGGATGCGGAAAAAGAGGCTGAAACCTTGCTAAAGAAGGCTGAAAGCGAATCTCAACGGTTTACGAACGCTTCGGAGGCTGCCGTTAAACAGGCTTGCCGCAATGCGCTCATCGCCTTTAGAGAAGGAGTTACCGCTTCTCTCGATGCCCTCATCAAAACGGAAACTGCAGCGGCATATAACAGCGATGTACTCAAAACGCTCATTCCCGAAGCGGTAAAGGGCTGGATTAAAACCAACGAAGCCGATATTTCCGTTGTTCTTTCTCCCGAAGATGCACAAAAGCTGGAAAGCGCTTTGCTTGCTGCGTTTAAGAAAGAGATTGAAAAAGGTATCGAGGTTAAATCCGATGCACAGCTTGCAGGCGGCTTTAGAATTGGGGTAAAGGACGGTTCGGCATACTATGATTTCTCTGCGGAATCAGTCGCCGATTTGTTTTCTGCCTATATCAGCTCACGCGCTGCACGCCTGTTGAAGGATGCGGTAAAGGAGTTATAAGGAGTGGCTTCATACTATTATTTGATGGCTCAGCTGCCGTCAATTATGCCGCACACCGATCCGCCGCTTTCTTATGCGCAATTTAAAGAGCTTGCCCTGCGGTTTTTAACTGAAAAAGATGCCGCAGTGCTGGAATCTTTAACGCTTGTTCCGCCCCGCGAGGCTGTCCATACGGCTTCTGCTGTGGTGAACGAATGGTATGCGTTTGAACAAGAACTGCGGTTTGCACTTGAACAAATGCGCGCTGCAAAGCTGAAACGGGATGAGCGGATTGCTCCTGCGGAAACACCTGCTTCCGCCTTTGATATCGGCGCTATTGTGCGCGGGGTTTCCAACATCGATGACCCCTTAGCGGCGGAACGGTATTTGCTGAATGCGCGGCTTGCGGCAGCGGATCAGCTGCGGAAACTGCATTTCTTTGATAGCGAAGCGGTTTTCGGCTATGGAATTGTATTACTGTTGAGCGAACGGGCTTCAAAATTTAAGATGGAAACCGGCCGCACAGAATATCACTCAATTTATACACAAATTCTCGGAGAAAAGATATGAGAGGAACGAAAGGAAAGGTAGTCGGTATTAACGGGAATATGGTCAGCGTTGAGTTTGACGGTCTGGTTACGTTAAACGAAGTTGGCTACGTCCATATCGGCGACACCAAATTGAAGAGCGAGATCATCCGTATACGCGGCTCCGTTGCTCAGATGCAGGTATTCGAAATTACCAAGGGTATCCGCGTCGGTGATGAAGTTGAGTTTACCGGAGATCTCTTGTCGGTTGAACTCGGGCCGGGATTGCTCGGCAGAGTGTATGACGGTTTGCAGAACCCGCTCCCCGACCTTGCAGAAAAGGCGGGCTACTTTTTGGAGCGCGGTATCTATTTGAATGCGCTTCCTACCGAAGCACAGTGGGATTTTACGCCGGTTGCACAGGTCGGCGATACGCTCGTGCGCGGCGATGTGCTGGGAACCGTGCCGGAGGGGAACTTTACCCACCGGATTATGCTTCCCTTCGGTATGTACGGCACATACACGCTTTCTTCCATTAAACCGGCGGGACAGTACACCGTACACGAAACCATTGCGGAAGTAACCGACGAGCGCGGAAAAAAGTACCCGCTTACGATGAGCTTCCGCTGGCCGGTAAAGCGTGCGATTGACTGCTATGCCGAACGGCTCAAGCCCTCAGAAACGCTTGTTACCAAAATCCGCACCGTAGATACCTTCTTCCCGGTAGCAAAGGGCGGAACCTATTGTATTCCGGGGCCGTTCGGTGCCGGTAAAACCGTTTTACAGCACGCAACCAGCCGTAACGCAGAGGTTGATATCGTTATCATTGCCGCCTGCGGTGAGCGTGCCGGTGAAGTTGTAGAAACCTTAAAAGAATTCCCTGAATTAACCGACCCCCGCACGGGACGTACCCTGATGGAGCGGACGGTTATCATCTGTAATACATCGTCGATGCCGGTTGCGGCGCGCGAGGCTTCGGTTTATACCGGCGTTACCCTTGCCGAATACTACCGCCAGATGGGGCTTGACGTTCTGCTCCTTGCAGACTCCACCAGCCGTTGGGCACAGGCTTTACGCGAAATGTCCGGACGCTTGGAGGAAATCCCCGGTGAGGAAGCCTTCCCCGCCTACTTGGAATCCTACATTGCAGCGTTCTATGAGCGCGCCGGTATTGTCCGCTTAAAGGACGGCAGCAAAGGCTCCGTAACGATCGGCGGTACGGTTTCCCCTGCAGGCGGTAACTTTGAAGAGCCGGTTACGCAGGCAACGCTCAAAGTTGTCGGTGCCTTCCACGGACTTTCCCGCGAACGCTCCGATGCCCGTAAATATCCTGCCATCCACCCGCTCGATTCATGGTCAAAATACCCAAGCGTACTCGGCACGGCACAGGTGGAATACGGCAGAGGAATGCTCCGCCGCGGTACCGAGGTCGAACAGATGATGAAGGTTGTCGGTGAAGAAGGTACCAGTATGGAAGACTTTATCGTCTACTTGAAGGGCGACTTCCTCGACGCGGTTTATTTGCAGCAAAACTCCTTCGATAAGGTTGACGATGCCGTTTCCGTAGAGCGTCAGCGCTATATTTACAAACTGATCCTGCGCATATTGGGCTCTCAATTCTCCTTTAATACCAAGGATGAAGCCCGTGCGTACTTTAACAAGCTGCGCCAGTCCTTTATCGACTATAACTATTCGCCGTGGGAATCGCCGGAATTTAAGCAGCACGAAGCAGCTATTACCGGAGCGCTTTCCGATAAGGCAACAGGGCTTGATGAAAAAGCGGCAAAACTCATAAAAGA
Organism: Treponema sp. OMZ 305; assembly: GCF_024181325.1. NCBI lineage: Bacteria > Pseudomonadati > Spirochaetota > Spirochaetia > Treponematales > Treponemataceae > Treponema > Treponema sp. OMZ 305. The sequence continues at coordinate 1,037,959 of NZ_CP051300.1, read as the reverse complement.
AGCGGAGGCACATCATGAAGAAAGTGTACAGTAAGATTGAATCCATTAACGGTTCGGTTATAACCGTCAAGGCTGAAGATGTGTCCTACGGGGAGCTTGCGCAGGTTCAGACAAGCTTTGGCGCCTCACTTGCACAGGTCAATAAGCTGGACGGCGATCTTGTTTCGCTGCAGGTATTTGCTGGTGGACGCGGTGTTTCCACCGGTGATGAAGTACGCTTCCTCGGTCGGGAAATGCAGGTAAGCTTTTCCGATGACTTACTCGGACGTATCTTTAACGGTTCGGGAGAGCCGCGCGACCAAGGCCCGATGCTCAAGGAGAATATGGTAGAAATCGGCGGCCCGTCCGTAAACCCGTCCAAGCGTATCATGGCGAAACGTATGATCAGAACCGGTATTCCGATGATCGACGTATTCAACACCCTCGTGGTTTCTCAGAAGCTGCCGATTTTCTCAAGCTCCGGTGAACCCTACAACGAGCTGCTCGCACGTATCGCAATGCAGGCTGAGGTTGATGTCATCGTACTCGGCGGTATGGGGCTTAAATACGACGACTACCTCTATTTTAAGGATACGCTGGAAGAAGCAGGCGCGCTGAGCCGCACGGTGATGTTTGTACACACCGCCGCCGACCCGACGGTAGAATGTTTGATGATCCCCGATATGTGTCTTGCAGTCGGTGAACAATTTGCACTCAAGGGCAAGGACGTCCTCGTTCTTTTAACCGATATGACCAACTTCGCCGATGCAATGAAGGAAATCGCCATTATACAAGAGCAGGTTCCGTCAAACCGCGGTTATCCCGGCGACCTTTACAGCCAGCTTGCCGCCCGCTACGAAAAGGCGGTTGACTTTGACGATGCAGGTTCGGTTACCGTTCTTGCCGTTACCACCATGCCCGGCGACGACGTAACGCACCCCGTTCCCGATAACACCGGATATATCACCGAAGGTCAGTTCTATCTTAAACACGGACGCATCGAACCGTTCGGAAGTCTTTCCCGTCTCAAGCAGAACGTCAACGGAAAGACCCGCGAAGATCACCGCGCATTGATGGACAACATGATCAAGCTCTATGCCTCCTACAAGGACACGCTTGAGAAAAAGTCGATGGGCTTTATGATGAGCGAATGGGACGGCAAGCTGCTGAAATACGGTGAGCTTTTTGAATCCCGTATGATGGATTTGTCGGTAAACATTCCGCTTGAGGAAGCGCTCGATAACGGATGGAAGATTCTTTCGTCCTGCTTTACTCCTGAGGAAACCGGTATTAAGTCCGATTTGATCAAAACCTTCTGGCCCAAGGATGCGCAGAACAATCCCTCCGCGGATTAATGCGTTTCCTTCTCTATTATAAGGAATAGCGATGGCTATTAAACTGACGAAAAACGAGCTGAAAAATCAAAAAGAATCGCTTAAGATGTTCCAGCGGTACTTGCCGACGCTTCAGCTTAAAAAACAGCAGCTGCAAACCGAAATCCGCACGATTGAGACGCATGCAAAAGAGGTTCGGCTGAACCGAGACGCGCTGCACAAGGAGTTTGAGCAGTGGATTGCCGTCTTCGGTGAAGCGGGAGTCTTTACGCCTGAAATCCTCAAGGTGAAAGAAGTGCGTACTTCGACGGGAAATATTGCCGGTGTTTCGATACCGGTATTTTCCGGAGCGGACTTTGAACGCAGCAGGTACGATCTTTTTACAACGCCGCTCTGGCTCGACATTGCTTGCGACCGGATGGAGCGGGTTTTATCGCTCGATCTTGAAGCCCAAATCCTCGATGAACAGGTGGCACGGCTCAACAACGAACTGCGTACCACAACGCAGCGGGTCAACTTGTTTGAAAAGGTAAAGATACCGGAAACAAAGCGGAACATCAAAAAGATTTCCGTGTATCTGGGAGATCAGCAGGTAGCGGCGGTTGTGCGCGGAAAAATTTCCAAGAAAAACTTGGAAAAGAACGCTCCGGATGAGGAGGAAACAGCATGATTTTACCGATGAAAAAACTGACGCTCCTTGTGCTGGATTCTCAGAAAAAGGCAGCGTTAAAAACACTGCGGAACTTTGGTGCCGTGCATATCGAAAAGGAAGCCGCTTCAAGCGATACCTTAACGGAGCTGCAGAACACATACACGAGATTGCAGCAAGCGGAAGCATTGATTACCGAATCGCAGCCGAAAAAAGCGGAAAAAGCAAAGACTGAACCGCTCACATTGAACCGGAATGACTTATTGCAGGCAGTTGATGAGATTCTTGACCTCAAAGACCAAGAATCAAATACACGAGCTGCAATCAATAAGCTGACCGGCGACATCGAAGCATACAATGCTTGGGGGGATTTTGAGCCCGCAGATATCCGCAGTTTTGAAGAAAATGGCATCTATTTGACGATGGGTGAGCTTCCGGAAAAGTCGTATACCGCATTGCCTGAAACGATTAAAACGGTACGGCTTGCAGGCGGCAAAAAAACAGTCCGCTTTGCGATAGTGTCCGAAACCGCAGATGTTCCTGCCGATTTGCCGTCCGATTTTAGTCCGCTTATTTTACCGGATATGCGGCTTTCGGCAATGCATACCGAAAGGGAACGGCTGCAAAAACAGCTGCCCTCATTCAAAGCAAAGATTGGGGCACGGACTGAATTGCTTGCGCCGTTAAAGGCGGAGGCAAAAAAGCTTGCAAAAGAGATTGAGTTTGAAACCGTCCGTGCCGGTATGGAAGTCATTCCACTTGAAGAAGATACGGCGGCTGCCGGTTCTTCCGTAACGGTTAATGCGTCTGATGTGGGTAATACCGCTTCTGCCGTTTCCGGCAGCGCAGCTACTGCGGCGGTCGGTGCCGGTAATGCTGCAAACGGCACTACCGGGGCAGCCGGAAAAGAACCGAGACGGCTTGCGCGGCTTTCCGGCTATATCCTTGCTGAAAAGCAAGCGGATTTTGCAGGGCTTGCAAAGGCAAACGGCTGGGCATTTATTGCTGATGATCCGGCTGAAGAAGATGCTGTTCCGACTGCAATGCGGCATAACCGGTTCGTACAGCTGCTTACCCCGCTGACGGACTTCCTCGGTACCGTGCCGGGCTACCGCGAACCCGATATTTCGCTGTGGTTCCTGCTCTTTTTCGGTATCTTCTTTGCGATGATTTTCGGGGACGCAGGCTACGGCGGTATCCTCGTGATCTTGTCGCTTATCGGAATCGTCAAAGCAAAAGCGAAGGAGCAGCCCGCTCCGCTCGCTATGCAGATGTTCCTCTACCTCGGTGTTCTAACTGTTATCTGGGGAACTGCAACCTGCAACTGGTTCGGCATCTCGGTGGAGTACATCCCCGCATGGATGAAAAATCTCTCCATACCGGCTATCTCGAATGTGACCGAGGAGAGTATCAGGAATGCTAACTTGATGCAGTTCTGCTTTACGCTCGGGCTTATTCAGCTGACAATCGGGCATATCATCTCGATTGTGCGGAATATCCGTTCTCCACAGATACTGGGACACATTGGTTCCATTGCGATGCTCTGCGGAATGTATGTTGTAGTGTTAAGCCTTGTCGTCAGCGCCGAGCGGTACCAGATTAACCAACCGGTACTGATTGCGGTAGGCGGCGGCTTTGCGCTTAACTTTATTTTTTCAAATTATCAAACCGGTATCGGGCAGAGTATTGTTGACAGCCTTAAAAATATCATCACGATGTTCTTAGGGGTGGTAAACGTCTTTGCCGATATTATGAGCTATATCCGCCTTTGGGCAGTCGGGCTTGCAGGTTCTGCAATCAGCGCGACGGTCAACCAGATGGCGGGTCCGGCACTCGGCAGCTTCCTCATCTTTTTTGGTGTGCTGCTGTTATTCTTCGGACACGGGTTGAACTATATTATGAACGTACTTTCGGTTATCGTACACGGAGTACGGCTTAATACATTAGAGTTTTCAAACCATGTCGGGTTAACGTGGGCAGGGTTCAAATACGAACCGTTTGCAGAATAAGGGTTCTAAAACGAGAAGCTTTTAAAAAGCCGACGTTCTTAGAAGATATGATAAAACGCCGGTGCGTCAGTATCGGCGGATAGAAAGCGGTAACGCTAACATTTCTTATTTCATACGCGGGAGCGGTGAGATAGATCATGTAGATATTACTTGGAGGACTTCAATGAGTTTTGGTATGTTTGGTGCAGCAGCTGCACTCGGTATTTCGGCATTCGGATCGGCATTAGGACTTGCTATTGCAGGACAGGGCACAATCGGAGCGTGGAAGCGGTGTTATTTGAATAATAAACCGGCTCCCTTCATCCTCCTCGCATTTGCAGGCGCTCCGCTTACGCAGACCATCTACGGCTTCTTGCTGATGAATAAAATGCTTACATCAAAGGCTGATCCGTGGTTCCTGTTGGGCGTCGGTGTCGCGTGCGGTCTCGGTATCGCAGCTTCCGCTATTGCGCAGGGCAAGGCTTCCGCAGCAGGTTCCGATGCGTTGGCGGAAACCGGTAAGGGCTTCGGTCAGTACATCACCGTTGTCGGTCTTTGCGAAACCGTTGCGCTGTTCGTTATGGTTTTCGGACTGATTAACTGCTAACAGTGCTGCTTAAACGGATTTCGGCTTGTGCCGGAATCCGTTTTTTATTTTATGACTCGTGAGTCATAATCAGATTTCTTTTTAACAACTCCGCATAATAAAATAGGCTATTCAACCATTCGAAGAAACATATCCGGTGTAAGTACCTTTTAGGGCTTTACACTTTAAACTTGCTTACTTCTGCAGCAAGTCCGGCGATACTCTCTTTATTACGCTGGGTGATTTGATTGACCTCCTGCACGGATGTATTGATATATGATGCACCAGAGGTCATTTCGTCCATACTGCCGGTGATAACACGGGTAAGGTCGTCAAGTATCGCCATTTCCTTTGCAGCTTTTTCACCGCCTTTCAGCATTTCCGAAGAACCGCTGTTAACTTCAACTGTAACCGTATTGATATTCTTAATTGCAGTAAGAACTTCTCTACTGGCATTTTCCTGTTCGCGCATTGCCTCGGTCAGTTGATTACTCATCATCTTAACCTGTTCCGACAGATTAAAAATAACATTGAATTTTTCTTCAACGGTATGAGCCGAAGCAGAAAGACTTTCGATTTCCGTACCGAACTGTTTAAGCGTCGTTGTAATAGTTTTTCCCTGCGTTGCCGAATCTTCGGCCAGCTTGCGGATCTCATCGGCGACGACCGCGAAACCTTTTCCCGCCTCACCGGCATGGGCAGCTTCGATTGCCGCATTCATTGCAAGCAGGTTTGTCTGACTAGCAATGTGTTGAATAACACCACTCGCCTCTATTAAGCTCCCCGACTCTTCTGCAATTTTTTGCGTAATGGCATTGGAGCTGTGCAGCGTTTCTTTTCCGTCGGAAGTAGCAGAGGCGAGTGACTTTATCGATTCATCGGTTCGCTCCAAAGTCTTGGTAATCGAGGCGATATTGGCAACCATTTCTTCAATCGCCGAAGAAGATTCCGCAACGCTTGCAGCCTGAGTTGCAATACTGCCGTTTAGCTGTTTAATCGTTTGGATAATTTCTTCGATGGTCGCGGAAGTTTCGGTAACACTTGAAGCTTGCGTAAAAATCTTTCGTTTTACATCCTCAATATGCGTACTGATTTCGTTCGCTGCTCCGGCAGTTTCGGACATATTTTGTGCAAGCTCGTCGCCTATCTTTGTCATTGCGCCGGCATTTTTATCAACCGATTGAATTGCCGTTCTAATCTTCCCGATTGTTTCATTAAAATACTCGGAAAGATTGCGAATTTCGTCCAGACCGGTTACCGGTAAGCTGACGGTTAGATCGCCTTCTCCCTGTGCAATATCTTTTAATGCAGTGGCTACACGTACAATCGGCCCGATAATCCGGTGCGACAACCAATACACTACGACAGCAGCGATAATTAGCATTGCTATCCCGATCAAATACATCCAACGATTCAATGTACGAACATCGCTTAAAAACTCTTTTGCAGGAGCACGCAGCATCACTACCCAACCGGTCTCCATCTTCTTTCCTACAACAAATTGAGTTTCGCCGTTATACGAACCTGAACCGCTTACAACATCGTTTGAGTTAAAAACCGATTCGACAAGAGCAGATAACGAAGCCATATCTTTATCGTCAGTCGCAGCCTCAGTGATAGACGTTTTTGCAGTAACACGGCTAAAATCGGTATCACCGATAATGTTCCTACTAATTCCAACTATAAAGACGGAACCGCTCGTACCGACAGTAACTGTTTTACAAATATCGGAAAGATATTGACCGTCGATATCGATTGAAAAGAAACCGGTAATCCGCTTATCCTTGTCATACATGGGAATTGCATACGAGATGAGAAAAAGATCCTTGCCTGCTTGAAAAGGCTCGGACAAAAACGGTGTCCCGCTCATAACCGTACTGTACCACGATTGATTTCCGCAAAAGAAACTGCTACCATCAGCACGGATAAGGTTCCCGTCCATCCCTGCCATACCATAGTTCTTTACGGACGGTTGCCGTTTAATCAGGAAGTCAATCTCCCGCAACCGGTCTTGAATACTTAAACTTTCATCAAACAGAACGGGGCTATCGGCAACACCCTCTAACCAGAAAGAAAGATTATCAATTTCATGATCGATTTTTTCAGCAGTTGTAACTGCTTTGCTTTGCAATAGCTCCATTACTTTTGCGGTAATTGACCGTCTGACAATACTGCCAGCTAAAACGGTCTGCAAAATCGATACCGTAACAATAAATATTGCAAAAATAATAATCAATCTTTTTTGCAAACCGAGTTGTTTCTTCATAGCTTCTCCTCACACTAAAACGAATATGGCCGTAAGGCGGTAGAACGATTATTAATTGCGTAACGTTTATTATCATTATCTACATATATTATGTCAATTATCAAAAAACTCCCAGCATCCGCATATTTTTTAACTTTTTTTCACAAAGCATAAAAATTATTAGCCGAAACGCCGTTGATGTCACATAAAAAGGGTATGAACCTTACAAGATTTTATTACGGCATCAAGCGTATGCCGACCCTATTGTGTATGTTTGTTACCCTCTTCGGATGCGTTTCTATGCAAGTCCACGGACAGCAATCGCTTTTTGACCGTCTAACCAATGACCGTTTTATATTCGGTCAACAAAACGGCGAGGAATACGATACCGATGAAGATTCCGACACCGAGACGGAGGATGAATACGACTTCGATAAAGCTTCCGAAACCGGATCGGAAACAGGCGGCGGACAACAGACGGGCGAATCAACTGAGCAGCAAACGGATAAAGCGCTTACCCAACAGACGGACAAAGCTACCGAACGTCAGACAGGCAAAGAGACATCCGAATCGGACATTCGGCAAAACAATACGGCTGATACCAATTCGAAAGAGACAGCCTCGAAACACGACTATTTTTTCCGATATGTACACAGCGTTCGCAAAGGAGCACGGATTTCCACCGGAATCAGCGGCCGCGGCTACATCGGCTATTTACAACTTGAATCGCCGATGCCCGTACCCTACTTTGAACTTTCGGTGAGAAATTTCGGTGTTGGACTGTATCCGCTTGCAGCGCTGCAGTCTTCTTTTCCTGAAAAGCCTATTCCGACGCTGTTCCTCGGCGCAGGTAACCTAACCTTTGACAGTTTCTTAAAAGCCGCGAACTTTACCGATTATTCCAAAACGAAGGCAAGCTACGGCGGGTTTAAATTCCCTCGAGAACAGTTTATCGGTATCGGGAGTGCACAGAAAGCCATTCAATATGGGATTGAAGTATACGGCGGCGGATGGAACGGAGCTTTTTTTGCAAGCCCCGAGCCAAAGAAGCAGCGGATGCGCTACGGCATTATGGGCGGCTGGCGTATGAATCGAAAAAAAGCTGATATCAACTTTGCCGTTCAATACCTTACTACTTTTATGCCGGAATTGATTAGAGAGGTAAAAACATCTACCGCACAGTCTGCAGGAGGAGGCGCTTCTGCGGGTCAACCGGCCGGTACTCCAAATACATCCTTAGATATAAACGGCGAATATACACGGCAACGCTATCACACGCTTTTCGGTCTGAATGCCGTTTTTACCCATCCGATTGTCTCGTTTTCAACGATCGGTTTTTGCAGCTATGCGGCAGACAAAACCGTTTCCGGTGCGGTACAAGCCGAAATCGATGCTTGGTACCGGTATGCGGGTATACGAACCGGCGGCAGCTATACCGGAGCGCATGCCGTTAACTGGGATGGAAAACAGCAAAACGAACAAGTTACCGCTTTTATTCAGCCGCACTTTAAAGTCGGGATTTTTTCGTTGTTCGTGCTCTATGCCTTTAATATGGAAGACAAGACAATAGTGCATAACGGCGGACTCACCGTGCAAGTAAAACATAAGGTTGTCCGCTGGAAGGCGAGCTGGGATTACCGCAATGAGCTACATACGCTTAAAACGGAACTAACATGCGTAAGCAAACCGAAATGGTTTAGCGGCATTCAATGGTTCCAAAAGGCTGCCGCCGGAGCTTCGGTCGAATTGCAGGACAAAAGCGCTAATCCGTTTATTTTAAAGAAGTATGCAGTCCATATAAACGGTCATTTCTGCATTACCGACGGTGTTTTTTGCGGTATCAACGGTTCATTTTCCCAAGCGATACGGAAAGAAGAAAACAAAAATGAGCGCATCATATACCTGCAAAGTCCCGTGTACGGCGGCGGCGTATATGTCAGTTTTAAGCGGAACGGTATTGGAAAGGTACACTCCGGCAAACTGGAAGTTTCGGTAAAAAATGAAAAGCCGTATTACGATGTTAAGCTTGTGTATCAGATTCGAGCGGCAAACGTATCAGCTGCTTTTTAACCACACCCGCAGAATAATGAGGCGGCTATCCTCTGAGCGACGGCAGCACAGTCCAAGCCACTCGTATCGATGATGAGGGTGCTGCTTTTGCGGTACAACTCAGTGCGGCGCACATACAATTCGGTAAAAAGCTGCTGAGCCTCCGCTTTTTGAGCAGCAGGTAGAAAGCGCAAAAAAGCAGGATAATAGCCTGTTTGCACCGCATCACGTGTCAACCGTTCAAAAAGCACCGCTTCCGTTGCATAAAGGAACACCCGCAGCGGTATCGCCGCAATGATAGCGGACGCTTCCGTGTTATCGCAGATACCGCCGCCCGCCGCAATGACAGCGCCGTTTTCGGCTGCTGTATCCTGCCCGTTCTCAACAGAGCCGACGATTCGCAGCGGTAGAGGTGTGGAATACTGCCATAACTCGGCTGCTGGGGCATCGCCGCAGCAGGCATGTAAAGAGCAGCATTCACGCAAGGAGGCGGCTTCCGCAGCGTGTAGGGCGGATAAACCAGCTTGACGGCAAAGTTCCCGCGGCGTTAAGCCGGTGCGGATACAGATACGCTCATCGGTATCATAAAAGGGAAGCCTGAGCTGTTCGGCAAGGAGCCGCCCTACGGAGGTCTTCCCTGCATGGCTCAAGCCCAAAAGTATCATCGGTTTAGAATAGCGGTGCCGCTAGGCGCTTAACGGATGCGGCGACGGACAATCGGGTTCGGGCGGTGTGATAAAGTGCAACAGCATTTTCAGCTTTTTAATCGCAGCGGGGAGCGCAATCCGCAGCGGGCGGGGATGCGTATCATCGGGATTCAGCGCCAAAAGACTTGACGAAGCGGCGCCCATGTACGGCGGAACAGCCCCGAATAACCGCATCATCTCTTCCTGCCCATACTGGCGCCCCGTTTGAACATCTTGCACCATATCCGTCCCATCGACAGGGGTACCGGAAATTCCGTGTGCTGCATTACCGGCGATTCCGGACGGCTGCATATACTTGCACGGCTTCCAGCGGATAGTACCGTCTTTACCGTGGTCTCCCGAAAAGCCGAATAAGCGGCATATCAAGCATCTACCTTTGTATACCGTGCAGTGGTGCGGGCTTTCTGGGTCAAACAGAACGCAGCCGTCGCCTCCGATAAAAGTATCAGTGTCCGCTTCCGCAATACGGTCAGCCCGCTCAGTTTGATTTTCCATCATCCAGGCTGCAAGATATAAGGCTTCCGCCTCGTATACTTCAGGTTCAAAATGAACGCAACAGCTGCCGCAGCCGTCAGGGCAGTGCATAGGACTCTTTGCCTTCCATATTTTTTGATCTGCGTCTATATCATTATACAACGAATCAACTGCCGTCAAAAGATTATAGATCACAGTACCCGCAAATTTTTCCGCTTCTTTTATCATACCGTAAATTCTTTTACCTTATTCGCTAATATTTCGATACTCTCTTTATTTTTTTGTACCAGATCATTTACTTCTACCACAGCATTATTTATTTGAATAGTACCGGCAGACATTTCGTCCATGCTGTTGGTAATAACCTGAGTCAATCCGTCCAGTTTATTCATCTCCTGCGCAACTTCTCCACTACCCGAAAGCATTTCTGACGAACCGGCTTTTACCGTAGTAGTGGTAATATTGATATCTTTAATCGCACTCAATACTTCTTTATTCGCATTCATCTGATCTTGCATAGAACGTGTAATAAAGTCTTCCTGATCGGAAATTTGGGTTGCTAGTTCATATACTTTATCAAAGGTCTGTTCGGCGTCGTTACCGGCAGTTATCAGAGTACGAATGATTTCGATAGACTCTTTCAGAACACCGCCGATTTGCTTTCCTTGTTCATTTGATTCTTCCGCAAGTTTACGGATTTCATCGGCAACAACCGCAAAGCCTTTTCCGGTTTCTCCCGCATGTGCGGCTTCGATAGCAGCATTCATTGCGAGCAAGTTTGTCTGACTTGCAATATTCTGAATAATCACACTCGCTTCCAAAAGCGCATCCGAGCGTTCCGCTATTTGCTGAGCTACCGAGTTTGCCGTTTTAGCGCCATTTTTCCCATCACGGGTCATCGAATACATCTCTTTTATCAAATCATTATTCTTTTCAAGCGTTTGCGTAATAGTAACGATATTTGCAGCCATTTCTTCAACTGCAGAGGAAGACTGGGTAACGGCATTTGCTTGTACTGTAATGTCTGTATCAAGTTCTTGAATTTGTTCAATAATGTTTTCAACAACATTGCCCGTTTTTTGAACACTTGAAGCTTGAGTTTTCGCTTGCCGTTTAATACTTTCTACATTTGCACTAATTTCGTTTATCGCACTTGCCGTTTCAGCCATATTATTGTAAAGATCATCTCCCACATGCTGCATCGTCTTCGATTCATGGATAAGCGAATTAATCATACCGGCAACTTTATCCATCGTCGTATTAAAATCGATCATCAAACGACCTATTTCATCATTTTTCTTAATATAAAATCGCCCTGTCAGATCGCCGGATGCCATTTTTGTAAAGATGAGCTGCAGCTTTCGAAAATACCCTTTTAAGCGTTTGGAGACCCAGAAAATAAGCCAGAAAAATATAATCAGCATCCCCGTTCCAACGGCAGCCATGCTAATAACAATTCGGTAAAAACTTTCCAATATTTCACTATTTTGCACCAATATCGCTATTTTCCATCCCAATTCATCGATTGAAAAGGCTCGTACCCGCCATTGAATATTATCAATAGTAACAACTTCCGCTTTGGTACCGGCATTTTGAAAGTTTTTAAGATATTGATTACCGGTGTCATCCAGCTTTGTAAACACTAAATCCCGATGCATCGGATCAGCTAAAATAGTACCATCATTTTGAAACAACATTACATATCCTGTCTTGCCGACCTTTATCGAATCAATAAAAGAAGTAAGTTGCTCAAGTTTTACCTCAACACTCACACATCCAATAAATTCTTTTGCCGGTGATAATACTCGCCGAGAAAAACAGATAACAGACGCACCTATTGTTGACATATAAGCGGGTGTTACAATGGTATCGCCGTCGGCAGCTTCTGCTTGTCGGTACCATGAACGCTTCCGAGGATCATAACCGGCGCTCATACTCCCATCCCAAGAGGTTGCATAGCCGCCCCATTTTGATCCGAAATATACTTCCGCAGTATCGGGATAACTTCCATGAATGCGCTTAAACAGCGTTACCATTGCTTGTTCCGTACTGCCTTTTTGCGTATTTTTTACGATAACGTCTTGTTTTGCAGACATATAGCTATTAATTGTTTCATCGGCGGCCTGTACCGTAGGATGGTCTGCAAGCATTTTTACCGTGTTTTTATTATTTTGCATAAACAAGTTGATCGTTTGTTCTATAAGCGAAAACTGTTGAGATGAGGTTCGATCATATTGTTTTATATTAACCTGATATAGTTGAAAACCGATGATAACACAAGCGCATATTATTAAAATACACAACGTAACGACACCGGCAACCAAAATTTTAGTACGCAGGGAGATATTCTTTTTTCTCGTATCCATTTTTTCTCTCCTCAATAACAATTAAAAAATACTTAAATGACAGAACCTATTTTCCAAATAATCCGCGCTGCCCTGCTTTAATCCATTTGCCGGGCATACGCGATAATGCAGGCTGGTTTATTTGTGCAGCCAACCATTCGGTATAAAGCGCATTATCTTCTCCCTCAAGGCGAACAAGCATTGTTTGCAGAAGAGCATTTTCTTCCTGTGCAAGCGTTGCCACACTTGCCTCCGCCATCCGCACAAATGCCCCGGAAGCAGCGGCAACCGGTATATTTCCGCATGAAGGAGAGACATCTCGATGTACGAATATTAATTTTCCGGATTTTTTATGAATAAAATACCGCATAAATGTATAGACCAACTGTATATTTGCAGTAATCAATTCGGTAACGATCTTGTCGGCATGCAACACACCGGTATTGGAATATAATTCGGTATATGCCGGTGCATCGAAGATCAGCAGTGCAGTTTCAATATTCAACTGTAACGTTTTAAATTGAAGTGGTAAAGATTGAAGAGAAAATACGGATTGGCGGTTCCATAATAATACAGGACCTATCGTATTCTCCGGTTTTTTTTCTTTTGTCCGTTCGGCATCGGAAATAACGATTACACGCTGACCCTGTACCCGTAAAAAATCAGCTAAGCTTAACGAAAAATTTAAACGATCGTCTGTTATCAGTATATCAGTACTCATAGCTACCAGTATATACCGAATAAATAAAAAATCAAATAGCGGAACCGCCTTTTATCCGTATACCCTAGTCGATTAAGGTTGCCTCAACCATATAGCGGAAGGAATCACCCGCAGCAGAATATTCTTTTTTTTCGATGATAAAAATAATAGCGCGGGAGGTGTCATCCATCAATATCTTTTTAACGGCATAATTTTTAACACCGCTTCTGACATAATCGGGACGACCAACTTCTTTTTTTACTTTAGTTCCGTTCGGTTTTGTTTTTTCTACCGTTAAATAGAATGAACTTTCTGTTTTTGATTTTTGCGTTGTATTCAGCACAACCGTATATTCGTCACTTGTTTGGAAGTCGCGGAAGAACAATGTTTGATTCCCCTCCGTTGCTTCTGTCTGCGCATAAAGAACCCGTCCCTGCCGCGTTTCGGAAATTCCCCATTTACTCAGTGAAACTTGCGCTCTATTCTGCAGTGCAAGGAAAGTTGCTTTACTCTCTTTTCCTTCCGTTTGCTTTGAGGGCGATGTCCTGAAAATACCGTTAGGGAGAAAAGTATTGCCGCCTACATCGACAGCATAAATTTCAGCATACGCACGATAAGTTTTATCTTGTAAGCCGTGTTGACCGAATGCAAACTTTGTTCCATCGGCTGAAAAACCTAAATTAACAAAGTTGGCAATATCTCCTGCATAAACGGCAGAAGAAAAGACTGCCATGATAATTATCATATAAAGTTTCCGCATAACAACTCCTGTGCATGAAGAATCCGTAAAATGTTTCTATACCTTTATCGGAATATAAAATGCAAACTTTAAAAAGGAGGAACCAAACAAGAACTTTGTCTTGTTCAAAGTAATCGAAATCAATTACCAATTAAAGGAACTATAAATTATCCATTACCCATTACTTACCCAGCTGCCGCCAGACTGTAAGCTGCTCTTGTATCAGTTCTTTGCTTTCTTCCAAAACTTTTAACTGGGCTTCTTTTGTCGTAGGTGCGGGATATATTTTAAGCACTTTCACGCGGTATGCACCTCCGCGCAGGTTAGTTGCAAGTCGTGTTACCGAAGAAATATTCCATCCGCCGTCAACTGCAGCAACAACCACCGGCATAGGCGCTTTGGATAAAAACCGCCGGAATCCTGCCGAATGAAAAGTCCCGACTTCGCCGTTTTTTGAGCGGGTACCTTCGGGAAAGAGGATAGGTATCCAATTATTACGCACCACCCGTTGTGCAAATAAATCCATTGCCTGCATCGCTTGGCTGGGGCTGCCGGTACGCCGTACAAGGCAATGCTCGTCGCTTTTTAGCATAACGGAAACTAACGGCACATGGTCTGCAAGTTCTTTTTTCGCAACAAAACGAACCCGTTTTCCGCCGAGATAGTTCATATACACAACAATATCCAAAATACTCTGATGGTTGGAAATCAGCAAATATTGCTCCGGCAACTGCGGCACAAGAGTATAGTCGCCTTTAAAACGGAAATTAAGGTAAGCGGAAAAGATTGAAAAGATACGGTGAGCGATAACGGTTGAAATATGTGCATTGATTTTTTTACACCACGGCCGGTATACGGTGTATGCAATACGGTTTAATAACGCCCATCCGGCTAAAGCGCCGACACAGCATATAATACAAAAAATACCCAGCATAAAGATCCTATCAATACAAAAAGTTTTCGACAGTATAGACTATTTCTTCTAAAGATGCAAAGCATTGCTTGGTTTTGGGAATACTGTCGATAAAAATTCTCCCGTATTGCTTAACAAGCGCCCGTTTGTCGAGCAGCGTTACAATGCCGCGGTCTGTCTGCGAGCGCATCAGGCGGCCGAAGCCCTGCCGGAATTGTACGACCGCCTCGGGAACGCTTAATTGCATAAACGAGCTACCCCCTCTTTTTTCGATGGCATCCGCACGGGCGCGGAAAAGCGGCGCACTCGGTACCGCAAAGGGCAGTTTTACCAAAATGACATGGCTAAGCGCCTCTCCCGGTACGTCGATGCCTGCCCAAAACGATGCAGTCGCGAATAAGCTACTGTCGATATGCTCTTTAAAGGTTTGCAATAGGCGGCTGCGGTCGTCCTCCCCCTGCTGCAAAAGCTCCATATCGGGGAGTTCCTTGCGGGCGTACGCACAAGTTTGTTTTAACGACTCGTAAGAAGTAAACAGGACAAGCGTTTTTCCTCCGGTCATCTCGATCAGTTTAGTAACGGCGGTATTCACAAATTGCTGAAACTGCTCATCATCAGGGGCAGGCGCATCGGTCGGAATGTTCAAAAGCACATTTTTATCGTACGGAAAAGGAGAATCAAAGGTACCGGTGCGTACCGGCTTATCGGAAAAAGGATGCAAGCCGACCCTTCCCAGCCAATACGAAAAGCTCGTACCGATTTTCAGCGTTGCGGAAAGCGCAATAACGGTATCGAAAGGGGTGAATACCGCCTGCCGCAGCAGCCCCGACATATCCACCGGCGTTTGATTAAAGTACGGCACTTCCCCCGCAGGGCTTTGGTATTTTTCTATCCAGAAGACGAAATCCGGTAGTTCCTTCCAGCGGAAAAAGTTTTCGAGTGTTTCGGAAATATCCTGCAGCCGGTGCAGTGCGAGCGAACCTTCCCGCACCGCTTCTTCATACGGAGAACCTTCATCCGGTTCGGCATTGGTAATCAGCACTGCGAGCTTGACATTGAGGATATTCAGCTCTGCGTAAAAATCCTTGCACGCGGCAAGCAGCGCCGCCGTCTTCGATGCCGGTACCTGTGTAAAACCGAGACTGCTCACATTCCCGCAAAACGAAAGCGCCCGCCCCTCCAATACGGAATAAGCCGTTTGCGTTTTAGTAAGTGCGCCGATGATCGCCGGCATCAACTCGGCTTTAGTAGAAACCGCAGTGATTTTTTCGAGGCAGCCGGCGGCCTTCCCTTTTTTGGTGCGGGAAAGCGTTGTAATGCAGCGGGTTAAATCATAGCGGGAAAAGGTACGCGAAAAAAATCCGCTTGCCGCCTCTTCAATCGTATGAGCCTCGTCAAAGATGATTGCGTTAAAGGGCGGGAGCACCGCGGTTGAATCATAACCGGCGCCCTCTTTTCTGCTGGCAAGATCGGCAAAGAGCAGGTGGTGATTGACAATTAAGAGCGCCGCCTTTTCAGCCTTTTTACGCATCTTCATCACAAAACAGTCGGAATAAAAAGGGCAGCGCTGCCCGAGACAGTTATCCGATTCGGAGCAAATCTTTGACCACAGCCCTGCTGCGGGCATAAATGGGAGTTCGGAGCGGGCGCCGTCTTTGCTTGTCTGCACCCATTTTTGAATGGCGGCCAGCTCTTCCGCCTCCTGACTAAAGAGATCCGGCTCCTGTATCGTTTGCATAAGCCGCCGCAAACAAAGGTAATTCTGCCGCCCCTTAATGAGCACCGCTTGCGGCTGTTCCGATTGCTCGCCGCATATACCGAGTATTTTTAAGGCGTCGGGGACATCCTTATCGATTAATTGATGCTGTAAATTGATGGTACCGGTAGAGATAACAATGCGGACTTTGTTGGCAAGCGCCCATTCAAAGGCTGGAAGTAAGTACGCCAAACTCTTGCCGACGCCGGTTCCCGCTTCAAAAACGCCGATTGCGCTGTCGTTAAAGCAATGGGTTATTGCGCGGGTCAGATCAAGCTGCGGGGGACGCTCTTCATAATGATCAAAAAAAGAGGCAAAATTGCCGGTTTCTTCAAGGTAGCCGACTATTGTATCGGCATTCAGGCGGCGGTATACTCGTTCCTCCGCTTCATCTTCGTAGTGCATGAGAGATTAGTCGCGCAACCATTCTACCGTTGCGGTATCGTATTTAACGCTGATAATGGCTGTTTCATTATATTGTATCTGCGCATCGACCTTTGTGCCTGAAAGGATTTTTTTATCGGGGGATACCAAAAAGCGCCACTGCGGAGGATTGGTCTTTTGCACTGCTTGACGGGCAATCTCATCGGGTAAATTGAGGAATTGGCGGGGTTGCAAACTCCCCTTTTGCGTTACCAGCAGATATCCGTTATCAATTTTTAAATCGAGCGAGACGGATACGCCGCTTGAAAACACCGCCATCCCGCGGCCGCCGCGCAAGATCATCACACGATCAAGCCCCGGTTCCCCCTTCCACGAACCGGCGAGCGAATCAACGGTTTCGATGTATCCGAATTCCATACTCTGTTCGTTTTGCGGCAGGGACCGTGCAAGCTGTTCCAACGGAACCGAAAAGTCAAAGAGGTTGAACACCAAAAGCCGGGAATCAAGGAGAATTTTGTTGACATTATCGTATACTTTTGAAATGATTCGCGTTAACTGCTCTGTTCGTCCTTTCAAAATGAGTTCAAGTTTAATTCCGTCCGGCACCTCTTCCAATGCACCGAAAAAAATATAATCAATAGCCGGATTTTTAGGAAAATCAACAGGTACGGACTGGTTCCGCAAGTCAAAGATAGTGTAGGTTTTCAGTTCTTTAATAAAAGAAAAGACAAGATTATCGACCGTTTGAGCAGTTTGCCCAGATATTGCAGGAGCTTGTAATTGATAGACGGCAACGCCCGGCAGCGCCGAAAGCGCCGACGGCAGGCTGATAAGCAGAAGGAGAAGCGCTATAGATACTTTCTTTGTTCTTCTGTATTTCATTGCTCGTTATCACCTGTTTTTCAGCTGCAATTCTCGTTGCATATCCCGTTTAATATCCCGCTCTTTTATGTCAGCCCGTTTATCAAACTGCTTCTTTCCTTTACAGATGCCGAGCATAACCTTAATCCGTCCCCGTTTTAAGTAAAATCCCAGCGGAATAAGCGTATAGCCTTTTTCTTCCGTTTTTCGGGTCAATCGTTTAATTTCATCTCTATGCAACAGCAGTTTCTTAGGACGGTCGGGATCATGGTTAAAGATTGAAGAATACACATATTCCGAAATATGAAAATTCTTCAGCCATACCTCATTCCGTATAATTTCGGCAAACGAGTCGGGAAATGAAATTCGGCCGTCCCGCACCGATTTTATTTCGGTACCTTGCAGCGCAATCCCGCATTCTATGGTTTCTTCGATAGAATAGTCGAAATGCGCTTTTTTATTCTTTGCGATAATTTTTATCGGCTCTCCGTCCATCAAACTCATTATATTCATCTGAAAATACTTGTCAACGTAGAAACAAAATGGTACTGTAGTTACAAAAGGTATTCCGATATCATTCTTCAAATATGCGGCATCACCGGTAAAATAGGTTTTTTATGTTTTTTCAACGGTACAAATTTACTTCATATACTGAACGGCGGGAAAAGCGGTTTAAAATTATCCGTATCGCTTTTATTATTTTCTTACTTTTTATACTGTATCAGCTTATCAACTCGTATATTATCGCCGCGTACCGCATTCAAGCGGATACGATGCAGCCGACTTTTTCTTCCGGCGATATGATTATCACCGCTCCTTTTTATTCCACTCAAAAAGATATTGAACGGGGAACGCTCGTAACGGTTGAACCGATTGCAAGACCGCATCAAAATTTCTTTGAAAAAACGGTACAAAAAATCGTTGCCTTTTTTACCTTCCAACTGGTTAATCCCTTTGCTGCCAATCAACCGGCGCAAGCAAAGCCCTTTATCCGGCGCGTTGTCGGCATTCCCGGTGATACGATATATATGGAAGATTTTGTACTGCATATCAAAACAAAAGACGGCGGACATTTTTTAACCGAGTTCGAAGTAGCCGACAACGACTATAACGTCAAAATCGAAAACCTGCCGGAGAACTGGGATACATCATTGCCGTTCTCAGGCGCGTACCCCGAAATGACGCTCAAAGAAGGGGAATACTTTGTGCTGTGCGACAACCGGATTGCCTCAAGCGATTCCCGCCTCTGGGGGCCGTTGCAGGCGGCAACGCAAATCAAAGGACGCATATTGATGCGATATTGGCCGTTTTCTCATATTTCGGTTTTTTAAGCCGGAACCGTATCCGTGAAGCCTGCCGGTCTTTATATTCATATTCCGTTCTGCACGCAAAAATGCCGCTATTGTGATTTCTACTCGATAACGCAAAAGGCGGACTTTGCCCCTTATCATCCCAATCCTCAATTTATCGAGCAGCTCCTGCACGATGTCCGTTTTTTTAAAGAACGCTCTGCTATTGAATCATGGAAAACCGTCTATATCGGCGGCGGTACACCTTCGCTGCTGCACCCTGATGATATTAGCACCCTCGCGGCCGGTATCCGTAAAGAGCAACATCTGCCGGTTCAAGAATTTACGATAGAAGCAAATCCCGAAGATATTCATCCCGAATGGCTTGCAGTTTGCAGCGAAAGCGGCATCAACCGGCTTTCCATCGGCGTACAAACTTTTGATAACGATGTACTGGCCGTAAACGGACGCCGCGGTTCAAAAGAAAAAACGATAACAGCTTTGGAGACAATAAAACGCCGATGGCAGGGTGAACTTTCCTGCGATTTAATTGCGGGATTGACCGGACAGACTGCGGCGAGCCTTTCCGGCGATGTGCGGCGACTGATAGACTACCGCATCGATCACCTCTCCCTCTACGGACTGTGCAGCGAAGCGCCGCTTCCGGAAGCCCGTGAAGATTTTATTTCCGAGCTTTTACGAGAGAATACCGCGCTTTTAGCCGAAAACGGGTATATCCGGTATGAGGTGTCGAATTTTTCGTATCAGGATAAGCACCGTTCCCTTCATAATCAAATCTATTGGAATATGGAACCATACGCCGGCATCGGCCCGGCTGCATGCGGAACTCTGATACATGAAGATACTGGCGGCAAATTTATCGCAGCGGAGCGTTTTGAAGGAAGTAAAGATATCGATAAATGGATGACCGCAGCCGACCGCCTTTCGGTATATTCATACGAACATATCGACCGAAATACCTTTTTGGAAGAGGTGTTGTTGATGGGTTTCCGGCTTTCGGAAGGGATTAACCGGTCGGCATTTGCACGGCGGTTCGGCGCTGATATTACCGCCTTTATCGGCAATACCCTCAGCCGCTGGGAAAAACGTAGGCAGTGCCGCATCGAACCTAACCGCGTATATCTTACGGAAGATGGTATGTTATTTCTGAACCGTTTTTTAGTCGATGCGCTTTCGGAATTGGATGCAAAATAACAACCTGCCGGAAAGCCTCTTGACCTCGACGGCTAATCATTGTTATTCTGTGAGATATGACAGAAGCGGATAAAATAGCGCTGATAGACTTGGATGAAGAAGATTACGATACGGTTTTAGCCTCGGATATCGTCTTTGACGGAATCATTAAGTTTGAAAAACCTTTTATGATAAAGGGCGCCGTACAAGGAACTATTCAATCTTCAAGCGATTTAATGATTAGTGAATATGCAAAAGTAAAGGCAAAGATAGACGCAGACCGCGTTATTATCAAAGGCGAGGTCATCGGTAATGTTACCGCTACTACCTCCGTGCACGTATTTGCCTCGGGGAAATTAACCGGCGATGTAACAGCTCCCGAAGTAATACTGGACAGCGGTTGCTTTTTTAGCGGTATCTGTACGATGGATCGGCATTAGAGGTTTTAAGAACGTGGTTGCACTCCGCAAGGGCTTTCCGGCCGGAATCGGATTAATCTTTTTATATATTTTATTACCCTATTATATTCATGCACAAAAGGATGCTGATGCACTGGTGTTATACCGTGAAGGCCGCTATAAAGAATCCGCATCGGTGTGTTTAAACGAAATAGAACGGATGCCCCGCAATATCGACAGCTATGTGGTACTGACATGGGCGTTGCTTGCCGATGAGCGCTATCAGGAAGCGGCCGACTGGACGGTTAAGGGGCGGGAAGTTTCACAATACGACCCGCGGCTTATCGAAAGCCATGCACAAGCGCTTTATCATCTTGGAAGGAACGAGGAGAGCCTGCACCTTTTTGAAGATTATATCGCCTATGCGCCTAACGGTACGAAGGTGAGCGGGGTGTATTATCATATCGGAGAATTGTATTTACGCATGGCAAAATACCGTCACGCCGATATCGCGTTTTCTACGGCTATCCGATTGGAGCCGCTCAATAGCGTGTGGTGGACGCGGCTTGCGTACTCACGGGAGCAGGCAAAAGAATACAGGGCGGCATTGGAGGCCTATTCGTCAGCCTTGCAGCTAAATAAAAATTCAACCGATGCTCAAAAAGGTTATGAGCGCGTACTGCACCGTTTTTAATCCGCTGCAATGTTCTCTCTTTTTCATGTCTCCTGATTGAGGGTTCCCTTCATTTCTATGAATGTTCAATTATGTTCAATACGAATTGAAACGCTTGGATGCAGGCTTAATCAAACGGAAGCGGAATCCTTTGCTGCGCTGTGTACCGATGCGGGATTTTCCATCTATACCGGTCATGCCGATTATGCCGGATATGCCGGTACAACGCCTGCCGACACTTCAACGATAACAGCCCCGGAAGCCGCGGCTCCCATCCGGCTATCTTCTGCGCTGCCGCCCGAACAGACGGTTCTCTGCTTTGTAAATACCTGTACGGTAACCGGCAAAGCGGAACAAAAGGCGCGTCGACTGATCAGATTACTGGTGAAGACACACCCCCATGCCGTTATTCTGGTAACAGGCTGCTATGCTCAACTGGAAGCCGCGGAAATAGAAGCGCTGCACCCCCATATACTCGCGTTTCCCGGACAACAGAAAGATTTATTAACCGAAATACCGGCATACCTTGCAAAATTGGTAGCCGACAGCGCTTACTTTGATACAGCCTTTTTTCTAAGCGCAGTGCGCGCCTACCTTACCGACTTGACAACCAAAGCTCCGCAGCATACACAGGACAAACCGGTACAAAACTCATCAGTACAAAACATATCCATACGCGGCATACGGGAGAAGCGGCTATTCGCACTCAGCTCCCCGCATTTTTTATTCCACTCACGCGCACTGCTGAAAATTCAGGACGGCTGTAACGATGCCTGTGCTTATTGCAGGATACGGCTTGCACGGGGTAAATCCGTGTCGCTGCCCGCCGCCGAAGTCCTCGAACGGCTTCGCCGTATAGAAGAAACCGGTGCTCGTGAAGTAACGCTGACGGGCGTGAACCTGTCGCAGTACCGGAGCGAAGCCGGAGATTTTGCTGATATACTCAAACTCATACTGGAAAACACTGAGATGCGTATCCGCATTTCGAGTCTTTATCCCGACAGGATAGATGAGGTGCTTGTCCCGCTGCTGGCACATCCGCAGATTTGCCCCCACTTTCACCTTTCCGTACAATCGGGCAGCGATACCGTCCTTAAAGCGATGCACCGCGGATATAGGAAAGCAACCATATATCAAGCCGTTTCCGAACTCCGTCGCGTAAAGGACAATCCGTTTATCGGTGCGGATATCATCGCCGGTTTTCCCGGTGAAACGGAAGCTGATTTTGAAGAAACGTACCGGATGTGCCATGAACTTGAGTTTGCGGGAATACATGCGTTTCCCTTCTCTGCCCGCCCGGGAACAGAGGCGTGGAAAATGCAGCCAAAAATACCTGAACGGATTGCAGGTCAACGGATAAAAAAGCTGAACGAGCTGGCGGAAACGCAATTCGCATCATATTTACAGGCATGGGATGGAAAACCGATATGCGGGGTTGTCGAAGCGCCGCGCAACGGACAGCAAACCGTTATCACGGAAAATTATCTTTCGCTGCCTTTAATACGGGATTCTTTACAGGAGCGTAATTTGCAAGGCGGCGAATATGTCCGTGTACGAGTGCAAGGAAAGAATGCCGTAGTGACGGAAATTATCTCCAGCCCGCACAGATAACCGGATAACCGAACCGAAATATCCTCACATCATTTTGATGGGTAATGATACCGATGAGCATCTCTAAAAAACGGGAACTTTTTAGAGATGCCCTATTATTTCTATTATTTATAAGGGAAACACTGTTACCCGCGTCATATCGAGGCTGTACGGATTATCGGCAAACGCAATATCCTTCACCTTTTCCGAATTGTATACCGCCATCTCCCTCGCGTAAGAAATCGGTATGTTCACCGCCTCATCATGCAGCGTTGTTAAAATGAACCGGTAATCGTCCCGTATCGCATCTTCGTCTACGGTACTCATCATACCGGCAATACAGGCATCGATGCGCGCTTTTTGCACCAAGCCTGCCTGAGAGGTTTTATCCAACCCGTCGTCCGCCATCGCAGTCAAAAAGACATGCGGATCTTGGGGAAAGCCGTAAGTGTCGTTGACGGACAGTTCAAATGCACCCGACGTACCGGTATCGAACCACGTCATCGTTTCGTACCCCTGCAAGACAAGCTCAATGCCGATATTCGCAAGCTGCCCTTTCACCGCCGTCAGTATTTGCTCGTCAATGGGCTTTGCGCTCTGATAAATCGCCCGCAGCTGTAATGGCGTTCCGTTGCGCATCCGTATTCCCTTGCCATTCAGTTCCGTCCAACCGGCCTGCTCAAGCAAAGACACCGCACGCGCTTTATCGTATTGATACGGCGACAGCGCGACATCGCAATACGGCATATCGCGGGTAAACAGCGTATCCGCCTTAACCTCGCTTCCGTGCAGTACCGTATTGATAATTTCATCTTTATTGATTGCGTACTCAAGCGCCAAACGCACCTGCTTATCCCGCGTAAGCGGCGAAGACGCATTGAGCAGCAGATTCCGGGTGATATAGGTTTTATCCGAAAACCGCACGGTCAACCCGGCCCCCGCATCGTTCTGATTCGCCATTCCGGTCTGCGCCGGCATCTTGACCTGCTCCAGCATATCGTAGGTAATTTGATACGAACCGAACAGTATATCGATTTCCCCCGCTTTAAGCGCAAGAGCGCGGCTGTCCGCATCGGGGATAATCATTACGGTAAACGACTCCAGTCCGCCGTTTTGTCCATACCATTGCTGATTTTTTGTAAACCGATACCGCTGCCCCGCAACACAGTTTGCCGCCTTTATCTCGTAAGGCCCCGTTCCCGCCGTATCCGCTGTATAGGAGCCATAGGGATTATTCCCGTTTTCAAACAGACGAGGAGAAAGCATTCCAAACGCCGACGCACTTAACTCCTGCAAAACGGCAGGGTAAGGCTCTGCATAGCGGAACCGCACCGTGTATTCATCCGCCGCCTCCACCGCACTGATCCGCGAAACCGCCCCATAATAGCCGAGATAGTCCCCGACAAACTCCTGCATCTTTTCAATGTTGACCTTTACCGCCTCCGCAGTAAACCGCTCCCCATCGGTAAACGTAACCCCGCGCCGTAAATGAAACGTCCACGAATGTTCGTCATGCTCCCACCTTTCGGCAAGAGCCGGTTTCACTTCCCCATTCTCAAACCGGACAAGCGTTTCATACACCATCTCCGAATAATGAGAAAACCCAAGCCCGTCCATAATCCCAATCGGCTCATAACTTGCAAAATCGACCGCTTCTCCGACAATCAACTCATCACGGCCTTTTATCTCCGACACATTTTTGCATCCCGACACGGCAATCAGCGCCGCAACCGACACCACTGCAATCCACCGTATTTTTCTTGTATTCATACAAACCTCCATTGTTTTATTTTTTGGGGCGACTTTTTGCGCAAGCGCAAAAACCGGGCTATCCGCTTGTATCTTTTTATTGCGTTTGCAAAAACCGGCTGCGCTTCTCCTCACGTCGAAGGCAGCTACAGTAATGAGCCCTGCAATAAAAAGGATACCGCTTCTATCCCGTATCGCCGTCCTTGCCGATATTAAATCGAATAATTTTTCCTTTATCACCGGTCATAAAAGCGGCTGCCCGCAGGTCATGTGTGATAAACAAATATGCGCACTGCGTCTCTTTTTGCAGCCGTTTTAAGAGCTGAAGGATATGCAGCATCACCGTAGGATCAAGCCCCGCGACGGCTTCATCCAGCACGGCGAGCTTCGGTCTAATAGATAGCGCACGGATAATGCATATCCTTTTTTGCTGACCGCCCGACAATTCATGCGGATACTTTTCCAAAAGATAGGCAGGAATATCGGCGGTATCCAGCAGCGGAGCAAGCCGAGCCATACACTCCTTTTCAGAAAATCGGCAAAAATGCTGCAGCGGCTCGCAAAGGCTTTTCTTAATTTTTTGCCTTGGGTCAAAGCAGTTCAGGCTATCCTGAAACACGGGCTGAATATGCCGGTAGAGCGTCCTCCTGCGGGCAAGCGGAAAAACGTCCTTGCCGTCCCACCGGATGCTGCCTACAGTCGGGTTTTCAAAACCGCAAATCAGACGCGCCAAGGTACTTTTTCCGCTGCCGCTTTCGCCGGTAAGCGCAACCGTCTCCCCGTCCCCGATCGTCAACGAAAAATCCTCCAGCACCGGCACACTGCCTTTCCTGCCGTTGTCCGTATAGCGTTTTGTTATATGTTTTATTTCGAGCATTGCTTCTCCTCTATAAAATACCCACGTGCACACATGAAAAGAAAAATCTTCCGCCATGGAGGGCGGTGTTAAACAAATATACATCCGTGTATATTTGTTTAACTTCGAGTTTGTTCCCACAAACTCGATTCTGTGGATACTCCCTGGCATCCTTGCCAGTATAACGACATTTTGGTCTTGCCAAAATTCGCAGTCAAAAGTGTACATGGACGTACACTTTTGACGATGATAGTAATTCGGCTGTATACGGATGCCGGGGATTTTTCAGGACTGTTTCGGCGGTTCCTGTCTCTACTATTTCACCCTCTTTCATCACGGCAATACGTTCTGCAATATTCGCAACGACATTCATATCGTGCGAAACAAACAGCAATGCAGCTTGGGTCTCTCTTACCGCTTTTGCAAGCAGTTGTAAAACAATACCGCAATTACCGGCATCCAGTGCGCCGGTCGGCTCGTCGGCAATGAGCAACACGGGACGCAGCGAAACGGCAATCGCAACCATAACCCGCTGCAGCATCCCGCCGCTTAATTGCCCCGGATAGCTTTCCATAACACGTTCCGCATCGGGAAGCCCTACGGCACGGAGCAGTTCATACCCCAGCCGGAAAGCCTCACGTGTACTGCAATGACGGTGTGCCTTAATCGTTTCCATAAAATGGCGCTTTATTTTCATACACGGATCGAATGCCGCATGAGGATTTTGCATGACATACCCGATATCCTTTCCATTGATTTTCTGTTGTCCCTTTGGGGATAATCGCAGCAGTTCTTTACCGCACAGCCGGATACTGCCGCTTTGCAGCGCACGGTCTTTGAGTAAGCCGAGTATCGCTTTGCACACGGAAGTTTTGCCGCTGCCGCTTTCACCGATCAAACCGAACGTTTCTCCCCGCGCAATGGAAAAACCGATATTGCGTATTTTCGTTCTTTCATTCGGATATTCGATGCACAAGCCGCTTACGGAAAGGACCGGTTCCACCTTTACCGGTTCTCCCGTATACTGTGCATATTGCGGCGTGAGCATACTCGCTTCATTCATCGATGCTTTCCTGTACGATTTCTTTAGGTAGTACGCCTTTCGACACACTTTTCGTCGTTTGATATACATGTTCCTGTACGGTGCCTTGATACGGAGAAAAGAAACGGCGCAAACCTTCCCCCGTTATATTGCAGGCGCATACGGCAAAGAAGATACAGAGTCCGGGATAAACGGCGAACCGAGGAGCGCGAATAAAGCTGCTTTTTGCATCCGACAGCAGCGCGCCCCATTCCGGCGTCCCCGCAGGCAATCCGATCCCTAAAAATGAAAAGCCGGAGAGCATCAGTACCGCATCGCCGATTCCTATCGTCAACAGTACGATAAGGCTCGGCATAATATTCGGAAAAATATGCGTTACCGTTATGCTCCAATCGGAAAGGCCTGCGGTTTTTGCATAAACAATATAGCTTTTTCTGCTTTCGTGATGCGTATAGCTGCGCACCATTCTGCCGTACCATCCCCAATACGCAAACCCCGCGCTTACCAGCAGATTGACTACGCCGTTTCCCATAATGCCGATAACCGCAAGCACCAGTACTGTTGGCGGCATCGCCATACTCACATCGCAGCTTAACACAAAAAGCTTATCCGCAACGCCGCCCTTAAACGCCGCAATCATCCCGATAGGTGTTGCAAGGGCGGCAACTATCCCGATAACTGCGGCGGCAAGTCCCATGGAATAGCGCGTGCCGTACAGCAGTCTTGAAAATATGCACCGTCCGTACGCATCCGCTCCCAACGGCATCGCAAAAGACCGCTCGGCAAACCGTACACTCATATCGATTTTGTCAGGATTATTCGGCGCCAACACATCGCAAAAAACAGCGATGATAACCAATACCGAAACCATACCGAGCCCTGCAGCGAGCGCGGCATTCATTTTTCCCCTCATGCACGATTCCTCAACGAACGTTTTAAGAAGGATTAAGCGCTTCGCCGATAAACTCTGCCGCGCCGTTGCACACGGTAAATGTAAACGCTGTTACAATAAGATACGCATTGATGACGGGAAAATCGCGGTTAACTGCGGCGTTCAGTGCATACATACCGATCCCCGGAATTGAAAAGATAGTTTCTGCAATCGCAGTTCCCGCAATAAGATAGCCGATATTTTGTCCCCACAAAGTTACAAGCATCGGAGCTGCGTTGCGTAAAAGATGACGCGTCATAATGTTCCGGTCGGTAATCCCGCGGGCTTTCGCGTATTGAACATACTCTTTCTCCTCATTTTCCAATAAGAAAGAGCGTAAAAGGCGGATAAGCGTACCGGTCATCGGCAAAGCAAGGGTAAAAGAGGCAAACAGCACACTGCCCCCCTGCCCGTGCCCGATAACGGGAAATAGATGTAAGCGCATACCGAAAACGAGCAAAACCAAAAGACCGATGCAATAACCGGGTACGGAAAAACTCAAGAAAGAAATGAAGCCGATAAGTTTATCCGCCAACCGGTTTTTGTACAAAGCCGCCGCTATGCCGAGCGGAACGGCAGCAATGATGCTGAATGCCGATGCACAGGCGGCAATCAGCAGCGTTACAGGCAGCGCCTTGCCGAGTTCTTGCCGTACGGATTTTTTGGTAAGGTACGATGCGCCGAAATCCAGTCGCACCGCTTTATGCAGCCATGACAAATACTGCTGCAGAATCGTCTTATCAAATCCGGTAAGCTCACGGTATTGCGCAATCAACTCCTTATTTGCAGAACGGACAACCCTCCGCGCATACGCTTCCGCAGGATCAATCGCCGAAATATTTGCCAGCAAAAACGAAAGAAAGGACACGCACACCAAAACAAGGATAAGATACCCCGCTTTTTTAATAATTCTCACGTTTGTTTCAAATGCCCCATAGTATCATCACAGCAAACGCATCAGTACTTTTTTGATATTCACACAGAATAAACAGGCAGCTCACCAGAGTTTCGCTGCTTTGCAGCTCAAATGGTGCCCCGCCTATTTATTCTGCGATTAGACTTTAGACTGATGCGGTTGCCCTTTATTTGCAGGTATTAGTTTATAGAAAGGCACGAACATCTCTACCCCAATCGGAATTTATTATGCCCCAAACAGGTATTGTTATATTTATCAATTAATTTGACAATAATTCCATCCTTCGAATCAGAGTACCAGGGGGTATGTTTATGAAAAGCTCTGTAAAAAAATAATCAATATATGTATAATATTACCCGGAGGCAGCAAAATGTTTGCAATAACTGGGATTATTCAGGGAAATACCATTCTTACGGATTACTCTTCGCTTGAATACTATAACGGTAGAAAAGTAATAATAACCGTTTTGGAGGATGACAAGCCATATCATACCGTTTCTGATGAAAAACTTTTTGCAATTTCCGATTCTCTCATCGATCAGAATAAGCAAGCGTATCAGGAATTAGCTAAATGATTTTCTTTGAGTATGAACAAGTAGTAAAAATCCACAGGTCTCTTATCGAAAAGATAGGCGGTATGGATGGTATACATGACGCGCAGCTCTTGGATTCAGCATTGAAAACACCATTTCAAACTTTTGGCGGGAACAATCTTTATCCTAATATTTTAGACAAGGCTTCACAGCTGTGCTACTCTTTGATTGAGAATCACCCTTTTGTAGATGGAAACAAAAGAATCGGCGTACATTTAATTTATGATAAAGACTTTTGCGAATACGGACACTTTTATAATGTAGAAATTGTGGGTTACCACTAGGAGAAAACTATGGCAGAGTATATCGAAACACCGACAATGGGTGAAATCTTAAATGAAGAATTCTTGATTCCTCTTGGACTTTCCGCATATAAAGTAGCACAGGAAATTAAGGTTCCTACATCTCGCATTCAGGATATTCTTCATAATCGCAGAAGAATTACTGTAGATACATCTTTACGACTTGCAAAATTCTTTGGAGTTTCAGATGGTTATTTTATGGCTTTGCAGGATGATATTGATATAAGAAATGCAAAGTTAGAGCTTGCTCCGCAATTAGAAGAGATAAAAGCCTACGCTTATGCATAATAATATGCCATAACAAGAAGTTCAAAGCCGACACAGGCTCAAGGTCTGTGCGGTTTAACTCATTATTAGCTCTAAAAAATTACACTGTTTCCTATAATTCAGAGAATTCAGAATTTATACTTAGCATAGTATGCCTCCGAATAGTGGGATTTCCCACCTACACTATAAAACATAAGCTTAAAAAAACAAGCCGCTGTTGTTCACTTTTCAAGGTAACCTGTTCCAAAACGGAAGTTTCCGAACAGGTTTACTATATCTTCATTACAAATTAAATAAAACGTAATGAAGATGCTTGCTATTTTTTATTAGCCGATTTATCATAGAAGTAACACAGGGGGAAATATGGCACAAGCAGTAAATGTGAATTTTCGTTTAGACGAAGATGTAAAAAAGAGTATGGAACAGACCTGTTCCGAATTAGGGCTTTCTATGAGTGCGGCGTTTACGATTTTTGCAAAAAAAGTCGGTAGAGAAAAGCGCATACCTTTTGAAGTCGCCGTTGACCCGTTCTATTCTGAAAGTAATATCCGCTATCTTGAAAATATTGTGCGTGATATAAAAGAAGGAAAGGCTCATTTTGCCGAGCATGAGTTGATTGAGGCAGAGTAATGCGGCTATTATGGGAAGATAGAGCATGGGATGATTATTTATATTGGCAGGCACAGGACAAGAAGACACTGAAAAAAATAAACGGGCTTATCAAAGATATTCAGCGAAGTACTTTTGAGGGGATAGGTAAGCCGGAACCCCTAAAGGGAAATTTAAGCGGTATGTGGAGCAGACGTATTGATAATACGAATCGAATTGTCTACTACGAGAAAGACGGCATAATCTATATTGTTTCATGTAAAGGGCACTATGAAGATTGAAAGAATACAGCTTCCCCCGCAGCGACAGGACTGCGGAGGAAGAGTAATTCACAGCCTTATGCCTTTACAATAGGCACCCATAGCTCCATCATGTAATTCTTGCTGTACATATCCCCTTCCGAATATGCTTCAAAGTCGGGAGTACCGGCATGACAGTACCCTTGTTCGGGAAAGAAGGTTTCCATAACATACTTCCAGCCTTTGTGGATGCAGTCGGGAACGGGGCCTTTCAGCTGGACTACTGCGTATTCGGCTTCAGGGATGTGCATCACCGACAAGCCGAGTTTGGCCGCCTTTTGTGCATCACGGCAATCATATGCCGCTGCATAGGTAAACGTTTTGCCGTCTTTTACCTCGGAACAGACGCCGAAGCTCCTGCCGTTTCCGAGTTTTGCAAGTTCTTCGTGCGAAGCTTTTTCAAAAAGGCTGTTCCAGACTTTCGGAAAATCACTGGTTCGATCCGCATCGACTTGAATGCCTGCAAGCGTAAATCCGCTCTTTTTTTCAATTTTGACTTCCATAGTTTGCCCTCCGTTGACGGTTAAAGATAATTTAATTGGAGCAAATGATTTAAATTCTTTTCCGTTCCGAACCGCGCTCGGACTGACGCCGTGGAATTTCTTAAACGCAGCTGCAAAAGAATCAGGCGATTCATAGCCGTACGCCAATGCTATGTCGATAATCTTAGCATCGGTATTGCGCAAATCGGCGGCGGCTCTGCTGAGTTTTCTAAAACGGAGATATTCATTTAAAGGATACCCGACCAATATCGAAAAAATTCTGCTGAATAGCGGATAGGAATAGCCGGAAATGCGCGCAATCTCCGCTTCATCGCACCCTGTCTCAATAGTTCTTTCAATATAAGCCATCGTTCCGTTAAATGATTGAATGATATTCATCTTTTGCTCCAAAACCTACGGAGAGTATAATGCATATAAAAACAGCCGTCCCGATAGTTATCGTACAAAAAAAAGCGGCTGCGATGTGTCTTCTATCAGAATTATCGATAATATTCCGGAAAAGCCGTATGAAAAAAGGCATGTCTATTTCAGCGATTGATGTTGCCCCTCAAACTTCTTTCATAAAATTTTCGGAAGGCTTGCGAGAAATGACTGACATTCACATACCCGACTGCATAAGCGGCTTGGCTGACCGTTGTGTTTTTATCATCCAATAATGATCGTGCCGTTTCCATCCTTATGCTATGGGTAAACTGATGAATTGTTTTTCCGAATGTTTCTTTAAAACCCTGCTTTAATCGAGTTTCGTTTAAAAAGACCTGCCGCGCTAATTGCGGAATTGTCGGAGGATCGGCGTATTGTTCCGATAAGATATCGTGAGCGCGTAACACGGCAGCGTATTCGGCGGGAGAAAGCGAGGAACGGGTAATTCCGCGCATGGGGTTTGCAATGTAACGTTGCCAAAGTTGTGTAAGCAGCGTTTTGGTAATACCTTCATAAAAGATCGGCTGCATCGCACCTTCTACCGGACTATCGATAATATCCTTAAAAAGCCGTATAAACGGAAGTTCCGGTTTTTTCGGCTCCATCAGCCAATCCGTCAAGCCATCCGGCTTTGTGTTTTGGGATTGCATACCTGCAAACGCAAAGGGCAGCGCTTGCTTAAATTCATCCGTACCGAATAGAGAAACAGCCGTAATATCCTCCCCTACCGGATACATCATCATACCGCAGCTGTTTTGCTTGGTATAAATGCCCAGCTCATTCGGTGAAAGGCAAGTGTCGATTACGCCCGTTTCGGAATAGGCGATATGCCCGCCAAAACAACACGTCGTTTCAAATGCGGAATTATAGCCGTCATACTGCATCACCAGCGGATAGCGCAGTTTGAGCCGAATAATAGAAAGCCCGACATTCCCGCAAGGGAAAATATTGCGGATAGTTCCGACTCCGACCTCTTTCGGAACCGTATATGTTTTACAACGCCCCTCATCTGCACAGCGAAAGCCGAATTGCTCTCTTAATATGTAATCATAATCATCTATCTGTTTAATAACTAAGGCCGATTGCATCGTTTCTCTTTTTCAGCTTTGCTGTCATCATCAACCGCAAAAACAAGTGCAGCACAGTAAAAAAGCTGCATAAAAAATAGGCGTTTCATACAATGTTTTTCATAAGTTATTGGTATTCCAAAACTTATGAAAAACATCATCTCGGATAGGCTTACAATTTTTAGCGGCGCCCAATACTCAAGTCCGAGTCTTACGCTCCCGCCTTTTTCATTTGTTCAAGGTTTTCAAGATTTTGCTTCATCGCTTTTTCGACTGCGCGGAGAATGTTTTCGTAGCCGGTACAGCGGCACAAGTGTCCGGAGATAAGCTTACGCAGCTCCTCCCGTGTATACAGCTTTCCGCTGCCGACAATTTCTACCGCCGTCAGAATAAGGCCGGGGGTACAGAAGCCGCATTGAACCGCCGCTTCATCGATAAAGGCCTGCTGTATCGGATTGAGTTCTCCGTTTTCGCCCTGCAAGCCTTCGACCGTCAAAATGCTCTTGCCGTCCGCCCAGACTGCAAGGTAAATACAGCTATCGACGGACACTCCATCCACCAACACGGTACAGGCGCCGCATTCTCCTACTTCACAGCCTTTTTTAACGCTCGTCAACGCAAGCCTATTGCGAAGCGCGTCGGCAAGCGATTCCCGAACATCAACGGCAAGCTCGCGTTGCTTTCCGTTCACTTTCATACTAATAATTTTTAACATGCTTACACCTCCTGCCGCTCGACAGCTTTCCGTAAAGATCGCACCGCTATTTGCTTAGCGGTATTAACTCTGAACGCTTTTGACGCGCGCCACGAGTCACGGGGATTGATATCCGTGAGGAGCACTTCCTGCAAGCCTTCATATAATGCATCGTTGATTTCTTTACCGGTTAAAAAAGCCTCGGTATTTTTACAGCGGAGCGGTACCGGAGCGGCAACGCCGAAGCACATACGCACCTCGTCGATTTTTAATGCGCCGTTTTCCCGTTTGGTTTTTACAAGGGAAGCGCAGCTCAAGTTCGCAATATCCATCGCATTACGCATTGCGTACTTAATGTAGTCGCCGGTAAAGCCTTCGTAGTCCTTCTTTTTAATGAGGAATGAGGTTACCAACTCGCCTTTTTGCAATACCACCTTTCCGGCGGAGACGTAAAACTCCTGCACGGGAACCAACCGCACTCCGTCCGGGCCGGTAATTTCGACAACCGAGTTAAAGCATTGCTGGCTGGGTGCGGTGTCGGCGCTCGTTACACCGTTAGAGATATTCCCGCCTGCGGTTCCCATATTCCGTATCTGAGGCCCGCCGACCTGATCGGCCGCATAGCCGAGCATCGGTAAGTGCTTTTGCACGATGGGACTTCCGGTTAATTCGCTAAAGACCGTTAGCGGACGGATGCGGATAGTACCTTCTTCGTCTATGCTCACGCCGCGCAATTCGGGGATGCCGAAAATAGACACGACATTCCGTCCGGCAAGTTTACCTTCCCGCATTTGAATCAGCACGTCGGTGCCGCCGGCAAGGATAACCGGATTTTCGGTACGGACTAAGGCGCTTACGGCATCGGCGATGGATGTCGCTTGATAAAAACTTTCCATATCGTACATATTAGATTACCTCCTTCAGCAGCCCGCTCTCGCTGAACGCTTCAAAAAGCCGCTGAGGATTAAGCGGCAACTTGTTAATGGCAACGCCGGTGGCATGGAGCAGGGCATTGCGAATTGCCGGCGGCTGCGAAATAATCGGCGGCTCGCCCAGTGATTTATTCCCGAAGGGGCCGGTGGGGTCGGCATTTTCGATAAACAGCTCGTGTAAGTCGGGAAGATCCATCGCCGTCGGCAGCTTATAATCCAAAAGGTTCCCGTTCAGCAGCTTACCTTTATTGTCGTAAAGCATCTGTTCGGCAGTTGCCGCGCCGAGACCCATTCCCATGCCGCCGTGTACTTGAGCTGCCGCCAACTGCGGATTGATAAGCGTACCGCTGTCGTGCAGGTTCAAAATATTCAATACCTTGATTTTGCCGACTGGGATATCAACCTCAATCTCAACAAAGGTAGCACCGAACGAGAAGCAGTTATCGGTACAATGCGACGTTTCTTCCGCGCTGAGGTGATTGGATTCCTTCATACTGTAACAGCTTTCCATTGCGACCTCTTCCAAGGTGAGCCGCTCTTCACCGGTACTGCGGACAATAATTTTTTCATGCTGAAGATCAAGCTCATCGGCCTTCATATCGAGCATTCCCGCCGCATAGTCCAATATCTTCCGTTTAAGCGATTCGGCGGTCTTTTTAATCGCCTTGCCGCTGACATACGTTTGACGGGAAGCATAAGCCGCGCTGTCGTACGGGGTAACATCGGTATCCTGTTCGGAAAAAATATAGACCTTATCCATCGGCAGCGAAAGCACTTCGGCAGCCATCTGGCAGAACACCGTATCGGCGCCCTGCCCTATTTCCGTCGCCCCCATCTGAATTTGAATACTGCCGTCCTGATTGAGCATGATACGGGCGGAGGCGGTTTCGAGCGAGATGGGGTAAACGCCGGTTTTGTAGTTAAAACAGGCAACTCCAACACCGCGGCGCACCGGCCCTGTTTGATTTGCATACTTTTTCCGCAGCTCATCCCAGTGGAACACCTCGCGGCCTTTCTGCAAGCATTGATAGAGCCCATCCGAGTTTGCTCTAATCTTTGTAACAGGGTCTTCGTACCCTTCCCGCATACAGTTCTTGAGCCGCAAATCAACAGGATCCATATTCAGTTTGAGCGCCATATCATCCATAAAAGATTCAAGGGCAAAATCCGCTTGCGGAATCCCATACGCGCGCATAGCCCCTGCGGTAATATGATTGGTAAACACGGAATACGCTTCGGAAATGATTCCCTTTTCCGCCGAATAGAGCTGCTTAAACTCGTTGGAGGCATTCGCGGTAATGGCGTGTCCGTGTGAAGCGTAACCGCCCTTTGTGGAGTAGCAGAGCATTTTGCGCGAAATGAACCTGCCGTCCGACTTCCGCACTGTTGTCTTCATGTGGAATTCCATCGCATGGCGCGTGCGGGTACACATAAAGGTCTCTTCCCGCGAAACGGACAGCTGTACGCACCGTCCGCCGACCACCGTACAAAGGTAGGCATTCAGCGGCTCATACAGAATATCCTGCTTGTTGCCGAAGCCGCCGCCGATATACGGCTTGATAACCCGTATTTTTCCCCAGTCGATACCGAGCGCCTGTCCGCACACACGGCGGCAAATATGAGGCAGCTGCGTGGAAGACACCACGATAATCTTTCCGCCCTTCATATAGGCATACGAGCCGGGATTTTCAATATGGCAGTGAGAAATCGGAGATACCGCATAATCGCCTTCAACCATGATAGTATCGGGATCATCCGGCGTTTCTTCATACTCGCCCACGCTAAACACCGTATGCTTCAGCACATTGCCCGGGAACGCTTCGTGTAATACGGTTGCTTCGGAGGACATCGCTTGATGCACATCCAGAATAGGAGGATATTCTTCATATTCAACGGTGATAGCTTTTAACGCACGTTCGGCGGCTACATTATCTTCCGCAATAACGGCTGCAACATCATCGCCGTAATACCGTATCCGCTGATTAAGCAGCTTGCGGTCGGCAATATCCTGATGTGCCTCCTCGGTAGACCACGGGTGTCCCGCAGTCGGGAAACAAATATCCGGCACATCGAAACAGGTAACAATCTTAACCACGCCGGGAATTTTCTCCGCAGCGCTCGTATCGATCTTTTTTACCAGTCCGTTCGCAATGGTGCTGTGCAATACCTTTGCGACTAAAAAATCACTGTGAAAATAATCGTCAACATACTTTGCCCTGCCGGTTACCTTATCGTAAGCATCGACACGGGGCACCGCTTTTCCAACTATCATTTTTACCTCCCTATATAAACTGAAATTTTACTACATCGAACAAACCGGAATCCGTCAATTTTAATTCGGGGATAACCGGCAGCGCAAGGAACGACAAACCGATCAGCGGTTCAACTTCGGGGTATACGCCGATAGTATGCGCTTTCTCGGCCGCATCGTGAATACAGTCGGCGAGCTGCACCGGTTCCATAGCGCTCATTAAACCGGCAATCGGCAGTGCAAACTTGCTGAGCACCGTGCCGTTTTGTACAACAGCCACGCCGCCTTTCATATCGATTACTTCTTCAACGGCACGGTGCATATCGGCCGCATTTGAACCGGCGACGATGATATTGTGCGAATCATGCCCGATACTCGACGCGATGGCTCCGTTCGACACTCCGTAACCGTGCAGCAAAGCACGGCCGATATTGCCGGTGTTCTTGTGCCGCTCCAGCACCGCCAAATAACAGAGCTTGCCGTCTTTGAGCATCTCGGCGCATTCCTGCCGCGGAAACACCAGATGCTTCGTAAAAAGGGTTCCCCGCTGCATTCCGATAACATGGAAATTATCGGAACCCGACGGCATAAACCGGTCGGCGCTAAAGGCACTCCGAGACACGGGAACAACATGAACACTGTCGGTAATCCGTTTAATAGAGAACGAAGAGGGTTCCTCTGCCGCCGTCGATTCCGTTTCTTGCGCCATAGGAACGGAAGAAACTTCAATACCGGCCTTATACACCGAATCAATTGAAAAGTCCGTTATATTATCAAATACGACAATATCCGCATAGTGACGCGGAGCGATAGCCCCTCTGCCGCTCAAACCGTAACACTGCGCCGCATGAAAGCTCGCCATACACAGCGCATCTTCCGGCGATAAACCGAGCGACACCGCTTTGCGTACATTATTATTGATGTGTCCGTTCGCTAAAATGTCGCTCATTTTTTTATCGTCGGTACAGAACGCAAAGCGGCTTGTATCGGTTTTATGCTCCAGCATACCGCGTACGATAGGTTCCAAGTCCTGCGCGGAAGAGCCTTCGCGTATCAGGATGTACATTCCCTGCTGCAATTTTTCAAATGCTTCATCGTAGGATGCGCATTCGTGATCGGTACGGATACCGGCGGCGCAGTATGCCTGTAAATCTCGGCCGCGCACGCACGGCGCATGACCGTCGCATATCTTTTTCTTTTCCCGAGCCGCAGATATCTTTTTCAATACGGCTTCATCCCCACGGATGACTGCAGGATAATTCATCATCTCGCCGAGGCCGAGTACGTTCGGCTCATCCAACAGTTTTTCTATATCATAGACGGTAATCGCGCCGCCGGTGTGTTCAAAGTCGGTAGCGGGCACGCAGGAAGGAATCATAAAATAGATGGAAACAAGCGGCTGGTTCGTATCGGCAAACACCGCCTTCCGCGCATCCTCCAGCATATAGAGAATACCGTCAACGCCCGCGACGTTGGCAATTTCGTGCGGGTCGGCAATAACGGCGGTAGTACCGCAGCGGAGCGCCTGCCGGGCAAAATTCCGCGGGGACGCCATCGTGGACTCAATATGCAAGTGCGCATCGATAAGTCCCGGACACACGAACTTGCCGGTTAAATCTTTTTCTACAACGCCTTCGTACTGTCCGACACCGGCGATATACCCGTCCGCTATCGCAACATCCTGTTTAATAAACTCTTTGGTAAACACATTAAGCACAAAAGCGTTTTTTAACACCAGATCGGCTTTCACCCGCCCTGCCGCAATATCGATAAACCTTTTTTCATCCATATTATAGCTCCTCCCGTTTATCCCATACGCAACGGCCTTGTACGAATTTTGCAGCCATGTTGTGCCGTTCCGTCAAATAGAGCGCCCGTTCCAGCCGCTGCTCAACGGAAAAATCGGCACGCACACTAAAGTGAGAATCGTCGATCACTACCGCATCGAACCAAAAATTTTTTTCAAAGCTGCCGGTATCCCCGAAGAAGGAACCGCCGCCTTTCGTTCCAAGGTATAAGGCCTCCGATACGGAAAGAGCGCGCTCTCCTTCATAAAAATACCGCCGCATTTTTGAAACTTGAAGCGCCGACATCATCGCTTTAAAAAGAGAGAATTGAGAACCGGCAGCCACATCTGAGCCGAGCCCGATATGAACGCCCGCATCCAAAAGACGCGCGATCGGGGCGATGCCGCTGGTTAAATTGATATTTGATTCGGGACAATGCGCAATGTATGTGCCGCGCCGAA
Source organism: Treponema sp. OMZ 305 (assembly GCF_024181325.1). Classification (NCBI taxonomy): domain Bacteria; kingdom Pseudomonadati; phylum Spirochaetota; class Spirochaetia; order Treponematales; family Treponemataceae; genus Treponema; species Treponema sp. OMZ 305. Next base: position 999,425 of record NZ_CP051300.1, on the reverse strand, counting down.
TCAGTAATTCTATTTCTTCGTCGGTAGGATGCACACAATGAGCGAGGATGGTTTTATCGGTTAAAAGACCGTAGCGGTCGTATACTTCGGCATAGTTTTTGCATTCGGGATGAAGTTCCTTCACCCACGCGATTTCTTTTTTATTTTCCGAAAGATGGCTCTGTATAGGCAACTGCCGGGCCGCTGCCAGCTTGCCGAGATTATCCATTAAAGCGGGCGTACACGAAGGCACAAAGCGGGGCGTTATAATAGGAGCAACGGTATCATCGGGAACACCGGCATCATCATTTTTAAATGCGTCGACAAAGGCTTGAGTCTCGGCAAAAGAAGATTCCGCCGTTTCGCACAAATAGTCGGGAGCATTCCGATCCATATTCACCTTGCCGACGAGGCACGGCATCTTTTTAGCTTTCAGTAAATCCGCCAACACACGGTTGCCGCTGTTATGAATGGTGCCGAAAATGACCGCGCGGCAGGACGGACTCGCTTCAAGGTCATCGGTAAAAAGCCGATAGCTCTGCAAAGCGTAATCCGCATCGGCATATTTCGCTTCTTCGGGAAAGGTATAGGTATTCAACCAATCGATGAGCTCAAGCTCCATCCCCATGCCGCGGAACGCATACTGCGGCGCATGAACGTGTAAGTCAACACAGGCGGGGACAATCAGCATACCGGAAAAATCAAAACAGGGGACATGCTCCCACTGTCCTTCCGGCAATATATCGACAAAATCAAGTATCCGTCCGTTTTCGCACAGTGCATACGCATTCGGATGTGCTACAAGACGGTCTTTTGTTACCGCCGATATAAAATCGCCTTTTACGACAAACCGTGTCTGACTCATACTGCAATACCCTTACAACAGTATAGCACGCTTTGCCGTAAAAACAAGCAAAAAACACAAAAAAACTAAAAAATTTTTAGGAAACCTAATAATATTTCAGAATTGATAAAAAACATCAATAAAAGCCAACTCTCGGACTTGAACCGAGTACCTGCACGTTACGGCTCGGTTATTTTTGCGTTTAACAAAGTCGATTAAATTTGTCCGTTGTTGACGGCATCCATTAAGAAATCATTTACCTTTGTTTGCCAACCTTTTCCCATTGCTCTAAAGTGGTCAATAAGATATTTGCTCAATCTGATTGATACTTGCTCTCTTTTTGGCTTGAAGTATTCAGGGTATCGAGGCTTAAAACCGGAAAAGTCCGTAATTTCAGGAATATCCGATAAATCAATGTTCTTACGGAGTTCCGCCACTCTTTCAGCAGTTAAAGTTTTTTCTTTGCTCATAATAAAAAGCCTCCTCCTTTTTTGTTGCCAGACGTGAAGAAATAAGCCTTGTTCTATCACGTTCCGTATACACAATCGTGATTATTACAAAACCGTTCAAACTCCCAATCCCTATTAGTCTTTCTTCCTCAAGTGTTGAATGTTCAATATCAATCTTTTCGATAAAGTATGGATCATTAAACACTTCAAGAATTGCATCAAATGAAAGACCGTGTTTTTTGATGTTTATCTCATTCTTGTTACTGTCCCATTCAAATTTTCCGTGAACAACCATCATAAAAACACCTCTTTTGATATGTCTATATTGTATTTCTTTTATGTATTTCTATCAAGGTATGCATAGTAACAAAAAAAAGCAGTATACTAATCTACCACGGTACAGTCTCTTGTCCGGTTATTTTAAAATCCAAATCAACACCCCCGATGCAGAGCATTGCCGAGGAACGGCGGGTATTAAACCTTCCGCACGAATAAAAGTCTTTTTTCTTTGTTTGGGATTGAAAAAGGATATGAAACAGCCATAGTAAAGACTTTTATCGCAGATACTGGAAGCGGACATGTATTGGTTTTATGTACCGGGGCATAGCATAATCTTTAATATTGTCGTCCCAATTGTTCGAATAACGTATTTTGTAAATAATGATAACACAATCACTTACTAAAAAAGCCAACTCTCGGACTTGAACCGAGTACCTGCACGTTACGAGGGTGCTGCTCTGCCAGGTGAGCTAAGTTGGCAAATAAAACAACCTGAGCCGAGTTGACCGAAAAAGGCTTCCTCAGACAAAGTCTAAATAGTATACGGAAAAAGAACCGTTACGTCAAGGAGCAAACTTGACAACAGGTGCTGCGAAGTTCTTGAGTTTTACGCTCAATTTGTGTTATTATTATAAAAAGTATAGCGAGATGAGTAAAACCGGGGGACGGTGTAGGGATTTATGGAAAGGAAAATTCAATATAAAGCTATCGATTTTTTCTGCGGCGGCGGAGGAATGACCTATGGTCTTCGGCAAGCAGGAATCGATGTTATTGCCGGTATTGATTTTGATAAAGATGCTAAAGCGACATATGAATACAATAACCCTCGCAGCACGTTCATTGAAGTCGACATAAAAGAATTGAAAAGCGAATATTTTGAACATACTTTTAAAATTAAAAGAAATGATGATGAATTGATTTTTGTCGGTTGCAGTCCTTGCCAATTTTACAGCATAATAAATTCCGATAAGACGAAATCCTTGAGATCGAAAGATTTATTATTGGATTTTGCTCGTTTTGTGGAGTATTATAAACCGGGATATGTACTGGTAGAAAATGTTCCTGGAATTATAACAAATAAAGAAAGCATATTACCGGACTTCCTTAATAAATTGAAAAATATAGGGTATGAGAAAGTTGTACATAAAGTTGTGGATATGAACTATTACGGAGTACCGCAACATAGAAGACGATTTTCACTTATTGCTACACGATTGAAAAATGCGAATATTCGATTGCCTAGTGCCGATACAACCGGAATAACACTTGATAAAGTTATCGGTGAAGCAAACGGATTTTCTAAAGTTAAAGCAGGGCATCGTGATAATACCGATTTTAATCATACGGTAGCAGGGTTAAGTGATAAAAGCTTAAGAAGATTGCAAAAAACCAAGCATAACGGAGGGAATAGGTTGGATTGGGCTCATGATGCCGATCTCCAGCTAAAATGTTTTGTAGGTAAGGATAACAACTTTAAAGATACATACGGACGTATGTGGTGGGACAAACCGGCTCCTACAATTACTACAAAGTTTTTTAGCATTTCGAACGGACGTTTCGGACATCCTGATGAAGATAGAGCCTTATCCGTAAGAGAGGGGGCTACGCTACAAACGTTTCCGAAAGACTATGTTTTTAAAACTTCCGGTATTACGGCAACAGCAAAATTAATAGGCAATGCGGTTCCGCCCGAATATGCAAGAAGATTGGGCGAAGTTGTTATAAATTCAATTCAAGGAAAAAAATGAAAGAAGTATTTTCGATAACCCCCAGGATTATTGCTCATTTTGGTGAAGATTTAATCAAGAATGAAAGTATTGCGCTTCTTGAACTGGTTAAAAATTCGTACGATGCATGTGCAAATACCTGTACTATAGATTTTAATACGGAAAATGAGGAATTGAAATCATTGATGATTACCGATGACGGCTTTGGCATGAATCTAAACACAATCAAAACCGTATGGCTTGTTATCGGAACGGATTTTAAGCATAAAAGATTGGAACCTAATTGTTGTGGAAGATTCCCTTTGGGAGAAAAGGGTATTGGTCGTCTCGGAATTCATAAATTAGGAAATAAAATCACACTGATTAGTAAAACGGAAAGCGCTAAAGAAGTGCATCTCAGCATTAATTGGATAACCCTAAATCAGGTAAAAAAAATAAACGATTTTACTATCGAAGTTGATGAAAATGAGATGCCTATTTATTTTAAAGACGGAAAAACCGGTACGCGAATTATAATCAATGACCTTAAAACAACTTGGGATAGACGGCAAATAAGAGAGGTTTATAGAAATCTAACATCTTTAAACAGTCCGTTTTCCGGAGCAAACGATTCGTTTAAAGTAAATATACGTAGTAACTCAAATCTTTTTTCCGGTCTTCCCTCTTTTGAGGACATCAAAGACAGCGGTCTGTATTTTGGGCATTGTGTAATGAAAGGGCGATTAATTGAGAACTTTCAATACGAATTTAAACCGTGGACTTCTTTATCCAAGGTTGATAAAGGACGTAATTTGACGAAGATGGATTTAATTGAAGAGGACCTTCATATTAAAGGCATCAAAGAAGTAATAAACGAAACAGGTAAAAAGAAAAATGTAGAATACTATATTGATTTAAACGATTTCGAAATCGGAGACATAGAGTTTGATGTCATCATTTATGAAATGGACGCTCAAATTTTCAACTTCGTCAATGCGGAAAAATCAAGTATAAAATCATATTTAAAAGAAAATGGAGGGGTTCGTGTTTATCGGGACGATGTTCGGGTTTACGACTATGGAGAAAGAGATAATGATTGGCTTGGAATAGATTTGAAACGTGTTCATAGGGTCGGTGGTAACGTGAGTAACAATATCATTTTAGGCTCCGTTAAGTTAAAGCGTTCGCAAAGTTTCGGACTCAAAGAAAAAACCAATAGAGAAGGGTTTATTGAAAACGATTCTTATATAGCATTAGTCGATGCGGTTGATTATGCTTTATCATTGATTGTTAGGGAACGTAATGTTGATAAAGCGATATTAACAACACTTTACAAAAAAGATAAAGTGATAGAACCTGTTCTTTCCGATTTAAATGATGTTATTGAATTGGTAGAAAACAAAGTTACGGAAAAAGAGACTAAAGATGAAATCTTAAAGTATTTATATCGAATAAATGAACAATATAGAGAGGTCAAGGAAGTTCTTATAAAGAGTGCCAACGCCGGATTAAATTTAAGTGTTGTTATTCACGAAATTGAAAAACAGGTAGCGGCATTAATCGGATATGCGAATAGTGGAGAGACAGAGCATATTATTGCTATTTCACTTAATCTCGAAAAGATTGTTCGCGGATATTCGGCTATGATAAGAAAGTCTTCGATTGGAGAAACTAAATTATCATCGATTGTTTTGACAGCGTTAGACAATTATTCGTTCCGATTTTCCGACCATAAAATAGAAGTTTTTGATAACTGCAAAGAGAATTCATTAAAGGCGTATTTAGCAGAGGCTGAATCTATTTCGGCATTGACTAATTTATTGGATAATTCAATATTTTGGCTTAGTTATGCACGCAAAGGTAACAGAATGATTTCCCTATATATAACAGACCAAATAAAAGGATATAATTCGATTATCATTTCCGACAATGGACCGGGATTCAATATTCCGACGGATGTTGCCGTTCAACCGTTTATTACAGGTAAACCGCATAATATAGGCATGGGGCTAGGCTTACATATTGCTAACGAAATGATGAGAGCAATGAAAGGTCAACTATTATTTTTGGATGAAAATGATATTGAATTGCCGAAAGATGTTAAAAAAAATCAAATTAATAAAGCGATTATTGCACTTTGTTTTCCAAAAGAAAAAAAATAAAGGAACAACTATGATAACTGATTTTATTGATAGTGTTATAATTATTGATGACCAAGAAAAAGAAATAGAAGAACTTGCAAAACAATTGCAAGGCGAAGATATTTCAGTAAAAATACAGTTAATCGATCCTCAAGATAAGCAATTTAAGAATATAATACCTTTAAAAAAATACAGACAACTTATTTTTATGGACTTATCATTAGACGATAGTATCAATATAAAAAACAATATTTCCACGGAAATCAGACCGATACTGTTAAAAATTCTGCCTGCAACAAAAGGGTGTTACGGCTTAGTGGTTTGGTCTAAACATACGGAGGATATTTCAATATTAAAAGAAAAATTACTGGAGGATAAAGACAAATATTGCTTACCCATGTTTATCGTATCGTTTGATAAATCTAAATATTTGCAAAATGGGTACAATGGAATTTTGGAAGATTTGAAAAATATATTACAAAATGATAAGGCCGCATATTTTTTTGTAAATTGGATGAGTTCTGTTAAATCTGCTAGTGGTAAGGCAATATCAGATATATATTCTTTAGTTGCGGATTATGATAAACAAAAAACCGAATTGATGTATATCCTGTATAAAATGGCACTGAACCATACCGGAATACCGGATGATCAAGTAGTAGGATACGATTTAACAACCGATGCATATAAAGCATTTGATGAATTACTTTATTCTGATTTAACAAATCAGCAGTGTGAAAGTGATGTAAATATTTTCGATTCTATTCCTCAAAATCCATGGAGAAATAATTTACAAGAAGAACTATTTAATTATGCTAAATTAAATACCAAACAGTTTATAGATGGTATTAACATAAAACAAGATATTATCGTTCCAGGAAATATTTATAAAATTATAGAAAATAAGTCTGATTTTAAAATACAAAATCAACCAAAGAACTCAATATCTATTGGAATAGAATTGACACCGCCATGTGATTTTTCTCATAAAAAAATTAATTCAAAATTAGTTAGAGGTTTTATATATGATCTTTCAAGCAGCGATAATGATAAAATTTGGAAATTTATGAATATTACATTCAAAGGAGATAATAAATATCTTTTTTGGCCTATAGAAATAGATACCAAGCCTTGCGTGCTTTGTTTTGATTTCCGATATACTTTTATGTTTTCAGATGAAAATCTTAAAGATGATTCAAAATATAGAATTATATTTAGAGCAAAATCGAAATTATTTGCCGATATTTTACAAAAATATTCCTCCTATTCTGCTAGATTGGGAATTTCCAATATCATCCCGGAATTAAGTGACCCTTTAAAAAATAATAAAGAATAGAATATATGCCTGATATTTTTTCAAAATCAAAGAGATCGGATATTATGTCAAAAATATCGGGAAAGGAAACAAAACCTGAGATATTGGTACGTAAATATCTTTTTGCACATGGATTTCGTTATAGAAAGAATGTAAAAAAATTACCGGGAAAGCCGGATATAGTTTTGCCTAAATACAAAACTATAATATTTGTCAACGGCTGTTTTTGGCACGGACACGAAAATTGTAAAAAATCCGCATTACCGACAACTAATACGGAATTCTGGAAAGAAAAAATATCCGCTAATGTTATTCGCGATAAAAAAGTCTTTACTGAATTGCATAGCATGGGGTATAAAGTACTGATTATATGGCAGTGTGAATTAACCGTAAAAAAAAGAAAAATGACTTTGGACATACTTGTAAAAGAATTAAAATCATGCCACTAACCTTCGCTTCCAGTCTCGACTAGTAACAGATATCCGTTAAATCCATTGCCGGTTTATTTCCGTGCATCCTATCCCTTTTCCCTTTGACAAAAAACCGGAGTTTATGTATTATATATGTATGCCTAGCATACAATAGAGGTGATACAAGGACGATGCATGAAATCCGCTTTGAAATATTATGCAAAACTCGATGCGCTATTGGACGCACATATTTTTTTCACAGCACTTGAACTCGATATTTTTACGGCATTAGATAACGGTAAAACAGCGGAAGAGACTGCGGCAGCTCTATCGGTTGACACCGACCAATACGGCGGTCTTAATTTCGGCAGTCCACAATCCATAAAAATATTGTTAGATGTGCTTACCGTACAAGGGCTTATAACCGTTGATGGAAACTGCTATCGTAATACCGATGAAACACGGCAGTTTTTATCCCGGTCGGGCGGCTCGTATATAGGCGAGGTGTTGCTGTACCGAAAACGGTTATCGGATATATGCGATGAAACGGAAGCCGTATCCGAAACCGCAAGCGCTCAGCCTGTTTTTGATTTTGCCGAAATGGCACGGATTACCGCAAGGGAAATAGCCGTGTTAAGAAAAGAACCGCTGCTGATGCTGATTAAAAAACTTGACCTTACGCCGCAAAAGGTTCTTGACTTAGGCGGTGGTTCAGGCTCACTGCTTATTGCGGTAGCGGAGACATATAAAAAATGTAAAGGCGTTCTTTTTGAGCAAAAAGATGTTGCCTCTATTGCACAGGGCTACATCGACACTTCTCCGGCAAAAAATCGTATTTCAATTATGGAAGGAAATTTTCTTTCTGATGATATCGGCGAAGGGTACGACTTCATAATTGCTTCAGGTATTTTTCCGTTTGCGCAAGCGATGCTCGAACCTCTTGTCGAAAAAATAAGTAACGCGCTGCAAAAAGGTGGAGTATTATTGGTGTACGATACCGCTTTCGCAGCGGAAAAAGACAAACCGCGGTATGCAGCGCGATGGTTGAAGGGGAATCTCAAACGAGAAAATCAATTTCCGTCAAAAGAGATGATTATTGAAGCCTTGAGTTCCGTCAATTTGAAAGAAATAACGGCAGACTCCGACGGTTTATATCCGGTTATCATATTTCGGAAGGTGTGCGATGACAAATAAAAACACCGTAATTGAACGGTATATCGCGTTTGTAGAAAAAATTGCAAACGGAAAAAACAACACGCTCTCATTTGCCGGAAAGGATATGACATTCTACCGCGGTGAAATTCATATCATAAAAAAGATAGGAGATCATCCGGGGATATTTAGTTCGGAAATTGCCCACGAGATGGGGATTACCCGTGCGGTTATTCACAAAACTTTACTGAAACTTGAGGAACGCGGGTTTGTAGAAAAAGAATCGGATACGGAAGATAAAAAAAGAAAAAAATTATTTTTAACAAAACGGGGACAGGCAGCATATACCGCACATGAGCAGTATCATCAAAGATGCGATAAATCTTTTTTTGACTTTATCGATTCGCTTAATGAACAAGAATGTGCTCTTATTGAATGCTTTTTAGAAAAAGCAAATGAGATGATAGAAAAACATTTTTAAAAAGTTTACAAAAGTTTTATTATTTTTGCAAATTAAACCTAAGGAATATCTCTAAAAACTGCGGCTTTTAGAGGTTCCCTATTATTATGGAGGAAAATATGAATAAAAAATTTATTTATGCGGTTTTGATTTCCGCATTGAGCTTCACCCTTTTTGCTGCAGGGCAAAAAGAATCGTACGATGCAGAAAAACCGGAGCGGAGCCAACAGCGAACTCGTATTGTCAATTTATCGCCGCCTATTTATTCGATGTTGCTGACTTTTCCGCATCTTGCAGATTCCGTTGTCGGTGTAAATCAGCGGACTTTTTCAACATCAAATCCGCAAGTATTGCAAATCGTAAGTCCCGGAGCAAAAAACATCGACACTTCGTTTGTCAATAACGATTTTACAATTAATGTTGAAAGTCTTGCAGCATTGCATCCTTCGCTGATTATCTATTACGGAGAGTTTGAGAAAAAGAATTTAGCAAATATCGACACGCCAATGCTGAATATGTACTTAAAAGATATGAATCCGCAAACACTAACGGAAAAATGGGAATCGCTGCTTGCAAATACTTTTCAGATAAAAAATCCCGAACGGTTCAAAATGCAATGGCAAGAAACAAATGCGCTTGCCGAAAAAATTTTGAATACGGGCGAACGTAAAAAATTAAGAGCGCTCTTTATTTTCAGCTATCTTGGCGGAAAGATTACGGTAAGCGGAAAGAACAGTTATGGAGACGCATTCTTAAAAATGGCAGGTTTTGAAAACAGTGCTGCAGTGGAAGGCTTTGCGAACGGGGCAGGACAAGCGGCGGTTTCTCTGGAGCAGATTCATGCGTGGAATCCCGATGTGATTTTTATCAATAATATGCGGATTGGAAAAAGCGTAACTGCCGCTGCGCATATTTTGCAGAACAAAGTAGAGGGCGTCGATTGGTCGTTTATTACTGCAGTAAAAGAAAAATGCGTATTCGATATTCCGCAAGGAACATACAGCTGGGGAATGCCGTGCGCCGATTCTCCTTTAGTACCACTTTGGATGCTGATGAAAGTGTATCCCGACCGTTATACAGAAACTGAATTTAAAGAAAAGGTCAAACGGTATTACAAGGAAATGTATGCCGCCGATTTACCGGATGCGGTTATCAGCAATATGCTTCAACCGATAGAAATACAATAAATGCACGGGTACGATTATGCGGCATATCGGAAAATACTTATTTCCGGTATAACGCTATTAGCGATCACTGCGATTGCTTCCTGCTTTATCGGGCGGTTTTCAATTACACCGTCCGATATTGTAAAGCTTGTTATACGGCAAACGGTTGAAAACGGCGACGTAAAGCGGCATATTTTATTTGATATCCGTCTTCCGCGTGTGATACTCTCGATTATGGTAGGATCCGCTCTTGCATTAGCCGGCACGGCGATGCAAGGTATTTTGCAAAATCCGCTTGCAAGTCCCGATGTTTTGGGAACCGCTTCAGCTTCGGGTTTCGGCGCGGCGGTGGGGATTCTTTTTTTCGGTAATAATATCTTCGCAACGCTCATACTCTCTTTTACCGCAGGATTGCTCAGTATCTTTTTAGTGGTTGCGTTGTGCAGATTGAAAAAAGATTTTTCAGTTTTATCTATTGTTTTAAGCGGCATCATTATCTCATCGCTATTTGTTTCTATGCTTTCCATCCTAAAATTTGCAGCGGATCCAAACGATACTCTGCCCGCAATTACGTTTTGGCTTATGGGCAGTTTTGCTTCCTCCGGTACTGCGCACATTACTTTCATTCTGATTCCGTTCTTGGTGGGAACAGGTATGTTATATGTATTACGCTGGAAATTAAATATTTTATCGCTCGGAGATGACGAAGCAACAATTGCCGGTGTACATCCAAAACTGGTGAAAGGCATAACGCTCGGCGCTGCGACTATACTGATTGCTTCTGCCGTTACGGTAAGCGGTATGATCGGATGGATAGGGCTTGTGGTTCCCCATGCAACTAGAAAAATTATCGGTGCAAATCACGGATATGTGTTGCCGCTTTCAAGCGTATTCGGCGCTTTGTTCATGCTGTGTTCCGATACCGTTGCACGAACACTCGGGTTTTCGGAAATTCCTATTGGTATCATCACATCGCTTGCCGGAGCACCGCTTTTCGCCTTTCTTTTCTTGTTTAAGGATGAACCCATACATGAATAACATAGTCGAAGTGAAGTGCGCCTCTTTTGGATATAACCGTATGAAACCGATTTTGCACGATATTTCATTTACGGTGAATGAAGGAGAAATACTTGCCGTTATGGGATGCAACGGAATAGGGAAAACAACGTTGTTGAAATGCATTGCAGGCATATTCGAATGGACTGCAGGAGCTTCTTTTATTATGAACCGCCCCTCAAAAGAAGCGCATCGATTTTTGGCGTATGTGCCGCAGGCAAAAGCGCTGTCTTTCGCTTACACTGTGTTGGACTTTGTTTCATTCGGCAGGTGCGGTGTAAACCGATACTTTGCAGCGCCTTCAAAAAAAGATTATGAAATGAGCGAAAAAATTCTTGGCGATTTGCATATCAGTCATTTGAAAAACAAAAACTGTAACCGGTTAAGCGGAGGAGAAATGCAAATGGCATACATCGCAAAGGCATTGGTTTCTCAGCCGCGTCTTCTTATCCTCGATGAACCGGAATCAAACTTGGACTTTTATAATCAAGCGCAGCTTTTAAATATACTACAAACACTTTCAAAATCGAACCGTACCACCATCATCATTAATTCGCATTATATTCAAAATATTATCCGCATTGCAGATAAGGGATTATTACTTGCCGACCAAACCTATCTTTTCGGCGACATCCGCGAGGTCATCACACAAGAAAACATACAATCTTTTTTCAACGCAAATGTGGAAATTGTACAGGTTAATACGTCAACCGCCTTGTTGTTGAAAACATAATGGAATGAAGCATTTTAGTAGGTCAATCTAACATTCGCTTAACCTGCATTGCCGCAAAGGCAATGTTAGGTTGAAGCGGGTATTAGACGATCTATGCATATGTATATGTTTTTATTGTCCCAAATTCTAGGGAATGATTATTGTTTTCTTCTTCTAAATCATAAAGATTCTGAAGATTGAGCCAGAATTCTGCTGTAGTCCCAAAGAATTTTGAAAATCTGATTGCCGTATCCGCAGTAATTGAACGCTTTCCGTGAATTATTTCTGAGATTCTTGTTTCAGGAACATTAATTTCTTTTGCTAGACGATACGCAGAAATATTCATCGCATCTAAAAAATCTTCTTTAAGAATTTCTCCGGGATGAACATTCGATAATTTTTCATCAGTGATAATCTGCGATTCTAACATTATATGCACCTCCATTTTCAAACTTAAATACGATTCGCCATTGAGCATTTATTCTGATTGAATAAAATCCATCTAAATTCCCAACAAGTTTTTCTAAACGATTGCCGGGAGGGATCCTTAAATCTTCTATAACTTTTGCAGCCTCAATCATTCGAAGTTTTTTTCTTGCAACATTCTGAATTGTTTGAGGTAACTTTTTACTTTTCTTACCGTTGCGTATGGATTCTGTTTCTATATCATCAAAACTTCTTATCATACCCCTATACTAATGCTAAACAGAAGTAATTGTCAAGAAGAACACAATGTTAAAGTACAAATTATCATGCTGTAAGGCATCCGTCTAGCATCCCTTCAACTTTTTCGCCGCCTCAATCATCTACTCTTCGGGTGGGTCTTTCCGGCGAACAAAATATTTTCCCAAATTATTTCGGGAAGCCGATGCACAGTATATCCGCAAGACCGCAGTGTAGCGTATCCAGATTGAAATATACCTCCCGCTCTTATGCTCCCAGCCAAAAGATATAGCAAAAAGACAATCCTTTGACATTTTGATAGCCGCCGCTAACTTATATAACTATGATAGCATAAAAGATTTTGGTATGTGGTAAAAGATTACTATGAAAGAAAACAAAACGGCCGTATTCGATGTGAGAACGCTTCTTTTGTTAGATATATTGATTATGATATTTATGCTTATTTCCGGAAAGCCGGAGGTAACGCTTAGCGCTTTTATGCTTGCTGCGGCAGTGCCGGTCATAACGGGATTATACGGCGTTCTGTTGTGTTATGCGCTTTTGTTTGCGGGACTGTTTGTCTATTATCAGTTCATCTTTCACAGCGCTATACAGGGGTTTCACTCCGCCGTTTTTTCCGTTATCGGTGTTTTCTCTTTTATTGTGCAGCGGATTATCCCTTTTATGCTGCTCGGAACGGTAATACAAAAGCAAAAAAATATTTCGGAGATCACCACAGCGCTTGAACGTATGCATCTTCCGAAGGGTATTATCCTCAGCATAGCGGTTATGTTCCGATATGTCCCGTCAATCAAAGACGATCTTTTCATTATCATCGATGCGATGAAGCTGAAAGGTTTGTATACGTCAAAACGAGCTGCCCTCATCCATCCGATAAGAACGATGGAATTTGTGCTTGTGCCGATGCTATTTAAAAGTCTCAAGACCGCGGAAGAACTTTCCTGCACAGCATTGGTTAAGGGAATTGAAAACACCGGTAAGAAAACATCGTATTTTGATGTCAGGCTTCGAGTCGCTGACGTTGTGTTTTTACTCACTGCAATCACGTTGTTGACGGCAAGTGCAAACATAAAGTTATTTTGAGAAAGAGTGCTCCGTATGATTAAACTGAACGATGTAAGCTATCAATATAACGGCGCGGTTGTGCAGGCGATTCAACACATATCCTTGTCCGTCAAAAAAGGAGAGCTGGCGGTTATCACCGGAAAAAGCGGTTGCGGGAAGTCAACATTATTCCGCTGTATAAACGGACTGTGTCCGCGTTTTTATGAAGGAGAAATAAAGGGCTGTCTTACATTAAACGGCAACGCTGTTGCGGCTATGAGTATGTGCGCGCTCTCAAAAAGTGCGGCATCCGTTTTTCAAAATCCTGAAAGTCAGTTTTTTACAACCGATGTACTTTCCGACCTTGTGTATCCGTGTGAAAATTACGGCATACAAAAAGAAGAAATAGAGCGGCGACTGAAATACGTTACGGAATTGTTATCGCTGGAGCCGCTTCTAAACAAAAAACTTTCCGAACTATCCGGAGGCGAAAAACAAAAAGTTGCCATCGCTTCGGTTTTAATGTTGGATACTAAAATAGTGCTGATGGATGAGCCGTCTTCCAATCTCGATTATCGATCCGTTGAATTGCTTACACAAATACTTGCACAGCTAAAATCAAAAGGTTACACGATACTCATCATCGAGCACCGGCTGCATTATTTGGCGGAACTCTGTGACCGGCTCATCGTAATGGAAAACGGCAGCATCGTACGGGAATACAAAAAAGATGCATTACACAACGTAAGTAATGACGTATTCCACAAGCAGCAGCTTCGCGCTTTGCATCTGTTCGACAATACGCTCACGACCGTGCCTACTCCTCAGCCTCAAACGAAAGGCGAACCGTTGGCGACGCTTTGCGATATTTATTTTGCATATCATAAAAGTGCGGAGGTTTTGAAAGGAATTGATCTTTTAATCTACCCCGGAGATAAAATCGCTTTAATCGGTAAAAACGGCTGCGGAAAAACAACACTGGGAAAAATCCTCTGCGGGTTACAAAAGGAGCAGCGCGGCACATTACTCTTTAACGGAGACGTATTCCCGGTAAAGGCGCGTAGCAGGACGGCTGCGTACGTGATGCAAAATGTTGACTTTCAGCTTTTCGGGTGCAGCGTGTATGACGATTTACTGCTCGGCAACGAATCGATGCCTGATCGGGAAAACCGGATACAAAGTGTGCTCACAGCGCTCGACCTTTCGGCGCTGCAAGCACAGCACCCGACCACACTATCGATGGGACAAAAACAGCGTTTAGTGGTCGCATCATCATTTTTGCAAAATAAACGGCTCACTATTTTTGACGAACCGACAAGCGGTTTGGATTACGGCAGTATGAAAAATGTCTGCACACTCATCGATTCGATAACGGGGACTTCAAACGCCTCCATAATTATCACACATGATTATGAGTTCATTTTGAACACTTGCAACAGAGTGGTTCTTTTGGAAGACGGACGGATAAAAGAAGATTTAACTTTGGTTGCTAAAATAGCGCAACCAAAGTTAAATGACGAGTTTGCTCATCGCAAACATCGCTTATTAAACGTATGCGCTGACGCGCATGAATGCAACGGTTTCAAAAATTCATATTTTGTTCAGCCGTTGCATTGTAAGGAAGATTTTCCATTGAACGGCACGATGAAGCTCGAACATATTTTTAAAGAGAGGTTATAAAGGTATGAACGCAGAAAACAATCGCTGGAAAATCAGCCACTTTGTTTTGATCGGTTTAATGGCGGCGATTTATGCAGCTGTTATTTATGGAGTCGGGATGTTGACAGCTGTTACTATTCCCATTATGCACGTGTTTGCTCCCAGTATGACGGGAATTTTGATGGGACCTATCGTGCTTTTTGTTGTAAAGACTGTTCGGCGATTCGGCGTGTTGACGCTGCTGGCAGGACTGGGTGTCGCGCTCTTTACGCTGACGGGAATGGGGAGTATTAACTGTCTGATTTTTGTTGTGATTGCAGGTTTGATAAGCGATGTGATTATCACAAAAACAGGGTTCAAAACACTTTCAATCGCTGCATGTCACGGACTTACACAGGCAGCATATTTTGGCGGAGGAGTGTTTCCTTTCATTTTCTTTTTAGAGCGGGAATTGGCGAAGTGGCAGGAAATGGGCATGAGCTTGGACGAGATACGTGAATATGTACAATACTTTACCGGCGCCTTTGCTGTAATAGGACTTGTATCCGCTGTTGTCTTCGGCATTGCAGGCGTGTATATCGGCAAGCTCATCTTAAAACGGCATTTTAAGGATATGGACTAGGAGATTGCCTCAATGCAATTTAAAGATTTTATGAAGGAACATATTCCGATTTATGGCGTTTCCGTGGCGTTGGCAATCGGGTCGGTTTTTTTCGGCCTTGCACCGTATTATCTGGTGTACCGGCTGCTGCTTGATATTGTGCAAGGCTGCAGTGAGCGGACAGTGCTGCAATATGCGCTGCTGATTTTTCTTGCGCTCTCGCTTCAAATTCTGATGCACTGTCTTTCGACTGCGATCTCGCATAAGACGGCGTTTTCCATTTTGAAAAAAATACGGCTTGCCGTCACGGAAAAGATGATGCGTATGCCGCTCGGCTACACGCAGACAAAGGGGAGCGGCTACTTTCACAGTTTGCTGATCGACAGCATCGAGCGGCTTGAATATCCGCTTGCACATGCAATCCCCGAAACGACTTCAAACGTGCTGCTACCGGTCAGTATTATTGCGCTGCTTTTCAGCTTTGATTGGCGGATGGGACTTTCACTATTGGTACCTGCGGGATTGACCTTGCTTTTCTATCTTCCGATGTATATCGGCATTATGAACGAGTTTGCCGCAACCTATTATACAATGCTTGAAACGATGAACGGGCGCGTTATCGAATATATTCGTGGGAATAAAGAAATAAAAATTTTCGGACGGGAAGATGCGGCGCTTTCAAAATATGACACCTCCATCGACGAGTATAAAACCGCAACGCTGCATCTTTATAACAGAATGTATATTGCCGCCTCCCCTTCAATCATTATGCTCTCCTCGCTTTTAGCGAGCGTGCTGAGCGTCGGCGGCTTTTTATACTGTGCCGGAAGTTTGAGCGCGCACTTATATTTATTTTCCGTGTTGGTGTCCGTCGGAATCGGTACATCTCTTTTAAAGTTCACGGAATTTATGGATAACTTTTATTACATTAAAAACGGCGAACGCCTCATCAACGAAGTTCTCTCTGCTCCTGAATTACAAGAACCCGATACAGCCGTCGGTGAAATACCGAATAACGAAATTGCACTGCATCATGTTTCTTTTGCGTATGAAGATGTGCAGGTGCTGCATGATATTTCACTTGTGTTCCCTGAAAAAACAAAGACTGCGATTGTCGGGCATTCAGGTTCCGGTAAAACGACCGTCGCTAATCTTATTGCACGCTTTTGGGATGTACAGGAAGGAAGTATAACAATAGGCGGTGTTGCGTATCGAGATTTATTTTTGGATCAGCTGATGCAGCGGGTCAACTATGTAACGCAGGACACCTTTTTATTCAACATGACAATTATGGAAAACATACGGCTTGGGAAGCCCGATGCATCCAATGAGGAAGTGATTGAAGCGGCAAAAAATGCATATTGTCACGAGTTTATCATTGCGTTTGAAAATGGCTACAACACGAGTGCAGGAGATGATGGTGCAAAATTGTCGGGAGGTCAACGGCAGCGGATTATTATTGCACGTGCTCTATTGCGAAACGCACCGGTGTTAATTCTTGACGAAGCGACCGCCTATGCGGATATGGAAAATCAGCAAAAGATACAAAAGTCGCTTGAACAATTGTGTAAAGATAAGACACTTATTTTAATTGCTCACCGGCTGTCGACGGTTACCGGCTGTGATCAAATTATCTTGATGAATAACGGAACGGTCGCGGCAACGGGAACACACAGCGAACTTTTGAAAACCTCGCCGCTGTATGCAAAGCTGTGGGACACACACGAGCAAAGCCGGAACTGGAAGCTGGAAAGAGGAAAGGGAAATACGCTATGTTAAAAACGGTAAGGGATTTTATTAAATTGATGGGCAGGCAAAAAAAGCAATTGTATGCGTCGCTCGTGTTAAGTTTTTTTGACGGCTGGCTGATTGTAGTTCCGTTGATGACCGCCTTTCATATTACTGCGCGGATGCCGGAATTTAATCCTGACGTTACGGAGACGTTAACGGCACAGGAACTGATTCGCTATTCGCTCGTTATGCTGGCAAGTATTCTTGCACGCATTGTGCTGCGCTATCTTGTTTCGTATTTCCGTTCGGGCGCGGGGTATAAGTGTATGGCGGAAGAGCGCAAAACGTTGGGGAAGGAATTGCGGAAGGTGCCGCTCGGTTTTTTTAATGAAAAGAATTTGGGCGATGTGGTTTCGACGATTACCTCGGACGCAGCGTTTTTGGAAATAGAAGGCATAGGTGTCATTGAAAAAGTTGCAGTCGGCATTCCGGTATTTGTCATCGCGCTTATGATCTGTCTTTCATTTGATTACCGTATTTTTTTGCTCGTGCTTGTCTTGCTCATCCCGACATGGTTTGCCTACCGATATCTTGCAACACGGCAGGATGCGCTCAAGCTAAACCGGCAAAAATTGATCGGGCAGGTAACGGAAGATACGATTGAATTTATCAAGGGACTTCCCATATTGAAATCCTACAATATGACGGAAAAACAATTTTCTAAAACACAAGGCGCTTATGAAAGATTGCGCGCATTTTCCGTACGAGGAGAATTTGTTCATATCCCACCGATGGGCATGTATCAATTATGTTTTCGGCTGATTACGACGGGAATTGTGTTTCTTTCCGGACTGTTTCTATTGCACAAGGACTTCGCATTTCCACAAGCCTTTTTATTGATGCTTGCCTCCTTCAGTCTTTTTACCGGCGCCGAAGCAATGGGGATATTCAGTATCTTTGCAAAGATGACGCAGCAGTCCATCGACCGGATGAATCAAATTAAGACAATTCCTAAATTAGAAGATATTTCCGGCACGGAAAAACTTGAGCGGTATGATATTTGTTTTGAGCATGTGGATTTTGCATACAATAAAACGCCGGTATTGCGAGATGTTAGTTTTTGCGTACCGGAGGGAACGACGACGGCTCTTGTCGGACTTTCGGGAAGCGGCAAAACAACGGTTACGAATTTGATTGCACGCTTTTGGAATATCCAGCCCGGGCATGGGGAGATCAGCATCGGCGGCAAAGCGGTAAAAATGCTGTCGTATGAAAACTTGTTGAAGAATATCAGTTTTGTATTTCAGGATGTATTTTTGTTTAATGATACCGTGCTGAACAATATCCGTATCGGACGACCTGATGCAACGATTGAAGAAGTCTGTGAAGCAGCGCAGCGTGCAGGCTGTGCGGAATTTATTGAAGCGATGGAAGATGGCTACGACACGGTTATCGGTGAGGCGGGCGCACGGCTTTCCGGCGGAGAAAAGCAGCGTATTTCCATTGCGCGGGCGCTTCTCAAGGATGCACCGATTATCCTCTTGGATGAGGTAACGGCAAATGTCGATGCGGAAAATGAGCAGCTAATTCAAACGGCTTTACAGGAACTGTTGAAAAACAAAACAGTGATTATGATTGCGCATAAACTTTCTACTATACAGAACGCGGATCAGATTCTCGTGCTGGAAAACGGAACAATCAGCGAGCGAGGTACGCATGATGAACTGATTGCGCAAAACGGACTGTACCGCAGGCTGTGGAATATTCAATATGAAGCGGAACGGTGGAGGATGTAAGGAGGCTGGCGCGACGGGTAATTTTATGATAATGGTTCATTACGTATACCGTAGATTGCCCTCTATACACAACTGTTCTGAAATATCCACTAAAGCATCTCAAAAGACTCGAGTGATATTTCTGCAGAACCGACTATTATCTTATAATGCCGCAAGCTCTGTTTAAACGATAATTCGACGGCAGCACACCTGTATAGTTTTTGAATTGAACGGAAAAACTTCCTGCATTTTTATAGCCGAGCCGATAGGCGATTTCCGCTACATAGAGATTACTCTGTACCAACAGTTCGCATGCCAATTCCATTCTTTTTTGCGTGATGTAATCGGAAAAACTTTGCCCCGTAATTGCTTTAAATACATATTTGAATTTTGAAACACTCATATACGCTTCGGATGCCAGTTCCGACAATAAAAAGTTCTTCGACAAATGAGCGTTCACATATTCCATAATCCTTGCAACAGCGTATCTATCGGAAACGGCAATCTTTCTGCCATCCGTATGGCGGAGCTCTTCCGCTTTTTGAATAATGATTGCAGTCAGTTCATCTATCTTACTTTTGAAAAATAATCGAGTAGAGATTTGACTGCCTTTGAAAATGCGGACACGGTTAAATATTGACGCAATTTCGGGAATAAAAACGCCGTGCGGAAACACCTGCAATTCCTTTTTCAAATCGACACCTTTTACGCCGAACTCTTTTTTCAGATACGTTTCATAATAATCCGGCAGCAGTTGAACACTGATCACTTTTGCAGGAACATCTTTTTTGATCACATACCGGTACCTGCGATTGTCCGGCGTATAGTCGATATACTGCATCCCCGCCGAAACATTTCCCTGCGGATAGCGCCGATCCGAATCGATGGAATCGTACTGCTGTATGGTGATGGAATCTTCCGTCGAAACGGAGTACTCAAAATCGCTGGTATATAAATGCTTAGCAATACAGATATTCGCATAAGAATCAAGCTCGTATACGGCGGTGAATCCCTTTCCGTATTCGGAAGAGAATTGATACGTGTTAAAATACTCGTTCGGCAACGCACTCTTTTTTGTGAGCATACTACCGGTATGTTCTATAAAGGTTTGATAGTTTTTGGTCAATTGTGATGGTATCTCCATTTTGTAAGAAAATTCATCTGTCAATAATTGTATGTATTATGCCGAAACTTTCAAGTTTATAAAATTCTTCATAAGGGAATCTCAAACGCAAAAAATCAACATACCCCGACGCGAGCATCGGGGTATGTTGTTCTCATAAGGTGGTTGCAGTCGGCTTTAATACCCTTCGTTACGACGCAAGCGTCGGGGTATTAAACCCTCCGCACGAATCAATCTCTGCTAAAAGATATGATTATCGCTGCCTTGAGTTCTGTTAATTTGAAAGAAATAACGGCAGACTCCGACGGTTTATATTCGGTTATCGTATTTCGGATGGTATGCGACTATTGCGAGAGCCTTATTAAAGGATGCACCGGTACTGCTGCCGGATGAGGAGACCTCCGCTTTGGATGTGGGCAGCGAGAGCACCGTGCTGGAAAACGGCGCAATAGCAGAAACCGCCCCCTCTGCTGAGGTCAAACACGCAGGAGGACTGTTCCAAAAGATGCTTTCCGTTAAAGCGCCTCTAAAAACCTTATCGGATTTATCTTAAAACCGAATAGTTCATTTATTTCCATATAGAACAGGCCGATATATAATTTGTACGCACAATGGCCGATATATCAACCGTTATTTTATCATATTTGGAAACACTTTCTCACGAAGAACTTATCGGATTGATACGTTCTTTTGCAATGGCGCATGAAGATATTCGGCTTCGCCTTGAAGAAAAAAGTACCGTGGTAATCGCAAAAAGGGAAGTTTCGGCAACGGCCGCACAGAAACAACAAATGCTGCAGACGATTCCTACGATGGATGTGCAAAATACATTAGAGCTTTCGACTCAGAAATCAGCGACAGCGGATACATTCACACCGTCACATCCGCTTGTTAATCGGAACAGCATGGCGCAGGAAAAAATCAATTTATATACATCGTTGTTTATCGGTCGGCAGGATGTCTTTGCGCTGCGCTGGTATAATGCAAAATCAAATAAAAGCGGCTATTCACCGGTTTGTGAGAACAAGTGGCAACGCGGGAAATGCGATATGAAAAAATATTCGTGCGCTGCCTGTCCGTTTAAACTTCCCGTTCCGCTCTCCGATCGGTATATTTTTAATCATTTGGTAGGAAAAGATACAGCCTGCCGCGATGTTATCGGATTATATCCGCTCATCGAAGGAGATGTATGCCGGTTGCTGGTATTCGATTTTGATTCGCATACAGGGAGTTCCGATGCGTGGAAAAAGGATGTGGCGGCTGTCCGTAAAACCTGTGCGCTATTTTCTATTCCCGTTTCGGTTGAAATATCGCGTTCGGGAAAAGGAGCTCACCTTTGGATATTTTTTAGTGAAAATATAGCCGCAAAACGTGCGCGTAATTTCGGAGCATTGATTTTACAGGCGGCGATGAATGAGCGACATTCGTTACCGTTTGAATCCTTCGACCGTATGTTTCCTAATCAGGATGCAATACCGAAAGGAGGCTACGGTAATTTAATTGCTTTGCCGCTACAGGGACAAGCGGTAAAAAATAAACATTCCATTTTTGTAGACGAAAATTTTATTCCATTCGATGACCAGTGGGCGTATTTAAACTCCATTAAAAAATTATCCGAAAAAGCCATGCGAGTATGCTGCAATGAAATTGCAAAAACCATACCGGAGTTTTTGCCGAGCGATGCTGATGACGGTGAAATCAATACAATCGGTGATAGTGTGAACCCCAACGCGGCATACAAAGTTCTTAAAACATCGCAGGGGAATCGGTTCAACAAGGAATTGCCGCAAAGCGTACTACTGACGGAAAAAGATTTTTCTTCGACAGTACACATTACAATTTCAAATCAAATCGAAATTGCAAAAACAGGAATCTCAGAACGGGCGCTGGGAATATTCCGGCGGACAGCAGTTTTCTTAAATCCGGAGTATTTCAAAAATCTTCAGATGCGTCTCCCGCTGTATAACATTCCGCGTTATATCGATTGTTCCGCAGAAGCCGGAAACGCCTTGTTGCTGCCGCGCGGTAATCTCAGTCAAATTGAGAAACTATTAGACGATTGTAATACGCCTTATGAAATTAAAGACGAGCGATATACGGGTACGTACATCGAAGTTAATTTTACTGCGGAATTATATGCAGAGCAAAATGCGGCTTTATGCGCAATGCTTAAATCGAATATCGGTATCTTATCTGCCGGAACAGGTTTCGGAAAAACGGTAACGGCTGCCGCGTTGATTGCAGAACGGAAAACCAGTACGATAATTCTCGTGCAAACGCACACGCTTTTAGAGCAGTGGAGAAAGGCAATCAAGCGATTTTTAAATTATGAAGCCGGAACAATCGCTGCAGGAAAAGATATGTCGACCGGAATTATCGACATTGCAATTATTAAATCGCTTACAGAGAAAAATTCGGATGCGGTAAAACCACGGCGACATATTTATGGTATGCTTATCGTGGATGAATGTCATCACGTTTCAGCTTTCGGAGCGGAAAATCTCGTAAAGAGCTTCCGCGCAAAATACGTATACGGGCTGACTGCAACGCCTATACGCCGTGACGGTCGGCAAAAAATCATCTTTATGCAATGCGGGCGTATTCTCTATGCGACAACGGCAAAGCAGATGAGTAAAACGCAAAACTTTGAGCATTATTTTATTCCCCGTTTTACGAACTTTCATATCGCTGCGGATAATACGGAAAGCTCAAAACATTCGATACAAAATTATTATTCCGAAATGATAAAAGCGGAAGCGCGGAATGCATTAATCGTTTCGGATGTGCAAACCGCTGTCAAAAATGGACGAACGCCGCTTATCCTGTCCGATAGAATCGAACATTTAAACTTGTTAAAAGAATATCTAAAAAACGCTGCGCTCCATGTTATCGTGATTACCGGTAAAGGGACGCAAAAACAAAAGAAAGAACAGCTTGAAACACTCAGACAAGTCCCTGCATCCGAATCGCTTGTCGTACTTGCAACAGGAAAATATGCCGGAGAAGGTTTTGACCATCCGCGGCTTGATACGCTTATGCTTGCAATGCCGTTCAGTTGGAAAGGTACGCTTGCACAATACTGCGGACGTCTGCATAGAAATTTTGCAGGCAAAGACGAAGTGCAGATTTTCGACTATGTTGATTTTCGTATTCCGGTTTTCGATCGTATGTATCAAAAACGGCTTAAAGGCTATAAGCAGCTCGGCTATACGATAAAGCCCACTTCCGATTTAGAGCTATCACAGAGTGAAACGTCAAAATTGTATTCCGCCGATGATTACAAAACCGATTTTATTCACGACTGCATTAACGCAAAAAACTCCGCCGTCATCTGTTCGCCGTATCTTTCAAGAACGGAAATACAAAAATTTCTACCGCTCGTACCGAAAATACTTTCAAGCGGATGCAAAATTTTCATAATAACAAGGCTGCATAAAGATGAAGAACGGCAAAAAAAGCAGCAGCCGTATATCGATATGCTTGCAGCGGCAGGGGCTTCCGTTTTTAAAAGAGAAAACGTTTCTCAACGGCTTGCCGCATTCGATGAAAAAATTTTATGGTACGGCAGTATCGATTTTCTCGGATATTCGGAAGCGGAAGACTGCAGCATCCGTATTTGCAATCCTGAGATCGCATCGGCCATTGAAGTCGAAATTATTAAATAATCTAAATTTAACCATGAAAAATGATGGAATCTTCCGTCGAAACGGAGTACTCAAAATCGCTGGTATATGAGTGCTTAGCAATACAGATATTCGCATAAGAATCAAGCTCGTATACGGCGGTGAAGCCCTTACCGTATTCGGAAGAGAATTGATACGTGTTAAAATACTCATTCGGCAACGCATTCTTTTTTGTGAGCGTACTACCGGTATGTTCTATAAAGGTTTGATAGTTTTTGGTCAATTGTGGTTTTCCCTTTGCTATAATTTTTCTCTATAAAAACCGTATAATGATCTATACCAAAATTAAATTCGGAATAAACTGAAAATCCTTAATATTCGCAGTATACAATGGTATATCCAATTCTAATGCTGTCGCAGCGATCAAGGCATCCGGAATCAAAAGACCGTGGCTTTTAGTATATCTTTCAATGAGCTTCTTTGCCTTTACAGAAATTGATTCAGAAATTTCCTCAATCTCAAAATCCGAAAAGGCTTTTTTTATGATGCCGACTTCCCGTTTATTAAAAGCTCCTACCATTAATTCCATATATGTAACGGAAGACATTCCCAAACCTTGTTTTCTATCTTGTTTAAGTTTTTGTTGAACACCTGTTTTTCCGCGAAGATAGTCTATAAGAATGCACGTATCACAAAGATAAAGCATTAAGAGCGCCCCCAAGCCTTGGTTCTTATTTCCTGAACAGAAATCTCTCTATCTTTCCATAAACCAAAGGCAGCGTCAAAGTCGGGGGCTTCTCTTTTATGAACTTTTATAGGGGTGTGTAAAGTTTGTACTATTTTATTAAGCAATCTGATTCTCTCGGTGTAAGAAAGCATATCAACTTGTGCTGAAAGTTGCTCAAAGGGTAGTGTTGACATATAAGAACCTCCATTTTTTGTAGTGTACCATATTTTATAAAAAAATTCATCTATGATAATTGGCAATAAGTTCAATTTCATTTTCAGTAGTGAACTTCTAAAAACCTTAGGCTTTAGAGGTTCACTTAAGCTTATTTACTTCAAGCGATTGATAATCAAAATGACATTGTTTTACATCGAAAACAGAGTTTTCCCGTTTGTCGGCTTTGAAAACGATATTATGCCTATTTTACTTTTAAAAATCTTTTCTTCACTCCAACTAGTAAATCTGTATAAAATTTTAGAAATTCATCAAGATTTTCTTTACCATTTAATGGTTCTATTTGTAGCCACACCCACTTATCATCTGCACCATCTATTTTAATTTTATAAACTTCTTCTAAAATTTTTTGATAGATTTTTTGATGTTCCTCAGAAATTTTCTCTTCATCATTTGTGAAACCAATTTGTAAGTTTCTGAATTGACCAAACACATATAAGTAATCTGAAGTTATATCATTTGTAATTACATATCCCCAACCATTAAAAGAAAAGCCCAATGGTTCAACAAAATTCTTTAATTGATCAGTTATAAATGAACTAACTATTGAGTTTTCTCCATTTTTGTCACCTGCAAAAACTTCAACTAAATCTTTTGCGGCCTTACAATTTTTTTCAGATGAATAAATGCTTTTAAGCAATTCTTTTTGATACTCCAACATCGCGACACTACCTCCCAAATGTCCAAGCAAAATTTTATATTGTTCTAGGTAAACTTTTGTAAGCATAACTTCTGGACTTGTTATATCTTTTGATTTAATAAATAATAAACAATCATCTAAGAATTTTACTAAACTCCCTTTCTTTTTATTACTATCTATAGCGCTGCGATATTTTAAGACCTTTCCATCAATTCCATTTTTTGCGTCTATTATAAGCTTGGTATAATCTTTAAATGATGAATGATAACTATCAATGTCCGAGAATTAATGTAAGATAAACGACCGTCATATCAACTTTGCTATTTTTTCTGAATTTTTGTTCCTGTATATATTTCATATACCTAACAATTTGATTCGGCTGGTCAGGAGCATAATTTAATTTATTTTCTATAATGATTGCTTGGTTATATAGATTTGTTATCAACAAATCTATATAACCCTTTTTCTCTTCATGGCCATCCCATACAGAATTATATTCTTCCTTTGAAATTTCGATCTTTTATTCCATCCAGCATGCCCCAAGTATACTCCTTTTTGGGATATATAGCAAAGATATGTAGCAAATATTCAGAAAATGGTGCATATTACTCCGCTTCTTCGTAATAATAGGAATAATCAATCCCTTTCATAAACATTTCGCGGTCATTGATTTTGTCCGTCAGAGCATTTTGCAGCAAAACCTTTATTTTGCTTGAGTCGATTACGCTTTCCGCCATAGCTTCCAGATACTCTCTTTTATTGATTTTGCTCCAATCGATGCACTTTTTTAATGTACGCTTGAGAATTAAATCCAGCCATATCCTTGTTGTTCTCCCGTTACCTTCACGGAAAGGATGGGCGATATTCATCTCGACATATTTTTCTACGATCTGTTCAAATGTTGTATCAGGCATTTTCTCTATTCCGGCAAGATTTTGTTCAAGGAACTCTGCTGCCGCAAACTGAAAATCGCCTTTTGAAATATTCACGGTTCTTATTTTACCGGCAAAATCATAGAGCCCTCCAAAAAGGTAGGCATGAATCTGTTTCAAACCTTTGACAGTTCCACCCTCAATACTATCCAGCAGCGAACTTTCAAAAAGCGCGTATGCCTTTGTTTTACTTTTTGCATCTATTGTTTCCTCAGAATAGGTAAACCACTGGATAAACGGCACGGATTTATTATTGGGAAAATTTTTTGCAAGCTCTATCACCTGATTGTAATCCATTACATCCGATTTATATTTTTTCCCATCGGCAGCAGTTAATTTCAGTTGGGTAGTAGCACTAACCAACTCAAGATTTTCTTTTTTCAGTTTTGCTTTTAAGTATTTCCAGTAGTTACGGTTCTTTTCGTATTCATGCTGTTCATTTAGAACACCGATGATATCAAGCACACTAAACCACCATTTGGACTGTTCTTCATCCCAAACGGCGCGAACTTCCGTATCATTAAAAAATCTAATCGATATTTTATCCATCTTGTTCTTTATGAGTCAAACAGCGTTAATATTTTCATAAAAAAACAAGAAGTTCTATTGACATTACAACAATTTTGTTGTATATTGATGTTGTAATCAGATTGAAACAACAATCGGTTACAAACTAATATACATGGGACCCGTTAAACTCAGGATTAATTCCGGGGCTTCCCAATCGGCGGAATACGCGCCGGATGGAGGTTTGGTTTTTATGAAGGTAGCAGTAATTTGTTCAAACGAAAAGGTTGGAAAACTGGTTGTAAAAGAAGGTGAATGATGACACAGACGGAACGGCGGCTTTTCATGATTGAATATCTCCTTGCTGAACATCCACAATATGGTAATATGCAGATTCCCGAAAGTGAAACGGAACAAAAACAGCTTCTCCGCT
Source organism: Treponema sp. OMZ 305 (assembly GCF_024181325.1). Taxonomy (NCBI): domain Bacteria; kingdom Pseudomonadati; phylum Spirochaetota; class Spirochaetia; order Treponematales; family Treponemataceae; genus Treponema; species Treponema sp. OMZ 305. The sequence goes on along the minus strand of NZ_CP051300.1, from coordinate 972,043 downwards.
CTCTGGTGAATGTACGCAAGGCTCTTCCGGCCAGTGAAGCATTTTTGCGTGTGCAAGATGAGTATTTGCAAGAAGAAAATACCGCGCGCGGAATTACCGAGCTTGCCGACTTAAAACCGGTTACCGCACGGGGCAATGGAGATTTGTATGTATGGCGCGGAGATATTACGACACTCAAAGTTGACGCAATCGTGAATGCAGTAAACAGCGGAATGACCGGCTGCTGGCAACCCTGCCATGCATGCATCGATAACTGCATTCACACTTTTGCAGGAATCCAGCTCCGTGCTGTGTGCGATGCCATGATGAAAAAGCAAGGGCATGCAGAGCCAACCGGTCAGGCAAAAATCACTCCTGCGTTTAATCTGCCGTGCAAGTATGTACTGCATACGGTTGGCCCGATAGTAGATGGGGAACTTACTCAAACTGACTGCGATTTGCTTGCATCGTGCTATACTTCTTGCCTTGATCTCGCACAAGCTGCCGGTATTTCCTCAATCGCATTCTGCTGTATTTCCACCGGTGTATTCCGCTTTCCGCAGGAAAAGGCTGCGGAGATTGCCATCGCTACGGTTAAAAACTGGAAAGAAAAAAACGAGCTCGCAATGTTAAGATCGGACGCAGCAGCGGCAGCTGATAGCATAAAAGTGGTGTTTACTGTGTTTACTGAAAAAGATGAACATATTTACAAAAGGATTTTATATGACAGAGGCGATTGAGCAATTAAAACAACTGCTTGAGGAAACGGAACCCATTGTTATCGGCGCAGGAAGCGGACTTTCCACTTCGGCAGGGTTCACCTATTCCGGTGAGCGGTTTGAAAAATACTTTTCCGATTTTGCGGCAAAATACGGTTTTCAAGATATGTATTCGGGTGGTTTTACTCCTTTTACGTCACTTGAAGAACGTTGGGCATACTGGAGCCGCTATATTATGATAAATCGTTATATGAATCCGCCAAAACCGGTTTATACTCATCTACTTTCGCTTGTGCAAGGCAAAGATTATTTTGTGCTTACCACAAACGTTGACCATTGTTTTCAAAAAGCGGGTTTTAATAAAGAGCGGCTCTTTTACACACAAGGCGACTACGGGCTGTTCCAATGCAGTGAACCGTGTCATCAAAAAACATACGACAATGAAAAACAAATCCGCGCAATGTGGGAATTCCGCCGCGAGATGAAAATCCCGTCAGCGCTTGTGCCCTATTGTCCCGTTTGCGGAAAACCGATGAGTATGAATCTTCGCGCAGATGATACTTTTGTTACCGACGAGAGCTGGCACAGAGCATCAGATCGCTATACCACATTTTTGCAAAGCCGGAATATAGTACAAACGACTCAACAGGGGGGAGATGGAAAAGTCTTATTCCTTGAGCTTGGTGTTGGAAGAAACACCCCCGGAATTATAAAGTATCCGTTTTGGCAAATGACGGCACGAAATCCGAACGCGCGGTATGCTTGCATCAATTTTGGGGAAGCGTTTGTGCCATACGAAATACAAGAGCGCGCGATCTGCATCAATGATGACATTGGCAAAATTTTGCAGGAAATAGTACAATAGCAGAATATGAAAATCAGTGTTCGTTTTACAGCAGCGGTACATACGCTTTTGTGTATTCAGTATTTTGAAAAAGATATGCGCGTTACGTCGGATGTTATTTCCGCAAGCACGGGCGTAAACGCTGTTATTATAAGGAAGATTTTGCTGCAGCTGCAAAAAGCGGGGCTGGTGAAAACTGCGGCAGGGGTCGGCGGCTCGCACTTGGCAAAGTCGGCAGATACAATCACACTGCTCGATGTGTACAACGCAATCAATGAAGGCGAAGAAGAGCGGGATATTTTTAATTTTCACCCTAAGCCGAATCCCAAATGTCCTGTGGGAAGCAACATTCATCGTGTGCTTGATTCTGCATTAGAAGATGCCCAAAATGCAATGAAGGATTCGCTTAACAAAACAACAATTGCCGATTTAAGCATAGATTCTAGGGGAAGTGTTCCTTAAAATGCAATAGTTGAGAGAATGTCAATTCTCGAAGACTGTTGCATTTGTGCGCGGAATGCGCATACGTAAATAAGCGACATCGTCAATTTACACCATCCGTAGTGTAAATTGACTTGCGAGTTTTACAAAAATCTGATTTTTGTAAAACGTCGTTGTTGTTTTATGTGCCCGCCATCCTGAGACGGTTCTGCGCAAACTCGAAGTGTTTTTCAGCGGCACCATCTGTACCGCTGAAAATAGACCTACGATGCGAGAACATCGCATTTCAAGGTAACCTGTTCAGAAAGGCGAGTTTCCTAACAGGTTTAATAATAAAAAAGCCGTTCCTACACGAAGAACGGCTTTTGACGACCTCTTTTACGGTTGCTATCGTGCGTATTCGATAATACGTGTTTCGCGGATGAGCGTTACCCGAATACGGCCGGGATACTTCAGATCGTTTTCAATCTTTTTCGCAATATCTCTGCCCAAGGCCTTCACTTCTTGGTCGGGTATCTTTTCATTGTTTACCAATACCCGCAGCTCACGACCTGCTTGGATTGCATACGCTTTTTCGACGCCTTGGAACCCTTCTGCAATTGCCTCAAGGTTTTCCAGCCGCCTGACATAGTTATCCATCGTTTCGCGGCGGGCGCCCGGCCGTGCAGCGGAAATGGCATCGGCAATCTGCACCAGTATGGATTCCACACAGGACGGCTCAATATCGTTATGGTGTGAACCGACCGCATTGACGATACGCGGATCGAGGCTCATCTTCCGCGTCATCTCCATACCGACTTCGGCGTGGTTTTTGTCGGAATCCGCTTCGGCGCCCTTACCGATGTCGTGCAGTAAGCCGCCGCGTTTTGCGATTTCTACATTCGCGCCGATTTCTGCGGCAAGCGTACCCGCCAAAATAGCGACCTCTTTGGAATGCTGCAATACGTTTTGTCCGTAGCTCGTTCTAAAATGCAGGCGGCCGAGCGCACGCACCATTTCCTGTCCCATATCGTGAATCCCGAGGTCAAAGAGCACTTTTTCCCCTTCTTCATACACGGTCTGCGAAATTTCCCGCGTAACTTTTTGCACGATTTCTTCAATCCGTGCAGGGTGAATCCGGCCATCTAGAATAAGCCGCTCCAATGCAATACGAGCAATTTCTTTCCGCACCGGATCGAAACAAGAAATAACCACCGCTTCAGGCGTATCATCGATAATAATATCGACGCCGGTCAAGGTTTCCAGCGCACGTATATTGCGCCCTTCACGCCCGATAATCCGCCCCTTCATTTCATCACTCGGCAAGCTCACCGTAGAAACGGTTATATCGCTTGTTGTCTCCGTCGTCAGCCGCTGAATGGTCGTAACCAAAATATCACGCGCTTTTTTTTCAGCGGTAAGATTCGCTTCTTCTTCTATTCTATTGATAAGAACCTGCGCATCCTTTTTCGCTTCATTGGCAAGGCTTTGTATAATCAAATCCTTGGCCTGCGCCTGTGTCAAACCGGAAATCCGCTCCAGCTCTTCCTTATACCGTTCTTCCTCCCCATCCAAGACTTTTTCACGTTCGTCAAGCGCATCCTTCCGCTCAACGAGTTGCTTTTCATTTTTTTCTGCCAATTCCAGCCGTTTATCCAGCTGTTCTTCTTTCTGGGTTAAGCGGCGTTCCATCCGTTGAAGGTCGCTTCTCCGTTCGCGGTTCTCTCGTTCTTGTTGATTTCTTTCCCGAATAAGTTGTTCTTTTGCCTCAAGAAGAATATCCTTCTTTTGAGCTTCAGCCTCTTTTATAGCCTCCTGTAAAACCCGCTCTGCACGCTGTTCAGAAGCAGATAGTTGAAATCTGGCATACAGCCAGCGAATCGTCCATCCAAGAATTAAACCGATAATTACGAGAGCAATACACACGATCACCATCATGATTCCAGTCATGTTTGCTCCTTATAACAGTAAATAACTGTCATCTTAAACTTTATACTGAATACCTTAAAATGTCAATAATTTTCTATTTGACATATTTAACATCGTTTTTATCAGGTTGTTCCTCTTAAATCAATTTATTTTTTTGCGCAGCGGCGTAGAGTTTTGCATTCCATACATTACGGAAAATAAACTTATCACGCACCGTATTCTCCGTCATCGTGTCCATACAGTTTTGCAGCGCTTTAAACGAACGGCTTAAATATCCGTTTGCGCTATCGGATGTATTTCCTTCTCTACGGAGGAGCGCATCGTAACAAAGATACGAATATATCGAAGCGTACATATCATGATTTTTAAGCGCATCCCGTGCGGTATCTTCAAGCTGTTGAATATACATTTGGGCTGAATCTTCCAGCGCATTGAACGCAAGCCGGAAACGATAATAGCTATCCATAGCGGTATAAAACACCTGTATTGCCGACTTACCGTACAAATTTCCCCAGACAAACTCTTCAGCAAGTGCAAAACCACTTTGATACGGCTCAAGCACAGCGGTAAATGTTTCGGAACTCACTTGTATCTGCTCACGCTCGTCACGAAGAATGGGAGCAAGCAAAAATGATTCGATGAGAAACAAGATTGCATCAGGCGATTTATCAAGGTTTGCAATGAGTATCGGCTGTGCCTTACTTGTTTGCCCTTTTTGGGATAATGCCCTTGCATACCAAATTCTACAAAGGGGCGCCCATTCTTGGAAGTGCTTCGAAGCTGCTTTTTCAGCCTCTTGAAATAAAAGCTCCGCTTTGCCGTAGTCCCCTAACTGCAATGCGACTCTTCCCTGCATAAATAAGCACGGTATCTTTTTAGGTTGTTCAAAATAACGCTCTGCATCCTGTAAGAGGCGATCGAGAAAATTTTCAGCAGTATGTAAATTATTCTGCAAAAAGCAACTGATGCTGAGGTTAAACAATGCTTCGCATATAAAACTACTGTCGTTCAGCAATTCGGCAATATCAAGAGCATATTGAAAATAGGTTACGGCATCTTCTATTTTATTTTGAGACAAATGCAGAAATGCTACACAGGAAAGGGCACGGTATTCTCCTGCAGGAAAGGCATGCGCTTGAACGGAGCTGACCGCTTTTTTGACCGCATAAACCGCTTCGTTAATATTTTTTTGCTTACTGATTTTTAATGCTTTTTGATAGCTTTCAAGAGCAGAAAAAAAGACTGTAGACTTAAAGGGACTGATATCAATCCGAGGAATTTCTTTATCTGAATACTTGTGGAAGAAATAATGCAGCATAAATTGATCTTCCGGAACAAATTGAAGCGTACCAAAAATATCTTTCAGGTTTTCATCGGGACATAACATCCCCGTTTTATATTTATCCCATAGGAAATCAGCTATATACTGTTTAGCCTTATTCTTTTCTACTCCGAGCCGCTGCTCTAATCGCTCGACAGCGTAGGGGCTTACCGAATGCATATCGTTTTTTACTTCGGTAATACCGACTGCATACATCCATTCATACAAACTCGTAATAAACGAGGGGCTTTTATGCAGCAAAAGAAAAAACTCCGGTATTTCATCGTCAAAGATAAATGATGGCGCATATATCGTAAGATAGGCAAGTTGTAAGAAATCACCTGATAAGCCGTCAACCGAAATTACCTTTTCCGACATAAGTTTGGAGTGAGCGGTAATGGGAAGTACATTGATCAGATAATGTGCCGCCTCTGCATTTTTTTCGGTATATATCACGGTTAATTCGGTGGCATGATAAGTTTTTACAAAGACCTGAAAGTAGAGGCGTGTATATAATAAAAATGCGTCAATAAAATAATCAGGATAATCGGAGCAAAATCGGTTTCGACGGAAATAATACTGCACATGTTGAGCTTGCTCGTATTGAGCCTGTTCGTCTTTCGAAAGCGCTGCCGTTATCGCGTGCTCGGTAAGCGGATGGACAAGCATAAAATGATACACCGCATGTATCCACGTACCGGTATTCGAGAGGTAGATACGATATTGGGCTTCCGCTGTTTCGGTGTGATCCGTTTTCGGTACGATAAAATTAGCGCTGTAGTAGAGTTTAACTTTAGGCACATATTCGAACCGGATATAGGCTTTCAAAAGCCGTTCCGCTTGTGCGGAGGCAAAAAAGCTGCGACTCGGCATAAGGATGCCCCTATAAGCGGCAAAATGATCTGCAATGGCATCGTCAGAATCCGTTTCTTCACAGCAATCGATAATAATCCGGTAATCTACAACTCGTCTTTTATAAACACGCAGCAAATCTGCTAAATTTTGCAAAAATAAATTGGCGGAAAACGCCGGAGCAACTTCGCGGCTGCTGAAGCGGTAAATCGAGGCGCAGGAAACTTTAAATGAGGAAGCACCGTTTGCTTCAGCCGATTCCACGACGGCATTCAATAATTTTTGTATTTCAAACGGAGCAATTCTCATTAGCTGCCGTTCATAGGGAATTTCAAAATAGATACAAATCATAACGCCCTTCCTTATTATGTATCGGCTTTTTTCCAAATCCGATAAATTAGGTAGCATTATGCGCTTCAATGTTTTTGGGAACGGGGATGTCTCAAAAGTTGGTTACTTTTTCGACATCCCCGCGAAATTTTAGAAAAAATTTCGCACAGCTTATTTCAGGAGAAAGGCAACAGCATCAGACAGATATGTTCAATGCCGCAGAATAATAGGCTGGGAGACCATTTGAACCGCGAAGAGGTTCAACTCTGGTTGAACAGCCTATTATTCTGCGGAGGCGTAAAAAAAACACTCTAATGCTGGTTGCCTTTCAGACTTTGTAGACCTTTCGGAAAAAATCTACTATACTATGCGGATGAATATCAAAAACAGACGAGATTACTTTTTACCGCTTATACTAACCTTTGCGGTTATTGCACTTGATCAACTAACTAAATGGCTGATTGTTAAATCGATTGATCCGTGGTCTGTGGGGGCTTCTTTTTTCGGGGACCTGATACGAATTGTCTGTGTTTACAATACCGGTGCAGCGTTCAGTTTCGGAAGCGGACTTTCCTCCGTTATGCGTTTTGTCGTAATAGCCTGCATCCCCGCCTGCTTTATTGCCGGTATTTGCGTACTCTATTTTAAATCGGAATTTCCACGGGAACAGCGTTGGTTTTTAAGCGGCATTATCGGCGGCGGAATCAGTAATTTACTCGATCGATTTTTTAGAGCGGAAGGCGTTGTGGATTTTATCGACGTTAAATTTTTCGGTCTTTTCGGTTTGGAACGTTGGCCGACATTTAATATCGCAGATTCCGCTATTGTGGTATGCGGAGTGGGTTTATTCGTTGCACTGCTCATACAGGAAGGAAAGGGCAAAAGCAAAACTCCGGCAGAGCCGAACAATGGGGAATAAATGCGGAATATTATTCTTTTTTTAATTATCGGGACATTGGTAACGCTCGTACTTATTGCCGGATGCAGCGCAGTATGTGCTGCAATCATTATTTTGCTGGCAAAATTCGTGAATGAACGTATTTTTGCAGCGCTGCCTTTTGCAGTTATTGCCGGTATTGTATTATCGTTTTTCTTTTATGGTAAAATTATGAAGAAGATAATGAACAAATACGGATTAAATAACAAAAAATAAGCCGCAAAAACAAGAGAAAGTGCTGATTAAATGTGCTCCTCGCTTTGATCAGCACTTCCAAAGGATTAATAGCCGTCGGACATCTGACGGTTTAAATCTTTTTGGCACAGCTCTTGATAAACAGGAGCTCGGGTTTTCAGCTCTTCTTTAACCGCCTTGCTGAACGGCATATAGCGCCAGAATACATTCCGTACTTCCCTATCAAGCTTCTGTATTCCTTCGCTTTCCTTAGTCATCCAGATTAAGTAATCTTCGATAAAGTATTCTTTTACGTCGCCTTTCAGTTTTTGAGCTTGGAACCATTGATAGTAATTACCGGTTAAACCTTCTTCCATCCAATAGTATGATGCCTTTTCCTTTGCGACCTGCCATCGAAGGTCAGCGGTAGCCGTTAAAAGTGCATTTTTCAAATTTTTTGTATACATCGGAATGGCAATGCGTCCGCGGCTGGTTACGCGATTATACCGATCGAAGGGTTCCCAACAAAAACCTATATCGCCATAAGAGGGAATAAGCACCACGAACGGAGGTATTCTATTCAGCTGAGAGCGGTACTGGCGGCAATACGCTTCGCAGTCAATACTTTCAATCCAGCGCATAATCTCCAATACGTTTTCTCTAATGCCGATTTCATTTGGTGTACAGCGGAAGAATTCGCGCGATAAAATAGGAAAGTGATTTCCTTGCCGTCCGCAGGTCATCTTAACCATTTGCCGAACGGTTTCCAGCTCCGTATTTACATCGGAGACATTCAGCTCACCGTCACCGCTGATTTCAATTTTTTCACGCAAGGAGCGGACATCTTCATCTACACGATGATACTCATTCAAAAAGTTCGTTAGCTCTTTATCCAGTGCAAGGATTCGCCTCAGATTATCGCCTAAATCGCTTACATTGCGCTTTTGCGTTTCAGTAAAAGGCGCTTTTATTCCTGCAAAACCGGCAATGTTGTCATGTACAAACAGCTCATGGATTTGATTTTTTACCAATTCTTCCGCACTGGAGCGTTCATCCGATTTGGCACGAAGCAAATTTTCCGCACTTTGCAATTTTCCCTGCGCCTTATTAAGCAGTTGCTGGAAATGAGTCGACATATTCTTTTGTTTTGTCCGTACCTCATCAGTGGAAGAAGGATTAATCAATCCGACGGCAATATCATGGAACCACTCATCAAGGTAATAAATAGGCTCATTATAAGGATTTTCATCGATAATCTTTGCAAACGTATCTTTTTGTTCAGCGGTTAAAAGTGTCGGCAAAATGAGTCCGTACCGTAACGCATACTTTTTTTCGATTGCGGATTCGTCTGTCGGTAATTTTAACACAAGTACGGAAATAAACTGCCAATAATTTGTGACAAGTTGCTGCCGGTATACAGTACGGTCTTTTTGATCGCGTGTGGTAAGATATTTTGTGAGCGTATTATGCAAACGTTGAGAAGGTTCACCGCAATTTCTTAACACTTTTTTATAAAAATCCGCCGAATCAAAATAGGTGTGCGGAGTATCATTATAAAAACGTTTAACTTTGGGGAACTCTTTAATGGTTAGGTCAACTCTGGCAGGACTCGGCTCCGAACTGCCGGAAGCTTGAGGTGAAGCTGATAGAAGAATATCGTCGCCGATATCATCGAAGAGATCAAGAGACGGAGCAGAAGCAGAAGGCGCTACAGGAATATCTTCCAACAAGGCTGCAAGCTCAGGATCAAGATTTGATATATCCATACGCGGTTCTATGCCTACCTTCTTTTTATTTTATCGGGATTATTTGGAGGTGAGGGGAATTGAACCCCTGACCTCTTGCATGCCATGCAAGCGCTCTAGCCAACTGAGCTACACCCCCAAAAAGCAACAGGGTAATTATGAAGGAAATTCCATTTTAGGTCAACCCCTCGATTCTGATGTGCTGCATTCCTTTTGTGCAAAATTTTAGATAAAATTTTGCACAATCTTTTTCAGAAACACGGTAAACGCATCAGACAAGTAAATCAAATTCCGCAGAATAATGAGGCATGACAAGCATTTGAGCCGCCAATCGGCGAAACTCTGCTTGGATAGCCTCATTATTCTGCGGGACTGGTAAAATGACCGACTGATGCGTTTACCCTGACAAATGCTTCGTTATGAATTGCTTTTTTTTTATAAATACGATATTCTGTATAAAAGCGCTTATTATGCGTTATGGGAGCACATATATGTTACCTTTCTATTTTCTTTCTGTTACCACAAACCTTATGATGGGGGGAATTTTACTCCTTTCCGCAAAAGACAAAGAGGAATTCAATATCAAATACCCTCTTTTAAACGATCCGACATTTTTACTGGTGCTTCTGATTTTTTCGGGAATCTCGGCCGTATTTAAACTTCTCAGTCCCGTCGCAGGGAATACACCGTTGGTCGGCGATATTATCCCCGCGCTTTCGGGCATTCTCGGCTGTATCGTATTCTTTGAGCGTTGGATTAAAGCCTCTGAAAATCAGCTGACACTGCCGCCGTTCTTAACCCGTATTCTTAACTTTGAACAACCGATAGGTTTCTTCTGCCTATTTGCCGGTGTTACCCACCTGCTTTTTTCGCAGGTACTGTTCTTATAGCCTATGCGCCAATCGGTAGTAGGTATCGTCCGTAAGGATAATAAGTTTCTGCTGGGCTTGCGGACACCCGGCGGCGATGTCGGAGAACATTGGGAATTTCCGGGGGGAAAGTGCGAAGCAGGCGAAACACACGAGCAGACATTAATCCGCGAGTATGAAGAAGAGCTTGCCGTTAGCATATCCGTCGGTCGGTTTATTGCGCATAAACATTTTCAAAATGAACACCGTAATTTCGACCTTTTTGCTTACGAAGTGCTCTTGCCGGAAAATCAAACGTGTGTTTCTTCCGTACACTCCGAATTAAAATGGTTTTTACTTGATGAACTGCAGAACATCCCGATGGTGCCGTCTGACGCGCTGTTCATTCCCGAGCTTCGGATATTTTATCAGTTATAATTGTGAAAAATATGATACGAAGCGGCTTGGGCGCCGTATACTGCGTTGTTATGCTGTGTCTTTTTTCCTGTTTCTTCTCTTGCACTAATCGCACAACGCTGGATTCTGTTATACTGCCGCCTGATTCAGCTGTAAATGACGCCGACCGCTTTGCCGTTATTGTCGAAACCTATATCTCATTAAAAGATAGCCCTGGAGCAAATGGTATCATCGTCAACCACGCACGGCGGAAAGAAATATACGAAGTAACGGGGACGCAATTCGTATCGAAAGATTCGGAGAGCGAACTGTGGGTGCATCTTACGGACGGCTGGCTGCAACGCTCCTTTGTAGAGTTATATCCGAGCAGGGCAAAAGCCGAAACAGCCGCAGCCCGATTAAAATAAAACGAAAAGATACTCTCAGTAGCCTGTTGTGTTCTGATGAGTACCCTAAGGAGAAAAATTATGCCTCAGAAGATCGGAACGGTTTCGCGGGGATTGATAGCGCCCATTGTACATGCAGGAGATGATATTGCTGCAATAGCGGTAGATACGCTCTTGTCGGCGGCGGAAACGGAAGGTTTTTCCATCCATGACCGAGATATCCTTGCTGTAACGGAATCCGTTGTTGCCCGTGCTCAAGGGAACTACGCTTCTACCGACCAGATCGCCGCCGATATACGGGAAAAATTCGGAAATGAACACATCGGTTTGGTGTTTCCTATCCTGAGCAGAAACCGTTTTGCAATCTGCTTGGAAGGTATCGCAAAAGCGGGAAACAGGCTGACGCTTGTGCTGAGCTATCCTTCCGACGAGGTGGGGAACCGGCTGATGGATCTTGATACGGGAAAAGCGGAAGCGGTAAATCCATGGCAGGATACGTTTACGGCGGAGGAATTTACGCAGCGCTTCGGGGCATATAAACACCCGTTTACCGGCATCGATTACATTTCTTTTTATACCTCAATCATCAAAAAATACAATGCACAATCTTCTATTTTATTGGCAAATGATCCATGCGCTGTTCTTTCCTCAACAAAATACGTGCTTGCCTGCGATATCCACACACGGGAAAGTACAAAACGTCGGTTAAAGGAGCACGGGGCAATTTGCGTGTACGGTCTTGATGACGTGCTTTCAAAGCCGATCAACGGCAGCGGATATAACAGCGAGTATGGACTGCTCGGTTCAAATAAGGCAACCGAAGATTCCATCAAGCTCTTCCCGAATGATTGCCAAGCACTGGTAGAAAAAATTCAGCACATGCTTAAAGAAAAAACCGGTAAAACGGTTGAGGTGATGGTATACGGAGACGGAGCCTTTAAGGATCCCGTCGGAAAGATTTGGGAGCTCGCCGATCCTGTCGTTTCCCCCGGCTTTACCGCAGGCTTATCCGGTACGCCACATGAGGTAAAATTGAAATACCTTGCGGACAACAACTTTAAAAATTTGTCCGATAAAGAGCAGTACCAAGCGATGATTACCTACATCAGCGAGCATAAAAAAAATGCCTTTTCATCACAGATTGATCAAAAAGAAGCCCAAGGAACCACTCCCCGTCAATTAACCGACCTCATCGGTTCGCTGTGCGACCTTACTTCCGGCAGCGGCGATAAAGGAACACCAATTATTTTTATTCAAGGCTATTTCAATAAATTCGGCGAATAAGGAAAAGTGCTGATTAAATGAGCTCCTCGCTTTAATCAGCACTTCCTAAGATACTGAAAAGCAATGTCCTGTAGCGCCCTGTTATTCCCCGCTGGAAAAAATCTTGCTTTTTTGCTATCTTTAGCCGGTGAAAAAACCGGTTCAAAGAAGATTCCTATGCTTCCTTGTGTTAATAGGCGGCATTCTCTTTTTAAAAAGCTATGTTTTAGATATAAGGCGGATTTCGGGGCATTCGATGGAGCCTGCTCTTTTCGATGGGCAGGTTGTCGTTATATGGAAATTGGCGTATGGCATTCCGCTCCCCGCTGCCAACCGGTATCTTTGCCGCTGGGGGATGCCACAAACAGGGGACGCGGTGCTCTATCATATCGACGGTCGGTATGTTGTAAAGCGCTGCGTAAAAATAGAAAATATGGAACTGCATTTTATTACAGCCTCGCAAGAAGCGCCGGAAAGTTATGGCTCACTTAAATTAGACGATAATAGAACTGTTGCGCTTAACCACGTCCAATTCAGGAATCTGGGAGGATTTTTACCGCACGCCGAACAATATGTTCCTACCGGTTTTATTTTGGCGCTCGGCGATAATGCACCCCAATCCCGCGACTCCCGCGATTACGGGTTTGTCTCGGTTGATAGTATCTGCGGTCGGTTACTATGGAACTAAATCATTTTATTTCTAAAAAACGCATCATCTTTTTTATCGGCCTTTTGCTCATCTTTACCGGCTTAATTGTCGCAAAATATGCGCGGGCGATGCTTGGTTCGGAACCGGAAGTACACACCGTTAAGAAGGTTCGCGAGCGGGGATCAATTTTAGATCGGAACGGAAAAATCTTAGCGGCGGCGACAACGCTGTATAACCTATCGGTAAATAAAACACTGATTAGCGACGTCAATCGGCTTGTCAATATCCTTTCACCGATTCTTGAAATTTCGGAATCAGAGCTGCTTGATAAAATGCAAGATTCAAAATCGAATTTTTTGTATTTAAAGAAGAAGTTGAGTGAAAATGAAAAAGAGATTTTAAAAGATGCCATACGGGAATATGGGCTCAAGGGCTTACGGCTTGAAGCGGTAGCAAACCGCATCTATCCTGAAAATGAACTCGCGTCAACGCTGATCGGCTATCTGGGCGATGACGGCAAAGGGTTGACCGGCATTGAATATTCCATGCAAAACATTCTCTCCCCGCCTGAAGGCACTGCCGGCGCCGACAAAGACGGTTATACGGTTGCCTTAACAATCGATGCTTCCATTCAATATATGCTGCAACAGATAGCCGAACGGACAATGAAGAGTTCCAAGGCAGAGGCGGTCATTTTTTTGGCTGCCGATGCAAAGACCGGCGAAATCCTTGCATACATAAACGAACCTTCCGCTGATTTAGCGCGTTTTTCTTCCAGCACTCAAGAGGAACGGTTTGATCGCCCCGCCTATTTTATCTATGAGCCGGGTTCCGTTTTTAAGATTTTTTCAATAGCTTCCTTTTTAGAACTTGGCACAACGAAGGATTCCGATGTCTACACCTGTGATGCACAATTTGTGTTTAAACCGCGTCAGTTGAATGACAAAAAAGACCAAAACGTGATCCGGTGCTTGCGGGTACACGGTCAAGTAACGCCACGCGACATTATCAGGTTTTCCTGCAACGACGGAATGGCGCAGATCGCCGACAAAACCGATGCCGCAGCCTTCGCTGAAAAGCTGCGGGCATTCGGCTTTGGAAAAAAAACCGGTCTTGAACTGCCCGGAGAAGCGGCAGGGATTTTTGCGCCGGTATCATCGTGGTCTACCCGTACCAAGCACACGATTGCGATTGGACAGGAAATCGGCGTTACCTCCCTGCAAATTGTACAAGCTGCAACGGCGTTTACCAATAAAGGCAAAACATTAAAGCTCAGTCTTTTGTCCGAAATTCTGGACTCGACAGGGAAACCGGTCTACCGGCATAAACCGAAACCGCTTGAGCAGGTTATTTCAGCGCAAACGGCAAAAACGGTACTCGGTTATATGCAGACCGCCGCCGATGACGGTACCGGCTTTCGGGCTTCGATTAAAGGCGTACCTATTTCCGTTAAGACCGGTACCGCGCAGATGGCGCAAGCGGATGGGCGCGGCTACAGTTCCACCGATTATCTCAGCAGCTGTATCGGTATTTTTCCCGTCGATGACCCACAGGTCATTTTGTATATGGCGGTTATCCGTCCCGTCGGGGAAACCTACGGTTCGTTGGTTGCCGCGCCGGCTATCTCGGAAGCAGCCAATGCAATTATCGACTATCGCGGTATGGGGCGGGCAAATGCTCCGAACATAACCCATACCGGCATTATCAAATCGCACCGCCAAACCCCCGTAACCGTCGGCGACACGATGCCCGATTTGCTCGGTACTCCGAAACGGCTGCTGCTCGATTTATTAGGCAGAACCGATATTACGGTTAAGCTGACCGGAGACGGCTATGTAACGGCTCAAAGTCCGGCAGCGGGAACGCCGGTTGTAAAAGGAATGATCATTGAACTCACCCTTGAATAACGGCGCGGGTTTTGTCGGCGCCGCTTCTGCCGGTAACAACGGCGCTTCTATCGGCGCCGGAATAGCTTCTGTCGGCATACCCTTTACCATCGATGCCGAAGTATTCCTCCAAAATTGTAAGGACTTTACCGCCCGCTTTCCCGAACAGGCGGCAAGACTCGGACTCAATTTGCCGGAAACAGCCTTGCAGTGTTTACAAGCTATACCGCCCGAATACCGATTAGTACAAGCAAAAGCAAGAGGCATGGAACATACACCGACGCTGGCGGTAAAGGTCAGCTTTGTGCACTCCAAATACAATCCCCAAGAAGAAGCCCGCCGTATCCTCGATTCCGACTTTTTCCAAACGGCAGAGACGCAGAGCCGCTGTATCTTTACGGGGCTTGGGTTAGGCTATCTTGCTTCGCTGTATATCGAACGCTTTCCCGCTGCCGAAGCGGTAATCATCGAAGCGGACTCCAACATTTTTCTGTGTTGCTTGGCCGCCCGCCGCCTCGCCGCCCTTTTCCGGCACCGGCGTTTAAGCCTGCTGATTGGAACACAGCCGGAAGAGGCAGCCTCATTTCTCGCTTCAACGGGATGGAACGGCAAAATACTGTTTAAAGCGCCCGTTCTCGCCGAAGCGTATAAGCCGTGGTACGGAACTTTTTTTACGCTGCTTGAGCGGAATAAAATGAAAAACAGCATCAATGCAAAAACGCTGGAACGCTTCGGTAGGCTGTGGCTAAAAAACACGGTAAAAAACCTCGATAGGCTTTGCACGACGGCAAAGATCGACTGTTTTAAAAATGCTTTTTCCGATACGGCTGCCGTCGTCCTTGCCGGCGGACCGAGTTTAACTGCTCATCTTGAGCAGATTAAAAAAAGCGGCAAAGATTTTCTGATTATCGCGGTGGATACGGCAATGCGGGCATGTTTACGGGCAGATATTACGCCGGATTTTATTCTCAGCTTTGACCCGCAGTATTGGAACTACCTGCATACCGCCGGATTGGATACACACAAGTCCATTTTAATCAGCGAGGCGGCGGTTTTTCCGGCGGTACTCCGACAGCGTTACCGCGCAGTGTTCCTCTCCGAATCTTCGGCGCCCTTTGCCCGTTATCTTGAAGGCAAAGGTGAAGAACAGAACGGCAATAAAGACTGTACGCTCGCCGCCGGAGGTTCGGTTGCAACAACTGCGTGGGATTTTGCGCGGTATATCGGCGCCAAGCCCGTTATCATGGCGGGACTGGATTTGGCCTATCCCGGTAAGCAAACGCACTTTGCAGGCAGTACCTTTGAAGAAGCCGTACATACCCGCTCTACCCGCGTTGCTTCCGCAGAGCAGGCGAATTTTAATAGCTTATATTCGGCATTTCCTTCGCTGCACGAGGATTACGCCGGAGGAACGGTACTGACCGACCGCCGTATGCTGCTCTATGCGTGGTGGTTTGAAAGCACACTTGCCAAATATCCGGTGGTTAAAACCTTTAACCTTATGCCGCACGGGGTGTTCATACCCGGAATGCCCGCCTGCACTGCGGAAGATTTTGCGGGCATGACCGGCGGCCTCCCGCGCGCCGCAATTAATAAACGGCTGGAGACGCTCGTAAAAAGCGTGTACTCCCAAGCATTTTTAGATAGCTGCGGCGCGCGGAAGCGGCTGTTAGCCGCTTCGGTCAAGACAATGACCGAGAGCGCCGCCGGTCTTGCAGCCCAAGCGGAAAAGGCAGAAGCGTTGTGCCACCGCTTAGCGAAATACAGTGAAGAAGGCACACGTAAGAGTGGAAGTTCCGGCAACGGGAGCAGTGCCCGGAAACAGGCTGCCTTGATTGCACAGCTCAACACAATAGACGAGAAAATCAAAAACGGTTTTGCGAAAGATTTGGTCGCCGTGCTCTTTTTTAACGACGAAGCCGGCAAAGATAACGATCTACAGCCTATTGCAGCTGCTGAAAATGTCTACAAACGGATTCGTCTGATGGCGTTACAGGTATATGAAATATTTAAAAGCCGGTAAAAAAGCCTCTTTTTAAGAACTTTACACCTTTTTTAGCAGAACCTTATAAAATAATGAAAATTCTTCTAAACATTTTGCAACATCCGCCGATAATAAAAGCAGAAGGGGACATTAAACGGCGGTATCAACATCCAGACGCCGTTTCTTATACACCCGAAATGAGGACGGTTTAATGCTGTTGATTAAGCCGTCCTTTTCTTTTGCAAATAGGCGGCATATCTACTTCGTTGCCTTGCCAAAAGTGTACATCCTTGTACCTCTCTACCGATGCACGTCCATGTACATCGGTAGAGGACAAGTTTTGTCCCAAAACTTGTTGATGACTTATCCCCCGCCCATCCTTGGGCGCATTGGCGGCGAGTTTCGGCGGCGCCGAAACATGATAAAAACAGGCAAGTCATTATCAAAACAGTATTTATACCAATCACGAAAAAGAGCATACCTTCATTGTAGCAAAAATTGACAAAGCTATTTTTACACACAAAGCGCGGATAGCGCTCTTTAGAACCTGTTTCGGCGGTCTAAAGGCTCGATTTTTATAGGTGTTAAACCGAGTAAAGTTAAAGTGGTTCTGGTACTGATGCGCTTTTTTCAAAAAGTCTTGAGCGCTGGAAAAATACTGGCAGGCGTAAAACTCATCTTCGATAAGCCGATGAGAACTTTACACATCGCTTTGATAGGTCTTAGCCCCGACGGGAATGGTTTTATGCGTAGCGGCATAAGAAAGCTCAATAACTTTGGTAAAAAGAGTTTTTTCTAGGCTGTTCCAAGGGGCGGTAAACTCAGTGCCATTGTCGGTTTGGATCGTTATTTCAGAGGGCTTGATGCCATATCGCTTTAAATGAGTGAAAAGCCGATAGATGAAAATGGAGGTACTGGTCGTGCTGTGTTGCTGTGTGTAGCCGATAAATATGCCCCTGTTCTGATACAACGAGCGGTTATTTGGTATTTTGGTAAGTGGAACTGCATGAAATCGTGATAAAATTCAGGAATATCATCCAAATATTTGATATCTACCTGTATTTTTTCAAATGCACGGTATTTATTTTTAACCTCTCGCATATCCCGCTTTTTTTCTCGATGCGTTTTTTTGCTCGGCAGTTTGTAGTTTTGTTTTAAATATTTGACGACCGTCTTAATAGAGTAAGGAATGCTATACTCACGTTTAATTCAACAGCTCCGTTAATGCGCTTATTATCTGCGGTTGCTTTTTCTGCGAGAGCTTTTATTTTGAATTGCCAATACATCTTCATCATGCGAGGGCTTTTTTGAGGTTTTTTAGACAGGTCTTTGAGCCCTGCCCCTTTTTTTTCTTGCCAGCGTTTTCTCCATTTTCTTACCGTTTTTACGGTTGTTTGAAAGTGCCGTGCAGCTTTTTTGTTGCCATACTTTAGCGCGTAGCCGACCAACTCTTTTCTCAACAACGAGGGGTCTTTACTGTTTTTGTAAGATGCATAATAATCCATTGCGATGGTATCTCCTTGGTAGTATTTTTGCTTAATCTATTTTGCCTAACCGGTTCCGCTTAGGCAAGGGGGATACCATCTCTCTTCTCTGTCCAAATATCAGGATTTTTTTGCTTGACAGCATTGTGATATGCTGCTATATTCTCATATAGAAGCTGAGAATCTCGGTCGCGGAGCAATTGGAGTTCCGGGATTGCTAATTCTCGGCTTTTTTCATTTATATAGAGCACTCTCTTTTCTTGTACGGCTTTTTGTAAAAAGTTTGTAAAGCGGTCTTTTCCGTATATCGTTTTTGCAAGATTTATATCAACTTCAATACCATTAAAATATCCTTTTTTATTCGGTGAGAGCGGAATAATAATCGGCCTACCTTCACTATCCTTTAATGAAACAACCGTAATAATATCTTCTCTCCTATCGCTCCGCTGCGATTGCATAATAAGCAGGGGCTTTTTTAACGCATCCGGAATTTGTTTTATCATCTCAGGCGTAAGCCCGTGGTAATTGGTCGCGCTTCCTTCCTTCTCCGGCTGCATAATATTTTGAATATGACGAGCGGTTATCATCACCGGTAAGCGTTCAAACCCAAGTTCTTGATAAATAGGAGACGTCATACCGAGATACAGATGACTTTGCGCAAACTGTGATACATCTTTTTGCGCATTAATAGTATCAACCGCTTCGTCAAAGCGTTGTTGGTTAAAGATGAAGCGCTCGGCAGTAAAAAGCTCATCGTACACACGGATAATTTCAAGATTAAGCGGGATAATCCGATCGAGACCGTTATAAATCTGTTGGGTAAATACAGCGCCTTTTTCAAAGACAATGCGGTGATCTTCTGAGGCGGCAAGGCGTAACCGGATATACTGTTCAAGCCCGATAGCAAACGCTTCTTCTTGTGCTTCACTCCAAACGCCCGCTTCGACCTTAAACGCTTTTTCCGCCCGCTCTTTCAGCGCTCCGGTAAGCTGCCGCCGAAAGACATGGGCAGCTTCATGGACAAAAGTGAAAAAGTCCGCATTTTTCCCAGCGCCAATGAGGGCGCGTGCATCACCGGATAAAAAGGCGGTATACCCTTTTATCTCATCCGGAAGGCTATTATCGGAAATAGCGAACCCTTTTGGGTGATATGTTGAAAGGTACTGATCGAATGGCATATCGAGGGTTTGGGCACGGGCTTTCAAAAGTAACAAAGCGCTGTCCGCTTCATCATTTGAAAGATGAAATGATTCGGTTATTTGACGTAAAACGAGCACTTCAGGCGACGGAGGCAAGAACTCTTGCATACAATTCCTCCTACAATATGAATATGTTAATAATGTTATAACATCAGTATAATATATTGAAGTTATCATTGCAATATGCTATTTTGCAGTATATGGTTACCGTATCTATTCCGAGTGAAAAAAAGGGACTGTCTCTGTTTGCACACGGAGGCGCCGCTCATGTTGAAACACTTCCGGATGCGACCGTTTTTACCTTTGATGATAAAAGTCCCGTCATTCTTTTTTACACCTTCCCCTCTATGCGCCGTGCATACATTATTTACGGCAAAGAAACCGGATGCAAACGAATGCTTCCATTGGTGACGCCTGCGGTAACCGTTTTATATACCGCGACCGGAAGACGCATTGATGTACTGAAGCGGATGTTATTTCTTTTGGATAACCTTACTTATGGAGCGTACTTTGGATTTGACGCACTTTTTTATCGAGAGTTGGGATTGCTTCTTGATCAAAACAAGATGAGTAAAAGAACGCTTATTACGTTGTTAGAAAAATACGGCTATTGGTATGCTGAAACAAAGAAAAAGGAGTATTCCTTGTGATTCATGT
This sequence comes from Treponema sp. OMZ 305, assembly GCF_024181325.1. NCBI lineage: Bacteria > Pseudomonadati > Spirochaetota > Spirochaetia > Treponematales > Treponemataceae > Treponema > Treponema sp. OMZ 305. Next base: position 952,020 of record NZ_CP051300.1, on the reverse strand, counting down.
CGATAAACAGGTATTAAGCTATTTAGGGATTGAAAAGATTGTCATTGAGGAAGCAGGGACAGTTCATTCGTGTATTCCGGTCTTTTTCTTTCAAGAAGCGTGGCAGCTTTACTGTGTTACGGAATTATCCCCGAGACAGGGATATGATAAACTTCTGATTACCTATCGAGGGGAATGTTTACCAGTACCAGTACACTTAACCGGTGTTCGCGGTAAAAGGCGGCATTACACGGCAGTATTCGGCCGTACCTTACCGTTAGAATTAGCATATAGGCTTACATCCCTTCAAAGCCGCTTTGAAACGGCGGAGAAACGAGGGGAAAGGCGGCTTCCGGCAGGTCTTGCACACTGGGAAGCACTTGGTCTTAGACAGCTGTATCAAACAGTTTTGATAGACGGGTATGAATATGATTGCATTATTGAAAATATTTCAGAGCATGGACTTCTTCTTTCTTGTAGGCAGGAAGGTAAAATGACTATCCGCGATCCGATGGGGTTGCGTCTCGCCTTTGCGGCTCCTTCCTTAATATCTTTTTTACAACTGTCTCCGGTGCGTTTTTTTAAAAAAAATAGGCGGCTGTATATTGCCGTTCGTATAAAAGCCCCCATCGATATTCATTATCTGATGCGTTTTGCACGTTATGCCGATCGCTTCATTGATAGCCCTCATAAACCGGCGATACACAACGCCCGTTAAGGAAAACGATCATTGTTCCGTATCGTCTATACCGGCGACGGAGACGTCGCTTCCGCTTACTCAAGCCGATAACAGTACCTTGTGTCAATTATTGACGCAAGAATAGCATGCCATTTGTCCGACAAATAAGCGTTGTTTTAACCTATACTACTTGACAAATATGAATACTTTCAATATTTTTAATAAAATTATTGAAAAATACCATTTGTAGTATCAGATGATAGCTCTGTATGAGAGGCTAAAGGAAGTTTTATGGGTGTTAGAAATACTGTAAGTATGAGTTTTAGTGCTAATCCGCAGTTATTTAATCAAGTTGATTCTTTGTGTAAAAGCAGAGGTTGTACAAGAAGTTGGTTTTTGAATAAGGCAGTTGAGCGATTTATTCGCGAGTGTCTTGAAGATCAAGAAGATTATGAAACTGCTGCTGCTGCTTGGGCAGAGTTTGAAAGGACAGGTGGTAAAACTTATTCCAGTGAAGAACTTCGTAAGGAGTTTGGATTGTGAAAGTTGATTATTCAGAAGGTGCCAGAAAGCAATTAAAAAAATTAGATACTTCAGTAAGAAAACGAATTCTTGATTATATGGACGAGGTAGCTTTACTTGATAATCCTAGAGTTCGTGGAAAAATGCTTGTTGGTAATCTTTTGGGTTTTTGGCGTTATCGAATTGGAGCTTACAGAGTTCTTTGTAAAATCATTGATACAACGATGGTTATTTTTGTTGTAGATATCGGACATAGAAAAGAGGTTTGCGATGGATAGTATATTTGGAAGAATACTACGATGCAACAAATAAACGCAAATATCAAGAAAGCGCTCTATGATAAACTGCTGGAGCGGGAAAAAGAAAGCGGTGTTTCACAATCAAAGATTATCGAAGCGGCCTTGATGCAGTATCTTACCCAAGCGCCTATTACCCAAGCCGCTGACGATAAAGGTGAACTTTATGCATCGCAATTTGTAAAAAATACCGGACAGAGCATTCGCTCCTTTGCACTTAAGAATGGACTTGAATATATCACTTTTTTTAAAAGTATTACTGGTGTAACAAAGCCGACTTACGAAATGATGTTTCGTTTACGGAATGTTATTCCTCCTTCATGGTGGGTAACAACAACGGCGGAAGCAAAACCGGAACCGAAGCGCTTTACAGGACCGGATGATTATCGCATAGTGCGGGAACATTCAGCAGGGTATAAACACTTAGAGCCGCTTACTTACTCATGGTGTGCTGAAAACGGCGTAGATTATAATCGGCTGTATAACTTAAAGAGTAGAAAGGCTTTTGGATTTCCTTCATATTCTATGATACGCGCCTTACGGCACTGGATTGACCCAGACCTCTGGTTCATCTATGAAAAACGGAAAAAATGATAAGTACGGAATGCTTTACAGAAATACATTTATGTGATACTTTTTTAACATGAATGATGATATAGAATGGCATTTACCAAAAGAAGAAGCGAATATCAAAAAACATAAAGGATTGTCATTTGATGAAGCAAAACAGGTCTTTGATGATCCTTTTTACTTAGAAAAATATGATGTAGTTCATTCAATGCTTGAAGAAGAGCGGTATCAAGTTCTTGGCAGAATAAAGAATCAATTGGTTGTTTTTGTTGTTTATACGCCGAAAGGCAGCAAAAAACGGATAATATCGGCGCGACCTGCGTTGAAGTGCGAAAGGGAGATGTACTATGAAAAAATTGCAAGTATCACAGATAATAAATGAGTGTGAAAAAAATGCCATCCCTGATGAGCAGATAGATACATCGGAAATACCGGAACTGAGTAATCTGGATGGGTTTTATTTTGGAAATGAAAAGTATTTTAAGCCGGTAAAAGAACAGGTTTCAATTCGGTTCAATAAGATTTTACTTGATCATTTTCGTTCAAAAGGAAGCCGGTGGCAATCGGATTTGAATGAATTTTTGATGGGTGCTTACATCAATGGACAGATTTAGTCGAGGATATGATGTTAAGACCGGTGCGGCACACTTTGCAGAGCATAAGTTTGATAGAGCTTTATCCCAAATGGCGGCACTTTTTATAAATATGGTGTACGATAGCAGTATAGAAAAAACAAGTGTAGAAAAAGCTGTAATGATTTTTTAATCAATGATGCTTTTTTGTGTACTGGTAACTACTGTTTAAGGGGTAAATCTCCCCGAAAACCTTCCCTTTTTTACTATCATGTTTCGCGTAACCGCGAAACATCGCTTCTGACATAACCAGCGGCATCCATGCCGCTACTGCAATAAATCCTCGACGTATCAGAACGGACAGGGATGTCCGTGGTTATAAGCAGTAGCGAGATTTGTGTTGTGCACAAATCTCGTCGTTAAGCAGTTATACACGGATGTAGAACTGCTTAACAGTCTATTTGCAAAAGCGTTGGATATGGGAGCATCTGCGTCAACGTATCAGCGCGGGGGTATCCGCAAAAGTTTCTGATGCGTTTTCCTTGATTTCATCTTCCTTAAAAAGCCAAACTAGCGCATCGTCGATTGCTTTTGTAAGGACAAGCACATGAATATTTTGTTTTTCTTTCTGTGCATGTTTTTTCCAGTGCTGCAATGAACGTTTTTTTAATTTCCGTTTTTCCTCTTCGATCTGTGTATCTACCTCATCTTTGCTCACATCAATATAATGATATAATCCGCATGCCATAAAATAAACACTGAGCAATCGAACAAGCGGGTCTTGCTCCGTTTCCAGCACGTATGAAAATTTCTCTGCTGCCTCGCGGTAGCGTTTTAACATCTGTGCCGAAAATGCATCATAAAATGGTACCCACGGAGAACTTTGGTGAGGTTGTCCGACAATGCGAGCCATAAAGTTTGCAAGCCCTTGATAATCGTTCGAAAGCAGCTTAGCCGCAGCAAAACGGGAACCAAAGGTTCTAAGATATTTCGGTTTATCCTCTTCGAGTACACGTTCAAGCCGTTTTAATATTTCAAAATCCCCCAATAAAATACTGATTTCACACAGCAGCCGTACTTTTTTAGCGGTAAGATGATGCTTTTCAAAAATTTCCGTTTCCAAATAGAGCGAAAGCGCCGGCCAATCTTCAGATTCAATGGTCGTTATGAGTTTCCAGTTGTTGATAAAGAATATATTCATTCCCAGCAAGAGAATCATAAAAAAAAGGACGAATACCCAATAGTTTTTGAAAAAGCTGCCGATAAATTCAGTACCGGCAGTAAAGAATGAAAAAGAAAGCACTGTAAAGAAGATAGTCAACAGAACAGCATTAAAGATAATAATAAGCACTTTTAATTTCATTCAAAATCTCCTATAATCTCTATAATAGATGGTGTGAGTCTTTTGATCACACTTTCAGTGTACTACAGGAGCGTATTTAAGTGAATACATTGAAACTTTTAGAGCTGAAAACCCCCGTATATTTTACGGAGGACGTGTACATTGATAAAAAGTTTTTATTGTTTACAAGGGAAAGTTGTTTTACGGATGAATTAAAAAGACTTCTTTCCGAATGGCAATTTACGCTTCTCTATACAAAAGGAAACGCCACCGAAGAAAACCCTCAAAAAAAAGAAAATAAGGGGGAAGAAAAAAGCGATGCATCCGACAAAGGTCAAGTCCTAACCGATCAAAAACTTTCCGGCGAGTTAGTAGAAAGAACCTATCAAAAATTTTATGCTTTTACCGACGAAGTGTATGGAGCCTATCGGAACAGGCAGGCGCTCGATACCGAAAATGTAACCGCCAAGATGAAGGAATTCTGTACTTTTGTACAAGAAAACCGGCAAGCCGTACTTATTTTGCAATCGATTATGCCGTATAACGTGGACAATTTTCTTGTTACCCATTCGATTCGCTCGGCGGTTTTTGCTATCATAGTCGGTATGGAACTTAAAATGCAAAATCATCAGCTGGTTGAATTGGCAATTGCCGCTTTACTGCATGAGATAGGTCTTATTCATATTGCCGAAGACATTTATTCCAGAGAGGGAGAGCTGTCGGATGAGGAAAAAAAATATCTGCATGTGCATCCGGTTCTTTCCTGTAAAATATTAAAGAAAGCTAAATTTCCGCTACCGGTTTGTCTCGGTACACTGGATCATCATGAACGGGAAAACGGTACGGGGTATCCGCAAAAGCTGACCGGTGAAAAAATTTCTCTTTACGGAAAGATTCTGGCAGTTGTCTGTTCTTATGAAGCGATGACCGGCGAACGTAAGTATAAGAAAGCCGACGATCCTGCGACGGGATTATTAAATGTTTTACGGCGTGAACCTTCGCAATATGATGAAGAGGTTCTAAAAGCATTCTTAAATGCACTGTCGTTTTTCCCTATCGGTAGTTTTGTATACCTTTCAAATAACACTGTTGCACAGGTAATCGACAGTAATTCGGAAGATCCTCGTTTTCCCGTTGTACGTGTTATCGACAAGTCTGCAAAAGCGGCTTTTTCGGAAGCTATTCGCACGGCAATGGATGGCATTCGTATCATGCGTCCTGCGCGTAAAGAAGAATGGATCGCCGCTCTTAGTAAGGGGAAGAAGAAAGCGTAACTTCGGCGGACATCATCAATGACTATACATCCTGTCCTACCGTTACCGTAGGCGCACGATAGTTTTGCCGGTACCGCCGTGTTCGGGACGAGCAAAGAAAAATTCTGCGATGTACGGAGCGGCAGCAAGTTTTTCGTGTACCATCGTCTGCAGTACGCCCTTTCCTTTTCCGTGTACAATCGAAAATTCCCGCATATTATGCATCAAAGCAAGATCGAGCTGATTTTGTAAGTGTTTTTCAGCTTCGTCAAGTCTCATTCCCAGTAGGCGCAGTTCAAGCTCAGGACGACTTTCCTTATGCAGCTCCGCCTCTACCACAACCTGCGGTGTGCGTAATGGTGCGATGCCGGACAAGTTGAGCGGTTCAAGTTTATCGGCGGGGAATGTCATCTTAACGGTATCGACTGCCACCAGCCAGTTCTTTTTTTCCTTTCGGATAATGACGCCGCGTCGGTGCAGGTGAGGAATAAACACTTCCATGCCTTCGGTCAGTATTTCGCTTACCGGAGCGCCGGTTGCAGACATACCGTTTGCGGGTTTGCCGTCTCCTTGTTCCTGCTCCCGATTCCGAAGCGCCTGCTGTAGAGCGGAAAGTTCCTCCTGTTCATTGCGGATATCCGTTTGCTCTTCTGCAAGCATTTGTCCGAAATCGGCAAAGAACTGCTTGAGCTTACTTGTTTTTTCGTGCGTCAGCTCCCCTTCTTGAATTTCCCGCACGAGGTTTTCTATTTCGTTGCGCTTTTGCTCGAATAAATCGTTCAAGCGTTTATATCCCTGCGAGCGGAGAACTTGCTCCTTTTGGCGGAGCTTGAGCGCGTTTAAATCGAAGCGCCGCTGCTTTTCTCTCAAGGCTTTTTCCGTCTCGTCTTTTTCCCGTTCAAAGACCGCAAGCTGCTCATGCTTTTCCATCAGCCCTTTGATGAGGGCGGCGGCATCGGCGGAACTGTCCGCCATATAAGCTCGTGCGGCGCGGATAACGTCAGGACTTAATCCGTTTTTTTCCGCAATATCGACGGCGCGGCTTTCACCGGGTATACCCATCAGTATCCGGTATGAAGGGCGCAGCGTCGCTTCGTCAAAGGATACGGAGGCATTCACGCAGCCGCTTTTCCGGTACGCATAGTTTTTTAGCACACCGTGATGGCTTGTTACAAAGACGCACGAGCGGCGGACAAATAGCTCATCCAAAATCGCCATAGCAAGTGCGCCGCCCTCTTGAGGATCGGTACCGCTGCCAAGTTCATCGAGGAGGATAAGGCTTTCCTCATCCGCCGCTTCCAAGAGCTCCCCAACAGTGCGCATATAGGCGGAAAAGGTGGAAAGCGAGCGGTCGAGCGATTGCTCATCTCCGATAGCGCAGCCGACGTAGCGGAACACCGGCAGCCGCGTTTCTTCTCCGGCAAGTACCGGCCAGCCTGTTTGGTTTAATAGAACAAAGAGAGCGGCGGTCTTTAAACTGACGGTTTTGCCGCCGGTGTTCGGGCCGGTGATAATCAGTATCCGTTCTTCCGGTGCCAGTTTAAGGTCGATGGGAACCGCCGCCGTACCGAGAAGCGGGTGCCGCGCCGCCTGTAAATAAAAGTATTGAGCGCTCCCCGTGTCGGGTACAAAGATACCGTTTTCCGTATATGCCCAGCGAGCGGCGGCCGTAGCGCAATCGATATCTAACACAAGCGAGTATGCCCGCTCAAGCGCCTCCGCTTCCGCCGCGACCTTTGTACTGAGGCTCACCAACAGGCGGTGCAGCTCCTGCTCATACTCAGCCTGCGCCCGCATCAATTCGTTATTGCGCAGTACGATGCTTTCAGGTTCAAGGTAAAAACTTTGCCCCGACTGGGAGTATTCGTGGATAATGCCCTTAATCCGCCCCTTAAAGTTGGAACGCACGGCGATAACCTGTCTGCCGTTCCGAAGTACGGGCGCAGGCGTTTGCAGCATTCCCTTGGTAGACTCGTCGGTGCAGTAACTCCGCATTGTTTTTTCAATATCAGCTTCGATACGCTGCATCTTTTTTCGGATGGCCGTCAGCGAGGGGATGTCCCGCAGCGCTCCGTTTTTATCTATAAACGAAAACACCGCCTGCTCGGTTTGCGGAAGCGGCGGTATCGATTCGATGAGTGTACATGCGGCGCTGTCCGTCCGTTTTTGCTTTATAGCCCAAGTCTTCAATTCATCGACTTGCAGCGCCAAAAGCCCCGCCGCGTAGAGTTCCTCTATAGTAAGGCAGACGCCTGCGGTATGGAGCTGTTTTAATACGGAATTGAGCGGCGGGAGATTTTTAATCGGGAGCGGTTCATCAGCTTGTAAAAACGAGAGAATATCCCGCCCCAGCTCCTTTGCTGCGGCAATCTCCCCCGCATCCTGCAAGGGGCGTTTTTGTAGGCAGCGTTCTCGCGCCTCTTCCGACTTGCAATATCCTGCGATAATCTCCGTGATGCGGAAAAACTCTAAAACTTCTAATGTATGCGGTGTCATTACGCTCATAAATCTATCAGTTTTTACTATTTATCGATAGAGGCTTCCGATATGCCGATTTACAAATAATATCCCGACAACCCTCATATTTTTTCTTTTTTCTTCTTAAGTGTTTTGCGATAACTCCGATATATGTAATAAGCACAGTGAAAAGGTTGTGCGCCCTTCATTGTGTTACGTTCTTCTGTGTCGGATAGCAGAGGATCTGGAAAATAATTATTGACATATCGGCAGGGATGCCGTGACGGACGCCGCAAGGTAAAACTCGTCAAAAATCGCCGAAGGAGTAGCAATATGATCATTAATCACAACATGAGCGCTATGTTTGCACAGAGAACTCTTGGCCAGACCAACGTGTACACTCAAAAAAACATAGAAAAACTTTCATCCGGTTTACGCATCAATCGTGCAGGGGATGATGCTTCCGGCTTAGCAGTTTCCGAAAAAATGCGAAGCCAAATCCGTGGCTTAAATAGAGCAAGTGCCAACGCTCAAGACGGCATTTCCTTTATTCAAGTTGCCGAAGCCTTCTTGCAGGAAACAACTGATGTTATGCAGCGCATCCGTGAATTAAGTGTTCAGTCTTCGAACGGTATTTACAGCGCCGAAGACCGCTTGTACATCCAGGTTGAAGTATCTCAGCTTGTTGCTGAAGTTGACCGGATCGCAAGTCACGCACAGTTCAACGGTATGAATATGCTTACCGGTCGTTTCGCTCGTGAAACAGGGGAAAACACCGTTACCGCCTCTATGTGGTTCCATATCGGTGCTAACATGGATCAGCGCGTACGTGCGTATGTCGGTACAATGACCGCAAAAGCGCTCGGTGTTCGCGACATTGGTGACGAATCGATTCTTACAATCGATACGCCTGAAACAGCAAACCGTGCAATCGGTACCCTTGATGAAGCCATCAAGAAGATCAACAAACAGCGGGCTGATCTTGGTGCATACCAGAACAGACTTGAGATGAGTGTTGTCGGTATCAACGTTGCAGCGGAAAATCTCCAAGCCTCGGAATCACGCATACGTGATGTCGACATGGCTAAGGAGATGGTAGAATTCACCAGAAACCAGATCCTGACGCAGTCCGGTACGGCAATGCTTGCACAAGCTAACCAGCAGACACAAAGCGTAATGTCGCTGTTGCGCTAAGCATTAGAGAGTGACGGAAAAGGTTGCCTCCTACTAGGAAGCAACCTTTTTTTTTATTATAATCGCTTCCGTTATACATTATGCGACAACTTACCGAACTGGATATTTATATATTAAAGCAAGAATTCCCTCAGCTCAGTCTTACCGAAGACCCTGACATTGAACGCTATTTTGAATTTCGTTCTTTGAATAGACAAGCGGAAGCATTGCGGCTCTATAATACAAAATTGATACATCGATATCCCGATAATAAAATGCGGGTACAGTTGATGACCTATTACCGAAAGCACGATTATCGATTCCATATTTTGCTTACCGATTCACTTGTTCAGCTTGCGGATCGGACTGTTGTTCAAGTCAAAAAAGTTATTATTTTCTTTGCAAACACTATTGCTCCGTTAAAACGTGCAGAGGTCTATACGATTATTAAAGTATGCGAAAAAGTCATTAATGCTATTTCGCCGAATCGATTTGCTGCTATTAGTTTTACCGAAAGATATACACGGTATGCCGAAAAGCTTAAATACCATGCTGCCGATATGCGGCAAGCTGCCGATATCATCCGCATGTATATTACCGATACGATTTCTTCTGTGCGGGAATATCGTGAAGAGCAGGATCGGAAAAACGCTCAAGAGAAAACACGAAGAGCGCTTCAAAAGGCGAAAGCTTCCGTCGTCGATTTTTCAAAAATTGTTTTTACAAAAGAACAAATTGCCGCAATCACCATACCTTCATCCATAATCCGTATCGAAGATAAAGTACTCGCCTATACTATGAAGTATTGGAATCGTTATGCCGACGGCGCCTTTGAAAATATACTGCTTTTGTACAGCAGGAAATACGGCACTAATCATTATGCGATTTTTCATGCGGTAAAAGTAGGCAGAGTGCGTAATTGGAAAGATGAGGAACTGCTCCATGCGGTGCTCGCGAATGTAGCACAGGGATACTATTACAGCATCTCCGGTGATTTATACTTACAACGAGCTTGGAAGCAGTTAAAGCTTAATCTGGAACCTTCGTCTCCGCCTTCGCAAGCTAAAGGATTGTCCGTACCGGCTGTAAAAAAAGCAAAAGCGGCAAAACGGTCAAAAAAACAGACTGAAAAAACAGCGGTTCAAAAAACGAACAAAGCGGAAAAGGAAACTGCTTCCACAGGTAAGAAAAAAGAGACGAAAAAAAATGTTCAGGTTAATTCCGTTTCTGTGTCCGGAGCTGCGATGCCGTCTGCAAAAAAAGCAGTGCAAAAAAACACAGTAGCAGCATCCGAATCAAGAAAGAGTAGGAAACCGGTTGCAGCAGCTTCAATACTAGAATCCGGAAAAATCGCTCAGGAACAAGCAGTCGGTGAAAAAGCATCGAGTTCCGTTCAAATATATCCCATTAATGAGCCTAAAGGTCTACCGGTGTCTATCGCCGAAACGGTGAAAAAAGTAACAGGCAAAAGCTACGGCATCTACCGTGATCTCTTCTTTAAAGAAGTCCGTTCGGCAATTCGCACAATTCTTCAGCATTCGGCAGTACAAAAATTATCGTTCTTCGGCAGCGAACAAAACAATGCTGAAAATATCATTTATCGATTTCTAGAAACCAATTACGACAATCCCTATCAGCAATGGCAGGGCAGCAAAGAACAAGCCGATGTGTTCACACAGGGCTTCCGCATCGAAAGCCTCGAACCGATTATCCGCCTTTGGGCTAAAGAAAACCTCTGATACGCAGGACAATCGCATTAGACGCTTTTGCAATATATCCGCAAACTTGTTACGGCTTAGAGCCATCACCATTCGTGGCGGTTTTGCAGAATCAATATTTTTTTAGAAATAGTCTTTCCGTTAGCCTTTTAAAAATAGGTGAGGCAGATACGAGGCCTGAACAAAAATTACCCGCAGGCGTGCTTCTGCACGTTGAGGATTAATTTTTGTGAAATAACGAAGTAGCTGCCCACATATTTTTAAAAGGAAAGGTTGAACAGCCCATATATTAAACCTGTTCGGAAACTTCCGTTTCTGAACAGGTTTTATCCGAAATGCTTGACATTTTTTTCTATTTTCGGTATAAAGTTGTCCATAGTTATTTATCACTTTCCCCTGTAGCTCAGTAGGCAGAGCAAGTGGCTGTTAACCACTGGGTCCGTGGTTCGAACCCGCGCGGGGGAGTTTTTCAAAGCTCAAACAGTGTGGTTGTTTGAGCTTTTTTTATTTTAGAAACAGAACAAACGCATCAGATGAATAGAAGCAATATCGCAGTCTCTGTATTCTGCGGGAAATGCACCAAGAAGTCTGATGCGTTTCCCGATTTTCCTCAAGGTTTTCCTGTAAATTCCGACACTGTAGCAGAAGGGGTATCAGATGGACAAAATATCGGCTGCAGAGAAAATCGAACAAATCTTGCATCAGCAAATTACCGTGATGAAAGAAGTATATGCATATCAAAAAGAGCTTTCCGACTCCGTGCGGAACCGTTCATGGGAAGGCATTGAACGCTGCGTACTGAAAAGTACGGAGGCTTCCAATGAGTTTTTACGGCTCGATAAGCAGTGTTTTTTGCTTCTCAATCAGCTTGATCCGTATAACGAAGAGGTACGTGATTTTTACGGCTACATTGCATTGCTGCCTACGGAAAATCAAAAAAAGCTCCGCTATTTATACCGCAGTCTGCAGCAGCAAGTGCAGCTTTCAAAAACGGCAAACGATACGCTTGACGCTTATGTGACGCACGTACAGACGCTGGTACAGGATATGATGGATGCTGCAGAAATCGGTACAAGAACGTCATTTTATACCCGCACCGGTGCGCCGAGCCAATCGAATTACAGCAGTTTGGTTATCGATACGGTATTTTAACGGATAGTATTCAAGGAGGAAGGTGATAAAAATGTCTACATTTGCTTCGATTGAATTAGGAAAACGCAGTTTATTTGCACACCAGCAGTCTATTCAAACTGCCGGTCATAACATATCGAACTCATCCACGGAAGGATACACCCGCCAGCGTGTTCAGCTCGATTCTTACGAGCCGCTGTACCGTCCCGATCTTTCACGGGCGGAAACTCCCGGACAAATCGGACAGGGTGTTGCTGTCAGCTCCATTACCCGCCTGCGCGACGAGCTGTTGGATCAGCGGATTGTCGCACAAACCGATCAGCAGGGGTACTGGGAAACACGCGATTCCTACATCTATATGCTTGAACAGCTGTATAACGAACCGGAGGATACTTCGGTGCGAACGCGGCTCGATCAATTTTGGGATTCGTGGCAGGAGTTGTCGGTCTATCCCGAATCAGCGGCGGCGCGCAGTGCGGTTGCTACCCGCGCAAAAACGCTGACCGATGCCGTGCACCACCAATATCGGGGCTTGCAGGGCATCCGCGATATGATCAACGGAGACATTGAAGCGCGGGTTAAACAGGTAAACTCCTTTACTCGGCAAATTGCGGCGCTCAATGAAGAAATCGTAAAAGTCAAAGCGATGGGCGACAATCCTAATGACCTGATGGATAAGCGCGACGTATTAACCGAAAAACTTGCCGACCTTATCTCCATCTCCGTAGAAAAGCGCGATGCCGACGAATCCTACATCATTTATTCGGACGGTATGGAATTGGTACAGGGGCGGACGTTCCGTACCTTCGGTCTTAAAAGCGGTGCCGGAAACGAAGGATATGCCAACGTCGTATGGGAAGATTCCGGTAATCTTGCACACTTCGGCGGCGGTAGACTGGCTGCCCTTATCGAACTGCGCGACGGAGATGTCCGCGACGAAATCAATAAACTCGATACGATGGCGATGAACTTTGTCGACCTTGTTAACGACATTCACCGCAATGCAATGGGCTTAAACGGAAAAACCGGTATCGATTTTTTCAAAGAACAATATTTTATTAACAATACGGTCGGTAATTTTGACCGGAACGGCGACGGTGAATACGATTCTTCATATATCTTCCGTTTGACCGGCGCATATAGTCTTGATCCGCGCGAACAAATCGGATTGGAAGGGACGATCACCCTTTCCGCAGGAACGGGAACGGTTCAAGTACCCTACGCTTCCACCGATATGGTCGCCGACCTTGTAGACCGCATCAACCGTTCCGGCGCAGAAGTCGTCGCGTATCTTGATCAAAATAACAAACTCGTGCTCAAGGGAACGGCGGCGCAGGATACCGAAAATCCCGACTTTGTTATCAGACACGTCGAAGATTCGGGGCGCTTTTTAGCGGGATACGCCGGTGTACTGACCGGAAGCGGTGCGGAAAACGCTTATGACTGGCAGCAGCCCGATGCGGTGAATGTACTGTCGCAGGAAGGCGCCCAGTATGCGGTTTCCCCCATTGCGCACCCCTCCGGCTGGATGGAAATCAATCCGGTTGTCGTAAGCGATTTACAAAATATCGCCGCCGGTTACCCCAGTCCTGAAGGTGTCCCCTACCCCGGAGACAACCGCGCCGCCGTCGCTATCGCAAAGATACGGAATACGCCGGTTATGGTCGGCAACACCCGCACCTTCGACGAATTCTTCGCCGAGGCTGTTACCGATATGGGCTTAAAGGGTGAACAGGCCGAGCTTGCGTTGAATACGCAAACCGCTATCGGTAAGGAACTCCGCGATATGCGTGACTCGATTTCCGGCGTTAACATCGACGAAGAATTGGCGGATATTATTAAATTTCAGCACGGCTACAATGCGACAGCTCGTTTTGTCGCTACCGTCAACGAGATGCTCGACACCGTGATTAACCGCCTTGGAGTCTAGGCAACGGTAAATGTATCAGGGGTAAACTAATCGAAGCCGCAGAATAAAAGCGGCAGGAAAACCATTTGAATCGTGAAGCGATTCAACTCTGGTTGGACGGCCGCTTTTATTCTGCGGGCTATATCACAAAGCCCTTGATACATTTACCGAAAGGAGTAGGTATGCAACGGATTAGTTCAAATATGCAGCATTCGGACAGCAGCTATTCGGTGCGGAGACAGGAAAGCAGGCTGCACAAGGTAAACAGTCAGCTCAGCACTCAACGGCGCATTCAGCAGCTCCGCGACGACCCTATCGCGGCCGGACATTCGGTACGCTATAAATCGTTTCTCGCGCGGCTGGATCGCTTTGAAAAAAATGCTAAGACGCTCAACGACCAATATAAAGTTGCCGAGGCGCCGATGCAGAGTGCGCTCAATATTATGCAGCGGCTCCGGGAACTTTCCGTCGCGGGAGCGACCGGCACTTATACAGCTTCCGATCTTAAAAAGATGGCGCCCGAAGTAGATGAGCTGTTATACGAGCTTGTCCAAACGGCGAACAGCTTTAGCGCAGACGGCACTCGTCTCTTTGCCGGCACGAAAAGTTTTACCGAACCTTTTGAGATTGTGATGGGCGACATCGACGGCGCCGGTTCCGCCGTTATTACCAATGTACGGTACAACGGTTCCATCGACACCAAACAGGTGGAAAGCGATGAGCTTTCGTTTATGGATGCGAATCAAGCGGGGAACCGTATCTTTTGGGCGGAACGACAAACACTCTTTTCCGCAACCGACGCACGGAACTTTGTTGTACAGCAAGACAGCGCCATCGAGGTTGACGGAGTAACTATCCCGCTCATCGCGGGCGATAACGTTTATGCGATTATGTCCAAGATCAACAGTTCAGGCGCAGCGGTTAAGGCTTCGCTCGACCCTGTTACCAACGGTATGAATATCGAAACAACCGATGCACGGCAGCTTTGGTTGCGTGATACCGGAGAGGGAACCGTGCTGTCATCGCTGGGGCTTGTTAAGCCGCAGCAGCGGCCGCCGTACAACCTTGCCGATTCGGTGCGCGTATCGGGAGGTTCGCTTTTTGATGCGGTCATCGCGATGCGCAATGCGATGTATGCAGGAGACCATGAATCGCTCGGCGGTAAAGTGCTCGGCAGTGTGGACGGCGCTATCGACAACCTCGCCGCGCGGCTTGCGGAAAACGGTTCCCGCTATGAACGCGCGGAAGCGGCGCTCGCACGCTTGAATACACAGATACCCAACGTAACGGGAGCGGAATCCCGCGAAGCCGATTTGGATTTGACACAAGCTATTTCCGATCTTAAAATGTATCAGTATACTCATCAAGCATCGTTAAGCACGGTTGGCAATTTGTATAAAAATACACTACTTAATTATTTAAGATAACAGACCTGTTCGATAACTGCGTGTTCGAACAGGTTTAACGATGACGTAAGGAAAGGGAGTTTTAGTATGGAAATAAAAACGAAGGCGCTGGGTACGGTTACGATTGAAGAAGATCAAATCATCACCCTGTCCGAAGGTTTTTACGGATTTAAAAAATATCACCGCTTTGCATTGCTCGATGCAAAGCAAAAACCGTTTATATGGATTCAGTCGCTTGACGATGCAGAGCTTGCCTTTATCGCCATCGATCCCTTTATCTTCCGACCCGACTATGAACTGGATATCGATGACAGTTTGCTTGAGCCGCTCGGCATTGAATCGCCTTCCGATGTACTGGTATTTGCATTGGTTACCGTTCCGTCGGATGGGTCGGCAATTACGGCAAATCTGCAAGGCCCGCTCATCATCAATAAAAAGAATAAAAAGGCAATGCAGCTGGTCATCGGCGGAGAAAAATGGAAAACCAAGCATGATATTGTCGCTGAAATGAAACGCGGAGGTGAACCATGCTAATCCTTTCCCGAAAGACAAACCAAAAAATCCGCGTCGGCGATTCAATTGAAATTACCGTAATTGAAGTACGGGGCGATCAGGTAAAAATCGGCGTTGAAGCCCCCCGCTCCGTCAAAGTATTCCGCGAAGAAATTTACGACGAAATTCAGCGTGAAAATAAAGCGGCGCTCGCCACCGGCAATATCGATTCGCTTGCTCAGCTGGGGTTAAAGTAACCAAGAGAAATTCTGATTTGCTTTGATGATTTAACCATTGTCGACGATTATATATTCCGCACTGCTGCATACCTACACGATTAAAAAAGCTCCCCCGCCGGATACCCCGACGGGGGATTAAAGATTTTACCTTACAAAAGCGCCTACTTTCCTACATAGAATGCCGCGCGGTAATCCGAATCGGTTTTAAACCCTACCGCAACAGGCATCTTTTCCGTAGTATTGTAATGCTTTGCCTGCGTTTCAATACAGATACGGTTGTTTGCCGCCCGTTGATCAAGAGGCGCGGTCATTGTTTCCCAGCCAGCTACATCCGTTCCCGTATTGCTAAAGTCCATAGCGGTTTTATAGGCAATGCGGATAGCATCGTAGGAGTTGGGGCGGGACATGTACGTGATATAGGGCGTTGTACCGTCCATGGTCATATCTATAAACATACCGGAATCATCCAATACTTCCGAAGCGTCAAACGCATACTTTGTTTGACCGTCATTGGACGTATTCGTGGATTTTACATACACCAGTTGCCCTCTGGTATTTTGGAACGCGATATGTAAATGCCCGTCACTGTCGACACATGCATTGATGTAGTCGCTTGCATTCTTACCATTCTTGTCCGAAGAATCGAGAACCTTTTGAATCGTCCAATCTCCTGATGACGTAGGCTGTTTTGATTTACTCCTTGCAAGGCGTAAGCTTCTCGTAGCGGCATCTATGTACGCTACAACAGGATATCCGTCCTTAGTTACCGCAACGGCGATAGATTCCCACACCGCATTTGAAACGGAGAGTCCATCTTCAAAGTTGTTTGGATCGTTTAGTATATACGGAGTCTTATAATTTGAGCCGTTGGGACTCACAAATGTAAATATATTATTGGGCGGATCAGGTGGTACAGCTGTATTGACCAAGTGATCCGGAACTTTACATTCTCTATCTGTTATGTCGGTATTGCCGTCTATGACACACCATGGGAGTGCATGAGCTATTGTATTCGGTTTTTTACTGTCATCTACCCAAGCGAATTTTACAGCTGAGGTTAATCTGTCATAATAGACAACATAGATATTATCGCCGGAACGCACTGTCCGTATGTTTTTAAACTGCTGCAATTCATTATCGTAGGTATATAGTTCAAATCGATACACATTAGTATGCCTAGTTCCAACGAATGCATCCTTATCATAGAGGTATATACCGCCTGCATACTCAGGAGTGGTATCATTCCACGGGTATTTTTTTTCACCCGAGAGGTCTCCATTGCCCCAGTTCTTAGCACCTCCACCTTGATAATTTGCAGCATAGAGTACATTTACTTCCGTTTCGTTTACAGTTATATCGGTTTCTTCCGGCGGATCGTATCCTGTAAACAAACTTTTTGTACCGTCTCCATCTGCGGCTACGGCAACAGCGTCATTTCCCGTAAATGTATTTGAATAATACACTGCCTCAGTTGAATAATTGCTAAACGACGCATAGAGTGTACCGTCACTATTTTTAGTCATTGCAGGATAGATGGCATTTTTGCTGCCCTTAAACGTATCCTGCGCATTTACACGCCAGATATGCACCAATCTATCGTCGGAATATTCCTTAGCTCCATATATATCGGCTTCTTCCGTATTGCTTTCGGTATACGCATTTGTATTATTCACCGCAGCAACCCCGTTTACCACAAGATGCAGGTATCCGTCTTTCGCCGTATCCGGCACTTTAAAGGTAAAAGACGAACCGTTCAAAGCAAGATTCTCCATTGCAACTGGAGAAGAACCGGTTCCGTCTTTATTTGCGGTTATCTTTAAAGAGGTACTGCTTCCAGCAGCAAAGTTAAAGCCGGTAAGCGTATTACCTTCTTCCCCGCGGAGTAAGGGTACGGCACCGCTTCGCGCTCTGTTTGTATTGTACGTACTGTTTCTGCTGACACTCGTAATATAGGGCACAACATCCACCTTCTTGCTCTCAGACTTGGTATTTGCTTGAGCCGTATCTTTTACCGTTACGGTAATGATTTTATCGGTTCCGACGACGCCTGTTATCTTTGAACTGTCCCAATCAAGCTTCCATTTGACGGTATGCCCCTTTTCAACACTGAACTCATTCAATATAACAGTGAACTTCCAGCCGTGTGTATCAAAATCACCGGACTCTACCGTAAAATTACCGGTTGAAGCGCTATACGTTGCAAGCTTTGTATCGGTTCCGCTTCCGGCATCGGCTATACCGGTAAACGTAAAGTCTTCGATTTTTGCCCAAATTTGAGTGATAACCTGATCGTCATACGCAGTACCCGTGATGCTTATTTTGCCGGAAACTTTATCATCCTTGTCCATAATGCCCGTTCCCCCGGCGGTAAACGCACTTGGTAACTTGCTCCCTATTTCAATGTGGCCGTTAGCTCTGCTGTTGTTATACAAGCTGTTGTTAGTTTCGGAATCCCACTTAAACGGGTCTATCTCGTTTGTGGGCGCAATTCTGTCTGTAGTATCGACAATAACATCCAGTGCCAGTTCTGCCATCCACGTATCGGTACCGCAGGTTAACCCCTGTGCAGAATCCCATACGGTAAGCAGAAGCTTACGCTTTTTGGGGTCGCTTGTGGCAAGGTCATCACTTTGACCTATTTTAGTAAAATCAGCCGCATCCAGCGTAATAACGCCATCTGAAGGTAATGCAGTTAGATTCCGAATGTCAGTACCGTTTGTTACGCATTTCAGCGTATACTTTTTATCTCCGCTTCCGCCGACAGTTCCAATGTTAATGTGCGACGTATTGTTTTTAAACCTAAATGTACCGCCGTCAGCTTTACCGTGCCAATCGTATTTTTCACTGTCGATACCGTCAGGATTTGCTGCGTTATATGTCAGCCCCAACGTTTTGGTTTCAACCACCGTAGAGCCGACATCCGCGATAGCGCCGTTCCGGTTCATATCCGTTCCCAATGCTACAGCACTTATCTTCAAAGGCTCCTTTTTAAGTTTTATGGGTACTTCAATCGGAGCAGCGGCATTATTTGCACGGTCAATCGGCGTAATGACGATTTTCCCCGTACCATCTACAAAACTGCTGACATCGAGTTCACCTTTCCATGTGACAAAGTTGACATCGCCGTTACCGACATCCGTTCGCACGCCGCTCGGAAACTCTAACGTAACTTCGCTTGCCGGAACTCCATTATAGCTTACTTTGACCTTTTCAACCCCAGCGCCTACATCATACGCAGCGCCGGATACCCACACTTTACCGCTACTGTCAGGCCTCAAATATTCAATGGGGCTGTAAATAAGATATCCCTTTGTAGGATTCGCCGGAGCAGACGCAAGCGTAACCTTCCCCGTACTCTGATCAAATGCGGTAATTGCAATATCTTCCCCTGAGGTAAAAACCTTCATCGAAGCATTGATATTGCTTCTCCCTATTAACCCAGTGTCGGTAAACGAAGCTCCGCTCACCTGTACAATACCCGATGAATACATTTTTGTACCAAACACCGCGGTTGGAACGCTGTTATCATACTTAAAGGAGAATGAAGTTGAAGCCGTTAACCCCTCTATATCTCCTTCTTTTTGTTTTTTAGCCTTTATCGTAACATTAATCGTAAATCCGTTATTATTTGCAGGGTTCCCCGTCGTCTTTAACGGTATCCGCATCTTGTAGTTATGACCGTCTGCTTCAAAACACTGCTGATTATGCAGCTGATAGCCGGTTATCTCACTGTCTCCCGTTAAAGAAACAGACGTACCGAGATAGCTCCCGCTTATATCTATCCTTTCTATACCGGCATCATGCGATAACTCTGCACATAAATACAGTCCATCTCCCTTGATCCACATATTTGAAACATAGTCTTGGTTTTCGGGGTCAATCTGCCCGGAAGGAATAGCCGTACCGATCTTACTTTCGCTTGCAACCTTCATATCGGTAATAGCCGGAGCCTCCTTATCAACGGTAACTTTAATCGGCTCTGTCCATTGTCCGACTCTCCCCTTCTCATTTTTGCCGCACAATCTAAACCAAATAATCCGCTGCCGTTCGCTTGCTGCTTCAAATTCCTTACTTCCGTTTATTTCTACCGACCAATACGAACTTCCCGCCGTATAGCTTAATGGTTTCCCATCGGCAGGGCACCACTCGCTTTCGCCAAACAGAGCGCTCCGGCTAAAATCCGGTTCATTGGGGTTTTCAGGTTTGGTGTTATCGGTAATTTGAATCAGTACAGCATTGACCACTCCCGCTGCCGGATTAGGTACCTTCACGGTTCCCCATATACGGATCCTTCCGCCTAATACTTTATCCGCTTCAGGCGACAATACCTTTACTTCCGGAATATCTCCGTTCGGGTCTACTCTGATTATTTGACTGATAATACCGGCATTGCCTGCTTTATCTTCAACTAAAAAGAACAGCGGTATATCATATAGTTCTACTCCCGCTGCGAGCCCGTCAACTTGTTTACCGATCCTTTCAGCTTTTGTTTTCTGCGTGATATTATCCCCATCGGTAAAAGGGATAGCCCATGTATCTCCCGATATCTCAAGCTCTTTCCACTCGAGCGAGGTTTCTGCGGGCTTTACCGTTATATCACTGCTATCTTGTTTACCCACGATATATTTTATGCTTTTGACGCCGCTCGGTATATCGATAATCGAACCGCGCATCGTAAAATCACCACTTTGACTTTTCGATAAATCAGGACTCAGTATTTCTACTTCGGGTGCTCTATTGTCTATTTTATAATTCTTGGTAAATGTGCTTGTCTTTCCGCCTGTGTCGGTAACCGTAACCGTTACTTCATATTCACCGTCGGGAAGAGCGCATCTATTTCCTTTCACTTCATTGTCTATATGGGTACTCCACAACACCGATACGCTGCCCTTACTAAAGTCATTGGCCTCATACGTTTGGCTCGTTTCTTTCGTTTTGATATTTTCAAACACAACCGAAACCGATTCGACTCCATCGTCATCGCTCGCCTTTCCCCTTAAAACAAATGAACCACGTATCGCACCTACCCCATCAGGAGCGGTAATCTCTCCATTTGGCGGAAGAATATCTATCTGACCGCCTAAACCGATACTGTTCTTACAGGTAAAACCTGCAATGGCAGCAAGCACAATCAGTGCAAAAGATACTATACGATTCTTCTTTTTCATAAGCTTTTTCTCCGCTTTATTTAGTAAGCACCCTTAACACATGAACCCGTGCTGTTAAAAGCGCACTTCTATTACTGCTGCATATACGCCGCAGCAGTAATTTTTCATCGTCTTGCTTTCCCGTTTCAGCGGTAGCGGCATGATCGGCACAACTTTCTGCTATCCCGCTTCTCATATCGGCAGAAATAGCTCAGCATTTTAATGTTGCTAATGATAGACTTTTTATACGATTACTTTTGCAGATGACTTTTAGAGAACGGCTCTATGCCGCATAGATTACTAAATACTCTGTAATGATATACTGATAATCCTATGCTTTGTCAAGCAAAAGCTTAAAGCCTGTCAAAGCAACGCCATATAACGCCGTAGATGCCCCGCATATTTGCAAAAGTTATAGTAGGGAGAGCGTATGTAATACCAGCATGGCAGAAATACGGGATGCCTCTTTTGAAAACTGCTGATATGAGATTGCGGCAGGTTCTCCCGCATTGTCGGAAATACAACGCAATATCACAAAGGGAATGGCATTCATTACGCAGGTTTGAGCAACCGCAGCGCCCTCCATTTCAACACAATCAGCCTTAAACGTCGAGATAATCTCCTGCTTTACCGCAGGATTAACAATAAAGCGGTCACCCGAAGCGATGCGTCCTGCAATCATCTTGTCGGTATGTGCAAATTCTGCTGCATGGTTATTTTTCAGCTGCGTAAAGGTTTTCATTAAAACCGTGCGTAGGGCGTCGTCTGCTTTCCAAAACGGAGACGATGTACCGGCGACTTGCCCTTTCGCATAGCCGAATACCGAAACATCCACATCATGCTGTACCGCATCGGTCGAAACGACCAAGTCGAATACATGCAGCGCATCGTTTAAACCTCCGGCAGTACCGGTGTTGATAATTATTTCCGCATGAAATTCCGAAATCAGCAACTGTGTACAAATCGCTGCATTCACTTTACCGATGCCGCCGCATACGCTGATAACCGTATGGATACCGTGCGCCGCTTCATAAAACACGAGTCCGGCTCTTTCGATTTTTCGTCCTTGTAGACTTTGCCGAATGTTTTCCAGCTCCTGCTGTTCCGCTGCAAATATACCTATCCTCATCTTTCTATCCTTTATATCTATATATCAGGGTAATCGCATCAGACTGTGTTTTAGCCCCTCATAAGAATGTATCGGAATTAAAAAAAATGTACTAGAGAAACATGGGCGGTCTCAAAAGTTGGTTACTTTTTCGACATCCCCAGTATTTTCCTCGTGCATACTTCAACAGTTTATTCGTGCGGCGGGCTTGTAAACATCTTATTTTGTTTGTAACGCAGGATATAGTATTTTTTACGATAAACGTATATATTAATAGTGTTCTCTTATCTTATATTCACGGGATGAACAAAGGCGGTTTTGTATGGATAATCTGAAGAAAAATTTAGCGGACAGAAAAAAAGAGCGAGAAAATTTACAAACAATGCTTAATTCATTGTACAGAGAATGCGGCGAAGCCCAATTCGAATATGTTTTACAGCGTAAAGAAACGACGCCACACATCGACGAACAAGATTTTGAAGCGTGGAAAATGCTAAGAGAATCCCGCCGAAAGGATTCGGATACTATTTTGAGCATTAAGACGGCACAATCGCGGCAAAATGAATTAAAAGTTTTTTCTAAAGAAGTTGATAAACTATTACATGAACAGCAGCGTGCATATCAGAAAGCACGGAATGATTTTATTTTACTGTTCTTTCAAGCCTATCAAAATAATTCGGTCCCGCAAATTGTACACATTACCCAATCGATTGAGCCACTTAAAGAGTCTATCGAGAAGGTACAGCAAGAAAAACAAGCGCTCGAACAGCAAAAAACCGAGGCACATTTTTTTAAAAAGCTGACATTGAGTCCACAGTTGCTGTCTTTAAAAAATAAATTGACCAGCCTGCAAAAGAAAATGAATGAACAAATTATTGCGGCAGGAGAGGAGTCTCTCACGGATGATGTTATAAAAGAAGTACGCGGCGCATCCTTTCCGGAACAGCTTGAAACAGCATATCTTGCCTTACAAGCAATCGTTTCAAAACAAGATGAGATGGAAGACAGAAAGGAAACACTAAATGCCGAGCAGAAAAAACTTGAAGAAACATTCACGGAATGCGGTGTCACCGATACCCCTCAGAAACGGATCAATATTCTGACGGACATCATAAAAAATACGGATGAAAAAATTGAGGAAGCCGAAAGACGGCAAGGCTCACAATATAGCGATATCTTTTATACCGAGATAGGCACGAGCACCGCCGAATCCCTTACCGGCGTACCGGAACTGTTTAAACCGTATTTAGATGCTATTGCGGAGTATCGTGTAAAGCTTGGAAAAAATGCAATCGACATCGAATATATCGAAAACGAACTCGCCCTTGCCGGTGAGGTACATAAAATAGAAACATTACAAAAAGCGATCGCCGGATACAAAGACGGCATTGCACAGTACGAAAAGCTCATCGAAACCGCTGAACGGGATATTGCACGCGAAGAAGAAATAAAACTGGGGCTTGAGGAACGAAATAATGAGCTGAAACCTCAAGGTTCGGCGGACTGAGGCAAAATTCGACTGATAGGTGCGAATGCCCATTTTTTCGGTTTAAAGAAGCCTTGAGCGTATACGGCGCCGAAGCCGGATTCATACAGATGGATTTTTCGTATCTGCTTTGTAATGTTCCATTTTTTTATATACATACCGTAAGATTCCAGAAAATTGAGCGGCTGCATCTTAGTAAAACCGCATCGAGTATCATACGCAGCCGTTGCAATCTCAATGTAGACGCTGTAAGGAGCCTCAAGCTCCATTTCAAGCGGATTTTGATTTTTAGTAAAACAAGCCCCGACCTGAACACTCACGATAGTATCTATCGGTAAAAGCTGCTCGACAGGATATCCACCATAACTAAACGATGCTCGTGCGTTACGGAGAGTTTCTCCCGATATTTCAAGCCGCTTATTATTCGCCGCAAGATAACGGTACATACAATCGATCAGTTCAAATAAGTTTATGCCTGTCTCTGCCGCTACGTCGAGTATGAGTTGTATATCATCAGTGTTTGTATAGTAGACACGGTTCTCCCTCATCGGTATAGCTGAAACTACTTTTTCAATAATAGGATAGGCTTCATCAGCGCTCATCCCCACTACGTGCAACGAAGAGAAAATCAAAAAATATAACACAGGTAATAATTTTTTATGCATTATCAATAAAACCCTTTCTTTACGGCAGAACCCATGCTATTTTTTTTGTTTCACGCTGTTCGAAGGCTTCCATCAGCAGCGGCTCTATGCCTATACGCGCATAGATCTCTTCGGCATCTTTCTGCCGTGTATGCAGCACCGGATGCTTGGGCGAAAACAGCACGCAGCAATCCTCATAGGGCAGTATGGAAGTTTGATAGGTGCCGATATCAACCGCATACCGTATGATTTCTTCCTTGTCCATACCGATAAGCGGACGCAGAATCGGAAGTTTTGCACAGCTGTCGGTAATCGTAAGGTTCTCGATTGTTTGGCTTGCCACCTGCGCAAGGCTTTCTCCCGTAACCAAACACTGGGCATTAACCTTTTCAGCCAGCATTTCGGCGGTGTGCATCATACACATACGGAGCAGGAGCGTCAAATAGGGTTCCGGCACCGTCCGCTTTAAGTGTTGCTGTACCTTGGTAAACGACACAACGGTAAGGTACCCGCCGAGTCCGTAACGAGCTAAAATACCGGCTAAGGTTTCTACCTTTTGCTGAGCTTCCGGTGATGTATACGGATGGGAGTGAAAATACACGTAATCGACTTTCATACCGCGGAAAAGCATTTTGTATCCGGCAACGGGGGAGTCGATTCCGCCCGAGAGCAGCAGCAGCGCCCGTCCCGAACAGCCGCAGGGAAGCCCCCTCCTGCCGGTATGTTCGACACCGTAAATGAACGCTTGCTTTTCGCGCACCTCGATGCTGATAACCGCGTCGGGGTTATGCACATCGACGGTTAAAATTCCCGCCGTATGAATAGTGCCGCCTACTTCCCGCGCAATGTCATACGAAGTGAGGGGAAATTGCTTATCGGCGCGGCGGGCTTCAATTTTAAAGGTGCGTGCGCCTTGCGTCTGCAATGCTTTAGCTTCGGCAACAGCCGTTTCGGAGATAGCTCCGAGCGTTTTATCCGCCGGTTTTGCTTGCGCCCAGCTCGTAATACCGAAAAGGTGATTTAGAGCCGCTTCTACCCGCAGCTGCAAGGCCTCATCAGCCCGTACATACATCCGCCCGGCGCGTACCTGTACGTTCGGCACCGCTCCGTCAAAATAGCTTCTGAAGTTTTGCGCAAGCCGCCGCTCAAAATCCTTTAGGTTCCCTTTTTTAAGATTGATTTCTCCGATTTTTGCCAGATAAAAAAGCTCCGCCATGTGAGTTTCGTTAAACCTCCGTTACATTGTTACATTATTACATTGCTAAATTGTGCCCGCGATGGCGGTGCCGAACGTAATTGCATGATCGAGGGACACCACCTCAAAATAAATGCCGCGGTTTTGCGTCAACGCCGTATAGAGGTGCGCAAGGACGGCATCGTGTAACCGGTGCGTTTTTAAAAACGTTGTACCCTCTGCAAGGATACAAACCGGCAGCGCAGGATTTTTCCCCTTGCCTGTTTTAATGACAGCCGCCGCGATATTCCCCGCAGCGAGCCGCGCCGTGCGCATAATCAGTGCATCCAATATCCGGTAGAGAACCTCGCGGTCTTCTTCCGTGCCGCCGACTAACGGAAGTCCGAGTGGAGTTTGGTCGGAATACGGTGCCTGCAAAAAGCGGTTCACCTCGATGAGCGGAAGGTCGGCAATGGAAGCAAAAGCCTTTTTAACGCCGACGGAAAAAAGATTGTCCGCAGCGGCTGCCCGTATCATCACCGAAGCGACCGATCCGAGGTAGGCGCCGGAGCACATCTTTTCAAACCAAAACATCTGCGGCTGGTCGGTCTTTTTTGCAAACGCTTCGTCAAAATCGCTGCGCGGCTGTTTGTTCGACTTTCCCGACTCACAGACGACAATCTGTGCGGGCAAGGCGACCGTACCGGCGCTGTTCGCCGCAATTTTTGGGATATTCTGATATTCGATATACGCGGCGTTCATGCCGGTTCC
This sequence comes from Treponema sp. OMZ 305, assembly GCF_024181325.1. Lineage (NCBI taxonomy): Bacteria > Pseudomonadati > Spirochaetota > Spirochaetia > Treponematales > Treponemataceae > Treponema > Treponema sp. OMZ 305. The sequence goes on along the minus strand of NZ_CP051300.1, from coordinate 925,952 downwards.
GAGGATAAAGCCTATATACGAATCGTATTTTTTCCCGCCGACAGCGGTTGATGCCCCTGCGAGGAGCGCCGCAACCGTATCGTTTAACAGCACAATGCGTTTCAGTTTATTCCAGCCCCGCTGCATCAGCGCCGTCTCCAGATTTTGACCGACTAATGAGCCGATCACTTCGGGCGCTTTGATTTCCTTAGAAAATTGCAGCACTTCGCCGTCGCCTGCCGGAGTAATTTTCATCGCATACGAAAAGCAAAACGCGATAGAATCCGCGGCGTTCTTTAAATGATCTAAATAAGAGGCGATGGTGTCAAAAAATTCCGCTTTGGAGTATTCCCGATCGGTTGCCGGCATCGGCTTCCGCTCAGGCAGACTGATAGACGGGATACTGTTTTCGTCAAAGGTAACCAAGCATGAGCGGAAATTGGTTCCGCCCGCATCGATAACGATAACCGAAGTATTCTTTGGCGGCTGTTGAGGCGGCATAAACCACGTAGGAATCATATCCAGAGCCGGCCCTGTACCGGCGGGAATGCTCGGATCCCGTTTCAGCCCTTCTTCCATGTCATACAGCAGCGTATCGATAACCGTATTGACCGCAGGACCTTCCGCATCAAAATTATGCCGTCCGAAAAACGCAGCGACCGAATGCCGAATATCCATTGTAATGCCTCCCGATAAATTCATGGGGATGTCTCAAAAGTTGGTTACTTTTTCGACATCCCCAAGCATCTCTAAAAACTAACCGAGTTTTTAGAGATGCCCATTCTATAATAACAGAATACTTCGTCCCGCACACTGAGCCCGCATATCGTCGGGCCATACCGAAACCTGTGTTTCACCGATATGGGCTTTCCGCAAAAAGAACATACAGAGCCGCGACTGCCCGATTCCCCCGCCGATGGTTTGAGGCAGCTCTCCGTTCAGCAGCTTTGTATGAAAAAACAGCGATGCCCGTTCCATGCAGTTGCGGGCGGCAAGCTGTTCCCTCATCGTTTGAGGACTTACCCTGATTCCCATCGACGAGAGTTCAAGCACATCTTTCAACACGGGATTCCATACCAACAAGTCTCCATTTAATCCATGCCGTCCGCTGCCGGTTGCGGTAATCCAGTCGTCATAGTCGGGCGCCCTGCCGTCGTGCGGTACTCCGTTCGCAAGCGGTGCGCCGATACCGATTAAAAAAACAGCGCCGTATTGTTGAGCGCACTTCCGCTCCCATTCCTTTCCGGAAAGATTGGGATACTGCGCATAGAGATCTTCTGCATGGATAAAGGTGATATGTTTCGGCAGAATCGGCTCGATTGCCGAATAGTTATCATAGATAAAAAACTCGGTACACTTTAAGCAATCATATATTTTTTCTACGGTTGCCTTCAGGAAATCGAGCGTTCGGTCGGTCTCCTCCATCGCAAGCTCCCAATCCCACTGATCGACATACAGCGAATGAATATTATCGAGTTCCTCATCGGCTCGGATCGCATTCATATCGGTATAAATACCGAAGCCGGACTGTAATCCCATTTCCGCTATTTTAACTCGCTTCCACTTTGCAAGCGAGTGTACAATCTCAAGCTCCTGCTCGTTCATATCCTTTACCGGAAAATGCACTGCCCGTTCCGTACCGTTCAAATCATCGTTCAAGCCCTTTCCTCTGGGTACAAAGAGCGGCGCTGTAACGCGGGTTAAGTTCAAACGGGTCGATAAAGTGAGCTGAAAAAAGTTTTTGATCCGGACGATAGCCTGTTCCGTTTCTTTACCGGTTAAAACCGGACGGTAGTGTTCGGGGATATAAAGATGCGGCATAAGCTCTGACTTTCCTTAATGATTTTCACATGAGATACGCCAATCTATCTTTTTTTCAGGGAAAAAACAAGGGTGTGGTTGTATCCCTTTTGTGCGGAATTGTGCTCAAAATTTCAGACGGTTTATTTTAGAAGAAGGGTAATCGTATCAAACAGATAGACAGATCAAATTCCGCAGAATGTCTGTGGGGCGGAGGTTTTGCCCGAATTGATTTTTCGGGTAGCAGAATCCGTCATTGAGGATGTTCGGCAGTGGTGCAACCGTCCGCTGGAGAAATTATACCCGATACTTTTTCTCGATGCGCTGCGAATGAATCCAAGATAGAACGGCAAAAACCTCAACAAATGACATCCTCATCGCCTGTATGGACGAACTTACGGGCACCCCCGACGCAGAGTGTCGGAGGTATTGGGCACCTCTAAAAACTCGGTTAGATTTTTAGAGGTGCCCCTATGTATAATACGGTAATTGCTCTTTAAAGTGATCTTTACCGTTATTCAACCAGAATACGACATGGTTCATTGCTTCCGCAGCTTTTGTCTTTGCAGCTATATCCGAATTGAATCCTTGATGGGGCTGTACATAGAAATTCGATTTCCTTGCCAGTGCTTCATCGATAATTTCTTTTGCTGCCAGAATATTTTCATTACGGCAACCATTAAAATCGTTTGTCCGCAAATAATCCGTTAATTCCGACTCTTGGCTGAACACATCCGCTGCGATACCGATAATCTTCCCTTCTCTATAGAGCTTCAGCAACGTTGCTTCAGGAGCAATTTCTCCTCTTGTAACATTGATAAAAATTAACGGTTTTTTTGCTTTCAAAAGATACGTTTCATCAAAGTATCCTGCATTATAAAACCTGCTATTTTTATCTTTTGTTAAATTCATTACATTGATGAGTATATCGGAATTTACAATAGCAGTATCGCGATCCGTAAAACGGCAGTCTCTATATTCTGCCATCTCCTTCAATTCATTCTCGCGAATATCAACTGCTTGAACAGTTACGCCGTTTGCCTCAAGGTCTTCATAAATTCGTTTACCGATCTTTCCGACACCGTACACGGTGGCAACCCTGTTTTTTCCCAGTTCCATAAAGGATTTGGTATTTTTTCTTTCAAAAATCTTTGTGTTATCCGAATACTCATTTAAATTGCCTGTTGTGCAATACAGGAATTTTATTGCGGTTTGTGCAACGGCATCAATGCAATATTCTCTTAAACTTGCTAAGTTAATCTGATATTGCAGGTGTTCAAAATGATCATATCCCGCACTCCGCGTAATAACACTTTTTTTAATTCCTTCATTAACATACGAATCCGGCAACTTCGAATGCGTTTTCGTCGTAATGATATCAGGTAAATCAACCGTATTTTCTTTCAGATATTCTTGGATAGTCAATGGCGTAATCAAAGAGGTAAAAGAAGCAGGCACTGTTCCTTTCTGCTGCAATTCTTCCGTTATGTTCTTTAAAAACTCCGCTTCTTTACCGAGCGCTTCAAAATGTATTATATCGTACTTCAGCATACTCATTCATCTCCTTTTGAATACTGCATCTTTCCGGGAGTCCACCATTTAAATGCCAGGGCGATAAGCGTTAACACGATAAACCCTGCCCACATAACGAATGTCGTGTACATCGGATACGCCCCGCCCATCGCAATAAAGAGCGGCGGCAGTGCCTGTAACGCAATTGCAATAGGTCTATTAAGCAAGTCCGTTATACCGGTATCTTCCAAACCTCTGGACTTTTGATCAGGGTCAACAACTCTGCTGAGCAATACACCCGTTGCAATCACGCCATTCGCTCGTCCGTAATTCATAATAGCCCGCTCAAACCAATCTTTAGACGAGCTATATTTACCGACATACAAAAACCATACAATATTAAGGATAAGGCCGAATACAAAACTGATTAAAAGCGGCCCGAAGTTTGCGGCAATAACATTGAGTTTGAGCCCGACAATGGCAGATATAACCAATAAATCCGTTGAGGTACTGCTCATTCTTTGTACGGTATATCTGTCAACATACTTGGCGGCGCCGGTTTTCTTTAAAAAGAACTGCATGATATATCCGAAGAGTAATGCGGAAACGAATACCGGAATGGAAAGCCAGCTCACTTGACGCTGCACCATACTCGAGAACCATTTACCCAACATAGTAGCGATCATAATGATTCCTATATGGAATGCGAGCGGATCCAAAGACATATTTGAAATCGTGATTTTTCCGCCGCTTTTTTGCTGACTTTCAGGAATAAGTCCCGTACGGATATATTCGGGAAGCTGCTTCGGCGATTCAACATAGTTTGTATAACCTTTCCGCGTGCCCCAGTTGATAATAATCATACCGATCACAATACCGCCGACTAATCCGACTGTAGCCGATGCGTTTGCCAAATCGAAAAATTCAGGATATCCATGCTCTTTATAAATCGCACCAACAGCAGCGGCCGTCCCGTGTCCGCCGTAAAATCCGGTTGCCATCAGCAAACCAAAACCATCGTTCAGCCCGGGCCACAATTTATTGAGTATTCCAAGCGCTAAAGCCATTCCTGCTGCATACTGCAGCATCAGGATGCCCGTATTTTGATAGAAGAAACCGCCTACGCCTTTTATCTCTTTTTTTGAGATAGGCTTATCGCCGATGGGCGTACACGCGAACACAACTGCGATAAGCACCCCTGCATACTTTGTTAATTGAGCTGAAAACGGCAATATCTGAAAACCGCTCGGCCCAAGAGCCAAGCCGATAAAACCTCCTATCAGCGAAGCCGGCATCAGTATGGACTGAAAAAACTTGACCTTAGCTCTTAAAAATTGGCCGATAAGCAGCAGTGCGCCTAAAAGTCCCGCATCGGTTACAATATCCCATAAAGACATAGATTCCTCCTCTCTTTGTTTGCATCAATATTTTGATGTTATAAATAAATATTAAACAAGATATTGATTTTGTCAAGTCTTTAACATCAAGATTATGATATTCTGCGGCTATGAGCTTTAAGGATAGGCTTAGACAAGAGATTGAATATAAAGGATTGCTCGTAAAAGAACTCTCCGCGGAAGTAGGAATCAGTAACAGTACCTTTTTGTCGTATATAGATGCGCGCGGAGTTTTACCGAACGTGGAAACAGCCGTTAAAATAGCGTCGGTACTTGGCGTTTCTGTTGAGTATTTGGTTACGGGAAAGGATCCGATTTATAATTCAAAGCATAGCGATATACAAGATATCACGCATGATCTTATAAAACTCACCCCTTATCAGATGGAAATCGTAAAAAAAATGGTACATGCACTGGTATAGCGGATTGGGAGGTGTTGTAGACGGTCTGTTATTGGTGCAGAGGCTTTAATGTTTGGATGCTCTGTGTCGAGGCCTGTTAATTTACAGGGTACTCCAAAGAGTGCCTGATGTATTTACCCTGATATACCTTTCTTCTCTCCTGATTTTGATATTTCGCAACCGCCACAAAACTTCCATTTAACTCCTTGACTTTTCATAGCAGACTATTTTCAAAAGGCAGTTCTAATGTCTTTACCCTTTTTGTTTCATTGACTGAAACCGGTAAAAGTGCCATACTCGATATGAACATTGCTAAAAGCTAACCAAGTTTTTAAAGATGCTCACACTTTTTTAGGAGGATGAACTATATGAAAAAAAGAATTTGTATTCTCTGTTTACTCACCGTATTTTCGATAGGCTTTCTTTCCGCCAAAGTAAAGATGAGCCTTGATGTAGGACCGGTCTATACCTATTTCGGTAGCCGTACAACTCACAGCAGCGAAAATAAATCTTCATGGGCAACCCATACCGGCGGTCTGAATGTCTTATTCGGTGTTGAGTTCGTTCAAAATTTCGGGGCATACGGAACCGTGAATTTTGCGTTCGGACAAAAAATTATCACGAAAAACCGTGTAGGGAACAATAACCACAAGGTAATTACTATAGACAGAGGGAACGAAGATCTGACGTATGTAATCGACAGTCAGTTTGGATTTTTCTATGTATTCCATCCCGTAAAAAAGATGGATCTTACACTCGGACTCGGTCTTGGCATCGGGGGAAGTGGGCGAAACAACACGTATACTAAGCTTTTTGTAACAACAAAAGAAGAAAAATCGCAAGTCAATATCGGCGGCGGCGTCAATCTGAATGTTTCCTATATGTTTACCAAAATGGTAGGAATCTACGGCGGCATATCCGATACGCTCTACGCTCCCGTATATACAAAAACTGTAACAAAAACCGGTAACACAAGCACTACAGCAGAAGATAAAAGTGCATCAGGGAAAATTGCACATTCGTTAAATATCAAAGCCGGTGTGCAATTCGTATTTTAAAGAACACCCCCGATGCAAAACGTTCCTATAAATTCGACGACCGCAGCCTTTATCAAAAGGCGAGGATTGGCGAATTGCCGCAGTTTTGCAATGAAATGAAAAAGTGCAATTAATAGGCGATGTTTGCGATAAGCAAACTCGTAACGTTTTTAGACAATGCCAACTGCATTGTCTAAAATAAGCCTTCGTCAAAACTATACATCCGTGTATAGTTTTGACTGCAATGGTGTGGCTCTGCCACAAAATTACTACTCTGACAGGATGTCAGTGGTTCTAAACAGTATTGAGTTTTTCTAATGAAAAACTCAATGTTCAGGAATGAACACGGACGTTCGTTCCTGAACGATGCCATCCGTGGCGCTGTTGACCAGTGTACGTCCGTGTACACTGGCCAACGACAAGTTTTTCTGACAAAAAACTTGCTACTGTTCGGAACCACCGCCGTCCGTGGCGGTAAAAAATGGCGGGTTTAACTCTTCGCACGAATAAATCTGCGGTAAGTTTTGTTACACAAAAAAAAGCCGGTTAAAGAACCGGCCCGCCGTCTGGCTATCGGTCGATTAATGGGTGGGAGGGGAACTAACCGACCGATACTCTATATATCGGCTTTGATGTGCTAAACCTTAATGCATTTTATTTTAATCTGCAATTTCCTGCAAGAGAACATCCATCGTCATTGTCATTTCGTAGGTCTTTCCTTCCTCAACGGTAATTTGACGGGTTAGTTCATACGTTCCCATCTTAAAGACTATGGTATGCCCCCCCACTGCAACCGGCAGCGGTTCCTTTGAAAGCGTTATCTCTTGATTATCAAGGAATACTGCCACATTTTCCGGCGCTTGTATGTGCAGTAACGGCGTAATAGATTTCAACTGAACTTCCAGCTGCGTAATTTTACCTCGCTCGATAATACAAGAGCGCATTTCGGTTCGGTATGCATCTGAACTGATACTTATCGAATATGTCCCCGGCAATAACAGCTGCAAATCTTCGAACTGCGTAAGATATTCATTATTCAGCTGCACAGTAACAGGTTTCTGTTCCTTTTCGGGGAATTGAAGCTTCAACTGTAAGCCGCCCTCAGCAATCAGCAAGGGACGAATAATAACCGTAAAAGAGGCTCGTTCAAAATCGTCAGGCAAGCCTTTCATAACCGGATTCAGCCGCAGCATAACAGGACTTACAGCGACCCTACTGCTATACGGTAAAAGTTCACTATTTTTTATGTGCTTAAAAGTATAGTCTTTCTTTACCGGAATCCTCAGAATATGCGAAAACCTATTCGGCAGCAGCGCCGTACTGATTTTTTTTGCAGAATAGTCGATATATCTCTTTGAAGGTTCAGGTTTAATATCGGTATACACCGTATAAGCGATGGAATTGGGATAATTCATACTTATCTTATCCTGCTTTATTTCAAGTTCTATCCCTTCCAAAAACAAAAAATCGCTTTTAACCGCAAATGAAACCGCATCATTATAACCGATGGTGAGCGACACGGGTGCAAACGCCTCCCTGTCAAAGATATATGAATGCATATTACCGACCCTAAAACTGTCAGGGTAAAAAAAAGAAATGGAAAAAAAGAAAAAATATGATGTTATACACAAGAGCTGTTTCATGACTTTGCTTTCTTTGTATCAATGAAAAGGGACGGATTTTTTGCTTTTCCTTGCTCGCGTACCTCAAAGTGTAAATGCGGTCCCGTGGAAAGTCCTGTAGAACCGACATACCCTATTACTATACCTGATTTTACCTTTTCATACAAGCGGGCTTGAACCTTGCTTAAATGACCGTACAAACTTTCCCTGCCGTCATCATGGCGTATCAGGATATAATTGCCGTAGATATTACTGTATGCAACTTCAATAACCGTACCTGCGGCACAGGCATAGACAGGGCTTCCGGTTGGGGCGGCAAGATCAATGCCTGCATGATAGGTTGATTTTCCGGTAAACGGGCTTTTCCGCATCCCGAAGTCAGAAGTAACAACTGCATTCTGCAACGGAAACCGATAGAACGGAACAAAAAAGAAGCTGCGCACGGTGCTGTCAAGCATTGCATTCGGAAAGCATTCCACCCGTATTTTTTTTCCGGGGTTTGCAGCAGAAGGAAGCGTAATTGAAAAGGATTCGGTTTTAAGCTTTTTACTCAGCGCTTCGGTCAATTTTTCGATATCCGAAACCGCTTTTTCGGGGAGATAGAGCGCCGGTAAAGTCGGTAGCAAGAGCATTTTACCTGAAATATTGGTTTTAACGGATTCGATACCGTTTAAAGTGATCAGCGCATCATACGGGATACTGCATCGGGCAGCAATTCGGATAATGGTATCTTCTTTTTGTGCTTTATAGCGATAAAATTGCAGGGGCAGTTCACGAGCGGTTTTTCCCGCTGCAAGCGCTTTCCGTGCATAGAGGACATCATCGCTATATTGCTGAAAAATATGATTTTGAGGAGACAGCTCCGGTATAAGCGGCAGTTCCGCGGACTCGGCTGCCGCAATAATATGGACAACCAGAAGAAGTGCGCAGCAGAGCGGAAATTTTTTCATCACAGAGAACGCTATATCCGGTCTTCCGAAAACCCAAAGGCTACGAAACCATATAATATGAGCGAGAGAATAAGCACGGATAAAGCCAAGATACGATGATAAGCAAAAATAAATATAAAGAAGAGGAGCAATCCTCCAAAGAGAATGAGCTTTTTTATGAGCGAATGCAGAAACCTTCGCGGATGAGCCTTATAGCTTTTTATACTGCGCTTAACAATGAAAAACAGCAGGAGCGCCACAAAAAGCAGGAGACTGATAGCGGTATAAGCCTGTGTGTACCGAGTTGCCAACAGCCAGAGCGGATAGACAATACAAAAACTGAAAAGAAGGCACACTCCTAAAAGCAAAACAAATGTACACGCCTTTAAAAATAGAAACTTATAACCGGCAGCCAGTTTGTGAAAATACTCTTTCACGCTTAAAACCTTTTAATAAAATAATAGCGGCAGTCTGTGCATACCGAACCGTCTTGCATTTACCGGTTCCAGAACTGCCGCCAAGAAACCTAAACGTTATTCTTCGGAAATTGCTTCCGTAGGACAAACGCCGGCACATGCACCGCAGCTGATGCAAGCATCAGCATCGATAACCCGTACTCCATTCGCTTCACTGATAGCGCCGACGGGGCATTCGCCCTCGCATGCACCGCAATTAACGCAAGCATCGGAGATCTTATAAGCCATAATCATACTCCTTGATATGTGTGATGCCCCTATCATAATCAGAACGACCGAAAAATGCAAGGCTCCGCATTGCATCTCATTGTAATCTTCCTTAAAATGCAATTACTTGATACCATATATAACATCCTTTAAAAATTATATATCTTGTGTGTACAAATTACACATATTATGATATATTGTACTATGGAGATAGTAAAAATGGCAGTCGCACTAAAAAATGTAAGAATTGACTTGAGAGCCAACACTCAGCAAAAATCCACACTTGAGAGAGCTGCTGAACTTAAACATCTTTCACTCTCTTCATATATTCTTTCAACCTCATTAAAACAAGCACAAATAGATTTAACAGAAAATGATACTCTTGTACTTTCTAATCGTGATAGAGATTTAATAATGATGGCTTTAGATAAACCGCCGGAACCCAATGATGCTTTGAAAAGATTATTTCAATGATGAGTGACCATAAGTTAGTTTCAATAAAAGAAATACAACAAAAATCGCTCCTTAAAAAATTTGATTGCGGTATTGAGAAATTAAATGAATTTTTATCACGATATGCAATAAAGAATGATGAGTTGGGTATAGGGAAAACTTTTGTTGCTTTGAATAACAATAACCGGATTTCAGGCTATTTTACATTAGCGACAGCTCAAGTTGCTTATCAAGAAATTCCGGATAGATATAGAGATAAATTGCCGAAATATCCGATTCCTGCACTAAGAATTGCGAGGCTCGCTGTTAATAAAGAAATACAAGGGAACGGAATAGGAAAATGGCTTCTTTCACAAATTTTTATAAAGGCTATTCAAGTAGCAGATATAACAGGTCTTTATTTGATAATAGTAGATGCAAAAGAAACTTCAAAAAACTTTTATGAACATTACGGTTTTCAAAAATTCATAGATGAGGATTTATCTTATTTTATGCTCGTTGATACAATAAGAAAAGCAACCCAAAAAACTGAGTTTTTTTAAAGGTTCCCTCAAAACAATCACAAACTTTATAGACTCGTATGTTCCTTCCTTAAAATGCAACAGTTTCCAAAGTTTCAACTTTCGATTGACTTTTTATGGGAGAATACCCTGTTTTAATTACCGGCGAAGAGTGTTTTTTTCCAGCGGGTGATCATCTGCAGGGCTTGGAGCGGAGTGGTTTCGTCGGCGTTTGTAGAAAGGATCTCGTTTATCACCATTTCTTCATCGCTAAAGAGACTATTTTCCGGAGAGGCTTTTTTCTTTGCCGGCACGGTAAAGTCCGTAGGTATGGTAGTACCGGGAACCTGTGCGTTCAGCAGTTCCGTCGCCCGCTGTATAACCGTTTCCGGCAACCCTGCAAGTTCCGCGACGTGCACCCCGTATGAATGGGCTGCAATACCTTCGATAACCTTCTTTAAGAATACAATTTTTCCTTCGGTTTCCAATACATCCAAACAAAGTTTTTGCAGCCGCGGATGGACGAGTTGAGCTAACTCGTGGTAATGGGTTGCAAAGAGGGTTTTTGCACCAATCGTATGCAAAAGGTATTCGCTCACCGCCCGCGCAATTGAAAATCCGTCCCCCGTCGAAGTCCCTCTGCCGATTTCATCCATAATAACGAGGCTGTTAACCGAGGCGTTACGCAAGATATATGCAGTCTCGGTCATTTCGACGAGGAAGGTAGACTCCCCGCGGGCGAGATTATCGCTTGCACCAACCCGACAAAAAATACAATCGACAGGGGTAAGCAGCGCTTTTTCCGCCGGCACAAAAGAACCGACCTGTGCAAGCAGCGTAATAAGTGCAGTCTGCCGCAAGAAAGTGCTTTTCCCTGCCATATTAGGGCCGGTAATGAGCGCAAACGAGGGTATATCCGAAGCGGCGGAAGAAGAAAGCCGTATGCTGTTGGGCACGAATTCGCCTGTCGGCAGATGATTTTCTACAACGGGGTGCCGACCTTCACGGATATCTAACAGGCCGTCGGCGGAAAACTCAGGCTTTACCCATGCATGAAGGGCTGCCGTATATGCAAAGGATTGTAGCACATCCAATTCTGCGATTTCTTTTGCAAGGAGGTGCAGTAGTTCAATCCGATTGTATACTTCCGTATGCACTGCAAGGAACAGCTCTTTTTCACACGCAATAATGTTTTCACCTACATCGTTCAGCTTTGTTTCAAGTTTGCTTAAAGCCTCCGTCGTAAAACGGTCGGCGGTTGTCAGCGAGCGGCGTCTAATAAAATGCTGAGGAATCTCCGCCGTTTTAAGACTGCCGTGGGTTACTTCAAGAAAGTAGCCGCTTAACCGGTTGTACTTGATTTTTAAGTTTTTAATCCCCGATTTTTCCCGCTCATTTTCCAAATAGCTTTCTAAAAGTTTATTGGCGTTATCCCGCGTATTGCGCAGTTCATCCAGTTTTTTTGACCAGCCCTGCTTAATTAAGCCGCCTTCGGTAAGGACAATCGGGCAATCTTCGGCGATGCTGTTGTCCAAAAGCGTATAGAGCCGTTCCATATCATCGCTCAGCTTTTGCGGCAGCTGTAAAAAAAAGAGGCCGTTACTTCTACTGAGCTGTGCAAGCTCGATACAGGCATTAAGGCTCTGCTTAATTCCTAACAGATCCTTTCCGTGCGCCCGCTGCATGGCAACCCTACCGGTAAGTCGGTGGATATCAAGCACTGCAGCAAGTGTGTTCCGCACGGCAGCGAGCGCTTTTTCATTATGGAAAAGCAGCGCCGTTTTATCAAGCCGCGCGTTTATTTCCTCAGCGGTTCGCAGCGGATGATAGAGCCAGTGCCGCAAAAGGCGCGTTCCCATCGCCGTCTTTGTATAATTGACGGTTTCAAACAGGGTAAAAGAATCCGTATTGTCATGCAGGTTTTGGAGCAGTTCAAGGTTTTTACGTGTCGCATCATCCATCATCACAAAATCGGAATCGCGGTATACCTTTATGCCTGTAATATGGGGCAAAGCCGCTCCTGTCGTTTGATCCAAATATTGAAGCAGCAGCCCTGCCGGTGGCAATTCGGGTGAAGATGCCGTTAAAGAAAACGATTTAAGTGTTTCGGTACCGAAGCACGCACACAGCCTCTTTTCTGCGGACGCAGCGGAAAAATGCCAATCGGGATAGAGGTTTTGTAGCATCTGCGGATATTCTCCGCACAAGGTTTTTAAGGCCGGCACCGAATTGGCAAGCGATATTTGAATAAGGATTTCCCGCGGCTGTATACGACCGAGTTCTTTTTTAAATTGCTCTGCAAAATCGGAACGCGGAAAAGACGTAGCAAAAAATTCTCCGGTGCTAACGTCAAGGTACGCAAAACCGATAAACACATCCGTAATAGTGCCGCGGGTAATTTCTTTCGGTGTGCAGTACACAGCAGCAAGGTAATTGTTTTGTCCTTGCTCAAGGAAATCTTCCCCTGTAGCGGTGCCGGGAGTAATTACTTCTACAATTTTCCGCTCGGTCAGTTCGCCCGGAACAACATCCGAAACCTGCTCGCAAATCGCAATTTTTTTTCCGGCACGCAACAGACGCGCAATATAAATACGCGAAGCATGATAAGGAATGCCGCACATCGGACTTCCCGTCCGCTGAGTCAGCGTTAAATTCAGCAGTTTACTCACCTCGATTGCATCGTCGTTGAACATCTCATAAAAATCGCCTAAGCGGAAAAAGAGCACAGCATCCCTATACTGCGCCTTTATTGAGAGATACTGCTGCATCATCGGGGTGAGCGACGCCGGTTTTGTCATATTAGTTTGAGCTGAGCTCTCGGATAACGGTTTCCGTAATATCGACAGTCGGGCTGTACCAGATAATTGCTTCGCCTTGTTGTAAGTTCAGTACCATCGTATAGCCTTGACTTTCCGCAATCTTTTTAATTGCGGCATAAAGACGGGAATAAAAGACATCATCGCTTACCAAACTCTTCCGCAGCACTGCCAACTCGTCGTTACACGCCTTGGAATATTCAAGCAAAAAACTTGTCTTTGCGTCGATTTCGGCCTGATATTTTTGGACGGCATCGGTTTTTCCGATAGCTTCCGCATCCACCTTCTTTTGGCGAAGCGCGATAATTTCATCGGACATCCGCTGTATTTCTGCTTGATACTTTACCTGTTTTGCCTGATAATCGCGGACGGAACGGGAATCCCGCAAAAAAGTAGCGTAAATACGGGAAGTATCGACAACCGCAAACCGCGTTATCTGCTGCGCGGATAGCGCAACCGCACCCGCCAAAAGACAAAATAATATAAAAGTATATTTTTTCATCGATTCTCTCCTCTTATAAGTTGGGCACATTAAACGATAATACAAACCGCCAGTCGGCGCCTTTACCGTTTCCCCAAACCAGCTTTCCGTTCTGAGCTTTAAAGGTATTTGCAAACATCAGCCGTAGCGGGAATTGCGGAATAACAAAGCGCAATCCCGGTCCAAAGCTGAAATAGTAATCATCGATTTTAAAGGTCTTTAAATCAGTTAAATCTTTTTTGACGGCTGCCGCATCCGCAAAAAAGTCAAAGGACAGAATACCGTGCGCTAACGGCCATCTAAACTCTATCCAATGGTTGAGCAGCACATTGCCTTTGCCACTCGAGCCAAGCGTCATCCAGCCCCGGCCGGTAAACATACCGTCAATAGCGAGTTTACTGCTATCCCCGATAAGGCTATTCGGCATCGGTATCTGGAACGAGAAACCGGTATAAAAGGCCAGTACAAACTTGAGGTTCCAAATTTCAGAAACAGGATAATCGACGAGGGTAATATACGCCTCCGCTTTTGTTTCGGAACGGAAGAAATATTCATCTTCAACTTTTGGTATAAGACCAAAGAAAGATATCTGTTCACTCAAGAACCAGCCCTTGCTTGGGTCATACGTAATATCGCGTCCGTCAAACGAGAGACGTGTCCAAAATGAGTTGCTGAGCCGCCATTTAGCCTCCTGTTGCCGTATCGTCGGATCAGCTGCACGATATAACTTAGTATCGTAGAAGTTCTTGACCAATGAAAAGTTCACACCACCGCGCAGTGTAATCGTCGCATATCGGGGGTACCATCGGTAACCGGTATGAACGCCGAATGTTGTTTCAAGTCGGTCATAACGCATTCGGTAGGCATTAGCCAAGTCTTTATTTTTTTCGAATTCTTCTTTATTTTTGAACGGCCCATAGGGGAATACCATATCCTGATAGTCGAACAGTGATTTATGTGTAAACGATAGGTCAAAGCCGAGTGTCAGCGGATAGCCGAGAAACCAGTTTTCAGCATAGCCAAGTTGGAGCGTTTGATTATCCGTTGCCGCAGTTGCATTAACCGATAGTTCGTTTCCACGTCCTGCAAGGTTCCGTTCCTGCCACTGCACGAATAATGAGAGAGGGAAACTGTCGGCATCGGAAACGCCCGAGAACGTAATACCGAATTGGATACTTGCCGTCGACTGCTCTTCAACATTGAGAATGACATCGATTAGATCCTGCTCGGAACCGGGCTGTACATCCGGCACAACCGTAGAAAAATAACGCAGGTTAAATAAATTGCGCAAACTGTTGGTAAATTTTGATTTTGAAAAAACATCTCCCGGCTCAAACAAAAGCTCACGGCGTATAACGTAATCCTTTGTCCGTGCATTACCGCGGATAATAATATTTTCGATATGGCTTCTGCTTCGTTCTACAATGGTAATTACAAACGATACTTTCTTAGTTGTCGAATCGCGCTGCATTGCTTTTGCAATATAATTTGAAGTATACCCGTTTTCAAAATACATATCGGCAATGGCTTGAAAGCCTTGCTCAAATCTGGTCATATTCAAAATGCTGCCCGGTGTCAGTCTTATTTTTGCGCTCAAATCTTCGGTAGAAAAAATCTTATTTCCTTCAAAAGAGGTTCCATTGTAAGTATACTGCTCTCCTTCCATAATGATATATGTCAGCTTTACCATGTTTTTTTGCGGATCGGATTCGGAATCTATGTCCTTAACGATGTTTTCAACATGAGCATCGATATAACCGCGTTCACCGTAGAATTGCTGTATCGCCGTCTTATCTTCTGCGAGTAGACTCTCTTGAAAAATCCCCTTCACAAGGAATTTTGCCGGTTTGGTAAGGAGAACTCCTTTGAGCGCCTTTTCTCCGACAGCGGTGTTACCTTGGAATGCAACTTCGGAAACAATTGTTTGCTTTCCTTCCGTAATGGTAAATTCAAGGATAACGCCGCCTTGTGGACTCTCTGAAACGCTCGAGCTTACGGCAGCCGATGCATAACCTTTTTCTATATAATAATTTTTGATGGTTTGCTCGTCGGCATTCTTTTTTATCTCATTGTAGATATCGCCTTTTTTTAATACTATCTTCGATAAAATATCGCCGCGTGAAATGCGGTTATTTCCGGTTATTTTTATCAACGTAACGACAGGTTTTTCCGTGACTTCAAATTCAAGCCGAACATACTGATAATCGATGTCGGCAGGAACAGCCTTGGGTACAATATCGGAAAAATAATCAAGCGCATATAATTTTTGCAGAATTTCCGAATACGTTGCATCGGAAAAAGGTTTTCCGTTAAACGAATCAAAAATACCGTCCATTTCGGTTTTTGATACGCTATTTAACCCCTGAAAAACAATTGCTGTTATCGGTTTATTTTCATACCAATTATCGGGAGCTTGAGCCCATAAAAAGCAGAAGGATAACATGAGCGCCGTTACGGCTACCACTTTCTTTAACATTAAAGACTCCTCTATCTCATTTACATTATCTTATCAACGATAGCATTATCGCACGGCAACCTTTTTGCGCTGCACGGAGGGGATGTCTCAAAAGTTGGTTACTTTTTCGCTATCCCCGCGAGTTTAAAATTAAATCTTTATACAATACAGAAAAAGCCGATAGGCTTTCAGTTTTTGACAGCCCCGAGTTTTAATATGAATATTTCCATGAAAAAGTCAATGCAGTATCTCCTACAAATAAGGTATCCGGTTTTGTAGGGGCGACTGACCAACGCAGCAAAAAGAAGGGAGTTGCCATTTCCAAACCGATTTCCGGCTGAAATAAAATATCCTTATAAACAGGACGCTTTGAGCCGCCGTTCTTAAGCGATTTTGAATCATAGTGGCTTAAGTGCAGCAGCGCATCCGCATAGATAGCCGAACCGAAATATTTCCCTATATAAACACTCGTATTATCAAGATAGTTACTCATTGTTAAAGTAGTATTCTGATTTGCAGTGAACAGGTTACCAAAAATGGCATTTTGCAGCAACAATGTACGGAAGGAAAAAGCATCCAACCCTATAAAATCCCTGACTTTGCTTTCCACTTTTTTAAGAAAGCCTACTTGTGCAAGGATATCGGAACTGGAAACCAGCAGATTTTGCCATAGATTATCTTTGCCCGTATCGCCGATAGCCACTTGTCCCAATAGCTGCATAATTTCATTCGTAGAACGGGGCGGATCCGAACTAATTTCAGGATTAAAACTGAATAATGACTGATCTTTTGTCGTCAAGACAAGCCGCAACGGTTCACCGCTACTGTCACGATCGCGGATTTCCGCCCTTAAAGTTACCAACGGTTCAATTTCGTTAGCCACATCTGCAAAAGTAATAGCCCCTTCACGGATATAGAAACTACGCTTAATATAAAACACTTCCCCTCCCCGCATCTTTACATCACCTTTCATTGTAAAGTTACCGGTTCCGGCATCGGAAATCAACGAAAGCGGAGAATCCGTAGGCACAAGTGTTCTTAAAATTGGAAAATCTGCTGTCGGCCAACGGAATTCAGCTTTGTGGCCAAACTGTAAATCCAGCTTCATATCAAAAGCGGTATCCCCCTCCCCTCCGTATTCGGCATTGAACTTATCAAAATCGTTAAATTTAACCACAAAGTAGCCTGAATCAAATGTTGCGGAGCCGTATACGCCGACAAGTGTAGGGGTTACCTTTATTTCAACAGTACAACCGGCAAGACCGTCCGCTTGGAACAGGATATTGTCGGTCTTAAATACTCCCATCTTGGTTCCGAGCGTCCCGCATTGGACTGAAATATTGTCAGGGATCCAACCTGAAAACTCCGCAGTGCACCGCGCCCAAATATCCGTCGACGGACCTTTCAATACGGTATACGGTACCTCAAGCCCCGTACCGTCCGCAATAATGTCGAGTAAAACAGGCCCATATATCTCCGGTGCATAATTGGGAGAATTGACGGTTATATTCTGTCCGACTAATTTTCCGTTAAACTCAGGTTCCATCGGTTTTCCCCCGATAGTCAAATCTCCGGTAAGCGTCCCGCCGTGAAAAAGCACATAGTCAAGGCCGGTTATGTCCCATATTCGTTTAACATCTGCTCGGATATCGGTTACTTGCAGATTTAACGCCTCTTTTTTTACGGTACCGTCCAAATTGAGTTTAAGCGGCAGTGTTTCCGCTAATTTGAGCGACACTACACCGTCATCTAAGATAAAGCCGGTTATCTCATCATTTTTTCCGGCATAAAACGCAGTAACGCCCGGATCACGGATCATTGAAAGCGGAACAGTGTTCTTCCCGGTAAAATCACCGAACTGCCAATCGCTCAAGTAAGTGTTAATCGTAAAGCGCGCTCCTACGTTTTTGAGCAGGGAAAAGAATGCAGCTTTTGTTTTTTCATCAGGTTGTACACCGGTATACATAGTACCGATATGCGCTTTTAGCTGTTTATCGGCAACCGTACCGGTATAATCGGCATCAAGCCTTCCGGTCATCTCTGCTAACGAGAAATTGCCCGTTATATTGGAAGCTTCATGCATCCCCCATCCAAGCTGCGTAATATTCAGTTCCGCTTTTTCATCTTCCACCACAAGGGAACCGACTATATTCAGATCTTCGCCCTGTACAAACATTGAAAGTTGAGACAAATCCAATCGAGCTAAAAAGGAATCCGGATCGATTGAAAAAGCGGCATCAGCCGACACAGTATGCTTTTTCCCTTGGCTATATAAAAACCGATCCACCGAGATATTATCAAGTTTAAGCGAGCCGGCGGCACGGATATCTCCGCTTGAAAAATCAAACGTTGCGGCACACTCAACCTTTTCGGCGGCATCGGGAGAAACGAGATTCATTGCAGCAGTATAGTTTTTTCCGCCCTCATTATCAGGTATGGAAACTGCCGTTATAGCCAACGTACCAGTCAGCGCTTCGTCATCACCAAGTTTGACTTCAGACAAAAGCAGTCCCGAAGGATCTGCTTTTCCCATAAAATGCAAGCCAATCTTTGCCGGAGTTAACGAAGCAGGAGTTCCATAACTGACATATCCGTTGTCAATAGTATAAAACCAATCCGTGCGGTTATGATATTGAAACTCCGAATCCAAAGTTAAAAAGATGGGCAGAAAAGGCAGCGGTATTTCATTAGTTTTAACGCTTCCTTTGAAGCCGGTACCTTTTTCATAAAGGGCGCTAATTGCGAGACCATAGTCGCCGTAAATATTGAGAACATTCTGAGAAAAGAAGCCCTGTAGCTGATAACCGATCGAGTTAATAGCTAAAGAACCGGTAAAAATGATGTCGTTTAAACGATCAAAATCGGCATTGATATTCCCGCGGACGGACATATTTTTGTAAGATAGTTCGATATCGGTTAGCGCAAAAGAAGATTGATTCCCTTTTACCGATAACAGCGCATAAAAGTCATCAAGTGTATTTGAAACTAAAACGAACCTGATGCAGTTATATGAGAAACTGCGTAAATCACTCGAAATATAAAACTCGGTTGTACATTGGAGCGATTCAACCGCTGCCTGCGGTATATCCGCTTCAGGAACCGCTGCCTGAATAAAGTTGCAGATTGTACCGATACCGACGGCATCGAATGCCCCATGCAACTCTGCAAAATGAGGAGAAGCGGAAGCGCTACCTTCGTTATAGATATAAGATCCGTCAAAACGATACTTTCCATATCCGTCTTCGGCAGATAAGGTATAATCAGCTTTCCGTGCCGAAGGGTTAACAGCTAAAATGATGTTATGAAGTGCCCCTTTGCCGGCGGTAAGCGATGGTATTTTGCAGAAGAACGACTTTCCTTGCTTAAAAAACTGAAAATCCGCAGCCACTGAAGCGCCGGACGGAAGCTTAAACCGTTTTACAACAGCCTTCCCTGTAGGGATCTTAGTGTTGAGGTCAAAACTAAATTGAGAAAACACATCCGCATCTTTTCCCAATAGCGAAAGCTGTGAAATGTTGATTCTCTTATCATCTCCCTCCGCTTCAAGATTCAGTTGGGAAGCCGCGAAGCGGTATGAAGGGAACACTAGCGACGGTAACGCAAAACTTAAATCGCTATTCCATTGGATATGCCGCCCCGAAAGAGCAAATTGAAAGCTGCCGGACATTGTCATGGAAGCAAATTGGGTGAGGCTTTTGGGGGCATTATAGACCCTAACGGACTGCAAGGGGGCAAAATCTTTGCAGCTGAACCTTCCGTTTATATCGTTTGTTGCAATATTCCAGCTTGCGGTAAAGTCAATCGGCTGAAAATCCTGCATGGTATTAAAGGTAAAAACCTTATCCCGGTAATCCGCAAACAGTTTGAGCCGGTATATACCGAACCGATCGGTAGAAATATGAGAAAAATCGGCAACTACCGAACCGGCAGTCAAATCTTTGTTGAATTTTCCTTCGATAGTAAAGTCCGTTTCAGCTTGACCGATGGCCGTATAATCGCTATTCCGATAAGAGGCAGCGCTGCTAAGACTGACCGTTACAGCATCCGCATCGATAGCGACATATCCATCCGTTATCTTTGCGTTGATATCATGTACGGTATTTCTAAATCTTAAACGAACATTTTTAATGTGGATGTTCAGCAGCTGCGAGGAGAAAAAAGAAAGAATCTGTTCGGCATTTACAGAAGATTGGGTGGAACTTGGAGATTTCCGCACTGTGTTGAGCTTTTCGGCAAGCGATTTATTCTCTATCAAGTCTGCATCAATAAAGCCGTTGGCAATATTCACGGAATCTAATATCTCGGCAGTATTTCCGAAGATGAGCGCCCAAAAACGGTACTGAACGGAAAAATCTTCAAAAGAAGCAATTTCTCCATTATGTTCCGCATCAAAGATTTTTACATTCCGTAATGAAACCGAGCGCAATATTGAAGGAGAAAGCGATTCGTAAGATAAGCGTACATTATACGTTTCCTCCAGCTCCGTCAAAACCAGCGAACGCACGGCTGCCAATTTTTTTTCCAGCGTTTGCATCAGAGGGCGGAGCGCCGCAAAAGAGAGAATAAGTATACATAAAAATAGTAAAAATTCTATTTTAGACCGTGCGACAGGTTTCATCGAGGGGCTATTATATCAAAAAAGAAATTGCTATGATAGATAAGCATGCTAAACAAACACATCAGAAGCCTTTTAAATTTCCCCGCAGAAAAAAATAAGGCTGTTCGACCAGAGTTGAACTGCTTCGCAGTTCAAATGGTCTCACCGCCTCATTTTTTTCTGCGTTTTTATCTATTCTGCCTGATGTGTTTGTCTACCGGCTGGAAAAAAGGAAGAACTAAGGAAGAACTAAGGAAGAACTAAGGAAAAACTATAGATGATTTTGAAAAATTTTGTGGTGTTTGAGGGGCTTGACGGGACGGGGACGACGAGCCAGATACGGTTGTTACAGGAAGCGTTTGCTTCCCACGGGCGGCAAGATGCCGTGCTGTTTACTTGTGAACCCACCGGCGGTTCCATCGGGAAGTTAATCCGCGAAGCGCTTTCAGGCGCAGCAGGATTCGATGGTCAAACGATTGCCTACCTTTTTGGAGCGGATCGATGCGAGCATATATATGGTAAAGAAGGTATTTTCGCACAGCTCCAAGCGGGGAAGGCGGTTTTTTCCGACCGGTATCTGTTTTCCAGCCTTGCCTATCAAGGGCTTGCAGCAGGAAAGGAACTGGCACGGGCAATCAATGCGCCGTTTCCGCTTCCCGAATATCTCTTTTTCTTTGACTTGCCTGCAAAAACCGCGATGGAACGAATCGAAAAGCGAAACATCCCGCGGGAAATATACGAAAAAGAGGCGTTTCAACAAAGGGTTGCGGACGAATATCAAGCCATTTTCCGGTATTACGCGGAAACGGCGCCGGATATGCGGATTATCCGTATCGATGCTGCTCAACCAATAGCGAAAATTCACGAAAACATCTGGAGTATTGTCTGTAATCTGCCGATAATATAAAAGATGAAAAGGCGTTTTTGTTTATCTGCAGTGTTACTGTTTTTCTCTTTCGCTCAAACGGCGTTGCTACCTGCGTACTTTGTAACATATAAAGAGCAGTATTATAAGCTCTACCATATCCATTACCAGCAGTATCCCGACGATACGATCGAGAACATTTATTGGCTTGAAAAGGCGATCAATGCGGATTTCTGTAATCCCCTGTACGCATTAGGAAAGATCACCGATAAAACGGATTGGGAAAAATACCGGTATCTCTTTATGATGCACTTAAACCTTAAAATGGTAGAACAGCACCTCAGGCTCGGTATGAAATACGATAAGCAGGTCGCATATTTTTATAATGCGCCATGGAAAGAACAAAACATCGAAAGTTTAAAAATGGCCGAAGATTGTTACAACACCGCCTTGTTTTATTGGAAAGAAGCAACGCTGTGGGCTGAAAAAGCAAATGTACGGAAGTTTCAGTTTCTCTTTCTAACCGATCTACAGTATTGGGAAGATGAACGGGAACGGATCGCGCAAAAAAAGCTCAATTACGAACGCACGATAACACGGGAATTGGAACGGCTCGCCAAAGTCCGCGCCGAATTTATCAAAATGGAAGACACATATTGATAATTCAAAATTGAATTATCAATATGTGCGAAATTTTTTATTAAAATTTCGCACAGTTTATTGTGAAAGAAGGGAAAACGTAGCAGGCCAATGGGATAAATATCGCAGAATAATGGAGATTGGGCAACCATTTGAACCGCGAAGAGGTTCAACTCTGGTTGAACGGTCTCCATTATTCTGCGGGCTGTAAAAATTAGTCTGCTACGTTTTCCCTGAATGCAAATGCTGGACAGGTAGCTCGTTAATTGGTATACTTTTCCAATAGCGCTATATAAAGAGGTGTAAAAAGTGTCTCGAACACGAGGATATAAGAAAACTGAAAATAATATTGTACGATATATCTCAAAGCAGATAAAGAAAGCAGCCGAAGCGGTTTTGCATTTTTTTCAACGAGTCATTGCAGGCGGTCGAAAAAAGCTAACCATCATGATCGTCCCGCATTCACAAAAGAAAGTGCTGAATTTTCAGACCAGTATTTTCAGCTTACTTTTCACACTGATTATCGCCATCGGCTTTTTCTCTTCATTCTTTTGGTTTGCACACAAAACAGCCGTATCGGTACAAGACCTTTCAGCTACCAAAGAGGAAGCCCGCAAAGCACAGGCGAGTTTGGACGTATTACGGGATGAAACCAATGAACTCCTAAAAACCGCACGGAATTTTCAGACAGCGCTTACTTCAACTTTCTCCTCACTCGGTTTAAAGACAACTACTCCTGCGGGGCAAGCTGCAAACGGAGATTTATCTTTTCTATTTAATATGCACGAGGTTGCGGAAGGTTCGCTGAAAGAAGCTGCGGAGCTGCAGCAGCTTACCTCATACCTTAACGATGCCGTATTACCGGTACAGGAAATGGGGAAACTCCTTAATATGCAGACAACGCTCTTTTCCGATATTCCGAGCCTTTGGCCGATTAAGGGCGGCATCGGGCATATTTCGATGGCATTCGGACAAAACCGGCACCCCTTTACCGGTCAGTGGTATATTCATAAAGGTATAGACCTTTCCACCTATCGTTCGGGAGACCCAATCGTGGCCACTGCGGACGGGCAAGTTGTTACCGTAGAATTTGATCCCGGATGGGGAAATTATATCATCATTAAGCATAAACACGGTTTTTATACCCGATATGCACACCTTCAATCTTACCGCGTAACCAGAGGTGAATATGTACAGCAGGGACAAACCATCGGATATATCGGAACAACCGGTATTTCGACAGGTCCCCACCTACACTATGAAGTACATATCGGTTCCGATGTTGTAGACCCGATTAAATATCTTAATATAAAAGCTTCCAATACAAAGCAATAACTATGGCAAAAAAAAACTTTATCGATGATATTTCGATCAACACCATTGTTGGGTCGGGATCGATGATAAGCGGGAATATAACGGTTTCAGGCTTTTTACGGATAGACGGTGATATAAACGGCAATATACAGACCATGGGACGTGTCATTATCGGAGAGGAAGCCCGAATACGAGGCAATATCCGTGCAGCTTCGGTTAGTGTAGGCGGAATTGTACAGGGCGATATTATTGCGCCGGATTATGTCGTCGTCCTTTCATCGGGGATGGTTATCGGGTCGGTTCTAACAAAAAAGCTACGGGTTGATGATAATGTTATCCTGCACGGATTCTGCTCCGCAACCGGCGATCAGCACAGCTTTGAAGAAGCGGAAAAGAAATATTCAAACCGACAAGCGCTCCATTCCTCCACTTTTTCTTACTCAAAATAAAGGAGAAAGATGGGAAATCAGATAGAAAGTTCAACTTACGCAGCAGGGGTAACCGTTCAACCGTCCTTACAAACCAAAACAGCGCAATCCGAAAAAGACAAAAAAAAACTGAATAAATTTAAAGAGATGCTGCGAAGTGTCTTACCCCAAACCCGGCAGGGAAACGAAGTCGATATACTCGAACAGCTGAGTACATTACCGCAAGAAGAAGCAATCGCTCTGTTGCAAGACGATGTACGATCTGCAGGGGATACCTTGCGAACGCGCCAAAATCCTGAAACAATCTTACGGTATAAGCAGGCTGTTAAAAACTTTATCAACTATGTCGCGCATGAAGCATATACGGTTACGACACGGACTCACTTACGCCGTGATAAGACCAATCATTTAAGACCGCGTTCTTTCACCCAAATTGTTATTATTAATGAAAAGCTTGACAAGTTTGCAGGTGAATTGCTCTGTGACCAAAAAAGCCAGCTTTTTATTCTTGAACGGCTTGAAGAAATATACGGCTTAATTATAGATTTAATTACATAATAGGAGTCAGAAATGGATATTGAATTTGAAGAAACATATACCGAATACGAAGAAATAGATGATTTAAGCGCTTTGGAAGATAGCGATGCGCCTCAAACGGAAGAAACTATACCGGAGGGAGCCTTCCCCAAACCACTCTATCAGTTAAAGCTTGAATATTCACAAGAGACTTTTTACGCGACAACGGCGGATTTAAACCTGCAAGACGGTGATTATGTCATTACCCCTACCCGCTACGGTGATGATATGGCTCGTGTAATGGGTTTGGTACAACATCCTATTAGAGCAGCAATTAAAGATATCGTTACGGTTACGCGGAAAGCAACTGATAAGGATTTTCAGCGTATAAATGAAAATCTTGAAAAAGAAAAGGAAGCCAGCGCAGTTTTTAAAGAAAAAGTTCTTATTCATAAACTTGATATGAAGTTGATTGACTGCCACTACTTGCTTGAGGATCCTAAAGTGATCTTCTTTTTTACGGCAGATACCCGTATTGACTTTCGTAAGCTGGTTAAAGACTTGGTTGCTATTTTGCATCTTCGTATCGAGCTGCGGCAAATCGGTGTTCGCGATGAATCGAGAATGGCTGGCGGCATCGGCTGTTGCGGTCGCCCGTTTTGCTGCCATGCCGTAACGGACAAACTGCGGCCGGTATCTATCAAGATGGCAAAAGAACAAAACCTATCGTTAAATTCGCTCAAAATTTCGGGGCAATGCGGACGTCTACTCTGTTGCCTTTCTTATGAATATGATTGGTATGTGGAAACGCGGAAAAAGCTGCCCTCAATCGGCACCAGTCTCTACTACGATAACACCCTGTTCCGCATCAGCGAAATAAATCTGATTACCGGCATTATTGCACTTGCCGGAGAAGACGGGCGGGTTATTTCTATGCCTGCACAGCGTTTTTCTCAGCAGCACGGAAAATGGAAAATTAATAATTAGCAAAGAGGTTATTTAATAAGGCGGTCATAAGAGGTTTGCACCCTTTGGGTTTTAGATATCTTATCTTCCGGCCCGGGAGCCTTATTGAGTTTACTAAGATACGCATACAGCTTATCTGAAGTATCCTGGCTGATCGCATGTTCCATTTCGCATGCCTCGCGATCGGCAGTTTCTTCGTCTACACCCAATATATCGGTCAAAAACTTATACAACGTGTTATGCCGTTCGCGAACATTTTTTGCAACAGCACAGCCTTTTTCGGTAAGACGCACCAATCCGTAGGGTTCATGTTCGACAAAACCGGAATCTTTTAACAGACTGAGACGCTTATTTACGCTTGCCCTCGAAACCCCCAACAAATTAGCGATATCGATTGAACGGACAGCCTCAGTACCGTGTGATAAATCATAAATAACTTCCAAATAATCTTCTTGCGAAGCAGAAACTCGTGCTATCATAAGTTTATTATATACCCCTTTGAGTTCGTTTGCAAGTTTTAATTTTCTGTTGCAATTTATAATTCAGATAGTATGAATATGCGGTATCTTTAAAAATCCGTTAGCCTATGCTATAATACTTACCAGCAAGCGAGGGAGAACAGCTATGAGCACTGCAAACAGAAAGTACAAAGATTCCGTATTTGTCGATCTTTTCAGCGAAGATGAAAAGGCAAAAGAGAATTTCCTCTCATTATACAATGCTCTGCATGGAACAACACTTAAAGATACAGCACAACTAAAAACAGTCAGACTCGATCAGGTTCTCTATATGTCATTTTATAATGATGTATCTTATCTCGTTGAGAATAAAATCATAGTACTTGCAGAGCATCAATCAACCATAAACCCCAATATGCCTTTACGCTGTCTTGAGTATGTCAGCCGCCTGTATGAAACGCTCTTTGAATCAAAAGAAAAATATAGCCGTAAACTTCTTAACATTCCCACTCCTGAGTTCTATGTCTTTTACAACGGCATAGAAGACTATCCTAAAACTACAATGCTAAAACTTTCAGATGCTTTTGTAGAAAAGGTAGGCGAACCAAGCCTTGAGTTGACCGTTAAGGTAATAAACATTAATCAGCACGATAAACATCCGATATTAGCAAACTGTAAAACTATGAAAGAATACAGCATATTTGTGGAAACAGTGAGAAGATGGAAAGAGCTAGATCAGATAAACGGTTTTCAACAAGCGATTGAAGAATGCATAGCAAATAATATCTTGAAAGAGTATCTCAAACGTAAGACCAAGGAGGTATTGAACATGTTACTCGCTGAATATGATTATGAAACCGATATAGCCGTGCAACGAGCGGAAGAACATGAAATAGCCTTTGCCCAAGGCATTGAACAAGGTATTGAGCGTGGTATTGAACAAGGTGCTTACCAAAAAGCTCGTGAAACTGCAACCGCATTTAAAAGACTTGGAATTGATATTGCCAAAATAGCAGAAGGAACCGGCTTAAGCCTTGAAGAAATCTCACACCTATAAAGATATGGGCATCTCTAAAAAACTGATTCACAATCCGCTTAAGAATGGAAATGAAGGTACTGGAGATAAACACAAAAAAAGGGCTGTCCTTTTAGAACAGCCCTTTAATTTTACTGAGGTTAATCCCTTAAATTATTAATCCGCTAAATCAGGCATTCTCACTCATCCAGCCATTTACCGAATTCAATATTGCTTCCAAGATAGCCTACTACAGGCCGTCCATCAGTATCAAAGCCTAAATTTACCTTCTTAAACTTAGGTGTACCGCCCTGAGCAGGCGTAAGAGTAGGAATAGTCATACAGTCCCACCTGCCTGTTACAAAACCATCCTCGTAATATAATCCTTCAGCTATTTTGTTTGCTTCATCACCCATTGACGTACCGACACCATTTTTAACAGTACCGACATTATCCTTTGCAACGGCAAGCTTGATGGCACTTCGCTGACCCGCTTCAGAATTATTGTAATAGGCAATATAGGGTTTGTTATTATGAACCTTAATTTGTGTCCACTGCCCCACGCTAAAAGCAGCATCCACCAAAGCTGTTTTCAATGTAGTAGCATTATAGCTGTCAAGATAGAAATACTTTAAATCTCCATTATTTGAATCAAAGGCCGCTATATGAATACCATTGCTTGAATCGATATCCATCGAAACATATTGACCGACATAGTTGGGGAACTCAATAGAACTATCCGTCCAAGCAACCACAGCTGTAGGATCATCACCCGTTACAGGAGCATTTGAATAACGCAGCTTAAGCTTACCTACCGATTCATCAAAGTATACAACTACGACACGTCCATCACTCAGTACGCCTATATCAAAATATGGAGAAGCAGATGTAACGAGTTCTAAACGACCTGTATTGTAATCAGGAGAAGGGAAAGCTTCTTTGGTATCCTTTGGAGCAGTTGTATAATTCTCCTTTAAATTTGTCCATTGCACATATTCTAGATGACTACTATCACTATATAGTTCAAATTTAGTAGGTGAAGATCCCGTGTCAATACCGGTAACACTATCTTTTTTGCCAATCTGAAAATTTCTAAAAATGAGTTTTTTATCATTTGTATTAGTATCATAATATGCCATATACACCACAGCTTTATCAGTTATAGAATTTCCTTTTGTTATGATCTTCGGATACTGATATCTGCCCAATAACAGAGAATCATGATGGGTGGTTTCAAGCGTGAGAGCATTATTCTTAAGCCTCGTTGAAAGATTTCCACCCTGAGCTTCATACTTAGCATACTGAACACCTGCCCCCCAACCTTTTCCGTCATCGTATAATTCAGCATACCTATCATAAATAAAGGACATAGCGCACTTATCTCTATCGTAAACCGTTACATGATGGTATCTTCCGCCATCATCCCTTGCCATACCCATTTGATCCCATATTGAAGCTTTTATCAGGTATTCTGTATCCGTTGTACTGCCTGTAGCGCCGTTAAATTTTGCACGCTGAGGCATTGCATGTGAAGGCTGATACGCCCCAGCGCCTCCCGATGCGACAGCACTATCAGGTCCTCCGCTTAAATCAATATACCCGAACACCGGATCATTTCCATCCATAATCATTTCAGGATAGTAACCGTTTCTCACAGCTGTTTGCTTTATATCGAATAGGCGCAGATATCGGTCATCGTTGAAGTTTTTATTTTTCAACAAATACAAATCTTCTTCTTTGTTATACGCTTTTTCATTGCTATTAATATTATTTATTGCACGAACCTTCGAAGCTCCTGCAAATACTTCAAGATAACCCGATTTTGAAAGAGCATTTGTTAGTGTAAATTCGGAACCACTTCCGGTAGCAGTAAGACCTTCTCCAGTCGTTTCTGTAGCAGTTGGCAAGTCTGCTGCTTTAACAAGTCGTACAGTAGGATTAGGCAAGTTAAAGCCCTTTACCTTTATGAATCCTACCGTACTGCCTTTTATAACCGAATATTTCCCGTTCGATGAGCGGATAGTATTTTTAGTCAAGCCGCTTTCGTGCGTTTTTTCAGTTACTATCTCCGTAATATACGGCACAACATCCACCTTCCTGCTATTAGACGCGGTATTTGTTTGAGCGGTATCTTTTACTGTTACCGTAATGGTTTTATCCAAGCCTACGCCGTTCGCTATCTTTGAGCTATCCCAATCGAGCTGCCATTTAACGGTATGCCCCTTTTCAACACTGAACTCATTCGATACAACAGTAAACTTCCATCCGTTTGTATCAACATTACCGGATTCTACCGTAAAATTACCGGTTGAAGTACTATACGTTGCAAGCCTGTGACCTACTTGAGCATCCGTAGTACTTGCGCCAGTAAATGTAAAGCCGTCGATCTTTGCCCAAATTTCCGTGATAACCTGATCGTCATACGCAGTTCCCGTAATGCTTATCTTACCGGAAACTTTATCATCCTTGTCCATAAGGCCGGTTGTTTGGTTAAAAGTACTTGGTAAATCGGTTCCTATTTCGATGTGACCGTTATCGCGGCTGTTGCCGTACAAGCTGTTTTCAGTTTCGGAAACCCACTTAAATGGATTTATCTCGTTTGTGGGCGCAATTCTGTCTGTAGTATCGACAATAACATCAAGTTCCAGTTCTGCCATCCACGTATCGGTACCGCAAGTTAACCCCTGTGCAGAATCCCATACGGTAAGAAGAAGCTTACGCTTTTTGGGGTCGCTTGTGGCAAGGTCATCACTTTGACCTATTTTAGTAAAATCAGCCGCACTCAGCGTAATGACACCGTCTGCCGGTAAATCTGTTAAACCTTTTACTTCCTGACCGTTTGTTACGCATTTCAGCGTATACTTTTTATCTCCGCTTCCGCCGACAGTTCCAATTTTAATGTGCGACGTATTGTTTTTAAACCTAAACGTACCGCCGTCAGCTTTACCGTGCCAATCGTATTTTTCACTGTCGATACCGTCAGGATTTGCTGCGTTATATGTCAGCGTCAATGTTTTGGTTTCAACCACCGTAGAGCCGACATCTGCGATAGTGCCGTTCCGGTTCATATCCGTTCCCAATGCTACAGCACTTATCTTCAAAGGCTCCTTTTTAAGTTTTACCGGTACTTCAATCGGAGCAGAGGCATTATTTGCACGGTCAATCGGCGTAATGACGATTTTCCCCGTACCATCTACAAAACTGCTGACATCGAGTTCACCTTTCCATGTGACAAAGTTGACATCACCGTTACCGACATCCGTTCGCACGCCGCTCGGAAACTCTAACGTAACTTCGCTTGCCGGAACTCCATTATAGCTTACTTTGACCTTTTCAACCCCAGCGCCTACATCATACGCAGCGCCGGATACCCACACTTTACCGCTACTGTCAGGCCTCAAATATTCAATGGGGCTGTAAATAAGATATCCCTTTGTAGGATTCGCCGGAGCAGACGCAAGCGTAACCTTCCCCGTACTCTGATCAAATGCGGTAATTGCAATATCTTCCCCTGAGGTAAAAACCTTCATCGAAGCATTGATATTGCTTCTCCCTATTAACCCAGTGTCGGTAAACGAAGCTCCGCTCACCTGTACAATACCCGATGAATACATTTTTGTACCAAACACCGCGGTTGGAACGCTGTTATCATACTTAAAGGAGAATGAAGTTGAAGCCGTTAACCCCTCTATATCTCCTTCTTTTTGTTTTTTAGCCTTTATCGTAACATTAATCGTAAATCCGTTATTATTTGCAGGGTTCCCCGTCGTCTTTAACGGTATCCGCATCTTGTAGTTATGACCGTCTGCTTCAAAACACTGCTGATTATGCAGCTGATAGCCGGTTATCTCACTGTCTCCCGTTAAAGAAACAGACGTACCGAGATAGCTCCCGCTTATATCTATCCTTTCTATACCGGCATCATGCGATAACTCTGCACATAAATACAGTCCATCTCCCTTGATCCACATATTTGAAACATAGTCTTGGTTTTCGGGGTCAATCTGCCCGGAAGGAATAGCCGTACCGATCTTACTTTCGCTTGCAACCTTCATATCGGTAATAGCCGGAGCCTCCTTATCAACGGTAACTTTAATCGGCTCTGTCCATTGTCCGACTCTCCCCTTCTCATTTTTGCCGCACAATCTAAACCAAATAATCCGCTGCCGTTCGCTTGCTGCTTCAAATTCCTTACTTCCGTTTATTTCTACCGACCAATACGAACTTCCCGCCGTATAGCTTAATGGTTTCCCATCGGCAGGGCACCACTCGCTTTCGCCAAACAGAGCGCTCCGGCTAAAATCCGGTTCATTGGGGTTTTCAGGTTTGGTGTTATCGGTAATTTGAATCAGTACAGCATTGACCACTCCCGCTGCCGGATTAGGTACCTTCACGGTTCCCCATATACGGATCCTTCCGCCTAATACTTTATCCGCTTCAGGCGACAATACCTTTACTTCCGGAATATCTCCGTTCGGGTCTACTCTGATTATTTGACTGATAATACCGGCATTGCCTGCTTTATCTTCAACTAAAAAGAACAGCGGTATATCATATAGTTCTACTCCCGCTGCGAGCCCGTCAACTTGTTTACCGATCCTTTCAGCTTTTGTTTTCTGCGTGATATTATCCCCATCGGTAAAAGGGATAGCCCATGTATCTCCCGATATCTCAAGCTCTTTCCACTCGAGCGAGGTTTCTGCGGGCTTTACCGTTATATCACTGCTATCTTGTTTACCCACGATATATTTTATGCTTTTGACGCCGCTCGGTATATCGATAATCGAACCGCGCATCGTAAAATCACCACTTTGACTTTTCGATAAATCAGGACTCAGTATTTCTACTTCGGGTGCTCTATTGTCTATTTTATAATTCTTGGTAAATGTGCTTGTCTTTCCGCCTGTATCGGTAACCGTAACCGTTACTTCATACTCTCCGTCGGGAATATTGTATCCATTTTCCTTCGCTTCGTTGTCTATATGAACCGTCCACTCTACCGGGGTGCTGCCTTTGCTAAATCCTCCGACGTCATATACTTGGCTCTTTTGTTTCGTTTTGATGTTTTCAAAAACAACCGAAACCGATTCGACACCATCGTCATCGCTCGCCTTTCCCCTTAAAACAAATGAACCGCGTATCGCACCTACCCCATCCGGAGCAGTAATCTCTCCATTTGGCGGAAGAATATCTATCTGACCGCCTAAACCGATACTGTTCTTACACGTCGTAAGTAAGGCGGTAATGCACATTATCAAGACCGCCGCTAATGCGGTGTTTCCCATACGTGTCTTTTTCATACACTGCTCCTTTGGTTTCACACAATACAAGCGTATCCCGCTTCTCATATCGGCAGAAATAGCTCAGCATTTTAATGTTGCTAATGATAGACTTTTTATACGATTACTTTTGCAGATGACTTTTAGAGAACGGCTCTATGCCGCATAGATTACTAAATACTCTGTAATGATATACTGATAATCCTATGCTTTGTCAAGCGGGTAGAAAGAGCAAGAACAATTCTTATTTTTTTATGGCAAAAAATAAAAACATCGTTTATACTTATAATAATAGAACAGCGCTGA
Source organism: Treponema sp. OMZ 305 (assembly GCF_024181325.1). NCBI lineage: Bacteria > Pseudomonadati > Spirochaetota > Spirochaetia > Treponematales > Treponemataceae > Treponema > Treponema sp. OMZ 305. The sequence goes on along the minus strand of NZ_CP051300.1, from coordinate 893,504 downwards.
AATCCTAACGCGCTTGTAGATACTTCTCTCGGTTTTTGCGGAATGCGCCCCTGCAAATATCATAAGGAGGATATATGCCGAAAGTATTATCGATTATCTTGGGAGGCGGAAAAGGAACTCGTTTATACCCGCTTACTCAATCCCGTTCAAAGCCGGCCGTACCGTTCGGGGGAAAGCACCGTATTGTCGACATCCCTATCTCCAATTGTATTAACTCAGGTCTTCGGCAAATCTATGTATTGACTCAATTTAATTCCGCATCGCTGCATCTGCACATTGCGCGGGCATACCGCTTCGACAGTTTTTCAAACGGTTTTGTTGAAATCCTTGCTGCGGAACAAACATTTGAGCATTCGGGCTGGTACGAAGGAACCGCGGATGCCGTAAGAAAAAACTTTACTCACTTTAAAACGCAAGATCCGAAATACTATATCATCCTTTCAGGCGATCAATTATATCGTATGAACTTAAAAGAGTTTTTAGCGCAGCACGAAGCTTCCGGAGCAGACATCACCATTGCCTGTACGGCAGTAAACCGCCGCGATGCTTCCGGATTCGGTATTATGCAGATTGATAAAAAATCGAATATCACGGCTTTTATGGAAAAACCCGGCCCCGATAGAAACATCGATGAATGGAAGATCCCTGCACAGTCGGGTATTTCCGTTGCAAGCCCCGATAAAGAATATCTCGCTTCGATGGGTATTTACATCTTTAATGCAAAGGCGATGGAAGACTGCTTAAACAATAGCATGACGGACTTCGGAAAGGAGATCATCCCCGCGTCGATTAAAGATCATAAGGTTTCGGCGTTTGTGCATAACGGCTATTGGGAAGATATCGGTACCATCCGCAGTTTTTACGAGGCGAATCTCGATTTAACGGAGATTACACCGCAGTTTAACTTTTATGATGCGGAAGCGCCGATTTATACTCACTACCGAAATCTGCCGGCTTCAAAAATCAACGGGGCGCAGCTGGATCGCGTTACCTGTAGCGAAGGCTGTGTTATCACGTACGCAACGATTAGCCGCTCCGTTATCGGTATCAGAACCATTATCGAATCGGGCAGCGTGTTGGAAGGGGTTGTCTGTATGGGAGCGGACTACTACGAATCAGAAAGCAGCAAGGCGGGGGACGAAAAAGCCGACATTCCGTGCGTCGGTATCGGGAAAAACTGTCATATCAAAAAAGCGATTATCGATAAAAATGCACGCATCGGGCATAACGTATCCATCGGTATGGGTGAAATCCCACCCGACGGCGATTACGGCTATTATCACGTTGTCGACCGCATTTACGTTATCACCAAGAACGCAATTATCCCCGACAACACCGTCATTTAACAAGCAAGAGGGAAAGCGCTTTCAATCGATATTGCCATTATGCACCGGTACTAGTATTATCCTTACGGTATGAGTGAACAAGCGGACGTGCGTGAGGCGCTTCATCAATATGCGCTGTCGGCGCCTAAAACCAGCGGCGTGTATCTGTGGCGGGATGAAAAAGATATCGTTATTTATGTCGGAAAGGCGAAATCGCTCAAGAATAGGCTGAGTTCGTATTTTGCGTCAAAGCGGGATATAAAAACCCGTATCCTCGTTTCGCGCGCGCGCCGTATCGAGTATATTCAAACCGATAATGAGTATGAGGCGCTGCTGCTTGAAAATAATTTGATTAAAAAATACAAGCCGCGCTACAATATCAATCTCAAGGACGGAAAAACCTATCCCGTACTCAAAATTACCAATGAACGCTATCCCCGGCTGTACCGAACGCGGCGGATACAAAACGACGGCGCCCGGTATTTCGGTCCCTTCCCCAATGTGTCGGCCGTTGATGATTTTTTATCGCTTGTTAAACGGACGTATAGGCTTCGGCAATGCAAACGATTAAAAAAACGGAATCCGTGCCTGTATTGCCATATCGGCCGGTGCAGTGCGCCCTGTGCGGAAAAAATTTCGGAAACCGACTATCGGAAGGATATTGATGAAATTGCGCTGCTGCTTGAGGGCGACGTGAAAAAACCGCTTGCCGAATTAACGGAAAAGATGAAAGCTGCTGCTGCCGCCCGCGAGTTTGAAAAGGCCGCCCGTATTCGGGATGGGATGCAGGCGGTACGGGCGCTCCGAGGCCAAAACTCCGTTGAAGATATGGATCCTGAATCCCGCGATTATATCGGATGGGCGGCGGAGGGAGCGCTGATTACGTTTACGGTATTTAAAATGCGGGGCGGCAAGGTTGTCGGGCGGGACTTATACCGGACGGAAAGCCTTAAAGACGAATCCGAGGTCTTACCTGAATTTCTCATTGCCTACTACACCGATCCGAAACAGATTCCGCCGCATATCTTTGTGAGTGCGGGACAAGAATACGAACTCGCAGAACAATGGTTTGCCGACCGGCTCGGCGTCAAAGTTACTATCACGGCGATTCCGTTGGAAGATCGGAAACAAGCCTCTGCAACGGATATGGAAAGCCTCACCGCTGTGAACGAACATTCATATCATATTGATAACACCGAATCGGCAGTCGCCGAAAAAACGCCGGTATATGGAGCCATTACACCTGATGAGGCTGCTACGACGCCGGTATCCGGCAGCGCAAGCGAACCGGAGATATCAAAACAAACAGCGGCAGACCGTCTGTCTCCTCCCGTACTTCGGCGACATAAGACAGCGCTTGCAATGGCTCAGTTTAACGCCAAAGAGGACGTTGCCCGCCGCGTAAAGGAACTGGGAGACTTCCCCGCGCTGGAAGAACTCCAAAAAATATTGTCGCTTGACCGTCCGCCCCACCGCATCGAGGGCTTCGATATCGCTCATTTGCACGGCAAGTACACGGTTGCGAGCCTCATCTCGTTTAAGGACGGCAATCCCGACAAAAAGAACTACCGGATATTCAGACTGCGTACTACGGACGGTATCATCGATGACTATGCCTCTATGCGGGAAGCGGTGGCGCGGCGGTATACCCGTTTGCTGAACGAAGCGGCGGAGCTGCCCGACCTGATTATGATAGACGGCGGCATCGGACAGGTGAATGCGGCAAAAGCGGTACTCGATGCATTGGAGCTGGATATTCCGTTGGTGGGTTTAGCGGAAAAAAATGAAGAACTCTACCGGCCGCATATCAACAAGCCGATTGTACTGCCGCGGCGGAGCGCAGCCTTGCGGGTACTCCAGCGGGTACGCGACGAAACACACCGGTTTGCCAACACTCGCAACAACCGGCTGCGGTCAAAAGAAGAGCTGCACTTACGGTTTGAACAGCTGCCCCACATCGGAGAAAAGCGGGCTGCGCGTTTGCTGCGCAGCTTTTCAAGCATTGAAAAGCTTGCAGCCGCTTCGACCGAAGCGGCTGCCGCCGCCGCGGGGATTACGCAGGCTCAAGCGGAAGAAGTGATTGCCGCCGCTCGGGAAGTATCCGGTCACGGCTCGGCAAGAGTATGATTAGGATGATGTACACTGTAGTTTTGTGTTTTAGATATTGAAAAGGTATATTTTCAAAAGGCTAAAATGATGATAGAATATGACCTATGCATTTAACTATTTGGGCGCTTGCCTTTCTATGGTTCTTTGTTTTTTTGGCGGGGTTTGTCGATTCCGCTGCAGGAGGCGGAGGCTTAATCTCGCTGCCTGCGTATCTATTCGTCGGGCTTCCGCCGCATACGGCAATCGGATGCAATAAGTTTTCCGCTGCGTGCGGTACCACGCTTTCCGCAGCGCGATTTTTTAAAAACGGCGCAGTTGACTGGCAGGTTGCTGCCATTTCCGCCGTCTGTTCGTTTATATTTTCGTATATCGGTATCAGAATCGCATTGATGATCAATCAAGAAACGCTCAAAACAGCATTGGTCGTCGTTCTCCCGATTGTCGCGGTTCTGCTGTTATTAAAACGGGATTTCGGTACGGAGAATCAGTCAGCCGATATACCCAAAAAGAAAGCGTTCATCTTAGCAACCTGTGCCGGCTCCGTTATCGGATTCTATGACGGGCTGATCGGCCCGGGAACGGGAACTATCGCGATTATCGTTTTTTCCGCATGGATGAAGTACGACCTTAAAACCGCTTCCGGCAATGCCAAAGTATTGAACCTTGCATCGAACTATGCGTCGCTCATCGCCGTCATCATCGGCAACAAAGTCATCTATTCCATCGCGATTCCCGCCGCCGTATTCGGCATCATCGGGAACTATATCGGAGCAGGCTTTGCAATAAAAAAAGGTACTGCGTTTATCAAACCTCTGATGATCTGCGTCATCATACTGCTGTTCGGAAAACTCTTTTACGATGTTTTCGGAACGCTGTTCTTTTCATAATTGCCGATGTACGATACGCTTTACGACCCTTACGACTATCCGCTGTACCGTCCGCCGAGCGAGGCATATTCTTTAATCTTGCAGGTAACGCTCGGCTGCTCGTATAACCGCTGCGTCTTTTGCGGAATGTACCAGACAAAAAAATTCCATATTAAACCGATCGAAACGGTGAAGCAGGAACTCGTGATGTTTGCCGAGCACTACCGCCGTGTCGATAAGGTATTCTTGGCGGACGGCGATGCGTTGACTGCTCCGACGGAATACTTAGTCGCAGTGCTGGACGCGATCGCGGCCGTTATTCCGCAGTGCAAACGAGTGTCCTGCTATGCAACCCATCTCAATATCAGGCAGAAGTCTCCGGAAGAATTGCAGCTGCTGGCCTCGAAGGGGCTGACACTCTTGTATCTCGGTGTGGAAAGCGGCGATGATGAAACGCTCAAGTTTATTCGGAAGGGAACAACGGCGGCGGAGCTGATCAAACTTTCGTATAAAGTAAAAGACGCGGGAATGGAGCTGTCGGCAACTTTTATTTTAGGAATTAACGGCGCGGAGCGGGATAACACGCAGCATGCGATTAAAACCGGTGAGATTATCTCCAAAATGTATTTGACGTATGCGGGGCTGCTCACCTTGCGGCTTGAGGACGGCAGCTATCTTACCAAAGCCGCCGCCGAAGGGAATTACACGGTTGTCGGGATCGAAGAAGTTGTTAAAGAATTAAAGCTGATTTTAGAAAATATCCATGTTGAAGAGATGACCGCTCCGGTGATTTTCCGCTCCAATCACGCCTCCAACTTTTTAACGCTGAAAGGGACGCTGCCGCAGGATAGGGATGCAATGCTCGCGCAAGTCAACCGCGTTCTGGAGCGGGGCGTCTATCCTGAACATCGGAAATACTACCTATAGGGCTGAGCCGTGTGAGCGTATCAGAGCCGCCGTCTCCATAGCGGTTTTAATGCCTTGTGCCCTGTTAAGTAATTCATTGACAGAATAGATATTCGTTTGTATATTAAGTGTATGAACACATCAACTGACAATATTTCATTGCAGCAAGCAAATGAAAAAATCACTCAGCGGTTTATCACCGCCGTATATGGATGGATGGTTGCAGCTTTAGCAATGAGCGGAATTGCAGCCTTTGCAGTATTCAATAGCGAAACGCTTCTCTATTTTATCTTTGGGAATCGTTTTACCTTCTTAGGCTTGATTATTGCGGAATTTGCGCTTGTCATTATTTTGTCGGCAGGCATCAGAAAGATGAGCTTCCCTGCTGCAGCCGCTTCTTTTGTTATCTACTCAATTGTTAACGGCTTGACACTCTCGTCGGTACTCTTTGTATATACCGGTACTTCTGTTGTCCGTATCTTCGTAATAACGGCGCTGATGTTCGGTGCAATGAGCGTTTACGGTGCAACAACGAAGAATAATCTGCAATCGGCGGGTAAGTACCTGATGATGGCTGTTATCGGGCTGATAATTGCCTCGCTTGTTAATATGTTTATGCGTTCTTCTTCACTTGATTGGCTGATTTCTTTTGTAACGGTCGGTGTTTTCACCGGACTAACCGCTTATGACACTCAAAAGATTACACAAGCTGCCCGCTATGCACAGGATAATGAAAACTTTAAAAAGGTTGCGATTATCGGCGCATTAGAGCTGTATCTCGACTTTATCAATATCTTCTTAGCGCTTCTCCGCTTATTCGGCAAAAGAAGATAAGGGCATCTCCCATGGTAACCGTTAACAACTCAGATACGGTTACCCTTGCGCTGTTAAATATAAACATGATACTATCACCTTTATGGAAAGAAAACGAATTTTAACGGGTGATCGCCCTACGGGTAATCTTCATCTGGGGCATTATGTCGGCTCGATTAGGAATCGAGTACGGCTTCAAGAAGAATTTGAATGTTTTTTTATTATTGCGGACTTGCATACACTGACGACAAAGCCCGAAAAACACTATATCGATGAACTTGCCGATAATGTGCGGCAAATGGCGCTGGACTATTTAGCCTGTGGAATTGATCCTGAAAAATCGGTTATTTATTTGCAATCGGCAGTGCCGGAAGTTTGCGAGCTGAACCTGTTTTTTGCCGACCTTGTTACCGTGCCGCGACTGCAGCGTATTCCTTCTATAAAAGATATGGCAAAAGCGGCGCACCTTTCCGAATTACCGCTTGGTCTCCTCGGCTATCCGGTGCTGCAAGCTGCCGATATATTGCTGCCTCGTGCAAATCTGGTGCCGGTCGGCAAGGACAACGAAAGCCATGTTGAATTGACGCGGGAAATTGCAAAGCGTTTTAACTATATGTACGGCGATGTGTTTCCGTTGCCGGAGGTTATGGTGAGCGACTACGGCTCGCTTGTCGGCACGGATGGACAAGCTAAGATGTCGAAGAGCCTCGGCAATGCGATATTCCTCTGCGATGATGAAAAAACGGTGGTAAAAAAGGTACGCAGTATGTACACCGATCCCAACCGAACCAGCGCCGATATTCCGGGTACCGTGGAAGGGAATCCGGTGTTCATCTACCATGATGCCTTTAATCCAAACAAAGCAGAAATTGAAGATTTAAAAGAACGCTACCGGAAGGGAAAAGTCGGCGATGTTGAAGTAAAGGATAAACTCGCCGCCGCCATCAATACTTTCCTTGAACCTATTAGAGAACGGCGTGCGATGTATGCATCCAAGCGAGGCTTCATCGACGAGATTATTTACAACGGCACGATGAAGATGCGGGCGGAAGCCGCACAAACCCTTAAAATCGTAAAAAAAGCGATGGGGGTTTTCGGTGTTTGGAATAAAATTTCCCGAAAAGCGGAAGAAGCGAAAAAATAATTGATAATGGGTAATGTGTAATTAAAGAAATTTTCTTGTACGCTCTCTTTTATCGCACTGTGTGAGCGTTTCTATAATTACCAATTATTTATTTGAATTATCCCTGATTTTCTTAGATGTTTTTATCTCCGTGCTTTACATAAAAAAGCCGGTCTATGGACAACCATAAACCGGCTTTTTTTTGCCCTGCGGTTTACACCCATCGGAGCGTAGTACCGCAAGCGCTATACAGAGGACTTCTTTTATAAGCCCCAGAACGTTTTCAACATCGGTGCGATAACCAATGAGACCATCGACATCAGCTTTATCAAAATATTGATTGAAGGACCGGCGGTATCTTTAAAGGGATCTCCAACCGTATCACCGACAACAGCAGCCTTGTGCGCTTCCGAACCTTTCCCTGCGCCGCTGCCCGATTCAATCATCTTCTTTGCGTTATCCCATGCACCGCCCGAATTTGCCATAAAGATAGCGAGTACAACGCCGGAGCCGGTAACGCCGGTTAATAACCCGATAAGCATCGCCGGACCGCCGACGAAGCCGACTAAAATCGGTGTGATAATGGCGACAAGACCGGGAATAACCATTTCGCGGATGGCTGCCTGCGTGCTGATATCTACACAGCGCTTATAGTCCGGCTTTTCAGTGTTGTTCAAAATACCGGGCTTGTTTTTAAACTGACTGCGTACTTCTTCTATCATCTTGTACGCGGCTTTACCGACTGCGGACATCGCCATAGCGGAGAATAGGAACGGCACCGCAACGCCCAGCAAAATACCGGTCAGAACGGGAATATTCGTAATATCGACGATATTGACGCCGGTATGTTCTTTGAATGAAGTGAAAAGGATGATAGCGGTTAACGCTGCGGAACCGATTGCAAAACCTTTTCCGATTGCTGCGGTGGTGTTCCCAACGGCGTCGAGGTTGTCGGTAATTTCGCGTACTTCGCCCGGGAATTCCGCCATCTGAGCAAGACCACCTGCGTTATCCGCGATGGGGCCGTAAGCATCGACTGCCAACTGAATACCGAGCGTAACCAGCATACCGACCGCCGCAATACCGACGCCGTAGAGGCCAGCCAAGCTGAAGCTGCCCCAGATTGCCGCTCCGATCAATACGATGGTCGGGAAAGCGCTCCGCATACCGACACCGAGTCCTGTGATAATCGTTGTTGCGGCGCCTGTTTCGCATGAATTCATAATCGAAACAACCGGTTTTTTGCCCGTGCCGGTGTAGTATTCGGTTAAAAGCCCGATAAGTACGCCGGATGCAAGACCGGTAATTGTTGCGCCGAAGATGTGATACATACCGGCGCTTCCGTTAAAGGTTTCCTCGCCGATGAAGAACTTCAATACGATAAATAAGAAAACGGTCGCCAGAATCGCCGCGCCAAAGGTACCGGCGTTCAATGCTTTTTGAGGATCGCTTCCCGGCTTTGCACGCACAAATATCGTTCCGATTAAGGATGCGACAATGCCCAAAACCGCAATCAACAGCGGCAATACCATAAGCTTTAATTTAAGATCATCGGAGGCGGCGACGGTTAAACCGAGGATCATTGCCCCGATTAACGAACCGACAAAGGATTCAAAGAGGTCAGCACCCATTCCTGCAACATCGCCGACGTTATCGCCGACGTTGTCCGCAATGGTAGCCGGATTGCGCGGATCGTCTTCGGGGATGTTTTTTTCTACCTTACCGACCAAGTCTGCGCCGACGTCTGCCGCTTTGGTAAAGATACCGCCGCCGACACGGGAGAAAAGCGCAACCGATGAAGCTCCGAGCGAAAAAGCGGTTCCGAGCGGCAGCGTTATATCATAAAAAGTCTTGATATCCGTTCCATACGACAGGGACGAAACCAGCATCACAATAAAGAAACCAAGCAGTGCAAGACCGACAACGCTCATACCCATGACGCTGCCGCCGGAGAAGGCGACCTTTAACGCAGGGGTAAGGCCGCCGTTTTTGGCCGCCTGTGCGGTGCGCGCATTTGCAGCGGTTGCGACCTTCATACCGATAAATCCTGCCAACAGGGATACCGCTGCGCCCAATACAAAAGTAAGCGCTTCTATCTTTAACGCACCTTTATTTCCGGCAGCCAAAAACAAGGCAACCGCTGCAATAAAGGGTACCAATGCCTTGTATTCACGGTTCAAAAAAGCCATTGCTCCTTCCGAGATATAACCGCTGATATGCCGTAAGTCGTCGTTCTCTACCGGCTGCCGGTTAATCCAGCGCGTTTTTACAAAGGCATACAGCAGCGCTGCAATGCTCCCCGCAAGAACAAGCGCCAATACGGAATACACAAGATTCGTCATCATACTATTACTCCTCTCAATACTTTTTCCTCTTATATAAAGTTTTTATAGAAGATTCTATTACAATTTATAACCACCGTTTCAGTGATATGTCCAAAGGACCTTTTATTGGAACTAATTTTATATTCTAATACATGGAATATGTTTTTTCAAGCCCGATTTTACCGCCTATTTTTATCGCCTGATAATAGCAATCGCTCTTTTGAAAATAGATGGCGCATCTGCTCTGCGTTATCACAACATGCGTTATCGCAAAGGGCTTTACGGTTTGCATTTTAATCAGTATGTTATGGGCATCTCTAAAAACTCGGTTAGCTTTTAGAGATGCCCGACGAGTTTCAATTTAAGTTTTTATATTGTAATTACTTAAATTGAAACATCGCAAATTAAATCTAAGGAAAATCTCTAAAAATTGAAATTTTTAGAGATTTTCTTATACGGAAATGCCGATCGGCGAAATATTGCCGATTGATGTGAGGAGCCTGTTATGGTGCGTTCATTATTATTAACTGTTAGGCAGCTGATCAATGCCTATCTCTTTTTGTGTTTTATTAAGATTTTGCTGTCGTGGGTTCCTTCTGCGGCGTATTCATCATTCGGCAGGGTGTTATCATCCATTTGCGATCCTTATCTAAATTGGTTCAGACGATTCAGATTTACCCGCATCGGTATGGTCGATTTTTCACCTATTTTATCGCTCGGTATCTTGTCCATTGCAGCGCAGCTTATTACTTCCATCCTTGCGACAGGAACGATTTCCCTTTGGGTAGTATTTGTGAGCATCATGCAACTGATATGGTCGTTTATCGGTTTTATGCTCAACCTGCTGATTATTTTTTTGATTATTCGGCTTGTGTACGATCTTTTCGGTTCGTCAAACAGCTCTCCGTTTTGGTATAACTTGGATAAATTTTTAAGTCCCGTTATTGCAAAGGTTACCGGTTTTTTTCCGCGAAAGCCGCTGCAGTACCGTACCCGACTGATATTGACGATTCTCATTATCCTTTTAGTCCGTATTGCGCTTGGCCTTTTTTTCGGTTCTCTATTATTTCAATTTAAGGTAATAAGGATTATGTAGAAACCACCCTGGGCGCCTCATTTCTATTGTGTTTTTATCGGTTTTTGTATATGGTATTTATCGAAGAGGGGGATGGGAAATTGTCTTCGGGAAAAAAACTGATTAAATACAATAGCGAGCTTATCCACGATTTACCGCCGTGGGCGCAGGAACTCGCAACTAAATACTGTACCGAAACGGTCAATCTTTATTTTGTACATGGTAATATCCGTGATTTCCTGCCGCACAATCATCGGGCAAGCGCTCATTTTGTTTTTGTAAAGATATGGGATTATATTTCGGAGGTCATTTTCGGTAACAAAGATATTATCGTATTTTACGATAAATCGAGCGGCGTATCTTTTTGTATGCAAGAAATGGATCAGACCTATATTGCAACGATGCACAGCCGGTATCCCGAAGTTCCCATCGAAGATTTTTATTCCCGCGATCCCGTTAAAGCCTTTGCATATCTTGAGCGCTATTTTACGCTGAATATGGGAAGCGGCCGCAGAATGGTATTGATTATCGATTATGCGGAAACGGTTATCCCTGCGGAGGAAATCGGGAACCTCGATGCAGTTGATCGCTACTGCTTGGTTACCTTGAACCGCTGGTCACACGATCCTCAATTTACCAATGAAGATATTTCGGTTGTTATGTTGACCGAAAATCTTGCCGATGTGAATTCCCGACTCGTTGCCTCTCCTTCAACGGTTAAAGTCGCTATCCCGCTTCCGTCGGAAGCAATCCGTATTCATTTTTTAACGTATTTGCAAAATAAAGGAGAACTATTATTGGAACGTCTCCTCAATGCCGAGCGGATGGGAAAGCTGACATCGGGATTAAATCTATTAAATCTTAATCAGCTGGCAAAAGAATCGTACAACGAAGACATACCGATTACGTTTGAATACCTTCGCAAAAAAAAGCAGGAAATTATCGAAAACGAAGCGGGCGGGTTGCTGGAGTTTTTGGAAACGGAGCATGATCTCTCATTTATTGCAGGGCATGAATTTGTAAAAAAGCGCTTTAAGTCGATGGCAAAGGCGCTTAAACAGGGAAGAACCGATGTGCTCCCGATGGGCTATTTAATTTCAGGGCCGATCGGCACGGGTAAGTCCTTCCTCGTTTCGGCATTTGCCGGAGAGATCGGCATCCCGATGGTGCGGCTTAAAAATTTTCATACGCAATGGCAGGGGACAACCGAATCGAATTTAGAAAAAGTGCTGAATATTCTGCGAGCAATGGCGCCTGTTGCCGTGATGATCGATGAAGCGGATGCCGTTTTAGGAAACCGTAAAATGCAGGATGGTGTCGGTTCCTCCCGCGTATTTGCGCAAATTGCAAACTTTATGGGCAACACCGATTACCGCGGAAAAATCATCTGGTTTTTAATTACCAGCCGTCCCGATTTGTTGCCGATAGACTTAAAACGGCAAGGAAGGGCGGAGGAGCACTTGGCTCTTTTTTATCCTGAAACGCTGGCGGAAAAGGTGGAAATTTTTGAAACGCTGCAACGAAAGTTGAAAATTAAAACAAAAGATATTTCTTTTCAGAATATCATCAATAGAAAACTGAAATTTCCCGTATCCGGCGCTGATATTGAAGCTATTTTGGTTAGATCAAAAATGAATGCAAGCGCCGAGAACCATATAATGCTGACGGCAGAAGATATCGAACAAACAATCGACGATTTTATTCCGCCCTCCTATCCCTATGATATTGAATTGCAGAATTTAGTCGCCGTCCTCGAATGCACCAGTAAAGAGATGTTGCCCAAGCAGTATCAGAATATTCAGCGCTCAAAACTGGTTGCAGAAATACAGGAATTAAAACAACTCCTTGGAGAAAAATAAACCGCTCTGACACCTATTCAAATGGAAAATAGACGGCTCGGAGCGGTTTAAACCGTATTTCGATTATACAGCGTTTTCGGCTTTACACCTAATTATTTACCGGCTTTTTGTTCTTCCAGATTCGGCCACGTCAGCACCTTTGAACTTAACTGAGCAAATTCTTTTGCGGCATTTTTTGCATCACGGAGCGGAACTCCGGCTTCCTTATTTAAGGTTTGTTCAAAGAACAGTTCGATGGATTGAAATACATCGGGAAGCGGGTAAAAGAGGAAAGCAAAGTTTATACCTGTAGGCTTAACAATAGTAAATGCCGACAATGCCTCTTGCGGCTCCTTACTGAAAATAATTTTTGATTGATTTTTTGCAGTGATGATATTTGAATCTTTAAATCGCAGCGGTACTTGAAAGTCGCGCTCACGGCAGTAGGGTTCCATAGACTTATGGGAATAGTTTTCCGGTTCGACAAACAAGAAAAGTTTTTTTCCGTTTGTTTGAAAAGTTAAGCCATTACTTGTTAGGTAAATATCCTTTAGGGTCGCATAGGAAACGATCTCGTAAATACTGTACGCAGAATCTTCTTTAAAGAACGATGAAACAATATATCCTTGATCCATCGGCAGTTTCTGTTTTGCATACGCTTCAAAAAGATCCATCGCTTTAACTGTTGCCATACCTGTTCCTCCAAATTATATGCTGTCTGCTATGGGCATACTTGCCTGCTTTTCAAATGTAGCATACGATGAAAGTATATGCCATTTCTTGGCAAACTGCAACCTTTCTTACGCAGGGCAGAACGTATCGGTTATTTTCTGTAATATTCCCACAGCCTCTTTATCTGCGGAATTTGGTCTATTACGGGTTTTACCGACGGCTCTTACCAAACCAAACTTGAAACGGCAAAACTGATAAGGAATTAAAGATTGTACCTTACAAAAGCGCCTACCGATAGCTTTCAAAATCCTCATATCCATGCTATACTATAGCCATTGAGGGAGAAGCAGTTATGAGTACGGCAAACAGAAAATATAAAGATTCCGTATTTGTCGATCTTTTCAGCGAAGATGAAAAGGCAAAAGAGAATTTCCTCTCATTATACAATGCTCTGCATGGAACAACACTTAAAGATACAACACAACTAAAAACAGTCAGACTCGATCAGGTTCTCTATATGTCATTTTATAATGATGTATCTTATCTCGTTGAGAATAAAATCATAGTACTTGCAGAGCATCAATCAACCATAAACCCCAATATGCCTTTACGCTGTCTTGAGTATGTCAGCCGCCTGTATGAAACGCTCTTTGAATCAAAAGAAAAATATAGCCGTAAACTTCTTAACATTCCCACTCCTGAGTTCTATGTCTTTTACAACGGCATAGAAGACTATCCTAAAACTACAATGCTAAAACTTTCAGATGCTTTTGTAGAAAAGGTAGGCGAACCAAGCCTTGAGTTGACCGTTAAGGTAATAAACATTAATCAGCACGATAAACATCCGATATTAGCAAACTGTAAAACTATGAAAGAATACAGCATATTTGTGGAAACAGTGAGAAGATGGAAAGAGCTAGATCAGATAAACGGTTTTCAACAAGCGATTGAAGAATGCATAGCAAATAATATCTTGAAAGAGTATCTCAAACGTAAGACCAAGGAGGTATTGAACATGTTACTCGCTGAATATGATTATGAAACCGATATAGCCGTGCAACGAGCGGAAGAACATGAAATAGCCTTTGCCCAAGGCATTGAACAAGGCATTGAACAAGGTATTGAGCGCGGCATTGAACAGGGGGCTTACCAAAAAGCTCGTGAAACTGCAACCGCATTTAAAAGACTTGGAATTGATATTGCCAAAATAGCAGAAGGAACCGGCTTAACCGTACAGGAAGTTGAAGCGTTGAACTAATTCAGAATTATGTCTTGCGCTCTCCCCCACAAAAATAAAAACACCCACACCCATGTAGACACAAAAAGAGCCGATAAGCATTAAACCAGTTCGGGAACTCACCTTTCTAAACAGGTTACCTTGAAATGCAAGGTTCACTCATCCGGCGCTTTGCTTTTTGCGTCTCCCCTACTCCATCATCCCCACTATGGATGCCGCTTCTGCGCAGCCAGCACCTTTTGAAAATAGACGGAGTAGATGCTTTGCCAGCAAATGTACATCCGTGTACATTTGCTGGCGGCGAGTTTGCTTTCGCAAACATCGCTGCTGCATGGAAACACGGACATCCGTGCCCGTCCTGATACGTTGAGACGATGCAGGCGCCCATGTATTTTAAAACCAACACTTTTGAAAATAGATGGTGTAGATACGAGGCGCGAGCACAAATTAACCGCAGGCGTATCTTTGATACGTTGAGGATTAATTTGTGTGCAGCAACGAAGTAGATACGCCGTATATTTTCAAAAGGAAATCGAAGGGGGTCATAAAATATGTTAGTAGCCGAATACGATTATGATACGGACATTGCGGTACAGAGAGAAGAGGCAGGCAGAATAGCCTTTGCCAAGGGGATATCTCAAGGAATACAGCAAGGCTTTGAACAAGGTGCTTATCAAAAAGCCCGTGAAACTGCTAAAAACTTAACTGAAATGGGTTTTGCTGTAGAAGCTATCTCAAAAGCTACCGGCTTAAGCCTTGAAGAAATAGAAAGGTTACAATACCTCAGACCCCACTACCAACTCCAGCCATAAAAAATCCCCCGACGGGAGAGAGTAAACCTATATTAGCTTAAACCTCATTTCATCTTAGTATACTCAATAAAGGAATCCCAAGCCATGCAAGCACTGGCTTATTTGTCCCACCCTCAGTATAGTTGTCTATCATCACACAGTTAAACTCAGGGATGCTTGCATTGGGCTTAAATATTCACACAACATCAAACCAAGAGGAATTTGCTACAAAAGCTTCGCATACTGGAGCTTTTTTTAAACCAATAATCAATGAATGAGCAATATTTTCACCGTGAATATCATGATCTGATGATGTTATTGGACTATATTTAATCGATTGATGCCACTCACGGATTATCTGTGTACTTCTTTTTGGATTAACCGGATTACGAATTGCTTCACAAACATTAATTTGAATTATTCGCGTCTTTCCTTCAGCAATATGAAATGATGTTGATGGATCTTGCCTAAATAATTTCCAATCGCAAGAAAGGCTTCTATCCATAAAAATAGAAATCGGAATTTCCAACTGTCCGTCTGGGAATGCTGCCGGATTACAATAGCGAAAAAGAACTTCTCCGTTCGGTATTTCATCATTCGGTTGGTAATTCATTAATTAGCCTATATTGATAAATTATTTTATTAGCATCCATACTTTCCGTAATTGAATAATAGTAATCATAATACTTTAAATCAATATCAATTGTACCTTCATTAAATATTGAAACATACATGGCATTATTTTCATTGATATGTAACTCAAAACAAATGCCTCCGCTCGGTATGGGGCCTATAATTATTTTAGGGATTGGAAGATTTCTTTTGTTGAGTATTAATCGCGTAAGATCTGATAAGAACCTTTTTCCAACAGAAAGTGAAATTTGACTTGGAATTTCTGATTTACCATTAATCCAGTTGTTATTTAAACTAGAAAGACTATCGAGATATTTTTTTCTATTCATTAATAATAGAGCAAAATTTTGTTTTTCAACAATAGCCCAATTATCCTCTGTTTTAATTTTCTCAAAAAAAGAAATCTTTGAATTTTGGTAAATAGGTTCTAAATTATCCTCAAAAAAAGAAATCTTTGGATTTTGGTAAATAGGTTTTAAATTATCCTCAAAAAAAGAAATCTTTGAATTTTGGTAAATAGGTCTTAAATTATCCTCAAAAAAAGAAAAATTAGATAAAGTACTATTTTGAGAGATTATTCCATTATAGGAGTTTATCATAACCATTCCTTCTTTAGGTTGTCAGTAAAAAGATTCTCAAAGATAAATGATTGTTTCTTATGAGCTTCTTCAAACCATGTTGTAAAAGTAAAACCTTTCAAATTTCCTCGTAATACAGTTTCTATTTTAATTACTTGACTTCCCTGTATTGAAGTGGCGGTATTAATATTGACTAGCCCAAATCCATTCAATTCACTATCTTCATAAGTATACTTAGCGAATAAATTATTGTAACCTTCTTTTGAAAAAATAGGCGGAGTAGAAATATTTATAAGGTCATTAACTTTGCTTAATTCAGGAATATAACGCTGCCAATCAATTCTATCTCCATACGAAAGGTCGAGCATATTGATATCTTCATACATATTAATATTTAATATTTCTTTAATGGAATCCAGAATACAAACAAATTGCTTATATACAGCAGAATATCCTATATAATTACCTACAGATTCTGAATCATTTCTAATCCAGTTTAAATAGATAGTGTTCGATTGGATTTGTAATAACCATTTATTATCAGAAGACCTGCGACGTAATAGCAAAGGCCCACTTAATAACGGATCTAAATTTGGAAGTAACTGAAACCCATTGAGATTCTCAACTACTAGTGGTGAAAGTATTTCCAGCAATGGAAATTGATTTTTAAAATGACCATTCAAAAAGAAAATATCATCAGAAGAAAGCTTCTGTTTTGTATATACAACGCCAAATATAACTTCTGAAATAGGAGCTTTTGTATATTTCATATAGTTCCTCCTAATTTTTATATCATAATCAGTCTTATGATATAAAAATTTTCGCGATTAATTTCTTTTTGGACATTCACAACTTTCAACATTTTTTTATCTGTGACTGCCTCTCATACATATTAGATTTTTTTGATATTAACTCATTTATTCGTTTTTTTCAACTGTTCGCTTTCATATTTTTGTTAGTCTCCCCCTCATTAAAAGCAAGCAGTGTTCCATCCTGCACACCAACACAGAACGCTGCCCCATAACACCACAACAGCCCGGTGAGCAATGCTCACCGGACTTTTTGCTTTCAGCAATCCCCTTAATTCCTCATCTTGAATTAAGGGAAACTCTGCATTCTTAATTACGAATCTCCTCCCTGCCGCGGGCAGAGAAAAAGATTACAAAAAAGGCATTGTTAAAAAACTTCCATTTTTTAACAATGCCTAAAACTTTTATTTTACTTTACAAAAGCAACTACTTGCCTACATAGAAAGCAGCACGGTAATCCGAACCGGTGGTAAACCCTACCGCAACAGGCATCATACCCGTAGCATTGTAATGCTTTGCCTGTGTTTCAATGCAAATACGGCTGTTTGCAGCACGCTCGTTAAGAGGAGCCGTCATTGTTTCCCAGCCTTCCACATTCGTCCCCGTATTGTTAAAGTCCATAGATGTTTTATAGGCAATGCGGATAGCATCGTATGAATTGGGACGGGACACATACGTGATATACGGAGTTGCGCCGTCCATGGTCATATCTATAGACGTACCGGAATCATCCAGTACTTCCGAATCGCCAAAACCATACTTTGTTGAACCGTCATTGGACATATTTGTAGATTTTACGTACACGAGCTGCCCTCTGGTGTTCTGGAATGCGATATGCAGAACTCCGTCGCTGCCGACACATGCATTGATGTAGTCGCTTGCAAGATTACCGTTCGGATCCGAAGAAGTGAGAACCTTTTGAATTTTCCAATCGGTAGGCAACGTAGGCTGTTTTTTCGTACTTCTTGCAAGGCGCAAGCTTCCTGTAGCAGCATCCATGTACACTACAACGGGATATCCGTCCTTAGTTACCGTAACGGCGATGGACTCCCACACCGCATTTGAAACGGAAAGGCCCTCTTCAAAGCTGTTCGTGTTCAGTATATATGGCTTCGCCACAGCAGTTGAACCGTCAGGATTTACAAATGTAAATGTTTTTTGAACATCCGGAGCAGACGTCGGAGCGTCAGGTACTTTGCATTCGCTATCGGTTACATCGGTATTGCCGTCTATAACGCACCACGGAAGTGCCTTGCTGCTTGTATCCGGCTTTTTGCTGTCATCCACCCATGCAAATTTTACGGCACCGGTCAGCCGGTCGTAGTAAACCGTATAAATATTATCTCCGGAACGCACTGTCCGTATGTTTTTAAACTGCTGCAATTCATTATCATAGGTAAACAGTTCAAACCGGTATATTTTAAAATAATTCGGGACTGTACTGACCTCTACCAGCGGTGCATCTTTATCATAGAGATATAAGCCGCCGGCACTTGCAGACTGAGTATCATTCCAAGGGAAAGCAGGATCACCGTTTCCCCAGTCAAAATCACGGCCACCGTGATAATTTGCAGCATACAAAACATTTACTTCAGTTCCATCTACGGTTATATCGGTTTCTTCCGGCGGGTCATATCCGGTAAATACTCTTGTTGCACCATCTCCGGCTGTAACAGCACCACCTCCCGTGAATGCATTTGAATAGTACACTTGCGACTTTGAGTAATTGCTGAACGAAGCATACAGTGTTCCGTCAGCGCCTTTACTCATTGCAGGATATATGGCATTTTTGCTGCCCTTAAACGTATCTTCTTTATTTACACGCCAGATATGCGCAAACCTGTCGTCGGAATGTTTTGCGGTTCCGTATGTATCGGATTTTTCCATATTGCTTTCGGTATACGCATTTGTATTATTCACCGCAGCGACACCGTTTACCACAAGATGCAGATATCCGTCTTTTGCCGTATCGGGAACTGTAAAGCTAAAACTCTTCTTATCACCACTTAAAGTAAGACTCTCCATTGCAACTGAAGAACCGGTTCCGTCTTTATTTTCAGTAATCTTTAAAGAGGGAGCGTTTCCTTCAAAGTTAAAGCCTGTAATCGCATTGCCAGCTTCCCCACGGAGTAAGGGTATCGCGCCGCTTCGCGCTCTGTTTGTATTGTATGTACTATTTCTGCTGACACCGGTAATATACGGCACGACATCGACCTTCCTGCTATCAAACGCGGTATTTGTTTGAGCGGTATCTTTTACCGTTACGGTAATGATTTTATCGGTTCCGACGACGCCTGTTATCTTTGAGCTATCCCAATCGAGCTGCCATTTAACGGTATGCCCCTTTTCAACACTGAACTCATTCGATACAACAGTAAACTTCCATCCGTTTGTATCAACATTACCGGATTCTACCGTAAAATTACCGGTTGAAGTACTATACGTTGCAAGCCTGTGACCTACTTGAGCATCCGTAGTACTTGCGCCAGTAAATGTAAAGCCGTCGATCTTTGCCCAAATTTCCGTGATAACCTGATCGTCATACGCAGTTCCCGTAATGCTTATCTTACCGGAAACTTTATCATCCTTGTCCATAAGGCCGGTTGTTTGGTTAAAAGTACTTGGTAAATCGGTTCCTATTTCGATGTGACCGTTATCGCGGCTGTTGCCGTACAAGCTGTTTTCAGTTTCGGAAACCCACTTAAATGGATTTATCTCGTTTGTGGGCGCAATTCTGTCTGTAGTATCGACAATAACATCAAGTTCCAGTTCTGCCATCCACGTATCGGTACCGCAAGTTAACCCCTGTGCAGAATCCCATACGGTAAGAAGAAGCTTACGCTTTTTGGGGTCGCTTGTGGCAAGGTCATCACTTTGACCTATTTTAGTAAAATCAGCCGCACTCAGCGTAATGACACCGTCTGCCGGTAAATCTGTTAAACCTTTTACTTCCTGACCGTTTGTTACGCATTTCAGCGTATACTTTTTATCTCCGCTTCCGCCGACAGTTCCAATTTTAATGTGCGACGTATTGTTTTTAAACCTAAACGTACCGCCGTCAGCTTTACCGTGCCAATCGTATTTTTCACTGTCGATACCGTCAGGATTTGCTGCGTTATATGTCAGCGTCAATGTTTTGGTTTCAACCACCGTAGAGCCGACATCTGCGATAGTGCCGTTCCGGTTCATATCCGTTCCCAATGCTACAGCACTTATCTTCAAAGGCTCCTTTTTAAGTTTTACCGGTACTTCAATCGGAGCAGAGGCATTATTTGCACGGTCAATCGGCGTAATGACGATTTTCCCCGTACCATCTACAAAACTGCTGACATCGAGTTCACCTTTCCATGTGACAAAGTTGACATCACCGTTACCGACATCCGTTCGCACGCCGCTCGGAAACTCTAACGTAACTTCGCTTGCCGGAACTCCATTATAGCTTACTTTGACCTTTTCAACCCCAGCGCCTACATCATACGCAGCGCCGGATACCCACACTTTACCGCTACTGTCAGGCCTCAAATATTCAATGGGGCTGTAAATAAGATATCCCTTTGTAGGATTCGCCGGAGCAGACGCAAGCGTAACCTTCCCCGTACTCTGATCAAATGCGGTAATTGCAATATCTTCCCCTGAGGTAAAAACCTTCATCGAAGCATTGATATTGCTTCTCCCTATTAACCCAGTGTCGGTAAACGAAGCTCCGCTCACCTGTACAATACCCGATGAATACATTTTTGTACCAAACACCGCGGTTGGAACGCTGTTATCATACTTAAAGGAGAATGAAGTTGAAGCCGTTAACCCCTCTATATCTCCTTCTTTTTGTTTTTTAGCCTTTATCGTAACATTAATCGTAAATCCGTTATTATTTGCAGGGTTCCCCGTCGTCTTTAACGGTATCCGCATCTTGTAGTTATGACCGTCTGCTTCAAAACACTGCTGATTATGCAGCTGATAGCCGGTTATCTCACTGTCTCCCGTTAAAGAAACAGACGTACCGAGATAGCTCCCGCTTATATCTATCCTTTCTATACCGGCATCATGCGATAACTCTGCACATAAATACAGTCCATCTCCCTTGATCCACATATTTGAAACATAGTCTTGGTTTTCGGGGTCAATCTGCCCGGAAGGAATAGCCGTACCGATCTTACTTTCGCTTGCAACCTTCATATCGGTAATAGCCGGAGCCTCCTTATCAACGGTAACTTTAATCGGCTCTGTCCATTGTCCGACTCTCCCCTTCTCATTTTTGCCGCACAATCTAAACCAAATAATCCGCTGCCGTTCGCTTGCTGCTTCAAATTCCTTACTTCCGTTTATTTCTACCGACCAATACGAACTTCCCGCCGTATAGCTTAATGGTTTCCCATCGGCAGGGCACCACTCGCTTTCGCCAAACAGAGCGCTCCGGCTAAAATCCGGTTCATTGGGGTTTTCAGGTTTGGTGTTATCGGTAATTTGAATCAGTACAGCATTGACCACTCCCGCTGCCGGATTAGGTACCTTCACGGTTCCCCATATACGGATCCTTCCGCCTAATACTTTATCCGCTTCAGGCGACAATACCTTTACTTCCGGAATATCTCCGTTCGGGTCTACTCTGATTATTTGACTGATAATACCGGCATTGCCTGCTTTATCTTCAACTAAAAAGAACAGCGGTATATCATATAGTTCTACTCCCGCTGCGAGCCCGTCAACTTGTTTACCGATCCTTTCAGCTTTTGTTTTCTGCGTGATATTATCCCCATCGGTAAAAGGGATAGCCCATGTATCTCCCGATATCTCAAGCTCTTTCCACTCGCGCGAGGTTTCTGCGGGCTTTACCGTTATATCACTGCTATCTTGTTTACCCACGATATATTTTATGCTTTTGACGCCGCTCGGTATATCGATAATCGAACCGCGCATCGTAAAATCACCACTTTGACTTTTCGATAAATCAGGACTCAGTATTTCTACTTCGGGTGCTCTATTGTCTATTTTATAATTCTTGGTAAATGTGCTTGTCTTTCCGCCTGTATCGGTAACCGTAACCGTTACTTCATACTCTCCGTCGGGAAGAGCGCATCTATTTCCTTTCACTTCATTGTCTATATGGGTACTCCACAACACCGATACGCTGCCCTTACTAAAGTCATTGGCCTCATACGTTTGGCTCGTTTCTTTCGTTTTGATATTTTCAAACACAACCGAAACCGATTCGACTCCATCGTCATCGCTCGCCTTTCCCCTTAAAACAAATGAACCACGTATCGCACCTACCCCATCAGGAGCGGTAATCTCTCCATTTGGCGGAAGAATATCTATCTGACCGCCTAAACCGATACTGTTCTTACAGGTAAAACCTGCAATGGCAGCAAGCACAATCAGTGCAAAAGATACTATACGATTCTTCTTTTTCATAAGCTTTTTCTCCGCTTTATTTAGTAAGCACCCTTAACACATGAACCCGTGCTGTTAAAAGCGCACTTCTATTACTGCTGCATATACGCCGCAGCAGTAATTTTTCATCGTCTTGCTTTCCCGTTTGAGCGGTAACGGCATGCTCGGCACAACTTTCTGCTATCCCGCTTCTCATATCGGCAGAAATAGCTCAGCATTTTAATGTTGCTAATGATAGACTTTTTATACGATTACTTTTGCAGATAACTTTTAGAGAACGGCTCTATGCCGCATAGATTACTAAATACTCTGTAATGATATACTGATAATCCTATGCTTTGTCAAGCAAAAGCTTAAATCTTTATCCGGCCTTTAAAGCTGCGCATCAGCGTCAGTTTATCGGTGTACTCCAAGTCGCCGCCGACCGGCAGTCCCGATGCAAGGCGGGTAACCTCGACGGGGAGATCGCGCAGTACCTTTTGGATATAAAGGGCGGTGGTATCCCCTTCGATTGTCGGATTGGTTGCAAGGATCACTTCTTTTACCGCCGTCCCGCTGCCGATGCGCTTAACGAGGCTTGCGATGCGGAGCTGTTCGGGGCCGATACCTTCAAGCGGGGCGATGACGCCGCCGAGTACGTGAAAAAGCCCGCGGTACTCGCCCATGCTCATCAGCGTATAGACATCCTGCGGTTGTTCCACGACACAGATACAGGAGCCGTCCCGCCCCGGATCGCTGCAGATAGAACACACATCCTGATCGGTAAAAGCGCCGCATACGGGGCACGGCTTAATGCTGTCGTGAAGTTTATAGAGGCTATCCGCCAGCCGGTGGGCATAGGGCGGCTCTTGTTTGAGGATATGATACGCGAGCCGTGCAGCGCTTTTTTTCCCGATACCCGGCAGGCGGCATAAATTATCGATAAGGTCTTCGAGCGCATTCATTATGACGGCATTCCTCCCGCAAGCGCGGCGAGCGGCCCCATCTTTTCCTTTAATGTATCCTTAATTTTTTCTATCGCATCGGTATGAGCGGATCGGATCAGGTCTTGTAACATCGGAATATCGCGGTTATCGACAGCGATGGGATCCAATTCGATTTTTACCATATCGAAGGTACCGCTGAGTGTTACTTTCACCAAGCCGCCGCCCGAAATGCCTTGCACGCGGAGCGCCGCCAACTCTTCTTGCATTTTCCCGAAATGAGCCTGCAAGTCTTTTGCATTTTTCATCAATTCAAAAGGATTTATATTCATTCTTCTTCCTCCGGTTCTTCTACAACCGCTTTTTTCTGTATGTCAACGATGCTGCCTTTGATATTACGCATGACCATCTCTACTCGCGCGGGGACGGCTACTTTTTGCGCTGTCTCTTCTTGGGCAAGCGTTATCTGTATTTTCAGCTCTTTGCCGTAGAGCTCCGCCGTCTTCCGGGTTAGGATATTTTTTTCCCGCTGCAGCTGCTGTACTTCAAAAGGCGTATGAACGGACATATACAGGATGCCGTCCCGTTCGTTCCAGTTGAGCGTTTTACCAACCGCCGCCGACAACATTCTATGTTCTATCAGCAGATGCTGAACGAGCGCCTCTTTAAGTTCGGCAATGCTTTGGATGCGAAGCGGCGGCGGGGGTTCCGCCGGAGATTGGCGTACCACCGAAGGCTGCGGCACTACCGAAGATTGATGTCCTGCTGCCGATGGACGAATCTGCTGTACCACTATTCCGGTTGCCGGATGTTGATTATAACCCGTCGGCGCATTGACGGGCATTCCGGCAGACTGCGTGCCTGCTGTTCCTACCGGAGCATTGACCGGTATCCCGGTCGATGCGGTGTTTCCGTAAGCGCCGGCAGCCCTCAGCGAGGAGAAGCCGCCGGTCTTAAAAAAGGGGAGTCAGCCCCGCCTTTTTGCGGCGCCCCGCTGCCGGGCAACGCTCCGGTTGCCGTGCGAGCCGCCGGTACACCTGCGAGCAGCGCTTGAGCCGCATCAAAGGCCTCTTTCAGTTCCTTGGGGGAGACATAGTCGGAAAGCCACGCAAGGCGGGAAACCGTCAATTCCAGTTCATAGCGAGGATTAAGCGAGAAGCGGAGATCTCTGAAAAGCTGCAAAAAAAGATACAGCGCGCGCTCAAGCTGCTGCGCATCCCATCCCGTCAGTATCTCCTGCGGGAACCGCTCCGCACGCTGCCCGATCAACGCCTCTTTTGTGATGCCTTGTTGTATCAATAGAAGGCTGCGGATATAGTTGGTGCAGTCTACCGTAAATTGCTCGGTGGAAACACCGTTCTGTAGAATGGTGTCAAGGGTGAGCAGCGCGGCGGCTGCATCCTTTTGAACGCAGGCTGTCAGCAAGGCGCCAATCGAATCGGTACCGGTTAAACCGAGTGTGCTCTGTATTTTTTCAAAGGTGATATGCCCGTCAGAAAAAGCAGCAACCTGATCGAACAGCGTATAGCAATCGCGCACGCTTCCGGTAGCCTCACGCGCAATCCAGTACAGCGCCTCGTCGTCAGCCTCGATATGCAGCTCCGCCGCTGCTTCCGCTAAAGCTTGTTTAAGCACTTCAACATCGACTAATTTAAAATTGAAGTGCTGACAGCGGCTTTTGATGGTCGCCGGAACCTTGTGCAGTTCGGTCGTTGCAAAAATAAAGATAACATACGGCGGCGGCTCTTCAATCGTTTTCAGCAACGCATTGAAGGCGCTCGTAGAAAGCATGTGCACTTCGTCGATAATGTAGATTTTATACCGGCTGGTATTCGGCGGAAAGAGGATTTCGTCCTTGATTTGCCGCACATCATTGACGCTCGTATTCGAGGCGCCGTCTATCTCGATAACATCGATGCTTGAACCCGCTGTAATTTCGCGGCACGAGGTGCAAACTCCGCAGGGAGTAGCGACTGTTCCCGTTTCACAGTTAAGCGCCTTGGCTAAAATACGCGCCGAACTGGTTTTACCGCATCCACGCGGCCCCGAAAAAAGATACGCATGGGCTATTTTCCCTGCTTCAATGGATTTTTGCAGCGTCGCCGCAACAAAATCCTGCCCTAATAAATCTTCAAATCGCTGAGGCCTGCGCCGTGTCGCAGTTACTTGGTACTCCATCCGGGTATAGTATCATAAATTGCGGTTTGGATAAAGAGTATCCCTTTTGATTCAGAATATCTACAAGAGCCTGCTGGTCTATATAATTTTTTGTATTAAAATCCAAATAGAGGACGGGGTATTCTTGCCATGCATTCCTACCTTCTTGCAGAGCTTGTTTTTCTTCCGCCTTTTCAAGGTACAAGCCCTTGAATAGCTCTTTTTGCCCGCGAAAGTATGCCGCTAAAGTTGAAAGAAAAATGCTTTTACCGAACCGGCACGGGCGGCTGAGGAAAAAAGGACTGGATGATTGAATAAGATGCCAAATGAACGGTGTTTTATCAATGTAAAGGTAACCATCCTGCCGCAGCTTTTCAAAACTCTGTATACCGATCGGTAATTTGCGGGTCATGTTCATACCGGTATTATAGCAGGTTTTTTGATAAAGCAAACCGCCGTTCGAGGCTGGTTTTTATGCACTGCACAGGATGTGTAGCGATTTAGTCTTACGATAAGCAACCCTGATATTATAACGCTTTCAGGTACCGCAATATTTTTTGAGGATTGGCGTAGGCACGTTTTTGCAGGCGCTCAAAAGCTTCCTTTGTTTCGGTTGCGGAACCGCTTAACAGTAAGGCGTTCCGCTCCCACAGGAACCAAAGATAATGCATCTCGGGATGAACATACAGTTGCTTACGTTCCAACTCAGCCTGTAGATCACTGCCAAGTTCAAGATGATTAGCTTCGCCCGACAGCCAAAACAACCCCGCATCGCAAAAACAAATCACAACCCGCCGGAAACCGCGCGCAGCCGCATCATCGTTGACAAAGTCTTTTACAATAAGCTGAATTGCTCCGAGCGATAAATCATATCCTTCCAAACGCAGCGCCTTCCTCAATGCAATAAGCTCTTCCCGCACCGATGCGCGTACTGCATCATTTTTCCCTGTTTGCAGCTGTTTACGCCATACGGCAAACTGCTGTTCATAATTTCGCTGCAAAGGGGTAGACGCAAGAAAATGTTCCGTTTCGGAAAGCAGTTTCCAATCGGATTGAAAGCTATCCCGGAGATTGTTAAAAAGTCTTGTTGTAAGTTTTTCCGGCATACGGTATGATGAAATCCTCTCACTATGAAAATATTGGTAACGGCAGACATCCATGCAAACCTAGAAGCACTAACCGCTGTGCTGGAAGCCGTAAAGGGGCAGTACGACGGTTTTATCTCGCTTGGCGATATGGTTGGCTACGGCCCCGATCCCGAAGCGTGCATTCAGCGCGTAAAAGAATTGAAAAAGCATACTCGCCCCTGCATCCTTCTTGCCGGCAATCACGAAGCAGGCTTACTCAAACGGCTTCCAAGCAGTTGGTTCGGCGAAAATGCCCGCCGTTCCCTAAAAAACACCGCGCCGCTTATTTCGTGGAAAACTCGATTCTTTTTGGCAGGCTTGCATCCTCTCTACTTTTTATCCGAAAAAACGCTGCTTGTACATGGGTCGCCGCTGGAACCCGCTACCGAATATCTGCGTGGCGGGTCGGAGACAACAATATCGCTCCAATATTTATATGCCGAAGGTTTCAAACTCTGCTTTTGCGGACATACACACCAAGCTGCCATTTACTACGCCGATCGGGGGGAATACGGAGCTTTATATCCTAAGCAGGAGCAAACAATACCGCTTGATAAAGATTGCTGCATTATCAATCCGGGCAGCGTGGGTTTTCCGCGCGTATTCGGCGGAACAGCAGACAGGGAGACAGAGCTTGCCGATAAAACACATTTCCCTGCATATTTCTTGCTATGGGATACTAAGGCTCACACAGTTACTTTTAAAGCGGCGCATTATGATGCCCGCCCTACCAATGAAAAAATACGCCAACGGCTGGGAACGGCGCTATTGTAAGTGAGAGCGTAAAAGTAATCGGATTGTTCTCTTCCCCCCTTCTTACAATGCTATGTCCCCACTCCGTTTTTTAAGCATACATCGTTGAGCTTACATTCGGCACAATCGGGATTCCGAGCTTTACAGACATATCTGCCGTGCAACAAAATCCAATGATGAGCGTCCGGCAAAAATTCTTCGGGTGTTACGCGCAATAAATCCTGCTCAACCTCAAGCGGGGTTGTTCCCTGCGAGAGGCCGATACGAGGCGCTGTACGCAAGATGTGCGTATCAACCGCTATTGTTGGCTCCCCGAAGCCTACATTCAGCACAACATTGGCCGTTTTCCGCCCGACACCCGGAAGGCTTTCCAATGCGGCGCGGTCATGTGGCACCTCCGAATGATAGCGGTCTATCAAAATCTTACTGAGCGAGATAATCCGCTTTGCTTTTGTCGGGTATAGATTGATGGAATTGATATAACCTTTCAGACCTTCTTCGCCAAGCGCAACCATTTGCTCAGGCGTATCAACCTTTTCAAAAAGAGGCGCGCTTGCCTTGTTTACCCCGACATCGGTTGCCTGTGCAGAAAGCACTACGGCAACCAGCAGCGTATAGACATTTTTCCAATGCAGCTCACTCCGCGGATCGGGATTTTCCTGCCGCAGCCGTTCATACACCGTGTGCACCGCATCGGCGGAAAGCAATCGTATCGTAGGATCCATAATCTCATTCAGCCTTTTTTAAGTAAGTGAAACCTCTAAAAACCATACCTGAATTTTTAGAGATGCCCTAAGCTACGAGTATTTATGCAGCCTGTCAACCCTAAGGAAATACTGATTAAATGCGCTCCTCGCTTTAATCA
This sequence comes from Treponema sp. OMZ 305, assembly GCF_024181325.1. Lineage (NCBI taxonomy): Bacteria > Pseudomonadati > Spirochaetota > Spirochaetia > Treponematales > Treponemataceae > Treponema > Treponema sp. OMZ 305. Next base: position 865,189 of record NZ_CP051300.1, on the reverse strand, counting down.
ACACTTTCCTGATACCGGTGCTTGATCCGTGCGGCGAGGGTAATCCCTCAACACTTGCATCAGGGGTATGTTGATTAAAAAAGAAAAAGCGGTGATACTGTTGCGCATGTTGTATTCTGTATATTGCATTGTTGAACTTGTGATGCTGGCACTAGGGTTGATGTGTTTCGTAGCCTTGTATTTTATTCCCGCGGGATACGGAAAGTTAATCGATAAAAAATGGGGCTTCAGTTTTAACAATAAAGCTGCATGGATGCTGATGGAGTGTCCGACTCTTATCGTTATGATCACTTTGCTGTGCATACTTGACTATACACACAAACCGGTGCGGATAGCGCTTGTGTCTTTTTTCCTTGCGCATTATATTCAGCGCACACTGATTTTCCCGATGCTGCTCAAAGGAAACAGTAAAATGCCGCTCAGCATAGTGTCTATGGGGATGCTCTTTAATACGATCAATGCGTTTTTAATCGGTTTATGGATTTTTTATTTTTCTCCCGCAGAGCTGTATAGCGTGCGCTGGTTTGCCGATCCCCGTTTTATCGTTGGTGCTGCATTATTTTGTGCCGGTATGTTTATCAATATACAATCCGATTCCTATATCCGTTCCCTGAGAGCAAACGGCGACAGCAAGCACTACTATCCGTGTAAGGGGATGTACCGCTATGTTACCAGTGCAAACTACTTCGGTGAATTGGTGGAATGGCTCGGCTTTGCCGTTTTAACATGGTCATCCGCCGGTTTCCTGTTTTTATTTTGGACGGCTTGCAATTTAGTACCGCGGTCTCACGCTGTGTATAAAAAATATGCGCAAGACTTCCCCGAAGAATTTGCACGCTATAAACCCAAGCGCATTATCCCCTTTGTGTATTAGAGGAACCTGCTAAACAACTCAGCTTCGGAAGGCATCACTGCGCTTCATTTTTCGTAGGCGGATATATCGCGGGCATCCTCTGCCGAATAAGATTCCGTTTCATCACTCGTGTGATCGTCGTACCATACCTGCGCATAAAACGGAATATGTTTTGCAAGCTCTCCGAAATTCCACGGCGGCACACTGCAGCATTCCGGACACCAATGCCCTGTTTTAAGCACTAAATACGGAGTCGCCGAAAAATGATGACCATTATGGCACTGCCATTGCAGCGGACGGTACATATCGCCGCGAGTCATCGTTGTACTATTGCACTTGCCGCCCCTGAAAGCCGCTGCCTGCTGCATATCTTCAATATCAAGTTCATCCGGCTTCTTTGTTTCATCATAGCCGTGATTTAAAAGCATATTGTTTGCTGCGAGCGATGCTTCGTCTTTCAATGCCTCGTAATCTAGCTCAGCACCGGTTTCAGGGTTTTGATTTTTGCACAATAACGGGAATTTTTCCCAGCTGCGCGGGATTGCATTATACGCATCCAGCGATCCGAAAAAGGCATCAACTCTTTTTTTCAGATTGTGCGTAACCCAAAAGACCGGAGCATTATTTGTGTTCAGCAGCGGCATAATTGCGAAACACTGAACAAGGCGCGGAAACGGTTTGCCTAATTTAAAATACCACAATTTTTTTTCAAGCTGTGAAAAAAATGCTTCAAACCCTTCATGCTGGAAATCCAGATAGCTGTTTAATATATGAGAATCGGCAAACCACATACAGTGGAAATTGCGGCTTGCATTCCATTCGGGGCGGAAAATTTCCTCGGCGCTCCGCCCCATCATTCTGAAACCGCGGTCAAGCGTTTCAAAACCGGTAACACGGGCATCCTTTCCGTTTCCGATATTGTATACCTTTTTCCAAAAATCCGGCTTGAGTGTTCCGTTGGTATCTTTTTCAACGAGATTTTTCAAAAGCAGACCGGAGGTACGCGCCGTCGCCCATTCTATCGGCGTATTCCAACACGTATGAAACATCAGCCCGTCATTCATGTTATTGAATAGCACTTCGTCATATAAGATGCCGCTTTGCCGAAGCGAAACCCAGCATAAAGGAGATTCAATAACCGCACGCTCGGCCTTTACTTTACTTGCCGCATACATATCAAACGCACTCGGCAAAAGCGGATCGCCGACTCTTCCCCACGGGTGTTTGAATGTTCTATTGCCGTATTCCGCAACGGTGCCTATGTAAACGAATTTCGTCTTTTCGATTTGTCCGCTTTCTACCACTGCATTCAACAGATTTTGAGTTCCGAGCCAATTGGTACGGAATGCAACATCATGATTGTGGTCGGCAGCAGGAGGAATAATCGCTGCGCAGTGAAGCACATAGTCTGCATCTTTTACACCGGCAAGGCAATCTTCGTAGTTTTGTATATCACCGAACAACACTTCAATGTTTTCGTTTTTCTGAAGCTTTTTTGCCAGCTTTATATTCGCCTTTTTAGGCCGTAATAGAACACGGCACCGGAATGCTCCCGTTTGAGCAATCTGTTTTAATGCTTCGGATCCCATCGTTCCGGAGGCACCGGTAATAAAAACAATTTTCATATATTTCTCCGCAATCGCAGATATGCAACAATAAATGCGACAGTAGTTAAACTCCAAGATGCAGGAAACGCCCACACGATTACTTCAATCGAAGGATACAGCGGTACGACACACCATATCCACAGTATTCGAAAAACACAGATCCCAAGTAGCGTAATAATCATCGGCTTCAACGTTTCACCGATTCCGTACATTGCTGCAGAAAAAAGCTCCGCGAATACGAATACCGTATAAAAGGGCGCAATCAAGTGCATCAGCCGCTCCATAGTGGTAAGAACACCGTAATCTTCGGCGCCGATAAAAAACTTTCCCAACGGCACGCTCCAAAAATACAGGATTGCACTTAATATCCCGATGACCGTTACCCCTATCAATAACCCGGTACGGATCCCGGTATTTACCCTATCGTATTTTTTCGCCCCGTAGTTTTGTGCGACAAACGTAGAAACAGCGGTTGTCATTGCTTCAATCGAAATCCAAATCAGAAAATCCAATTTCCCGCATAACGCCCATGCAGCAATATGTTCCGTACCGGTACCGTTTATCCGCGCTTGAATGATCATATTAGCTATCGGGAAAAGTATTGATTGCAATCCTATCGGGATACCCAGTTTTGCAATAGCCGCAGCCGCAGAGCCATACAATTTCAGCTGTGAAATATGCAGCGGGCATAAGTTGCTTTTTTTTGAAAGAGTAACGAAAAGAATTACTGCGCTGCATAATTGTGCAAGCACGGTTGCGAAAGCCGCCCCGCCGATCCCCCATTTGAACACACCGACAAACAGAATATCAAGTACAATATTTATTCCGCTTGAAACCGTCAATGCATAAAAGGGCGTTTGCGCATTTCCCATTGCCCGTAAAATTCCCGCAGCAATATTATAAAAAAGCGAGATCAGCATACCGCCGAAGTATATCCGGACATAGAGCAATGTTGCATCAAAAATATCGGCGGGAACGTCCATCATTACCAGCAGCGCGGGAGATAATAAAACACCGATAGCAGATAAAAACGTTCCGACAATAAACGTGAGCACTAATGCCGTATGCATTGTCTTTGACAGATCATGGTACTTTTTTGCTCCATAGAGCTGTGAAATTAAAATTGAAGAACCGGCCGACAGTCCGCTGAACAAATTAACGGGTAATCTTAATAGGCTAAAAATAGAATCGATTGCGGCAAGACCTTCTTTGCCGGTAAAACGCCCGACAATCACCGCATCAGCCGTCGTATATAAATGCTGAAAAAAATTCCCCACCAAAATCGGTACGGTAAATATAATCAGTGTTTTCCAGATAATTCCTTCCGTCAGATCACTATTTCTTTGTCCAACTATCATTTTATTTCCTTCAAAAAAATATAATGGCCAACAGACCGATTAAAATAGACCTAATGAGGCTGGTATGAAATACGGGGAAACGACAAGAAATTAATATTATAAGAAGAATGAGACTAGGCGGATTCGAACCGCCGGCCTTCAGATCCGGAATCTGACGCTCTATCCAGCTGAGCTATAGTCCCAAAGGCTGTTTTATAGTACACAAGACGGTATTGGGTGTCAAGCCCTTAATTTCTTCTTGTTTAAAATAAAAATATGGCGTTTTGAAAATAGTAGTACCGGATACAAGCCGTATACCAAACCGCAATGTCTCAGTTTTTATTCTTGTGCAAACGGATCATATTTCATTGTTTAACAGCGTTTTTCTAAAGTATGCAACCGTGCCTGCTCCGACACCTGCTTGCCGCCGCCGCTTAATTAACCTACAGGCTATCTTTATTACGATGCGTTCCATAGTAATACGCCGCGGATCAGACCCCATTGCGTCAAATTCGGCGATTTTGGTGTCGCCGACTGCGCGGCGGATTATTTCGGTACCGGCAAAGCCGTAGGCATCGGCACGTATTTCAGTAAGCCTCCGCCGGATATACCGTTCGTTGTAGAGCGGGTCGCTCAATGGGACGGTTTTACACCGTTCCAGCGCTTTTGCGGTAAAAAGCTGCGGCAGGGTTTCGATTGCGGCGGCTATCCGTTCGGTAAAATCATCGGCAGCACGGGGCTGAGATACGGGTGATTGCAGCTCTCCCTGCGCATAGAATTTTTCGTCGCAGCAGGCGCCACGGGTAAAAGCGACATACATCCATGCACAATAAAGGTGTGCGATAATATTACCGAGGTCGTATCCGATTGGGCCGTAAAAAGCGAATTCGGGATCGATAATTTTCATACACGGCTCGGTTGTTCCATTCTTATCGATGGCAGTGCCGGTATTATTTCCGATAAAAATGGAGCCGGTGTGTAAATCCCCGTGGATAAGAGCCTCCGCCTTATTCATAAATGTTTCCCGCAGCGAAGCGGCCTCGGCTTTAAGCGCTTCGTCATTGTACAGCGTTTTTTGAATAAAGGCCTCGTTCCCGGGCGTAATACGGTTGCGGTTTTTTCCGTTGCAGTACGGCTCGGAAAAAACCAGCGTTTCGGAAATTGCGCACAGTTCGGGATTAATAAACGCTTTTACCCGCTCCTTCTTTTCCTCCGGAGATACAAATAGATCACTTGTCCCAAAAACCGCATCGGCTAAAAAGGAAGCAGCATTTTCTGCAAAGTTCGCCGGAAGCGGACGCCCCGCCATCAACTCCTTCCGTAGATTACCGCAATAGGAAATATCTTCCATGCAGATAGCGCTCATGGTATCGTCGTAGGCGTAAATACGGGGAATAAACTGCGGGGTAAGAGCGGCATAAATGCGGAGCGCTTCCGCCTCTCTTTTGCTGCGGGTAATGTCGAGCGGACGCCCCGATGAGCGGAGCAGCCGATCAGCCTGTTTTACGATAATGCTCTTCCCGCTTGTACGGGAACACACACGGAATACATAGTTGATATTCCCGTCTCCGATTTCCTCTGCTACAAGCGGCTCATTGAGAGAAAACAGCTTGAGTTTTTCAACAAGGTATGTCTTTACGGTTTCCGTATCAAGTAAGTAATGTTCTGCCATAGTTGTATGTATGTCCTTAAAATGTACCGATCGAACAAAATATGCTTTGTATCGGCAGCCGCAGTTAAACCGCCTTATGTCCTAAAGAGCCGGTAGAACAGCACGATCAGCAAAAAGAGGAGATAGCGGAATACGTAAAATACTTTAAAGGGATTGCGCAACAGCTGCGACCAAAACTCATGCCCTTTCCGAAATGCAGCATCGGAAATGCGTTTTTTACGTTTTGCAAAGATGTCGATGATATCGTTATTGTGGATAAAGATGCTTGCAGGTAATTCGGCTTTATTCCGGTAAATCCATCGAACGCCGCCGGGAACACCGTTTCCGGCAATCAACAGGGCAGGATGGGCTTTGACAATCGACAGGATAATATCCGGCTCCATATTCTTGCGGTAAAAACCGTTAAAGCGGCCGACAATACCGATACCCGGAAAGGTTACGTGCACGTTGCGCTCGGCGTCCAACAAATTTTGCGCCCGTCCGCCGAGGATGTAGAGCGTTTTATAGTGAGAATCAATGATGTTCAAGATTCTGATAATCATATCAAAGGAATCACGCCTGATCGGTACGGGAAGTTTGAGAAACTGCGCCGCTTTTAATAAACTTTTTGAAAGAGGAAGACAGAGCGCCGCCTGCTCCAGCATTGCGCGGAATTCCGCATCGCGCCGAGCCTTGAGCAAATCCCAGATCGTAATGAAGACAATCTGCTGAGGTTCTCCTTTACCCGCCATATCCATTATGGTTTGTTCAATATCTTCGTCAGGGAGAATATCGATGGGAATTGTCAAGAGTCTTATACGGGTAATTGCCATTGGTCAGCCTCGTTTATAGTAGTTTGTGCCGCTGCGATTGCATACAGCGCGGCGGTTTCTGCACGTAATACATTTGTTTTAAAATGAACGGTTTGGAAAGCCGCTTCACGGAGCACCGCCGCTTCCGCGGGGCTTATGCCTCCTTCCGCCCCGATTGCCAGCACGATGTGGGAAGGTTTTTCTGCAAGCAATTGGTGAAATCCGACGGACGCTCCTGCGGCTTCGCTGCACTGAGCAAACACGGTACTAGCCTCCGGTACCAGCGTTTTTAGAGTGTTGAGCGCTTCGGTAAGCGGAGCCGGTTCCATAACGACGGTATTGACCGGAGAACCGGATTGCTGTCGCGCTTCTTTGATGATTCGCCTGAACCGTTCCAGCTGCGCAGGGTTTTGTTTTTTTGCAACGGAAAATTCTCCAATCACCGGCAGCACGGCACGAACGCCTGCTTCCGTTGCCTGCCGGATAATCGCATCGGTCTTTGAACCTTTGAGTACCCATTGCAGCAAGACAAGTTCGGCGGCAGCAGGCACGGCAGACGCACGGGAACGGTTTGCGGCTTGGTTGGTTGTACCATCGGCGGCCAAAGATGCAGTCGCCCCTGACGCACTGAGAGACGCTGTCTGCCGCTTTACTCGCAGTGTTTTCTTTACGGTATTTATCGAATCGATTACCATATCGGCGGCGCCGCTTTGCGGCAGCAGCGCATGCAGAATATCCCCTTCCCGCATACGCCGCACCTTTACCAAATAGTCAAAAGCCTTGCCGCTCAACGTGAGTATACCGTTACTGTCCGGCTCTTGCTCGATAATAAATTGCTTCATCGCTTCGTAATACCGATTTATGAAGCCTTCTTCAACTCGGCAATAGCCTTTTCTTGCGCCGCTTCTTCCTGCATTTGACGTACGGTTTTACTGTTTTTGAGCAGCTGCGGCAAAGTTCCGCTTTTAAGAATTTTGACAGCCTCTTGCAGCGGCGCATCATATTCAATATCAGCTGCCGGCGCGGTATGCGTTCTATTGTATTCCTGCCGAATCAAGATACGGAGCAATTCTTTGTTTAAGGAATATTCTTTTGCGAGCGATTCCGCATATCGGGTAATCTGCGTAGCGGTTAAATCCTTGTTTTTCTTTACATAGTTTGAAATTTTTTCATCTTTGAAGAGCTTTTCAAGGTTCTTTTCATCATCTGCCGATAACGACGGGAACAACACCGCTTCTTTGTCCGGTTTAATACCGGTTTTGTCGATATTGGCATCGCTCGGCGTATAATAGCGCGAAATGGTCATTTTAAAGGAATCTTTTTGCGTTAAATCGAAGATTTGCTGCACGGAACCCTTTCCATAACTGGTTTCTCCGACGAGGTACGCGCGCTTATAGTCCTTTAAGGCGCCTGCCAATATTTCCGAAGCGCTTGCCGAACCTTTATTGATGAGCACGACAAGCGGCACATTTGCAAACACCGCATCTATCGCAGCGTTGGTGTTAAACTCAAGATTTTGCTGCGGAATACGCGACTTTGTCGAAACGATCAAGCCTTCTTTGATAAACAAACTTGCCGTATCGACTGCTGCGGTGATAAGCCCACCCGGATTATTCCGCAGATCGAGCACTAACTTGGTTACCCCTTCCGCTTGCAGACTTTCCATTGCTTCCCGTATACGGCGGCTGCTGTTGGGATTAAACTCTATCAGGCGGATATAGCCGATATCCTTATCAAGTTTCATGTATTTAATGGTCGGCACTTCAATCCGTGCCCGCACCAGCTTAGCCGGAAATTCCATATTCTTTCCCCGCCGGACGGTTACCGTAACGGATGAGCCGATTTTTCCGCGGAGCTTTGCAACAACATCCGCCGTCGTCATCTCGATAACGGATTCGCCTTCGATTTCGGTGATGAGGTCTTCCGCCTGAATACCGGCTTTCCACGCAGGGGTTCCTTCGAGGGCGGAAGCAACTTCAATATAGGCTGGACGTTCGGATGTTGAAACGGCCGGCTTGGTAAAAGTGATGCCTATGCCGCCGAAGTAGCCGGTTGTCGTATCCTGCAGCCCGACACCGGTTAAACTGCCGTTGTCGATATACATAGTATACGGATCCTTGAGCGCATTGAGCATTCCTTCCGCTGCGCCCTGAAAGAGCACCTCAGGTTTTACCTCATCAACATAATAACGCTGGAGCGCCTCATTTAAGTATTGCAGGTATTGCATATACGGTATCGTACTTTGCCCCTGATCTTGCTGAGATTGCGCAAAGACGGACGGCGCATACGATACGGTAGAAATGAGAATAACGGAGAATAAACAGGTAATTATCCAAATTTTTCGAGGTTTCATAGAAAATATTTTCTATTATATTGGAAAATTGTCAAGCCTTTTACCGAGGTTTACCGGGGTTCCTATAATTTTCTTGCGGATTCTTTTTCTCTGTGTTATAATTAATCACAACAGCTCGACAACGGAGTTACCGAACTGCTGTTCGTATCTTTAAACCAAAGCTTGTTTTAGAGATGCGTCTGAATTTGCCGTAAAACATATTTTTTTATTGATGTTTGCGGTAAATTTGTCTAAAAACATCGATCTTATGTCGAAAAGAATTGGCGGAAATGAAAGAAGTTAATATATTACCCCCCCCCCCCCCCAATTAATTGATAATTGGCAATGCATAATTAAGAATAGAAGCCCTCCATCTAATAAGTAATTAAGAATTCATAATTAAGAACTATGAATTAGGAATTATGAATTATATAGCAGGAGGCATACAATGAAAAAGCGTTTTTCGATTCGCTACAAACTCATCATCATTTTCGGTTTTCTTATTGTGGCAGCTTTAACGATAGAAAGCGTACTTGCCGTTCATACAGCACGAAAAGCTGTAATAGAAAAAATTGAAGCACATCTGCTGGATAAGGTGCATGATACGGCTGAAATACTGGACGGTAAGGTTGAGCAGTGGTTTCAATTGCTTGAAGGTATTGCCCAGATGCCGACATTGCAAAGTGATGAAGTATCATATTTTGAAAAAGCAGTATTGTTAAAAGACCTCGCCGATAAAGATGACGCTTTTCAGATACTTAATATTGTCACTCAAAACGGAATCGGTTATTTAGCTAACGGGCGAACAAGCGATATTTCTTCAACGGCTTGGTTTAAAGCCTATCGTGGGAAACCTTTAATGTGCGAACCTTTTGTATCTCTTATCAACGGTAAAATAGTTATCATTATCGCTATTCCGATTTATGATGATAATAATCAAGCACGCAATATACTCGCAGCAACAATCGACGGATTTGCGATGTATGATGCCGTAAAAGATATCGTTATCGGACAAACCGGTAATTGTACTATGATAGGAGATACGGGAATAATCATCGCTGATCAAGATACGGAATTGATTGCAAATCAGTTTAATCCAATAGAAGAAGCTACAAAAAATCCGGTCTTTACTTCTCTTGCAGCATTTTTGCAAACAGCGCTTGAAGCAAAAGATTCTGCAATCGGATACTATGAATACAAAAATGTACACAAAATAGCAGCGCACGCTATAATGAAAACGACCGGATGGACAGTGATTGTCAATGCACCTGCAGAAGAATTTATGGGGGATGTCAATACATTGCGCGGTACTATGCTCATTATAGGGCTTATCATTTTACTGGCGGCAATTGTTATTGTATATATTATCGCTCGCGCAATGGTAAAGCCGGTACAGACTGCTGTTAATGCCTTAAAAAATATTGCACAGGGGGAAGGAGATTTAACGGTACGGTTGCCTGTAATCGGTAATGATGAGGTAACTGATCTATCCGAATATTTTAACGAAACAATTGCTAAAATCGGCGCTTCAATACAAGCGGTTGAAACAAATAGTAACGAAATGGAAGAAATCGGCGCAGAGCTTGCTTCCAATATGACGGAAACAGCCAGCGCAGTAAATGAAATCAGCGCTAACATCGACGGGGTTAAGCAGCAGACGATGACCCAAGCAACAAGTGTTACCGAAACGGCGGCTACTATCGAAGAGATTGTCCGCACGATAAAGCAGTTGAATAACAGTATCGAAACACAAGCGACAAGTGTTGCACAATCTTCTTCTTCCGTAGAAGAAATGGTAGCGAATATCGCCTCTATCGGACAGACACTCGGCAAGACCGATGACGTAATTAAAAACTTGACAAGCGCAACCGGAGACGGCAAAGCGACGCTGGTAACATCCAACACCGTCACACAGAAGATTGCAGAAGAGTCAGGCTCGCTGATGGAAGCAAGCAGCGTTATTCAACATATTGCGTCGCAGACAAACTTACTCGCGATGAATGCTGCGATTGAAGCGGCTCACGCCGGTGAGGCAGGCAAGGGCTTTGCCGTCGTTGCGGATGAAATCCGCAAACTTGCCGAAGATTCTGCAATGCAAGGAAAAACCATCACCGCAACGCTGAAAACATTATCCGGTGAAATTGAAACGCTTTCTGCATCTTCAAAAACGGTAGAAGAAAAGTTCAATGCAATTTTCACCCTTGCCGAACAGGTTAAGGAGATGAGCGCCTTACTAACTAAATCGATGAAAGAACAAGAAAACGGCAGTAAAGAAGTATTAACAGCTATCAAAAATATCAACATGGTAACGGTGGAGGTTCAAAGCGGTTCGGAAGAGATGCTGAAAGGTGGCGAGAGCGTTGCACAAGAAATGTGCAAATTAGACAATCTTAGCCGCATTATCACCGACAGTATGAACGAAATGGCCTCCGGTGCAGTGCAAATTAACAATGCGATACAAGAAGTCAATGAGATTACGCAGAAAAATAAACGGAGTATTGAAAGCTTGGCAGAGGAAGTAGGAAAATTTAAAGTCAACTAGACAATATGTTGTACCAACCGGTTTGTAAAAACGAGGATTGAGCGACAAGATGGATAATGATAGCATTACTCGTATGAGGTATTACCAAGCAACACCGAAAACCGTACTTGCCGTTGGTTACAGAAAGCAGACTGCCCCTTACTGCTTAATGGAATAACAGCCGCCTTCTTCTGCCACAAAACCTTCGCGGATGAGTCCTTCAAGCGCTTTATCGAAGAGGAGTTTTTCCGTCTGAGTATTGCCGTACAGCTCTGCATATCCTTGGTTATTGTGCGCCGTAAGAGTTCTGATTACTGCGCCGCGCGCTTGCCGTACCGACCCTTCAAACTTGGACTGTTTGGTATAATGCCTGCTTTTTCTATTCGGATTGACGGTTTTCTTTTTTAATTCCGCGCCGTAGTCCATCAGCGCGTAGTACCAAAGCCGCGGATTTTCTGTATACAGCGACGCTTCGATATGCGGGAATATTTCTTTATCGCTGATATCTGCCCTATCCTTAAAAAAGAAAAAGATAAACACCGCGCGGATATTTGTTTCGATAAATGCGTTAGGTTTATTGTAGGCAAATGTCGAAATCGCGGCAGCTGTGTAGGGACCGATACCCGAAAGCGTTTGAAGCGTTTTAGAAGTGTCGGGAACAACTCCGCCGTATTCGCTTGCAATGGTTTGGGCGCACTGGTGTAAAAAACGCGCACGGCGGTTGTACCCAAGACCTACCCATTGCTCAAGCACCTGCACGAGGGAGGCTGCCGCAAGGTCTTGCACCGTAGGGAACACTTCCAACCAGCGGTTATATTTTTCCACCACTCGTTCGGTCTGCGTTTGCTGCAGCATAAATTCGGACACAAGGATGGAATACGGATCGTTTGTCGTGCGCCACGGAAAAGACCTGCCGTGTGCAGCATAGTAATCTAAAATCGCTTTTTGAAAATCGGTGTAATCGGGATAAGGCGCTTCAAGGATACTCATCTGTCTGCTTTCCGAACAATGAGCGAACGCCGTAAAAGCTCGTCTATGATAAGCCCTACAATGACATCCGGCGTATAATGCTCCGTATCGATCAGCATATCGGCAAAGGCATAATCGGTATTGTCGATATTGTACAATTCTTTGTATCGGCGGGTGTCGTCGCTGTCCCGCATCGCGGTAAACTCTTTGATATGCTCAAGGCTTCCACCCTCCCGTTGAAAAATGCGTCCCGCGCGTACTTCTTCGGAGGCATAAAGATACACTTTTAAATCCGCCTCTTTCAGCATCCAAATCGCAAGGCGGGAACCCAATACGCACGATGATTTCAACGCCTGCTCAACTTGGCGGCTATCGACAATACGGTCAAAGCTGAAATCCGTTTTCGCTTGCTCAATGACTTTTTTTAACGGCATACCCAATTCTTTTGCGAGATTCCTAAAGGTATAATTGATGCATGGAATACCCAACGTGCCGGCCAACAAAGTAGAGACCGTTGTGTTGCCGCAGCCGGAAGCACCTGAAATTGCAATGCGCAGCTCTTTTTTTGCAGGAATGGCGTAGTTGTTTTTCATCAATAGTCTCTCTCTTAGTATCCCTTATTCGATATTGTGAGCCTGCTCGCGGATATTTTCCAGAGCATCCTTAGCGGAGATTACCGCCTGTCCGATTTCCGTCAGCTGATTTTTGGAGCCGATGGTGTTGATCTCCCGATTGATTTCCTGACACAGGAAATCAATCCTCCGTCCGGGAGTTTCGTTTTCTGCAATTTCTTTTTCTAAAGCCGCGATATGCGCTTTTGCCCGTATGATTTCTTCGTTGATTGTATACTTAACGAGCAGCGCCGCGACTTCCTGCATAACGCGCTGTTGATCCGGTTCACGCTCCATAAGGTCGGAAAATTTCTTTTTCAGCATTGCAGAAAAAAGCTCTTCCATTTTAGCGGCGTGCCGTTCAATCTCCGCAACCGAGCCGGAAAGTACGGCAAGCATTTTCCGTATATCGGCAGACAACGCCTTTCCTTCTTCAATCCTGCACGCATTGAATTTTTCAGTCAGCTCATCGAGGAGGGGGATAAGGGCTTTTTGCCAAAGTTCCTCATCAAAACTTTTATCAATCTGCAGCACGCCCTCTTGCCGTAAAATCAACTCGAGTGTGATTTGATTTTCCATTCCAAGCGCATGGGCAATATCGGCGATGGATTTATAGTAAGTCTGTGCAAGCGGTATATTGGGCAGAATAGGCTGCTCGTTGTGCACTTTCTTTAAGCGCAGATAAAAATCGACCTTGCCCCGTATAATCCGCTTGGAAAAATATGTGCGTAAAAACGGTTCAAGCCGGGTCATTGTAGAAGGAACATTGATGTTGAGATCCAAAAATCGGGAGTTATAACTTTTCAGTTCGCAGGAAATATCGGTACCGTTCACAACGCCGTCAAGATAGGCATAACTCGTCATGCTTTTCATACGTGTGCCTTTGCGAGTAAGTCGTTATAAACGGCGCGGCCGAGCTTCCAATTGTCGCCTGCACCGACGGTGATGAATAAATCGTTCGGGCGCAGCTCGTGTTCTACAAAATCCTTTGCATCCATAATCTCTTCAAAATAATGAATTCGTTTGTGCCGCTTTTTCATTTGTTCGTACAAAGTCCTGCCGTTTGTCGAACCGTTGTATTTTTCCCGTGCGGAAGCGTATATCTTATGCAGGATAACCGTATCGGCGTAGGAAAAAGCATTTGCAAATTCCGGAAGCAGCGCTGCGGTGCGCGAATAGGTATGCGACATAAAGTCCGCGATGATGCGCCGTTTGGGATAAAACTCGTGGATGCCCTTGAGCGTTTTATAAATTGCGGTGGGGTGGTGTCCGTAATCGTCCATAAACAGGATGCCGTTTACTTCGCCTAAAATTTCGCTGCGCCGTTTTGCCCCCTTAAATGAAGCAAGACTGTTTCTGATTGCGGTGAGATCGGCGGCGGTAACCTCATTTCGCTCCTGTTTGATAAGCCCGATTACCAGCGCGATTGCGGCAGTTGCATTGAGGACGCTGTGCTCTCCCGGAATACCGATGCGGAATTCTCCGCCGAAGCCGCGCAGAGAAAAGACCGACTGCCCGTTTTTGATACCGAGAGTTTTAATCCCGTAGTCGCCGTGCGCTGTTTTGCCGTAAGGGGTTAAGACAAGATCGGGACGGGAAGAAAACGTGAGCTTTGCTGCCTCCCGCGCTCCTGCATCGTCTGAGCAATAAATCAATTCGTTGAACTGAGGCAGGCGGTCGATGTACTGTAAGAAGGCAGTCAATATGTCTTCGTATTGAGGATAGTAATCTTGATGATCGCTTTCGATGCTGGTAAGTACGATTTTTTGAGGATGAAAAAACAAAAAGTTGCGTTTATATTCGCAGGTTTCGGCGACAAAATACTTTGAACCGTTGATAACCGTGCATCCGCCGCCGAAGTTGGACACGGCGCTCCCCGCCAATACTGAGGCGCTCAAGTTTAAATCCTTTAACAACGTTCCTGCAATACCGGTAGTTGTCGTTTTGCCGTGCACGCCTGCGATACCTGCCGAATAACTGTGTTGAGAAAAAGCGCCCAACGCTTCGGGATAGCTCATACGCGGGATATTTTTTTCCACAGCGGCATATAGCTCAGGGTTTTTGTCAGGCGTGTACGCCGTTGAATATATGATAAGCTTGGTGGAAGCGGGAATGTTTGAAGGCGCAAAAGGAGTGCTGACCGGTATGTTCAGCTTACGCAGCAACGCATCGGTATAAAATTCATCGCTGACATCGCTGCCGGTTAGCTTTGCGCCCCGCGAAACAAGCAGCTCCGCTAAGGCCGCCATGCCGGTTCCTTTAATACCGATCATGTGTATATGATAACCGGAGAGATTTTCCGGCAAACGGGTTGTAATCATAGGCGCTATAGTAAATCAAAATTGCATTTTAAACAAGAATATAAATTGCAAGAGGTATTGACCAAAAGCGCCGTGTAACAGTTTTCTTAAATGCTTGACAAGAGCATTTTCAACGTGTAGGCTATAAAACAAAGTTGGTGTTACTATTCTAAAGGAAGATACCGTTTATCGATACAAGACGGAGCTTCCCTCAAAATTTTATCAATAAGGATGTATTATGAAAAACGCAGTGATTAAAGGGGCAAGTTACACATTGGCATACAGCCCCGATCTGTTAAAACGGAACGGTTCAACTCAGACCGCAGCGATTGCGAAAGATCCTGCCGATCCCTATATTGCCGCAATCCCGTCTCATTTAAGAACCTTTGAGCAAGCTGTTCAATATCCGCCCAATCAGGTATATATCGGAAACAAAAAACCTGAAGATTTGCCCGGTATCCCCGAGCCGTGGTTTAAGTGCACCGAAAAAGCCGACCGCTTTGGGCCGTTCGGTGAAATTGCAACGCAAAAAGAACTCTATATTTTGATGAAGTACGCCGACGTTTTTGAACTGGTATACTTAACCGAAGAATTTACTGCCGAAGCGGCAACGATTATTCAAAATCATCCGTTAATGAAGGATAAGGCGATTACGTTGGGAGAAGCCCATTCCAAGGCCGATATCGAAAAGTTGGTGCAATCGCACACGGCGGAAGGTTTATACGACAATGACGTGCTGGTCGGCTGTGTCAAACAAGCGCATGACACCGACCCGAACTTGAGCGCTCATACGATGCTCGAAAACCTTGTTACCAAGGGAACCGGCATCTTAACCGCATGGCACCTCGCGGAGCTTGAAGGCATCAATGCGGCGGACATCGATTATATTATCGAGTGTTCCGAGGAAGCTGCGGGCGATGTAAACCAGCGCGGAGGCGGCAACATCGCAAAATCCGTCGGCGAAAAAGCGGGATGCGTTCATGCAACCGGCTGTGATATCCGCGGTTTCTGTGCAGCGCCGGTACACGCATTGGCAAATGCCGCTGCGCTCGTGCGGTCGGGTATCTTTAAGACCGTGATGGTTGTCGCCGGCGGTTCCGTACCTAAGCTCGGTATGAACGGTAAAGATCATGTTAAAAAAGAGATGCCGCTCCTTGAGGATATGGTAGGCGGTTTCGCCGTTTTAATTACTGAAGACGACGGTGTAAACCCCATTATCAATACCGATGTTATCGGCAAACATACGATTTCTTCCGGTTCTTCTCCGCAGGCGGTTATGACAGCGCTTATCTACGATCCGCTGAACGCCGCAGGGATGAAGATTACCGATGTCGAAAAATTTGCTGCGGAGTTGCAGAATCATGAAATTACCGCTCCTGCAGGCGCCGGTAATGTGCCGGAAGCGAACACAAAGATGATAGCGGCGCTTGCGGTTATGAAAGGCCAGCTTGAACGAGCCAAAATCGCGGAATTTGTAAAGCAATACGGTGTGGAAGGGTTTGCACCTACGCAGGGACATATTCCCTCCGGCGTTCCTTTTATCGGCCATGCACGGCGGGATATGCTTGCAGGTAAATTGCGCCGCGCAATGATTATCGGAAAAGGCAGCTTGTTCCTCGGCCGTTTGACCAACCTCTTTGACGGTTTAAGCCTTTTAATTGAGGCGAACAACGGTAAGGGAAGTTCCGGTGCTGCGGGCGGCGCCGGTGAAGCGGAAATTAAGAAGATTGTAGCCGATGCTATGCGCGATGTCGCTGCCCGTATCTTAGCGGAGGACGGCGCAAAATGAGCAGTACAAAACAACAACTGGCCGATGCCTTCAGTCTGATGGCGAAGGGACTGGAAACCGGCGCCTTTGCGGAAGCCTTTCCGGTCGGCTTAACCGTCCCCGGCAGCGAGCACGGAGAAGCGGAGCTTATCCGCGCGGCAAAACTGGCAGCCCATGCCAATCCCGGATTGGATATTGTGCTGATCGGCGGCCCGAAAACCGAAGGGTTCCGCTGGTATGAAGCGCCGACGCTGGAAGACGCGCATCATAAAATGGAAGAATTGTTTAAAACGGGCGAAATAAAAGCCGCTGTAACAATGCACTATACTTTCCCGCTCGGCGTTACGACAATCGGAAAGGTAGTAACGCCCGGCTTCGGTAAAGAGATGTTTATTGCGTCCACTACCGGCGCTTCCGATGCAGACCGGTATAAGGCAATGCTGTTAAACACCTTTGCCGGAATTGCCGTTGCAAAAGCAAACGGTGTTGAAAACCCGACGGTCGGGCTTTTAAACATCGACGGCGTTGCGACGATTGAAAAAGCGCTGTTAAAGCTGAAAAAAGCGGGCTATTCGATACGCTTCACCGAATCGCACCGCGCCGACGGCGGGGTACGCATGCGCGGAAACGATTTGCTGCAAGGGACGCCCGATGTGATGGTCTGTGATACCTTAACCGGCAATGTGCTGATGAAGCTTTTCAGCTCCTTCTTAACAGGCGGTAGCTACGAAGCCTCCGGTTCCGGTTACGGTCCCTGCGCCGGTAAGGATATGACCGATGTTGTCGCGATTGTTTCCCGCGCATCGGGCGCTCCGGTTATCGCCGCAGCCTTGGCGTATTCCGCGCGCAGCGCGCAGGCAAACTTGCAAGCGCTGTGCCGTGCCGAGGTGCAAGCCGCCGAAAAATCGGGGCTGCAAGCCATACTCGACTCGTTCGGCGCCGCAAAAGAGGCAAGCGCGGAGACAGTCGCGGTGCCGCCTAAGAAGGTCGTTACGGAAGAAATCCACGGCATCGACGTTATCGACATAGAAAATGCCTGCAAGACGCTCTGGAAAGAGAACATCTATGCGGAAGCGGGCATGGGCTGTACCGGCCCCGTTATCCTGCTTGCCGGAGAAGACGCTGAAAAAGCGCGTAAGATTTTAACCGCAGCGAACTATATCTAAAAAGAATTACTGTAGGAGACCTCTAAAAACTGCAAGCTTCCCTGTTTGTTCTGTCAGGGAATTCATTTCCTTGTCTGCTGCGGCCTGCAAAGCAAGTTTTTAGAGGTTCCCATCTATATTATTATAGAGAGAAGCTATCTGATATGCTTCGTAGAATGAACAGTTTTAACGTATAGTGCACAAAAATACTTTATAAACGGACAACATAACACTGCATACGACAGGGGATGCCCATGAACTACATTGCTTTTTTCAGTTTTGTATTTTTTACATCGATTACTCCGGGGCCGAATAATATTTCAGCAATGATGTATTCGAGTAAATACGGATTTCGTAAAGGAGTTCTCTTTGTTTTCGGCTGTTTGATCGGCTTTCTATGTCTCATGTTATGTTGCGCTGTTTTTTCTTCTATTCTCTATGAAACAATTCCTGCAATTAAACCCTTCTTCTTAACGGGGGGAGCGCTGTATATGATCTATCTTGCATGGATTGTATGGAAAAATAAACCGCATAGCGGAAAAACGCCGATGAAGAGTACGCATATCGTATTACATGGGGCATTGCAGCAGTTTATCAATATTAAAGTTATTATCTATGCTATCACTGTATGGACTACCTTTATTTTACCGCATTATAACACATTGAGTGCGCTTATCGGATGGTATATCTTTCTATCATGCTTCGGTCCAATATGCGCCTTCTGTTGGGTGATAGTAGGTACATCATTCGACAAACTTTTGGGTAAGTACGGCATCGTAGTCAACGCCGTTATGGCGCTCGGCTTATTATATTGTGCCGCAGCCATGGCGTTCGATATATTTCGGTAAGGATTAGCTATTGTATATATTTTGAAAATAATCAGCGGATATATATGCAATCATACGCTGTACGGTGGGAGAACAATTTACCGGTTGTAAATGAACATTGGGATGCATGTTTCTAGACACTCTAAAAACTTCATCGGCAAATGCTTGACCTATTTCTGTTACCCCTTGAAAATCCAAAACGACTTCTAAAAATTTATCAAATCGTGTAATAAGCCTTTTTGCCTGTGAACGGGACAGTAATAGTTCGCCTTCATATTCCATAAGTTTTACCGGTATACGGGTTTTATAAAAACCGGGCTGTTTATCAGGGTCTGCATACTCATTAAAAACATCCGAAATATTTAAATGTGAGTTTTTTGCTATTACCATCGAAACCGCAGTACCCGATACGGAATCATGATTTTCAAGCAGCCAGTCATTTTCATGATGACCACTAAAAAATAATTCGCCGGATAAGATCATAAACTTATCACATAGACGGGAACTAAAAAAAATACCTTCACCGCTGTGTCTTTCAGGATCCGATGTAAATTTTCCCTTTGCAAGTTCCAAAATAGAATATTTCGGATCTTCAAGACCGAGGGCTTTTTGAATTTTATTAAAGATACCGACTCCGTTATCACGAATCAAGATTTCAATATTTAAAGCGTTTAAGTCTACTTGAACATTCATTATCTCTGCATTTGAATGATCAATAACATTGTTCACCATTTCGGTAAAGCAATATTGAACAATCCGTTGAACGTTTTCTTGTACATCGGATAAAAGAGGCAAAATATCCTTTCGTAAAATTATATCTTCTTCGAGCTTATCTTTAAGTTTATATGTAAAAGAATATTTCTTTGTAACCAAAGAATAATCAGGGTATCGGCCTTTTCTGTTCATTTCAATAATATTTTCTAAAATAAGCTGATTTAAAAACTTTGCTACTGTTGGTTTTGATATACCGAAATGATTCATAGTAAAAGTAACAATATCGTTTTTATGAGAAGGTAGTTGCTCTATTATAAAAGTTTGTATAGCTTTTTCTATCTCTTTAGTAAACTTCATATTCAATATTCACCTCTAATAGCAAATATAAATCGTTTTTTAATAAATGTAAACTATTGACATACCCAAAAAAGTACGCCTACTCATTTCACCCTGATCCTATAATCACAGGCTAATTCGGTAAGCAACGCAGCTCAGCCGTTGTGCCTCATTCCTACGATATAGGTTCACTTTACTCGCTTTTGACGGTAGCGGTTATCTTCCTTCTGTGCGAAATTTTTTCAGAAACAGGATAAACGCATCAGACAGCTAAAAACATATCGCAAAATAAGCGGCTGGAGCAGCATTTGAACCGCACAGCGGTGAAATTCTGCTGATACAGCCGCTTATTTTGCGGGGTAATACACCAAACTGTCTGATGAGTTTACCCTGTTGAAGCTCGCTTGACCTTTTAATAAAATAAACTTATTATTACTGCTATGGGTTTCCTGACGAGTCAACAGGTTAATAGGTATTACGATTTTTTCCAAAAAGCGGAAATAACTTTTACAAAAGAAGTTATTCAAGCAATGAATCTTAATGCGCAGCAATCATCAATACGCTGTGTTGGCGCCGAAGGAGGACCGTGGCCGTGCGTCATCAACTCTTCTTCGATGATAGGAGCAAAGGTAATCGTACCGCAGCATTGCGGAATATATGAAAAAATATGCGAAGGTTCTACGGCGGTTTCTCTGTGGTTTTCCTTTTCTCAAACAAATGGGAAAAGTGATCTTTCGTTCTTTGTTTCAGGGAAAGTGGTAAGCTGCACACCATATACGGTAACCCCCGATTTACTCCTGCTTAATATCGAATATACACAACGCGCTCCCGACGACTTAATTGAAAAGCTGGGGCTCCTTGTCGATGCAAAAGCAAATACAACTAAGCGCGGAGATGAACGTATCGAGTTAAACGCGGAGGCGATGCGGAAACTGTCGCTGACAAAAAAAGAAACAATTGTTTACATCGAAAACATTCCTAGGCGTTGCATCGTGCGGGATATTTCGTTTTCCGGCGCAAAGTTTATTATGGCAGGGATTGCTCCGTTTCTGCTCAATAAAGACTGTGTGCTGAAGTTCGACTTTGATGATCCTACCGTCATTGTCGGATTGCGCGGTAAAATTATCAGAGCAGAGTTGGTAGAAAAGCGGAAAGACCTGATTGCAGTTGCGATGACGTATACCCCCTCGACGGTGCCGCTTGCTTATAAAATACGATTAACTCAATACTTTAACCAACAACGTAAAACCTATCTCTAATGAGGTTTATCAGTACAAACAAATCGTCGTAACCCAATAGGATCAATACAAATGGAAAACTCCGATAAGCAACTCATTTATATCAAAGTGCCTGATGAATATGCTTTAGCGGCAAAAATTCCCGGCTTTGATTCATCGATACCGCTTCCGCTCCTTCTAACGGATGAAGAGGAAAAGTTTACGGCGGGAAGTATTTCCGAAGAGATGATTTTAGCCGGTATGCTGAATGTATTTGCATACGAAAGGGATAATCAGCACATTGCATACTATCGGGATATTTTTAAGGAATTACGTCCGAATATCCTCGAAGAAATGACCAATGCTGCAATTCTAAAGATAAAAAATGCCGATTTTGACTTAGCTGAACAGCTGTTGTTTGCACTTGAAGGTCTATTCCCCGAACACATGCAGACAAAATTGAACGTTGCCCTACTGATGGATGAACGCTCCCGTTTCTACGAACAAGCGGGTGCAGAGGATTATGCCGAATACTATACCGATAAGGCTTTTCAAGCATATAAAGAAGTGTTGGCTGCCGAACCGCCGTTACCTGACGCCTTTTTTAATGCAGGCTTTTTCTTTATCCGTCAGAAAAACTTTCCCAAGGCAAAAAGCGTATTGGAAACGTACCTGCATATTGAAACGGCGCAGGATGAATTAACGGCACATCGCAAAAAAAAGGCTTCCGAACTCATTGAATGGATAGAAACACAAGCGCTTGACGATGAGCTTTTTAAGGGAGCTTTTGATTTTATACAGATGGGAGAAGAAGAAAAGGCGCTGGAAAAAATACGGGAGTTTTTAGAGCATCACCCTAAGGTATGGAATGCGTGGTTTTTGCTCGGCTGGGCGCTGCGCCGTCAAGAGCGATGGAAGGACGCTTCGGAAGCATTCCTTCATTGTCTGGAGCTTGGGAAAAAGACTCCAAAGGAACTGGCTGTTGCCTATTGCGATATTTGCAACGAGCTTGCCATCTGTTTAATGGAGCTTGATCAATTTGACGAAAGCCGCCGTTGGCTGATGAGCGCACTTGAGCAAGAGCCGGAGAATATCAAGATTATTTCAAATTTAGGGACTATATCGCTAAAAGAAGGAAAGACGGAAGAGGCCAAAGCCTTTTTTAGAACAGTTCTTGATATTTATCCCGAAGATACGCTCGCCGTTGAAATCTTAAAAAAATTGGAAAATACATAAAGGATACAATACGGAGTATACTATGAATATAGCTATTATTTATGGCGGAAGATCGGGTGAGCATGAGGTGTCGCTTGTTTCCGCTTCTTTTGTTGTCCGTGCTATCGACAACGAACATACCGTACATTTAATCGGTATTACCAAAAACGGTGAATGGTATTTGCAGCCTGACTCACTTTTAGAACGTATTCGTAAGGATACGTCCGCAGTCTTAACGATAGAGCGCAATAAGGCAGCACGTGTTGCCGTTATCCCGGGCGGAGGCACTACATCCGGCTTATCAGTAAACGGCAAACCGATTGCTACGGATGTTGTTTTTCCGGTATTACACGGCAGTTTTGGAGAGGACGGCACCATTCAAGGTTTATTTGAAATGGCTGACCTTCCATATATCGGCGGCGGCGTGCTTGCAAGTAGCGCTGCGATGGACAAAGAAAAGACAAAGATAATCTGGCAGCATGAGCAGTTGCCGATTGTTCCATTCTTATGTGTAAGAAAATTCCAATGGGATAACCCGAAAGAACGCGAAAGTTTTATCACTCAGGCAGAAAAAGAATTGGAATACCCGCTGTTTGTCAAACCATGTAGGGTAGGTAGTTCCGTCGGCGCCGGTAAAGCAGCCAACCGCACCGAGCTGCTGCAAAAGATGCAGGAAGCATTTCTCTGGGACAGCAAGGTACTGATCGAAGCCTGTATTGCCGCGCGCGAAATCGAATGTTCCGTAACCGGCAATGATGAATGTGTGGTCTATACGCCGGGAGAAATTATCCCCTCGCATGAATTTTACGATTATGATGCAAAGTATATTGATCCCAACGGAGCGCAGCTGAAAATCCCTGCCGACATCGACGACGAACAGCGCCGTGAAATCCGCAGTATTGCAGGCAAAGCCTACCGAGCGCTTGATTTAAGCGGCTTAGCGCGGGTCGATTTTTTTATCGACAAAAAAACAAAGAAAATTTATTTGAACGAGGTAAACACCATCCCGGGCTTTACCGCCATTTCGATGTTCCCCAAGATGTGTGAAGCATCAGGCATGCCATATCGGGAACTCATCATGCATTTATTTGATCTTGCCATTGAACGATTTACTTCTTCGCGACAAATTAGGACGGATTGGAAGTAATCGCGAACGTATCCACGTTTCAAAAGGCATATAATAAACCGCGATAGAGAAGCCGCGTAAAACAGCCGACGGCTTCTCTTTAGTAAAATTGCCGGACATCTCTAAAAACTTAGGGAAGTGCTGATTAAAGCGAGAAGCGCATTTAATCAGCACTTCCCCTTGTCTTTAATTGCCTATTTGCTATGAGCACGTCCGATAATGATCTTTTGTTGACTTTCGAGACTCTGTTGAGGCCGCAGGTAAATTCTTGTCATAAAGATGACAAAGAACACTGCCGCAACAACAATTCCGACCGCATACGAAATCGTAATTCCCTGCATACCGAGCCGAACCAGATTGAAACACTCCGGTGCATACATCAGGTAGGTAACGGAAACAGCCGACATAAAAGTTGCGGGGATAACCGCAATCCAGCAGCGGTTCCGATTGGAATAGTTTGTTGCAAGATAAGCGCCGCCTGTCCATAAGACAATCATCGCAAGCGTTTGATTTGACCACGAGAAATAGCGCCATACAACACTGTAATTGATAAGCGAAATACAGTACCCAACCAGCAGTAACGGTACGGCAACAGAAAGTCGAGTCTTTAGATTCTTTTCATCAAGTTTAAACCAGTCAAAGACAATCATACGAGCGCTGCGGAACGCGGTATCACCCGAAGTAATGGGACATGCGATAACACCGATCATTGCGATAGCGCCGCCGACCGTTCCAAGTAAGCCGGTACAAATGGCGTAAACCGATTTTGAATTTCCGCCGCCGATATCGAGGAGCGCTTTAAGACCGGTACCTGAGCCGTCTTTATTCCAAAAGAAAGCGATTGCCGCCGATGCCCATACCATTGCGATAATACCTTCGGCAACCATTGCACCGTAGAAAACCCAACGGCCTTCTTTTTCATTTTTTAACGTACGCGAAACAATCGGAGACTGCGTTGCGTGGAAACCGGAGATGGCGCCGCATGCTACCGTGATAAACATTAACGGCCAAATAGGACGCTGATGTGCGCTCGGATACAAGTTTTCGAGCGTCAATTCCATCATTGGACGAGTTCCGCTGTTCAGTATTGTCGCAACCGAAACACCGACAGCCATTAAAATAAGGAAAATACCGAAAATCGGATAGAACCGCGCAATAACCTTATCAACCGGCAGGAGAGTCGCAAGGAAATAGTATACAAGAATGATAATTGTCCATACTTTTACATTGAGCCATTCGGGCGTCAGCAGCGCAAGCAGACCTGCCGGACCTACCATAAATACGACACCGACCATAACAAGCAACACTAAACCGAATACGCGCATAATATTCTGCATCGTATGACCTAAGTATTTACCGGTAATTTCGGTAATACTGGCGCCGTCATTCCGCACCGACAACATACCGGCAAGATAATCGTGGACACCTCCGGCAAGCAGCGTTCCGCCGACAATCCAGAGATAGACACTTGGCCCCCATAAAGCGCCGGAAATTGCACCGAAGATCGGCCCTAAACCGGCGATATTCAAAAGCTGGATTAAAAAAGCTTTCGGCTTTGAGATCGGAACATAGTCTATTCCGTCAGGATTAGCCATAGCAGGCGTCCGATTTGCTTCATTCGGAGCAAAAACTTTTTCTACAAACGTACCGTACACCAAGTAACCGACAATGAGCGCTGCGACACACAGCAAAAACGTTACCATAAAAAGTACCTCCTGTGAATTGGATTTATGAATGACCCCTTAGCTTGCATTACTATTGAATCATTACACATAAAGTATAAATCCGTTTTTTACGTTTGTAAATAAAAAATAGAATTTTATATCTCTACCAAAAGTATGATGCTGAGAATATCAAAAAAAATACTCTGATGCGTTTACCTTCCTTTTGTGCGAAGTTTTTTTTAAATTTCGCACATTTTTCCGGCAAACGAGTAAACGCATTAGATGAATAAATATAAATCGCAAAATCAGGAGATTGGACAAGCATTTGAACTGCAAAGCGGTTCAATTCTGCTTGGACGGTCTCCTGATTTTGCGGGGATATAAAAAATCTCTGATGCGTTTACCCAGTTTTGCTATAGTTGTTCACCGGAGCGGATTTTTTCTTCAAAGCGTTCCAGCTCTTTGCCTTTGAGTCCGCTTTCTTTGCCTTGCAGCAGATTGCGCACGGCTTCCAGTTCGGCGCCGGAAAGATGCACACCGGTTAAGCTATGCTTTTCGAACGATCTTGTTGCAAGCGGCGCCACGTTCCGGCAAATCTCCAGCAGTACAAAGGCGTAATCGCGGATTTCCTTTTGAGCATGGCTGTCGCAACGGAGTTTTAAGAAGTGAAAGAGATTGTGTAAATCGATTTGCCAATACATTTCCGTATAGGCAGATAGGGGCAAATTGATGCGAGCAAGTTCCCGCGCCAGTTTTGTATCAATGAGTGCA
This sequence comes from Treponema sp. OMZ 305, assembly GCF_024181325.1. Taxonomy (NCBI): domain Bacteria; kingdom Pseudomonadati; phylum Spirochaetota; class Spirochaetia; order Treponematales; family Treponemataceae; genus Treponema; species Treponema sp. OMZ 305. The sequence goes on along the minus strand of NZ_CP051300.1, from coordinate 839,413 downwards.
CGGTATTCACGGTAGGCGCTCTCTTGCTGCGTGTGCAGAGTGTCCCGTATCTGCGTCCGTATCTCAAGCGGCGCCGGTTCGCTCATACGTCCCTGCCGGTTATCCGTACTTTGGAATGCGATATCCTCGGATGCGGGTAAATAGCATTCGTCCCGCATAATCGAATACCGCCCTGAAATTTCGTTAAGACGCGCCGTCCGGTGCCGCACCCATTGCCGCGCGACAAAAATCGGCATCTTTATATGGAAGGTCAGCACGACCTGTTCAAACGGGGACGTATGCTGATGCCGTAGTAGGTAATCGATCAGCCCCGCATCTTCGCGAACGCTTTTTGTGCCCTCTCCATACGACACCCGCGCGGCCTGTACGATGCGCGCGTCTCCTCCGAGATAATCAACCAACCGGACAAAGCCTTTGTCCAACACCTTATATTCTTTATCAAGAATTTCTTCCGCCGTGGGAACAATACAATGAGCCATAGTCTATGTATCGGTACTTTTCCGTTGCATAGTTAATTGATCCCATCAAGCGGCAAGTGTCCCTGCGGTTTAAAATCGCCGAGCAATGCTCCGAAGCCTGCGGTAAACGAAACCGGCGCATAGCTGTAAAGAGCAAGCGCGGTTGGAATTTCCGGAATACCCGACAAGAATACCGGCGAGAGGCAGGAAAAAATGATATACCGTTTGTTAGGATAGGTCTTATAGAGCCGCTGCAAGACTTGGAGTGATGAATCGTTTGCAAGACAGAAAATGACGGTATCGCTTGCGGCGGTTTTTGAAAAAATGTTGTCCGCCAGATTGCTGGTTCGGGCAGCAGGGAATCGTTTTAAACCGGCCTGTAAAAAAGCGGAATATGAACCGGCAAGCAATATCTTTTCTCCCGGTTTTATTGTATACGGAATGTATTTACCGCGGACAACGGTAACTGCCCGTGCTGCAAGTGAAAGAAAAAATGCCTGTCCTTCGGCATCGGGCAGCTTTTCGGGAATAGCATATATGTCGGGATACAGCGGTACTGCATTGCCGCTTTTAAAATACCGAAGTTTTGTTTCGATTATCCTACGCGCTGCATCCTTAACCCGCAACCTGAATGCTTCATTGGTTTGCATCCGCTGTAAATTTTCCGTCCAAAATGCATCATAAAGGCGAGGCGTAGTAGACGATTCGATGATATCGTTTCCCGCCTCAAGCGCGAGCTGAACCGCCTTGGCAACCGTACCGGCATAGCGGATTGCGCCGTGCATCATCATATCATCGGTGATAACCAAACCTTTAAATCCGAGCTGCCCGCGCAGTACGGTTTGCAGTAAATACTGAGAGAACGAAGCGGGCTCTCCGTGTTCGGATACGGCGGGAAAGTGTAAGTGTCCGGTCATAATCGCCGGTACATCCGCTTCGATGAGATATTGAAACGGCACCAGCTCGCGGTTATAGAAGGTTTCTTTGGAAATGGCGATGCTCGGCAGCTTTCCGTGGCTGTCAAGCGCCGTGTCCCCGTGTCCGGGGAAATGCTTAGCAGTGGTCAGTACGCCTGCTTTTTTACTCCCCTGCATAAAGGCACGGGCTAAAATCCCCGCAGCCTCCGGCGATTGCCCGAAGGAACGCGGCCCTATAATGGAAGATTCATGGTTGGTATAGAGGTCTACCGTCGGCGCAAAATTGAGATTGATCCCAAGCGCCGAAAGCTCACGGGCTATATAAAAGCCCTCGTAGTAAGCATCTATCGGATAGCCGGAGGCGCCGATAGCGAGGTTGCCGGGTGTTTCCGATGTACGTCCCTTAACATGCCGTATCCAGCCCCCTTCCTGATCGGTTGCAACAAAGAGCGGGATACGGAAGCGGGTGCTGTTGGCTTTTTTTTGTAAAAGGCTAACCGCTTTTGCCAGTTCAATACTGTCCTCGGTATTCCAGCCGAATATCTTGATGCTGCCGAGGCTCCGCTCGGTAATCCAGCTCATTAAAAGGTCGGTCGGCGCCTGCCCCGCCCATCCGAACATGAATGTTTGGGATAATAGCTCTTCGTCGGTCATTGCCTCCGTAATCCGGCCGGCAAGCTCCGCGGCAGGTACGGCATCATAAAAATCGGGCAGGGTTTTAAGTGCAGCAGTTTGAGCTTGAGCATTCAGTTGTGTCTTGAGCTGCGGTAAGATCAGCAGTGCGACGCCGAATAAGACGGCGGCAAAAAAATATTTACGACGCAAAGCGGTTAACTATGGAGATTTTCGATATAGGCTGCAGCGGTATGGGCGGCAATAGCGCCGTCGGAAACTGCGGTAACCACCTGCCGGAAAGACTTCGCGCGCACATCGCCCGCCGCGTAGAGTCCTTCGATAGAAGTACGCATATCCTCATCGGTAACGATATAGCCCGTTGCATCTTTCGTTGCGTCGGGAAATAGCTCCGTTTTAGGATTCATACCGACAAAAAAGAAAACTGCATCACAGACAAGTTCCCGCTCTTCCTGCGTTTTTACGTTCCGCAGTACAACGGCGGTTACCTTATCGGTTCCCTTTATTTCCGTAACGGTCGTATCGAATACCGCCGTTATATGAGGATTGTTCAATGTTCGGGTAACGAGCGCCTTTTGCGCGCGGAAGGTATCGCGGCGGTGTACCATCGTAACTGTATCAGTCAAATTGGCAAGAAAGAGCGCTTCATCACAAGCGGCATCCCCTCCACCGACCACAACGATATGCTTATTTCTAAAGAAGGGACCGTCGCAGGTAGCGCAGTACGAAACGCCTTTACCTTGCAGCTCTTTTTCGCCCTTTACGCCAAGGCTGCGGTGCTCTGCTCCCGTCGCAAGAATAACTGCAAGCGTCGTGTAGGTTTTATCCGCGGTTTGTACGGTAAAGGTTTTATCTCCGTTTTTTGTAACAGCTTCTACCTTATCGGAAGCAAATTCGGCGCCGAAGCCTGCCGCCTGTTTACGCATATTTTCAGCAAATTCAAAGCCGTTTATCGGTTCGGCATATCCGGGATAATTTTCAAGCGAATCGATTAAAACAACCTGTCCGCCCGGCGCTTTTTCTTCCAGTACCAATACTTTTAAGTTTGCTCGGCACGCATATTGCGCCGCAGCCATACCCGCCGCGCCTGCGCCGATAACGATAATATCATAATTTGTATTCATTATCATAATGTACGAAAAAAGCTCTCCTTGGTCAATTGAAGGGGGCATGGCAACCAAAATTTCGTACGAAAGACAATGCGCAATCTTGCAGAAAAAGCGGTAAAATAGTACACTCGTGCCTACATCTGTGATTCGGAGGTTTTATTATGCGGTTTGTTCAAATAATGAAAGACAAAGCGAAAGAATATCACAATCGCTTGGTTTCGCCTGAGGCGACGGAAGAGCGTACTTTACGTGCAGCTCGTATACTTGTCGATCAACAAATTCCAGCCGAGTTGTTTTTAATCGGAAAAACATCAGAGATTAAAGAAGCCTGCAAAAAGTTAGGCGTATTGACCGATGGGTTTACTATTGTCGATCCGGAGCATTCCGAATGGACGGAAGATTTTGCCGTAGCGTTATACGAAAAACGGAAAGCTAAAGGAATGACACCGGAGGAAGCAAAAAAAGAGATGCACGAGCCTTTACGGTTTGCCGCGATGATGCTGGCACAAGATAAAGCTGATGCGATGGTTGCCGGTGCGGAAAACACAACAGCAAACGTATTGCGCGCGGGGCTTACTATCGTCGGTGTAAAGAAAGGCGTTAGAACCGCTTCTTCCTGCTTTATTGTAGATACCAAAAGTACCGAATGGGGGACGAACGGTGTATTGATTTTCTCGGATTCTGCGGTTATTCCCAATCCTACTGCCGAACAGTTAGCGGATATTGCAACTGCGGCAGCCGAAAGTTATCGTGCTTTTGTCGGGCATGAACCTGTCGTTGCACTCCTTTCGTATTCGACAAAAGGATCCGGCGGGGATAAAGATGAGAGCCTTATCAAAGTACGCGAAGCCGTTAAATTGCTGGATGAACGAAAAGTGAATTTCTGTTATGACGGTGAACTCCAGCTTGATGCCGCGCTCATACCGGAAGTAACCGATAGAAAAGCGCCAGGAAGCCCTATCCGCGATAAGGTAAATACGTTGATATTCCCCGAGCTTAATTCGGGAAATATCGGGTATAAGTTAGTACAGCGCTTCGCAAAAGCCGATGCTTACGGACCTTTTATGCAGGGGTTTGCAAAACCGTTATCGGATTTGTCTCGAGGCTGTTCAACCGAAGATATTGTCGTAACGGCAGTTGTAACACTCGTACAGGCCGGTAAAAAATAAAACTGCGTTGTTCCCGTTCATTTATACGGAGCGTTTACCACCCCGACACTCTGCGTCGGGGTATGTTTCATTTTAAGAGAATGCCCCCATATCAGACAGCTCCATCAATATCGCAATTAAAATTCGTTATCAAAAATAGGTGATTCGAATAGAGTGTTTAACTCCCGTTCGGAATATCGTTTGGAATTTAAAAAATTTTCTTTTACCAGTTCTCGTGTTTCCTTATCTAAAACCAACCTCTTTTCATCCCGTAGATAAACTACCAAATCTTCAAATACCGATAATGGAAGCCACGGGAAGGCAATATCAAAAATATTATACCATGCATAGTATTGCTTCACATTTTCATCGGTTAACAACGCCCCCTGATCTTTTAACCGATCGCGGGTTACGGGGTGAATAGTAAACACCTTTTCATTTAATAGATTACAATAATCCTCGGCAGAGAAGAAAGCTCCGGTTTTTCTAATCAATTCGGTTTTTTCAACAGAGGGTACATCAGCTAATATAGAAGCTGTTACAAAATTAAGCCCATCATGGCTGATTTTGCTTAGTTCCTTACCTTCGCTTTCTGCCAAAGTAAGGCTTTCCTTTAACAGTCCTTTTTCCAAAAGCGGCTTTAAAATATCTATGGCTTCCATGTATTTAGTATAACCGAAAGAGCAAGAAAAGACCAGCCTATCTTCTTTTTGCGCACAATTTTTTTAAATTTTATGCTTTTTAAGAAAGACGGATAACCATACTATAATCTCCCTAAAGGACAGTTGTTTAACGCGGAGAAATATAAAAGTGCGTCCGATTCAGTCGCCCTGATATTCACCGAAGGGCATCAGCTTTTAACAACCAGCGATAAAACTCCATGCCGCTGACGGGTTTGTCGGGTTCAAAGTTTTTACCGTCTACGAGCGGTACAACATCTTCTTCTACCGTACCGATGATAGCATCAAAATAAACACCGTCCATCAAAACATCGGGAATAGGCAGCCGTCGTCTGCTGGTGTAATAGCGTGTATATTTCTTTAAGCGAAGTTCATCATTGCCTACAATTAAATGCCATAAAAACAGTGCGGCATCTTTTTTCGACGCAAAATCTTTGAGAACATCACATTCCGGATTGTACCATCCATCTTTTTGCAGATATTCGGCAAGGAGCGGCGGTTTCCATTCTGCGGTACCGGTTATAAAATCCAGTGCGTTCGTAGAATCTTGCGTAAGGGTTGCCATTTCTATTAATGAAAGTTGAGGCGCTTGCAATATCTTTTCAGAAGATTTCCGAATGGATGTCCCGTCTATCGTATAAAGCTGTAAACTCTGCTCGCGCTGTTTACTGTAGAGCCGCTGATATTCTTCAGGTAAAAATGAAAGCGAAGCGTCAAAGGCTGCGAGGGCATTCCGATAGTCTTTTACCGCGAAATAAAGCCCTCCGAGTTCTGCTTTCAGCCGGTAATACGTCGGATTTTGTATAAGCCGCTCTTCCAAATATGCTCTCCGCTTTTCCTGATCGGAAATGATCCGTGCCGAAACTAATTGGACGTATTCATCATATTCGTTTTGCTGTTTTGCCTCAGCTAATCGCTTCCGTGCTTCGTTCGGTTGGCGTTGTAATAGGTATACGTCTGCAGAAAGAGCATATAGCCGTGCCAAATATGAAGAATCGGTGGAAGGTTCCCGCAACAAGGCTTCGATGTCTGTCTGTATCCGCTTAACTTGTTCGGAGCTATATTGTATCCGTTGCGAGACGATAGCCGATTCAAGCATTGCAAGTGTTTTTTCACGAGCAGATCCCACGCCGCCCGAATAGCGGATATCCGTTTGTACCGAAGCACATGAGGTGCTGCATAAAGCGCAGAAAAGGATCATCGCAGCCATAATCGGCGCCAAGCATATCCGAGGCTTTGTTATAGCAGTATGCTTAACAATCAGGCACCAAAAAAATTGAGCGTTATGGTTAATCATAGCTTGGCTCCTCTCCATATAGATAATAGCAAACTTTACCGCAACTTTTTATTGGCTTCTATCTTATAGAGGAAAGAAATTTTTTTCAGTTTTTAGAGTTTCCCGATCCTTTGTATAAATTGATTAGGGATAGGTGCGGCGGGGTTTTTCCTGTGCGACATTAACGCGGAGACGGCGTCCTTCGAATTCTTTTTCGTTTAATTCTGCAATAGCATTTTGCGCAGCGCCCTCATCAGCCATTTCAACAAATCCGAATCCCTTTGAACGGTTGCTGAACTTGTCTTTAATGACAACTGCCGAAACGACTTCGCCGTAAGTTCCAAACAAGGTTGACAAACCTTCTTCCGTGGTTGCGTAGTTTAAATTCCCTACATAGATTTTCTGAGCCATACTCAAATCCTTTTACCTTTTGCGGTGCTAAATAATGAATCCATACGGAAACAATTTCTATGAGACCTTTATTTGATTATGTAAGCTGAACTTTCGGCTCTATCATTAATGGAAACAACGATCACGTAGATAAGCTACTGTAACATAGTTACGATAAACGGTCAACCGACCGATACGCAGGCAAACGCATCAGTCCGTTTTTTTAACATCCCCGCAGAATAATTAGGGCTGCTCAACCAGAACTGCCAAGGATGGCAGTGATTCCATACAGCAGCGATGTTTTGTGCACACACAAAACTCGCCTTCAACTGTTGTACACGGACGTACAACAGTTGAAGATGGTTCAAATGGTCTCATAACCTCTTTATTCTGCGATTCCGGTCTACTCTACCTGATGCGTTTACCCGCTTGTTGGGAATATCGATTAATACATTCCGCCCATACCGCCCATGTCGGGAGCAGGAGCTGCCGGAGCGTGCTTTTCAGGAAGATTAGTGATAGCGCACTCGGTGGTCAGCAGGAGACTCGCAATGGATGCGGCGTTCTGCAATGCGGAGCGGGTAACCTTTGCGGGGTCGATAATACCGACCTTCATCATATCCGCCCATTCCATTTTTGCAGCGTCAAAACCGATACCACGCTTCTCTTTTGCTTTTTCCGCAATAACAGCGCCGTCAACACCGGCATTTTCCGCAATCTGGCGAATCGGCTCTTCAAGCGCGCGCTTCACAATCTTAAAGCCAATCTTCTCGTCTTCAGTCAGCTTGGAAATATCAGCCTTGTTGAGCGCTTCCGCAGCCTGAATGAGTGCAAGACCACCGCCTGCAACAATACCTTCTTCGATAGCGGCGCGGGTTGCGTTCAAGGCATCCTCTACACGGTGTTTCTTTTCCTTCATTTCTACTTCGGTAACGGCGCCGATCTTAATAACCGCAACACCGCCGGCAAGTTTTGCAAGGCGTTCCTTGAGCTTTTCGGTGTCGTATTCGGAAGAAGAATTTTCAATCTGCTTCTTAATCTGAGCCACACGGTCGCTGATGTGCTTTTTATCGCCTGCGCCGTCGATAATCGTAGTATTCTCTTTATCGATTTTAACGCTCTTCGCCTGACCGAGTTGGCTGATATCGGCTGTTTCCAGCTTTAATCCCAATTCTTCGGAGATAACCTGTCCGCCAGTCAAAATAGCGATATCTTCGAGCATTTCCTTGCGGCGGTCGCCGAAACCGGGAGCCTTTACCGCACAAGTTTTTAACGCACCGCGGAGGCTGTTTACAACTAAGGTTGCCAATGCTTCGCCTTCAACATCTTCTGCGATAATCAAAAGCGGGCGGCCGGACTGTGCGACTTTTTCCAAAAGAGGCAACAAGTCTTTCATTGTAGAAATGGTCTTGTCGTGGATTAAGATATACGGATTGTCGTATACGGTTTCCATACGGTCACGATCGGTTACAAAATAGGAAGAAATATAGCCGCGGTCAAACTGCATACCTTCAACATATTCGGTAACGGTTTCCATCGTCTGCGCTTCGCCGACATCGATAACGCCGTCTTTTCCTACACGAGCAATGGCATCGGCAAGGATTTTACCGATTTCCTGATCGTTGTTTGCAGAAACGGAAGCGACATGCGCAACTTCTTCGGAGCCTTTAATCTCTTTGGCGTTTTTCTGAATATCGTCTACGGCGATTGCCACAGCCTTATCCATACCGCGCTTTAATTCAAGCGGGGTCATACCGGCGGCAACGGCTTTTAAGCCTTCGCGTACCATAGAATAAGCCAAAACGGTTGCGGTTGTGGTTCCATCACCGGCAACATCGTTGGTCTTTGTGGCAACTTCTTTTAAGAGTTGCGCTCCCATATTCTCAAACGGATCTTCCAATTCAACTTCACGGGCAACCGATACACCGTCTTTGGTAACGGTCGGGGCGCCGAAGCTCTTATCGAGTAAGACATTGCGTCCTTTGGGACCTAATGTAACTTTTACCGCACTTGAAATTTGTTCAACACCGGAAAGCAGCTTTTTCCGTGCTTCTTCATTAAACAGCAGTTGTTTTGCCATCTTATGAACTCCTTCATCATTATAACTGAAATTATGCTACGTACTGTAGTTTTTAACATATAGAACATTTACCAGTCTGCAAAAGCCTCGTAAACATTCAAAACGATATGATAGTAAAATACAAAAAAAAAGATAAACCGGCAAGTGATTCAAGAAACCAGTTATAAAATCGACGGATGTTCCTAAAAATCAAACCGAGTTTTTAGAGCTGCCTGCTGAATTTTAGGAACACCTTGTCAGACGCAGATCGGCTTCACCTCAGTACCGCTCCCCGATATGCGTGAACTTTTGAGTCGATACCGTGTGTGATCAGTTCGGGGAACGAGTCTCCGTCGATATCGAGTAAGTACGGCGTTCCCGTACCGGCAAGGGGAAAACCGTCCAGCGGAGCAAAGCCGGAGGTGAAGCCGTAAAGTGCATTGCCGCCTCCCGAAACAAAGATTTCATCTTTACCGTCGCCGGTTACATCGAGCAAGGTGATGCGGTAATCATCCGCAGCGCCTGTTTTTAACGGTAATGAGTCTATTATCGCACCGGCAGTGTTGAATTTGAACAGGTGGCCGTCTTGAGAAACCACAAAAAACGCCCGCAACGATGCCGAATACGCCAAATCCGCTTTACATACGGTGTTAAGATCACACGAGGCGGTCTCCGCATAATCCTGCGATAAGCTGCGGATAGAAAATCTACCGTCTTCGCTTACAAAAGCGACAGCGTAGTTTCCCTTTGTTTCTTCAAAGAATACCGGCGCTGCGGCAAAGATGCCCTCAAGTTCAATGGGATACCCTTCAACGGTTTTCCCCTCGTTATTAAACAAGTACAGATTGCTTTCAAAAGAACGAGGAAGCGCCGCGACCCCAGCCTTCCATATAATAGGGGCAGTTCGCAATTTCGCGTTCATCGGCTCAGAAATAAACCAATTATCCGTTGCGTCGGCAAAGAGGAGCGTCGAATCGGCAGAAAGAGGTACCGCTATGCCGCCATTAAACGCAACCGGTTTGGGAAGGAGCTTTTCCGCCGTCAATACTGGGTAACCTGCAAAGGGTTCCAAGTTTTCATTTACCCGATAGATGGAACCGCGGGCGGAAACAGCCCACAACGCTTGCAGCTTTGAGTGTTTTATTTCGGCGGCAATCCCCGCTTTTCCGTCGAGCGAAAGCGTTGACTCATTTCCGGTTAAAAGATTCATGCCATGCACATTCGAACCGTTCGTCCAAAAAATATAGGGAATATTGTCCGCGGACTTTGTGCAGATAATATCGGTTTCGGGCCGCTGAGAAAGAGACCGCGGAAATGAGGGGATTTCTTCCAATTTGCGCGCATCGGTTTTCTGCGTATAGAAATCCAAATGAACTTTGCGATCAGCTGCAAAACGCAATGATAATACGCCTTTACCGTAATTCTTAAAAGCGGTTTTTAGCAGTGCATTTTGTTCCAAGAAAAACGGAATACTTCGATCCAGCGAATAGTACACCAAGAAAGACGTTTCGGCGGAAACGGATTTTGCAATTTTCTTCCATTCATCGGTTTTTACCAAGAGCTTACCAGCATCGGTTTCCTTTTTGCACATTCCGAGCGCTTCAGCACTATTGGAAAGATACAAATAGCTGTCCTGTATCATATAGAATGGTTCCGGCAGATCGATTTGAAAGGCTCGTAGCAGTCTTGACAACCACGAGGGGAAGATAATCCGCGGGATACGGTTATCGTCGACTACCGCAGCAGTGCTGCGATCGATGAATATCGTGCTAAACAAATCTTCCAACAGATAGCGGCATTTTGCCTCATCCTTTAACGAAATGAAGAAAACAGGCGTTTGAGAATCCCGATGCCCGAATACGCCGATTTCACTGCCCATCCAGTCAAAAATAAGTTGATTCAAATCTTTGTTAAAAAAGAATTTACTATTTTTATCCGCCGAATTGAAGTTCTTCGTTAGTTCCGGAGGGAAAAAAGCTTTGGTGTTTTCGTAGAGAAATTGGGGATCGCCAAGGTTGAGTAGCGTCACATAGACGGCGCCTTCCGGCAGACGAGATAAAATAGCCGGCAGGGTTGAGCGCCGCTGTAGGATGGCATTCACTTCGGAGCGTTCCGAAATCCAATTAATGATACTATGAAAAGAAACCGTTTTTTCGTCAAAGTTGACGTTGAGCGCTGCCGGATCGGGGAAGGCGAGTTCCCGTATCATGTTGCCGACGATGTCTCGTTTTGCTGCCATACCGGAAATAAAATACGACGGTTCCGCGTAGACACTGATAGCTCCGCGATTTGAATCCCGCAGCAGCGCAGTCAGCCGTTTACCGCTCGCTTCTGAGTTTTCGGCCAAACAGGAATACAGCAAATCTTCCGAGGTTGTGGCAACCATGAGATTTTTATAAAAACAGATGTAGAGCCGCTGATCTTGAGTCAGTTCAAAGAGAAAGCCTTTTTTTGCGCTGCCGTTGATGTCAAATTCGGTTTGCGAAAGGTTCGGCACCGAATCAAACAGTTCCGGCTTAACGGCACTAATAAGGGGAAGCAGCTGAACGGCAGCAGAGCGGATACCGATATTCGCAACAATCGCGGCATTACTGCCTTCATAAACAGCAATGTTCACGGGGACGTTCAGCAGCCGCTTAAACCAACTCGATTGGAGCGTTGTATTCGATCGCAGCGCACGGAGATTGCCCTGTAAAGCTGCCGTTTCGGGCGAAGAAAGGAGCGAATCGACAGCGCTAAGGTACAGTCCTTTTTGCAGCGTATCGCTTGCAGAGCGAATGGTAACCGCAGCATAGTATCCATCCGCAATATGCCGCGCAGGATTCGTCCGGTTTATCAATGAATATCCGATTAACCCGACAAGCGGAATCAGGATAATCAAAATAAGGACGAGGAGAAAGATACCGACTTTTTTGAAAAATCCGCTCTTTTTCCGCTTTTTTTTCGTGGGCGGAGACGGAGAGGCTTGTACCGTATCGGCGTTCTGCGCTACCGTCTGCCGCTCTGCCGGATGACTGCCTGCCGTGTCAGCGTTTTCGTTTTCAATAGGCTGCATATTAGGCAGCATTTCGGCGGTACCGCTTGCCGTGGTACCCGGGCGTATCTCCGTATCGAGGTTCGAAGCGGGTGGCATATCGTGCCCTTCTGCTGAGTGAATGTGTTCGTTGAAATCGTCGGTATCCATAGGTATTCCTTAATTGCAGGGTAAACGCCTCAGGTTCTTTGTAAGACACGCCCGCAGAATATAGGGGGCTGCACAACCAGAGTTTCGCCGCGTTGCGTCTCAAATGGTTGCTCCGCCCCCTATATTCTGCGGAGTTTGATTCATTTGCCTAATGCATTTACCCTTATTCTCGGATAAAGAGTGCGAAATTTTGTCAAAATTTCGCACAAAAGGAAGGCAATCGCTTCAAATATTTCCGATGCGGTTGCTCAGATCGCTTCGTTACTGTAGTTTTTGTTTGAGCGCGTTGATTTGCGGTGCGGTCAGCCCGACGGTCTTGGTCAGATAGGTTTCCGCAACGGCTTTTAAATTGGCATCGGTAATAGCTTTGCCGCCGTTCATCTTTACGAACATATCGGTGATAATCTTCGCAATAACCGGATACCGTGCATCGGTTTTCTTGACGTTAAAGTAATTCATGTATGACAGCATGTAGTCGTCGGCAACTTGCTGCACTGAGGCACCCATCAAGGCTTCCAGCACGGCGGCAACCATACCGGCACGGTCTTTTCCTTCATTGCAATGAACGTAGAACGGCCCTTCGTGCTGCCCCATAAAGATCAGTCCATCCTTCAGCTTCGCGATAAAGGCAGAGTCGTTAAAGTCAATTCCCATATTAAGGGTAATAACCTGTCCGTCTTTTACCAGCTGTTCATAGTAAGGCGCTGCGGCAAGATGCGGCGCCATACTTTCAGCACTGTCTGCAAGATTGATAACAGTTACGATTTTTGCTTCTTCAACGAGCTTTGCCGCATAGGGGGCGCGGGCATCGCCGAGTACCGGATTGCATCCTCTATACAGCCGATTGGCTGCAATGGAACCCGCTTGAACGGCACGGAAGTTTGCGAATATTGCATCGGAAGCATAATCCTCACGTTTTTCGGATTTAACCAAGTGGCGCATTTCATATTCCTGTAAATAGGCGCCTTTCTTGGAAAGAGACAGTGTTACCGGAGTTCCCTCGACTGCACCGGTTTTGCCGCTACAGTTATCATAGCTCATCGCGATAGCGGTAAACCCATGTGAAAGTCTAATGAGGTAATCTCCTCTATTAACATCGCTGTAGGTTGCAACAAAGGGAGCCGTTACGGTTTTGTCTCCCAGCTTTGCAAGCAGAACATCGCCAAGCTCATACCCTTTTTCTTTTAACGCCGCTTCGGTAATGTCCGTTGTAAGGTTACCGTACTTGTCAACCGACGAAACGGTTCCCTGCAGCGGCTCATATACCGGCTCCTGCATACGTGCGCTGTCCGTAGTAGCGCATGACATCAGCACGGAAAGAGCAAACAATAATGCAATCGATAGACGCATAAAACGTTTGTGAATCATAAAACCTCCCAAAATAGAAGCCTCACATAGAAAAAGTGCAAACTTCTTTCTTAATAATATACTATAAGTATATATGCTAATAGGGTGATAAACAAGACTTTTGAAAATAGCCGACGCTTCTGTACCGCCTTTTTTCAAAAGATATAGTCTTCGTTCTACCGAATGTAATCTCCCCATCTAAGCTGCCTGCTTTTTTACTGAAAAACACATGGGAACCTCTAAAAAACTGAGGTTTTTAGAAATTCCCATATAAAATTTTAGAAAAATTTTACATAAAGGCTAAAGTTTTCAGCTTATACCACCGATAAAAGATATGGAGATATTCTATCCGGAATTTCTAAAAATCAAACCAAGTTTTTAGGAATTCCCTATTTTCCTGAAAAGCACGGATGCTTTTCAGTACCACATTTCATGGAGGAAATGCTATGGTTATCAACCACAACATGAGTGCAATGTTTGCACAGCGTACATTGGGTGTTACTGATGTACGTATCGGTAAGGACATCGAAAAGCTGTCCAGCGGTCTGCGCATCAATCGCGCAGGTGATGATGCTTCCGGTCTCGCAGTTTCCGAAAAAATGCGCGCTCAAATCCGCGGCTTAAATCAAGCTTCGACAAACGCATCGAACGGAATCAGCTTTATTCAGGTTGCCGAAGCATATTTGCAGGAGACGACTGACATTATGCAGCGTATCCGCGAGCTGGCAGTGCAGGCATCAAACGGCATTTACAGCGCGGAAGACCGGATGCAAATTCAGGTCGAAGTTTCCCAGCTTGTTGCCGAAGTTGACCGCATCGCGAGTTCCGCTCAATTTAACGGTATGAATATGCTAACCGGACGCTTTGCACGTGAAGGCGGAGAAAACGCCGTAACAGGATCAATGTGGTTCCACATTGGCGCTAATATGGATCAACGCATCCGCGTGTACATCGGTACTATGACTGCTCATGCCCTTGGCGTGCGCGATCTGAGCGATAACCGCACGATGACGATTGAAACTGCAGAAGAAGCGAACCACAGCATCGGTACAATCGATGAAGCGTTAAAGAAAATCAACAAGCAGCGGGCAGACCTCGGCGCATACCAGAATAGACTGGAAATGACCGTTGTCGGAATCGATATTGCCGCAGAGAATCTGCAAGCCTCCGAATCACGTATCCGTGATGCCGATATGGCTAAGCAGATGGTCGAGTATACGAGAAATCAAATACTCAATCAGTCCGGTACGGCAATGTTGGCTCAGGCAAATTCAAATACCCAGCTTGTACTCTCATTATTGCGGTAATTTCTTGTATAACTCTCTTGTCTTTTTTTGGGCAAGAGGGTATACTTACCACTGTAATAACGAGAACCGGCGGGATGTCTCCGGTATCCCGTTAACATGATCTTTGAAAAACACCCTTAAGAAGCCCTGTATAACAGTATTATTGGTCTTCGGTTAGTACATCGAAAGCCAATAATACTGTGTAAAAAGCAGAAAGGAAAGGCGCAACCAATTTCCGTAATGTTTTTATACAGTGACCATTTCCGGCATGGATGCCGGGAGCAGACTTCAAGGAGGGTTATATGATTATTAACCACAACATGAGCGCTATGTATTCACAGCGCAACACAGGTATCGTCGAGACCAGCATCGTAAAAGACATAGAAAAGCTTTCCAGCGGTATGCGCATTAACCGCGCAGGCGATGATGCTTCCGGACTTGCAGTTTCCGAAAAAATGAGAAGCCAGATCCGCGGTTTAAATCAAGCAGGTCAGAACATACAGAACGGTGTTTCCTTTATCCAAGCAACAGAAGGATATTTAGCTGAAACCACCGATATCATGCAGCGCTTACGCGAGTTGGCAGTTCAGGCCGCTAACGGTATTTACTCTGCAGAAGATCGTATGCAAATTCAGGTTGAAGTTTCTCAACTTGTGGATGAAGTAGACCGCATTGCAAGCCATGCCCAATTCAACGGTATGAACTTGCTTACCGGACGCTTTGCAAGAGATGCAGCTGACAATCAATTGCAGTTGCATGTCGGTGCGAACATGGATCAGTCTGAAAAGCTCTTCGTCGGCACAATGACTGCTACCGCTCTCGGTCTTATCGGTGGTATGCAGGGTGGTGAAGGCGATATGATCACCATCTCTTCTGTAGAAGGTGCTAATATGGCCATCGGTACTATCGACAATGCATTGAAGCAGATCAACAAGCAGAGAGCAGACCTCGGTGCATACCAGAACCGTTTCGAACTTGCATACAATGGCGTTGCAATTGCTGCTGAAAACCTGCAGGCTGCTGAATCACGCATCCGCGATGCTGATATGGCAAAACAGATCGTTGAGTACACCAAGAATCAAATCTTGATGCAGTCAGGTACCGCAATGCTTGCACAGGCGAACACACAACCCCAGTCGGTTATCCGCCTCCTTCAATAGCGCTCAAAAAAAATCGGGGAAATAACGCAAACCTAAATCAACAGTGAGGGTTTGACTAAAAGAGGTTTCTGGATGTTATCTCTTTTTCCACGACTTAAAAGGAAGAAGAAGCCGCGCCCTTCTTCTTCCTTTTTTTATCTAAAAATATGTAAATCACGTAACTCATTTGATTCCATAAAGATTATTGGTATTACAGCCGACAATGATAGTAGATAAGTTTTATCCGGCTTAACGGTAAAGGGGTTAGAGTGTCCGATATGAATATTCCCGGCATAGGAGCCGGTAAATATGATAATCTCATTGAAACGCTGATGAAAAAAGAGCGTGCCCCGCGCGATTCAGCTGCTGAAGATTTAAAAAAATATGAACGGCAAAATACTATTTGGCGAAAAATAAACCAGTTCTCTACCGAAATCCGCGAAAAAACACGGGAACTCTATTCCTTTAACAATCCCTTTGTAGAAAAGACTGTAACATCTTCCAACGAACGGGCGGTAACGGCAACCGCTTCACGGGATGCCCGCGAACAGACTTTTAAAATCTCCATCAATCAAATTGCCCAAGCGGATTCTTTTTTATCACAAGAAGTATCAAAAGACTTTCAAGTTCCGAAAGGCCTCTACACCTTTACCGTCGGCGAAAAGAAATTTTCGGTGAATTGGCAAGGCGGAAAATACCGGAGTTTTATCGATGCCGTTAATAAAAAAGGAAAAGATATTCTCAGAATTTCGGAAATAAAGACTTCGCCCAGTGCCGTTTCGTTGCTTTTTGAATCCCAGCTAACGGGGGAAGCCAATAAGCTGGAGTTTTCCGATGATGCCTTATCCTTTGCGCTCGAAAACGGTCTGATAAAAAAGAACGACCGTCCTGCAGTGGATGCCGAAAAAACAGAGGCTGCAATTCCTGCACAGACAACAGAACGCATTATGTTTTCCAAACCGGTGCGCGGCTCACAGCAGTATGTATTGGAATATACCGTATCCTTGCAAAACAATACCGATGCAGATGCTTCGCCTTCCGCGCAAGGAGAAGTATCCGCCCCCAGCGGAGAATCGATTTATGAACAAGTCGGTTCCGCATCGTATAAAGGCGTAACCGTAACCAATGCGCCGAGCGATTCAAGTATCCTGCCTGAAACTCTTGGGTTAAATCAACAAACCGCTGCCCCTGTGGAAGATTATAATGTACTATCATTAGTTTCTCCGCGTGGAACGCTTATCCCGTTGCCTGCACTAGCCGATACGGCAGAAACGCAGACCTTCAGTATCCCCTTGAGCGAATATGGTGATATTACCGGACTCACCGTACATAATAATAACACAGATAAAAGCGTATCAATAACGCAGATCAAAGTATACGATCCTAAAGCGACAGGCGAATACATACCGGTTAATCCCGTCTCGCAGGCACAGGAGGCAGCTCTTACCTTTGAAGGCATCCCTGTAAAGCGAAGCACAAATAAAATCGATGATCTTATTCCGGGAGTAACGCTCCAACTGGAGGATAAGACCGATAAACCGGAAAGTATCAGTATTAAACCGGATCCTCAACCGGCAAAGGATGCAATTATCGAATTTGTCGCAAAATACAACCGGCTTTTGGCGGAAATCAATATTGTAACGAGCAACCAGCAAGCGGTTATCGATGAAATCGAATATTTTACCGACGATGAGCGTAAAACGGCGGAAGAAAATCTCGGCGCTCTTTTCGGGGATACGACGCTGTCCGCTTTAAAAAATAATCTGCGCCAAATCGTTGCAAATGTATACCGCAAAAATACCGATACCCCAATACGGACGTTATCGCAAATCGGCATATCGACAAAATCGGATACAAGCTCAGGCCTTAATGAAGCGCGGCTCCGCGGATATTTGGAAATCGATGAAAAAAAACTTGATGAGGCTTTACAAAATTCGATGGAAGATGTCCGTTACCTTTTCGGATATGATACCGATAATGATGTGCTTGTCGATGACGGCGTCGCGTTTCAGGTATTTAAACAAATAGATCCATATGTGCAGCGGGGCGGAATTTTTTCTACGCGAACAAACGGATTGGCAGCTCAAATTAAGACGAGCAAGGATAAAATCGCGCGGTACGATAAGGCTCTTGAAAAAAAGGAGCTGGAGCTGCGGCAAAAGTATGGGAATATGGACGGAACTTTGCGAAATTTGCAAAAGCAGTCGGATATGATCAATAATTTCAGCCGACAAAATAAAGGCGGTTCTGACAACTAGCGCTGAATAATCCGCGACATTGCCGAAACGATAATCACGTGAGGAGTATGACGATAAATGGTAATAAAAATTAACGGCGAAAAACTCTCGTATACACTTGAAAATGAAAAGACCGTTGGCGAAGTGTTAGGCAGCATTGAAGAAGCGTGTTGCCGTGAACATGAAACAATCGTACAAGTTGCAGTCGATGGAAAAGAATTGACTTCGCAAGAGCTTGATCTGCTTTTTAAACAGCCGGCTGATAGCGATATTACGATCGAGCTTTCAACATTTTCCGGAACGGAAATTCGTAATTACATGAAGAGTTTGACACAAGAACTGTCCGGCTATGCGGAAGAGTTTGAGCAGATTCCGGTGTATATGCAGACCGGAAAAGATATGCAGGTTTTAAATTTGCTTGGAACTTTTTCGGAGAAACTCAAGGAATTGTATCGATCATTACTCTTATCCGATGTAACGGAACTCCCCATCGATATACAAATTGAAGAAAAATCGGTTCATGAGTATCAGAAAGAAATAACAGCGCTATTGCATGATATCGTATCAAGTATAGAAGAAAAAGATATTATTCAAGTCGGCGATTTAGCCGAATATGAATTAGCTCCCCTTGTCAAAACTTTGATAAATGGGGTATCATCAATCCTAAATTAGACGGAGACGGAAGCAGTGCTTGTAGAGGATATTATCGATATTGAAAAAAAGAATTCTCTTATTTATTATCGGGAGGAGTTTGAGGCTACCGCCGTTTATAATATTTTAGAAAGAGAGCAAAAAGGAAAAATAAGCTTTTTAATCGAAGTCAATCCTATCGGCCAACAACAACTCTTCGTACAGCTTATCGATAAACCGGACTACCCTATATTACCGATTCGTCTTGCATTAAAAGAAAAAATACAGCATTTAATTACTTCCTCCGCTCTGCCGCTTTAGGAAAAGAAGCCTCGAGTGGGGCGATTTCAGGGTAGAATATTATGTTTGGAGCAGCTCATGTATGAATATCACATTGAAGGCGGTTTCCCCGTAAAGGGTACCGTTAAGGCAAGCGGGAATAAAAATGCTGCGTTGCCTTGTATTGCCGCCGCCGTCCTTACCGATCAGCCTGTTACCATAAAAAATCTCCCTGAAATTGAAGACGTCTTTGTAATGTTTGAGATATTCAAATCGTTTGGGGGAACAATCTCTAAACTTGCTCAAAACGAATATACCTTGCAATTAAAAACCGTAACCGGCTATGAAGTACCGGCGCCGCTGGCACAAAAGATTCGGGCTTCTATTTTGTTTGCGGGGCCGCTGCTCGCGCGTTATGGAAAAGTTATGATGACACCGCCCGGCGGCGACGTTATCGGGCGACGTCGGTTGGATACGCACTTTTTGGCGCTAACAGAACTCGGTGCGCAGGTAAAGATAAACGGGCATTTTTTATTTACGGCAAATAAGCTCATCGGGCAGGATATTTTTTTGGATGAGGCTTCCGTAACCGCTACCGAGAATGCAGTGATGGCTGCGGTAACCGCCGAGGGTGAAACCGTTATCACCAATGCGGCAAGCGAGCCGCACATTCAAGACCTCTGCAAACTGTTGAACGCAATGGGAGCAAAGATAAGCGGTATCGGGTCTAATATTCTTAGTATTCAAGGAGTGCAGCAACTGCACGGCGCAGAATATCGCATCGGTGCGGATTATATGGAAGTCGGATCGTTTATCGGGCTTGCCGCGGTAACACACGGCTCGCTTACCATTACCGATATCAATCCGCCCGATATGCGGCCGATAAAGCTTGCGTTTAACAAGCTGGGCATCCGTTGGGAAATCGACGGCACAAGCCTTATTGTTTCCGCACAGCAGAGTTTAAAGGTAAACTGCGACCTCGGCGGTATGATTCCGAAAATCGATGACGCGCCGTGGCCGGGATTCCCCGCCGATCTTACCAGCATTATGGCGGTTATTGCCACACAGGTGGAAGGCACGGTGCTTATCCACGAAAAAATGTTTGAATCACGAATGTTCTTTGTCGATAAACTGATTGGTATGGGTGCACGTATTACGCTTTGCGACCCGCACCGCGCCGTCGTTACCGGTCCCAGTACCCTGCACGGTTCTGAACTGGTCTCTCCCGATGTACGCGCGGGAATGGCGCTTGTCATTGCCGCTTGCTGCGCCCGCGGTGAAAGCCTTATCCGCAATGTGTACCAAATCGAGCGCGGCTACGAACACCTCGTCGACCGGTTTAAAGCGCTCGGCGTACAGATCGAACGCAAGCCTATCTGCGTATAACATTGCACACAAATAACAACTGCGCTATACTTTTCCCGATTATGAAATATACACAGCTGCCTGTTTATGAACAAAAGGCACGGATTTTAGAGAGTTTGGATCGGCATCAGGTTATTGTCGTTGAAAGCCCTACCGGATCGGGTAAGACTACCCAGTTGCCGGTTATTTTACATGAGGCGGGCTATACACAAACCGGCATGATCGGGGTTACCCAGCCGCGGCGGATTGCAGCGCTTTCGGTAAGCGAATTTATTGCACATCAACTGAAGGTTCCGCTCGGCGATGCAGTGGGCTACAAGATGCGGTTCGAAGACCATACCTCGCCGAACACAAAGATAAAGATAATGACTGACGGTATCCTCTTGCAGGAGCTTAAACTTGACCCATGGCTCAGCAAGTATTCCGTTATTATGGTAGATGAAGCGCACGAGCGCAGTTTGAATATCGATTTTATACTCGGGCTGCTCAAGCGGATTTTACAGGAGCGGCAGGATTTTAAGGTGATTATCTCATCGGCGACTATCAATACCGATATGTTTTCGATGTATTTTAACGAATGTCCGGTGATTAAAATCGATGCGATGACCTATCCGGTTACCCTCATCTTTGACCCGCCTGCCATCACCGCCTCCACAGAGACGCTCGCTGCGGAAACAGCATTACTCGATAAAATTGCGGTGATTGTCGGGCGGATTTTAAGCGAGGGGCGCCCCGGAGCCATCCTCGTGTTTCTTCCCGGCGAGCGGGCGATTAAAGACTGCATCGAGCGGCTCTCGCATGAGTCATGGTTCCGCAAGCTCTACCCGCTGCCGCTGTACGGGCGCTTGAGCAAGGAAGAGCAGGAACGGGTGTTCAAGTCCCCGCCGTTCGGGAAAAAGAAGATTGTTATCGCAACGAACATTGCCGAAACCTCTATCACCATCAACGATATTGCCGCCGTTATCGACTCAGGCTTATCGAAGCTCAATTTTTATAATCCCTTTACCTACACGTCGAGCTTGGACGAAGCGCCGGTGTCGAAGGCATCGTGTAATCAGCGGCGGGGACGCGCGGGACGGACGCAGGAGGGGGTATGTTACCGCCTCTACACCCGCAAGGATTTTGAAACCCGCGTTATGTACACCACGGAGGAAATCTACCGCACTGATCTTTCGGAGGTGGTGATGCGGATGGCGGAGCTGGGGATCTACGACTTTGCGAACTTCGATTTTATTTCCCCTCCCGGCAAGAAGGGCATTATCGGTGCGGTAGATACGCTCAATATGCTTGGCGCGTTGGAACCTGATAACAGCCTGAGTAAAATCGGGCAGATGATGTGCCTCTTCCCGCTCAGCCCGCGTCAATCCCGTATGATTGTAGAGGCGGTACTCTATTATCCCGAATCGATTGAGGATGTATTGATTGCCGCGGGCTTTTTATCGGCACGCAGTCCCTTCCTCTTCCCCGACGGGCATGAGCTTGAAGCGAGAAAAGCCCATGCAGTATTCCGCGATCCGCTCGGCGACTTTGTGTCCTTCCTCAAGGTCTATCGGCAGTACATGCAAGCGGAAAACCAAAAGCGCTTTTGTGAACGCTTTTACCTCGACGAGCGGATTATGGCGGAAATTGCCAATATCAAGGAGCAGTTGGAGCTGATTGTCTCCGATATGGGCGTGCCGATTCTCTCCGGCGGAAAACCGGCGGATTATCTGACGGCGGTTGCCCGCGGTATGATTCAATTTGTGTGCGCTGCACAGGGGCGGGACGTATATCGCAGCCTTACCACCGAAAAGATTTCCATCCATCCGGGTTCCTGTATGTATAAGGAGCATCAGCCCTTTATCGTTGCGGGGGAGATTGTGCGTACGTCACGGATGTATGCTATGTCGGTTTCACCCCTTTCCAAAGACATTGTAGCTCTTGTTGCCCCTGCGCTCCTCGACAAAAAAGCAGCACAGCAAACGCGGGCAAAAGCCGGTAGCGGTAAGACTGATAGAGCCGCAAGCGGAACTGGAAAAGGCAGCGGCAAAGGCGGCAGTAAAAACGCACTGGGAGCCGGTGCGGTCGGAAAGCTCTCCGGCAGTGCAGGAAGAGGTGTGCCACACGACTCCGCAGCAGCATCGGAAAGCGCAGGCAGAAAAGGAACCGGCAGTGTCGGTACCGCAGCTGAAAAACAGCCGCAAACAGTATCCATCTGTGGCACCCCGTATATCGTACAAAAGATGAAAGGGAAAAAGCAGCTTTTACTGCCGTGGGAGCAGTTCAGGCATACGGTGGAGCAGCTGCGGGTGGAGCGGCAGCTGCAAGGATCCGGCAAGCCGAATACCGATTGGAATATGCAAGGCGATGCTTCGATGGAAGTCTCTGGCAGCATTATATATGACGGTCGGCTGGAACAACTCAAAAACCTGCGAGCAAAAATCACCTTCGGCAGCTATGAGCTACTCGCCGGAGAAAAGTTCGGCTTGGTATTAAGCATTGCCAAAGCCTTTCCGCTGCAACCTCTTGATTCGGAAACGCCTTTTCCACGCACCAAGAACTTTACGCTGCCGGATGACACCACAGCCCTGTTGGAGCAGCTGCCGCTTATCTTCCGCACGGTAGCGGCAAAGCAGAAGAGCAAGCAGCTCGGCTTTATCACCCTGTTCAACGACGGCAACGGTACTTTTTGGCTGAAAACTTCACGCGGCTTTCACACTGCATTGCACGAAAACCTTGCTTCCCTGCAGCAGCTCATCGACAGCGCCGGTGCAGGATTGGATGAAGCGCAAACAGCAGCTGTCAACAGGCTCTACAGCAAAATTGCAAAACTGATATAGGCAAAGGACAACTGCATCAGATTCCATTTGCAAAAGCTAACAGAAAGGCTGTTTTCAGACAAGGCATTTATGCAGCAGCCTCTTATTCTCCGGCGTTTTGCCTATCAGTCTAATGCGATTGCTCTGTCAGACGGTCTTTACATCACCGGTAAAATGTGTAATAGTTGCGAATACGAGAAGCGTAAAATAAAAACCGTACACATAGCACGGCTTTTATTTACCCAAGTTTGCTCAAACGCAAACTTGTATATTATATGCACGTTCTCACTTCGTTGCGAACGTGCGTAAAAAGTCAATCGAAAGTTGATACTTTCTTCTTGACTTTTTATGGGAGTCAATGATGGAGAAATTTGTTTCGTGGGATGTTAGTTATGATGTGGGAGTTCCGAGCGTCGATAAACAACACCGCCACTTAGTAGATTTAATCAATAGCTTATATAATGCCTGCCTTGGAGAAAAAGCAGAACTTGAAGAGACATTTAGAGATGTAATGAAAGAATTGGTAGACTATGTAATGATTCACTTTAAAGATGAAGAAGCTATCATGGAGCAAATGAATTATCCGGGGTTAAAAGAACATAAACAAAAACATGAGTTGTTCGTTAAAGAAATTTTAAAATCAGTTAATGCCTATACAAACGGCAAACAATTCGTTCCCAACTCATTTGTCCGCTTTTTGCGTGACTGGCTGTTTAATCATATCTTAATCGATGATAAAGCATGGGCACGCTATTACTTCTCACTTAAAAAATAAAACAGAAAAGGGCTGTCTTAAAAGCTGCACACTTTTAGGACAGCCTTTCGCACATTAACAAACTAAACTGAGCAGGTAACGATACGGCTAAACCGCTTCTTTCCGGCGCGGAGAATGAGTTCTCCTGTTTCGTCCAAGGCGGCGGCGGTAATGACGGCTTTAAAGTCAGTAACTGATTCTCCTGCGACAAGCGCCCCTCCCTGCTCTATTAAACGGCGGGCATCGCTCTTTGTAGCACATAAACCGCTTTGTACATATAAATCGACAATCGAAATCCCCTGCTCAAAAACGGTACGGTTCATTTCTACGGTCGGCATTGCGCTTTTATCGCCGCCGCCGCCGAATGCGGCTTTAGCACCGGCAAGCGCCGTATCTGCTTCATCTTTCCCGTGTATCTCTTTGGTGACTTCCCATGCAAGCCGCTCTTTCGCCTCGTTGATATTGCCTGCACAAATACGGTCAATCTCTTCGATCGGCAAAAAGGTAAACAGCAGCATAAAGCGGCGTACATCGGCATCGTCAACATTCCGCCAATACTGGAAAAAGTCGAATACGGGGGTCATCTCCTTGTCTAAAAAGAGTGCGCCTTTTTCGCTCTTTCCCATTTTTTTACCGTCGCTGCGAGTAATGAGGGGGAAAGTAAGCCCGAACACCTCATCACCGGTCTTGCGGCGAACTAAATCGACCCCTGCGACGATATTGCCCCACTGGTCGTCTCCGCCTATTTGCAGACAGCAGTGATGTTTTTGGTGCAGCATTAAAAAATCGTAGCTTTGCAGCAGTTGATAATTGAACTCAAGAAAAGACAGTCCCGTTTCCATCCGTATCTTGTACGCCTCAAACGAAAGCATCTTGTTAACCGAAAAACAGGAGCCGATGTCTCGAAGAAAATCGATATAGTTTAAATCGGCCAGCCAGTTTTTATTGTTTTCGGCAAAGGCTGTTTTTCCGTCAAATCCGATAAACCGATCGAGCTGCGCTTTTATTTTTTCAACATTTTCATCAAGTTGCTGATAATCCAGCATTTTGCGCATCTCAGTCTTCCCCGAAGGGTCGCCGATGCGTCCCGTGCCGCCACCAAGCAGTGCAATACCGATATGACCTGCATCGCGTAAATGCCGGAGCGCAAATTGCGGCACAAGGTGCCCGATATGCAAACTGCCGCCGGTAGGGTCGGTACCGATGTAAAACGTAACCGGACCTTTATCCATTAACGCGGACAGCGCTTCCACATTGGTGCATTGCTGAAAAAATCCGCGATCCATTAACGTTTGTAAAGCTTTATTCATAAACGGATGATACTCTTTTTTATAAATAAATGCAACTTTTGACCGCATGACTGCGCGATACAAAAACCGGTTTTCGATTCTGAAAATACTCAACGTATGATTTCGATAATTCACATCATAAATTCATAATGATAAATTACATCAGTAGTTCGACATCTCCTTTACAAAAGCCGATTATCCTATTCACTAAAATCTTTAAATGAGGTATCATTTTAGCCGTTTTATGAAAAAAAGGGGGAATCCGTTATGGATATTCAATCGGTATTAAAAAATTTACATCCGCTTGAAATCAAGGTATTAAAGAACTTTAAGATAGGCGAAGGATTATATGCGAAAAAACTGCAGGAGGTTTTGCAGTATAAAGAAGGCCATGCAAATCAGGCCTTTTCATGGCTCAAGCTCAAAGAATTAGTAAAAGAAAAAACGAGAAAGACAACCGTTGTCTACGAATTGACGGAGCTTGGCAAAGACTATGCAAAAAACGGATTGCCTGCCGAGCGGATTATCTTGTTGTTAAAGGAAGCAGGGCCGCTCAAGCTGCCCGAAATCGCGCAGAAACTCGGTTTGCAGAATAAGGATGTCGGATCTTCCTTCGGGGAGCTTTCCAAAGCGGGCTGTGCCGCGATGAATGATGAAAAAAAAGCGGCATATATAAAAACTCCTGACGATAAAAACTTCTTGCTGAAAAAAGCGCTGTTGAAGCGTGCCGCAGAATCTGCCGAGTGCCGTCTGCCTGAGGACTCTTTAACGGAGGATGAAAAAACCTGCATTGCCGATATTGCGAAAAAGCGCGGCGCTGCGGATGCCGCATTCAAGATTATTGAACGGGACGAGATTGTTTACGCCTTTACGGATATGGTTGCCGCAGTACAGAAGGCGTTGAATGCGGCGGGCATTACCGGCGATGAAACCGGACAACTGACGTCCGAAAGCCTTAAAACAGGCGCGTGGAAAACGCAAACCTTCCGCAGCTACAATATCCAGCTGCCGCCAGCCCGCGTTATCCCCGGCAGGACAAACCCCTACGTTGATTTTTTAGAGAGCGTCAAAGATAAACTCACGTCGCTCGGCTTCGAGGAATTTGATGGGCCGCTGGTCGAAACGGATTTCTGGAACTCCGATGCGCTCTTTATGCCGCAATTCCACGCAGCCCGCGACATTCACGATGTGTATTACCTAAAAAATCCTACGCACGCCAAAGCGATCGAGGAACCCTTCCTTTCCCGTGTTGCGGAAATTCACGAAACGGGCGGGGACAGCGGCAGCCGCGGCTGGAACTATCACTTTGACCGCGATTTTACCCGGCAACTCTTGCTCCGCAGCCAAGGCACAGTATTGTCCGCTCATCAGTTGGCAAAGGCAAAAATCCCGGGCAAATACTTCGGTATTGCGCGCTGCTTCCGCTACGATAAAGTAGACGCAACGCACCTTTCCGACTTTTACCAGACGGAAGGAATCGTCCTCGGCGAACAGGTCAACCTGCGGACGCTGCTCGGTATCCTCAAGATGTTTGCCGTCGAAATTGCCGGCGCCACCGAAGTGAAATATGTCGGTGGGTACTTCCCCTTCACGGAACCTTCTATAGAAGTGCATATCAAGCATCCGGTACTCGGCTGGTTCGAGTTGGGCGGCTCCGGCATTTTCCGCCCCGAAGTTACCAAGGCGATGGGCATCGACGTTCCCGTTCTGGCATGGGGTATCGGCATTGACCGTATGGCGCTGATGGCATTGGGGCTCAACGATTTACGCGAGCTGTTCAGCACCGATATCGAAGGCGTCCGGCTCCGCAGATAGCACCGTCTGCTACCGAAAATTGCAAAAACCGCTCCGCTCCAAAAGCTCCATGGTTGTGGAGCATCCTAAAGGGGCAGCGGTATGAAGCAATGCGGTAAAAAACTGCGCGTAAAACAAAAACGATAATCTATGAACCGGAAATCTTCTTTACTCAAAAGCGGTATCAGCCTATCCGTACTGACCCTTGTGTCGCGGGTTTTAGGGCTGATACGGGAAATGACCAAATCAGCCTTCCTCGGCACCGGCCCCCTTGCGGACGCCTTTACCGTTGCGTTTATGATTCCTAATCTACTCAGGCGCATCTTTGCCGAAAACAGCATGACCGTTGCGTTTATCCCTACTTTCCAGACCTATCTGGAGGGTGAGAAGTGCAATGCGCCCGATGCCAAGGCGGCGATGAAGGAGTTTCTTTCCGCAACATTCACCATGCTGTCTTTTGCCGTAACGGGCACCGTCATCATCGGGATTCTGTGCAGCGGTCTGATTATTGCGGTGTTTTTTCCGAAAATCGGCGACTTTTCCGCAACGGTACTCTTAACGCGCATCATGTTTCCGTACCTGTTGCTCATCTCCATTGCGGCATTCTTTCAGGGGATATTGAACGGCGTCCGCAGCTTTTTACCGACAGGGATTACGCCGATTTTGTTTAACCTGTCCGTCATCGGCTGCACCTTTGTACTCGCAAAACCCTGCGGCAATCCGGCGCTTGCAATGGCAATCGGCGTGGTAATCGGCGGCTCCTGCCAAATGTTGTTTCAACTCCCCTTTGTGCTGCGCGCAGGCTTTTCGTTTAAGCTGATACCGTTCCGGCGCTGTGTACATAATGCCGGAGCGCGAAAAATACTGCGGTTGATTGTGCCGACACTCATCGGAACGGCAGTGTATCAAATCAACGACCTCGTTTCCACGGCGCTCGCGACATACTCCGGAGTTGGGGTCGCCGCAAGTTTACAGTATTCAATTCGTTTACAAGAACTTATTCTCGGCATCTTCGCCGTTTCTGTCGGCACAGTTATCCTACCCGATCTTTCCGCCCATGCGGTTAATAAGCAATGGGAAGTATTTCAAAAACTTTTGCTGAATGCCGCAAAGATTATTGCACTCGTAACCGTTCCTGCAACGATTTTCCTGCTCTGTTCGGGAGAGCATGTCATCATTTTGGTGTATAAGAGCCGCCGCTTTACCGACGAGTCCGTCCGGCTCACCTTGCAGGCCTTTCAGTGGCATATCGCAGGGTTATTTTTTATCGCATTAAACAGGATTTTGACCTCGGCTTTTTATGCACAAAGCGATACCAAACGTCCCACGATTGCAGGTATTGCGTGTTTCGGAATCAATATTGTGCTGGCTGCGGCTCTGGCAGGCTTTATGCAAGGCGGCGGCATCGCGTTGGCACTGACGATTGCGAGTGCTGTCAACACCGGCCTTCTGCTGTATTTTCTTACCAAAAGCGATTCAATCGATGTGCGTACCTTGCTTACATCAGCCGCAGGTTTTACCGTTAAAATGCTGCTTTTTTCACTGATTGCCGCCGCACCGCTGTATTTTTTCGGAGCACGGCTCTACGATCCGTTAGCGGCGTACCCCCGCATTATCGCACAGGGACTTCCGCTCTTTATCAGCGCCGCGCTTTTCGCACTGATTATTTTGACGTTACTTTTGATAACGGGAGATTCTTTATTAAAGACTGCCGTACAAAAAATACGGCGGCGGTAAACGCATTAGGCCTTATTCTTGGCAAAATACTTCTGATGTGGTTGCTGGGGGCGCTGCAGTTTTTTGTATTGAAAACTATCCGATTGCGTTTAAGACTTTGTTCAAGCGGTTCTTATCAAAAAGATCCAGCGGGCGACCTTCCGTAAAGCGGCGTGCTTCTTCGGTAAAGGTACCGGCAGTCATACAAATCCCCTTACCGGCCTTCATCTCTTTAATCCTACCGTGAAAATCGCGCAGTACCAGCTCACCAACCGAGCCTTGTGACCGGAAGAAACGGTATATCACGAGATCCGCCCATTTAGAAGTATCAATTTCAGCAACAATATCGGTATAGGTTGCAAGAACGCTGATATCAAGTATCTTCACTTTAGCGTTAGGAAAGAAACGCGAAACGATTCTGCGGCATAATCCGACAAATTCACTCTGCCCCGACATTAAATAGGTATGAAGGTTTTTATTCTGATTTAATTCCTGATACCGCATGATAAGAGAAGCGACATCTTTATACCCCGGACTGACGGTCTGAATTTCTTTTAATTGAATCAGCGCTTTTTGTAAATCCTGCGTTTTAATCCGCGCAGCGGCTAAATTATAGCGCAGCTCATTCATAATATCCAACGGGATGCCGTCATGCTTTAGGCCGATTTCAAAATCTTCAATTGCCTTCTCTAATTGACCTGCACGCATCCGTATTAAACCCGCATAGAGCGCAGCACGCGGCCCCACTTCGGGGGATACCCGCAAATGAGTGAATATCTTTAACGCCTGATCATTTGAGCCGACTTCATAAAAACACTCCCCCATCGCAAAAAGCGCATCTTTATTATCAGGCTGAACATCCAATACTTTTTTTAAGCTGGGGAGCGCCTCTTGATATTTGCGTAAACTTTGGAGTGTATAACCAAGATACTTTAACGCCATCACGTTATCGGGCTGAGTGAGTAGCGCTTTCCGCAAAAACGGAACCGCTTTTTCATATTCTTTTTGAATATAGTAAATATATCCGAGATTATAGTTTATCTCGAAATGGTTGGGATTGATATTTTTTGCCAGTAAAAGCCCTTTCTTCGCCTCTACAAACCGGTCTGTTTTCAGTGCGCTGATACCGTACCGTAAGCTGATTTCAAATTGCTCCGATGGAACACGCCCGCCCATCTGATCCAACAGCGGCGCATAAGAAGCATAGGCTTTTTCCCAGTCTTGATCCTGAAAGTATATATCTCCGACCATTAAAAGTGCGGCGCTGTCATTCGGATTTTGCGCAAGCCGTTTCGTTGCCTCGCGTATCACTGCAGCCTTGTTTTTTTTGCCGATCGATAACGTTCCGCGGCCTTTGAACCCCGTCATAACAACCGTTACGACCGCAACAACTGCGATAATGATGAAAAGAGAGATAATTACAACAGACATACTGTTTGTATTATCTTATCTATTTGGATAACTGTCAAGACAAGCTCAGTTTCTGAAATATTGCTTATTTACGTGTGCGGTGTCGTACGATATTCACCAAGGTTTAACTTCGGCAATCTTCAAGATTTGATAATATTTTCGATTGTCGAATTTCAAGAAAAAGATTCCACAGCGGGATTAAATAAAGAAAAAAGGCTGCTAAAAGCACTGTTGCAGGTGCGCCGATTGAAGTCAACGGAACGCTTACCGCTATCGACCACGGCATCAGCGGCGCTACGACAACGGCGGTATTCTCCAAGTAAGATGCAAGGATGTTTTTATCTTCTATAAAATCATCACAAACTTGATGAGTCAGCATAATGGCTAATGTTTGATTGCAGGCAATCGCCGAAGCAAATACGGAGGCGGTAAGAACACTGCCGAATACGGTAATCCGATTGCTGAGCCGCTGCATAATTTGCTGCATTCCATCAAAAAAATGAGTTCCCTTAAACATTCCCGAATAACAGGACGAAATGCAGATAATTGCAGATACCCGTATCATCGACACGATCCCTCCGCCAGCCATAAGTTTTGCCAGTTCCGTATCTTGAGGATGAAAACCGAAAAAGACTATTTTTATCAGCTCTGCCGCATGAATATGCTGCAAAAATCCGGCGCAGAACAACCCTGCAAGGCAGCTTATTGCCATCGTTATTTTTACATCGATTTTAAGTAACGAAAAAAGGATGATGATAACAGCAGGAATAATGGTAAAAAGCGAAAGGTTGTAGTAATCGGCGAAGATACGGAAAGTCATACTGCTTTCTGTGCCGGAATTAATGATAGTCTCAATAATACGATTTCCCGCGCTGGGATTGATGATAATCCCGATGATGCCATACAGAACAGCTGTTACGATAAAGGGGATAAACGCTGTCCTCACCATCGTTTTAATATTATTAAAGATATCGGTGTCTGTTAATTCACTGATTAAATGCGCTCCCGACGACATCGGCGAGCAGCGGTCTCCAAAAAATATCCCCGAAATAATGGCGCCCCCTGCGTATATAACGGGAATATTCATACTGTTTGCTAATGTCATACAAATAACACCGATGGTGGCGGCGCTTCCGAAGGCGGTACCCATCAAAAACGATACAAAGCAGCATAGTAAAAAGCAGAGCAACACCATAGCCTGCGGCACCGCAACCAGAGAGGCATAGTACACGATAAAGGCGATGGTGCCGCATGCACGCCATATTGCAGTGATACAGCCTATCAACACAAAAATCATCAGAATATTTTTTACGGTTAGAATACCGCGAAAGGAATAGCGGAGCATCTCCTTCCACGTTTTGCCTTTGATAAGGCCGAATACAAAGAAGAGCGCATAGCCGAATATCAGCGCGTATAAAATTGAATAGTGAAGAATAACGCAGATAATTAAACTGACGGAAAACAGCAATAGAATACATAATTCAAGCATAAGTCTTCTACGTTCCTTTCCGTTATTATTATGCAGAGATGCGTATCTGTCAATGAGGAAGGCGCAAGGCAATTGCATCAGGTGGTTCTTGGCAACCCCGCAGAATAATGGAGATCGTCCAAGCAGAGTTGAACCTCTTCGCGGTTCAAATGCTTACCCAATCTCCATTATTCTGCGATTTTGATGTATTTGTCTGATGCAATTGTCCTTTTTCTCAAAAATAAAGTGTACAAAATTTTATCCAAAATTTTGTACAAAAGGACGGCAAAACCGCATCGAGGCAAAAAAAAGGTGATAATCACGGTACGGCTAAAGGAGAGATGTAAAGGCCGTACAATGACTATCACCGGGATTAACTGTTGTTTGTATTAAGCCCGCACGTAAGGTTTGAGCTTACTCTGCAAGGCTTTTGTAAATTTTTTCTATATTAGAGGTCATCCGTTCCATATAGGATAAACCATCCTCAGCCGACTCAATCGTATAGATTGTTTGCACCGAAGCTCCGACTTCTTTTGCTAAGGTAGCCGAAACTTGTGGGCTGGCCGCATTTTCGGAGAAAACAACTTTAATTCCATATTGGTTACAATAATCTGCTAATTTTGCTAATTGTTGTGCACTCGGCTCGCCTGCGGAGAATACATCTTCGACGCTGTTCTGTTCGAGGTTGAAATCTCTGCAGAGATATCCGAACGCTGCATGTCCGACGACAAAACGGCGATGACTTACCTTCGCAAAATTACTGCGATATTTTGCTAAAAGCGCATCAGCATTCGCAATAAAAGTTGCGGCATTCGCCTTATAGAAAGCGGCATTTGCAGGATCTACCTCACTTAAACCGTCGGCGATGTTCTTAACCATCACTTTAGCGGATTCAAGGCTCAACCACGCATGAGGATCAACCGCTTCGTGGTCGTCATCATGATCATGGTCATGCTCGTCGTGATCATGATCGTGCTCATCTTCGTGGTGGTGGTGATGATGATGGTGTCCTTCTGCGAGTTCGATCGGTTTAATACCGTTACTTGCACAGATAGTCTTTATCGTATCCTGCTTCACCGCATGGAGCGCATCCATAAGCCATGGTTCCATACCGAACCCGTTGTAAACGACAGCCTTTGCCTGCATTAAGAACTTTAAATCCCCTGCCTTGGGTTCAAAATCATGAGCTTCAACTCCCGGCGGGATAATCGTATGGACGTACACCTTATCTTTACCCACGATTTCCGTGAGTTCCTTCATCGCATCAAAGGTTGCTGCAACGGCAACTTTGCCTTCCATGTTTTTCTCGGTTTTTCCGCCGGCAAACAGATTTACCGCGGCGATGCCGAAAAACATCATACAAACTGCTGTAAAAAACAATTTCTTCATTAAAAAAACTCCTCTTGCAATGCTACTTGCAAATCGGTTGCAAGTATACACAAATGCAAAAAGTTTGCAAGTAGCAAATAAGCATAAAAACTAATTAAATCTAAAGAAACCCTTTAAAAACGGATTCGCAATCCGCTTTTGCGGATATGATAAATCACTTCCTTACAGAACAAGCCGATAGGTTTGATGTTTTTAGAGGTTCCCATATATCATATTTTTTATGCTTGAGGAATTTTTTCGCCTCTTTACAGAATCGGATATTAGTCATACAGTAACAAAGATGAAACTGCTCCATACCGCCGATTTGCATTTGGGAAAGACGCTGCATGAAACGCCGCTGCTCGGCATACAAGAAAAAATGCTGAACGACATTCACGATATCCTTACTCAGGCCGACTATGCAGCGCTGGTTATCGCAGGCGATGTGTATGACCGTGCTATTCCTTCGGCGGAGGCGGTTTCGCTTTTCAGCCGATTCCTTGCACGGATACGGGAGGATTGTCCCGATACGGCGGTGTTGATCATTCCCGGCAATCACGACTCCGCGCAGCGGCTCGCCTTTGCCCGCGAGATACTGCAAAATCAGCGCATCTACATTGTGCAGGATACGAGCAGGCTTGCCGATCCGGTGATTCTTACCAAGGGCGCGGAAAAACTTGCGATATATCTGCTCCCGTTTTTAAACTTCGGAGCTTTTTCGGAAGAAACAAAAGAAGCGTATCATACGGCAGGGGATTCACAGGCGGAAATGGCGGCAGTTGCGTCGCACATACTGAAACAAGCGGTACAGCCGGATATGCCTGCGCTGTTAGCGGCGCACCTTTTTACCGTCGGCGGGCAGAGTTCCTCCAGCGAGCGCACCTTTATCGGCACCGCCGAATATGTCAATCCCGACCTTTTTTCTTTTTTCGATTATGTTGCGCTCGGACACCTGCACCGCTGCCAACGGATAACCGACAGGATGTATTATTCGGGATCTCCCCTCCCCTACTCCTTTGATGAATCGGAGGATGCCAAGTGCGTTCTTTCGATAGATATCGACTGCACACCGAAACAAAATACCGCCATCGATAAGGTGATAACGCACTCCGGTGGAGAACTGTTTGATGCGGCAAATCAGCAGTCCGATATGAACAGTGCAAAGGCTCCGCTCAACATTGAGCGGATACCTATCATTTCCGAACGCCCGCTCAAACGGCTGGAAGGTAATTTTGAAGAGTTTTTTACCGGAAACCGCTACGATGAATGGAGCGGCTGCTATCTGGAAATCACGCTGAACGATGCCGAGGTTATTGCGCACCCGATGCAGCTGCTGCGGCAAAAATTTCCGTTTTTGCTGAGTATCCGGCAAAAGAGTTTTATGAATCGGGAACAGCAGGACGGGGAAGAACAGCTGACCCTCCGCGAACGGACGGCTGAAGACCCGCTCACGTTAGCCGAAAATTTTAGCCGGTTTGAAATCGTTATTAACGGCGAGCCGAACCAAATGAAGCAAGAGCTTTTTGAACAGCTCTGCAAAGAGGCTATTGATGAGACCTAAAGAACTGATACTGCACAACATCGGCCCCTTTACCGGCGCGCATACCGTCAACTTTGACAGCCTCGGCTCCCTCTTTTTGATTTACGGACAAACCGGCGCCGGAAAGACCACGCTCTTCGACGCTATTTCCTACGCCTTTTACGGGAAACCGCTCGGCGGAAGATCGGGCGTTATGCGGAATTTGCGGAGCCACTTTGCGGACGATTACGCAGTCTCCGATGTCATACTCACCTTTTTTATCGGAGCGCAGCTGTACCGAATCAAACGGCAGCTGCCGTATACCAAAGAAGGCCGAAAGCTGGAAACACCGGAAGAAGTCTCCCTCGAATGCTACGAAAACGGCAGCTGGGAAAATCGCTCATCGACCAATAAACGGGAAACCGATGCTTCAATCCAAAACCTGATTAAACTTTCCGACAAAGAGTTCAGCCGTATCGTCCTTTTGCCGCAGGGAGAATTTGCGCAGTTTTTGCGGGCGCAGTCGAGCGATAAAAAAGAGACACTGATGCACTTGTTTCCTATCAAACGCTACTCGGATTTGATGCAGGAAGCGAAGCTCCGCGCAGACACGCTGCAGCAGGAAGCGCATACAATAGAAGCAAACCTCGAAACCTTGCATACCCGCTTTGTGTACCACCGTTACGAAAGCGACCGCGCAGAGCTGCTGAACGAAATTGACCGTATCAGAGATGAACATGGCGGCGTCTTGAGCGCTCTACAAACAAAGAACACCGAGCTTGAGCAGGAAAAAATACTTGCAGAAAAACGGAAAGAACTGGAGCGGGTTACCGAAGAGCTGGAAGCGTGTCGCATCCGCGAAGAGGATATCCACAATTTAAAAGCGAAAATCGAAAAAGCGCAGCGGGCAGCTCCGCTCGCAGTCCACGTGAATCAGCTCCTTGAGTTGGAAGCGGCATGTGCGGCGGACGAGCGGCAGATACGGGAAAAACGGGAACGCACGGAAGAACTGACCGCCCGTATGAACGCTTTGCAGGAACGGCACAACGAGATCACCGCAAAAGAGCAGCAACGGGACAGCCTCTATGCCGTCATCGATTCGCTGCGGAAAGCCGCCGTGTTGGAACAGGAAATCGGAGCTGAGCAAGCCGAAGAAGACAAGCTGAAACGTGCCGCCGCTGCCGCCCAAGCGCAATTGCAACGCATCGAAGCGCAGCTCGCGGCCGTTACGGAAAAAACCGCTGTCCTTGCTCCTGCCGTTGATGCGCTTGACGAGCGGGAACACGCCTACCGTAGTCTGCAAACTCGGCTTGACATGGAGAAACAGCTGCACGATATCTTATGCAAACAGGAGCAGCTCACCACCTTTTTGCACAGCTATGCACAGGCTGCGGATAATGCGCGGACACAGCTTGCAGAGATCGCCCGCGACTGTGATATTCATGCGGAACAAATCAATAGAATAGAAGAAGAAAAAAAGGCAGCGGAACGGCAGCGTGCAGCGGCAGCGCTTGCGGAACACCTCGAAGAAGGAAGCCCCTGCCCCGTCTGCGGTTCGGTACATCACCCCGCACCGGCTCAAGGTATGTCAGAAAGTGCGTTCAGCTTTGACGAGCGGATAGAAACGGCAAAACGGAGCGCAGCAAAACTACAGCACGAAAAAGAAAAAGCGCAGACGGCGCTCGCCGGTGCGGAGGCTTCGTATACAAATTATCAAAAACAAATAGACGAACGAGTAGCAGCGGCGGCTGATTTACAGCTGCGGTATAAAGAATGCAGCGCGGTGCCCTTTCCGGAAGGAAAGGATGCGGCGGAGAGCCGCATTAAGGAAACCGCTCAGCAGATAAACGAAGCGCTGCAAGCGTACGATGCATCCCGCAAAGCCTTTGCCGAACACAAAACGCTGGAAGAAGAAGCTCGCCGTTTGCAGCGGGAGCGGCAGGAATGTATGCAGCAGCACCATAGCGCGGAACAACGCTTAAGCGGAGTTTCCGCCGCGCTCCAAGAAAAACGCCGCCAGTTTGACCAAGCTTTTTCTCAGCTGCCCGAAAGCCGACGCAGCATTCAGTTGAGCACGGATACGGAAATTCTGGACAAACAGGAAACCGGCGGCAAAGCCAAGACCCCCGATGCCCCTGCCGGCAAAACTGCACCGGAGCAATACGAAATCCCTGATGCGGAAACCGCGTTGGAGCAATGCGAAGCGCTGCTGCAGGAACTCAAGCTGACTATCAATGCTTATCATACTGATGTTTCCGAAGCAACGCAAAACCTTGAACGAATCCGCGGCGAACTTTCCGCAGCAGAAGCGCATGGGCAAGAACGCGCACTGCAGCGCAGCGAAAAAACGGCGCAGCTCGAAGCCGCGTATATAAAGGAAGGTTTTGCCGATTTGGAGGATTTGCAGCAAGCCGTGTGCAGCGAACCGGAAGTTGCGCAGTGGAAAACCGAAATCGACACCTTTTATGAACAGTACGCGGCGTACAAGCAGGCGGCTGCCGGATTGGAAAAAGACGTTACCGCGACGGAGCCGCGCGATCTCGATGAGCTGGAAACTGCCGTCGAAGCCCTGCGTCAACGGTATGATGAAATACAGGCGCGGCTCGAAGTCCTCAATACGGAGAAAGCAAAGCTGGAGGAGCTGCACGCCCAGCATACGGAACTGACAAAAGCCCTCGCAGTCAAAACAGCGGAGGCGCAAAACTGGGTAGCCCTTGCAAAAGACCTCTGCGGCAGCAATCCGCGGAAACTCCAGTTCGACACGTGGATTCTTTCCGCCTTTTTGCATGAAGTAACCGTGTTTGCAAATAAGCGGCTTGAGCGGATGAGCGAGGGACGGTACCGGCTTGCCGTCAGTGAAGAGCACGGCGCAGGGAACGCATACCGAGGCCTCGACTTGGAAATCGCCGACGCCTACACCGGTAAATGCCGCCCCTCTGCGACCCTCTCCGGCGGGGAAACCTTTATGGCCTCCATCAGTCTTGCGCTCGGCCTTGCCGATTCCATTCAGGCACGAGCAGGCGGCATCAGAATAGATTCGATGTTCATCGACGAAGGCTTCGGGTCGCTTGACGAAAAAGCCTTGGAAAACGCTGTCAGCATCTTAGACGAAATACGTGGGAACCGGATGGTCGGCATCATCTCGCATGTCAGCGAACTGCAAAGCCGCATCCCACAAAAGATTGAAGTGATAAAAACCGGAACGGGTTCATCCATCCGGCAAGGCAAACTTCATCCTTGACTTTACTCGGATGGAGGTATAGTATAGGGACTCCTAATTGGCAACCTCTAAAAACCGCAGTTTTTAGATATTTCCTTTAAGCTTATTTGCGGAATTCTTTAAATACCTTAGCTTTAGAGTATCCCGCCTGTCAAAGTAGGTGCTTATGAATTTGAAAAACGCACTGGTTAAAAGACTATACAAACATCCGCGTATTACTTTGGGTATTATCCTCGGCATCACGCTCTTCTTTGCATTGCAGCTTCCGCGTATCCGATTTGATAATAATAATTTCCGCTTTATACCGGAAAGCGATCCCTCTCGAATAG
The DNA here is from genome assembly GCF_024181325.1 of Treponema sp. OMZ 305. Taxonomy (NCBI): domain Bacteria; kingdom Pseudomonadati; phylum Spirochaetota; class Spirochaetia; order Treponematales; family Treponemataceae; genus Treponema; species Treponema sp. OMZ 305. The sequence goes on along the minus strand of NZ_CP051300.1, from coordinate 801,611 downwards.
CGGATGCCGAAATGGCAAAGATATTCGGCGATTCGGTGCCGCTCCTGATCGGAATCCAACGACACTATTCGACGGTCGTTGATCGAGAATTTTTAGAAAAAATGCAAGAGCTGGATAAACAATTGCTTGCATTACCGCTTGTAAAAAATGTCGTTTCGCTTACGACAACAACCCATATCGAAGCGGCGGATGATTCAATTGTGAACGAAAAACTTGTGCCGGAACATTTAACCGGTTCGCCGGAAGAATTGAAGACAATTACCGAACGGCTCCGTTCGATGGACACCTATAATCGAAGCTTGGTTTCCGATGATTTAAAAGCCACACAGACTATTATCTTCCTTAACATAAAACAGGAAGAAAGCGGATCCCCGGAAACGGTTTCCGTATGCCGTGAAATAATGCGCATCGCGGAGGAATGGGACTTCCCGGACTCCGTTACCTACGTAACCGGCACACCGGTTTTTAGCGAAATTGTCAATGAAGCAACCAGTCATGATTTAATATTTCTTGTTCCTATCGTCGTCATCATCGTAGCGGGCGTCTTATTTTTTTCGTTTAGAAGATTTACCGGCGTATTTTTACCGCTGCTCACCGTTATTATTTCATGCATTTGGGCAATCGGTGCAATGGCACTGTTGCAAATTCCGTTAACCATTCTTTCGACGGTACTGCCCGTTATTTTGATTGCCGTTGGCAGTGCATACGGTATTCATGTTATCAATCACTATTTTGATGAAGTAACACAGAGCAAGGAAATCTCTCGGGAAACGCATTCAGCACAGATTGTCGAAGCTATGTCGCGGGTTATTCCGCCGGTTTTTTTAGCGGCACTTACAACCTTTGCAGGCTTTGTATCATTCTGCTTTACGAGCGTTGTACCGATTTTCGAGTTTGGGATATTTTCGAGCTTTGGTGTACTTTCAGCTTTTATTGTTGCGGTAACGCTTATCCCTGCAGTCCTTATTTTACGGGGACCGCGTAATCCGACCATCGGCGGTCGCTTTGGGGCAAAATCGAGCCACAGCGGTATTATCGATCGGATTATTGCCGATACACTGATGATTGTTCATGCACATAAACGCAGTGTACTTTTGGTCAGTCTCGGTTGTATTATTTTCGCCGGTTTGGGGATTTCAAAACTCGTTATCGACAACGTATTAATGGAATACTTTGAACCGGATGTACAGGTTGTCAAAGCCGATACGTTTATCCGAGAAAATTTTGGCGGTTCAAAATTACTGAACTTAGTTATCAAGGGGACGAAACAGGGAGATGTTATTCGCCCCGATGTGTTGCAGGCAATCGATTCTCTTGCCGAGTATGCGGAAGAAAATATCCCCGAAGTAGGAAAAATTACCTCGCTGGCGGACGTTATTAAACGGTTCAATCAAGTGTATAATGCGGATGCTCCGGCAGCAGGACTGGCAGCTACAGGGCGTACTCCCCTGTCGTCCTCCGATGGACAAACAGCTGCTACCTCGACTGTAGTTTCCGGTGCGAACTCCACCGAAAAAGAAGAAGATTCGTTTGGCGATTTTGGCGACTTCGGAGATGCAGACAGCTCATGGGGTTTTGATGATGTTGACACATGGAGTGATTCGGAACCATCCACCTCGGCTTCCGGTAAAGCAGGACACACCATAAAGGAAACGCAAAAAGAACCGGCGTATACTTTTTCTGAAATCATCGAAAAACTTGCAGCTGCTCAAACAGCCCGCCGCGGCAGATATGTTTCTGCGACCGAGGTGATTGATGCGTTAAAAAAGGATATCAATTATAAAGGCGCTGCCTACTACGAAATTCCTACGGATCCTCACAAATACGGCAAAGAAACTCAGGAAGAGCTTACCGCGCTTATTCAAAACTACCTTCTCCTGCTGGCGGGGAATGTACAGGATTTTATTGACGATACATATACCCCAACCGCGCTCAAAGTAAATATTCAGCTGCGGACGCTCGGTCAACAAGACAGTGAACAGGCCTTGCAAGCGATTATGGCGTATGTTAAGGATAATTTCCCCAAAGATATATCCGTAGAGCCGAACGGTTCAATGTTTATCGAACAGTCGTTGAATACCCTTGTGGTACAATCCCAGCTGATTTCCGTTGCGGTGTCGTTCGGCATTGTGTTTTTAATTTTAGCGGTCTATTACCGCTCCATTATTGCGGGTATTATCGGCATTATCCCGCTGATGATTTCCGTTGCGTTGAATTTCGGCTTTATGGGAATCGTCGGTATAAAACTCAATATCGGGACGGCAATGGTGGCAAGTTTTGCAATCGGTATCGGTATCGATTATACCATCCACTATTTGGCCGCCTATCACCATGAATATACCAAACGACGTGACGACCGGAATTTCCTTATCCACACGTTCTACGGTTCCGGTAAGGCAATTCTGTTTAATGCGGTGTCGGTCGGTGCGGGATTCGCCGTCTTAATGCTTTCAAAGTTTAATATGCTATCAGAACTCGGTCTATTGATTGCGTTGGTGATGGGTACCAGCTCTTTTGCAAGCTTAACGGTACTACCGACCATCCTTTCGATTGTAAAGCCGCGGTTTATTACGAAGCCGTTACCGGGGGATTTTGAAAATATATAGCGCATCTACTTCGTTACTGCACACAAATTAATCCTCAACGTATCAAAGATACGCCTGCGGTTAATTTGTGCTTGCGCCTCGTATCTACACTATCTATTTTCAAAAGCGCTGGTTTTATATAGCATATCTACGGATCCGATAACGAGTTGGGAAAAGAGCAGGAGATAGAAGTAGAGAATAATATTTGTATAAATGTTAGAGGAAAGAATGATTTTTGCTATCATGCTATAATACGCTTCTTAACAAAAATCACTCCGCCTGTAATACAGAATTGATATCTATATCATTTTTTGTTGTTTATCGCATTAATAATAATGACAAGCCCTGCGATTATTGCGCCAATTCCCAATCCGATAACTGTTCCAATTCCAGGAAAAAGAAGCGACCCAATGACGGAACCCGCAGCTGCAATTAGTGTAATTACGCTCATTAAGCCGCCTCCGTTCTCAGATGAATTGTTCATAATAAACATCCTCTCACCTCGCTTTTTCAATACATAGTATCAAAATTACAAGCGCTTGCAATCATTGCATATAAACTTTGAGCAGTTTCACGTGTCATAAAATCAAGGTCTTTTGATCCGAACGTTCCCGTAAGATTTACGCCATAGGATATCGACGGTTTATTGTCTTTATCCACATGAACATCAAAATTCAATGATGCGCTTATAATTTCATCCAGATTAATAACACTTTGGTTTAATTTACCGAACGGTTTAAAAAGCGCTGTAAAATAGTTTGGTGTCAGCATTATTACTCGTTTATTCAAATCCAATACAACACCTTGTTTTTGTACTCGAAATAAAATAAAAAAAAGATAAAAAAGTGTGAGCATAATCGTCAGTCCAAGCAAAGAAGAGCTTATAATCGGTGCAAATAGATAGGATAGAAATAAAAGAAGAGGAAACCCCATAATCGCTACATTTAATTTTATAGAAGTAAATCTAAATACATTTTGCTGAAGTTTTTTTACGCCCATAATACACCTCTTTTTAACGATAAACGGTTATGAGTAATCATACTTTTAGGTAAATATCCGGAACGGAATTTTAGGAACTGCCGGAGTACATGCTGACTTGTGATTCCTTGGGGCTTATGCATCATCTTTACACCTCATAAAATATATTGACTGAAATATACGATATAAATCAACAGCACAAATAACTGTTTTATAAAACTATTTGTTCGCCGTTCAGTCGTTTTTCCAGCCTGTCATAAAAATCGGAATATTTTATTTATTCAGATTTTCTTCCATAATATCCCCCCCCCCCCCCCCTCAAAAGTCAAGAGTTTTTTGTAAAAAAGTATAAAATAAATTCAATACTGTTATTTTTATACGTACACGTTAGCGACTGTAGTTAAAAACAGCCAACAACTTGATGCAGTGTGTAAAAATATGTATAGTATAAATATATTTAAATCGATGAGTGATGAATGCGTACAAACAAGCGATACGGGAACTAAAGAACGTACATTACTTTTTAAAAAGACATAGCAGTAACCATGACATATATTTCAATGCTGAAAAAAGCCGTTCAATTCCGCTTCAAAGACATTATTTTGCTGAAGATGATTTGCGGTATAAGAAAAGAAATTATGAACGAAGATAGAAAATGAAATACACCTATACAGCTGTTTTCACCAATAAAAACGGTAAGATTTATGCAAGAGTTCCCGATCTTAACGGATGTATAACAACGGGATCGGATTTGGTAGATGCAATTGAGCAAATGGAAGATGCTATGTCTGCTTGGCTTTGCGTAGCGGAAGATGAGCATTTACCTATTCCGCCATCGACTCCACAACATGCTATTCAATACGGTGCGAATGAAAATATTTCTTTAATAAAGGCTGATACCTATAAATATCGTGCTCTAACGGATACAAAAGTTGTTCGCAAAAATGTATCGATACCGGCATGGCTTGCTTCGGCTGCCGAAAATGCGCACCTAAATTTTTCACAAGAATTACAAAAAGCTTTAAAGCAACGTCTAGAAATAGCATTTTGAATTTGTGAAAAGCCCTTTGCGACAGGTATTATTTTGTGTTATAGTACCGAACTGTAAGCTCATCAAGGGAGTATAACAATGAAAAAATTACTAATGCTTTGTTTTTTATTGCTCTGCAGCATCGCAGTGCTTTTTGCCGAAGAAACCGCCGAATCCATTATGAAGGGCGCTCCGTCAAAAATAACAATTGAAACAATCGGGACGCGGGCAAAGATGGAAATCCAACGAAATGGAACGACGATGGCGGAACTGTTGGTCGATCAATATTCCGTGCAAAAAGAAAACGATCACCGCACCTTTTTGGAAATTAAAGCGCCGGCAAATGTAAAAGGAACGCGTTTTTTGATGATTGCAAAAGACGGTGTTACCGATCAGCGGATTTATCTACCGTCGCTCGGGAAAGTCCGCCGTATTACCGGTGAATCTGAAGGGACTGAAAGTTTTCTCGGTACCGATTTTTCGTATAATGATATGTCGTATCTACAGCGGGACAGCAGTTTGGACACATACAAGATATTGCGCGAAGAAGAGTACGGCGGAGTTTTGTGCTATGTCATCGAGGGCGTTCCTAAAGATACGAAATCCGAGTATTCCAAGACTAATGTGTGGGTAGAAAAAGATTCCAAGCATTTGGTAAAGATTGCCTTTTATGACCGGAAAAACGTATTGGTAAAAATCATGGAAATGAGCAATTACGAGACAACCCAAGGCGTGGACACTCCTCGGATTACTAAAATGACAACCCTCGCAACGAATACGGCAACGACCATCAACATTATCAAAATGCAATATAATATGAATATCCCTGATAAGATTTTTACCCCGCGGTATTTGGAGCAAGGCCGTTAAGTAACAGAGCATAATCGCATAAAAAAAACCGGTATGCCTATCGGCTATACCGGTTCATCAGATGCGTATCGGTGTAACTGTTATTCAATTACCGCGACGATATCGCCTGCCTTTAAAATTAGGTAATCTTCACCGTCGATCTTAATCTGTGTCCCTGCGTATTTATCGTGCATCACTTTTTGACCGACCGACACCTTAATCTTCTCTTTATCATCGCCGATGGCAACGACAACTGCCGTCTGTGTTTTCTCCTGTGCGGTATCGGGAATAATAATTCCGCTTGCGGTTTTAGTTTCTACCTTATCGACCTTTACTAAAACACGGTCTGCTAATGGCCGTACTTTCATGTAAGAACCTCCTATCATACTGTACTTTTCGGTAGTAAAAAAATATGCCCCGATGACATCAGGGGCATTTTAACCGGATATAGCTGTGTCAATTTAACCCAGTTTTAATCATATTTATACTGAGTGTGTCATTTCAACCATACGAGGTTATATTTAATATACAAACAAAGATATAAAAAGGCAAGTTTTTTTCTTTTTTTTATAATTCCATGCCTAAAATGCCCGCAATGTAAGTATTTTTGTGGCTCTTTTCTCTTTCATCGTACCATCTTTTATCTTGAAAAAAATTGGCATAGTATTTGCTTTAATAATAAGCATACACGGTTTAAATAAGGTGCACATCAGAATGCCCCTTTAACCGGCGAATTTCGGTTTGCTGCATTGCCTCGAAATATCGTACACATCACTTGCAAGGAGTTTGACTTATGGAAAAAATACGGAATACACGTGCGGATAATAATGTCTTTGCAACCTATTTAAGAGAGATAAACAAGATACCGCTGTTGTCGGTAGAAGACGAAGTTAAATATGCAAAAGCCGCTGCTGCCGGTGATGAGAAGGCGAAAAAAATACTGATTGAATCGAATTTGCGCTTTGTGGTCAATGTCGCAAAAAAATATCAGAATAAAAATATTCCGATTATGGATTTAATCAGCGAAGGCAATATCGGATTGATGAATGCTGCCGACCGCTTTGATCCCGATAAGGGATATAAGTTTATTTCGTATGCAGTATGGTGGATTCGCCAAGCGATTTTAAAAGCCATCTGCGAAAAATCCCGCATGATTCGGCTTCCGCTGAACAGGGCAAACGAATTAGTACAGATTGAAAAAGCTCGTAAACTTACGGGAAAAACCGGAAGCGAACCGGAAGATAAAGAGCTAACCGCCATCGCACAGGAACTCCGTATAGAACCTGAAATGGTACGGACGATTATGAATGCTGCCCGCGACCCCGTTTCTTTGGATGCGCCGGTATTCAATGATAACAGCGCTGCCAGTACCGGTGATTTTATCGAAGATACCCGTTATATGCAGCCTGAAAGCTATGCACTTGATATTGATTTGCGCGAAAATGTCGATACATTGCTTGCTTCTTTGACTGAGCGGGAAGCTGAAATTCTCCGTTACCGCTTTGGACTAAACGGATACGAGCAGCTTTCGTTGAAGGAAGTCGGTATGCGGTTCAATTTAACCAAAGAACGCATCCGCCAAATTGAAAAGAAAGCGCTTGAACGGTTACAGTCGATAGGTCATCAGCACGAACTCGAAAGCTTCGTCGCATAACCTTCGACTGGGACAACCGCATCAGCTTGGCTTTTTAATGCCCCCGCGGAATAAATAGGCTGTTCAACCGGAATTTCGCCGCGTTGCGTCTCAAATGGTCTCACAGCCTATTTATTCCGCGATTCGTTTATATACCCGTCTGATGCGGTCGCCCTTATTCTAAAATAAACTGTTCGAAATTTTGGATAAAATTTCGAACAAAAGGAAGGTAACCGCATCAGAGCCTTTTTAAGCGTGAGTGGGTATTCGGTACTCGGTGTAGCGGACGTTCTTCTTTTCTACGGCATCGCGCAGCGAACGTTCGACTTTTGAAAGTGTTGCATTACCGGTTTTTACTTCGACGAACAGTACTTCATCAACGGCTCCCGCAGAAAGCCCCGGAAAGGCGACGAAGTCTACCGGTTTTCCGAGAAATCGGATTTCCGTCGGATCGGCAGGAAAACCGGGAAAGAACGCTGCAAATTGTTCGGAAAGCTGTCCGTTCAAAACCGCTCGAGACCGTTTAACAGCATCTTCACGGGCAATTTTTATCTCTTTAGCGAGGTGCTTGCTTGCGGTAAGTCGTCCTATTTTTGTTCCGAGGAAGAAAGCGATGATAATGAATGAGATACTTGCAATCGCTAGAATAAGCAGCAAGAGTTTTACTTCTACCGTATCAAACATAATTTTCCTCCTCGAAAAAACTTTTGGTCGGCGTAAAATGCCGTATGCTGTGTTACTGTGAGTATCGGTTATCTGTTGTATTCCTAAAGGATCCTATTAAAGTATCCGATATAAGAGTTGATTTTTTCTACGAAGTTGAGGCGTTAGTGTATGTATCGTATAGGTTCTGTACTCTGTTGTTGCTTTTTTTTATCATTAGTTGTTTCTTGTGCATCAATAGCAACCAAAGGGGATACCGCATCGCCGGTAACGGAATCGAGAGAAGCTCTTGAACAAGGATACGTGAATCAATCCCCTCGGACAATGAAATCAGGTAACGAGATTACTGAAACAGTATCGGAAAAGCAAACACTTGCACGGCTGCTTCCCGAGCTTACGCAGGCTGTTGAAAACTACGATATACATAAGATGCTTGCATTATTCAATGCTATTTATGAATCGTGCAATGGACAAGAAGATAATGCGATTCTCATCGAAGCTCGCAATCGAATAGAACCGCTATTGGAGACTATTTCCATCGAGGCGGTCAGCAGCCCCGCACCTGTGAATGTCGGCTCTCCGTTCACTCAGCCGTTTACGGCACGTGTTGTCATTACCGCCCCCGAAAAACAGTTTCCTCTCGATAATTATCCTATCACCGTTCTCTATCCGTCCGCCGGTACCGGCAGCGCTTTAAAAAAAGAACTTGTACGGACGGATTCCGATGGTTTTTTATACTTTACCCCTCCCACATCCAACCGAGCATGCGACGGAAAACTATTTTTTTGCCTTTGTCCGGTCAAAAAGTCTACCGCTTTAGCTGATGAGGCAACCGACAACCTCTCCGTTTCTTTCCCTTATAAAGTTGCAACAACAGAGAAACGGATACCGTCTATTATTGCTATTCTTGATTATGATGAAAATAATACACCGATTTTTTCCGGTAATATAACAGCAACACGCTTGCTTACGGGATTAATGAAGCGGGGATTCAGCAGGATCGGGCTGGATGAATATCGTGAACTAGCCAATACAGATGAGGCTTCCGTTATCCGTGCTGCTCAAACGAAAATCGGTGCTGCTGTAGACCGTTTTATTTTCGGTAGGACGTACATTACGGTAGAAACAACGGAAGATAGTACCTTTACCTGTACCGTACGTGCTGACATATCGATTTGGGATTTTAAACAAGCACGAAAGATAAACCGATTTACCTTTACCCATACTGCGAAAGCTAAAACAAAAGCTCAAGCAATTTCGCTCGCCCGTACCGATTTGGGTGAAACGGTAATCGCCGAAACATTCAATTACAGTCTTTAAGCAATCAACAATGCGGCCTCTTGCAGTTCAAACTTTATTTGCTTATACTTTTTGCCATGAAGCTTTTTGTTGTGCGCCACGGTGAAACGGATTTGAATGTAAGAGAACTGGCTTGCGGTGTTTCGGAATCTATGTTGACGGAAAAGGGGCGGATGCAAGCCCAAAACTTGGCAAGCCGATTAAAAGAAGATAAAGAAAAAAACAATATCACGACAATTTACGTATCTCCACTTAAACGGGCAAGAGATACGGCTGCATATATTGAACAGGCATTACAGCTTACGGCTATGCCGGATATCCGCCTGCAAGAGATCGATTTCGGTGACTTTGAAGGAAAACCGTGGAATACCCCCGAAATTTTATACATTCATAAAAATCCTTTTTTAACATTTCCCAAAGGTGAATCCTTTGCGAAAGTAGCACACCGTGCATACAGTATTATAGAAGACGTAAAGCATAAGCATACAGGAGACGGCAATATCCTCTTTGTCTGCCACGGCGTGCTAACAGCGGCTATCTATACGTACTTTAAACCTTTTTCGGCAGAAGAATTACTCCAGTTAGAAATTGAGAATTGCCAGCTGCTTGAGTTTGATCTATAAGAGCAGCGGACGCTATTTTTTCCCAGCTCGAAAAATATCGATTGATACAAGTTTCCATCTCGAAATAAAATGGAGCTTCAATGAAAGCGGGGATATCCGCCGGTCTTGAAGCGGGAAAATACAACCGCCACGCATGGAGTACGTAGCGCTTGCACGCAGGAAGCGGATTTCCTCCGCGGTATTTACGATCTCCAGCCAACGGATGATCTACACTCGCAGTATGCTTCCGTATTTGGTGTTTTTTACCGGTAATAAGCTTAAACAGCATAAGCGACGCATCGATCCCTTTATTATAACTAAGCGAATAACACTGCGTTATGGTTTTACCGCTTTCGTCTTCGGCGGTAATAAGCTGCGACGGCATGGCGCCGCGTACAACGCCTAAGTAGTATTTATCTACCGTTTTTTCCCGCAAGCATTGAGAAAACCATTGAGCCCCGACAAGTGTCCGAGAAAAACAGAGAACTCCGGTGGTATCTTTATCGAGCCGATGCAGCGGCCCTTGTTTAAAAGAAAGACTTTGCCGAGAATTACGAGCGAAGCGGACAGGAGGCGGTCTATTGGGGGATAACTGTACCGTAGTGTCGCACTTTAGGGTATTGCCGCAAAGATGTGCAGCCCCGGAAAGCAGCGTATCGATACTGTGCACCCCGTGTACGGGAATTCCCGCAGGCTTATTGACAATAAGCAAGTCGGTTGTTTTTAACAAGATCGGTATATCGGCAGAAGTACGAGCCTGTCTGTCCGGAGCGTGGCCTTGCCTACCGTATGCAGGTATTTCCGTATCATGCAGGGCATTTTTGCTGAAGGTTTTCTTCCGGCACGGATTATTCTGGTGCGTTTGCATCCCCGCCGGAGACATTAACGGCTTTTCGGCGGGGAGCAATGATGTGGCAATCGATAACGTATCGCCTACTGCCGTCCGGTAATTAAGCGTAGCCCGCTTGCCATTGATACGGATTAAGCCCTTACGGATTGCTGCATACAGCGCCGAAAGCGGAATATCCGCCAGAAATTTTCTGACTACGCGGTCAAGCCGCCTGTCGGCATCGTTTTCCGAAAGAATAAATTCCGTTTTATGCGTTTCCCATGCGGCCGATGCTGTTTAACACCAGTTGCTTAAACAGAGGAGCCGCTTTTTTCCCTGCATCCAGCACTTCTTGTTCGCTCAATAATGAGCTGCTGATACCCGCTGCAAGGTTGGAAATAAACGAGATGCCGCAGACACGCATACCGGCATGGCGGGCGGCGACCGCTTCCACGGCGGTACTCATACCGACAGCATCGGCGCCGAGTATCCCTGCCAGACGTACCTCTTGCGGCGTTTCATAAGCAGGGCCGGTGAATTGGCAGTACACACCCTCTTGAAGCGGAATATGCAAAAATTCAGCCGCTGCTTTGATATGCATCCGAAGAGCTTTATCATACACTTGAGTCATATCGGGGAAGCGCACGCCAAGGGTTTCAAAGTTTTTCCCGATGAGCGGAGAAGGCACAAGACAGGTGATGTGATCGGTAATCATCATAAAATTACCTGCACTGAAGTTTTTGTTCGCCCCGCCTGCCGCATTGGTCAAAAAAAGGATTTCCGCCCCCATCAGCTTCATAATTCTGATGGGGAGTACCACATCGGTCATCGGATATCCTTCGTAATAGTGGATTCTCCCCTGCATAATAACGGCAGGAATCCCTTCTATTTTTGCAAATACAAATGCACCGCGGTGTCCCGGTGCGGTAGAAAGCGGAAAATTACGAATGGAAGCATACGGAATAGTCGCATCAACCTCCAATTCGTTCGCCAGATCACCCAGTCCGGAGCCAAGCACTAATGCGATTTTAGGGGTGTACGGAATGTGATCTTTGGTATTTTTAAAACATTGTATCAATTTTTCTTCAGCAGTCATATAATTTCCTTTAAGCATCTGCATCAATATTTGTCAACAGGCGTTCCATGTCGGCTAAGTCTGCAATACGGCTTGCAACGGTTTTGCCTTTCCCTGCCATTTTTGTATCGTATTGGAGCGTTGCACGATAAAGTTCAAGCACCATCGAAGCCAATAGGTTAAGGTTCGGCGCCAGATTACTGAATGCCATATTACGGTACACTTTATCTGCAGTCGCCATTTTGGTGTTTGCTTCGGCAATCGAATTAATATTGGGAAGAACATCGCGCCGGACTAAATAAATAAAACGAGCAAGCGCGATAATGTCATAATAAAGGTCATCAAGATGGAACCCCTGTAAGACAAAATCCTCAGAATGCTCGGTCAAATCAACGATGTGCCGCGATAAATCAATATTAGAAAGAATTTGTGCAAACAAAGGACGTAAGAAACGAGTTGCGATATTTTCATTGTAATGCCGCCCAATTCTTACGATTATTTCAGCGATAATTCTATCATCAACTAACATGGGCTTTACTATATATCAGTTCACAGGTTTTTACAAGTATAAACAGCTTACATCGAAAACTTCTTTTTCATCTGGGCAAACATCTTGGCGATATCTTCTTCCTCCGCTTCCGTTTCCGGCTCATGGTACTGCACCAGCTCCGCAGGAATTTCTTCCAAGAACGGTGAGGGACTGCACTCCAGCAAACCTGCTTGTCTACGCCGCGTTCGGCAGCTTGTAATAATGAGCTTGTCGCGGGCGCGGGTAATGGCGACATAGAACAGGCGGCGCTCTTCTTCCACGTCCCCTGCATTTTCTTCCATACTACGGGCATGGGGGATAATGCCTTCCTCGGCGCCTGCAATAAACACCACCGGGAACTCCAATCCCTTCGCGGCGTGGATGGTCATAATATTCACCTCGCCGGTATCTTCCTCATTTTGATCATCGCGGCTCAACAGTGTGATGCGATTGAGATAAGTATACAGCGAAGGGTCAAAGTTGTCGGGGTTCGTTTCCCACGTGTCGATGGACTGCAAGAGGCTTTCGATATTCAAAAACTTAAAGCGCGCCGCTTTTTCGTTTTTCTGAAATTCCTGCGTCAGATAATCAAAATACTGAATGCGCTCCACGAGTTTCCGCACCTTGTTTGCCAAGCCCTTTCCCGAAAGCAGCTGTTTCCGTTCGGAACTTATCAGCTCAACAAATTCCTCCAAATCGGCAAGGCTCTTTTCGCGGAAGTCATCCGGCGGACGCTCAAGCAGCGCATGAATCGCCATGCGGATAGAACACTCCTTTTCCGTTGCGATTGCGGAGAGCGTTTCCAGCGTTTTTTTTCCGATGCCGCGCCGCGGTGTGTTGATAATCCGCAAGAGGTTAATATCATCGTCGGGATTCGCAATCACCCGCAGATAGCTGATAATGTCTTTAATTTCTTTGCGCTGAAAAAAACTCGTGCCGCCGGACATCCGGTACGGAATGTTGGCATCAAGAAAGGCTTCTTCAATCGCGCGTCCCAAGCCGTTGGTGCGGATCAAAACACCGAAGTCCGCATAGCTCCGGTTCTCGCGCAGCTTCTCCGTAAGGATAGTGTCCGCAATAAAATCAGCCTCTGCCGCCTCATTCTCCGGGATAAAAATTTCGATGGGCTTGCCGGAGCCGTTCCCCGACCACAGCGCTTTTTCCTTCCGGTTGGTATTGTGCGAAATCACCCCGTTCGCAGCCGCTAAAATCGTACCGGTGGAACGGTAATTCTGCTCAAGCTTAATCTCCACCAGATGCGGAAAGTCCTTTTCAAACAGGCGGATATTTTCGTAATTCGCCCCCCGCCACGAATAAATAGACTGATCATCATCGCCTACCACGCAGACATTATCATCCGCAATCAAATGCATCATCTGATACTGCTGAATACTCGTGTCTTGAAACTCATCCACCATCACATACCGGTAGCGGTTCTTGTACACCGCAAGCACATCGGGATGTTCGGTAAAAAGTTTAATCGGCAGCATAATCAAATCGTCAAAATCCACCGCATTAAACAGCTTGAGTCCCGCCTGATATTCGTTATACAACGGACGATACACCGCCGTCTGCGCCGTAAAGTTTTTCTGCCCCGTCTTTATCTGAGAAAACAGCGTCCCCACTCCGTACACATCGAGCGTTTCCGTCGCAATTTTCAGTTCCTTTGCCGACTCACGTATCAGCTGATTGCGGTCTACCTCGTCGTAAATGCTAAAATTCTGCCGCCATCCCAGCCGGTCGATATATTCCCGCAGGATTTTCACCCCCAGCGCATGAAAAGTACTAATCGTTAAATTCTGTAACTTCTTACCCGTCAGCTCCTTAATCCGCTGCTCCATCTCCCGCGCCGCCTTGTTCGTAAAGGTCAACGCCAAAATCTGCGACTGAGGAATCCCGCTTTCCAGCATGTGCGCAATCCTAAACGTAATCACGCGCGTCTTCCCCGACCCCGCCCCCGCAATAATCAGCACCGGCCCGTTAATCGTATTAACCGCCTTCGCCTGCTCGGGATTTAAGTTTTCCGTATTCATAAGAGAGAGGAGTATAGCATAAAAGGTGAGGAAAAGATATGGAAGAATCGGCGCCTTTTTTATTTGGGTATTTAGTTGAGGGGGAAGTCTCCCCGATTAAAAGCTTACAGATAGAACACCTGATGAGGTAAGCCGTTTGCGCTTTATTGATTCTGTATGCGATCGGGTATCTGATTTATTCTCTTACTAACATAGAACAATATATGCTAGTATCTGCAACAAACACAATAATTTTATCAATCAAAAAAAAGGAGAACAAAATAATGCATTCTTCACCCTCAAAACAGAATAGAGTTGTGTTACGCTCTTCTTTAAAAAACTGTTTTGCAGCAGGAGACATAGGCGCTTTTTTCGGTATTTTTGGAGATGTCTTTTCTAAAATTGCAGTGATTATCGGCGTATTATTACTAAGCGAACAGATGCCGAAAGACTTAGCGCTTGGTAGAATATTGCCCGGTATTGCCGTCGGGTCTATGCTCGGTTCTTTTCTTTATTTTAGAGAAGCCTATCTACTCGGTGTAAAAGAACACCGGAACGATGTTACTGCATTACCGTTCGGCGTGGGATCAACGCAAGTATTTACCTGGCTGTTTATTATTATCGTACCGGTTCATCGACAAACCGGCGATCCGTACCTTGCTTGGTCAGTTGGTTTAGCCGCTTGTTTTATTGGAAGTTTTGTTGAAATAGCAGGAGCTTTTGTTTCAAGATTTATTAAACGGTATATTCCTCAGTCTGCGCTTATTGCGAATATGGCTGCCGCCGCAGTCGTGTGGCTTTCATTTAATGGGGCGGTAAATGTATTTAACAAACCGCATATTGCAGTGCTTTCATTATTTATTGCGTTCTTAACTATTTTTTATCGTAAAAATATTATTCCGTTTATTCCGAATGCACTATTGATTTTAGCAATAGGAGCGGTCTCGTCATGGCTGACAAAAGAGACGGGTGTACAGCATATACAATATGCTGTACAAAATGCAGGGGTATATCCGCCTTCACTGTATCTATCGGATATTATAGCAGGTTTCCGGCATATTAGACCTTATCTTTCTATCATTATTCCATTACAAATCGGTAATTTTCTTACTACTATTCAAGCCGTTGAAAGCGCCGAATTAGCACAGGATGCGTATCCGTTACGGCGCGTATTAATCATTGACGGTATTACAACGTTGGTTTCAGCCTTATTCGGTAGTCCCTTTCCGACAACAGTATACTATGGTCATTCAGGATGGAAGCGCAGCGGCGCACGGGGCGGGTACTTGCTCTTTATGCTGATTCCCTATGCGCTGTTATTTTTAGGGTTACCATTGCTGATTACCGCTGTCATCCCGTTTGAAGTAATCATAGTCTTTTTAGTCGCTGTAGGCCTTGCGGTTTCTATGGATGTACAAAATAATCTCAAAGTTGATTACAGCATCGCAGTAGCTGTTTCTCTCCTTCCGCTTATTGCGCAGTATATTACCTCACTTATTGATAATATCCTCCATATATTTAACAGTTCACTGCAAACAATTGATATCGGTGCATTTCAAGCAAGCGGCGTTGCAATCACAGGTTTATTGTATTTATCATACGGAGCGTTTGCATCCAGCCTGCTCTATAGTATCTGGATTATTTACGTTTTACAAAAGAACTATCTGGGTTCCGGTATTATCGCGCTTGTGCTTGCGGGACTTTCAGCGATTGGCTTTATTCATCAACATACGATCTCACTCTTTTCGCACGACAATATAAAATTTGTTTTGCTATACGTGTTGCTTGCTTTTCTTTGTTTTATGTTGTACTGGAAGGCAAAAAAGCCGTCTTTATCTTAGCAGAGGAGATGCTGTTATGAACAATGATATGATAGATTTTAATACTAATGCGATGCGGTTAATACCGCTTTTTTCCCGTAGTGATGAATTACAATATACTGATTATGGGTTGAAATGCGATAAAGTAGATACTATCTACGGAAAATTTTTGTTTCCGGATATAACCGCTTTATCTCGCTCTTTCACATATGGTTCTTTCGTTATATCTATCGATGGAAAAATCGCTTTTAAAGATGATGAGGTAGTACCGTTAATTGCTAAAAATAATTATATGGATATAAACGGAGGAGTTACTGATTTTTGGATTTTAAATTTATTACGAGCATCTTGCGATGCTATTATCATCGGTTCCGGTACATTGAGAAAAGAACCGTCCTATTCAGGTCGTATACATGACGCTGATCTCTTAGCTGCGCGGATAGAAAACAACAAATCAGTTACCCCTGTTACGGTTATAGTAAGTCGAACAGGAAGAAATATTCCTTATCAGCATCAAATCTTTCATAGTGATGAGATACCATTAATCATTAATGTATCTCCAGTGGGGTTAAAAACATTAGTCAAAGAAATTCCTTTCAGTTATACGGTTATTACTGAAGATATGGGAAAAGAACTATTAGAGAAAAATAGCTTATCTAATGCTGATAAAAAAATTATTATTTTAGTTACAGGTCAAAATATGGAAACTGATGATAATGCTCTATTATTAATCTTAAAACAATTCGGTATTGATAGAGCATTAATTGAATCTCCTACTTATTGCCAACAGTTAATGAAAGATAAATTGCTGGATGAGATATTCATCAATACTTCTTGTATTTTTGCAGGTGGAACTGCAGGTTCTTTTGGAAAAGAAAAAAGATTATTTACCTCTACAGAACATCCGCACGCAGAAATAGTAAGTATGCATTTACATAGTCCATATTTCTACTATACGCGGTATAAACTTGCTTATTGTAATGATAAATCATCATAAGTTGTTTTATTAAAGAGAAGCTGTGTATTTTATTCGTGCGGTTTAATACCCGTTGTCCCCCGGCAATGCTCTACGCCGTAATAGAGGGGATGAAATTCGACTACAACCATCTTATAGAACACACAGTGCGAAACGTTGAGCACTGTGCTCCGACGTTTGCGTCGGGGTTGCTGATTCCACCAGATAGAATTAATCGTTTTTTGAAAAATTGTAGAGCGTTTGTGAAACGGATGCTTATTCATTCGCAACACGGATGTTGCTGGTTCCAAGCAGAAGCGACGTTTTTTGCTTCGCAAAAAACTCGTCGTGCAGATTTTGACACGGAGGTCAAAATCTGCACAGCGTTAGGGATTGCAGCGATAGCCTTTTTGCCGTTTGTTTTAAGCAGCAGCAACTTTTGCAGTGCAGACGGAAAAACGTTGCGCCTGTAGAAAGTAACGGCAAAAAGCTACAAGCGAAAAGCCCGACCCTGTTGTTTTACTACCATTTACAAAAACAGTAAAACAACAGGGTAACGCGAACGCCCCCCGCCACGAATAAATAGACTGATCATCATCGCCTACCACGCAGACATTATCATCCGCAATTAAATGCATCATCTGATACTGCTGAATACTCGTGTCCTGAAACTCATCCACCATCACATACCGGTAGCGGTTCTTGTACACCGCAAGCACATCAGGATGTTCGGTAAAAAGCTTAATCGGCAGCATAATCAAATCGTCAAAATCCACCGCATTAAACAGCTTGAGCCCGGCCTGATATTCGTTGTACAGCGGACGATACACCGCCGTCTGCGCCGTAAAGTTTTTCTGCCCCGTCTTTATCTGAGAAAACAACGTCCCCACTCCGTACACATCGAGCGTTTCCGTTGCAATTTTCAGTTCCTTTGCCGACTCCTTAATCAGCTGATTCGTGCGGAGGGGGACATACCCCGGCACTCTGCGCCGTAATAAAGGGTATGGAACCCGACAGCAACCACCTTATAAGAACAACACCCCGAGGCTTTGCGTCGAGGTGTTGATTGCGGTCTACCTCGTCGTAAATGCTAAAATTCTGCCGCCATCCCAGCCGGTCAATATATTCCCGCAGGATTTTCACCCCCAGCGCGTGAAAAGTGCTAATAGTTAAATTCTGTAACTTCTTACCCGTCAGCTCTTTAATCCGCTGCTCCATCTCCCGCGCCGCCTTGTTCGTAAAGGTCAACGCCAAAATCTGCGACTGAGGAATCCCGCTTTCCAGCATGTGCGCAATCCTAAACGTAATCACGCGCGTCTTTCAGTACCGCCACGGACGGCGGTGGTATTAACCAGCAGCGAGTTTTTCATCAGAAAAAACTCGTCGGTGAGCAGTTGTATACGGATGTACAACTGCTCAACAGTGCCCCCGCAATAATCAGCACCGGCCCGTTAATCGTATTGACCGCCTTCGCCTGCTCAGGATTCAAATGTTCCGTATTCATAAGAGAGAGGAGTATAGCATAAAACGTAGGGAAAAGATATGGAATAGTTAGGTCTTTTTATTCGTTTAGGCGGTTATTTGGTGGGGGAAGTCTCCTTAAAATTGAACGAATGAGCTATGTTTCAACATACGAATGAGTTCAATTCCGTTTATTTTCAAACAGCGTTTGAAAATAAACATATAATCAAGCGATGTTTCGGCTTGCAAATATACAAAGCCGAAACTCGACATTCTATTGAGCGGCGATATGTTAGACGCTCAATAGAACAGCCCCCTCCGCTCCAAAAAAACGGCGGACTTCTGAACTATTACCGGTTGCGTTTTCGGTTCCCTCAACCGCAACTGTTTTCTCGTACGTGTCCGCCATTTGTTTTTCCGCTACTCCCTCAGTACCGCCATAGATGGCGGTGGTATTAAGCAGTAGTGAGTTTTTCTAATGAAAAACTCACAGCCAAAGACTATACACGGAAGTATAGTCTTTGGCGAGGACACCCCGCAACACCCTATCTTTATCCGTGCGGGTTAATGCTCACAAGCCGCATCGGGGGGGGGGGGGGATTTATGCCGATGGCTATAAAATCACATCCACCGCTGTACTAATGTCATGATTGTGTCTTTTGCCTTTTCTTTTTCTTCATTCGTATCTAAAAATAATGAAGCCGGACTGATGTTCAATGCCTCGCATATTTTTAAAAGCGTATCCAAACTCGGTGTCCGTTTTCCTGTTTCAACATAGTTAATCATATTTTGTGAAATATTTGCTCTTAAAGCCAATTCAAGTTGCGACAAACCTTGCTTTTCCCGCTCTTTCCGTAAATTGAGAATAACCTTTTGCTGTTGTTCAAGAAGCACACTCATTTATTCAATTTTAATAAAATATAGTGTTGCAGCAATGTTATATCGTGTGCTATAATTATAAATATAGTGTTATTAAGGCAATAAGCCGGTAGATGAAAAGGAGGGAATATATGGGAAATGTTGTAGGCAGCTATGCCGTAAGAGCTGTTAAAGATTTTGAACCTGATCTGGAAGAGTCCGTTGAGAACTCTCTTCTCATGCAGTATGAACGAGTTATTATCGAAAGTATCATTAACTCCTTCGGATTGGATTTTATTATAAAAGACCGGCATGGCGGTGATGTAGATACTATTCATAATGTCAGGCAAATCGGTACTGACGATAACATGACCTATAAAAATAAAGCAAATGCCGAAGCCTATGAAAAACGCGGAGCCTACAATTCAGCAGACTATCATAGCGATAAACGGTACATCGAAAAAAACCGTGCTATTGCTGAACAAAGAAAAGCAGGAACGCTGAAAGATGCTTATACGGGCGAAGATATTCCTGCAAACGGCACAAGCGATCTTGATCATGTTGTGTCCGCAAAAGAAATACATGATGACAGAGGCAGAAGCCTTGCCGGTTTAAAAGGCACTGACTTGGCAAATAGTGATGAAAATCTTCAAGCGACAAACCGGCGCACTAATCGGACAAAGAAGGCCGATGATATGGATACTTTTTTAGATAAGTACAGCAGTGAATATACGGAAAAACAAAAAGCAGCCATGCGCCGGAAAGATGCAAATGCCAGAAAGGTATATGAACAAAAACTTGCGCGGGCATATTATACCGGTTCTCAATTCCGCAAAGATGTTGCATTTGCAGCAACCGGTGTCGGCTTAGGTATGGGTGTACGGCAAGCGCTCGGATTTGCATTTACCGAAATCTGGTTCAGTATAAAAGACGAACTTAGTCGATTCTACCGACAAGCAGATTTTAAGTTTGAAGAATTTTTCTCTGCAATAGGAAGCGGTATCAGAAACGGATGGGAAGCGGCACAACGAAAATACAAAGAACTTTTTTCAAAATTTCTACAGGGAGCAGCAGGCGGTGCAATGGCAAGTTTGACCACAACGCTTTGTAATATTTTTTTTACTACTGCGAAAAATACGGTTAAAATAATACGCCAATCATGGGCTTCGTTGGTAGAGGCATTTAAAATTTTGTTTATTAATCCTGACGGCTACCTTCCCGGTGATAGAATCAAAGCTGTGGCAAAGATACTGGCAACAGGAGCAAGTGTGATTACCGGTACCTTAGTAGCAGAAGCGGTAAGCTCAAGCGGCATCGGCGCTATCCCTGTCATTGGATCAATTGTACCGAGTTTTTGCGGAGCATTTGTTACCGGTATTTTAAGCTGCACCTTCCTGTATTTTCTTGATAGGTCTCCTCTCATACATAAGCTCACCGATTTTTTTAATGCACTACCGTCAATGCAGCACATTGTCAATTACTATAAACAGCAAGCTGCATATTTTGCAGAGTATGCGGCAAAGCTTATGGAGATTGATATCGAGCAATTCAAAAAAGAAACAGCACTGTATATCAGTCTTGCCTCCAATTTAGAAAATGCAAAAACAGAGCAAGAATTAAATACAATGCTTTACAAAGCTGCTGAAACAATCGGCATGAAAATACCGTGGCACACGCACAGCAGTTTTGATTCTTTTATGAAAGATAAAAATGCCCGTATGGTATTTGAATAATGTTTCACTGCACCCGTTGCGGCGAATGCTGTAGAAATGTGGATAAGTCCCATTTATATACGAACTTGGATAGAGGAGACGGCGTATGTAAATATTTAGACGGAAATATATGTACCATCTACAATGAACGGCCATTATTATGCAGAGTGGATGAATCTTTTAACCGGTATTTCAAACATACTATGAGTAAAGAAGATTACTATACGTTAAATTATCAAGCCTGTCAGATGCTAAAAGAGCAGGCAAAAAAGTACAGGAACCATAATAGATAGGAGGAGATTATGCCCATACCATTAATTCTCGGTGCTGCTGCAGCTGCGGCAGGATTGATAGGAGCCGGCGCCGGTATTCACGGTGGAATAAAAATGAAAGAAGCGCATGACACAATAGAATCTGCACAAAGGAGGCACGATAGAAATAAGCGCAGATTCAAAGAAAAACAAGAAGCTGCAACAAATGCTATGGATACTTTAGGAGAACTTGAACTCAACACCTTGAAAAGTTTTAAACACTTTCAAGCATTGATCGAAATAATACAAAACCGTCCGAAGTTTAAACCGTATGAAAAAAACGGCGTGAAGATCCCTCCGTATGATAAGGAAAAGATAAAAGAAGTTTCCGTCGGTGCTGAAATATTACTCGGTGGTTTAGGCGGTGCCGGCTTAGGAACTGCCGGAGGGCTTGCCGCTTCGGGACTTACTACCGGAGCGATTATGGCATTTGGAACTGCCTCCACCGGTACTGCGATTTCAACTTTAAGCGGTGCTGCGGCCACAAATGCAACCCTTGCAGCCTTAGGTGGAGGAAGTCTCGCGGCTGGCGGCGGTGGAATGGCGCTGGGAAGTCTAATACTCGGCGGTGCAACCTTGGGAGTCGGGTTACTGGTAGGCGGTATTATTTTCAATATTACCGGTAGTTC
Source organism: Treponema sp. OMZ 305 (assembly GCF_024181325.1). Lineage (NCBI taxonomy): Bacteria > Pseudomonadati > Spirochaetota > Spirochaetia > Treponematales > Treponemataceae > Treponema > Treponema sp. OMZ 305. Next base: position 779,781 of record NZ_CP051300.1, on the reverse strand, counting down.
CCTTTCCGATAAGGCAGATGAAGCATGGGCTCAAATGAAAAAGGCTGAAAATGAAATCGACTCCATTTGTCCCTACTTAGATGATCTTAAAAATATCGCAGAACGATATAACGCTGCTCTTATCAAAGTGAAAAATATCTACGATTCTCATATCAAGCTGTTGTATTCCATATTTAACAGCCAAACCGCTATGTATAACACAATAGATTGGAATAATTTTACACTTGAGCAGCAGGTAACTGTACATAACACGAGTTTATTGGTAGGCGTCCTTTTTAATATGTGCAAGGTAAATATTGTAAACAAGAGCGAAACAGAAGGCGAGAAGCCCAGTATTAATAAGTCAGATATAGAACAAACACTGCAGGATACTGAAACGTTCTTACAAGCAAAAAAGCTAATAGCTTAACATAAGGAGATACTCATGTATTTAAATCGACTTTCAGGAGAACAAAAAGAACTGTTTCTGGACTTATGTATTCATGCCTCGAAAGCGGATGGAATATTTGCCGAGGAAGAAAAACAGTACATACAACAATACTGTATTGAAATGCAACTGGAAACCGTCCGCTATTCTGCTCAAAATGATTTAGAAAGCGTTATCAAAAAAATTACGGAAGTCAGTACAGATATTGACTTAAAGATTATTTTGTTTGAAATATCTGCACTGGTCTTATCGGATAATACTTTCGATAAACAAGAACAGAATTTAGTAGACAAACTTACTGCGGCATTCCAACTTGGTGCAGATTTTAAAGAAAAGGCTCTTACACAGCTAAAAAATTTGATGAATGTATATGGAGAAGTCAACCGTCTATTGTTTGAAAGTGTCTGAGCAACTTTCATAACCATTAACCAAGCTAAAATCTTTCTTACTAATCACATCGTGAGGGGTAAAGTCAAAAGCCTTACAGATTGGAATAGTCAGTCCCCCTTGTGCAGGGGGATAGTGTCTAAAATAGAAACCAGTTGGAACAACACCTCGTAGCCGTCTCGCATGGATAGCAAAAAGACCGGCTTAGCATCTTCCGTGTTTATTATCCGTATTTGTATCAACGTTTTCTGCGTTGCTTCCGGCAGCATATCCACACACAGTACCGGATTTTGTGCCGCACACAATGTGTCCTGCGGTTCAACTGAATATGCATCAGAGAGGTGCCTGCTAAGAAGTTTGGTTCTTATTCCACCGGCGCACCCTCTTTCCACGATTCAAAAATATACTCACGGGATTGATAGAAAAAATCCGTGTTATAATTTGAAATTGCCCCGTCAATCCATGACGAATACACAGAGACCAATGTGTCAACAATAAAATCAATAGATTCGTTTTCTGCACAAATATCTTCAATAAGGCGTTCGTATACTGCGCCGATTGTCCAATAATCCGGAACTGCATAACGGCACCGTAAAACATTATCAAAGTCTCCGGATGTTATATTATAAATGGATATAACTTCATCGGCAATTTTTTCAATCGGTTCGCAATGAAGCGTGTCTGCATCTTTATAAAGTCTTTTTATATTGTTTTTCCCAAGTTGATTTACCAGTTTTGATCGCTCAATTTTGCAGAGGCGGCCGATATATTCAAAAAGACTGCACACATAAAATAACGAACTATTATTTTTCATCATACACCTCATAAGCCGCCTTGAAAGTCAATGTTTCCAATGCTCGCGCTGTATGAAAACTTATCTGATGGGTCGGTTTCTTGAACTTTGCAAGTTCCCAAAATGCAGATCGGGAGATTTTACCATCAATGAAATCCTGAATATAATTGAAGATAGTATCGTTCGCCATAGGGCATTCCACTATGTCATAATCATGAGATTTTCCTCCCCTGCAATCAATGATAAAATCAAGCCATTCTTCTGTCATTTCCGGAAAGTTCAACATTTTAAGAGAGAAATTCTGAACATATTCATATTCGTTCACTATTCCTTTTCCGGAGAATCTCACTGCCCATCTTTTAGCCTGCTCGCGCATGAGCGTACAATAAAAACCAAAGTAAAAGTCTTTACTATACCGGAGAATGCGGATTTCCGGGCTTTTTACAACTTCCCGGCTTCCGTGATAAAGTATCATCTAATAGGTTCCTTTGGTAACTATTAAACCTGTCCGGAAACTTCAGTTTCAGAACAGGTTACCTTGAAATGCGATGTTCTAAATCGTGCTATTTGCGCGATTTAGAACTCGTCGACCTATTCGACAACGCAGTTATCGAATAGGTCGATTATAATTGAGATTTGTCTTTCTGAAAACATACTGTATTATCTGTAATTTGAACAACGGTTTGTTTGAACCGGTTGCGGCCTCTCGCCTGAGCCGAAGCTGTTGATTGTATAAAAAAACGCTCCAGGAGTCTACAAGATTGAGTCGTTTATACTCTGTAGTCTTTTCGGAAAGCGCCCGTTGTTACCGGTTCCATCATAATTTAGCGGTTATTTCCGTATCCAGCTCATTAAACAGCTCGCGAGCGGAACCATAGCGTTTTGCAGGTATTTTCCCTGCAATAATGCCTCTCGCTTCTTCTATTGCCGCTTCGGTTTCAGCATTAAAGCGGGGTTGTTTCACCTCAAAGGGCAGTCCCCCTTCCATAATGGACTTATGAAGAAAAATAGAGATCGCATCCGTTACGGTGATGCCGAAGCTTGAGAAAAGCTGTTCCGCATTTGCTTTTGTTTCAGGATCAATTCTGATAGTAATATTTGCCGTCTTTGCCATGAATAGTGCCTCTTGATACAGGAGTTTATACCATTTTGTACGAACAAATGCAATACAATGTATAACACAACTCACCTCGATTTGCTAAAACATTTATTTGCTCCTCTCTGTCTTTTTTATAGAAATTTGATATAATAAAAAACAATTATCAATGAATCCTCTATGGAGTTACGTATGAATATTTCAGATGAATATAGACTCAAACTCACACAGTTGACTGACCTTTTTGAAAGAAATAGAAAACAGTACAATACATCGGCTTATGACGAAGCAAATACCCGTACCGATTTTATTGACAAGTTTTTTGAACTTTTAGGCTGGGATATAAGGAATGAACAAGGTTATTCCGAACAATATCGGGAAGTGGTGCGTGAAGACAAGGTAACGATAGCCGGAAGGGTTAAGGCTCCCGATTATGCCTTTAGAATAGGAGGGGTGAGGAAGTTTTTTGTAGAAGCGAAAAAACCGAGCGTTAACATTAAAGATGAACTTGAACCGGCGTTTCAGGTAAGGCGGTATGGGTACACGGCAAAACTCCCCCTGTGTATACTTACCGATTTTGAAGAATTTGCCGTGTACGACACTCGTATAAAACCTTCGCCTTCCGATAAACCAAGTACAGCCCGTATCTTTTACTGTACCTTCGATGAGTACCATAAACATTTCGATTTTATTTTTAACACTTTTTCAAAAGAAGCAATTTTAAAGGGCAGTTTCGATACCTATATTCAAGAGAATAAAAACAAAAAAGGTACTTCCGAGGTTGATAAGGAATTACTGAAACTTATTGAAAACTGGCGGACGGATATTGCAAAAAATATCGCACTGCGTAATCCTTCGCTCAATATTTATCATCTAAATACTGCCGTACAAAAAATTATCGACCGAATCATTTTCTTGCGAATTGCGGAAGATAAGGAAATGGAAGAGTACGGCACCCTTTTGGGAATCTGCGGGTATCTACGTCGTTACGGCACCCAAAATAATACTCAATGTACTGTCAGTACACCTCCGTTTATTTTGGGTGCCGTGCCTAGTAGCTGTTCCACATATTCCCAAAAGACCTTTGATTCACATGAAACCGAAAGCGGCACAGTGTATCAAAAGCTGCAAGCTGTTTTTGACAGGGCTAATGCAAAGTACAATTCGGGACTTTTTAAACCGCATGATTGGCTTCGCAATTTGACTATTGATGATGCGGTTCTTTCTTCTATTATAAATGGACTGTATTACCCCGAATGTCCGTACGAGTTTTCTATTTTACCGGTTGAAATACTCGGCAATATTTACGAACAATTTTTAGGAAAGATCATTAAATTCCGCAATGTGAAAGGCGGTCACACTGCGCTGATCGAAGAAAAGCCGGAGGTAAAAAAAGCCGGCGGTGTGTACTATACCCCACAATATATCGTCCGCTACATTGTAGAAAATACCCTCGGCGTAAAAATGAAGGGGCAAAGCCCTAACGCTATTGCGCAGCTTAAAGTGATTGATCCCGCCTGCGGTTCAGGCTCCTTTCTTGTTGAAGCGTATCAGCATCTCTTGAATTATCATTTGGACTATTATTCAAGCGAAAAGGAGCGGAAGCAGGCTCTGAAAAACAGCCTTATTTATGAAACAGGGAAAAATGTCTATAAACTCACCATTGAAGAAAAGCAGCGTATTTTGCTGAATAATATTTACGGAGTGGATATAGACGGTCAAGCTGTAGAAGTTACCAAACTGTCGCTCTACTTAAAGCTGTTGGAAAATGAAGGGAGCGAAACGCAAGGACAGTTATTTAAGTTTTCGGATATGAAGCTTTTGCCCTCGCTCGATTCAAATATTAAATGCGGCAATAGTCTTGTCGGTTCCGACTATTATAACGAAAAAGATGTAAGCCTTTTTGACGATGAAGTAATGCGGAAAATCAATACCTTTGACTGGGATAAAGAGTTTCCGGAAGTCTTTGCTCAAGGCGGTTTTGACTGTGTGATTGGGAATCCGCCGTATGTGAAAGAATACACGAATCGAGACTGTTTTGAGGGCTTGCGCTCTCATCCGTGCTATCAAGGAAAAATGGATTTATGGTATTTTTTCGGATATCAGGGGATCGTCTTTTTGAAAGATGATGGGCTTATCGGTTTTATTGCTCCGAATAACTGGATAACGAATGCAGGGGCTTCTATTTTTAGAAATTTTATACTCAATAATGCTCGCATATTGCAATATGTAGATTTCGGTAATTATAAAGTTTTTGAAAACGCTTCAATTCAAACAATGATTTACATTATGCAGAAGACGAAAGATGCCGAAAATTACGCCGTTCCCTATTCCCGCCTTGATAATGAACACTCCGCAGTTTCGGAAGTGATTGATTTTCTAACGAACGATACAAAAGGTGCAAACACTCATTTTATCGCCCGCATAGAAAAAGCACAGTGTGTTGATAATTATATTTTGTTCTTGAATCCCAAAATTGCAGAAGTATTGCATAAGATACAGGCAGCCGGTACTACTTTTTTTGAAAAAGATGAAATTAGCACAGGAATTGATGTCCATCAAGATTTTTGTAATGAAAAGTCTGCTGCTACATTAGGTAATACGGCATTACAAGGTGCCGGTATTTTTAATATCACAACAGAAGAATATGAATCTCTGAAGTTACTGCCCGAAGAAAAAACATTAGTAAAACCGTTTTACACTTCAAGTGAATTACGTCGGTATTTCGGTAATGCTAAAAATACACTTTGGGTAATCTACACTGATTCTCAATTTAAGAATAAAGCAGCGATGAAACCCTATCCGCATTTAAAAGCTCACCTCGATCGTTTTGCAAAAGTCATTACGTCAGACAATAAACCGTATGGATTGCACCGTGCAAGAGATGAGCAGTTTTTCAAAGGTGAAAAAATCGTTTCATTACGAAAAACCGCGGAACCGTGTTTTACCTACACTGATTTTGATTGCTATGTTTCACAAAGCTATAATGTTATTAAAACCGCACGCTTTAATCTAAAATTTTTAACGACTCTTTTAAATTCCAATGTGATTAAGTTCTGGCTAAGACATAAGGGAAAAATGCAGGGTGATAACTTTCAAGTAGACAAAGAACCGCTACTTGCAATTCCGCTTATATCGGTCTCCAGTGAAGAACAAACCCCGTTTATCAATCTTGCCAACCAAATGCTTGAAACTCAAGGCAGATTGCAGCAAGCTCCGTCTGATGAGGATAAAAAGCTCTTGGAACAACGGGCGGCAATTATTGATAAGCAGATAGATAAGGCGGTATACCGGTTGTATGGGCTGACGGAAGATGAGATAAAAGTGGTGGAGGGTGATAGTAAATGATTAACGATGAAAAACGTCGCGACTTATAATCAGGTCGGTGTTAAAATTGAGGGATTAAAACGGCTTAATTATTTTTTTGGAAATAATGGATCGGGAAAATCTACGATAGCAAAATATTTGCAATCGCTTGTAATAGGTGATTTAGAAAATAAATACGTATCATGTTCCAAAGATAGCGATGATCCTATGCAGGAAGAAATCCTTATATTTAACAAAGATTTTGTTGAGAGAAATTTTAGGCAAAACCAAACCTTAAAAGGTATCTTCTCATTGGATCAAAAGAATGCTGAAATTGATAAACAAATAAAAGTAAATGAAGAAGATATTACTCAAAAACTTCAAAAAAAGCATGATATAGAAGAAAAAAACAATGAAATTGATCAGCGAAATAATCAACTTAAAACAGAATTAACAGAAAAATGCTTTAATAAAAGAAATATATTTAAGTCCTTTTCAAAAATAAAACTTGACTATTCAGGAAGTAAGAAAAATAATTTAGAACACGTTGAAAAAATTATTCAGCATAACAAGATTGAAAAATCAAAATTTGAACATCTAAATGATTTATATAAAAAACTTTATGAAGACAATTTAAACAACATTGATCTTTCACTTGATATACAGCTGTTTGATAAGTTATTACAAAAGCATAATAAACTATCAGTATTATTGCAAGAAATTATTATAGGTAAAGAGGATGTACAGTTAGCAAAATTGATAAATGATTTTGGTTTAAAGACTTGGGTTTTGCAAGGTAAAACATTTCTTGAGAAAACAAAAACAGTGTGTCCATTTTGTCAAAAAGAAACGATAGACGACGATTTTATTTCGCAGTTAAATAATATTTTTGATGAATCGTCGCAACAAAAGATATACGAAATAAAAAATGAAAAAAACGTTTACGAGAATATATTCAAAGGGGTGTTGCAAAATATTCAATCCGTATATGAAAAATATAATGCTAAAAATATCGTTTCAGATCTTCAAATGAAATTAAAAACTATCTATGATGCTAATCTAAAAATAATAAGTGATAAAATCAGTGCGCCGAATGAAAAGAAAACACTTGATAATATAATAGAATCATTTAAGGATAAACTATTACAGATTAATGAGGAGATAGAAAAGAATAATGCTCTTGTCAACTCTCTTGATACTCAAAGAAAATCTTTAATAAAACAAATATGGGATTATATTGCTCTTGAATGCAAAGGAGATATTATAAAATATCAAGAAGATGTTAAATCAGCTATAGAAATCATCACTAGAAATAAGACGGAAATTGAAAAATTACAAATGGAAGTGCAAGAATTACGACAAAAAAATGCTGATCTAAGAGGGAAAACTATTAATACTAAAGAAGCTGTTGACAATATAAATCAAATTTTGAAAAATTCAGGGTTTATTGGGTTTGAAATTTGTGAACAAACTGAAGAAAATAATATCTCCCAATATTATTTATCAAGAAATTCGGGGGTAGGCGAAGATAAAGTATTTGATAGTTTGAGTGAAGGTGAAAGTAATTTTATCTCATTTTTATATTTTTATCAACTTTGCCTCGGTACTACAGATATTAAGAGAAATTCTGCAAAAAAGAAAATAATTGTTATTGACGACCCTGTCTCAAGTATGGATAGTCAAGTATTATTTATCGTTTCAACATTAGTAAACAGGTTAACAGCCTACAGGGGTAAATCAGAAAAACAAGAATTTCTGAATAGAAATATTTGCCAAGTTTTTATATTGACACATAATTATTATTTTTATAAAGAAGTTGCAATGCAAAAGCGGCCTATATGTAAATCACAACAGCATTATTTAATTGAGAAGAACGATATTAACGAAACCCATATAAAACAACGTGGATATAAAGAATATGATGACTATGCATTAATGTGGCAAACAATAAAAGAAGCAAAAGAAAAATTATCTGATGACAACAAAGAACAAAATATTCTCCTAGCGAATTTATTTAGACGTATTTTAGAAAGCTATGCTAACTTTATAGGGCTTGGTACGGATTCTTGGGCAACTATTCTGGCGGATAATGACAAAGATAGTATGGAACATCATTTGAAAGCAGCTTTTATTTCAATGATCAATGATGAAAGTCACAAAGTTTCGCCATTTGATAATTTTTATTTTCAAAAGATTCATAATGCCAATCCATCAAAGTTGTTTGAAGTATTTGAATCAATCTTCAATACTATTGGTAAAGAGCATTATGATAGGATGATGAAATCCAATAAAGTATAATTACAAGAGAAGGTGCATCTCCCAATGTCTTACGAAACAGTTATTGAACAAGTAAAAATGCTGCCGGAGCCGCTTTTAGCATCCGTGTCGGCATTTATCAAATTGCTTGAAGCAGAGCAAACTTGTAGGGTTACGGAAAATTATACTAAGCAAACAAAACCGAAAGATAAGCAAGCATTCTTTGCGTTAGCAGGAAAAATCCATCTGGATCAAGATGCAGTAACCGAATTACGCGAGGCAAGTTTGATATGATTCTGGTAGACTAAGACTTTTTCGATTTCTTTTAAAAAGAGATGGAAAAGCGAATTTTAGCCACTATAAAGGCGTCAGCGAGGGAGTTTGGTCTTTTATTCCACCGGCGCTCCCTCTTTCCACGATTCAAAAATATACTCACGGGATTGATAGAAAAAATCCGTATTATAATTTGAAATTGCCCTGTCAATCCATGAAGAATAAACAGAGACCAATGTGTCAACAATAAGATCAAGAGAGTTGTTTTCTGCACAAATATCTTCAATAAGACGCTCGTATACTGCGCCGATTGTCCAATAATCCGGAACTGCATAACGGCACCGTAAAACATTATCAAAGTCTCCGGATGTTATATTATAAATGGATATAACTTCATCGGCAATTTTTTCAATCGGTTCGCAATGAAGCGTGTCTGCATCTTTATAAAGTCTTTTTATATTGTTTTTCCCAAGTTGATTCGTGCGGAGGGTTTAATACCCTGACGCTTTGCGTCGTAACAAAGGGTATTAAAACCGACTGCAACCACCTTATAGAACACACAGTGCGAAACATTGAGCACTGTGCCCCGATGCTCTGCATCGAGGTTGTTGATTTACCAGTTTTGACCGCTCAATTTTGCAGAGGCGTCCGATATATTCCAACAGAAAGGCGAGTTTCCGAACAGGTTTAATGTATTTCCCTTCCGCACGAATGATGAGTGTTCAAAACGAGCAGGGGCACTACGGTGAACTGCGTAGGGTTAGCGATGGGAGCTGCGCCGCAGGCGTTCCGGAACGAAGTGAAGGAATGGAGCGGTAGCGGAACAGCGGACGTAGCGACCCGAACGGAGTGAGGGGAACCCCAAATAAAAAATCAAGGTTTATTTTTCACCCGCTAAAACATCGCTACTGCATGGAACCACTGCCATCCTTGGCAGTAATGGACGGCGAGTTTGCGCAGAACCGCCTAGGATGGCGGGCGTATGAAGCAGAAACGATCTTTTACCAAAATTTTATTTTTGTAAAACTCGCGAGTTAATTTACACCACGGATGGTGTAAATTGACGATGCCACTTATCATCGTATGCGCGTTCCGCGCATCAATGCAGCAACTTCCAAAGCTTATACTTTGTTCAGTTACTGCATTTTAAGGAACGGAAGTGTTAAAAATTAATCCGAGTTTTTAACCGGAGTTAATGAGGATAAAACGAGGCAATTTAAATTGTTTGTTATACCAATCTCCAATTATGAACAAGCGGGTTCGAGAATGCGATTAAAGAATGCATCAAAAATGATATATTGCGGGAATACCTACAAAGAAAATCACGGGAGATCATCAATATGTTAATAGCTGAATATGATTACGATACTGATATTGTCGTACAAAGAGGAGAAGCAGGAAGAATAACTTTCGCCGAAGGCAGAGAGCAAGGGATATCACAAGGTTCCCGCCAAGCAAAGCTCGAAACAGCAAAGCTATTAAAACAGCTTGTTGATTCTGTACAAAAGATAATGCAGGTTACCGGATTAAGCAGAGCTGGTGTGGATGGCGCCTAAAAGCGAAGCTCTCTATTTTATAGAACACCGTATTCCGAATATCATATTCCGCTTGGAAATTGCCGATTTTTTAAGATACCTCGGGTTTTTTGATCACTATACAAAAGAAAAGATGAAGGTAAAAGGTTATGTCCGGTATATGGATGACGTACTACTGTTCACCAATACGATGCAGGAAATAAAGGCGATGTTCAAAATCGTGCTGTCTGTACAACTTTGGACTCATCGACCTGTTCGACAACGAAGGTATCGAACAGGTTGACTATGAAAGGCATTACCGGTACTCGGCATTTACCGCTGCAAGCGCGGGGAGTAGGTTGTCGGTAAAAAACCGGTCTTCAATCGGGAGATTTGCCGCAGTTCTGCCTAAATACACATCCTTACGATTTGCCCCGTGAAAGTCGCTGCCGGCGGTAACAATCAGCCCGAGATTTTCGGCAAGCGCTTGCAGGCGGACACATTCGCCGTAGCGCGCTCCAGAATGCCATGCTTCAAGACCTACTAAGCCTTGACCTTTAAATTGAGCAATCGTTTCGGGTAGTTTTCCCCACGAAAGATAGAGCGACATCGGGTGAGCCAAAACGGGAACCCCGTGTGCAGCTTTAATCGCTTCTATCGCTTCCGTAAGCGGTAAACACTCTTTTTCAATATAAAACGGCCGTCCTTTGGCTAAATATCTCAGAAAGGCGTCTTGAATGGATTTTGCTTTCTTTTCTTGTACAAGGTACTTTGCAAAATGAGGTCGCCCGATTACCGTTCCTCCGGCTATGTTATGCAATTTTTCTTCATCAATTACGATTCCTGCCTCAGAGAACTTTTTGATGATTTTGCGGTTCCGTTGGAGACGTTTTTCCTGCGCATACTGCATAAGGCCGCAAAGTGTTTTATTTTTAATATCGATTCCCAGCCCAAGCAAATGTAATTCCCCGGGTTGCCATTCAACACTGATCTCTATTCCCGGTAAAACACGGATACCGAGCGCTTCCCCTGCCTGCTGGGCTTCCGCAACCCCCGCTACGGTGTCGTGGTCGGTAAGGGCAAACAGCGAAAGCCCCGCCTTATGTGCTTCCGCTGCCAATTCCGTTGGTGAAAAAGTGCCGTCGGAAGCAGTGGAGTGCGTATGTAAATCTATCATAACAATCATTATAACAAAAAGATGTATAATGCACTAGGTTTTTTTAGCGAGGTGTGGTATAATCATCAAAGGTAGTTCTTACCGTTAATTATTTGAATAAATATATGCGATCCCCTTTAAAAACTGAAGTTTTTAGAGCTTCCCATATATGATTACAGTTGAGAACTGCGTGTGCTACGGAGGACAAAATGCCAAAGGCTGTTCAATACAGCGCAAATTCAGTAATTTATTTTTCAGGCGATTTTGATGCTCGAGTATTTTTGCTGCATAGCGGACATATTGCACTCAATTCGCTCGATATTGAAACCGGCGCGCAGGTAACGGAATATATTAAAACCGGTGAATTTTTTGGGGTGAAATCCGCACTCGGGAATTATCCGCGGGAAGAAAGTGCAATGGTTTTAACCGATTCGCTCGTATATACCTTCTCGGTTGCCGAATTTGAGAGCTTTGCTCAAACAAATACTCGTATTATCCTTCAAATGTTGAAGGTTTTTTCCAGACAACTGAGAAATATTCATCATCAACTTGAATCGTTAATGGATAGTAAACAGCAAACGAATAACGAAGACGGTTTATTTACAGTTGCAACAGCCTTTTATAAATCGCAGCATTATCAAGCGGCAGCCCAAGTAGCAGCACGCTATCGGGCGCTCTATCCGGCAGGCAAGCACTTGGCAGCGATTAGTCCGATTATTGCAAACTCGACACAGATGGCAGGTCGCAGCTTTGGAGAAGCCCGGCAGCAGACCAACATGAGCAGTATTTCTTCCGGGCAACCTACATCATCAGCTTCCATTCCTGCGAGCGGCCCCGTTCAACAGGCTCAGCCCGATGATGCTTCAGTAGATTTGAGTTTTCAACTTGCCGAAGATCTTGCAAAACAAGAAAAGTGGGCTGATGCATACAAGCAATATCATACCATTATTGAAATGAAACATGGTACGAAACTGGAGGCAGCTTATTTAGGAGCTGCCCGTTGCTTATATAAACAGGCAGAATATGTGCGGTGTATTCAGCTTGGTACGAGCTTTATTACTCAATTCCCCAAATCTTTAAAACTTGCAGAAATTCTGATGTTCCTCGGTCTCTGCTATCAAGGTATGGAGCGCCCCGATAAGGCATTGCCGTTCTATGATAAAGCTTTGACGATGGCAGGGCCTCTGTTGGTACCCAAGATTAAAGAGCTGCAAACCGCATGCGAAGGAGCTATTCATGCCTGATTTATTTGCCTCGTTTGCTCGTTTTGCTAAAAAGTTTCCCAAAGGTTCCGTTATCTTTTCCGAATTTGAACCCGGCGCTTCCTTCTATTTAATTCAATCGGGGCGTGTTCAACTGATTAAGATTATCAATGGGGCAGAAAAAAATCTTGATATTTTACAGCAGGGTGAAATCTTCGGTGAAATGGCTGTTTTGGATAATTCTCCCCGTTCCGCTTCCGCGATTGCGTATGACGATGTCGTTGCCCTCGAGTTTAATAAGGAAAACTTTGAAATTCTGTTAACCGGAAATCCGGCCATCGCAATGCGCCTGTTAAAGACTTTTGTCAAGCGTATTTACGTTCAGAAACGCCGATTCATGATTTTGACGATACAGGACAATATCGCTCGTGTCGGTGACGTATTCTTGATGCTTGACGAAACGCAGCCCGATCTTGACCGCTCAACCCAGATGCGTACCTTTATCATTACGCCGGAAGAAGTTGCCCGATGGGCGGGACTTTCTGCAGAAGCAACAGGCGATGCACTGCGTAAGTTTGCCGATCAGGGACGATTGGAAGTATACGGCGACCGTATTATCGTAAAAAATATCGTTGACCTTGCCCGTTTTGTAACGACCCGACGCTCAAAAGATAACTTTTTCGGCTAATTATCGGTGATGAAAGAACAGACATTACAAGGCAGTATCCGCTCATGGAAGACCATGCAGGACGCTTTTTCCTCTTTGAGGGAAGAGCGTTTTCCGTATCATATACACGGGCTTTCAGGCGGTATATTCGCTTTTTTCTTAGCCGAATATGTCCGCCGTTTCGGCACTAATCTTTGTATCGTTGTACCGACGGAAAAAGAGATAGAAGCTTTGCGCGCCGATCTCGATATAGCGGGATTACAAGCGCAGGTTTTGCCGTGGTGGGGCAATATGGCATACCGGCCGGTACAAAACTCGGCGCCGGTATTTGCGGAGCGTGCTCAAGTTTTGGCCGAACTCTGCGCCGGTTCGTCGGTATCCGGCGCGGTATCGTCCGGTATGACGACAAAAGCGGTATCCGGTGCGGCGGTCTCCGGCTCAGCGGCGTCAAATTCGGCGGCAAGCACGGTAACGGTGATGACCCAGCGGGCATTTTTAACGCCGGTTCCGCCGCCCGACTACCTTAAAACACTCACCTGTACTCTCTATAAAGGTAAGGAAATCGATACGGAGAAAATAGCTTCGCTGCTGGTGCAATGGGGCTATACACGGGTGCCGCGGGTAAGCGTCCGGGGCGAGTTTGCGCTCCGTGGCGAGGTACTCGATATCTGCGCCGCCGCTAACAAAGGGTCGCAGCACACCGCCTACCGTATCCAATTTGATTTTACTACTATTGAAAAGATAAAGTCCTTCGATATGCACACGCAAGCCTCGGTTGAAGAATTTGACAGTCTTACGCTCTATCCGATGAAAGAGGTTATCTGGGATGATGAGCGGATCGCCGCGCTCGAACGGAATTTACCGCAGATGCCCGAATTTACCGCCGAAGGTACGGACAAGCTTATTGCGCACTTAAAAGAACACCGCGCCTTTGGCGGTGAAGAGCTTTTTTATCCGCTCTGTTTTGAAAAACCTGCAAGCGTCCTTGATTATCTTGAGTATTTGCATGGCGGCGCTGCGAAACCTGCGGTTCTTCTGTACATGGACTACGACCGGCAGCGGAACGCGGTGGAGGCGCTGGAGCGGGAGTATCACGGCTTATATAACAAAATCACCCGCGCAATCGACGACGACATCAAGCATAATCTTTTGATTACCGAATATCCCATGCCGCAGCGCCTTTTGCTGCCCTTTGCGGAACTGACCGAGAGCTATCCGCAGAGTCTTTTCCTCCGGACGCTGAAAGAAACAGACGAAACCGGAGCGTCGATTGTGTTTAACTGCGACCCGCCGCGCAGCTTTTTCGGCAATATCGTGTACTTAAAAGAAGAACTCACCCATTTGCAGCAGGAAGGCTGGCGTATTTTTGTGTTTGCGGAAAGCGATGCGCAGGCGCTCCGTATCGGTGAATTGCTCAAGGATATTAAAGCCACCGTGCTGCCGCTCACGCTTTCTTCCGGCTTCGGCATCCCCGAGCTGAAAATACTCGTTATTCAGGAAAACGAAATTTTCGGCAGGCGGCGGCGCATCCCGAAATCGGTTAAGCAGGTTAAAAGCTCGGTTATCGATACCTTTGTGGAACTCAACCCCGGCGACTATGTTGTCCACGTCAACTACGGTATCGGGCAGTTTAAGGGAATTGAGCGCGTTAAAACGCTGGGGCACGAACGCGACTATATCAACCTGCTGTATGCGCAGGACGAAACGGTGTTTATCCCGATCGAGCAGGCGAACCTCGTGCAGCGGTATATCGGCAATGAAGGCGAAGCGCCGCGGCTGGATATCATCGGGTCTAAGGCGTGGGAAAACCGGAAAAACAAGGTTAAAAAGTCGGTTGAAGATATCGCCGATAAGCTCATCGACCTGTATTCCCGCCGTAAAGCTGCCGCCGGTTTTGCCTTTGCGAAAGACAACGAATGGCAAACCGCTTTTGAAGCCGCCTTCCCGTATGAGGAAACGGAAGATCAGCTGACTTGTATTGCCGATGTAAAGACCGACATGGAAAAACCGATACCGATGGATCGGCTCATCTGCGGCGACGTCGGATACGGTAAGACGGAAATTGCGATGCGGGCAGCTTTTAAGGCGGTGATGAGCGGGAAGCAGGCAGCCTTTTTAGCCCCGACCACCATCCTCGCGGAGCAGCATTTTGATACCTTTCAAGAACGCTTTCAAAAATTTCCGGTCAAACTCGCACGGCTGTCCCGCTTTGTTTCCAAGGCTGAACAGAAAAAAGTGCTGACCCAGCTGAAAAACGGCGAACTTGATATTGTTATCGGTACACACCGCGTGATTCAGAAAGACGTGCAGTTTAAAGATTTGGGGCTGATGATTGTTGACGAGGAACAGCGCTTCGGGGTTAAAGACAAGGAGCGGCTCAAGCAGATGAAGACGAATATCGACTGCCTCTCTTTGAGTGCGACCCCCATCCCGCGTACCCTGCATATCAGCCTCTTAAAAATCCGCGACATGAGCCTTTTAACCACGCCGCCGCAAAACCGCCGTCCGGTGGAAACCGTTATTTCTCCGTTTGACCCTGAAAAAATTGCGCAGGCGATCCGTTTTGAAGTTGACCGCGGCGGGCAGGTGTTCTATCTGCATAACCGCGTAGAAAGCCTCGAAGAAACGCGGTATAAGATTCAACAGCTCATCCCCGAAGTGCTTATCGATATTGCGCACGGGCAGATGAGCGCAACCGAACTTGAAGATATTTTCCGCCGCTTCAACATGGGCGGCTTTCATGTCCTCATCGCTACTACCATTATCGAAAACGGTATCGACATCCCCAATGCGAATACCATCATCATCGACCGTGCCGATATGTACGGCGTTTCGCAGCTGTACCAACTGCGCGGCCGCGTCGGACGTTCCGACAGAAAGGCCTATGCGTATCTCCTCTACCCCGAAAACAAGGCGCTTTCGGAGGTGGCGATGAAGCGGCTGCAGGTTATCTCCGATTTTACGGAGCTCGGTTCCGGCTTTAAAATTGCGATGAAGGATATGGAAATCCGCGGCGCAGGGAATCTGTTGGGAAAAGAGCAGTCAGGCGATATTTATTCCGTCGGCTTTGACCTTTACCTTCGTCTGCTGGAAGAGGCGGTGGAACGGCTGCAAAACGCCGGTTACGAGCCTGAAACGGAGCCGGTCATAGAGCTGGAATACACGGGCTTTATCCCCGACAGCTATATCCGCGTGCCGGAAACAAAGATGGAAATATACAAAAAAATCGCCGCCGTCCGTACCGCGGAGGAGCTCGACAGGCTCTACGCGGAGCTGTCCGACCGGTTCGGCCCCGTTCCGGAAGAAGCGGAAAGTCTGCTTTCCCTTGCCGAAATTAAAATTATCTGTGCAAAACTCGCAATCGCCTCGCTTAAAGAGCGGAACGGAACCGTGCGCATCACCTTTGCTAAAGTCTCAAAGATTTCTATCGATAAATTGCTCCGCATGATAAAAGAGTCGGCGGGGCGGGTTAAACTCGATGCAAAGCAGCCGAATGTCATCATGCTCGAAACCGGCTCTATCGGCTTAAAAGAAAAGAGCGAATTTATCAGCGAAAAACTCAATCAGCTGACATAAACCACCGAAAGAAAGGGTTGATTCCCCTTACCCGCGCCGCACACGGTCAAACCAAGTTTCGGGTTCTTTGTTCCATTCAAGCGCGATAGCGGCTTCTTCGGGGCTTAAATAGTTTTCTTCTTGTAACAGCTCAATCAAAACCGAAAAGCGGGAGAGTGATTCAAAGGGGCAGTCTTCGTTTTTAAAATTGGTGTCAGCCTGCGCAAATTGATAAGAAAAAATTGCTTTTAAACTCACCTCCGCGGCTCCGGCTGCACGCAAGGACTTAACGGCGCCGATGCTGCTCTTCCCCGTCGAGATTAAATCTTCGATAAGCGCTATCTTCTTACCCGCAACGGCCGCCCCTTCTATTGTACTGCCCGTTCCGTGATCTTTCGGCGCGGAACGCACGTAGGCAAGCGGTTTATTCAAGGCGTTTGCAATGAAAGCAGCCCACGGAACCCCCGCCGTAGCAACACCCGCAATCACATCGGTATCGGCAGGAATCAATTGTGTAAAAGCCTCCGTAATGAGGGTGCGCTGCTGAGGCCAACCTAAAAGAGAGCGGTTATCGCAATAGATAGGGCTGCGTATCCCCGAAGCAAAGGTGAAAGGCTCCGCAACGTTAATCTTGACAGCTTTTACCTCAAAGAGCGTGCGGGCAACCGCAATTTCTATTTCTTTTTTATCACGACAAATCGAATTACACACAGTATTCATCATCATACTCCTAATCGGGTAAATGCATCAGACTGTTTTCAACGTCCCCGCAGAATAAGTGAGGTCGTTCAACCAGAACTGCCAAGGATGGCAGTGGTTCCATACAGCAGCGATGTTTTGTGCACACACAAAACTCGCCTTCAACTGTTGTACACGGATGTACAACAGTTGAAGATGGTTCAAATGGTTTCCCTACCTCACTTATTCTGCGATTCTGATCTATTCTGTCTGATGCGTTTACCCTTCTCTTGAAAAAACTGTACGAAATTTTATTAAAATTTCGTACAGAAGGAAGCCAACCACTTAAAACAAATTGTGATGCGGTTGCCCTATATCTGAAATACGAAACGTCCGGCGGGGCGTTCCTGTAAGTTGGCGGCGAAACGGCCGTCGCGGTAGACTATGTTGCCGTTTACAATAGTCATATAATTTTTACCGATAAAGTTCCAGCCCTCAAAAGGAGACCACCCGCATTTCGATACTATGTCCTTTCGGCCAAGCTGCCAGTGTACCGCGGTGTCGGCAACGGTAATATCGGCATCGGCGCCTTTTGCAAGTACGCCCTTGCGCGTTAACCCGAGGATTGCAGCAGGATTTTCACTCATCAGCTTTTGAAGCAGCGGCAGCGTGATATTTCCTTCCGCCGCCGCAGTGAGCATCAGCGCCAGCGAGGTTTCGGCGCCGGGGATGCCGAAAGTCAGCTGTGCCAGTTTTTCATCCAGCGTATGAGGCGCGTGATCGGTGCCGATGGTATCGACGTAGCCGTCCCGAATGGCCTGCATCAAAAATGCAGTATCGGATTTTGCTTTCAGTTCGGGCTTCATCCGCAACAGCATATCAGCTTCGGCGCTCGCTTCGCGCATACCGGTGTGTAAAAAAAGATGATGAGGCGTTACTTCCGCATAAATGGGATGCTGCCGGTTATGTAATTCAGGATTTTGCTTCGCCTTGATGACCGTCCGCATCTCTTCTTCGGAAGAAATATGACAAATATACAGACCGTTCCCATAGCGGGCATTCAGCTCAATCGCCTTGCCGATCATCTCCGCTTCGGCATGCACAAAGACCAAGCCGCCGGCCTTAAAAATTTCAGTCAGCAGAGCGGTATCTTCAATCAGCATAAGACCGGTGCTCACATTCATAAACACCTTCGTGCTGCGCGCCTGACCGCTGCCGATAACGCGCCGGATTTCATCAATATTATTGTTTTTTGAAGCGCCGAAGTGGAAGCCGAAATTAACGGCTGAAACCCGCGCCGCCTGTGCAATTTTTTCCGCAAGCGCCTGAGCCGTTACCGTCGGCGGCTGCGTATTCGGCATATCAAAAAAAGTCGTTATGCCTCCTTTTGCACAAGCACGCGAACCGGTATAAAAATCTTCTTTATGGGTAAGCCCCGGATCTCTCATGTGGGTGTGCAGGTCGATAATGCCCGGCATAACGAGGCGGCCTTCCAAGTCAACAACCCCGACGCGACCTTCCAAGTCAATTTCCTGTGAATCCTGTACGGCATCCGCCTCTTTTATGCAGTGCTGAGCGGACACCCCCTGTTTGATGATGATATCTTCTATTATATCGCCGTTGATTACAAGGTCGATGATTTCGTTGCGGACGGTTTTCCCGTTTTTGAGTATGAGCACCGTTTAGTCCTCCGTTGCCTTTCTAATTTCCTCCAAAACCGCGTGCACCGCCTGAACGGGATCGGGATGTTGGGTAATCGGGCGGCCAACCACCAAATAATCGGCTCCGTTTTTTACCGCTTCGTAGGCAGTCATCACCCGCGCCTGATCTTCTTTGCGGTTTTGGGCATACGAGCCGCTTTGGGTAAAGGCAGGGCGGACTCCCGGACATACGGTAATAAAATCCTTGCCGAAACGCTGTTTAATAGCGCCAGCCTCCTGAGCGGAACAGACAATCCCCTGCAAACCGGCATTGCTGACAGCAGCTGCCATCGCTTCGACGGTTCTTTCGACATCGACGGCTGCTCCGTAGAATTGCTGTAAATCGTGTGCGTTTAAATTGGTTAAGACCGTTACGCCGATGCAAATGCTCTGGGAGCCTTTTTCTTTGAGCATCTCGGCGACTGCCCGCATTGTTTTTTCGCTGTTGGAGCAATGCACATTGAACATGAACACGTTTTGCTCCGCCGCAAAAAGGCAGGCCTGTACTACCGTGTTGGTAATATCGTGGAACTTTAAATCCAAAAATACTTTTTTGTTTTTTCCGTGCAAGTAATCGACAATGGCTCCCTTCGTCCGTAAGAAAATTTCGAGCCCTGCCTTATACACCGTAACGTTATCGCCGAGCTGCTCCACGAGGGCGGCTGCTTGGTCGAGCGTGTCATAGTCCAACGCAACAATCAATTTTTCGCGGACAGCGCTGCTGACGGTTCCGCATTGTGTTTTTTCCATATTGTAAAACTCCTCCGGGATCAGGGCATCTCAAAAGCTGTTTGCTTTCGAGACTCCCCTACTCTCCTCTTATTGAACGGTATTGCGAACAGTACTGCGATGTTTGAGTTTGCTGCGGTATGCAGCTCCTCCATCGGGATGGCTGCGGCCGACCAAATCCGTAACAGCAGTTTGATGCTTTTCACAGTACCGTTCAAGACCATCAAGTATTTCTACCGCAGCGCAAGGATTGTTAAAAAGACCGCAGCCGACCGCAACTGCCGAAGCGCCTGCAAGTATAAATTCGATTGCGTCCTCCGCAGTCCGTATACCGCCCATCCCGACGATCGGCAGCGACGTAACCTGTGACACCTGATAGACCATTCTGACCGCGATGGGTTTTACCGCCGGACCGGACAGTCCGCCGAAAATATTACCAAGAAGAGGCTTTTGCGTATTGATGTCGATTGCCATACCGGAAACCGTGTTAATCAGCGACAAGGCATCCGCTCCTTGAGCCTCCGCGATGCGGGCAAACACCGTAATATCGGTAACATTCGGCGATAGTTTCACGATGAGCGGTTTCCGGCTTGCCGCCCGTACCAGCGAAATCACCCGCTCCGTTTGCGCCGGATCGGTACCGAAAGCCATTCCCCCCTGCTTTACATTCGGGCAGGAAATATTGAGCTCTATAGCCGAAACTTCCGCGATATCGTTCAGCCGGGCGGCAAGTTCCGCATATTCTTCTGCAGTTTTACCGTTAATATTAATAATCAGCGGAATGTGCAGCTGCGGAAGGATTTCCGGCAATACCCGCTGCACAAACTCATCATAGCCGACATTTTCCAAACCGACGCAGTTGAGCATACCGGACGGCGTTTCTGCAATCCGCACTCCTGCATTACCGTCCCGCGGCTCAAGCGTTAAACCTTTCAGCACCGCTGCACCGAGTATATTCGGATCAAAGAAATCCGCATAGTCGGTACCGTAGCCGAAGCAGCCGCTCGCCGTCATCAACGGGTTCGCTAAATGTAAACCTAAAAAATCCAGTGTAAGTTTGCTCATATCATTCTCTCATTTTTACGGCAATTCGTGCGGGAATAAAAGCGAATCGAAAACAGGGCCGTCGGCGCATACTTTTTTAACTCCCGCAGCCGTTTGAATGGAACATCCCATACAGGCGCGTACACCGCACGCCATCCGGCGCTCAAGGGAGAGCTGACAGGGTAACTGTGCCGACTGCGAAAACGCACGTATTTTATTCAGCATTGCAGTGGGGCCGCAGGCATAGATCATCGCAATATCCGCACAAAGATTTCCGCTGTTGCGGCATTTTTCAATATACGCTGAAAGCACATCCGGTACAAAGCCATTAATACCGAGACTGCCGTCATCGGTACAAAGGACGAGTTCAATATCCGCAGGCAGGGCAAAAAAATCGATAAGTTCTTGAATGTGCCGATCGCGGCCTCCTGCAAAAAAAATAATGCGCGCTTCCGGCTGCTTACAGCGAATCGCCCGTATCAGCTGCGGCAGCGGTGCAAGTCCTATGCCGCCTCCCGCGATAATATGACAGGAACCGGCGGAAGGGATCATAAAGCCGTTCCCCAAGGGGCCTTGAATAGCAAGACTTTCACCGGCACGGTATTGCGTTAATTCTTGTGTACCGGCTCCTATGGGGCGATATACAAAGCTCAAGGTTCCCTGCTTCTCATCAAATGAATGAAGACTGATGGGGCGGGGCAAAATATGGGATTTATCGTGCAAACTGATCATGTAAAACTGTCCCGCACGGGGCAGCTCGGGGACTTCCATCATCCGCGGTAATCGAACGGTAAGACAGTAACAATCGGCTCCCGCATATTCATGGGAAACAATTTCGGTTTTTTCAAACAGCTTTTTTCCACACCGGTGTTCCATACCGCTTCTCCGCTAATTTAAATTAAGCTTGATGTCAGCTGCCGGAATAACACGCTCGCAGTAAAAACACTTGTAGCAGTCCTGTCCATGCGAATGTACCTTTATAAACCGCGACGGTACCGCTTCATTATTTGAAATACATTTAAAATTTTCGCAGTGTATAAACGCTTCGATTTCGTCAGGCAATGCAAGCGGTATCTTTTGCACGACCTTACTGTCTTTAATGATATTGACCGTTGCGTGAGGCGCCAACAGCGAAATTTTTGCCAGCTCCGATTTAGTCAAGGTTTTATCGGCAATCTTAATCAGACCTTTTTTATTGTGCGCCTTGCTATACAAATTAAAACCGACGGTTACCGTATCGGTATACTCTTTTAATTTCAACATTTTGACGATTGCAAAAGTGCGTTCCGGCGGTATATGGTCAATCACTACTCCGTTTTCCAATGCCGTTATCTGTAATTCCATCATTCAACTCCTATAAAAAGTCAAGAAGAAAGTATCAACTTTCGATTGACTTTTTACGCACGTTCGCAACGAAGTGAGAACGTGCATATAATATACAAGTTTGCTAAAAAAGCAAACTTGGGTAGATAAAAGCCGTGCCATTTGTACGGCTTTTATCTTATCTCCTTCTTGTAGTTCCGTTATTCGTGCGGATGGTTCAATATCCCACACTTCTTGAGTCTCTATCGTTCTAGCGAGAGCATCATCATTGCCTGCCTAATCGGGATACCGTTCCGCGCCTGCTCAAAATAACGCGCATATTTCGTAGTATCCAAATCAACATCGATTTCATTCACACGCGGCAGCGGATGCAGAATAATCATATCATCTTTGCACTTCCCTTCGATGTTGCCTCTATTGATAATATAAACGCCTTTCACCTTTTCGTATTCTTCCGGATCGGGGAAACGCTCGCGCTGAATGCGGGTCATATAAAATACATCGAGTTTATCTAAGCAGTCGGTAAAGTTTTCTTCTATATAATAGGTAACGCCGGCATCATCCAAATCGTCAAGCAGATATTGCGGCATAGCGAGATTCGGCGGAGAAACAAAGTAGATAACCGGATGAAAATGCTTGAGCGCTTTAACCAACGAATGAACGGTACGGCCGTATTTTAAATCGCCGGTAAAAGCAATATGGATATTTTCCAAGGTACCTTTTTCTTTCATAATGGTATACAAATCGAGAAGCGTTTGGCTTGGATGTTGGTTTGAACCGTCGCCGCCGTTTAACACCGGCTTATGCGAAACGGAAGCCGCAAGACGCGCCGCTCCGTCCATCGGATGACGAATAACAATGATGTCCGAATAGGATTCCACCATGCGTATGGTGTCCGAAAAGGATTCACCTTTTTTAACCGATGAATGTTCCGTATCGAAATAGAGAATATTTGCGCCGAGCCGCATTGCAGCCGACTCAAATGACAGTTTCGTCCGCGTGCTCGGTTCATAAAACATGGTTGCGACAATCTTGCCGTGCATCTGCAAAAGTTTTTCCTCATCGGACATTTTTTCTATTGCTTCCGCTTTTTTCAAAATGAACAGAATTTCTTCTGCGGTGAAATCATTCATTGAAATGATATCCTTCTTCCCGTTTATCATAGGACCTCCTCAAGCAAAAAAAAAAGGATACTGTCTTCATTTAGAAAACAGTATCCTTATTAGTTACGGTAACAACACTTACCGGCAATTGAAAGGGTAAACTCCTGCGAATTATACCCCCAAGTTGTGTACAAGGATTATATTGATGTTGCCGTAAGCGCTTTGCCATTATTGCCTCTTTCAATTAAAATCGCGAGTTTATAGCATAAAAAAGAAGAATATGTCAAGTATCATATTTTTGATAGTATTGCGGATTTTGGATTGTAGATTTTGGCTCGTATACTTTACTTTTAATCAAAAATTCATTATGCTGTGCTTCGATATTTCAATGTTATCCAGCATAAACAATTGCAGTAATACGGGAATATCCGAAATTTTCTTTTAGGAGGAAGAGGTATGAAAAAATCCGCTTTCGTATTATCGGTTCTTTTTTTGATCAGTGCTCTTTCGTTTGCATCCGGTTCTGCTGATGCGACAGCTTCCAAGGCTGAAACCGATGTCAACATCGACTTTAGAATGAACATTGCTAAAAAAGATTATGAATCCAATTATTTTAATTGGACGCTCGGAAAACAAGAGATGGTGCAAGACAAATTCGATGCGGTTTCGGGCGCCAGTTTGAAAGGCTCTACAAAAGCATTTAATGCTGTTCGCTATGCAGGTAATGCTGCAGATAAAAAAGCGGCGATTCCGGCAGCGCTTCGCAGTCTGTTTTTGTTCCCGCTTGCCGATTGGAAATTTGTCGAGGGATACGGACTCCAAGTAACAAACACCGACGGTATGTTGACGATACGGTTTGCCCGTAAAACAACGGCTTATGAGTTAACGACCGACAAAAATGGTGATTTTAACATCCTCACCGGAGCTAAAATCGCAAAAGATATTACTGAAAAGACAGATACCGGTTATGTCATCAAGCCAGAATACCTCAAAGCCGACGGTGATCCTACAAAAATGTCCGATTTGGATTGGGATAAAGTGCCGCTGAAAACTGACACCTTTGCTTCCGATGCAGCCTATCATTATGAAGGGACATTGAAGTTTGCCTTAAAAGATAACGTTTTAACAGTGAATGGCACATTGAACCGTAAATAAGCTGGGTAAGATTACTGTCATCACTAACAGCCGGGGAAATGCATCCGGCAGAGCAGATAAAAATCGCAGAATAATAGAGGCTGGGCGACCATTTGAGCCGTGCAACGGCGAAACTCTGGTTGAACAGCCTTTATTATTCTGCGGGAATATCACCAAAAATGCCTAATGCGTTTGCCCTATATTGATACTTTTACTCCGAGTAAAGACCGATGGCGTGTATCTTTTTGCGGCGGTACCGCACCAAGACTTTGGGATCACGCTTGCAAAGATCGGCTAAGTCATGGAGAATTTGTGCTCGTATCTGATCCGCCGCTTTTTGCGGGTCGGTATGGGCGCCATCCTCCGGCTCTTCGATAACCCCGTTGATCAGTTTAAGTCCAAGTACCTCGCGGCTGGTAATTTTCAGCATCGCGGCGGCATCCTTCGCCCTGCTTGAATCCCGCAATAAAATTGATGCGCAGCCTTCCGGCGAGATAACCGAGAAAATCGCGTTTTCCAGCATATATACCTTATCGCCGACGCCGATACCGAGCGCACCGCCTGAGCCTCCTTCTCCGATAACAAAGCAGATAACCGGCGTTTTTACGCGGCTTAGCTCTCGTAAATTGACCGCGATAGCTTCGGCAATACCGCGTTCCTCGGAGCCGAGTCCCGGATAGGCGCCCTGTGTGTCAACAAAGGTGATAATCGGGCGGTGGAATTTTTCCGCCTGTTTAATCAGCCTGAGCGCCTTGCGGTAGCCTTCGGGGTTTGCCATACCGCCGTTCCGGTCGATGGTTTCCCGCAAGTTCCGTCCTTTCTGGTTGCCGATAACCGTTACCGGTATCCCGTTGATGAATGCGATACCGCCTATCAGTGCAGGGTCGTCGCCGAAGCAGCGGTCGCCGTGCAGCTCGATAAAGTTGTCAAAGACCATATCGATATAGTCGAGCGCGCGCGGGCGGTCGTTATTTCGGGCAAGCTCAATCTTCCGCCATACTTGTGAAATTGCGGAACTTGCTTGCAGCTTTTCATTTATCGTTTTGAGTTCTTTGGTAATATCGAGTCCGTATTTGTCTGCAATATCACGCAGGCTCGACAGAATTTCACTTTGGTCGGTCAGCTGTTCATTTCCTTTATCCATATTACTTCCTTCCCTTGCCGAACGGCGGATTGATATGTGCGTCAATCATCACGGCAAAAAAGTGTTTTTGTTCGATGCGCGGTACAATGCAGTCGACAAAGCCTTTTTTAAGCTGAAATTCGGCGCGCTGAAAGCCATCCGGCAGCTGCTGGTGAATGGTGCCTTCGATAACGCGCGGTCCCGCAAACCCGATAAGCGCATGAGGTTCCGCAGCGATAATATCGCCAAGCATCGCAAAGCTCGCTGTTACACCGCCGGTTGTGGGGTCGCAGAGCATCAAAAAGAGGGGAACGCCCTTGTCGTCCAGTTCCGCCGCTGCGCTGGAGGTTTTTGCCATTTGCATCAGCGAAAAAAGCCCCTCCTGCATACGCGCGCCGCCGGACGTTGCGTAGATAATCACCGGTATCCGTTCCGCCGCACCTTTTAACATAAGCCGCGAAATTTTCTCCCCAACAACCGACCCCATCGAGCCGCCGAGGAAGTCGAATGACATAATACCCAAAAGGGCATCCCTGCCTTCGATCTTGCACTTACCGGTAACCACCGCCTCACTCATCGAAGTTTTTGCCTCTGCGGCGGAGATTTTTTCTTCGTAGCCCTCCATCTGAATGGGATTCATCGTCCGCAAGGTGGGATCAAGTTCTTCAAAAGTGCCTTTATCAGCAAGGTAGGCAATCCGCTCGGGCACATCCATCCGCAGATGACAGCCGCAGTCGGGACATACCATGAGGTGTTTTAAAAGTATTTCCCGTTCATATTGTTTTTTACAATGAGGACATTCCATCATTTCTTTCCTTATTTATCTTCACTAGTGAATAGCTGCGCATACAAACTTGTGCCGAAAGAACCCGATTGGAATTGAGCCGATCGTAAAATCGTCTTTTGCTCTTCGATATTCGTTTGAATACCTTCGATATGCAGTTCATCCAGCGCACATAGCAGCTTTTGAATAGCCTGTGCCCGATCCGCCCCGTGCACAATCAGCTTGGCCGTCATCGAATCGTAGAACGGCACCACCTTGTAGCCCTGATATAAAAATCCGTCGAAACGGACACCGTTTCCGCCGGGCACCCGCAAGTTTGTAATCAGCCCGGGGGTGCGCGCATTGATACGGGCTTCTATTGCCCAGCCATTTACCGGCACTACGCCGTCGGGGAGCGTCATCTTGCCGCCCGTACACACGGTAATCTGCTCACGGATGATGTCGGTACCGGTTACCATCTCGGAAACAGGATGTTCAACCTGTACCCGTGCGTTTACTTCCATAAAATAGAACTGATCACCGGAAACGAGAAATTCGATGGTACCCGCTCCGCAATACTTGAGCGTAGAAAAAAGCTTTTTGGCGCCTTTGCACATCGTCTCATACATTGTGTCGCTCACTGCCTGCGAGGGGCTTTCTTCTATCAGCTTTTGATGATTCCGCTGCACCGAGCAGTCCCGCTCGCCGAGAATTGCAACCCCGCCTGCACCGTCGCCGATAACCTGAAGCTCAACATGCCGCGGATCGCTCAAGTATTTTTCGATATAGACTGTACCGTCGGCAAAATTCGCTTCCGCCTCCGAAGATGCAATGGAAAGGTTTTCGGCTAAGTCGACTTCTTTCCAGACGATACGCATACCCTTTCCGCCGCCGCCTGAGGCAGCTTTGATGATGACGGGGTACCCGCACTCCTTCGCGGTTTTCGCCGCTTGTTCTTTGGTGGTAATCGCACCCTTAGAGCCGGGGGTAATCGGAAGACCGCTTTTTTGCGCGGTCTCGCGTGCCCTTACCTTATCACCAAGCATTTCGATGGTGTCGGGTTTGGGGCCGATCCAAAACATACCGGCTTTTTCCACCTCCCGCGCAAAATCTGCGTTTTCGGAAAGGAAGCCGACACCGGGGTGTACGGCATCGCAGCCGGTACAGAGCGCGGCAGTAATCAGCGTATCCTTGTTCAAATAGCTTTTGGAGGAAGGCGGCGGCCCGATGCACACTGCGTGATCCGCAAGTTGCACATGCAGGCATTCTTTGTCGGCAGTTGAATACACGGCGACCGTTTCGATGCCCATTTCACGGCATGCGCGGATAACGCGGACGGCAATTTCGCCGCGGTTCGCAATCAGCATTTTCCGTATCATACTTAAATCCTGATGGTAAAGAGCGGCTGGTTAAACTCGACTAAATCGCCGTTTGCCGCAAGAATATCTTCAATAATACCGTCGTACTCGCATTCAAGGGTATTCATCATCTTCATTGCTTCGAGGATACAGAGAGGCTGCCCTTTGGAAACCTTAGACCCCTTGTCTACATACGCAGGAGCATCGGGAGACGGCGAGCGGTAGAAGGAGCCGACAATGGGGCTTTTCACCGTAACGAGGTTTACATCAGTGCCGGGGGTAACCGCCGCTGCACTCGGTGCGCTTGCCGGATTGATTCCTGTGCCCGTAAAACCGGCGGCTGCGCCCATTGCATTTGCCTGCCCCATCCCCCCAGCGGCAAAAGTTGTTCCGCCATTCGCAGGAGAGTTTTGTACGCCGACTCCTGCCGCATATCCGCTTGTCTCCGTTCCGGCAATCGGCTGCATCGGTACATTGTGCAATGCGAACGGTACGGCTGCCTGAGCATTTTGATACGCAGCTTCTTTTTTTAGGGTCAGCTCCGCTTCGCCTTCCTTTATGTGCAGCAGCACAGCCGAGCTTTTTTCAAACTTGTCAAAGACATTCAAAATAAATTTTTCGTTCATATTCTTACTCTGTTTCTTAGTCTGTGTTAATGCCGATGCTTCTTTGCCTCAATGCGCCGGAAGCTGATACACACAACCGATGCGGATTCGCAAAGAAGCAGCATACCTTATATCCGGTCGAACCGGTCAATCTCGGCATCGTAATCGATACCGGCAATATCAAACCCGTTAATAGCCAAAAAGTCGTGTCGGTATTCGTCTACATCGGTACGCTCGCGGCTGGTCTCGTCGGTAACGGTCGCCATAATCTCTGCAACGGCGGACTGCACCGCTTCGTCCAATTCCCAGTCGTCGATGCGGATGCGGTGTTCGCTATCCGTCGGGATAACCCCGTCCGCCGTGTACAGACGGCTGTCGAAGAGGCGGTTGATCTGCTCGATACAGCCTTCGTGCGTGCCTTTTTCCTTCATCACCTTGAAAAGACTTGCCAAATAGAGCGGGATAACCGGAATAACAGCGCTTGCACGGGTTACCAGCCCCTTATTGACCGACACAAACGCTTGACCTTTTAAGGCAGCGAGTTTTGTGTTCAGTACATGGGCGGTGGCTTCCAAGTGTTCCTTCGCCTTACCGATGGTTCCCTTGCGGTACAATGCTTGCGTAGCTTCCGGCCCGATGTAGGAATAGGCGACCGTGATGCATCCTTGTGCAAGCAGATCCGCCGCATCGAGCTTTTCTATCCACCGCTGCCAATCTTCACCGCCCATCACCTTTACGGTAGCGGCGGCTTCCTCGTCGGTTGCCGGTTCCGCGGTAATTTCCGTCAAAGCGCCGGTGAACGGATCGAGGGTTTTGCCGGTAAAGGGCTTCCCAAAAGGCTTGAGCGCCGAGCGGTAGGTAACACCGGTATCGGGATCGGTACGCACGGAGCTTGCCACGCTGTAGACAATTAAATCAAATTTCATATCGCGCTTTTTTGCTTCATCAATCACTTGCGCTTTAATAGCATCGGAGAACGCATCGCCGTTTATCGTAACGGAGATAAGCCCCGCCTCTTTTGCAGCGGTGTCAACCGCTAAATTGTTATACCACCCCGGAGTTCCCCATTTTTTTTCGGAACCGGCTTTTTCATACGATACACCGATGGTTGCAGCTCCGTAGCCGAACGCTGCCGTAATGCGGCTTGCCAGTCCATATCCGCCCGAACAGCCGATTACCAAAACGTTTTTCGGTACTGCCGTTCCCGCAGGGTGAGATGCCACCCGTTTTTTTGTATATGCGATTTGATCTTCAACCGCCTTTTTACATCCTTGAGGATGCGCATTCAAACAGATATTGCTTCTCAGCATCGGTTTCATACTCATAATATTCTACTCCTTACTATTCTGAACCTTTATAATGCCTAATTATGCAATAATTGGCAATAGTGTTTTTTTCTTGACTGAATATATGATGTTTTATATAATAGAAGAATGAGTACTAAATCATTTAAAGGAGGCTGTCATCCTCCCGAGCGGAAATTTATTTCCGCCGAATCCGAAGTCTTGGCTGTCATGCCATCAACAAAGATGGTGTGGA
This sequence comes from Treponema sp. OMZ 305, assembly GCF_024181325.1. Classification (NCBI taxonomy): domain Bacteria; kingdom Pseudomonadati; phylum Spirochaetota; class Spirochaetia; order Treponematales; family Treponemataceae; genus Treponema; species Treponema sp. OMZ 305. The sequence goes on along the minus strand of NZ_CP051300.1, from coordinate 750,050 downwards.
TTCCTGTTACCCAAGGCGGTGCTCCGAATACTCCGTTGGTAAAGGTTGGAGATACGGTTGTACGAGGTCAAAAAATAGCGGAAACGGACAAATTTATGTCTGCGCCTGTACATGCTTCGATCTCCGGTACCGTAAAAAAAATAGAACCCCATCTCGTTACCGGTAATACGGACGCACTTTGTATTGCAATTCAAGCGGGCGAGGATACTTCCGAGTCCTTTATGGAACCGCTTGATCCCTTCACCTGCACAAAAGAGGACGCTATTAAGCGTATCCGGGAGGCTGGTATAACCGGTATGGGCGGAGCTTCTTTCCCCGTACATGTTAAATTGAGTCCCCCTAAAGATGCGAAGATAGACTACATTTTAGGTAATGCTGCAGAATGCGAGCCGTATCTGTGTACCGATGCTGCGACGATGTATCATTCCGCCGAAACGATTGTAGACGGGATGGCGATTATTATGCACATTACCGGAGCCGACAAGGGGATTATTGCGCTTGAAGACAATAAAACACATTTGGTGCCGGTGTTTGAAAAAGCTATTGCAAAGATAAAACAAAATCCTGTCGGACCGGGCGCTTATGATATTTCCGTTGAGTTGTGCAAAACGAAATATCCGCAAGGCGGTGAAAAAAATCTGACTTCCGCTGTGGTCGGCAGAGAGATTCCTTCCGGCGGGCTTCCGTTCCAGATTGGGTGTATCGTTCAGAATGTCGGAACAATGAAGGCGATTTCCGATGCGTTCCGTAAAGGAGCGCCGCTCATTGATCGTCCGCTCTCGCTTTCGGGTGGAGCCTGCGAAAATCCTGTGAACGTGATCGCCCCTATCGGTACCTGTATCGGCGATTTAATCCCTGATGTCATCCGCTTAAAACCCGGTGTTACCAAAATCATTTCAGGCGGTCCAATGATGGGCTTTGCAATGAAGAGCGCCGATTTCCCCGTGCAAAAGAATACATCCGGTGTTCTTTTCTTAACAAGGGAGGAAGTCAACCTTGATGAAGAAAGCCCGTGTATCGGATGCGGAAAGTGCGTAACCCATTGCAGTTGTCAGTTGTCGCCGGTTCTGATGATACGTGCATTAAAGGCGAATAAGCTTGATGAAGCTGTCCGCTGCGGGCTTATGGACTGCGTTGAATGCGGTATTTGTTCTTACGTATGTCCGGCGCGTATAAAGCTTGTCCAGCGGTTCAAGGTTGGAAAGCAGCTGTTACGCGAAGCAAAGCAAAAAGAAGCGGCAAAGGCAACAGCCGCGCAAGGAGGAAAATAAGCTATGGCCGAATCAGATAAGAACGAAATTTATCTTTCTCCTGCGCCGCATATTGCGAGTCCCGTAACCACTAAAAAACTGATGATACACGTGCTGATTGCGCTTGCTCCGCTTGCGCTGTACGGTATTTATCTGTATGGAGTGCCGGCGCTCATCCGTATTATTGTTTCCGTAGGCGTCGCGGTCGGTTCCGAAGCGGCATTCCGTAAAGCGATGGGCAAGGATATCCGCATAAAGGATTGCTCCGCTGCAGTAACCGGTTTGCTGTTAGCGCTTGTGTTACCGCCGCTTATTCCTATTTGGATTGTCGTTGTTTCCGCAATCTTTGCCATTGTCGTAGCAAAAGAGTTTTTCGGCGGACTCGGCGCAAATCCGTTTAACCCTGCATTGGTAGGCCGTGCGTTTGCCTTTGTCAGTTTTTCACGCCTGATGACCTCGTGGGTTGCTCCTCATCACGGTTTTGACGCAGTGAGCACGGCAACGCCGCTTTCGTACCTAAAAATGTCGGAAGGCGGGATTTCCACTGCGGCGACAATCGCAGAGAAGATGGGTTTGTCCTCTTCGAGCGACGTATATCTTAAACTTTTTTTAGGAGATCACGGCGGCTGTATCGGTGAATCGAGCGCGGCGCTCATTCTCATCGGTTTTGTCTACTTGCTGGTTACCCACGTTATTGAATGGCAGATTCCTGTTTCTATGGTAGTAACGGCAGTGTTGGTAACATGGCTTGCGGGTATCGATCCGCTTTTGACGCTGTTAAGCGGCGGTTTGCTGTTCGGCGCCGTCTTTATGGCTACCGACTATGCAACGTCGCCCGTAACCTTTAAAGGACAAATTATCTTCGGCGCGGGCTGCGGCTTAATTACCGCTTTAATGCGTCTGTTTGCCGGAATGCCGGAAGGCGTTATGTACAGTATTTTGATTATGAATTCGGTCGTTACATTCTTAAATAAACTGATTCAGAAAAAATACGGATATGTAAAGCCCGTTAAGGCAGCCAAGGAAGGTGCAAAATGAAACAGATGATGAAATTATCCGTTACGTTGGCGCTCTATACTGTTGTTGCTTGTCTTGCGCTTGCTGCGGTCAATATGCTTACCGCTCCCCGCATTCTCGCTTCAAAGGAAGCAAAGACGAAACTTGCGCTTCAAGCGATTTTCCCCGAGGCGGATTCATTTCGCCCTGTTACCGAAGGAATGCCGAAATCAGTTGATAAGGTAGCGTTCGGCGATACTTTTATCGCATTACAGGGGGATAAGCCTGCGGGAATTATCGTAACGGTGAGCGGGCATACCTATGATCAGGCGACTATTCTTATCGGTATTGATATGGAAGAAAAGCTGAGGATGATTCAGTTTTTGACATTAACCGATTCACCCGGTATCGGAACAAAGGCGAAGGATGAACCGTTCATCGGACAGTTCCGTAATAAGCCGACTACCGATGCCTTTGCGCTGGGAAGCGATGTTCAAGCGATTGCCGGCGCTACGATTACCTCTACGGCTGTTACCCGTATGGTAAAAATCGCCGTCGATGCCGCTTCTTCATACATGAGCAGCCAAGGTCTTGGTGGCTCAGGCAGCGGAAACTAAGAGGAGAACGGTTATGAAAGAGTATGTACGCATTTTTACGAACGGGTTGGTAAAAGAAAACCCCCTCATTATGCTGATGATCGGGCTTTGTTCCGCGCTTGCCATTACAACCTCGGTTGCAAACGGTATCGGAATGGGGCTTGCGATGACCTTCGTTATCGTGTTGAGTGAACTGATTATCAGTATGTTTCGGAAATTTATCCCGAACGATATCCGTATCCCTATTTTTATCATTGTTATCGCGTCGTTTACTACCATTGTAGACCTTTTGATGCAGGCTTTTTTGCCGGAACTTTCCGAATCGATGGGTATTTTTATCAAACTCATCGTTGTAAACTGTATCATTATGGGGCGTGTTGAATCCTTTGCCTCGAAAGAGTCTCCTTTAAAAGCGATTGCCGATGCCTTTGGTATGGGTTTGGGCTTTACGTGGGTGTTGGTTGTGATGTCTGCCATCCGCGAGCTTTTAGGAAGCGGTACTGTGCTGGGTGTGCGTCTTTTATCAGACGATTACCTTATTAAATTCTTTGCGAACTCTCCCGGAGGCTTCTTTGTATTCGGGGTTCTGATTGCCTTGACCTATTTGATACAGGATCAGCGGAAGCAGCGAAAAATACGGAAGGCTGCTGCGATAAAAGAAGCGGCATTGCAAGAAGCTGCTGCATTACGCGATGCTGAGCTGAAAAAAGAAGCTGCGCTCAAGGCGGAGACTGCACAAAAAGAGGCTGCGTTAAAAGCGGAAGCGGAAAAAGAAGCTGCTGCAGCCAAACCGAAACCGGTTGCTGAACAAAAAGAAGCTACCGCAGCACAAGCAGAAGCGGAGAAACAAGCCGTTGCACCAAATACCGAAGCTGCTGCTGAACCTGCAAAGGAGGAAACTGAAAATGGAACTGTTTAAGATTTTTCTTGCTGCGGTATTTGTAAAAAATATCGTTTTTATCCGCTTCCTTGCGTTGTGTTCGTTTATCGGTATGACATCCGATGTTAAGAAATCTACCGGTATGGGGTGGGCGGTTCTCTTTGTTACGGTTATTGCAACAGCAGCGACCTATCCGCTCTATAAACTGGTTCTTGCACCGTATAACCTCGGTTTTTTGCAGACATTGCTCTTTATCTTGGTTATTGCGAGCTTGGTTCAGCTGGTAGAGTTCTACTTGAAAAAATCCGCTCCGGCGCTCTATTCGGCGATGGGTGTGTATTTGCCGCTTATCACGACAAACTGCGCTATCTTAGCGGTTACGCTCGATGTTATCGCCGCTGACTATACCTTTATTCAGTCGATGGTGTATTCGATCGGTGTCGCAATCAGCTATATGTTGGCAATGGTTTTGTTTGCCGGTTTACGTGAACGCATTGATATTGCCCCGATACCTAAGTACCTCAAGGGTACTCCTATTTTGTTTGTCGCTGCGGCTCTGTTGTCTTTGGCATTCGGCGGTTTTGCAGGCATGATTTAAAGGAGTAGGAAAAGAGTATGCATACGATTATTTTAACGCTTATTGTCTCGTTGATTTTATCACTGGCGATAGGCTTTTTGTTAGGCTTTTTTAAAAAGCTGTTTTATGTAGCGCCTGATGAAACGGTTGCAAAAATTCGTGAGGTGCTTCCCGGCGCAAACTGCGGCGCCTGCGGGTTCCCGGGCTGCGACGGTTTTGCGGCTGCGGTTGCAAGCGGCAATGCGCCGGTAAACGGCTGCTCCGTCGGGGCAGGTCCCGTTGCTGCAAAGGTCGGCGCGATTATGGGCGTTTCGGCAAATGCCGATGCAAAGGTTGCGGTGTTACTGTGCCAAGGTTCACACGATGTCTGTAAGGAAAAGGCTGATTACGTCGGCGTTAAAACGTGCCGCGCCGCAAAGATTTCCGTAAACGGACTGCGGGAATGCGATTGGGGCTGTATCGGCCTCGGCGACTGCGAAATGGCCTGTCCGTTTGACGCTATCCATGTCGGAGAGGATGGGATTCCGCACGTCGATTACGAAAAGTGTACCGGCTGTGCAGTCTGTGTTGCAGCTTGTCCCCAGCATATTTTAACCACGGTACCCACTTCGCGGAAAGGTTCCATTGCGCTTTGTTCATGCAGAAATCCGAGAAAAGCCGTTATTATGAAAAACTGTAAGCGCGGCTGTATCAAGTGTATGAAGTGTGAGAAGAATTGCCCTAAGGGTGCGATAAAAGTTATCAACGGAATCCCCGAAGTTAATTACGAGTTATGCGATTCCTGCGGTATCTGTATTAAAGGCTGCCCGACAAAGGTACTTGCCTTAGTTGAAGATAAGATCGCAGTACAGTCTCCGTGCAGCGCGTGCCAAGCGAGCTAAGCGGCGTACTCAACGTGCCGGATAAAAACATGCGGAGCGGCGTTGTCTGTATTATCGGACGCCCCTCCGCCGGAAAGTCAACATTTCTAAACAGCGTCTGCGGCGGAACGGTATCGATTGTTTCTGCGCTGCCGCAGACCACGCGCAGCTCCGTCCGCGGTATCCTTACGGCGGAGCAGGGGCAGATTATCTTTATTGATACGCCCGGTTATCATATCAGTGAAAAAAAAATAAACCGCCGTATGCAGCTCATTGCGGAAAACCGTCTGCAAGAGGCGGAGGCGATTTTGTATCTTATCGATGCGGCGCGTCCGTTCGGCGAAGAAGAGCTGGCTATCTGTGCATTGCTGAAAAATAAACAAGATCGCTTGATTGCCGGTATTAATAAAACCGACAGTCCCGCTGCGCGTCCCGGGCAAACCCATATCAGCTTGATGCAGGCCTTACCCGATCTACCGCAAGAGCGGATTTTCGAGCTGTCCGCACAGGAAAAGACGGGGCTTGAACCCGTGCTTGCCGCGTTGTTTTCTCTTCTGCCCGAAGGTGAGCTTTTGTATCCCGAAGACTTTTATACCGACCAGCCGGTTGATTTCCGTATTGCCGAAATTATTCGCGGCCAAGCTATCGGCCGTCTCTACGAAGAAATTCCCCATGCGCTGTATGTTGATATTCAGGATATGGAAATGAAAAAGAACGGCAAGGAGCTTTTTGTCCGCGCTTTTCTGTGTGTAGAGCGGGAAAGTCAAAAGCCTATGGTTATCGGAAAGGGCGCGGCACTGATTAAAGCAATCAGAGTAGAATCCCAAAAAGAACTGCGGAAAATCTTCCCCTATCGTGTGCAGCTTGATTTACAGGTACGCGTCGATAAAAATTGGCGCCAAAAAGATCGTGTTTTGCAAGCTGTATTGCAGGAATAGGATGCTTTATGGTCTTTGCAATAATTTTTCCAATACTTTCTCAAGTTTTTTAAAATCATTGCATCGTTTTTTGAGATTACTACTACAATTAGGCTTTTGAACCAAACAATACAATTTATTTGCTTTTTTTACGATTGCTTCTTGATGTTTACGGCACCATTCAATTTCTTTTATGCACAATTTTTTATAATTTGCTTGAGATCGAGAATCTTTTACATTCGGCTTCAAATCAATTTTTGTAATAAATTTATCATCAATAGGAATCATATTGTTAAAGTTCAAAACACTTATGAGTTGTTCATCGTCAAAGATACGGGTAAAGTCTACATCATTCTTGTGCATCTTATGTTTTTCTTTTGCTGAATCCAATGGTACACAATATTTATATTCATTACAAATAATAATAATTCCTACAAAAGGACGATTACTTTTATGAATTTGAAGGGAAATTGACTGAACACGATCATCGACCTTATGTAAATTTCGCACATATTTCATATCTATAAAATATAAATTCAGTCTTTCTTGTTTCATATTTACCTATAAAAAAAGCCGTATCAGCTAACTGAACGGCTTTATCGATTCCACTTAACGGTAGGACTCACCGCATTTCTAAAGTTCCCACTCTCAGTAGGGTACACTGCGTTTAAGGATTCCACTTAACGGTAGGACTCACCATTAATTACAATATAATACAAAAAATAGTTAAAGTCAAGAAAGTGTATTATACACGGGTATCAATTTTTAGGCAGTTTAGCCTACAAGGCTGCTACAATCTGTTTTGCAGGAATAGTACCACTTTTGAAAATAGACTTTTCGTTAGCCTTTTGAAAATAGACGCTGCAGATACGAGGCACGAGCACAAATTAATCGCAGGCGTATCTTTGATACGTTGAGAATTAATTTGTGTGCAGTAACGAAGTAGATGCACCGTATATTTTCAAAAAGGACTTCGCAGCTTTTTTATAATCAGCACCAGCAACAGCATAAAAACCGAAATAAGTGCGGTAAAGCCGCCGGGGGCGACGTTTAAATAGTACGAACAGATAAGCCCGAGCATAATATCCGCGATACCGAAACAGATTGAAAAAAACACCGTCCGCTTAAAGCCTGTGTGCAGCTGTAGCGCGGCTGCAACCGGCAAGGCAATCATCGAACTTAATACGAGAATCCCCACTATCTTAATGGAAACGGCGATTGTCGCTGCCACTAAAATTGAGAAAATATAATTGATTGTCTTTACGCGGATTCCGATGATATATGCGATGTCCTCATCAAGCGTTATATATAGCAGCTTATGGTACAGCACCGCCAATGCGGCAACGGCAAAACAGCTCAATACAATAACGGTGATAACGTCGGAGACTGAAACCGTTAAGATGCTTCCGAACAAATAGGCTTCGGCATTAGTGCGTATCAACCCTGAACTCATTAGGGTGATGGCAATACCGACGCTGAGCGAAAGAACGATGGAAAGGATGAGGTCGCTGTATTCTTTAAAGTAATTGCGTAGCGCTTCGATGAGCGCTCCCGCCGCCGAGGTAAAGGTAAACGCGCCGATGATGGGGTTAACGCCGGTAACCAGCCCGAGCGTAATCCCTGTCAGCGAGGCGTGCGCAAGGGTGTCGCCAATAAGCGAATACCGCCGCAAAACAAGGAAAATACCGATTAATGGGCAGAGAATGCCGATAAAGAATGACACAATAAAGGCGTTCTGCATAAAAGCGTATTTCAACATAGCGGCTATACTATCAGATTTTAGGCAGAAAGGCTATCAGGGTTCTTCCCAAGAATATAACGACTATTTCAGAAAATTGGAATATTCGGTGCAAAGGATAATCTCTGAGCAAAACAGTGAAAAACACGGCGGTTTACATAAGTGAATCTTAGTCGTTTCGCTACTGCTTTTCAAACAGCAACGCCGTATCGATATTGAAAATCATAACGGCAGTTTTAGCCTTTGCATAGCGGACTTCCGCTTTTTTGTACTCAAGTTCAGCTTGTAGACTTTCCACCTTGCTGATAACACCGTTGCGGTACCATTGAGCGTGGTCATCGGCATTTTGCTTATAGATGCTCAATTCATCCGCCGTTGCCGTTTGCTGCCATGTCATCTGTTCATTCGATGTGTTATTAGTATGGAGTTGTTTTTGATAGTGTTCCTTCGCATCTTCAATTTTAAGCCGTTCAATCGCATCTTCAAGCTCGGCATTTTTTTTATCGAGTTTCCGATACTGAATTGAAAAAGGATTCCAACTAAACGAAAGTTTAAGCGCCGTATTTTTAGGATCCGCAAGCGGAACCTCGACACCGGTATACGCCTTTCCGCCGGGGAATTGCATACTCAATCCGCCTAAGACGGAATGTTCATTTTTTGCAGAACCGCTGCCGATTTTCGTATTGCGCAATTTATAACCGGCATCGGCGCCGATGGAAAACGGAGACAGTTCAATATTCCGTTTCGCTGCATTTTGAGTATGCCGTTGCTCCGCTTCAACAAGTTTTTTATAAGCAGCTTGAGGATACTGCTCGATATCCGCTGCCTTTTGTACGGGGATGGAATTCCATAGCGACGTTAAAAACATTTGAGGTGCCTCATCGGTTGTAAGACCGCAGCTTTCCGCAAAAGCATGGTATGACGCCGAAAAGTTAAAATCCGCATTTTGATGTTCCCGTTTTGCACCCAATAGCTCTAAATGAGCTGTACGCATTTTCGTTGAGTTTTCGGCATAACCTTGAGCCTTTGTTTGATTGTATTGAATCTCCGCTTTTACTTCGCTCAGTTCTTTATCAAGCAGTGTTGTATAATCGTCCAAAAGCCGTTGGATATCTTGAAGGAATTGCTTTTCAGCAAGCGCCAAACCTTCTTCTTTTGCCCGCCTCGCTTGATCTGCTACGGTTTGTGCAAGATTGAACGAATATTTTTTCGCTTCTGCATTTTTGGAATAAATATCGGTAGACACGGAAACCTCGGCGCCGGTTTCTTGCCGCTGCCCTACTTTACTGTACGGTACGCTCAGTTTTATGCTTGTATTATTGTACGAAGGTAATGCGATATTCGCATACGGCGCAGTGGTAACACCTCGTTTGTCCGCATCGGTGTTAAGAACGAACTGTGTATTTCCGCTGCCGACTTCCATCGTTACTAACGATTCGGTTTTTGCTTTTTCCGCTTTATTGGCCGCAATATCCGCCTGCATTTGCAGCTGCCGGTAATTGCTGTCATGTTCAACACGATACCGTAAGAGCTTTTGATACACCGAATCTTGCGGCATCCCCGTTTCCGTTTGAGCAAAAAGAACAAAGGCTGCGGATAACCATACCGTTATACAAGCAATCTTTTTCATAGAGTCGGATAACTCCTTGCAAACTGTTTTAAGCATCTTCTAAAAACCGGAATTCTTAGAGGTTCTCTGTTATAATTTTTGAGAAAATATTTCGGCGATAGCCTCGACAAAGCACCTGTCGGCATCAGTAAAATGATCGCATTCGGAAGCATCAAGATCAATCACACCGAATAAAATACCGTTGTGAATAATCGGTACAACTAATTCACTTTTACTTGCCGCATCGCAGGCGATATGTCCGGGAAAAGCGTGTACATCCGGCACCATGATACTTTTCCGATTGACCGCACAATGCCCGCAGACACCTTTTCCATAACCAATGCGATAGCAAGCCGGTCGGCCTTGAAATGGCCCCAGAACCAATTCATCACCTTTCATTTGATAAAACCCCGCCCAATTTAAGCCGGAAATATTTTCCATGATAAACGCGCTGGTATTTGCCATTACCGCAATAACATCGGTTTCGCTTTCGATTAATGCACGATATTGAGCTAATTTTTCTTTCATTTTTCGCTCCTACTTTTATCTTTAACTAAGATCAACAACCCGTTTTTAATGCTGCCTGTGGTGTTTCTTTAAACGTTAAAATACTATTTATAATATAATATATTGTCAAGTATAATATTTATAGTATACAGGGCAATCGAATCCGATGCAGCGGTTTGTTCCTCCTTAATGATAAAATGAAAAACCGATTATGCGACGTAAGGTTTCAAGTATGTAGGGCAACCGCATCAGGACAAATATGATACGACTCCCTGCCATTTGCGAAAAATTTTTTAAAATTTTTCGCACTTTGTTTTAAAAGTCGGACAAACACATCAGGCGGGTAAATATAAATCGCAAAATCAGGAGGTTGGGCAAGCATTTGAACCGCGGAGAGGTTCAACTCTGCTTGAACAGCCTCCTGATTTTGCGGGGATATTCAAAAAATGTCTGATGCGTTTGCCCGAAAAATTCCAGTTATTCACGGTTGACATTTTTCGGGTTCTATGTGCATAATACTATTATGTTACCGCACGCTTACGTTGAAGCAAATCTTGCCCGTCATGCAGCCCCTTGTTTAGCAGGAATTAAACCGGCGAATCTTGTGTCGTTTCCAAGCGCCGATATTCAATGGTGTGATACCTATAACGCGATACTGAATGAGCAAGGAATATATTTTACCCCACTTTGCGTATGCGAAAACCGCGCTCAAATATTAGTATATCGGAAGGATTTGCTCGCTCGCCTTTGTTTTCAACCTTCAGTGACCATGGTGCTGCAATCTTTCGGATATCGGCCGGAAAGCGGGCTTGAAGCAATTATTATGCGGTTAAAGGATCGAATGTCTGTTTTAAGAGGAGCACGAAACAGGCATTGCAGAGACAGCTTTCCGCACGAAATCGGGTTTTTTTTAGGTTATCCTGCAGATGATGTAATGCAGTATGTAAAAACAGGAGGCCGAAATTGTTTGCTGTGCGGATACTGGAAGGTATACAGCAATCCCGAAAAAGCATTACAAGTGTTCCACCAGTATACGGAATGTAAAGAGCGTTTTGCTTTACAGATAAAAAGCGGCATGACTATCTTTGAGATTGTTTGTGCAGCTTAATGACAGAATAATACTTCTATTATTCTCATCACACTTTATAAGGAGTTTGCTATGGCAAAAGTTGCAGTAGTATTTTGGAGCGGAACCGGTCATACCGAAAAGATGGCCCATTGTATTATGGACGGACTGAAAGCAGGCGGAGCAGATGCTGAATTATTCCCCGTTGCTCAGTTCAGTGCGGATAAATTGGACAGCTATGATAAAATCGCATTCGGATGCCCTGCGATGGGTGCTGAAGAGCTGGAACCGGATGAATTTGAACCGTTCTTTGCATCAATCGAAAATAAACTTTCAGGGCGCAAAATTGCACTGTTCGGATCCTATGAATGGGCGGACGGCGAATGGATGCAGACATGGGTAGAACGTGCAAAAAGAGATGGAGCCGATGTGTTTGAAGAAGGTCTCATCGCTTATGACGATCCCGATGAAGAAGCACAGAAAAAATGTAAAGAATTCGGTGAGCGATTCGCAAAATAACCGTCAAACACGGTAATGGACGGCACAAAGAACGTATCTTTGTGCCGTTTTTTATTCGTGCGGAGAGTTTAATACCTGCCGTCCTCGGCAACGCTCTGCGTCGGGGTTGTTGATTTCATAATATAGGTTTTAAGCGGAGGAAAGCCGTTAAATTCTACGGATGCATAGCTGGCCGTATAGGCGCCTGCAGTGAGAAAATACACCCTATCTCCCGGCTTGAGATTGATTGGAAGTTGATATTTATATTTTTCATACATAATATCCATACTGTCGCAAGTCGGCCCCGCAAGAATCACTTCGCCGCGCTTGCTGCAATTTGAATCCTTTGACGTTACAATAGGATACTTAATACTTTCGTTGAGTGTTTCCGCCAATCCGTTAAAGACCCCTGCATCAACATAGACCCAGCGATGCAGGGCTGTATTATTTTTCCTCGAAACAGTGATAACTTCGGCAACAAGAACGCCGGCATCACCTACCATTGATCTTCCCGGTTCAAGGATGATCCGCGGACGTTCATCTCCGAAATCGTCGTCAAGATAACGGTTAATTTCGCTCGCATATTCGGAAAGCTCATTGGTCGGTACTATATATGAAGCAGGAAAACCGCCGCCCATATTGATCATCTTGAGTTCGATATCTTCTTCTTCTTCAAGCGAGCTCATCAAATACTTTGTTTTTGCAATCGCATCGTCCCATTGCCCGATATCCCGTTGCTGACTACCGACATGGAATGAAATACCATACGGGACAAGCCCAAGCTCTTTCGCCAAAATACAAAGGTCATAAGCCATATCAGGATGGCAGCCGAACTTACGGGAAAGCGGCCAGTCGGCGCTATTGGTGTTTTCAACCAAGATGCGGACATAGACATGCGATTGAGGGGCGTACTTTGCAATATTTTTTAAATCTTCTTTACTGTCGGTAACAAATAACCGGACGCCTTTTTCATAAAAGTAGGCAATATCTTTTGCTTTTTTAATCGTATTTCCGTAGGTAAGCCGGTCAGGACTGATTCCCAAAGCGAGAATCTTATCAAGCTCATACCGCGAAGCAATATCGAAATTAGCTCCCAACTCGATAAGAAGCTTTAAAATTTCTTCGTGAGGATTAGCTTTCACTGCATAGTAAATGTCTGCGGTAGAAAAGAACTTTTTTAGTTCGAGGTAATTTTTTTTAATTCGATCCAAATTGATAACAACACAGGGCGTTTCGAGTTTTTCGGAAAACTGCACCAGCTTTTTCCACTCTGTTTCGCTGAGATAATCGGTTACATTCATGCCCGCCTCCGGATGCGTCTATGGGAGTATGGTGGTATTGATAGCTTTAGCTATAAAGAAATATTACCATAATCATATTGTTTTTATCTGTCAACAAATGAATAAGAAACAGTATAACCGATTTTTCCTATTTTTAAAGAGAAAAAGTCGAAAATTATCGGCAATTTCGAAAAAAAAGAGCGATTCTTACAACAAAGCTAAAATATGTTTCATAATGACACACGTTTTGTTTCTTATTGGAAATATTGATACAATATGGCATATAAAATGACACAATGCATCACGAAAAGAGATTAAGCGGCGGCTCAACCGGAACCTTAGTCCAAAAAAACGGTGGAAATAATCCGATTTAAACCTTTTTTAACCGAAAATTGCGCGGTATACACTGAATTATTGAGCAAAAAGAGCCATATACACCGAATTTCTTCAGGATCTAACTTGGCACGCTTGTTGCTTAATAATAAGTGAAGTTGAAAAACTTCAAGGGCTTTCTAAAAGCCCTACTATTATAAAGCCTTTTGGAGGAAAACTATGAACTCATTAAGTATTTTTAATCCCTTATTTGCGGACTCTGTGCTTGACTCTTTAAATCACGACAACCCTCATTTCGGAGTTTTCAGTCCGTTGGCAAATGCGAATTATCCGACTGTTGATGTGCGCGAAACAAGCGGCGCCTATATTATGGATATTGATCTTCCCGGTTATACGGAAAAGGATGTTACCATTCACTTAAAAGAACGTGTTTTGACGGTTGCTTCCAATCATGAGGAAACAAAAGAGACGGAAGAAAAGCCTAACGGAGAACAATTCCTTATCCGCGAACGCACACAGCGCCGCTTTGTCAGACGTTTTACCCTGCCTGAAGATATCGACCAAGACAAGGTTGAAGCGGCCTTTAAAAACGGCGTATTAACCGTCACCATACCTCGTAAGGAGCTTGCTCCCCGTCGGCAGATTGCCATAAAGTCAAACTAAGAGATTTCCGATCAATCTGAATCAAGATTGACCGAAGTCGCAGAAACTAAGCGAAAAGCCCTCTGCATGATAATTATGCGGAGGGCTTTTTTGTTATCAATATGTGGCATCATATTATCTCGTAAGTCAATTTACACCACGGATGATGTAAATTGACGATGTCGCTTATTAACGTATGCACGTTCTGTACATCAATACAGCAGTTTCCAAAGTTCACACTTTGTTCAACTGTTGCATTTTAAGGTGCTATCTGTGCGATTTAGAACTCGTCGACCTGTTCGGCAACGAAGTCATCGAACAGGTTTATTGTCCGTTTGCCGGAAAAAGAAATAAATGATATAATGGTATAGGTAAATTTGTAAAAAACCGGGTTGTTAATTTTTCAGTATTTCCTGTACAAGTTTGATTGGAGGTTGTTATGAACGAATTTAACGGCGTAGCCGATACAATGCTTATACCGATGGCTGCGCGGATTTATGCATCTAAACAGTTCCCTGAATATTTTTATGATGAAACAGCTTTATCGTTGGAATCAAAAATTCCGGCAGGTACATTTGAACGGATTTGGAAATCGTCGTCCCAATATACGATGCTTGCTTCAGTCGCCCGCTATTATAATTTTGACGAAATGATAAAAAATTTTTATGCCAAGCATGAAAAATGTAACATCGTCAATCTCGGAGCTGGATTGGAAACGGCTGCGTTTAGATTATCTGAAATTAAAGCTCCTTTTTACGAAATCGACTTACCCGAAGTGATAACCTTGCGTAAAAATATTTTGGCTACACGAGAAAACGAAACACTGATCGGCGCAGATATTTTTAAACTGGAGTGGATGGAAGGTATCGATAGCTCTATCCCGACCTTGCTGATTGTATCCGGCGTCTTTCAGTATTTCCGCGAAGAAAAAGTTCTTGCCTTTTTATCGGCGCTTAAGGAGCGATTCCCAAAGGGTGAATTAATTTTTGATGCGACAAATGCAATCGGTATAAAGTATGCCAATAAGTATGTACAAAAAACAGGTAACACTTCGGCACAGATGTATTTTTATGTGGATGACGGTTCTGCCTTTGCGCGAAAATGCGGGATGGAACTTATAGAGCAGCGTACCTTTTACACCACCGCGCGGAAGATGCTGAAACGTAAATTAAAACTGTATACCCGTATCGCGATGAAAGTGTGCGATGATGGAGGCCGAACTATTATTTTGCATTTAAAACTGAATTAAGCGGATACGGTAATTACTTCCTGACAGCTAGATTTACCGTTTTAGGGATGTCCTATAAACTTTAGCTTTAACATACTTCCGGCTTGACAAAATATGATACGGCATATACCCTTTTTACTAGGAATATAATTCTTAAAGGAGAAGATATGAGAAAAGAGTTCCGTATTACGGCGTTGGTAGTAGGTATCCTTTCTATTATTGCAGGTATCTATATGTTCGTCAGCCCGATTACCAGCTTGGTATCGCTTTCGTTTTTTTTCGCAGTGGTTATGTTTATAAACGGCGTTTATGAAATTATCCATTATTTTGCAGACAAAGAAGATCATATCTTGATTGTTTTGCTGAACGGTATTCTCACCATTCTGCTTTCAATTCTCGTACTGTCCAGTCCTTTGTTTGCAGCTGCAACATTTATTCCGTATCTTTTTGCCTGTTGGATATTATTCAGCGGTATTACACGTTTTGTTATCAGTTTTAAAATCCGCTACATAACCAGAAGAGGCGGTTTTTATTTACTATTAGTCGGCATACTGGGTATCATCTGCGGAATCGTTATGCTTATGCATCCGCTCTTTACCAGCCTGTTCGTCGCCTACCTGATCGGCTTCGACTTTATCTATCACGGTATTATCAGCATCGTTTTATTCTTTAGAGGACGATAACCGGATTGAGAGCTGTTGCTCAAAGTTTCTAGAGGTTTCGTTTAATATTTTTAACTTACGCGGTTACCCTTAGGGAAGTGCTGATTCATTCGCATTCGAATTAATCAGTGTTTCCTTAACAGATAACCGCACTTAGTTCGTTACTTTACGTATCAGCTACTTTAACGCTTTGTGGCAGAACCACCAGTCAAAGCCCTCGTATTCCTTGAGCCGCTTTTCGGCATCTTTTACGTTAGAAGCAGGCGGTATAATCACGTGATCTTTAATTAAGCCGTTTTCGGGCCAGTTGGCAGGCAGCGCTACATCTTCTTTGTCGGAAATCTGCAAAGCCTTTACCGCGCGCAGGATTTCTTTCATGTTTCTGCCGATTTCCTGCGGATAATACAGTACCAACCGGAGTTTTCCCTCGGGATCAACGATGAATACGGCACGAACGGTGTTTGTTCCTTTACCGGGATGCAGCAGACCAAGCGCATTTGCGATAGAATCATTTGCGGCAATAACGGGGAAGGTAATCTGTACATTGAGCTTGTTTTTCATCCATTCAATCCATTTAATATGGCTGAATACCTGATCGACGGAAAGACCGACTAATTTTACGCCGAGTTTTTCAAATTCGGGCATCAATTCCTGAAAACCGACAAACTCTGTTGTGCATACAGGGGTAAAATCGGCAGGATGGCTGAACACGATAAACCACGAACCTTTCATATCTGCCGGTAATGTCATCGGTCCTTGTGTGGTTTGCACTTGTAAAGTGGGAAATGCATCGCCTAAGAGCGGCATGTTAATTCTTTCGTCCATAAGTATCTCCTTGAATCTTAGTAATGATTCTTAATATATCATAGTTTTTAAAAAAAATCAAGCGCTTCCTATCTTTTTGTTTCTTTTAGCTCTCATTTACCGACGTTTTGTAGATCGTTTTGTAAATGAATTCCTGCTCCGCCTCTGCTTTGCTCCATAGCGCCCTATATTATTGAATGTATTTCAGTATATACTGAACTTATGTGGAAATTATTTGCATTCCTTTCGGCGGTGTTTGCCGCTTTTACGTCGATTTTTGCAAAATATGGTATGAAAAGCATCGACTCAACGCTTGCAACGGCGATAAGAACCGTTGTGGTGCTTGTGCTGGCGTGGGGAATTATTTTTGCAAACGGGAACATCAAAGGTATAAAGGATTTAACAGTCGCTAATTGGGTGTTTCTTGTTCTTTCGGGGCTTGCAACCGGTGCGTCATGGCTATGCTATTTTAAGGCGATACAAATCGGCGAAGTGTCGCGCGTTGCGCCAATCGATAAGCTGAGCGTTGTCTTTACGCTGATTCTGTCGTGCCTTATCTTGCATGAAAAGATAACGATGAAAACCGCCCTCGGCAGCGTACTCATCACCGTAGGCTCCCTGCTGTTTTTGTAGCAGGGTACCCGCATCAGGTCTCCTTATTTGGCGGGGAGATTAAAAAGAGAGCTGATGCGTTCCCTGAACACCTGTTCTCTTGTAGTTTTTTTGCCGTTATGCGATGATAGCGCCCTAATGATCGATATTTATACTGAAATCCGCAAGCGGTACGGAAACGTTCGGCGCGCCCGCGGTTACTATTTATACACGGAAAAGAATGTCCGGCTGCTCGACCTGTGGCTTGACGGAGGAAAGGCTATTTTAGGCCGAAGAACAGGACAAGCGAATCTGGTTTGTAAGCAATTTCTGGATAAGGGACTCACCGGCTTTTTGCCGACCAAGGCCGATGCTCAACTACGGCGTGCGTTGGAAGCCCTGCTGCCGGATTATCCCGTTATCCGCTGGTATGAAACGCAGGATAAGGCGGAACGGATAGCCGGTTCTGTGCTATATGCCGGTCGAACCGATGCGGTACAGCCGCTGCCGGTATGGCGGCCGTTTTTAGACTTTGATCCCGCTTCCGATTCTAAGGAGCCGATAGCCGATAGTCTCATGCTGGTAACGCCCGCCTATCCGGTACCGTGCGGCATTATCGCTGCGGGAAGTCGATTTGAAGAACGCTTGCCTCCTTCTGATATACTGTTTCCGCCGCTTGCGTACAGCCTTGCGCGGGCATTTTTCGATTTGAAGCGTAAGATGGAAGAACTTCAACTCAAAGAAATTAAACTCGATGAGCTCAAACTAGCAGACGAGCACCATTCGGGGGCGGCAGGACGCAGCGCAAGGGTAAGCCGTATAATAGTAAAGAAACGGCAGGCGGCGCTCAATCGAAAAGCCGAAGCGGTGCGCCTCGTCCCCAGTATATGGACACAAAAAGGCTGGTATCTCTTCCCTCATATTCCCGAAGCCGAATACCCTGCGCTCTTTTCGCAGGCGCTTGATGCCCACGTATTAATCTCTCCCGAATACGGCACCCCTTCCATTTTACCCGATTGCGAAAGCTACGCAGAATTAATCCGATTTTTAAAATTGAGGAATGAGAGGAATGCTTGATGAAAAAAACGCCCTTTACGCTGATTTATGCCGATGAAGATATGATTGCGGTGAATAAAGCCGCCGGTCTTTTAGTTGCTGCCGACCGTTGGGATAGTGAAGCCCCGCGGCTCGACCTGCTCATTCAAAAACAGCTACCGCAGATTGCACCGCTGTGTCAAAAACTCTATGCTGTGCACCGGATTGATAAAGACACCTCCGGCATCTTGCTCTATGCCCTCAATGCGGAAGCGCACCGTGCGTTGAACGCCGCATTTCAAGATAGAGAAATAAAGAAAATCTACCGGCTGTTGATTCACGGGCGGGTACCGGAAGAACAGTTTACCGTTGACCTGCCGCTGCGTGCCGACGGGGATGCACTACACCGTACCGTTGTGGATAAACGGCGCGGCAAAGATGCGATAACGCACTTTACGGTGCTGGAAACCTTTCGGCAATTCTCCCTGCTTGAAGCTCGTCCCATTACCGGCAGAACGCACCAGATTAGGGCTCACCTAGCAGCAGCCGGTTATCCGATTGTCTGCGATTCCCTTTACGGCAGCGGCAAACCGGTGCTTCTTTCCAAGCTCAAGCAGCGATGGCGCGGTGATGTGTATACGGAACAGCCGCTTATCCGGCGGCTTGCACTGCATGCCTATCAATTGGAAGGCAAGCATCCTCGGACGAGCGAACCTTTCTCCTTTACTGCGGAATACGCGAAGGATTTTAAGAGTACGGTGCATCAGCTTCAAAAGCTGTAAGGGGGTGCAGCTATTATCATACTATCATACAATCGAGCAGTTATAATGCCGTTCTCTCAATGCATATGCCATGTCTGCGGTAACCTTTCAGACTTTGCAGCTGTTTTATCAGTTATCGGTACACACGACTAGATATTTTTACAGGAGAATAATATGAAAAATTTTCATCGCACTTTACGTATAAGTGCAACATTCGGTTTTATTTTGATGCTGTGCTGCCTGCCGCTCGCGGTCTATGCAAAGGATAAAGATAAAAACAAGAAAAAGGGAATCAGCTATGAGGCCGACATCGACTATCCCGTTTTTGAAAAAGAGCCGCTTCTAAACGCGCAAGTTTCAGACATCGTGCAAAAAAATCTTGAAGCTTTTAATAACGAATTCTTTTCTGCAGAAGCGCCCGCCTATCCGCAAGTTTTTGAATTCGATATCGACAGCAGCTCCGTGTATGAAGATACTAATCATATCAGTTTTCTGCTGAATGTCTATCAATATGCCGGCGGGGCGCATGGAAGCACCTTCCTCATCCCGATAACCTACAGCAAGCAAACCAAAAAACTGCTCTCATTAGAAGAAGCTTTACAACCGGCGCGGAAAGATTGGCTTGCAGCTCTTTCAACCGAAGCGCGTAAACAGCTGAATGCTCAAGTTCAAAAACAGAAATTTTCCTCCGACGAGGATTGGATTAACAAAGGCACTGAACCGGCGAAAGAAAATTTTGCAATCTTTAAGCTTGAAAAAAATTCCGTCCGTATTATCTTCAGCCAATATCAAGTCGGGCCGTATGCTTCCGGTATGCCGGAAATTGTTGTTCCCCGCTCGTTGTTTAAGTAGATGTTTTCCATGGAACTCAGTTTTTGAAAAATGATATTGCAATCTAACTATTTCTATGATGTTTTTAGAAAAAATGAGGTGCTTTTTTAGTATTTTTCCGGTAATTTCGGCCTCAAAACCTATGAAAATGGCAAAAACTGATTTCCGTGGATTTTTTTCCGGTTGTACTTGACACCACTCCGTACCCGTGGTATACTTCTGCATATTATGTTGCAAAGTTTATACGCTGCAAACTCACTTTTCTCTTTTTGTAAGCTCTGCGTAATGCAGGCAGCCGCATTGCGTATTGAGCTTGCCCCCCCCCCCCATATATATATATATATTAAGTCATTATATAGTATAGACTTAATAAATTCAAATCTTATTATTTTCTTTGTTTACTGTTTTCAGGTCTACATAGGATACGCTCTTCCTTCGTATCCTATGAAATACGTATCTATAGCCGGAGCAAGCTCAGCTATTAGCCTTTTGCAAATAGACAACACAGATGCCCGTATATTTGCAAAAGTACGAAATTCTTATCAATTAGTCACAAAGAAGCATCATCATAAAGGAGCTTACCATGAAGTGTACCCATGTTTTCGCATTCGCCGTATTCGTCGCTTTGTTAAGTGTACCGGTTTTCGGGTGTAAACCCAATGTAGAAAGCCGCAACAGTATCGTCACTGTTACCGTAACAGGTGATGAGCACACCGTTGTACAGGAACCGAATACCTTTCAGGTTAATAATGGGACGCAGTGGCAGGACGTGAAAGCACGTATCCTGGTTACCTACGCCGACGGATTTGAGGGAGACAGTTGGAAGCTCGGCGGCAAAGATGGAATGGGATTGAGCGACGATTACCGGTTTACCGAAAACACAACGGTTTTTGCACTTTCAAAACAAAAGCATATCAGCACTCCCATTACGATAACAGTGAATGCCGATGAAGGCTACGGCCTGTGCCCCGAACATACGCTTACGGTAGAGAAAGGTTCCCTTTGGAAGGATATAAAAACGCAGGCAGAAGGCAGGGTAATGTTAAAAGATGGCCGTATAACGGACGGCTGGAAGCGCGGCACTTCCGAAGGTGCCTATTTGGATGATGCGGATACTTTTACCAAAGACGAAACCGTATGCGCTGTTTCCCGCAAGAGCACCGATCCGGTTCCTGCCAGAATTACTATCACCGTTACGGGGGACGAAGGGGTAACGGTGAACTCGCCCGTAACCTTTAGTGCTGTAAGCGGCGCAATGTGGAAAAACCTTAAAGCCGCAGCAGAGGCTCGAATCACTGTTAAAGAGAAACACGCGGTTAAAGAATGGCGACTTACCGGTAAAGACGGAGAGATGCTTACCGGTGCAAAAACCTTTACAAAAGACGAAACCGTTTTTGCCGGTACCGAGGAATTAAAAGACGTACCGGCAGATTCTTCTCTTTTTGAAACGGACGGAAAAGGCACCATAACCGGTTATACCTGTGCAAAGAACGATTTACCCAAAGTGCTGGTTATCCCCGGCAAAATAGGCGAAGAGGTTATTACAAAAATCGGACAAGATGCTTTTGCAAAAACCCCGATAGAACAGCTTAATTTCTCTCAAGCTGATTCTCTTATCGAAATCGGTACAGCCGCTTTTCACAGTTGCGAAAAAATGGCAGGGACGCTTGTTTTCCCTGCAAGTCTTAAAACAATCGGTAGATATGCTTTTTTGGACTGTAAAAACCTTCAAAGTTTAGATTTTTCTGCCTGCGTTGAGCTTACTGAAACCGGAATTATGGCTTTTTCTGACTGTACGGAAGTAGCAGCAATTGTTTTTTCTCCAAGCTTAAAAAAAATTGCCAGCGGTACTTTTAACCGCTGTAGTAAGCTTCAAAATATAACTTTATCAGCATGTACGGAGCTTACCGAAATCGACATGTGGGCTTTTTCTGACTGTACGGAATTAGCAACAATAGTTTTCCCTAAAAGTCTTAAAAAAATCGCTCTACAGGCTTTTAGAGACTGTTCAAAACTTCAAATCCTTGATTTTTCCACTTGTATGGAGCTAACCGAAATCGAGGAGGAGGCTTTTTCCCGTTGTGAGGGATTGACCGCTATTAATTTCTCCCCAAAACTTGAAAAAATTGATAGATCTGCTTTTCTCGATTGTAAAAAACTCCGGAATATAGATTTTTCCACCTGTACGGCGCCTCTTGACATCGGAAAGGAAGCTTTTTCCGGTTGTATAAATATGACAGAGATTGTTTTCCCTGCAAGTCTTAAAACAGTCGGTAAGCAAGCTTTTGCAAACCTTGAGAATCTTCAAAGGGTAGATTTTCCCTCTTGTGCCGAGCTTACCGAAATCGGTGAGCAATCTTTCTATCATACAGGAATAAGGGGAACACTCATTTTCCCTGCAAAACTTAAAACAATCGGCAAGGAAGCGTTTAAGAACTGTACTAGCTTAACCGGAATAAATACTTCCTCGTGTAGGGAACTTACCGAAATTGGTACGAGTGCTTTTTGGGGCTGTACAGAAATGGAGGGGATGGTTTTTCTTCCGACAAGTCTTCAAAAAATAGGCGATACTCCTTTTGATTGGACTAAAATAAAGATAGATATAAACCTTTCCGCGTGTACAGAGCTTACCGAAATCGGTGCATACGCTTTTCTTATGCACAAAGAAATAACGGGAACCTTCGTTTTTCCTGCAAAACTTAAAACAATCGGCGAAAGGGCTTTTATGGGTTGTACCGGCTTAACCGGTATAGATACTTCCGCATGTACGGCGCTTACCGAAATTGGTAAGAGCGCTTTTGCCGAATGTAAGGAAATGACCGGAACACTCGTTTTCCCTGCAACACTTACAACAATCGGAGCAAGTGCTTTTTCCGGCTGTAAAAAGCTTCAAAGCTTAAACATCTCATCGTGTACGGCGCTTACCGAAATCGGTGAGGACGCTTTTAACAGCTGTGAAGAAATGGCGGGAACACTTGTTTTTCCTGCAACACTTACAACAATCGGAGAAGCTGCTTTTTACGGCTGTAAAAAGCTTCAAAGCTTAAACATCTCATCGTGTACGGCGCTTACCGAAATCGGTGAGAGCGCTTTTGGCGAGTGTGAAGAAATGGCGGGAACACTCGTTTTCCCTGCAACACTTACAACGATCGGTGCGGAGGCTTTTAAAGACTGTAAAAAGCTTCAAAGTATAAATATTTCAGCTTGCACGGAGCTTACTGAAATTGCACCGGAGACGTTTAGATCATGTGAAAATTTGATGGGCATCATCGTATTTCCTGCAAATGTTAGAAGCATAAAAGGAAGAGATGGGGGGCCTGTGTACCTCGGTGCTTTTGAAGACTGCAAAAAACTTCAGGGTATAGACTTTTCCGCATGTACGGCGCTTACCGAAATCGGTGGGGCTGCTTTTTCCGGTTGTGAAGCAATGACGGGAATAATTTATTTTCCTGCAAGTCTTAAAGAGCTCGGTTCGACTGCTTTTTATGGATGCGCAGGTTTAACCGGCATAAATATTTCCGCATGTACCGAGCTTACCAAAATCGGTAATAGCGCTTTTTCTGACTGTGCGGAATTGACAGGTATAATATCTTTCCCTGCAAATTTACAAAAAATCAATAGTTCATCTTTTTCCGGCTGCAAAAAAGTGCAAAGTTTTGATTTTTCAGTATGTACAAACCTTACGGAAATCGGCAGCCATGCGTTTGATTTCTGTGAGGAGCTGCAACCCGTAGATCTTTCTTTATGTACACGGCTTACAACAATCGGTGAGGAAGCTTTTTATGCTTGTAGAAAAGCCGTTGTTAAATTACCTGAAAGTATCATAGAATTAGGTTATATTGCTTTTGGATATCCTGTTTCAGCATGGAGCTTTGGAGCATGCAAAAGAGTGTTTATAAAGAGCGGCGCACATTTTGACCGGATTAAAGCGCTGGTAACCGGCGAGCCGTGTAAATATCCTGCGAGTAGAATCGGAAGCTATTAAGCTTCGGCAGAAAATTTCAGGAGAACACCGGCAATCGTGATACGATCGGCGGCATGGATTTTTTATAATATTATGATATGATGCCGGTATGGATCACGTATATTCGATACAAGAGATTACCGGCATTATCAAATCGCTTTTTGAGCAAAATTTTACCTCTCTCCGCATCGCGGGGGAGATTTCCAACTGCCGCCCTTCAAGCACCGGGCACCTCTATTTTACCCTAAAAGATGAAAAAGCCGCACTGCAAGCGGTTATGTTTAAAGGCCGAACATGGACGCTCGGTTTTGAGCCGAAAGACGGCCTCAAGGTTGTGGTATCAGGTTCGCTATCGGTATATGAGCAGCGGGGTTCATATCAGATAATTGTTGAAACGATGGAACTTGCCGGAGAAGGCGCTATCCTGAAAATGCTGGAAGAGCGGAAGCAGAAACTCGCGCGCGAAGGCCTTTTTGACCAAAGCAGAAAGCGCCCGCTGCCGTTTTTCCCGCTCCGTATCGCTGTGATTACCAGCCCAACGGGCGCCGCCCTGCGCGATATCCTCACTGTACTTTCGCGCAGGAACCGCACGGTAAGTGTTACCGTGCTTCCCGCTCCCGTGCAGGGAGCGGAGGCGGCGCCTGTGTTGGCACGGCAGTTGGAAACCACCAATCGGTATAAGCTCGGAGAGCTTATCATTATCGGAAGAGGCGGCGGCTCTTTGGAAGACCTGTTGCCCTTCTCCGATGAGGCGGTTGTCCGCGCTGTGGCCGCTTCTGAAATTCCTGTCATCAGCGCAGTCGGGCACGAAATCGACTGGGCGCTCACCGACTTTGCAGCGGATGTGCGTGCGCCTACGCCGTCTGCCGCCGCCGAACTTGCCGTACCGGTCTTAGACGAAATCACCGATACCATTACTCAAATACAGTCTGATATGTTGCACAGTATCGGCCGCGCAGTGGAAAGAATACGGCTTACGATTAAAGGGTTTACACCGGAATCGCTTGAGATGAAATTCCGCCGCATTGAGCAGCCGCTTTTGATGCGCCTTGACGATGCGAAAGAAAATCTGTTGTACACAATGCAGGCGCGCCTGACCGATACAAAGCACCGGCTTGCCTTGCTGACTCGTACCATTGAAGGTGCAAACCCGCAGGAAATTCTTAATAGAGGGTATTCTATCGTTTACAACCGGCAAACGGGACTTGTACTCCGCCGTGCGCAGGATGCGGTAGCTGCCGAAGAACTCCGCATTAGGCTTGCCGATGGTGAAATCAAAGCCTCTACGGAAAGGTAATACTCGATATTGACAACCCACCCCTTTTTATTTACAGTTAAAAAAAGATTTATAGAACGCAAAGAAAGTCGCTGTATCGTTTAACGACTTTCCCTCAGTGTGTTCAAAATTCTTACTAAGGAGCGTAAAATAAAAGCCGTACAAATAGCACGGCTTTTATTTACCCAAGTTTGCTCGATCGCAAACTTGTATATCATCTGCACGTTCTCACTTCGTTACGGACGTGCGTAAAAAGTCAATCGAAAGTTGATACTTTCTTCTTGACTTTTTATGGGAGGTAAATATGAAAGTAGCTATTAACGGATTTGGCAGAATTGGTCGGCTCGTGTTCCAAGCATTGGTTGAACAAAATTTGCTTGGGAAAGATAAATTCGATGTCGTTGCGGTTGTCGATCTTTCAACCGATGCAAAATATTTTGCATATCAGCTTAAATACGATTCCGTACAAGGCAAGATGAATGCCGAAATCGGTACAAAAGGTGATGATGTACTCGTTATCAACGGTCACGAAATCAAATGTGTCTCCGGCAAGGGCTTAACTCCCGCTCAGCTTCCGTGGAAGGAATTGGGTATCGATGTTGTTATCGAAAGTACCGGCCTTTATACAAACGAAAAAGCTTATGGACATTTGGAAGCGGGTGCAAAGAAGGTTATTATTTCCGCACCCGGCAAGAGTACCGATGCCGCAAAGCCCATTAAGACAATCGTTATGGGTGTCAATGAGAACGAATATGACCCCGCAAAGCATCATGTCGTTTCCAATGCAAGCTGTACCACTAACTGTTTGGCTCCTATCGTTCATGTCATTTTAAAAGAAGGTTTCGGAATTGAAACGGGATTGATGACGACGATTCACTCCTATACCGCAACACAAAAAACTGTTGATGGTGTTTCAATGAAAGATTGGCGCGGCGGACGGGCTGCTGCTATCAATATTATCCCGTCTACTACCGGCGCTGCTAAAGCTGTCGGTGAGGTATTGCCTTCAACAAAGGGCAAGCTGACCGGTATGTCATTCCGTGTACCGACCCCAACCGGTTCGGTTGTCGATTTAACTTTCCGCGCAACAAAAGATACCTCTATTGAAGAGTTGGATGCAGCTTTCAAGAAAGCTTCTGAAACTTATATGAAGGGAATTTTAGGCTATTGCAACGAAGAAATCGTTTCCACCGATATTATTCACGACAAGCGTTCTTCGATCTACGACAGCAAGGCAACGCTCCAGAATAACCTTCCGGGCGAAAAGCGCTTCTTCAAAGTAGTTTCGTGGTATGATAACGAATGGGGCTATTCCAACCGCGTTATCGACCTGCTCAAATTTATGAATAAATAACTTCCCTGCAGCGCTGTAGAAATGAATCAACCTGTTTGGAAACTTCCGTTTCTGAACAGGTTACCTTGAAATGCGATGTTTTTGCAGCGCTGACCTTTCCTTATAGATGCTATTTATCAAGTTACGGGGAGATTTGGAATCTCCGTTCTTCCCGTTATGAACTCATCGATACGATATATCTCCCCTACAAAAATTATTATTCCGAAATGGTAAGAGCGGAAACGCGGAATATATTAATTGTGCCTGATGGGAAGGCTTGCAGTTAAGAGTATAGAATGGTTGAACAATCAGTCTAAATATAGTAATATAAAAAGACTGGAGACTTGTATGATCACAAATGTTCAGGAATGTATAAAACCGATTTCATACATAAAGACAAATGCCGCTGATATGATGAATTTTGTGAATGACAGAAAAGAACCGCTTATCATTACACAAAATGGGGAATCACGGGCAGTTTTAATTGATGTTGAGTCATATCAGGAAATGAAGAATGCGTTTACTTTGTTGAAAATAATTCACCTTTCTGAAAAGGATGTAAAAGCCGGGAAAACGAAACCTGCTTCGGAAGTTTTTACAAATTTGCGAAGGCTGTATAATCTTGGAAATTAAAGAAGTTATTGTTTCGCAATTTGCAGAAGATGATTTGAATGAAATTGTAGAGTATTATTTTTCTTTAAATCTTAATTATGTAGAGAACATAGTTTCTGAATTTGAAACAAATATAATGTCCTTACAGCAGTATCCGAAACGTGGAAGAATGGTTCCTGAATTGGAGCGGCAGGGAATTTCACAATATAGAGAGTTAATTCAAGGGTACTATAGAATTGTGTATGAAATTTCGGAAGATAAAGTAATAGTTCATACAATTATTGATGGTCGGAGAAATTTTGAAGATATAATAATTTCAAAATTGTCTCGTTATTATGGAAATAAAATCTAATTCCCGCGTCAACCAGACATTATAAAGAAAAAATATTATATTTTTACCATATTTAACAGAATAAATTTTCAAGGCAAAAAAGTTGCTTATTTATGATTCAACGACAATATCAAGGAGTGCCTGAACTCCTGCCCCGTGTAGTTTCAGAAACGCGCTTTACTCGGCTTTTTCCAAGGTCAGCACCATGCTGTCAGGGATGAGTTCCCCGCGGCAGTGGGGTGCCCCAACGGTGGAAAGCTCCAGTACGCATATACGGCGGTTTTGCGGTAAGCGGTAGCAGGAGCTGATAAGACCGTATGTTTTCCCCTTACGAAGCGAAAAATACAGCCGCGTATCGTTATCTTCAAAACAAAGCTTTATATCTTCTTTTAGAGGGGAAACACACTTCCAGCCTAACATAAAGACCGTTTGAACGGACTCGGACGAAACGGCTAACTGCCAGCGCTTTCCCGTTATAATCGGCCGCAAAGTATAGTATTCACTACCCGTATAACGGAAGAGGTTTATGCAAGCGGTCAACCGGAAAGATCCGTCTTTTTCTGCCTGAATAAGGGGGGCATGACACGCTGCCGTTTGAGTTTCATCCCTGCCGAAATTACGGGCAGGCGGAAGAGGGGTTTTGCGTAAACTGCGGCCGATCCCCTCTAAGACTTCTTTTTCAAAAGGAATAACCTCACCGGTATTATCCGGCCCGATATTGAGAAGATAGTTACCGCCGCCGGATACGACACGGCGTAAACTTCCGGTTAATTCGGTGATTTTTTCATCAATGCTGCCGCGTTCCTGCCAACTTTTATATCCCCAAGTTTCTTTATAAATAGAAGCCGGCGTTTGCCATGGAATGTTTAATTCGTATTCATTTACCGGCAGTTCGGGCATTGCATTATCAGGGAGCGTAGCAAAGTCGCCCATATCGTTCCATATACGTCCGTTAATCATGATGTGTTTTTGGAGCGAATGTACAAGCGCATACATATCTTGTGATTGTTCGGCAGTCGGGTACCCCATATCGAGCCATAATTCACAAATCTCACCGTAATTTGTCAGCAGTTCGGTTAACTGGGCACAGTTATATTCATGGTGTTTCGGCGGAATGCGGTCGGAATTATGAGCGCTTATCGGAAGAGCATCAGGGCAGTGCCAGTCGATGAGTGAAAAATATACGCCGAATGCAAGCCCTTCTTTTTTACAAGCTGCACTGAGTTCGGCAACGATATCCCGCTTACAAGCCGCATTCATGCTGTTATAAGATGTGGTCTTTGTATTAAAAAGACAAAAGCCGTCATGATGCTTTGAGGTAACCACTATGTAGCGCATTCCAGCAGCCTTGGCAAGGCGGACAATTTCTTCCGCATTGAAATCCGGTATGAGAAATTCATGCAGTAAAGCTTCATAGTCGGCTTGCGGAAGCTCCCCGTGAGAAAGTATTTGTTCACAATAGCCTCTTTTGACGGGAACGCCCTTCCAACAACCTCCCGCAAGCGAGTAGAGGCCTAAGTGGATAAACATACCGAATTGCAGGTTTTGCCATCTCCGTATTGCCTGTAATTGATGTTCCGTATATAAACTTGTTTTCATATATCCTCCGAACAGCGTCAGGGTATTAAATCCTCCGCACGAATAATAGTGTGTATGTGCAACTATTGTACTTGATATACCGGCAAAATAAAGGGCGATTTTGATGGTGTTCAAAAAATGACCCTTTTTACATAAAATGCCCCCTATTTTTATATCAGCATACCTAATTTTAAAATTTCAACGCTTTCAAACCGAAAGAACCGGTGTAATACTGTATATATGTTAAGTAAGAGTATAAAGCGGCAACTGCTTGCACATTGGCAGTTTTATGTGATTATCGCCTTACCGATGCTGTATTTTATCATATTTAAGTACGTGCCGATGTACGGCATCCTGCTTGCGTTCAAAAAATACCGTATTTCGAAAGGTATTTGGGGAAGTCCGTGGGTAGGTTTGGCGCAGTTTGTTAAATTTTTCAGTAATCCTTCTGCGCTGCAGATTATGTGGAATACGTTCATCCTGAGTATGTATGCGCTTTTTGCCTCAATTCCGATTGCGGTTATTATGGCGCTTGCGTTGAACGAAACGCAAAGCAAGCTCTGGCGTAAATCCGTTCAAATGGTAACGTATGCGCCGTATTTTATTTCGACAGTGGTTATGGTCTCAATTTTGATGCAGTTTATGGATCCTGCGTTGGGACTGTTCAATGTGATACGGGCGGAATTCGGGCTTGAGCCCTTAAATTTTATGGGGGAACCGAAACTTTTTCGGCATATTTATGTGTGGTCGGCCTTATGGCAGAATACCGGTTACAATGCCATTATTTATCTTGCGGCGCTTACCTCCGTCGACCCCGGATTGTATGAAGCCGCGCGTGTAGACGGCGTAAATAAATTTCAGAAAATTTGGTATATCGATTTACCCTGTATCAGAAACACGATCGTTATCATGTTTATTTTGAACATGGGGTTCGTTATGAGCTTAGGTTTTGAAAAGGCCTTTTTGATGCAAAATCCGCTCAATCTTGAAACCGCCGAAATCATGTCGACGTATGTGTATAAGATGGGATTGGTCAATAACGATTTCAGCTACTCAACCGCCATCGGCGTTATCAATTCTCTTATCAATGTAGCGCTTATTCTTCTTTTTAACTATCTGGCGAAGTTGCGGCAAAAGGATGGCGGATTATGGTAAAAACTCAGAACTTTATATGGAAGAAACAACAATCGTCGAAAATTCGGGAAACGCCTTTTGACAATCTCTTTAACGGGATAAACAATGTCTTTTTGGGCCTGTGTTTTATCATCGTTTTGTATCCGCTCTTGTATATTATTGCCTGTTCTTTGAGCGATCCTAAGGCAGTGATTGAGCATCGGGTTACGTTTTTTCCGGTCAATTTCGATTTGACGGCATACAAGGCGGTGTTTGCAAACAAGGATATCGGGCTGGGATACCTCAACTCCGTCATCTATGTGGCGCTGGGGACTTTTATCAGCGTGTCTCTTTCGATGCTGCTGGCATATCCGCTTTCGCGCAAAGAATTTTATGGAAGAAAATTCGTAACCAAGTTTATTATGGCGACGATGCTCTTTTCCGGCGGACTGATACCGCTGTATTTTGTCGTAAAAGGGATCGGACTTTACAATACCCGCTGGGCGCTTGTGCTCCCCAATGCGGTCAATGTGTGGAACGTTATCATCGCGCGCACATTTTTGCAGGAAACCATCACCAATGAGCTGTATGACGCTGCGCAAATAGACGGATGTTCCGATCTGCGGTTCTTCTTTACAGTGGTGATTCCGTTGTCGGGAGCTATTATCGCGGTGCTGTCGCTCTTTTATGCGGTAGTCCTTTGGAACAGCTATTTTGACGCCTTAGTGTTCTTGCAGGATAAAAAGCTCTACCCGCTGCAGATTGTATTGCGCAATATTTTAATCGTGAATAAGACGAACCCGACAATGCTGTCGGATGTAAGCGCGGCTGTCCGCGTACAAGGACTTGCGGAAACCGTCAAGTATGCGCTTATCGTGGTGGCCAGTTTACCGCTCTTGGTTATTTATCCTTTTGTACAAAAATATTTTGTAAAAGGCGTGATGATCGGTTCCGTAAAGGGCTAAAAATAGTAAAAATCAGGCTATAAGCCGATTTTAGATATCGATATTAGATATCAAGGAGGGAATATGAAAAGGATCACCGGTATTGTATGCGCTACGGCGCTTATTGCATGCGTTATCATCAGCGGATGCAAGGCATCGGAAACTGCGGAAAAAGGGAAGTATACGCCTAAAGGAACATACCCCATTGTTACTGAACCTATTACCGTGAATATTATGGTTGCGCAGCCGCCTTGTGTTGAAGATTTTAACACGAACGAATTTTCCAAATTTATGGAAGAGAAAACCGGCGTTAAAGTAAACTGGATTATGGTACCTGAACAAGCGGCGTCGGAAAAACTCCCGCTTACCCTTGCAGGCGGCGATTTACCGGATGCATTTTTAGGCATGGGAATCACATTTAAAGATCAGACTGCATACGGTACGGAAGAAAAATTATTTATGCCGCTTAATAAATTCTATTCCGACGGTACGCTGCCCAATTTAACGAAAGCCCTAGAGGATTTCCCCGGCGCAATGGGCTTTATGACCATGACGGACGGTAATATTTACTCGCTGCCTCGTTTGGAAGTTTGCTATCATTGTACGAATGCAGCGAAGATGTTTGTGTACAAGCCCTTCCTCGATAAACTCGGACTTAAAGTGCCGGAAACCATCGATGAGTTTTATGACACACTTGTTGCCATCCGCGATAACGATCCCAATGGTAACGGTAAAAAAGATGAAATACCGCTTGCCGGTTCCATTATCGGTTGGAATGATCAGGTTGAACGCTTTATCATCAACTCGTTTATCTACTGCGACCTTGATACCAATATTTCTGCCGATGCGGAATTAAACACCGGTTATTTGCTTGATAATAAAAAAGTCGATACCGCAGTAAATAAACCCGCATACCGCGAAGCGTTAAAATTTATCAATAAACTCTATAAAGAAGGCTTGATTTACAGCGGCTCCTTTACGCAAGATTCAAGTCAACTGACACAGCTTGTTGAAAGCTCTGCAGAACCGGTAGTCGGCTTTGTCGCCGGCGGCTGGAGAGGTCAATTCTCTTCATTAAGCGGAGAACGTTTCTTACACTTCCAAGCTATTGCACCGTTACAGGGACCGCAAGGAGTACGCGAAGCCGTAAACTTCTTGTCCGTACCGGGAACCGGCGCGCTCGTTCTTTCAGCCAAAACACCTCATGCCGAGGCAATTCTCCGTTACTTTGACTATATGTACAGTACCGAAGGTACGCTTAAGCAGAAGTACGGCAATGAAGGAGATGCATGGGCATGGGCAGCCGAAGGTGATGTCGGTTTAGACGGTCAAAAAGCAATCTGGAAGCAGTTGAAACCGTGGAACGACAAAGACCCGCAGAATGTAACCTTTATTCAAGGACAAACCATTGCTGAAATCTCATCCTTCCGGCTCGGGCAGGCTGTTGACCTCAGCGGCGACTACTATGCGCCGAAAAACCTTGAGAAAGTTCTCTACGATGAAACTCATAATCTGTATAAACCCTATGCAGATGTCAATAAAGAAGTGCCGCCGTTAAAGTACACTGCAGAAGAAATTGAAAAATTCTCTACAGTGAAGCAAGAGCTTGCCAACTATATCCGCCAGAGCGCCGTTAAATTCATGGTCGGTACCATGGATATCAACAGCGATACGGAATGGGATAACTATCTAAAGAATTTGGATAAGCTCCAGCTGTCTGCAGTTCTTGAGAATATGCAGACTGCGTATAACCGACAGTACAAGTAGCCTTTTAAAAATATGCATGCCGTCTACGGCGTTGCTGCGCAAAAAACAGTCCTCAACGTATCAGAACGGACAAGGACGTCCGGGGTGTAACGCAGAAACGAGTTCGCATTGCGAACTCGTAGCCCAAGAATGTGCAAGGACGCACATTCTTGGGCGAGGACGGGCGGTGGTTCCACGCAGTATCGCGTTCGCACCGCGAACTCGTCGTCAGAACGCCCACGGATGGGCGGGAAATAAATCAGTAGCAAGTTTTGGCACAAAACTTGTTCTCTGCCGATGTAACAAGGATGTACATCGGCAGAGAAGTACAGGACGTACATTCTTCGGCTGCGGGGCTAACGGAAAAAAGGGATGGCTTGGCTGTTTGGACGATAACTGGAAGGGCGATAAAAACATTTGACAGATGGAAATTTCGGGGATATCCTTTATATAGAGTTATGAAAATGTTTTCTAAAAATGTTTTCATAAAGTTAGAGCCGATGTGAGGATGATATGAAAGCGTGGGAGTATATTTACGATTTAACAAAAAATGCTGTTCCCGTGGTATTGTCAGAAGACGAGCAAACATGGGCAGCTTCGAATGCTGCTGAAAAGCAGGCGGACGATCAACTTCGTATGTATTGGGCAAGCCATACGCCCTGCTCTCATGCTCCTGAAAGCCTGGTGATTGCGGCAGTCCAGTCCATAGAAGCGCTGGGGTGCGATGTAAGTGCCGCGGAGGAATTGTTTCCGGAGGGGCTTTCCGCACTAAAGCGGAATGATATGAAGGCGCTGCAAAGGATTACTGCCCGCATATTTAATATCCTTTTTATGTGTCCGAGCGATACTTCAAGCGACTATTGGAAAAGTAAGCTGTATCAAAACTTTAGTGAATATGAAAAAGTAATCGAGTTTCCCGAAGCAGCCACAGAAACAGTACCAAATGCTGTGTTGTACGATAAAACAAAGGCGGCATGGCTCGGTCGTTTATGCGGCGGAGGCTTGGGAACGGCGCTTGAGGGATATACAACGGCACAGCTGCAAAAAAAATTCGGCGAAATCCGTACTTATGTGCGTACCCCGAATACTTACAACAATGATATAACATACGAGATAGCATTTCTGGAGGCGTGCTGCAAAGTGCAGGGGATACCGACAAGCGCCGATATTGCCGACCAATGGCTGGAGTTAATACCCTGCGGCTGGTCTGCCGAACAGGTTGCATTGGATAATTTACGCAGAGGGATGTATCCCCCTGAAAGCGGTATGTTTAGGAATCCGTACCGTGAATGGATAGGCGCACAGATGCGCGGCGCCGTATGCGGTCAGGTAGCCCCGTTAAATCCTCATAAGGCTGCACTACTTGCATGGCGCGATGCGGAAATTTCGCACCACGGGAATGGAATCCTCGGAGAGGTGTTTAATGCCGTTTTGGTCAGCCTTTCATACGGGGAAGAGCCTATGCGGAGATGTTTGGAAAAAGCAGTCTCCTGTATCCCTAAGGATTCGGAATATGCTTCCGTGCTTCACTTTGCATTAGCACAGTGTATGAAAAAAAATGATTTTTATGAGGCATGGGCCGCATGCGAAGAAAAATATAAGCGGTATAACTGGATCCATGCGTATCCGAATGCGGCGGCAGAGGTGGTTGCGTTGTATTTCGGCAAAGATAATTTTAACGATGTTATGCACTATATTGCAATGTGCGGTCAAGATGTCGATTGTAACGCCGCACAGCTGGGAGCTGCGCTTGGTGCAAAGTTAGGCACACGAGGAATCGAAGAGCACTGGACGGAT
Source organism: Treponema sp. OMZ 305 (assembly GCF_024181325.1). NCBI lineage: Bacteria > Pseudomonadati > Spirochaetota > Spirochaetia > Treponematales > Treponemataceae > Treponema > Treponema sp. OMZ 305. Next base: position 715,695 of record NZ_CP051300.1, on the reverse strand, counting down.
CCTTTTGATGATGAAATTATAACCTATTTACGGGGAAATAAAACGGTAAGTTTGCAAGAACTTATTAACAAGACCGTATCGGTTGTAAAACAATTAGAGGATGTCTGAAAAAGGCTATGTGTGTCAGTCTGTTTGTACTGCTAAACGTGTCTATGTTTGCTTTCGGTGCAAAAGAGAACAACGGTTCAGAGGAGTCTCCCCTCAAGACGGCCGCCGGTAAGGTGAGCGCACCGGCTTGGAGACATCGCGGACTGTCCAGTCTTCAAGCGCATCGTCCGAAAGACGCGGCATAAAACGCTTTTGTTTTACCGTTTTCATAGAAGAGCCTGCGCCGACCGATTCATTCCACCAATCATATAAATGCACGTTTGTTTTTACCCCTAAAAAATTATAGTCTTTTTCAAGAGAAATAAAGCCGATAGGATCGTACTCATAAAATTTTAGCTTTGCATCAACGGTATTCGGATGTGTTTCATAAGGCAGCCAGTTTTGTGGGATATAATTGTTTCCGATTATTTTTTTATAATCACTCGGCATTCCATACGAGTAAAGCAGCTTCGTGTTGGTGTCTACCGCCCACATTAAATTATTAAGATAGTTTTCAAAGCTTCTTCCCTTCGCTGCGTAGGCGGTAAATTTAAAGAAAATAAACCGTTGAAGCGTTTCCGCTTCAGCAGGAGCATCATACAGAGGTAAATCGAACGGATGAACACCCTCTATGCGGTAATAGGTTACGTCGTTTAGCTTATTAGTGATGCTAAAAAAGACAGCGGTACCGGGTACTTCTTCTTCATGGTAGCGATATGTTTTACCTTCCCGTCCCCAACCGTCATCGGGGCTGCAGGGTTCCCACCTAAAATCGGAATTAAAAAGCACTTCAACCGCCGGAGCGGAACCCTTTGAAGGGTTGGTAATTTTTGCCATGTGGATAAAGCATTCGCCCAGCTGTGCTTTTTCATAAATGCAATCAGGATTATTGGGATCGGGAAGAACTGTGTTTTCCGTCTGAGCAAAAAGAAAAGACGTAAACACTATAGCGCAAAAAAAGAAAATGATGGTTTTTAGTTTCATTTGCTATGTCCTATTATATGATGAGCCGATATCGAGCTCTTTTCGGTATTTTGCAACCGTGCGGCGGGCGACGGCAATACCGTATTTATCCTGTAATAAGTCGGAAATTTTTTGATCCGATAGCTTTGATCCTTTTGCAGCGTGTTCGGTCAGCAGCTCTTTGATACAATCTTTAACCCCTTCCCTCGTCGCGAAAATCCCGGGCGATGCGGAAATATCTGATTGCAAAGAAGCATTGGACTGCGATTGCAGCTTTACTGCTACGGAATTAGTAAAAAAGTATTGTATCTCAAAGGTACCCCATTGGCATTGCACATATTTTCCGGCAACCGTCCTCGATACCGTAGATTCATGGATATCCAGTTCTCTCGCTATCTGCTGTTGAGTAAGTGGAACCAATCGGCGTCTATCTCCGGTTAAAAAGAACGCTTCTTGTGCTGACACTATTTTACGCAATACCTCTATAATTGTCTTTTCTCGCTGATTTAAACTCCCAATAAAAGCCTTTGCCTTTTGTATCTGCTCTTTAATGTAGGTCTTTGCAGCTGTATCTTTGGTATGGCTTATTAAGTCCTGAAATTCGGGTGAGACGGTAAGGAGCGGCACTTCAAGATTATTTATTCTTACAGTAAATTCCTGATCATTCTGTTCGATGAAGGCTGTGGGAATAATATATTCATCCGGTGTTATATCCATTGTCAATGCCCTTCCTGGAAAAGGATTTAACGAAGCAATCAATGCAAGAATATCCTCTGCATTTTCTTGGGTCAATTTATAAGCGATTGTTGAATCCTCATTGACGGCACGAACAAGGGAGTACGGGCGGGCTTTTTCCAAATAGGCAAAATGATGCGCTAATATATCGATAGTATAGGCGTAAACGGGATCGATTTTTATCTTGTCATGAAATAAAATCTTTGCTTGCACCAAAAGCGATTGCTTAAAATTCTGCGTTGCGCACCCGATAGGATCAAGCCGTCGAACAACCGATAATGCATGAGATATTTTATGCCGTGTAAAAGAATATTCTTTCTCATTTTCTTTTTTAGAGAGCTCCGCTTTAAAAAGTTCGTTGAGCGGGACAACATGAAAACCGTCATTTGTCAAATTCTCAATAATCCGTTCGGCAAAAGAAGCGGTAAGCGGCTCGATCTTGAGAACAAACAGTTGTTCCAAAAGATGGCTTTGCAAACTCTGATGCTGAGGCGCCGGAATGTTTTCCAAAAAAGTTTGGAACGCATCGCTTGCTTCTGTCGAAAACGCTGACAATGTTCGCTCATTGCGGTAATATGAATCTGTCGGTTCGATTGATTTTGTCTGACCGGTTGACGGCACAGAGGGCTGCTGTGTTCCGCGGACAAGCTCCAAGGCAGGATTTTCAGCAAGCTCTTCTGTAATCCTTTCACGGAGTTCGGCAGTCGGCATTGCCAATACATCGAGTGATTGGATTTGACTTTGACTCATCCGCTGCTCAAGCCGTTGCCCAAGCGTTTGCCCCATCTGTTGCATCGTTATCGGCCTATTCGAAAGGTACACCCGATTGAGCAGGTGCAGCCGTGTAAAGAAGTGCCTGCAGTATTGGGCTGTGTATAGGAATATGGTTTAGGCGCTTTGATACTGTCATAAAGAAGGCTGTACCCTTCCATTGTAATACAGTATTGATAAAAAAGATTAACGAATACTGAAAAGAACGGTAGACAATTCCAATTTAACCGGATAGTGCCGTGCATTGCCCAGCCCCCGCCCAAAATATCGACAAATCGTACATTACGACCATGGTGGATATCTTCTGCCAAAGCCATAATATCAGGAGTAAGGTGAAAGTCCGATAAAAGCGTCAGGTTATGCGGAAAAGTTGTTTCAAAACCGATGCCTATTGCAGGCATCATTACGTGTTGTTGATACGATACTGCCGGTCCGGTATGCGGTACTTTAGGTAATGCTTCAGTCCACGGTTCATACATTCCGTTCGGTTTCAATTTCGCGTATTGCAAATAGCCGCCGTAGGAATGCCAGCTGATTGTTGAGGAGTAAAAACTGAGCATTGGTTCTATCGTCACTGCAATGCCGACTTTCCGCATTGCAGCAGATTGCGGCATCTGCATCTGTAACCCGAGTTTTGCTGTCCAGTTTAACCCACCAACAATCGTACAGTTGTGTTTTGAAAATTTTGTGATACCTGTCTGTGGAGGTATTGCGTCTATTCCTTCAAAGTCCGAATCGGTCATGGAGGAGGTAGACATCGGCTGCATAAACGAAATATTTCCTTCGATGTGAATGCCTTTAGGCAGATATAACCCGCCATAGAGCGTATACGAGGCCGAAGGCGTAAGCGGCCATTTTAGGTCACTTACTATTGCATCATAATCGCAAACATATTCGTGACCTTCGGCAATCATGGTGTTGACCGAAAAAGCAATAAATCCGCTTACCGGAAACTTTTTTACCTTTTCGGAATCTTCAAGCTGTTTTGCATCTTGTGCCAAAACTATGTGCGAGAATAAGAAAAAGATTATAACTGGTAGTAATAAAAAGCGATACGACCGCATAACGAAACTATAACCTTAATTTTTAATCTACTCAATATCCTGACATACTGCGCATGATAAAATCAAAAAGCTATTGAGCGAAAAATTATAAAAGTTACTTGACTTTTTAAAAGGGGGAGAGGTATTATGGAAGAAAGTTACCGTGCAAATTGTCCGGCGTTTTACGGCTGTATAGCCTTTACTGTAACGGCTATACAACGTATCAGTTTGTACAATCGGCGATAACTATATTACTTTTAAGGAGGAAACAATGAAAAAGATTGTTTCAGCAATGGCTCTGTGTGTTGTACTGTTCGGTACAATAATGATGGTAACCGGATGCGGCAGTAAGCCGAAAGCCGATACCGTGTGGAAGGTAGAAAAAATAACGGCAACGGGGGCAAGTATACCTGTTCCCGGTGAGATGTATTTTTGCTTCCATTCCGACGGTAATGCATACACTGCAATGAAAATGTTCACATTGACGGCATCAAAACTAGGGACTTACACTATCGGTAAAAAAGACATAACTATCAAAGGTGACACCGATGCAGTATCTTTCCCATATACATTAAAAGGCGAAAAGATGACATTGGATATCTCTGCAGATTTAGCGAAAAAACTTAGTATTCCCAGTCTTGCAGGAGCTGCAAAGTTCGAACTGCAGAAAGTCTCAAGCCCCTCTGCGGCGGACATAAAAAAAGCTGCAAAGTAAGCGCACCTGTTTGCGCGTACTCATTAGATATCTAAAGGGTACGTGTCTTCTAATGAACTAATCCCGATAAAAGAAACTCTCTTTTATCGGGATTTTTTTGTTTTACTTCTTATTAAAGAATGCTGCAAAGGGATTATACTTTGTACCGTCGTCGTCCTTCCGTGGGCGGGCTTCTGCAACGCGCCGCTCCGAACGGAGTGCGGGTTGCCGCTCACCACGGTGGCTTAGGTGTTTTTCTCCCTGTACGGCAGGGGCGCCACTGGCGGTTTTAACCGCAACGGTTTTTCCGTCCTTGGTTTTTACGGTGATCTTTTTTACTTCCGCCTTTTGCTTTGCAGTTAGCTTCCCCTGTACCCCGCTTTCGCTTTTCCGGCTAAGTGAGATACGGCGGCGCGCTTCATCAAGTGCAATAATCCGGCATTCCACAATATCGCCGACTTTTACTGCCTCAAGCGGATCGGAAACAAAGCTGTCGCTCATCTCGGAGATGTGCAACAGGGCGGTTTCCTTAATACCGAGGTCAACAAAGGCGCCGAAGTCCACAACGTTTTTGATCTTGCCCTTAACGGTCATGCCGAGTTTAAGGTCTTCAAACAAGAGAACGCCCTGCTGCATAATCGGCTTGGGGCAGTCCTCACGAGGGTCGCGGTTCGGTTTTTTCAGTTCTTCGATAATGTCGCTAACTGTTTGCTCGCCGAGCCGGTACTTTTCCTGCAGCTCCATTCGTACCTCTTTGGTTACCGGTTCATTTTTGCGAACAATCTGATAGATAACCTCCGCTGCAGGATAGTTTTCGGGGTGTACCCACGAGTTATCCAGCGGATTTGCGCTCTCCGGTATCTTCAAAAAACCGGCGCATTGTTCAAAGGTCTTTGGTCCCAAACCGCTGATATTATGAAGCTGCTCCCGGTCGGTAAAGATGCCGGTTTTTTCGCGGTGGCTGACAATTTTTTTCGCCAATCCACTCGTAATACCGGACACGTATTTGAGCAGCGAGGCACTTGCGGTGTTCAAATTCACACCGACATTGTTTACTACCGAACCGACAACCGCATCCAGCTCTTCTGAAAGTTTTTTCTGGTTTAAGTCATGCTGATAGAGCCCAACACCGATAGACTTAGGGTCGATTTTAACGAGTTCAGCAAGGGGATCCTGCAAGCGCCGCCCGATGGAGATAGCGCCGCGGATGGTCAGATCCAAGTCGGGAAATTCCTCGCGCGCCACATCTCCTGCGGAATACACAGAGGCTCCGTCCTCATCAACTACCGTAAACAGGACATCAGGGCAATGCGTTTTAATCACATCGGACACAATTTCTTGTACCTCGTGAGAGCCTGTCCCGTTGCCCACTGCGATGAGCTGTACCTTATAGTCTTTTACCGCCTTGAGCAGCGCCGCTTTTGCTTCCTCTGCCTTATGCTGGTAAATAACAAAAGAGCCGAGGTACTTGCCGGTTTCGTCTAGGGCGGCGCATTTGGTGCCGGTTCTGATACCGGGGTCTACGCCGAGTACGCGGGTTCCCTTAATCGGCTGCGTCATCAAAAGATGTTTTAAGTTTTCGCTAAAAATAGTAATGCCGTGGGTGTCGGCGTCTTCGCCTAAATTGCTGCGGATTTCGCGCAATACCGCCGGGCTGAGCAGCCGGACAATACCGTCCGCAATCGCTTCAGTGTGGTATTTGTTGTGCTGCACCGAACGGCTCTGTACCCGTGCGACCGCTTCGTCTACATCAACATTGATTTTTACTTCCAAAAAACCTTCACGCTCTCCGCGGTTGATGGCAAGCACCCGGTGCGGTTTAATCTGGTTCAGCGCTTCGGAATAATCCCAGTACATCTGATACACAGAGGTTTTCTGCGCTTCTTCATCCCCGATACCCTTCACTTCAAACATACCGGTTGCCATAAAGAAATCATGTACCGCTTTCCGGTTTTCAGTATCCTGTGCTGTTTCTTCGGCGATAATATCGGAAGCTCCCGCAAGAGCCTCCTCTACCGTCGGCACATTGAGCGTTTCGTCTTCGCAATCGGTTTTAACAAAGTCCTGCGCCCGTTTTACAAGCTCCGCTTCCTCCAATTCCTTCATTAAATCCGCTAAGCCCTGCAAACCGCGTTCAACAGCCAGCATACCGCGTGTCTTTTTCTTCTTTTTAAAGGGCGCCCAAATATCTTCAAGCTCTGCCAGCGTTGATGCCTTCATAATGTTGTCATAGAGCAGCTCAGTCAGCTTTCCTGCCGCAAACACACCCCGCACAATCTCAAGCCGCCGTGTTTCCAAGTTGACGTAGGATTTAAACAATTTATCGGAATCCCGAACTTGAACTTCATCGAGCGAACCGTGCATTTCTTTACGATACCGTGAAATAAAAGGAATCGTACACCCTTCGTTGACCAATGTGATAACTGCGGAAACCTGCTGCATCCTGATATTCAGCTCTTCCGCAACCTTTTTCATAATGTCGATCTCGTTCACAACAAGACCGTCAATAAACTCTTGTGTTAATTCCATGCGGATGAGTATACCTAATTTTAGCTTTTTTTTAAAGAGGAGAGGAGAAATAATGTCCCGTTAATCAATTATAGAGAAGTCGATCATTAAACCTCGAAACCGACAAAGAAACAATTAAAGGTATTGAAATAGAGGTATATTATGCCGGTTCACCATTTACGGCGTAATAAATGTGCCCGCCTTTGCCCAAAACTCGAGTTTATATACAGGAAGGAATTATCGGGCAGGGGGGATTTGAACCCCCGACTTCTTGGTCCCGAACCAAGCGCGCTACCCCTGCGCTACTGCCCGTTTGTGTGATTATATCTTAACGATTATAAAATAAAATATAAAATAAAAGCTCACCACTTGTGCGGTGAGCTTCTTCGGGAGCGACGGGGCTCGAACCCGCGATCTCCGGCGTGACAGGCCAGCGCGATAACCAGCTTCGCTACGCCCCCGTAATGGCGGTAATAATATACTGCTTGGAATAAAAAGTCAAGAGAAAATTACAAAAAAATTTCTCTATATAAATTGCAAGAGGTATTGACAAAAAGAATATTGGGCATCTACCTGCGCACAAAGATATTAAAGGCACAGCGGAGAGTACGGGCGGCAAATGCACAGTTCACGGCTGCATACAACGAAGATATTCAAGGTGCGAAGACGACAAAGACGCTGCTGCAAAAAAAGGCACTACTATCAACTCTATTCGATGCAGTTCCTGCAAGAAGAAGAAGGCATACTGCAGAACGAAAGAACGTAATTGCTCCGTGTGAAAGTGGATACCTCTGTATTCCGCGCTGCGCCGTATTGCTTTTTATGAACCTTTACGCGACGGTTAAGTTCTTTACCCACCGTTCTTTTTTTAACTGATGTCCGGCGATGAGCAGCTTTAAAAAATCACTGAGCTTTGCAAGGCCGAACATTGCAACGGGTGAAAGCGCAGTACAGTAGGTAAAGATAATCATCACCGGTAGGAATACGATTGAGTTGACGCTGATATCCACCCATGCACCGAGCTGCGCATCGCCACCGGCGCGGGAAATTGCGAGCTGCGTGTTAAGGTATGACCACAGCGGCATATAAAGCGCGATAACCCATACGAGGTTCCGCGTAATGATATGCGAGGCGGGCGAAAGCCGGATAAACACAATGGGAATGATAAAAACGGTCAGCGCTTCGCAGATGCCGACAAAAATACCGAAGATAAAAAAGCCGGAAAGGAACCACCGCGCCTGCTTGCGGGCTTCATCTAATTTGTTCTGCCCCAGCGAGCTGCCGACAATGATACGCACACAGGTAAAAATAACCGGAAAGATTAAAAAGAAGATATTTGCAATCGTCCAACCGGCAGCCATACCTGCGACCACCTCCGCTCCGCCGCGACTGTTATACAGCGCCGCGACAATCGTTTCGGTACCTACCCACGAAATATCGGAGGCAAACACCAATCCGAGTTTTTTAAACATCTGCATAAACAGTTCCCAGCGTATTTTCCACAGCGCGGTAATCCGCACGTAGAACGCAGGCTTTTTAATATGCACGTAGATAAGCAGGAGTATAACTTCAAAACAGCGGGCTATCAGCGTCGCATAAGCCGCACCTTTTACCTCTAGCCGCGGCGCACCGAAATTTCCGTAAATCAAAATATAGTTCCCGCACGTGTTGATCAAAGTAGAGATAATCGCGCTGTACATAATGATCTTTACCATGCCAATATCGCGCAGGGAAGAGGTAATCGCGGTTGAAAAAGCTATCGGAATAAAGGTTAGAAGGATAACATGGAGATACCGCTGCCCTTCGGCTACAATTTCGGGCGCCTGCTGGTTTCCGTGTACCAAAAAACCGAGGATATATCCCGAAAAAAAGAATGAGAGAACCGTAAAGAGCGCGGCGCAGATCAGCATCATAATCTGCTTGAATCGATACGCCTGTTGCATTCCGCCGGTATCCTTCGCTCCGTTAAACTGGGACATAAACATACCGCCTGTTTCGGAAAAGGTGCTGATCGTCGTCAAAAAGAGGAAGGTAAATTGATTGGTGATATTGACCGCGCTCATTTTTATATCGCCCAGCCCGCCAACCATAAAATTATCAATCAGCGAAACGAGACTCTGCACAAAGGTCTGAATCATTACCGGTATGGCAAATCCAAGCGCTCGCCGATAAAAATGAGTCGGCCCAAGCGAAAATCTTTTAAATTGCATTTTCTGCTCTATAAATCATCCTTTAACGCGGAAGATTTTGCATAAGCCGTAGACTTTGCTTCGAAGAAGTCCGTTTTGATGAGGTTCGCGTTGCTGTATTGGCTTACCCAGCTCATGGAGACGGGTTCTTCGCGGTGCCCTTCGTATAAGGGTTCAAAGCCGAGGTTTTCGCAGCGGAGATTGCCGAGGTATTGAATGTAGTCGGTAACCATGCCGCGGGTCAGGCCGGGAATGTCATCCCCGATAACGTAATGCCCCCACGCAATTTCCTGCTCGCAGCCTTCGCGGATCATGCTGCGGAACAGCTCGTTGTTTTCCGGAGTGAACAGCTGCGGCTCTTCCTTTTGCAGCTCGTGGATAATCGAGCGGAACAACCACAGGTGTGTGTTTTCGTCGCGGTTGATGTAGCGGATTTCCTGCACGGAGCCAGGCATCTTGTTGTTGCGCCCAAGGTTATAGAAAAACATAAAGCCGGAATAAAAGTACACCCCTTCCAGAATATAATTGGCGACGGCAACCTTCAAAAGAGCCAGCGCGCTTTTATCATCCTGAAATTCATTGTATAAGTCTCCGATAAACTTGTTCCGCTTGAGCAGATGTTCATCATCCTTCCATTGATAGAGGATGGCTGTCCGCTCGTCGGGGGAGCAGATAGTGTCCAGCATATAGCTGTAGCTCTGCGAATGCACTGCTTCCTGAAACGCTTGAATGGTAAGGCAGAGATTCACCTCGTTTGCGGTGATGTATTGCCCGACATTCGGCAAGTTTGCCGTTTGGATGCTGTCCAAAAAAATGAGGAAGGACAGGATTTTATCGTAGGCAGTTTTTTCCGCGGGACTCAGCTTGCGGTAATCCTGCACATCGGTATTCATATTGATTTCTTCCGGTATCCAGAAGTTATTCATCGCTTGCCGGTACCACTCGCTCGCCCATGTATATTTCATATTATTAAAATCGTTGAGGTTGGTAGTGTTACCGCCTATCATCTTCCGTAAATGGACTTCGATGTCACCTGTTTCGTTAAAAAGTTTTTTACGGGCAAGTACGGTTTTGTTATCTATCATGATAATCTCCTATTTCCAACAGGTAATTGCTGAACACATTGATAACCGTTGTGTTTTCATAGACGGTTACCCGCGGCGCCTGTAAGTCGTAAAGATGAATATGCCCGTGTAAAAAGTAGCGCGGCTTAAACTTTTTTATGAACCATAAAAAGCATTTAAACCCTACATGGCACGGATCGGGACGGTCGTGAATACCGAAGGGCGCCGCATGAGCGACAAACACATCTAAATACCGTCCGTAACGCAGCTTGTTGTAAATGAGGCGCGGCACCAATGCAAGCAACTGCATCTTCATTTGATGTTCGGTGTACTGCCCGATATCGCTATTGTACCGGATACTTCCCGAAACTCCTGCAAAAAGCACATTGCCCTCTCGGCGTGTGGTAAAACCAAGATAGGTTGAACCGTATCCTTCAGTCCGCTCTTCCGCAATGGATTGCAGCGTTGCATTCGTCCTAAACTTTTTGTGATAATAGGGCAATGCGTTAAGATTATGGTTTCCGAACACAAAGAAGAGCGGTTTATTCAACGATGAAACGATAAATTCCAAATACTCCATCGGTAAATCCCCTGCCGAAATCACCAGATCGACATCTTGATACCGCTCTTTGATATTGACACTGTAAATGAGCGGATCAATTTGATCGGAAACACAGAGGATCTTCATGCTATATGCCTTTTATTGTTTTGAGGATTGACTCCAGTTTGTCTTTATCGATTAATTCAAACGGCCGATTTTCTGCAAAACTCAATGCAGCTCGCGAAAAACCGCTTGAGGTAATAACGACACCTCGCACCAACCCTTGAGTTTTCATCTGTTCATGCAGCGAGCGTAAAAAAGAATCACCGATGATGTCGCTATCCCGCGAATAAATAAAGAGTTTGGGCTGCTTGCGTACATTCATCCATTTTTCGGAGTTATCTTCCAATGCGATAATCGCACAGCCTTGTTTAATCTCTTTTTGAGACTGAACCGAAAGCGCAAAGGCTTGTTCCGTAACCGCTTTACAGAGTTTGAGGAACGCTTCCGCGCTGACGGTAAGATATTCCTTCATATAATCATTTGAACGGAGATCCCGATACTGGTTCAGTTTGTCCGCAACATCTTTATACTTCGGCGTTACCGTGTGGATTATCTCCCATTGTTCAATAGCCCTGTCAAGGTCTCTCATTTTTTCGTAGCATGCCGCAGCCGCATAACGGAGCCGCAACGTATCGGGATTCGTATTTTTTGCAGTTGTAAGTTTAAGCGCGCGATCAAATTCAAAAGCGGCTTTCTCGAGGCTGTTTGCATCAAGATAGCATAAACCGCGTTCGGTAAAACACTTTTGTCGAAGATCCGCATTGCGGGCTGCTTTTTCAAATGAAGCCAGCGCTTGCGCATATTCTTTTGATTCACGGAGCAGCCGCCCTTGATAGTACAGCGCAGTTGTATTATCCGGTTCAAGCTTCAATGCGGTAGCGATTTCCTGTTTTGCCTCGCTCATCAACTTATTGCGGAACAGAAGTAATCCGAGCGCTGCATGAGCCGCAGCATGTTTAGGATTAAGGCTAATCACTTGTCGGTAATGAAAAATAGCTTGTTCTGTTTTATTGAGTTGTTCAAAAAGCTGTCCGATTGCATAATAATATTCCGCATTTTGGGGATCGAGTTTTATCAGCAGCGCATATTCGGCAAGGGCTTCGGTATGTTGTTGAAAGCGTTCATACAGCTGTGCCGTTAAATTTCGGAATTCTTTTTCTTGCGCTTTCGATTCAAAGGTCGCCTTACTGATGGTTTTAAATTCCATCAATGCAAGTTCGGCACGACCGTCGGCCAAATAAGCCTTTCCAAGAAGATAATGGGCTTTCGTATCACGCGGGTTTTTTGCTATAATAGCTTTTGCCCGTTTAATTGCTGTCGCATACTTGCCGGCATTGATATATTTTTCTATTATAGCTGTTTTTTTCGGTGAAATAATCGAACGTATCAGTAAAAAAGCGAGTAATAGAATGAAAAAAGCAAGAACACTAATGAAACTAATAAGGTACAAAGACATAATTTTATGGTATAATTTTTGAGAGGTAATGTCAATGAAGCGTATTTGCCGTATACTATCGGCTCGGCAGTTAATTCCGATCATTATGTATCTGTTAACAGCTCTCACATCAGGCTTTACGGAGGATGCTTTAACGCAGGGAAAGAAATTGCTGCTGAATAATCAACCGGATAAGGCTGTTCCGCTTTTCTATAAGGCGGCGGCGGAAGGAAAGAACGATCCTAAAATCAATCTGTATTTGGGTGTATGCTATATCAGCCTCGGTAAATATGCTGAGGCCGAACAGCAGCTGTTGGCCGGCAAAAGTAAAGATACGGCGGGAGCCTATCTCTACTCCTATAATCTGGGAAATGTCTACTTTTTACAGAGCCGGTTTACCGAAGCGGAAGAGGCTTATACCGCAGCGCTGGCAGCACGCCGCGCCTATCCGCCGGCAGTATTGAATAGAGCGAATACCTATATTAAATTGGAACAATATCCGCAAGCATTGGAAGATTATAAATTTTATTTAAATCTCGACCCCGCTACTTCCCAAAGACAGGCAATTCAGCGTATGGTATCTCTTTTGGAATCGGAACAGCGTGAAGCGGAAATGATTCGAATGCAAGAAGAAGCGCGGAAGCTGGCGGAAGAAGCGGAGCGAAAGGCTGCAGAGGATCGGTATAAAAAGCTACAAGATGAAATAAATGCAAATTTACAATCGGTAGATAATGCTTCTTCTCTTTCCGTCGGTTCGGATGAAACGCTTGACTATTCGGAGGACTATAATCTTGAATGATTTACACAAATATTTAATCGGAACGGCAGCAGGTATTGTTCTATGTCTTTTAATTTGGGGCGGGTACTCTCTTATTTTCGGCGGAAAAGGGACAAATAATGTACCGATTTCAAAAAATGAACTGAACGGCGGCAGTATGGGAGCAGCTTCCGGGCAATCCTCCGATATTTTAGGAAATAACGATTTTTTTGTATCCGAAAATGACGGCAATGAGCTCACTCCGGAACAACAGGAACGGCTTTTGGCGGCACAAGCTGCCAATGAAAGTCTTGCAAAACAATACGGCGCTCAAGACGGAAGTAACGACGGAAGAGGCAAGCCCTATCCGGGAGTGTTCGGTGATGATGCGCTTGCGCTTAACCGCGGAATACAGGAGCAGGAAACGGGACAGGCAACCGGAAATCAAAAGCTTGAAGAAGAGCGCAATAGAGTACGCGACTACATTGTGCAAGGGAAAAGCGCCGCTCAAAAAAATCAGCTGGACAATGCGCTTACCGCTTTTGAACATGCTGATGAAGCGATGCCTGATGACAAAGATTTTGAAGCGGTCTCGTATTACGATATGGCATCATCACTCTTTTTATTATCGAAAACAGCGCCTGATGCTCAAACCGTTCAAAAAGCCCGCGATGAGGCGGAGCGGTATATAAAGAAGTCTCTTGCAGCTCGTAACAATACGGATGCCCGTGCGCTTTATAGTAATATTATAGACGAGTACCAAAAAGCGGCCGAAGCAAAACGGCAGCAGGCGCTGTTAGCCCAACAACAAGCGGCAGAACGCGCACGCAAAGAGGATCGAGCGGAACAGCAGCGAAGGCAGGTTGTGGAACTGATCGGACAAGGGAAGAATGCCGTAAACAAGCGGCAGCTGAATGGCGCTATATCCGCTTTCGATAAAGCGGCAGCCGCGATGCCGGACAATAAACAGTTCGCAAGCGATTCATACATGGATATGGCTGATGCAATGCTCAATCTTGCACAGCGCCTGTCAAATCCGAATGATTTACAGACGTCGCTAAATAAAGCCGAAAGCTATATTAAAGAAGCGCTCGCCGCACAGAACAACTCCGGCGCCCGCAATCTGTACGCTAAAATACTCGATGCACGCAAAGAGCAGGAGCGGCTTGCGCAGGCAAGAGCTGAGGCGCAGCGTAAACAGCAAGAACAGGCTGCCCAAGCTGCCGCGCAGAAAAAAGCTGAAGAACAGCGCAAAGAGCAGGAGCGGCTTGCACAGGCAAGAGCCGAGGCGCAGCGTAAACAGCAGGAACAGGCTGCCCAAGCTGCCGCGCAGAAAAAAGCCGAAGAACAACGCAAAGAGCAGGAGCGGCTTGCACAGGCAAGAGCCGAGGCGCAGCGTAAACAGCAGGAACAAGCTGCTAAAGCCGCTGCTCAGAAAAAAGCCGAAGAACAGCGCAAAGAGCAGGAGCGGCTTGCACAGGCAAGAGCCGAGGCGCAGCGTAAACAGCAGGAACAGGCTGCTAAAGCCGCTGCTCAGAAAAAAGCCGAAGAGCAGCGCAAAGAGCAAGAGCAGCCTAAAACCGCTGCACACAAACAGGTAGAAAACCTTATAGCGCAAGGGACAGCCGCAGCACAGCGTAAACAGCTGAATAATGCAATCCTTGCTTTGGACAGAGCAAGCCGCCTTATGCCTAAAGATAATGATTTTGCAGAAAAATCTTACCGCAAAATGGCTGACGCAATGTTTGGCTTGGCGGAAAATTCAACGGATAAGCAGACAAAAGCAGGTGCATTGAAAAAAGCCGATGAGTATATCAAAAAGGGACTCGCAGCAAAGAATACTTCCGAATCACAAGCCTTAGCTGCAAAAATTGCCGATGCGCAGTCGGCGCTGCAAGCGCAAACAAGCCCCTCTGCAAAACCGCAGACCGCACAGCAAACAAATGCGGCTGCTTCACGGCAAACACAACCAGCTGCACCGCAAAAAAACAATGCAGCAGCGAATAAGGCGAACCAAGCTAATACGGCAAATAATGCAAACACACAAGCGGCGGCTCAAGCCCGTGCAGCAGCCGAAGCTGCGGCCGCCAAAAAAGCACAAGCGGAGCTGTTAACTAAAAAACGCGAAGTAGACGCACTGGTGCAGCAAGGAAAAAAAGCCGCTGCAGCCGGTAATTTTGTCGCAGCGCAAAGCGCTTTCAGTAAAGCGGCGGGACAAATACCTTCCGGTGATGCGGTCTTTGCAGCTGAGCAGTACCGCGAAATGGCGGAGGCTATGCAGTCGCTTTCAAAGGCATCGCCGGCTAATAAAACTCAAGCGCTGAACGAGGCATCCGGTTATATTAAGAAATCGATAGCAGCTAAAAACGATGACGCAAAGGCTCATTATATATATGCTCAAATTGCAGATGTCCAAAACAATGCGGCGCTTGCAGTGCAGGAATTAGAGGCAGCCCGTCGGTTTGATCCGCAAAATGCTCAATACAATTATGAGTTGGGCAGAAAGTATTTTGCACAGAAAAAATATCCGCAGGCACGTACCGCTTTTGAGCAAGCGGTAAAATCAAATCCGCAATTTGAAGCGGCTTTTTTCAATCTCGGTATGACGCATAAGATTATGAATGCAAATGATGCCGCCCTTACGGCTTTTTCAAAAGCTGCTGCGTTAAAGCCGGATTACGTTCGGGCATGGATTGAAATAGCCCGTATGCAGGATAAAAAGCGCAATTACGGTGAAGCGATTAATAACTACCGAAAAGCGCTGGCGTTGGAACCGTCAAATACTTCCGCCTTAAAAGAGATGGCGCAAGTGTATTCAAAACAAAAGGATGCAAAACAAGCGGAGCGCTATTTTAAAGAAGCGTTAACGCTCGGTGATGCCGATCCGGTAACGTATTATAACCTTGCTGCGGTACAACTTGAACTCGGCAAGGCGGCAGAAGCGTTGCAAAATGCCCAAAAAGCATTAGCTGTTAACGATAAAGATGCCCGCTTCTTATACACGTATGGATTAGCGCTCGAAAAAAACAATCGGCTGCGCGAAGCCGAGGATTACTACAGCAGATCAGTTACAGCTGACGGAAACTATAGCAAGCCTCGTATCAACCTTGGGCGGATTCAGCTTGAAGCAGGGCGTCTTGATAGCGCGGAACAGCATCTATTAGCCGCATATCGGGCGGAGCCTTCAAATTTTGAAGTGAATATGAATTTAGGAAAGCTCTACGGGCTAAAAAATCAGTACGGAAAAGCTATCGATTATTATACAAATGCGATAAAAGCTACGCCGAAAGATATCGATGCACGGCAAAATCTTGCAGCTGTCTACTTATCAGCCGGGTTAAAAGAAAATGCGCGCGACACCTATCAGGCTATCATCAAAATAAATCCGCAAGCATGGGATAGTTACTATGAGCTTGGAAAAGTGTATATTAGTCTAGATAATAAAACGGAGGCAAAGGCGATTTTTGAGCAGTTACTTAAGCAAAAACCGAATTATCGCAATGCAGCCGAAGTTAAAAAGTTATTGGCTAATCTCTAAAAAATAGTAAGGCGAGGATAACGATTATGGCATCAGGAGAAAAGAAACGGTTATTAAATCTTCCTATTAAGTTGGTTTTAACGCAGGAAGGTTCAACTTTCTTTATTAAGCAAAATAAAAAACTGCTGCGATTTACCTTGGCAGGGAATGTTGAAGAGTATGGAATCTCTTTGGATTCTTTTGTCCCCGATAACATTCAACGCCTCATCCTCGCAAACTATATTTCAAAGATTGAAATTTCACAGTCTGAACTGGTTTCTTTACGCCAAGAAATTATGGACTTGTCAAAATTGATTGTATTTTCTCTATTATACCGTCAGTACGATATGTTCATATTTAAACAGATTTTAGCTTCACCGGTACTAAAAAAATGGAATAGATTGAACCCTGCAAATATTATCGATGAAAAAACGCACATCAATCAACACTATTTGGCGGCGATTTTAAAGAAAAATGAAGAACTCATCTATACAACAAAGAAAGAAATTCTTGCTCCGCTGTCTGCCTTTATCAGTAAAGAAGATCTTTCCCCCGCAGATAAAAATATGAAGCTCTTCTTGAGCGAAAAATTCCTCAATAATCTCCGGCCGTTTATTTGGTTTATCATTACCAAGTTTAAATCAGCTCCGAATTTTGACCTCATCATACGGACAATCCGTACCAGCTTGAATGAATATATCGACAAAACCAAAATAGCAGAATATATCTCGCTTGTGCTGATGGAGTTGATTTTAAGCGCAGAAAACATGAATATGCGAAATGAGGCAAAGCAGCTTTTCCCGAATATCGAAGATCCTCAAGACGCGCTTTTCGATCCGAAAGTTCGCCAATTACTTATTGCCGAACTGAGAAGAAAGGAAGAGAAAGTCTTTGTTTCATGGAAAATCGGAGGAGGAAGTACCACTTCTATCGGGACACAGGGAAAGATGCAGATTTCAGTGTACAACAAAGCAAAAGCGAGTTCGTCGGAAGCAATAAAAGCAAGTATAAACGACATGAAGAAAGCGGATATTAATAAAAATTCGCTCATTGATTTTTATCGTGCGCTACCGGAAGGCTCGGATATTTGCAGTCTTGGAATGTACTATATTTCGTATTTAATCGAGCAATGCGAAAGTAGAAATGTACACTTTGAATCCAGTGCAAACAAAGCCGCTTCCGATCTGACGGTTGTTAATCTTTCCTTTATGTTCTAGGCCGATGAAGCGCTTTTCTTTTCCGTGTCTGTTCTTTGTCGTGTTATTGTCGGCGGCCTGTTCATTTAATACACCATCCGTTACGCTTGTAAAAAAACAGCGGATATACAGCTATAACCGACAAGGCACCGTGACGGAGCGGTTGGCTGCTTTTGTATTACTTGAAGACGGCGATGGAAGAAACGATTATAAAGACTTGACGTTACGCGAAGATGCTACCGGTCTTGAATGGTCTTGCCATCGGGAAAATACCGTTTTTTTACAGGAAGCAGCATATTCAAAGAATGCTCAATGGATAGGTTCAAATAAGTTCAAATATCCTCGCCGTTTTTTTCCTGCGGGGCAATATACGCTTACCGCTTCCGATTTGGGTGGGAATAAAACGGAGACAACCTTTTCGTTGCAAGCGGCGCCGCAGATACTCACTTTCTTACCCTTTGAATTTACGCTGGAAAATGAGCAATGGACGTTACACATTACCGATAGTGCAGCGTGCGCATCCTATTCTTTGATTATGCTGAGCGCCGATTTACAACCGCTTTCCGTGTATCAACTACAACCGAACGGTGGCGACCGGCAAAACGGATCGCTTGAAGCGCTCGAAAATAGACCTACGGATGCGCGATATATCCAGTGTTTCGGAGAAAATACAGACCAATCGATCGGCTTTCTCAGTACACCGCTCCCGCTGCCGTAATTACTTTTCTGAATATTTAAGTTGACGATATTGTTAACTATGGTATATAATAAAAAGAATTAACAAGGAAAGCTTGATATGAGTGAAAGGTATCTATACCATCTCGTATTTTCAAACATATTATCAAAATGTCCATTCTTAAACATGAAAGAAAAGCAGTAATGAGATTTTCTTTTTATCGAAAAAAATTCCCTATAAAAGGAGATTTACCATGAAAAAGGCTGTTTCCATTCGCTTTAGGCTTTTGCGGGCAATCACTATAACGATCATTTCGATTATCAGCTTTATTAGCGCTGTTGTCGGCTATGAGCTTTATAAGAGAAATACCGAACAATTTAATGAGTTTACTGCTCAACAATTTTTCAATATCGAAAAATCGATCAAACTCCTCATTCAAAAAGGCGAAAACGTTGTAACCATGCTTGCTTCCCATCCTGCCGTGTTGGGCGCTGATGAAACTATTTACAATTATACGATAGAAGCGCAAAAATCGGGAATAATATATACGCATACCGGAAGATCGGAGCGGGAGCTTGTAACACTGTTTAGAATTATAGAAAAAAGTTTTACCGAGTTTCAAGATGTCTATATGGGAACCCGATGGGGTGGAATCGCCTCTTCATGGACAGGAGAAGATGAGCTAGGGTACGATCCTCGTCAAAGGCCATGGTATAAACAGGCGGCAGAAGCGAACGGCGATATAGTTATCACACCGGTATATATTGCCACAGATGGTACTCCCGTCGTAGCGGTGACAAAGGCTGTAAAAGACAGTAATGGTGCATTGCTAGGGTGTGTCGGTGTGGATATCAATTTAACGGATTTAACATCGTTTATCAGCAGTATCAGAATTGGAGATACGGGATATTGTATGCTTGTACAGGATGACGGAATGATTTTAGCGGATGCAACCCATAGCGCATTCAATTCTAAAAACCTAAGAGATGTCAATGCTGCTTTCTCGGAAATCATTCAAAAAAAGGAAGGGACTGTTTCTATTACAGTGGATGGAAAAAACAGAAAAGCCTATATCTTTCCGCTTCCCGAATTAGGATGGAAACTTATTATCATTGTAGAACAAAGGGAAATTCTCTCGTTGTTTTATGCGCTCGTCAGAATTATGCTCCTCATCGGACTACTGATGTTTGTTATTTATTTCACTTTGGCAATTATTGCCTCCCGGGCACTTAGACGTTATTTTGCACGGCTTGAGGCTATGTTTGCAAAGATTGCGGCAGGTGATCTTACCGACCGCATAACGATAAAACGCAACGATGAAATCGGACGGCTGATGATCAATTTGAATACGGCAACGGAGCATACCCACCGTATGCTCACCGTCTTAACAGAAGAGGCGGATAAAATGACTGCCATCGGCTCCGACTTATCAAGCAATATGGAAGAAACGGCGGCCGCAGTAAAAGAAATCGGCAGTAATGTTGCAACGGTAAAAGAAAAAGCTTTAATGCAAGCAACAGGTGTAACGGAAACGGCTGCGACCGGTGAGCAAATTCAAGGAAAATTAAGCCTGCTCGTTGAAGGAATTACAACGCAGTCGGAAAGCATTGCGCAGTCTTCGGCGTTAATAACACAGACCGCTGAGAATATCACTCATATCAACAAGGCGCTCGCTCAAAATGATGAATTGATTAAAATCGCATACGGTCAAATGAAAATCGGTAAAGATGGAGCGCGGACTGCAAATGAGATTGTTAAACAAATTGCAGAACGCTCCGAAGCCTTGCTCGAAGCGAGTCAGGTAATTCAGAATATTGCAAGTCAAACAAACCTTTTAGCAATGAATGCTGCTATCGAAGCAGCTCACGCAGGAGAATCAGGCAAAGGCTTTGCCGTTGTTGCCGATGAGATTAGAAAACTTGCCGAAGAATCCAACGTACAGGGAAAACAAATAGGCGCAGTTATTAAAGAATCGACGGAAATTATCGAGCAAGTTTCCAAGGCCGGTATGCAAGCGGAAAAGACCTTTACCGACGTGTACGAACTTATCAGCCAAATTTCGAGAAAAGAAGATTCTATTGTAGATCTGATGCATGAACAAGAGGAGAACGGATCGCAAGTTTTATCGGCCATCGAGACCATCAATAAGGTAACGAAAGCGGTAAGTTCCGCTTCCGTAGAAATGCTTGAAGGCGGTAGACAAATTGCTGCAGAGATGCAAAAACTAGCGGAAATTACACGGGAAACGACCGACAGCATGACCGAAATTGCTTCCGGCGCCGAACAAATAACCAATGCGGTAGAAGAAGTCGTGTCTATCACAGCGCAAAATAGAACCAGTATTGAGCATTTGGCGCAAGAGGTGGGAAAGTTCAAAATCAATTAGGGGAAGACTTTTCTTTTTTTTCGATAAAAAGAAAAGTCTTCCCCTATGACCCCATCTAAAGAAAAACGGCGACTTAGGGCTCTGCCCTAAGAACCCGCTTTATTTCCAAGGATGGTTCTAAGATAAAAGCAGGGCAGTTATGATTTTCACGATAACACGTATCAGTACCGCCACGGATGGCGGTGGTTTCATACAGGCACGAGATTTGCGCTTGTCACAAATCCGCACGAATCATCAATCAATCCGCCAATGCAACAACCGGATCCAGCCGAGCGGCTTTAACCGCCGGCCGGAGACCGAAGAAAATCCCAATGGTGATGGACACGGCAAATGCAATAACCGACCCTGATATATTCGGGCTAAAGACCATCTTAAAATTGTCGGACTGAAAGACGGTCTGTACCAAAAGTATGCTCAGTCCTCCGCCAAACAATATCCCGAATATACCGCCTGTCAAGCTCAACGTGGCGGATTCAACCAAAAACTGATTGCGGATAACCGCTTCGCTTGCTCCAAGTGCCTTGCGGATACCGATTTCCTTTTTCCGCTCTGTTACGGTAACCAGCATAATATTCATAATATTGATGCCGCCGACCAAAAGCGACATAACCGCGATCACCGTAAGCACGACGCTGACAAGCCCGATTTGCGAATTGATCCGGTTCATCAAGTCTTTTTCCGAAAACGTCCATAAGGCGTTTTCTGTTTTGGCAAACGAATCGGAAAATGCCTTTATCTGCGCCGTTGCTTCGTCAATATATGCCGGATCGTAAATCTGCACCGAAGCAATACTCGAATTGTTTTTGCCGATACCCATATCCTCCGCAACAAATGAACGCGGCACCATAAAGGAACCGATAGTGGAAAACCGATTGCGCGGCTTTACAACACCGCATACTTCAAATGAAAATGGAATAAACTGGCGCCCCTGATTATACGGAACGGTAAGTGTAACCCTTTTTCCAACCGCATTGCCTTCGGGGAACAGAACCTTTGCTTCATCTTCAACCAGAATAATCTTGTGCCGCCGGTTCGCAAAATCATCAAGGCTAAAACTCTTCCCATAAGACCATTCATACCCGCTCGCTTCAAGCACCCCGTATTCAATGCCGATTATCCGCTGATTTTTCAGATAAAACGAATTATGCGAAACCGTCGCATTGAAAAGACCTGAATAAAATACGTTTTCTACGTACGGTACATTTTTTTCCAACGCTTCGCGATACTTTTCGGTCAACTTGATATTCTGCTTTTGTTTATCAAAATCCCACCGAGGCTCGATATGAATCATATTCATCGTATCAAGATTAAATAACTTCGCCATGCTTACCTTCATGGAGCTTCCGATGTTACTGATAACCGTCACAACGGTAACGCCGATTGCAATGCCCAACAGGGACAGTACCGTCCGCAATTTTTTACTGCGGAAATTACCGAACGCATTGATAAAATCTTCCAACATAGCTGATCCTCAGGGTAAACGCATCAGTCTGATTTTTTTATATCCCCGCGGAAAAATTGATACTATTCGACCAGAGTTGAACCTCTTCGCGGTTCAAATGGTCTCACAGTCTCAATTTTTCCGCGATTTATATCTACTCGGCCTGATGCGTTTACCCCTCTTTTCTAAAAATAGTGCAAAATTTTATTCAAAATTTTGCACAAACGGAGATTATATGTACACTTATTCCTCCAGCGCCTTGACGGGATCGAGTTTGTATTATAAACATTTATGCAAAAATTCGGGGTTTCGGAATGCTTCGTCTATAATACGGCTTAAAACAGAACTGTACCCTTTGCCAAGTGCTTTGACTTTCCCGGCTGTTTCAGGAGAAAGTCGGATTGCTACGACCTGTTTTTTTCGGAGTTTGCGCTGTTCTTTTGCTATACGTGCAAATTCCTTTAGTTGCTCTTTTGTTAGAGGAGGACAATCTTCATCATATACAATTGGCATTTTTGCAGCTTGTCTAATCTCTTCGATTTGTTCTTTAGTTGGTTTTTCACTACCATAAAGAACCGATGTAACTATTGCCATAAAGTCTCCTTTCTGCCTTATTGGCAGGTCTTGCGGAGATAATCCGCGTCTTATCTCCTCGCTCAGTGTAAACAACAAATAACACCTTATCTACTTTTCCTATTGTGATAAGACGATCTTCCATATCGCTGTGGTTTACATCAAAAAATTCGATACGATTGTCATCATTGAAAACGAGCTTTGCAGTCTCAAATGAAATTTTGTGTATTTTTATATTACGTTGTTCTTTTTCATAATCCCATTCAAAAAGACGCTGTATTGTTCTTTCGTTCTCCATATTTTCACCATACAATATGTAATACTTTTTGTCAATTTTTTATAAGAAGGTTAAAGTGTGAAGCTCTATTCCGCAGGATGCAGTGTTTATGTTTCCTCCAGCGCCTTGACGGGATCGAGTTTGCCGGCCTGCCATGCGGGGTACAGCCCGAAGAAAATACCTGCGCCTGCGGAAATCAAAAACGCCATCAACGCACCCCGCATATTGAACGATAACACAACGTCGCTACCGCCTGAGAACTGAGATAAAATCGGCGTAACGGCAACAAGGCTGATTAAAAAACCTGCTGCAAGACCGATACCGCCGCCGACAATACTGATGGCTGCCGATTCCGTTAAGAACTGCGAAAGGATTGCCCCCGTCGTAGCGCCGATTGCTTTACGGATGCCGATTTCCTGTCGCCGCTCCGCAACGGTTACGAGCATAATGTTCATAATGCCGACACCGCCTATCAACAGCGAAAGCCCTGCAATACCGGATAGCACGGCGGCAATCATCGCAAGACTGCTCTGAATCTGCTTTTGCATCGATTGTGCCGACCATATCCGCACCGTATTTTTACTGTTTGCATATTCGTCGGATGCTGCTTTAATTGCCTCTTCAACCGCTTCGATATCCATGACTGTATCGTACAACTCAACATCAACCGAGTCAGCTTTCTTGCGGCCAAGCTGCATTGCCATAAACGAACGCGGTATCAGTACATACCGCTGCATCTGTCCCATTGCCGTTTCTTTTGTTTTAAGCACACCGATAACCGTACACGTAAAAAGCAGCGGCGCAGCATTTCCGTTATTTACCGATAACGTCAGCTTCTTGCCGACGGCGCCTCCTTCAGGGAATAAACCTTTGGCAATATCTTCCCCGATAATAACCTTCTGCGCACCGGTCATAAAATCCGAAGCGGTAAAACCCATACCGTAGTCAAGATGCCATTTCTGCGCTTCCATGTACCCGTATTCTATACCATAGCATTCTTTAGATCCGGCATTCAGTCGGCCGCGCATGACCGCAGCATTAAACGAATCAAACCAAAAAACGCGTTTTATCTGCGGTATCTTTTTTTTCAGCATATCAGCATAACGGTCATTAAATGTAATAGCAGCATTCCGCCACGACGAAGGCCACACGGCGACCATCGAACTGCTTAAATCCTTAAACACCAAAGCAACGCTTGCTTCCAGCGAGCGGCTCAAATTCATCGTAATAACAACCGAGCATACCCCAATCATAATTCCTAAAAGCGACAGGAGCGTGCGCATCTTATTGTGCCGGAAGTTCTGCAAGGCTGAAAGAATATCTTCAAACATGATCGCCGTCCCGTATGTGTTGTATATGTAATCTCATAGGTTCTCCTAGAAAACGTCCCGCCTAACATTTGCTTAATCTACATTGCCAAAGGCAAGGCCATGTTGAAGCGGGCGTTAGCTGTTTTCGCTTATTTCCTATGTCTTTTATTTCTGTTGTAATGTTACCACCTTCACAGGTTGTAATACATATCCTAATTTTTGCATAATATTTGAAAGTGTCTTGAATTTTACTGTTTCTGCATTTCCACTGCGTAAGTTTTGGATTGTGGTGGGAGACACTTTTGCTTGTTTTGCCAATTCTCTGACGGAAATATTTTCTTCTTCCATTTTTTCAATCATGAATTCTGAAATTAAAAACTCATTGTAGCCTTTTTCAAACTCAGCTTTAAATTTTGAGTTTTGCATTAATCTGTCAAATGTTGTCATAGTAAGTTCCTCCTTTTACGCGCAGTTCATAATCCTTTCTGCACTTTTCAGCCTTAGCTTTTTCTGTACGTGGTAATTTGTCACATTTCTTTTCAAAAGCATTTGTTATAATGATTTTCTTTCCGCTTGTGAAAAATGAAAGAAATCTGTCCGGATTGAGTTTAAATGCCCAAATTCCATCATGCTCAAAATTGAATTTCGTTTTATCTGCAATTTTTCCAAAATCGCCCATACGTTTTACCAAATATAACAATTTCATTTGCTGCTGGGAGTCAAGTTCATTGAAATAATCAAAGGGCTGACTTTTACCTTCTATTGTAAAATACCATTCTACAGTGAATTTTTCTCCCGTATATAAAACGTATTCTTTTTTATTCATGGTTAAATTGTAACAGTATATTGTTACAAAATCAAGCGTTTTTGTAAAACTTTCTTTACTTGATGATAATACCCATAACAATATGAGCATCGGAGCGTGCGCATCTTATTGTGCCGGAAATTTTGCAAGGCTGAGAGGATATCTTCAAACATGGGCTCCGTCCCGTATGTGTTGTATATGTAATCTCATAGGTTCTCCTAAAAAATTCGTAATATCTATCGGTCAAATTCTTTGCTAAAGAAAAAATAGCGTTACAAGAAGCGGTTAAAGTGCATAGCAAGGCAAAGTTGAATCAAGGGTATAAACGAGTATATTTGTATCAATAAATATTTTAGACACGATATAATTCTTCCCTTGTCCATTTCTCAAAAATTATCCGCCGTGTCGGAGATGATTTTTCCGTCTTTAAGGTGAATGGAGCGCGGCGCCATCGCACCGATGTCCGGATCATGGGTAACAATGATAACCGCCGTGCCTTGCCGGTTTATGTCAAAAAAAAGATCGAGTACGGACTGACCTGTTTCGGAATCGAGCGCTCCGGTCGGCTCGTCGGCAAGAATCAGCTTGGGACGAGTTACAAGGGCGCGGGCAATGGCAACACGCTGTTTTTGTCCGCCCGACAGCTCACTCGGACGGTGCTTGAGGCGGTTGCTCAATCCTACTTTATCCAGCTCTTCGGCGGCAAGCTTCTTCCGTTCGGAGGCAGGCAGCCCCTGATACCGGAGCGGTAGCATCACGTTTTCAAGAATGGTAAGCGTGGGCAGAAGAAAATACTGCTGAAAGACAAACCCGATCGTTCTATTCCGCAAAAATGCCAAATCTTTTTCGGTCATTTCGGCAGTGTTTTCTCCGTCAACATAGATTGCCCCTGCCGTCGGACGGTCAAGGCAGCCGATCATATTCATACACGTCGTTTTACCTGAACCGGACGGCCCCATAAGCGAAACAAAGCTCCCTTCCGGTATATCGAACGAGACGCTGCGCAAGGCATGTACTTCGTTTTCTCCCATAAAAAAGGTTTTTACCACCGAATCAAGGGAGACAATCATCCCTGTTTTCACTATGCGTCTCCTAGAAATCTCTATCGTTGTTCAGTTTTGCTTGATTTTTCAGCACATCGTTTTCTTGCACACCGGAGAGAATCTTCACAAAGCCTTTAATATACGGTTCGACGGTTACCGGAATTTCCTGTGTGGTATTGCCATCGATTTTATCGACAAACGGCTTCCCTTCCACATAACGGATGGCATCTTGCTCTACTATAAGCACTTCGGAGTCGGCGCCGGTTACGATGGTTCCATTAAAAGAATAACCGGGAAGAATTTTTTCCGGCGGATTATCCAGCCGGATCAGCGTATCGACAACCGTCCGCCCAAGGCTGGTTAAGCGTGCGATTGCCGGATAGGAGATAACCTCCGCCTGCACTTTAATATCCGGTTCGGCGGGGAATGTCATATCAACCTTTTGTCCGACTGCAAGCCGGGACGCATCGCTTTCGGCAATTTCGACCGTGGCTTTAAGAAAACTGCGGTCAATCAGTGTGCCGAAGGTATCTTTTGCCTTGGCGTATTGCCCTTGCGAAATCGTGAAAGCCGCAACGATGCCGTCAAATTTGGCATACACTTTGCGGTCGGCGAGCTGTTTTTCCAAAAGCCGCTGTTCCTGTTCCATCAAGCTCAGCTTTTGCGAGGCGCCGTTAATTTGCTCCCGTTTTATCGCAAAAGCATGTTCTGCAACAGCATAACTCTGTTTGTCGGTATCAAGCGCAAAAAGCAATGCGCCTTTTTTCACCCTGTCGCCTTCTTTTACCAGCACTTGCTCGATAAATCCCTCGCCGGGCGCTTCTAAAACCTGCGTTTGTGCCGCTTCGATATAACCGGACACCTCAATTTGATTATGTTCGATTTCCTTTTTTACCGTCAAAGGCGGCAAATCACCTGTTTTTGTATTTTTAGGCTTCATAAAAACATACCAGCCGCCTACCAACGCCGCTATGCATACAATAACAATAATTCTCGTTTTCCGCGATTTTCGCTGTCGTGCCGTCAGCGGCTGTTTATTGAGACTCATCGTGTCCTCCAAATTAGTTCGTATAAAAATTCGATTCGGGCGTATAGAAAATATTGATCACACCGAGTGCGAATGAATCGGAATCAATTTTTGCTATCTTATTTTTTAACAAATCTCCAATTATATTATTAGCAAGACAACTGCATCAAAAAAGATCCAGAACGGGTGTAAGACGTTTGGCGCAGTAAGTATAATGTCGCAAAGGTTCATTTTTGATACGGTAAAAACACCTCTTGAATTTGCGCATTAATCGCTGCGGTCAGCTCTGCTTTTATTTTTGCTATTTCTATATCGTTTTCACTAAATGTTGTACGTGCGGATTCTTGTTTCGGGAAAAGTAACACAGCAGGCGTGGTATGTAATATCTCTGCTATTTTTATAAGAGACTTATCGCTTACCCACGTTCTGCATCCTTCTATATCATTAATAGTTTGCGTAGAAAGCCCCGTTTTTTCAGCTAATTTTTCTTGCGTTAATGCAAGTCGTTTTCTGTATGTTTTTATATTTTGTGAAAGATATCCCCGTAATTCTATTTGAGTCATAGTAAAATATTACGATAAAAGTAGGTATTATCAACTTGGCAATAGTAAGTGCTGTGTATTATTATTAATTAGTCTTCAGTATTGAAGATAACAAGGAATCTCTAAAAGCTTCGTTTTTTAGCGATTACCAATAGTATTTTAAGGAGAATCTTATGAAAAAGATGTTTATGGGGCTTGTGGTGCTTACCGCTTTTATCTGCTTTGGATTTGCAGATGCAACTGATGCTTCTTGTGAAGATCAATCAAAAATCTGGAAAGAGCATGAGAATATGAATAAAAAAATTAAGAAAAATGCTCTGAGTAAGGATAAAAATCTTCAGCCGGTTATTGAAGCAGGTAATCAAATTATCGGCAACATGAAGAATGCTCAGGCGGTTGGTGAAGGTATCGGCGTTATGGGGGGGTGTGCTACGCATAGCGACAATTTCAGAGATTTCGGAAATTGTGTAACTTCTCATGACTACCAATCAGGAATCTTGCAGAATGCTCAGGCAGCCACTGAATTTGTCACTGTTACAGCGGCTTGCGCTACGCATAGTGACGATTTCATAGTCGAAACGGCAAAAAATCTCTTGCAATTCGGCCTTTCGCGGGAAAAGATAGCGCAAGCAACCGGTCTTACCAAAGCAGAGGTAGAAGCGATAAACTAATTCTTAATTAAAAAAGCCGTTTTATGTAGGATTTCCCCAACGCAAAACGGCTTTTCCTCAATTCTTAATTATGAATTCTTAATTCACTAATTAGTACCTAACTTCCACCCTATCGTATAAATTACTTTTACCGTGCCCTTTGATCTTGTACTGGCTTCATTCTCTCCACCATCGTCCATATTTTTATATTTTTTGTCTTCGTCATGTTTATAGCCGTTGTTATTAACCGTATACGTAATAACAAAGTCTTTTTCTTCGCCATCGGCAAGGGTAAAATTTTCGTCATAGGAGATCGTTACACGCTCCGGCTGATTAAGTTGTAGTGCAGCTGCATCTAAACGCCATGTTCCGGTAGTTTCGTTGTAGACAAGTTTAATGATGCTGTTATTGTCTAAGGGCTGCTTGGGGTATACCGGTCCGCCGCCTGCGAATGTCTTTTCAGTACGCCAAAAATCATGTTTGTTTGATTTTATCAGGTATGTTTGAAGTAAAATATTCATCTCTGAAAAATCAGAGAAATTCTTAGCTAGCGCAACATTATTGTCTTCCTTATCCTTCCCTAGTTTTATGTAATCGTTCTCTTTCACATATTCACCGTGTCCCCCGTTTGTGATTCCTGTGAGCAAGCCATCTGATCCTTCAATAGGAAAGTCGTATTTCCATTGTATGTTATCCGTACCGCCATTTGCATTTACCGTAACGGCAAGATCATGAGCAAAATGAGCACCGTCAATATATTTATGGCTGAAGTGATCGCCGTCTGCCGTACACCAAGACTGTAAACTTTCATTGTAAATCTTAGGCGTTACGGTAAGGCGCATCTTCGGCTCAAAAGAAATCGAAACGGTAACATTTTCGTTCCCGACCGTTAATAACGCCAAGGTGTTATCCGGCAGTGAAGCCTCAGGCGTAATACCTGCCCATTCTTTGACAATGTACCGGGGCTTGGGGGTTGCGATAAATTTAACCACACCGCCTTTTTTTACGTAAGAACCCGAATCTATTACCTTTCCGTCATAAAGGGCGGTAAGAGAGCCGCCGTTTCCGTCCACGGTAAAGATAACCTTATACGCTTCTTCAACTTCAATTGTCACGACGTCGCTTTTCCGTGTTGCGGTTTTGTTTCCGTCAGCGTTATTGTTTGTGTTCGTAACAAGGCAATAATAATATGCAGTACCGGTGGAAGACGTATCGGGTTCACACAGGTACGCAGCTTGATCGCTCGGTTCGCTTACG
This sequence comes from Treponema sp. OMZ 305, assembly GCF_024181325.1. Classification (NCBI taxonomy): domain Bacteria; kingdom Pseudomonadati; phylum Spirochaetota; class Spirochaetia; order Treponematales; family Treponemataceae; genus Treponema; species Treponema sp. OMZ 305. The sequence goes on along the minus strand of NZ_CP051300.1, from coordinate 686,145 downwards.
GCGGCTCCTTCCTCTGCGGGGTTTGTGGTCTTATACCATTGATATGAAAGTTCACCACCGTCTACCGAAACCGCTTCTATACCGAGCTTTATTTCGGCAGTGACATTTATCGGAACGGTTTGGCTTTCAGGTTGTTTTGTTATTTTAGGCGGTTCGGCGTCGACACTTATCGGCCCCGTCCCGTTTAAAATACACAACCGTGCGGATTCCGATTGTACCTCGGCAACCTGTCCGTTAGCGGAATTCGTGTTCTTTACGGCACAATAACAATGTCCGTTTATTTCAGAGGAGGTATCCGGCGTATAAACGGCTGCATTTGCCCCGGAAATTTCTTCTACACTGCCGCTTTCCTTATCCTTTTTATACCATTGATATGAAAGCACCTCTCCTTCCGGAACAGGTAAAACCTTTACTTCAAGCGATACGGCATCTCCCACCCGCGCATAAACGGAAACAGGCTGCCCTACGATAACCGGTTCCGATACCGTATAATGGGGGTTTACCTCCGTGGTAACTTCCGTCTTCTTTATTATGATATTTTTTCGATACGGCGAATAGCCCGCTTTTCCCGGACTTCTACCGGCAGGTTTGTCGTAAGCGGGGTTTTTCTGCGCATGGTAATTCGCTGCATTTATATTATCCTTTATCCATTGATACAATATCACAGAACCGTCTTCTTTTACATATCCGACAGGATCGCTCATATAAAACGGTTCTTCAAATTGGATATGATCACCTACAGAAGCAGCAGCATAGTCAGTCCATTCCGTAGGGAGCTTGTTGCCGAGAATATTTTTTATCTTAGCCGGATCACTATAATAAAAAAGGAACTTAGAATAGCGATCTACACAGAACATGGAATTATCGGATTTTATGCCGCCAGAAGCATCAGCAGTAAAGCGGTAAAAATAAAATCTATTGTCATGAGGATTTGGAACCGGCGTATAAGAACCTTTCGCCCATCTTTCTGCTCTGGTCTTATACCGATAAATTTTTATATTATCTATAGCTTTAAGACCGGAACCTATTTCAGATGGAATATTATCACAAATATCAGGTGTTCCACTCCACACTTTAGGGTCAGGGTCAGGGCTTGCATTCCATGATCCGGGATTAAATTTATACGAGGCGATAATACCCGACATAGAAGGCATGTGCAGAACCCATTCGTCGAATTTGGACGCGGGGAACTCATAATTTTCATCGTAATGGTCAAACGGATTGACTTCTTCGGTTACGGTCGTAACCTTTACAATGTATTTTTTGTTGCCGTGCTTATCCCGCGGATTATATACCGCCGCAGCATCTTTTTTAAACGTAAACTCGCGTTCCCATTCTTCGTATTTTCCTTCTTTTGCAGAAATCTTAAATTTTGCGGATGCGGTCTTTCCCTGAAATACCAGTTCCGGCGGCGTCATTTCCGCAGCTATATAGCCGAATGTCTTAAACGATAAGATTATATCGTCCGCGGTAAGCTTCTCCGTATTTTCCGGTATGCTTATACTACCGGCGATATTGCCGGGCACACCCCGTACATATAAGGCTTCAAGCTCTAAGGCTTCCGCTCCGTTCTCCGGTTTTTCAGCTCTGGTTACGCTGATAACATGTGCAAAATCTTTATATTGCCCCTTCAGTCCCCTAACAAACAGTTTGATTTCGGTTTCTTCGTTCTCCTTTAAAGACACGGGGGCGTTTTCCACTTCTACTGGTATTACGGTTTGGGTTTCACCGTATAAGAATTCAGCCTGAATTTTAGAAGCAACAATAACATTTTCTTTATAAGGAACCGTAACGTTCCCCGCCATTGCGTCGATACCGCAAACGGTAAGGCGTTTTAATTCCAATTCATACGGTTCGCTCTGCGTAATACTCAGCACTTTTTCCTGCACGGCATATTTCCCGTCAGGATCCGCTATTTTTATAGTAACGGGAACAACCTGTCCGGCGCTTAATGGAACGCTGCCTCCATTCAGCTTTACCTCTACTGAAAGCGCATCCTTCCGGGAAAGAGATGTTATCGCCGTAACCGTTATGTTCTCAGCCGTTATTTCCGTAACATCGGCAGGAACAGTAACGACATAGGTATTTGCCTCCGAAAATTTCTTTATTTTATCCGCATCATCGGTCGGAGTTTCCGCCAGAACAGGGACGACATCCAATCCTTTTACCTGTATGCCGGTAATAACAAAACTGCCGGAAGAGGATGATGCCGACCGCGGATACCACGGGGTACCAATTGCCGGTTTACATGCTGAAAACACACAAAGCGCAACAGCAGTAAAGCACGTTAAAGAAACCGTATTTATAATCTTTTTAGACAAGCGCATAAGAACTCCTCCTTATACTTTAAACGTCAACCCGATTGTTATACCAAAATCGAATGAGTTCATATAAAATGACTTAATGGGGGTATTTACCACATCAACGTCAACAGGCGGGTTTTTGGCTTTACCGCCAGCTTTTGCCGCATCGATAAGCTTTTGCGGCATTGTTACATATTTCGGCTTATATATGGTATATGACAAGAAACCGCCTAATACAATTTCCATATTGGAAAGAAATGGCTGATTATACTCAATAAACCCCTTAAAGATAAACCCAACAGGATTAATTTTTTTCATCTGCTCTTGCGTAATTAAGAGCGTTCCCGTTTCGCTGGAAAAATCCAACCCTACTCTTTTTAATTCTTCCACTTCATCCGGAGTAAGGTTTGTGTACAATTCATAGATAGGCTGCGGATCAAGCGGCATCCTGATGCCGGTATTAACCCCTAATGACAGACGGTTGCGCAAAAAATATGAACGAACCCCTGAGGTAAGGGTCAGCACCGGCGTCATGTGCACACGGCAAAAAACATCGATTTGTTTTCCTTTACCCCCATTCAGCTTATCATTAAATTGACCGGATATCTGTCCCGAAAAGCCTTGCCCAAGTCCAAGCGCAAAGCTCCATCCCAAGCCGCCGAATACCGAGTTATCTTGCAAGCGAAAGTAGCGTATCGAATCAAAAAGATAGGTTAAATCAGCTTCGCCGGTAGTAATATAGCCAAGCATTCCCTTCATTCCGTTGCCGCCTAAGTAGTCCATATCCTTCTTATTTATCCGAGGATCGGTAAGAGAGCCGGTTAAATTTGCCTTTAGTCCCAGCGTAAAACCGGAATCAAATGCATATAAATGGATAGCGGCGACAGCAAATATTACCACCGCAATTGTTTTTTTATGTAAATGCATAGTTTTCACCTCATTTTAGATACCACCGGGCATCTTTCAGTGTTATTTACAAACACTCATTTATGCTATCGGCAAAATGTGTAGTTTGTCAAGCCGTCAACAGTTGCTAAATCGACCTATTATGGCGGCGGCAGAAAAATGCAGTTACACCACATCAACTCATCATCTTTACGCTTGTAACCTCTTTTTGGTATAGTGCTAACAATGAAACAACGTATCGGCTTTTTATATCTAAAAACAGGCGGCGGGCATATTTCCGGCGCTAACGCCTTGATTGCATGCTTAAAGGAAAAATATCCGAATAATGCCGAATATATTCCGCAAAACGGTTTCAAGGGCTCCAATCGGATTTCGCGTATTTTTTTTGAAAAAGGCTATCTTGCAACTTCAAACTACTTTGAACCCGGTTACGTTGCGTTCTATCAGTTAACAAAATCGAAAAAGATTTTAACATTTTGTAGATGGCTACTGCGTCCGTTTATTGTAAAAAATCTGGTAACATTTCTTAAAGCCGAAAAAATCACCAAACTGATTTGCCTGCACGAAATACTTATCCCGCTTGCACGGATTGCAATCGATAGGGTGAATCCCAGTATCCCATTAATTTCCATCGTGATGGATCCGTTCACCGCACATCCGTCATGGTTTTATGCAAAAAATACTGAGCTTATTGTTTTTTCCCAGAAATTGCAAAAAGAAGCGATCTCACACTATGGCTTTAAACCGGAACAGGTTCATCAATTTCCTATTATGCTTTCGCGGAATTTTGACCGGCGGTATACGGCCGCGGAAAAAATTGCAGCGAAACACCGGCATGGCATACCGCTTGATAAAAAAATCGTACTGGTTGTCGGCGGGGGGGAAGGCTTAAAATCGACACTTGCGATTGTCAACGCTTTTATCTTTCAGCGATGCCCCGCACTTTTAATTGTTATCTGCGGCAAGAATAAAGTGTTAAAAACGCAACTGGAAATTCTGCTTAAAACTACGAACATTACCAATATTCAGGTATTCGGTTTTGTTTCGTTTATGCCCGACTTAATCAATGTATCCGATTGTGTCATCACCAAAGGCGGACCCGCTACCGTTATGGAAACACTGTCAGTTGGAAAGCCATTAATCCTTGCAAGCTATGTGCGTGGACAAGAACTGGGAAATATGCTCTACGTCGTAAACAATAACCTCGGCTGGTATATTCCTCACCCGCGAAAAATAATAAAAAAAGTAAAAGAGATAATCGCCGACGATTCCTTATTGCATTCTATAGAAGAGAAAATTGACACGATGCATATTCAAAACGGATTGGAACCTATTGCCGATTTTATCTATCGTTTTCCGGAAGTACAGAGCTAAGCACAAAACTAAAGGAGAAAAACTGCGGTAGACACCTGCCGATGTCCTTTACATTCTCATCCTAACTTTTTTTGCGATGCCGGGGAACCCTTTTAATTTGAGCTCTACACCGCCTTCAATTAAAAAAGAGCCTTCAAAAGTGCCGCAGATGGTCTTATAGTCCCGCCGCCAAACGAGGATATTCAGATTCCGCTGAGAGATTGCGCTTGGGGTAAAGGTTAAATCGACCATGCTTTCGGTATCTTGGATAATCCAATTCTTGGAAGAGCCGAACGGATAGGTGATACGTACCGGCGGCAACGGGATGCGTTTTCCACCGTAAAATAAAATATTGTCGTTATAGCTGTAGCTGTCGGGAGCGATGGAATTACTTAAATGGAAGGAAACTTGGGTGCCGTCAATAATGCCCAGCCCGATAACGACGCTCCGCTTTGTACGGGGGGATGTATAGGTTTTTCGAAAATCCAAAAAGCCGACCGCGGTTGTTTTATTTAATTGTATATCTTGATTATGTCCAAACGTAACCCAGCCGTTTACGGCAAATGATCGGAAATACACGGCTTGGCACCGGCGGCTCACAAAAGCAGGAATGACAGCAGAATAGTCGGTGCATTGCGGCGAACGCGAATCAAAATCAAGCCTGCCCTCGCATGACGGCCGGTCGTTAGCAGCAAGAAAATCAAAATCGGCATAGAGCAGCCCTTTGGAAAGACGGGAAAAGATACGGACGTACCGCCGTTTAACGCGGCATGTTGCAACGCTGTACGCAATGTATTTGGGCAGATGCACAAACCCCAGCGGCAAAAGTTGCCGGTAGGCAAGCAAGCGGTTCGTCTGGCGGTTCCACAGCGTTGTTTCCATAAAAGCAAAATATCCGCCATAAAAAAATTCAATTTCGCCGATAAGGTTATCATCGCAAAAGAGGAGCCGCAATGTATCGGTTACACGGATATCCGTAAGAAAAGTAGGAAGCGGTAAATCCCCAAACGGCTTCTTGACGCCCCGTATGTCAAAGGTATGGAACATCCCCGAGTACGACCCGAAGAGCGGTACCCCATTTTCGATAGGGCGGCGAGGAGCCGGAGTAATAATGCGGGTATAAGGAACTTTTTGTATATCCATAGTAATAACCTAGCAATCTCGTAATTATCTAATAGAATCGATCCTGCGGCGTATCAAAATACGCACCAAGTTCTTGGGAACGGTATATCCCCTTATCGGTTACAACCCCACGGATAAGCTGAGGCGGAGTAATGTCAAACGAGGGATATATCCCTTTTACCGCAGGATGAGTATGCCGTACTCCATGGCACGAAAGCGTTTCTTCAGGGTTACGCTGTTCGATGCGGATATCGGCGGCGCTTTTCTTATCTGCATCCGGTATGCCGGTTACATAGTACGGTATATCGAACCGTTCTGCAAGCAGGGCTATCTGAAACGTGCCGATTTTATTCGCGATATGCCCGTCCCGCGTAATGGTATCCGCTGCCGAGGTAAAAAGATCAACTTGCCCTTGCTGCATCGTATATGCAACCATATTGTCGGTAATAACGGTGGTATCAAACCCCATATCGGCGGCGCAGCTTGCAGTTAAGCGGGCGCCTTGCAGAAACGGCCGCGTTTCGGCACAGATTATTCTAACGGGATTATTGTGCGCGCGGGCTGCCTTCAGCATCATCCCGACAATCGTTTCTCCAAAACACTGGGTAAGAACGCCACCCCCTTGCGGGAAAAGCTCTGCAAGGTAGTTTCCAACCTTTTCCATTATACCGTAGCGCCGATTCAGCGAATCTATTGCAGTGTTAAAAAGGGCGGTTACTACATCTTGCCCCGCATTCAAGGCATTTTCAGCCACAGCAAGGCAGCCCGCAGTAATCTGTCCCATTCTGTTTGCCGTCGTCGGTCGGGCATGAGCCAACCCCTGAGCCGCTTCTTCAAGAAAGTGCCGCTGCTTTTCCGCCCCTTCATTCCGTACTTGATATGCAGCAAGCGCCATCCCCATAGCGGCAGCCGTGTACGGTCCGGCGCTCTGAGTTACCATATCGGCAATCGCCTGCCGAACTTCATCCCACGAAGAACATTCAACATACGTTATTTTTTCGGGATAGATGCGCCGGTCGAGGATTCTGACACGTCCTTTTTCATACCATGCGACATTTTCGTATTGCAATAAAAATGCAAGTTCTGCGTCTTTTCGTTCCATATTTCATTTTTAGTAGTTTTGATAGATTGAAGACCGGTGGATTAACAAGTGGTGAATTGAAGAACATGCCGGCGAAGGGACTTGAACCCTTACGGAGTTGCCCCCAATAGATTTTGAGTCTATCGTGTATACCAATTTCACCACGCCGGCTTTCGAGGGGATACTTTAGCATATTAAGTTTCTTTTGTAAAGTAGGCTATGAACTTATCGTCGTATCTGATATACTCGCACCGATTATGGATATATCTTTTAGAGATTTGGGACTCGATGAGTCCGTGTTGAATGCGGTAGCGGCAAAAGGATTTGAAGAGCCGACACCCATTCAAGTGTTGGCAATTCCGCGCCTCTTAAACGGCGATGCGAACGTTATTGCAAAGGCGAGAACAGGTACCGGTAAAACCGCCGCCTACGGATTGCCGCTTGTACAGGAATTGAGGGAACCGCGGGAAAAACCGCGTGCGTTAGTACTGGTACCTACTCGCGAACTTGCGCTGCAAGTCGCTTCGGAAATAGAATCGTTTAAGGAAGGAACTCATCCCCGTATCACCACCGTATACGGCGGCGCGTCGATTGTCGAACAATTACGAAATTTAAAGCGCGGATGCGAAATTGTTGCCGGAACTCCCGGCCGTGTTATCGATCATTTAGAGCGCGGCTCGCTGAATTTGGACAGTATCGAATATTTTATTTTAGATGAAGCTGATGAAATGCTGAACATGGGCTTTATCGAAGATATCGAAACGATATTCAAAAAGGCAAATCCCGATTCGCGGGTGCTGATGTTCTCGGCAACGATGCCCAAGCAGATTTTGAAAATCGCTGCCGACTTTATGGGCGAATATGAAATTGTAGAAGAAGAGGCGTCGGAAGAACCGCTGCCGCTTACCGAACAGTTTTTTTGGATGGTGAGGGAAGAAGATAAAACCGAGGCATTGGTTCGCCTGATCGACACCGCCGAAAACTTTTACGGGCTGGTCTTTTGCCAAACTAAGGTTGACGCCGATGCGGTTGCGAAAGAGCTTGATGAGCGGCATTACGAAGCCGCCGCTTTGCATGGAGACATCCCGCAGGGGCAGCGCGAAAAAATCTTGAGCCGGTTTCGGGCGGGGAAAACCCGTATTCTCGTTGCAACCGATGTCGCCGCCCGCGGTATCGATATCGAGGGAATTACGCACGTTGTCAACTATTCCATTCCGTATGACGGCCCCACGTACACGCACCGTATCGGTAGAACCGGACGGGCGGGGGCGAAAGGGACGGCGGTAAGCTTTATCCGCCCGAATGAGCGGCGCAGGATTGACTATTTGCGCCGTCATGCACGAGGCGAGTTGCAGGAAGGAAAAATTCCTTCTATAGAAAAAGTCCTCGCACAAAAACAGGAACGGCTCTTTTCTGATCTGCGGCGGCAGCTGGACACCGTTCGTGCCGAACATACGGTCAACAAACCCTTTATCGAACTCGCTCGGGAACTCCTAGCCGGAAATAAAGCAAGATTCGCCGCCACTGAAAAAAACGCCATCGTGTCCTACACCGAGAATACCGAAAGCGGCGTCAAAAATATTGACAGCCCTGCGGATAGTATAAACGCCGTCGATAGTACCGATATCGCTGCAAATACTGCAAACGTTGACGAAGCCGTTGCTTTCGACGCTGAGGCAGCGGTATCCGGCGTCAAGCATATTGACAGCGCCGAAGTACTTGCCGCCGTGTTGCAGTTGCACTACGGTTCGGTGCTGTCTGCTTCCCATTACAGAAATATCAAAATCCCCCGCACCGAAGACAAGCGCGGAAAATCATCCGGCGGGAATACCATCCGGCTCTATATCGGATTGGGCAGGAAGGACGGGACAAGCAAGCGGAGCCTTGCACAGTTTTTCAGTACCTTGCTCTCCATCCCCGAACACGCAGTTGACCGTATCGAATTATTCGACCGCTTTTCGCTTGCGGATTTACCGACCGATGCCGCTCACGAGGCACTGAGGCTTTCAAAGAAAAAAGCAAATATGCCGCACATCCACATCGACACAAAATCGGATTCCGTAAACGAAAAGAGTTCGCACACAGCCGGTTATGCAAAAAAAAGCCCTTCACGAAAACTGCGTGAAGGGAACCGGCGCGAAGCCTTTTTCCGCGAAAAGGATACGAGAAAGAAACATCCTGTCAGCGCAGGCTCCGCCTCCGCCTATAAAAAGCGGAAATGATACGTTGAGGATTTTCAGTAGCGGCACGGATGCCGCGCGTATTAAGCAGAAACAAGTTTGACACTGGTCAAACTTGTGTTCAGCGAAGTACAGGGATGTACTTCGCTGAACGAGCGACGAAGTAGATACGCCGTATATTTTCAAAAGGTAAGCATTATGGAAAGATACAACCTCGCCGCCCGATAAAGTTGAGAAAGCTTAATATGCTCGTTTTCGCGGTGGACGACGGCAAGATCGCCTGGGCCGATGATAACGGGAACGAGTCCCTGCTTTACTAGTATGCTACCGTCGGTAGAACCCGCAAAGATGTCAGGGATATACGGTAAGCCGACGGCTTCCAGCGCTGTTTTGCAGCGCTGTACCAACGGTTCGCTTTCCGCCGTTGCCCACGAAGGGCGCCTATCGATAACGGTATACGACACTTGAGCGGTAGGAACTTCTTGATGCAATGATGCAATCAGTTTATCCAGCTGCGCCCATACTGCATCGATGGGATGACCGACGGCAAGCCGCGCATCAACGGTAAATATGCAAGTATCAGGGACTACCTGCGGTTCTACTCCCGCCTGTATCGCCAGTGTCCGCCAAAAGGACTCCCCGTTTTCCGCCGAAGAATAGTCCGACAACTCGGTATGCTTAATCTTTTCTATTAAATTGATTGCTGTGTAAATCGCATTATCTCCGGCGCCTGCTTGTGAACCGTGAGCTGTTTTACCCCGTACACAGACATCCGCCCATGTTCTCCCTTTCCCTTTTATGCACAGCTTTAAATCGGTTGGTTCGCACACCACTAACGAGCGGGCGCCGTCAAACAGCGGAGAGTATAAAAGCTTCTTCGAGCCTTTCATGTAGTTTTCTTCATCGATTGTCGCGGCAAAGATAATATCAGTCGGCGGAACAATACCGTGCCGCTGTAAAACAGACATTGCATAAAGCGCAGCTGTCAGTCCGCTTTTCATATCGCTGCTGCCGCGGCCGTAAAGAATACCGTCTCGTGTTTCGGCGCCGAACGGGTTAAAGTTCCATCGTTTCCGCTCTTCGTCGGAAACCGGTACGACATCCATGTGTCCGGTAAAGATGATGCTATTTTCACGGGTTTTCCCGCACACCCGAGCGACAATATCACAGCGGCTTCCTTCAACCGGAATCCGCTCATATTCAATCTTATTCGCTTGTAAAAAATCTTCTATATATTTCACCATCGGTGCTTCGTTCCCCGGCGGATTAATACTGGGAATTTTTACAGCGCCTGCAAAAAATGCGCAGAGTTCATCATCATCGATATAATCAAAATAGTTTTGCATTGGTACTATCCTTTATCCTTTAAAAGCTTACCACTCAATTTTGAGTAATTTTCCGTAGTGAATTTCAGTAAATCATCTTTATTTCTTGCCCGCGTCATAGCTCTCTCCTATCCCAAAGCGTCTCGCAGAGCCGTCCACATAACATCGTTTTAAACTGCATTGCCGTGCCCGTATAGGGCTTGGCGTGGAAATTGCATAAAAGAGCGCAGCCACTTTAGTGACACAGCGACATAAGCAATTTCCATGGCAAAGGCTTTTGTCAGCGTTGAAGCGGGTGTTAGGATAAGATTTTTAAGCCATATTTTTTATACTTTATAACCTGTGTATCAACAGATAAAAAATAATAATCAGAGTTTATTGATTGCCAAATCATAATTCTATCAAATGGGTCTTTGTGTTCTATCGGCAATTTATAAAAACTAATTAATTCATCATTTTTAAAAGGTCTACATTTAAAAAAACTATTTTCTACTTCTTCATAGAATTCTTCAGGAGTTATTCCTTTTAGGGATAATTTGCCCATATTACATTTTATTGATATTTCCCATAAACTAGCTTGACTATAAAAAATTTCATTTTCGTCTGCTAATAATTTATTATAAACTGATTTAGATATTTTACTTGTATCAATAAATGCCCATAATAAATAGTGCGTATCTAATAGGATTTTCATACATTAATAAACTCTTCATCTGTTATTGTCCAGTTCTCACTGAATTCAACCTTTACTTTTCCTTCTAATGTGCCAAGCTTTCTCGCTTTGATTCTTTTGTACTCGTCAATTGGAACAATCACGGCTATCGTTTCTTGTTTTCGACCAAAGGCAATACCAATTTCATTACCTGATTCTACTTCTTTCAAAAGCGCGGAAAAATTCATTCTTACTTTAGCTATCGATAAAGTTTTCATATACGTATATCATAATATATATGTACAACATAGTCAAGTTGTTCTTAGTTAGGGTTTCTGGATTATAAATAAAATATATAACATTTAAAAGCTTTGCTTTCGTGATTTATAACAGTATTTTTGTTGAATTTTATGCAAAAATCTATATTGGAGAGATTTAAATAATCAAATTTTCCTGTCAGTATTAAAAAATTTTAATAATAAGGATAACTGCCCTTTTATTTCAAAAATCAATCATCAAATTTTGTTTATTATTCGTGCCGCAGGCATCCGTCTAACTTGCGTTTTAAACCGCAACGCAGCTTGTCTGCGTTGTCGGCTTTGAAAACGGTGTTATACGAATACAGCTTGTTCTTGCGATAATATATGTTCTTTTTCTGAATTCTTTGCAAGAAGATATACGCAATATTGGTTCATACTTACTCCTTCCTTTTTAGAATCTTCGGCAAGAGTCTTGTGCAAAGATTTTGGAATACGTAGTTTGAATTGACCGGAATAAGAATCGGCACTTTTTGGTTCTGCAATTTCAATATTTTCTTCAATGGCAGCCAAGAACCACTCCTTTTTTGCATCTTCTGCATTATTAACTGCATCAGAAATTGTTGAACCGCAAGTTATACAACCCGGAAGGTCTGGATATGAGGCTACAAAACCTGATTCTTCTGAATCCGGAATAATTTCCAGTTTATATGGCATTTTCATATATTCATCAATTGTTTTCATATCAGTCCTCCTTTCCCTTGTGCGCCTCTTCTGATTCTACAACCTCTTTTACCATTCTTACATAAATAATTTTATTGTATCACTCCAGATCACAATGATAAACAAAAAGTTCTATTCCTTTTTCATCAAAAATTATTTCCGCTCTCCTTTTAGTCGCTTCATAAGTTGGATAGCCTTGCTTTGTTTTACCGTTAGAATCAAGGCAATAACTTATATGATTTGGTGTCTGACGCTCTTTTGGTGAAAGGTGCCAGTAACCACATCGTGAGCATTTATAACTTACTTGTTCATTCCCATATTGTCTTTTCACATATTCAATAGCTTCTTGAGCTTCATATTCAGATTCATAGTCTTTAAGGGTGAACCATCTTTTTTCTTGCAAATATCACTATCAAACATTTTTCCTCCTAAACTGCTGCCCGAAGGGCAGTCCACATAACATTCGCTTAACCTGCATTGCCTCAAAGGCAATGTCAGGTTGAAGCGGGTGTTAGGTCTTCTTATACTTTCAAAAGAACTTTTTCCTGGTTTTTAGAAAAAGCAAGTTTTGGATAAGTAATAATTTCAAGTCCCATTCCGAGACTGTCGAGATAGTCTATTAAAGTTGAAATTTTTATATCTTTCCTTTTTTCAATTTTAGAAACAGATGACTGGGTAAAATTAGTCATTTCTGACTGTTTTACATTCTGTTCTTCGCGAAGCTGTGCAAGACGAATTGTCATAATATCCTGCTCGGCTTTTATGTGAGTGCGACGAACAGCCTCTGGAGACATATTACTTTCCATCATTTTGATTGCGTCTTTCATTTTCCAACTCCTTCTCATGTCTTTCAACTATTACTTCGGATTCGGCTATTAAATCTTTGTAAAACTTATCCCGGTCTTTACCTTTCTTGTCTCCGCCAGTAAGCAAAAATGCATTTCTAGCAGAATCAAAGTAATAGGCAACTCTCAAAAGATGTTTCTGAGTCTGGTTTCTCAGTTCTTTAAGGTTACTAAGTTTCTTAGAACCATGAAGGACATCTGCATACGGACGTGAAAGATTTGGCCCGTATTGTTGTAGTAAAAGAACTCTTTGCAATACGGCTTCCTTACATTTTTCGTCCAATGTTAGAAACCAAGCATCATATTCATCTGATGAATCTACATTCCACATAATTTATTATATGAACTAAAGTGAATATTTGTCAAGAAGAAAAAGGCGGGCTTGACCCGCCAGATTATTTAATTATTATGGATAGGTAAACTCAGCAACATTGCTCCAAGAACTGTGAGAAACATTATATGCAGAACTTGTTACTTTTAACCAGAAATAATATTTTTTCCCCGATGTAGGCTTAAAATAATATGAGCCAGTATAATTAACCGTTCTTGTATTTTCCCCTGCTTCTACAGTAGCAGTTGAATTATATGTGTCATAAGTGGCTTTAGAGGAATCATTTGTAGTCGAGTAGCCTAAAATTGCGTTCGTTGCACCCTCAAATTTTCCGGTGTAATTAACAGCACAACCAATTGTGTTATCTGTAATTGAATTGATAACCAAATTTGTCGGGGCTTCAAGTTTAGTTATAGTTTTACCCTCATTTGTTGCTCCCTGTTTACAGCTGACAAAAGCAAGGGGTAATAATACAGTAGTTAGTAATACTGTAAATTTAGAAAAGCGTTTCATAAAATCCTCCTATGATTTTATAAATTTATTTTTAGATCGAAATAAATATCATAGGTCGGTTCCGCGCCTGCCTGTCTTTAGGCAGGTCAACCTAACTACCGCTTGACCTGCATTTGCGGCTTGTCCGCAATGTCAGGTTGAAGCGGGTGTTAGACGTCTTTCATTTATCTTGTACTAATAATCTTAATTCTTTTTCCATAACAAATGAGCTTCCTAAAACAAAGTACATACCCATGCTAGTAGGGCGCAAATCGGAATATATATAATGCAATGCATAACATGTGTTTTCCAATTAAATCCAAATAAATGCGGACCTACGATATCCTTAACTTCCGGATAAAAATGAGGAAAGAAATTTGAATGACAGAGAAGAACCCAATCGAAAAACACAATATCGAAAGTTTCCATTCCGTAAAGCATAATTAAAAATCTTATGAAAAATTCAATAAAATTAAAATTATTATGAATTCCGTCCCATGCTCCAAGTATAAATGCACCAAAAAGGATAAGAAAAGCAATTGCAATTATAATCCAACCGATTATATGTGCACCGTGAAATCTTTCTTTTCGGTCAGGAACAGCATCATAAACCTCTTTGGGGGCTGAAGAAAAAAACTTCTTGTTTTGAACAAAAGCCACACCTCCATACAACAAAAGAAAATAAAACACCATCAGCATAAGAGTTGTTATCATTGTTATTGCCATTTGTTATACACCTTATTTATTTGTATTATATTTTAAATTAAAAAACTAGCGGATCTATGAGAGCGTCCAACTAATATTCTTTCTTAAACAGATGAATTTTCTGCTTCACGAATACAAATCCCTTTTTTTATATTCAAATACATTCCTGTTTGTATTGTTATTTAATAATAAACTGCATATCTACAAAATCAAATTGAATTATATGGTTATAGAAAAAAACATTACCAAGTCCATTTAGTTTCATCATATGAGATTGTGCTCCTTTATTAAAACCAGAGCCTTTTATTGTTGAATAAGCACCATTCATATTGTTGTAAATAACCTCACCTATTTTTATATCATTATAAGAATACATTACTCTTGGTGTAATAGGAACTTTATCTTTATAGCCATATCCATAATTTGAATAATCATTTATATCATATTGTTGATTTCTATCTCCAAAATTATGTCTTGGAGTAAACCCATAATTACCTGTATCAATCATTCCGAATTCAGGTTGTCCTCTATATTCAAAATAAATATCAAATTCATCATTAGGACTTTGATACATTTTTAAAGCAGCACCATCAAGTTTTTCGTCATTTAAAATAATATATTGATTGATAAAGTCTATTGTAACTCTGTCATAATTCAATAGAAACTCAGCTCCGATAACTCCATCAAAAGTTTCACTAACATTAGGATCATATCGCAGAGAAATGTCTCCAAAAGATACGGAAGCTAGATAATTAAGATTATAATTAGACCATTCGTTTTTTAAGTATTGAGCAACTTCTTTTTCTGAAGGATGATCCTTTATCAGTTCTAGTTCATTCTGTTTGATATATTCAACTACTTTTTGTATGAAATCATCTTCAGTCACATTAATCTTTTCTAATAAAGAATAATAAAACCAGTTTCGTGTAGAACCTGAATCTAACATTACATATACGTCATTATTCCCTTCCGCTTTTAAAACAGGTTTTCCCAAACAACCATAAAAATTCATTGTAAAAGGAATTCGTGAATCTGTTCGCTCACGATTTAATTCTTCTTTAGCTTTAGAGTAATCAAATTCTCTTTGTGTTAACTGTTCGGTCAATATTTTTCCATCATAACTGAGTTTTTTACCGTCGGAATTATTTTTACAAGAAACTAGTAGTGAGCAATATACTACTGTTAGAAAAAATATTTTTTCCATTAGTCTTCCTTTTTATAAAATTTTTATAGTTTATATTATATTTTTGAAACCATTTTTCAATCGCCTCTTTGTTTTACTTGATTTTTTTTCTTCCGTGCGAGCTTTAATACAACCGCTTCCTAATTTGCCCTAATAAACAAAAAATATCCAAGCCATTGGCTTGTGCGTATAACAACTTTTCGACCTTTCCTCATAATACCATCAAAACTACTCGTCTGCAATCTAAACTGGCACCTCACCAAGCAGCTTCATCTTTCTACCATAATATACGCCGGAACACATCATCAACAGCCAGATTAGGCCTATCTTCACTAAACAAGCTAAAACGAATCACATTCGGTCGATGGGGCTTTGAACGCCGCGACAGCCGCGGTTGAGGACGTAGGTGTAAACCATAGTGGTTGAAACATCGCTGTAACCGAGAAGCTCTCTAAAGCTGTTCAATCACCAGCTTGCTGCTCAAAAAAGCGATGCAAGGCTTCTTGTGCCCGAACCGGCGGCTGCCCCTGCTGCAAAGTTTTACGGTGCCAACTGCCATCCGGCTGCATTTCAAAGGCCTTTACGTTATCCGCAAAGTACACGCTAAAAAAATAATCCAGAAGCTTCTGATTCTGCTTATCCAAAACAGGAAACAACAGCTCTACCCGCCGCTCAAGATTGCGGGGCATCCAGTCCGCGCTGGAAAGGTACCATTCAGGATTACCGCCGTTTTCAAAATAGAATATCCGGCTATGCTCCAAATAGCGGTCGATAATACTGACGACGCGGACATTGTCGCTGATGCCGCGCTGCCCGGGAATGAGCATACAGATACCCCGCACGTTTAAATCGATGCGGACGCCCGCCTGCGAAGCCTTGTATATGGCAGCAATCAGGTCGGGATGCGAAAGGCTATTCATCTTCGCGACGATACGGGCGGGCTTATGCTGCCGTGCAAAGCCGATTTCCCGTTCGATATGTTCCAGCAGAGTACGTTTGAGCGCTTCGGGTGCGGTAATGATATAGTGCGGATTTTCCGGCGTATATTTACCGCATAGACGCGAAAATATTATCTGTGCATCGGCAATCATACGCGGATGAACGGTAAACAACGATATATCCGCATAAAGCCGTGCGGTGGTGTCATTATAATTGCCGGTAGACAGGTGCAGATACCCCTGCTCACCGTGCGCCTCACGCCGCATAATCAACAGGAGTTTTGCGTGAACCTTCAAATGCGGCAGATCGTACACCACCCGCACACCGTGTTTTTGCAGCCGCTTTACCCAGCCGAGATTCCGCTCTTCATCAAAGCGTGCTTTTAATTCCACAAATACCGTAACCTGTTTTCCTCGTTTTGCAGCATCCACCAACGCGCGTACAACGGGCGAGCTTTTACTGGTACGGTACAAGGTCATACGGATGGACGTTACGGCAGGGTCTTCCGCGGCGTCAGACAAAAGTCTGATAACCGGTTTATATGATTGATACGGCACATGCAGCAGAATATCGCCGGCTTTGATACTATCCCACGGCGTACCGTCAGAAGGAAAGGCAGGATGTGCAAAATGCTTCCATTTTTCATTCCTCAACCGCTTAAACCCGTCTATTTCCGTGATTTTTGCAAAGGAGGAAAGCCCGATGGGAGCCTCGCTCAAATAAATATCTTTTTCGCCCAGCTGAAACAGCTCGCTCATCCGCCGCACCAATGCGGGGGATTCATGCGTACTCGTCATCCGCACGACAAACGAGTATCGGCGTCTGATAAGAACCTCTTCCAATGCCTCGATAAAACCGTCATCGGAGGAATCGTCAACCGTCATACTGGCGGAGCGGTTAATCTTAAAGATTCCCGTTCCGGTAATCCGGCAGCCGGGGAAAAACGCTCCGCCGAAATACCGAATCAGCTCGTCGATCAGTACGAACCGAACCTTTTTTGCAGGGTCCGATTGCAAAAAGACAAAGCGCGGAGCCGATGGCACCGGCACAATCGCGAGCCGGTCTTGTCCGCCTGCATCACCCGAAAGCAAAAACCCGACGTGCAGCCGCACATTGGCAACACTGTCTGCAAGCGCCTGCTCATTTTCGGAAACTTGCGGGGTAATAATCGGGTAGAGGTGCCGGAAAAAATAATCTTCCAAAAAACGCCGCTCCGCTTCGGAACATTCTTCCGGCTTGCAATAGGCAAACCCATGCGCTTTTAGCTGGGGTAAAATTTCGGTATTTAACACCGCTTCTTGAATGTCAAACAAGACGCGCGTTTTTTGCACGATGGCTTCTAACAGCGTTTCTACCGGCCAATCGTCAGCATCGGCAGGTGGATGCCCGCTTTTATAAAATTCTTGCAAGCCGGCCACCCGCACCATAAAAAACTCATCAAAATTTGAAGATACGATACCGATAAACTTGAGCCGCTCCAAAAGCGGTACCGTAGAAGAGCACGCCTCCGCCAATACCCGCTCGTTAAAATCGATCCATGAAAGTTCCCTGTTAAGATAGTCCATCATAGTGAAGGTCTCGCAAAACCTTGCAGGCAGCTCCGCTTACAGTTTATCAATGAGCATCGAACACTTACCGGAAGGTATCGGCAGCGTTTTCTTTTTTTGTCCGAGGATATTGATGGTAAAGTAATAGAGCTTTTCGCTTTCCATGTGGATTTCCCAGCCCCGCTGCGTTTTTGACGACAGGATGGTAACAAGGTTCCGTTTCAGGCTCAAGTTTTCGATGCCCATCACCTCAAGATTCGGAATAATCCAATCGACGGTTTTCCGCGGGAAGCTGATGGAAAGCCCAATCACATTTTCGATCATCAATGTGATGGTCGAGAGCGCTGCTGAAAAGAGATATTGTTTGCGCGGGAAATTTTCATGGTCAGGCCATTGCGCATGGCCTTCTTTTTGCGGCAAATACGCTTCCCACAACGCGCCTTTTTTGCTGTTGCCGTCGGGAGCAAGGCCGTCAAGCACATAGTAGATATGCCGGATAGCGCATTCTCGCGCAAGTTCCCACCGCTCATATTTTTCCAAGCCCTTAATGACGATAAAGTTCAAATGCGGGAATACACTGCCTAAGGCTCCCATACCGCGCTCATTATACGAAGCGTCATCAAGCGACAAACTGGGAATGGGATGGTCGGAGCCGAAGGTTTCGGGATTCAGCAAGTGCGCGGAAAGCTGTTCGGCTTTATCCTCATTGGGGATTTCGGCAAGCAGCGGCCAAAAACCGGCGATTGTCTTTTGCGGTAACTGCTGTTCATTCGCATCGATATCGTGATAAAAACCGGTTTCGGCATTCCACATTAAATTATTAATACGGGTTTTCAGTGTAAAATAAACCCGCTTATACTGAAAACTCAATTCCTTGTCGTTAAGAATATCGCCCAGCACCGACATATACAGCGCATTAACCGCGACCGCTGCGTTAAAGTCTACCAGATATGCGGCTTTCTTGCGCGGCGTATTGTACATCTCTACGGCTGCGAGCGGGACGGTATATAATCCGTTCGGTTGTTTAAACGAAGTATCCAGCCACTTCATATAGCGGGTGAGTACCGGCATGACATCCTTCACCCGTTTTTTATTCGCCGTCTTGTGGAACATATTGTATTCCGCCCATGCAAAAAGCGGCATACCGACACCTTCGGGATTATCGCTCGAAAACACCGGCTCACCGGTTTCGACATTATACCGAGACCGAATCGCTCCCGACTCTTCCTGATGTGCATAGAAAAAATCCAATCCCTGATTTGCACTATAGTTTCGGTTTGAATAAACAAAAAAGAACGATGAAAAGATGGTTTCATACTGATTTAAAAACCATCCGTTGTTATCGGGATAAAGGAAAAAACTTTCAGTTGTTCCTTTTTCGGTCTTTATATTGAATAAAAAATCCTGAATAAACGACCACGTTCTATCATAAATATCAACAAAATCCTGATCATAAAAATGAACTTTTGGAAAATCGCGCTTGTTCACCACTGCTCCTCAACAACCCACCGCTTTTATTCCTAGTATTTTTGCACAGTTTTAACCGTAACCGTTTAAAGAGTGCCGTCCCGTTAAACACTGAGAAAAATCATGCAAATAATTGAGCGAATCTTTCGCGTATATAGTATATCATATTTTTTCGCATAGTTGTATAATTTTTTCAGTTTTTTGTATATTCTGATCAAAATCTCTAAAACCTATCGATTTTTTTAGAGCTAATATCATTTCTGTGTTGCAGGAGGAACGCTTGTACCAATCATTTGTTTTTCTTGAAATCCGCATTTTAATCTTATCGGATGAAAAAGCGTTTTGCTCATGCAAAGCAGGCTCCTCTGCCGACAGCTGTCCTATTTGTACGCGCACACCGGGATATCCGCCGCTTTTAAAAGAACGCATTGCCCGCGATGCGTACCGGCTTGCCCAAAGTCTCGGCTGCGCGCTTATCCCAAAAGCCCAATATGAATATCCTTCGGGTATGCCGGCGCTCCCTTCCGAATATCAGCTCTGCGGCGCTTCGGTAAAAATTGCGGAAAAAGGCGTGCTTGATATCGAATTTCACAAACACAAAAAGCAGATTGATATTTTGGAAATACGCATCGAAGAAGATGCGGGACGCCTTATGCATACCGACGGCAAGGCTCTTATGGATTACAGCTCCGCGGGAATGCCGAGCATCAGGATACGCACCGGTAATAATCTTGAACTGGGCGAAGAAGCGGAGATGTTTTTAACCGAACTGAACAACCGGCTGCGGTACATCGGACTCCTCACCGATTCCGACAGTAGTCATAAAATCCGCTGCAATGCCTATGTTGCTTCTACCGAATTTCCCAATCCGCCGCAGCACTATGTAAAACTGCGGAACCTTAACTCTTTTAACTTTGTACGGAAGGCGGTAAACGAAGATTTACGGCGGCAGGAAGATATGCTCAAACAGGGGAATGACCCGATTTCTGAAAGCCGACTGTGGAATGCCCGCATGGAGCGTACCGAACCGTATAAAACACGGGATTTTATCGATTATGTTAAAACAAAACCGGTAGAAGAGCAGGCTTTTTACACCGCGCCGGATACGCTGCTGCAAGAGGTATTGCAGACTGCTCCGGAAAATCAACAATCGCGAAAGCTGCGCTATATTCAATCCTTCGGTCTATCCATTCCAATTGCACGGGCGCTGTGTACCGAGGCGCGGCTTGCGGATTTTTTTGAAGCGGTGCTGCAATTCGGAATTGAGCCGAAAATCGCCGCAAACGGGATTCTGGAAGATATTCTCCCGCTGCTGAAGCGCGCCGGCAAAACAATCGATTGCCTTGTTTTACAGCCTGAATACTTTGCCCGTATTTTGCGGCTTGCGCAGGAGGGAACGATTAACCATCCGATTGCCCGCACGCTGCTGCAAAAGATTATCATAGACGGCGCAGACCCGGCAGCTTTGCTTGCGAAAGACGAATGGATAAAGATATCAGACGAAACAACGCTGAGGACTCTCGTGCAAGAGATGCTTAGCAAACATCCGAAAGAAGCGGAACTGCTCAAAACCGGTTCGATGAAATACCTCGAAATCCTGTGCGGGCAGGTGATGAAGCGGACAAAAGGATTTGCCGACCAGCAGTTGGTAAAGCAGCTTATTAAGGAAGAATTGAATATCCGCATTATCTATGTGCTTTCGATGGGTGGCGCAATTTCGGCTACCATACAAAACGGACAGGTGAAAGCGGGAAGTACCAAAATTCTGTCCGAGCTTTTGGATACCACTATTGCAAAGCGGCATATCCGCATCGAGCCGACCATTTCCGACGGGCTTTTCAGCGAAGAGCTGGAGCCGGCGGATTGGGCACGGCTTATCCACACAATCTGTGAAAAAATCGCTTCGGGGACAGCCAACGGTATCGTGATAACGCACGGAACCGACACGCTCGTCTATACCGCGCCGCTGATATACTGGCTTTTTGCCGACACGCCGGTCTCCATCGTATTGACTGCATCCGGCACTGCCCCTTCGGAATCGGAGGAAGCGCGGCGAAACTTTAACGCAGCAATCAAGCTCGCTTGGGAAAAAGAAAACGGCGTCTATGTTTCTTTTAACGGTAAGGTGCTTTCGCCGCTCAATCTCAAGTTTGTCGATTCCGGCGATATCGGCTTTGTAAACTGGAATATGCAAACGCCGCTCTTTCGGGGTGAAGGACTGCTTTCGGATTATGAAGAAAGCGACAGCCTCGTTTTTGAAAGCCTCTTGAGCGAAGCTGCCGACAATATGTTTTTGATAAAAACCTATCCCGGCATTCGGAGCGAGCGGCTTATTTCATTACAAAAAGATATACGCACGTTCTTTTTAGAGCTGTACGAAAACGGTACGGCCAATATGAAAGACAGCTCGTATTCTTTAAAAGAATTTTTGAAACGCGGCAAAAAACAGCACTGCAGGTTTTACTGTACTTCTCAACAGGAAGAAGCGATCGACTTTTCCAACTATGCCAGCGCGCGGGACTTATGGAAAGAAGGCGCCGTACCGATGGGGATGCTCACAACCGAAACAGCCATTGCACTGTACTATGCAGCATCTCTCGTATGCGACACCCAAGAGGAGCTTGATCGTATTATGGAAACAGCTGCGCTCTTAAACGAAAAATAAAAGGAAAGACTCATGAAGCAACTGATTATTACCAACAACCCTAAAACTGCCGAATACATTGAACGCCAAAGTAAAACACGGAATAGCAGCACAAAAGCAAACACCTCGAATAGCGGCGCCGAGACGGATACCTCGAATAACACCCTTGAAACCGCGGATATTGAACTGATATTCTGCGCGTCGCGGGACGAACTGTACACACAGGTGCGCGACCATATCCACCGGAACTGGAAGCTGCAAAACCATGCAATGTATGGGAACATTCAGCTGCACAAGCAGCCGTACCGCAGTATGGTGTTGGCGGAAGGAACTGCGCTGGATACCCGATCGTTGCAGCTGTGGGAGCAAGCCATGGAGCGGGTAAAACGCACTAATCCGCCGAGTTATTCGGAAAAAGTGCTGGAAGACTTCCAAGCGCTAGACCTTTCTTTATTTAGAAGCGCCCTATAGGAAGCCTTTAAAAGCTATACCTGAGTTTTTAGAAGATGCCCTATAGTATCTTGTACGTAAATATGATAAACAGATAAATCTTATCACACACGTATCAGTACCCAGAGGAAGAAAAGATGAATAAAATTATTGAACGCTTACAAGGTATTACCTATACGGCACAAACAAATCATGCAACGTTAACCGGTGATGATATTGCATTTGTTACTCAAAGCGTTAAAAGCAACAACGAGAAAGTAATTGCGCAGGCATATACCGCTATCGGTCACATCGGAAATAACAGACCGGAAAAAGTTATGCACCTCATAGATGGAGCCTTTGCTGCATTAAAGGACAGTAACTGGGAAATTCGGGAACAAGCCGTTTTAGCGCTTGGTCGTATAGGCAGGGCGGATATCAACACGGTAAAAAATCGGCTGGATAAAATTATTCAATTACATTGCGATTCCGTACCCAAAGTACGGGCGGCAATGCTGGAAGCCTGTCAAAGTATTGCCAACGCCAAAGCGTCCGTCTTTAAACCGTACATCGGCTTATTTGAACGTATGCTGGACGATCCCGACAAGGAAGGTGTACGTGAGCACGCGCCGGATATATTCCGCATCATCGGGAAATACGAACCGGAAATGGTTGAACGCTCATTGGTGTTGTTAAAGGAAAAACTACGCGACCCTTCCCCGACAACGCAAGCTCGTGCCGTCGAAGCCATACGCACAATCGAAACATTCTTGCGCAGACCCCCGACGGTGTAAGCCATTTATCAAGGCATCGCTAAAAATCTAACCAAGTTTTTAGAGATACCCATTAGTTGTTGGGGAGATTCACATCAAAGATTATCCCTACCCGCTTAAAGACTATCTTATCCCGCTTACTTTTATCGATTGTACGGTTTTGATAAAATGTTTTTAAATCACCGACGGTATAGCTATGAGCGGTCTTCCATTGTGCAATAAGCAGAATTGTCAGTTGATCGACAGGTTTAAAGCTGATGATTGGGCCAAACTCAACATTATAACGATCTTCGCCCCAATTACGTTTATCAGCGCCAGAGGGAACTTTAAAAAAGGTTTTTTCAGTTTCCACTCTAAAGGCAATCATATTCATCGGCAGCGGCATTTGGTAACCGAGCACGTATGAAGCGCAATAGGTGAAGCCGTTTCTGTTTTCGCCGTCATCATTCTGAAACACCCATGATGTAAGCGGACCTACACCTGTAACACCTCGGTATAAAAAGTACTGATCAATCCTTGCGATTATATGAGTCCAATCGGTTGGGATAAGCGCTCCCAAATCAAATTGTAAAGCGGCGCCGAAATTCGCAGTGTAAAATGCGTTTTTAAAGTTAATAGGAACTTTCTGCGTTGTGCCGGAAACATTCTGATTTAACGCAAGACCGTGCCACCCTGCAAGCGTCCAGCCAGAGCCAATACTTGCACCTCCGTATACTTCCAAAAAAGCGATCGGAGTCCACACGATATCAAACTTTCCTTCCACAGTAACCGGTGTAAGTTCAGCCCCCAGCTTAAATTTAATATTATTACCGCGCATAAACGGATTATTAAAGTTCAAAACCGGAACTTTAATAACTTCCGTTACACTCAGCTTGCCTGCCCAAGGATAGGTAACAGCGAGATTGATATTTGTCGAATATTTTACCTTTGACTTTTCCTCTGCTCCTTCTTCCTGCGCAGAAAGAGTACCAAGAATCAGTAAGGCACCAATCATCGATGCAACTAGTTTCTTCATAAACACTCCTTAGCGTACTCGTTTTTTCAAGACAGCATAACATAAAAATATTGTTCATAAAAACGGCACACTATCAAGCCTACACGGATGCAGCTTTTTATGCAAGACCTCGACAACGCGATCACAGGGTAAACGCATCAGGCCGTTTTTAACATCCCCGCGGAAAAATTGAGACTATTCGACCAGAGTTGAACCTCTTTGCGGTTCAAATGGTCTCACAGTCTCAATTTTTCCGCGATTTTTATCTACTCTGCCTGATGCGTTTACCCATTTGCCGGAAAAATGTGCGAAATTTTAAATCAACACCCCCGACGCAAACGTCGGGGTATTAAACCGCACGAATAAAATTTCGCACAGGATGTGTTGTCTTTTCTTTTATTTATGTTATAGTATTTAAAGAATCTCATAAGGTACAAGGAGATTTTTATGACACCAGCTGAAAATGTTTACAAAGCATTACAGGATATGGGTATCAGCTATGAAGTAATTGAACACCCACCGGCTTTAACTACCGAAGAAGCCGACAAATACATCGAAGGCAAAGAAGGGTGCCGAACAAAAACGCTCTTTCTGCGAAACAGAAATAAAAAACGGTGCATTCTACTCATTATGGATGAAGTGAAACGGCTCGATATGAAAAAGTGCGCGGAAATGCTTGAAGAAAAAGAATTTAAGTTTGCGTCAGCAGAATTATTAGCAGAAAAACTCGGCCTTGCAGCTGGAGTAGTGTCGCCGTTCGGTCTATTAAACAACACAGCGCATGACGTAACCGTATACTTTGATAAAGCGATGCTTGACGAATACCGCATTCTAACCTTTCATCCGAATGAAAATACTGCAACGGTTTTTATCGATTCCGGCGACTTGCAGCGTTTTATCAAAAACACCGGACATGAGTATTTTATCATCAATGTATAAGACATAGACGTTTAAGTTTGCTTTATAAACTTGACTTCGTTTTCCATAAGTCTGTAATTGCCTATACCTATAAAATAGAGAGACTTATTACGAAACAAGAAATTTTAATGTTAACACTGGGGATGTCTCAAAAGTTGGTTGCTTTTTCGCCATCCCTCATCAGCAAAGCTGATACAGAAAAAGCCGATAGGCTTTCAGTTTTTGGACAGCCCTAGTGTTTCCCTAATAGAGGTGGTTATATGAAGGTTGTTATTGCCGGTTCAGGTGCAATGGGCTGTAGCTTTGGATTTATGCTGCAAAAAAGCGGTAATGATGTAACACTGCTGGACGGTTGGCAGGATAATATCGATGCAATCCGGAAAAATGGGTTGCACTTGCAGGACGGTACTGCGGAATTATCGACAAAAATCGATATTTATAAACCGGAAGAGTTCAAAGGGACTGCGGATTTTGTCATTGTGTTTACAAAATCAATGCAGCTGGAAACGATGCTGAGCAGTATTAAGCATGTGTTGCGGGATGATACCAAAATACTCTGTCTTTTGAATGGACTGGGGCATACGGAAACCCTGAAAAAGTTTATCGCGCCTAAGAATATCTTTATGGGCGTAACGGTGGTAACTGCCGGAATGAAGGGACCGGGAAGTGCGGTACTGTCGAGTCATGGTAAAACAGAAATTCAGAATATTGTACCGGAAGGGAAAGCCGGTGCAGAGATGATTGTAGAAGCACTCAATAAAGCGACCATGCCTGCAGTATATTCCGATAATATCCTGTGGTCTATTTGGCGGAAAGCCGCGCTTAATGGCGCAATGAACAGTACCTGCACAATTATGGAATGCAATATGCTGGAGCTTGGCAGCATTGCAGGCTGTAAAGATATGATGCGTTGTATTATCTCCGAGTTTGCCGCTATCGCAAAAACGCAGGGTGTTACGCTGGATGTTGATTCCGTAACCGATTATGTGTATGGATTTACACAACCGGATTTTGTCGGCGCAAAGCACTATCCTTCAATGCACCAAGATTTAATCAAAAACCACCGTTTAACCGAAATTGATTTCTTAAATGGCTATATTTCCCGCAAGGGCAAGGAGCTGCACATTCCTACACCGTATTGCGATCTGATTACTACCTTTATACACGGCAAAGAGAAATTATTCGGTCTATAAAAGTGGGCGACGCTGCGGCTGAGCCGTGTGGTTACCGCATTACCAAAACCTCTTTTTAGACAGACATGAGAGGTTGCCTTCACCTATCAGAGCAGCTACGCCGAGCAAATCACGGGTGCGGTCCGTATCCGGCATTACATTCCCGTAAAATCAAACTATTTTTTTGGTATCCTCATTTTCTTTTTTTATTGTTGATTTTTCCATTTTTATCCCTTATACTCATAATATAGTAGAGTCAGATAGTTTAGAATATCCGTTATGGATATCGACAATTAACGGAAGCTGCTACGGTTTCCGTTAGATTTAATATAATACCGTTCCGGATGGAGTATGCTATGGTATCATTAACCGTTAACGGCCGGATTGTTGAAGCCGAAGAAAATCAAAAACTTATCTATTTTTTACGCGATTCGCTGCACTTAACTTCCGTTAAAAACGGGTGTATGGAAGGCGCCTGCGGAACTTGTACTGTTTTAATAGATGGAAAACCGATGAAGGCTTGTGTTCAAGTTACCGGTAGATTAGCAGGAAAATCAATCATGACGCTTGAAGGCTTTCCCGAACGCGAGCTTGCCGTATATCAATATGCGTTTGCCCACTGCGGTGCAGTGCAATGCGGCTTTTGTATTCCCGGTATGATTATCTGTGCAAAAGCGCTGATAGACGGAAACCCCAATCCCTCATCTGCGGATGTAAAACAGGCTATCCGCAACAATATTTGCCGTTGTACCGGCTATGTAAAAATTGAAGAGGCTATTTTATTGGCGGCAAAAATGCTGCGCGAAAACACGTCTGTTCCGGAAGCAAAAACCGAAACAGCGGTAGGGATCAGCGCGCTTCGTGTCGATTCATACGCGAAAGCCGCAGGTACCGCCGAATATACCGATGATATGTATCCGGATGGAATGCTCTACGGAAGCGCCGTGCGCACTGCATATCCGCGGGCAAAGGTTGTGTCTATCGATACCGAAGAAGCTGAAAAGATGCACGGCGTTCATCTCGTAATGACGGCAAAAGATCTCCCCGGTATGCAAAAAATCGGACATTTAAAAAAAGACTGGGATGTGCTTATTCCGCTTGGCAAAGAAACGCATTATTTAGGGGATGCCATCGTTCTGATTGCCGCCGAAAGCCGCGAGATTTTGGAAGCTGCAAAAAAAGCGGTAAAAATCGAGTATGAAGAGCTGCCGCCTGTGTGTTCTATGGCAGAGGCAATGGCAGAAGATGCGCCGCATGTCCACGAAGGAGGGAATCTTCTTTCAAAAGAGCATCTTGTGCGCGGCAATACTGATGAGAAACTGAAAAATTCAAAATACGTCGTCTCGCATCATTATTCCGTGCCGCCGACCGAACACGCCTTTTTGGAGCCGGAAACGGCAGTTGCAAAGCCGGACGGAGAAGGCGGTATTATCATCTATTCGGGTGATCAAGGCGTGTACCAAACAAAGCGGGAATGCGCAGAGGCTACCGGCTTACCCATTGATAAGGTACGGGTTATCGCCAAGATGGTCGGCGGCGGCTTCGGCGGTAAGGAAGATATGAGCGTGCAGCACCATGCGGCTATCCTTGCGTTACAGACCGGACGCCCCGTCAAGGTGAGTTTAAGTAGAAAAGAAAGCATTATCATCCACCCGAAGCGGCACGCGATGGAGATGGATTTTACCCTCGGTTGCGATGAAAACGGCTACCTCACGGGCTTAAAAGCAGTGCTCCATTCGGATACCGGCGCTTACGCCTCGCTCGGCGGGCCGGTGCTCCAGCGTGCCTGTACCCATGCGGCTGGGCCGTATAACTATCAGGATATCGACATCCTCGGCTGCGCATGGTACACCAATAACCCGCCGGCCGGTGCATTCAGAGGATTCGGCGTAACGCAAAGCTGCTTTGCCGTTGAATCGTGTATCAATCTATTGGCGGAAAAGGTCGGCATCAGTCCGTGGGAAATCCGCTACCGGAATGCAATCCGTCCCGGGCAGGTTCTGCCGAACGGTCAATATGCTGACGATTCAACCGCTCTTGTACAAACCCTCGAAGCGGTAAAGCCGTATTACGATGCGCATCCGAAAGCCGGTATTGCCTGTGCCATTAAAAACTCCGGTCTCGGGGTCGGTATTCCCGATTTTGGCCGGACAACCCTGCGGCTTCAAGCGGACGGCGTGCATATCTATTCGAGCGCGGCTTGTATCGGGCAGGGGGTTGGAACAATTCTGTTGCAGATTGTCAGCGAAGTGCTTGATTTGCCGCGCAGCCTATTGCATTACGAAACACCCGACACCAAGTTTGCGCCCGATGCGGGGAATACGACCGCCTCACGGCAAACCGTATTTACCGGCGAAAGTACCCGCATAGCGGCTACCGATGTAAAAAAAGCGCTTGAAGAAGAACTGCAAAAGCGCGGCAAAACGGGAAAACTTTCCGAACATCAGGATATACTGCCCGAATTGTTTACCGCCCTCAGTGACAAAGAATTTTTTGCGGAATATACCTTCCCGACGGACAAAATAGGATCCGATAAACCCCATCCGGTAAGTCATGTTGCGTATGGATATGCAACGCACCTTATCGATTTGGATGAAGAAGGGAAACTTGCATATATCGAAGCGGCGCATGATATCGGTCGGGCTATTAATCCGATTTCGCTGCAAGGGCAGATCGAAGGCGGTGTTGTGATGAGCCTCGGGTATGCGCTGACTGAGGACTATCCGCTGCAAAAGGGTGTTCCGACTGCTAAGTTCGGTACGCTCGGCCTGTTTAAAGCCCCGCAGGTACCGCCGATAAAGGTGGATATTATCGAACAGAACGATAATGAGCTTGCATGCGGCGCAAAAGGAGTCGGAGAAATTGCCAGTATTCCGACAGCGCCTGCGGTAGCGCTTGCGTATTACAACCGCGATGGTATTTTTAGAACAAAGCTGCCACTGGAAAATACGCCGTATAGCCGGAAAAAGTAAACGAAAAAGCCGATTAAATGGGAAAGGATTGAAAAACCGGAAGATGCTTGAAAACAAATGAACCAGACAGGATTAGAAACTAAAATTAATTTTACGGGAAAGAATAAGCTTACAGATGAAGAATTTGTTGAGTATTATGAGCAATTATGGGATAAAACTCCTCATAGAGGAATTAATTTGCCAACAAAAGAACAGCTGGCTGAGAGTAAAAGAATAAGTTTAAATCGATATAATTTTTCTGAAGACACGTATGCAAATGATGAAAAATGGGTAAATGGTTCAACTTTTGGGTGGAACGACTACGAAATAAGTAATTACGGTCGTATAAAATATAAAGGTAGTATTGTTCTCCAAGATGACAACGAGTTAGATGGCTACCTTAAGTTATCTAAAAGCAATAAAGAAGTTGATCACAATATAAACGTTTATGAACTCATCGGAAGAGCTTTCTTAGGGAAAAGAACGAATGATGACTATGATATTCATCATATAAATGACGATGGCTACAATAATACGCCTGAAAATTTAATTTTATTAACTAGAAAACAACATAATTTAATTCATTGCAATATAAAAATAAAAAAAGAGAATGTTATAAAAGAACTAAAAAAATATAATTATTGTACTTTGATTTTGCACTTATCTAACTACAAAGCCTCCGTATTGAATACTCCAGAACAAATGAATTACAGAGGGAAAAAATATCGCCATATTCTACCAGAAGAAAAAAGAATGCTGAATCTCATTGATTTAGGATATAAAGATTCTTTAGAAAAATATATTACTGAAAGTAAGATAAAATTACATAGAGATTTTTCGCATTTAAATTCGTCACAGGCTATTTGCTTGAACTTATTTTATCCGTTACTGAAAGACCATAATTTGCATTTCGTAAATAATAATATTTCTTTATCTGCTATAGGAAAATTTGAACATACAGAAGAAGCTTTGTTTGAAGTTTCTGGCGAATATACAAATTTTGATTTTTTTATTAATGATTCAAATACAAAATATTTTTTTGAAATAAAATATACAGAACCAAATTTTGGATCAATTAATACTAATAATCC
Organism: Treponema sp. OMZ 305; assembly: GCF_024181325.1. Lineage (NCBI taxonomy): Bacteria > Pseudomonadati > Spirochaetota > Spirochaetia > Treponematales > Treponemataceae > Treponema > Treponema sp. OMZ 305. The sequence goes on along the minus strand of NZ_CP051300.1, from coordinate 655,762 downwards.
AACAGAGGTGTATCGCACTAAATATAAAAATAATTATTTACCACAACTAAAAAAAATCTGTGATGAAAAATATTTAAACGATGACTTCGAGGATGAATTTTATAAAAAATATCAGCTTTGGCGTAATATCTGCCATGTAGATATCGGTACAATTACTTTTGTATTTTTAAAATCACGAATTAATTTGAAAAGTGAAATCGATAATGCAATAAAAAAATGTAAACCTGAATACGCAGCGAAAATAGACATTATCTATATTGAAGATTTAATTGGCAGATGTCTTGAAAACAAGAACTTACCTTTTTATAATCACTATTCAGAGTTTTATAATAAGTATTTAAAAAATATTTAACACCTATTGGGAACCTCTAAAATCTACAGTTTTTAGCGATGTCCGGTATAAATTGACAGCTTAGATTAATTGCAATAAAATAGTATAGTATACTTAGGGGGTAGTCTGCCCCTTTCAAAAAGTATAGGAGGTCGATATGAAGCTTGAACTGGGAATTATTCCCATTCATGAGATGCGGTTTGCAGCAAAAACCGCTATCCAAGGAACTTGTCTCGAAATCAACAAAGATGAGCTTATCTCTCTTATTAAAGAAGACCCGCTTATCACTGATGTTTCACTGACAATTACAAAACCGGGCGATAAAACTCGTATTATTTCCGTTAAAGATGTTATTGAGCCGCGCTGCAAGATTGAAGGCAGCGGTGTTTGCTTTCCCGGATTCTTCACCGGCGAAGAAGATACGGTCGGCTCCGGTAAAACTGCCGTACTCCGCGGTGCAGCTGTTGTAACAACCGGTACCGTTGTCGGATTCCAAGAAGGAATTATCGATATGAGCGGGCCCGGCGCCGAATATACACCGTTTTCCCGCACGGTGAATCTCGTGGTAAAAGGTACCGTTAAAGATGACACTACCCGAGCCGTTAAAGAAAAATCGTTGCGTTTGATGGGGCTTAAAACCGCCCGCTATTTGGGTAACGCCGCAAAATCCGTTGCTCCGGCTGAAACCGAAGTTTACGAAACGCTGAACCCGATTGAACAGGCCAAGCAGTATCCCAATCTTCCGAAAGTCGGCTATGTATATGCGCTCCAGAGCCAAGGACTGCTGCACGATACCTACTATTATGGTGTTGATGTTAAGCAGATTGTGCCGACCATTATGTATCCGACGGAAGCGATGGACGGCGCAGTCGTAAGTGGCAACTGTGTTTCCGCCTGTGATAAGAACCCGACGTATGTACATCAAAACAGCCCCGTTATCCACGAACTGTATAAACGGCACGGAAAGGATTATAACTTTATCGGTGTTATCGTAACCAACGAGAACGTAACGCTTGCCGATAAAGAACGCTCTTCTTCCCTGACTGCACGCCTTGCGGAACAGCTCGACCTTGATGCGGTTATTATCTCCGAGGAAGGGTTCGGGAATCCCGATGCCGACTTGATGATGAACTGCCGCAAGATCGCTGCAAAGGGCATTAAAACCGTATTGCTAACCGACGAATATGCAGGTCAAGACGGAGCCAGCCAGTCACTTGCGGACGCTCATCCTTCCGCAGATGCCGTTGTGTCGAACGGAAATGCCAATCAGGTTATCAAACTGCCTAAGATGGACTTGGTTATCGGTGATCCCCAACAAGCGAACGTTATTGCAGGCGCATGGGACGGCAGCTTACACGAAGACGGAAGTATCGAAGCGGAATTACAGGTTATTACCGGCGCAACTAATGAGCTGGGCTTCTGGAATTTATCCGCATGCGGATTATAAGAGGTAAACAATGAAAAAGATTGTACACTATATCAACCAATTCTTTGCCGGAAAGGGCGGAGAAGATGTTGCCGATTACAAGATTGAAGTAATCGACGGAAATGCCGGCCCCGGTATGGGGATTCAAGCAGCGCTCGGCGACGGTGGAAAAATCGTTAAGACGATTATCTGCGGTGATAATTATTTTAACGACCATACCGACGAGTGTATGGCATTTATTCAAGATGTTTTAAAGAAAAATGAAGCAGACTTGCTGATTGCCGGTCCCGGTTTTAACGCCGGCCGTTATGGTATGGCATGCGGCGGCGCTGCAAAAGCGGCAGCTGCACTTGGTATCCCTGCTATCACCGGTTTATACGAAGAGAATCCCGGATACGATGTATTCAAAGCCTTTATGTATACCGTTAAAACGAAGAACTCTGCTGCCGATATGCGCCATGCAGTACCTGCAATTGCCGCAGTTGCAAAGAAGGTATTAAACGGTGAAGCAATCGACCTTACCACCGACGGTTTACTGCCGCGCGGAATCCGTCAAAACTACTTTGCAAAAGAACGCGGGGCAAAACGCGCCGTCGATATGCTCGTACAAAAACTCAAGGGTGAATCTTTTGTTACAGAATATCCGATGCCGGTGTTCGATCGCGTACCGCCGCATGCGCCTATCACCGATATTTCCAAGGCGGTTATCGCATTGGTAACTTCAGGTGGTGTTGTTCCGAAAGGGAACCCCGATCATATCGAAGCATCTTCCGCTTCTCACTACGGAGAATATTCTCTAAAAGGCATCTCCGAACTGACTTCCGAAAACAGTGAAACGGCGCACGGCGGTTATGATCCCACCTATTGTAACGCTAACCCCAACCGTGTATTGCCGGTCGATGTATTGCGTGATATGGAACGCGAGCACAAAATCGGAAAGCTGCATGAGCTGTATTATACGACAGTCGGTAACGGTACCAGCGTTGCGAATGCAAAGCGTTTTGCTTCCGAAATTGCCGGAAAGCTTGTAAACGCCGGAGTGCAGGCGGTCATTCTTACCTCTACGTGAGGCACCTGTACTCGTTGCGGTGCAACGATGGTTAAAGAAATTGAAAAAGTTTTACCGGTTGTGCATATTGCAACCGTAGTCCCGATTTCAAAAACAGTAGGAGCGAACAGAATTGTACCGGCGGTAGCAATTCCTCACCCGCTCGGAAACCCCACGATGAACGCAAAGGACGAAAAAGAACTACGCCGTGCGCTTGTCGAAAAAGCCTTAAAAGCCTTACAAACACCCATCACGGAGCAGACTGTGTTCTAAAAGACCGGCTAACGGTTTCGGCTGTTAGCTGATGTCGAAAACAAGAAGTTCTTGTGTGAACGCCCGCTAAAGCGCATCTGTTTTAGCGGGCGTTTTTATGCGTGCGGTTTAATCTCCCAGTGCGCTGTAGTATGGCTTTATCATTCGTAGCTTTATAATTTGGCATTACTTGTATTTCCTGATATTTACCCTTATCTGATATCTATGAGGTTTCCTATTGAGTTTAAGAGATGCTCAATCCAAGTTTTTTGTGTATAATAGCCATTGTCGAGCGGTCATCGCTGATAGAAACCAGATCATAGGCATCTCTAAAAAGTCGGTTAGATTTTTAGAGGTTTCACATATTTAAAGAGGTTGTTATGCGCATCATATCCGGCTGTTCCACTATAGAAGACTGTATCCGCCGCTACGGTACGGACGCCCGCACCTGTTTTGTGTTTCCGTCACGGATTGCGGCTCGACTTTGGATGCACCGTGCGCTTGCGTTGACCGGCCTTGCAGCGGTTCCTGCTGAACTGTTTATCGCATGGGATGCCTTTAAGGCGGAGTGCTGTATCGCTCAAGCGGAAAATAAAAACCCTGCATCTCAGATTATCCGCTTGCTCTTTGCGCATCATATTGCAGCCGATAATGCTGCGGCGGAAAAACCCTTTCTACAGACCATCATCCCGGCGGACTACGCAGCCGACGGCGCCATATTTGCGCAATGGATTGCCGGTATTTTGCCGCAATTGGATCACTGGGAAAAACGCGCGGCGCAGCATAAAGCCGGTAAAGACGCCGAATTCTCCGATTTACGGATTTTGAAAAAAGCGTATACGGAATTTTTGGATGCGCACCGGCTCTTTGAACCTTCGTGGGCAGGGGCGGAATTTATTCCTCATGCACAACAGTACATTTTACTCTATCCCGAATTAATGGAAGATTTTGACGAATACCGCAGTCTATTGGAAGAACGGCCGGAACTGTCGATACTCCCCGCCCCTGCCTTTAAAACGGAAACAACATCGCTTATCCAATTCGGCACCATGAGGGAAGAAATCCGGTCAACCGCGCTCGCAGTTGAGCAGCTCTTGACAAACGGAGTTCCCGCCGATGACATTGCGCTCAGCATTGCCGGTATTGAAGATACCGTACCGTATCTCAAGAGGGAGTTTGCATTGCGGAATATCCCGGCGGAATTCCGGCTCGGCTTTAAACTCGGCGAACAGCAGGCGGGGCAGCTTTTTCCATTGCTTGAACAGTGCGTGCAGGAACATTACTCATTTGAAAGCCTTAAACCGCTGCTGCTCAATCCTCATATTCCGTGGAAGCATCCCGCGCAGATACAGGCGCTCATCAATTTCGGTATAAAAAACAACTGTCTCGTTTCGTGGAAGGATGAAGGACACTATAAAAACGTCTGGAAGGAGGCGTTTAAACTCCCTATCCCGTATAATCCTCATAGCAGTGCTGAGGAAGAGCAAGCCGAAAAAGAACAGGCAAAGGAGTGGCTTCTCCCCTTTATGAAAGCTGCCGAGCGGTTCGTGCAGGCTCAAAGCTTTTCCGAAATGAGGCGGCAGTACATCCTCTTTCGAGCGCAGTATCTGAATCCCGACGGCTTTTCAGCCGAAGACAATGCCGTCATCGGCCGCTGTATCACACTGATGCAGGAATTGGTACAGCTTGAAGAGGATTTTGCCGACTGTCTGCCGGCACAACCCTATCGCTTTTTTACCGCTCAACTTACCCGCGAAATCTATGTACCCCAAAATACCGGAAGAGCGGTCAGTATCTTTCCATTTAGGGTCGCGGCAGCTACACCCTTTGCGCATCACTTTGTCCTCAATTGTAATCAAAAGGCAAGCAGGGTAATCTATCAAAAACTTCCCTTTTTACGGAAAGACAAACGGGAAGAACTCGGTGTTGTCGAAAAAGATGCAACGCAGGCCTTTTTTGCGGTGTATGCAACATACGGCGCCGTGCGCTTTTCCGTTTCCGAACAAACCTTTTCGGGCTTTACCGTCAGCAATGGTATTTTTACCGCCTTTGCGCCCCGTCCCGACCTGAATGACAGCGACTCTCTTTTGCAGGAATATCGCTTCTTTAAACGGGAAGAACCTGCGCCGGAAGCGCTGTATTCCGTACAAAAAGCAGGATTTGAACAATTCGCCGGTATTAAACAAGAGCGCGGCTTTTCCTTTTTAACCGAACCTTTTAACGGCAGCCTGCCGGTACTCTCGGAAAAGCTTAAGGCCGGGCACTATACGGACGGGGCGTTCCGCATCAGTCAAAGCGGCTTACATCTTTTTTCCGGCTGTCCGGCTCAATGGTTTTTGTCGTCGGCACTTTCCATCGACGAAGAAGACACTGATGCGGAACTTTTCAACCCGCGCTATATCGGTATCATTTGCCATCGTATTTTGGAGCGGCTCTATCAGCGTATACGGGAAAACGATAGGGTATTTATCTCTGCGCATCTCGCCGATTATAGGACGTGGGCTGAATCGATATTTAATGAGACCGTTCACAGCCAAACCGATTTCCGAGGGCCGCTTGCCGCGCCTTTTATCGAATCGATTAAAAAGCGCAGTTTAAAAAGCGTTGACTTTGTGCTTACGTTCGACGCGGAAAAACTGGACGGTTATACGCCGTATATGATAGAAGGCGAGCTGCAGTACCGGAGCGGAGACATCCTCTATCACGGACTCGTAGACCGCATCGCCTATCAGGAAGCAGAAGGGCGTGCCGTTATCATTGATTATAAAACCGGCAAGGTTCCGTCCGCTACAGACTATACCTCGGAAGCTATGCGAGATTTCCAAATGCCGATGTATCTGTTCCTTGTGGAAAACGAACTTTTCAAGCAGGAGACGGAGCACGCTTTTTTCCTCGGTATTACGAAGGAAGAAATAAAATACATCGTCAACGATAAGGCGGCAATACCGCAGGGCAGCTCCCGTTCTAAAACGAGGGAAGAATTTGAACCGTCGATACAGGCTTTTTTACAAATTGCTCAAGCGTACGCGCAACAGGTCGGTATGGAAGACTTTAGAAAACCGGCAGCCGTGCAATGGCAGGATTGTATGGGATGCCCCTTTCACAGTATTTGCAGAACGACTTTTGCTGTCGAGGAATAAGACTTATATCTGTTGTATTTAATAGTATACAATAGATTTAAACGTACACCAAAACCGATAGAGCGGCAAAGATAATCTGCAATACTACCATAATCAAAAATAAAGGCGCCATAAATTTATACCACTTATTTATTGGTATTCCCATAAGACCACATTCAACGGCACATGCTGTAGGCCAAAACATATTTGAGAAACCGTCTCCAAATTGATAAACCAATACGGCTGTCTGACGGCTTAAATGTATAATATCGGCGACGGGAGTCATAATAGGCATTGTAATTGCAGCTTGACTTGAAGAACCGGTAATAAAAAAATTTATTATATTCTGAATAAAGAGCATCCCAATGGCGGATATATATTTTGTACGTCCGTATAAAATACTCGATAAATAGTAAACAATTGTGTCGGATATTTTTGCATTTTGCATTACCAATACAATACCTCTGGTAAATCCTACAACCATCATAGAGCCTACCATACTTTGAGTCGATTTAATAAAAGTTTTACATATTTTATCCGTCGAATATCCTGAAGTTATTCCGGTTATAATCATCATCATAAGGTACATCGCCGCAATTTCATTAATATACCATCCCAGTTTGGTTGTCCCATAAAGCAACATAGCGATTGTAAAAACAAACAACATCAAACAAATTTTTTGTCTTACTGTTATAACGGCTTCTTTCTGTTTAAAAGGGAAAATAAGCGTCCGTTCTTCGTCGTATAAAATAGACTTTTTAGGATCTTTTTTTACTCTTCTTGCGTACTGCAGCAGATATAAAATAACCGTTACTTCAAATACAATAAAAATTAAAATTCGATATTCAATTCCCGAATACATACTGATACCGGCAATACTTTGCGCAATACCTACTGAAAACGGATTTGTCGTAGCTGCAGCAAATCCGGTAGCAACTCCGACAAACACTATAGCGCCTCCTACTACGGCATCATATCCTAAGGCAGTAACAATCCCTATAAAGACAGGCACCATACCGTATACTTCTTCATAAATTCCCATCGTTGAACCAAGGACGCCAAAGATGAGCATACTGACCGGAATAATCAAATATGTTTTTTTACCCAACGCTTTTATAAGAATATTTATCACACTGTTTAATGTTCCGTTATCAATCAACAGATATACATAACCATAAGCAAAAATCATTAAAAACATTATTCCGGCTGCACTGACATACCCTTTTTGAAGCGTCAAAAAAATATCAAAGAAATGAGGCTTTATACCCTCTGCATAATGAAAGCTATCGGGAATAATTATCATTTTCCCCGAACTTTCATCCAGCACTCTATCAAATTCTCCAGACGGAATAATATATGCAAGTGCTATAACCGATAACAGAATAATACCTAATATCACATAAGTATGAGGCATTTTAATATTAAGAAGTTTATTCTTAAACTGTATCATAGCCGCTCCATTATTAGAACTACACTGATTATACTGTGAGATATCGCTAAAAACTCGGGTATATTTTTAGCGACCCCTTATAGGTTTTCCTGCAATATATACAGTTTCAACATTCGTATCATAATCAAACGGATGTTTTGACCAAATTACCACATCTGCATCTTTTCCTACAAGAATTTCGCCTTTTCTATCATCAATGCCCAATACTTCAGCAGGATTCTTTGTTATAGATTTTAAACCTTCAATTTCATCCAAGCCTGCGCGAACGGACTGCGCTGCATAAACCGATAAATAATATATTGGCGTAACATCATGATCTGCTGTAATACATATTTTTATGCCGGCTTTATTTAAAATCCCTGCCGTTTTAAAACTTCTGGACATGCTTTCCAATTTTGAGCGCGGGTACATGGTTGGGCCAAGAATAACAGGATATTTATGTGCAGCCAAATGATCGATTATAGCTTCTCCATCGGTACAATGGATGATAACCAAATCAATATCGTATTCCTTACATATTCTTATAGCTGTACATATATCGTCACAACGGTGCGCATGAGCATGGAACGGAATCTTTTTATCTATTGCTAAAAGCATATTTTCTTTTCCTATATCCCGCTTAAAATAATCGCCCCGTTTCAAAGCTTCGTCCTTTCTATATTTATAATCAAGGCTCTCTTCTATACATTTACGCAAAAGGTACGCGTTTCCCATTCTCGACTTAAAAACATATCCGGCCTTTTTCGGATTCTCGCCGAAACTGCATTTTATTGCGGCTTTCCGTTTTATCAACATCTCTTCAACTGTTCTACCATATAATTGGATAACGCTATTCATTCCTCCAATTACACTATCGCTACCGGGACATACACAAGCGCATGTTACCCCGTGAGCAGTTGCTTCTTGTACAGCAGAATCGAAGGGATATATTGCATCGATTGTATCAAGATACGGCATAACTGCTTCACTATAATCATTGCAATCATCTCCGATCGCTCCGCGGCCTTCTTCACTAATGCAAATATGACTGTGAGCATCAATCAGTCCCGGTGTTATATATTTATTTGAAGCATCACAAATTTCTTCATTTTTATCGGCATCCAATGTTTCTGCAATTTCGGTTATTTTTCCATCAATAATTCTAATATCTTGCCGAACAAATCCGCCGGCTTGAAAGTTTAAAATATTTCCGTTCTTTATAAGCATAATTCCCTATCTCCTTTTCTTTTAAAAATATCATTGATTATTATTAATGATACCCTATAGTTACCGCAATTGTCATAAATACTATTTCTAGCAACAGCACGATAACAAAGAGTGGCGTAACAAATTTATACCATTTATCAATCGGCACACCCATTAAACCGCAGCCTAAAGCACAAGAGGTAGGCCAAAACATTTCCGCAAACCCGTTACCGAATTGATAGGCCAACACGGCTATTTGCTTGCTTAAACCGATTAGTTCAGCAGTAGGAGCCATAATCGGCATTGTAATTGTCGCTTGACTGGAAGAACCCGTAATAAAAAATTTTATGATATTCTGCAAGAAGAGCATTCCAAAGGCAGATATATATTTACTTGTTTCCGAAAGTAGGGATACCAAATAATAGACAATCGTATCTGAAATCATTCCGTCCTTCATAACAATTAAAATCCCACGGGTAAATCCTACAATTAACATTGATGATACCATAGACTTTGTAGATTCGATAAATGTCTTACATATTTCCGTAGCGGAATAACCGCTCGCAATGCCTGCAAATATCATCATCATTAGAAACATGGCTGCTATTTCGTCAATATACCAACCAAGTTGAGTCGTGCAATATAATAATATACCTAAGGTAACAAAAAAGATAAGCAAACAAACTTTTTGCCTTCCGGTCATTTTTATACTTGTCAGTTCCTCAATACTTTTCTCTTTTATGATATAAGGATCGGAACCGTATAGTATCGATTTTTCAGGAGTTGCTTTTATTTTTGCAGCATAGCGCATTATATAAAATATTGCAGCAGCTTCAAATACAACAAAAACCGCAATTCTTAATCCTAATCCCGAATAAGCGGCCACGCCTGCCACGTCTTGAGCAATAACGACATTATACGGATTAAAAGTACCTGCGGCATATCCGATCGTAACCCCCAGATATACCATTGCACCACCGACTATTGCATCGTAACCTAACGCTATTGCTATTCCTACAAAAACAGGGAAAAGACCATATACCTCTTCAAAAATCCCCATTGTTGAACTTAACACTCCAAGAACAAGCATGACTATCGGAATCATAAGCTGTACATGTTTACCGACAAGTCTAACGAGTGCTCCAAGAGAAGCATCCATCGTTCCATTTTTTACCAGTACATATACAAATCCGTATGCAAATATAATTAAAAACATAATATTGGCTGCATCGACATACCCTTTCTGTAAAGAAAGAAATATATCAAAAAATCCTGGAGCTTTAGTATCAATAAATTGAAAACTGCCGGGAACGACGACCATTTTTCCGGATATTGGTTCCTTTACTCTTTCATATTGCCCCGCCGGTATGATGTGGGTAAGGATGGTCATAATAATAAGAATACTTATGAGAATTACATAGGTATGGGGAACTTTAATACGTTCAAACCATTTTTTTGCTACCACAGTGTCAGACATACAAATACCTCCTGTAAAATGAGAAGCGCAGGTAATCCGCAGCTCTCTTATAAAAAATCCAATAGCCATTTATTTAAGGTAACCGGTTCTTTAGATTTATCATAAAGCTTAAAGTAACTTGAATGTCAACAAAAATTTTATTATTATTTCGTTCTATGAATAAGGACTTAACAATCGGCGAAGTTTCGGAGCTTTTAAATATCTCCTGTCCGACATTACGGTATTGGCAAAAGGAAAATATTTTTCCTGTTAATCAAGATGGTATGAATAATTATAGAAAATATTCGGTTGCAGATTTAGTCGGTATTGCCGAAATCTCGTTTTATCGCAATCTTGGTATTCCTATAAAAGAGATGCGCCGGTTTAATATGTTAAATTTAAATGATTACGAAAAAATACTTAATGATGCCTATACAGACTTTGAAACAAAAATAAACAATTATAAAATAATGTTGAAAAAAATTATTTTAAAAAACCGACAAATAAAAAACATAAAAGAGCTAAAAAATACAGAATATGCGTATGAAGATATACCCTTTAACTATGTTGTAAAGTTTGATTACGGAGACAAGCAAAAGCTCATACAATACGCGAATAATCCTTCTCTCTATGTACGTTGCATTAACAGCTCGGATATTAATGATGATGAGAGGGGTATTATTACGCAATATCCCGATAAAACGGATAAAATTCTTTGGGAAAAAACTGAAAAACAGCGTTATATTGTTTTTCTTGTAGAAGAAATTGTAAATCGAAATTTCTTAAACAATATCCCTGAAAAGCTAAAAATAATACATAAAAGACATAGGACGGGAAAAATTCTCGTAAACTATTTAATAAGCGAAAGCATACGCAATCAAAGAATAGATTATCTAAAAGCCTATATAGAGATACTTTAAGGAACCTCTAAAAACTGATTCGCAGTCCGCAAAGCGGATAACTTAATGAATTTCCTTACAGAACAAGCCGATAGGCTTGCCGTTTTTAGAGGTTCCCAAACAAAACTTATTTTGCAAATACCGGCTGAACGGCTTTTACCCATTCGTCGATTTTTTCGTTCACTTTAGCATCGCCCTTGTCCAAGCACAGACCGAGCATTCTGCCGCCTCTTTCCATGCGGGAGAACTTAAATTCATATCCGCAGGGGCATACATCGCCGACAAAGCGGGCGCCGCTAAAGCGGAGCTTATCATAGAAGTCCGCAGCTCCGGAGCAGAAGCTGTCGGGATGGCGTTCTTGGCTTCCGACGCCGACAATCGCGACATTTTTCCCGGAAAAATCAACGGTGTGCAGCAGCTTTACTTTACCGCCCCAGTCTTCCATTAAGGCGCCGAAGAAATAGCTGGAAGACATCAGCACCACGTTCTGATACCCTGCTATCGCATCTACGGTTGTGTCTTTCATATTGTGTACATCGGCTCCCAGTTTTTCTGCAATCTGTTTTGCAAAAGTTTCGGTTACACCACCTTTACTTGCATAAAAAATTCCTGTTTTGCTCATATAAAGCTCCTATTGCTCTTATTGATGATGGATTTATCATTGCTGATACATCAATTGTTGTAATAATATAATCATTCCCATAGAAAAATCAAGAATAATTCTTATTTTTTTATCAGCAAGCATAGAGTTTTCGAACGATAAAGAGGGCTAAACTACGAGGCAGTAAGCGATACAGACTTATCAACAGAGCATAGGAAGCGTTATAGGGATAAAAGAAGCCAATCCGCTTTTTATCCGCTAACGAAGCAATAAAAGAACCGAGCTTTTCAGCCGGTATGCCGTGCCGTTCATCATGCTCCATTTTTGAAATACTCTTTGTAATTCTCCCGAAATACACATCATTACCGGCATTCGACTTGTTACGAACATCCGTAAACGGAGTCGCAACATCTCCCGGCATAATAAGCGCACACTGTATACCAAACGGAAAGATTTCCGCGGCAAATGCCTCCAATAATTTTCCAAGCGCTGCTTTGGAAGCGGAATAAAAAGCCTGAAAGGGAATAGCAATTTCTCCTGCGACCGAACTCACCGCAAGAATCTTTCCGAAGCCTTGCTTCCTCATGTATGAAGCAGCTATCTTCATCGTTAAAAAAGCGCCGAAAAAATTTACTTCCAGTTGTTTTTTTGCATCTTCAAGCTTCGTAAACTCAACAGCCCCCGAAATACCGAAGCCGGCAGCGCAAACGCAGACATCCAATCGAGCTTCCCGTTCCCATACCTCGGCAAAGACCTTGGTCAGTGCATATTCATCCGTCACATCCGCTGAAAAATGACCTTCACCTTCAGGTGTTTGAACATCAAGCATCCGTCTGCTGACGGTATACACGCGATAGTCTCTATCTCTCAACGCTTTTACCGTTTCAAAGCCGATTCCGCTTGTTCCTCCCGTTACCACTGCAATCTTTTTTACCTCTTTTTTATATTCCATATTCGTAGTGCCTCGCATTATCGGGTTTTCTGTACAATAATAATACACAAAAATAATACACAAAAAATCTGCATAGAGGAACAGCTTTTGCTATAAAGAGGCTGTAAAGAGGCTGTAAAGAGGCTTGACAAAAATGATGATGATGATAGTATGACAGCTACGGTGTAGGAGCACCGGTTTTATAGAAAGCTTAATAGCGGATAGGAGAGTATTTCGCTATAACAACATATCCCTTGGCAAGAGTATCGGCCGATATTCTTTGAATCTCAATAAAAAACGTCAATTTAAAATAGAAACGGTATTAGTGAATCTAAAAAGAAGGTTTATTTTAAGCGGCACGGATAGTACCGCTTAAAAACACTGCGAGCTTGCGTACCGCAAACATCGTGTATTTTAAGGAGGTCAAAATTTGAGCAAGCTAAAAGGTATTCTTCTGTTGCTAATCGCGGCAATTCTGATGGGATGCGCCACACAGCCTCAGCAACCGAAGGAAGAAAAACCCGTTGTAAAGCAGCAACCGGTTAAAACCGCTCCTGCGGAAGAAAAACCTGCCGAACCGGAAAAAGCACCGGAACCGCAGCAAAGCGAGAAAAATAATACCGGTAACGAAACAACGGTTTATTTTGCTCCGAAGATGTATAGGATTGATACGTTTACCGCGCATAAGTTGGACAGTATTGCCGAGCTGTTGAAAGCGAAGGATGTAACACAGATAAAAATCATCGGACATTGTGCAAAATTAGACAGCACAAAAGAAGAAGAAAGACTGTCGTTACAACGTGCGCTTGCTGTTGCACGGTATTTTGAAGGAACCGGCGCCTTTAAAGCAGGTAATATGACCATATCGGCGGAAGGGGCTGAGCACCCTGCAGGATCTCACACGGAAATTTCCGAACGGAAACACAACCGCAGAGTCGAAATTTATTATTAAAAAAGATGCCTAAGTCATCTTTTATAGTTTTGGAGGTAAGATTTATGAAGAAATCACTCTTTGCCGCTGCTTTTGCGGCTCTTTGCTTCTCAGTTTGGGCACAAGTGCCTGAAACAATGACCCCTGATTATCAACGCGCGGCAATGCAATACCGCAACGATGATAAGCATTTTGTCAACAGCGATGTATTCTTTAAGCTCAATTCGGCAGATAAAGAAACGGGTCTCGACTTTGTTGAATTCTCATTGGACGGTGCAAACTTTATGACATATCACAATCCTTTCCAGATTTTGGAAGAAGGTAAGCACGATATCTCATATCGCGGTTTCGATAACAGCAGAAACCTTGAAGTTGCAAAAACCATTTCCATCATTGTTGATAACACAGCGCCCAAAACCGAGCTGAATACAACTGAACCGTTATTTTACAAGGGCTTGACTGCTTACTGTTCTGCAGAAACAAAATGGTACATTTCGGCGAACGACGATTTAACCGGTTCCGGAACTGCCGGAGCCTATATCGGCACGGATTTAGATGCTTTAACGCTCCATGGTAATGGAAAAGAAGATGAAGATGCTTATTATTCTGTAAGCGAAGAAGGTCCTGCAAAGATATATTACACGGCTGTCGATAATGTCGGTAACTTGGCTCCGCTCGAAGTAGTCTCTGTTGTTGTTGATACAACGGCGCCTACCGTTTTCATTGAGAACAGCGACCGGCTTATCAATAAAGATGATGCATACATGATTTTCCCGAGCGACGATGTTGTTGATGAAGAAGGACGCATTATCGTTTCTACAAAGGAATCGGTTGCGTTTGGTGCAACTGACGAACTTTCCGGTGTTGACGCTCTGTATGTCAAAATCAATGATGCCGATTATGTCAAATATATTGAGCCGCTTCAGTTTTCTTCCGACACTGTTTACAATATCGATGTAAAAGCAATCGATAACGTCGGTAATGTATCGGAGCCTGTCTCCTACAAATTCTATGTAGACAAGATTACTCCTGCATCCGATGTAGAGATTATCGACAGAGATGGAAACGAACCTGCAACATGGAATGTTCCTGCTGAGGATGCAACCACTCCTGCTGAAAATGCAACCGTTTCTGCCGAGGAAGCTCCTGCAAACGGTCAATAAATCGGGTACGCTAAAGTTTTAATAAGGTGCACGGTATTTTGCTGTTGCAGTTAAACCTTTAGTTGATTGGAGCGTCGGCTAATCTCAATGATTAGTCGGCGCTTTTTTATGCATTATTTGGCGCTTCCCTTTTTCCTAATTGTCCGCAAGCGCCGCCGATTGTTCTGCCGCGCTTTTGCCGAATCGTTACATTTAAGTTTTCCGCCGTTAAATGCTGATAAAAAGACCGTATTTCGGAATCCGAAGGGGTGCTATACGGTAATTGCTGCACTGGATTCCACGGGATAAGATTGATATGCACATTGAGACCTTTGGCAAAAGCGCACACTTGTTGCGCTGCCTTATAGGAGGTATTGACGTCTTTGAGCAGTGCAAGCTCTAGGGTTACCCGCTTATCGGTTTTATCATTAAAATAGCGGATTGCCTTTTTTAATTCGCTGAGCGGATTAGCCTTTGTAACAGGCATCAAAATTGTCCGCAAGTCTTCATCCGCAGTAGTCAGCGAAACAGCAAGGCGAATATCAAGCTGCCTGTTCGCAAGTTCATAAATACCTTTGCAAATACCGGATGTAGAAAGCGTTATCCGTCGATGCGAAAGATTTCTGCCTTTAGGGTGAGTGAGAACGGCAATGGTTTTCGCGATACTATCGAGGTTCAACAACGGTTCACCCATACCCATAAACACGATATTATCAAGCTTACCGCAGATGTTTTCCAGATGTAAAAATTGCTCTACAATTTCGTTGGGAGCAAGATTACGCAAACAGCCGAGCTGTCCTGTTTGGCAGAAAGTACAGCCCATCGGGCAACCGACCTGACAGGAAACACAGGCAGTTCTCCGCATGGCTTTGTCAAACAACAGCACGGTTTCTATACTGCTGCCGTCATGCAAGCCGATTCCGAGCTTTACCGTACCGTCAGGATCCTTCAGTACGGTTTCGCATACGGTATTGCGCGGCGTATATTCACCGGCAAGCCGTTCCCGCTCCTTAAGCGGGAGATTTGTCATTTCTTTAAAAGATGAACACCCGCGTGCAATCCATTGGAAAATCTGCATAGACTGAAACCGTTGCGGTAAATTGCATACCGCAGCAATTTCTTCCGGCAGCATTCCTGAAAGGGCGTTTTTTTCTGCAACGTTGTTGTCGCTTTGTTCCAATCAATACGCCTTAATTTTGTAATGAAAAAAGGGTATCGCTTACCGCTTGGTTTTTGATGCCGTACTGTTGGAACGCTTGCAGCACTTCAATTGCTTTTGCTTTCTCGTTTGTATGAATATAACAGTCTGCAAGCTCAAGATAAATACGGTAATTTTTCCGGTCTGCCTGCATCAAATGCGTTAAGCTGGTTATCGCCTCATCGTATTTCCCCTGAATCTTACACAGAATTGCAAGACCGAGTATTGCATAGGAATCGTAATCGATATCAAGTGCACGTTGATAAATATGTTCGGCTTTTTCATAATCACCGATATGCCGGTATGCATCACCCATACGAGTAAGAATAACCTTATTATTCGGATCTTTATTAAGAATAGCCTCCCAATATTTTATTGAATGCTGCTGCTGCTTCATACCGCGGTAGCAGTCCGCAAGACCGAACAAACCGTAAAAATTATCGGGATCTTTTTCAAGGGCTTTTTCAAAATAATAAACGCCATGGTCAAATTGCTTCATCTTTCGGTAACAATTTCCAATCGATGTTAAGATACGGATATCGACATTGTCAGGATTTTGATCAAAAATCTTTTGCCAATAAACAAGTGCTTCGCGATACTTCTTAAAATCGTAATGCAGATGTCCCAAACCGATAAGTGCATACGGGTTATTCTCCTCGATCTCAAGCACTTTTAAATAAAGCTTTTTTGAATTTTGAAAATCGTGTATCTTTCGATATGCATCGGCAACGCGAGTAAAGACGGTGATATTTGCATTATCATGTTCCAGATATTGCTCCCAAATCTCTATGGCCTTTGCATATAAATTCATATTCTTATAGCAATCCGCCAGCCCGAACAACGCATAATTATTCCCCGGATGGTGCCGTAAACATTCGCTGTAATATTCTGCAGCCTCTTTACATTTATTCCGTTTTCGAGCGGCGTCCCCAAGTCCGACAAGAGCATAATTATTATTTTCATCAAGCTCTAACATTTTTTTAAATTCAGTTTCTGCCCGATCAATTTCATTTGCTTTCAAGAAAAGATATCCCTCACGTGAAAGTCTTGTAAGCTCATCGGTTCCTTCTGCATGATGAAGTTCTTGAGCGGAATCTAATGACGCAGGAAATAACGAGTCGGTCTGCTCGGAATAACCATTTTCAATACTTTCAAACATTTTCTACTCCTTTTGGTTCAGTATCTATTAACACTCTAATAAGCCGAACAAGCGAATCAATGATCGGTTCCGATTTGCGTTTATTTTTTGCAAGACAATACATACGAAGCGCTTCTAACGTATTATTTTTTGCAGCATAATAATCGCCTACTCTTGTAAGGCCATCCGAATAGCCGGTAGTAATAAAAATACGTTGAGCTTCGTTTATAAAGCCTTCGTTAAAGAGCTGGTTACCGCGCCGATTTAATACTACCTTTTGTTCAGAACTGAGAGGAGTGAGTGCGTTTTCAGTTACTTTAATAAAATGCTTATTATCCGATCCCATTTTACTTCGTCTTTAATAAATTTATAAACTTTTCTGAAAAAACAGAACTATTTATTTAATACTGACACTCCCATTTTATAAAATAGATACATTTATGACAAGCCCCCGCATTGAATCACGTTAAATCTAACCGAAAAAGGAGTTCCTCAGAACAGCTCATTCTCATGGGCATCCGTTCCAAGTCAGCTTGCAAAAGAAAACAAGAAATTTCTTTATTCTGTTGTAAAAGAAAGTGCCAGAGTCCGTGAATACGAAAGCGCTATCAACTGGCTCAAAAATGCGGGGCTTTTGCTTAAAGTGCACCGCATAAACAAGCAGTGAATTCCGTTGAAAGCGTATGAAGATATGGAACGTTCAAAATTTTTATTGTAGACACAGGTTTGTTTTGCAGTATGACAGGTTTAAGTGCAAAGATTTTACTTGAAGGAAATAGACTCTTCACGGAATTTAAGGGAACCCTTACCGAGCAATTTGTGTGCCAGCAATTGATAAGTGAGTTTGAAATAGCACCGTATTATTGGTCGGCGAAAGACGGCACTGCAGAAGTTGATTTTATTTTTCAGAATGACGATCATGTTATTCCTGTCGAAGTAAAGGCGGGAATTAATCACCATGCTAAAAGTTTTAAGCTGTATAGAGATACCTATCATCCTGAAATTGCATTCAAATTTTCTTTGACCGATTTTGTTGATCAGGGTATTTTGAAAGATGTGCCTTCGTACGATTTGCCGGTAATCAAAAAATGGCTCGAATTTATCTGATCCTTTGACTTTTCGCCCGCTTCGGTATACAATCCGATAAGATAAAATGAAGTGAGATCACAGGAAGTTTAGCTGTCTTTCTATGTGATATAATCGATTAAAGAGGTTCCCCTATGGCTATAAACTGCGGTATTGTCGGACTGCCGAATGTCGGTAAATCGACCATCTTTTCTGCATTGACCCGTGCCCCTGCGGAGGCGGCAAACTATCCGTTCTGTACCATTAACCCGAATGTCGGTATTGTCGATCTGCCTGATGAACGGCTCGCAAAGCTATCGCAATTTTTTGAACCGAAAAAGACCATCCCCGCTGCCGTCGAGTTTGTCGATATTGCAGGACTCGTAAAAGGCGCTTCAAAGGGTGAAGGGCTCGGCAATCAGTTTCTTTCCCACATCCGTGAAGTTGGCGTTATTGCGCATGTCGTGCGCTGCTTTGACAATCCCGACATCGTTCACGTAAATAATAAAGTTGATCCCGCCTCGGATATAGAAACCATCAATATTGAACTCGCACTTGCCGACCTTGCCTCGCTGGAAAAGCGGGCGGAACGGGCGGATAAGGCAACACGAATGGGCAAGGATATGCAGAAAGAGGCTGCGATTGCGATGAGCGCTATTGCAAAAATCAAGCCGTTGCTGCAAGACGGAAAGGGCGCCCGCAATGCCGATTTAACCGACGAAGAGCGAGCCGTAATGTACGACACGCACCTGATTACCATGAAGCCGCAGCTCTATGTTTGTAACGTCGATGAAGACGGAATAAAGAATGGCAATGCTTATATCGAAACGGTTAAGAAAATCGCCGCGCAAGAGGGAGCCGAAACCGTTGTTATCTGCGGAAAGTTTGAAGCGGAGCTTGCCGATATCGACGATGCGGAAGAACGCACCGCCTTTTTGGAAGAGATCGGGCTCAAGGTTTCGGGCTTATCGGTTCTTGCTCACGCAGCGTATCATTTAATCGGACTGCGTACCTTCTTTACCGCCGGAAAAGACGAATGCCGCGCATGGACTATCCACGCAGGAGATACCGCCCCCAAGGCAGCCGGCGTTATCCACACCGATTTTGAGCGAGGCTTCATTAAAGCGGAAGTTTACAGTTTTGACGACTTCCTTAAATACGGCTCTGAACAAAAAATCAAAGAAGCCGGCCGCTACCGCCAAGAAGGCAAAGAATACGTCGTGCAGGATGGGGATATAATGTTCTTCAAATTCAACGTCTAGCACCTTTTGAAATATACGGCGCATCTGCGGTGTCGCTACGGAGAAATAAATGCTCAACGTACAATCAGTACGTCTCCGCTTTATTTCTCCTAAGCTCCTAGCATCTGCATCGTCTATTTCAAAAGGCTTACGGAAAGTATGTTTTCCGATATGCCGTTGCTGCGAAAAAATTAATCCTCAACGTATCATTTCCGACACGGATGTCGGTGGCACTACGCAGTAACAAGTTTGCCCCGCAAACTTGCAGCCCAAGAATATACACGGATGTATATTCTTGGGCGAGGATGTCCGTGGTTCCATGCAGCAGCAAGTTTTTCGCTAGAAAAACTTGTCGTTGAAAAGCGTACACGGAAGTACGCTTTTCAACATGCCTGCGGTTAATTTTTTCTCGCGCCTCGGATCTACGCCACATCTTTTCAAAAGGCTTACGGAGAGGACATCATCTACTGCGTCGCTCGTTCAGCGAAGTACGTCCATGTACTTTGCTGAACGCGCTGCGCGGCAAGCATTTCGAAGGCGGCAATGCGAGCTTTTTCCAATAGCGCAAAGTCGCGGATGGGATCGGCAAGTTCAAAACCGCAATAGCCGGACTGCTCAATGCCGCCGATGTCTCCCGGCCCCCGCAGCTTCAAATCTTCCTCCGCAATAACAAACCCGTCAGTCGTGCTTGCCATCACCTTGAGCCGCGCCATGCCGGTTTCGGTAATATTCTTCCCATAGAGCAAAAAACAATAGGATTGATCGCTACCCCGTCCGATTCTGCCCCGCAGCTGATGCAGCGCCGAAAGGCCGAAGCGGTCGGCGTGTTCGATGACCATACAGGTCGCGTTCGGCACATCAACACCGACTTCAATAACGCTGGTAGCCACAAGGATGTGAATAGCTCCTGCTCGGAACTCCTGCATAATAGCCCGCGCTTCGTCCTCCGGCACCTTGGAATGCAAAAGTGCAAGCCGGTGATGGGGAAAATCCCGACTCAACTCCGCGAACATATCTTCCGCCGATTTTAGGCTGAGCGTCTCCGAATCTTCAATAATCGGGCATACAAAGTAGGCTTGCTTTCCGGCAAGGATATCCTGCCCGATAAAATAATACACTTTTTCGGCCTTGCTCTCGGGAGCAACATAGGTAATCACCGGCTTGCGCCCGGGAGGCATCGTTTTGATGACGGAAATGTCGAGGTCGCCGAACATCGACAACGCAAGCGTCCGCGGAATGGGCGTCGCACTCATCATCAAAAAATGCGGAGCCTTTTTTCCGCTGTCGATGCCCTTTTGGATAATTGCAGAACGCTGGAGTACACCGAAGCGGTGCTGTTCGTCGATAACGACCATACGCAGGTTTTTATACAGCGTCTGTGCGGAAAAAAGGGCATGCGTACCGATGATGAGGTCGATATTACCGGAGGCGAGCTGCTGTAACAGCTGAGAGCGTCCCGCCGCCTTGAGGTTACCGGTTAAAAAGGCAAGCCGTACACCGAGCGGTTCCAAAAGCTTTGCCGCATTATCGGCATGCTGCCGTGCCAGCAGCTCAGTCGGCGCCATCAGCGCCGCCTGTCCGCCGCCCTCTATCACTTTTAAGCAGGCTAAAAATGCAACCAATGTCTTACCGGAACCGACATCTCCCTGAATAAGGCGGGCGGCGGGCGCCGTTCCGTCGAGGTCGGCGTTAATCTCTGCGATAACGGCTTGCTGGTCTGCGGTAAGCGTAAACGGCAGGCGTGAAAGCAGCTCCTTTTGCAGCGGGCTGTATGCGTACTGGTACTGGAGCGTATCCGTCGCCGATTGGCCGCCTGTTTCCTCTCCGGCGCATCCATCACCGCCGGTATGAGCTTCCGGCACCGCTTGACTGTCTCCCTTTGCCGTCTGGGCAGGGAAGCCGCTCCCCTGCCCTTTTGCCCCCGTCGTACGCGGCAGCATACCGCGCCGTTCGAGTGCGCGCATACCGACAGCCGCCTCGTACAGGAAGAACTCTTCAAAGATGAGCGCGGTGCGGGCATTTTCCGCCTCCTGCATAGAAGCGGGGCGGTGCATTGCAAACAGCACGGTTCTTTTATCGGGGTAGCCGTATTTGTTCAATACGTCGGCGGGAAGCTCGGAATCGATTCCCCGCGCATACGAGTTAAGCGCCTGATCGATGAGTTTACGCAGTTTTGTCTGGGTAAGCCCCTGCGTCAGCGGATATACCGGCAAAATACGGCGCTCCGCCGTATCATATTTTTCTATATCGAAAGAACTCGATTGGATAGCCCCGTATTTAACGGAAAAACTTCCGTAGACCAGCGCCTTTGTACCTTCCGGAAACGATTTTTCTAAAAAAGGCCGGTTAAAGCACGCCAACTCGCCGCGGGTGCCTTCCGAATCGCAGACAATCAACTTGAGCGTTTTCATACGCCCGTAGCCGAACCATTGCTGATCCATAACCGTTACCGGAACATTCAATTTATGAAATTTATTCCATTCGCTGAGCGTATTATACCTGCTGCGGTCTTCCCATGTGCGCGGCCAGAGCCGTAGTAGATCACCGACCGTCGAGACCCCCAGCCGACTCAGCTGTTCAACAGTTGTTTTTCCCGCCCCATACAGATTTGACACAGGCGTTTGAATTTCTCCAATCAGCATAATGGCAGTATACCACAAGAAAAAGCCTTACGGCGAGATGTTTCGAGAGTATCATGTCCGACAAATCACATTCAAAGACCGCATCTTTATTATTAAGCACCGAAGGCGATGAAATGAGTCCGTCCTTACCCCATGCTCCGTTCGAAGCAATCACCAGTTTTTTCGGTTTAACAGCGATAAAACGATAAAAACCGTAGCCTGTTTCATTACCTGACATATTTTTGTACACAGCTGCATCATCAACAAGGGTAATTTCACCATCCAGAGCCCCGCCGCTTTTTTTGTACTTTTGATACGTTGAGGATTTGCAGTAGCGGCAGGGATGCCATCGTTCAGAAATGTCCGTCCTTGTACATTTCTGAACTTCGAGTTTTTCATAAACGAAAAACTCGATACTGTATAGAACCCCGGACATCCCTGTCGGTTCTGAAAAGCCTTTTACCATTAGCTTTTTTGAAAATAGCCTGTCCGGAAGTGTACATCCGTGTACACTTCCGGACGCGAGTTTTTGCTGTGCAAAAACATCGCTGCTGCTTATAACCACGGACATCCGTGTCCGTTCTGAAACTACAAGGCG
This sequence comes from Treponema sp. OMZ 305, assembly GCF_024181325.1. Lineage (NCBI taxonomy): Bacteria > Pseudomonadati > Spirochaetota > Spirochaetia > Treponematales > Treponemataceae > Treponema > Treponema sp. OMZ 305. The sequence continues at coordinate 633,130 of NZ_CP051300.1, read as the reverse complement.
CGAGCAAAAATAAAGCGGAGACGTACTTTTTGTACGTCGAGCATTTATTTTTGCGCAGCAACGCCGTAGATGCCTCGCCCACGAATGTACATCCGTGTACATTCGTGGGCTACGAGTTTGCAAGCAAACTCGCTTCTGTATGGAACCACCGACGTCCTTGTCGGTTCTGAAAAGCCTTTCACTGTTAGCTTTTTTGAAAATAGGTGGAGCAGATGCTAGGAGCGTACAAAAAACACCCGCAGGCGTACTTTTTGTACGTCGAGGACTGTTTTTTGTTAAGCGACAACGCAGATGCCCGCCTATTTTCAAAAAAAAGGTTTTGAAAATTTTACACTTATATAGTATAATATGCAGTCGTACGGATATTTAACTTCTACCGCTCAAAGAGCACAGTTAAAGTTAAATACCGACTTATTTTGAGGAGGCAGATATCTATGAACTATGTTTCAAAAGTATCTCACAAAGTTGTATTGGCTGTGCTGGCGTGCAGCCTTTTGGTTCTTGCAAGCTGCGGAGAAAAAAGCACCGCAACGCTCAACAAGGATAAGCCGCTCGTATTCTTTAACCGGCAGCCGTCCGATCCGACAACCGGTGAAATCGATATGACGACGATGAACTGGAACGACAAGACCTACTATGTCGGTTTTGACGCTGCAGGCGGGGGAGCCGTTCAGGGGGCGTTGATTGTGGAGTTCCTTGCCAAGGCTGACGCTTCGATCGACCGCAACGGCGACGGCGTGTTAGGCTATGTACTGTGCATCGGCGACGTCGGGCATAACGATTCCAAGGCGAGAACCGAAGGTATCAGGCGAGCGCTCGGCACATGGGCAGGTTCCACCGATCCGGGAGCAGTTCAGGAAGGTTCAATCACCATCGCAGGAAAGACCTTAAAAGTCGTAGAGCTTGAAGGAAAAGCAATGACCGGAACCGACGGTTCCACATGGAATGCAAACGCCGCAACCGAAGCAATGGGCGGCTGGGCAACCAAATTTGCAGATCAGATCGACATGGTTGTTTCCAACAACGACGGTATGGCAATGGGCTGTTTACAGGCTTCAAACTATCCGGCAGGCGTTCCGATTTTCGGTTATGATGCAAACGCAGACGCGATCGAAGCAATCGGAAACGGCAAACTTTCGGGAACCGTTTCTCAGAACGTAGACGCACAGGCAACTGCGACACTGCAAGTATTACGCAACTTGCTCGACGGTTTAACAGGAGAGGACGTATACACCAAGGGTATCTCCGTTGCCGACAAATACGGTAATAAGATCACTGCGCCCGTACAGTACTGGGCAGACGTAAAAGCCGTTATGGCGGAAAACTCAGGCGTAAATGCCGAAAACTGGCAGAACTACTCCGGCGGCAGCCGCGACACGGGCATCAAGCAGACACAGGCCGATAAGAAAAAGGTATTGTTGACAATCTACAACTCTGCCGATAACTTCCTTTCTTCTTCGTATGTTCCGGCACTGAAATACTACGCTCCGCTTTTGAACATCGATCTGACAATCGTACAGGGCGACGGACAAAACGAGTCCAGCTGCTTGGATCGCTTTACCAACCTGAACAACTTTGACGCATTCGCAGTCAATATGGTAAAGACCAACTCCGGCGCAGACTACACCGGCAAGCTGAAGTATTAAATAGAAAACTCCTGACATCCTGTCAGTAGCGGCACGGATGCCATCGTTCAGAAATGAACGTCCGTGTTCATTTCTGAACTTCGAGTTTTTCTGATGAAAAACTCGATTCTGTATAGAACCACTGACATCCTGTCAGAAAAGCGATGTTTTTGCCGAATGGTAAAACTTGTCGTGCATATTTTGACACGGATGTCAATACAGAACGAACACGGATGTTCGTGGCATTAAACAGAAACAAGTTTGTGAAACAAACTTGTAGTCAAGCTGAGTACAAGGATGTACTCTCAAATAGCGGCACGGATGCCGCTGGTTCCATGCAAAAGCGAGTTTGCGATAAGCAAACTCGTCGTGCATATTTTGACACGGAGGTCAAAATATGCACAGCGGTAGGGATAGAAGCGGTATCCTTTTTAGTGCCGGTGTATTGCAACGGCAGCCTTCGACGCGAGGAGAAGCGCTGCGGGATTTTGCAGAAGCGCTAAAAAGATACAAGCGGATAGCCCGACCTGCTTCAAACGGCAGGCCGCGTTTGCCGTTTGAAGCAGGGAACGCCCAAAATAATAGTAAAAATTACTATATATATAAAGAAGAAAAAAGTTGTTGAATGTACTGCACAGGGAGTTTTGCGCTCCGAAACCGAAAAAAACCATGTAAGGAATAGCTATGGAAGACACGGTACTTGAAATTAAAAATCTTTCAAAGTCTTTTGCTAAAAACAAGGTATTGGAAAATATCAGTTTGACGGTGAAAAGAGGGGCGGTTGTCGGACTGATGGGAGAAAACGGCGCCGGAAAATCGACGATGATGAAGTGTCTGTTCGGGATTTATGCGAAGGACGAAGGACGCTTTTTCCTTGAGAATAACTTGATCGATTTTAAGTCGCCCAAGGATGCGCTGGAAAACGGTGTGGCGATGGTGCATCAAGAGCTGAACCAATGCCTTGACCGTACTGTGATGGATAATCTCTTTTTAGGAAGGTATCCTGTCCGGTTCGGCGCGGTAAATGAAGTGAAGATGCAAAAGGATGCGGATGCGCTGTTTGCGTCTCTTAAAATGAATGTGAATGCACGCACGATTATGCGTACGATGTCCGTTTCGCAGCGGCAGATGGTAGAGATTGCAAAGGCCGTTTCGTATAATGCGAAGGTTATCGTGCTGGATGAGCCGACTTCTTCTTTAACGGAACCGGAAGTTATTAAACTGTTTTCTATTGTACGGTCGTTAAGCCGGAAGGGCGTATCGTTTGTATATATCTCTCATAAAATGGATGAGATTTTTCAGATATGCAGCGAGGTGGCGGTACTGCGCGACGGACGGCTGACGCTGGCAAAAAATATTCACGATACGAATATGAATGAATTGATTTCGGCGATGGTCGGACGTTCGTTGGAAAAGCGCTTCCCTGATGTGGATAATGAAGTCGGGGAGGATTATTTTGAGGTGCGGAATATTACGACCCGCTATGAACCTCAGCTAAAGGATATTTCTTTTACGGTAAAAAAGGGAGAAATTTTTGGGCTGTACGGGCTGGTCGGCGCGGGGCGGAGCGAGCTTTTGGAAAGTATCTTCGGTCTTCGCACTATTGCATCGGGCGAGATGCTCTTGGCCGGGAAAAAGCTCCATTTTTCCAATTCCAAGGATGCAATGGACTATAACTTTGCGCTGGTAACCGAGGAACGGAAGTTCAACGGGATGTTCGGTAAAGCTACCATTAAATTTAATACCGTTATTGCAAATCTCGAAACCTATAAAACATTCGGCGTGCTGTCAAACCGCAAAATGCAGGAGGCTGCCGACCGTGAAATAAAGACGATGCACACAAAGTGTGTTTCTGCGGATGAGCTGATTAGCGCGCTGAGCGGAGGGAATCAGCAGAAGGTGATTATCGGCAAATGGCTTGAACGCCAGCCCGACATTCTTTTGCTGGATGAACCGACCCGCGGGATCGACGTCGGGGCGAAGTACGAAATTTACCAGCTTATTATCAATATGGCGAAAGCGGGAAAGACGATTATCGTTGTTTCGAGTGAGATGCCGGAAATCTTGGGCATTACCAACCGCATTGCCGTTATGTCGAACTACCGCCTTGCCGGTATTGTCGATACCGCTACCACCGATCAGGAAGCGCTGCTGCGTCTTTCCGCTCGGTACTTATAATTGGACAGCTGAAAATCATTAAATATAATTGAACACGGATATTTACCGGAGGATAGGATGAAAGATACACCTGAACATAGCACACAGTACACGTTCACGCAGGAGCAAATTGCGCAGGCGGATACGGCAAAGCTCTTGGAGGAAGATGCCGTTCTTGCCGAGTATACGGATCGGCTCGACGCATTGCGCAAAAACGGAGTGAACAAGGTTTCCGCATTGACGCAGGAAATTGCCGCCGTACGCAAAAATAAATTGATAAGCGCCGAGGAAAAAAACACCCGGATTGCAGCCTATCGTAAAGAGATTGAAGAGGCTAAGATCGTTGCGGCGCGGTATAAGGATGAAGAAAAAGAGCTGACGCATAAGGCGATACAGCGGGTGAATGCGCTTTCCGATGCTTTTGAGCAGGAAGTAAAAAAGAATGAAAATGCAAAGGCGGCGCGGTATAAGCAGGAATATGCGGAGAAGGTGCAAAGCATTACGGAGGCGGCGGAGAAAAAGAAGCAGGAGATTACCGCCGCTTTTGCGGGGAAAAACTCCGAAGAAGAACGGCGGGAAGCGCAGCAGGAATTGACCGCTGCGAACAATGCGTTTAAGTCTGCGCTTTTCGATGCGAAAAATCAGTATCAGACGGCATTGTGGAAGTGCAAAAATGCAAAGCATCAGGTGTATGTCGATCGGGTACAGAAAAATATCCATCTGCGCAACAGTAAAACCGATTTTGCCGAGGACTTTAAACTCGGCTTAAAGGATTACGCCTATAAGTTTACTCCCGCGCAGTTCTTTTTGGCAAACGGATTGTACATTGCGATTGTAATCTTCTTTGTGGTGTGTATTATCGTTGCGCCGCTGTCGGGCAGCGGGAATCTCTTGAGCCTTGCAAATATCCTGACGATTTTGGAACAATCTTCGGTGCGTATGTTCTACGCGCTGGGCGTTGCGGGAATTATTTTGCTGGCCGGTACGGACTTGAGCGTCGGGCGCATGGTCGCGATGGGCGCGGTTGTTACCGGTTTAATTCTCCATCCGGGAACGAACATCGTAACGTTCTTCGGTATGGGGCCGTGGGATTTTACCGCGCTGGCGATGCCGATACGGGTAGTGCTTTCTCTCGGAATTTCCATCATTTTCTGTGTGATATTCAGCGCCTTTGCGGGCTTCTTTTCGGCATGGCTGAAAATTCATCCCTTTATTTCGACGCTCGCGACGCAGCTGATTATCTACGGTCTTTTGTTCTTCGGGACGAGCGGTACGCCGGTCGGTTCCATCGATGCCGGTATTAAGGACTTTTTCGGCGGCCGGTGGGAGCTTGGCGTTGTGGGCGGCGAATTGGTAACCTTCCCCAAACTGATTATCCCTGCGGTTATCGCTATTGCGATTGCGTGGTTTATCTGGAATAAAACCGTACTCGGCAAGAATATGTACGCGGTTGGCGGCAATGCCGAAGCCGCAAGCGTGAGCGGTATCAGCGTATTCAAGGTAACGATGAGCGTGTTTATTATGGCGGGGATTTTCTACGGCTTCGGCGCCTTCTTCGAGGCGTTTAAAGCGAATGCGAGCGCAGGTACCGGACAGGGGTATGAGCTGGACGCAATCGCCGCCTGCGTAGTCGGCGGTATTTCGTTTAATGGCGGTATCGGCAAGCTGGAAGGCGCGGTGCTCGGCGTTATCATCTTTACCGGTTTGACGTACTGCCTAACCTTCCTCGGCATCGACACCAACTTACAGTTCGTGTTTAAAGGCTTTATCATCATTGCCGCCGTCGCCCTCGACAGCGTGAAGTATTTGAAGAAGAAATAAAGCGCAGGGTAATCGTACCAGACGCTTATATTGATATTCCCCGCAGAACAAGTGAGGCCATTCGACCAGAGTTGAACCTCTTCGCGGTTCAAATGGTCTCACGGCCTCACTTGTTCTGCGTTCTTGCTTTATTTGTCTGGTACGATTTCCCTTTTTCTGAAATAAAAGTGCACGAAATTTTCCTAAAATTTCGTGCGAAAGGAAGATAAACCATCATCTTTTTTCTAATATCTGCTGTTTTTTATGGCTATTACTATCGGTGTTTTTTCGCTTGCGTAAGTGTAAAAAGCAGGGTATTCTTTTAACATGACTGCACATAAACGCCTCGGCATTTTAACATCGGGGGGCGATGCTCCCGGCTTGAACGCCGCTATCAGAGCTTTAGCTCGGACAGCGATGAACCGTTACGGAATGGAAGTGGTCGGTATTGAGCAAGGATACCGCGGCCTCATCGAAAATAAGTACCATATATTGACGGAGCAAGATCTTTCCGGCATCCTTGCGCGCGGGGGGACTATTTTGGGGGCTTCCCGTGAAAAACCGTTTAAAGATCGCGGCTGGCGTAATGCGGACGGCAGCGGGGCGGTGGATTGTATTAAAAAAAATTACAAAGACTTACATTTAGACTGCCTTGCCGTTCTCGGCGGCAACGGGTCGCAGACTACTGCCGATATGCTCGTAAACGAAGGCTTAAACATCATCGGTATTCCGAAAACCATCGACAATGATATTGTGCATAATGATATGAGCTTCGGATTTCACACCGCGCTTGATATTGCAACGGATGCGATCGATCGGCTGCATACGACAGCGGCAAGTCATAACCGAATTATGGTGATAGAAATTATGGGGCATAAGGCGGGATGGCTTGCACTCTACGCGGGTATTGCCGGGGGTAGTGATGTTATTATCATCCCCGAAATCCCCTACCGGATTGAAGCAATAGCCGAGCACTTGCTGGAACGCCGTAAAAAAGGAAAACATTTTTCAGTTGTTGCAGTTGCCGAAGGCGCCATATCGTTTAGCGAAAAGGATATGAACAAAAAAGCGTTAAAAGAATCGCGCAAATCTATGGTCGGTTCAATCGGATATCGGGTTGCAGGGGAGATAGAAGCGGCTACCGGCGCCGATGCGCGGGTTACGGTGCTCGGTTATTTGCAGAGAGGTGGTACTCCTTCAGGCTATGACCGCATATTGGCAACACGCTTTGGCGCCGTTGCGGCTGAGTTTGCCGCTATGGAACAGTACGGTGTGATGACAGCTCTGCAACAGGGGGTTATCACTGCCGTACCGCTCAGTAAGGTCGCCGATAAGGTTAAAAAAGTACCGGAAGACCACCCGATGATTCGTGCCGCATGGGATGTCGGCACCTGTTTTGCCGGTTGATAAGTCGGCAATGGAATCAGTTGCCGAGACCGCCTTTTTTAATTTCAAAGTGGCTAAAGCTCATTGTAAAAGAGGCGCGACCCTGTGTAACGGAGCGTAAATCGGTGGAAAAGCCGAAGAGTTTTGCCATCGGCGCTTGTGCATGAACAACATCGATATTCGGCTTTGAATCCATACCGAGTACTATGCCGCCGCGCTGCGTCATCTGGCTCATCGCATCTCCAACAAATTCCTTAGGACAGAGAATATCGACATTCATTACCGGCTCAAGCAGTTCGGGGGCGGCTTTTCGGCACGCCTCATCAAAACCCATCGCAGCGGCGGCTTCAAACGCAAAGGTTGTCGCAGTCAGCTCGTCGTATTCGGCATCGATGAGGGTTACGCCGATGTCTACGCACGGATAGCCGTATTGAATCCCCGAATTAAAGGCGCCGCGAATCGCGTGCTCCACCGCCTCGATAATATCTTCAGGCAGGGAATGCGCCTGCGGAGTGCCGCCCGTGGAAACCTTAACCGTGTTCTTAAAGCTATTCCCCGAACCTCGTTCAAGCGGTTCTACACGGAGCGTAAGCTGTGCTGTCTGTTCTTTACCGGCAAGTACCTTGCTGAATCGCTCGGTATGTTCCGCCGTTTGAGTAATGGACTCGCGATAGGTTACCTGCGGCTTACCGATACGGGCTTCCACCTTAAAGTCCTGCAGCATACGGGTTGTAAGAACGTCCAAGTGTAGCTCCCCCATACCGGAGATAATCAGCTGTCCCGTTTCCGCATCCTCACGGCTTATAAAAGTAGGATCCTCCCGTGATAGAATCGCGAGCGTTTCTTTGAGTTTATCGCTTTCCGAAAGGCTTTTCGGCTCGATAGCTACGGAGATAACCGGTTCGGGGAACTGCATAGATTCAAGGAGTATCGGCATCCCCTCGCTGCCGAGCGTGTCGCCCGTTTGTGCTAATTTGAGCCCAACAAATACGGCAATATCGCCCGCTTCCACACTGTCCATCGGTTCGGATTTATTGGAGTGCATCCGCAGGATACGGCCGATCCGCTCACGCTTTTTTTTGCCGACATTATATACCTGATCGCCTGCCTTTATTTTTCCCGAATACATACGGACATAGCAAAGTGCGCCCGCTTCCCGGTCATACTGAATCTTAAAGACCAAGCCGAGCGGCACGCCATCGCTTTTGCAGGGAACGGAAACAGGCGTTCCTTTTTTCAGCTGAATCCCCTCGGCAGGCGCAACTTCATCGGGCGCAGGAAGATAGTCTACGATTGCGTCGATGAGCGGCTGAATACCGATATTGCGCCGCGAAGCTCCGCATAAAAACGGAATATACTGCCGTTTAAGTACCGCGGTACGGATTTCTTTTTTGATAAGTTCTGCCGGAATGGGTTCTCCTTCAAGCATCAACTCCGTTACCGTATCGGAATAGGCGGAAACAACATCCAGCATTTTTTCGCGGTATTTTTCCGCCTCCGCACGGTATTGGGCGGAAAGCGGGCTGCGGGTAAATTTTTCCCCTTCCGTTTCCGCATCCCAGCGGATTTCTTCCATTGTAATCAGGTCGATAACACCTTCAAAACTTTCCGCACTGCCGATAGGAATTTCAAGCGGCATTACCGTGCAGCCGAATTTCTCTTTAACATCTTCCATCGCCGCAAAAAAATCGGCGCCGATTCTGTCCATCTTGTTCACAAAACAGATGCGCGGTACATTGTAGTGATCCGCCTGCCGCCACACTGTTTCCGTCTGCGGTTGCACCCAACCTACTGCACAGAGTACGGCAACCGCGCCGTCGAGCACACGCAGCGAGCGCTCTACCTCAGCGGTAAAGTCAACGTGCCCGGGCGTGTCGATAATGTTGATTTGATGATCACGCCAATAGGTTGTCGTTGCAGCGCTCTGAATGGTGATACCCCGGTCTTGTTCTTGCTGCATCCAATCCATTGCCGCAGCTCCGTCATCAATTTCTCCGATACGGTGAATTTTTCCGGTATAAAAAAGAATACGTTCGGTTGTTGTTGTTTTTCCGGCATCGATATGCGCCATGATGCCGATATTTCGCATAGTGTTAAGCACGTGCTGCTCCTTTTTAATCAGTGACAGTCGGTTATTTGATCCATCGTTGTGTCATAAAATACAACTTTATTTCTTCCCGTCTGTTTTGCACGATAGAGTGCACAGTCCGCTTTATGGATCATTTGTTCAAAAGTGTCTTTTTCGGTAGGTTCCCCCGCAAAAACTCCGATACTGATAGTTGTTTGTCCTACCATTTCTTTGGCATGCCGCTCATGCATCGTTTCCACTGTTTTTCGGATTCCTTCCGCAATATGCATTGCCTTTTCGGGAAGCAAGTTATACAACACAATCAAAAATTCTTCGCCACCGTATCGACCGATTAAGTCTGTTTCCGTCCGGATGCGCTTCTTTAAATCCGTTCCGATTAAACGCAACAGTTCATCGCCTGCCTGATGACCGAAGCAGTCGTTATAATTTTTAAACAAGTCGATATCAAACATCATAACCGCTATCGAAACATTATGCTCTACCGCCATTTGCCATATCTTTAAGCCGATCATATCGATATACCGGCGGTTCCCAATGCCGGTTAAGTGGTCGAGCAAGGAAAGCTCTTTAAGGGTAAAGTTGTCTTGAATCAATACCAGCTGTTTTTCCTCAAGCAGGTCTGCATACCGCTGCAGCCAATATAGCTTATGAATCTTGTAAGCCAAGAAGATAATAATGGCTATAATTACTATATAGAACCAAATCATAACGGGTGAGATGAGAAAACTTTGTCGTATGGTGAACGAGACTCTGTCTTGTACGACACTCCGATCCTCTGCCGCATTTTTTACTAAAAACGTATACGATCCGGGGGGCAGATGTGTATATTGTACATAATTTCGATCGGATGCAACAATCCAGTCTTTATCAAAGCCGACTAATTTATAGGCGTAGACCGGTTTCTTGCGTCGGGAAGAATAGGGTGCAGCAAATGAAATTTTAATATCATTTGTTTTGTAATCAAATATGAACGGCTGCTTTTTTGTATAGAGATTAACCGACTGTCCGTCTACCGTAAGTCCCCGTATCTTAATAGGTATAAATTGGAGACGGGATGCATAGAGTTTTGCTTGAGAGATTTTTAATATGCCTTTATTGGTGCCGAAGAAAAACATCCCCTTATTTTTTAAAGCGATGGGGGGGCAAGAAAAATAACCGTATTGGTGTATGTTCGTGATATTATACGCTTGGGCTGTTTGATGGGCTGTATCGAATAAATTTAAATATTTGAGTCCCGCTATCCATAAAAAGTCGTCATCTGCATCGGTTATACCGATAATCTGATTGGAGGAGAGTCCGATATCCTTTGTATAGGTACGGAAAAGTTCTGTTTTTGGGTCAAACCGGCAAATACCGCCATCGTTTGTACCGAACCATAGATATCCCTTTGAATCTTCACAAAAAGAATCGACACGGTTGGCGGAAATACCGGTCGGTTTATTTACATCATATAAATACGAAATAAAATCCTGTGTTTCGGGGACGTACCGGCATAGACCTTTGTTTGTACCGATCCACAACGTACCGCGACTGTCTCGATTGATAAAAAAGATAATGTCATTACTTAACGAACGCGGGGCGTCGGAATGACGGTACTGTGCTAGAATACCGTTTTCGGGAGAAAAATGGATAAGCCCTGCGCCATACGTGCCTATCCAGAGGGTATTATCTGAATCTTGATAGATAGACCGTATCAAAAAACTTGAAGCATCGGATATCCGGTTATTATATAATGAAATAGGCGTAAATGAAGCAGTGGTTGAATCAAAGAAAAACAGACCTTTGTTGGTACCGACCCATGCTTCCGTATCGCTGGTGGCACTGATAGAATAAATGAGTGCGCCGTTCACTTGATTTTTGCCTACTATGAACGGGAACTCTTCCGCTTCCCACTGATAAAAACTATATCGAACGAGAATATTATTGGAGGCTGCCCAGAGATAGTTATTACTGGCGGTTAAACAAGCAATACTATCATCAAGATGCAATAATTTTTTTTTGCTTGCGTAAGATTCGGCATGGAGCGGTACTGCAATATCACCCGAAAGGCGGTTTAAATCCGCTATATTGAGTGCATCCGCCGTTCCAACAAACAGCATGTTATATTTATTTATAAAGAATGAATATACGACATTATTGGTTAAAGAACCCTCCGGGTTTTGATTCGCTTTATATGGGGTTACTTCTTTTGTTTTTTTGTTGATGATGTATATTCCGCCGCCCCATGTCCCCACTGCAATGTATTCGTCGGTAAGAAAATTATTATAGAGCGTATATATCCGTGCATCCGGCAGCGAGTATACCTCATAGCTGTTGTCGCCGGGCGTAATCCGGACAAGCCCGATACCCCAGACGGAAAGCCAGTACACACCATCGCTATCTTCTATAAAGTGATACACGACACCGCTTTTTCCGGGGCACCCTTCGGGTATCAAGCTACACGGTTCAAAAGCTCCTTCCGATTCGTTGTATTGCCATACTCCGTTATATGTTGAGGCATAGATGATACCATGAGAGTCTTCGCTGATGGATCGGATAGTATTGTTCCCGATAAAAGAATGATATTGATGGTTATTAAAAGGTATAAAGTTTTTGCAACTTCCATCGCGGCAAAAGTATAATCCGTTGATTGTCCCTACCCATAGCTGCCGTTTTGAATCGCGAAAAATCGCTGTAATGACATCATCGCTGACAGGAAAATGTTTGAGTATTCCGCTTTTGGTATCGAAACGCTCTAATCCGCTGTATGTACCAAGCCAAAGTACATCATCAGTATCCATATAAATGGTTTGAATTTGACTTGAGCGCATAGTGGTATTGTCAAAGGGAAGGTGTTCGTATTTTTCGCAAGTAATTCCGTTATACTTAATGAGTCCCGAACGGGTAGCAAAATACAGACAATCTTGACTGTCTTCTGCAACACCGACAACTGCATTAAAGGGGAATAAAGCCGGTTCGGTATAAAATGAAAGCGGCGCCAAGTCCGTACAAAATACTAAGCCGGCCATTAAAAAAAGTATGCTAACGAATGTAATAAAATATTTCACGCCTACTCGCACGCTCCTTTTACAGAGGAACAATCCTAACATGAGATGGCACTATATTCATCTCGTTGCAACTTATTGGAATACATATTTCAAGAAACAGTTATTAAACAGTTATTAAATATGAGAACATTGCTTAATGAGATGTGTTTTCGGCAGCTGTTCCTTCGGAAGATTGAGGAGCCGTTTCGGTATTCTCCATATTGCCGGTTCCATTAGCATCGGATGATGCCTCTTTCCACCATTCTGTTGCCGTTTCTGCCTGCTGTATTTGAGCATCCTGCTGTAAACCGGAATCTCCCGGACTCTTGTTTAACCATGCAAGGAAGAACGTAACAACAAAAAAGAGCGTTATCAGTGTATATGTTGCTCTTGTCAATATGTTGCCGGAACGTGAGCCGAAAGCGGAATTCGATCCGCCTGAAAAAAGACCGCCTAAGCTGTCTCCTTCTTCATTCTGCAATAACACCAGTCCGACAATCAAAAACGCAACTATAATAAAAAACACCAATAATGCGATACTTATTCCGCTCATAAATACTCCAGATTTAGTAAATTATCCTTCATTATATAAATAATTACAGGGTTATGCAAGCATTATTTCTTTTTGATGACATCAAATCCGCAGTAGGGTACCAATGCTTCAGGTATTTTGATGCTGCCGTCCTTCTGCTGATAGTTTTCGATAATAGCAACAAGCGCACGGGACACAGCAATCGCCGTACCGTTCAGCATGTGCACGTATTTGTTTTTCCCGTCATCGTCTTTAAACCGTACATTAAGGCGGCGTGCCTGATAGTCGGTACAGTTCGATGTAGAGGTAACCTCACCCCATTCTCCGCCGTTGCGCCCGGGCATCCATGCTTCCAAGTCCCATTTACGGTAGGCGGGAGCGCCGAGGTCGCCGGTACAGGTATCAACAACGCGGAACGCAATTCCTAAACCGGTGAATATTTCCTCTTCGATAAGGCGAAGTTTTTCGTGGATGGCATCGGATTCTTCGGGGGTGCAGTATACGAACATCTCCAGCTTGGTAAATTGATGTACACGATACAATCCCTTCGAGAACTGACCTGCTGCTCCCGCCTCACGCCGGAAACAATGCGAAAGACCGCAATACATCAACGGAAGTTTTGCTTTTTCAAGGATTTCGTCTGCGTGGTAGCCGCCGAGCGTAATTTCCGCTGTGGCAACAAGGCAGGTGCCTTCGTCTTCTATAGTATAGACATTTGATTCGCTTCCGCGCGGGTTAAAACCGATACCGCGGAGGATTTCTTCTTTCGCAACGTCAGGGGTAATAAACGGTGTAAACCCGTGTTTACGAAGTATGTTCAGCCCGTATAGCACCAACGCCTGTTCCAAAAACACTGCTTCGTTTTTAAGATAGTAGAATTTTACACCGGAAACCTTTGTTGCAGCATCAAAATCGATTAAGTCAAGTTCTTCCGCCAGCTGCACGTGATCTTTCGGTTCAAAATCGAACTGAGGAACGGTGCCGACCTGCTTTACCTCGCAGTTTTCCGTATCTTCCTTACCGACGGGAGCATCGGGATGCGCCATGTTCGGAATCTGCATCATCGCTGCCTCAAGCGCCGCTTCTTTTTCTTTTAAAGCTGCTTCGGCAGCGGCAATTTCGGCTTTAATCGCCTTGCCCGTTTCGATGAGCGCATTGCGTTCTGTGGCATCCTTTGCTTTTTTCATCGCAAGGGAGTTTTCATTCCGTTTTGCCTGAAGCCCTTGCAGCGCAGTTACCATTTCAGTCCGTTCATCAAAGAGGCGGACGGCAGCCTCCGCATCGGCATGCATAGCACGGTTAATAATATTCTGTTTAACCGCTTCCAAATTATTTTTGATAAATCGATAGTCAAGCATAATGGTTATTTTATGAAGTTCCGGCACTTTATGCAAGCGTTTTCTTATTTTTCAATTTTATATTTTATATTGAGGATTTACGTCGTAAAAGTCTGCGGGTAGAATATCCATCAGGATGATATTGTGATATTCCATATTTCTGATTAAGCCGTCGCGGATTTCTCCTATTTTTTTAAAGCCGACTTTTTCGTAGCAGGCGACGGCACGCCGGTTAAAGTCATACACTCGTAACAGAATATTATGCAAGTTGAGTTTTTTAAAAGCGTAATCCAGTAGCAGCGACAGCGCTTCTCGCCCGTATCCCTTACCCCAATAGCTCTTATTGCCAATGAAAATACCGATTTCCGCCGTCCGATGAAGGTGATTGATGTCGATAAAGCCGACATTACCGAGCAGCTCATTAGTCTTTTTGTCGATGATGCCGTAATTGTGATCTTGAGCAAGTTTTTTTAGAAGCTCTCTTTCGCCGTCGACGGGAATAATCGACGAAATTAATTGCAGATTTTCGGTAACTTCCACATCGTTCAGCCAAACGGCATACTGTTCGGCATCTTCAAGGTTAAGCGGCGAAAGGTAGCATTGAGTGCCTATCAGTTTTTTTATGTACATAAAGGTCTCCTTTTGAAAATGTATTTTGGTATAAATGAATTTTCTGTTTCATCAAACATCTGGGAACCTCTAAAAACGGCAAGCCTATCGGCTTGTTCTGTAAGGAAATGGTTTATCGTATCCGCTAACGCGGATTGCGAATCAGTTTTCAGAGGTTTTCCTTAAGTTTATTTGCGATAATTTATATCCGTTAATATTAAATTAAAGAGATTTATTTAAAATAATTAATCCTCGTAATGTCCCGTACAAGCAAAAATTACTAAATTTCCGTTTGAATCAACATTATAAACGAGTCTATTCTCATCATTGATTCTTCTACTACAGGCTTTTATATATTTAAGAGGTTCAGGTTTACCCAAACCTAATAATATTCCATCTCTTGATATACTTTTTATCAATTCATTTATTTTTTTTACAATAACCTTATCTTTCGATTGCCATTCTACATATTGTGACCATGCTGTTTGAGTCCAAACAATATTCATTAATCAAAATCCTCTAACGATTTGACAATTATATTTCCAGATTTTGCTTCTTCTATTGAACGATCAAGCATACTTAGATATTCTGCATTTCGTTTTGCTTTTTGGAGGAGATTATATTCATTCTCGGAAATCATTACAACATTTTCATTTTTTGGACGAGAGATAATAAGTGTTTCGCCACCAAAAACTTTGTCACAAAAGGTATTAAAATTATTACGGATATCTATACTCTTTACCGCAGTCATAATATGCCTCCTATGGAAAAATAGTGACTTTCGTATTTAACATAACATATATTTCATGCAAAATCAATTTTTATTCGTGCGAGGGTTTAATACCCCGACACTTGCGTCGTAACAAAGGGTATTAAAGCCGACTGCAACCACCTTATAGAACACACAGTGCGAAACATTGAGCACTGTGCCCCGACGCTTGCGTCGGGGGTGTTGATTTAAAAACAATATTAAAATACAAAAGTACAGTTTGCTTTTTCTTAAATAGATGATTAAGCTCGTTGTCTAAAGAAGATAGGATGGGGCGAAGGGGATGGAAATAATTTTGCAATTTGTAATTGGTAATTGGGGGATTACACATTATCCATTGTTTACCTATCACCAGTTGATTACTGCGCACTTCTAAAGCTTTTCGATTTCTTCAACAGAAAGACCTGTTCCTTCGGCTATTTTAGCAATGTCGATTCCAAGGCGCTTAAATGCTACGGCCGTTTCACGCTTTGTTTGGTATGAGCCTTCTGAAAAACCTCGCTCAATGCCTCGTTCAATGCCTTCAGCAAAGGCGATTTCTCGTTCTTCGGCACGCTGTACGGCTATATCGGTTTCATAATCATATTCGGCTATTAACAATATTGATTACCTCCTCTTTTGCAAATATGCGGGCATCTGCGTTGTCACATTGCCAAAAGCGTACATCCGTGTACACTTTTGGCAGCGAGTTTCAGCTGTGCCGAAACATCGCTTCTGCATAATACGAGCGGCATCCGTGCCGCTGCTGAAAATGCTCGACGTATCAATACCGCCATGGACGGCGGTGGTTCTATGCAGTAGCGAGTTTGCATTGCAAACTCGAAGTCCCAAAATATACATGGACGTATATTTTGGGCTGTGTCTCCGCTTTATTTCGGCTAAGTTCCTAGCATCTGCTCCGCCTATTTGCAAAAGGCGGTTCAGGACTGTCATGGATGCTGCTACTGAACATCCTCAACGTATCAGAACGGACACGGATGTCCGTGGTGTAAGTCAGCAACGAGTTTAGACGTAAGGCTAAACTCGCAGTTAAAAAATATACACGGATGTATATTTTTTAACGTGCATGCGGTACTTTTTTGCCTAACTCCTTAGCGAAACGCATATATACGACCCAATTAGTTAATCGCTGCTACCTCTTCTTGCGAGAGTCCGGTCATTTTTGTAATCATACCAATATCAAAAGCTTCAAGCTTCATCAGTTTTGCTGTTTCGAGCGCTTTTTGGCGGGAACCTTGGGATATTCCTTGAGATATTCCTTGAGCAAAGGCTATTTTGCCTGCTTCTTCCCGCTGCACTGCTATATCCGTATCATAGTCATATTCGGCTATTAACATGTTGATTACCTCCCGTGCTTTTCTTTGTAAATATTCTTTTAGGATCCCTTTTTCTATACATATCTTTACTGCATTAGTAAAGCCGTTTTCAGGGTCGAGTTGTGTTTGGATTCTCACTTCTTCTACAAACAGGCTGTATTCGTCGAGCGTTTTACACGTCTTGAGTATTTCGCCACCTTTATCTTTATTTATATTCAGTACCCGTACTGTCAGCTCCAGTGGTACCTGTTCAGGTTTTGTAATAAAAGCATCGGATAGTTTGAGCGTTATCGTTTCCGGATAATCTTCTATGCCATTGTAAAATACATAGAACTCAGGTGTCGGTATTTTTGATAGTGTTCTTAAATACCTGTCGGTTGGTTTTTGCAGTTTTTCATACAGTCTTGCGATGTATTGCAAAAAGCGTAAGGGCATATTCTCGTTTATTGTCGATTGATGTTCTGCCAATACAATAATCTTATCGTCTACAAGGCAGGAAACATCATTAACAATGTTCATGTACATTATATTATCAAGCCTTATATTTTCTACAGGACAGGAAAGCGGTAAATTAGTATGATGCAAGGCATTGTAAAGAGATAAAAAGTTTTCTTTAGCCTTTTCATCTTCACTGAATAGGTCAACGAATACTGAATCTTTATACTTTCTGTTTGCCGTACTCATAGCAGTTTCCCTCACTTATTGCAGTATAGCATAACTTACTCGGATGTTCAAAGAGATCGAATAGGGGAAGCTTTTTCTTTTTTTTGATAAAAAGAAAACTCTTCCCCTCTGACCCCATAATCCACAATTATCAATTACCAATTACCCATTACCCATTAAATCAATTCCCCATTCTCTTAAATGTCGCTCGGGATTCCTAAGTTATTCGCTTTTTGCATCTTCCAGTGCTTTACGTTTTTTGCGTCCTCAAAGGCTTTTTTAAGGGTTTCGGGAGTGGTGAAGTCTGTGCAGTTGCCTTCGGTAACGTTTGTTCCTTTCATATAAACTATAGCCCATGCACGGTCGCTTATCTCACGAGTCGGCAAATCGTTAAAGAGCTTTGTGAAGGCATCGACATTAAGCTTATTTCTGAAGCATAGCAGGCTTTTCAAAGAGGTGCAACCTTGCACGTTAAGCTCGGCAAGCTGATTGTCCCCACACTCCAGCTCTTGCAATGCGGTTAAGCCTTGCACGTTAAGGCTGGTGAGCTTATTGGTTTGGCAGTTAAGCTCTTGCAAGGCAGTGCAGTCTGACACGTTAAGAGTCTTGAGCTGATTGTCTTTGCAAATGAGCTCTTGCAATGCGGTTAAGCCCTGCGCGTTAAGGCTGGTGAGCTTATTGCTTCGGCAGTTAAGCACTTGCAAAGCATTTAAGCCTTGCACGTCAAGGGCGGTAAGCTGATTGTCATTGCAGATAAGCTTTTGTAAAGGGGTGCAGCCCTGCACGTCAAGGGCGGTAAGCTCATTGCCTATGCAGTTCAGCTTTTGCAATTTAGTTAAGCCGTGCACGTTAAGTTCAGGTATCTGATTGGTTCTGCAGTAAAGCTCTTGCAATTCAGTTAAGCCTTGCACGTTAAGGGCGGTAATCTTATTGAACTGGCAGTTAAGCTTTTGTAAGGCAGTTAAGCCTGACACGTCAAGCTCGGCAAGCGGTCTGTTACCGCCTACATTGTTATCACCGCTACAGTTAAGCTCGATGATGTCTCCTATGAGGGCAAGCTTGTTGTCTGTGGCTGTTACGGTCAGTGTGGTTTCCGCATCGCTTAAAAGCTCCGTCTCGTTGCAGCCTTTCACAGTTATGGGCTTGCCGTCAGCTGTCTTTGCCTTTACTTTTACGGTGTTTTTGCCTGCCTCAAGGGTGAGGAGGGCTTTTTTTGGCTCAAAGCTTACGGTGACGGCGGCAGGCTTTGTTACAGTAAGCGTGTATTCCGTGTTTGTGCCTGCTTCGGCGATGACCTCTTCGCCGAGCTTCCACTCTTTTATCCTATAGCCTGCGGCTGGCGTTGCGGTGAATGTTACGGTTTTGCCGTGCTCGACGGTGTTGCCCGAAGTGATTTCGCTGCCGCCGACCGTTGCTTTAAGCGTACCGTTTTCGCCTTCTACGCTGAAAGTTATGGGGTATTTGTTTATCTTCCACTGTGCCGTGTATTCCGTATTTATGGCGGGGAATGCTAAAGGGGAAGGCGGAGCGGGAGACCATCCTTTAAAAGCGTAACCCTCTCGTTCGGGAGCGGGGGCTGTTAAGGCTGTTCCGTATTTGCCTGTTTTTATGATATCGGCCGTATTGCCGCTGACATTGCCGCCTGCAAGTTTAAAGGTTACGTTCACCGTATTGCGCTCGTAATAGAGTTCTACGACGGTGCTGCTGTCAGCATTTATCGTACCTTCTGTCTGTACGGTGTTGTTTACTTTGGTAAGCGCAGACTTGTAGGTAAAGCCTTCGTAAGCTCCGCCGGTTTTCGGCGTGTATGCGGCGTTTGTTCCGACCGTACCGTTTAAGTTTTCGGTTTCCGTCGGTTCTGCAGGATAGCCGCCGTCTATTTTTTCCTGATAGTGTTTTACTGTATACGAGGCTTTGCCGGGAGGGAGTTTTTCAAAACGTACCGTTACGGTTACCGCTTTCTCAATTTTAAGCTGATAGGAATTGTCGGTACCGTTTACGGCTTTTCCATCGAGCGTCCAGCCCTTTACCTTGAATCCGTCGTTAGGTGTTGCGGTAAAGGTTACGGTTTTATTCGCTTCTACTTCGTTACCGCTCTTTATTTCCGTTTCACCTATCTTTGCGGTAAGGGTACCCCCCCCCCCCCCCCCGTCTACGTTAAAGGTTACCTTGTATTTGGTCGTTACCGTTTGCACCGTCGGCTGTTTACAAGCGGTAAAAGCCATCGCTGCAAGCGTAAAAAATGCAGCTATGATGAGCGCCGCGGCTCCTCTAAAGGTGTGCGCCTTTTTGCCGGTTCTCAATTTTGTCATATAAACCTCCTGTCTTTTTAATGGGTAATTGGTGATGTGTAGTTTTAATGCGTAATTATTGGCTTGTCGCCAAATCAATTACCAATTACAAATTACCCATTATTAATTAACAATTATAATAGAAAAAATCTTCTTAATAAAGCAATTTTAATGAAAAAAGAACTCTGGTTGCTTAAAAAGAACCATGGTTACAGACAAGGGGAGTGAGGGGAGAACGCTGCCTGATGGCGAATTTTAGCAAAGCCAAAATATCGCTGCTGACAGGATGTCAGTGTTTCTCCGCAGAATCGAGTTTGTGGAACAAACTCGAAATTAAAAAATGTACACGGATGTACATTTTTTAATGATGCCGTCCGTGGCTGCCTCGTTAACCGAAGAGTTTGTTGTTCGGCAAACGTCACAGATTGTATGCCGTTTCTCACTAAAGTTACGAAACGGCGTAATGCAACAGTTTCCAAAGTTTATACTTTGGAAACTGTTGCATTTTAAAGAACGCTCTGCGTCGGGGGGTGTTGATTTTTTACCGTGCGCCCGGAATCTTTACGACGATGTTTGCAAGTTCCGGTTTCTTTTCAAGGTCTTTTTTTAAGCCTTCCGCGCGTGCCTTGTTGACATAGTCGGGTGACTGGAATGAATAGGTGAACTTGGTATGCACGTCGTAGGTACCCTTCATCAATGCATACGCATCTTCCGTCATAACGAGTTCTTCGTCGGTGGGGATAACGAATATCTTTACCGGCGAGTCATCAGCGCTGATGCAGGTTTCCGCGTTGCGGGTGCGGGCAAGCGCATTCTTTTTGGGATCAATCTTGATACCGAGATGAGTTAAGCCTTCGCAGACGGCGAGCCGGGTATCAAAACCGAATTCTCCGACACCGGCGGTAAAGACGATCGCATCAGGTTTTTGCCCAAGTGCAGCGATATAGGCGCCGAAGTATTTCTGCAAGCGGTAGACTTCCATATTAAAGGCGAGCCGTGCCCGCTTATCGCCTTCTTCCATCGCTTTTGAAACATCGCGGCGATCGACATATTGTCCGGTAACGCCGAGCAAACCCGATTTCTTGTTCAATGCAGTGTCCATTTCCGCCGGTGTCATACCGGTTTTTCTCATAATATAGAAGGGAAGCGCCGGGTCACAGTCGCCGGAGCGGGTACCCATGACCAAGCCCTCCAAGGGGGTCAGTCCCATCGAGGTATCAAAGCACTTGCCCTGCTTAACGCAGCACATCGAAGCGCCGTTCCCGATATGAGCGATAACGATATTGGTATCTTCCGGCTTTTTACCGAGGATGACGGCGGCGCGCTTTGCCGTGTAGAGGAAGCTGGTGCCGTGGAAGCCGTAACGGCGGGCGGAATATTTTTCGTACCATTCGTGGGGGATGGCGTACATAAAACTGGTTTTGGGCATAGTCTGGTGCCATGCCGTGTCGATAATTGCGCAGTGCGGCACATTCGGCAGTACTTTCTGAGCAGCTTCGATACCCATAATATTGGCGGGATTGTGCAGCGGGCCTAAATCCTGCACTTCGCGGAATGTGTTGAGAATTTCGGGAGTTACGATCACCGATTTGATGAACTTGTCCCCGCCGTGAGTTACGCGGTGCCCGACAGCCTTAATAACGCTCATATCGGTGATAACCCCCACGGACGAATCCGTCAGGGTCTTAATGATAAGCTCAACTGCGTGTGTGTGGGTGGGACAAGGACTTTCCAGCACATACTTGTCTTTGCCCTTTGCCTCGTGGGTAATAACGCTGCCGGGCTGGGTTACCCGCTCTACAACACCCGATGCAAGGACGGTTTTGTTGTCCCAATCATACACCTGATACTTTACCGAAGAACTACCGCAGTTCAATGTCAAAATAACCATGAAAAAACTCCTATTTATTGATAATAAATGTAGAATACCGATAGACTTTCTCTCTTTAAAGAGCTCCTATCATCTATGAGTGTTCAGTATATAGCGAAATCGGGGAAATGTCAAAAAGGAAGCCTGCCGCTTGGAATATTTCAGATGCGGGAGCTTTCCTCCAGTGTTCGTATGGAGTGAATTTTGCAAACAGAATGCATATAAGCCGTAAATGCGCTCCTCGCTTTAATCAGCACTTCCTTAGATGTATAATTCATTTTCTTGCAAAAATAGAGTTTTTTAAATCATCTACATGATCGCGTCTTTGGTATAGCATTCTGAATAGATCTATTACTGCTTGCTGATAGGCTGGTCACATAACGGGCGGCGGATAAGCTGCATTTGCGCCTTTGCTGTCGCGAAGCGTAAGGCAAAGTTGGCGAAAAAGTTGCGGTGCCGTATAGACACAGCAAGCAACTTTCGTGACAAAACAAATGTCAGTATTGAAGAGGGGTGTTATGCTATTCTTCAATATATAATTTGTCACGTTCAATATAAAATATCTTTCCATTAGAATCTAACTCTCTTATATTTTCGATTGTACTTTCAATATTAGCTTTTATAGAATTATTATACCTGTCCCGAGTTATTTCTCTAATACCTGTAATTATTGATTTTATTTCAATTACTTGTTGTTGCATTTTTATATTTGAAGCATTTTTTAATTGATGAATTATAATATCAATTTTGTAGTCTAACTGTTTTACTGTGTTTAAAAAGAGAACATCATCATCTGTATTTAATACAGACTTTATATCTTCAGCATTTTTTTCTGTAATACTTGAAGACAAGAAAAGAACAATCAATTTTAAACAACTTCGAGTTTCATATGCAAGTTTCAAGAAATCTTTATTTCTTCCCAATTCATTTCTAAGTGAACCATCTGCTATTTTATTTCTTTCTAACAATATTTTTAATTCATTTATTTTTGAATTTAATCTATTTTCAAAATAATAGATTTGTGAAGTTAGATTGTTTATTGTTGTAATTATATTTGAAATAATAGAATTTTTATAAGTCTCTGATTCTAAAATTATAGTCTAATCATTTTTTATTTCTTGCAGAAATATTGTTGAAGAAAAAATCAAAGCTTCTTGTGTTGTATCAATCTGATGCTGGACTTCTTCGATATTTTCCGTAAGAGCTTTTATCGATTGATTGATTTGAGCCATAAAATATTGACCGGTAATCATTGAACCACTGAAAAAACTGCTAACGGAGATACTAAATTTGATAATGATTGCAATCCCTCTTGTCCAACAATTCTACTAGAGCCGTCAATTATACTAGTTGTATTTAAGCCAGCATTTGCTCCATTTTTAATTTCCATTAATGTCCCTGTAACGCCTTTAGGAAAAATAACTTTGTAAGATTTTGATAACTGCTCTGCTGTAATCATATTGGGAATTTGATTAATAAGCATATTTGCAGAACCTATTTCTTTTCGATTCTTGCGTTCTTCAGTATCAGGTAAAACTTGAATAGTAGGAAGTTGGTAAGTATTATTTCCGATCATTTCCATATTTCTATTTTTCCTCGGCATATTCTTCGTCTAATATTTTCGAATTCTGTTTCCATGTTTTATACTTATCCAAATCACCTTTTACAAATGGAATACATAGTCCTAAAATAAAAATATCATCAAGCCATCCAATTACAGGGATAATATCTAAAATTAAATCAATTGGGGATAAAATATACAAAAGTGTACATATTATTGCAGCAATAGCACCTACAGGAACTTCTTTATATTTTCCAGAAAAAACATCTTTCAACATTTCAAAGAAAAGTGGTATATAATCAGCATATTCTCCAAAATTTCCTTTTTTTACTTTTTCTTTAATCTTTTCTTCATTTTTAAATACTTTTTCAAAATCATTATCTGTATATTGATATGATTTGAAGCCTTCAAATTTTTCACTTGCTTTAACTTTTTTCTTTTCATCAAATTTTTCAGACACAAATTCCTCCATATATTACTGCAACGCATTCAGGCGTGTGAGCATAACGGGCGGCGGATAAGCTGCAAGAAGCGAGAAGGCCGTAAGGCTTTTGAGCTTCGCCGTCAGCTTAATTTGCGTGTTGGACGGCACTGTGCGCTTGACGACGGGCGGATGTTCCACCGCCCGTTGAACCTGCATTGCCGTGCCCGTATAGGGTTTGGCGTGGAAATTGCATAAAAGAAGCGTAGCCGCTTTAGCGGCGCAGCGACACAAGCAATTTACATGACAAAGGCTTTTGTCAGTGTTGAAGCGGGTGTTAGAACGTTTCTATATCCCATTTATTTTCATTAATAATATCTATATCAATATATTTTTTATAATTCCAAAAATCCTTATCTAAAGAAAGTATAGAAAAGTTATTATTCACTGCTACGCTACAAATTAAATAATCAATATGAGAACCTTGTAACCCATGTTTCCGGCAAAGATTAAAATATTCAGCAGCTGTCTCATAATCCTTTGTTGTTATTTCAAAGTCTGAAAATGTTTCAAGCCTCTGCCTCAGAACTATAAAGGTATTTAAATCAGAAATGCCGCTTAAAATTTCTTGACGTATCGGGCCAAGCATTATCACACATCCATTTCGTATCAGATTGATCAAATACAATTCAAGATTTTTGTCTTTTTGACAAAGCTCTCTTTTTCTGAGAATCAATGACCACACCGATGTATCTACAAGTATAAAATTCATCTGCTTCTCATTTTTTTGTAATCATAGTCTGAATCATATTCTATCTGGCCAAACATTTGTATCAGTTCTTCCGATTGCCGCCTTTGGATAAACTCCTTTAAGGCTGTATTCACTGTTTCTTTCTTTGAATGGTAACCGCCTATCTTATAGGCCGTTTCGAGAAGTGTTTCGCTTATTGCAAGATTCGTAGCCATACTAAACCTCCACACATATATTATACACATAATAGTGTGTAATCGCAAGGAAAATACAGTATAGTATCTTTTACGGTAAGTTGTAAAATAAAATGCCCAAAAAAGGAGAAAAAAAACGGTTCACCTGAACCGAAAAACCATTATAATGAGTTTGTGAAACAAGATAATAGGAGGAACAGATGAACCGTCTTGATAGTAGTACAAAAAGAAGAACGCGGACATACTTGAGCGAAAGAGAGCGCTACAGTATTGAACTCTTATTAAAAGAAGAGTTCAAGCCAAAACAAATAGCTAGAGACCTTACAGCGGGATAGAAGAACTATCGAGCGGGAAATAAAAAAAGGCACCGTCCGCAAACGTATTGAAAATGCATACCTCAGCCGCAACCCTCAGGTACCCGATTATCTTGAAAAAGTCTTTTATTCTGCAAAAACAGGACAAGAATATGCTGAGCGCAAGAAACTATGGAAGGGACGTGACTTAAAGATTAAAGGCGATCAGGCACTGTTGAAGCATTTAGAGAAGCGTATTGCAGACGATAAGTTCTCTCCAGATGCGGCTATAGGAGAAATAAAAGCGCAGAGGCTGACCTTTTCAGTGAGCATTTGCACTGGGAAATGGATGCAAGTGGTAGGTAAAGGCAAAGCTTGTCTGCAAGTCCTTACCGAACGGGTAACAAGGAAAGAACTGATAGTTAAGATACCCAATAAGAAACCGGAAACGATTGTCAAAACAATCAATATATTAGAAAAGCAGTATAAAGAACGCTCGTATCAGCGGATAGCATAAAATCCTTTTTGGGGCAATACCTCTTGCAATTTATATTTCATATTTTTTACTACTCGTGAATAAAGACATCTCTATGACCGTCCGAAGGACTTATAACTCTTTGATTCTCTGAACAAGTTTTGAAATCTGCTTAACCTGCATTTGTGCCTTTGCCGTCGCGCAAAGCGGCGGCAAAGTTGGCGCGAAAGTTGCATAAAAAGGGAGCCAGAGGCGACCGCCCAAGCAAGTTTCGTGACAAAACAAATGTCAGCGTTGAAGCGGGTGTTAGAACGCTTCTACTTTATCAACCCGCCATGAAAATAACATTCATAAACTTCTTTTCCGCAGAAACTTATTATTTCTTTCCCTTGAAACCAATCAAAATTCCCATTTATAGAACATTTATATTCATAACTACCGTCTTCATATTTTTCCGGACCTCTAAACGGTTTTTCAAAAGGAACATTCAATAATGCTTCCTTCAAAAAATCTACATTAAAATTTTCTCCAGTCACACGTCCAATATAATTCATGCTCCAATACGGATTATCTGCAATCCAAAGAGCTTCTTCGCCGGCAAATTTTTCCCCGCCAAGATAGCTATCATAATACATAAAATTATTTTCACGATATACTAAGTCATGTGATTTTTCTCTTGAAGAAACCGTTTCAGATCCTTTTCCTGCATACGTTTTCTGTTTAGCTTTTATTAAAAACTCAATTAGTTTCTTGTCCATTTTATTCCTCAATCGGTGTAAAGTCGCTATTTTTAAATCAAAGTCTCTTCATCTCTCCGTGAATATAAAATTCGTCTCACTTCCATTATATGATCAATTACCACATACCAAACCGTATAATTGCCTACATTAATCTTTCTATACGGATATGGGCGTTGTTTTTTTGATTGCCATACGGCAAAAGATTCAGGAGATTCAAGCCGTTCAAGAATAGCTGCTTCAATTTTTGAAAGAGTATTTTCTGCTGCAATCGGATTTTCCAAATTATTCTGAATATAATTCACAATTTCGCTCAAATCCTGCTTGGCTAGAGGAAGGTAGCATAAAGTATATTTGCCCATCAATCAGCTTATTTTGATTTGGGAACGGATATGAGAAAAAACTTCTTCATGCGAAAGACGAGCATTTGTTGATGCCGCTTGAGTATCCGCTTCATTAAGTTGGCTTTCAATAGTATGTGTAAGGCTTTCGTACAAATCAAGACTCATCACAACCATAGAGCCATAACCATTTTTTGTAAGGAATACAGGACTTCTGTTTGCTGAAACTATATTTTCTATTTCTGAAAATTTATTACTCAGATCTGAAACAGGTCTAATGTGCATCATACGAATCTCCATTATCAAGATAATATCATAATTTTATCATAATATCTAGGAATTTGTAGAAAAATGTCAGCAATATGTCGTTCTAACATCAGCTTAACCTGCATTTGCGGCTTTGCCGACGCGAAGCGTAAGGCAAAGTTGGCGCGAAAGTTGCATAAAAAGGGAGCCAGAGGCGACCATCCAAGCAACTTTCGTGACAAAACAAATGTCAGTGTTGAAGCGGGTGTTAGGTCTTATTTATATTAAATTATCATAATCCCTTTTTGCATAAAAAATACGCATTATTGAAACTTCTTTTTTGTCATCATTAATCAGATACAACGCAATATAATTTTTCTTAAAAAGAAATCTGTGATATCCTTCTGTTTGTAGTACTAAATCATTACTTAAAGGATACATATACGGATTATTTTCAATATTTGTTTTTGCTTCTAAAAACTCTTCAAGCAAACTGTCAGCAGCTTTAGGATTACAGAGTATGTTGGAAATATATGTTATTATTTCCGACAAATCTTCTTCTGCTTTTTCCATAATTCGGACATCATAAGTCATGTTTTTCCCTTATACGGGAAACAGCATCCTCGACAGAAGAATATCTGCCGCTTTCCATGTCTTGTTTTGCTTCTTCAAGTTTCCCGTATACATTAGAAAGAAAAAGATTTTTTTCATAGGTTTCCATACTCATAATGACCATGTCGCCGTAACCATTTTTTGTAACAAAAATAGGCTCTTTATCCTCATGGCATATTTGAGAAATTGATGTAGTATTTTTTAAATCCCTTATCGGAACTATTCTCGGCATTTGTACCTCCTTGTGGGATTATTATGCCGCATATCTAGGTGTTTTGTCTATAAGAAATGAAAAACATTCTTCATTGCATAGAACACCCTATAAATTTTATTTTACAATCGTTTTTCAATAAAGTTATCGAAAACCACCTGCTTTTATAAAAAACAGGTGGAAAAGCAAAAGTATATTACTTTTATAACATAATTAGTTACATTTTTCATACTCATTTTTGCTTTTTGAAGTAATACTTGCCGATACCGAACCATTGCCTTTGACGCTACAATCTGCAGAATGATTTGAGAAATTATCTTTTGCATACCCCACGGCATGCTTGTCATCATTTCTATCAACTTCTATAGTTTGATACTGGTAGCATTGGGTACAACGAGCACTAAGCACATAATGATATTTATAACAAGATGCCGCAAAAGCTATTCCAACAACAATTATAAATGTTGTCACAACCAAAATAATTTTTTTCATAAAATCCTCCTATGATTTTATAAAGTTATTTTTGGTCGAAATAAATGTTATAGGCTGGTTCCGCACCTGCCTGCCTTTAGGCAGGTCAACCTAACTTGCGTTTTAAACCGCAACGCAGCTTGCCTGCGTTGTCGGCTTTGAAAACGGTGTTAGGTTTTCATTCTTCTACCCAATCTTCAATTTTCAAATCGGTTACTCTTGAAAATTCATTCGTATTGTGAGTAATAAGAGTCGCTTTTTCATGCAGTGCGGCGGCGGCAATAAGCAAATCATTTGCACCTATCAGTGTACCTGCATGCTCCAAATCTTTTCGGATTTCTGCATAGTCGTAAGACATTTTGTCTGTAAAATCCACAATTTCAAACGGCTTTAAAAATTTTTCCACTTTCTCTGTAGTCTTTTCTCTTGTCTTGCTTTTAAATGCACCCAGCAAAAGCTCTCCTTTTACTACTGAAGAAATTTTTATCTCTTTTGGTGAAACTGACAAGAATTTTTCTCGAACAGACGGATACTTTCCATTCATAAAGTAAATGCAAGTGTTTGAGTCTACAAAATACATTAAAAAGCCTCTCGCATTCCAAGTTTTGGTTGATCCGGTCTGGTAAATGACGAATCTGAAACAGAACCGAACAAATCAGCCCAGCCCTCCGGATAATGCGGTTCTATCCTTTCCATAATTTTGCTTACAACCCATTTTGAAAGCGACATTTTTTCTGCATGAGCTTCGTTTTCAATTTTGAGAAACTGCTCTTGCGTAACATACAATGATAATTGCGGCATTTTCGCACCTCTTAGTATAAAGGTATAACATTTTATCGCAAAAATCAAGTATGTTTACAAGTATATTATAAAAAAGGCGGGATTGCCCCGCCGTACAAAATATTCAGCCAAGATTAACTTGGCTAAATATTAATCTAAAGCTTTTTGGGCTATATCTTTTTGAATACTATCAAACTGAGTTTTTTCAATTTTTGATAGCTTAAACTCCTTGTTTTTATCATAATACCCATGATAGTATATTGTTTCATTACTATCATCATTTGCGACCAACTTAGGATCAATTAAAGCACTTCCCTCGACTATAAATGCTTGTTTCCCATAGACATATGGAATATAAAAGGACTGTGAACGCAAAACTGCATCAACCAAAGCAACAGCTCCAGGCACTTTTCCTAAAGCATTATCGACTGCATCTTCAATAGTTATATTCCCTTTTGTTGGAACGAATACAACTATATGGCAAACATCTTCGCCAAGAACTCTATTGCTATTTCTTTGATATTCATTTGCTCTACTCCACTCGATGTTTTTGGTCGATATAACAGTGAATGTTCCTAATCTAGTAGCACAACTTGTAAAAAAAATACTTGCTAAAATTGCAAGATATAAAAATAGTTTTCTCATAAAATCCTCCTATGATTTTATTTCCTTTTTTGGAGAAAATCTGTCGGAAGATTTATCTTACTAACAGCAAGTGGCGCACTGCGCCATCAACCTAACATCTTTTCGACCTTTCCTCATAATACCATAAAAACTACCCGTTTGCAATCTAAACTGCTACAAGATAAGCAATTAATCTTTCTTCCATAGTATCCACCGGAACACATCATCAACAGCCGGATTAGGCCTATCTTCACTAAACAGGTTAAAGAAAAATTACTGCCTATCTATGGAAATCTGCACCTCGAGAGCATCGCGGTTGAGGATGTAGGTGTAAACCATAACCGAGCAAGAGGCAGAAAATGAGGTTATCAATAAGTGAAAAAAGATGTAATATTTTGAATTCCTTTGTAAATCTATATCAATCAACACCCCCGACGTAGAGCGCCGGGGTGTAAAGGGATAATTTTTTAATACGGTTCTCCGTTTGCTTTGGGAGCGGCGGAGTTTTTACTGAACAGCACGAGGGCTATCAGCGTAACGAGATAGGGGAATATCTTGAGCCACACCGGCGGTATGCCGCTTAAAGCGGGGATAACTTGAGAAACGTTCGCAACGGTACGAGCAAACCCGAAGAAGAAGGTTGCACCGAGGATGCCGAACGGTTTCCATTGACCGAAGATCAAAGCGGCGATAGCCAAGAATCCGAGGCCGTCTACGCTGCCGTTAAATTCTCCCGAATAGGTTACGAGGATAATGGCGCCGCCCAATGCGGAAAGCGCACCGCTCGCACATACCGCGAAGTACCGCATCCGGTGTACATTGATACCGGCGCTCGCAACGGCGGACGGATGCTCGCCGCAGGCACGCAGCCGTAATCCGAATGAGGTCTTATACAGCAGTATCCACGATAAAATCAGTATCGCCAATACCAGCCACGTACTCCAGTATGCCTGCGAAAAGAAAAGCGGTCCCAATACGGGAATTTTTGAAAGACCGGGGATGTCCTGTCGGATAATGCTTGCAACACGTACGTTGCCTGATCCCGTTACGGTACGGGCAATATAAATCGTCAATGCGGCGGCAAGCATATTGATAGCGGTACCGCTGATAACCTGATCCGCTTTTAGTGTAATCGATGCAAAAGCGTGTAGCAACGAAAAAAGGATACCGGCTATAGCCGCTGCGAGCAATCCGATTGGAATAACAATCCCTGCCGGAACGGAGTGCTGCAATAAATTAATTACAACCGCTGCGGAAAAACTGCCGATCAGCATAAGTCCTTCAAGACCGAGGTTCGTAACACCGCTCCGTTCGCTGTATAATCCTCCGAGGGAGGTAATCAAAAGGGGAATCGTATATGCAATTACATAGGGAAAAATTAAGGTTAAAATATGCCACATACGTTATACCTCCTCTGCAGAAAGCCCAGCTGTTTGGCGTGTGCGTATCTTTTTAGAAATCATTCCCCAGAAGCGTTTAAAGAGCAAACTGGTTGCAGTAAAATAGATAATAACCGCAATGATGGTATCCGCAATTTCCGGCGGAACAATAGTGTTCGCGCTCATAAAGCCTTTGCCGACGTGCAGCACGCCGAAGAAAATTGAACTGAGTGCAACTCCGATCGGTGTCCCTGCACCAAGCAAAGAAACAGCAATACCGTCAAACCCTTGCGAGGGCATGACACCGATCTGCATATTCAGCGCATAGCCGGTGTAGTAGGTGAGTCCGGCCAAGCCCGACAGCGCTCCCGCTATCATCATCGAAATAACGATATTCCGGTTTACTTTAATTCCTGCATACTCCGCACAGTTGCGGTTATAACCGACTGCTTTTAATTCAAAGCCGAGCGTTGTCTTATCCAAGATGATTTTAAGGAGAACCATGGCAAGAATGCCGAGAAAGATACCGTAGTTTACGTATTCGCTGCTGAACAAGTTGGTAAGCCATGGGGTACGAAGCGAGCGGGTAACGGCAATAGATTTACTTTCCGTTTCCAGATATTCCGCTTTTAAGTAACCCGGTACAATATAGAAGACCAGCCAATAAGCAATCCAGTTCATCATAATAGTTGAAACAACTTCGTGTACGTTGAACAGCGCTTTTAATAGACCGGGAACGAGACCCCAAAGCGCACCGCTCGCAACACCGATAAGAATCAGTAAAATAAAAAAGAGCGGTCGAGGCATAGAAGTTGCCGACAACGCAAACATACTGCCGAGCAATCCGCCGATCAGCATTTGCCCCGAACCTCCGATATTAAAGAGACCGGTTTTAAATGCAAATGAGACGGAAAGACCTACTAATAAAAGCGTCGTTGCCGTTGCAAGCGTATTCCCGATACGTTCGATGTTCATCAAACCGCCGCGAAAAAGATAGCTAAAGGCAATAAAAGGGTTTTCACCGATACAAACGATGAGAATTGCTCCTGCAATTAAACCGAGCAATACGGCAGAAAGGCTGATTACGAGGGTATTATCCGCAAGCGCCGTGTGTTTTTTTATCATCACTGTTGGCCTCCATGTTTGTGCTTGTCCCCAGCCATCATCAAGCCTACTTCTTCGACTGTGGTTTCCTCTGGGCGGACAATACCGGTTAATGCGCCGCGGTGCATAACGGCAATTCGATCCGATAGGTTGAAGATTTCGTCCAACTCAAAGGAAATGAGTAAAACTGCCCGTCCTCTGTCGCGGTGCTTTACCAATTCTTTATGGATTGCTTCAATAGCGCCGACGTCCAACCCGCGGGTAGGCTGCACGGCAATCAGTAATTCGGGGTCAAGGGCGATTTCGCGGCCAAGGATAGCCTTTTGCTGATTACCACCGCTCAAGTTGCGTGCAGCCGAGTAAACCCCTTCGCCGGAACGAACATCGAATTGTTTGGTAATATCACCTGCAAATGAGAACATCTTGTTTTTATGCAGGAACCCGTGCTTTTGGAAAGGTTCTTTGTAGTACGATTTAATAATCGTGTTTTCGGCAATGGAATACTGCATAACCAAACCGTGCTTTTGACGGTCTTCGGGAACCAAACCCATACCTAATTCGTTGCGTTCACGGATAGATATTTTCGTGATATCCTTACCGCAAAGTAGAACCGTTCCTTCCGCAATCGGCATTAAGCCCGAAAGTGCATGCACAAGCTCACTTTGTCCGTTGCCGTCTACGCCTGCGATACCGACGATTTCTCCTTTGCGTACTTGCAGCGAAAAGTCATTGACAGCAGGTACCTTTTTTGCCCCGATAACTTTGAGGTGTTGTATATCGAGTACTACTTCACCGGGTTGTGCCGGCGCTTTTTGTACTTTAAATTCAACCGGACGCCCGACCATTTTTGCCGCCATCTCATTTTTGGAAGTAGTCGCAACGTCTATCACGTCGATAAGTTTTCCTCTCCGTATGATGGTGCAGCGATCTGCAACGTCCTTAATTTCCTGTAATTTATGGGTGATGAGGATAATGGATTTTCCTTCTTTTACCAGATTCCTCATTATTTGGATAAGTTCTTCAATTTCTTGCGGAGTTAAGACAGCGGTCGGTTCGTCAAAGATCAGCACTTCTGCATCGCGGTACAGCATTTTTAAAATCTCTACGCGCTGCTGCATACCGACCGTTATATCCATAATGCGTGCATTCGGATCGATTTGTAATCCGTAGCGGGCGCTTAATTCTTTAATCTTTTTTTCGGCCTTATGCAGGTCAAGAAAAAAGCCGCCTTCTTTCCCGAGGATAATATTTTCGGTAACGGTAAAGTTATGTACAAGCTGGGAATGCTGATGTACCATACCGATACCGAGTTCATTGGCATCATTCGGATTATTGATAACTACCGGCTTACCGTTTACGAAGATTTCTCCCGCATCGGGGTGATATAAACCGAATAAGATACTCATAAGGGTGGATTTACCTGCGCCGTTTTCCCCGAGAATTGCGTGGATTTCCCCTTTTTTTACCTGCAATGTTATATCATCATTTGCAACAATACCGGGGAATTCTTTGCGGATATGGCGCATTTCGATAGCATATTGTTCAGACAGATCAGGCCTTCCTTTATTTACACTGTAAACTTTTATCTAATTAACGAACAAAGAAAAATCCGAGGTATATGCACTCATACAGCCTCGGATTCACAAAAAACGATTATCGATTAACGGAACAAATCGCCCTGCTTGTCGGCAACGACGATGGCTCCCGATTTGATCTGCTGATAAATTTCATCTACTTTCTTTTGTACATCATCGGAAAGATTGGGGTTTTCAGGAGGAATGCCGACCGCATCTTCTTTAGCAGTCAATACAAGTGTGGCTCCGCCCTTGAATTTTCCGTCGAGTTCATCTTTGATCATATCATAGGACGCACGATCGACATACTTCATTGCAGAGGTCAGGATGATCGATTTTCCGTCGGGGAGTAATCCTTCGTTATACTGATTGACGTCAACGCCGACAACCCATACGTCTTTTCCAACCTGACGACGTGCTTTTGCTTCGTTGATAACGCCGACACCGCCTGCCGCCGCGTGGATACAGGTAACGCCGCGGTCAAACATAGAAGCTGCAATCTGCTGTCCCGCTGCGATATCGCTGAATGTCCCCTGATATACAAAGTCTTCCGGATGCATTTCGATGTTTGTTCCGAGATTTTCATTGGCATATTTGATACCCTGCTGCCATCCCCAGTTAAACTTCTGGACAGCAGGGATTTCCATACCGCCGATAAAGCCGAAACGACCTTCCTGCAACTGGAGCGCTGCGGCAAGTCCTGCGGCAAAGCCTGCTTCTTGTTCGGCAAAGAGGATACCGATGGTATTCGGTCCGTTTTGAGCATCATAAGAATCGGCCGGGTGAGCGTTACCGTCGATGATAACGAGCTTTGCATCAGGATATTTTGTCTGGGCCTTGAAAATTGCGGTTTCAAACTTAAAGCCGGGGCACACGATGAATTTATATCCTGAATCATAAAGGTTGGAAATTTCTTTTACATAGTCCGCTTCGGTTGTCCCGACCGGCTTTAAGTATTTAATTTCAACGCCGAGTTCTTTTTCTGCGCGGATAATACCTTCCCATGTTCCCTGATTGAATGATTTATCATCAATCGTCCCCGCGTCGGTAACCATACCGACTTTCATAGCTTTCTTTGCCGTTTCTTCGCTCTTTGTACATGAGCAAATGACAAACGCACTGAATACCAGTAGAGCTGTTCCCAGTACTGTTTTTAAGCTTATTTTTCGCATATTTGCGCCTCCTCAAATAAGTTGAGTAAGTATACCTCAATAGAAATGCCGTGTCAAATCGTTAATATGTTAATATAATGAAGGTAAACGCATCAGACTGTTAGGAGTATATCCCCCGCAAAATAACGAGGCTGTATCAGCAGAATTTCGCCGCTTTGCGGCTCAAATGCTGCTCCAGCCTCGTTATTTTGCGCTATGGTTTTAACTGTCTGATGCGTTTACCCATTTACCGGAAAAATATGCGAAATTTTATTCAAAATTTCGCACAGAAGGAAGGCAATCGCTAAAAATATTTTTAATACGGTTGCCTTGATAATGAGGATAATCGCATCAGAGTTTTTTTAACAGCTCCGCAGAATAATCTAATCCGGTTTGCCGCTGTACTAAAGCGATTTTTTTTAGTATGTTAGAACCTCAACGGTTTTTATGGTAACCGTATTTTTATTTAAACTTATAAAGGGCGGCTGAATGAATACTTTTTATAACGCGGAAGAAACATCAAAAGAAAAAACAAACGATAGCGCGAATGAGCAGCTGATGCAAAAATTCCTGAACACTCGTCAAATTATCTTATCGGGTGAAGTGAATAAAGAACTGGCAGAAAAGGTTATCCGTCAGCTGTTGATACTTGAAGCCGATTCCGCTTCAAAACCGATTTATGTGTATATCGATTCTCCCGGAGGAGATGTTGATGCCGGTTTTGCGATTTTTGATATGATCCGGTTTATCAAACCGCCGGTTTATACGATCGGTATGGGATTAGTAGCCAGTGCAGGCGCACTTATTCTTTTAGCGGCGCCGAAAAACTACCGGCTCGGGCTCCCGAACAGCCACTACCTCATCCATCAGCCGTTATCCGGCATCAAAGGGGTCGCGACGGATATCGAAATCCATGCAAAAGAAATTGAAAAAATCCGTGCAAAAATAAATGCGCTTATCGCCGAAGAAACCGGTAAGGACGTAGCGGCAGTTGCAAAGGATACCGACCGTGACTATTGGCTTTCGGCTGATGAAGCAGCCTCTTACGGGCTGATCTTACAGGTCATAAAAACCCGCAGCGACCTTCCCAAAAAATAAAAACAGCATCCTTGACGCAGTGTATAGCCGTAAAACGTCAGGTACTAACCCTTTCACATGGATAACAGGCGGCTCTTAATCTACATGGTTGACTTCAATTTTAGAGCCGTCTGTTCAGTTCCACACAAGCGGCCGTTTGTTATCGGACAGCCGCTTATCAAGATATTCCTTATTTAAGTGCAGCTCTTTTACTAATGTCCGCATTTGATCGGCGGAGAGCAGGTTCTGTTCGGCAAAAAGGAAGATGAGCGCCCGCTCCGCAATACAGGGAACGCGGAGAGCATTGATCCGTTCCGGCGAAGGATTGGCACAGTCGAGGTATTCAGCCTTAAATGTATTGAATAATACGGAATGCTCCATATCATTTTGAATTGCTGCCAGCTCCTGCATAAGCGGCTGCATATTTCCTCTGCTTGCTTCTATTCCGAGCGGCTTTAACGTAAAGAACGTGTATTGCTTGCCGGGTAGAAAATGATGCTGGTCGCAGCGGGTACAGTAATTCGGCTCGAAGGGATCTTCTTTTTTGCGGTCTCCGCCGATGATAATCAGCGGATCAAAATAGAGTGCGGGACATTCAACACCGTTTACAATATAATAACGATAGGTGTTGTAGCCGTTTTGCAGACAATCGGGATGTTCGCAATAGGCGGAGAACGGATATATTTCCGTCGCTGTTTCCACTAAGAGCCGCGCCGTCGCATTGAAGATTTCGCCGCGGAAGTTTAATAGCAAGGTCGGCATAACAAACACAAGCCCGCGCCGGTCGCTTTCCTTTTTAATCACGTATGCAAGCCGTTCGTCGTAGAAAGCCGCCTCGTCGATAATCCACGTACCGATGTGCGGGTTTTCCTGCAATAGTTTTTCAAGCGCAAACGAATTGCCGACCGTCGAGATATTTTCTCCGCACCGTTGATAACCGCCGCGGTAAGCAAGCGCGTCATCAGGATAATCGGGGAACCGTTCTTTATCGAGGCTGTAGCGCGCAAAAAACGTGTACCGTCTATCCGCCGAACCGATACCGCTTGCAGGGTCAAACAAGTCTTTTTGAGAGTTTGCACCGCTGGTCAGTTTTTGCACGGCGCCGCTTTTGGTACGGGCAACTTGCGCATCCCGCCATACGTTCCCCGCATATTCTGTTTTTCCCGAACCCATCGGGCCGACCACCAGAATACGGCGAGAGGCAGTAGTAAAGTCAAAATGAGCTTTCGGCTCATGCATCAATAAAGAAGGAAAACCAAGGTTTTTAAACCAAGCGTTAATCTGTTCTTGTGCGGGTTCCAATTGCATTTATAAAGCTCCAAATCGTGAGAAGGGGAATACCCGCAGTATTGTTGTGCCGAGTATTTTTTCTGCAGGGACATATTTCGGTTCGATATTACTTAAAAATCGAATTGATTGCGCATCGTTTTTATCAACAGAAGTTAATTTAAAAACAGTGGTATGGCGCATATCGGTTGAATTGAACCGGTTGTCGCCCATCATAAAATATGCGTTTTCGGGAATGTACTCATCCGCTCCGGCAGGGAAGACATTCATATTGCGCTGATTAGTCCATACAAGATAAAAGGCGTAATTTTGCGCTTCTTGCAAAAGCCTATTCCGCACTTCGTCGTTGATGAATTGCTCCGCCGTAGCGTTTGCGCGGAATAGCTCGATATTGCGGATAACGATTTTACCGAAGCAGAGTTTGATAAGCGCATTTAATTGCGCAAACCGTTTTTCGTATAATGAAGCGTGCTGAGTATCGCCGCTTTGCCAATAGGGTACCCACCCTGTCATAAAGCTGCGGAACCATGCAAGCCCGCCGTTGGTGGTTAAAATTTCGCGGCTTATCGTATCGTTGGCACGGAAGAGTGCACTCATTTCATATTCGGATTCTCGCAAGAAATCTGCAGCTGCCGCCGTATCCTTATTATCTTTTAAGAGAGCAAGACGTCTAATAAGCGATTCGGTTTGCCGTACCGCATCGGCTAAGTTGAGTTCTTTCCGCTGCGATTCAACCGCTTCCAGCACACGCAGTTCTTCGGCGCCGATGTATATGTCTTTGATTAAACGGCGCTCCGATTCAGGCAGACTCGCTAAATCCCAATGTGCATAGAGACTATCTTCTTCTACCGGTAAAAATTCGGTATCGCCGCGGTGTTTAACGTACAAAACCCCGTCGACCAGCATCAGCTTTTCGCCGGGAAGCCCCGTAACCCGCTTTACCAGCGGATCCGCTTTCAGTTTGCCATTATCATCAGTATTGATATTAACTTGCGCAAGGGTGAGCATATATACTAACTGCGACATAAAAGTTTTAAGCCGCGCCTTGGGCGTATTGGGATAATTCGGATTATTTAAGATAACAATGTCGCCGCGTTTGTAGTGCTTCCACTGAGGAAGTCTAAAAGAAGAAAGCGGGAAAGCAGGCCCCGAAGGGGTTTTAACGCCGATCACCGTATCGCCGATCATAAATTCAGGCACCATAGATTCCGAAGGAATGCGGTATACTTGAAAGATAAAGATATTGACGAGCAGCACAAAAAAGATTGCATAAAAAGCGGCATCGACCCATTCGAGTAATTCAATGAATAGTGATTTTAGTATTTCGCCGCCTTTTTTACCCTTGCGTGGAAACATCTTTTTCTTTAATTGAATGGGTTGAATATCCGGAAAATATTTTTTTAAATTTTTATTTTTCAGATAATGAACGGTAACGGCTTTTAAAATAACGATACCGAACCACAGCAGTGCAAGAATGGCATCCAACATATAAGGTGAATGTTCTACAAGTGCACGGGAGCAGATAAAACAGGCAATCATAACAAACGGCCAGTAATCAAAGAGCTTTCTTGTGATAACCAGCGAGATGTAAGTTCCTTTCCGCTTTAATTGCAATTGCGAATACACAAGCGCCGCAGAAAAAACGATACCGGCAATGCTCCCCGTAATGGCTAAGCCGTGTATATTATTGACAACTAATAAAAGTGAAAAAATAAAAGACAGTCCCGTACAAATACGGAAAAATATCACCATGGATTACCTCGTAAATGATTTTTTATTGTAGCGGTTATCATTCAGAATGTCAATTTTTCGATTTGTGCATTGTTCATAGCATTGCTGTACTTTCGTACGCCGTACCTTGAACAGTTAATAATAAAATGATAGTATTTATTCCTAATTAGAGAAAGCTGATACGGGGACTCATAATATCAGCATTTCTCTATTGGCAAGCGTTTGCTTGCTGCGCATCCTACAAGTGAAGTACCCCCATAATTACAGCGGATTTTCTAGCAATTATTCACTGCTAACACGGACGGTCTCCACGGTATTCAATGTAATGCAGTAGTTGATGTATAATTCTATTATCAAAAGGAGATACTTGACAAAATGAAAGAAAAAAGTATAATACCCCCCCCCCCCCCCCCGATACATACACCTGCCAATAAGCCTATACACATACAGGAATCATCATTGCAAGACGGGAGATACCTTATGACTACGGGAAAGAAAATTTTTTCGCTTAGATATAAGCTTGCTTTGCTTTTCGGTGCATTAATTTTAATTGTCGGTGTTACGATGGGTGTTTTAGCTGTCAGAATAGCCCGTAAAGCGGTAATCGAAAAAATTGAGGCGCATCTTACCGATAAGGCAACGGATGTCGCCGCGATTGTGGACGGAAAAATGTCCGCGGTTATGCAATTTATCGAAGGTCTTGCCCGTATGCCGTTCTTACGCGACGAGAACCTTTCTTTGCAGCAAAAAGCGCAAATGTTGGAACAAGAGGCGAAGCGTAATGCAAAAATAGACTATTTCGGGATATGCGATCTTGAAGGCAATCGGTATGACGCACATAGAGCTCTTACGTTTGTAAATGACAGGGTATGGTTCCAAACCGCTGCTAAAGGAAAAAGTTATATTATGGAACCGTTCCTTTCTCAAATAACGAATGATATGCAAATACTCTTTGCCGTTCCGATTTATGACGATGCGAATACCATCATCGGTGTCCTTAGCGCAGCCGTGCCGGCAAAGCTGCTTTCTGAAGAAATAAGTGATATTGTAGTCGGTCAAAACGGATACTGTTATATTGAGGATTCGTCGGGTACAGTCATCGCGCATAGAGATTTCTCGTTAGTGCAGAGCCGTGCTAATTCACAAGAAAAAGTGAAAACAGACGCAGCGCTTGAGTCTCTGTCCGCGTTTGAAAAACAGGCGTTAGCATCGCAAGTTTCTTCCGTAGGATACTATGAGTATAACGGCATCGATAATATAGCTTCTTATGCGACAATTTCGTTAACCGGTTGGACGGTTATTATAAAAGCCCCTGTTAATGAGTTTATGGGAACCGTTAAGACGCTTCGAATCAGCATCCGTATTCTGGGAATTGTTCTTTTTGCAATAAGTCTTATTGTTGTTTATATTATCGCCTATAGAATTATGCGTCCTATTCAGTCGGTTGTGGCTGCATTACGGGATATCGCTCGCGGTGAAGGAGATTTAACGGTTCGTTTGCCGGTTTTCGGAAATGATGAAATAACAAATTTGTCCGCATACTTCAACGAAACAATAGAAAAGATTGCTTTATCGGTACGTGCTGTCGCAACCAATAGTGAATCAATGGAAGAAATCGGAACCGAGCTTGCTTCCAATATGACCGAAACTGCAAGCGCTATTCATCAAATCAGCGCCAATATCGAAGGGGTAAAACAGCAGGCAATGACACAAGCTGCAAGCGTAACGGAAACAGCAGCCACGATCGAAGAAATTGTTCGGACAATTAAACAGCTTAACACCAGCATCGAAACACAGGCGGCAAGTGTTGCACAGTCCTCAGCTTCGGTAGAACAGATGGTTGCAAATATCACTTCAATCACGAAGACCCTTGAAAATACCGACAGTACGATTAAAAAGCTGGCCTCTGCAACCGGAGACGGAAAAGAAACAGTTGTAACCGCCAATAGCGTAACGCAAAAAATTGCAGAGGAGTCAGGTGGTTTGCTGGAAGCTTCGAGTGTTATTCAGCATATTGCTTCGCAGACAAACTTGCTTGCAATGAACGCGGCAATAGAAGCTGCTCATGCAGGAGAGGCCGGTAAGGGTTTTGCGGTTGTTGCTGACGAAATCCGAAAGCTGGCGGAAGATTCCGCAACACAAGGAAAGGCAATAACTGCGACACTGAAAATATTAAGCGGAGAAATCGAAATGCTTTCGGATTCTTCCAGAACAGCTGAAGAGAAATTCAATACTATCTTTAACTTATCGGAGCAGGTAAAGTCGATGAGTGATCGTTTGACCGAAGCAATGCGTGAACAAGAAAACGGTAGTAGGGAAGTTCTTACTGCAATTAAAAATATCAATATGGTAACGATTGAAGTAAGCGAGGGCTCTGCCGAAATGCTCAAAGGGGGCGAAGGTGTTGCGGAAGAGATGCAAAAGCTGAATGATCTTACTCGTATTATTACCGACAGCATGAATGAGATGGCTGCAGGCGCGGTACAAATCAATAATGCCGTGCAGGAAGTAAATGAAATTACACAAAAGAATAAACAGAATATTGAAGGCTTAGTAGCTGAAGTCAATAAGTTTAAGGTTTAACACCTCTGTTTTACAAATACACCAAAGGGGAGACGAATTTGTTGTCTGCCCTTTGGATGTATCCACCTGCTTTTAATTTCCTCTATAAACTATTATTATGTTTATAACATCTCCTGCGAACTCTGTAAGGGGGTCCTTGACTTTTAGGGGGGGTATTGAACCAGACGGTTGGCATTGCTAGTAACCTTTCCGGTAATCCCGA
Source organism: Treponema sp. OMZ 305 (assembly GCF_024181325.1). Taxonomy (NCBI): domain Bacteria; kingdom Pseudomonadati; phylum Spirochaetota; class Spirochaetia; order Treponematales; family Treponemataceae; genus Treponema; species Treponema sp. OMZ 305. The sequence goes on along the minus strand of NZ_CP051300.1, from coordinate 591,855 downwards.
TAGGAAGAAAGCCTTTCTATCGGGATTTTTTTACCCTACCTCGCAAGCAGCTTGTTCAAGCGTTTTACAAAGTCGGCGGTGTCTTTGAGCGTACTGCCTTCCAGCAGCAGCGCCTGATCTAACAGCACAAATGCAGTGTCGGCAATGAACGCTTCATCATCGGTATCCTTGAGCCGCTGTAGGATGGGGTGTTCCGCATTGATTTCCAAAATAGGCTTCACCTCGCCGCGGAGCTGCTGCCCCATTGCCCGCATCATGCGCTCCATCTGCAAGCTCGGATCGTTTTCGTCCACTACGATACACGAAGGTGAGTCGGCAAGCCGTTTGGAAAGGCGTACTTCTTTTACCGCATCGCCGAGCGCTGTTTTAATCTTTTCGACAATCGGCTTAAAGTCTTTTTCCTTCTGCTTTGCTTCTTTCTTTTCTTCGTCAGTGCTCAGCTCCTCGTCGGAGCCGGCGCGGTTTGCAGCCTTGAGTTCCCAATCCTTATACTTGCCGACGGACGGGATAACAATATCGTCAATTTCATCCGGCATAATCAGCACTTCAAAGCCCTTCGCCTTGTACGCTTCCAAGTGCGGGGACTGCCTGAGCGCCTTTTCATCGCCGCCGGTGATATAGTAAATCGCCTTTTGTCCTTCCTTCATCCGCTGTACATAGTCGGCAAGACTCGTCCATGTGTTTTCCTCATTCGTTGTTCTAAAGCGGATCAGTTCTAAAAGCTCGTCGCGGTGCTCATAATCGCTGTACAAACCTTCTTTTAGCGGACGGTTGTATTCGGCGATAAAGGTTTCGTATTTTTCCTTATCGCTTTCTGCAAGTTTTTTAAATTCGCCTAAGAGTTTTTTTACCGATGCAGAGCGGATATTGTTCAAAATGCGGTTCTGCTGCAAGATTTCGCGGCTGACATTGAGCGGCAAATCTTCACTGTCGATAATACCGCGCACAAACCGCAGATACACCGGCAACAATTCTTTCTCATCTTCCGTAATGAACACCCGCTTGACAAAGAGCTTTACACCGGGCTTGTAGTCGGCATGGTACATATCGAAGGGTGCCTTTGCCGGTACATAAAAGAGCGTGGTGTACTCCAGCGTTCCCTCAGCCTTGGTGTGGACGTATAAGAGCGGATCGGTAGAATCGTGCGAAAGCGACTTATAAAAATTCTTGTAGTCCTCGTCTTTCAGCTCAGACTTAGGTTTTTGCCACAGCGCGCTTGCATCGTTGATTTGCTCGCTCTTTGCCGCCTGCGATTTTTCATTGCCCTTATCATCATATTCTTTGTGAATATAATGGAGATAAATCGGGAATGCGATATGATCCGAATAGCGTTTGATAATGTCTTCAATCTTCCAGCGGCTTGCAAATTCGGAATCTTCATTGTTTAAATACAGGGTGATGCAAGTACCGTTGGCGCCTTCGGGAACGTCATCAATGAGCGGAAACGCAGAATCATCGGTTTGCTCCAGTTCATATTCGCCTTTACCGTCGGAAATCCACTTCCACACGGTATTTTCGCCTGCTTTTTTAGAAATCACTTCGATTTTAGACGCAACCATAAAGGCAGAATAAAACCCGACCCCGAATTGACCGATCAAGTTGGAATCTTTTTTATCATCCGCAGCGAGCTGCTCCAAAAACGCCTTGGTGCCGGAGCGGGCAATCGTTCCAAGGTTATTTTTGATATCCTCATCGTTCATACCGATACCGGTGTCGCGGATCGTCAGCGTCGGCGTTGCGGCATCTTCATTAAAACTAATATCGATGCGGGGATTAAACTGCAAGTTTTTTAACGCGGCATCCGACACGGTTAAATATTTCAGCTTATCGAGCGCATCCGACGCATTTGACACCAGCTCCCGCAGGAATATTTCCTTATTTGAATACAGAGAATGGATAATCAGGTGGAGCAGCTGATTAACTTCCGTTTGAAATTCATACTTTGCCATACTATAACCTCAATATATGTAAGTAATTTGAGCGGTTTGAAGCCTATTCATTACTGAATGATAAGTAATACCGCTTTTAAGCCTTTGCTGTTTTTAAATGAAAAGGCAGATTAAATGTACTTAAAATAGAGAGAAACGGCAAATCGCTGTAGCGTCCGGGTAAACGCATCAGACATTTGGGCGTAGTTTCTCGCAAAATAATGAGGCTGTATCAGCAGAATTTCGCCACTTCGTGACTCAAATGCTGCTCCAGCCTCATTATTTTGCGATTTATATTTATTCTGTCTGATGCGTTTACCCTGCTTACAGAGAAAAAAAGGGGGCGCGAAATTTTGAACAAAATTTCGCATCCAAGGAAGGGACGAGATTCGTGCGTAACACAAATCTTGCTACTGCTTATAACCACGGACATCCCTCATCAGCATAGCTGATAACGAGTTTAAAGTTAAGTTTTTATACAGTAATGATTTTTAAATTAGCCATGGATGGCAGTGGTTTTAACAGTAACAAGTTTTCGATGAGAAAACTTGAAGATAAAGACGGTACAAGGACGTACCGTTTTTATCGTAACATCGCATCTAGATCTAAGGAAACTGTCCAAAAACTATTACGCAATCCGCTTTAGCGGATATGATAAATCATTTCCTTACAGAAAAGCCGATAGGCTTCCAGTTTTTGGACAGCTCCTTTGGAAGCATAAAAATGAATTTATTCAAAAAATCAGGAGTTTTTTAAAAGATGCCCATAGCAACAAAAAAAGGAAATTCCAAAACTCTGTTATTTTAGAATTTCCTTGTGTGTTCGCTTTCAACAATCGTTAAACACTCGTCTCTTAGCTCTGATATGCTTTTAGCATCCACGCCAGTTTTTGATAGTCTTTGGTATAACCGTTGAACATATCAGCCGTAACGCCATCTTCTTCTTTTTCCGCAAGTTCGACAATTTCTTTCGAATCTTTAATCCAACAGTCGGTATCGGCAATGAGCGTTTTTATTGTCTGCTCGGTTGATTTAGGACCGTCTTCCAGTTCTTTAATCGTTGCAATTGCGAGTGCTTCTTTCATGTTGGAAACAGGATTACCGCCGAGCGAGAGAATGCGTTCAGCAACTTCATCAAGAATGTCGCCCGCTTCGTCGTATAATTCTTCAAGTTTTGCATGAAGAGTAAAAAAGTTACTTCCCTTTAAATTCCAGTGCAGATTATGTTTTTTTACATAATCGACCAGTTGATTGGCAAGATACAGATTTAATTTCTGTCCTAATTCTTTTGTCATATTCGGCTCCTATTGAAAGATTTACTCTTTTGCACTTCTAAAGAAATGCATCATAAGTATTGTTTTTAAGATACGTAAAAAAAAGGCAGTTGTCAACAAAGTTTATAGCAATATTGATGCAGGTTATTTTTATACTGGCTTCATGGTGTAAATCAAGTGGCATCTATCGGAGAATTAAAGAGCCGGATACACAACCGAAGCTGCGTATTCTCGGCTCCTTAACGGTTTATTTTTAACTGTTAAAAAACTAACCGAGCTTTTTTAGATGCCCGGCTATCTGCCGGTATGGCGGAGCGTTGCCCGCTTTTCCAGTTCTTCCAGCGTAAGCTGCGGATAGCGTACTTTTGCAAGGAAGATCATTGCGGCGATGATGTACGGCTTAAAGCTTGCTTGCTTGTAGAGCGGCACGCGGTAGCGGTCGAACACCGAACCGGCAACTTCGCCTTCTTTGCAGCTGACGCCGGTGATATCCGCCGGTAAGCAGTGAAGATAGAGCGCTTTGCCGTCTTTGGTCAGCTTCATCATATCTTCGGTGCATTCCCAATCTTTGTGTTTGCCGTTCTGAGCGAGCAGTTCTTTTTCGAGTGCTTTGATACCGTCAAAGTCGCCTGCGCCGTAGAGGTTCGTCCGCTTTTCCATTGCGGTAAAGGGCGCCCAGCTCTTAGGATACACGATATCGGCATCTTTAAACGCTTCTTTCATGCTATTGGTCTTGGTAAAGGAACCGCCCGACGCCTTTGCCTGCTTTTTCGCAACTTCTTCAACCTCAGGCATTACTTCATATCCTTCCGGATGTGCAAGTACCACGTCCATTCCCAAGCGGGAGAATAGACCGATTGCGCCCTGCGGAACGGAAAGCGGCTTGCCGTAAGAGGGTGAATATGCCCATGTCATCGCGATTTTCTTACCCTTGAGGTTTTCCAGCCCGCCGAACTCATGGATGATATGGAGGGTATCCGCCATAATCTGAGTGGGGTGGTCGATATCGCACTGCAAGTTAACGAGGGTCGGGCGCTGTTCGAGTACGCCGTCTTTATTGCCTTCGGCAACCGCATCCATAAAGGTGTGCATGTAGGTATTGCCTTTGCCGATGTACATATCATCGCGGATACCGATAACGTCAGCCATGAATGAAACCATATTAGCGGTTTCGCGGACGGTTTCTCCGTGGGCAATTTGAGACTTGCCTTCGTCCAAATCCTGTACTTCCAAACCAAGCAGGTTACACGCAGAGGCAAAGCTGAACCGTGTGCGGGTTGAGTTGTCGCGGAACAGCGAAATGCCGAGACCGCTTTCAAAAATCTTTGTAGAAATGTTAGCTTCCCGCAAGGTGCGCAGCGCATCGGCTACCGTCCATGTTGCAAGAATTTCATCGAAGGTCTTTTCCCATGTAAGGAAAAAGTCGTTGTTGTACATCTTCTTAAAGCTCAAGCTATTGAGCTTTGTAATGTACGGATCCATAATCAAGGCCATAATTACTCCCATAAAAACTTTTGCAGGATGTTTGAACATCCGAAAAAGTTTTTAGCTGTGCGCGTTTTACGCGCACATGTAAATAATCAAGTTTGCAACGCAAACTTGAGATAAAAAGCGACGGCGCCAATTTAGACGGCGCTTTTTATCATCGCTCCTAATACTATAATTCTACTTTATAACTTTTCAACGTATATGGACGGCAGTGCGGCATATACGGCAGCGCAGGTTACCAAGTCCTGTTTCCACGTAATTTCGTTAGGGGCATGAGCCTGTGCTTCCGCTCCCGGGCCGAAACCGATACAGGGAACTTTATTCCGCCCCATGATGGAAACGCCGTTTGTAGAGAATGTCCACTTGTCAACGAGCGGGCGTGCTTCGCGCATGGCAAGCTGATCTTTCGGGCCGATACGCTTATCGCCGTATAAATTGTTATACGATTCGATCATCGAACGTGCAACGACGTGCTCTTTCGGCAATACCCAAGTGGGGAAGAAGCATTCGATCGGGTATTGTTCTCCCGTCCATGACGGCCGGTCGTAGTTGTACATCGAGACCGTTACATCTTTTCCGTATTTTTTGACGGCGGGAAGCTGGCGGATTTCTTCCAAGCATGATTCCCATGTTTCTCCGGCCGTCATACGGCGGTCGAGCGAAACGGAACAGGAGTCCGCAACGGCACAACGGCTCGGGCTGGTATAGAAAATTTCGGAAACGGTAACGGTTCCGCGTCCGAGGAAGTTTGCTTCTTCCCATTCCTTGTTGTATTTTTTATCCAGCATTTTGACGAGCCCTTTGATTTCAGTGCCGTCAGCCGCGTCGTTTTCATTTAACTTGCGTACTTCCTGCAGAATGTCGGACATCTTGTAGATTGCGTTATCGCCGCGCTCCGGTGCGGAACCGTGGCAGGAAACACCTTTAACATCGATGCGGATTTCCATGCGTCCGCGGTGTCCGCGATAGATACCGCCGTCAGTCGGTTCGGTGGAAACGACAAAGTCGGGCTTGCAGAGTTTTTCGTAACCGGGAACTTTGACGTCTTTTTTCAGGATATACTCCCAGCACATACCGTCGCAGTCTTCTTCCTGTACGGAGCCGACTACCATAGCGGTGTATTTATCGTTGAGAAGACCTAAGTCCTTCATCATCTTACAGGCATACATAGCGGAAACAACGCCGCCGGTTTGGTCGGAAACCCCGCGTCCGCCGATGAATATATCGTCTTCGAATCCTTCGTAGGGGTCAAACTTCCAGTTGTCGCGGTTACCGATACCGACCGTATCGATATGGCCGTCAAAACAAACAATGTGCGGGCCGGTGCCCATCCATCCCATTACGTTGCCGAGCGGATCAATCCATGTTTTGTTGAATCCGAGTTCATCCATTTTCTTTTGGATGCGTTTTGCTTTTTCCCCCTCTTGGCTGCTTTCGCTGGGAAGGCGGATGATTTCACGAAGGAAAGCGGTCATGTCGGCCTTATATCCTTCTGCAGCAGTTTTAATCTTGTTAAAATCCAAACTCATGCTTTCTCCTCTATCGTTTTTTCAAGCTTTCCACTTGATACGATATTGATACAGATATCAGGGTATCCCTAAAAAAGTATTTTTAGAGACCGCCTGCCTTTCTCGCCATACGCCAACGTATAATGAGAAAGAACTATAAATTGATATAATTATAGAATTGAAAAATTTATCTGTCAAGCAATAACTTCTAAAGATTTTTTAGTTATTCTGATTTTTTTTTAGCTTTATAAAAAAGTCAACTGTTAGGAAGTTTTTGGCAATCTTATAGAAAATTAAACGCGTAGAAAGGTAGTATCTCTTGTGCCGATAATGGCTGATAGTCAATGGTTTGAGTGTTATAGAATAACAATATATAATGACAACCCTTTTGGGTTATGATATGCTGAAATCAAGATTCAAGAGAGGAGTTCTAAAAAAACGATTCCTTTGTTTTTAAAAATGTCTCATGATAATAGGATGACCGTACAGATGACAAATACAAGTATAAATCAGCGAGCGGTATTGCAAGCGCAAATTTGGAAAATCGCTAACGAGGTACGCGGCGCTGTGGACGGCTGGGATTTTAAGCAGTTTGTTTTGGGAACGCTGTTTTATCGGTTCATAAGCGAAAACTTCACCCGTTTCATAGAGGGCGGTGATAAGAGTATCAACTATGTAAACATGGCCGATGATCGTATTACACCTCAAATAAAAGATGATATTACCAAAACCAAAGGATATTTTATCTATCCCAGCCAATTGTTTGTAAATATTGCCAAGAATGCCAATACGAATCCCAACTTGAATACGAATTTGGCTGAGATATTTGATGCAATAGAAAATTCAGCCAATGGCTATCCTTCAGAAAAAGACATCAAGGGGCTTTTTGCCGACTTTGATACTACGAGTAACCGTTTAGGCAATAGTGTGCCGGATAAAAATAAACGCTTGGCGGCAGTGATAAAAGGTGTGGAAGGATTGGATTTCGGAAACTTTGAAGACAATGAGATTGATCTTTTTGGTGATGCCTACGAGTTTTTAATTTCCAACTATGCGGCCAATGCAGGTAAATCGGGCGGTGAGTTTTTTACTCCACAGTATGTATCTAAGCTGATAGCTCGATTGGCTTTGTGTGGGCAAACATCTGTCAATAAAATTTATGATCCCGCTTGCGGTTCGGGTTCTTTGCTGCTGCAAGCAAAAAAGCAGTTCGACAACCATCTCATAGAAGAAGGGTTCTTCGGACAGGAGATAAATCATACCAATTACAATATGGCGCGTATGAATATGTTCCTGCACAATATCAATTACGACAAGTTCAATATTGCCTTGGGAGACACGCTCCTCAATCCTCAACATAGCAACGATAAACCCTTTGATGCCATTGTGTCCAATCCGCCTTATTCGGTAAATTGGGTGGGGAGTGATGATCCTACGCTCATCAATGATGACCGATTTGCTCCAGCCGGTGTGTTGGCTCCCAAGTCCAAAGCCGACTTTGCGTTTGTATTACATTCTCTCAGCTATCTTTCGGCTAAGGGGCGCGCGGCTATCGTATGCTTTCCCGGTATCTTTTATCGGGGCGGAGCTGAGAAGAAAATACGGCAATATCTGGTAGAGCATAACTTTGTGGAAACAGTTATCTCGCTGGCGCCTAACTTGTTCTATGGTACAAGCATTGCCGTAAATATACTCGTACTCTCAAAGCATAAGCCGGATACCAAGACACAGTTCATAGATGCCAGCGGAGAGGCATTTTTTAAGAAAGAAACAAATAACAATGTACTAACAGATGAGCATATTACAAAAATTCTCAGCCTTTTTGAGAAAAAAGAAGATGTCCTGTATACCGCCGTATCGGTTGAAAACAGCACAATTGCGGAAAACGATTACAACCTTTCCGTAAGCTCGTATGTGGAAGCGGAAGATAAGCGGGAGGTAATAGATATAGTCAAACTCAATGCCGAAGTAGCTGAAACAGTCAAACGGATAGACACACTGCGAGCAGATATAGACAAAATAATAGCGGAGTTGGAAAGGTAGGTGAATATGGAAGGACAAAAAGGAGAAATCATACTTTATCAGCGTGAAGATGGCGCTGTACAAATAGATGTAAGAGTGGAAGATGAGACGGCGGTGTGGCTAATACAAGAACAGATGGCTGCATTGTTTGTAAAAGGGCGCAGTACTATAACAGAGCATATTTCTCATATTTTTGAGGAAGGCGACTTGGATGAAAATGTGGTCTGTCGGAATTTCCGACAAACCACTCAACATGGAGCCATAGAAGAACGGAAGATGCGAATGGCGGATTTTGTAAGAGAACTGGACAACATACTGAGAACTACAGGGCGCAATGTGCTGGACAATGCCGGACAAATTTCACACGAACAAGCAAAGAAAAAAGCAATTGCAGAATATAAAAAATACAAAGCCAAGAGTTTGAGTAATGTGGAAAAAGATTATTTAAGCTCTATCACTATGTTGGAGCAAAAAGCAAAAAAAGGAAACAGGATAAAACAATGACACAAGAACCTAAATTATTCCCATATATAACCCGCCTCCTGCAAGGGGCTTCCGTGGAATGGAAACCGCTGGGAGAAGTCACAGAACTAAAAAGAGGGAGGGTTATATCAAAAGAATACCTGTATGAAAATGCAGGAGAGTACCCTGTTTATAGCTCTCAAACAGTAAATAATGGAGAAATAGGGAAAATAAAAACTTTTGATTTTGATCAAGAAGCTATCACTTGGACTACAGATGGTGCTAATGCTGGCACTGTATTCTATAGGGAAGGTCGTTTTTCCATAACTAATGTATGTGGATTGATAAAAATAAGAGAAACAGAAATTCTTAACTACAAATTCTTATATTATTGGCTTTCAATAGAGGCAAAAAAGTATGTTTATTCAGGCATGGGAAATCCTAAATTGATGAGTAATCAGATAGCAAAAATCCCCATCCCTCTCCCGCCCATATCCGTACAGCGAGAGATTGTTCGTATTCTCGACAAGTTTACTACGCTGGAGATGGAGCTGGAGACGGAGCTGGAAGCGCGTAAAAGACAGTATGAATATTATCGAAACCGGTTATTATCGTTTGATATGTTGAGCGAGGGGGGGGGTGTCAATAATATAAAAATTGTATTATTGGGTGAAATTGGTGGTTTTACAAGAGGAAATGGGCTGCAAAAGAAAGACTTTACAAAAAATGGTATCCCTGCAATACATTATGGACAAATCTATACCTATTACGGTACATGTACTCATAAGACCATTTCATTTGTGTCTTCTAACACAGCTAAAAAGCTTCGTAAGGTAAATTATGGAGATGTAATCATCACAAATACCAGTGAGAATGTAGAAGATGTCGGCAAAGCTGTTGCTTATTATGGAAAAAAACAAGGGGTTACAGGCGGACATGCTACAATTTTTAAACCTTCAGAAAGAATTATAAGCAAATATTTTGTCTATTATACCCAAACCGCTGATTTTTCAAATCAGAAAAGAAAGTATGCTAAAGGTACAAAAGTTATCGATTTATCTGCCAATGATCTGGCTAAAATTAAGATACCTCTGCCTTCCATAAAAGAACAAACCCGTATCGTTGCTATTCTCGACAAATTCGAGACACTCACAACTTCTATCAGCGAAGGGTTACCCAAAGAGATAGCACTGCGCCGTAAGCAATACGAATATTACAGGGAGCAATTACTATCATTCCCCAAAAGGTTAGAAAATTTCAGCATTCATGAGGTAGAACTCGTTTGACACTGAATCTCATAAAGACATCTTTACTACTGTGCGAACCTGTTTACTTGACTGTATGCGTGTGTGCTCTTATACTGTGTAATCAACAACGCCTCCGCACGCATAAGGATTAGATATGAAGAATATAACGCTATCAATTGATGAAACTGTTTTGCAGGCAGGTAGAGAATATGCACGCAAGAACCATATCTCCTTTAATGTGCTTGTAAGAAAACTCATTGAGCAAACGGTTATGACAAACAAAGCTCATTGGCTGCACGATACGTTTTTACTGATGGATACGGTACATACAACATCAGGGAATGAGAAATGGTCAAGGGAAGAATTATATCGTGTCTAAAATATTTATTGATACCAATATACTTGTGTATACACTTGACTCAAGAGATTCATATAAGCAGGCGAAAGCACGAGAAATAATGACGAAGGTTGTCAACTTATGTCGTCCAGTCATATCTACACAAGTACTGAAAGAATTCTATGTGGTTACAACAACAAAATTAAAGGCAGATCCAATAATTATCAAAAATATCATTCACAATTTTTATAATATTGAAATTGTTCAAAATGATTTAGAGTTGATAGAACAAGCAATAGATATTAGCGTAATTTTACAATTATCGTTTTGGGATTCATTGATAGTAGCTGCTGCCGAGAAAGCAAAATGTGAAAGTATTATTTCTGAAGATTTAAATCCTGGACAGACATATCGCGGCGTAATGGTAATAAATCCATTTAAGGAAGATACGTTTATTTGATACGTTACCATGCAGTAGCGGCACGGATGCTGTCGCTAAAAAATGTACATCCGTGTACATTTTTTAGCATCGAGTTTTTCGGTAAGAAAAACTCGATGGTGCTTGGAACCACTGACATCCTGTCAGAGCAGCGACGCAGTAGATGTGCCGTATATTTTCAAAAGAACAGGAGAACATCCATGACACAATATACCCCCATAGCAGAATTGCCGAATTTTATTGTTCTTGATAAATACACCAAAGATTCAATGGTGAGTGAACCATCTGTAGGCTACCAGCCGGAGTCTGCTTTGGAGCGGGAGCTGATCCAAGATTTACGTAACCAAGGCTACGAATATCTTCCCACTATTACTACTTCCGATGCACTTCTTGCTCATACAAGGAAGCAGTTACAAGAGTTCAACAATACCGTTTTTACCGATACCGAATGGCAGCGGTTTCTGGATGAATATTTGGATAAATCGAGTGATACGATCATAGATAAAACACGGAAGATACATGATAATTATATCTATGACTTTGTGTTTGATGACGGGCGTATCCAAAACATTTATCTGGTCGACAAACAGAATATCGCCCGCAACAAGTTGCAGGTTATCAACCAGTTTGAACAAACGGGCACACAGGCAAACCGGTATGATGTAACTATTTTGGTGAATGGGCTGCCGCTAGTACAGATAGAACTGAAAAAACGGGGAGTTGCAATCCGCGAGGCGTTTAATCAAGTACACCGTTACAGTAAGGAAAGTTTTAATAGCGAAAGTTCCTTATATAAATACCTGCAAATGTTTATTATTTCCAACGGAACAGATACCCGCTATTTTGCCAATACGGTAAAGAGAGATAAAAACAGTTTTGATTTTACGATGAATTGGGCAAAATCGGACAATACGCTGATTAAAGACCTTAAAGATTTTACGGCGACCTTCTTTCAGAAAAATACGTTGCTGCAAGTATTGCTCACCTATTCCGTGTTTGACACCGGCAATACATTGCTCATTATGCGCCCCTATCAAATTGCTGCAACGGAACGTATCTTATGGAAAATAAAAAGCTCGTTCCAAACAAAGAAATGGTGCTCACCGGATGGCGGCGGCTATATTTGGCACACAACCGGTTCCGGCAAAACTCTCACAAGCTTTAAGACAGCCCGCCTTGCTACACAGCTTGAGTTTATCGATAAGGTGTTTTTCGTTGTTGACCGCAAAGACTTGGACTATCAGACAATGAAAGAGTACCAGCGCTTTTCGCCGGATAGCGTAAACGGTTCGGAAAGCACTGCAGGGTTAAAACGGAATATTGAGAAAGACGATAATAAAATTATTGTAACAACTATTCAAAAACTGAACAACCTTATGAAAGGAGAAGGCGATTTACCTATCTATCAAAAACAGGTTGTTTTTATCTTTGATGAATGTCATCGCTCTCAATTCGGTGAAGCACAAAAAAATTTGCGGAAGAAATTCAAGAAATATTATCAATTCGGATTCACGGGGACACCCATTTTTCCGGAGAATGCATTGGGCGCGGAGACTACGGCAAGTGTATTTGGAACTGAGCTGCATTCGTATGTTATCACTGATGCAATTCGGGATGAAAAAGTATTGAAGTTTAAGGTGGATTATAATGATGTGCGCCCCATGTTCAAGGCTTTGGAAACAGAGCAGGACGAAGTCAAGATCAGTGCTGTAGAAGAACAAAAACTCTTGCTCCATCCCGACCGCATAAAAGAAATTGCTCAATATATCTTACGGAATTTTAGAATAAAGACTCACCGGACACAAGGAAGCAGGACGGGCTTTAATGCCATGTTTGCAGTTAGCAGCGTTGAAGCGGCAAAGCTCTATTATGAACAGCTGAACGCGCTGCAAAAAGAGAGTGAAAACCCATTGAAGATTGCGACGATATATTCTTTTGCACCGAACGAAGAGCAGAATGCCGTTGGTGATATTATTGAAGAGAATTTTGAACCGTCCGCAATGGATACGAGCGCTAAGGAGTTTTTGGCAAACGCCATTAAAGATTATAACGCAATGTTCGGTACCAATTTCGGTGTGGACAGCAAGGAATTTCAAAACTACTACCGCGATTTAGCAAAAAAAGTGAAGGAGAAAGAGATTGACCTTTTGATAGTAGTGGGTATGTTCCTTACCGGTTTTGATGCTCAAACACTGAACACGCTCTTTGTTGATAAGAACTTACGCTATCATGGTTTGATACAGGCATTTTCACGTACCAACCGTATCTATGATGCAACAAAAACATTCGGCAATATCGTTACGTTTAGAGATTTGGAGCAAGCAACAATAGATGCGATTACGCTTTTCGGTAGTCAGAATACCAAGAACGTGGTGCTTGAAAAAAGTTACAAAGAATATATCGAAGGATTCACCGATAGTGTAACCGGTGAAGTACACAGGGGCTACACAGAGGTCGTTCGGGAACTGAAAGCGCAATTTCCTAAGCCGGACGCAATAACAACCGAAGCCGCTAAAAAAGCCTTTGTCCAGCTTTTCGGTGAGTACCTTCGCATCGAAAACATCTTGCGCAATTATGATGAATTTACACAGCTGAAAGCCTTGCAGTCTATCGATCCGACAGACCGCGTTGCTCTCCAAGCGTTTAAAGACCGCTGCTTTTTAACAGATGAAGCGTTTGCAGAAATGCAGAAAATAGATGTGCTGACCGAACGGGCCGTGCAGGATTATTGCTCTACATATAACGATATACGAGACTGGTTTAGACGGGAGCGGGGCGGTAAGAGTCCGGAACATACAAAAATAGATTGGGATGATGTGGTTTTTGAAGTTGATTTGCTGAAATCGCAAGAGATCGACCTTGACTATATTCTGGCTCTTATTTTTGAACATAATAAGAAGACAAACGATAAAGCAAAATTGATAGATGATGTGCGCAGGATAATCAGATCCAGTATTGGAAATAGGGCAAAAGAAAGCTTGATTGTTGATTTTATCAACGAAACGGATTTTGAGCCGATTAAAGATAAGGCAGAAGTTATCCAAGCGTTCTTTATGTATGCTCAGAAAAAGCAGAAAGAGGAGGCAGCTGCGCTGATTGCCGAAGAAAAGCTTAATGAAGAAGCTGCAAAACGATATATACAAACCTCATTAAAACACGAGTATGCCAGCGAAATCGGTACCGATCTGAATGCCGTTTTGCCCAAACTCAGCCCGCTCAATCCTGATTACTTAACAAAAAAGCAAAGGGTATTCCGAAAGATTGCCGCTTTTGTTGAAAAATTTAAAGGAGTCGGCGGAACAATTTTATAGTGTGTTTAGCGAGGAATGTCCACAAATATGAGTATTCTGATAGTCTTCTTGGTTTTAGCTATTACATGATAATCCATATATAAACTCCCGACTTGACCTTTACTTGACCTGTTAAAAATCGAGCAAAGCTATCAGTTTGATAAGTCTATATACAGCAAGGAATAAACTATGGGCGCTGACGGGATCGAACCGCCGACATTTTGGGTGTAAACCAAACGCTCGTACCAGCTGAGCTAAGCGCCCTAATAATAGAAACGACTATATATAAACCCGATAAAAATGTCAACAGGGTTGTTTCATTTATCGACAATAAACAACCCCGACGTGAGCGTCGGGGCGTTAAATCCTCCACACGAATAAAGTGAAAAGGTGAGCACTCTGCGATAGTAAAAAACGTCTGACGCGGTTGCCCTGATTCAGCCCCCTCGGTAACCTGTACTTACATGAAATGTTTCACTATCATTATGCAAACGGCTTATACCTTACATAAGCCGAGCAACGTCTGTCTTATCCCATATTGGCGGGAAATATGAAGCAGAAACTCATCATCATTGTGCTGTCGATCCTATTTGCGCTCAATAGTTTTGGAGAAGAAACACAAATTCCTGATAAAACTATTGATGTGGAAACTGCCGTACAGTCAGCGTTACAAACACATCTTTCGGTTAGGCAAAGTGAAATACAGCTTGAGCAAGCTAAAAGAAAGTATGCACATGCGTGGAATAATTTTTTGCCGTCTCTTTCGGCAAACATAAGCGGCGGGGCAAATGGCGGCTTGACCTCTACGGCAACCAATGCGCTTACGTTTTCTACCGGAATCAATGCAAATTTGAATATCAGTCTCGGCGTCGGTAAAAAGATTGCCGCTTTAAAAGCAGCATACGAAAGCGGACAAAAAGATTATGAAGATACTGTCCGCGAAATTGAAACGGAAATCCGAAAGAGCTTTTATTCGCTTTTATATATGCAAGGACAGGTAGACATCAGTAGGTCATCGGTAAACGCAAACGAAGCACAATATAATCAAACGAAGATTAAGAAGAGCCAAGGCCTTGTTACAGAGCTTGATTTACTGACCAGTCAAGTAAACTATGAATCGGCAAAAATCAATTTACGGAATACCGAAAAGGCATACTTTACTGCAACGTTTAAATTCTTAAATGAGATCGGTATCAATGTGGAGCCGGGTCAGCGCGTTTCTTTTGAGGGAAGTCTTGATGATTATGTAAATGCGAATGATTTTGAACTTTCGCAAGGAAACTTGGATGAACTGATAGAAAATAGTCCCGCTATCCGTACTATAAAGAATACCTTGAATAAAAATAAATTATCCCGTTCTCAACTTACCTTATCTGCATATCTTCCCAATATAATGCTCAGCGCCAATATCAGTCCCTATTCGTATTCCTATAATTTACCTAATAAAATGGGAAGTAAAAGAGACAGTTGGTCTGTTTCTGCTGGTCTCTCGTTTGCATTAGATAATTATATTCCGGGATCTGCCGTGAGGGACAATATTGCAGATATGGATGATTCGATTAAAACGCTCGAAATGCAGCTCGATAAAAAAAGACAGCAGATAAAAACAAATATCATCGAAATACTGAATGAAATTGAGATTGCGAAGGAAGGTTTGGAAAACTGCCGGTTAAATAGTGAGTTGGCAAAGAAAAGTTACGAAATGGCAGAGATTGCCTATAAAAACGGAACAAAGGATTTGAATAGCTTACAAGCTATTCACAATGCGTATAGCAATGCCGAACTTCAGTACAAAAATCAGCAACTGTCTTTGATAAACAGCAGACTAACGCTTAAAAGTCTTATCGGCAAATAACCTTGAGAAGCTCTCTAAAGAACTTCCTTAACTGAGTGAGAAATGATGGAGAACACTATGAAATCAAAGAAAATTATGCGACGGATTTTATTAGTAGCCGGTGTTATCGCGGTTATTGCAATCATTGCACTATTGCCCAAAAACAAAGGCGGTATGCAGGGCGGTAACGGCGGGATGCCCGGAGGCAATATGCAGGGCGGTGATGCTGCCGAAACCGTATATTCCGTAACAACGCAAGTTTTAGCGAAAACGGATTTGCAGGAATATTTAACCATGAACGGCAATGTCCAAGCTAATAACACCATTTCCGTTTATCCCGGAATCGGAGGAAAAATTACCCGTGTGTATGTAACGCTCGGCTCAATCGTAAAACGAGGAGACAAACTTGCCGAAATCGATCCTTCAACCCCCGGAACGTATTATGAAATAAGTCCTGTGTATGCACCGATTTCAGGTACAATTACGGCGTTGCCGCTAACGGTAGGGACATCCGTCAACACAAATACCGCTGTAGCACAAATTGGAAATATCCGTGAACTTCAGATTAAAGCAAAGGTGCCGGAGCGGGATGTTTCGGTGCTAAAACAAGATTTGAAGGCTCAAGTCTCTCTTGTTGCTTATAAAAATCAGATTTTTGATGCTCATGTTATACGGGTATCTCCAATTGTAGATGAGGTTTCACGAACCAAAGAAATATATCTGGCATTCGATACCATCGATCCTAAGATAAACGCCGGAATGTATGCAAAAATTAAGCTTTTAACCGTACTGCATAAAGATGTGCTCTGCCTTCCTATCGATGCAATTCAAACTCTGGACGATAAAAATTTTGTGTATGTAGTTCAATCCGATTCAACAGTAACAGTACGCAATGTAGACATCGGTGCGAATGTAGACGGTATTGTGGAAATTGTGAACGGACTTTCAGAAGGGGATAAAATAGTTATAGACGGAACACAAAACTTGAGCGAAGGAGCGCAAATAAAGGAAGCAGCCGCAAATACGGCAAGCGCTTTATAGGAGTACGTATGAGCATATCGAAAAAAATACTCGAACATCCGGTATTAATGCTTTGTACTTTCGTATTGATTGCGATTGTATCAGTGTTTACGCTGGGGAATATAACTATCGCTTTGATGCCGGATATGGATATGCCGGTAGCAATGGTCAGTACCTCGTATCCGAATGCAGGACCGGAAACGGTTGAAAAGTCGGTTACACAAGTGTTAGAGGGAAGTCTTATCAGTGTAACGAATCTCAAGAAGATGACCTCGACTTCATCGGAAGGGATGTCTTCCATCTCGCTTCAATTTAACTACGGCACGGATATGGATGTTGCGGTAAATGACTTACGAGATAAGATCGATAAGGTAAAGCAGGCATTGCCGACTAACGCGACTACCCCTTCTATTTTTCAATTTGATACGTCTTCCATGCCTATTATCACGCTTGCTGTCAATGGCAACCGTTCGGAAGAGTCGCTAAAGAAAATAGCCGATGAACAAATTTCCAGTTTATTAGAGCAAGCGGACGGTGTTGCGCAAGCCTCAGTCCGCGGTGGACGCAGTGCAATCGTAAGAATTGAACTTGATCAAAATCGGCTGGAAGCCTACGGTCTGACTCTGTCTTCTATTGCCAGAGGTCTTTCTTCTCAAAATATCGAAGTAGGCGGCGGAAGTGTCAGTGAAGGAACAAAAAAATATACGGTTAGAACAACCGGCGAATTTGAGTCCATTGATGACATTAACCATAGTGTTGTCGGAACGTATAACGGGTATGATGTAAAGCTTGAAGATATCGGGACTGCCTTTATGGGCTACTCTGATGCAACAAGTAAAATTTACATAAACGGAAAACCCGGTGTCTATGTTTCCGTTCAAAAACAAAGCGGTTCAAACACGGTTAATGTTGCAAAAGCGGTAAAAGAAAAAATAAAGGAAATTGAAAAAACACTGCCTGCCGATATAAAAATAGAAATTATCAGCGATGATTCTACATCAGTCAGTGATACCTTGACCGAGCTTATTAAATCGATTGTGCAAGGTTTTATTCTTTCAGTTTTAGTCCTATTCATATTTTTGCGCAGTGGGAGAAGTACCTTTATTATGGCTATTTCCATCCCGTTCTGTATTTTAATCACCCTTACTATTATGTCGTTTGCCGGAATAACGATGAATATGATTACCATGACCGGCTTAATTTTAGGACTCGGTATGGTTGTGGATGCTTCCGTTGTCGTATTGGAAAATATTTATGTCTATCGGAATCGAGGAACACAGGCTTTGACCGCCGCTGTTATCGGCACTCAAGAAGTAATGGCTTCCGTAGCTGCCGGCAACCTTACGACTATTTGCGTCTTTATCCCCTTCTTCGTTTTTAAAAATAAACTCGAAATGCTTGGGCAAATGTTCAGCAGCTTGATGTCCGTTATTTTAATTGCGATTCTTTCCTCGCTTTTTGTTGCCGTATTCTTAGTACCGGTCTTAGCGGGAAAGTTTTTGCCGGTCAGTAACAGAAAAGAGCATCCTATCAAAAATAAGTTTCTTGCAAAATGTAATAAGAGTATTGAAAGGGCGTTGGATCGGCTTACAACTCTGTATCAGAAAGGTTTACACTTTGTTTTGCGCCGCCGCTTTGCAACCGTTGTTATTGCCTTCGGAATTTTTGCAGCATCGCTTGTACTGATCGGCCGTCTAAACATAAGTTTTATGTCCAATTTTAACGATTCCTCGGTTTCCTTAAATGTTACCTTACCCTTGGGGACAAAACTTGAAGAGACTCAGGCAATCCTCGATGACTTTTATCAGTTTGCGCAGGATGAAATTAAAGGCTATGATAATATCGTGGTCAGTATCGGTTCCGGCGGCGGGGGAAGAATGTCGGATACGTCGTATAAAGGCTCGTTAACCGTCTACCTACCCGATGCATCCAAGCAAATTGATAATGCCCAAACGGTAAAAGAGAAACTCAGAGCCCATTTTGATTCTTATCCTGCAGCAACGCTGAGCTTTAATGAAGGGATGATGCAGCAAATGAGCGGAAACGATGTTAATATTGTGTTCCGTTCAAATGATTTGGATGCAAGTGTTGCTCTAGCAAAGAAAATTCAAGCACTGATAAAAGAGCAGCTTCCTTCGGTTACCGAGCCTCAGATTGATATGCAAGATGGGTTACCTCAAGTTGAAATAAAGGTTGACCGTGAACGGGCATATAGTTTTGGAATTTCTATCATGTCGATTGCAAATGAAATTAACTATTGCATCAACGGGATGACAGCTACCACCTATCATAAAAACGGCGATAGTTACGATGTTGTTGTGTTGCTTATGAAAGAGGATAGAGATGAAATTCCCGATTTGGAAAAGATTTATGTTGCAGGGCGATCCGGTCTTTATTCCGTAGCAAACTTTGCAGAAATTATCCGCGGTACAGGACCGGTTTCCATCAATCGCGAAAATCAATCCCGCATTATTCACCTGACTGCGGGGCTCAAAGATTCAAGCAGCAGCGCGAGGGAAGTAGAAGAGCAAATAAAACAGCTGATAAGCGATAATCTGGTAATTCCGGACAATATAACGCTCACGTATGAGGGGTCATGGAAAAATACCAGAAATACCTCGAATGTGTTTCTTTCTATTATCATATTGGCGATTATCCTCGTATTCGGCGTTATGGCAGGAACGTATGAGGATTTTAAAAATCCCTTTATCAACCTCTTCACGATGCCCTTCCTCGTTGTCGGCGTTGTTCTTATTCATCTGATAACAGGACAGGCGTTCAGTATGGTGTCGTTAATCGGAGTGGTTATGCTGCTGGGAATTGTTGTCAATAACGGTATCATCTTGGTAGACCAGACAAACCTCTTAGTACGGCGAGGCCGTCCTGTGCTGCAAGCATGTGAGGAAGCTGGAGCGAGCCGGTTGCGTCCCGTTTTGATGACGACACTCACAACGATTTTGGGAATGATCCCTATGGCGTTCTTCGGCGGAGACAGTGCAAGCGTAACGCAGCCGATCGGTTTGTGTATAATCGGCGGCTTGTTTTCCAGTACCTTGGTAACATTGTTTATTATTCCGGTGATTTACTCTTTATTTAACGGAAAGGCAAATGCAAAAGCGACGATGTCCCTTCCTCCGGATCTTGCCGCGATTAGGGCTGAATATTTTGCAACAGAAACGCAGGGAGAAGTGTAAAATACAAGCCGTACAAATAGCACGGCTTGTATTTACTCAAGTTTGCTCAAGCGCAAACTTGTATATCTACTGCACGTTCTCACTTCGTTGCGAACGTGCGTAAAAAGTCAATCGAAAGTTGATACTTTCTTCTTGACTTTTTATGGGAGAAACCAACAATGATTAGAATTGAAATAATAGCAAACCAGTCCGTTTATCCGGAACTCATTGCAAATCTTGAAGCCTGTTTGCCGGATTTTCTCTATACTTCCATTCCGTTGGCTTACGGGAGGGGGAGAGATTCGTATAAACTTGGCAACAGTACGTGGCCGGAGACTAACTTTGTGTTAATTGCCTACGCAGATGATGCTGTCGAACAAAAAGTTGCGCAAATTGTCCGGTATATAAAGTTAAAATTTCCAACGGAGGGAATAAAACTGTTTATACTGCATGATAAAAATATCAATGATCCGGCAGTAAGCTAGCAGGGCAAACGCATCGGAAATATTTTAAGCGGTTGCCTTCCATCTGTGCGAAATTTTAAATAAAATTTCGCACATTTTTTTCAGCAAGCGGGTAAATGCATCAGACCGTATAGATAAAAGTCGCAGAATAACAGAGGTTGGGCGACCATTTGAGCCGTGTAGCGGCGAAACTCTGGTTGAACAGCCTCTGTTATTCTGCGAGGATATCCCCAAAAGGCCTGATGCGTTTGCCCTGCGTACCTTACCACGAGCCGGAAGAACCGCCTCCGCCAAAGCTGCCTCCGCCTCCGCTGAAACCGCCGCCAAAGCCTCCACTGCCAAAACCTCCGCCGCGTCCTGAATAACCGCCTCTCCGTCCTGATGAAAGAAATAGCAACGGCCAGAATAAACCGCCTGGCATAAAACGGGAGCCGAATAGAAAGATAATAATCAGGAAAATGATGAGCGGCAGCGGAATAGAATCGTCATCCTGCCGGTCAGCCTCTTTTACAGCCTCGTTGATGAGGCTTTTGTCTTGGAGTGCAAGTCCTGCAAGATTTTTTACCCCTAAAAGAACACCTTTTCCGTATTCCTGCTGTTTAAAGTAAGGTGCGATGATTGAACGGATAATCCTGCTGCTTTGTGCATCGGTGATACGATCTTCGAGGCCGTAGCCCACTTCGATACGCAGCTTGCGGTCTTGAGCGGCAATTATTAAGATAACGCCGCTGTCCTTGCCTTTTTGTCCGATCTGCCATTTTTCCGCAACGCGGATGGAGTAATCTTCAAGACTTTCACCTTCCAACGAAGGAATGGTCAATACCGCTATCTGTAAATCACTTTGGCGGTCAACACTATATAAATATGCATTTAATTCTTTCGTTTCGCTTGCTGTAAATATATGTGCATAATCGTTGACCGGACCGTTTAGGGGCGGAACGTCAAGAGCAAACAGAAAGGCGCTTTGCACGCAAAGGCAGGCGATAATGATAAACCGGAAAGGACGTTTTGAAAATTTCATAGGTTCCCCTTTAATTTTACGATGCGGCGGATGAAAGGTGTCGAACACACCGCTTAATCATAGAGAATGGAAAGCCTTTCCGTTGAAGGGCGTTGTAGAGTTTTTGTTCGGTATAGCCCTTACGAATAAGGCTGCGTGCGGCGCCTTCACATACTGCTGCTTCGTCAACCTCCGAAAAAAAATCGTTGAGCGCTTGCTTTGCCGTGTCTGCAGCAATGCCGCGCTTACGCAGTTCCGAAAAGAGGCGTACATACCCCTCTTTTTTTGAAAGGCTTCTCGTATGTAAATATGCACCGGCAAAGCGGGAATCGTCAAGCGTGCCTTCGGCGCGTAAATAATCCAACGCAGGCTGATATTCATTTTTTATATAGCCTTTTTTTTGCAATTTGATTGTCAGTTGATAAGAAGAATGTTCGGCGCGGTTAAGATAAGCAACAGCCTGCTTTTCAGCTAAAAAACGCCGACCTGCCTGATAGAGATGTTCTGTTTGGGATTCTGTAAGAGGGAGCGGAAGGTCATCTATCGTAAGCGGTTCATCAAAGTAACAAAACCGGCTTACGATAGAAATATCCCCGGAAAGTAGCAGTTTGACGGTATCCGAGGATGTATACTCCACCGCAATAAGGGTAGGATTAACGCTTGCTGAACTGGAAGCGTCGGCGAGCACCGCGTTGGCCATACTTTTTGCGTTCAACCATTCTGGAATCACGAGTTAATAAGCCATTCGCTTTAAGTGAGCTGTGGTTAGAAGCATCTACCTGCGCAAGTGCACGGGCAATACCATGAGAACAAGCGCCTGCCTGTCCGTTTAAACCGCCACCATATACGGTAATGATGATATCATAGCGGGTATCGCTGCCGGTAACAAACAAAGGCCGTTTTGCCATTTGAACTTGCTCGGGAGTCGCAAAGTAGTCGTCCATATTCTTATTGTTGACGGTTACCGAACCCTTTCCTTCGCGGATATATACCCGCGCCACCGAGGTTTTTCTTCGTCCTGTTCCTATTCCGATATTTTTCACAACCATTCTCCTAAATTATAACGCTACCGCAACAGGATTTTGTGCCGCATGCGGATGTTCGCTACCTGCATAAATTTTTACGTTTTTAAGCAGTTTACGCCCGAGCGGGCCTTTGGGCAGCATACCTTTTACCGCAATATACAACGGTTCGGTCGGCTTTTTCCCGATAAGGGTGTTAAAATTGACGGATTTAAGCCCTCCGGGGAAACCGGTGTGATGATAATACATCTTATCCTTATCTTTATTCCCTGTAACGGCAACTTTATCGGCATTGATAACGATAATATAATCGCCTGATTCCTGATGGGGCGCATAGAGAGCCTTGTGCTTTCCTCGCGCCATTGCAGCAACTTTCGCTGCAACACGTCCGAGCGGCTTTCCTGCAGCGTCGATAACATACCAGCTTCGCGGTATTTCGCGCTCTTTATAAAAAATTGTTTTCATCTTTTGTGTACCTTATATATTTTTATTGCAGATAATGTGGGTAGAGTACTATATCAAAAAATCAGCTATGCAGTCAACCCGCAGAACTTTATTCGTTTTTATTTTCTCCTGCTTTCATCGCCGCTTCTTCTTTTTTCGCATCCTGTTTGTCTTTAATGTCCGCAATACCGATGAACACAGCAATTAAGCCGACAAAGGCCGTAAAAATCGGTAAGCCGCCGCGCAAAAAGAGCAGGATATCTTTTCCCCAGCCGAGTCCGAAACCGGCAGTCTCCGGCGGAAGCGCTGCAAAGACTGTAAAGAGAATCATTGCTGCCCCAATAATAAGCGCAATCATACCAACCTCCTATTAAAGAATGACCCGTACACGATTCGAACGTGCGACCTGCTGCTTAGGAGGCAACCGCTCTATCCACCTGAGCTAACGGATCAAAAAATCATGCTGCCTATATCGGCATATCAACTATGCTTCTTAAACAGCCTGTATCTGAGTGAGTATAAAAAAAAAAGCGGCTTTTTACAAGCCCTCGCATTGTTACTTTTTTTGATGTTTTATAGGTTTTTTCTCCGAAAATTGACATTTAGCTCAAATCGCGGTACATTGATACAATGATTGCAGATAAAATAATTAAAGCCGTTTTCGGTTCACAGCACGAACGGGACATTAAAGCGCTCCTTCCCGTTCTTCATCAGATAAATGAAAAAGAAGCATGGGCGCTCGCTCTTGCTCCCGAAGATTTTAAGCAAAAGACTGCCGAGTTTAAGGAGCGGTTTGCAAAAGGCGAATCCCTCGATACCTTTATCCCCGAAGCCTTCGCGCTTGCACGGGAGGCGGCGCGGCGCATTTTGCATGAGCGTATGTACGACGTACAGCTCTTAGGTTCGCTGGTACTCCATTCGGGACGCATCGTAGAAATGAAGACCGGTGAAGGTAAAACCTTGATGAGCATCGCCGCTTCATACCTCAACAGCCTTTCCGGGAAGGGCGTACACATTGTAACCGTCAACGACTACCTTGCAGAACGCGACGCCGATTGGATGCGTCCCGTCTACGCATACCTCGGAGTCAGTGTCGGCGCAATCCTGTCCAACATGGATAACGCCGCGCGAAAAGCTGCCTACAATGCGGACATTACCTACGGTACCAACAACGAATTCGGTTTTGACTATCTGCGCGACAATATGCAGCTTACAATAGAAGAAAAAGTGCAGCGAGGCTTTTCCTTCGCGGTTGTGGACGAAATAGACTCCATCCTCATCGACGAGGCGCGTACTCCGCTCATCATCTCCGGTGCTGCCGAAGACGACACTAAGCGGTATTTCGATGTCGATAAGTTCGTCGATCAGCTTGAAGAGGTCGAAAAAAATCCCGAAACCGGTGAATATCCCAACGAGCTGGAAGGGGAAGAGATTGTCGGCGACTATACCCTCGACGAAAAGAGCCGCCGTGTGTCCTTTACCGACTCCGGTATGCTGCATATTCAGGATATCCTGCAAAAACAGGGCTTAATCAACGGCAGCCTCTTTGAAGAAGAAAACTTTGAATATATCCACTACTTTACGCAGGCGGTACGCGCTCACATCCTCTATCACATTGATGTCGATTATGTTGTAAAAGAAGGGCAGGTGCAGATTGTTGATGAGTTCACAGGGCGTATTCTTGAAGGACGCCGCTATTCGGACGGCTTGCATCAGGCTATCGAAGCAAAGGAGCATATCCGCATTGCCCAACGCAACCGCACGATGGCAACCATCACCTTTCAGAACTTCTTCCGTATGTACGACAAGCTGTCCGGTATGACCGGTACGGCGGACACCGAAGCGGTTGAATTCAACAAGATTTACTCGCTTGATGTTGTGGTTATCCCGACCAACTTGCCGGTTATCCGCAAGGACGAGCACGACGTGGTCTACCTAAACGAAGCGGAAAAATGGGAAGCGCTCTGTAACGAAATTGCCGAAGCGCATAAACGCGGACAGCCGGTACTGGTCGGTACGGTGTCTATCGAAAAATCTGAAAAGCTTTCGGCACTACTCACCCGGAAAGGGGTTCGGCACGAGGTATTGAACGCCAAAAACCACGCACGGGAAGCGCTCATCATCGCGGAAGCGGGCGCAAAAGGCTCGGTTACGATCGCAACCAACATGGCAGGACGCGGTACCGACATCAAGCTCGGCGGCAGTCCCGAATTTAGGGCACGCAAGCGGGCAGGTACCGAAGCCGATCCTGAAACATATCAAAAAATATACGAAGAAGAATACAAGAAGTGGCAGGACGACTACAAAGAAGTTAAATCGCTTGGCGGTTTATACGTTATCGGTACCGAGCGGCACGAAAGCCGCCGTATCGACAATCAGTTGCGTGGACGTTCGGGACGGCAAGGCGATCCGGGGCGTTCAAAATTCTTCCTCTCCCTCGATGATGATTTGATGCGGCTATTCGGCGGCGAAAACCTCAAGCGGGTGATGGCAAAGGTCGGTATGGAACCCGGCGAGCCGATTGAACACCCGTGGCTCAACAAGAGTATCGAGAAGGCGCAAACCAAGGTTGAAGAGCGCAACTTCGATATCCGTAAGCACCTCCTTGAATATGACGACGTACTAAACGAGCAGCGCGGCTTTATCTATGAACAGCGTGATAAAATTTTGCAGGATGACCACCTCGCCGAGCGTATTTACACCACGATAGAAGAATACCTCGAAGATGCGTTTGAGCAGTTCAAGCACGGTTCCCGCAAGGAAAAACCGGAAGAACTCAAGGAACTGCAAGCAAATCTCAAGGCAAAATTCGGCTACATCTTCAGTGATGAGGATACGAAGCTGGCTCAAGCTGGCGATACCGCCGCACTGCAACAGAAAATCTACGCCGCGCTCAAAGCAAATATCGAAGAAAAACTTGCGCTCGTCGGCAACGAAAACCTCAATATGTTCATCCGCTATCAGTATTTACAGGCGATAGACCGCAAATGGCTCGACCACTTGGAAAATCTGGAAGCCCTGCGCGAAGCCGTCTACCTCCGCTCCTACGGTCAGAAGAACCCACTCACGGAATACAAGCTCGAAGGTTTCGACATCTTCTACGCAATGCTCGACGAAATCCGCTTTTCCATTGCCTCTTTACTGGTATTGGTACGGATCAGCACCGAAGAACCCTCTTCGCGCACCCCCAACCGCCGCATCCCACAGGGCTCTGCGCACCACAGCTCCATGGGCTCCTTCCATCAGAGCAGCTCCGCGATGGGTTCCAGCAGCAAGCCGGAAAACGTCCAAGTGGTACGCACCGCGCCTAAAGTCGGCAGAAACGATCCGTGCCCCTGCGGCTCCGGCAAAAAATACAAGCACTGCTGCGGCAGGTAAGGCAGCTTAACCCGAACGGGACTATCAAAAAAGATCCTTAAAATGCAACAGTTGAACAACGTGTGAACTTTGGAAACTGTTGCATTGATGCGCTTTTGTACTGGAATTACACAATACGGAATATTCCATCGCGGATATTGCCACACAGGCATCAATTCTAATGCTTAATACTTTCTTTTGCAGTTTCCACGAGCTTCAAGTAGGGAAGAGCGCGTTTTGCTAAAAATATTTTTGTGAGGCGAGTATAACACAAGATTGGAACGCTTGCCCTTTACAACATCCCTCAGGACTGTTACGGCGCGGCATTGACATGTCATCTAGCACCTTATAGAATCATAGAAAGGAGTTTTGTATGAAAAAAATAGGACTTGGTATTTGTATCGGATTATGCTGTCTAAGTTTAACAGGCTGTATCGACATCGTCCAACATGTCACTCGTAAAAGTGACGGAACGGATCAAAACACCATCAGCATTACTGTCGCAAAAGCGATATTGGAGATGGCGGCAGCTATGCAGAATAATGCTCCTGTTAATTATGATGAGCTTTTTTCCGAATTCAGCACATCGGATATGAAAGAATATGAGCAATTCGGTGCAAAAATAACAAAGATAAATGATCAGGTCAATGTCGGATACCTTATCGATATAAATCTCAACTATAAAAATAAGGACATACTTAAAGCCATTAATGCAGAGGATATTGACTTTATACCGAAATATGCAAAAAAGAAAATGTCAATTTACGTCGGTTCGCTGCAAGGTGATGATTCCTCACAAACCGATAACGAAATGTTTCAATTGTTTTTAGCAGCCAGCAAATATCGGCTACTGGTCAGTAAATCCTGCATGCCTTCTATCAGTAAAGTTATTCTTAAAAGGTCAAAAAAAACTACAGAAGTAAGTTATCTTGATTTATACGATGAATATCTAATCGAGATACCGATTATGCATCTTTTAAAAGATAAGGTTACGATAGAGATTTATCAATAAACAGCATGTATAAAAAAACAGCCTATTAATCCAAACGGGTTAATAGGCTGTTTTCGTTAAATATGATAGACACCGTAAAAACCGAAATTTTTAGATGTCCGATACATCAGGCTTTTACGCCTAAAGATTATTTTTAAAGAACCATCATTCCTACAGTCAGAACGACAAGGTTGACGATAAACAGTACAGCAAGTATCTTACCGACAAACTTGAGCCATGTGCTGTATTGGATACGAGCACTTGCAAGACCACCCATAACAACACCGCTTGTGGGGGTAAAGAGGTTCAGGATACCGGATGCTGCAGAGAAAATCATAACCATAACAGCGGGGTTGTAGCCTAAGTTCTGCGCAAGCGGTCCCATAATCGGCATTGATACGGTTGCCAAACCGGAGGTTGATGGGATAACAAATGACAGCAAAGCATACAGGATGTATGAAAGCGGTGCAAATGCAAATGCCGGCAAACCTTCCAACGCTTGTGAAGCATGCTCAAGAACATACTTATCCAAACCGGTTTCACCCATCAATACGGAAGCGCCACGTGCAACAGCGATAACGAGAACAACGCCCATAATATCCTTTGCGCCTTCCATAAATGCGGAAACAATTTCATTTTCGGTAAATCTATTGATAAATGCAATAATCAAACCGATGATAAAGAACCACATACCCAATTCGCCGAACCACCATTCACCGATTGCAGCGCCTGTCAGGAAAGAAGACCAACCTTGGAATGCGGTAACATTGAACTTATCCCACGGAATAACGGAAATAATCATTACGAAGAAACCGAATGCGAAAACACCCATCGTAAACTTCATTTTTCCGGTATAGGCAACTTCAACGTCCGTATCTTTCTTTGTAAATTCCGCATTCATGATTTCTTGTTCCTGCAAGGAAAGAATGGTAGAACCTTTATCACGCTTTACTTTCTTTGCATAAGACATTACAAACGCGCATGCTATGATGAGAGAAGAAAGCCAAAGAACAATACCCAACGCGATAACTACACCGTTGTTTACACTGCTCTGAATGCCGAGTTCTTCAAAGCTCTTGTTAACGCTGTCAATAGCAATACCGGTCGCAAAGGGGTTTACCGTTGAACCGAGAACGCCTACACCGGCGCCAAGCAATACGGTTGCAGCGCCTACCATCGAGTCAAAACCGGCAGCGACCATCGTTGCCGCCAACAGTCCATAGAAAGCTACGGTCTCTTCGGACATACCGTAGGTCGTGCCGCCGATTGAGAACAGCGTCATCAGGATCGGAATAAGGATGAGCTCATTACCCTTTAATTTTTTTACAAGGTGAGCGATACCTGCGTTAAGAGCGCCGGTTTTTGTTACGATACCCAAGAAACCGCCGAGTACCAATACGAAGAAACAAACGTCAAGCGCATTGGCAAACCCATTGTAAGACGCCATAACGATTGTTCCAAGCGTTGCGTTTTGTACATCGGGAATAATCCATGTGATTACAGCCAGTACAAGTAAAATAATGTACAGGATCGAGAATGCCGAGAGGGACGCCCTCTTTTTTTTATCTTTTCCCATTTTTTTTCCTCCAATTTATTTAAAAACCGGTTTGCATTCATTATCTATACGAATATGTATGATTACAATGCAAACTCCGGTTAAAAGACAACGCCTTTCTAACCGGAGTACCGGCAAGCAACCGACACGCCGCAACAAACAGCAATTTGCTTACTTGCGCGGCGTCGACTGTCAGCGCGATAGATTAGTTTGCGGTAATCACCGTACTGTTTCCGCCTTTCAGCGCATTGCCTGCATTTGCCAACGAGGTAATAACCGCTTGTCCTTCTTTGTGATTGCGGACAAACTGTAAACATGCTTCTACTTTGGGGAGCATGCTGCCCTTTGCAAAATGCCCTTCGGCAATGTATTTTTCCGCTTCGGCAATATTCAGTTTGCTTAAAGCCTGCTGATTAGGTTTGTTAAAGTTGATACAAACCTGCTCAACCGCAGTTAAAATGACCAATTTATCGGCTTTAACATCAGCTGCGAGTTTTGCGCAGGACTTATCCTTGTCGATAACCGCATCGACGCCGTGCAAACCGTCCGCCTTTTGCAGAACCGGAATACCGCCGCCTCCGACGGTGATAACGATGTGCCCTTTAGCGACTAATTCTTCGATAACGGGGCGTTCGATAATTGCGACCGGTTGCGGTGACGGAACAACGCGGCGGTAGCCTCTACCGGCATCCTCAACAAAGGTCTGGTCAGGTTTTTCAGCCTTAATTTTATCAGCTTGTTCTTTTGTATAGAACATACCGATAGGCTTACTCGGGTTTGTGAACGCGGGATCATTTTCGGACACCAAAACCTGCGTGATAAGGCATACGACTTCACGCTTAACATTTCGTCGTTTCAGCTCATCGCCGATCGCCTGCTGCAGATGATAGCCGATGTATCCTTGGCTCATAGCGCCGCATTCGGCAAACGGCATCGCAGGAGTCCCTGCACTCCCGTTCGCTGCATAATCCATCGCCAAATTAATCATACCGACCTGAGGCCCGTTACCATGTCCGATAACGATTTCATAGCCGTTTTCTGCCAATGCGACAATCGATTTTGCCGTCTCTTTTACTAACGCAAGCTGCTCCTGCGGATTGTTTCCAAGCGCATTCCCGCCGAGCGCTACGACAATTCTTTCTTTTTTCATATTCGTATTGCCGCTCGCTTTACTTTAAGGTCGCATACATAACCGCTTTAATAGTATGCATACGGTTTTCGGCCTGATCGAATACCTTTGACTGTACCGATTCAAAGACTTCGTTGGTTACTTCCATTTCGGGAATACCGAATTTCTCGTTCACTTCGCGTCCGACTTTCGTATTCAGATCGTGGAACGAGGGCAAGCAGTGCAGGAAGATTGCGTTGTGGTTGGCAAGAGCCATCATCTTCTTGTTCACCTGATATTTGCTCAACAGCTTAATGCGGGATTCCCATACGCTGTCGGGCTCGCCCATCGATACCCAAATGTCGGTATACAATACGTCTGCATCTTTGCAGCCTTTTTCTACATCATCGGTAAGCGTGATGGTTGCGCCGGTTTCTTTTGCAATTGCTTCAGCGGTTTTTACCAAATCGGCGGAGGGGAACAAGTCCTTGGGGCCGCATGCGGTAAAGTGCATACCCATCTTTGCACATACGACCATCAATGAATTAGCAACATTGTTGCGTGCATCGCCGACAAAGGTCAGCTTGATGCCTTTTAAATGACCGAAGTGCTCTTCAACGGTGAGTACGTCTGCAAGCATCTGAGTGGGATGGAATTCATTGGTTAAGCCGTTCCAAACCGGAACGCCGGAATGTTTTGCCAGTTTTTCAACGATTTCTTGGCTAAATCCGCGATATTCGATACCATCATACATACGACCTAAAACCCGTGCGGTATCTTCGATGCTTTCTTTATGCCCCATCTGAGAGCTGACCGGATCAAGGAAGGTTGAACCCATACCTAAATCCATTGCGGCAACTTCAAAAGAACAGCGTGTGCGCGTTGAGGTTTTTTCAAACAGTAATACGATGTTTTTTCCTTTTAAGTGATCGTGCGGGGTATGTGTCATCTTCAATTTTTTTAATTCTTTTGAAAGATCCAACAAATACCTGATTTCTGCTGAGCTGAAATCCAACAACTTTAAGAAGCTGCGTCCTAAAAGATTCACACCCATAAAAACTCCTTGCTATTGTTATAGCGCTTAAAATTAAGGAAACTGTCCAAAAACCTCTCATTTTTGACAGCTCCAGTAATGAAAGAATATGGGAAACGCCCTCTATACAGGACGCTTCCCACGGTGCGATTGTACCACAGCGGTTCTAATTTGACAATGCCGCAGTACAAGCATACCGACATCGCAGCTTTAGCATTGAGCTGAACTTGAGAAAGCGACATCGGTATTATTATGAAACGATATACGATTTAGTTATCGCGTACGAGCGGCATACTCATACAGCGGGGGCCGCCGCGTCCACGTGAAAGTTCCGCACTCGGCATTGTCAGAACCTTCAGTCCGTGCTTCGCGAGGATTTCGTTGGTAACATCGTTTCTTTCGTAGACAACGATTGTTCCGGGGCTGATACACAGCGTGTTCGAACCGTCGTTCCACTGCTCGCGCGCTGCTGCAATCCTGTCACCGCCTGCACACTGAATAAGCTCTGCATGGCCGGTACCGGTGTACTGAGCGAGCGTTTTTTCGAGCGTTGTATCATTTTCGACAATTTTCAACTCGTCTTTTGCAGCGCCTTTGGTGATGGTGAATACGCGGAGCGGGCCGAGAATACCGGGATGGATGGTAAATTTGTCGTGATCGATCTGCGTAAATACCGTATCCAAGTGCATGAATGCGCGGCTTACGGGAATGTCAAACGCGAGGATCGTTTCAATCTTCAAATCGCTGTTAAAGAAAATCTTTTTTGCGATAAGGTCGATCGCGTTTGCTGTGGTGCGCTGCGAAATACCGATGGCTAAAACTTTTTCGTTTATATTGAGGATATCGCCGCCTTCGATGTGGGGCGGATCATAGCGATCATAGAACTTGGGAACCTTTCCTGCATAATCGGGATGATGATCGAAAATATATTCGGCATAAATTGTTTCGCGGTTACGAGTAACGGAGAACATTCTATTCAAGCTTACGCCGTTTCCGATTGTAGCAAAAGGATCGCGGGTAAAATACAGGTTAGGCATGGGGTTGACAATCATTGACGAATCGGAATCGCCGACAAAGTCAACTAATGAGGCATTACCTTTGATATTAAGTTCCTTAATATCGATGCCTTCCATCGTTTTTAAAATCAGTTGTTTATTATCTTTGATGTTGTTCAGCAGTTCGCGAAGACTTTCCTTGTACTTTTCGGAATAAACATCGCTTTCGTTGATAAACTGGTCAATAAACTTTGTTCTAATTTCGGGTTTTTTAATTGCTTCTGCGGCAAGGTCTTCGAGGTACAGAACTTCGGCTCCGTTATCTCTCAAAATCTTGGCAAAGGCGTCGTGTTCTGCCTGAGCGACTTTAAGGAACGGAATGTCGTCAAACAGCAGTTCGCCTAAGGTGTCGGGAGTTAAATGAAGTAGTTCGGCACCAGGCCTATGAAGCAATACTTTACGCAGCTTTTTAATTTCACTGGTAACACTCAATACGGACATATAAGCCTCCTATAACTTATAGTGCAGGATGCGGTAACTATACCGCCCAAAGGCTGCTTCGCGTAAAAAAACACTATCAGCCGAGTCTCCCTGCAAAAGATAGAAATAATTATAACACAGTTTTTCTTAAATGCAAGCAAAATTTACAATAAAATTAGAGCAAATTCATAATTATAAATACTCTTGCACTAAGCCACGGAATTTTCTATACTGATATGAGCCTCTTATAATCGATAATTCCGGAGGTTTTTCCTAAATCAGAAACACAAAGGCATCTCTAAAAACGAAATCTTTTAGCGGTTCCTATAAGTGAGGTAATTATGAACGATATACGGTTATTATGGAAAGAAAGTATTGCACGCGCACTTACATCGATGCTGCCTGAAGGCGCCGAAGCCGTTACGGCGGAGCGAATTGCAATGGAAACGCCGCCCGATCCGAATCTGGGCGATTTAGGTTTTCCGCTTTTTAGTTTTGCAAAAACATTGCGTTCCGCTCCTGCTAAAATAGCAACGGAACTGTTACCCAAGCTGCAAGCCGATGCTGCCCTCAAAGGAAAGGGAGAAGTGAAAGCGGTGGGGCCGTATATTAACGTCTTTTTGCCCAAGGGTGAAACGGCTGCTCAGATTCTCAACACCATTATTAGCGAGAATGAAAACTACGGAAAGACAACGACCCTTGCCGGTAAAAAAATCATGGTTGAGTTTTCAAGCCCTAACACCAATAAACCGCTGCACCTCGGACACCTGCGTAATGACGCTATCGGCGAAAGCCTCTCCCGCATTCTCCAGTTCAGCGGAGCGGATGTATACAAAACCAACATCATCAACGACCGCGGCGTACACATCTGTAAATCGATGCTCGCGTATAAACTTTTCGGAAACGGTATCGATCCTGTAAAGGAAGGCATAAAACCCGATAAGTTTGTCGGCGATATGTATGTTCAGTTTCACAAATACAGCAAAGATCATCCCGAAGCCGAAGATGAAGCGCAGGAGATGCTGCGAAAATGGGAAGCGGGCGATCCTGAAACAATGAAGCTGTGGAAGACGATGAACGGCTGGGCGCTGCAGGGTATTGAACAAACATATAACCGCACCGGTGTTTCGTTTGATAAGCTTTTCTTTGAAAGCGATGTATTCCGCAAGGGACGTGCCGAAATTCTGGAAGGCTTAAAGAAAGGTATTTTCTATAAAGATGAGGACGGTTCCATTTGGATAGACCTTAAATCGATCGGGTTTGAAAAGAAACTGCTTCTGCGCGGAGACGGAACATCCGTATACATCACGCAGGATATCGGGCTTGCAATAACCCGCCACGCTGAATGGCCGTTTGATAAGCTCATCTATGTCGTCGGTAACGAGCAAATTTATCACTTTAAAGTGCTCTTCTATATTATGAAGCAGCTCGGCTACGAATGGTACAGCGGCTTATATCACCTCGCTTACGGTATGGTGAACCTTCCGGAAGGTAAGATGAAGAGCCGCGAAGGTACCGTTGTAGATGCGGACGATCTTATTACCGAGCTTAAGAACAGCGCGTTAAAAGAGATTGCATCCAAAGGCCGTGAAGACGCAGTAGGCAATCCCGAAGAAGTTGCGGAAAAGGTCGCGCTCGGCGCATTGCACTACTTCCTGCTCCAAGTGGACACAATAAAAGATATGCTGTTCAATGCTTCGGAGTCTCTTTCGTTCAACGGCAACACCGGCCCGTATATCCAATACATGGGTGCGCGTATTTCTTCTATTTTACGCAAGGCTGATACGGAAGAAGGCAAAAAAGCGAAGGCAGGCGTTTGCAAGCCGGAACTGCTTAGCTCCGATATAGAATGGGAATTACTGAAAAAACTGGAAGAATTTCCCGCTCAAGTAGACAAGGCCGCCGCCCAGTATGCACCGATGCTGATAACAAGCTATCTTTACGACCTCTGCAAGCTGTTTAGCCGCTTCTATCATGACTGCCCCATCCTCGGTGCGGAAGATCCCGATGTTGCTGCAACCCGGCTTGCGCTTGCAAAAGCCGTATATATCGTACTGAAAAATGCAACAGGACTTGTGATTGTTCCTTTCCTTGAGGTTATGTAAGCGAGCAGCCTTTTAACAATTGTACGGGGAGCGGACATCTGCGCAGATGCTCACGAAGCAGCTGCCGATTCCGGATACGAGGCAGATGAAAACCGGTTATTTAGCGGAACGGTCAAAACAGTTACAGCTGGCAGCGCTCTCCATCGCGCAGGGAATGCAAGCCGGAAGCTTCCGCAGTCATTTTCGCGGCAGAGGCATTGAGTTTGATGCACTGCGTGAATATGAAGCGGGGGATGATATCCGCAGTATCGACTGGAACTTGATGGCACGGAGCGGCAAAACCTTTGTGAAGCTCTACCGTGAAGAACGGGACTTGCGGCTTTTTTTGATTGCCGATGTTTCCGCTTCGATGGAAGCAGGCTGTACTATTGATTCACCGCAAGAAAAACTATTGGAAGCAGCAGCGCTGATCACCTTTGCAGCGGAACACTTACATAGCTATACGGGACTCCTCGCTTTTGACGGAAAGGTTGCGCGAATATTCCAGCTCCGGCGCGGAAGAGAGCCAAGCTTGCATATACTGAGCGCTCTGGAACGGATTGCCGTTTCGGGCACTAAAAGTAAAGGAACAGCCCTAGCGCCTGCGCTTGAAGCGGCGGCAAAGCTGCTACGGCAGCGGGCGCTCGTTATTATTCTCTCCGATTTTAAAGTAGAAAATTTTGAAAAAGAGTTGGGTCTATTGGCGCGCCGTCATGACGTTGCAGCAATCCGTATCACAGCCCCTTATGATGAAGCGCTGCCCGCCGCAGGGATATTACGCTTTGCCGACCCAGAAACGGGGTTGGAGCGGCTATTACCGACCAATTCCCATCAGTTTCGGCAAGAACGCATCCGTCGTATAGCCGAGGACACCCAACAATGGGAAAATACCTGTATACGCTGCGGAGCATATCCGCTCGTGCTACCATACGACGGCAATACGGTAAAGCTCTTGAATCAATTTTTTTTGACCGGCAAATACGGTATTCACCCCTTTAGCCGATACCGGCCGCAAGCGGATACGGCATTATGAACGGGGTACTCATTCCTCAGCGTATCTTTGTCGGCGATACGGCGCAGTTTCTTTTCCCGTTGTCCGAAAAAGAATACAAATCTTTAACCGCGAGCGGCTTTACTGCTGCCGTACCTATTCCGCTTAAAGGCATGACGCAAAGCGACGTAATGACAATCAACGAAATCATGATTGTGAAACGGGAAACAGGGTACTACCTCGCCATTACATTCGTCCCATGGGAAACAGGCGAAATTGAGTTCCCCGCTCTTACTTTCTTACAATTACACCGTAAACTTCCGGCAATCTCCGTTTCTTCACTCTTAGGAACCGGCGAACGGGTAAGCCTTCAGCCGCCGAAGCCGCCGCTATTACCGCCGGGAACCGATTTTTTATTATACGGCGCGGCGATTATAAGTGTCGGGCTGCTTGCGGCGGTAGGTACCGGAGTATGGCAGCTGCTTCGTAAACTACGAAAAAAAACACTTGGCACGGCAAGAAAACGGCTGGCGGTACTGCGTAAGCAGCTAAAGCGATTATATAAAGCAGCACGGAAAATTCAAAAACACATGCCTCCGCTCGGTGCAGCTTTCGATACAAATCCGGTTTCTGCGGATATGAACTCGATTGTCGGCGAAGTTTCTCAAAATACGAAAAGCGCCATAGAAAGCTGGTATGCGGGCATTGATCGCTGTCTTCGCAACTATATATGGGCTTTGTATATGGACAATACCTGTGAAGCCCCAACAAAGGATGAAGCATATTTTTTAAGCGCGACATACACGGAGTTAACGAAAACCCTTACGGAACTATTTGCTCCAAAACGAAATATTGCCGATCTATTTTACATCTTTTATGCTATGCTGGAACAACAGCGCTTTGCAAGTACCCCCACTGATCTAATCCGCAACTATACTGCCGTTTCTCAGGATATGCTTAAACAAGTCCCGCGCATTGCCGAAAAAGCGGAAGCTGAATGCGCCCTACTCATCGAAATAATTCATAATTAAGAATTCATAGCTATAAATGCGCGCTCTGGACAGCCGCCCGTATTTCCAATACTATAGAGAACCTATGTATTCAATCGACCATATCCGCAATTTTTGTATTGTTGCTCATATCGATCACGGAAAGTCTACGCTTGCCGACCGTCTTATAGAAAAAGCAAAGGTTATCGACGAACGCTATTATCGGGCGCAGATGACCGATAACATGGACATTGAACGGGAGCGCGGCATCACTATCAAAAGCCAAGCGGTTACCATCCCGTACCGTGCCGCCGACGGGCAGGATTATCTTTTAAACTTTGTCGACACTCCCGGACACGTTGACTTTACGTATGAGGTCTCCCGCGCTATTGCATCCTGCGAGGGGGCAATTTTGATTGTAGATGCGACGCAGGGTGTGGAGTCTCAAACACTTTCCAATATGTACCTTGCGCTTGAGCATAACCTCGAAATTCTGCCGGTCATCAACAAGATCGATTTACCGGCGGCGGATATTCCGGCAGTGTCTGCTCAGATTGATCACGATTTAGGGCTTGATTCCGATATCGCCGTTGCGGTTTCGGCAAAGACCGGCAAAAATATCGATGCGCTTTTTGAAGCTATTGTAAAACACTTTCCGCCGCCGACCGGTTCCGCAGAAGCGCCCTTGCAGGCGCTCATCTTCGACTGCCACTACGACGCATACCGCGGCGTTATTATCCACCTGCGGGTGTTTGAAGGGACGGTAAAGCCCGGCATGACCATCCGCTTTATGCACAGCAATGCTGAATACCGTGTAGAAGAAACCGGTGTTTTTATCCTTGACCTTGTGCAGCGGGATTCTCTCCGTGCCGGAGAAGTCGGCTACATTATCGCGGGGATTAAAACAGTCTCCGATGTGCAAGTCGGCGACACGATCACCGATGCGGCACGCCCCTGTGCGGAACCCCGTGCAGGGTTTAAAGCGGTTAAGCCCGTAGTGTTTTCTTCCGTGTATCCCGTCGACACCAACGACTACGAACAGCTGCGCGATGCCTTTGACAAGCTCAAGCTCAATGACGCAAGCCTCACCTACGAAAAAGACTCTTCCGTTGCGCTTGGACACGGGTTCCGCTGCGGCTTTTTGGGGCTGCTCCATCTGGAGATTGTGCAAGAGCGACTTGAACGGGAATTCGACCAAGCGGTTATCTTTACCGCGCCGTCCGTGCAGTATCGCATCCACCTGCGGAACGGAGAAACGATGATCTGCGACAACCCCGCCGAATACCCCGACGAAGGTAAGATCGCCTCGGCTGATGAGCCGTATATCAAAGCGAATATCATCACTCCGACGGAATACCTCGGTAATATTATCTCCCTCTGCATCGAAAAACGCGGCGTGCAGACCAATATGAACTACCTTGACCAAAAACGGGTAGAGGTTACGTATGAAATGCCGCTTGCGGAAGTGCTGTTTGAATTTTACGACCGGCTTAAAAGCATCAGCCGCGGCTACGCGTCATTTGAGTATGAAGTAATCGAAATGCGCCCGACGGAGCTGGTTAAAATTGATATTCTGCTGAACGGCAAACCGGTGGACGCACTTGCGCAGCTTTCGTATAAACCCAACGCCTACAACAAGGCGCGCCACGTGTGCGAGCAGCTAAAGGAAGAAATTACGCGCCAGCAGTTCAAAATCGCTATTCAAGGCGCAATCGGCAGCCAAGTTATCGCACGGGAAACGGTTAATCCGGTGCGCAAGGACGTGCTGGCAAAGTGCTACGGCGGCGACATTACCCGCAAACGCAAGCTCCTTGAAAAGCAGAAAGAGGGAAAGAAGCGCATGAAGATGGTCGGCGATGTGGAGCTGCCGCAGTCTGCCTTCCTTTCGGTACTCAAAACCAAGAGCGAATAGCGGTTTGAGCCTATCCTTCGATAACCTGTATCTCAAATTCCAGCTGAGGCATACACTCCGCCAAATCGCTTTGAATCCGCTTAAGCGCTTCCACACGCATTTCTACGGAAGTATTGGCATTCCCTGTGATAATAAAGATTGCGTTTTTTGTTCCGTCGTCAAATTTATAATCTTCCCCGTCGCGGACACCAAGCCATGCAATAATACCTTTAGAGTCGCGGTATACGTAATCGGTTTCGGCAACATGCTTCTCAGTCGATGAAATCGGAAGAAAAACCCCCGCTTCCTTATTGACGGTAAATTCTATCTGCCCGTCTATCTTATCAAGATCGTGCCCGCCAATCGCTAAAAGCGAATGTAATGATTCGACGTTGTAGATATCGATAACACTATTGATGTGCGGCATAGAACCGCGGCGCTGAATGTTCCGAATAAATGCGGGAACAGTCGGCGGATACTTTTTGATACTGCGCCCGACGCTTTGCAGCAAATCGGCATAGCCTTGAGTAATCGGATTATGCAAAACCTCATCAACATCGCACTGTAATGCCCAATCTTCCATCTTTTTTTGCTTTTTTAAGAATGAATCGGATAATTTCGCGTGCGGATCGATATTTTTTGCAACGCCAATCACAACACTTGTAATCCCGAGTTCAACGATACTTTTATCGATAATACATTTCATAGCAGCATGCCTCCGAATTCTTATATTAGACCTATTCGATAACTGCGTTTTCGAACAGGTTTATTGTATATAATTCCTATTTCTAATTATACCTTCGTTAGTAATTTTTTAAAAGCCTATGCAAAATTTACGCAAAATTTGCGCTGTCATTTCTTTATAACTGTGGTATAATGGTCTTTACTATTTAGAAACTCTAAAACCTAAAATTTTTAGAGGGTTTCTTTAATTATTTTTGATGGATAAAATAATGTGTATGGCAATAAAACCGTTGAAACCGTTAAAACTTGATCTATCCGATCTTGACGAAAAAATGACGCTCGCAGTTGCAGAACTGAGAAAAAGCTATCCGCTTAGAATTAGCGAAGACGGTATTCCCGTTATGTTCAAAAAAGTGAAGAACTCCGAAATTTCCACAACTTTTAGAAACGGCGTGTGCGAAATTGAAGCGGATTCTGCGCCGCATTTTTATTTTGCGTTGTCGATGTTGTTGCTTAAAAGTCAAACAATTGAAGATTCTCTGCTCTACTCAAGGCGGGATGCCCAGCGTTTATTGGAATTCCGCATGGATCATGTTTTTACAAAAAACGGCTTAATGCTCGATCTTTCCCGTAATGCTGTTGCACATATCGATATGCTAAAACAGCTTATTCGCGAAATGGCCTTTATGGGACATTCGTGGTTTATGCTGTATATGGAAGATGTGTACGAAGTTGAAGGCGCTCCTTACTTTGGTGCATTACGCGGACGGTATTCCATCAAAGATTTGCAGGAGCTCGACCGCTATGCGCAGATTTTCGGCGTACAGTTGGTTCCGTGCATCCAGACGCTTGCTCACATGGATCAATATTTTATGTGGGAGGCGATAGAATACAAGTATAAAGATATCGATAACATCTTTAATATTGCTAATGCTGAAGTCCGGGTACTGCTTACACGGATGATTGCGTCGTTACGCAAAGCATTTTCTTCGGATATTATCCATATCGGAATGGACGAAGCCCATAATCTGGGACGTGGGCGCTATTTGGATGAAAACGGACTCAAACAAAAGAGGAATATTATGGAGGAGCATCTTGCTTTTATGAAAAACCTCTGCAAAACATACGGCTTTAAGCCTATCGTTTGGGATGATATGTTCTTTGGCCGCTATTCCAATAACAAAGAAAATACTGAGCCGATTATCCCCCATCAGGTAGGATTAATGTACTGGGATTACTATAGCTGCTTGACCAAGCATTACCGAAAACACCTGCAAGTATGCCGAGCGCTTACGAAAAAGACCATGTTTGCCGGCGGAGCATGGCGCTGGACGGGATATATACCGCATCATAAGAAAACCCTCGAAACAACACTTGCTGCTATTGAAGCTTGCCGAAAGGAAAAAGTCAAAGAAGTCATCGTTACTTCATGGGGTGATGACGGCAGCGAGGCTCCGCTCTATACCTGTATGTTCGGTTTGGTGCTCTTCGCCTATCTTGACTGTCATCCCAAATATCAAGAAGCGGGATTTGCGCAGTATCTAAGGCTCTATACCGGTATGGGGCTTGACGAATGGATGCGACAGGGAGAGCCGGATTTGTTTGAAGGAACAACCGGTAACGATTATGATATAACGCCGTCGAAGTATCTGTTATATCAAGACCCGCTCGGTTCAAAATTTCTGTATTATATACGGACGTTGACAACCGATATGGATGCCGTCTATAAAAAACTCGAGCAAGCCTTTACCGAGGATGCAGCCAATACGGATAATCCTCTTCAGCGCAGCATTGCCGAATTTTATGCATTGATGATGAAGACGCTTTATTATAAGTGGAGACTCCCCTTGGATATTTGGGAGGCCTATAAAAAAGCGGATAAAAGAGCATTGCAGGCATTGATCGAAAAGAAGATACAACCGCTCAAAATGGCATTAGCCGCAATGGCGAAGGCACGGCGGCGGGTATGGATGGAAGAATGCCGCGGGTTCGGTTCAGAGGTGTTGGATCATCGCTTCGGGGCAATGTTGATGCGGCTGGAAGTTACGCAGGAATTACTAGCCGATTATATACAGGGTAAGATTACGCACATTGATGAACTTGAAGAAGAACGGCTCGATCCATGCCCCGAAGCGAATAAAACACTTGAACCGCAAGCGGTACGCTATAACCGTGCCTTACGCATTATGACCGCCTGCCGAGAAACGTGGTAAGGCAAAAAGGAGTGTAAAATAAAAGCCGTACAAATGGCACGGCTTTTATTTACTCAAGTTTGCTCAAACGCAAACTTGTATATCATCTGCACGTTCTCACTTCGTTGTGAACGTGCGTAAAAAGTCAATCGAAAGTTGATACTTTCTTCTTGACTTTTTATGGGAGATAAAGACGATGCAAACTACGTATCAGACAATGAGCGATGGCGCTTCCCTCGCCGTTTATACATGGCTTCCTGAACAACATCCGAAGGCGGTGCTGCATATCGTGCACGGGATGGCGGAACACGCTCTCCGGTATGATGATTTTGCACAGGCAGCGTGCAAAAAAGGTTTTGCCGTAGTTGCATCCGACCACCGCGGTCACGGAAAGACCGGTGCAAAGAGCGGCTTAATGGGGTACCTTGCCGACGGAGACGGGTTCGGACGTGTTGTCGAAGATCAAAAAGAAATCAATGCGGAGATACAAAAACAGTATCCTGCACTTCCAAATGTCATCGTCGGGCATTCGTTCGGCTCCTTTGTAACGCAGGAATACATCGAACGGTACGGTACAACGGTAAAGGCGGCCGTTCTCATCGGTTCTGCAGGCCCTAACCCCAGCGTATCTGTTGCCTCGCTGCTTGCAAGCCTTACCAGCGCATTCAAAGGGAGAAAATCCGTTGCCAAGTTTATGAATGCATTAGTTTTCGGTTCGTATAACAACAGAATCAAAAATCCGCACACAGCCTTTGACTGGCTTTCGAGAGATGAAAACGAAGTAAAAAAATATATCGATGATGAATACTGCGGATTTGTCTGTACTGCAGGTTTCTTTCAGGATTTTATGGGCGGTTTAAAAAGGCTCCATACGCAAGAAGCTTTAAAAGGTATACCAACTGATTTACCTATTCTCATTACCGCCGGTTCGGAAGACCCCGTTTCCAACGGAGGCAAAATGCTGAAAACCCTTTATCGTATCTATCAGAATATCGGGATACGGGATGTAACGTTAAAACTATACGAAAACGCCCGACACGAAATCTTAAATGAGACAAATAAAGAAGAAGTAAAAGCCGATATCTTGGGATGGATAGAAAACAGGCTATAACCTGCTTTTAAGGAAAAGATTACAATAAAATAGCGGGATGAAATGGAATGGCGCTTTAGTAAAAAAGATGCACTCTTCTTTAGTGAATTTGCAGCGGTAGCCGCTTTTTTATTACTTCCTCCGCTGTTTTCAGCGGTACCGTTTACCCTTCCGCCTAAGCCGACCGGACTATATGCGCAGAGCGTTTTTTGCTGTTACACGATATGCGCAGCTGTGTATGAAGAAATACTATACCGGCTCTATACTCCGAATCGGCTGCATCGCATTTACACTCATTATGTCGAACCGCGCTTGCAAAAAAATTCGCCCGCAGCAAAATGCTCTGCACGTTTACCGCTTTCGTCTTTCTCTTATATATGCAGCGAGAATAACATCGCGTCGTTTTTTGAATTGTGCTTCACCGAATTTCCCGCCCTCTTGCTCTT
Source organism: Treponema sp. OMZ 305 (assembly GCF_024181325.1). NCBI lineage: Bacteria > Pseudomonadati > Spirochaetota > Spirochaetia > Treponematales > Treponemataceae > Treponema > Treponema sp. OMZ 305. The sequence continues at coordinate 549,018 of NZ_CP051300.1, read as the reverse complement.
CACACTGGCACACCGTTACCTCGGACTCTCTTCCATGCTCTTTGCCGCAGGAGCCGGAATCGTATTCCGCATTGCCTATCTCAAGCTCAAACAGGTGACTCATCCCGCGGCGAGTATCGCACTAGTAGCCGCAGTCCACGGTCTTTGGAATATCGGGGTGTATTATTACCTGTGGGGTCACAGCGCTGCAGCTTAACTTTCCGCCGTAGATTTATTCCTTACAATCACCCCGTATCTGTTATCTGTATAACTGCAAATTAGGTTATAAGCTCATTTCGTCATTTTGATCATATCGTTCTCCTATAGCACATTGTATCGATATAGTATACCATAATTGCAGCGGTGGAGAAGAGTAAATGAACGTATATGATTTGATTGCAGACCATTACAGCGAACTTTTCCCAGTTGAGGCGGAAAAGCTTGATTTTATCCAACACCTTTGTCCGTTGCCGGGCAGATTGTGTGATGCCGGTTGTGCAACCGGCGATCTGGCGTTGGGATTACATCAACGCGGATACGATATATACGGACTTGACTTAAATGCAAAGATGATCGGAATTGCCGAACAAAAAGCTGCCCATACGTTCGGTATCCGCACATCAGGAGAATTGGCATTCCATCGAGCGAACATCGCCGATATTCTGCAATTCGGTACCTGTAACGGCGTACTGTGTTTCGGCAATACGCTCCCGCATTTACCTGATGAAGCAGCGCTTCGCCGTTTTTTCAGTTCCGTGTATCAGTCGTTACAGGGGTACGGTATTTTTATTGTTGAAGTTCTCAATTACGACCGCATCCTTGCTGAGAAAAAAATGAACTTTAAGGATAAAGAAACGGACGCCTTTATTTTTAAGCGGCGCTATGATTTTTTACCGGACGGGAATATCAAGTTTACTATAGAATTTACCGACAAGACGCACGATACTATAGATTCAGACTTTACGGTGCTGCATCCGCTGCAACGGCAAACACTTTTAACCTTATTTGAACAGACGGGATTCCAGTCCGCTGCCGCCTATTCGGACTACAGTTTTACCGAAAGCCGTGCAGAGGATTACGCTGTAGTATATGTTGAAAAAAAATGTATTTTGAAGGATGCGTAGCAAATTTTCCCGATCTTTTATAGATGTCATATTCTCATTTTGATCAGGAGCAACTTATGCGAACCGTAAAAACCTTTTGTATGTCCCTCATTTTTTTTGCACTTATTGTGATAAACGGTATATCCGCAGAAAGTACCAAAGATTATAAAGTGCTGATCGGTATGTCGCCCGACAAGGCGGTACAGCTTAAAGGAATTAAGACGCTGGTAATTGATGCGGAATTTTTTTCTCAAGAAGATATTGCACAGCTTCACAAAAACGGAAACACGTATATCTTTTCTTATTTAAATATCGGCTCTATCGAAACATTCCGCGATGATTACGCAGCATTTACAGATACGGCGTTAGGACACTACGAAAATTGGGATGAAGAAAAATGGGTAAATGTTGCGGATAAAAAATGGCAGAACAGAATAAAAAATAAGGCGCAGCTTTTGTCTCAAAAAGGCATAGACGGTTTTTTTCTTGATAACGCTGACGTGTATTATCATTATCACACACCCGAAATATATCAGGGACTGATAGCTCTCTTGCATACAATACATACGGAGCATAAACCCATTATCATTAACGGCGGCGATACGTTTATAACCGAAGCGATGCGGCAAGATTCCATTAAAGGGATGGTACACGGGGTTAATCAAGAAAGCGTCTTTACCGAAATACATTTTAAGAATAATACATTCGGAGCAAAGTCTGCAGAAGATAGAGAGTATTTTTTGGAATATCTGGCTCAATGTAAAAGGTATGGCCTCGCCGTCTATATACTCGAATACGGCGCAACGAAACAGCTGACAAAAGAAATAAAAGCATATTGCGAACGCAACGGATTTACCTACGACATATCCCCTTCATTACAACTCGATAAGCTATTTTGAGGTTAGACAAATGGCATAACATATCAAAACCGCCCGCTATCCATGGCGGTTCGGAAAGTCTTGACCTCTAATCGAAAGGCTGCTTGTCTAACAGCTCATACACTGATATAGTACGCTATGCACACAGAAAAAATTATTATCCTTGATTTCGGAGGGCAGTATAGCCAGCTCATTGCCCGCCGTGTCCGCGAATGCGGAGTATATTGCGAAGTCCTTCCTTTCGACGCGGAACTTTCCCGCATACAAAGCGTTTCTTTAAAAGGGATTATTTTAACCGGAGCGCCCGATTCGGTATATGCCGATGATGCGGCAACCTGTAACCCTGAAATATTCAACTTAAAAGTACCGGTGTTGGGTATCTGCTACGGAATGCAGTTGATGACCTATTTGCTCGGCGGAAAAGTGCAGCCTGCAGAAAAAAGCGAATTCGGTAAGACGAAGCTGTACACCGGCGGAGATGCAGCGGGTGCAGCGCTCTGGAAAGATTGCCCGGCAGACTCCATCGTGTGGATGAGCCACAACGACAGCGTATCTGCTATTCCCGAAGGATTTACCGTCATTGCGAAAACGGATAACTGTCCTATCGCTGCAATGGCGAATACCGAGCGCCGATGTTACGGCGTACAATTCCATCCCGAAGTATTACACTCCGTATACGGCATACAAATGCTCAAAAACTTTGTGCGCGGTATTTGCGGATGTACCGAAGTATGGAACGCCGCAACCGCTGCCGACACGGTTATTCAGGAAATAAAGCAAAAGGTCGGAAACAAAAAGGTTATATCGGCTCTGTCGGGCGGCGTGGATTCCTCCGTCGCTTCGGTACTGGTGCATAAGGCTGTCGGCGATCAGCTTACCTGTATTTTTGTCGATCACGGTCTTTTACGTAAAGACGAAGCCGCGCAGGTATTAAAAACCTACCGCGAAACACTCGGCCTTAATATCATCCATGTGGATGCATCCGAGCGGTTCTTAAAAAAACTTGCCGGAGTAACCGAACCCGAACGTAAGCGGAAGATTATCGGTGAAGAATTTATCCGCGTCTTTGAAGAAGAAGCAAAAAAAATCGGCACGGTTGACTTTTTGGTACAGGGAACCATCTATCCCGATGTTATTGAATCCGGCGGCAGCAAAAAGGCGGCTGTCATAAAATCCCATCACAATGTCGGCGGACTTCCCGAAAATATCGACTTTAAAGAATTGATTGAACCGCTGCGGATGCTGTTTAAGGATGAGGTGCGGGCGCTCGGCACGGCGCTTGGTATTCCCGACGAATTAGTCAAGCGGCAGCCCTTCCCCGGCCCGGGACTCGCGGTGCGTATCTTAGGAGAAATCACTCCCGAACGACTGCATTGGGTACGCGAAAGCGATGCCATTCTCCGCGAAGAGATTGCGCAGGCGGGTTTGGCGGATTCTATTTGGCAGTATTTTACCGTCTTCCCCAATGTTCGCACGGTCGGCGCCATGGGCGACGGTAGAACGTATGACAACCTGATAGCAATACGGGCGGTAACATCCGTCGATGCGATGACGGTTGAGATCGCAGAAATCCCATATCCGCTGCTGCAAAAGATTACGCTCCGCATCATCAACGAAGTAAAAGGCATCAACCGTGTGGTGTATGACATTACGCCCAAGCCTCCTGCAACCATTGAATGGGAGTAACATAACCGTATGAGCGTTTCCCACTTTCGCATAAAGCGTTTTTTAAACCATCCTTTTACCCTTATTACCATGCTTGCGGTATTGCTTTGTTTTTCATGCCGGTCGGTTCCGCCATCCATTCCTAAAGCGATTATGGGAACCGGACGCATGACGCAGGAGCAACTTGTTTCGTTTTTTTTAACGCAAACCGCCTTAGCGCAAGCAGCCGAAGCCGATCAGGAAAAAGTAAAACGATTAGCAGGGTATTATCTGGAAGAGTCCGCCGCCGAAGGGATAAATGCCGATATCGCTTTTGTGCAGATGTGCTTGGAAACCGGCTTTTTACGGTTCGGCGGATTGGTAACCGCAGACATGAACAATTTTTGCGGACTCGGCGCCGTCAACGCAGAAAACCCGGGCTTGGCGTTCCCCGACGAACAAATGGGAGTCAGGGCGCATATTCAGCATTTAAAGGCCTATGCCAGCGCCGAACCGCTCAACCTTCCGTCCGTAGATCCGCGTTATCGCTATGTAAACCCAAAAGGCAAGGCGCCGTATATTTACAACCTTGCCGGAACGTGGGCATCGGATCCCGCTTACGGGCATAAGATAGACCAGCTCCTGCGCCGCATGTACGCAGGACTATAGAAGGAGATCAGAATGACAATAGCTGAACGTATTAACGTATTGCGCAATAAAATGGCGGAATGCGGATTTGACGCGTATTATATTCCAACCGCCGACCCGCATCAGTGTGAATATCTTGCCGAACACGATAAGACCCGCGTCTTTATTTCCGGCTTTACCGGCTCTGCGGGCGCCGTATTGGTTACAAAAGACAAGGCCTTTTTATGGACTGACGGCCGCTATTTTTTACAGGCTGAAAAAGAATTGGAGGGAAGCGGTATCCTCTTGCAAAAAAGCGGAGAGCCGAATGTACCGACTGTGTTTGAATATCTTGCGCAAACGCTTCCTGTGGGAAGTACGATCGGCATGGACGGGAAAGTGATGTCGGTCAATTCGTTCGCACAGTTTAACTCGTCGCTTCCCGATATGAAGTTTGTTACTGACCGTGATCTTATCGGGGAAATGTGGACTGACCGCCCTGCACCCGTATTAAGCGCCGCCTTTATACTCGATGTCCGCTATACGGGAAAATCCGCCTCCGAGAAAATCGAGGAAGTCCGCGCAGCGCTTCGGGAAAAGAAAGCGGAGTCAACGGTTATCGGGGCTTTGGAGGATGTTTGTTACCTCTTTAATATCCGCGGCAACGATATTGAATGCACGCCGGTTGTTACCGCCTACGCCTTGGTTGATATGCAGAACGCACGGCTTTACATTGACGCGCGGCAAATGACAGATACGGTAAAGGCGACGCTGGAAAACGAAGGAGTCTCCGTTGCACCGTATGAAGCGATTTTCGCCGATGCCGAAAAGCTGCAGGGTACGGTCTACCTTGATCCCGCACGGACAAATATCTTCTTACGCAACAAGATTAAAGCGGATATAATAGAAGGTCTTAATATCACCTCTTCGATGAAAGCGGTGAAAAACAAAATCGAAATTAAAAACTACCGGCATGCGTTCCTTAAAGACGGTATCGCGATGGTCAAAATCCTTAAATGGGCGGAAGATCATGCCGATAGCGGCGTTACCGAATGGGATGTTTCCGAACAGCTGTTGCGCTTCCGTGCCGAACAGCCCGACTTTATCGAGGCGAGCTTTACCACGATTGCAGGATACGGGGCGAATGCGGCGATTATTCACTACGGACCTAAAAAAGCAACGGCCGCAACCTTACAGCCCAAAGGCTTTTTATTGCTTGATTCAGGCGGACAATATAAAGACGGAACAACGGATATTACCCGTACCATTCCGCTTGGCCCGCTCACCGCAGAAGAAAAAGAGGACTATACGCTGGTGCTCAAAGGGCATATCCAGCTTGCTTTAGCCCGCTTCCCGGAAAACACCACCGGCTATAAGCTCGATATCCTCGCCCGCAATCCGCTCCGAAAATACGGCAAGGACTATAAGCATGGTACCGGACACGGCGTCGGGTATGTGTTGGCCGTTCACGAAGGGCCGCAGAATATCGGACTTCGCTATACGGATACTCCGATGAAGGCGGGAATGATTACCTCCAACGAACCCGGTTTTTACTGCGCCGGAAGTCACGGTATCCGCATCGAAAATCTCACACTGACAAAGGAATGGAAAACGACGGAGTACGGCACCTTCTTGGAGTTTGAAACGCTGACGCTCTGCCCGATCGACACACGGCCGGTAGTGAAGGAGCTGTTACTCCCCGAAGAACTCAAGTGGCTGAACGATTATAATCAAGCGGTTCGCACGGCGCTGGAACCTCATTTGGATGAAACACATCGCGCCTTCTTAAAAGAGCGAACACGGGCGCTGTAAGATGGCAGAACAGCAGACAGCTGCAGGACGGATTATTATGGGGCTTGACCCCGGGCTTGCCCATACCGGCTACGGCATTATTGCTGTGTCAGGCAGCAGGATGCGCTGTATCGATTACGGTGTTATTCAAACGGAGGCGGGGCAAGTACAGGGAAACCGGCTGCTCATTGTCTTTGACCGACTTACGGAGCTTATCCGCACATACCAACCTGTCGCCGCCGGTATCGAAACGCTCTATTTCGCAAAAAACGTAACGAGCGCTTTGAGCGTTTCGGAGGCGCGCGGCGTAACCCTGCTTGCCTTAGCGCAGGCGGGAGTTCCCGTCTTTCAATACGCGCCGAACGCTATTAAAAAAGCGGTTACCGGCATCGCGCAGGCGGAAAAGCAGCAGGTGCAGCTAACAGTACAGTTGCTGCTCGGCCTTAAAACGATACCGAAACCGGACCATGCCGCCGATGCGCTGGCGGCGGCTATTACATACATAAATACAGGTGTTTAGATTTTCCCAACTAAGTCAATCGACGGATACAGCGTTTTTTCACAGGGGTGCCGTTTTCCTAGAACCCTTCGCCGCGCACTAATGCGACAACGCACAAAAACAATGCAAAGAGCGTGTATACGTATTTGCCGAGGTAGTACCATCCGTTGCCGTAGCGTTTCTTTGCGCCGGTGTTGATTTCGTCCAACAGCTCATCTTTTTTCATTACCCAGAACCACGAAACAGCGCCGAGCACTGCACCGATCGGGATAATATATGTGGAGACCAAATCCATCCATGCACCCCAGCCGCCGAGAATTGCGCCCTTGGTTTCTGCGATGGGTTCCATAAATACACCGATGCCGAAGGTGATGACGCCGAGTACGATAATCACCACAGTTCGTTTTAAGCCTTTAAACGTATGCATCAGCGATTCGGCGACAACTTCAAGCATATTCTGCAAGGACGAAATTCCTCCGAACACAACGACAAGGTACAGAATGATACCGAATATTCTGCCGCCGGGCATTTTTTGAAGAATAGAAGGGAGAACAACGAACAGCAAACCGGGACCGCCTGCGGGATCCATCCGATAAGCAAAACACGCGGGGATCATCACAAGGGCTGCAACAACCGCCGCGATGGTATCGAACAGTGCAGTATTTTTTGCTCCCGCTACACAGTCATGATCTTTACTTAAATAAGCGCCGTAGACAATCATCCCCGATCCGGTAATGGATAGCGAGAAAAAGGCCTGCCCCATCGCGGTTATCCACACAGACGGATTTTTTAAATGGCTCCAATCGGGGATAAATAGGAACTTATATCCTTCAAAAGCGCTGGGCAAAAATGCCATACGAACCGCCAATGCTGCAAATAATATGAAAAAGAGCGGCATCATTATTTTATTTGTTTTTTCTATCGTATGTGCACCGAGCACAATGGTCAGCAGCGTTACAATAATAATAACCGCGTGATAGGGTACAACGCTGAACTGCTTAAAGGCAAAGGATTCAAACCACTGTCCGGGTTCTACCGTCATAATATTGCCCAATACGGACTGCGTAAAAGCCTTGAGTACATACGCGATGATGACGGCATACCCGATAGCGATTGTAATTGAACCAGCCAAGGGCAGCCACCCGATTATCTTACCGATGCCCTCAAGGTCTTTGCGGCCGTGCTTCCACGCATAGGCATAGGAACCGAGCGTCCCCGTACCGCTGCGGCGGCCGATTGCGTATTCTGCGGAAAGTCCGACATATCCGAAAAGGATAACAAATAAGATATAGATGAGCAAAAAGGCGCCGCCGCCGTTGCTTCCGAGCTTGTAGGGGAAGCCCCACACATTCGCCATACCGACAGCTGAGCCGACGCAGGCGAGAATAAACCCTATGTTGCTGACAAACCTGTTATGTTTTTTTTCCATCTTTTACCTTTACATCTGAGGCTTCGGTTCCTGTCGCCGGTTTTATAGGCGTTGACGACGACGTTTTAGAATCAGCTGACGGTTTCGTCTGTGAGTTCTCATCTTTTACCGTACCTGTCTCGGTTGGTTTCGCAGCATCTTGTCCGCTCTTAGAATGGGAATCGGCCTTTTCCGCTTGGCTTTCGGCGGCGTCTGCCGTATCTTTCTTATCCTTCATGTTATCGTTCTGATCCTGCATTTTACCGTCTTTATCCTGACTTTCGTTTTCCTGTTTTTTCGGCTCTTCCTGCGCTTTTTTGATTTTTTCTTCAAGTTCCGCTAAGGCCTTGTTCTCGCTGCTTTCGGTAAATCGGGTTTTCAGCTCTGTAATAAAAGCCGTTGCTTCATCATAGCGTTTGGAAAGAATCAGTATGCGGGCATAATTGAGCGCTGCATCGGGATTTTCCGAATCCTCATCGTACAGTTTTTTATACATTTCACAGGCGCGCGATTCATCGCCGGTTGCTGCAAGGCTGTAGGCATACGCTTTTGCAATCAGCACATTGCCGGGCGCTTCTTTGTATTGCCGTTCGAGGATATTCTTTGCCTTTCCCCAATCGCCTTGCAGCCCGTACACCCGTGCCAAATTATATTCCGCCGCATTTTTATGTGCAGGATCCTTTGCCGCCTTTAGATAAAACTCCACCGCTTTATCGTACTTTGATACTTCGGTATAGGCTTGGGCAATCTCAAAATAGGCTTTCGCCGTTTCGGAGTCGACATTACCCTTTGCAAACGTGCCTGCAGCGGTTATAAAAAGCAGTAAGCAAAACAGTATGATTTTTTTCGGTACCCGATCGGCACTATTGCGTACAGCCTCGGCGGAGTTAACAGCTGTACTCTGTTGAATCGCCGCTCCCGCCGTCAATTGCACAGCTCTCTCATCAATACGCTTATTTATTTTGAAGTACCACATTCTCAATCGCTCTCAACTGGTGCCGGTAAAGGCCTGCAATAGTCGCGCCATAATCTGCAATAAGCTGAATCATATTCCGCGGATGCTCAGCCTCATCGATGCCGTTGATTCTATCGCCGGCATCTCCCAGCCCGGGAAGGATATAGGCGGCGGAGTTCAATGCGGGATCCATCCATAGCGTGTATACCGTACAGTTTTTTAAGGCGCGGGCGGCACAAAGGGCTCCCTTGAGCGAGGAGATGACATGGAAACAGCTGATCGATTTCGGTTTTACCCCCTGCCGTTCAAGGTATTTGACAACGGTAATCAAACTGCCGCCGGTTGCATTCATCGGATCTGCAAAGATAAGGTCTTTTCCGTTTAAGTCTTCCAAATTGAAATATGACATATCCAGATTGAGGACGTACTGCATATCATCGACTTTTTTTGTATCATCCCGTTTAATCTTAAACAGCGCGAACGGGGTTACATAGCCGTGTGAAGAATATTCTTCAATCTCCTTGGACATAATCATCGACGGAAGGAGTGCGCCGCGCAGCATAACACACATGACGGTGTTTTCTATTTTATGATCGATGTCGCAGATTTTATGTACGGCATAGTTCTGTACGGGAACGGTAACCGGCGTTTTGGAAATAAGGTAATTTTTGCTGTCCTCGTGGCTTCCGCTATACGCAAGTTTGAACAGCATTTCATAGGCACGCTGCGTATAATAGACAAATTCATTATGGCCGGTTTCGCTGCTGCGCAGTTTTGCCATAACACGGGAGGCTTCCGCATGGCTTGCAAAATCGGTATTGAATGAATAGACCTTGAGCTGAGGTACTTCTTTGCAGATTTCCTGCAAAATCTTTCCCATTTTATCATATAATGCGATAATCTCAGTTTCAGCCGTATCTTTTTCTTTTATATCCGCGGCAGCATCGAGCCGTGTAAATTGTTGCATTGTCTGATTATACAGTTCATCCAATTTCTTGAGGTATGCAGTATCCTTCGACGTTAAATAGCCTTGAAGCGATTCCGCTTCCATAATAACTTGTTTCATATCAAACTCCTCTATTAAATTAAATACATAAACGCGGTCGGCTTTTTAAGACATCTAAGACACCCGTGTTCACAAAAAAAAACGCCCTTAAAAAAGAGCGTTTAAAAAAAATTCACTAAAATGAAACACCGGCTGCAAAGGGAAAGGCAACAACAGCGGAATACCTTCCCCATTTTTTCGAGTACAGAATTTACATCCAATGCCGAAGTGCAACCATGTTTTGCCATTTGCGCAGTATTCTAATAGAATGAAAGCAATTGTGCAAGCCGTTCCTTTCCGATTATCTTCATAAAACCGGCAAGGCGCGGTCCTTGGTCTTTCCCAATCAACGCCTGATAAACAGCGGTAAACAGCGCTTTCGGTTCGATTTCGCACGCATGAGCTACATCATACAGCGCAGTTGAAAAAGCTTTTTCATCAAGCGCGTCCATCTGCGGTAACAGCTCGTCGCGGATTTTGCAGAGCGCAGCGGTTTCGGCTGCGGAAAGAGCCGCCTTGCCGCCGTCAGTACGCAGCGCAAACCGAAAATCTTCCGGCGCACATTCAGTAATCCAATACCATGCGCACTTCGCCCGCGCTTCAAAACGCTCCCGCTGTTCTTCTTTCATATCCGGCAAAAGCTTCATGACTGCAGCGATGTCTCCTGCGTTAATTTGCAATAAATTACAGAGGTGTCTGAACGGAATTTGATAGGATATGCACGGCGGCATTCCCTCAACCTGTGAAAGTTCATAGATGCGGCGCTCCTTTGCATATACCTCATCGTTTTTCGCTTTATCGACACCCCATGCGATGCGCTCGGTTTTATCGTAATCCTCATAGGTTTTGATAACGTCCAAGTCAAAGCTGATGGAGAATTCCGTGTTCGGCCTCGTTCCGGCAAACAGGTACCGCGCAATTTCAGGCTGATACACGTTCAAGACATCGGACAGACTGATAACCTTCCCCTTCGACGACGACATTTTACCCGGCAAGCCCTTGATGCCGATAAAATCGTAGCGGAAGCTGACGGGAGCAGGCCAGTTATAAATTTCATCCGCGACAAGCCGCGCCGTGTCGAATGAGCCGCCTTGGCTGTGATGGTCTTTTCCGGCAGGTTCAAAAACCGTTTTTTCAAACTGCCAGCGCATCGGCCAGTCGACTCTCCATCCAAGTTTTAATTCCTTTGAAGTACGCAAGTCAGCCTTTTCCTGATGCCCGCAGCTTGTGCAGCGGTATTCCAATCCGTATTCGCCGTCATAAGAAATTATTTCCGTAGTGTCTTTATTACACTTGCAGCAAAAAGCCGCGACCGGCCAATATTCTTCCGTTGCGGGAATTTTATGCTCATCGTCGCGGTAACGGTTTAAACAATCTTTTATTTTGTCGCGGCTCTGCAGCGCTTTTTTCATCCCCTCGGCATACATACCGCTGCGGTACCGTTCAGCCTGATATAAAAACTCGGGATAAATACCAACGCGCGGCAGCGTCTGCTCTACATCCGTTTCGTGATGGCGCGCATACGAGGTGTCGCGACCGGTTGTATCGGGAACCATCGTTATAGGATACCGCAGATAGTTTTGCAGCGTTTCCTTTCCGGGCATATTTTCTGGTACTTTGCGGAACACATCGTAATCGTCCCAAGAATAAATAAAGCGTACCTTTTTGCCGCGGTCGCGTAACGCGCGTACAACTAAATCAACCGAGATAATTTCCCGGAAGTTCCCAATGTGAACGGTTCCCGACGGCGTGATCCCCGAAGCGCACGTATAAGAATCCAAATCGCCGCGCTCGCGTATAATCTTCTCCGCAGTTTGATCCGCCCAATGTACTAATTTCTGATTGTTTTGCTCTTTACTCATGTTGTCCTTGTGTTGAACTCAAACGCCCCTGTCAATCAGGCTCGAAAGGTTGTGTTTTAGTGATTATTCGAAAAATATTGCGGAATTGTATACTGCGCAGTCGATTGTGTCAATTGAAAATGCACTACCGTGCAGCGTTGCTGTACGCCGCCAATTCTCGCCCTTGATTGCAGATAATGCTGTAGAGGCAGGTATCGAGCAGTATCCCCGAAAGTTCTTGCCCCATTGTGCGAATCTGCATATCGGTTTTATTTAAGAGCGATATAATGCGGTATACGGTCTGCTCACTCCACTGTTTACTCGCCCGGCGATATTGGTCGATTGCTTTTTTCGAGGTAAAGCCTGCTTTTTTTAAGCTGAAATCATCGAGTCCGCCGGTTTGCGCAAGATTGTACCAGTCACGCAGCCGCCGAAAGCAGTAAGTAAGTCCCGCAATCAGCTGTACCGGCGAAGATTCTTTGGAAAGGGTCAGCTTTTGGCGGATATTCAGCGCATATTCCAGATTGGCATTGCTCAGCGCGTCAAAAAGCGTAAACGGCGTTTCTTCTTTGTTATGCGCAAGCAGGTGTTCAACGGTTTCCGCAGTCAGCGTTGCACCCTGTTCAAAAAAGAGGCTGATATGCGCACAGGTAGTTTTTAACGCTTCGGTGTTATTTTCTACCAACTCCAGCAGCACCTCGATAGCATCCTGCTCAATACTGATCTTCGACTGCGCAAAAAAACGGCGGATCCAATCCTGCTTTCTATTTTCAAAAAGCTCCCAGAATATTTTTTTATGATCTTTGGGAACCAGCGCTTCAATTTTTTTATCGATGCCGATTTCATCGGAGATCAGGACTAAAAAAGCGCCGACTTCGGAAGGAGTCTGCTCAACCCACTGCGTAAGCGCCTGTATATCTTCCTTTTTTTTGATTATTTCCGCATTTCTGACAACGGCAAACCGAGCTTCCGCAAACAGGGAGCCGTTCTGCACGGCATCCAAAACAACCGATATTGAAGTATCCGCTGCATAAAAGAGATGATTGTCGAGCTGTCCGTATTTTTTTTCCGCGCTTTTTCGCAGCGCTTCAAGCGCATCGTTCCGCTCTCCCAACTCGGGGCCGGTAAAAAGCCATAAAGGAGCACTCATCTTTTTGCGTTATTCCTCTTCAAATTTCGAGGCAAAAAGCTGTTCAAGCGCTGCGATGGCTTCGGCTTCATCGGCGCCGTCTGCGGAAACGGTCAGTTCGGTTTGATACCCTGCGGCCATTGTCATTACGCCCATAATGGATTTTGCATTCACGGTAATGTTTTCTTTTTCAAACATAATATTCGACTGAAACTTAGCTGCCGTTTGTACAATCAACGATGAAGGACGCGCATGGATGCCGGCGCGATTTTGCACAATAATCTTCTTTGTTACCATAGATATTTTCCTTAGTAGGTATCATCCGCCGAATAATAAGGTACACGGCTTGTATCGCTTTCCATCCAGCGCAGAATATTTTGATTAAATTCTTTCGCAGAATAAACGCCCATACTTTTAAGCCGCTCATTCATTGCGGCCGTTTCTAAAATAATCGGAATATTCCGCCCCGATTTTACCGGTATTTCCAAAAGCGGTAGTTTTACATCCAGTATCTCGGTGGTAAGCTCTTCAGTACCGATGCGGTCATATACTTTGTGCGAATCCCACTCTTCCAACTTTGCCACCAGCTGTATCTGCTTCTGTTCCCGCACCGATCGGACGCCATACAGCTGCATGATATTGATAATGCCCAGCCCCCGTATTTCCATGTGGTGGCCGATCATCTTATTGGCGCCGCGCCCGATTAAGCTATTCCCGTTGATACAGGTGATCTCGACCACATCATCAACCACCAATCGGTGTCCGCGTTCCACAAGCTCAAGCGCCGTTTCGCTTTTGCCGACCCCAGAATCACCTAAAATAAGAATACCAAGTCCGTACACTTCTACCAGAACACCATGGATTGCCACTGTCGGGGCGAACACGTTAGAGAGAACACGCATCAACCGCACGGAAAGCGCACTGGAAGAAAGATCCGTTTGCAGCACGGGGCAGCCGGTTTCCTGTACCAGTTCCAGAAATACCGGAGGCGGAGTGATATTATGAGAGAAAATACAGCAAGGGATATCGTAGGTCATCATTTTTTTTATATTTTCGACGGTATTGCTTTCGATGAGTTTTTGTAAATACGCGCATTCCCCCCTGCCAAACAACTGAACGCGCTGATACGCAAAGGAATCAAAGAAACCTGAAAGCGCAAGCCCGGGACGATTTAAATCCGCAACGGTAATGCTGCGCGTCAATCCCTTTTGTCCGCACACGCAATGCAGGTGAAGCGCATCGTGCTCCGTTAGGTCGAGATCGAGTAACTCAAGTACCGTTAAACTCTTAGAAAGCATATACGCGAGTATAGCGAACCGGCGTATCTTTGTAAATGTGTTTACCCTAAGCTCAATCTTTCAAGGCTTTCAGTTCGGTCTTGAGCGAGGCGCTTTCGCGTGATTGGCGAGCAAGGCGGTCAGCAAGAAGCCGCGACAAAAAAATACCGTAATGCGGGTAAGATTCGATCAGCTTCATAAATTTCATCTTAGGCACTTTAACTAACGTACCATTTCCGATTGCGACAACCGTTGCCGACCGTCTATCATTAGTGAGAAATGCCATCTCTCCGATAAAAATATCCGCGGGAGTCAGCACCGTTAACAGCGTATTGTCGACATAAACAGCATAGCGGCCGGAGCGAATATAAAAAAGATTGCTTGATTCATCGTTTTGACGGCATACCACCTGCAAGTGATTAAAATGAAAGGTTTCCTGCTCCCGCAAAATTGCCGGTGTGAGGTTTGCACTGTTTTTTTGATTTGGAACCTCGAATGAAACCTCGTTCCCCGCATCATTATAATACAGTTCTTTTACAAAACTTTGGCTCATCTTAATGCCCATCCCATGTAAACCTGCTTCAAAAGGCGCATCGAGCGCGGAACGCCAGTCAAACCCTGGGCCATCATCTTTGATGGTAATCCGCGTGCGTTCAGGAGAAATATTGTATGTGATGAGAACTTTTTTCGTTCCGACAGCAGGATCCATCTGCTTTATTCTGATAAGCTCAAGTACATCCTTTCCCTGTTTAAGCCATTCGGTTTTCTCATCATAACTGATATTGCAATTACCGTGCTCTACAGCGTTCAGCAGCAACTCCATCATCGCGCCCTGAAACGCACTCCGTTCCGCTTCATTCACACGATCGGTATTATAAAGGTATGTAGAGATAAGATTTGCATAGAACATAATTTCAAACGGATCGGTCTCACTGGTAAAACTGCCGTGTTCAAGCTCGTTTGCCGGATGACTCATTCCACGGTTGACTAAAAAATGTTCATGATGATTTAAGATTTTAATAATCTGCGCAACATACTGTTCAAATTCCTTGCGCGTTAAAACGAATAAAAAGTTAGGCTCTTTCCGTTGTGTCAGTGTCGCTTTTTGTTCCTGCGAATCGGTAATTGCAATAACTCCTCCAAACAGCAGCCACGGATCATCCTTTACTACTTTAAGGCATTTTTCCGCATGAACCGCCGGATCACCGAAATCGATAATCTTGATCTCCGGCATTTCGTATCGGAAAGCCGAAAGCACCTCGGCGTAATCATGTAATTGTTGCGAAATAATACTGAAATTAGACTGTTTACATGCCTGCTCCATCGCATCTACGGTGGTTGCAACGGTACTGACAATCGGTATCTTCTTCATAACTTTTATCCTTCTGTGTGAAATTTTATAGATATACAAAATTTCACACTACTTTTAGGAAAGACGGATAAACACATCAGACACATTACCGCCACGGATGGCGGTGATATAAAGCAATAACAAGTTTTTGCTTTATGCAAAAACTTGACACGAACACTGTACAAGGAGGTACATTGTTCGTGTTATCGCAAAATCAGGAGATTGGGCAAGCATTTGAATCGCGAAGAGATTCAACTCTGCTTGAACAGTCTCCTGATTTTGCGGGGAGATTCAAAAAGGAGTCTGATGTGTTTGTCCCAGCTTGAAGAGAGTATAGCATAATTTTATTTTTCGTGCTACATTTCGTTTTGTTCATGGAAACCCTATCATTTTTGCCGGGGAGTCCGCTTCCTGCCGGCGCTGCCGTCTATAGCGACGGTGTGAATTTCAGTATCTTTTCCCGCCATGCCTTTTCGGTAACGTTGGATATCTTTGTAAATCCCGAAGATTCTGCGCCTTGTTGCTCATACACTTTTGACCCTCATACGAATAAAACAGGGGATATCTGGCACGTTTTTATCACAGGCTTACCGAAAAACGCCTTATACCTTTACCGCGTCGACGGTCCCTTTGCTCCTTATGAAGGAATGCGCTTTAATGCCGGCAATTATCTGCTCGACCCATACTCACAGGGGCTTGCTAATACGGAATCTTTTAGCGGAAATTTTTCTACACAAACACCTCCGCCGCATATAGACGGCGACCTTGCTTTTTTAACCCAACAGTCAGCTGCTCCTTTTCCCAAGTGCATCGCAGTAGCTCACGATGATTTTGACTGGCAGGGCGACCATCCGCTCAATTATCCGCTGAAAGACTGCATCATATACGAGGCGCATGTAAAAGGGCTTTCGTGCCATCCCAATGCGCCGCAGCAGCATAAAGGAACGTATCAAGGTATTATCGATACTATTCCGTACCTAAAAGAACTGGGCATTACCAGCCTTGAGCTATTGCCTATTCAGGAATTTAACGAGCATGAACTAGCCAGAATCAACCCGCGGACGGGCACGGTATTAAAAAACTACTGGGGATATAGCACCATCGCTTTTTTTGCGCCAAAATCGTCGTATGCCTCCGAACGTGAAGGTATAGGGGCGGTATTCGAGTTTAAACGGATGGTGCGCGAACTGCATAAAAACGGCATCGAAGTGATTCTGGACATCGTATTTAATCATACGGCGGAGGGGAGCGAATTCGGCCCGACCCTTTCGTTCCGCGGCTTGGACAATACCATCTATTATATACTGGAAGATAATGCACGTTATTACCGCAACTACTCAGGCTGCGGCAACACCTTCAACTGTAATCACCCGATTGTGCAGACCTTTATTCTGGACTGTCTGCGGTACTGGGTTATCGAAATGCACGTCGACGGCTTCCGATTCGACCTCGGCTCCATCTTGGGTAGAGATCAAAAAGGAAAACTGATGGATAATCCGCCGACCCTTGAGCATATTGCCGAAGACCCCATATTGAGAAAAACAAAGATCATCGCCGAAGCGTGGGACGCGGGCGGCGCCTATCAGGTAGGCAATTTCCCCGGCGGCAGGTGGGCGGAATGGAATGACCGCTTTCGCGACGATGTGCGGCTCTTTTGGCGCGGCGATTCCTCCCATGCTAAAGAACTTGCGACGCGCGTAACCGGTTCCGCCGATTTGTACTCCGGCAACGGACGCAAGCCTTTCCATTCCATCAACTTTGTTACCAGTCATGACGGCTTTACCCTCTACGATTTATTAAGCTACGATAAAAAGCACAACGAAGAAAACGGAGAAAACAATCGGGACGGTACCGATTTTAATTGCAGCTATAACAACGGCTTTGAAGGAAAAACCGAAAACACTCGCATTGAGACCTTGCGAAAGCAAAAAGCAAAGAATATTCTGCTGACGCTTATTTTATCACTGGGTACTCCGATGTTGACTGCCGGAGATGAGGTATTGCGAACGCAAGGGGGGAACAACAACCCCTACTGTCAAGACAACGAGATCAGCTGGTTCGACTGGTCGCTCACCCAAAGCAATGCCGATATATTAACATTTGTGAAAAAACTGATCCGCCTGCGTAAGCAGCATCCGGTGTTTTCGCGCTCGGAATTTTTAACGGGAACGCAATCGGACGACCGGCGTAAACCGGATATTAGTTGGTACGACGCGCAGGGCGGCGCTCCCGATTGGAACCAGCCTTCGTCTTTTTTGGCATATTTTCTTGACGGTTCCACGGCGGAAACGAGAGCCGAACGCGATGATAACAGCTTTTACATCATATTAAACGGCGGCAATTTAGACGTTACCGCGACACTCTGTCCTCCTCCGCAGGGAAAGCATTGGTATCGACTAATCGATACATCCTATCCGGCAGGGGAAGATTTTACCGCCCCCGAACAGGCGCCGCTTTTGGAAAATCAGCAAAAATATGTTGTATTAGCCGCGACAGCCGTCGTGTTAATTCTGAAATAGCGAGGTAGATTATGTCTCAATTAAAAGAAACCTTACGGACAAGTATTCTAGGCAAGCTGAAACGGAATTTCAGCAAGGACATATCCGAGGCAACAAAGCGTGAGCTCTATGATGCCGCGGCGAGCAGCGTTATGGATAGCATCCAGCCAAACATATCCGCAACCAGAGCCGCTCAGGAGCAACCTGATGTACGGCAGATGTATTATTTCTCTGCCGAATTTCTGATGGGGCGGGCGCTTTCGAATAATTTGAACAACACCGGTATGCGCGCCGTAATGGAAGAACTTTTAACGGAGCTTTCCGCCTCGTATCGGGACATCGAGGATGAAGAACCCGATGCAGGACTTGGAAACGGCGGTCTCGGTAGACTCGCCGCCTGTTTTTTGGACTCGCTTGCAACGCTCGACTACCCCGGGCATGGCTACGGTATCCGCTACCAGTACGGTATGTTTGAACAGCGGATTGAAAACGGCTATCAGGTGGAATACCCCGACAATTGGCGGCGTTATCGTGATCCGT
Source organism: Treponema sp. OMZ 305 (assembly GCF_024181325.1). Taxonomy (NCBI): domain Bacteria; kingdom Pseudomonadati; phylum Spirochaetota; class Spirochaetia; order Treponematales; family Treponemataceae; genus Treponema; species Treponema sp. OMZ 305. Next base: position 530,453 of record NZ_CP051300.1, on the reverse strand, counting down.
GGGAAATACGCCGCGACGATTTGGCGGTAACGGTGCGCTTCGGCGGTGCCCCGATATGCACGCAGCAAGAAGACGGCACCCTGTGCTATCGGTTGGAAAATGCCGAGGAGGTTATCGCAACCCCCTACGATATGGCGATCATCGGATACGGCACCAAAACCGTCAACCGCCTGCGCCTGTGGGAAGCCTCCTCTCCCAATGGATTCGATTTACAGCTCTTTAACAATATGGAATACACCGCTGCGGTTGCAAAGCAGAACTCCGCAGAAAATATTTCGCGCGTATTATACCCCAACGACAGCGGCCCGTCGGGAAAAGCGCTCCGCTTAAAGCAGCAGTATTTTTTCACTTCTGCAAGTTTACAGGATTTAGTGCGTTCATTTATCCATAAACACGGTACAAATTTTTCCGACTTCCCGCGTTATAATGTTATCCAGCTAAACGATACGCACCCCGTCGTGGCAATCCCCGAGCTGATGCGCCTTTTGATGGACGAACACCACCTCGGCTGGGATGCGGCATGGGCGATTGTTACTCAAACATTTGCATATACGAACCATACGATTTTAGCGGAGGCTTTGGAAAAATGGCCGATAGAGATATTCCAAGGCTTGCTGCCGCGCGTGTATCAAATCGTAGAAGAGATAAACCGCCGCTTCCTACTGGAGCTGCGGGAAAAATATCCGAACGATTGGAAAAAACACAACAAGATGTCCATTATCGGCGAAGGGAAAATCCGTATGGCATGGCTCGCGATTGCCGGTTCGTTTTCGGTCAACGGTGTTGCGGCGCTGCACACCGAAATCCTTAAAACCAAAGAGCTGTCCGATTGGTATAATCTGTATCCGCAAAAGTTTAACAACAAGACAAACGGCGTTACCCAGCGCCGCTGGCTTTTAACTGCGAACCCCGCGCTTTCGGCCTTTATTACGAAGCATATCGGCGACGGCTGGATTAAAGACCTGACGCAGCTGCGGCAGCTTGAAAAACTGGCGGATAATCAGGAAGCATTACAGGAATTAATCGCGATAAAAAAACACAATAAAGAACGGCTTGCGGAATTCCTCAAGCGGACGCAGGGCGTTGTGATCGATCCCAACTCGATTTTTGACGTGCAGATAAAACGGCTCCACGAATACAAACGCCAGCTTTTAAACATTCTGCATGTGATGACGCTCTATAATAGAATTATCGAAGACCCGACGTATGATCCTATTCCGCATACCTTTATCTTCGGCGCAAAAGCAGCGTCGGGCTATCGGCGGGCAAAGCTCATCATTAAGCTGATTAATACCGTCGCCGACCGCATCAACAACGATCACCGTGTACGGGGAAAATTAAAGGTTGTGTTTGCGGCAAACTATTGCGTCTCGACTGCCGAAAAGATTTTCCCCGCTTCGGATATTTCCGAGCAGATTTCCACTGCGGGTAAGGAAGCATCGGGAACCGGCAATATGAAGTTTATGCTGAACGGCGCAATTACGCTCGGAACGCTGGACGGCGCCAATATCGAAATTGTGGAAGAAGTAGGCACTGAAAACGCCGTTATTTTCGGTATCACCGCCGATGAGATTCAAAAAATCGAGCATGAGCACAGCTATAACCCTCAAGAATACCTTAATCGCAATCCTGCATTGGCGAGAGCGCTGACTCAGCTCATCGACGGAACATACACACCGCCCTTTGATAACAGCTTTAGAGAATTGTACGATTCGCTGGTGTACGGCGTGGAGGGGCAGCGTCCGGACGTCTATTACGTGCTGGCAGACTTCGATGCTTATGCGGCGGCGCAACAGCGGATTGTCGAATGTTACCGCGACGAAATGAAATGGGCAAAAATGTGCCTTTTGAACATTGCCCGATCGGGTAAGTTCAGTTCAGACCGTACCATCGAAGACTATGTGCGGGATATCTGGAAGCTGGAAAAAGTGGGGGTCAATTCATAATTATGAATTATGAATTATGAATTATGAATTATTTTATCTCTGGGAGAAAATAGATTATGGAAAGAACATTTGTAATGATGAAGCCCGGTGTAGTTCAGCGGCGGATTGCAGGAGAAGTGCTCAGCCGGTTTGAAAAAAAGGGGCTCAAACTGGTTGCCTTAAAGCTGATGCGTATCAGTCCCGAACTTGCAAAGAAGCATTATGCCGAACACGCCGATAAGCCGTTCTTCGGCGAACTGGTGCAATATATCACCTCCGGCCCCGTGGTCGCGATGGCTTTTGAAGGCGATGAGGCCGTTGCCATTGTGCGGAAACTCTGCGGAGCGACAAAGGTCTTGAATGCGGAACCGGGAACCATCAGAGGCGATTATGCCTTGCATACCAATACCAATGTTGTCCATTCGTCGGACTCTGCCGAAAGCGCCGCACGAGAACTTGGCTTGTTTTTTCAACTGGAAGAATTTTTCAGCTGGGAAGACGGCAATAAGGTCTGGTTTTAACAAGAGCGGGGGTTCAGTCCATTTACTTTAGTTGATAAATATTGGACACCTTTTAACACTCAATCAGCGTACCCCCGCAGGAATCAACGTACCCCGCACCAATAAGGATGAAAAATGCTTGAAAAAATTACCAATACGTTTAGCGGCATTGTCCGCAAGATAAGCGGCAAGGCAACCATTACCGAAAAAAATATTGAAGAAGCGGTAGAGGAAATAAAAATTGCGCTGCTCGAAGCGGATGTCAACCTCCGCGTAGTACGCCGTTTTATCAATGCAACAATCGAAGAAGCAAAGGGAGAAACCGTATTAAAATCGGTTAATCCCGGTCAGCAGTTTATCAAGATTGTCCACGATAAAATCCTGTCGTTTTTAGGCGATGAAAAGAAAAGCCTGCAACTGAAAGGCCCCGACACCCAGTCGGTTATCCTCTTCCTCGGCTTGCAGGGTTCCGGTAAAACGACATCCGCTGCGAAGCTGGCAGCCCGTTTAAAGAAAGAAGGCCGTAAGCCGCTGCTCGTTGCCTGCGACCTCGTCCGTCCCGCAGCTGTGGAACAGCTCTCCTCATTAGGAGAACGTATCGACGTCCCCGTATATAAAGAAGACACCAAGGATGCGGTACGGGTTGCACAAAACGCGGTTACCTATGCACGGAAAAACGGCTTTGATACCGTTATCGTCGATACGGCGGGACGGCTGCAAATCGACGAAGCGATGATGCAGGAGATCGCCGCGGTAAAAAAGGCGGTCAATCCGGTAGAAACCCTCCTCGTCGCCGATGCGATGACAGGACAAAATGCTGCCGAGGTCGCCAAAGCCTTCGATGAACAGGCGGGGCTGACCGGTGTTATTTTAACCAAGTTCGACTCCGATGCTCGCGGCGGCGCGGCGTTATCGTTAAAAACCGTAACCGGCAAGCCTATCCTGTATGTCGGCGTCGGCGAAAAAATCGAAGATTTTGAACCGTTCTATCCCGACCGTATTGCCGGCAGAATCCTCGGTATGGGCGATATTGTTTCGCTCGTCGAAAAAGCGCAGGAAAATATCGATGCGGAAGAAGCCGCCCGCTTGCAGAAAAAGATGGCGACGGAAACCTTCACTCTTTCCGATATGCTCGACCAGCTTGAAAATGTCGAAAAGATGGGCTCGATTGAATCCATGCTTGATATGATGCCCGGGCTTGCCGGTCAAATTTCCGCCGAGGATATCGACAAAGCAGGCTTTAAGCGGCAAAAGGCGATTATCCAGTCGATGACGCTCAAAGAACGGGAAAACCACCACATCATTGGGCCGCCCCGCCGCAAACGCATTGCAAAGGGATCCGGTACCTCCGTCGCCGAAGTAAACAAGCTGTTAAAGCAGTTTGAAAAGACCCGTCAAACGATGCGGAAGGTGGCAAAGAGCAAAGGCTTACAGGCGCGGCTCATGGGACTGATGGGATAGCTTGGGATTGCATACAATTTTCTGCCGATAGGTTTCTTTCCGATGCAATATTCGGTGTAATAATAGAAAGCGATACAGGTACTGATGACGTCCATATCGGAATTTATCGGTGCCTGTCAGTGAAAGGAGTGCATTATGAAGCGTATTTTTAAAACTCTTTGGATTCCGGCGGCTGTTTGCGCCTTCTGCCTCACAGCCTGTACGACGCTGCCGCTTAAGGCCTTGTATACGGAACCGACAGTTACCGGTGTTACGGTTAATACGGAAAATAACCATTTTGACGTGGTATACGCTATTAACTGCTGTGTAATGCCCAAAGCAAAAGACGATTTTATTAGTTTCAAAGTCGATACGATGCTGTATACCTATCGGCTCGATTTTTCCGTAAATACCGGAATGAAGGCTATACTCGACCGTTTTTTCAGCATAAGCACTCTTGCCGATTCCCAGCATAGACAGAACGGTCATCGGTACCTTGGTGAAACAACTCTTTATGCTTATGCATCATCTGCAGAGACAATAAGCAGACTTGTTGCTGAAGGGAAAATTGCAAACCATGTACGATTCAGTTTTTTGCTGAAAGATGGGAAAAAATATCTCTTGCTTGAAGGTTTTCAGGTACAAACGCTCGATGGAAAATTAGCAATCGACGACTATATCGACAGCATTCCATTCCATTATGACGATATAAAAAAGGCGTATGACTTTTTTAACGATACGGATCAACTTGAAGAAAACCGACAAAAACAGTTGCAAATAGCCATCGCTGCAAAACAGGCTGAAAAAGACAGTCAGACGGCAGCAACACAAGCTGAAAAAGATAGCTCAGCGGCAGTTGACACTCAAGAGGCTGGTATAATTTCAAATTCTGAAAAATCTTCTGCAGAAAATCAATAAATACAAGCCGTTTTCCTTCGCGTGCTATATAAGACCATAACAAGGCTGCAAAAGGTCAGCCCTGTTATAGGAGATTATATGAAACGCATCGTGCCTTTGTATCATGTGAAGAATGTATTACGTAAATGTTACAGCGGGCTTTTGTGCCCTCTGACTTGTATCCTCTGTGGAAACGCAAGCGAGGCAGGGCTGCCGCTGTGCAGCCATTGTATTCAAACGGAATTTGAGCCGTATATCGGTTCCGATGATTTGGAACATTTACGCCAAGCCGAGCCTCGCTGCAAACATTGTGGAAAGATCCTCATTTCCGAACATGAGTATTGTACCCGCTGTAGACCGTCCGATGACGAAAAGGTGGAAAAGCAAAAACCTGCCTGCGATCGTATTTTTACGCTTTTTCCCTATATCGGACTTGGGCAAAAATTACTACCTGTTTGGAAGAATAATAATATTCGCAGTTTTTCCACCGCATTTGCACCGCTTATCCACAGTTTTCTCACACAACATCCGAAACTTATGAGTATTCCACTCGTACCGGTACCGCCACGCCCCAAAAAATTGCGAGAAAAAGGCTGGGATCAAATTGAAGATCTTGTAAAGGATTTATCGGTTTATCCAAAACCAGCAATATACCGGTGTTTAAGACGGCAGGATAGCACTCCGCAAAAAAAACTGTCCAAGACAGAACGCGCAGTGAATTTGCAGGGAAAAATAAAACTTGCAGCAAAGATCGTTCCTGAGACGCTCATCCTGCTCGATGATGTAATGACCACCGGCGCGACGCTCGAAGCCTGCGCCCGCGCATTAAAAGTTGCCGGATGCAAAAACGTCTACGGACTTTGCCTTTTTTTCGACTAAAAGGAAAAAAACCTCTAAAAACCAACAGTTTTTAGAGGTTCACAATTTTAGAGGCGTGTCTAGTAATTACACCGTTACTTCGGGAACGGGAGTTCTTTTTTCACTGCCGAGCGCCAACTCACCTGCCCGTTTGTTACCGGAAAAGAAGGTGATACAAGCGCCAGCGATGTAGATTGTCGAATATACACCGCTTATCATACCTACCAATAAGGCAAGCGCAAAGTCTTTCATACTGCCGGATGTAAAGATGTAAAGCGAAATAGCGGCAAGCATTGTGGTAACGGTTGTGATAATCGTTCTGCTTAATACTTCCGTTTGTGCAAGATCTAAAACATCAACTAATGCAAGTTTCGGATTCAGCCGGATATTTTCGCGGATACGGTCGAATACGACGACCGTGTCGTTTATTGAGTATCCGACAATTGTCAAAATTGCTGCAATGGTGGTGGAATTAAACTCCATCTGCGTCCACACGATGAAGGTAATCATAATCAAAACATCGTGAACCAGCGCAAGTACGGCGCCCAATGCAAATGTCCAACGGAAACGGATTAAAGCGTAAATGAAGATTAAGAATAATGCGCCAATTACCAGAAGTATCGCTTGGCGAGCAAGCGAACCGGAAAAGCGAGAGCCGACAAAATCGGTACTCAATACGGCAAAATTATCCGCTTCATAAGCTGCTACCAACGCAGTGTTTATCAATGCCCGCAGTTCGGCATTTGCATTGGTGTATGTGCCGTTATCAGGTAATCGAATTTGGAACACACGGTCGCGTGATTCGCCGACCTGCTGTACCGAAACCGAAGGGACGGATGCAAGTGCGTGGCGCACTTCATCTGCATCGATCGGCTGTATTTGATCAGGAATATAATGAACGCGGAATGGTTCCGTTGTAAGACGGGAAATCTCCGAAGTAATAAACACGCTTTGTAATGCGGTATCGGTCTTTGCAAGCACTTTTGCCTGTACACCATCAATTTGCTGCTGTACAGCTTCGATAAACTGTCCAACGGTGGGGTATTCGGCATACTTAAAGGACACAACCTTATTTTCAGCATCCACCGAAATAACGGTAATATCAATCCCTTGGGAATTTTGTGCTACCTGTATATTTTTCTCGCCGCTATACGTTAAAATGAATGCAGAAGGCGCAAACCGTACTTTCTCGATAAATCCTGCCTGAAAGTCAATACCGAAGTTAATTCCTTTAGTAAAAAGACCTACAATACCGGAAATAATAAGTGCGCAGCTTACGACAACCATAACACCGAAAAGCTTGCTGAATTTTATCGTTTTTTTCATACGAGTGACCTCCAAGTAATATGCAGCTTCTTCTGATGTAATGTTTCCGTGCCGAAATCAAAGATCAACCGTGAAACAAAAAGAGCTGTAAATACGGAAGAAACAACACCGATTGTCAAGCTGTAAGCAAATCCTTTGATCGGTCCGGTTCCCAGTATCGACAAGAACAGAGCTGCAATAAAGGTTGTAATATTGGAGTCCATAATCGCCCAGAATGCATGAGCAAAACCGGTTTGAATAGCAGCTTCCCTACTCTTATGCAATGCAAGTTCTTCTTTAATTCGCTCAAAGATAACAACGTTGGCATCAACTGCCATACCGATGGTCAAAATCATACCCGCGATACTCGGCAGCGTGAGCGTAAGGTTAAATGCGGAAAGTACGCTGAACACGATATAAAGGTTCAATATCTGTGCGACACAGGCATTAATGCCGGCAGCGCGATACCAAATCAGCATAAACGCCAAAACAGCAATTAGCCCCCATCGCAGCGCCATTAAACCTTGATTGATCGCTTGCTCACCCATGCTGGCGCCTATCACCTGCTGGTTTTCCAATTCAAGCGGTACATTAAGCCATGCGGTACGTAAAATTGTTTTAAGGTTTTCCGCCTCGTCTGCACTGAACCCGCTGATGGTTCCCGTACCGCCGGTAATCGGTTCCTTGATATTCGGCGCCGACTTTATTTTATCATCGGATACAATAGCCAGCCGTTTGCCTTGGTTTTCAGTCGTAACGGTTGCAAAGATTTCCGCACCTTCCTTATCGAGTTCGAATACAACCAACGGCTCATTGGTTTGGCTGGTCGTCGTGCTTACCCGCTGCAGGTGTCTGCCTTCAAGAGCAGCCTCTTTCTTAATAACAAGGAAGCCCTGCCGTTCATCCAAACCGTACGCATCCTTGCTATATACGCCGAGTACCTTGGTATCTGCAGGAATAATCGAAGGATTGATGAGATTATAATCCGCATCAAACGTATGCGTCGGGTTAGCATTATAATAGGAATAAAAAGCTTGAGTTGCATCGTCGTCTACGATATGGAATGCAAGCAAGCCGCGCCCCATGATAATCGAGTTGATCTTATCGGCATCGGCTGCACCGGGGATTTCAACATAGATACGGTCATCACCCTGTTGTCTGATAACGGGTTCGGTCAGACCGAATTTATCGATGCGGCTTGAAATGGTATCGATGGCTAAATTCATCGCCTCTTTTTTTGCCGAAGTAGTCGTATCGCCGCTATCGCCGGTTACCGCACTTAAATCGGCCTTAATGATGATGCTCATACCGCCCGAAAGGTCAAGTCCGAGCTTTACCGCATTTGCCTGTGCATTTTTGATACCGAGTATCTTATTTCGGTATGAATCTTCCATTACGGGACTCATTGCTGCCCGTGCTTTATCCTCAGAATTTTCAGGGAATGCCGCAAGCAATGCGCCTGCCGTCCACACGGAAGGCTGCTCTTTGCCGAGACTTTTTAAATTCTTCTTTGCAGCACTAATAAGCGGATCATATTTTGCCGGAACAGGATTGGAATCGCCTTGCTTCGCAGATGCGATTAATGCGTCGATATCCGTTTTTGTCATATTTATGACATAATCTTTAATTTTTTCTCTGGAGCCGAGAGCCAGCGCCTTATCGTCTTTATCTGTCCAAAAATACCATTTAAGGGTAGGATATAAAAATGCAAAGCAGAGGCCTAGTACAGCCAGCACAATCACGAATCGAGTTCGCTTTCTCATGTCTATCTCCTCATCTAACGGAAATAAACGTTCATACTGCGGTTATGCACAGCATGAACGCTTATCAGCCGATACGTTCCTATACGGTACGTTTTTACTCCGCTTCGCCGGAAAAATCGGGCGGCTGCGGTTTTTCGGAGCTGGAATCTTCAACTTTCTTTTCTTTCTTTTTAAAGAGAGTAGCAAACGGAGAAGTCTTTTCCGGCACATTTGCCAGACGGCTTGCTTTTGTCTTTTCATCCAAAATAACGCTCCCGATTGCGGAACGATTCATTTCAAGCTTACAATTATCGTCAACTTTCAGAATGATCGTCGTTTCTTTTACGGAAGACACAACACCGTGAATACCGCCGATTGTGATAATTTTGTCACCCTTTTGAACGGAGGCTATCATTTCTTGCGTTTTTTTCTGCTCCTTTTTTTGAGGGCCGATAATAAAAACGTAGAAAATTACAAAGATAAGACCGAGAGCGAGAAGCGGAATAAAACTACCCCCCGATGCGGCTTGCTGCAACAATGGAATCGCATTCATTATTTACATCCTTATTTATGATAAATATCCTTAAAATACTAGCACAAAAAAAATGCGTAGTCAATTCACAGGTTATTCTGACGGTTACTTTACCGACAGCAACTCAAGTTCAAATACCAAATAGCTGTCGGGAGGGATAACTCCGCCTGCACCGCGTGAACCGTATCCAAGTTCCGGCGGAATAACAATCGTTCGTTTTTCACCGACAGCCATTTGCATGGCTTGCCGGTCGAAGCCGGCAATGAGCTGCCCCGCTCCCGCAACAAATTTCAGCGGTTCATGCATATCGGAATCGTCGAACACCGTACCGTCCAGCAAAGATCCCTTATATTTCATAGTCAGGGTTTTACCTGCTTGAGCTTTAACTCCTTTACCTTCTTTTATAATGGTATAGAAGATACCGTTTTCATTCTTAACGGCATTGGGGAACTTTTGTTTTATCAAAGCCTCATTCTTTTCACGTCTTAAAGTGGTACGCTGTTTTGCCCGTTCTTCGGCTCCTGCAAGATAAGCGTTAAAATCTTTCTGGGTTGCGGTAAACTTTTGCGCCTCAGAGCCTTTGCGGATAATCGATATGGAATTCATCCGGTCACCCTGCACGATCTTATTTACGACGTCCTGTCCCTTTACAACGCGACCGAATACCGTATGTACCCCATCAAGCCACGGGGTCGGTACGTGGGTAATAAAAAACTGCGACCCGTTTGTTCCCGGTCCCGAATTTGCCATCGAAAGGATACCGGCGGTATTATGCTTGAGGTTGTCAACAAACTCATCAGGGAAGCGATAACCCGGCCCGCCGGTTCCTTTCCCGTCGGGATCGCCGCCTTGAATCATAAAATTCGCAATAACACGGTGAAAGGTTAAACCGTCATAAAAAGGCTTTCCCTTTGCGGCATCCAATGTTCCTTCTGCCAATCCGACAAAGTTACATACCGTCAAGGGTGTTTCTTTATAGAACAATTCCACAACAATATCACCCTTGTTCGTATCGATAACGGCATAGACGCCGTCCTTTTGTAATTCAGCACTTATTGCATTCATTTTTTTTCCTTTTTCAGAATCTCCCGTTAAAATAATTGCAGCAGCAGCTGCTGTCGCAATAATCAAAAAAGTAATCGGTAAAACCAATACCGCAATTTTATTCACCCGCATAGTTCCTCCATCAAGATGCTGCGCTATTCTCATATTGTGCAATGAACCATCCGTACACAGCTTCTCCCCGTGTTCTAAACGAATTTTGCACTCGCTCCCGAAAAACGGAAGGGGCGGTAAAATCGGCGCGTGTCAACATGTGTATCAGCAGATATTCTCCAAGATCGGTTACGGCAATCGACGCCTCTAAATTTTCAGGTTCAATCGCTTTAAATATCGAATACTTTAATACACCGATATTTGTAGAAATGAACCCTGCAGAATCGAAATCTGAGCAAAACCGATAACGATAAATATTTTTATCGAAGGTTAAATCCTTTTGCACCACATAGACCGAAAAATCCGTGGAAGGATTGTCAACAGGATCGGCAACTCTCCCTTCCGTTTTAGGATCGTCGATAATATACGATGCTTCGTAGAGCGTCCGCATCTTTTTTCGACTGCTCGAATAATATTGCAGTCCTTCCAATTTTGAAACGGAACGCAGAATACAGGATATTTTCTCTACATCTTTTATGCTGCCTTGCGTCTTTTTATGCAAATACAACGCCTCTATTAAAAAAGTGGGATTACCCTTATCCCAATTTTCTGCAAATGTCTGGGGCACAGCAAAAAGCGGCACGAGCCGCGGCACAGCGTTTTCTTTATTATACACTGAGCGGAAAAGATGTCCTTGCTTAAGCAATTCTATCCGCTGCTCAGCGGATAAAAACGAATCCAGCGCCGAAATCACCGAATCCGGTACATTACCGATATCCTGCGCAAAAAGAGAACAGCCTGCCAAAAGAGCAAGAAGAACAAGACACCGCCTCATTCACTAAAGCCCTTTATACAATACACGCACTTGCTTGTATAAACCTTCCCCTTCGCTCTTTGTATCGACATCCCGAATATCGGTAAGCGTACTGTGAATAAGTCTGCGTTCATAGGGATTCATCGGTTCAAGCAACACTGAAGCCTTTGTTGTTACAACTTGATCGGCGGTGGTATAGGCAAGCCGTACCAACGATTCTTCACGGCGAAGCCGATAATTTTCACAATCAAGCATGATCCGCTCAGAGATGCCGATTTTGCCGGCATACACATTGGCGATCAGCTGGAGCGCATCCAGATTTTTTCCCTTCTTTCCGATTAAAATAGCGGAATCTTCGGATGAAAGCCGTATAAGCAGCTTATGTTCTTCGTGTGAAAGGATTTCGATATTTGCGGTATATCCCATTGCCTGAATAAGCTCGCCGATAAATTTCACCAGCTCAGCTTTTTTATCCGTAGCGACCTCGTGTGAAGGCACCGGTTGATGGGGAGTATCAACAATAGGCTTCCCCGCAGCGGCTTTATCGTCAATATGCACGCGAATTTTGGCATAGCCTTTCTTAAAAAGCGAGTTTTTTTGAATTTCGACGATTTCCACATCGAACTGATCTGCCTCTACGCCAAGCTCGGCGATTGCTTTATCTATAGCATCACGTTCGGTTTTTCCTTCGAATTCATAGATCATTTCCGACCCTCCTTTTTCTTCATCATTGCCTTAATGATGAGCTGTTGAACGAGCATCAAGAAGTTCGTGCTTGTCCAATAGAGCAGCAATCCTGACGGCGCATTATAGAACATAAAGAAGAAGAATAACGGCATACCGTAGAGCATAACTTTCATTGTGCTGTTTTGCTGCTGATCGCTTGTGGGAGTTTGCGTTATCTTTCCAAACACCATCTGCGAAATCACATAGACAATCGGCAAAATACGCAGCTCCGTCCATCCGAGGAAGGGAATGGGATTGGGAAACTGCAAAACACTATCACCGACAGACAAATCCGGTATCCAATGAGGAATAAACATTGCACCGCGGAATTCAAAATAGTTATTAAACAGCCGGTACATTGCAAACAAGATCGGCAATTGGATCAATAAAGGCAGACAACCCGAAAGAGGGTTATAACCGGCTTCTTTGTAAAGCTTAGCCATCTCCTCGTTCAGCTTTTGCGGTTTTCCTTTATATTTCGCCTGTAATTCCTGAATCTTAGGCTGCATTTTTTGCATTTGCTGCGTTGATTCCGAGCTTTTCTTGGTAAGCGGGAAAAAGATAACCTTTATCAAAATTGTTACAAGGATAATCGAAACACCCCAGTTCGGAATAAGTTTATAGAAGAATTGCAACAGCCATTTAAGCAATACCTCAAGCGGACGCCAAATCCCGCTGGAAACGGCGACCGTATCAATCCGCAGATTATCATAGTTGTAGTTATTTTTTGATGGAATATTGTAAGTACTTAAAATATTTTCGGAACAAGGGCCGAGGTAGATACGGTATACGTCGGTTGCCTTATTGCCGGTAATCACAGGCCGCGAAAAAAACAGCTGGCCGTCTTGTACCGTATCCGCATTAGGCTGTGCAGCGGAATACAATATCTGCTGTGCGGGAATCGAAGGAATAACGATAAGGCTGAAATACTTGCCTGAAATTCCCGCCCACGGAACGGAATCCGTAATCACTTTGGTCTGGTTGGCTTTTAATGCAGTGTCTTTTTTCTTTCCGTTTATGTAAGAAAAAAAGCGCCGGTATTCGTAACGGTCTGCTTTTGCATCCCAGTCGGGACCGATTTGAGGCATTGTCCTCAGCGTATACCCTGCATTATCAAAATTCAGCCCCTTCATATCGGCATCGCCGCTTATTGTAACGGCAAGTTCAAACATATAGTCATCAGGCAGAAAGGTATATCTTTTAGCAAGCGTAAATGAAGATACGGAACCGTCTTGGTTCTTTATCGAAATTGTCTTAAAAAAGCCGACAATCTGTTTTCCGTTTACTGTTTCTTCTTTGACATTAAAGAATTGATTTAAAGCGGAAGCCTGAGCACTGCCGAGCGCAATCGAGAATGCTCTATTCCGATCGGTTAGGTTTTTTACCAATTCCACATAAGAATCGCCTTTGGAACTGCTGTGCTCCAACAGCTTATACGAAATGATATCGCCGCCTCGGTTTGTAAGCGTGATTTCCGCAATATCGGTTTTAACGGTAACAGTCTGCTCACCGATAACGGTTTCGTCAGGAGTTTCCAGCACTCCGAAATCGGCGGGAGCGGTCTCCGCTACAAAGGTATTTTGCGGAACTTCTGCCTGCTGCTCCGTTGTAGAAGCGGTGGTAGACGGCTGTTGCTGTACGGGTGCAGGAGGAAAAAATTTGTATTGCACAAACATCGCAGCTGCAATGACAAGACCGGAAAGGACCATTGCAATAACGGTATTTTTATTCATAAACGAATCTCCTAGGGAACGGGATCATACCCTCCCTTATGAAAAGGATGACATCTAAGGATTCGTCTTACCGCTAAATACCCTCCCTTAACAGGCCCGTATTTGGTCAGGCTTTCAAGGGCGTAATGAGAACAGGTGGGATAATATCTACAACAAGGCGGAAACAAGGGAGAAATACACTTTTGGTATGCCTTTACCCCCGCACATAATAAAGACGTAAAAATACGCTCAATCGTTTTCAGATAATTGTGTTTCATATTATTGAGATCGAATAGAGAACATATCCGCTTTTTTAAACAAACAGTCCAGCTGAGCCATACGTAGAGAAAAAGTATCGTGCCCCGGAAATATAAGCAAAAGAATATCCTTCCCTATTACAAGCTGGGATTTCATTTGCCGGTATACCTCTTTAGATAAACGGCGCGCTTTATTTCTTTGTACGGCAGAACCGTAATGTCGCTTAAATGTACAAACAAAACGATTATATGGTAATTTATTCGGTAAAACGAACAACTTTGCGCCGTCGCAGCTATAGCGGTGTCCTATTTTAAACATATCCCGTATCCGCACGGCGCCGCAAAGGCGCTCTTCTTTAGGTAAACAAGAGCGCTCCATGTGTTAAAACTCTTAGTAACTCTTTTTTTCGTCGGATACGGAAAGCTTATAGCGTCCTTTTGCACGGCGGCTCTTTAAAACAGCGCGCCCTCCGCGTGTTGCCATACGCGCACGAAATCCATGACGGCGCAAACGTTTCGTTCTACTCGGTTGAAATGTCCGTTTCATAAAACTAGACTCCTTCTATATATAGTTATCAGGCGCATTATCCGCCTAAAAGATCTCGGGATAGCGAGGAAAGCCAAATTTCCTTAAAATGCAACGACCGAACAAAATATCAATTTTGGAGATTGTTGCATTGATGCGCGAAACGCGCATACGTCAATAAGCGACGTTCGCGAAAGCGAACTCGCCGTGTTTTTCAGCCGCGCTATCTTTAGCGGCTGAAAATAAACCTTCCTCAATATACTAGACAGACGACTATACTATAGCACTATAAAAAAGTCAATCTATCGCTTTTTACCCTTCTTTAAAATGTATAAAATGCACGAAACTTTGAGTTAAATTTCGCGAGTCAAAAAAAAGGCATCCTTAAATTAAGGATGCCTTTTAAACTTAGCAGGGGTAGGACTTGAACCTACGACTTCCGGGTTATGAGCCCGACGAGCTGCCAACTGCTCTACCCTGCGATGTACGGCGCCTAAGATAAACCACAATCGGAAAAATGTCAAGCGTATCAAAACAAATTATTTACACCGGTACGCGCCGTGCAATGCCGAGGATGGTTAAATCATCGTATTGAATATCTTCCTTTATTTGTTGGTAGTAAACATATTCATCGTAAATAGGACGAGGCGCCTTGTCGGAACAGTAAATATCATATTGCATGAAGCACTTACTCAAGAACGCATCGATTTTTTTATCCACCTGAACACAATCAAAGGATTGCGCGGAACTGTCTTTATACATTCTAAAGACTTTCTCAACTGAAATAAGCGCAAGGACTGCATCTTCAATCGTTCCATTACACGAAGAAAAATCAAAATCCATCTGTTCGTAGATAAAATCACTCTGCCGTTTTTTGAGCGTAAATTTTTTCCGTGCAAAAACAGCCTCAATAATCTCTTCGACTCTATCTTTTCCCAATGTTTCACTGTCGGTACCCAGCAGATGGCTGTTATCTCCATTATCCTCCAACAGTATAGGATCGGAACCATCCTTCGCCTTCAAAATCGGCACACGAAGCTTTCGTTTCGATTCTTCAATACCGTCAGTATAAAGGAACAGTATATCTCCACAATTCAAGTGTATTTTTTCAACAGGGTATCCGCCATTAAGATTTATCATCTCTGAAGAAAAGGCTCCGGCTGCTGAGCCTGAACGCAATGTATAGCTTTTCAAACGCCGTGCCTGTTTATCGTAAATATGAACAATATTATCGCCTGCATTACAGAAATAGGCATCGCCGACACGCATATTGATGATACAAAGGGTAAATGCAGCAAAACGCCCTACAAATCCGTGCGATTCGATAACGTCATTAATCCGCATAACGATATTGCTGAGGTTATAACCATCGCGTTTATAGTTCCAATTTTGAAAATAATTTTGAAACAAAGTCGCAACTTCTACCATAATAAGGGCAGCAGGAACCCCCTTCCCTGCAACATCGCACTTTATAACAGCATAGTGGAAAGCATCCAATTTCCGATAATCAAAATAATCACCCGAAACACCGTGCGCACCTTCATAGTACCCGAAAAACTCGGAATAGAGGTCGCGATGGCTACCCGTTGTCAGCTTTCTGCCGGAGGAACTGAGATCCAGCGGGATAAACATCTTTTGTATTTCTTTCCCAACCTTTAAATCTTTAGAAATAGCAGCAGCAGCGGCCAATCTTTCAGTCATATCGTTAATTGTTGTTCCCAGCATTCCAAATTCGTCTCGTGAAGTAACTTGAACTGACTTACCGGCCAATTTCTCTTTATCTTCGGTATCGCGAATTAATGCAACATGCGCTGCCAAAAGCCCGAGCGGACGTACAAATAATGAGCTAAGGATCCATGCGGTAAAGATACCTGCAATCAACACAACCAATGAGATTTTGACAATAAGGCGAATCAATCGGTTTTGCTGTTCGTTTATTTTTTTCAATAGATTTTCTACCGAAACATCAACAAATACGATACCCTGCACGCTCTCTTGCGGATTTGCAGGATTATAATAGATAATAGGTTCGTAAAATAAATACTCGGTTCGTTTTTTTGAAAGATTCTGCATTGAATAGTCAGGATATGAACCAAAACCTTGATCGGCCAGTGCCGAAAGATTGGCTTGCAGCTTTGCTTCCAGATGTCTGATATTTGCCTGAATTTCAGTTTGGCGTTTAAGCATATATGGATCACGATGTATATTCAGTTCGGCCATCTCATTCGTGAGTAGTTGAAGCGAGTCGGTGTACTGCTGAACGATTATTGAGGCCTCGTTATTGATATGCGTCAGCTTTTGTAAGATTTCTTCGATTCCTTCAGGATAAAACTGAGATTCTCCGGGAATATACCGATGAGTATTAATCATTTTAGTGATATCCTGATAGTCGGTCGCGAGGACATAATTAAGCCCTGTCTGCCCGGGAAGATTGCTCCTGCCTGTAACAACGACATATTTTGCTTCGGGAAAAGTAACGCGATTCAATAACAAAAGATCAAAATCTTCCTGATTGGGATCCGAAAAATAAGTTTGAACCCGTAATTCAAGGTTATCGAGCAATATTTTTGTTTGCAACAAGAGACTGTTCGAAAGTAAATCTTTATATGGGCGAATAATGGTAATTGCAAGAGATGTGGCAACACTTGAAATAACGACAAGCAAAATAATAACAATAATAACTACGAACTTTATACGGACACTACTCCATAAATGTACTGTCGGTTTATATTTTTTTGTGTTGTCAACTGCCTCTTTGCTTGCGTCCATGCTCACTCCCGGTAAAATGCTTGATTTTGAATAGAGAATATTATATCGTAAATATCCCACAAAAAAAAGAGGGTATTCATAAAAAATAAGTAAAATTTTAACAAAAAAACTTTTAGTATTTCTAGAGGGAACCTCTAAAAACCTCAGTTTTTTAGAGGTTTTCCTTAGATTTACTTGCGATGTTTTGCTTTAAGTCATTACAATATAAAGACTTAAAGTAAAACTCGTCGGGCATCTCTAAAAATTTATTGTGAAATATAACTGCCCGCAAAATCCATTACGGTAACGGCGCCATACGGTGCATTTCCGGTCTCGTTAAAGCCGATACCGACCTTCTTAAACTCCTGTTTTAGGATGTTGATTCGGTGTCCCCTACTCGGAACTCCGTCATCGATCAAAAGCTGAACAACGATTTCCCGTGCCGTAACGCTGCCGTAAGCGCAGTTTTCGCCGCAAAGCACACCCCATGTACCATAGCGGTTGATGCGGGTAGCAAGGTCGGAACCATCGCTCCCCGTATGCCCCATCTCTCCGGTACGCGCCTGATCATCCGCAAGCCATTGTGCCGAACGGCACAGTCCCGTTTCCAAGGTTAAAGGTTCAACAGCAGCCGTAGTCTTTAATACACGTATACATTCCTGTACCGGCGCAATACCTTCTTGGGTGAGCAGCCGGACTTTTCCCGGCTCGGAATACATATTTCCATCGAAGTATTTGAGCCGCGGCTCCAGTATTTCCGCCGCATACCGCTTAGGATTTGTCCGCACAAAGTTAAGTTCCTTTACGACTTCTTCCGCAAGGTATCTCGTGTCACTTAACGGCGTATCCGGCGCCATCATATTATTGCCGGTAGTACAAGAAAACAAAAACAGCACAAATGCCATCAGTAAAACAAATAGTCTCTTTTCCATATATTATACTGTATTCAATTTACAGTAAATAAGCAAGATTTCCATAGACCCCAGTTATCATATAGGTTATAATTGCCCCCTATGAAACGGCTGTTGATTGTTTTTGCCTTTGTTACTGCGATGTCGGTTCATGCGCAGGATTTCCTTTTGGCAGGTACGCAGGACGGATTATATAAGCTTACATCGGTTTCCGCACAAAAGATTTGGGATACGGCTGCGGTGCGTAAAATTATCAGAAACGGGAAGACATGGTTTTTCCTTACCGATAACGGTATTGCACGCTCAAATGATTTAATACGGTTTGACTATATCAACAACGGCCTTCCGATAAAAGTGATAAAAAAGATAACCGATGGGGAAAAATCCTTTATTAAAAAGCCTCAGATGCTAAAAGATTTGGAAGCGCATCCGTCCCGCCCCGATACCCTTATTACCGCAACAAACAGCACCGTATTTTTAAGCGAAGACGGCGGACGACATTGGCGCAACCTCGGCTGTCATACACCGGTCAACGGATTAAAAGCCGTCTGCGTACTCGATTTGCCGGATGCGCAGGGAAATTTGCAGCTAACCGTCCTTGCCTCGCACTCCATCTACGGGGTGGCATGGAAACAGCCGTCCGTTTCCGACAAATGGCAGCCTTTGAGCGAGGGGCTTATCCCCGGGCCGGAAAGCGATGAAGAAATTTCCGATATTGTCGTGTATACCCGCCAGCAAAAACAAGAGATATACGCCGCGCAAACGTTTACCGGCAAATTGTACCAGCTCGATTGGACGGCAAAACGCTTCTATGCCGTCGCGGAATGGACGGACAGCATTGCAGGTGTACGCTGTATCGACGGACTCAGCCCTGCTGCGGTATCTATCATCGGCTGTAAAAACGGCGGTTTGTTTGAAATACCGCTCGTACTGCCGGCGCCCGCTCCCAACCGACTGAAAGGAATAGAACTGAGCCTTAAACGTATCGCTGCAAACCCGCTTTCGGCATGGATACCGCAACGGATGACGCGGCTCGGCAAAGCGGTCAGTCTTTCGGAATTGTGGCTGTTCGATGAAGGAGAAAAAACACGGAAAACGGAATATCTCCGCCGCGCTACGGGACGGAAAGGCGTATATCTACCGGCGCATCAGGCAAAGACAGCCGCCGGTTTGCAGCGCTACTTTGACTTGCTTGAACAAAATAAGCTTGATACGCTCGTTATCGATATGAAAGACGATTTCGGCTTTGTCCGCTACGACTCACAGGATGAAGAAATACAGGCAGTGGGAGCGGTACGTCCCTTTATTCAGCTTGAAGATTTTACCGCAAAGGCGAAAGAACGTAACATCTACCTCGTTGCCCGCATCGTTGTGTTCAAAGATAAACAGCTGTATCGATACCGGAAGAATTTGTATGCGGTAAAGGATAAAAACGGTAAACCGTGGCAGGGGTACAAAACCGTTGACGAAACGGCAGAGCCGATTGAAGAATATTGGGTAGACCCCTATAACGAAAACGTGTGGAAGTATAATACGGCAATTGCCCAAGAACTGATCCGGAGAGGTTTTGACGAAGTTCAATTCGACTATATCCGCTTTCCCACCGATGGGGAAAATCTCTATGCGGCGCGATACCCTGCGCAGGAGCATGGAATGGATAAGGAAAGCGCCATCATGTCCTTTCTTGCCTACGCTCGGGAAAAAATCCACGCGCCGATTTCAATCGATATTTACGGGGCGAACGGATGGTACCGCACCGGAGCGCGCACGGGGCAGGAGGTAGAAGTGCTTGCCGACTACGTTGATGTGATATGCCCGATGTTTTATCCCAGCCATTTCCGGCAAAGCTTCCTTGCGCAAAAACCGGCAGAGGAACGCCCGTACCGCATTTATCAGCAAGGATCCTACCGGAATAAGATTATTGCGCACAATAAGGTGATTATCCGGCCGTGGACACAGGCGTTTTATATCCCCGTGTCCTACGATAAAAAGTATTATAATGAAGATTATGTGCAGCGGCAGATTATCGGCATCAAGGATTCCATTGATGAGGGCTATGCCTATTGGAATAATTCCGGCCGTTACGCCGACATCCGCCCCGACGGTCTACCCCTGCCGAAATAAAGTTTCCGCGGGGTTTAAAAAAAACAGCCTGATGCATTTACCCTAATTATCATCAATTATCTAATAGTCTCCAAATAGGCAAGCGTTTCTTCCGCCGTTTTTTTCCAGCTGTATTGCTTTACCCATTCTATTCCTGCATCAATCAGTTTTTGCCGCCGCTCTTTATTTGCACCGGCGGTATCGTTGATAAGGCTGCCGATGACTGAGGCAATCTCTTCCGGCTTATCGGGTTCAAAATAGCAGGTGCAGTCGCCTGCAATTTCCGGTAGTGCACCTGCACGGACGCAGGCGGTCGGAATACCGCAAGCCATCGCTTCGATTACCGGCAAGCCGACTCCTTCGACGGGCGACGGAAACACACAAAGATCCGCTGCAGAATAGAGGAGCGGAAGATTTTCGTGCGGGAAATATCCGGTAAGCAAGATGTCCGATGCAAAGGGAGAGCGAAGAACAGCCTGATGCACCTGTTCCGCCTGTTCACCGTCCGCTCCGGCAATTACCAGCCGATGCGGCGCCTTTGTTTTTTGCTTAAAGATAGAAAAAGCATTTATCAACTCGATATGCCGTTTTTCAGGATGAATAATCCGCGAGGCATAAATAATGTATGGACGCCGAATAGCAAAAGGCTTAATCATCAGCGCTTCCTGCGCTTGCAGGTTATGCGGATGAAACAGCTCGGTGTCGATTCCGTTGTGGATAACCCTAATTTTATCTTCCGTAAGACCGTTTTTAAGCAGATTATTCTTGATATAATTACTGGGGCTGATGATACCTTTGATAGCTCTGAGCGTTAATTTTGATACAAGTGATGATATGTTTTTTAAATACCCTTGGGAGTTATCCCCAAGTATATTCTGCATAACCAGTACCGCAGGAACCTCAAAACGCATAGGTAAAAGCTTTGTGCCCGACGGGAATAAAACAATGTCATATTGCTGCTTACGAGCAAAGCTATTAAAAGAGAGATGATGCCATGTCTGCTCGGCAAAAGCAGAATCCCCGACGGAGACGCAGGTGTATTTGACCCCTTCAACACCCGACGTATAGGTATATTTATCCAATTCGTGCCCAAAAAGCTGAATACTGTGCTCGGTTTTTGGCAAGTTATGTACTAATGAAAGAATGTATGCCCCGATCCCCGATCTGCCATGATCGCATCCGAGCGTATCAATCCCTATTTTCAAAATAAGCCTCTTTTTTTATTTTTAAGCATCTCAGAGCAGTCTCACCGGATAAATAAATCAAAATCGCAGCCTCGATTATTCTGCGGGGTTATATAAAACATCCGGTGAGACTGCTCTGGCGGATACACTCACGATTATAGCATTTACCGTAACAATATGCTATCCTTGCCGAATGACTGACTTTTTGGATTTGCCGCTGTACAAACCTTTTGTTGAAACACTTGCCGCCGGAGGGATTATACACTTGACCCCTATACAAGAAAAAGTAATACCGCTTGCCTTAGAAGGCAAAAGCGTCTTTTTTGAATCCGAAACCGGCACGGGTAAAACCTTTGCCTTTTTGCTGCCGCTTTTAACTCGGCTGATGCAGGAAGAGAAAAAGTCAACCGCTCCGCGTATTCTTATTTTAAGTCCGACGGTAGAGCTTGCATCTCAAATTAAAGAAGCGGCTGCACAATTACAAGGAGTTGATACTAAATGTTTTAAGACGCTGCTCTGTGTCGGCGGCAGCTCGCTAAAACGGCAAATAGACGGATTAAAAGAAAAACCTGCCGTAATCATCGGAACACCGGCGCGTATTTCCGATTTGATCGGACTAAAGAAGCTCAAGCTGCAAGAAATAAAAGCTGTAGTGATTGACGAAGCAGACCGGCAGCTTACGAGGGAAAGCAGAGATGCGCTGCAAACCGTTCTTGCAGCGCTGCCGCAAGATGTGCAGGCGCTTGCGTGTTCGGCAACTTTTAACAGAAAAAATAGTGCATTACTCAACGTTTTTTTGCGGCGTTCAGAAACCGCTACATTACCGGATCATATTTCGATTGCAAATACGGGTGTACTGCAAAAGTCCATCGAGCATTGGGCTCTTTTGAGCGAGCGGCGCGGCAAAGCCGATACCTTACGTGCGTTAATTCATGCTTTGAACACTGCAACAGTGGATTCCCCCAAAAAAATGCTCATTTTTACGGCGCCTGCACAAGAAGTTGAAAACCTTGCACAAAAGCTGCAATATAAAAAGATCGATGCCGTGCCGCTATACGGTAAACTGAACGGTTCCGAGCGAAAACAAATTATCGCTCGGTTCAGATCGGGTAAAACGCGGATATTGATTACCAGCGATTTGTCCGCCCGAGGACTCGATATTGCCGACATTGATTACATCGTACAGATGCAGCTTTCAAAGGATGCCGATGTCTTTATACACCGCGCGGGGCGTACCGGAAGGGCTGGGAGAAAAGGTATCAACATCGTCATCGGAGACGAATACGAGCTGCGCCTTTTGCAAGGCATCGAGAAGAAACTGGGCATAACAGTGTATCCAAAAATCCTCACCGGTGGAAAAATCGAAGCTGCTACGGAAACTATGTAAATCAAGTTTTTGATACGTCGAGGATTTGCCCCCTCCGTAAGCCTTTTGAAAATAGCCTGTTGACCAGTGTACTTCCGTGTACACTGTTCAACGTCGAGTTTGCGGGGCAAACTCGCTGCTGCTCAATTTCACGGACATCCCTGTCCGTTCTGAAAAGTCTTTCACCGTAAGCCTTTTGAAAATAGTGATACCGGATACAAGGCGCGAACAAAAATAAAGCGGAGGCGTACTTGTTGTACGTCGAGCATTTATTGCAGTAGCGGCATTTACTGTTCATCCTTTCCGTAAGCCTTTTGAAATAGATGATGCAGATGCTAGGAGCGTACAAAAAACACCCGCAGGCGTACTTGTTGTACGTCGAGGACTGTTTTTTGTTAAGCGACAACGCAGATGCGTCGTATATTTCAAAAGGATAGCTTGCAGGGACAGTATAACCGTGCTACACTTATCGTATGAAAACTATCAATAAAGATTTACAGTCTATTACGGAACACTTCCCTTCCGACTTTACGGAAAATGAAAAAGCGGCGGCGAAAACGCTGTTTTTAAAAAAACTTTCACTGTTAACACACGAATTTTATGGCGGAAAACTGCAAACCGTCCCAAAATGCGGGATTTACGGATTTAACTGGTTTAACGTTTGGTATACGCCGGGCGTATCCGCCGTTTCTACCGGTATCCGCGATAATCACGACAGCTCCTTTATGCTTTCCAATCGAGGGAATCTTGTAGCGGTTGTCAGTGATTCCACCCGCGTACTGGGCGACGGGGATTGTTCTCCTTCCGGCGGACTTGGTGTTATGGAAGGAAAATGCATGCTGATGAAGTACTTAGGCGGTGTGGACGCCTATCCCATCTGTATCGATTCCTACGTCAAGCCGAATGAAGAAAAGAAATACAACTTCCCCGCCGGTAAACATTGCCCCGATAAGATTATCGATTTTGTGAAAATGCTGGAACCAAGCGTCGGCGCAGTTAATCTGGAAGATATTCAGCAGCCGGATTGCTTTAAAGTTCTGGATACGCTGCGGGAAGAATGCGACATTCCTGTTTGGCACGACGACGCTCAAGGAACGGCCTGTATTACGCTTGCCGGTTTACTCAATGCGCTGAAACTTGCCGGTAAAAAAATTGGAGACTGCCGCATTGTACTTCTCGGTGCAGGCGCTTCCAACACGACGATTGCACGCCTCATCCTTCAGGATGGCGGAGATCCTGCAAAGATGATTATTTGCGACTCAAAGGGTGCGCTCCATGCAGGTCGCGAGGATATCAAAGCCGACACACGCTATTACCGTAAGTGGGAGTTGTGCCAAGCGACAAACCCCAAGCGGATAAATGACTTTAACGAAGCGCTAAAAGGCGCCGACGTGCTGATCGCTCTGTCCAAACCGGGACCGAACACGGTAACCAAAGAGCAAATTGCCTCTATGGGCGATAAACCCATCGTTTTCACCTGCGCCAATCCCGTCCCCGAAATTTGGCCGCACGATGCCAAAGCTGCCGGCGCCTTTATTACCGGTACCGGACGTGGAGACTTCCCGAATCAGATCAATAACTCCGTCTGCTTCCCCGGAATTTTGAAAGGTGCGTTGTTGGTTCGTGCACGGAAGATTTCCGACGGTATGGCTATCCGCTGTGCGCACTCCATTGCCGACTATTCGGAGAAAAAAGGCATTGATCCCGAAAACATCGTCGTAAAGATGGATGATGAAGATGTCTTTGCCGTCGAAGCGGCCGATGTCGCAATGCAGGCGATAAAAGAAGGTCTTGCCCGTATCACCATTACATGGGATGAAGCGTTTAAGCAGGCTAAGGCTGAAATTGCAGAAAGCAGGGCGCTGACACAGCAGCTGATGGATAGCGGATTTATCAAAGAACCGCCGCAAGATTTCTTTAATCAAGCGATGGACTACGCGATTGAACAAATTAAAAATCAGCGTAGCAAATAATACTTTTGGGACTTTGTGTTAGCCACATACTATCTGCCGGTGGTTCTAAATATGGAGCCACCGGCATTTTTTTTAAAAGGCAGGTACAGCCTCTTTTTCAGGGACGGTCTCCTCACGCATATCGTCTAATGCATCGGCAGGCTGTTTCCCGTTTTTAAACAAGGGCTTAAACTCGATGTGCTCGGCTACTACTTTAATCTTGCTGTAGTGTTTGCCATCGGTACCTACCCAGCGGTCTTGCTTTAAACGTCCGACAACCCGCACTCCGCGGCCTTTTGTGCAATTCTCCCCGCAGAGTTCCGCTAAGCGTGCCCATGTTTCAACATCAAAAAACGAAGTTTCCTGTGTTGTTTGATCTTCCTGCTTAAAAAAGCGGTTCGAAGCGATAGAGAATACACAGAGCGGCGTCCCTTTAGGCGTTGCCTTTACCACGGGATCGCGAACCACATTTCCCTCAATGATCAACGAATTCAAATTGTGCATAATAGCCTCCTAAAATAAGAGAACCGAATTCCCGCTCGCCGCGGTTCCGGTCTCTTTTGATCTTGTAGTACCTGTTATATAAAGCATTCATTTAAAAATGGCTGGAAATTTACGGTATTTTTGCAAAAAAATTTATAATTTTTTTTACATGCGCTGTTATGGGCTATTAAATAGAAAAATCGATACGGTTTGAGCGATAGTCTTGACATTCGGCGTTATTCTAGGCTAATATATAAGCCAATTATGGAGCGGTGGCCGAGTGGTTTAAGGCGGCGGTCTTGAAAACCGTTGTGCTGCGAGGTACCGGGGGTTCGAATCCCCCCTGCTCCGTAAAATAAAGGGCGGCACGTTCCTTTATATGTGCGTATATAAAACCGATAACTTAGACAGGCAATAACTTTGGAGCGGTGCGAGAGTGGCCGAATCGGGCTCCCTGCTAAGGAGTTGTACCCATCCGGGTACCGGGGGTTCGAATCCCCCCTGCTCCGTAAGATAAAACCGGGTATTGTTGTGCATTAAGCGGTAAGAATGCATTAATGGACAAAGCATATCGGGGATATTTGAGATTATAGCTCAGTTGGATCAGAGCGTCAGATTGCGGATCTGAAGGTCGGCGGTTCGAGCCCGCCTAGTCTCATCGGTTATTTATTTTTGAGATTATAGCTCAGTTGGATTAGAGCGTCAGATTGCGGATCTGAAGGTCGGCGGTTCGAGCCCGCCTAGTCTCATCGGTTATTTATTTTTGAGATTATAGCTCAGTTGGATTAGAGCGTCAGATTGCGGATCTGAAGGTCGGCGGTTCGAGCCCGCCTAGTCTCATGCTACTGGAGAGATGCGAGAGCGGTCGAATCGGGCGGTCTCGAAAACCGTTGTACCGCAAGGTACCGGGGGTTCGAATCCCCCTCTCTCCGTTTTTAACGGAGCAACGCAGCCAAGCATCTTCTTTATGCACTTTCCGAAACACCCTGAAAATTTCAATACTTTCAGGTGCTTTCAACACTTTGGAGAGATGTCCGAGTGGTCGAAGGTACACGATTGGAAGTCGTGTGTGCCCGAAAGGGTACCGAGGGTTCGAATCCCTCTCTCTCCGTACCGGGACCTATGCAAAGAAGGTTTTTCAAACCCCGTCAGATCCGGAAGGAAGCAGCGGTAGATTAATTCTTCTTGTGCCGTAGTGCTCCCGGTTTTTTTATGTCCGCTCTAAGTTTCCTCTCTCGGTAGATACAAATCGCACAATCAGGTGGTTGGGCAAGCATTTGAATTGCAGTCAGAACTGCCAAGGATGGCAGTGGTGCTAAACGGAAACCGGTTTTTAAAAAACCGGCAGCCAAGGAATTGACACGGATGGCAATTCCTTGGCGTTACTCTGCTTGAACAGCCACCTGATTTTGCGGGAAGATATAAACAAGCGTCTGATGCGTTTACCTTCCTTCCCGTAGCTTGTACATTTAGACCGATAACAGTATGATAGCGGCTGCTTCATAACACTTTTAATGATAGGAGTAATAATGAACGAACATAAATTATTTACCTCGGAATCGGTCGGAGAAGGCCATCCCGATAAACTTTGTGATCAAATTTCTGATGCAGTGTTGGATGCCTGTTTGCGCGACGACCCTAAAAGTCATGTTGCATGCGAAACATTTGCTTCAACCGCGCTCATTCTTATCGGTGGAGAAATTACCACCAGTACCTTTGTTGATATACAGCAAACAGCCCGCAATATTGCACGGGAAATCGGCTATACCGATTCTGCATTCGGACTTGACTGCAATTCTATGGCTGTTTTAAGCATGATTCACGCTCAGTCCCCCGACATTGCGCAGGGGGTCAACGGTACCGGCCTCAGCGAGTATCAGAACCAAATGGGCGCAGGGGATCAGGGGATGATGTTCGGCTATGCGTGTAAAGAAACGCCGGAATTGATGCCTGCCCCTATCATGTATGCGCATAAGCTGCTGCGCAAGGCTTCGCAGCTGCGTAAGTCAAAAGAGATCGATTGGCTGCGTCCCGATGCAAAGAGTCAGGTAACGGTAGAATATGAAGGCGATAAACCCGTGCGTATCGATACGGTCGTTATTTCTCATCAGCACGACCCTGCAATTTCTTATGCTTCACTAAAAGAAGCGATTATCGAAAATATCGTCAAACCCGTCCTTGAACCGACCGGTTTACTGGACTCAAAAACCAAATTCTTTATTAACCCAACAGGGCGGTTCGTTATCGGGGGGCCGTTTGGCGACACCGGTTTAACGGGGCGGAAGATTATCGTAGATACCTATGGCGGTATGGGCAGGCACGGCGGCGGGGCTTTCTCCGGCAAAGACCCCACCAAGGTAGACCGTTCCGCTGCATATATGGCGCGCTATGTCGCAAAGAATATCGTCGCAGCCGATCTTGCCGAACGGTGCGAATTGCAGCTCGCTTACGCTATCGGTGTACCGTTCCCCGTGTCGATTCGGGTAGATTCATTCGGTACTGCAAAAGTGTCGGAAGGTGCAATCGAACAAGCCGTTCAGCAGGTATTCGACCTCAGTCCTGCCGGTATCATTAAAACACTCGATTTGTGCAAACCCATATATCAAGCGACTGCCGCCTACGGACACTTCGGCCGCCCTGAATTCAACTGGGAAAAAACCGATAAAGTTGACGCTTTAAAAGCTGCTATAAAATAGTAACAACATGCATATCCTGCTGCGGGGCGTTCTTGCTTTTGTTTTCACTTCTTTAATGTGTACTGCTTGCAGCGATACCCTGTCGTCGGTATCGCTTGCCTTGCCGACGGATATGCAGAAAGCTGCAACCTCACCGGTTGCTTCCGAGCAGCTTATCCGCGTTGTACCGCTCAAGGCGTTAAATAAAAATGCCCGTACCGGTATAATACGCAACCCTGAAAAATCCGATGTTATGTATTTCGCCTTTGAAAAAAGCCCCGAAATGCTCGGTTTAACCGGTTCCGGCTTGTATGCGCTTGAGCTGGAGTTTGAACCGCCCCTGCCCGCCGCAAAATTGAGCGGCACAGCGCCTATAAACACAAGCGCTATTCAACCGGATTCTGCCGAATTTGCCGTAGGTTTACTGTATGCAAGCGATTTTTCCGCCTCTGGAAAATTGAAAGGAACCGTCATGCCGCAACATCCCGTTACGGCGCAGATACTGCCGCACGGAACCTTTACCGTCAGCATCGGCTTTGCAGGTACAGCAATAGGAACAGCGAATATTAGGGGATTTATGGTTTCAGCACAATCGGCTTTGAAACTGAAAAGCGCGGCAATCGTCCCCGTTCGGTATGGCTGGTTAAAGAAAAGCAGTACCGGATTATGGTATGGCGCCACCGCTGACGGGGACAATATCCCGACTGAATTATGTACCGGTACGGGCATCCCCTTGCGCACGGAGTTGCCGAAACCGTCAGCCGTTATACATACCGAAAATACCGTTATAGAGGCGGGATATGCCGGAAAAGGCGGTAGGGACTCTATCGTTATCCATTTTGGCGAGGACTTACCGGCTACACCCGCGGCGGAACAAAAACAACCGCGCCTTTCGTTCCAATGCAGCGGCAAACGCATATCCGTATACCGTGCACCGAATATATCTCACCTTACGCTTGACGGCTGCCTCTTTCCCGATGCTGTTTTTAGCATTGAACAAACTGATGAACAACCCCGCGCGGAAAGGTTATCCAATACGGATATGCTTCCTGACACGAGTGGACAGGCAGATATGGATGAAGCCGATAATGAGGCAGACACGACACCGACAGTCTGCGGCATTACCGCCGAATATTACACACCGGCACTGCTCACCCCCATCACAGCCGATCCGGGGCTTATTTTGCATTGGCCGCAGGCACAATGGCGGCAACCGTCTTACGAACTGTTTGCATGGGAACAGTTTCCTTCGGTACTGATTTTCGACTTTATCGACTATGCAGTGCAGGATGCCTATCTTAAACGACTCTCGTTCTTTGCGGAAAAAAAAGGCTTTACGGGGAAACTCCTCTCCGATGAAATGAGTCATTCTCTTCACGGGTTTAATGCCCACGACTATCGGGCCGAAACGCTTGCAGCCTTTTTTCAAAAAGCCGAAGAGGAAACTTTCCCGTTAAATACATCGGAGCTGCATTTACGTAAAATTCTATTCCATAACGGCATTATTGTCCGCACGGAAACCGGCATTGAAGCAGGAAGCGGCGCAATCGTATCCATAAGCCGCCAATCTCCGGCTTATCTCCGCTACCGCTTCATTACCCACGAATGCCTGCATGGTATTTATTTTACGAAAGAAAGCTTCCGTGATACGGTAACGGAAGTTTTCCGGCAGACAGATCCGCGCGCTGTGCTTTTTTTGCGCCGTTATTTTGAAATATATCCGTCGCTGCAATATAACACTGATGATGACTACTTGCTTCAAAACGAATTTATGGCTTACATCCTCCAGCAAGGCAGTGATTCTCTTCAACAATATTTTATACAGCTTTCATGGTTCCATTTAATGAATGCGGCTGAACCGGTACTTTGCAGATACATCCGCAAAACCAAGGCAGCAGGTTTTATGCAGGCTGCTGCGCAAATGGACTCTTTTCTATATACAACATGGGGAATAAAAGGCGGGAGAATTCATTTAGTCAATATAGAATCTTTATAAAAAATAAAATATCAATGAAACGTTTTATACCTTTCATTGTTTATCTGTTTACTTTCATTCCTCTGAGGAGGGTACCATGAACTTTGAAGCGATCCTTAATCAATGGGAAATACAAACTCAGCATCCTTACGGGAAAAAAAGGATGCAAAGCGATGCAAAAAATCCGATAGCCATAGCATATACGGCTGAAAATACCCAAACTTTAAATCCGATGGATTATTGGTTGCGGCGCTACGGTGTCTATGATAAAGATTCTAATGGTTCTGAAGATAGTACTCAGACTGATACTCTTGCCGAAAAACGGCGGTTACGGGCAATGCGCCCGCAAGCAGAAATCGACTTACACGGCATGACACTTGAAGAAGCCTACAGTGCACTGGTTACTTTTTTCGAAGATTCCGTTCGCAGAGAGTATCAAAAAATTCTCATCATCCACGGGAAAGGGAATCATTCTCAAAATGGACCTGTATTAGCGCGGTTCGTACAAAAGTTTTTGGAAACAAATATCCATGCCGGTGAAACGGGACACCCCAAAGGACGCGACGGAGGGACAGGGTCGACGTGGGTAATACTAAAGTATTAACAGGATAAACGCATCAGGGCATTTATTTAACAACCCCGCGGAAAAAATTGATACTGTTCAACCAGAGTTGAACCTCTTCGCGGTTCAAATGGTCTCACAGTCTCAATTTTTCAGCGGTTTTTATCTACTATACCTGATGCGGTTGCCCGTCTGCCCCCAAAAAATGTGCGAAATTTTAAGCAAAATTTCGCACAGAAGGAAGGCAACCGCTGGAAATATTTTTAATGCGGTTGCCCTGAAAATATTAAATAGTTCCATTGTCATAATAGCGAAAAAGAATTAAAATAAAAAGCTATTATGGATACCCAGTCGGATATTGTAGCTAGGGAAAAGGACAATCCCCTCGCTCGGCATGCTTTAGTAATGCAGATAGCGCTCTATGCCGGAGAGCTTCTTATTCGGAACGGAGCAGAGATGTACCGCGCCGAGGAAACGATTGTGCGGATAAGCGAAGCGGGAGGCATCCACGATATTACTCCGTTTGTTACGCCCACCGTACTGTTTATTGCAAACGGTGACGGCGAAAACGTACTCTATACAAAAAATATAAAAAAACGGAGCAACAATATTGCTAAAATTACATTAGTGAGTGATTTTTCCCGTAATTTTGTGGAAGGTCGTATTGATATATCCGAAGCAATGGATTGCTTACGCAAAATAGATCAATACAAAGGTTATCCATACAGGTTTGTTCTCTTTGCTGCCGGTATCGGATGCGGTCTTTTTGCGGTATTAGTAGGCGGAAAATTCGGAGATTTTGTCGCAGCATTTTTTGCCTCATATATTGCCGTTTTTATCAGCGATAAAATAATGGCTCGTTCCCGTACCGTTTTTACCGGTAATTTTGTTGCAAGTATGTTTGTGGGAATTATTTCCATTATATCCTTTGAAATTAAATTAGTTGATAATCTTGACAATATCATCGTCGGCGCCGCACTTGCCCTTGTTCCCGGCGTTGCATTTACCGCAGGAATTAGAGACTTTATTTCAGGCGATTTACTCTCCGGAATCGCACGTATCGGAGAGGCGGTTCTTGTTGCAATTGCCATTGCGTTCGGTGTCGGTAGTATTTTAATGCTCTACTCGATTCTAGGAGGACTGTGATGCCGATTTATGCCCATACCATACTCTCCTTTATCAGCTGTCTCGGTTTTGGCGTTCTTTTTAATGTCCAAAAGCGTACATTGTTGCTTGCTGCGGTAAACGGCGCAATCGGTTGGACAATATTATTAGTTCTTGATATCCCGCAAGTCAGCTATATTTTTGCAAATTTGCTTTCTGCGATAGTGGTCGGCCTCCTTGCGGAACTTTTTGCCGTTATTCAAAAAACTCCTGCAACCTCTTTTATTGTTGTCGGTATTATCCCTTTAGTACCCGGTTTCCGCGTTTACCGCTCAATGCTTTTTTTTGTGCGGGGCGATCTGGACAAGGGGCTTGCGGAGGGTGTCCATTCGTGCTTTATGGCAGTCGCGATAGCAGTTGGCATCATTCTTTCCACTTCTGTTGTTCGCATGATTCGGCGGCCTATCAAAAACTATATAAAGAAGAAAATATAGTAGAAAAACCTCTAAAAACCTTGAGTGTTCGAGAGATGCCCTAGTCTAAATAGTGCAGTACTAAAAAGCCGATTAAACGCAGTACGTGTTTAATCGGCTTTTTGCTTTTGACGGTTACAAGCTTTTTACTTTATCGCTTCCGCAAGGTTATCTGTCTTTAAAAGGCGAATATTGTTTGCCGTATCTTGTACGAGCAAGCCTTTTTCCGTAACGCTTATTGCCGTGTACGGAAGAACGGTTACCGTCGATTTTGCTTGCATTTCGAGATTATCGTTGAAGCGTGCAAGGTAATACTTCCCCGATTGCTCAATGACCGCATAGTAGCTGCCATCAACCTGTATTAAAAGACTCTGCTCTGCAACGGGAACGGTAGCCTGCTTGGTCATTTCAAGCGTGCGGGGGTTAATGCCAATCAGTGTAATCATCTGATTTCCGGATTTTGAACCGGCAATCGCGATAAGCGAATCTGCTCCTTCGATAAGAACACGTCCACGCACGGTATTGAGCGACGAGGTTTTCAGCGGTTTTTCCGT
Source organism: Treponema sp. OMZ 305 (assembly GCF_024181325.1). Classification (NCBI taxonomy): domain Bacteria; kingdom Pseudomonadati; phylum Spirochaetota; class Spirochaetia; order Treponematales; family Treponemataceae; genus Treponema; species Treponema sp. OMZ 305. The sequence goes on along the minus strand of NZ_CP051300.1, from coordinate 497,974 downwards.
TTTAAGGTCGAGCAATACCACTTCCGAAAGCATCGAGCCGGAGTCAACTACTTTCAACACCGTGCCGGGTAATGCGGAAGCAAAGGCCGCTTCATCCTGAGCCTTTCGTTCAGCTCGTTTTTCTTCAATGATTTTCCGAGTATCTGCGGCAACATCCTTCCGATCGCTTTGTGCTTCCTGCTCTTTTGTATCGGCAAACTGCTTTTCAGAAGAAGCTTCCCGTTCTTTATCTTGGGCTTGCTTTGAGGCTTCATCAGAAGCTTTCTGTTTTGTGTCCGCTTCTTTCTGTTTTGCCGTTGCTTCCTGACCAGCTTTTTTGGCTGCATTTGCTTTTTCGGCGGCAGCTTTATCTTTATTGCTTGCTTCTTGTTTATTCTTTGCGGCTTCCTGCTGTTTTTTTGCGGCTTCTTCAGCAGCTTTACGGTCATTCGGATTCTTTTGAGCCTGCTTCTGTGCTGCTGTAGCCTCTTTTTCGGATTGAGCAGCTTTTTTCTTTGCCGTTTCCGCATCTTTTCGGGCTTTTTCCGCATCCTGTTTTGATTGAGCCGCTGCTGTTTTTGATTTATCAGCTTCTTTTTGTGCGGCCGCAGCTTCATTTCGTTTGGCGTCAGCGTCTTTCCGAGCTGCAGCAGCATTCTTCTGTGCGACATCTGCACGGTCGCGGGCAGCGCTGCTTTCTCGTTCTTTCAAATCGATCATGTCTTTGCGGGTAGCAATATCTTTACTATCCTGCTCACGCATTTTATTGACAACGTTTTTATCGGAAATGGAACCGGTATCGATCGCGCTTAACGTACCGCTGTATTTCTGATCGGAAAGCGGGATAACAATCTGCGTTTTTCCCGGCCATTCATCATAGCGCAGTGCAAGACCGGCTTTATCGGCAGTCAAATTCTTGACAACAACCGCTTTATACTTACTTTTGAACATATTCATATCACCGCGGTATACAGCGTTATAAATTGTTACAAAATGAGCAATTGTTTTTGCATCTTTTTCGGAATATCCGTAAGCGCGTCGTAAATAACCGGCGATAATAACTCGTAAGTTGTTGATATGATCGACTTTCGCTCCGCTTCCGATAATCATGATATCGGCATCGAGACCGGTTTTCACCGACGGATCAACTGCATGGATAACGGCGTAGCGATTCATCTCGCCGGCGCGTCCGCGTTGAGCAGCTCCGCCGAGCGATTCTCCGATTTCGGCGATTGCCCGCAGCGTATCGATTTCGGCATGAGGCCCTGTGTAGTTGATAAATTCAATCGGCGTATTTTCGGCCTGCTTCAGTTCATTTTGATCGACCTCTATCGAAAAAGCCATGCTCATAAAGGCAAATGTACAGAGGCATACAAGCGCTATTCTTTTCATTGAACAACCCCTTTCTATGAAGATGATACGAAGAAATCCCAACACCTTAGGACGTATCCTGAAGGAAGAGAGCTTCTCGGTAAAACAAAGTTCGATTCTATTCTACTATAGTTTTTATTTTTTGTCTTGCGTACTGCTTAATATTTTCAGGGAACGCACTTGCCGCGATGCTAAAAAGCGCTTTAACGGCTGAACCGGCGGTCTGTTTATCGCCATATTTCGCTATTTCGGTAAGGGCATCGCAGGCAGCGTAGGCAGGTTCAAGAGCGCGCACTCCACAGCGTTGCAGCAACAGCTGAATTGATTCGATCGACCTTCCGTCAGGATCAGCGGCAATAAACCCTAATGCCCTGATGATTGCAACGGCTAAGGTTGGGTCGGACGTTTTTGATGCCTCGTCGAGCAGAATAGTTCGGTACTCCAACGATTCCAATAGCCCAAGTAGTTCCGCTGCCCGTGCCCGCTCATAAATCGTAAAATTGTATGGGAAATACGCTGCCCGCTGATTGTTTGTTAAAATAGTTTGCAGGGTAAGTGCGTAGGCTGCTTCATCCGTACCGATTGTCCCTTTTGTGATGGCTTCATCGATACCGGTTAACAGCGCCGTGGTATCCCCGTAGGGAACGAAGAAGGGGAGCGTTTGTGTCCTTTCCTGTGCTTTTAAAATTTGATATTGCGGCGGCGCTTCCCGCTGGAGAGTACTTTGCATAATCTTTGTGTCCAGTCGCCAGCTGTTGATAACCCAATCATCGACAGCAATAAGGATACCATTCGGCATAATAACCGGCAGAAAAGCTGATGTGATGATCTTTTGTTCCCGCTTTACGGTTCCCTCGCCGCTGATAATTGCCGCTATACCCTTACAGGCGATGTAATATTCACCGTCCGTTTTGCTGTAATATAACGGAAGTGTAATGCGGCTGTTCAATTTTGCCGTCCAAGTAATTTTATTAGAGGTAATATTCCGTGCCGAAACGGTACCATCGGCATATATGCATACCAGTTCGTTGCCGGAGGTTTGCATAAAAAGCGGCGCTGTTTCTTGTGTTTGCCAGACTGCAAACCCGTCGGTTTCCCTTTGTTGTACACGTGATGACGTTTCTTTCTCTTCGGATGCGGCGCTGCGGTAATAGGCGAGGATGCCGTCACCGGTGCTCATAATATACCCGCCGGGAGCAGCTGAGAGTGCAGCAATTTCTTTTTTTAAGGTTTTTGTGTTTAACATCTGTCCGGTGAGTGAAACGGTTAAAAAATCTTTGTTCGTCAGCGTCAGCAACAATGATGCTGTTCCCGTTTCGCACAGCTGCCGTGCCGGAGCGGAGGGGAGCTTCATCTGCCACTTGAGCTTTCCTTTTATAGAAAAACAGTAAAGATTGGATTGCGTTAGCACACAGATTCTGCCGTCAGTGGTACTGTAGGGAGCATACAACGCCGGTTCCGGCAGCTGCACCGACCACAGATAAATCCCCTGTCCGGAAACAGCTTGCAGTATCCTCGACGCATCTGCAATAATCAATATCCCCGAATTTGATACGGTTAAAAACGGTTTTATTGTCCGCTCAATATTCCGCCGCCATACAAAGGAGCCGGTATAATCGATACAGTTAAGCGCCTGATCCGAGCTTAATGTATAAAGATATTCTCCGTGTACAACCGGATCACAGAGCGTTTCGCCTGCCATAACCGCCGACCATTGTGTTTGTTCTATTTGTGCAGTCTGTGCGGTGAGTACCCTTGCCGGAATCAGCAAAAACATACATGAAAAGGCTGCGGTAAGTAAGGATGTTAAAAAGCGTTTCGGTTTTGTCATCGTATAAAAATTCCTAAAAGTTCACAGTGGTGTGTTTGCGGATAAAAGTCGAATAAACGATATTCGATAAATCGATACCCCAATGCGGTTAGTTTTTTTGCATCGCGGACAAAGGTTGCAGGATTACAGGAAACATAATGAATGAGCGGTATTTTTGCTTGCCCCAGATAGGTAAGCGCCCGTTCATGGATCCCTTGCCGCGGCGGATCGATGATAGCGGCATCATAGACAAGCTGTGCGGCGGGGATGTCCGGCCAATCGGCGTCGGAAACGGTATGGAAAAAGCAGCGGCAAGAGCCGTTTTTTTCCGCAATAATCCGATCGAGGTTCTGCTGTGCCGCCCGCAGCGCCGGCTCGTTGTGTTCCACCAAATGAAGCTCGGTAGCTTTGTCCGTTAAAAAAGCGGAAAAGGTGCCGACGCCGGCATAAAAATCGAGTACCCGCGTACATGGTGGGATATCCGATACCGGTTCAATCATTTTTTCCAGCATTGTGATATTCGACTGAAAAAAGCCGAATACGCTAAAGTTCAAAACAGTGTTTTTTACTCGTGCCGAAGCGTCGGGATGAATAGGGCTGTATATGTCATCTTGTGCAAAAACATGGTAGCGGCCTTTATCGATTTTTGAGCTGCGGGGAAAAAGCTTTTGTAATCCGTTCTGCTGCAAAACGGTACGCAACGCAGGTACTGCAATAGGGCAATCATGGACGGGAACAACCGTGTTGCTCGCAAAACCGTGCATCCCGATTGTTCCGTTTTTATCCGTATGGAATTGAAACCGGTTTCGATATTCCCATCCGGTGCCCGCAATAAAAACCGGCGGACGTTCAGGTGCAATATGCGCTCTGTCGAAAAGCTCTGCAACCATTGCCTGCCGAAGTATTTGCTGATAGGTATCATCCGCCATTTGCAAATTACATCCGCCGCAGCGGCCGAAATACGGGCAGAGCGGTTCAATCCGATGAGGAGAAGCTGTGATGACTTTTTTTATAACGGCTTCGCTGTAATCGCGCTTGTTTGCCGTAACGGTAATATCGAGTTCTTCATCGGGGAGCGCAAAAGGGATAAACACTGTTTTGCCATCTATCCGCGCGAGCGCTTCCCCGCCGAATACGATCTTTTCCGTAGTAACCCGCATGGAATGCAGTATACAGGAAAGCGGATGTTTTATAAAGGCGCAGGGCGCTGCCGCCGTTACTTCAAATACACAAACGGGATATCGTCTATGCGCTGAAGATGAATAGCGCCACATCCTTTTTCTGCGTACATAACGTTCAGCATCGCGGTGATGTTGCGTTCAAAATCGGGATTGCTTTTTTCTTCTACGGCTGCGATACCTCCGCCGTAAATGCAGTAGACAAGGTCGGCGTATTGCAAGGCAAGCGCGGGATTATGGATGGAAACGAGCACCGTTTTATGCGCTTTTGTGCAAAGCTTACGGGTAATCTGCATAATCTTATGCTCGTTGTAAAAGTCGAGATTGGCGGTCGGTTCATCCAGGAGGATGATGGGCGCATCTTGTACCATGCCGCGGGCAAGCATCACAAGCCGTGATTCCCCGGAGCTGAGCTGACTATAATAGCGGTCTGCGAATTGCGTTAAACCGAATACATCGAGCGCATGGTCGACATATTCCCAATCTTTTTGCGACGGGGATTGGAGCGCAGTTTGATGAGGATTTCGCCCCATCACGACAAAGTCGCGTACTGTGTAGGTAAACACGCCGGAATGCCCCTGCGGAATGTAGCATACTTTTTGAGCGAACCGTTTGCGTGTAAGCTGCGCCGCATTTTCTCCTAATACGGAGAGTGTACCGGACGCGGGCTTATCCAATCCGGCAAGCAGCCGCAACAGCGTGGTCTTGCCCGCCCCATTCGGGCCTATCAGCGCAATTACCTTTTGCTGCGGGATATGCAGCCGGAGGTCTTTCAGAATAGGCTGAGTTCCCCGCACCGCCGTAACGCCGTCAAGCTCAAAAGCCGCGTTCATATTCCAATCCAAATATCGTTGTTCCGGCGGAGCATCAGCTGCGCAAGAATCGGCGCACCGATGACAGCCGTGATAATACTGACCGGTATCTCATTGCCGGACAGGGAGCGGGCAACGGTATCCGCAAACAAGAGGAGCGCAGCGCCGCACATAAAAGAAAGCGGGGCAACCTTGTAATTATTATTGCCGAACAGCAGCCGGATAACATGCGGCGCAATAAGCCCGATCCAGCTGATAATACCGGCAGCGGACACAACGCTTGCAACCAACAATGTCGAAGTGATAATAAACAGTAGCCGCATCTTTTTAACCGGCGTACCGAGCGACGCCGCTTCTTCATCGCCGAGTGATAGAATATTGAGCTGCCTGCGGAACAGGATAATAAAGCCGCATCCCGCAACGGCAATCGGTAAAAAGGCGGCGAGCTTTTTCCATGTGATAACGTTAAAACAGCCCATCAGCCAGAACTCCAGAGCAGGCAACTCATTGAGCGGATCCGCCATGTATTTGATAAGGGATACCCCTGCTCCGGCAAGTGCATTGATGATGACGCCTGCAAGCACGAGGCGTATCAGGCTGTGTTCTCCACCGATGTTCGAAAGCTGCAACACAAGCAACGTAGCGCCGATGCCGCCTGCAAAGGCGCAGAGCTGGATACCTGCCGCACTTGTATGGAGTAGCACGATACCGATTGCCGCGCCGAGGGAAGCACCGGTAGAAACCCCGATGATGTCGGGCGCAACCAGCGGATTGCGGAACAGGCTTTGCAAACTTACTCCGCTCAACCCGATTGCGCCTCCTGAAAGAAAGACAAAGAGGGTACGCGGCAGCCGGATGTTCATAAAGATATTGTAATCGGCTGTAGTTACCGCCGCAAATGCATCGGTGTGGAACAGTATCGAAAGTATCTTAATGAAAGAGAGCGGATAACGCCCCCAGCTCAGCGAGAATATCAGCGCCGCCAGAGGCATTATACAAGCTGCACATATCAGTTTAGTCCGGTACCGCATCCGCATTGAAAGGTTTTATCTTCTTATTTTACATTAAGGGAAGCGAGGTCTTTTTCTTTACCGAAGAAGTCCCGATAAAAGGCCTTGGTTTTTTCCGCCAAATAATCGGCGGGAACTTTTCCCGGATGCAGTTTATCGGCAAGCCAGATAACACCGAGGCATGAGCACGGAATGGGGGAATCCCACTCATCAACACTTGACGGGAACACATAGACCTTGCCGTTATCGACTGCGGGAATGCCCTTCCATTCAGCTTTTCCGATGAGTTCTGCCGGAGTTACCTTCGAGCCCGTTGCGGCAACGATAACCTGCGGGGCATATTTCTGTACCTGTTCCAGCGATACTTTTGTCCAATAGACATCGGTAATATCATCGCTCACCAATTTTCCGCCTGCTGCCGCAACGAGTTCCGCTTGGAACATCTTGGGGCTGAGCGCGTTCAGAGGATCGGAGCGGCTGGCCACATAAACGGATACCGCCGGTTCGCCTTTTACGAAACCTGCGACATCATTTAAGATTGTCTTATAAAAAGTGAGCAGTTTTTGCGCTTGTTCGCGATTACCGGAAGCGGCGCCGAGCATTTCGACATAGCTGAAAAAATTCTTCATGGTTTCCGGTTCAATCACCAAGGCAGGAACACCGAGCGCTTCAATTTGAGGAAGCTGCTGCGCGGCTTTAAACGGCACTAAAATGAGGTCGGGCGACAGAGAAGCAACCGCTTCGAGGTTCAGATTCTTTGCGCCGCCGCATGCGGGTTTATCCGCCAGTTCGGGAGCGAATTCTTTAATAAACGGACGACCGCCTTTTCCGCCGTCGCCCGATACGATATATTCCCGACAGCCGACAGCCAATGCCGTATTGCTGAGAATATAAAACGGCGCGACAATCCGCTCCGGCTTTTTGGGGATAACAACGGTTCTACCTTGATGATCGGTTACGGTTGCAAACCCTTCCGATGCTTTTTTGTCCTGCTTTCCGCCCGCCCATACCGGCAAGGTTGCGAGCATTACAACCAAAATTGCTAATGAACGTAGTTTTTTAGACATAGCGTCCTCCTTGATAGACTTAAATAGACGTTACCATAATCTTCTTAATAAACGCAACCCCGTCTGCAAGCTCTTTATCGTCAGGGTGTCCTTTTCCTAAGCCGCCGAACAATTTGAGCGGGCCGAAAGTGTCAAATCCCTTACATTCAAATTCTCCCAATACGGTAAAGCCGTTTGCCTGTAAGTAACCGGCAAATTTTTTTGCATATCTGCCTTTCCCCATTCCGCTTGTACATACGGCAAAAGCATTTTTCGGAAGTTCATGCCGGTGATGTTTCAAAAATGCATATATCGATTTATGAAATCTTCCCGCATATATTCCCGAAGCGAAGCCGACACAATCATATTCCGAAAAATCGATACTTTGAGCTTGCTCTACTTTAAACAGCGTTACCGGCATATCTTGTGCCATTGCCGTAACTACTTTTTCCGTATTTCCATGATGAACCGATGCATAGATAATTGCCGCTTTTTTCATAAAATCTCCCGATAAAAATTTTAAAAACTATGTCGATCAATGTACTCACATTATCCGACAGTATCTTGTTTTTAACGGTGCGATTGTACTACTTTTCGGATACCGATGCAAATATCAATACCGATAAATATTCCGGTATGGAAAATAAGCTCTTGGCGTGATAAAATCAGCATACCTCATGGAAACAGTCAGCGTATGGAATTAGATTTTAAGCATGCTTCATTACAGGAAATCCTTAACTATACTCCCGATCTCCGCAGGGAAGCGTATGTAGATGCGACACTGCGGATGCAGGCGGATGATAATATCGTCGGGGTGTTCGGCTCTGCCTATTCGGAAGTTCAGTCTCCCGTCATCGACGAGGCGCTCATCTACGGCTGCGGTCTTGTGCCGGTGCCGATTGTCGGAGTGGACGCCTTTATTTTTAAATATGGTGATTATCCTGCTTGCGATGCCATCAAGAGTACGATGGTATATTTAACGACGCAAAAGTGTCCGCTTCTGTATTCTTCCAAGATGTATGTACTTGACGGCTGTTGCCCTGCTGTCGAAATCGCGTTCCGGCAGTGTACGCAAAAACCTGTGCATATATACAACGACGCTACAACACTCAAGGCAATGTTGCAACAGGTGTATGGCTGCGAGTATTCCGCTGCCCGCTATCAAGAAGCGAAGTCTGCCTTTCTAATATTGAGCAGCTTGTTACAGCGGCTTGAACAAAGTACGCTTTCCGGCAATGCCTTTGGGGTGCTCGCTTTTTATTCCCGTTTTATCTTTAAGCTTGAAGAACGAATCGCTTTCTTGACGCGGGTGTGCGAATTGCTTTCTTCCGCAGCAATCGGCGAACATTCATCTCATCCAGTGGAAAAACGAGTGTCTGTTTCAATTCATTGTCCCGACGGCATCATACAAAAAATCAAACCGGCTTCCGGAACTTATTTTAAGCCGGTATGGGTGCAGGCAGGGCGTTCCGCCGATATTGCGTGCGCGGGATGTATCTATCCCGCTGCTGAGTATGTGGGGTATTAAAGCCGATAAACTTTCCGTTTTTAGGCAACCCTATGACGACGGTTTTGAGCGAGATGCTCTCAAACCGTCGCTTCTGTTGACAGGTAACCTGTTCAGAAACAGAAGTTTCCGAACAGGTTATTTACTTAATTACCTGTGCACCGAACCCTTTTACGGCACCGAATAATTTTACAGCATCATCTTGCGGATATCTGTTTGCAAACATCGACACATCAGTTTGTACCTTCATCGTTTGGTTCATTCCCATTGCGCGTCTGAACTCGTTTGCGGGAGAATTCGGATCGTAGTCGGTTTTTTCTTTATAGGTAGCGTTTAAGAAGCCTGCCAAATATGCTTGGTTTAAAACTTTTTTAAGCGGAGCTACGTCTTTTAACTCCTCGTTGCCTTCAGCGCTATTAAAGCGGTCAACATCTTCAAAGTCTTTTACCCATATATATTCGAAGGTACCTAAGCCCGGCAGGGTTACATCCGCTTGTTTGTTCATAAAGAATCGGTTGTTATCTACGAGAACCTTCCGTCCGTTTTCCATAGAAGCAGGGCTGTCGATACGGCAGCGGTCTATTGCAGAAAGACAAGAAAGCCCGATAATATTGTGGTGTAGATTTACCTCAACCTTTGTCATAACACGGAATCCGTAGCCCATATCTTCAAAGGCATGCGTACGCGGCCACGTAAACAGAACCGTATTATATGCGAACTCCAGCGTTATGGCAGTCGGTTTATTTTCTTTTCCCCAAATTTCGCAAGCAGACATCGCATTTGCAGTAAAGACGTTATTCAAAATTTTAACATCGCCTGAACCGCCAAACTGAATGGCAAAATTGGAAGCGTTATTAAATACACAGTTTTGAATAAGCACATCACACTTCATAATGCTGCCGCCGAATATAGCCTTTTCGGTGGTGATTACTTTTTTTTCGCTACCGTTTTCACCCTGTCCAGGCGGCAGGATGAGCATACCGGTCTCTACCCCGGCGGGTTTTCCTTTCGTTGGATGATAGCCGTTGGAAGCTCCTTTATCGAAGATGATACCGTCAATAACGAGTCTTTTTCCCTGTCCGTCTTTAATATCAAACTCCATAGCCTTATTTGCTCGACCCGTTCCGTTTGAGGAGGCCGGCGGCATAACAAGAGTACGGTATTTTAAAACATCCCGTTTGGAAAAGTCTTTGGAATACCCGCCGTAGATTTCGACTGCGTTTTTTATCATGATAAAGCCCTTGTCCCGAACGCCGTAGTAATTGCCTTCGGCAACATACAGCTTATCGCCGGGCTGAGCTTTTTCGGCAGCCTTTTCGATGTTCTTAAATGGAGCATCTTTTGTGCCCGCATTTCCGTTCTTACCCGTTTCTTTTGAAACGTAGTACTCTGCAGCCATTACGTTTGCTAAAACGAGACAAGTCGCTAAACACGTTGTAATTGCTTTCTTCATATACACCTCTCAATTTAAGGGAGAATGCTTGTATACTCCCCTTTATGATCAATGTAGCATAATTCCTACGGATTTGTAAATGATGATAGGCTATTGTCTTATCTCGATGCCTTGCGCGAATGCTATTTATTTCACCATAATGAAATGAGGGATGTCTTTAATCTAATCCAATCTTTTTATTTCGAGAAACCGTACTTCTTGCCTGTAAGCGCTTACTATCGTAATAATTGAGGCCAGTATTAAAATTCCACCGTTTACCAATAAATCTCTTTTAACCAGTTTTGTGATTTCAGGTTCGGTGATTATAAGCTCCGGCGTTTCTTTTAAAGCATCGAAAAAGCCGATATGTTCAATATCCGGAGCCTCATTTACAGCATCGTATATACGCCAGCCGTATTCCAATACGGTTGCCGCTGCGAGTGCTATGCCCAGTACAATCAAAATCATAACGATGGCTTTTACGGTTAATTTTTTTCCCAGTCGTTTATATACAGTATAGGATATTGCGCTCAGTAAGACTGGAATCGCCCAAACATAGAGGTTCATTTTTCCGACGATAACATACAGTAAGATTCCCGCTAATGCAACGCCGATAACGCCCAATGTACCGAGTAAAAAATTTTCTTGCGTGTTTTTATCTTTTTCTTTTCGGTCGGTAAGATCGGCTTCTTTTTCCGCTCGCTCAGCTTCGGTTAGATACAGGTATTGCGATCCTATTTGAAACAACCGTATCGTTCCGTCATTTTTACCATAGATAAATCCGCCGGATTTATACTTATTTTCTACAAGGAATGGGATTACGGTATCATTGAGCAAATCAAATGTTTTCTTATAATTGCCTAATGCCGGCGTAGGATATTCAAGGATTAATGCTGCGTTACCGATACGCGTTTTTACCTTTTTTATTTCGCAAAGCCGCGGCTGCAAAAGAGCGAGCATGTCTTCTCCATCAGCCTCTTTAGAGGCGCCGATGGTAAGGATGCATTTTTTCGCATTGGCATCTACGCGAAAAATCGTATAAAACCCTTGCAACATCCCTGCATATACATTCTTATATTTTTTAAATTGATAATCCGTTGATAAAAAATCTAAACTTCCCATGAGTGTTCCTCTTTGAGTAAATAAGTTGCGCCGCAAATAATGAGGTGCTTTTGAAAATGAATTCTTCTGTGACTATAGGGTATGTCTAAAAAGATAAAGAGACGAAAGGCTGGGGGCGGCACGGGGAGTAATATCTGTGCAGATTAATCCTTGCCGCTTGTTTTACAGCTTCCGTCTCTTCTCGTTTAGGATCAGCTTACGCGATAATGCCCATCTCTTTTCCGACTTTTTCGAAGATGGCGATAGCGCGGTCGAGCTGTTCGGTGGTGTGTCCTGCCGTTACCATACAGCGGACACGTCCGGTGCCTTTGGGTACGGTGGGAAACACGATCGGCCCAATGAATAAGCCGTTTTCAAAGAGCTTTTTGGAGAACTCAAGGGTTTTTGCTTCTTCTCCGATGATGACCGGCGTAATGGGGGTTTCGCTGTGTCCGGTGTTAAAGCCGAGGCGGGCGAGCTTTTCTTTGAAGTAGCGGGCATTTTTCCATAGCCGGTCGGTGTATTCGGTTGATTCCATCAGCATTTTGATCGCTTCGATACAAGCGCCGATAGCGGCGGGCGGGAGTCCGGTCGAGAACAGGAAGGGGCGTCCGCGGTTTTTCAGCCAGTCGATGGTAACCTGCTTACCGGCAACATAGCCGCCGACAACGCCGATTGCCTTGGATAGGGTGCCGATTGCAAAGTCTACTCTGCCGTGCAGGTAGAAGTGGTCAACGGAGCCTCGTCCGCTTTCGCCTAATACACCGCTGGCATGGGCGTCATCCACGTAGGTTAAGCATTCGTATTTTTCTGCAAGTGCAACGATTTCCGGCAGCTTGGCAATGTCGCCGTCCATGGAGAACACGCCGTCGGTGATGATGAGGATGTTGCGGTAGTTGGGGCGCTTCTCTTTTAACACCCGCTCCAAATCCGCCATATCGGAGTGTTTAAACACTGCCTTATCGGCTTTTGAAAGGCGGGATCCGTCGATGATGGACGCATGGTTTAATTCGTCGGATAGGATGAGGTCTCCCTTATCGGTAACTGCTTGGATAACCCCGGCGTTGCAGTTAAAGCCCGACTGGAAAGCCAGCACCGCTTCTTCTCGCTTGAATGTGGCGAGCAGGGTTTCAAGCTCATCGTGGATTTTCATATTTCCGATGATGGGGCGGACAGCACCGGCTCCTGCTCCGTAGGTTTCAATCGCTGCGATTGCCGCCTTCTTTAAACGGGGATGGTTTGCAAAGCCCAGATAGTTATTTGATGAAAGGTTGATAACTTTCTTTCCATTAATAACGCATTCTGCTTCGTTCGGCCCGTCAAGCGTTACCGGTACCTTATACAAGCCTTGATCTTTTAATTCCCGTACTTTTTGTTGTAAAAAAGCCATTTCGTGAATATTGCTCATTGGTTTCTCCTTAATAAAGTGAAAGTGAAAATATTGATACTAGACCTGTTCGATAACTTCGTTGTCGAACAGGTCGACGAGTTCTAAATCGTACAAATGGCACGATTTAGAACATCGCATTTCAAGGTAACCTGTTCAGAAACATAAGTTTCCGAACAGGTTTACTATACAGCGCCACCGATTCTGCCGAAAACAGTGCATTGGCAGCGTTTCCCTATTTCTTATTTCTGTGCCGAATGATAGGCAACGCCGAGCCGCTTGCTCAGTTTTTCCAGCATATCGACGGTCATCGTTTCCAGTGTGTATTCGGGCTTCCAATTCCATTCATTTCGTGCGCAGGTGTCGTCTATGGAGTTCGGCCATGAATCGGCGATTGCCTGTCGCATGGGGTCAACCTTGTAGGTCATCTGAAATTTAGGGATGTGCTTTTTAATTTCCGCTGCGATAATTTCCGGTGTAAAGCTCATGGAAGCGATGTTGAAGGCATTGCGGTGGACTAAGTTCGCCTCATCTGTTTCCAGAAGCTGCTGCACTGCTTTGAGGGCATCGGGCATATACATCATGTCCATATAGGTGCCTTCCTTAATAAAGCACTCGTATTTTTTGTTCTTGAGCGCTTCGTAATAAATGTCAACGGCATAGTCGGTAGTGCCGCCGCCCGGAGGAGTTGTATACGAAATAAGACCGGGGAACCGTACGCCGCGGGTATCGACGCCGAAGCGTTTGTGGTAGTAGTCGCAGAGCAGCTCGCCTGAAACCTTTGTTACGCCGTACATCGAGGTCGGCCGCTGGATGGTGTCCTGAGGCGTTTTGTCTTTCGGAGTTCCCGGCCCGAATGCCGCGATGGAGCTGGGAACAAAGAACCGGTACTTATTTTCCCGTGCGATTTCCAGCATATTGTATAATCCGTGGATGTTGATATTGAACGCCATTTGCGGATCGCGCTCTGCAACGGCGGAAAGGAGCGCTGCTAAGTGTATAACGGTATCGACCTTATATTTTTTACATACATCCGCAACCTTTTGCGGCTCCAATACGTTTAATTGCTCAAAAGGCCCGGACTCAAGCACTTCCGGCATGTCTTTTTTTACTACATCACTTGCAATAACATTACTGCCGCCATAGGTCTTGCGCAGGTGCATAACCAGCTCACTGCCGATTTGACCGAGCGCTCCCGTTACCAATATCGTTTTCATTTTACCTCCTATAAAAACTTTTGCAGGAAGCTTCCGCTTCCGAAAAAAGTTTTTAGCCGTGCGCAGTACGCGCACACATACAATAATCGAGTTTGCAACGCAAACTTGAGATAAAAAGTACCGGCGCAATTTTAGACGGTACTTTTTATCGTGCCTCCTCAGATAATACACTTTTACCTTCGCACGAAATTTTAAATAAAATTTCGTGTATTTTATTTTAAGGAAGGGCAAACGCATCGGACAAATGTGTAAAAACTCAGAATAAGAGTTTACCGCATAGAACCGACGCTTTTGAAAAGAGAGCGGTAGATACAAGGAGATAGGCAAAAAAGCACCGCAGGCGTATCTTTGATACGTTGAGGATACTTTTTTGCCGTACGACACAGTAGATACCCCTCTATTTTCAAAAGAACAGGTTGAACAGCCCCAATTATTTTGCGGGGATATTAGGTAACTGTCTGATGCGGTTGCCCTAATATATTTAGTATATCACCGCTGTTCCGATTTTGCTATAATAAAATAATGAATGACACTATTTTGACGGATGAAGCCAAGGGCTTCATGAAGAAAAAGAATTTCTTGCCGGTTCTTTCCGGACTCTTTATCGGTGTATTGGTGCTGTCGAATATTTTGGCAGTAAAAATGGTGCAGATTGGTCCCTTCGTATTTGACGGCGGTACGCTGCTTTTTCCGTTTTCGTATATCTTCGGCGATGTGCTGACTGAGGTATACGGCTATCGGGATACGCGGAAAGTCATTTGGACAGGCTTTGTCGTCCTTATTTTTATGGCGTTCAATGTCTGGTTGGTGAGTATTCTGCCGGCAGAGGGCGGCTGGAATCTGCAAAGCGATTTTAATAATATTTTGCTGCAAATGCCCCGCATCACTGCAGGCAGTATCTGCGGTTACTTTATCGGCGAGTACAGCAATTCTACCGTTCTTTCTAAAATGAAGATACTTACCGACGGCAAACACCTGTGGATGCGCACCATCGGCTCAACTTTGGTTGGAGAGCTGCTGGACAGTATCATTTTTGTAGCGATTGCCTTTTCGGGAATGTACGCATCTTCCGTTTTAATTGTGATGGCTTTTTCAAATTATCTTTTTAAGACGATGATAGAGGTTGTCTGTACGCCCTTTACCTATTTGGTTGTCAACTTCTTTAAAAAATACGAACAGCTTGATACCTACGACTATGGGGAGCGGTATAGTCCGCTGCCGTAGTCCTTTTGGAAATATACGACGCATCTGCGTTGTCGCTTAACAAAAAACAGTCCTCGACGTACAACAAGTACGCCTGCGGGTGTTTTTTGTACGCTCCTAGCATCTGCATCATCTATTTCAAAAGGCTTACGGACAGTCATATACCGCCGTTACTGCGAAAAAATTAATCCTCAACGTATCATCACGGACAGGGATGTCCGTGGTTCCACGCAGTAGCGACGTTTTTGCACAGCAAAAACTCGCCGTCAGCAAATGTACACGGATGTACGTTTGCTGACGATGTATCTACGCCGTCTCTTTGCAAAAGCGCTGGAGGTGTGTGCATCTGAGTTGTCGCTGATACAGCATCGAGTTTTGCCAAGGGCAAAACTCGAAGCTAACAAATAACTCTATATCAGAAAAAACGCTAAAAGACAGGATAAAACGCTCATTTTATGGCGTTTGTAGTACATATTTTTAATCAATTATCTTACACTTTATCTTTCAAAAGAACTGTGTATCTCTAACTATGTTTATACTAAGCTATGGACATATTTTTGTCAGTATCTCCCGCGTGTAAAAGCTCTTCCGCCTTTGAAGGTCGCGCCCTTTGCGTATTTTGCAATGTCCGAACCGCTCCGTCCAAGACCGCTTCCGCCTGATGTACAGAGTGTAACAAGTTTCTTTCCGCTCCAGTTTTGGCTTTCGACAAAGGTATACATGATCTTCGGCACATATCCCCACCAGATAGGATAGCACAAAACAACGGTGTCGTAACCGGATATGTCAATCTTGTTCGCGATTGACGGACGGGATTTCGGATCGTTACACTCGATTGTAGTGAGTGATTTTTTGTCATTCCAGTTCAGATCGGCAGCGGTGTATTTGTGGACAGGATCTATTTCAAAAAGATCCGCCCCCATCGCGCTTGCAGCATTTTTCGCCATTTCTTCCGTCGTACCGGTTGCGCTAAAATACACCAGTGCCGTTTTTGCTGAAAGTCATGCTGCCATACCTGCGCTCATTAAAACTGAAAGAATAAGTTTTTCCATCTCTTGTCTCCTATAAGTAAAAAATCTGAGGAAAATCTCCCTTCGTCAAT
Organism: Treponema sp. OMZ 305; assembly: GCF_024181325.1. Taxonomy (NCBI): domain Bacteria; kingdom Pseudomonadati; phylum Spirochaetota; class Spirochaetia; order Treponematales; family Treponemataceae; genus Treponema; species Treponema sp. OMZ 305. The sequence goes on along the minus strand of NZ_CP051300.1, from coordinate 481,819 downwards.
CTTATCTATATCCTACTTATGAAGTAATCGCGCTTGCACGATTTTGACATCCTTGTTTTTCTTTGCAATATTCAAAACCGCTTCTTCAAGTTTACGTTTTTTCGCCGCTTTTTCCGATGCAAAAAGTTCAAGTTGGCTGTTGTCGCTGCCGACATCTACTTCAATCCCGATAAGCCGGACGGACAGCGCGGTATCGAAACGGGAAAAGAACAGCTTCTGCGCCCGCTCATATAAATCAGCAGAATCGTTAATCAATGCCCCGCTCTGTTGCGCCGAAATAGTAGTAAAATCCGCATACCGTATTTTAATATGTACGGTGCGGCTTTGAATACGCTCATCAAGAATACGGCACATCAGCTCAGCACTCAGCTGAAACAGCACGTCGGAGATTTCCTCCCTTTCATGCAGATCGGTTTCAAACGTGCGTTCCGTACTGATAGAATGACTTTTCCGCTCTTCGTTAAAAACATGCGCCATATCCCCGCGGACGGCTTGATACAGAAACGTACCGGCGGCATTCCCAATAATCAGCTGTAAAACGGATTCCTGCTGTTGGAGAATTTCGGCAATAGTCGTTAGCCCCGCATCCGCAAGCCGCGCCCGTGTTTTGCTGCCGATACCCCATACATCACTTAACCGCAGCGACTGCATAAACGCCGCTTCTTTGCCCGCCGGAATAACAAGCAAACCGTCCGGCTTCGATTGCCCCGACGCAATTTTTGCAATGTACTTATTGGAAGCTGCCCCTACGGAAACGCGCAAACCGGTTTGTTCAAAAATGGTAGTTTTCAGCCGCCGGGCAGCTGTTGTAGTATCGCCGAATATTTTTTCCGTACCGCTCATATCAAGAAAAGCTTCATCGATGGAAAGCTGCTGTATATCGGGACTGAAGTTTTTAAAAATATTCATAATCTCTTTCGATTTTTCATAGTAACGCTGCATTCGTGTTTTGATAAATATCCCCTGCGGACACAAGGCTCGTGCACGGGCTATCGGCATCGCAGAATGGACACCGAATTTTCGCGCTTCATACGACGCAGTTGAGACAACACCCCGCTTACCAAGCCCGCCGACAATAACCGGCTTCCCGCGATATGCCGGATTATCGAGCTGCTCTACCGAGGCAAAAAAAGCATCTAAATCAACATGAAAAAATACCGGATTATGAATCATTTTGAGCTAACCTTAACATCGCATAACTATTATATCATAACTTTGATAAAATCCAGCTGCCGGCATTCAGAATATTGAAGAACACCAAGATAGAATGATGCATGGTTTTATGCTATAATGATAGAGATGAAACGAAATAATGCTCCGCAGCAAACGCATTTTATCGGCGTTCTCCTCCCAGAGGATATAACCCTTACTCTGGAAGATTGCCGTCGTTATATGAACGAGGCTTACGGTTGCAAATCCGGACATGGAACTCCAATTCACGTTACACTTGTCCCACCGTTCAGACTGCCGGAAGATTATACAACCGATGATTTAATCAGCGCGATTGAAAAAGAAGTCTTGCCTCAAGGCTTAGGTTTTACTGCTCATATTGATAACTTTGATGCGTTTGGAGATAGAACACTGTTTGCAAATGTCATTGCAGATGAAAATTGGACAAAGCTCCGTGATAAAACGATACAAGCAATTATAAACGCCTGTCCGGGCTGTACTAAAAAAGACAAAAAGCCTTTCCAGCCTCACGCAACTGTTGCAAATCGGGATATTCCTACCGGAGTAATGACCAAGGCGATTCAGGTAATGAACGAGCTGAACCTTGCGGAAAACTTTCCGGTTGATAACATCACGATTTTTGAACGGAAAGGCAACAGGTGGGAAGCGGGGATTACTCTGGAAATTCCCATGTATTGACTTTAGAATTTTCCTATATCAGTTGGCGGGATTGGGAAGATTTCTTAAAATAATTTATTGTTTCGGATTTATAGATGCAGAATAGGAGCTATTTTAAATGAAAAACGCTGTTATATATGTGCACGGAAAAGGCGGTTCCTCAGACGAAGCAAATCATTATAAAAAACTTTTTAATGACCATTATGAAATTATAGGTTTCGATTATAAAGCGGAAGTACCGTGGCAGGCGAAAGAAGAATTTCAAAACTATTTTGATTTTATCGCTCCAAACTACAGTGAAATTTTATTAATCGCAAACAGTATAGGAGCTTATTTTTCTCTGATTTCTTCATCGGAAAAGCCAATCACAAAAGCCCTGTTTATTTCGCCCATTGTCGATATGGAAAATCTAATCTTAACTATGATGAAAAAGGCAAAGGTATCCGAAGAAGAACTGAGAGCAAAAAAGATAATCATTACTTCTTTCGGCGAACCATTATCGTGGGAATATCTTTCTTTTGTCAGGAACAATCCTATAACATGGAACATTCCTACCGGCATTCTTTACGGTAAAAAAGACGATATGACTTCTTTGGAAACAATGACGAATTTTGCACATACAATAAACGCGAGCTTAACGGTTTTTGATAGGGGCGAACACTGGTTTCATACGGAAGAGCAAATGAATTTTTTAGATACGTGGGTTAAAAGATTCATTCAGTAGATCAAAATCATATCAAGCTTACCTCGCGTAACTCGGTAACTGCGTTCTGGTCAAGATGCAGTTCTCCGGCTGATGCAAAACAGCTTGTTTGTTTTTAGGCTTTGCGTGACTGGCATGGTTTTCAGTAAAATTATCTTGCGCAGATTCAAACAGTTTGATGAAGGTTGAAACAGATGCCAACAATGGTTCCGGCAGCATTTTTACTTGTTTAATAGGGATTTTGTGAGGGATGGAGAGAACTGGGGAATTCATATCATTAGCAATTATTCACCTTAGTGATGCAATCTCATAATTACCGATTTTCAAGGGAATAGGGGGTATTGAATCCCAAGCATCTGGATAGCAATAATTAGGTGCCACGGGATTAGCTGCAATAATTTTTTTTAGCTCATCAATTGAGCTCACTCCAAATAATGGAAGTATTTTCTCACAGTATTCTTTTGAGGACAATCTGACCCATAGGCTCTCAGAATTATTTGCATAGATATACGATAAAGCAAACCAATACCTTTCATAATCAGAAATCTTCAACGCGAAAGACATTTGGGTTAAAAATATATCTGTTTCTGCAAAAGATTCTTTTGTTATGATAGGTTCTTTAACTCTGGAAACTATGATATTTGCAGTTTTTGAAATTAAATTTTCTTTGTGTCTATAAGTAGCATCAAGTACGTTTGAATAGCAGCTAAACTGGACAAAAGAATAGGGCTTTATATTTTGCACCTGAGAAGTTCTCCCTTGTAAATGATAAGTATGTGTTAATATATCATGAATTAATGAATATTTTTCATAATATCTAAGATAGGCAATCGTACATACAAATAACTCCCAAATAAATATTGTATAATGCCCAAAGGAGCTCTCTCGCCATGAATTAATCCCTTTATCAACCAACATTAATTTGTTATATGTTGTTTCAAAGAGATTATAGATAAATAATTTGACATCTTGTGAAGAAAAAAGCATCTCCTTAAGAAAATCTAAATAACTATCACGCAATGGTTTCATAGCATCTATCTTCGAAATAATTTCAGCAGCTATAAAACTTCTATCCGAGTTTGCAGTATCTATTGTAAATTCTTTTACCTTTGCTGAAAAAATGTGCGGAAATTCAACAACGATCTCGTTTTTTCTAAACTCATTATTTGAAGTCCTTAAAATAGTAATTCCGCTCTGAAGTTTGCTTATGTCTACCGAACTGTTTTTTAACCATTCAGGCTTTGAGCCGAGCTTTGGCTTGGATATAAGAGGTTCATTGTAAATATGCCGTATGAGTTTTTCATATTCATTTTCATAGTTATTTACATCAGAAAAATCAAAGTAAATTCTCGATTTTATATAAACAGGCACAGCAGGAGTTGAATCTTCATTTTTTTCTAAAATGAGCGATAAAAATTTTTCTTGTTTGAACTTTCCGTATAATTCTGACGATATAATTACTGTTTCATCACCGACCCCTCCAGTTCTATCATTAGCTTTTTCGGTATATGTTTTATCACATACAATTAAAACAAAATCAATTGTATTATCTGTAACCATAGATTCCATAAATTTATATTTATCATTTCCGGGTTTCAAATTCCAAAAATCGACTATCGTATCAATTCCAGCATTTACCAATCTTTGCGCAAATTCTACCACCCACTCTTGCACAGTCCAAGAGTATGATATAAATACTTTAGGATGAATTTCTGCAGACATAGCTATTTCTCCTTAATTTGTCCTGGTATTATGTTTTAAATCTCCAATTTGATTAATTGCAATTTTTACTACTTGAACACATAATTTTGCAGTATCAATATTTGGTGAAAATTTTTCATGCAGCTGCTGATATGGATGGATATAATTTCTAAAATTTTGTAGCACGTGGCTGAATTTCTGTACATCTAAATCAATGTAGCCAAGCTCTTTAGCAACATCAATATAATCTTTTAACGTCCATTTGTTAAATTGCCTTACACTTCCCGTTGCATTATCTTTCGGACTAGATTTTGCCGTGTTGAAGCTTTGAGCGTTTTGAAGAGCTATTGCCGATAAAATACCTTCTAACACCGAACCACATAAAAAGATTGTAGCTAAAGGTGCATTATTTTTTGCACATTGATCTATTTCATCGATCCTTTGTTGGATTATTGGCAATAAACGTGATTCTATTGGCAATTTTGAAATATTTAACTGTCCAATTTTAATATTGATAAATTCTTCTTTTGTTTTTTCTGTAGGTATATCTTGCTTAAATGAATTTCTAAAATCAAAATTTACTTTTCGAAAACTTACTTTGTTTCCTGAAACAACAACATTCCAACCATCATATGCTAGGTGCTTATTAAACTCTTCAACTAATTGATATAGCAAATCAACTCTGCCAATAAAGTTATTAGGTGCAAAAGCAGCTTTAATACATTCGTCAATTCCTGATGTTCCATTTAGATGCTTTATATTTTCTTCCGTATAAATATGTCGAGATGGAAATCCTTGACCATAACAATCATGAAATCCAAGTGCGTTAAAGAAATCCACTAATTCAGAACCTTTTCTATACTGAGATTTTTCATTAATAATTTGAGTTAATTCTTTTATCGTTTTCAGACCAAGATTCATTTCTTTTTTTCTCCCTCTAGAATCTTCACTTTATAATCTATTAGCCCGTACAACCCATAAACAACAGCATTTATCTGCTTATCAAAAATGTCACCCCTCTGATGCAAGAATTTCTTATCAGAATCAGAGATTACACTGTTCAGCTGATCCTGTGCAGTAATCATCCGGTCAACTAAAGCACTTGATGTTATCTATATCAAAAAGGTATCTCCGTCTCTACATTATTATTCAAAAGTGAGTAAAAATAAGTGATATAACTTGCCGTTAATGCCATAATTAATTCTGCTTCTTTTTCCGATACTTTTTGACCTTTGTCTGTTGCATGGGCCACACCGGAGCCGGAATTCCTATAACCGTATATTTTTATTATTGATTCTATTATTGGTGCTGGAGCTTGCATAGTGTTCATGCCTTGTAATTTTCTAATTGCAACATCAAAATTTTTGGCAATTCCCGGTGAGAATAATGCAATTAAACTTGCTTCAAGTGCACAAACAGATTCTTTGATTGTATTTTCATAATCAGAATTTCTCATATTGTAAAAATATTCTATGGCTTTCATATAGTGTGCTCGTGTTTTCGTTAATTTAGGGTCAGTTAAAACAGACATGACCTTATTTATTGATTTTGTTGTTTGGATATATCCCCTACGCATAAATATGCCTTGATTGAAATCATACCCAAGTTTTTCTTCTATCATAAGATTTTTTATTTCTTTTGTGAAATAATCTTGAACCTCCACAATACTAGTTATCTCATATTCAAAGTTACCATTAATATCATACTTATTAACACTTTCCAATTTTAAATAGAGTCTTTCAATCAATTCATAAACCTTAACCCATTCCATTTGATATAATAGCGGATGAATCTGAGCATCACTAACAATATTAATATCTCTGCATAGTCTTCCAATTTCATGATTTATGAATTGATACCTAAAGTCGTAGTTATATTCCTTATGGAGAAAATTTTTTTCCAGTAAATCATCAATAACATAGTATAATCCTATTCTTGCACTTTCTGGAAAAGCATTAGTAATTATTACTGGTGATGATAAGCCCAACCTTTGTTCAAATGGAATGAAATCCATATATCTCTCCTTTTATCTTTGCGTTCTTAATTCTCCACAATCTTCACCTCATCCGCCGTCAGGCCATACAGCCCATATACAACAGTATTTATCTGCTTATCCAAAATATCAACCCGCTGTTGTAAGAAGTTCTTATCAGAATCGGAGGTTGCACTGTTCAGCTGTTCCTGTGCGGTAATCATCTGGTCAGCCAACACACTTAAATGTGCCTGCTCCGATTCTGTTGGGACAATCAAGGGTAACTCAAGCAGGGGTTCTTTATCTACCTGAAAGTTATCCCCTTGCATTTTTCCCTTATAGCGCAGCCAGAACTTAATCACATTGGAATTTAATATGGCGGTTAAGAATTTAAGATTGAACCGTTCGGTTTTAATAACATTATAACTCTGTGAAACATAGCAATCAAAATCAGTGTAGGTAAAGCACGGTTCCGCTGTTTTCCGTAATGAAACGATCTTTTCCCCTCTGAAAAATTTCTCATCCCGCGCACGGTGCAACCCATACGGTTTATTATCAGATGTAATCACTTGGATAAATTTGTCAAGATGCGCTTTGAGATTTGGATATGCTTTCATTTCGCTTTTATTTTTAAACTTTGACGTTGTATATATCACCCATAGTTTATTATTTGCGTTGCCGTAATATTTATGCAACTCTGTCGAAGTGTAAAAGGGTTTTACCAATTCCTTTTCTTCGGACGATAAATTGAGTGCATTATATTCATCCATCGAAAGATTGAATATGCCTGTACCTTGCAGATTTTCATCACCTAATGTTAAAGCAGAGGCTCTATTACAAAAATCTTGAGGCGCTACAATCCCTTGTGCAATTTCGCCTTCTGTAAGCCCTGCATTACTGTTTCTTTTTATATGATTAAGAATGACAGAATTTTTCTTATTCAAAAAGAGAATATATGTATCTTTACAGACATTTTTTACAATTTCCGCTTCGAACCGGGTTATATTTTCTTCTCCGTTCCCCGCTAAAAAATCAAGCACTTCAGACAGTTCGGCGTGGGCATTATTAAGCCGCGAATATTCAACCGAATAACACTCATTCATTTTCGTTTTTTGCATAATGTATATCATTGTTTGAATTGAGGCGGTTTCAAATACCTTGTAATTGCCGAAGTCCGTATACGTTACTATCTTTGCATTATCCAATACAAAATCCCTAAACAAAGAAGCCCCCGCATTTGTTATCCAATTATTCGGTGCGATAAATCCGACTAATCCGTTTTCTTTTGCAAACCGAATCCCTTGATATCCGAAAAAATACCACAAATCCATTTTTCCTTGATAGCAAGGATGATTATGTAAACCTTCAAAGCAGCCTGTATCGGTATATTCTTTTACATACGGCGGATTCCCAATCACGCAATCAAAACCGCCGTCTGCAAATATGCCCGGAAACTGAGCATCCCAGTCAAAGGCGTTCACCTTGCGTTGTTCCTCTATACCAAACAGTGTTAAATCCTTACCCGTGTAGTAATCCGTTCCGATAAGGCTGTTCCCGCATTTAATATTGTGCGACATATCCGGTAAAATTTTTGCCTGTATGTCGCTCGTTCTGAACAGTGCGGCCTGTCCCGTTGCGGAAAGAGCCTTGCCCTCATTTTCCAAGAGCTTCAAAAAGAGCGAAAGCTTTGTTACCTCCACCGCCTGTGCGTCGATATCCACACCGTAGATATTGTTTAGTAAAATACGTTTTTTCTCTTCAATGCTCAGCTTATATCCTTGCGTTGCCGCATCTTTGTAGATAAGCCCCTTCTTCTCTACCTGCGCTCGCCGCGCTTCCGCATAATACCAATCCAAGTGCCAGTCCAGCAAATACTGATACGCCCCGACAAGAAAACTCCCCGAACCGCATGCAGGATCAACAAAACGCAAACGGCTTACATCATCAGGCGTTCTGCCTGCAAGCTTTTTATCGATTGTGTTTTCAACGATGTATTTAACGATATAAGGCGGCGTATAATACACACCCCCAGCTTTTTGCACTTCCGGCTTTTCAAGAATTTCTATGCTGTGCCCGTTCTTCGTTTTGCGCGTAAAGCGGATAATCTTTCCCAAAAAGCGTTCATAAATGGAACCGAGTATTTCAACCGGCAGCACGCTGAACTCATACTGACATTCAGGATAATAGAGCGCATTGATAATACTGATAAGCGTTTTATCCGCAACAGCAAGTTCGTCAAGCCATTGGTCGGAAGCAAACAACCCTGCATTGAATTTAGCATTCGCATTTTCAAAAAGCCGCTGCACATTTTTATAAATAGCCGTTTTTTGCTCCGCGATTTTTTTAAGCTGATTTCCTTCTTCAATTTCTTTATCTTCACAAATCCGTAAGAAGAGCAGCCGGTCAATAATTTTCTGCACAGCGCCCGTCAAATTGAATGCATCGATTCCGTCATTATGCAACGCAATATCTTCGGCAAGAACCATCCGCCATTTTTCGATCATATTTAAAATATCATCATCGACAGTTGCCGTCCCCCGCTTATCCTTCGTCCCTTCGTAATAGGTATCGAACTTACCAAGATCGACGGCATCCCAACTGATTTTATCATACAACGATTCAAAATTTTCAGAGAGCTGATCGTAAGTCAGATACTCAATGCGGGCAGTGGCGGCAGTGTCTTTTTCGGACGGCTTAATCCGCGTATCGTAAATTGCCAATTCCTGAAAGTCCGTCAGCACCGCAATCGGCATCTTTGAGGTATACGCATACCGCCGCACCTGCAGCGCCGGTTCGGGATTTGTTTTAAGGTCAACACTCGGCTGCTTTGCTTCCACATACATCTTCCGCTCGCCGCCGTAACAGAGTGTATAGTCGGGATGCTTCACCTGCCCGTTCATCACCACACGGTCTTCGGTAATAACCTCCTGCCGGTCATGCCGCGCTCCTTTCTCGTTTTTGACATCCTTATCAATTCGGCAACGAAGAAATTTTCAAATTTCGAGGCTGCTGAATTGTTATGCTTTTACAACGCAGTGAAAAAGCATAATTAATTTTGCGATGTTTTACGTAAGTAAAACTCGACGTTTAACTTCGGATGCGCTATATTAGCAGCCGAAGTTAAACATCCCATTTCAGACATTCAAGCAGCGGATCGATAAACTTATTGCGCACTTCGCTTTCCACAAAATTCTTGGAAAGATAAAAGGGCTCATTTTCCTTAAATTGACTTACCAGCTGTGCTACACGTTCCTTGCGTTCCGCCATCGTCATGTCTTTTGCCTTAATGGACATCGTCTACCCCTACTCCGCTTTCGCATTTGAATATAGCGTACATTATAGCACACTCGGACGAGTTTGTAAAAACGATACAGAGAATTAATTCAAGGTTACTATAGAATTGTGTATGAAATTTCGGAAGACAAAGTAATAGTTCACACAATTTTTGATGGCCAAAGAAATTTTGAAGATATAATCATTTCAAAATTGTCTCGTTATTATGGAAACAAAATCTAACATTGTTCCAAACGTTCGTCCTTGACAAACTTTTCCGTTTAATATATATCATTGATATATATCAGTGATATAAAATACTAAAAACAGGAAAGGGGCGGCAATGGAACAAAAAAAATTACAAACAAAAGACTTTATTTCGATAGGAATTTTTTCGCTGATTTATTCGGTTGTCGCTTTTGTTGTCGGCGGCATAGCGCAGATGACGCCGCTCACGTTTCCTTTAATGCCTGCATGTATTGCGCTGTTTACAGGTACCGTCTTTATGCTCTATGTTGCAAAAATTCCGAAGCGCGGCGCATTAACCTGCCTCGGTGTTATCGGCGGCATTTTGCTTTTTATCACCGGCATGTTTTGGATGATGAGCCTTTTTTTTGTGCTGTTCGGTATTGCGGCCGACTGTATTTGCGCGTCGGGGCATTTTCAGTCGTTTAAAAAAAATCTTACCGCATATTGCATAATGGCACTTGCTCCCTTCGGCGCATACGTTCCTATGGCGCTGCTTCCCGCACAATTTGACGCTTTTATGAAAAAAAAGGGGAACACAGCCGCCTTTGAGCAAATCATTCACACAATCGGTACGAGCGTATGGGTGCTTCCGGCAATGACTGCAATTACACTGCTGTGCGCCATCCTCGGCGGTTTAATCGGCAAACGTATTTTGCGCAAGCATTTTGAAAAAGCGGGTATTGTGTAGTTGTATGAAACTCGATCCGAGAACAAAATTGTTTATTTTGGCGATTACCGGCATAACGGTATTTTTGAACGACAATCTGTTCATTGAATGTTTGTTTGCGGTTTTTCCGTTTGTTTTGCTGTGTACGGCAAAACGGCTGAAAATTGCATTTTCCTACGGACTTTTGTTCAGTGCTCTTGTTGCGCTGCAGTACATGTTGGTGCCGCTTATGCCGGCGACGGCGGGAAGTATTGTCTATGTGTTTTCGGTATACATCAGAAAACTCATTCCCTGCCTTATGCTTGGGAATTTTTTGATTGCAACAACGCAGGTAAGCCGCTTTATGGCGGCTCTGTATAAAATGCATATTCCCAAAGGTTTTGCCGTTGCCTTGAGCATTACGCTCAGATACTTTCCGACGATGAAGGAAGAGTGGACGTTTATAAAAGAAGCGATGGCGCTTCGCGGATTGTCGACGTCTTTTCCGGCCGTACTGCGCCGACCGATAAAGACGATGGAATACATTTACGTACCGATGTTGGTTTCCGCTTCAAAAATTTCCGATGAAATTACACAAGCTGCTGTCACGAGGGGTATCGATCACGTGCAGCGCAGAACGTGTATCGAAACCGTGCGGTTTTCCGTTTTCGATGTGCTTGTGCTGGCGGTTTACGCCGGTATTGTGCTGTTGTTTTTACGCTCAAATGGAGTACTGCCGGTATGATGGTGGAATTCAATTCGGTTTCATTTTCATATACCGAAAACGGAACGGGCGCCGTGCACGATATTTCGTTTGCAATACCGGAAGGACAATTCGTCCTTGTGTGCGGTGCAAGCGGATGCGGCAAAACGACAATAACAAGACTTATAAACGGACTTATACCGCATTTTTTTTCAGGCAATCTTTCGGGAAGCGTCCGCGTTGCCGGCAGGGAAACGTCCGCCACACCCATAGCGGATATATCGGATACGGTCGGCTCGGTGTTCCAAAATCCGCGCACGCAGTTTTTTAATGCGGACACCGACAGCGAAATCGTATTCGGTATGGAAAATCGAGGAATGCCTGTAAACGACATTTTGGAACGCTTGGAAGCCGTAACCGCCGAGTTAAATTTGCAGCGATTGCGCTGTAAAAACATTTTTGAACTGTCCGGTGGCGAAAAACAAAAAATCGCTTTTGCATCTGCGTATGCCGCTTTTCCGAAAGTACTGGTGTTGGACGAGCCGTCATCCAATTTGGATTATCACTCCATATTGGAGTTGGCGCGTCTTTTAAAAAAAGCAAAAAATGGGGGATTGACGGTTATCGTATCCGAGCACCGGCTGTGGTATGTAACGGATATTATCGACAGGGTGCTTTTTATGAAAAACGGCAGGATTGAAAAAGATTTGAGCGCACGCGAATTTAACGATCTTGCAGAGAAGCCGTACAGCGAGTTCGGTTTGCGGGCACGCACATGCATTGTACCGGAATCCAGCCAAGAGTGTGATATGCGTTGCGAAATGGCTGACGGAATGAACGGTTCAACCGTTTTAACAGCGGAAAACCTGTCGGTACAAATCGGAAAACACACAATCCTTAACGGTGTTTCGTTTGAAGTTCGTGCAGGAGAAATCCTTGCAATTACCGGTAAAAACGGGTCGGGAAAAACGACGCTGGCACGAGTGCTGTGCGGACTTCAAAAATCTTGCGGTACGGTAAGGTTAAACGCTCACCGTTTGAACAACCGGGAGCGGAAGAATATTTCGTATATGGTTATGCAGGATGTCGGACATCAACTTTTTACCGACAGTGTACAAGCCGAATGCACACTCGGAATCAAAGAAGCGAATGCAGCACAAATAGAACATGCACTGCGCGCTATGGGGTTAAATGAATACAAAGACAGACACCCGCTTGCTTTATCAGGCGGACAGCGCCAACGGCTTGCGGTGGCGGTCAGTATGATTTGCGGCAAACAATTACTTGTCTTTGACGAGCCTACCAGCGGTTTGGATTTACACAGTATGCACCAAGTTGCCCGTTTGCTTAAAGAACTTGCACGGCAAAATAAATTAGTAATCGTTATTACCCACGATTATGAACTCATAGAAACAGCCTGCACGCGCGTGATGAATATTGATTATATCAATAAAAAGCGGACAAGGAGCGAAAATGCAAAAACAAAAATTATTGCTGTACGGAACTCAGATGAAAAGTCTGGTTGATACGTTGTCGAACAATTCGGCGGAGAAAACCGCAGCGCTTGTACTGCGTATGGAAAGCGAATATAAACACCTTTTAAGCGAACAATCTTTTGCAAACGCAATGCTGGCGCGCCACTTAAAAAAGTCAATACTGCCTGCCGTCGCCGCATACAAAATACTCCTTGCAGCCGGAAAAACAAAAGAGCAAGCGTTTGAAGCCGTGCGCGCTTCCGTGCTGTCGGATTCGGAGAAACAAAAAAGGGCGTTTCAAAAAATCGGTACACTGCCGTTCGGTTTTTCGCTTATGCGTCTTATGACTCCCCTATCGTTAAAAACGACTTTCGGTCCGAGCGGCTGGGATTTTACATGGAAACAAAACGACCGCCGCGCGCTCAAATGGGATTGCAGTCGCTGCTTTTATGCCGATATTTTTACGCAGCACAAAGTAAGCGAACTGACCGCGATTTTTTGCGAAAGCGACGATGTCGTATACGGAAGCATTCCGACAATCCGCTGGGCGCGCACACGCACTATCGGCAACGGCGATGATATTTGCGATTTCGTTTTTTACAATGAACGTACCAAAAATACACGCATCGAAAACAAACGCGGCAAAGACAAGGGCAAAAAGGCGGGAAATCATGTATAAAACGTTACGGTCGCTTAGTGATGTTTTCCGCCGTTTATGCCGTGCAGCGGTATTTTTTCTTTGCCTCTGTGCCGCCGCGCAAGATGTACAACCGGTAAAAAGCGGATACGAAAGCATCGTCGACGGCGTAGCTGCATCCTATGTTGGAAAGAGCGTTCCGGGAGCATGCATTATCATCGCCGAACACGGTACTGCCGTTTTTTCAAAATGCTACGGATACGCAAACCTCGACACACAACAGCGCATACGGCCCGATACCGATTTTTTTGAGTGGGGTTCCATTACCAAAACGCTCGTATGGGTAAGCGCACTGCAACTTGAAGAAAAAGGCTTGCTTGACCTTAACGCGGACATACGGCGCTATCTTCCCGAGAACTTTTTGCGCAACATACGATACGATGCGTCCATTACCATGCTCGACTTAATGAACCATACGGCAGGTTTTGAAGAATATTTAATCGATTTTCGTTATTTGAACGAACAGCCGGTAAAGCCGCTCGCCGACATATTGTCCGCACATCAGCCGACGCAAGTATTTGAGCCGGGAAGCGTGTCGGCGTACTCAAACTGGGGCGCGGCACTTGCGGGTTTTATCGTAGAACGGGTAAGCGGACAAAGTTTTGACGGGTACGTTTCCGAACACATCTTTGCGCCGCTCGGCATTCAAGACGTGGAGCTGAAACCACAGTGGAGCGCCGAAACGCTCAAAAGAAAAATAAACGGGTACTCGTATTCGAAAAAAGGATTTCGCAAAGAAGATTTTATGAGCTTACGGCTGTACCCCGCAGGTTCATTAAATGGAACGCCGAACGCGCTCATAAAATACGCATCTGAATTGGCAAAAAAAAGCGGCGAGCCTTCGCTTTTGTTTTCGGATCCTGCGACGAAGGACAAGCTGTTCGGCGAAACATACCGTTCTTTCGGAGCCGCTTCGGGGCTTGCGCACGGCTTTTGGGAGCATGCGGCAGACAACGGCATATTCGGGCACGAGGGCGGAACTTACGGTTTTCAAACCCAGCTGTGGGTTCAGCCGGAGCGGGAGCGCGCAATCCTCATTGCAACGAATGTTATGGAATCCGATTTTTGCCGCAGTCTTATGAATGAACTTATTCAAAGCGATCGGACGCAAGCCGGCAAGGAAACGAGCGCAAATACAAATGGAAATGCCGGTACAAATGCCGCTGTCGGTACCGATACGGCGGACTTTGCACGGTTTTCGGGCGAATATTTTCCGGCGCGTTCCATGTGGACTCACGCGGGAAAACTGAACGGTTATATGCAAATGATTTCCATACAACAAAATACGGACGGTATTGTACTGAAAAAAAGAAGCGACGGTAAAAGCCTCGCGTATCGATCAATCGGAAACAACCGCTTTTATTGCGAAGAAGCGCTGCCGGAAGAACAATACGTTGCTTTTAAAACCGAAAACGGAGATGTCCTTTCCATGACTTTTTTTCTTGCGCATGATTATGTTCCGGCAAAAGGAATGTATACCACCGGTTTTTTGCTGTCGTGTATAACAACTTTTGTACTAGCCTTTGTATTTTGGCTTGGATCCGGTATAGCCCTTGCAGTGTCGGGCATTCGCTCGCTGCGCCAGACGATTAAATCCGCACCTACTATACGTGCAGGCTTCGACCGGCTGCCAAAAGTTCTATGCACCGCATGCGGCTTAATTGCGGATGTGAGCATAATTGCGGGAATGCGCAATTGGTTTGCAATTTATACGATAGATTCGGTTCAGATGAATCTTATAGTTGCGATAAATGCCGCATGCGCACTGTGCATGATATGCAGCTGTGTGTACTTGTTTTATAGAAAACGTTTCGCTGCGGCAGTGATGTTTTCCGCCGCCTGTGCGGTGCAGCTGTACTCGTCGGTTTGTTTGGGCTTTTTTCATGCCGTGTAATTTTTATATATAAGGGGTATGTATGAGTGAGGTAAATGCGTACATTGAATATAATCCTAATGTATTCAAAGGTAAAACCATTCTCTTACCGTGCGACGATCCGGAATGGAGCAATTTTACCAAATTCTTTGCACAGAACTTTGCAGCATTCGGATTAAAAAAACTCATCAGCACCAGCTACGCCGTCGAAAGTAAAACGTATAAGCACTATCAGCCGAGCTTATTCGAGACGGAGAGCCCGTCTCCCATTAGAAAATCAAACAAATTAATCGTAACAATTCCTTTTTCATCAGTTGAAGAATTCAAATTATTTTTGGTTATTACAAATTTCTTAAACGAATCGTCAATATTATAAAGAGATTTTTTTTCCTGCATTTCTTTTTCACTTGAGTCCATATTCAACACCGACTGAATGTAAAATTTTTGACTTCCTGAACTTGCAACAAAATCAACTTCAAGCTGTTTTTGTGCGTAAATATTTTTTCCATTTACATCACGTTTTTCTGTCTTCTCGTTTACATGCACCTCTCCAACATCGACTAAAAATCCACGGTAGCGAAGTTCATTGTACAAAATATTTTCCATAATATGACTTTCTTCAATCTGGCGGAAGTTAAGACGAGCATTACGAACGCCAATGTCTTCAAAATAAATTTTGAATGGCGAAGATATGTACTTTTTCTCCTTGATGTTAAATTTTTTTGCCTTTGAAATTAAAAATGCGTCTTCAAAATAATCAATAAAGGTCGTAATTGTACAGTCGGTAATATCTTTTTTTGTGAGTGTCTTAAAAGTGTTTGCAAGTTTTAAGGAATTTACAAGAGAGCCAATCATAGAAGCAATTATATCAAAAGTTTCAGCAAGCTCTGACTGCTTTCTGATTCTATTGTGTTCGATGATGTCTTTTAAGTAGGTTTCTTCGCAAAGATTTTTTAGATACGAAAAACGCTCCTCATCAGTCTTCATCAATGCCACAAGAGGAATTCCGCCTGTTACAATATATGATTTCCACGCTTCTTCGGGCTTTAATTTTAAACCTTCGCAATATTCAGAAAAGCTTAAGGGCAAAATATGAACTTCACTTCCACGTCCTTTAAATTCCGTGACAATATCAGAGGAAAGAAATTTCGAATTTGAGCCGGTTACATACACATCAAAATTGGAATGTCTCAAGAGGCTGTTTAAAGTTCCTACAAAATTTTCAAGCAGCTGCACTTCATCAAGAAGAAGATAAAAATCTGCTTCATCGCTTGTTTTATCTTTTATGAAAGCTCTAAACTTTTTTGCGTTTACAAGATACGTTCCATTTTTCTGCAAAATACGTGACGATTCTTCCGGAAAATATGAATCGAGGAAATCAAGATATTCATCCGAATCAAAGGCAAATTTTATAATCTGATTTTCTCGTATTCCTTTATCTCTAAGATACGAATAAAAAATCTCGTTCAGTAAATAGGATTTTCCGGCACGGCGGCTTCCTGTGATGATTTTTATAAGCCCATTTTTCTCTCTCGCTTTGAGACGATCTAGATACACATTCCGCTTAAAAGCCATTTTTCTTATTCCTATTACGAATTTTTCAAAGTCTATGAATAATTTCTAATAGAAATATACCCATTATTTTGTTTTTTTGCAAGCTCCTTAATTTTTTGGTAATAGATGAGGATGCCCCCCTTCCCTCTAAAAACTAAACTCTTTCAAAAAGAATTCGGGATTTACCGCTTCCATATTTAAACGTATCTCCCAGTGCAGATGCGGACCGGTTGCAAGTCCCGTTGCACCTGAAAGGCCAAGCTTTTCCCCTTGTTTGACATATTGACCTTCTTGCACGTTCAGCGAATCCATGTGGTAATAGAGGCTATAAAGCCCCGGCAAATGTTCTATCACCACACTCCAGCCGGTAGAAATACGGTTTTCCGCCAGCACAACCTTTCCCTCGGCACAAGAGTGAACAGGCGTTCCTGTCGGCACTCCATAATCTATTCCGTAATGCAGCGAAGTGCTTGTCTTTTTGTCAGTGTATTCAAAGACACGGCGATCCCCAAAACCGGACGTTATACGTTTTGAATCTACCGGAATCGTAAACGGCTTCAATGTATACACATCCTGCGGTGTAACCGTTGCAAGAATTGCATTAAGTTTTTCAATTTGTGCACGACGTTCCGGACTCGCATCTTTTCTAATCCCCGTATTCCGTGCATCAAGCACAATACGCTCGGAAACAAATTGTTTTTTCTGAATACCAAAGGGCAGCGTTATTTCTTTTTTCTGTGCATCCCCTGTTGAAATAATCACTTTAAGTGAATACGTCTCCTCACCGGAAAGCCATGTCGAAAGCGGAATACCCGCAAGCATATCAGCCGTTTCCGCACTGCGATTTTTAGGATGTGTAAAGAAAAATTGCGCGGTAGCAGCTCGCTCTTTTCCCTTAAAGAGCTGCAAAATAGCAGCAGGATTTTTCAAAGTTTCCTTGCGCACAGCACCGTCAAACTTCAGCGAAAGACGTACGAATACTGCGTCTCCCGGCTGAGCCTTTTCGTTATAGGTTACGGAGCCGCTATACGTTTGTTCCTGAAAATGTATCATCTCAACCGCAAATACCTGTGCAACAGCAATGCTGATAATAAACCAATAAAAAAATCTTTTGTTCATGTTTATATTCCTGCTCATTCCCTAATGGTACCGCAGTTTTATATATCAAGCAAGCTATATCATCAGATCATCATTTTGCGAGGGGGCTCTCTCCGACTAAAAGCCGCGCTTTCCCCTCTACCCCACACGCATTTTTTTGCTATAATAAACACACTATGAACGAACATGATTTTTTGAAACTGCAAAATGGAAGCGATATCCGCGGCGTTGCGCTGGAAGGCGTTGACGGCGAACACGTAAATTTAACGACCGAAGTCTGCCGGAACATTGGTACGGCGTTTGCGCTCTGGCTTTCCGCTAAAACAGGACGAGGTACGGAATCGCTGGTAATCGGTATCGGGCGGGACTCCCGGCTTTCCGGCGAAGCGCTTGAAAATGCACTCATCGAAGGGCTTGCGGCGCAGCAGGTTACTATCGTGCGCTGCTCGCTTGCTACCACACCGGCAATGTTTATGGGTACCGTATTTGAAGAAACAAACTTTGACGGCGCAATTATGATTACCGCAAGCCACCTCCCCTTCAACAGGAACGGGTTCAAGTTCTTCGATAAATCCGGCGGGCTTGAACGCGCCGACATCACGGAAATTTTACGCAGCGCCGCTGCACAGTATGATACTACAGCACGGCAAAGTTCTGTCGTTTCGCCGGATAGTACCACTCAACAGAGCGCAGAAACTCAGCACCCCAATATCAAAAGTGCCCATGCTCATACCGGAGACAGCGGCTCCCCGAAATGTCGGCCATTCGATTTAATTGCGCGGTACTCAAAACACCTGCAAGACGCAATCCGGAAAGGCTTGAATTTCCATGCCGAAAAGCCGCTTGCAAACTTAAAAATCGCGGTCGATGCAGGGAACGGTGCGGGCGGCTTTTTCGCAAAGCAGGTATTAAAAGCACTTGGAGCCGATATCAGCGGCAGCCGCTTCCTTGAACCGGACGGCACCTTTCCCAATCATATTCCCAATCCCGAAAACAAGGCGGCGATGGAAGCGGCAAAAAACGCTACCGTGCAAAGCCATTCCGATTTGGGGCTGATTTTCGACACGGATGTTGACCGCATGTCGGCAGTGCTGTCCGACGGAACGGAAGTCAACCGCGATGCGATCATCGCAATGACGGCGGCAATCCTTGCGCCCGAATACCCGCACAGCACCATC
The DNA here is from genome assembly GCF_024181325.1 of Treponema sp. OMZ 305. Lineage (NCBI taxonomy): Bacteria > Pseudomonadati > Spirochaetota > Spirochaetia > Treponematales > Treponemataceae > Treponema > Treponema sp. OMZ 305. Next base: position 462,849 of record NZ_CP051300.1, on the reverse strand, counting down.
GTTACCGATTCGGTAACTTCCGACCGGCTGACCTTCTTCCTTGAACAGGAGCTAGGACTTATCCATCTGCGGTATATGCGCGGCTACAAAAACGTGATCAACAAATGCCGCGAATTGAATGAGCAGGGGATTACCAGCCCGCTGGCGATGGAAACGTCCGGACACGGCGCGCTGAAAGACAATTACTACCTCGATGACGGAGCCTTTCTTGCGGTAAAGCTGGTAACGGCGCTTGCGAACGCAAAGCACGCAGGAAAAAATATCGAAAGCCTGATTGAAAAGCTCCCGCCGATGGTAGAAGAAACGGAATTGCGCTTTAAGATACGCGGCGATGATTTTAAAGAATACGGCACGTCAATCCTGCAAGCATTTAAAGAGCGTGCCGAAAAAGCGGGCTTTGAACTGCCGCAGTCGTATGAAGGGGTGCGTATTTCGTTTAAAAGCACGGAGGCACAAGGCTGGATGCTGCTCCGTTTATCCCTGCACGACCCCGTTATGCCGCTGAATATCGAAAGCACCCGAAAAGGCGGTCTCGTAAAGCTGAAAGCTATCGCCCGCACATTACTGCAAGGCTTTGACCGGCTCGATATAAGTGCCCTGGAGTAAGTAAAGCTCGAAGAGAGGGATGGATATGCAAGAAAACGAAACGATAGATGCGTCAATCATGATGGTGTCCATAGTGTCCATAACAAGTTCGAACTAATCGTTTTCCTCCACTTTTACGGTACTTCTACCAACAGCGCATGTGTTTTTTTATCCCGCAGGTGAAGCTTCACTGACTCTTCCGGCAGGATAAGCAGTGTGCCCGATACGGCGGTATTTAACACGGATTCTTTGTACGCATGACCGGTAATAAGCATAAAACCTTTTTTCGAACAGGCATATCTGCCGATAGTCTGCGGATTCGGTTTGATGATATCCGAACAGATGCGCACCGGTATTCCCTCGGAAGCATCCCGCTTTGCATTGTCAGAAGATAGTGAAGATGGAGACAATGTGCCGTATAAAAAACTTAAACTCGCGCGCTCTTTTCCCAAATGGGAAGCCTCTGAAAGACGGAGAAGATTCTCAGGTGAATCGTGTGTTTCAAAAGTAAAATGGCACCATTTATGAAAAGCTATCGGAGTTTTTGTTGTTCCGGTTTGCGGAAGTCGATTAGGAAAACAGCATGTCCCCTGATGAGGACACGGTGCAGATAGAGAAAAACCGGACTCTAAAAACTGCGTCCGTAACAGGCTCAAAAATTCACCGGCAAGCGGTATCCCCGGTTCAATAAAAAGAACCGAACCGAAGGGCTTGAGATAATGCATAACAGTACGGTGCGTTTTTTCGGCTTGCTCATCAAGGGAAAGCGGGCTATTCCAAAATATCTCATTGAACATATTTGCTTCCGTTACCAGCGATACTTTTTCGGACAATACCGTACCGAATGCTCCGCACACTTTTTTAATCGTCCACGGACTTTCTCCGTTGCCGTTTGTTTTACCGGTGTATGCACAGAGCGCTAAAAAAAGCTCTTCACCGAAGCTGAGCGCTTTATTGGAAATATCCACGCAATACCATGTCAGCCGTTTTTTCCGCAGCTCCGGTTTTGCAATCCATAAAGCACAGACAAAAGTAAGCGGCCCCGAACCAAAGTCTGCCACATAATCGCGATCATCAAGCCGGATATCAAGATTCTGCAGAAGCTTCGTAAGCCGCACTAAATTCCACCAGACATAATAGTGCGCGTATGCCGACAGCTTTACCGGATCATTTAAATAGTGCGTCTTTCTACTGCTTCGTTCGTCCGTCAGCTCATGGAAGAGCGTATGAATGTGCTGCGGTAACAGTTGTTTCTTTTTTGCATCAAGCGACAAAACCTGATCCAACAACATAGGAAAATGCTCTAAGATATTTTTTGCTTCTAATGTCAGTTCGGAAAAAACCGGCTTTCCGAAGGTATAAGGCGTACCGCTTTGCTTTTTGCGATGTTGCTCATTTTTTCGGTTAGAATTCCGTCTGGAAGGTTGCTGATATTGTGTTTTTTCTTTTGATTGCTGATTCCGGCGATTTTCTTCTGTCTGAATCTGATTGGCTTTATCTTGTGTACGAGATGAAGATTGCTTTTTAACGAATTTTTCGTAGAACGGTTTTTGCATACTCATTGTTGTTATAGTATAGAAGAAATAAGCTTGTTTTGCAAACGGCGGCACTTTTATACTGGAATCAACAATCCTGATACAGAGCGTTGCCGGAATGGCGGGTATTAAACCCTCGCTAAACCTCTTTTAAAATAGAAAATGCAGCGCCAAAGGCGCTGCATTTTCTTTAGAACACATCAAGGCGGAGACCGACCGATATACGCGGAAGCACACTCTTTATTACTGAGGCTGAACCGCTGACATCAGTTGGGATAAACCAAAGCTGACCTTCCGTATACACAGCAAAGCTTCTAAAATACTTGACTTTCTTTTTAGGCAATTTAACACGGGGGAACTCTATCTGCGCAAGCATAGCTGCAAGAACTTGCGCTGTCCTTTTCTGTGTTTTAGTAAACACTGAAAAGTCTGCCCCTAAAGCGCCGGTCATATATAACCACGCCCAATCAGGTCCTGCAAAAGATTCAAAAGGCAGTTCAAATACGTTTGCAAGAATCTTCATACTGACGACATGGCCACCGTACCGCATCTTTTTGCCCTTAAAGAATAGATCCCATTGCGATGGCAAGAATTGCCCGTAATGAAGTTGTAATTTCACATTGCTGCCGAAGAAGCTTAACCCAACTCCGGTGTTCCACAATGTAGCGCCCCAGAACCCGACATCAAAATGCAATCCTTGTACGACCTTTGGTATGCCATAAAGGTACTTATCACCCTTTCGTAAAGATAAAGCAACGTTAGTAACTGCAACATTATCGGTTGCTAATCCTGCATACGTCAAAGATTGATTATACGTTCCGCCTTCATCCGGAGTAAGCAAGGTAACAACAGGAGCAGTCTTATCAATACTTACAACCATACGGCAAACAGCAGTTTCATTATTCGCCATTCGGGCACGCACGAGCAAGAAATGTTCACCTTCTGCCATATCTCCGGTTTCAAGCCGATATTTCCAGTTAGCTTTCGAACCGAGGGGGATAAATGTTCTACCATTATTAAAACTAAGCTCTACTGCAACTAATTTTTTTGCAGCAAGCGCTTCGCGAACACCGACTGCCGTAGATTTATCCTTGAGTAACAGCTCCTCTTCTTCGGAAAGAGTGTATCCTGCCTTGCCTTTCAAATACGGCCGATCAACGGCAAAATCACCCATCGCAAAATTATCAATCGTAATCCACGGACCGGTAGCCTTATAAACTATCGAATGTACGGCAGAAGTTTCCGGTTTATTTTTTACGATTTCCGCTTTAACTGATATTTTATGCTCTCCTTCGGTCATACCTTCAGGCGTTATTCTAAAATTAAAATAACCGGTCGGAGAAATAGTGGCAGTATCGCGTTCCGCACCATCGATATATAAAGTAGCGGATTCAGGGAAAATCGTACTGGAGATCTTTCCATATATATTAAACTCGCCTACCAATGTTTCTCCCATAAGCGGAGCGAGAAGTTCGATCTTTCCTTTATCATTACTGCGATCAATAACAAAGTTGCGGGCAATATTGGTGACATTTCCTGCTTCATCCGAACCGACAATTTCGAGGTTATAAGATCCTTCAGGAAGATCTGCAACATTGATATTTTGGGAGACGACAAGCTTCGGCTCCAGTACCGTATTTGCAAGCTTTGCCGGTACCGATTGCCCTTGTAATCCTTTGATATGAACAACGACTTCTTTTAAAGCGATTTCGTCATATACCTGCCCTGACACAAAAAGGTCATTATCGTACTTTCCGCCCGGGATTGGGTATTCAAACTTGAGTTCCGGCGCCGTATTATCAATGTTTACCAAAGTAGAGGTTCGAGATTCTTCGCCGTACTGGTCTATAGCTTTTATGAACACTACATGAGTACCATCGGCAATCACAGCGGTATTAAAATCGTAGTGCCAGTTTTCGCCTCCTTCTGCCTTAGAATACGTATTCCCATTGTCAAGCGACACCTCAATTGACTTGATGCCGTTTTTATCGGCTGCAGTTCCTTTGATAGAAATAATATCTTTTACTACGGATGTACTTGCAGGTGATTGAACCGCAAGTGACGGAGGCTCAAGAGAAACCCGAACCTTCCGCTTAAATACATTGCTCTTAACGCCGTAAATATCTTCGGCATAGATCGAAATAGTGTGTTCATTATCCGTGAAATCGGTTAAAGCAAGCGGAACCGTAAAGGTATTCTTTACTTCAAGAGATTTTATTGCACCGTTGTCAATCTGATAAAAGACTTTTGAAACGCCGTCATCATCATTTATAATGCCGGAAAGAACAAAATCTTTTACCACAACAGCATCTTCTTCCGGCAAGTGGACTTCAATAATCGGCTTATCCGCCTCAGTGTCTATTTCAAAAGGATAGTCATTATATGTCGAGACATTCCCCGCTTTATCTGTAAATCGGAATAGCATTCCTTTACCGATCGGTGCGGATGCCGTACCGATGATTCTATGGGGAAGCGGAGAAATTTCCATCGGCTCCCATGGCTGGTTGGAACCTTCCGGTTTATACTCGACTTTTTCAAGCACAGCATAATTATCCGGTTTAAAGGCCACCAAAATAGAACCGTTCACCTTATCTCCTTCACGAGGGAGGATAAGCGACACCTTCGGTCCCTGTGCGTTTTTATAGAAGGTTCGATACGCAGAGCTTTTCTGTCCAAGCACATCGACTGCATGTACGCCCACGACGATAACTCCGTCAGGATAATTTCCCAGCGCAATTTGCTGAGAGAACTTAGCGGAAGGAAGCGGTTGGGCTTCGGAATCGCCGACCGTGTATGTTATCGACTGTAATGTGGAAATATCGGAAATTGTACCGGCTAATTCCAGCGATTCCTTTATAAATCGCGGTTCTTCGGCAAGCGCAAGGTTAATAACCGGAGCAGTTTTGTCAATCAGAACATTAATACCTGAAGAGGTAAAGGTACGACCTTCCGTATCGGTAACAGTAATTCGTACATTTTTATATAGTCCTTCTTCAGTGATTGCGAGAGTAATGATATGACCTGAAAAAGATAACTCGCAAGGTATCGTAGAACCGGCTAATTCGACGGAAGCAATTTCCGCCCCACCTGCGGGGCGATACACACCCGTTAGAATATTGTTATCAGATAAAATAAAAGTTCCATCAGAAGATTTATTCCCTTCCGCCCATGTAAAAGCTTCTTCTTCCGCCGTTGCTTGAGAGTCTATTAAAATAGTTTGAGCAATCGCTCTGCCATATACATCGGAAGCTTGTACCGCAACAGGTACCACCTTGCCGGTGAATGAAGAATCAATCGGAATACGGATAAGCGTATTTGCAGCCCCTTTCTTAATAGAAACGGAACTTTCAGCATTATCCGCGATAGCATACGAAACAGAATCGAGTCCCGCCCCTGCACTGACATTTATTGTAACAGAAGTCCGGCTATTAGGCGCTACCGACTGTACAACACCGGAGGAACCCTCAAGTCCGATAATGGGCTTGGTACCTAGTACCGAGAAAGATACGGTTTCGGTATTACCTTTTACACCTTGCGGATTAACGGCATAAGCCGAAACCGTATGCGTCCCGCTCGTTATATCGGTAATAGGCACACCGAAAGCGCTCATGTTGACAGGCACGGTGATTTCCTCACCTCGATCAATTCTATAGCGTATCTCGGAAACACCGGAAGCGCTTTCAATTGAACCTGCAAGATACATACTATTATCGATAACGGCATTGGCAACCGGCTGTACTATTGTAAGACGCGGAGCATCCGCCGATTTATCAATAGTAATTGTCCGCATTACCTTCGTAATATTACCGGCAATATCTTCGGCGGTAATTTCAATTGTCTCGGTTTTATTTGAAAGACCGCTCACATCAAATTCTTTGACCCAATAAGGATTCCCTTTAACCAGTTCAAAATCCCCTGTTTGGTTTCCCATTCGCCATGACAAAGACTTGAGATTTACCGAATCGTTTGCAAATCCTGCTATTCCAAAAACGCTGCTCACTATTTCTGAGGGGGCAGGATAAAAGAAATCAACCACGGGAGGCGTATTATCGATAAAGAATAAGAACGTAGAAATCCCTTCGGCTCCTAATTTATCAATAGCCTTAAACCAACATACGGTCGGACCCTCAGGCATTTTCTGTGTATCAATGTCAAGTTTAAAGGAAAAGCCGTCCGCTTTTTTATCATATTTAAGAGAAAGCGGTGTATAGGTCTGCCCTGCGTCAAACGAATAAAACAGCTTACTCACGCCGTTTCCATCTCGTACGATTCCTCCTAATACCTGTTTACCGGAAATTAAAGCGCCGTCATCCATACTTGTTATGAGAGTTTCAGGCGTATGCAAATTCAAGTTAAACGCAACCGAAACACCATCGCTCTTTAATCCGTTAATGTCGGTACCCCATGCAGTAATACGGTGTACACCTTCTTGCAAATCGGCTGTATTAAAAGTTTGAGTCCAAAACTGCTTGCCTTTTGCACGAATAGGCTCATTGTCATCCAACGCTACTTCGATAAAATCAATACCGTCATCATCAAAACATGTCCCGGAGGCACTAAAAGTACCCGTGATATTCATATTTTTGAAGGGGTTTGTAATAGACACAACCGGCTGATCGGAGCGGGGATCAATATATATATTAAAGGGTCCTGACTCTCCGATATTACCCGCCGAATCTTCAGCCGTAACAAGTACATTATACTTACCCGGCTTTTTTTCAGTGAGATCAAAAGATTCGTCCCAGCTTTCGGGATTTTCAACAGTACGGGTTTCTACTTTACCGCCTGCAGACAAAAATGCGGCCATAGAGAGACACATACAGAGACACAGTAGTAGCTTTTTCATAGAAGCTCCTTATTATAAAATTATAAAATAAATAGGCTCTCGCATAATACGGAAGCTTTTTCCGGCAAACCTGTAGAAAGTACCGGCACGCTACAACTTTATAGTATTTTAGATTAAGAAGAAGGGCAGTATGATAAGAACACCCTCCTAGGGTATCGATACAATATACCGAAAACTTGAGTATATCAAGACCGGGACAATGCAAAAATATTTGAGCATCTCTAAAAACTCGGTTAGTTTCTTAGAGGTTCCCATTAAACGGAGACAACTTTTTTTACATCAGGATAGGATTCTTTTAATTGAGCTTCGATTCCGGATTTTAATGTCATCAAAGCCATCGGGCAGGAACCACATGCTCCCTTTAACCGGACGGAAACAATGCCGTCATCAGATAATGAGACGAACTCAACATCACCGCCGTCCGCCTGCAAATGGGGGCGAATAACGCCTAAAGCTTCCTGAATTTGTTCGACTGTAGTCATATTTTCTCCTTTGTTGCGCTCGCAGAATGCGCTTATCATATTATATATTAGCATATTATATACTAGAAATCTTTATAGAGTAAACATCTTTAAAACATCCGATTGTTAAAAGAACTCTGATACGCTATCAACCGTATCTAGCAGCAATAGTTACAGATTAAGCGGATTTTATACTATAGACAAGATAGAAGTATAGGGCATCAACACCATGACATTTTATTCTATCGCCGTAATTATCAACAGTGCAGTTAATATGAGAAGCACCCTGTCGTAAAAGCTGCGCGGGCGATCCTTAAGAAATAGCTATGGCAGCCTTCACCCTTATCCTATAATCACAAGCCATTTCACTCAGCAGCTCATCATGGGTGATAATGACAACGGTTTTCCCCGCCTGTGCAAGAGCATCAACCCACTGTGCCATACTCAAAAGCCCTTCGCCGCCCATGCCGCTGGTCGGCTCATCGAACACAAAGAGCTGTGCTTCCGAGCAATACGCCGCGGCAATTACAACCCGCTGCTTTTCTCCGCCGGATAGCGATGCAGGATGCCGGTTCCGTACCGCCTGCAAGCGGAATAGCTCAAGCGCTTCTTCCGCGCGCTCTTTCACATCTTGCGAAGCTCCCCTCCCCAGTAGCAGCTCATTGATGACGCTGTCGGAGTACAGCTGATAATCGGCATCCTGCATCACAAAATAACTCATACGCCGCCGCTGTGCACACGAGAGCTTCTGTCCATGCAGGGTAATACTGCCGCTCTGCTGCCGCAACAGTCCGCACAGTACCTTGCACAAGGTAGTTTTACCGGCGCCGTTTTCTCCGGTTAGAGCAGTAACGCTGCCTTGCGGAAACGTAAGGCTGATATTCCGTATACCGCATTCCATTGCCCGTCCGGAACCGTCTTCGCCGTGACATTCCGTATACCGTCCATTCCGGTATAAATACGTTACATTCGACACACATAAAGCAGCTCGCGATACATCCGGCTCTATTTTTGCCGCTTCCGGTAATTTTACAGCCGGATCCGGTGTTGACGTTTCTACTGCTGCGGCTCTTTTCGGTGTTTCTTTTAGTGCGGCGCTTTCAGGTTGTCCTATCGCTTCCGTTGTACGAATGTGATTTGTTCGCAAAGATAACTCCGCCATACCGGGATAGCGAAATCCGAATTGCCGTAGCTCACCTTCCTGCAAACGGCAAAACTCATCTGCTGTCCACCGGTGTGCAGCCCTGCCGTTTTCGATATGCAAAAATGAGTCTGCAATTCCTAAAAATGTGTGCAGCCGGTGCTCACTGATGATAATCGTTGTTCCCCGCTTTTTAATCTCCGCCAAAAGACCGGTAAGAATTTCAATACCATCCGAATCCAAATTGGAAATAGGCTCATCCAAAATCAGGATTTGAGGCGATAAAATGAGCGCTGCTGCAATCGCTACCCGTTGTTTTTGCCCTGCCGATAGGGTATCAACGGTTCGGCATAACAGCGGCTCTATGTTAAGAAGTACAGCCGCTTCTCGTACCTTTTCTTCCACGTACATCGGCTCCATGCCGATATTTTCTGCGGAAAACGCAATTTCATCCTGCACACTGTTCATAAAAAATTGACTGCGCGGGTCTTGAAACACAACCCCGAATGTTTGCACTCGCTGCTCAGGCGGCATAGACGCAGGTTCTCTCCCGGCAACCAGCACCGAACCATGCAGTGTTCCCTCGTAAAATGCCGGAGCTAAACCGTTGATCAGCCTCAACACAGTACTTTTCCCCGCCCCTGATCTTCCGCACAAAATAACGCATTCCCCGTCCCGTATATCAAAGGACATTCCCTCAATGCAAGCATCCTGCCGATTCCCTGCCGCAAGCTCCGCTTCCCCATAACAAAACGATACATCACAAAACGTAATCATAGACATCGCAACCGTATTTTACACAATGACAATGAGAACCATTGCGGTACCGTATAGTCCAACCGTAAGGTAGTTGTAGACAGACAGCGGAGCGGCATACATGCTGCTTCGTTTTTGAGGAGCGTCCAAACCGCGCAGTTCCGCCGTTGCACCCAATTCTGCCGACAGCTTTAAACAGCGAACGGTAAACGGAACAAAAAAACTTTCATACACAACAACCGGATGACGGACATAATCATGCCAATGCGGAAACAAGCTCCGTGCTTTGATTCCCTCTCGAATCGATGCCATCTCTTTTCGCAGTACCGGAAAAAAGCGCATCATCATACAGAGCATAATCGTCACGGACTTAGGAATATGCAGGCTTTGCCAGCTTGCCATCAGCCTGCTCGGATTGCTTTTTACAATGGCGGCAGCGAACATCACGAGCGGAATTGATCGGGCAAGGGTATGCAGGATCACATAGAGCAGCGCTGTATGCGGCGCACAGATCCGGGCAAGTACTTGGAGAATAGTATAGAAAAAGCACAAACGCCCTGCCGTCCGCCCCTCCTTCACCTGCAGCAGATAACAGCCTGCCAGCAGGCACAGGCAATGCATTTGTCCAATCCGCTCGTAGAAAAACCAAACAGACGTGGCGCACAGCATAACAACAAGGTGTGTTCGAGGGTCGAGATTCCGCACTGACTTTACGCTAACTTTGCTTTTTTAATATGTTTTTTGAAAAACAGCATACCGATCCAAAATCCTGCGGCCGCAAGCGCCGCCGAAATCAAACCGATAAGCAGCATCATATCGAGCGAACCGTAAAAACGAATCAACACCTGTTTCCCTTCTTCGGTATATGAATCTCCTAAGCTCTTCAAATACCGCTCCTTAAAAAAGAACAGCGGAATTGAACTGCCCCATGCGTACAGCGTCCAATATACCACATAGCCGATACCGTTCCGCACCGGATTTTTGTAGGTATTATTACCAAGCATCAAAAGCTCGCAGATGAGACCTACTACAAGCATCACTGCAGAAAACCATGCCGAGCCGAATGCAGCCATCATCAATCCGCAAAAAATTGCCGTTACAAGGAATGTTCCGTGTTTCGCCGTTTTGTTTGACATAACAATGTAGAGCGGTGCGCAGAAAAAAGCCATCACGCCGACGTAAAAAAGGTAATCGAGTGCGGGCGTTGCCGCTATTGTCATCACCATCTTAACGATAACCATAATCACCAGCATCGCGATATTAAAAATCGAAAGTGTGATAATATCCTTTAACCGCAGCCGTGCTGAACCGTCTGTTTTTACTTCCATATTAGTTCCTCCTCTTGAGTTAACATCTGCTAACTCAAGAGAATACTATAGCGGCAATGAACAGCTGTTTTCCACTCCATTCAGTCAAAACCTATCCAAAAAGCCGTGAAAGTTTTGTTTTACCAGCTATCGAATTGGTATGTGTCTTGACACATAAAGTAATACAATTTAGTATTACTTTATGGAATGGGACGAAACAAAAAACGAACTGAATATCCGTAAGCATGGCATATCGTTTGCTGAAGCTTCAGAGATTTTCAATGATCCGAATCTCATTGAGTTTTTTGACCACGCTCATTCGACTACAGAAGAAGCAAGATATATATGTTATGGCGTTACTTCAAAATATCTTGTCTTAGCGGTTGTGTATACGGACAGAAATGGAACAATACGATTGATTTCTGCGCGAAAAGCGAATAATAAAGAGCGAGGTGTTTATTATGACAGACTTAGAACAATTTATAGCAACTTGTGAAGCTCACGCGGTTCCTGACAGCGAAATCGATTTTTCCGATATTCCGGAACTAACCGATGAACAAATAGCACAAATGAAACCCAGCCATCTTGTCAATAAAAATATGTGGAAACCCCAAAAAAAAGTGTTAAGCATTAGAATTGATGCGGATCTACTGGAGTCACTCAAAGCAAGCGGTAAAGGATGGCAAACGAGATTAAACGACTGGATTAGAAACGGCGTCAGTTCTCATTATTTTTAATTATAAATTATAAATTATCCTGCCGGTATTCCCGCGGAGAACATCCGAATGTATTCTTAAAAGCGGAAGAAAACTTATTCGGGTTTTCGTATCCGATTAGGGAGGCAATTTCCGTAATCGATTTTTCCGTAGTGTATAATAGCTGCGCCGCCTTTTGCATTTTGTATTCTTTTTGAAAAGCATAAATCGGTTTTCCGTACACTGCTTTAAAACAGTCTTTCATTACCGTTAAACCGATGCCGTATTTTTGCGACAAATCTTTTAACCGCGGATTTTCGCTCCAGTGTTCCGTAATATCAGCTTTAATCGCTTTTATCTTTTTTATATATACTCCTGAAAAACAGGTATGTGCCGCAGACTGCTTTTGCGGTTTATAGTGCTGCAATAAAAACAACAGCTCTAAAACTTTCAGCCGCAGGTAGCCGTTTGTTGTATCAGAGGGAAAGCGGCAATCTTGGGATGCTTCATATAATTCATTGAATATACGGAGCAGCATTGGCGGTGTTTTAATAACTGCACATTTATTGTCGGGACAATAGTTTTGTAGTAGTGCCGCTAGGTCAATGGATATGCCTTCGATAGTATTCTGAAAAATCATACCTGTCTTTTTGACATCGATAATGATTGTGCAGCCGGTGTAATATCCTAACGGGAAATAAGGCTTTTCCGTTTGAGCTTCCAAAACACCGATGGCAAAATCACCTTCACCGATATATGTAAAGTAACCGCTTTTATATTCGCATTCAAATCGACCAGACTTGCAATAGGCTATTTCCAGAATATTCGGTACCGGCTCTTTTCGGTAATCACATGAGACCGCTTCAAAAGTTGTAAGTGCATAATCAATCCCTGGGAATAAATGAAAAGTTTTCATACGCCCGTTCGGTGTATCGCAGGCAATAGCGTATTCCGTTATCAAATTGGTATTAGATACAATAGCGGCGCGTGTTCCGTGCCATTCGGTTGCGTGCGCACAAGATGTCATATTAGGCCTTCAATTTTTTTAAGAGTATATACAATCTCTATATATGTCAATAAAAAATGAATTTAAAAAACTTTACTCTTGCAATCAAAAACCGTTTCCTGTATAATTTATAATCTTGCTTACAGGTAGCTTACGAAAATTGATATTTTTAGCTGTCGGTTTTTGTGACGTAAAAAAATCTATTAGAAATGAGGTAGAAGAATTATGAGTAGTGATATTTCAAAAATGAGAAATATCGGTATAAGTGCGCATATCGACTCGGGAAAAACAACCCTTTCAGAGCGTATTTTATTTTATTGCGACCGTATTCATAGCATTCATGAGGTACGCGGAAAAGACGGTGTCGGCGCCGTTATGGATAATATGGAATTGGAGCGGGAGCGCGGCATTACCATTCAGTCCGCATCGACGCAGGTACAATGGAAGGATCACACTATTAACGTTATCGACACGCCCGGACACGTTGACTTTACTATTGAGGTTGAACGTTCGTTGCGCGTTTTGGACGGCGCTATTTTGGTACTTTGTTCCGTTGCCGGTGTACAATCTCAGTCTATTACCGTTGACCGCCAGCTAAAACGCTATCATGTTCCGCGTATAGCCTTTGTCAACAAGTGCGATAGAACCGGTGCTAATCCGTTAAAGGTACGGATGCAGCTGCGCGAAAAGCTCGGTCTCAATGCCTATATGATGCAGCTCCCGATCGGTCTGGAAGATAAACTCGAAGGCGTTATCGACCTCATAACAATGAAGGCGCTGTACTTTGAAGGCGACAGCGGCACCGAGCTCCGCGTTGCCGAAATTCCTGCGCACCTTCTTGATGATGCAAAAAAATACCGTGAAGAAATGATAGATGCGGCTTCGATGTTCTCCGATGAGCTTGCAGAAGCCTTCCTCGAAGGCGCCGAAACGGAAGAGATGATCCGTGCAGCAGTACGCGCAGGAACCTTAAAAGAAGCATTTGTACCGGTATTCCTCGGTTCAGCCTATAAAAACAAAGGTATCCAGCCCTTGCTCGATGCCGTTACCTACTACTTACCCAATCCGACGGAAATTACCAATAAGGCGCTCGATTTGGATAAAAACGAAGAGCCGGTTGTACTGAGCACCAACCCCGATGATCCGGTTGTGTCGCTCGGCTTTAAGCTGGAGGATGGAAAATACGGTCAGCTGACCTATGTGCGTATCTATCAGGGAACGCTGAAAAAAGGCGGTGAATTGTACAACACCCGCTCACGCAAAAAGTTCAAGGTTGGACGTCTTGTCCGTATGAACTCTGCCGAAATGGAAGATATTTCCGAAGGCGGCCCGGGAGACATCGTTGCGCTCTTCGGTATCGAATGTGCATCGGGCGATACGTTCTGCGGCGGCGACCTCAACTACGCCATGAGTTCCATGTTCGTTCCCGATCCGGTTATTTCGCTTTCGGTTACCCCCAAGGATAAAAAATCCGCTGACCAGATGGGCAAGGCATTAAACCGCTTTACCAAAGAAGACCCGACCTTCCGCACATACGTTGATCCGGAATCGAACGAAACGATTATTCAAGGTATGGGTGAACTCCATTTGGATGTATATATCGAACGAATGCGCCGCGAATACAAGTGCGAGGTAGAAACCGGTATGCCGCAGGTTGCCTACCGCGAAGCAATCAGCCAGCGTGCAGACTTTAACTATACTCATAAAAAGCAGACGGGCGGTTCCGGTCAGTTCGGCCGTGTTGCAGGTTTTATCGAACCCATCTCCGAACAAGACTACGAGTTTGTCGATCAGATTAAGGGCGGCGCCATTCCTTCGGAATTCATTCCGTCTTGCGATAAAGGCTTTAAAACAGCAGTAAAGAAAGGAACCCTTATCGGCTTCCCGATTGTCGGTGTACGGGTTACCATTAACGACGGTCAAACACACCCGGTTGACTCCTCCGATATGGCATTCCAAGCAGCAGCTATCGGCGCTTTCCGCGAAGCGTACAAAAAAGCCAATCCGATCGTTCTCGAACCGATTATGAAGGTTTCAATCGAAGGCCCGCAAGAATTTCAAGGAAATATCTTTGGACTTATTAACCAACGTCGTGGTATAATACTTTCGTCCACTGAGGATGAACAGTTTACCCGCGTTGATGCGGAAGTCCCGTTAAGCGAAATGTTCGGATTTTCAACCATTTTGCGCTCTTCAACGCAGGGTAAAGCAGAATACTCGATGGAATTTGCGAAGTACGGCAAAGCTCCCCAGAGTGTTACGGAGACTTTAATTAAGGCGTACGAAGAAAAACGCAAAGCGGAACAACAAAAATAGGAGGCGGAAAATGGTTAAAGAAGATTTAATCGAACGCAGCGCTGTTCGTAATTTTGAGAAAGCGCTCGGCGGAGCGTTACAGCCGGGGGAAATCGGTATTGTAACAGCGAAAAGAGGCGTTGGAAAAACTTCCATGCTGGTTCAGCTCGGATTGGATCAGCTGCTGCAAGGTAAACCGATTGTACATATCTCGTTCAGTCAGCAAACCGATTATGCCATTACATGGTATAACAATATGTTTGACGAAACAGCCGAGAAAAAACACCTTGAAAAAGCTGCCGAATTAAAATCTGAAGTTATCGCACGGCGCATTGTTCTTAATTTTAATCAGGACATTGTGCGCACAACCCAGATTATCAAGACCGTAAAGGCGCTGTTTGAAGTAGGTTCCAAGCCGTCAGCGCTGATGATCGATGATTTCGATTTTTCTAAAGCGGTCCCCGAAGCGCTTCAACAAATAAAAGCTTTTGCAAAAGAAACCGGTATGTTCGTCTGGTATACGGCTTCCGCCGATGTACGCGAAAAGGCGATCCACCCCGACTTAAAGCCTTATGCCAACGATCTTGATGTTATCCTGTATTTGGAACCGTCGCCGGAAGCGATTAAAATATACGCGCTGAAAGCCCGCGGTAAAGCGAATTTTGATACCGGCTGCAAGCTTGACACCAAAACAATGCTTTTAGCGGAAAAATAACTTTCCTTATAGCCCTGCTCAGTGCCGTAGCTATAAAAACTATTGCAGAAAGCCCTGTCGATTACGTTCGGCAGGGCTTTTTTTATGCGGTGACCATTTGAACCATCTTCAACTGTTGTACATCCGTGTACAACAGTTGAAGGCGAGTTTTGTGCGCGCACAAAACATCGCTGTACTGACAGGAAGTCAGTGGTTCCAAACAGTATCGAGTTTTTCATCAGGAAAACTCGAAGCTAAACAATGTACAAGGATGTACATTGTTTAGCGATGCCATCCTTGGCAGTTCTGTTCGAATAGTCTCAATTTTTCCGCGGGGCTGTTAAAAAAACGGCCTGATGCGTTTTCCCCAGCTCATTTTTGTTTTTCTCTTGACTTTTGAGGGGGGGGGGGGGGGTATAATGGAAGAAAAGTTCTAAACATGAATCAATTCCATAGTTTGGGACAACTTAACGAAAAAGGAGGGCAAAAATGCCGAATACGACAAAACGTCCGGCGGGAAAGAATCATCCTGCGGATATCCAAAATGCCAACAAAGGAACTAACGGAACCAATATTACCTATGATAAAAATCAAGGTAATCGCGGCGCTCAGTTGAATCCGAATCATGCGCCTAATAACAACGGGCAGAGTAAGTAGGAGATATTGATAATGAAAGTTATAAAAAAATATATCTCCGTTATAAGCGCTATTTTATTACTCTGCCTCGCGATTGGGTGCAAAGGATCTGTTGATAATTCGAAGCCAACACCAACACCAACACCAACACCAACACCAACACCAACACCAACACCAACACCAACACCAACACCAACACCAACACCTACTCCTACTCCTACTCCTACTCCTACTCCTACTCCGACGCCTACGCCGACACCGACACCTACTGCAAACGGGGCGTATGCGCCGACGGATGTAAAGGTTGAACTTAATAGTAATACAGTGAATGGAATAACTATTTCGTGGACAAGTACCGGCGCAAAAACCTACAGGGTTTATTATAACACAAGCAACGATTCAGCTACGGCAAAAGTTTTGACCGATTATACGTTTTCATCATCACAGTACTCCACCACATTATCGACGACAGGGACGTACTATTTTTGGGTAAGGGCCGCCGACGATTTTACATCATCAAGCAGTTTGAGCAGTTTTAGTAATGTTGCCTCATTATCGTTTACGTATACGGACATGCAAGTACCGTCTAACGTACAAATAGAGCTTTCAACATCAAAGCTCAATACGGTTACAGTGAGCTGGACTACAACCGGAGCAAAATACTATCGGGTTTATTATGGGACAACCAATGATACGGCATCTGCCATATTATTAAGCGACACGGTTTTATCACCAAGTTATTCTAAGACTTTTTCGGCTTCCGGTACATATTATTTCTGGGTGAAAAGCGCCAACGGATTTCTTGCTACGAGTGCCGCAAGTGATTTTAGCTCTGTCGTGAGTTATAATTTTGTTCACCAAAATTTACCGGTACCGGCAAACCTTACCGCTGCAAAAGATGGCACCGGAGAATATTCGGGAATAAAGCTTACGTGGGATTCCACCGGAAGCGCTTATTATCATGTATACTGGGGAACGGCGGATGATATATCGGCTGCAACAGTGCTTGATAGATTTGTGTTAACCAACTCTACGCGAGTGTATGCAAAGCACAACCATCTCGTTTCCGGTACGACGTATTATTTCTGGGTAAAAAGCGCCGACGGTTATAACACCGATGATAATACAAGCGCCTTTAGCTCTGTTGCTTCATGTAAATGGACGGAATAAGGCCTTTGAGAATCTTTAAAAACTGCAAAAAGTTACAAGCCCGCCGGCTGAATGAACATCAATCAGGGCGCCGGTACAAAAGCCGGTGCCCCAAATTTTCGTTAGCACGATTTTAGACATCGCATTTCAAGATAGCCTGTTCCGAAACGGAAGTCTCGGAACAGGTTTACTCTGCATCCTCCGGTTGAGCGGAATTTTCCGGTTGCGGAACCGATACAGGCGCTGCGGCTCCTTGCGTTTCCGGCGTTTGTTTAGAGGACGCTTGATCGGAGGATGAAGGAACCGTAGACGGAGCAGCTCCGGCATTTGTATTTGAACCGGAAGCAGACGGGGCAGTCCGCACGGAAGCAGGCTCCTGCGGAGCCGAACCGAGCGAGAGGCATATTGTTTCGTATTCGCTCTTATGTCTCATCTTTAAGTATAAAATCTTACTTCCTGCATTATAGGCATAGCCGGAGGAGTTATACATTTCAAAACGGGCATCGCTCCTAAACGGAATACCATACATCTCAATTCGATAGAACGGCCTAATACCGTGCAAGGTAAGATAGTGAGATTGTCCTTCCGGAAAGCGAATCCGCAATACTAAGGTTTTTGAAGTGTTTTCCAAAACCTCGATGTTCTGCGCACAAGTCCACGCCCAAATACCGGCTTCCGCCTGCAACGCGAGCGACTGTGCATGAGGATACCAACTGTTATCCGGCTTTAGCAAAGGATAGAGCATTCCGGCATCCAGCATACCACTGTCATCGGCCGTAATTACCAGCTGTGTCGATTTGCTGCCGGTTACGGTAAACCCTACGGGCAACCCGGCCGATTCTCCTGAGTATCTTAATAAAGAAGTTACCAGCATCCGGGCAACGGACTGCCATACCGAAGATTGCTCTGTTCCGTATCGCATCAATATCCGTGCGGAAGCTAAAGCGGCAACGCTGTCGATATACGTACCGTCATTACTCAAGTACAACCCTTCATCGATCAACAGCAGAGCGTCGGTAATTTTTTTCTCACACAACGGCAGCAAATCTTCAAACAATGTCTTTTGTTCAGGATAGTAATGCGTACAGTCGAGCCATATTTCCAACACGCCCGCAGCCTGCCGTGCATTAAGCTGCGCAGCATCCAGCTTTCCTATCAAGCGGAATAAACCTTCTATGCTGCGCCTAGAGCCGCGATCGGTTAAAAACGGTATTAAATTGTCTTGTTCAAAAATTTCAAGCGAATTATCCGTGATAAGGGCAGCATATAACTCTCTTTTTTTTGTATCGTCAGCCGCTAAGCCTACATGGGTTTCCTGCACATTATTGTAAAAAGGATTTGAAAGATATGTTCGAACGTTTCGTGCCAGCGTTTGAGCAGGGGCAGCTTCCATCGCTCCGGCGAATTTGCCGCGCTGTCCCATTTCGGCAATATAGGCCGTCAACGTTTTCTCCGTTATCCGTTTAGCTGAAAGCGCCTGTGTACCCGCGTGGATGACAGCTGAGGAAAAAGTGTTCAGCGCTGCCGTATATGATTCCGCAGAAGCCTGTACCATCGATGGGATAGTTGTGATATCGAGCTCTTCAAGCGGTAAATAGGTTTTGTAAGAGGCAATCGGCTGTGTCTTTGCGAGTACCAGATGAGGCCCTTCTAATTGTGCCGCCGTATTTTCCCCATCCGTGTCAAACCCGAAGCTGCCGGTAAACGTGTATTGTTTTTTACCGGAACGCACAAAAATCTTGCCGTCGGCACGCTCTATACCGGCATTTTGAGTAATCTTCCACGGAAGCAATACGCTTTTTATTCCTTCGGGAAGCACGGCTTCAACCAATAGGCTATCAACTTCACCCCGCTTTTCTGAAAAAAATGAAATAACCACATCATCAGAGCAGTGTACCGAAAAACGCGCTTCCGTTTCATAAAATTGGTAAGATAGTATACGCAAAGGAGAAATCGTGTCCGCTGCATCTACGGCATAGACGGGATTTTGTTCGCTAATATATAAATCAAGCCCATTCGAGACGACATGAAGGGGTAAAAGAGGGAGCGTTTCACCCGCTTCGGTGCGCTCCTGTCTGCCTGTAACGGCCATAGAGCCTAAGGTTAAAGAAAAAGTTTGTCCTTTGGTAAACTGAAGAACAAAAATACCGAAAATAACACTACAATAAAGAACGGTATACGCAATTACTCTGCCGACAATATGCTTCATAGGCTGTTAGTCTAATAAAAGGGGATAATAATTGCAATCCTTCCCTTTGCAAATATACGATGCATCTGCGTTGTCACATCATTAAAAGTGTACACGGATGTACAACTGTTTAACATAACCGCTAGACCAGATTGAAAAACTTGGGTAGACTAGCGGGGTTATGCAAAAGCGAAAGTCTTTGAGCAGTTCCTTTAGTTTTAGTTAATCACCGTTCCGTAGGAGTTTTCATGAAACATTTGTATAGAAGTATTTCAAAAAAAGCCGTATGTATCTATCTTATTATCGGTACGCTTTTCTGCTTGAGCGCACAGAGCGCAAAGCCTCATACACAGTCTAACCGGAAAGTATCCGAAAAAACCGCAGCCGTCGGCAGTACGGCGGAAGCTCCTGAAGAAATTCCTCCGCGAGTTATATTCGGACAGCAGCTCAACACATTATTAAATGAACAAAAAGCGGATGAAGCAATTGCGCTCTTTGACACACTGCCCGAAGAAGACAGAGGTTCCCTTTCCATACAGAATTTAAAAGTAGCGGTACTCGTTTCAACCGGTCGGATAAAGGATGCGGAGGAGACGGCAAAAGCTCTGGAAAAACGATATCCCAATGACCTCAATGTACTGTATACAATGACAATGGTTGCGCAGGCAAAAAACGACAAAAAAATGCGGAAAACTTATTTAAAAAAGATATTAAAACTCGATCCCGATAACGTACAGGCATTACAGGAAGAAGGCGTCGATTTTTACAATCAAGGCAGCTACAAAGAAGCAGGAGAAACATTCAGCAAAATTTTAAAAAAGCATCCGGATAACATTCAAGCATTGATTTGGTGCGGTAAGGTATATTATTTGGATAATAAGATGCCGGAGGCAGAGCAATGCTACCGTACAGCCTTGAAATATCAACCGAAGAATAGCCTTGCAATTGCCGAATTAGCGCGGATAAAATCAGAAACAAACCGCATGGCGGAAGCAATTGAGGATATACAAAAAGCGATTGAGTTGGAGCCTGATGCTGCTCCCCACTGGACAGACCTCGGTTCTTATAATCTGCAAATAGGAAGGAGAGAAGAAGCGCTTGCCGCATTTAACCGCGCCATCGAGCTTGTTCCCGATTCATATTTTATCCATATTTACCTTGCAGGCTTAAACGATGACCTCGGCAATAAAGAGGATGCGATAAAACATTATAAAAAAGTAACTGAACTCTACCCGCAATATTATTTTGCGTATGAAGGTCTCGGTATTTTACTGTTTGAAAAAAAAGATTGGGAGGATTCCCGCCGCGCCTTTGTAAACGCCCTGCGTTATGCTCCCACAAATGTCTATTATGCACTATCCGCAACGGTATGCAGCTATAAAATGGGTAAGAAAAAAGAAGCGAAAGATTTTATGTCAAAATATCTTAAAACGATAGACCGCACAAAACACGAAACCGATTACTATCTATGCCGCCTCTTTATCGACTTTGCCGGTGATAGTGATGTCAATAACCGCATCACAAAAGAAAAAGATGAAACGGAACGCTTACGCAAGTTTTTTTATCTGGCTGAATTCTATCGGCTGGCAGGTAAAGGACATCTTGCCGAAAAAGTTCTGCTCGAAATCAAAACAACCCAGACTCCGAACTTTTTTGAATACCGGCTTGCGGTAAGCGAGCTTACTGCGAATACGGATACTACGGCAAAAAAATAGGACAAACTCATGAATCAAACGTTGAAACGTATTACCTTAAATGATAAAGAAATCATCTTACTTGGAACGGCTCATATTTCCAAAGAAAGTATTGATGATGTTGAACGGTGCATTAATGATGAACAACCCGACTGCGTGTGCGTAGAATTGGATGAACAACGGTACAAAGCGCTTACCGACGAAAAGCGCTGGCAAGAGCTCGATATTATCGAGGTGCTTAAAAGCGGAAAAGGCTTTTTGCTGCTTGCTAATTTAGTGCTTGCCGCTTTTCAGAAACGGATCGGCGCCGATGTCGGGGTTAAGCCGGGGGATGAAATGAAGGCCGCCATTACCGCCGCGAAAGAACTTTCGATTAAAACCGAACTTGTAGACAGGCCGATTCACATCACGCTCAAACGGGCATGGGCAAAGAACAATCTGTGGGGAAAATCGAAGCTTTTGGCAACGCTGCTCAGCAGCGCCTTTTCTACCGAAAAACTCAGCGCGGACGAGATTGAAGCGCTGAAAGACAAAAGCGAGATGGACAGCATGATGGCGGAAATGGCGGAATACTTGCCGCAGGTAAAAGAAGCCCTCATCGACGAGCGCGACCGTTATTTGGCAACAAAGATATGGAATGCGGCGGGAAAGAAAACCGTTGCGGTTTTAGGAGCGGGACACCTTGAAGGTACCGCCGCCTACATCGAAAAACTCCAAAACGGGACAGCGCCGAACGATGTATCCGATATTGCGGACGTACCGCCGAAGAGTGGTTTTGCAAAAATTTCGGGCTGGATATTACCGGCGCTGATTGTGCTGCTTATTGCAGCGGGTTTCATGAAAGGCGGTGTTGCAGCGTCAAGCGCGTTGCTGATGCGCTGGCTACTCTGGAACGGAAGCCTTGCCGCATTCGGCACACTGCTTGCGCTTGGTCATCCGTTGAGCATCATAACCGGCTTTTTGGGCGCCCCGCTTGCAACCCTTAATCCGTTTATCGGCGTCGGCTTATTCACCGGCATTGTTCAAGCATGGGTTCGCAAGCCTCAAGTTGCCGATATGGAAAATCTGACTACCGACGTAACGAGCATCAAGGGCTGGTACAAAAATAAAATTGCGCACATTCTGTTGATCTTCTTTTTATCCAGCCTCGGCGGAGCAATCGGAAACTTTATCGCAGTGCCTGCACTGGTAAGCGGCTTATTATAAGGAAGTGTCCGGCGCGATTGCCGTGGAGGAAATGATGCAAACACAGATCGAGACCATTCAATGTAAGCTCTTATCGATGCAAGATACGGCATATCGGGATTTTAATGCAAAGCTCATCCCTACCGTAGACCCGAAACTTATGATTGGGATCCGAACGCCTCTTTTACGAAAATTTGCGAAAGACCTGTTTAAAACAGAACCGAAGCAGTCTGCTGCTTTTATGCAAACTCTTCCGCACCGGTATTTTGAAGAAAATAACCTGCACGCATTCCTCATCGAAAATATCAAAGACTTTGATACCGCCATAACCGAAACGGAACGGTTTTTACCGTTTATCGACAACTGGGCAACCTGCGATACCTTTGCACCGCCGCTCTTTAAAAAATATCCCGATGAGGTATATCAAAAAATTTTGCTCTGGATACGGTCGCCCCGCACCTATACCGTTCGTTATGCAATTGGCTTATTGCTGTCCAATTATCTAGATGAACGCTTCAAACCGGAAATGCTTGAACTCGTTGCCTCTGTCAAATCGGATGAGTATTACATCAATATGATGATTGCGTGGTATTTCAGTTTTGCGCTGATTAAACAGTACGACGCCGCGCTCCCTTATATCAAAAAGCAAACACTTGCACCCTTTACCCACAATAAAACCATTCAAAAAGCAATAGAGAGCCGCCGGATTTCTCCTGAAATAAAGGACTACCTGCGAACGCTGAAAGTGTAAAAGAGCCTGCTATACACGCCCGTCGATAAGTGAACAATAACAATATATCGCAAATGTTGCTAGGGTAGGTACGCCACATTGATATTCCGTAACGCATCGAAGAGTTTGCGCTTTAATTCGTAGTTGCCGCCCGTTAGCTTATCCAATCGGGAACGGGCGGTTTTTCTGCCTGAATTATCCTGATAGCTGCATGTACAGGTGGAAGAAATATACCCCTGCATTTCTGCATGCCGGATAATCATCGGAATGTCGGCAAGGCAGAGCGGGCGGATAAAGGTCAATGGGAATTTATCGAACTTCAGTACCGGAGGCATCGCTGCAAGCTCTCCCTTTGTCAGTGCATTCATCAGCGCCGTTTCAAGGATGTCGTCCAAGTGGTGCCCGAGTGCAATTTTATTAAAGCCGTGCTCCTGCGCATATTTGCTCAGTTCCAACCGGCGCTGGCTGGAGCACCACCAGCAGTTCATCTTTTTGCCGGTTTTAAGCCGCTCTAGTACCGAAATGGTTTTAACGGTTAAATCAATGCCCCAGCTTTTAAAGCGCGCCGCCAATTCAGGTGCAAACTCGGAGCCGATATCCGTAGCAATATGGAGCGCGGCGGCTTCAAAAATCGGATGGCGGCGCTGCAGCCGCGCTGCAAAATATTCCGTAAGGGCGGTCGAATCCTTTCCACCGGAAGCGGCAATCAAAATCCTGTCTCCAGCTTCTATCATGTTATATTCGGAAACAGCCTTATCGATGGTTCTAAACAGTTTCGGGTTTGCCATAGTGAAGAGCCGTATGTGCAAGCAGCCTATTACCGCTGCCGGTATAAAGTGCGGCTTGAAATCATTGATGTCCGTTTGCACCGGCATCTATATAACTGTAGAGCGTGTACTTGGAAATGCCGAAGTGAGTTGAAATCTTATCGCCGGATTTTGTAATTAAAAAAGCGCCGGAGTTATTTAAAAACTTAATAGCCGCGATTTTGTCTTCTTTATTCATTAACGCAACAGGCTTACCCACAATACGGACGGACTGTTCGATAAGTTCGTCCAACAAATCGTTGACATTTTGCGGAATATTTTCAGGTTCATTTTTAGTGCTGACGGGTGAAATAAGCTGCTGTAACACATTTTCTGCCATCTGCATCGGCGTAATATCAAGATTGATCGAGAGCACCGCCTCGATTGCATTATCTTCGCCTCTGATAAACATACTACTTGATTTAAGAATACGCCCGTCCTTTGTTTTGGTCAGATAGCTCAGTTTATCTTCCAACGTTTTATGATCGCTATGCAGCGCCTCAAGCACTACATGAGACGGGCCGTCGCCTAGCTTTCGCATGGTAACATTGCCGTTTTCTATGATAACGATGGAGCTGTTAGTATAGTCAGCCGTCAGATCATGTACAAGAACTTCGCAATTATTACCGAAGTGAATCGCAATACCATGTGCAATTTGTTGTAGCAGCGTAAGGGTGTGTTTGGACATCATACCGTGTAATTCCTTTTATCTTTCATTGTTTTTTAACTGAATATCGTTTTGCAACTTATGTATTGCCTGATTGAGCTGCTGCACCGCGGTGTTTTGTGGATCGGCTTGAATCGCTTTTTGCAGGTATCCAACGACAGTTTCCGTATCGGCACTTCCTGCCATCAAATAGGAATAAGCGGTTAAATACCATGCAAGTTGCAATTCGGCGGGAGAAAGATCGCCTGTTTCTGCAGCGGCTTTGTACTCATCACCTGCTTTAAGATAATTCCCCTGCTGCGCAAAGCTCTTTGCCCGTATGTCGGCGCTCATCAATACGTACTTTCCTTTGAGTCCCGATTTATTATGAGGATCCAGTGCGGGGACTTGCATGCGTAAAGAATCATAGCGATGCGCCTCCGCATTGCCGACCGTATTTAAAAACTCATCGATCGCCCGGGCTTTTTCCGCTCCTTTTGCCGTATTGATACGCTTTCGCGCTTCAACGACGCTTGTCCGCTGTGCAGTCAGCGCTTTGATTTTTTCTATCAGCTGAGCTTCTGTTTTTATATCAGCTTCTATAACGGCAGCGGCATACATATCTCGTTCGGCTGTTTGTAGTACGACAAAAGGAACTTCAGGCACTGCATATTCCGAAAACAATAGATAATTCTTTTGCGCCGTCTTTCGTTCACTTTCAGTAGGATTGTGTAACAAGTCGATAAAACGGGCGGCATAGTCCTTCGCTAATTCCGTTTTGCATGATTCGGTAAGGATATTTTTTGAAAACTCTTCCGCTTCTTGTGACCAATCGGAACCGGTAAAGATAAGCAGAATATCCCGACCATCCTTGCCGTAATTTTGAACTTTTCCCCCATCGCGTTTTGCCGAAGAAGTAGAAACACAGCTGCTCACCATAAAGGCAAAGCAGATACATAGTAATCCATATCGATATAATTTATACATAAAGTGATTATAGCATTAAACTAACAAATCGCAAAGAGATCTTTTTGTGTATGTCAGTGGGTAGGGATAGTTTATTCCATAACGGTGATTTCGACACGCCGGTTTAGTGCGCGTTCCGCTTCGGTTCTGTTCGACGCAATCGGCTTTGTGCCTCCTGCGCCGCTATAGATGAATACACCGGCCGGGATGCCGCGTTTGGTCAGCTCATCGACAACTGTTTTTGCACGCCGGAGAGAGAGTCCGTGTTGGGTGCTCTTATCGCCGACATCAGCGGTATGGCCTTCAACAAAAAGGTTTTTAAAGGTCAGCGTTTTTAATATGGCGGCTATCTCATTGAGTTTTTTATCTTCTCCGTGTAATAATTCCGCTTTATCCGCCACAAAGTTTACATTCTTCAAATTCAGCAGTATGCCGCGCGGCGTTTCCTGCACATTAAAAATACCGTCTCCCTTATCTTTTATACGCTCCTTGTTTGAGCTCTCCGGTTTTGCCGGTACGTGCGGTGTTGTCTCGCTTAGCGTTTTCTCAGATTGCCGGACAGGAGGTTTCGCAGGTTTCTTACTGTCGCCAAGTAATGCCGGTGCCGGTATGGAGCCGCCGTTATAAACGGTATGCTGTCCGTAGTTATAAAAATGCAGCAAAAAGCCGCGCTGCCGGATTGTTTCGTCACCCTTGTAAAAAAATGTTTCATCGATTTTTTCTCGAATAAAGAGCGGGCGGCTCCGCTCATCCAGATAAATATCCGCCGTCCTGCTTCCTTCCGAACGGAGCATATCAGCATCGCCTAACTGATCTTCACCGTGATACCGCACGGCAAACACCGCCTTTACATAATGAGTATCCTTTCCATTATATTTCTTTTTGCCGATGTATTGATATTCAGCCAATACCGGAATCCGCGTAGCATTTTTTCCTTGCTGTGGACACACTACGATCACACTTTCTGCTGTCCATTTTTTTCCGATATCTTGCAGGTCAAGCTGTTGTGCGGGGCTTGCCGAAAAGTTCCGCAGCAGCGGATAACCCGAGTCTTGTGTAAAGTCCAGTCTGGAATGGTGTAGTCCTGACCGGTTCGCGTTTCCGACTGCCGGATGAGCCGACTGTGTAAAAGCAATCGGTCTAATTTCATCAAGTTTTTTTGCCATACCAACCATATTCTTGCGGGTTTCTTCCAGCACAAAGGCCTCCCCCTCATATCGATAGGCCGGCTCATCGTTATAAACGGCAGCTTTTTCATCAAGGTAGATATACGCTTCCCGATAGGTAAGCCCCGCATACGCGCCGTTTTTGTAAACCGAATAGTCGGCGCGCTCCGAAATGCTGATTCTCCCGTTCGTAAATGCAATAACCGGAATCAATACACAGGCAATAGATAGTATCGGTCGTTTCACTCATTTCTCCTCTAACAAAGCGTTCACTGCACCGGCTCTTATCGGCTGTCTTTATTATCATCGTCAAATAGGGAAGGTTTTTAATGTATTTGCTCGATACAAATATCTGTATTTTTCTCATAAAGAATAAAAATCAACTTGATACACAGATTGCTGCTCAAAGTTTAGCAACGGATTAAGAGTCGAAGACTGGACAAAAGAATAATAAAAACCTACCCCAATTCAAATCTGACATTGCAAAGTCCTATACGGGCAATGTAATAGACCTACTCTGAAACTTTCGTTTTCGAATAGATCGACAAATTCTTGCATCACACAAATAGCACCTTAAAATGCAACAGTTGAACAAAGTGTGAGCTTTGGAAACTACTGCATTGATGCGCTGAACGCGTATATGTTAATAAGCGACATCGTCAATTCACACCATCCGTGGCGTAAATTGACTTGCGAGTTTCACAAAAATATAATTTTTATGAAACGTCGTTGCTGTTTTATTCGCCCGTCATCCTGAAGCGGTTTTGTGCAAACTCGGCATTCACTACTGCCTCAGGATGGCGGTGGTTCCATGCAGAAACGAGATTTGCTTATCGCAAATCTCGCAGGCAAAAATGTACAAGGATGTACATTTTTGACGAACGCACTATTTCAGTGGCTGAAAATAAACCTACGATGCAGGAACAATTCACATCCTTATACTGATGTAACAAGTAGAAGCTCTATAAAAGAAAACGATTCCTTAAGGTTTGAAGCAACTTTGCCTGACGGTAAAATTGTAGAAAATTGGTAATCAATGGTGTTAAACAGGAATATGAAACTGGTGTAAAGATGTATTACGATGTAAAAGCAGCTGATCTTGGAAGCGATAAGATTGAAATCAGCGTTGTTTTTAAAGACATTTAGAGAAATACTATTAGCAAAAATAACACGGTAAAACCGGCTGGCAATCAATCAAATATGCAAAATCCCAAGAAGGGAACAGCTGGTGCAAATCACAGCACGCCCAAAGCCAAGAAAATCGCGGCGAACAACTTAATTCAAATAAAAAAGGGAAGTAATGTATAATAAAAAAAGAATCTAACACCCGCTTGTCGTCCGGCGCACAGCGGCGTCCAACACGCGAATTAAGCTGACGGCGGAACTCAAAAGCCTTACGGCCTTCTCGCTTCTTGCAGCTTATCCGCCGCCCGTTAGATGGATGGCGCAGAGCGCCACTTGCTGTTAGTAAAGTAAATCTTCCGACATTTTTTACCAAGAAAAATATAAAATCGTTGGCGGATTTTATGAAAGGAGTACTATTGGCGATGTATTATTGATAAATGGGGCAATTTCTATGGCCATCAATTCCATGCCGTTTGCAAATCGAGGAGAGCAAGCTGCGATTGTTTTTGGAATTTTGGGCGTGGAAATATCGACAAAAATCCAGCAAAGTCAAGCTTGTCTGGATTTTTTATAGAAAAACGTGACTTTTTATGTTATACTATTGGTAAGTTGCAGAAAGGATGTCGTTATGTCTTATGAAACAATGGTTGAACAAATAAAAACAGTTCCTCAAGAATGTCTTGTTGATATTGAAAACTATATTCAGTTTGTTTTGTATCGATATAATCAGAATGTAAAAACTGAAAAAACTCCAAATCTCTCAAAATATTTTGGTTCTGTAAATTTAAAAAAAGATGGTCTTTCAATTCAAAAGGAAATGAGAAATGAATGGAACTGACTTTGTAGCTGATACAAATGCGTTAATTTATCTTCTAGACGGTAATTCTTGCATGAGTCCATTTTTACAGAGTAAACTTGCATTTTCAGTTATATCTGAAATGGAACTCTTGTCTTTATCTGGAATAACAGCTACAGAAGAAAGTAATATAAAATCACTCCTGCTTGATTGTAAAGAAATTTCTCTTACAGGCGAAGTAAAAGAAAAAACAATCGAAATTCGCAAAAAATATAAAACAAAACTTCCCGATGCGATTGTTGCAGCTTCCGCAATTGTAAATAATCTACCACTTATTACCGCTGATAAAAGATTTAATCAGATAGAAGAATTACAATTGGAATTAATTATTCCAGTTATGTAAATAAAACCTAACACTCTTCTTCAACCTGACATTGGGGATGTCTCAACAGTTGGTTGCTTTTTCGCTATCTATGCGAATTTAAGTCTTTATACGGTAATAACTTTTAAATCTACCATGGATGGCAGTGGTTTTAACAATAACAAGTTTTCGATGAGAAAACTTGAAGATAAAAACGGTACAAGGACGTACCGTTTTTATCCTAACATCGCATCTAAATCTAAGGAAACTATCCAAAAACTGTTACACAATACGCTTTAGCGGATATGATAAATCATTTTCTTACAGAAAAAACCGATAGGCTTTCAGTTTTTGGACAGCCCCATTTTTCCAACAAGCGGGCAAACGTCCGATACATTTGCTCTGTCTGGCTCTGTTGATTTTACTGCTAAAATCGGTACAATCGGCATAGCTACAACTTTGAGGTTCCTATGATTCTGTTTGTTTCCTTTCTTATCATTTTGGCCATGCTGTCAACCAAAATCAGTGATAAATTCGGACTGCCGCTCCTTATCGGTTTTATTCTTATCGGTGTCCTTGCCGGAAGTGATGTCTTAAATTTGTTCTATTTTGACAATGCGCTTTTAACCAAAAAAATTGCAGATATCCTGTTGATTTTTATTATTTTTGACGGTGGTTTTTGTATTACAAAGGAGACGTTTCACAAAGTTGCAGGACCATCGATGACGCTTGCGATTCTCGGCGTTGCACTGACTTCGGCGACACTCGGCTTTCTAATTCACTTTGTCCTTGAATTCGATTTAGCGTATTCGATGCTAATTTCTTCCATTATCTCTTCTACCGATGCGGCCGGTGTTTTTATGATTACCAAGTCGAACCCGATTAAGGATAACCTTGCCGCAACGCTCAATGTTGAATCCGCAGCGAACGATCCGATGGCGATCTTGCTTACCCTTACCTTTGTGCATATCGCGACAGGGGCTTTTCAATCTCCAGCTCTGGCTGTTGCACAGCTTATTTGGCAGTTTGTCGGCGGCATTATTATCGGTTATTTTGCTTTTCAAATTTCAGTCTGGTTGTTTAACCGGCTGCAGTCGGATAATAGAGGGAATTATAACGTTTTGATGCTCGGATGCGTACTGCTTGGATACGGTGCAGCGGAGCTTTGCCAAGCAAACGGGATTATCGCGGTGTTCTTTATGGGCTATTGGATCGGCAACACAGCCTTCCCTGCAAAGCGCAGTGTCGGAAATTTTCTCGAAAGTGTTTCCACTATTTTTAATATCACGCTCTTTATTATGCTGGGACTTTTATCGTTTCCGCATCAGTTTGTCCATATCTGGAAAGAAGCGCTCATCATTGTCGGTATTATGATGTTTATCGCCCGTCCGCTTGCCGTGTTGGTTTCTACGTTCCCGTTTCAATATACCCGGAAGGAAAAATTCTTTTTAATGTGGGGCGGCATTAAAGGCGCGGTTCCGATTGTTCTTGCAACCTATCCGCTTTCAAACGGGCTAGATGAAAACGGCTTTATCTTTAATACAATCTTTTTTGCCGTTTTCCTTTCCTGTATTATTCAGGGAACGACGCTTGCGCCCCTTGCTCGATTGCTTAAATTTACCAATCCTAAAAAACCGGAATCGCTGTATTCGGTTGAGTTGTATTCACTTAAAGCAAGCGACATCGATATCTTCGATATTTATATTGAAGATCATTCCGGCAGTATCGGTCAAAAAATCAGTAACCTCCATTTAGATAAAGATACGCTTATCAGTTCAATTGTGCGGGATGGTAAAATCATCTTTCCTAAAGGCGATACCGTCATTCAAAAAAGCGATATTCTCTATGTACTCGCTCATTCGGCAAAAATAAAGGAAATTACGGAAAAGCTTAACGAACCGAGCGAGTGAGATATAGGGCGTGAATATTGCTCAATACCGATAAAACAGATATAGTAAATCCATTAATTCCGGACTAATACAAGAGGAGTCACAATGAGCGAAAATAAATTGAAAATTCTTGGATGGATAGGAACGGCATTGTCGGTTACCATGTACATATCTTATATCCCTCAGATTATGGATAACTTACACGGAAATAAAACCGTTTTTCTTCAACCTTTGGCAGCAGCTGTCAACTGTACGATATGGGTTTTATACGCATTGCTGAAAGATAAAAGAGATTATCCGCTCGCAGCAGCAAATGCACCGGGCGTTATTTTCGGTTTGATAGCAGCAATTACCGCTCTTTAGGCGCCCGCGAGTTTCTAATAAGTCTATAGATATACAGAACTTATTAGAAACCCGCAAATTATACTTTTCCTACTTCTTCAATTCATGAATATTGATGGATTTAATGTTCGGGGTTCTACCGTCTGAAGAGGTCGGAATCTTAATAGTTCCAGCCCTAATCTCATCAAAAATCTTATCCCGTCCGGCAACATTCGGATCAAAGCCGATGAGCTTCCAGTTGTAGCTAACCTTGGGAGTAATAACTCCCTTATCAACATCCTTTACATACGCGCCGATTAAATCACGTATGCGTCCGGCGTCCTGCATCACTTCATACGAATCGTAATACACGTCTTTAGGCGTTGCAAGCTTCAAACTTTGCAGCGTACCAAAGCGGTAGTTGTTGACAGCAACCTTATACACCTTTTTAGGATCAAGGGCTTCCCCTTTTATCTTCGCGTTTGCGATTCTATTCCCAGCCTCTTTTGAAATATCGATGTCGTAGTCGATACCTTCAAACATATCGTAGTTGTAACCGCGAACATTGGGGTTGAACGAAATCGTTACGTCGCCTTCCTTTGCAGTGTTATAATATGATGCCGACCACTCCATGTATTTTAAGAGGTTCTCGCCGGTCATATTAACGCCCATCAGCGTATTGGAATATTTATAGATAAAGGCGACATCTTTTTTCTTAAAATCTCCTTTCTTTAAATTCATGTCAAAGCGGAAGGCGGCCGCAGCAGCAACATCAGCCTTCGTGTAATACAGCTGCACATCATTGATTAAGTCGATAAGGGCGGTATCTTCCAGCTGAATGGTAGGCATGGTGGTAACCTTGTCTTTTCCGGTAATGTAGTCTACGCGCGGGATAAAATCAGCGGTAACCTTTCCGACGATGAGGTTTGCATCCGCAACAGATTTGTCATGCACAAATTCAAACTCTTTTTCCATCGCTTTATCGGCAGCGATTTTGGCAGTTTCGCGGTTTTCCGCTTTTACGGAAACAACCTTCCATGCGCCGTTATCCTTTTTAACCTGTACTTCGCCAACGGCCAAAGCCCAACCGTAGCAGCCCGGCTCAATGATCCATGTTTTATCACCGTTCTGGCCGTCTATAAGGGTGGCATACCGAGCGTGTTCATGCCCGCCGAAGATTAAATCGAACTCAGGGATTTGCTTCGCCATTTCGATAACGCCGCTGTTGGTGCCGTATTCACCGTTACGTCCAAGGTGGAAGGCGCCGATTAAGACATCGTATTGCCCTTTTAAGGAGTCGACGGTTTCGCGCGCAACGGCAATCGGGTCTTCAAACTCCAGTCCCTTAAAGTGAGAGGGGGCGGCAGCTTCCCACATCGGGATATGGGGCGGCACCATACCGATAACGGCCACGCGGACTCCTTCAATATCAAACAGCTGATAGGGCAGTACAAAATTGCTGCCATCCTTGGTGTTTTTGATATTGGCGCTTAATACCGAACCGTTAAAGTGGCGGATATTACGGGCAAGGAATTCTTTTTCAAAATTGAATTCGTGGTTACCCAATACCCAAATATCGTAGTTCATGTAATTGAGCGCTTGAATCATCGGGTGGGTGTCAAGGTCGTTAAACAGGTCGGCGCTGTTATCTTGCACCGTGTCGCCAACGTCGATTAAAACGGTGTTGGGATTCTGTGTGCGAAGTTCCTGTGCAAGCACGTAAGTTTTTACAAAACCTGCTGCCGGTGTTTCTTCGCACACTGCGTAATCGTACGCATAGAGCCGTCCGTGTACGTCGCCTGTTACGCCGAAGGTAAGGGTAACGGCATCCGCGCCCGGTTGTCCCTTTTGGATAATCTTGTGGGTAAGTTTTACCTCATCAGATTGCTTTCCGCGTGCCTTTGCGGTACGTGCAGCGGTCTGTTCCGTGCTTCGTGATGCAGAATTTGTTTCGACGCAGGCTGTCAGCGAAAAAACAAAAACCAGTGCGGCTATAAAGCCGAGCATTCTTTTCTTGATCATGTGCATACTCCTTCACATTTTTTAAGCAAGTCCACCACAACTACATTGGGCTGCAGGAACTTCCTTCTTATCTATAGAACGGATATTCTCCGCCTATTTTCTCATTTCATTTGCAGCCGGTATCCGCAGTATAAAAAGCGCAACCAACGCCGTACACGGAACCGCGGCGATAATGCCGATGCTGCCGGAAATGCCGTGCATAATTTCTATGACGATGCGCGGTATATTGATAAACTGCGTAAAGCTCATGCCGTAGCCCCAAATCATCATCACCAGCGGCAGCGACGAGCCGGCAAAGGCTAAAATGAGCGTGTTACTCATCGTGCCGGTAATATCTTTACCCACCGTCAGCCCAGACTGAAACAGCTCTTTTTTAGTGAGGCGCGGATTGGCGGCTAAAATTTCCTGCATGGAAGACGCAATCGACATGCTGACATCCATCACGGCGCCGAGCGAGGCAATCAAAATTGAGGTGAACAATAGCCCATCCAGCTTGAGATTGTAGTCGGGCGCTAAGTTGAGTAGCTGCTCGCCGCCTTCCATATTAACGCCGGAAAGCTGCGCCGCGAAGGACACGATTACCGAGATAATGCCCGCAATGGTAATGCCGGCGACGGTGCCTGCGATGGCCGTATAGGTTTTGCGCGTAAAGCCGCCTATCAAAATAAAGCTGACGATGGTCATAACGGAAACAAGCCCGATAGAAACCGGCACGGGCGGGAACCCTGCAAACAGGGCGGGGATCAGTACGGTAACGATGAGCACACAGGTAAAAATGAGTCCAAGTGCGGATTTTAAGCCCTGTCCCCTACCGAGGAGAATCAGTGCAGCAAAGAACAACCCCACCAGCACAAAAACATAGATGTCGCGTTTGAGGTTATAGAGCCACACGGCCGTTTTCCCGCCGCTCTCCCGCAGCGTGAACACCGCCTTTAAGCCCCTATAGGCAAAATTGCTGTGCAAGCTGCTCAGCGTGTTATACACTTCAAATACTTGGTTTTTATATTTCCCTTCGAGAATTTTAACGCGAAGTTTTTGCGTACCGCGATATCTGCCTTGCACGACAGGATCGGGAGAAAGGTCTTCTTCCAAAATCTCCATCACAATCCCCTCAGCAAACTCTTGGATAAACGGAGATTCCGGCTTGAGTTTATTTGAAATTTTCGGCATACCAAAACAGAGAAGCGCTGTAATCACCAGCACTGTCCCTGCAAATACTTTTTCTTGCATACTCTATGGTAGAATTATATCGCGAGATTCCCCCACCCGTCAACATTTTTTCTCTATGTCAATAGTTTTCTCCCTATAGTTTTCTCCCTATTTTCAAAAGATATAAAATATGATATACATACCGCTCAACTCAAAATTATTTAAAGCAGGATACAGAGCATGGTAAAAAAACGTTTTTCAATCAGCAATAAGTTGATTATCATTTTCGGGCTTTTAATTGCAGCTGCCTCGCTGACGGAAGGTGCACTGGCAATCGGCTTTGCACGGAAAGCCGTAATTGAAAAATTGGAAGTGCAGCTTGTCGATAAAGCTTTGGATGAAGCGGAAATTATCGACGCAAAAATCAGTGCTTTTTTTCAATTTTTAGAAGGGTTATCTCATATCCCAATACTGTATGATTCAACCGCTTCCTATCAAGAAAAAATAGAACAACTGCAGAAAAATACAATGAGCAACGATATAATAGAAGAACTCAACATCAGCGATACCGCAGGTATTTGTTATGCAAAAAGCGGCACGGTAAATGTAAGCGACAGGGCATGGTTTAAAGCTTCAATGAAAGGGGAACATTTTGTTTCCGACTTACTGATTTCAAAAACAACTCAAAAGCTGATCAGTACGTTTTCGATTCCGCTTTATGATGAGGAGCAACGCATCACGGGTGTTTTATCAGCCGATATTTCCGGTCTATGGTTCAGAGATAATATCAAAGATATTACCATCGGCAAAAGCGGCAATTGCTACATCATAGGGCCGACGGGAGCAACGATTGCCGATCAGGATATTGATGCAGTAACAAGTATGCTCAATCCCAGTCAGGAAGGACAGAGCAATATGGAATTAGATTCTTGCGGAAGATTTGAACGGAATGCTATCGCTTCTTCGCAACCCGGCATCGGCTATTATGAGTACGAAGGGGTTCCTAAAATTGCAGCTTATACGAAACTGAAATCAGCCGCATGGACTACTATTGTATGTGCGCCCGTACATGAATTTATGGAAACCGTCAATACACTCCGGCTCAGTCTGATTTTAATCGGATTTGGTATTTTTGCAGGATCTGTTATCATTGTCTATTTAGTAGCCCGAGGAATGATAAAACCGGTTAAACGAACGGTTTCGGCTTTAAAAAACATCGCACAGGGAGAAGGTGATTTAACCATAAACCTTCCTGTAACGGGGAATGATGAGGTAACAGACTTATCCGAATATTTTAATGAGACGATTGCAAAAATAAGAAACGCGATCAAATCGATAGGCGTAAATTGCAATGAAATGGAAGAAATCGGAAACGAGCTCTCTACCAATATGACCGAAACGGCGAGCGCGGTGCATCAAATCAGTACGAATATCGACAGCGTAAAACAACAGGCAATGACTCAAGCAGCAAGCGTTACTGAAACCGCTGCAACCGTTGAAGAAATTGTTCGCACTATCAAACAATTGAATATAGGTATTGAAATGCAGGCAGCGAGTGTTGCTCAGTCTTCGTCCTCTATCGAAGAAATGGTCGCAAATATTGCCTCCATCACACAGACGCTTGCTAAAACCGACAACGCTATTAAAGACCTTACAACAGCGACAGGCGACGGCAAAGCAACACTTGTAACATCAAATACCGTAACTCAGAAGATTGCGGAAGAATCAGGTTCACTGATAGAAGCTTCGAGCGTTATTCAGCACATTGCATCGCAAACCAACTTACTCGCAATGAATGCTGCTATCGAAGCAGCGCATGCAGGAGAGGCTGGAAAAGGCTTTGCTGTCGTCGCCGATGAAATTCGCAAGCTTGCTGAAGATTCCGCAACACAAGGAAAGACAATTACCGCAACCTTAAAAATGCTCTCAGCGGAAATAGAAACGCTTTCCGCTTCATCAAAGACGGTAGAAGATAAGTTCAATGCAATATTCAACCTTGCTCAGCAAGTTAAAGAAATGAGCGCCAGCCTAACGGAATCGATGAAGGAACAGGGGCACGGCAGCAAAGAAGTTTTAACCGCTATTAAAAACATCAACACGGTAACAGCGGAAGTACAAGCCGGCTCCGAAGAAATGCTGAAAGGCGGTGAAGGGGTCGCTCAGGAAATGCGAAAGCTTGATAATCTTACCCGCATCATAACTGACAGCATGAACGAAATGGCGGCGGGCGCGGTGCAGATTAACAATACCATGCAGGAAGTAAACGAGATTACGCAAAAAAACAAACAGAGTATCGATAATCTAGTAGAAGAAGTGAATAAGTTTAAAACTCATTAGGGGTTATCCTAAGAATCTAAGGAAACACTGATAATGCATTACGCTTCTGTCGTCTTGCTTTTATTATAATAACAAGACGGATGCTAGCCCTACACCACCTCTACCGCAGTTTTGCTGCGGAGATAGAAAATGTAGGCTTTAACCGATTTGGGCGACTGTTGTCCGCCGGTGTCTTGACCGAACCCTTCCATTTTATAAAAATTTTCTACGGCAGCTTTGTAGATTAAAAGCTGCCTCCGATGTTGTTCAGGATAGATTTTTTGGTCGGTTTTATAATCGATGATATATGCGGTATCCTCATATTCAAAGAGTAGATCGATTTGCCCGATGATGAGCTTTCCTTCGTAGAGGGTTAAAAAGCCGTATTCGGTTTTTCTGAATGAAGCCTCTGAAGCCTTTTGTCCGAGCGGCGATGACAAGAAAGCAGCGCAAAGTTTTTCCACTTCCCGGGCGTACTTTGCAGGCAATATACACGGACGATCTAAAAAACGAGCTTCCATTGCTTTGTGTACCAAGGTTCCGAACTCCGTAGAGGAAAGCTCATCTTCCGCCGACTCGGCGCCGGTATTACCGTCCGCTGTTTTCGCCGCGGAAGCGGCATTGGTTACGGATGAGGCATCGGCGGAGAATGCGGTGTCTTTTTCCGTATCTTCGGCATTGCGGACGGTTCCGATGTTTTCGGCGTCTTCGAGATGTTTCATAGTTTGCGAATGGGTCATAGTTTGTAACTCTTCTCTATTTTGCGATTCCTGATTTGAGATCGTTGGGAGCGGCGCTTCGCTTAAATGAAGCCACTGCCGGTCTTTTTCAAATTGAGTTGCAGGGATGACGCGCGGTTCCGCAAGCGGGAAGTTTTTTTCCGCAGCCTGCCGGTATAGCGCACGGGTTTTATCAAGATTGAAGCGCTGCCGGTTTTCCGCGGTGTACTGTACAGTCGAGGCGGGGAGCGGTAACACTTCCGTAAAATGCACACACCCCATATTGTCGGATAATGCCGGTAAGAGGAGCTGAAAAAAACTTCGGTTATTTTCTTCCTTCTGAGGCTGTACCAGTTGTTGGCGGATTTCGTCCAAACTGCGGGGCGTTTCCGGTAGTCCCTCAGTGTCGCAGCCGGTTTCCTGCACGCCGCTCATTACGAGGCGTACCTTAGCTCGCGTAACGGCAACGTAAAGGAGCCGCTTTGTTTCGGCAAGATGTTTGGCGTTCGCTTCCTGCCGCAGCTCCTCAAAAAAGATATTGGCGGACGGATCGCTCTTTGTCTCCGGCGGCAAATGGATGACCGGTCCCAAATCCTTGTGCAAAAAGACCATTCCTTCTTTTGTTTCAGACTTCCCCGCATTGCCGCAGTCGGGAATACAGACAATCGGGAATTCCAACCCCTTGCTCTTATGCACCGTCATAATCTTAACCGCGTCGCCGCCGTGTTCGAGCGGAATTTCCATATCTTCAACCCGCTCTTCCGCGTGAATATACGAAATCAGCGTGTCGATAAAAGCCGAAAGGCTCTGTCCCGCAGCATCCGCTTTTACCGCAAGCGCAAAAAGATAATCATATAGTTCCAGATAGCGGTGGTAGCGCGGCTCCGTAAGCAATATGTACCGGTACCCTTCGTCATACCACAGTGCGGTAATCAATTCGGCATTACTCTTTTTTTTGATAGAGCCTTGGAGCCGCTCAAAAAGGGCGCAGGCATTTAAGAAATACTGCCGGTCTTCTGCGTCCAGTTCTTCGGCAGCGGAGGGATCAAAAGGTTGGGGGGCATACTCAAGGCTGTGCAGCATCAATCGGGTAAAAGAGCGGTCGCTGAGGCGGACAAACGGCGAGCGGAGTACTTGGGCATACACGGCTCTGTCATGCGGGTACACCGCTAGGCGGAGCAAGGCGCAGATATCGTTGAGCGGCGCGTCGTGGAACAATCCTTTTTGCTGTACGGAAATGTACGGGATTTTAAATGCACGGAAAAACCGCTCGTAGACTGCTTGATGTGTCGAAGCGCGCAGCAGCACGGCAAAATCCGACCACGTACAGGGACGGGTAGACTGTGAGGCATCGTCGTATACAAGGTAGTGTTCGTCATGGAGCGCGGCTATTTTTTGCGCAAGCGTATACGCCTCGCATTCAATCGGTTTGAGGAAGGCGGTGTCGGTGTCGGTTCCTTTCGGAAAGCGTTTTTTGTCGATAAAGAAGATATCCGTCTGAGGCGCTAAATGGGGAACCGCCTCCCTGCTGAGGATGGGAATAAATTCCGCTTCAAACGCAGGCACGGTACCGATAAGGGGCAGATTGGTTTCCGAATAAAAGACCCGCATAAATACGCTGTTAAAAAAGTTGAGCAGTTCAGGTTCAGTGCGGTAATTCGTTTGCAGGTTAATCGAAGCGGAGCCGCCTCCTTGCCGTAAGTCTTGCGACAGCGTGCGGAATACCGAAACATCGGCGCCTCGAAACGCATAGATCGATTGTTTTTCGTCCCCGACAAAGAAAAGTTTATCCGGCACCAGTTCATCCGGCTTGGGTATCGATAGGTCTGTGCGTGCTTCCTTTTCCGCAAGCAGGAACAAAAGGTCGCGCTGCAAGCTGTTATTATCCTGAAACTCATCGATCATAATCCGATGGGTTTGCTTTTTATAAAAGAGCCGCAAGTCGGGATCGGTGGTGAGCGCGTCAACGGCAAGCTGCGCAATGTCGCCGAAATGCAGTATGCTCCTCCGCTTTTTTTCGGCAATGAACCGTTCCTGCAAAACACTACAAAGCGCGTATATCTTTTGCATCTGCTCTTTGTGTGCATAAAAATGATACAGACTTTGCAAGCGGCCGGAGCTTTCGCTCAGTTCACCGCAGAGCGCCTTGCACGCTTTTACGTCCTCATCCTTTTTTGAACCCATCGTTTTTTTAACGCTGCAAATCGCTTTCAGCCGTTCAAGAAAGACAGGGCTCTGCGGGTCTTGCAGCGTAAGTGGGAATTCGGGGAGTTGCGCGTATGCTTCTTTTACTGCACTGATGTAGTTATCGGTTCCTTCAAGATGAGCGGCAATATCTCCGAGAATGCGTTCGGCTTGTTTGCGATAGCCGGTAAATAATACTTCGGCAGCGGCCAGCTGATTCTGCAAGGCCTCAGAAAAATCAATCGGGCGGGAGACCGTAACATAATCGTTTAATATTTTGACAAAGAAGTCGTTGATAAAATCGGTAATCGGTTTATCGCCGAGCAGATATTGCAGGTTTGTGTCCGCGCGGTGTTCAAGGAAAAAATCAAGCGAAAGGTTATAGGCGAGCCGTTTCGATTCGGTAAGGTCGATAGTGAAATCCGGACTGATGCCGAAGCGCCGGCATGCGGTTACGGCAATCTTATGACAGAATGCATCGATAGTCATAATTTGCGCCTTAAAAAAAGAATCCAAGGCAGCGCCGGCGCGGTTTCGCTGTGTTGCATCATCGGTTCCCGCATACATCTTTTGTAGCTCCCGATAGATACGCCGGTGCATTTCCGCCGCCGCCTTGTCCGTAAAGGTGAGGGCAAGGATATGTTCAACCTGA
This sequence comes from Treponema sp. OMZ 305, assembly GCF_024181325.1. Lineage (NCBI taxonomy): Bacteria > Pseudomonadati > Spirochaetota > Spirochaetia > Treponematales > Treponemataceae > Treponema > Treponema sp. OMZ 305. Next base: position 422,828 of record NZ_CP051300.1, on the reverse strand, counting down.
TAGTTTTTTTCGGTAATCAGGTACACATAGCGGCTTGCCAGAACCTTCGTCTTGCCCGCACCCGCGCCCGCCGCCACAACGGCATTTTCATCCGTTTTTACTGCCTGTTTTTGATGTTCGTTTAAATCTTTGCAAATGTCTATCATGGTTTCTGCCCGTGTGTTCTTTGCGTGAGGGATTGCAGCGATAGCTTTTTTGCCGTTGGTTTAAGCAGCAGCAGTTTATGAAGCGAAACGTAATAACACTGCCCGGAACTTTTCAGTAATGGCAAAAAGCTACAAGCGGAAAGCCCGACGGTTTTCGCGAATGCGTAAACCGGCACGCCACTATTCCTAATTAAGCATTCCATAATCCTCAATCACTCATTAAATAAATTGAATCTATATCTGTGAGAAGCTTATGGAGTCAGTGTAGGATATGCGGTATATTCTGTCAATTATATAGTAAGGTTATCACCGACTCATGGCGGTGCCGCAGATGCTGTTAAAAGTATTGATATACTGCTACCTTACCGGTTGCTATTCGTCGCGGCAGATTGCCAAGCAATGTCGAGAAAAAGTGCAGCGAATAAATATACGTTTGTGTGGAAAGGCTCGGTAGAAAAGTAGGAAAAGAAACTTGATGAGAAAGTAAAAGAGTTGATAAAAGAAATTAACACGATTGCCGAACAAGAAAATGAGATATATGGAGATAAAGATTTACAGGAGCTTGGAGAAGGAGCAACGGTTACGAGTGAAGAGATCAAAGTGGTTGCGCAAAAGATAAACGACAAGCTTGAAGTGTTGGCAGAAAACAGTGAAAAAAAAGCAAAAACGGTTAAAAAAAACCGGAGAAAGCGAAGAAAGCACTTGAGAAAGAGTTACTGACGCGAAAAGAAAAATACAGTTAGTTCTGTGAAGCAGGGACTATACAATTGGTAATAAAACAAAACTTTTGGGACAGCCCCTGTCGTTGAGCGATATACTCGGACGTACATCGCTCAACAGCGGCACGGATGCCGCTCGTGATAACCGGAAGCGATGTTTCGGCTTCTGCCGAAACTCGCGCCAAAACTATACACGGATGTATAGTTTTGGCGCAGATGTGCCGCCTTTCCAGCGCTTTTGGAAATGCCCCTTTCCGCAAGCCTTTTGAAATAGACTGTTAAAAAACGTACGTCCGTGTACGTTTTTTAACGACAAGTTTTTCTAACGAAAAACTTGCTACTGCTCACAACCACCGCCATCCGTGGCGGTTCTGATACGTCGAGGACTGTTATTCGCTCTGCAACGCCGTAGACGGTATGCATATTTTCAAAAGATCACCCTTTGCGGGATTCGTATACCACCGCCCCCCCAATAAAGTATTTGGAAAGTCCGAAGAAGATCAACATCATCGGAATGCTGGCAATAACGGCAGCGGCCATCATTGCACCTTCGTCGGTGCTCCGTTCTGCCGTGAACGAGGTGATATACTGCGGGATGGTTTTCATCGTATCGGACTGAGAAACCAGCAGCGGCCACAGCAGGTTATCCCACTGCGTTCTAAACGAAAGGATTGCGAGCGTTGCAATAACAGGTTTACAATTCGGCAGTACGATATGCGAATAGATGGAAAACTCATGCATACCGTCCACACGCGCTGCATCCAAAAACTCATTCGGAAAGGTAATAAGGTATTGGCGCATCATAAAAATACCGAATGCGCTCACCATAAAGGGCAATATCAGACCTGTGTATGTATTTTGGATATGCAGCTTAGTCGCAATCATGTACAGCGGTATCATAATAGCTTCAAACGGAATCATCATCGTTGCCATAATCAGCATAAAGATGAGGTTCCGTCCGCGGAATCTGAATTTAGCCAGTCCATAACCGGTGATGGATGCGAGCAGAACCGTGGTAAATGATACGCTAATTGCCACGATAAACGAGTTGATAATATTCCGAACGTAAATGTAATTGCCGTCATTGCCTTTAATTGCTGTTATAAAGTTGACATACTGCCAGCTGTCGGGTATCCATTTATACGGCATCTGCATAATCTCTTTTCCCGACATAAATGAAGCGGTCAACATAAAAATAAGCGGCATTACGGTAAAAGCAGCAAGCGCCAGCAATAATACTATTTTAATAACCGAAAGCACCCCTGTCGTCATAGATTGTTTCATATTTAACTCCTATGCGTCTTACGGCGCTCTTTTAATAATCCGTCTCGTCGGGCTTTGACGAGCGGAATTGCAGCCATGTTAAAAAGAGCATGATCAAAAATAATACGATACTCATTGCACTTGCACGACCAATTCGCTGTAACTTAATACCGGTTTGATAGATATTCAGCGTGATAACGTTAATCGGCCCGAGCGATGCTCCGTTCTGGGTAAAAAGATATTGGGTGCTGAACGTTTTTAAACACTGCAACATCGCCATAATTGAAACCAATACAACCGTCGGTTTAAGGAGCGGCAGCGTAATCGACCAAAAGACTTGAAATCTATTTGCACCGTCAATTAAAGCCGCTTCGTACACCACCGGAGGAATGGTTGAAAGGCCGGTAATAAAAAGAATAACAAAGTATCCGATATATTTCCAAAAATATACAATCATTGTAGAGAGTTGAAGCATCGTACTGTTTAGTAACCATTGATGGTCAACGCCGGGTGTGGAAAGGAGTTTATTAATCCAGTAATTTCCCAGTCCGCGAGGATCAAAAATAAGCAGCCAAATCGCCGCAGCAACAACAGACGATAGAATAGCAGGCGTGTAATACGCTATCTGAAAAACTTTTTTTAAACTGTTCCGCTGCAATGAGCTGATAAGCACCGCGAACAAGAGACTTAATATCACAAGCGGTATAAATGTCCCCAGCGTAAACACAACCGTTGCACGCAGCGAATTTAAGAATGACATCGGATTATCGTATCGGGAAGCGTCAAAAATATAGAAATAATTTTGCAGCCCTACAAACTTAGGGGGAATATTGCTGAGTACGCGCTTATCGAAAAAACTTTCGACAAACGCATTTATAATAGGATAAAAACTGAATACGGCAAAAAATAACACTGCGGGAATAACAAAAATAACACCCCACCGTGCGATCTTTTTTTCGATACCGCCGCTTTTTTTTGAGTTAGACATAACCGCTTTTCCTTTTACCGATGAATACTAGACCTGTTCAATAGCTTGGTTGTCGAAACGGAAGTTTCCGAACAGGTTTAATCAACAACTCCGACGCAGAGCGTTGCCGAGGGCGGCGGGTATTAAACCCTCCGCATGAATGAAACAGCCTCTAAAAATACCGTTTTTTAGAGGCTGTTAATGACTGTTCTAACTATTTGTTTTCTTCGTCAAGAATTTCTTGAGCCGTTGCTCGCAAAGAATCCAGCGCTTTTTCGGGAGCTACGCCGGACAGCATAACCGATTCAACTGCCGAGCGGATTGCCGTTTGGAGTTCTGCACTGTTCGCTCCGTAGTACACCATGTGACCTTTGTTCATATCGTTGATAAACACATCGGAATACGGCATATCTTTGAGCGTCTGCGATTCGAGCAGGGCCTTGGTGGGCTGGATAATGTTACCGCCTTCCCGCAGATAATCTTCCCCGTGCTTGAGTAAAAAGCCGATGAGCTTCCATGCAGCCTGCTGCTTCGCCTTGGAAATATCGTTGTTAACCATTAAGAAATGTCCGTAATAGCAGGCGGGAACTTCTTTAACTGCGTCTTTAAATTGAGGGAACGGAACAACCATCCATTCGCCGCTATTATAAAAGTCGGGATTATCTTTGCGGATACGTCCCTGCTGGTATAAACCGGTCGTTGCCATTGCAATGTCGTTATTGTCTTTGTTGAACAGGTTACGTGCGCTCTTGTAGGTAGGAGAGCCGAGGTTCTTTCCGGAGGGTCCCCAATCGCGCATAAAGGTAAGGAACTTGATCCATGCTTCATCACCGACAATCGCTGTTTTTCCATCATCGCTGATCAGTTGACCGCCGAGCTGTTCCACCATCGGAACAAAGGCAACAAGATAATACGGATAGCGGAAATCGAACCCTCTACGTACCAGAATATCACCGTCGCGGATAACCAATTTTTCGGAAACGGCAACCATATCTTCCCATGTTTTGGGATAATCTTTTTCGGGATCCAAACCGGCATCGCGGAAAATTTTCTTATTGATATAGATACACCAGTTGGTAATTTCAAGCGGCAAACCGTATACTTTTCCGTCTTTCGTTACCGCATTGAGGATTTCCGGCAAATAGCTGTCATAGATAGCAGCCTGATCCGCATAACCGGCAGCTTTGGGATCGACCGGAGCAACTCTGCCATTCGCAACGTAAGAATATTCATCTTCAATAGACAAATTGAAAATATCCGGTCCCTGATTAGCCGCAAAGGCAGTCTGTACCAGCTCAATCAGCTTTGCAGCGCCCTGAGTTGTCCGCTCAACTTTGATATTCGGATTATCCTTTTCAAATTCGGCGATAAGCTTTGTTTCAAGCTCGGTACGGGCGGGATCTTCATGCGTCCAATAATGAAGCGTAATCGGCCCCTCTTCCTTTTTTTCCTGCGTACACGACATAAGAGCTACAATCATCAGCCCCATAGACAAAACGCCAACCATTTTTTTTAACATAGGTTCCATACTCCTTCTTGCCCTCATCTGTAGATTTTATTTGTTACGTTGAGAACATCTTTTTTATTTTCTCACACTATCGCTGAAAGGTCAATTGGAAAAACAAGACATTGGAAAAAAGAGATACCGCACGAATAAAAAAAACGGCCGCGCGTTATGCACGGCCGTTAGCGTTAAAGTATTCGTTCTATACGCGGATTACTGTTTAATCGTAAATGTACCTTCGTTTATAAAGCGAGATTGCCCCGTTACTCCGATTGACGATGCATTTTCATTTGCACTGATAGGCGTTCCGTTGATTGACAGGGAACCTACCGTCGTTGTCGCGCCTTTTTCGTTGCTTACGAGAACGTAGAAATTTTTATTCGTATTTTCAACCGATACTTTTCCGCCTATATCGACGATACCACCTTGAACGATAAACTGTTCATTGCGTACGTCTTCTGCCTCAGGAGCAATACCGGGCTTGCCGCCTTTTCCCATATCGGGTCCCGGCGGTACCGCGCCGATAAACGGAGCAATTTTTCCGTCATTGTATCCGCTGATTTTGACATCACCTTTTACATAGGTGCCGAAGCCATCAAAGGCTGCACTTTGAAAAAATGCGTTTTTTCCTTTTGCAGTCACTTCTACCGAACCCATCCTCGAAATTGTTTTTTCCGCACCCGTCCATCGATTATGCCCCGTCGCGACGATTGCAGCGGCTCCTCTGTTCGGACATTCTACTTTTACCTTGCCGTCGACAGTCGCCTCGAAAACACCCTGCACGGTGTATATCGCGGAAAGCGGACCGTCTTTGTCTTTTTCGGCTGCATTGTAGACATATACATTGCCCAAGCGAGCTTTCGGTCCTGTCTCCGTTACTTTACCGCCGAGGATGCCGCGTGCGGTATTAAAATTCGCCAATGCAACGGTTGCGTCCGCTGTCGTTCCCTTGTTATTGCATTTTACGATCATGTGATCGACGTCGATTGTGCCGCTTGGAGCGACATAGTAAAAGCCTGCCGTCGCGTTGTTTCTATAACCGGGGCTTCCGTCGACAGTGCCATCGGGATTGTAGATGCCTTCAATTCCTTCTGCAACGATTTCGATCGTACCGAGTTTAATAAACGGCTCGTCGATCCAATCCATACCGTCGGAATACTCTCCGCGGTCGAATTCGTTGATTGCAAAGATTGCGTTTCCGTGTATTTTATTTAATCCGTGAATATACAATCTACCTTGTCCTATCAACGTCGAACCGCCGCCTCTGAGATTTCGTACCGTGCGGATTTTGGCAACGCCTGCGCCGGCACCGCATGAAATTTGGAGATCACCGTCAATGCGGATTGAACCCGCGTACGGACTCGGATTCCCATCTGCTCCGACGGATCTGCCGTCTGCAAGCCAGAGAACTGCTGAATCGTTTGCGTTTGCATTGTTTGAACCGAGGATGAGCGTACCACCCTTATCGACATCGATCGCATGATTGAACGTATTGTTTAAAACACTTGTCGCGGCCGTGTCATTTGCTTTTTGCGACACTTCAGGATTGCTTGTTCCGGTGCCGCCGACGATAAAATGAAATGTATCGAAATCATTGACGGTTTTTCCGCTCCATATTTGAAGCTTTGCACCCGATTTTACTTTAATAAATTTTCCTGCCGGAACGAAAAGTGTTTTTTGTCCATAAGATATAACTTTGCCGGGTACGCACACTTTGACGTCTGCACCGCGTTCGATGACGACACCGTCAAACGGCAAACCCGTATCGGCTGCTTTCCATTCGCGGATATCACCGTTCAGAAAACCGATGGTACTGTTTGCTGACCAACCACCGTTAAAACCAAGCAGTGCGTTCATGTCTTCCTGATTTCGAATGACACGAACACGATCAGTCAGTACTGTAGCGCGAGTCGATACGCAAGATGCAAGAATTGCGATGAATGCCGCTGTAAATATCAGTCGGATTCCCTGTTTCTTCCACTTATTCATATATACATCCTCCATAAAAATTTTCTAATTTCAAACTCTTCAATCAACACCCCCGACGCAAGCGTCGGGGGTGTTGTTCTCATAAGGTGGTTGCAGTCGGCTTTAATACCCTTTGTTACGACGCAAGCGTCGGGGTATTAAACCCTCCGCACGAATCAATGACGGGATTATCCACCTCAATCTTATCGTTGTCTTGATAGGGGGCAAGCGTCGACACCATGCGCATCACCGCATTTGATCGATTGATAACATAATGAACTTCCTTAGGTTCAATATGGATGAATTGTCCCTTTGTCAGATGATGCACGACGTTATCGACAACAATATCTACCTCACCTTCAAGGATATAAAAATTTTCTTCCATTATGTCGTGATAATGCGCTCTAAAATCCTGTCCCGGTTGAAACTGCACTATCGCAAAATTCATTCGAGGGCCTTTCATCAAATACTTCGGCCCGTGATCCTGAAAACGATACTCTTTATCTTTTTCATCAACTATAAACATATTATGCTCCTATTATTTCTATTTTCCGGTAATGCCCGGCGCAGCCCACATGTACTGCGTGATGCCGCGATCGCTCAAGCTGAGCTGTGCATCATAGATATCCCGCCATATTTTATACATTTCCATGTATTTTTTATGATGTTCCATATTCGGCTGTAGTGTCGTTTCGATTTTCACCATCATCGCTGCCGCTTCTTTTATGCTGCCGTATATACCGACACCTGTCGCCGCAAGCATTGCCGCCCCAAGCGCGGTTGCTTCTTTTACGACCGGTATGCGCAATGGAACACCGAGTGCATCGCATACGATTTGCGCCCACAACCGGCTCTTCGCAGCTCCGCCGCCGAACGTTACCGCGGACGGCATTCCGCCGCCTTTTGATGCAACGAGTTGCATATGACCGTAAGTGATCAGCGCAGTGCTTTCAAGGATGGAACGGTAAAAGGTGTATTTATTGAACAGCTCCGCTTCAAAGGTGAAGTTCGTAAACGTAGGGGCTGCATGGCGCCATGCGGAAAAATTCATAACATCGCTGAATGTACAGAACATACCGTTCGAACCGACCGGGACTTTTTCGGCGCGTTCATCCATCAGCGCATAGACATCTTTACCTTGCGCGGCAGCTTCTTTTTGTTCTTCGGTACAAAATCCGTCGCGGTACCAGCGCATCATCAGGCCGGGCTTAAATGCAAGCGCTTCATACTGCCAAAGGTTTGGCTGCACATGGCAGTTCACCCGTATATCGCAGTCGTCCGATATGCTTCCGCTTGCGGTGTTATATTCATATTGCCAAAATGTCCCGCCGAAAACAGCCGCTTCGTTCGCTTCTGTTACACCGACTCCGATTGTACCGAGCTGGGCATCTCCGCCGCCGACAATAATAGGGGTTCCTTCTTTCAATCCGGTTTCTTTAGCGCCCTCTTTGCTGACGTGGGAAACGAGCGTACCGCATTCCTGTACCGGCGGGAAGATATCGCTTTTAAGACCGCAACGCTCTGCAATCGTTTTATCCCATGTCCGCTTTGTCAATGAAAAAAGCCCGCTTGTAGAGCCGTTACTCGGTTCCACAACCAGTTTTCCGCTCATTTTATAGATGAGCCAGTCGTTAAACATACCGATAGAAGCAATGTTCTCATATACTTCCGGCAAATTATTTTTTACCCAAAGGATACGCGGCAACGCACTGAGCGAATACGTTTGTCCGGTCTCAAGGTAGAGTTCATGTTCAAGGGAGAGCGACTTTTTTTTAAGCTGTACCACTTCGTCGGTACTACGCGCATCGACATTTGCACAAGCCCAGATTTCTTTTCCTGTCTTATCGTATAAGATAATCCCTTCGCGCATACAAGTTGTCGAAACGGCAACGATGTCGGCATTGTTGATGTGTGATTTTTCCATTACCCCAGCGATACAGCGGCGCGCATAGTCCCAATTTTTTTCCCAATCGAAGTTCATACTCCCGGGATATTTCGGATCTTCAAGATGTTCCCATTCTTGCTGCACGCATTCGATTTGATTTCCTTTTACATCAAAAATGACAGCGCGAACACTCCCCGTACCGGCATCGATAGCCATCAAATACTTTTCACTCATAATTATCTCCCAATAATCCTTTACTTGTTTTCGATAAGCCACTCTGCGGTTGCTTCATCCGTTATGAGAATATTCGGGTACTGTCCCCGAAGCGCCGCTCTGATTGCGGTGCGTTTAACCGTTCCAGCAGCAACGGCAATGACATTGTGCAGTTTCTTTAATGCTTCCGGTGAATACGTAATAAGGCGTTCTTCAGTAGAAACCGGAATAAAAGTTCCGTTTTCGTCAAAAAAATGAGCAAGCATATCACCCGCAGCGCCGCGCATTTTAAGAAAATCGAAATCGTTTTTTTGTATGATACCGGACTTAATAACAGTCGCATTATCATCCATACCGCCGATGCCGATAACCGAACAACTTGCCGTCGGGTGCATCCGCGAAATTTCAATAACGGCCGTTTCTTTTTTGATTGCGTCAACAATTTCTTTTGTCGATGCAACGAAAGGAGCCGGAATAAGGTAGAGTGATGCATTTCCGGCAGAGAGCTGTGTGTTGAGCAGATAAATACTCACTCCACCGGTGAGCGAGATATACGTCGGTTTCTTTTTTGAAATTTGCGAAAAATAATTCATAAACCGTCCGGTCGTATCACCATATCCGATATTGATGATGGGAGTATCGGAGAAGTGTTCGTCGATGTACATGGCAGCCGCCTTCGCAACCGCATCATTAAGCGTTTCGGAGGTATGGCGTTCATCGGAAGGGATTACAAAGGCATCATCAAGCCGGTAGATATCGATCAGCTCTTGCTCGGTTTTCAGCCTGCCTCTAAAATCGTTATGAATGCTGATTTGCACAACATTTTCCCGTTCAGCCTTTTCAAGCAATCTGATAACACGCATACGGGAAACACCGAGCATATCAGCTATTTCTTTCTGCGTTTTCTTTTGTATGTAATAATACCATGCAATACGTACGATAAGCTCTTTTTCCCAATCATCCGTCATTGTGTTTTTTTCTCCTAAACGAACAAAATATCATACTATGAACATATTATCACATTAAATCTAAAAAAACAAGATTTAACTAACAGATTATTAGGACTAAATATTCGTTTTCTTCATAAGTTAATTGATAAAACTTTAAAACAGCAAGAAATCTCTATCTCGCTGAAATTTTGCTATTTTATCAAATATACATTTGACAAATCGTTTTTTTCGTCTTATACTTAATTTATTGATAAATGTTCACATTAAGAACAAAAGTTCTTTAATTTTTACTTTTGAGCGAGAGAGGAAACAACCTATGGATGAAAACGCAGCGCCGTTGCTGTCGGTAAAGAAAATCTATAAATCTTTCGGTTCCAATGCCGTTCTTAAGGGCGTTGACTTGAATGTCTATCCGGGAGACGTTCTTGCGCTTATCGGAGGTAACGGTGCCGGTAAAAGCACGCTGGTAAAGACCATTATGGGAATAAACAGGCCGGAAAGCGGTGATATCCTTGTAGACGGGAAGTCTATCCATTATGGAAGCCCATCGGCCTCGCTCCACGCAGGGGTATATCTTATACCGCAGGAGCCGATGCTTTTTTCAAATATGACGCTCGAAGAAAATATTTTGATGGGGATTCCCGGTAAAAAGAAAGAACTTCATAAGCGTCTTATGGATATTATGCAGCAGCTCGGCTGGAAGCTCGATTTTGATAGAACAGCGCGTACGCTCTCGATTGCGGAACAGCAGTTGGTAGAAATCTTACGCGGTCTGATGCGTGAGGCGCGTATCATGTTTTTTGATGAACCGACCTCTTCGCTTACATTTGAAGAGGTTAACTCTCTTTTTAACATTATCGCCGAATTGAAAAAAAAGAAAGTCGGCGTCATTTATATAACACATCGTTTAAATGAAGTATTTGCTATAGCAAATCGCATTGCGCTTTTAATAGACGGTACTATTACGATGGATGGCGACACCAAAGACTTTACATACGATATGTTGTTAAAAGGACTCGCACCTGAAAGTGTCGAAAAAATGCTCGAAGAAGAAACGATTGAGACGACGGAAGTTGAAAAAAAAGAGCCGGTACTTTCACTTAAAAATCTCAGCGGTTACGGTTTTGCCGATGTCAATCTTGATGTCTATCCCGGAGAAGTTCTCGGTATGACCGGTGTCGTAGGAGCCGGTAAAACGGAGCTCGCAACGACGCTTTACGGCCGCGATAAGGTGCTGGGCGGAAAAGTGTATTTAAACGGAGAAGATATTACGGGGTTGAAAACCAAGCAGATCATTGCAAAGGGACTCAATTATCTTCCCGAAGACCGGTTTTTAAACGGAATTTTTAAATTGACAACGGTGCGTAATAATATTACCTCTATAACACTTACAACGTTAAAGCGAATGCTTATCAATACCGTACAAGAAAAATCGCTTGCAAAAAAATACATCGATGAATTTCATATTAAAGTTACCGGCGACGGCCAGATAATGGGTTCTCTTTCCGGCGGCAATCAGCAAAAAGTGATTATCGGAAGATGTTTTTCTACAAATCCGCACCTTGTTATTCTTGACGAACCGACTCGCGGTGTTGATGCGGGAGCACGCAGCGATGTGTACGCGATTATCAAAGAGCTTAAAAAAACAGGCGTAGCTATCTTACTGATCAGTTCCGATATGGAAGAAATCATTACGATGAGCGATCGGGTCGTTACCATGTACCGTGGTAGAATTAATCATGAATTTTCAAAAGATGAAATAAACGAACAGGCGCTGATGGCTGCTTCATTCGGTGTAGAAAAAGGGATGGTTGGATAAATGCAGTATATATCCTTTAAGCGGATTTTTAAGGCAAGAAGCCTCTTTTCGCTTGCGGTAGTAGTTATACTTTTTCTTCTTGTCGGTATCGTTAATCCCGATTTTCTCGGTACGCGAAATTTAATGCAGACGGTAAACTCAAGCGTCGTATTTGCGCTTTTGTCTATCGGTATCGCATTTGTACTGATTATCGGTGAAATCGACGTTTCAGTCGGCGCAGTGATGGGGTTGACTGCTGCGGTAAGCGCAACGTTAATTCGTGACGGTAGTCCGTGGACGCTTGCTATTTTAGCGGCCGTCGGAATCGGTATTGTATGCGGACTCATAAACGGCTATGGGCTCGTATATCTCGGCATTCCTTCCATTATTATGACACTTGGTATGAACGGTGTTATCCGCGGTCTTATCTATGTCTATACCGGCGGAAAATGGGTTGAAAACATTCCGTTTGAGTATAAGGCGATCAGTCAAGCGACTGTCGGCGGTATCACTTACATTTACTTGACAACGTTCATTATCGCAGTCGGCGGTTCACTATTGCTGCGGCGTATTGCCGTAGGACGCAATTTTTATGCCGTAGGGGATAATATCGGCGGCGCCGAGCTGGTCGGTATTCCGGTAAAGCGTACGCGGATAAGCGCCTTTGTGTTCAGTTCGTTCTTTGCCGCAGCAGCCGGTTGTATCTATGTAAGCCGCATCGGATTTGTTACGCCGATTGCAGGAAACGGTTACGAAATGAAAGCGATTGCAGCCTGTGTTCTGGGCGGCATCAGTCTGTCCGGTGGTGTAGGTTCGTTGTTTGGTGCGCTGATAGGAGCCATCATCATGGCGTCGATAGACCGCATCCTCGTATTTTTAAAATTTTCTTCCGATTATGACAGCACGATTACCGGTATTTTATTGATTACGATTGTTACGATAGACGGGTTGGTACAGCATTATGCGGCTGAAAAGGCACGGAGAACGCGCCTCTTAGCAAAGACAGCCGGAACGGAGAGTAGGTAGCGATATGGGAAAGAAACGGTTTGCTTTTACAAATGAATTATTGCTGATTGCCGTTATTGTATGCGAAATTATCTTATTCGGTATGTTGAACCCGCGCTTTTTACGTCCGATTGTACTGCTCGGTTCGATCAATGACTTTATTTCGATCTGCATCATCTCGCTTTTTGTAACGATGGTTATTATTGCCGGCGGGATGGATATTCAGGCAGGTTCAATAGTCGGCCTTTCATCGATTGTTATAGGCGTATTCTTTCAAAGCGGTGTAAATATCTATGCGGCTTGCTTGCTTGCAATTATCGCAGGTATACTGTGCGGACTGTTAAGCGGTTTTATTATTGCGTATACCAATGTGCCGCCCATGGTCGTAACACTCGGCGGTTCGTTTTTATATTCCGGTTTAGCGGTTTCGATTACCCGTATTGCAAAGGTTGAACTGTACAAGGGTATCAGCGGTTTCCCTGCTGCATTTACGGCAGTTACGCAGTTCCGTTTTTTTGGAATTATTCCTTCTCAAATTTTATTGTTTTTAATTATGGCGATAATTGCCTATATTATTCTGCACCGTACTGCCTACGGACGTTCCGTGTATTTGTGCGGTATTAACTCGAATGCAGCCGAATTTTCCGGGGTAAATACGCGATTTATCAAGATGACGACGTATGCGCTTTCCGGAGCCGGTGCGGCGATCGCCGGGATTGTACTTACCTCATATCTTGGCACGGCAAAGGCGGACTTTGGTAAAGAATTAACCCTGCCGGTTATAACAGCTGTCGTACTCGGCGGTACGGCAATTACCGGCGGGAGCGGCAGTATTTTCGGGACGGCGCTTTCCGCACTGGTAATCGGAATTATGCGATTCGGTTTATCGATGGCTGGAGTCAATACTCAGTATCTTGATATACCGGTCGGCATGTTACTGCTTATTATTGTTGCATCTCGCGGATTTTCCGGGAAAGGCTTTTCGAGCAATCTAACCGGTATTTTCCGCAAGCGATAGGGGATGACATCTTTAATAGCTCTGCTTTTAAAGATGCCTATAGGTGAAAAACAACGGACGACAAAATCAGGAGGTAAAAAATGAAAAAACTGATGTCGATTATGTTGGCAGCGCTCTTGGTCGGCGTACCGGTATTTGCCGGCGGCTCAAGTGATCAGGGCTCTGGTGGTTCAAAGAAAGACGTTGTTGTCGTATTTATTCCAAAAATCAGCGGCAATGCTTTTTTTGAAGTAGCAAATGAAGGCGCTCAAAAACTGGCAAAGCAGGTCGGTTTTACCGTAAAGTATGACGGCAGCCCCGATGCAGCAGTGGCGAATCAGGTTAATATCATTAACAATGCTATTCAGCAAGGTGCCGATGCAATCTCAATTTCGACCGTTGATGCAGCCGGTGTCGATCAAGCATTGAAAGCAGCGCGCAAGGCCGGTCTTGCCGTTATGACATGGGACTCCGATTCCAATCCTGATGCTCGGCAGCTTATGACATCTCAGGGAACCCCCGATATCCTCGGCAAAATGCTTGTAGATATGGGCGTTACCTCTCTTAAAGAAAGAGGTAAAAATCCTGATACGGATGTTATCAAATACTGCTGGCACTATTCTCAGGCAACGGTTACCGATCAGAATTCATGGCATGTCGCAGGCGAAGCTTATATTCGCCAAAAGTATCCCAAATGGGTTAATGTTGCGCCGGATAACTACTATTCCAACCAAGATGCGGAACGTGCAATTACAGTTGGAGAAGCGGTTCTGTCTGCTCACAAAGATATCGACTTAATTATTTGTAACGACTCGACTGCTCTTCCCGGTCAATGTCAAGCCGCACAAAACCTTGGTCTTAATCAGAAAAAGGTAACCATTACCGGTTTTGCAACACCGAATGCGATTAAGGGCTATTGCCGTGCAGGTATTCTTACTCGCTGGGGCTTGTGGGATTGCGGTATTCAAGGTGCAATTTCCTGTTACCTCGCCTACTGGGCAGCAACAGGACACAGTATGAAAGTCGGCGACACAATCGATATTCCTACCATCGGTAAGGTAACTATTCAGCCGAACACGGTACTTGATCCGAAATCTTATACGGCAAACGATTCCGGTGTTGTATTGCTTCCGGAGCGCGCAGTATTCACAAAAGAAAACATGGATAAGTATAACTTTTAAATAGAGGTTATAGGGGAACCTTTAAAGACACAGCCGTTTTTAGAGGTTCCCTGTTATCACTTTTAATGATAGGAATGATAGTATGGCAGATTTAGACGGTTTAAAAACAGCTCACGATTATCACACGGATGTCCCTTTTGCCGTTGACGGAGCATTTTATGTCAAGGGAGCCGGCAATCTCGACTGGGGTATGAAAAAACACTTGTCGAATATTTTTAATCCTCAAACCGGTAATACCGTGATGTTTGCATTTGATCACGGTTATTTTATGGGGTCCGTTTCGGGGCTCGAACGGCTCGACCTTTTAATTCCCCAGCTTAATGATCATGTCGATGTCCTTATGGCAACACGAGGAGCATTGCGCACCTGTGTACGCCCTGATTGCAAAAAAGCTATTGCGCTCAGAGTGTCTTCCGGTTCTTCTATGGTACAGGATGACTTAACCCATGAAGTTGTTGCTGTCAATATTGAAGATGCGGTAAGGATGAATGCCGACTGCCTTGCAGTGCAGACCTTTATTGGCGGCGACGGTCAGCTGGAAAGCATCGACAATCTTTCTGCGGTTATTAATGCGGGAATCCGTTATAGCATACCGACCCTTGGCGTAGTCGCAGTCGGTAAGAACATGGAGCGCACCGCGCAGTATTTTAAACTTGCAACACGTATTATTGCCGAACTCGGTACAAACATCATAAAAACGTATTATTGTGAAGATTTTGAAGAAATCGTTGCTGCATGTCCGGTACCGATTGTAGTAGCCGGCGGGAAAAAGCTCCCCGAAAAAGAAGCGCTCGCATTGGCTTATCATGCAATCCGCGACGGAGCCAGAGGGCTTGATATGGGACGTAATATTTTTCAGAGCGCTCATCCTGTAGCAATGGCCGATGCAATCGGAAAAATCGTTCACCACAAATATACCGACAAGGAAGCGTTTGAATTTTACACCGAGCAAATTAATAAAAAATAGGGGCGGCGCCGGTTAATACAGCGTTTTCAAGTCGATTAAAGCGGTGTGTTAGAATTGTTTAAAGAGAAAGTAGGGAATTACTTAACGCGGTATCGATTAATCAGAATGTAAGTTAATCGGTACCATTTTCTTCCCCTTAATGCCGGTATCCCCAGCGTTTACAAAGAGCGGCAGGCGATTATCTCCCTACCGCCGTTTTGCAAGCGCCGTGCTGATCCTTGTCCCGATAAATTGAATAAGCTCTACCATCACTAAAATGACGATGACCGCCGCCAGCATAATATCACTGCGGAACCGCTGATAGCCGTATCGGATTGCCAAATCACCGAGGCCGCCGCCGCCGATTGCGCCCGCCATTGCCGAATACCCGATAAGGTTGATAATAGTGAGCGTAATGCCTGCAACGAGGGGCGGCAGCGCTTCCGGTATCATCACTTTAAAGATAATCTCCATCGTAGAAGAGCCCATCGCGAGAGCCGCTTGGATAACACCGCGGTCAATTTCCAGCAAGGCGTTTTCGATAACCCGCGCAACAAAGGGGGCGGCGGCGATGGAAAGCGGCACTACCGTTGCGGCGGTTCCGATGCTGGTACCGATGATGAGCCGCGAAAACGGAAAGAGTAAAATCATCAATATAATAAACGGAAATGAGCGTAATACGTTTACCACCCGGTCGATAAGTTGATGCAACACCGGTCTCGGCATAAGGTTCCCCTCCGCAGTGATGCACAGCAGCACGCCGAGCGGCGCTCCGAGTATAAAAGAAAAAAGCGTAGAAAAGAATACCATTATAAGCGTTTGTCCCGTCGCCGTTCCTACCAGCTGCACTAACGTTGACCATGAACTCATTGATGTGTCTCCTCTACTTTGATGCCGTTTTGATTAAGATAAGCAAACGCTTTTTGCATATCTTCGGGTGAACCGTTAATATCGACAAAGAGGGTTCCGACCACCGTTTCACCGACCTTTTGCATACCGCCTGCACAGATATTAAATTCAATGCCATAATCGCGGGAAATTTTACTCAAAACCGGCTCACTCGTGGGTTCACCGGAGAACCGGAGCGTATAGGCGCCGCCGCTTTTAGACCATCGGATAAGCTGTGTGTCTTCGGGATTGAGCGGGTTGATATGCATTAAGAAGTCTTTGGTTACTTCCGACTTCGGCGCAGAAAAGATTTCACGCACGGAACCCGTTTCCGCCACGGCGCCGTTATCGATAACGGCCACTTGCTGGCAACAATCGCGCACCACTTCCATCTGATGCGTTATCATCACAACACTTAAATTCATATCCTTTTGCAGCCGCTTGAGCAGCTCCAAAATTGAGCGTGTTGTCTGCGGGTCAAGTGCGCTCGTCGCTTCGTCGCAAAAGAGGATATCGGGGGAAACAGCCAAGGCACGGGCAATAGCCACCCGCTGCTTTTGTCCGCCGGATAGGGTACTTACCCGTGCATCGCCGCGTCCTTCAAGCCCGACAACATTCAGCATTTCTTCCACTTTTGCTGCGATAGCACGCTTCGGCATTCCGGCAATTTCAAGCGGATAGGCGATATTGCCCGCAGCCGTGCGCGATGCAAATAAATTGAAATTCTGAAAAATCATCCCGATTTTTTTATGTTGATTGCGTAAGAGCTTGCCTGTCAAGGTGTCTACGCGGGAGTCTCCGTAGTAAATCTCTCCCGAGTCCACCGGTTCCAAAAGGCTTATCAGCCGCACGAGCGTCGATTTCCCCGCACCACTTTTTCCGATAATCCCGAAAATCGTATTGGAAGGAATTTCAAGGCTGATATTATCCACCGCTTGAAGTTCTCCGTACCGTTTGTTTACGTTTACTAACCGTATCATCCGTACATACAAACAAAATATAAAAGCTCTGTCAAGTTATTGCCGATGCGTCAGGGTAAACGCATCAGACGTTTTGTTGATCACCCCGCAAAATCAGGAGGCTGTTCAAGCAGAGTTGAACCTCTTCGCGGTTCAAATGCTTGCCCACCCTCCTGATTTTGCGATTTATATTCTATTCGTCTGATGCGTTTACCCCTTTGCTGGAAAAATGTGCGAAATTTTATTTCCTTAAAATGCAACAGTTGAACAAAATATGAATTTTGGAAACTGTTGCATTCGTGCGCGAAAAGCGCACACATCAATACGCAAGTTTTCGAAAGAAAACTTGACGGTTAATACATCCGCCACGGACGGCGGTGGTTAGAGCAGAAGCGATATTTTGGCTTTGCCAAAATTCGTTATCAACTGATGGACAGGGATGTTCATCAGTTGATGAAGGCATCATTGTAGACGCTCACCTTATACCTATGAAATTTCGCACAGAAGGAAGACAATCGCTAAAAATTTTTTAATGCGATTGCTCTAGCCGATACGTGTATCATAATAGTATTTTATATGTTTAAGAAGTTTTCCTCGGCTTTATTTTTTATTTGCGAAATTACAGAGGCTGTGAAAATTCTTTCGCGGCGTTCTTATGTTGGAGGTAAACGTATGCATTTAAGACAAAGATTTCAAACGGTACTGTCATTTACCGCACTGTTGAGCATGGTTGTAATGATTTTTGTATCATCCTGCTCTGCAAGTCCTGCTTCTGCAACAACAGTATATGCTGACACAAAGCATTCGGAAGCAATTACAAAAGAGACGATTTCCTTGTTGGAAGGGCTGCAAAGTGCGAACCGGCAAGTATCGGCGGCAATTTTACCGTCAGTAGTAACGCTATCGGTTACGGAAATTAAAAAAGTCCGCAATCCCCTTTCGGGAGACGGTTTTCCGTGGTTCTTTTTTGGAATGCCTAATCAGAATAACGGTGAAAAATCAGAAGGGAACGATAGCGGCGAGCAAGAATATAAATCAGAAGGGATGGGTTCGGGTGTTATCGTTCGTAAGAACGGCAATACCTATTATGTGCTGACTAATCAGCATGTTACCGGTACAGCGGAAAAGATTATCGTCAAGTTATATAACGGACATACCGCAGAAGGAAAACTGGTCGGCGGAGATCAGCGACGAGATATTGCACTGGTTTCATTTGAATCCACCGAAAAAGATATTGCTATTGCTGAATTGGGAAATTCCGATGCGGTAGAGGTTGGCGATATTGTCTTTGCTGTCGGTTCTCCGCTCGGGTATGTTTCGACGGTTACCCGCGGTATGGTCAGCGCGGTCGGGCGGTCGGGCGGTCCGAATAATAACATCAACGACTTTATCCAAACCGATGCCGCCATCAATCAGGGAAACTCCGGTGGTCCGCTCGTCAACATCTACGGACAGGTCATCGGTATTAACACGTGGATTGCATCATCAAGCGGAGGGTCACAGGGACTTGGTTTTTCCATTCCGATCAACAACGTCAAAGGAGCAATCGACTCACTTATTTCCGACGGTAAATTGAAATATGGATGGGTTGGTGTCCAACTGACGAGCGCCGACGAAACGGTTATGGAAGCTCTGGGGCTCGGTGAAAAAACCGGCGCTTTGGCTATCGACATCTTCTTAGGGTCTCCTGCATTTAAAGGCGGCATCCGTCCGGGCGATTTTGTCGTTAAGCTGAACGGTAAAGAGGTTAAGAGCGTCGATCAACTTGTCCGCGATGTCGGCGATCTTCGTAGCAACACTACCGCTGAATTTGTGGTTATCCGCGATGGTAAAGAACAAACATTCTCTGTAAAGATTGAAGAGCGGAATCAGAAAATCGTTACCGACTCGTCGAAATTATGGCCGGGATTTATCGGTTACGAACTCAGTGATGAAATACGCGATAAATTAAAGCTTGATAAAAAACAAACAGGCGTGCTGGTAACCAACATTACCAATAAAACGCCCGCCGTTATTATCGGGCTTAAATCAGGTGATATTATTACTGCGGTAAATGATGTACCGGTAACCAATATGCGCGAATTCTATCGTGAATTATCAAAGATCAAAAAAGAAGTGTGGTTCGATGTACAGCGTGAAGGACAAACACTATCGACTTTACGCTATAAGTTTTAAGTTAAGATAAAAGCTGAAAATAAAAAAGCGCCGATTAACCGTCAAGATTAATCGGCGCTTTTTTATTCGTGCAGAGGGGTTAACCCCTTATTGCTGTGCAACGTATGCTCTGCGTCGGGGATGTTGGCTCGTAATATATTTGGTAAATATCGCAGAGAAACTCTAAAAAATGCAGTGTATAAAAGCTTTCCTGCTATTTATTTCACCCGCATAACAAAAACACCCTTCCAGTCTGCCGGAGGTGGAGAGCTTCGGTAATGCGATATTCTTTCTAAGAATACTTTTGCCGGCTGGTCGTTATATTTTTCTACGCATTCCATAAAATATTTTTCGGCAGTCTTCCATTTCCGCTGCCGATAATAGTCAAGACCCGTTTCAAAAAGCTTTTTTAAATCATAAATTTTATCACTGGTATTTTTTTTGGTTTCCTGTAAAATTTCAAAAATACGCACAACTTCCATTTTCCCTTTTACCGTTATATAATCAAGTTCACGGCAAATAAACGCATTGCCCAGATTGTTGTAGACGGCTTCAGAAATAATAGTCTTTGATCCATATTGTTTATTTGCGCCTTCAAGCCGCGCCGCCAAATTAACCGTATCGCCGATGGAAGTAAAATCTTTTCTTGTTTCGGAACCGACAGGACCGAATACAACATATCCTGTATTTATCCCGATACCAAGAGAAACAGGTTCTCTCCCTACTTTTATAGCAGCTTGGTGTTCACGATAGAGCGCTTGCCGTATTTCCATCGCTGCCTTACAGGCATTTATCTCTTTTCTAGGACCTGCAAAAAAAGCCATCATTTCGTCCCCGACATATTTATCAACATCGCCGCCGTTATCAAAAATAATTTTAGTTTCAATATTAAGATAGCGATTTAACATCGATATGACCTCTCGCGCCGGCATTTTTTCACAAAGCTTGGTAAAACCTCTAATATCGGTAAAAAGGAAACAAAGATTCCGCGAGATACTTTTAGAACCAGCATCTTTTTCTGCATTCCGAAGGGTGTGGAACGAAATATATGGCAGCATTCCGCGCACAAGCGTAATAATATTTTTTATTTCTTTTGAAAGAGTCTGAATTTCGTCGTGTGTTTTAAGATTATCGTCAAACACAAGTCTGTTTGCCTCAACCTTTGCATTGCCTGAAAATATTTCGTTTAAGATATTGGTCGTTTTTCTAATATTTACGCAAAGCTGAATAATAGGCTCGGCAATAAAATCGGCAAGGAAAAGTGTAATGATAATTGCAGCGTATGCAAAAACTGCTGCAAGTGCAAAGATAAATACTTTTGCTTGAAAATACGGACGCTCCAGTATTTCTTTCATATATGTTACAACGGCGAAACCAACCAGCCTTTGACCGTCTTTGCGCGAAAAGGTTATGGGATATATATATATACAGGAACCCTTTTCCGGTTTATAAATAGGCTGGCTTCGCGTGAGTGTATTTTGAAAATGTTGTATGTAAAGAGCAGCTTCTTCCGCAGTAATGCGTTTTTCTTCTGCCGGTATATTACGCACCGCCCCCTGCTCCGTTGTATACGAGAATACATTGAAATCGGGAAGTACTGTAGTGTCATTAATCTTATCAAGAAACACCGGCTCGTTACTGTCTGTTGTAATAATATCTACACGGCGATGCGGAAATGGAGAAGATGCATTTGTCTTTTTTATGCCTTCAAGAAAGGCGCTTATTTTTGCATGAAGCCCATCTGAAAAATCATAAATGGCAGCGACCTGTTCGGCTTGATTCTTACCGGTTGTATTGACATTTTGCGTTAAAAGCAATTTGTAGTTCTTTAAATCCGTATAAATAAAGACAGAAATAATAACAATAATTGTAACAAGAATCACCGCTGCGATTTTATTTTTTAGATGCGTTTTCTTGTCAGGATCTTTTACTCGCTCGATCAAATTTTTGATCTGTTCTTTTATATTTATATTGAATCTTTTTCCTTCCGGTTGTTCGGCTACTATTGTTCCCGATTTAGTGCTTACCTGTGGTTTATTCAGTTTATCCGTTTTTTCATCTTCCAAAATCAGCTGTTTGTATTCAGAGTACGCCTCATTATTTGCTTTTATCAAAGAAATCCCGCGACTGATTAAAAAGACATGAAAAATAAAAGCAGTAAAAAAAGCAACGTATACTAAAATACTTAACCCCTGAAACCAGCGTATAGTGTTGGCAAATGTCATCATCCCCGAAATAGCAGCTGCAAGATAAAATGTTACTGCAACAAAAGCAGAAATAATAACAATATTCTGTGTTATTTTTTTATTAAAGATAGAAGTTAAAATAATGAGAAATGCTACGGGCAATAAAAAAAAGGAGAAACAGCTTATATAAAAAAAATGTAAATTCCTTTGTACTAACCCTGAGAATAGAACCGTAAACGGGTACAAGAGCTGCGGAGTTTGCTCATAATTGAGCAGATCCATTTTATCCATGCCGAACGGCATAAACATCAATGCAGCCAAAATAACAAGGGAAACAATTTGCAGCATATAAGGGAATTTTGCTGTCTGTGTATGTACTGTTTCTAACTTTTCATCTTCGATTTCGCTCATCACAATGTCCTATATTTTTAGAATAGCTTATAACCTGAAGGAACGTCTTTCAACGACCTGCCGATATATTAATGATTACCTATAGTGTATATTCTCGGTATTTTTTGTCAAGGGAACGTCCTGCGTGCCATGATAAACGCATTAGGCGATTTTTTTAACAGCCCCGCAAAATAATTAGGACTGTTCGACCAGAGTTGAACCACTTCGCTGTTCAAATGGTCTCACAGCCCCAATTATTTTGCGCTTTTGCTCTACTTTGCCTAATATGTTTACCTGTTTCATCTGCTAAAAAAATGTGCGAAATTTTGAATAAAATTTCACACAAAAGGAAGGCAACCGCTTAAATTATTTCTGGTACGGTTGCCTTAATTAGGAATCACGGCAGCTGCAGCATTATACAGGCGCCTGTGTCTTGAGTATTTACGGCACTGATTGAACCGCCGAGCGCATGCACAATGCTTGCCGCTATCGACAATCCAAGTCCCGCACCGCCTGCACCTCTCGTATGTGCGGCATCTCCGCGGTAAAAGCGCTCAAATATATGTAGCAGTATATCTTGCGCAATTCCCGGACCGTTATCCGAAATCGAAATAATATATGCGCCTTCCGATGCAGGCGCATCAGGAAGGCGCTCTGCTTCTAAAAGCGGCTGTACCGAAAGTTCGATATGAGTATATTCTCCGGCAAATTTGACGCTGTTGGAAATTATAATGGTACATACTTGATGAAGCAGCGCCTCATCCGTGTAAATAGTTGGCACCCCAATACTTTCGGTAAAGCTCACATTCGGTGCGTAGCTTTGTGTACTGTCGATAAGCCGCGTAAAAAATTCGGCAACGGGAACAGGCGTTTTATGAATCCGTATATGCCCGTTTTCAAGCCGGGTCATTTGCAGCAAATTTTCGATAATAGCTTCCATCGAATGTGCTTCGCGGATCAGTGCCGAAAGCGATTTTTCCAAACGGTCGGGATCGTGCTTTCCCCAACGACGCAGCAGATTGGCATGACCGAGAATTACGGCAAGCGGTGTTTTTAACTCGTGCGACACATCAGCTGTAAACCGGCGCTCCCGTTCAAAATCGGTTTGCAGGCGGGAAAGCAAATCGTTCAATGTTTTTGCAAGGACATCAAAGTCGTCGTCCTTATCCGTAACGGGAAGCCGGTCGGTTAAATTGGAGCCGCTGATGTTCTTTGCCGCATCGGTCATAGCACGAACGCTTCGCATTGTACGTTTTGTCATAAAAAACACCGCGATGTACGAAAGCAGCAGCAACGGGACGGTAACCACGGCGAGAATGCTCGGTATGCCGGAAATAATGGACTCCGCCGTATCGGAATCCATATTCAACGCCGTCTGTATAACGTAAGCCTCCCCCGCATGAACGGATACTGCATAGTAGAGAATATTTAAATCGCCGTCGATAAAGTATTGCTTTGCCGTATACCGTTCTGCACGGCGGGGTGTTACCGGCAGCATCGGTAAAAAAGGGTCGTTCGTTGCAATCACTTCCTGCGTGCCGCTCTGATACACGGAAAACGTAATATAATACGGAAGCTCCGCATCAATTTCTTGTACGCGGCCGTTCTTCAGTGCTTCGGCAATAATTCGAGCGGCGGAAATAAGTTCGCGGTTTTGCTGCTGCCTAACGCCGGAACGAAGCAGCACAATAATACCGGCGGAAAAAAGGGCAATCATCACGGCAAACAAAAGAGAGAAGCGCAGTGAAAGCTGCCGTACCGTCGATATGCGGAGCTGCCGTACCGGTGAATCAGATGCTTGCATTGCCGGTGTCCCGTATAACATAGCCGACGCCGCGTACCGTAGAGATGTATTCCTCACCGGTTTTGTCATCGATTTTTGCACGCAAATATCGCACATACACATCGACCGAATTTTCATCGATGTAATGATCTGCACCCCATACCGTATTGATGATGGTATCGCGGCTTAAAACGGTGTTCTTGTGTTCAAGCAATGTCTTCAACAAAAGGTATTCGGTTTTCGACAACATAACCCGTTCTTTGTTTACCGTTACTTCCATACTGTTCGGATTAAGTTCGATACCGCGCAGTTTTAACGGCGTTATTCCCTGTGCATTATTCCGGCGCATCACAGCCCTCATCCGCGCAAGCAGCTCTTCAATCTCAAACGGTTTTGCAAGATAGTCATCCGCCCCGGAATCAAGACCGCTCACCTTATCGAATGTATCCCCCCGCGCGGTGAGCATAATAACCGGTGTATTCGACGTTTTTCTGATTCGCCGCAACACTTCAAGTCCATTCAACTGAGGAAGCATGATGTCGAGCAGCACAAGATCCGGCGTATTCTTTTCAAAAATATCCAAAGCGGTTCTGCCGTCTGCGGCGTAGAGAATATCATATCCTTCATGTTCAAGTTCAAGCTGTAAGAATTCCGCAATACCCGAATCATCTTCAACGATTAATACTCGTGCCATCAATCTTTTTCCTCAAAGCGGACATATTCATAATGGTGATGATTATGCATTTCTTCGTGCATTTCCTTAGGGGGTTTCTGCGGCGGAATATTCAAAAATGTAAATTTATATTCTTTGTCGCATTCCATATCATCAAAGTGTGAAAGATAGAGCGGAATATGATTAAAACTTTTCGCTTCCGGTAAATCAAGATGAAACGGACGATTTGGCGTATCTTTTCCCGCAGATAAAAAAGAGTCCCGAATCAATATTTTTATTTTATCACCTGCTTTGTTAAAAGCAATCAGCGCATCGGCAGGTAAAAACTGACCGTTTATGCTGATATGTTTTTTTTGCAGTGTACGCGGATCGGCAGGCATATTGAATTTAATCTCTATTTCGATAATGTCGGAATGCTCGATTTCGGTTTCTATTTTTGTAACATAAAAAAGACCGTCGGCATTTGCCATCCGCATACCGCGGTACGAAAATGTATGTTTAGCGTCCTTCGGTTTATCCGCAAAAAGTGCACTGTGCATAATAAGAAAGATAAATACCGATATGATAGAGACACTCAATGTCTTATGGGTAATCATAACCGTATCATACCGTATTCTTTCCGTTTTGTGTCAAAATTCCCGATTAAAATATTTTAATCTTTTTCCAATGCAGGCTTCATGATACGGCAAACACAATACGGTATAGTCGTGCACAGACGGTATGAAAACTTAAATAACCGTACTTTATTTTTTTAGGAGTATACAAATGAACAAACAAATGGTAAAAAAGGCTGCGGCATTCGGTATCGTTGCGGTATTATCGGTAGGAGCCGTTTTTGCAAAACCGCACCAATCGAATTCAAAAGATTGGAAACATCATAATGATGCCGGAGCTGCGGAACGCCCGATGCCGTATGACGGTAAAAGCGGCGAGTTTAACGAACGCCAAATGCAACCTGACGGCAAAGGCGGAGAGTTCAACCGGCGCCCGATGATGAACGATGCCGCTGCACAAACGGGAAATTCGGTTATGGGTAAATGGATTGCCCGCGATGAAAATAAGGCAGTCAAGGTCGAGTTTGACCGCGACGGCAGCATGGAAATCGAATGGCTGCAAGGCTTTACTTCATCGACGGAGTGGGAAGGTTTCTGGACTGCTACCGATACCGAAGTTACCTTTACCGTAAGAAGTAAAGAAACCGAAACATGGACAAACGGCTCTAAAAAGGAAATCCGTGAAAGCATGAACGCAGTGTGGAAGCTCCAATACACCCGCAACGACGATAATACGCTCACACTGACCGGCAGCGACTTACCCAAAGAGCTGGCAAACCTTACCTTGTCTCGGCAGGGGCGCTAACACCAACGATGTGCAGGGCAAGCGCATCAAATGCTTGTTTAATATTCCCGCAGAAAAAGTGGAGCTGTTCAACCGGAATTGAACCTCTTTGCGGTTCAAATGGTCTCACACCCCCACTTTTTCTGCGATTTTTCTTTATTCGTGCGGAGGCTTTAATACCCGCCGTCCTCGGCAACGCTCTGCGTCGTAACAAAGGGTATTAAAGCCGACTGCAACCACCTTATGAGAACAACATACCCAGACGCTTGCGTCGGGGTATGTTGATTAGTATGATACGCTTGCCCTGCTCCTGAAAATCAGTCGATACCGACCATCACGGAAGTAGCCTTGATAACAGCCAGAGCAGCCTCGCCCTCTTTTAAGCCGAGTTCTTCGACGGCATTGTTGGAAATGGTTGCGGAGATGGTCAAACCGCCCAGTGCACTGATGCGCACGATGGAATTGACGGCGCCCTTTTCTACTCCCAGTACCTTGCCGGGAAATTGGTTGCGGGCGCTCAGGGGCAGGTGTTCACCACGGCCGACCATAACCTCTGTAGCCTTGATGACAGCGTAGGCCTTTTTACCCGGTGCCAATCCCAGCTCCCGTATGGCGTTCATAGAGATAGTAGCGGACACGGACGTTCCGTTGACATCAATCGTAACAATGCCGTTGACGGCTCCCTCGGCTACCTTAGTTACGGTGCCGGGGAACTGATTTCTTGCACTTAGTTTCATTTAGAACCTCCAAATTATCGAATGATCGAAAATTAGTCTAATTTCGGCGTTTCATAATTCAAAATCATCTGCGCCTGCTCATCGCTGAGTTCATAGTAGAAGAACGTATGATAGAAGTTTTTCAGTTCCTGTGCAATGTCAAAATCTTCAAACAGCTCCGGATACAGCAGCTTTGCACACCACTGGGGCTGCAGTGCGGATTCCACACCATAACGATCCCATGCGAAAACTCCCTTGGGATTGGAATACACCCGTCCGTTTTTCACCGCTTTAAGATTTGCCCATGCAGGATCGGACATAACCTGATCAACCTGCTTCTTGGGTTTTCCGGTAATCAAAACGTCGGGATCCCACTGCAGCACCTGTTCCATAGAAATGGTTTGCAGATTTCCCGTCATTCCTTCCGCAGCTGCGTTGATACCGCCGGCATATTTGATCCACTCATCGATGATGGTGTTGGCGCCGTCGAAGTTCAGCTCATAGATAGAATTGCCGTGCGCTACCGTTGTGCGGTTTTCTTCGGGGATATCTCCTACACGCTTTGCAACCCAATCCAACCGCTCTTTGAGATAGGACGTATAACGGTTAGCAATATCGATAGCATCTCCTCCGAAAACTTCGGCGGTAAGCTGTACGGATCGAACCATCTCGTCATAGGTTTTAAACGAACAGTTGATAAAGGGAATACCGACCGCAGTGAACATATCACGGTATTTTTCGTTGGAACCGAACACTACATCGGGCTTGGCGGCTATAATCTCTTCCAGATTCATATCTGCGGAGAAGTTAGTCGAAACAGCCTTGTAGAAATTCGGACATACGATATACATCCACGGCTGCGAATTCTTGTTGACACAGGTAACCAGCATTCCCTCAGCCTTATTCAGCATTAGGTCAACGGCGTTGTGGGCGAACCAACTCTCTACATACGTGTTGACATGAGCGGGGATTGTAACCTCGGTTCCGGACATATCCACAACAGTACGAGTGGCAGGCGCCTCGTTTTTGGCGGTACACGCCGTAAACAGCATCAATGTCATCATCACGGATAACAGCAATGAGAGCATCTTTTTCATCATTTTCCTCCTCAATAATTCCCTGATATAGGTAAATTGAATCTACAGAAAACCTTTCAAAACAGTCAAGGTTTTCTTCTATATAAATCAGACTGAAAAACAGGCCGGTTCATAACAGCGGAACGCAGCTTCGAATCTTTTCTCCGGTCTCCGTAACTGTCGTGGTGATCCGAACCTCTACGCCGTATGCTTTGCGCAGGTTTTCTTCAGTAACGATTTCGTCAACGGTTCCTTCCAGTACCTGCTTGTCTTTTGTCAGCAAAATAACCCTGTCGCAGCACAAAAAGGCATGATCAGGGTTGTGAGTAGTCATCAAAACTCCTAAGCCGGAGGCGGTGAGCTTTTTAATACTCTGCAATACATGAATCTGATTGCCGAAGTCCAGATTGGCAGTAGGCTCATCCATAACCAATAGGCCGGAGTTTTGCGCTAACGCACGGGCAATGAGAACCATCTGCCGCTCACCGCCGGAAATCCGGGTATACGTTTTTTCTCGCAGGTAGGAAATCTCCAACATGTTCAAAACCTGATCGACGATGCGGTATTCTTCAAGCCCCGGAGCCTCGAACGGACGCAGGTGTGCGGCACGCCCCATAACCACAACATCCGGCACGGAGTAAGGAAAGGGCGGCTCATGGCTTTGCGGAACATAGCCTACGCATTTGGCAAAATCCCTTGCGCGTATCCGGTCTCTGGGAACCCCGTCCAATAGTACCTCTCCTTCCAGCAATTTTAAAAACCCCAAAACCGAGCGAAAAACCGTCGTTTTTCCAATTCCGTTCGGGCCGAGAATGCACACAATTTCTCCTTGCCGGAGAGTCAGCGATACGTCTTTCAGAATCGGCGTTGTCCCATAACCGCAGGTAACATGTTTGAGCGTCAATTCCATTATGCGGCTCCTCTTCTTTTATAGAGAATAAAGATGAAGAAAGGCGCACCCAAAAGCGACGTCAGTACACCGAGCGGAATCTCATAGGCCATAAGCGACCTGCAAAAATTATCGATAATCAGCATGAAAAGTCCGCCGGTCAGCAATGACAGGGGAATCAACGTTTTATTGTTCGGCCCCACCAAAAAGCGTACCAGATGAGGAATCATCAGCCCCACCCAGCCGATTGTACCTGCAACGGAAACAACCGCTGCCGTGAGTAAGGTTGCGCAGATAATGCAAACTACGCGCACGGCGCCTACATTAACGCCCATCGCTTTTGCTTCATCCTCTCCGAAGGATAAAACGTTCAGCTTCCATCTCAGTGCAACGATCGGTACAATCCCAACGGCAAACGGAATAAGAAAAAACAATAAATCGCGATAGCTCACTTTAGCGATGCTGCCCATAAGCCAGTAGGTCATCTCCGGCAGTTGAGATTCCGTATCGGCAAGGTATTTGATGATGGATACCACTGCTTGAAACAGGGTGTTGACGGTCATACCGCACAGCACCAAAAGTAGAATCATATTACTGCCTCGGCCTATAGCCTTGCTGAGAAAATAGGACAGCGTAACCGCTATAATGCCCGTTACAAAAGCTCCTGCTTGAATCATAGCAGAACTTTGATTCATCAGCATCATAAAACACGCGCCGACACTCGCGCCGGCCGAGGCTCCCAGAATATCCGGAGAAACCATCGGGTTACGAAACAGACCTTGATACGTCGCGCCGGCCGCCGCCAGCGCAGCCCCCACCAGCATAGCCGCACAGATACGCGGCATCCGCACCAGCCAAACAACCGTATCCTCCGCCGTTCCCCATTTGGAAAATTCACCGGCGCCGTTTTTGATCCCGCCCCCGATACTTTGTAACACCCGCGCAGGACTAATTGAGTACCGTCCGATACAAAACGAAGCAATGAACGCCAAAGTCAACAGCGCAATCACTGCAATAAAGGCAATCAGCCCTTTTCGCTTGGATTGTTTGTATTCGCGAAGGAAACGTTCGTCTTCCGTATGCCCCACGCTCCCGGCTTTTTCGGGAATACGCGAGCCGATATCGGGATGTACAGTCTCCGTCCGGTTTTGGCTGTCCATATTCTCTCCTTTCGTTTGCCTCACGACAAAAGTTTTCAAGCAGCATTATTGCAAAAGATGCTTCTGAAAATAATACCACAATGATGGGGCTATCAAGAAACCTCAGTTTATGAACAGTCCTTTGAGCTTTATGCGCCCTGCGTCTTCCGCATATCCTGAATAACCATTTGAGGTACCGTATTGCCGTTAAAGGTATTCCGGCTTAGTGTGAATACGGCATCGATATTGTCGCCGATCTTAAATTCAACATTCAATTTATCCGCTGCCTGCCAATACACCGCTGTCCATTTATATGTTCCGCAATCGAACGTAAGACGCAAATGCTGCGGTTGGGTTTTCCCCATAATTGAGGCGGCGGTTAGTTTGATTCCTTTAGCGGCAAATTGCAGCGCCGGAAACCCTTCGCCGTAGGGTTCAAAGGTGTCGAGCACGGTTAAAAGATCAGGCGTTAAATAATCATGAGGGAGTTCCGCATCGATGGAAAGCGGAGGATTTTCGGAGTTTTCGTCAAATTCGATAGCCGCGGTAAATTCCTGAACTTTCTTTAAAAACGGCGCAAGTTTTTCCTGCATTAAGCTGAATCCTGCCGCAAATGAATGTCCGCCATAGTCGAGGAAAAAATCGGGATATGCTTCCGGCAAAGAAAGCACCCGATAGCCGCGGGCGGAACGAAGCGAGCCGACTGCGGTTCCGTCTTCCATAAGACAGATAACCATACTCGGCACGTTAAACTTATCCGCAAGCCTATTTGAAAGAATACCGGTAATGCCGCGGTGGATTTTATCGCTTACGACAACGGTAAGCTTTTCGCGGTATTTTGCAAGACTTTCCCGCGCAATCGGTTCGGCAATTGCCCAGCCGGTCTTTCCGAGTTCTTTCCGCTCCTCGTTCATTGCAATAACTGCATCTGCAAGTTCATTGCGTACCGCTGCGTTTTGCTCAAGAAAAAGTCTGATTGCCGTTTCCGGTTTCCCCATCCGTCCGGTTGCATTGATAACGGGCGTAATATTCCACGCAATATCGTTGGTTCCGATGTGCTTACCGATAAGCCCCTGTTTTATCATCAACTCGGAAAGACCGGCACGTGGCGCGGCATTGATGGCTGCCAGCCCTTGTTTTACCAATATCCGGTTTTCTCCGGTCAGCTGCATCAAGTCTGCAAGCAGCGAAAGCGCGACAAGCTGTAATTCGCTTTTTTCTTTTTCACCGTACATATTATGCGCTTGTTGAACGAGCGTAATAAAGATGTTGAAAAAGCCGTCGAGTTCGGACATCGGCGTGTCGTTGTACTTGCCAATCCGCGATAAATTCTTTAATCGCAAAAGGCTCATCTCGGCAAGCTGAGGCGCAATCTTTGCACATTCGAGTCTAAAATCGCTCACATAAAACTCAACCGACTTACCGAACACTTTTTCCAGCTGCTTGAGCTGCAACTCCTTATCCCAGACAAAAATCTGCTGTCCCTGCAAAAACCTGCCGAGCCGAGTATCGGAAAACGGAACCATACCGGGGATAATCGTTTCCGTGATTCGAGCTGTTTCAACTAAATTGACGGTATGGATCGCTTCCACTGCGAACGCATCGTTGACGGGGCGCACATTCAATAGGCAAATTTGCTGTTTATAAATGTCGAGAAGTCCGAAGCGCAGGGCGGTAACCACCTTCCACGCCGTAGCGCATCCCGAAAGGTATTCGTTAGGATACCCTGAGTCCGGCACCTTACAGTTAATGATGACTGCGGCATCGGGAAGCGTATCCTGCGGGGTGTGATGATCGATGACGATAACATCAATCCCTTTTTCCGCAGCGTAGGCGACTTCTTGAATATTGGAAATACCGCAGTCTACGGTAATGATGAGGGTACCGCCGTCGGCTTCATGTGCATCAACCGCTTCGCAGGAAAGTCCGTACGGTTCGTCGCCGGTGGGAATACGCCATGTCGTCGGGATACCTAAATCGGTAAGCGCTTCATAGAGCACGGTAACGGCGGTGATCCCGTCCACATCGCGGTCTCCGAAAATAAGCACCCGCTCCCCTTCTTCCTTTGCATCGAGTATCCGGTCAACGGCATCCTCCATATTCGTAAAAAGAAAGGGATTGTGCACATAGCGCAAATCGTTTTCAAGATGAAAAAACGCCTCGCTCCCTTCGGCAATGCCGCGCCGCAGCAAAATCGATGCAACAAGTGGCGTGCAGCCGTATTGCTGCGCCATGGATCGAACAATATTAGGGTCTATATCTTTTTTTTCCCAATTCACTGTATGGTACCGGAAGCGCGACTACAAGTCGGCCGCAGAGATTTCTTTGAACACTAACGGACGCATTTGCGGCTTCTCCGCTGCATACCGTATCGCTGTTTTGATCATATCGGAAGCGGTCGGAAGACACTCCGCATCCTTGCCGTACACATCCATGATGAGGTCGCCTTTTTTTACGGCATCGCCTGCGTGCTTATGCAGAATCATACCGGCATCGGGACACACCGCATCGGTAGTTTTATTGCGTCCGACCCCGAGATTGACTCCGGCAATACCGATTTTAAACGCATCGATATCTGCGATAAAGCCGTCTTGTTCCGCTTTAATGTGGCAGGTGTGCGGGCTGCGGCGCTTTCCGCATTCGGCAACAAACTGCTGCGCATTGCCGCCTTGCAGCGTAATATTTTCTAAAAATAGCTCAAGCGCTTTGCCGCTGCGAAGCGCCTCTTGCGCTTTTTGAATTCCTTCTTCTTTTGATACAGCTTTATGACCAAGCACGAGCATCCAGCCTGCAAGCTGTAGTGTTAAGTCGGTTACATCATGCGGTCCTGTGCCTTTCAGAACATTGTAGGTTTCTTCCATTTCCAAGAAGTTACCGACTGCATGTCCTAAGGGCTCATACATATCGGTTATCATCGCGATGACTTTTTTACCCATCGCGGTGCCGGTACCGACAAGGCTCATTGCGAGCGCTTCAGCTTCGGGCAGCGTTTTCATAAAAGCGCCGCTTCCGCATTTTACATCGAACACCAGCGCTTCGGCGCCTTCGGCAACCTTCTTGGAGAGAATACTCGCCGTAATGAGCGGCACCGATTCAACGGTCGCGGTAACATCGCGCAAGGCGTAAATCAGCCGGTCGGCGGGGACGATTTCTTTTGTCTGTCCCGTCATTGCAAAGCCGTTTTTTTTAATGTAATTTCGGAATTGTTCAACGGAAAGCCCGGTCTTATATCCGGTAATCGATTCAAGTTTATCGAGCGTACCGCCGGTGTGTCCAAGTGCACGACCGCTCATCATCGGAACCTTCACCCCGCAGGCAGCTACAATAGGGGCAAGCGGCAGCGAAAGCTTATCTCCGACGCCGCCGGTGGAGTGTTTATCGACAAAAGGACCTTCAATCCCCGACAAATCCATGACTGCTCCGGAATGCAGCATTACATCGGTAAGAACGGCGGTTTCATCAAACGTCATACCATTAAAGTAAACCGCCATCAGCCATGCGGCCATTTGATAGTCGGGAATCTCTCCGGCTACGTATCCGTTCACTAAAAAGGCAATTTCTTCCCGAGAGAGCGTTCCTGCGCCGGTTCCCCGAAACCCGCGCTTTTTCATAATGATATCAACTGCACGCATGTTTTTCTTCCTCTCTTAATTTCTTAATTGAAGGCTTTTCGCCACGCAGCGGGATTGCCCGGTCCTACCCACCTATTGAGGGCAAAACCGTTCCGTAAACTTAACGTAATAAATTTCTTTGCGCGGAGAGCTGCTTCGTAGGGTTCAAGTCCGAAGCCTAAGCCCGCAGTAATTGCAGCAGCAACGGTACAACCGCAGCCGTGAGTCCATTCGGTTTTAATCAGCTCCGCTTCAAGATGCCGGAATTCCTTGCCGTCGTAAAAAACATCGATGGAAGTTTCCGCATCTTTCAATTTGGAACCGCCCTTAATGAATACATACGGTACTCCCATATCATAAATCCGTTTTGCAGCCTCTTTAATTTCTTCCAACGTCGAAGGCGTATCGATATGGGCAATTTGCCCTGCTTCAAACACATTCGGTGTAATAATCTTTGCAAGCGGCAACAGTTTTTTAATAAGCAGCTCATTGATTTCGGGATTAAGCGGCAGATTTCCGCCTTTACAAATCATTACCGGATCAAGAACGTAGTTTTCTACCTTATATTTACCGAGATATTCGGCAGCAAGTTCGATTGCATAAGGAGTTGCCAGCATTCCCGTTTTTGCCGCATCAACGCCGATACCGGTAAAAATAGTTTCGAGCTGAGCCCTCAGTGAATCTTCGCCGATCGGGAATACTTCATGGTTCCAATCCTTGTGGGGATTCATGGTAGCAACTAACGTAATCGCTGCCATACCGTATCCGCCATACTCTTGAAATGTTTTTAAATCCGCTTCAAGCCCTGCTCCGCCTGATGCGTCGGAACCGGCAATTGTCGCCAATTTTATCATTTTACACTCCTATAAAAAGTCAAGAAGAAAGTGTCAACTTTCGATTGACTTTTTACGCACGTTCGCAACGAAGTGAGAACGTGCAGATGATATACAAGTTTGCGCTTAAGCAAACTTGGGTAAATAAAAGCCTGAGCTATTTGTATGGCTTTTATTTTACACTCCTCAATTATGAAAATATCTGCGAGTGAGAACTATATCACATTTACCCGTTAAGTCAAGATCGTTGCGAGGCTGGGATTCTGGGCTCAGAGCACAGAGTTGCTTTTTACTGCCTGTTAGCCTATAATAATAAATACCACATTATGCCGATCCGATGTACCGCACTCCCACCGCACCAACCGCATTATCCCAAAGCGCAACTCCCAGCTTTTAAAAATAGCCTTTTGCAAAGAGGCGGTGTAGATGCTAGGAGTGTACAAAAAACACCCGCAGGCGTACTTGTTGTACGTCGAGGACTGTTTTTTGTGAAGCGACAATGCAGATATACCGCATATTTGCAAAAGGGGCTTGACATAATGGTAATCAGCGGTACAATCCTCACAGCTCGAATACTCTTTAGATAGTTTTTTTTATCTACTTTTTACACACAGCATTATTTTTTCTCATTATGTCCTGTCCTCTGCCGTAATGCGCAGCAGGTAGTCTGGTTCGATACCGGATAATCGCCATTTTTTCTCACAGATTTGTAATCATCACTATTGTATTATTATTAGGAGAAAATTATGAATATACATCTATATAAAAACACGAAGCGCTTATGTTGGTTAGCAGGTGTGCTGCTGCTTGCATCGCTGGTAGTCGGCTGTAAGCCGACTGTAAGCGGGCCGGAAACATATACAGTAACATTTTCACACGGCAAACACGGTACATTGGAAGCAACCGTAGGCGGGAAACCTTTTACCACCGGTACAGTGGTGCAAAAAGGCACAACTGTTGAGTTTACTGCAAAGGCTCTCGCTGGCTATACAGTAGACACATGGACGGTTAATGGTACTGCCGTACCGAAGAATGCATCCACTTCTTATAGCCACAGGGTAACGGCAAAAACAACGGTAACGGTATCCTTTAAGGTTAAAACGCCTCAGGATGAATCTGACAAAACCGTTCAGTATACCGTAGAACACTGGCAGCAAAATACCACAGACGATAAGTACACCAAGGTTGCAGGCGATACCGTAACCCAAAAGGGCAAAGCAGGTGAACCCACAAAGGCAGAAACAAAAACGTACCATGGTTTTACGGCAAAAAAAGTTACGAATAAGCCAATAGCTGCAGACGGTTCGACGGTTATAAAAATTGAGTATGATAGAAACGAAATCACCCTTACGTTCAATCTTGACGGAGGAAATAGCAACGGCAAGACTGATTCGGTAACGGTAAAAGGAAAATACGCGCCTGCCACATTCCTTGACGATATCCTCGAAACGGCGCTGATGAATGCGCTGACGAAAGGAGAGCTTGCAGCAATGCCTTCGATACTGAAGTTCGATAAATTCCCGTTGACCTTTATCCGTCCGCTCTGCCTTGCCGACATCCCGATGATTGTGCGTCATGCAGAAATGCAGGGCTATATTTCTTCTACCTGTACATGCAGTTATCAGGATAATTCAGGCAGAAAAACCGCTCGTTCCCGATTGGATAAGCTTACGGACGGTAACTATGAGTTAAAGCGTAAGCTCTTCGATGCGTTGCGGAATATAAATACGGCGTACCTACCCTAGTAACACCTTTTGAAATATACGGCGCATCTACTGGGTCGCTCGTTCAGCGAAGTACGTCCGTGTACTTCGCTGAACACAAGTTTGACCATTGTCAAACTTGATTCTGCTTAATACGAGCGGCATCCGTGCCGCCGCTCAACGTATCAAAACTGCCAAGGATGGCAGTGGTTTTATACAGGAGCGAGATTTGTGTTATGCACAAATCTCGTCGTTAAGCAGTTGTACACGGATGTACAACTGCTTAACAGTCTATTTCAAAAGGCTTACGGAAAGTTTTTTCAAAACCGTAGGGTAAACACATCAGATAGAATCGGTAAGAACGCAGAATAAATAAGCTGTGAGACCATTTGAGCCGCATAGCGGCGAAATTCTGGTTGAACAGCTTATTTATTCTGCGGGGTATTCAAAAAGTGTCTGATGTGTTTACCCTACCAATAGTCGCTATTTTGCGATGCGCGATGCGGCGCTGATAGTGCGGTGATGTTCTTCCCATGGAGAGGCAACACGGTTTACATCGGAAACGACGAGGAAGCACTGGGTTGCCTTGCCGAACCAGTCTTTATTGGTTGCATCTTTGCGGAGTACATACTGGCATTTTTTCCCATCGGTAGAGAACGAGCGGCATCCGTTTACCGGCTTGCCTGTTGCATCGATCATTGAACCTGAATCGCGATAGTATTCTTCTCCCGGTACGTCAAAATAGAAGTATGCGTTTTTAACCCGAGAATCGTTAACCGAAAAGATAATCTCTATTGTATCGGCGTCACGAGAGACGGAGCGAATAACCGGCATTGCCAGCGCTTGCTGTTCATTCTCCGCTTTTGCAGAGGGGACAATAAACGAAGTCTTTTTTGATTTCTCCTTTACTGTTTTACCCGCCGCACCTGTTACTGCTTGTCCGTCGATACCGGTTACATTTAATTCTTTTTCAAACGGCTTTTGTCCTGCAAGGGTAACCGATGCAAACCACTTTCCAAGAGCAGCTGCTCCTTCGCCTTCACCTGCAGCAAGATGCTTCAGCGTCAATAATTTATCTTTTTTATTGATCTCCAACAGCCCTTTCGCATTTTTCTCGTCAAGGCTCCACATATCAGCAGGGGACGCAAAAAACGCTTCATGGAAATCTTGAGCGGTAAGGGCTCCTTTATATTTTGCGAACATAGTAACAAACATTTTTCCGGCGCCTTTGTGCTGTTTAGAAACAAAAGAGGCATCAGCCTGTTCAATCATCCATAAAATATCCGTAATTTGAGCAGCGGCAATATGGGCAGCCGATCCTTTTGTTTCGGCTTTTTTGTTTTCCGACTGTTTTGCAGGAGCCGCTTTAGCGGCAGTGTTTTGTTTGTCAGATGCCGTTTTAGCGGTTTCTTTTTTGGCTACCTCTGCAGTCGTGCCTTTTTTCTGTGTTTTTTCCCCAACAGCTTTGGATTTTGATGTTTTTTGTTCTGTTTGTCCCTGTTTGGAAGACTTCGTTTGAGTGTTTTTTGCAGCCGATGCACCGGGTACATTTGACTTTGCTGGTTTCTGCTGCGCCGAACCCTGTTTAGCGGGCTTTGTCTGAGTATTTTTCACTTGAGAAGCTGTTTTGCTTTTAGCAGCGCTTCCCGATTGAGCTGTCGTCTTTCGAGGTGTTACCTTCTGAGCGGGCACTTGCGTTGACGTAGGCGTTTTTGCTTCAGCTTTTTGAGACTCGTTTTTTTTAGGTTCGACCTTTTCTGAATTGGAAAGCATAGCCGTAGTAGCCGAGTTTTGCATTGTTTCGGATTTGTTTTCAGTCTGTGTTGCCTGTGTATCCGAGGCAGAGGCTTTTGCAGTTTCTACGGGTGTCGGTTCGGGTTTTTTATCCTCCGGAGCAGTTTTACAACCCGCAGCAATTATTACTAAGCCGAATAAGATAAACGGTATCAATGATTTTTTCATTCGAAATCCTCCTCAGCGGTAAGGCGTATAAAAAACAAATAGTCTTATGAGATATATCGGTAATTATACCAAAAAGTCTAAGAAAATGCCAGAAGGAATCCCAGCCTCGCTCTGCGCCCATTTCTACTTGAAATATATGGGTTATCTGCTGCGTTGCTGCCAAAAACAGCCGGATACGTTTGCCATGCTTATCTTGGATACTAATCTTGACATATTCAAAGAAAATTCGATATACTTATGACCTATAACTTTATTTTATGTGCATTAAGAAAAGTGTACTGGAGGAGAATAGTTGGCGGAGAATAAAGGTTTGCGGATTAATGAACAGATCCGTGTCCGCGAGGTTCGTTTAATTGATGATGCAGGGGAGCAAAAGGGCATTGTTTCCACCCTTGAAGCTCTTAGGATGGCTCAAGACGTTAATCTTGACCTCGTTGAAGTGGCTCCGCAAGCGGATCCTCCCGTTTGCAAGATCTTAGACTATGGAAAGTATCGTTTTGAATTGGAAAAAAAGCTCCGTGATTCCAAGAAAAAACAGAAGCTGCAAGTTCTCAAAGAAATTCGTATGCAGCCTAAGATAAATGACCATGATCTATCTTTTAAAGCACGGCATATACAGGATTTTCTTGATGACGGCGATAAAGTAAAAGTAACAATCCGCTTTCGGGGGCGGGAGTTAGCCCATACCGAGCTGGGGCTGGACGTATTAAATAACGTACTGGCAAAACTCGGCGGAGATTTAACGGTAGAAAAACCTCCGGCAATGGAAGGGCGCACCATGTCAATGACATTAGCGCCCAAATCAAAGAAATAATTTACGAGGTGTACTATGCCTAAGATGAAGAGTAAGAGTGCCGCAGCAAAACGTTTTAAGTTTACCGGCAGCGGTAAAGTAAAGTACAAGCAAATGAATTTGCGTCATATTTTGACCAAGAAATCCCCGCAACGCAAACGCGATTTGCGCAAAGCCGGAATTTTAGCCGAAGCTGACAGCAAAAAAGTAAGAAAGCAGCTGCTTCCTTATGGCACCAATTAATTTTTGATTATTTAGGAGAATACAATGCCGAGATCGTTATGTTCAAATAAACGCATCCACAGACGCAAGAAGATTTTAAAGTTAGCAAAGGGATTCCGCGGACGCAGAGGTACAAACTATAAAGCTGCAAAAGATGCTGTTGTAAAAGCGCTTACCCATAGCTTTGAAGCACGCCGCGACCGCAAAGGCGATATGCGCCGCTTGTGGATCAGCAGAATAAATGCCGCTGTTCGTGCGGAAGGAATGAGTTATTCACGCTTTATCAATGGAATGGCAAAAGCGGGTATCACTTTAAACCGCAAAGCCTTATCCAATATGGCTATCGAAGATCCGGTCGCTTTTAAAAGCGTGGTAGAACAGTCAAAAAAAGCATTAGGAGCCTAACGTATGTTAAACCTCGATCAAATTAAACAGCTTGAAGCAAGAGTCTCAAAAGCGATTGAGCTGATGCAGACACTCAAAGATGAGAACGATTTATTAAAACTTGAACTGCACGATCGCCAAAAACGAATCGAAGAGTTGGAGAATATAGTACTTGTCTTTAAAAACGACCAAGCTAAGATCGAGGAAGGCATCATCAATGCGCTCAATCACTTGAGCGCATTCGAAGACACCGTGTATCAAGCGGCGAATTCCACCGCGGCATCTGCCATATATGGAACAGCTCCGGCAGCGAGCGAATCTTCGGTAAGTGAGGCTGCGGAAACACAGGAAGAAACATCGGCGCCTGTTGTAACGGAACAACCGGAACCCATAGCGGGTGAAACAGCGGAGACGCAAGCCCCTGTTTCCACACCTGAAACAACAGTACAGTCGGCTCCGCAAGAATCTGTAAATCATTCCAATCAACTGGATATTTTTTAACGATGGCCGAACGCAAAGGGCGGTTGCAAATCGATCTGTTAGGTACGTCATTTGCGCTTGCGGCAGACCAACCCGCTGAATATTTACAGGCCATCTATAATCATTATAAAAAAGTCGTATCGGAGGTTCAGCAAACATCCGGCGTGAACGATTCTTTGCGTGTTGCGATTATCGCCGGTATTCTGCTTTCGGATGAATTGAGCAAAGAACGGCTTAATCCGCAAGGAACACTTCCGCAAGACGAAACAGAGGTTTTAATTGAGCAGTCGGCACGAAAAATGATCGAAGATATCGATTCGATTATCTACTCGCTTGCTCCGTCAAACGATGAACAAGTATGACCCTCTTTGTCGATGCGGACTCCTGTCCGGTGCGTATCCGCGAAATTATTTGTAAAACGGCAAAGCGACTGCAAGTTAAAGCTGTCTTTGCCGCTAACCGTCTTATTCCTATTCCGAAAAATTCTTATTGTACCTCGATTATAACCGAAGCCGAAGATCAAGCAGCGGATATGTACATCCTTGCCCATGCTGTGCAAGGGGATATGGTTGTTACCCGTGATATTCCGCTTGCAAAACAACTTGTCGATGTGCATATCAGGGTTATTAACGACCGCGGTATTGTATACACGCCTGAAAATATCGGAGAACGTTTATCTATTCGGAATTTTATGTATGAATTATCGGTAAACGGACTTGCTCCCCAACGGACAAAAGCGTTCGGCAAGAAAGAAATTATGGAATTTGCTCAAGCGCTTGACCGTGAGACGCAGCGGCTTCTGAAAAATGTTCCTTGATGGCTTTAATTCTCGGTATAATTTCCAAAAAAGCATCGGTAATTTCGGGGTCGAATTTTACACCGCGCAGCCGCCGTATCTCTTCCAAAACTTTATCATCAGTCCATTCTTCTTTATAAATCCGTTTGCAGGAAAGCGCATCGTAGACATCTGCAAGTGAGGTAATACGGGCGCCAAGCGGAATTTCTTCACCAATAAGCCCCTGTGCAGCAGTGTGCGTACGGTTGTATTTTACTATTGCGCCGGTCTCTTCAGCGATATGCCCGGGATAACCGGTTCCATCCCAGTTTTCATGGTGCCGCAAGGCAATATCCCGCGACATAGTATCAACCGCCGAATTTCCCGACAAAAATAATTTTGCTCCGCGCCATGTATGGCTCTGCATAATTTGATATTCTTCCGGTGTGAGTTTGCTGGGCTTTTTAAGTATCAAATCCGAAATTCCGATCTTTCCGACGTCATGCAGCATAGCAGCGATTTTAAGTGCATCTCGGAATTTTTCTCGTTCATGCCGGTTGATATTATGGTTAAACGCCCAGCGGTCATAAATTTCTACTGCATAGTTAGCAACCCGATGTACATGTAACCCCGTCTCCCGCGGATCATGCAGCTCAGCCATTTGCACCATACGAAGAATCATCTCGCGAGTTAACGATGCGTGCATAAGCGTTGCGGCAGCATTTGCTGCAAAATGAGAGAGAAACATTTCGTCGTCGGAAGTAAAGGCGCAGATATGGCCATGTACGTCTAGCGCATTGATCATTTGCAGGACGCCCAATACATTGCCGGAAATCGCAATTAACGGCATCGTCAACGTCGATACTGTTTTATAGCCTGTCGCAACATCGCTGACCGTACCGAATTTATACTGTTTATCGGGAGAAATAGCATAGACATTCGGTTCATTAATCAACTGTCTGGTCATCGCAGCCGAACCTGCAATAGTCGTGTTATTGATTGGAAACGAAAAAACATGAAACGGAAGCTTTTCTCCCGGCTTTAATCGCTTTTGTAGCGTTTCGTTTTGGGCATAATGAATAACCAGATGATTCCCATCTACCAGATAAATGGAACCTGCGTCAGCATTTAAAGCCTGCCGTGCCTCAGTTAATATCCTTTCCAATAAAATATCTTTATCGCGAATACTGTATAACCGGGA
This sequence comes from Treponema sp. OMZ 305, assembly GCF_024181325.1. Classification (NCBI taxonomy): domain Bacteria; kingdom Pseudomonadati; phylum Spirochaetota; class Spirochaetia; order Treponematales; family Treponemataceae; genus Treponema; species Treponema sp. OMZ 305. Next base: position 381,131 of record NZ_CP051300.1, on the reverse strand, counting down.
TGTCGTTTGCATAATGTCAAACAGAATTTCTTCCCGTGTCCTCACTGCCGACATCGTATCCATAACATTTCCTTTCCATTTATAAATTAATAATATAGAGATTCTGATAATATCATCTAAAATACGATGTGACAATACGGACGGACACCCTGTAACATTCGTAAAATTATGATACACTGAAAGGAACTCTAAGCGATGTTTCGATGGTTTAGAGAAATCCACTATTTCCGCTCAGGAGGAACAATTATGACTATAGAAAACATTCAACCCAAAGAAGTATTCCATTGGTTTGCCGAAATATCGGCTGTACCGCGCGGTTCACACAACGAAAAAGCCATCAGCGATTTTTTAGTACGCTTTGCAAAAGAACGTTCGCTTGAAGTGTATCAGGATGAAGCGCTCAACGTCATTATCAAAAAGCCCGGGACGGCAGGATATGAAAAATCCCCGACGGTGATATTGCAGGGTCACATGGATATGGTCTGCGAGAAAACGGCGGATTCTAATCACGATTTTTTGAAAGACCCGATCAAGTTGATTGTAGACGGCGACAATCTCCACGCCGACCGCACAACGCTCGGCGGAGACGACGGCATCGCGGTCGCGTATGCGTTGGCAATTCTTGATTCCAAGTCGCTTGCACATCCGCCGCTTGAGGTCTTAGTTACTACAACCGAAGAAGTCGGCATGGACGGTGCGCGAGCGTTAAAAGCCGACCATTTGCAGGGGAGGATTCTGTTCAATATCGATTCCGAAGAGGAAGGCGTCTTTTTAGTCAGCTGTGCAGGCGGCGCCAATACCCATATCGATTTTAAGATTGAAACGGAACCGTTGAAGGGGCAGGCGCTCTCCATCAAAGTCGACGGGCTACTCGGCGGGCATTCCGGTATGGAGATTATCAAGCAGCGTGCAAACGCCATCAAACTGCTGGGGCGGATTTTGTCCGCAGTAAAGGCGGAGCAGACTGTGCATATCGTGTCCATTTCAGGCGGCTCGAAGCATAATGCCATTGCAAAAGAAGCGCAGGCAATTATCACCGTCGAGGATGCCGCCCGCGCACAAGCAGCCATCGCAAAACTTGCCGAAGCAATCAAAGCGGAATACCGCGTTGCCGACAAAGATATCCGCATCACAGCCGAAGCGGCGACGGCTCTGCCTAAGATGATGTATAACGGCACGGTCAGCGGCGGCATCATAGACTTTATGACAATGGTTCCCGACGGGGTGCAATACATGAGTATGGATATCCCCGGATTGGTACAAACCAGCTTGAATAACGGTATCCTCGCCGTCGACGGAGAAACCTTGACATTTACGATTTCGGTGCGCAGCTCGGTGAAGAGCGAACTGGATGAAATTGTGCAGGTGCTGCAGCTCTGCGCGGAGCGTACCGGCGGCGTCTTTAACAAGGTGTCGGAGTACCCCGCGTGGGAGTATTCACCGCAGTCTCGCGCCCGGGATGTTGCCGTAAAAACATACAAAGACCTTACCGGAAAAGAGCCGATTGTGTCCGCCGTTCACGCAGGGCTGGAGTGCGGTCTTATCAAAAAGACCATCCCCAACATTGACGCCGTCAGCTTCGGTCCGAATTTATACGATGTCCATACCCCAAATGAGCATTTGAGTATTTCCTCAGCCGAGCGGATGTGGAAATTTATCGTTAAACTGCTGGAAAATATGCGGTAAGAAATATAATCCAATGGAATCAACAACCCCGATGCGGATCGTCGGGGTTAAATTTTCCGCACGAATAAATTATTAATTGGGACATTCTAAAAACCTACCGATCGACAACTCTTTATAACGCTCTCTTACTTATTATTCATTTTTTAATTTTATTAAAAATATTTATAAATAGATAAAAAAATAATTATATACTTGCGAGCACCGACAATATATGATACGATATTCAAAGATTATTAATTGGAGGTTCTATTTGTATGGAAGCGTTTTTACAAAATCTTACTAATTTAGTTGGCAGCATAAACAGCTTTGTATGGGGCCCGTATTTCCTCATTCCCCTGCTCTGCGGAACAGGGTTGTTTTTCACCCTTCGACTCAAAGGCGTACAATTTTCAAAGTTCGGCGCCGGATGGCGCAGACTTTTCAGTAATTTTTCATTAAAAGGAGAAAAAGCGGGAAAGCATGGGATGAGTTCTTTTCAAGCTGTCGCAACCGCTATTGCCGCACAGGTAGGAACCGGTAACCTAGTCGGTGCAATGACTGCGCTGATTATGGGTGGCCCGGGAGCAATCTTTTGGATGTGGCTTGCCGCATTGGCAGGTATGGCAACAAACTTTGCCGAGGCTTGTATCGCACAAGTTTACAAAACAAAAGATAATTCAGGACAGACAGTCGGCGGCCCTGCATATTACATTTCCCGCGGATTAGGAAATACGGGCTTTGCAAAATTCCTTGCGGCGTTCTTTTCCATCGCAATTATCCTCGCGCTCGGATTTATGGGTAATATGGTTCAAGCGAACTCAATTTCCGATGCGTTTTTAAATGCATTCTCCGTCCCCACATGGATAACAGGAGTTATCCTTGCCGTTATTGCCGGTATCATTTTTATGGGAGGTGTAAAGCGTATCGCTTCCGTTACCGAAAAGGTTGTTCCGTTGATGGCGATTGTTTATATTATTGTCGGAATCATCGTTATTTTGATGAATGCGTCCAATATTCCGGCAATGTTCGCGATGATCTTTAAAGGGGCATTTAACCCGAGATCTGTTTGGGGCGGAGCTTTAGGTTTCGGTATGGGACGTGCGGCCCGTTACGGTATTGCACGCGGTCTTTTCTCCAATGAGGCAGGTATGGGTTCAACGCCGCATGCGCATGCAGTTGCAACCGTAGACAGCCCCGTTGAACAGGGTGTATTGGGAATTGTCGCCGTCTTTATCGACACCTTCGTTGTTTTGAATATTACCGTTTTTACCGTACTCAGCGCAGGAATTATCAAGTTTGAAAACGGGCAGCCGGTAATGAAAGGTATTCAGCTGGTTCAAGAGGCGTTTTCACAGCATCTTTTCGGGCACACTTTCGGTTACCTTTTTATTGCAATCTGTTTATTCTTTTTTGCATTCTCCACGATTATCGGTTGGTATTATTTTGGCGAAACCAATATCCGGTATCTGTTCGGCTCAAAAGGCTTAGTACCATATCAACTGTTGGTCGTAGTATTTATCTTTTTAGGCAGCTTGCTGAAAATCGATTTAGTATGGGAATTGGTAGACTTCTTTAACGGTATTATGGTTATCCCGAACCTTATCAGCTTATTGTTGTTGAGCGGTACCGTTGCGGCTGTCTTGCATGATTATAATGCGGGTAAACCGTATGACGTCAATAATTATATCAGAAAGTAACTGAATTTTAAAACGCACCAATCCGCCGATTAGTCTTTGCTCGGATTAGTCGGCGCGATTCATCCGTATCTACCAAAAACAGCTCTCTTAAAATAACCTGTCAAAAAACACCTTGCAAAAACCACCGATAAACAATATCATTATAAACCAATGTTCAATGTATGAACCGCATAGGAGTAATGGTATGGCACACAAAGTTCGGATTTCCGATCTGGTATTACGGGATGCGCATCAGTCTTTACATGCAACGCGCATGACAACCGCAGATATGCTGCCTATTTGCAGCAAGCTGGATAGCGTCGGATATTGGAGTTTGGAAGCATGGGGCGGAGCGACGTTCGATTCATGTATCCGTTTTTTAAATGAAGATCCGTGGGAGCGGCTGCGCTCTTTGCATAAGGCGCTGCCGAATACTCCCATTATGATGTTGCTGCGCGGACAAAACTTATTGGGTTACCGACACTATGCCGATGATGTCGTCGATGCGTTTGTAAAAGCTGCTGCCGATAACGGTGTCGGGGTGTTCCGTATCTTTGATGCGCTCAATGACCCGCGCAACCTTAAACGTGCGGCGGATGCAGCAAAGAAAACCGGTAAGCATGTTCAAATGGCGATCTCCTTTGCGACGACCCCGTATCATACTATCGAAAAATATGCGGAACTGGCAAAAACGTATACGGAATTCGGCGCCGATTCCATCTGTATTAAAGATATGGCAGGGCTTTTAAAGCCTTTTGATGCATTCGATTTAGTAACGGCAATTAAGAAAAAGACAAGCATTCCTATCAATATTCATACCCATGCAACGACGGGACTCTCCGTAGCGACACTGCTGAAAGCGGCGGAAGCGGGAGCTGATATTTTGGATACCGCGATTTCATCGATGTCGATGGGAACCTCGCATAGTCCGACCGAAACGATGGTAGAAATTTTCCGCGGTACCGAAATGGATACCGGTTTGGATATTAACCTGCTCCTCGAAATTGCGGCCTATTTCCGTGAAGTGCGCAAACATTACGCTCAGTTTGAATCGAGCTTCCTCGGTGCAGATACCCGCATCCTCGTGTCGCAGGTGCCGGGCGGTATGCTTTCCAACCTTGAAAATCAGCTGCGCGACCTTAAAGCCTCCGACAAAATAGATGCAGTCTTAAAAGAAATCCCGATTGTTCAAAAGGACTGCGGCTATATTCCGCTTGTTACCCCGACCAGCCAGATTGTCGGTACTCAGTCGGTGTTTAATGTGCTGTTCGGACGGTATAAAAAACTGACCGCAGAGACCCGCGACCTGCTTATCGGCCGGTATGGTAAAACTCCCGCTCCGTGCAACGAAGAACTGGTAAAAATCGCTTTGGCAGAAGCAAAAGTAGAAGCCCCTGTAACAGCGCGTCCTGCCGACCTCATTCCCAATGAGCTGGATAAAATAAAAGCCGAAGCAAAAGAAAACGGGGCGGGCAATTCCATCGAAGATGTTTTGACTTACGCGATGTTCCCCAAGGTTGCGCCCAAATTCTTTAAAGAGCGCAGTAAAGGCCCTGTTGTGTTTACGGCACCGACGGCAGAGAAAAAAGTAGCAGGCAGTGCAAGCAGCGGCTCGTATACGGTAACGGTAAACGGAACCGATTATGCGGTTTCTTCATCTAACGGAATATTCACCGTAAACGGTACTGATTATGCAGTGAGTGTAAAAGAGAATGCATCCGCCGCATCGGCTCAAAAAGTAGCACCGGCATCAAAATCGGCAACGCCCGCAAACTCAGCTTCGAAAGCAGTCGCCCAACCAGCTTCGGCATCGACGACATCGGCAACCCCTGCCGCAGCGCAAGCAGCACCGGTTTCTAAACCGGCAGTACAACAGCCTGCTGCATCCGCACAAACTTCAGCCGGAACAGGCGGCGAAAAACTTACCGCTCCCGTTGCCGGTACCCTTCTCCGCTACACTGTTGCGGAAGGTGCAACGGTTAGCGAGGGACAAACGGTTATCATGCTTGAATCGATGAAGATGGAATTGGAAATCAATGCGCATAAGGCGGGCATTATTCACTTTGTGGCTGCAGCCGGTACGCAGGTAGCAGAAGGCGACTCACTCGCAGAAATCCGTTAACAGCCGCTCTGCCGGTAATGGACAAAGATATTCGCTTCTCCGGTACCGCTTTTTTATGTTATCGCTAAAAAAAATACGCTGCAGCTGTTGTATGACGGCTGCAGCCGTTTTCGTTTTTACCCTTTCCGCTTTATTTGCGCAGTCTCGCAATCTCACCGTATCAACAGCCGCCTCAGAATATATGGCATCATCTCAAAATGAGGAAGCTCTCCGTGCCATTGTTTCGAAGCTTTCGCTTGAAGAAAAAGCAGCGCAAGTATTGATGGTCAATATCACAGGGAGCAAAACGGCGGATGCAAAAAGCATCGCATCGTTCAAGGGAACCGTTCCGGGCGCAGTGCTTTTATTTGGCTATAATATCGCGGACACGCCCCAAGCAGTTGAAGACTTTTTGGAATCGGCAGTACAAGGTTTTCAGGAAGCGGCGCGCCATTCAGGTCATACTTTTATCCCGCCGCTTTTTGCGCTCGATAACGAAGGCGGTACCGTGTACCGAACCCGCCGCATCACCGCCCCGCTGCCCGCTGCAGAGGAAATCGGCAAGCGTTTTTCCGTCGAGGAAACGGAGGAACTCTACCGATTGTTGGGACAGCAGATGCGGGAGCTTGGTTTGCATCTTAACCTTGCACCGGTTGCGGAAGCAGGAACGGAAGACGTTGCAACGGCGCTTGGTACGAGGACATTCAGCTCGGAACCGGAACAAGCAGGGCAATACGCCGCCGCTGCAGTACGGGGTATGCAGAACACCGGTATTCTTGCAGCGGTCAAACACTTTCCCGGCAACAGCGCCGCGGATTTACACAAAGGCGCTGCCGAATTAACCGTTGACTATGAAACCTTCCTCAGCCGCTATTGCTCAGCATTTCAACCTTCAATTACGGACGGCGCAGCGGCGGCGCTCATTTCCCACATTACGGTACCGGCAGTCGAAGCCGCGCCGTTCTGTTTTTCTGCAAAGGGAATTGCCCTACTCCGTAATGTATTGGGCTTTTCCGGCCTTATCATCACGGACGATATTGCAATGCAGGCATTAAACCGGAACGGCGCTTCGCCCGAAGAAAACGCCGTGCGTGCAATCGCAGCCGGCTGCGACATGGTTATGTGCTCGCTGTCTAAGATTTATCCGTTGGTTGAAGCCATTGCCGAAAAAGCCCGCACTGATACTGCGTTTGCAAAGCGGCTTGACGAAGCGGTACTGCATGTTTTAACTGCCAAGCAAAAAGTGCAACTCATCGATACAAGCAAGCCCATTGCTGCCGACAACTTCTTTATACCGCATACACCGGATTGGGAAAAATTTCGACACGCAAAAGAAGCCGCCGTCGTATATGAAAGAAGAAAGGTAGATGCATCAGACGAGTAAATATAAATCACAAAATCGGGAGATTGGGCAAGCATTTGAAGCGCGAAGAAGTTCAACTCTGCTTGAACAGCCTCCCGATTTTGTGGGGAACCTTAAAAAAAATGCCCGATGCGTTTACCCTGATATTTTTTCAATAGATTTGACGAAAAGTAAAATTTTTTTTATATTACTTTCAGAAACTAGGAATAAATCCTATAATTGAAAAATTTCTTTAATGTTTTAATATATTGAAGAAAAAGGAGTGTAAACTAAAATCCGTACAAATAGCACGGCTTTTAGTTACTCAAGTTTGCTTAAACGCAAACTTGTATATCATAAGCACGTTCTCACTTCGTTGCGAACGTGCGTAAAAAGTCAATCGAAAGTTGATACTTTCTTCTTGACTTTTTATAGGAGGAACTATGACAGTTACTGTTGATGAAAAAGCAAGAGCTTTTCTTGCAAAACACAATGAAACCAACGTGTATACCTATTTAGGCGGATGCCGCACGTGAGGCGGCGTCGTACCTCAACCGGCCGTGTTTGCCGGTTCGCCTGATTCGCTCGATGACTACGACACCTATACTGCTGACGGTATTACCGTCTATGTACGCAAGGGCACTCAAACCGAAAACGGCACACTGACCGTTACAGTGGTTAAGATGCTGTGGATGGATTCTTTAGCAGTAGAAGGGATGGCATATTAGCCGCTGAAATTATCCCCGCAGGATGAACGCCTTCGGGGATTCTAAAATCTCCCACCGCATTATACTTAGGTTATAGATTTTCCAAGAAAGGCAAAATAAAATATCGCAGTAAAAAAATAGAGAAATGCACTGACGTAAAAACCGGAAGAAGACGGTGTAAATGCGGAAGCTGCCGCACCGGCGGCAAAATATATGATACCGGACAGATAGTGTACACTGCGTAGCAGCTCTTGCCGTTTTCCACGAATGACTTTTCCCATCGCGAGTCCCGCATCCGTTAAATAGCCGCTAAAATGCGAGGTGCGTATCAATATGCCATTATATGGAATGAACATGCCGTTTTGTATGCCGAGTACCATACATGTTATTGACAGGACAATACGTAGTGACGGCCTTATAACGGCGATCGCGAAAAACACTGTTGAGAAAACCAATAAAAGAATACCGTAGCGTTTTGAGAATGTGCAATCACTTTTATGAAAAAGCATACCGGAGATACATGCTCCGATATAAAAAGAAAGAATAAGCAATAAAAAGGCGGCTGCCTCTGCAACAGCTCCTTTGGAAAGAGTAAGCGCTACACGAGTAATAGTACCGGTGTGATGGCTGACCGCCGTACCGGCTGTAATAAAAAATACACCGTTCAGAAATCCTGCGATAAAAGTTAGCAGATGTATTAATATCGTTAGAATAAGATTGTGTCTTTTGTTCACTCAAATACTATAATCTGATTTTGATAAAAAAGCTACGTGATTTATTCGTACGGGGATTTAATACCTGCTGTTTTTCAGCTACACTCTGCGTCGGGGTTTGTTGATTATCCGAAAAGTGATATAGTACCGGCAGAGGCGACAGTGATTATCCTTGAAGTACAGGACATCTGTAAATATTACGGCACAGGAAAGAAGCGGCAAACCGGCTGCGAACACATCAGTTTTACCGCTGAATCCGGCGGCATCTACTCCCTGCTCGGATTAAATGGGGCAGGGAAAAGTACGGTATTGAACAGCATCAGCGGGTACCGCCTGCCCTCTTCCGGAGACGTATCGATTTGCGGATATTCCATTTTGAACGAACCGATCGAGGCTAAGCGGAATATCGGGATTTTGTATGAGCAAAATCCGCTCTACGATTCGATGACGGTGCGGGAGTTCTTACTCTTTACGCTGCAAATGCGTGGCTTCGGTAATGCCGTGCAACAAGACCTGCTTGACGAGGCGGTTGAGTTTACCGATCTGCAAGAGGTATACGCCAAACGGATTAAAGAGTTGTCGAAAGGGTATCGGCAGCGGGTAGGTCTTGCGCAAGCGATTATCCATCACCCCCGACTCGTCCTCTTGGACGAACCCGCATCCGGCCTTGATCCGTTCCAGCTGAAAGACTTTGAAAAAAAGATACTCGCGCTATCCACATATGCCGCGGTCATCCTATGTACCCATCAGCTTGAACTTGCCGGACGGATATGCTCACAGCATATTCTGCTCCACAAGGGACGGCAGATTGCCGGAGGAACACGGGCGGAACTTGCCGAGCGTTTATGCGAGGACTTCGGCATTGAAGAAGATGCTTCTTCCGATACGCTTTTGTTCAAAACCTTTGAACAGTACGCCGGAGTTACCACCCGCGAGTTTCGTGAATCTGCCGCTTCCGAATCCGCGGGACGGAAGCGCTCATATTCGGAAACGCCATCATCTGCGGTAGGCGCCAGACAATCGGAAGCCGGTACGCGGGGACGGCGATGAATCAATTCCCGGCGTTTAAGGCGCTTTTTAACAAGGAACTGCATACGCTCATATACAGCCCCGCACTGTATGCGGCAGCACTCGTGCTTTACCTCGGAGCGGCGCTCCCGTTTGTGGGTTCAGGGTACTGGTTTTCGGCGGGGCTGTCGGACTTCCGCTCCTTTTTCCTCAATCTGCCGTTCCTGTTTTGTATTGTCATTCCCCTGCTCGCGATGAATAGCTGGGCTGATGAAAAAAAGCACGGCACCGACCGCCTCCTTGCCGCCTATCCGGTGGATAAACGCCTGCTTGCCGCGGCAAAATATGCAGCCCTTCTCGTCTGTTTTGCAGGAGCCGCCACGCTCACAATGGTGATTCCGCTTTCGGTTATTCCGCTTGTCTATTTTGACTTTTTTCCGTTTTTTCTTTCGTATTGTGCCGTCCTCTTTTTCGGCGCAGCCTTTACCGCATGGTCGCTCGCACTGTCAAATATTTCTGCGCACACCGCCGTCAGCTTTTTGCTTAGCTTTTTTACCGGTATCTTTTTTACCGCAAGCCACGTGCTTGCTCAAGTGTTGCCGCTCCCGTCAGTCATTGTAAAAATACTGCGCTATTGCTCTTTTACGCTTCATTTTGAATCGGCTGCACGCGGTATTTTCGACACCCGTGATTTCTTCTTTTATATATTGCTCATCGTTGCGGCGCAGGGGCTTTCGGTCTTTTTACTGTACGTTCAGGAGGAAAGCCGATGAAAACAAAACCGATAAACATAAAGATGCGCAGCGTAAAAGAGTACCGTATTCAGGCCATGCTATTGGGCGCCATCGTAGTAACGGCGGCTCTGTTCTCACAGCGGCTCTATGCCCGGCTTGATATGACAAGGCAGTGCACCTATTCGCTTTCAGCCTATACCCGATCGATACTGAACAGTCTTGAAGGCTCGGTAACAATCACGTGGTTCCGCTCGTATAATATTGACGGGTATCTGCCGTCGCTGCAATATGTTGAAGACATCCTCGCAGAATATCAGCATACAGCGGACGGGCGCTGTCTCGTGCGATACAAGGATACGGAGGAGCTTTCCCCGCAGCAGCTGAATCAGCTCGGTATTGTCGCTCGGCAAATTGAGCGGAACAGCAACAATACGCAGGTACTGCAAAACCTCTACTCGGGACTGCTCTGCGAGTACCGCGGGGAGAGCAGGGTAATTCCGTTTCTCTCCGATATCTACACCCTTGAGGCTGATATTGCGCGTTTCATTACCGAGATGAATCAAGACGCGCAGGGCAGAAAACTCGACCGCTCCGTCTATGTTGCGCTTCCCGAAGGCAGCACAGAAAACGGTGCAGCGGGCAATTATAAATATGTGTTGCCGTGGCTTGAGTATGCGGGTTTTGTACCGATTACGTTGACGAAGCCTTATCCTGAACTGCACCCTGAAATTCCGCTATTGGTAATCGGCTCTTCCTATTTTGATGCGGATATGCTGACGGCTGTTGATACCTTCATTAACAGGCACGGTTCCGCCGTCTTTTTTGTATCCGCAAACACCGTGGATATCGGCGGCAGTTGGGGGGCAACCCCCAAAAACGATGACGGCCTGCTTGAACTACTCGCCCGATCCGGTTTTGCAGTGCAGGCTAATCTTGTGATGGATCCCGTAAACTTCCGCATGACATTACCGGCCGCCGACGGCTCTCGGTACGAGCACATCAACTACCCGTTTTGGGTTCAGGTGTTCCGACAGGAGGCGGAAGCGATTCCTCCGCTGCTATCTGCGGCAAAGCCCGTGCAGTTTTTCTGGCCGTCGGAGGTTGTTTGTACCGCCGCGCGGGGAAAGACGCCGCTTTCGCTCTTTGTTTCAAGCAACAGGTCGGCGCTGCAACAGCCGCCATATAACACCGACCCACACGGAACTCAGCTCGCCGCAGCAGCAAACGGCGAACACGCGGCCTATCCGCTTGCAGCCTTCAGCGAGCGGGGCGTCAATGAGGTGAGCGGTATCAGCGGTGCAGATAATGCGCGGCTCTTGGTGGTTGCGGATGAGTATTGCGTGAGTTCCGCCGTAGAATACACAAATTCCGATGCAAATTTGGACTTTATGGTGAATACCGTGTACTGGATTGCGCGGCAGGATGCGCTTTTACAGCTGAAAAACAAACAGCCGGCAGTTTTACCCTTCCGCTATTTTGAAAGCGATGCGGCGTTTAACCGCATTATCGCCGCCGCCCGTATCTTTAACCTTGTGCTGATACCCCTGCTGATTATCGGTGCAGGAGCCCTGCTGTACATCCTCCGCCGGAGGAACCGCGCATGAAAAAAGAGACAAAGGTTCTGTTTATCATCCTCTGCGTGCTGCTCTGCTGCTATGCGCTGAGCTTTTTACACCGGTCTTCCCGGGCGGGCGTCTTTTCGAGCAGCTTGATGCATGAACAGGATATCCGCGAGGTTGCGGAAATCCGGTTTTCTATTCCGACAAGGGCTGAACCGGTAGAGATGGGCGAAATGACACTGATTAAAGACGGCGCCCGCTTTTATCTCCACACCGGAAACGGCAGCTATCCGGTCAGGCAGGAAATTATCGACCGCTTTTTTTCGCTGCTCGGAGCCGACCGCTCCTTTCTCCCCATATCGGCACGTCCTCAGGATTATCCCGATTACCAAATCGATGACGGACACGCTTCGCGTATTGTCTTTGTGCGGAAGGATAAAACCGTTCTTTCTGAGCTCTTTTTCGGGATGACCGATGCAGCCGGTGCCGGGCGGTATGTGCGGACGGGAACAAGCGTCAAGGTGTTTTTAATCGATAATGCGTTTGAATCTTTTTTAACGGTCGCCGCTCCGTTCTGGCTCGACTTACAGATATATGCGGCGCTTTTCCGCGGCACGGGTATCCAAGGCTTGGAGTACGGAAATCACAGCGTAATCAGGACGGAAGCAAACAGCGATGCGTTCCGCGCATTGGAAAGCTTTTTAGAGAAATTCTCCTGTATCGATATATACAGCGCGCCGGCATTGCAAAGTCCGCAGACCGCATGGGTACGCCTCACGCTCGGCGACGGCACGGAGTTGCGTTTTTCGTTTACCCCCCTGCAAAGCGGCGACTACGTATTTTTCGACAGCCGCAGCTCGAATGCCTACCTTATCAGCGGGTATACCTGCGAACAGCTGCTCCGGCATATCGATGCGATATGTAATTCGTAATAAGAATAGAAACTAAGGATTGGGTAAAACGCCGTTATGGTGGAGTTCCTCTAAAGGGAAATGCTCATGTATACGACGGTGCGGGTATACACGGCAGGTTTTCTACACCGCTGTTCCAGCTGCTGAATGATTTTTTCGAGCGTTCCTTTTTCCGAACCAAAAGCGATGCGGATTGCCGTGCCGTATTCGGATTCAGCTGAGAACCAACGGTCGAGTTCCGCCTGCGTTACCAGCCGCTTTTCCTGATAGTCTACTTTTTTCAGCAGCTGTATGCGATAGCCTGCTTTTTCGGCGATGTCTGCAACGGTGTTCTCCGTCCATGCAGTACGTGTATTTCGGCTGTCGGAAAAAAATGCTGCTTCGGCAGCCGAAAAACGATTTACGGATTCGTCAGTTGGGAGCAGTACCGACAGCCTGAGTCCCTGCTGCGGAAGCGCGAATGCAAAAATGATACGCGCACCGTCGGTATGCTCTTGCGCGATACGGGAAAAGAAAGCAGTAAAACCGTCCGCACTCGCAGCGGGGTTATACGAAAGCACGGCATCAAACGCCAGATCGGGAAAAAGCGCGTTGCTTTTCTCTCGTACATGTACCATACTATCTAAAGTTCCCGTATTCTCTGGCGTAGAGGATGGTTTTTCATTAAGTCGGATGGCGGCCGGTGTACTTTCACTTTGTTGCCGCGTATAGATTGGAATAATGGTCATAATCGGACGGTTTAAAAATTCAAAGGTTTCCGCGTACCGCTGTGCGGATTGCAAGGCTTCTTGGTGTTCAAAGATTCCTGCGGTACATCCATTCAAGGTGATACGGGTACTCGGCCACAGTAAAAGCCCCCCGTCAGCCCTGTACACCAACACGCGGTCATCGGCGGACAGATTTGCTAACTTGATAAGGGTGTCCCGTATCTGCTCCAGTATTTCAGCGCTGCTGCCTTCCGTCCGCGCCTGCCAGTCCTCAACCGTAAAGGCATCCTTCTTTCCCTCGGCAGCCTCATATATGGCAGCCAGCTGGGTTTCCCGTTTTGCCAGCACCTTATTCCGTATCTTTTCTTCGTAGCCGGTGTATCCGGGTGTGTAAAATACCCTGCCGACCAGTTCATCGGGTAAGTACTGCTGCGCAATCCAGTGGTCACGGTAGGCATGAGGATACAGGTACCCTTCTCCGTGTCCGAGCGATTCTCCATCACGGTTAGCGTCTTTCAGGTGATTCGGAACCTCGGTTTGTTCCCTTTCTACCGCCTTGAGAGCATCAAAGAAACCGAGCGAGCTATTCGATTTAGGGCATGTCGCAAGATACAGAGCCGCATGGGTGAGATGGTACCTGCCCTCCGGCAAACCGATACGGTCAAAGGCTGCCGCCGCACTTGTAACAACGGTCAGCGCGTGAGGATCGGCAAGTCCGATATCCTCGCAAGCGGAAATAAGCATACGCCGAAAGATAAAGTGAGGAGACTCCCCTGCCCGCACCATTCGGGCAAGCCAGTAAAGAGTAGCATCGGGATCGCTCCCCCGGATGGATTTTATAAAAGCACTGATGATATCGTAGTGGTAATCGCCGTCCTTATCATAGAGTACCGCCTTTTGCTGGATACTTTCCTCAGCGGCTTGCATATCGATGATGATTTCCATACCGGCAGACGGCGGCCAGTGCTCGGTAGAGGTTTCAACGGCTAACTCAAGCGCATTTAAGAGACTGCGCGCATCTCCTGCGGCGGTTTCGATGAGGTGTTCCAATGCGCCTTCGGTAAAAGAAACCTTCCACTTTCCATAGCCTCGCTCCGTATCCTGCAAACACCGTTCCACCGTCCGGTACAGATCGGCATCGGTGAGTGCCTTGAGCTGAAATACCCGACTGCGGCTCACTAAGGCTTTATTCACTTCAAAAAAAGGATTTTCGGTTGTCGCACCGATAAAAATAACGGTTCCGTTTTCTACCCACGGCAGCAAAGCATCCTGTTGGGCGCGGTTCCATCGGTGTACTTCATCGACAAAAAGAATAGTCGGTTTCCCGTAGAGGTTTTTATATTGCTCCGCCGATGCAATCGCATCGCGTATCTGCTGCACGCCTGCAAGCACGGCATTTAAACTTAAAAAATTACTTTTGGTATGATTGGCAATAACTTGAGCAAGGGTTGTTTTTCCCGTCCCCGGCGGCCCGAAAAAGATAACGGACGAAAGCCTGTCCGCTTGGATCGCTCTTCTTAAAAGCCTCCCTTTTCCGACAATGTGTTCCTGACCGATATACTCGTCAAGACTGCGGGGGCGCATTCGTGCAGCAAGCGGAAGCCGTTCCGCCGCCGCTGCTGTCTCGAATAAATCTTTACTCACGGTTCCATTCTATTCGCTCCGGCTTATAGAGTCCCCACAAGCCGGTATATTTCGCGTTGGGATCGTTTACACCGACATAGACGATATAACCGGTATCGGTATCAAACGCCTTGATGAGATTGATCGTATATTTTCCGACGCTGTTATTATATTGATGAATATTCGCAGGCGGGACAGAAGAATCTGTAGAACCCGCTTGAATCGATTGCGCACCGGTAAGATCAGCGCCTGCGAGTTTAATTTCTCCAAAGCCCTTTATACCGCTGATCAGCACTAACTGCTTGCTCGGCAAATAGGTAATACTTTGCGGGGCACTTACCTTATGTTTGGTGTCTGTCCAAGCACTGCCGTCGTAACAGTACAGCTTGCTATTGTCAAAAACGAAGACAGAACTTGAGGGGCCTTCACAAATACCTTTTAATCCCGATGAAGGACAACCGGCTACCTTTGCACCCGTTTTATCGTAAAGACCGTCTTCCAACAAGCAGTATTCACGTGCTGCGCCTACCGGAAATTTTCCGTTTGACCATGTGCTTGATACCGCACCATTCTCAATGGTACTTATCGTATAGGTTGTTGTCTTTCCGCTCTCTTCTGATTTAATTGCAAACACAATATTCGTTCCAATAACAGACTGCGCTGTCACTCCGGACACCTTACTCCAAGATGAAGCGGTCGTGTCATACTTATGAATCGTAAAGGTATCGCCTTGCCCGAATGCGGCATAGAGAAGCTTATTGGTGTCGTCGGCGGCAAGCCCCGTACAAAGACCCGAGGGGCACCCGCTCATCTCCGACCATTTTCCTCTGTTTCCCTTTGCCTTGTAATATATTTTTCCGTTTGAAGCATATAACGTATTGCTAATCTCAACTATTCCGCGGATTAATCCTTTAACGGAAGCAGGATTGAGTTTTACCTCCTGCTCTATCGCAGCGAATATCGGAGAGTTTTTACATGTTGATAAACCAATTATGACAGAAATTACAAAAGCGACTGCAAAAATTCTTTTCTTCATAGATGTCATCCTTTTTTAGAAGTGATACCGGGCGGCAAAACCGATATTTAAGAAATTGCCCGTACGATTAAAGCTTTTGTCTTTATACCATTGCGGAACAATATCCCATGATAATTCGCCGCCGAACGACCATTCAGGAGAATACTGATAGAAAACGCCCGCCTGCGGTCTAAAGAACAGGCTGAAATACCGTGTACCGTTATAAGACTGAAAATCACCGCCGATCCCGAAAGTGAGTGGAATACGGAATTTGTCGATTGCAAAGGTATATCCTGAATTGATTGTAAAGGGGATTGCAAAATAGAGATTGCTGCCGCGTGTTAAGTGAAATGTAAAAGCAATATCGCCGCCGATCGAGACCCCTTTCGTCAGATAGTGAGTATAACCGAGGAAGATACTGCCGCCCGGATAGATATTAGTTTTAATCGCAAACTTATTCGGCGAGGTATTAAAAAGCGGTATACCCAGCTGTAAACCCATACGGATAAACTGGTCGCCCTTCCGAATCGGTTCATAGACATAAGCGGTGATAGGGGCTTGCGCAGACGGGGTTTCCGGTTCTTGAGTTTCGGTAGTTTCTTGCGCAAAGGTATTCCATATCAAAACAGAAAAAAAGAAAAATAACCAACAACGTTTCATAAAGGAATTCAACTCCATCTCATTTTAAGGGATTGGGTCGCTCTAAAAACTTAGATATGGATTTTTAGAGGTTCCCGATAAAACAATATCAAACTTGTCTTGTAAGGCGCTGTTAAACAATCACTCTATACTATAAGTTACAGAAGCGCCGGCGTTAACCAAGCGATGTCCCATGCATAGAGCGCTAACGCAATCAGCCCCATACTAATCAGTAATAGCGGTGCATTTTTCCATTGAGCGCTCACATTGCTTTCCTCAACTCTCCGTTTGACGGCACAGAGAATAAACGACCAGACAAGCATACTTGCCAAAGCGCTAAGCACAATGGCAATCAATTCGATATAGGTGAAAGCTTGATAGAGGGCAAAGATAACAGTACCGCCGGAAAACAAACGCTCCCGTATCAGTCGGCTTTCCGTACGTTTTAAAAGTATTCGATATAAGACCAAATCGCACAGATACACAATTATCAATGCAACAACCGGTGTTATACTGACGATATCGAGCGGTAATAAAAGAGAGAATTCAAGCAGCCAGCTGAGCGACGCAGCAATAAGCATTATCGCGCCGTCCCGTAAAATAAACGAAATAATCACACGGGTTGAACGCGCATTCATCGAAAGGCGCTCCAAGCCGATACCATGCAAAAAAATTAATGAAGCAGGGAAAGTATAAAAAAAGATTAAGGATGCAATAAACATACGGCGTCTCCCTATAGCCGACTTCGATATGATTCATCGGTTTGAAACGGTAAAAGTTCACCCTTATGAAAACTGCGGAAAAGCCAGAGTGCGATGCCGAACATCATAAGAACACCGGCGCTGCTCCCCAAAAATGTAAGCGGCAAAGAAAACGGGATAAGTGTAATGCTGAATAAGCCGGAGCGGATAGGTAAAGAAACCGTACCGAACACAACAAGTTCCCTCAATATCGAAACAGCTGCTAAGAGAATTGAATAGAGTATCGGCATTTCAAACGGATATTGGCTTGAATCATACATACCGATACTGATAATCAGTATATACGAAAATCCAACCATATAGATGTATCTTTCAAGGCTAATTGCCATAACAGGAAAAATCACCCCTACGATTTGTGCATATAATGCTGCCGCAAGAATAATATCAAGATAGAGTACAATATGAGAAAACTTATCAATTTTAAAATAATTGATAAACATCTTGCTTACGATTCCGACTGCCAAAAGGAACCAAAATTCTGCAATAAAGATCAGGCCTTCAGCAAAATGGGCTGCGAGGGGGATGATCGGACATAAACCTAAAAAAAAGACGACCGATTTATTGACCATAACTATCTCTCCTGCTTCTTCATCAATATGTCAATTCTATTTCGGTACATTGCAATGGTTGACGGCGTTATCCCGTAACGCTCTGCCTGCACCGGAAGAGCATCAATCCCTGCAAGTCCGCAGAAGACGCAACCGATTGAGCGTTCATAAAAAAAGACTGCAGGATAAACACCGTACTTACCGGTTAGAGGAAGCATAAATACAAACGCTTCGCGTCCGGAGTATGAGGCGGATAATACGGCTTTGAACGGCAAACCGGATAAACCTGTATTATCAAGCCATCTAACAGTTATTTGCCGCCCTTTAAAACCCGGATATGCACGGCAAAGCTTTTCTGCAGCGGCGGTCAGATAGCGGGTATCCGCCTTTCTCCGTAGATACGACAGCCCGAAAAATGAGGCTAAGAATACAAGCAAAATTCCGGCAAGCGCGGCATATTTTTTTAAAAGGTGTTTTGCAGCATCGGTCATAATGCACCTCGTCGTCTTTTATAAAAATATGCTTCCAGCCACTCGATGAGGGGTGTGAGGCAATCGGCAAATAAGACGGCAAAAGGGATACCGGCCGGTATAGCGCCGGGACCGGCAATACAAAACGCGAAAATACCGGTCAGTATGCCGGTGATAAACCTCCCTTCCCATGAGCGGGGAATGGAGCCGCTGTCGTTCATGACAAAAAAGGCCGAAAAAAGAGCACCGCTCGTCAATATCGCCGATAATATATCACCCTTCCCATAAGCGTTTGCTTGTCCTACGGACGGAAATAGATATACCAGCAGCCCATAAATGAGCAAAAATGTAAAAGGCAGCGTTTTATGAATCGTTTTTACTGACAGCAGTACGATTGAAGAACATAATGTTAAGAGATTATACCGGAACGCCGGTACCGTTGATGGATAATGAAGAAACAGTCCGATATACCCTTCCGGCAGCGTTACATCAACTCCATGCAGAAATGTCGAATTAAACATCGAAGTTATATATTGATCTGCCGGTGTCTGCAACAGACCGGAGCCTTCCAGCGCTGCAAAAACGCTACCGCCGGAGATTATCCGATCAAGAGCGACCGGTTGTACAAAGCAATCGGGCTTGCACACTGCAGCAATGCAGGCAGCAAGCATAACCGGATTAATCCATGAGGAACCTTTTCCACCGAAAACACCCCAGCTGAAAAAATAACTCATAAACGCGATTAAAAAGCTAAAAACAAAACCGCCATTAACCGGCAGAAAAAAACCTATCAATAAGCCGGTTACGAACGCATGGATATCAAAGCGGATTCTACCTTGCAGATACCCGATAAGAAAAGACACAAGCGTTGCAGCCGCTCCGGCAGTTATGATCAGAAAGATGCTTGCAAAATCGTGCATAATCCCCATAGCAATAAGCTGAAGCGATAAAAGACTTAATACCAGAATTGCCGTATTCCGCGCATTCATACCGGTATAGACGTAGGGGGCAGGAGAAAGTATGGTACGGTTATACGGCATAACTATCTCCTCTCTCTGCTGCCGATTTGATAATCGCGCTTAACGGAATACGCACCGGACATACTGCCGAACAACAGGCACAGCCGCTGCATAACGCAATAGAGCGCAGCGTTTCGGCAGTGTACCGATTTCTTTGAATCCGACTTACCGTATTTATCGGGTCGATATATGCGGGGCAGCTCCGCAGGCATTGTCCGCAATGGGTGCATTCGTCCAGTTGTTGTTGAATATCAATATCGGTACCGACCGCGTGGATCGATTTAATCCCCTTACCGGCGGGTAAGTCTAAACTGTCAACCAATGTTCCACGCAATAAGCCATTCAGAATGATATGCGTATTTTTGCTTTTAAAGCCGCCGCATTCTTCTATGAGGTGGCCGATCGGTGTACCGATGCGTACTTTAATAACCGTGGCGTGTTCCAATGTCTTGCCGGTAAGGAGTAAGTACGTTGTCAGCATCGGTTGATTATGCTGCACCGATTCATAAACCGACAAAGCAGTCAAAGCGTCGATCACAACAGCATCTTTTTCGGCTGAACGGGTATGGGCATTTCCTGCAGGATAGGTTTGCGGAACGGTGAGATGCGCAAGATCGCGGTCGGAAATAACGGTTCCGATCGTATCAAAAAGGGCACGGTCTTTTTTTTCCATACCTGTTTCAACGATAATTTTCGCAGCCCCTGCCGCATGAGCAATAATATCAATTCCTTCTGCGACTTCGCGGATAAACCGGCGGGCTAAAAAAGAATCCAGCATACAGGTAGGGTCTTTATCGTAAAGCATAACGGTAAGCGTTTTTATACCTTGCTTTACAGCCATCCTGATCTCTTCTGCAAGAGAAACCGTTTCTCCTGAAGTATTAACTAAACCGGCAAGGTCGATGAAGTGAAGAAGCCCTGTTTGATCGCTTTGTTTCCACAGATACGGAGTGCGTCGTTTACCCAGTATGCTGAAGCCACCCCCTGTTTTGATATGAAGTCCGCGGAATGAATGACCATTTGGAAGCTGCGCGTCAACAATTCCCGACACAATGCCGGGAACCGAGGCATGGACGTGCGCCGATAAGCTGTTACCTGCGCGAGCGACCATCTGTCCCTCATTCACAAAATCTCCGACGGAGACTAAGGGAAGGCTACTCGTTTGTGTTTTTGATGCAAGCGGTACCAGCGTATATTGCGGCAGAAAAGCATTTCCTTCGAATTGGGGATCCAAGCGGATATATTTTGCTTGCTGTTGTCCCCGTTTAAATCGTATAAATTCCATCATCGTATTTTGCTCATTATAATCAGAACACAGGGAAATAACAACGTGCCGAGGATAATAAAAAATGCAATAACAGGACTCAGTGTGGATACATATAAAAGACGATAGGCTGCAGCGGAAAAACCGGCTTGAGCTATCAGCATCTTCTCTAACGGGAGCAGCGCCAGTCGCTCGTTTCTTAATGCACGGAGAATAAACACCGTATCGAAGGAATATATAACCCTTTCGTCACGATGCAGCTTTCCATCTGAATCCTCATGATAGGAATCAAAGTATATCCGCATATTCGGGGTAAGCGGCGGTAACGGTTCATGAACATTGAGATAAGGTAAAGCCGCCGTATACCAATAATCTTCTATATAGTTACTTAAATCGGGGAGATAATCCTGCGGCCGCGATGCCTGCACGGTAAAAAAACCTGAATCGGTAAACGGAATCGGCGACCGTGAAACCGGCTGCGGCACGTTCAGTTTAGCGGCAGCAGGGCTTAAACGGTTTGTTGATAATACAAGCGGGATAACTGCGGAAACAAATAGCAAGGCGCCGGCCAGTATGGTTGCATTGATGGCATATCGAGTATTCCAAAACTGTGCCCATGATTGCGGATGCATCGCAAACAGCTTTAACGAAGGATGTTGGCGGTATCGCTCCAGATACGTTTCTCTTATCTGCAAAAAGCTGTGCACTGAAAAGAGCATACCTGCCGATAACAGCAACGCCAACAAGAAAAAGCAAAGGGGAACGATGCCATCGATGACCGCAGTCAACAGCGGAGCCGCAGGAAGAACGAGCATAAACCTGTTATGCTTAATCCGTTCTTTAAGCTGCTTCCATGGGATTGCCAGTTCATTTTCCAGCGCCTCAAGCCAGTATGCAGCGGTTAATATGCTTAAAAGAGCAGTCGCGGATGATAAACTGCTTTTAACGCAGAATGCATAGCAGACAAAGCTGAACGCAGCGGCAAAAAACAGCAGTTTTTTACGGGAATTGGCAATGCAGTAGGCAAACAGAATAAGCGCAAGAAGTCCTTGTATCGGACTATATGGAATAGCGGCTTCAAGAAAAAAATGCGCTCGTTTACCGTAGAGTGAAAAATAGAACGAAAGGTATTTAAAAATCGAAGTATACGGAAGATAAAGATATTGGTATCCGCCGTCATCATCGCGGAACCATCGAGTATAGCGTTCGGTATCGGTAAACGGAAAGCGTTCATGCCGACCGGTTCCTAGTAATGAAAAGCGGCTCGAAACGGAAAACTCCGATGCGGTACCCGAGATGCCGACTTCCTCTGCAGCAGAGATATAGGGTTCAATATCATCCGAGCAGGGAACCGCTGCTATCCGATATCCGTCCCATGTAGGAGCATAAAAACGGAGAGGAAAGATGATAAAAAGCAAGAGGATTCCGGTTGCGATGAACGCCGACAAGAAATATAAAAAACCGTTCAGCCGCTTCATGGGTTATACTGTATAATAGAGTGAAAAATAACTTCCGATTACAACACCGAGAATCATACCGGCAAAAACTTCAACAGGGGTATGGCCTTGAACTTCTTTGACAGGCTTAAAAGATGTATTCATTATTTCGGCCATTTTTGCGCCTACTTCGTTTAACATTTTTGCTTGAAGTCCACTTGAGCGGCGAACTCCCATTGCGTCCCTAATAACAATCATCGCAGAAAAAATAGAAAAAATAAATAAATCCGAAGAAACGCCCTGTTTAAAACCGATTGTAGTCGAGAGAGCCGTCACAAGAGCAGAGTGGCTTGAGGGCATACCACCCGTGCGCCATACCAATAAGTCGAAAAAGACCGGCAGAGAATGTACTGATGATCCGCAAAATCCGATGAATGTTTTGATAAATTGACTCAAAAGCCAGCTTGTAATGGCTGCTAAAAAAATCGGGTTTTGGGCTACAATCTTAACTTGTGTAAAAAAAACCTGCATCTTGTGGACAGTTTTGTACAATTAACAGCTTTTGTCAAGCACTGTCTTTTAAAGAAGCCGTCCAGTATTGCATGAGGATGCCGAATGCGACTGCGACATTGAGCGAGGCTTTGATGCCCTTCATTGGAATGCTGACAATACCGGCGGAAACGCTTTTGAGAGCTTCCGCGCTGAGTCCCAGTTCTTCGGAGCCGAGCAGTACAACACCTTGCTTGGGGAAAGAAAAAGAGGTAATCGGAGTGCCGCCTGTTTCAAGCGCAAAGACGGGAAGGTCGGCAGGCAGAGCTTCAAGCGGACAATACTCCCACGGCAAAAAGCGGATGCACCCCATCGCCGAGCGCTGCGCACGAGGTTGTTCCGGCGAAACGCAGTCCTCCGACAGCAGTAATTTCTCTGCGCCGAAAGCCTCCGCGGTACGAAATATGGAGCCGAGGTTAAAGGGTGCACGGATATCTTCGGCATACACATAGACCCCCGGATAAAACGGGCGCGGTACAGGAAGTGCCGGAGGGGGCGCGTCAGTCTGTGTTTCAGTGTATGGCAGTGACACATTCAGCGCAGCAATATCGTGCTTTGGTATGGCGGTACCGTAGCGCAGCCCCGGAGCGATTAAATCCCATTCGGAAGGCTGTACGTCGCTTTGCCGGTACAGCGCATGACGCAGCGTATTAAACAGTACACGGTAATCTCCGGCGGTCAGCGTTTCCGCGTGTAAGGCGGACGTATACGTTTTAACGGCAGTGGTAATAACAGGATCGGAAGGATAGATTGACGCAAGGTGCGCGCAAAGCCCTTCAACGTAAAATGAATCGCAAGAAAGCAGAACAGCTGAATACGGTAAATCCGGCGAAACGACAACGCATTCAACTTCAAGTATCTCAAGAATTTTGATAATCTTACGTATCTTTTGGGTATTAGGAAGCCGGATAAGCTTAAAAAGCTCAATCATGCGTTAATACGCTTGTTTAAGCAGCTCAAACACATCATCGCTCCGCATCGGCTTGGGGATATAGTTCATAAAACTCAGCGAAACGGTATCTTCGGAAATAGCAACCAGCTGCTCAATAGATAAACCGATATCCTTCAAACGAGTGGGCAGATTAGCTTGAGCCAAACGGCGGCGGATTTCTTCGATAGCATCCTTTGCGACGTACAGCGGATCGACACCGCGCGTATCAACATTCAGCATCCGTCCGATTTTTAGGAGTTTGTCGAGATTCGATGTTTGCGCATTCGTAAGGATATACGGTAAAAGGATTGTTCCGACTACCGAGCTGGAAATATTATAGCGGCTTGCACAGGCGAGTGCGATGGCGCTCCCTAATCCCGGGCTGGAAAAAGAAATACCGATAGCAGTTAAACAGGCCGCTTCTGCAATAACCGTTTCGCGGGAAGCGCCGGTAGAACGTCCGTGCTGCGGATCAAGCGACAACAAAAAGCGGTCGATTGCTTTCCCTAAAATCGTTTCCGACAAAAAGTTTGTTTTTGAAGAGGTATAGCCTTCAAACGCAATGCCGACGCCTTGAAGAATAGTTGCCGTCGTTGCATTTGGTGCAAGATTTGAATAGCAAGCGGTATCGAATACGCAGAGCTTACAGAGATCCTTCCGCACTTTTAATAAATGAATTTTTCGTGAACGAGCGTCAACAATCGGACTGAACGGTGTAAAAGTGAACGGTTCGCGGCAAGTAGCGGGAACTTCAATGAACGGAAGCGGTTCTGCCGCACAAGGCTTCCCTTCGATAAAATCATAGATGGAACCGCTTTCATTGTATAACGAGGCAACGGCACGACCAACTGCGACCGGTCCCATACCGCCTGAGGCAATAACGGCATCGACAAAGACTCCGCGGGCAAGACTTAATGCGTTTTCAATGATATCCGAGTCGGCGGAACGTTTTACGCCGTCAAATACAAGAACGGATATATCCCTTTCTTCCAATGCGTCAATAATTTTTTTTGCAATACCGGTTTCGTGCAGCAACGGATCAACAATAAATAAGAATTTTTTTCCAAATTGAACGGCTTCCGCACCTATTTTTGCTATGGAGTAACTTCCGAGGATAATATTTGATGTAAGCTTAAAGGTAAAATTAGACATACTCGTATTCCGCCTTTATTTCAGGTTTTTTAGAAGAAAATATATGAGCGATTAAAACTGCGTTGAAACGACACAATACCATTTGATTGTGCCGCTGCACGCTTTTAGAGACCGTAATCGTCTAATATCTTGTCAGCAACGAGTTCCAAGAGAGCATTATTTATATATGAAGGATCCGCGAACTTTTTCTTTACCTCGGCAACCTTATCTTCACGAATATCAGGTGCATTTCTCACCGCTTCCAATGCGATATTTGCATCTGATAATACCCGCGCTTCATTTGAAACGGAAACGGCATCCGTTTTACCGAATACTTCAGTCCTTTGCGTCCGTTGAATAGGTTGTACAGGTTTTACAGGCTCAATTCCGTTTAGTCTATCAATTGTCATGTTTTTTCCGCCTTCCATAGCTTTTATCGGCATTTTTATCGAAAAAATTAAGCCTTTCCGGATACAAAAACCGAAAACTCGCCTTTTATCGATTGCCGCTCCTGTAATGTATGTAAAATATCCGATACCTCACCGGATAAAATTTCTTCATGCAGTTTGGTCAACTCACGGCCGACAACAACCAGCCTCTTGCTATCAATATCGGCAATATCTTGTAACAGCTTGATAATTCTGAACGGAGATTCGTAGAGTACGAAGCCCGTGTGCATATCAAAAAGTTCCTGCAGCCGCCGTTTTCTCCGCCCTTGTTTAGGGGATAAAAAACCTTCAAAAAGCACCGACGAGTCGCACGTTCCTGCAATGCTGACCATAACCGCAAATGCGGAAGCGCCCGGGATGGGTACAATAGGATACCCTGCCTCACGCACCAGCTTAACGAGAATGGCTCCGGGGTCGCTCAAGGCCGGAGTTCCTGCATCGCTCGCATACGCGACATTCTTGCCGTCAGCCAATAGACCGATAATTTTCTGCGCGGCATCCGCTTCATTCTGCGAACGGCACGAAATAAGCGGCTTCCGTATCTCAAAATGAGTTAAAAGCCCCAACGTGTGCCGTGTATCTTCGCAGGCAATATAGTCAGCCGTTTTGAAAATTTCCAATGCCCGTACTGTAATATCGCCTAAATTTCCAATTGGTGTTCCGACTACATATAACGATGCCACTATAAAAGTATACTGTGTTTTATAGGTTGCCGCAAGTCCATGAATCGTGTATCTTATTGGTATGGGTACGTTTCTTTCGCCGCTTTCATGGTTCATATTGGTATTTATCGGTATATTATTAATGGGTGTCGCTTATTTTTTATTTACTTTCAAAAGTAGAAAAACAGGAGATGCAGAATATTTACCGAAAGGAAAACCGGGCGCGCCCGGCGTCTGCCCTATTTGCTGTACCGTATTAAAGAAAGGGGAACAGCTAAAAACAAAGGTTTATCCATCGGAAGGAACCGACCGATTATGTTCAATCTATGGATGTCCTCACTGTTATCCGATGATAGAACCCGACGCAGATCGTTTTTGTCCCGTGTGTAAAGCCCCCGTTCCAACCGATTCATACCTCATTGCACGGCTATTTGACCGTAGTAAAACGGATAAGCACGTCCGTATCCTCGGATGTAAAGTATGTCGGCACGCATAAACCGACGATGCCGTATCCGCAATTTTAATCGCAAAAGTATATGCCCCCTTACGAAAAAACTCCATATCTGCCGCGGCGATGTCGTATCTTTTATCGGGAGCGGCGGAAAAACCACATCCATAATTACCACTGCAAATGAACTCGCAGCGCGGGGATTACACGTCGCGGTAACGACTACGACAAAGATGGGGATACGCGAAAAGGAGCGGCTTGATTCCGCCGTGTCCTTTTTCGGTATGGAGACGGGAGAAAAGCTGAGCGCACCGCCGTTAGAAGTAATCGATAGTCTCTGTGATAATTACGATGTAGTTCTAATTGAAGCGGACGGCAGTAAACGGCGGGCGGTCAAGGGGTGGAACGATACCGAACCCGTCATCCACCCCCGTACCACAAAGACGGTTGGGCTTATTTCGACGCGGACGCTCGGCAAGCCGGTGAATGAAACGTGGGTACACCGAACGGAACGATTTTTGAACATTACTTCCGCAAAGATGAATAGACCGCTGCGACTTACCCATATTATGCAAGCGGTTTTTCACCCAAACGGTCTTTTTTTGAAGGCGCGCGGTACTTGTTTTGTACTCTGTATTGCGCCGAGGAGCGAACATGAAGCAATCCGCACCGCTTATTATCGTGCGCGGGGCAGGAGATTTGGCCAGCGGGGTACTGGCAGCAATCCATACCTCAGGTTTTCGTGTCCTTGCACTGGAAACCGAAAACCCTTCCGCCATCCGCCGTACCGTTGCGTTTAGTGAGGCTGTTAGGCTTGGACATTGCACAATAGAAGGAATCGAAGCGCGCCTGATTGCAAAAGAGCATGCCGCAGGGATTCTGTCTGCAAAGGACAGTGAAGCAGGTACTCGATCCGGTACGGAATCGATTGCGGTCGGAACCGGCGCTGCTGTCGGCTCCAAAGCAAACCGGTCAAGCTTTATCCCCATTGCGGTTGACCCTACGGGAGAGTTGATCAGTGTATTGCAGCCTGCCGCCGTTGTGGATGCCATCATCGCAAAGAAAAATTACGGAACGCGCCTCGATATGGCGCCGTTGGTCATTGCGCTGGGACCGGGCTTTACCGCCGAAAGGGACGCACACATCGTTATCGAAACTATGCGCGGGCATAATTTAGGACGGCTCATTTATCAAGGAACGGCGCTCCCCAATACCGGCGTTCCGGGGCTGGTCGGCGGAGAAAGCGCCTTGAGGGTTATCCATGCACCGGCGGCAGGCACGCTGCGTGTTATACATGATATCGGCGACTCGGTTACCCGCGGCGAAACTATTGCCCGCATCATACGCGCGGACGGCAGCGTTACTGATGTTGCCGCTTCGCTTAATGGGATAATCCGAGGCATGCTGCCCGACAGGTTTACCGTCCGCAGCGGACTCAAAATGGCGGATATAGACCCGCGCCTTACCGAATTGAACAACTGCTTTACCATTTCCGACAAGGCGCGCGCACTCGGCGGGGCAGTATTGACGGCGCTGCTTTCCCGCGGTATTGTGCCATAAGACGAATGTCTATACGACAATGACGGAGCTGTGGATTTGCCGGCATAAGGGATTATCCTCTGAACAAGAGCGCACACTGGCAAAGGGATTGCTGAAAACCATACTTGCTGAGCGGATTCCGCATTGTCCTGTGCAGCTTTTGTTTGAATACGGAAAATACGGAAAGCCGTACCTAAAAGATGGAGCGCTGTATTTCAGTTTATCATATACGCATGGAGTGTGCCTCATTGCGCTATCCGATAGTGAAATCGGCGCTGATATTGAGCGGTTGCGCGCTGCAAAACCGAATGTTGCAAGCCGCTGTTTTACCGATGCCGAAAACAGCTATCTTTACCAAAATATGGAGCTGTTTGATCAACGATTTTACGAGTTGTGGACACAAAAGGAAGCATATCTCAAATATACGGGGGAAGGCTTTTACCGCTCACCCAAAAGTGTAGATGTTTTATCTTGTCCTATTCGCCGCAGTCTCTATACGTTGACGGTGAACGATGTAGTCATCTCCTTGTGCGGAAAAAATATACAACCGGTTTCGGTTTATAAGGTCCCTTTACAAGGAAATTAAGAAGGTACTCTATGAAAGAAAATACTGTGATGCTTTGCGCTATCGGTGCGCTCTTGCTTATCATGTTGACGGCATGGATTATCAATCTTGTACGGGCGGCAAAAAACAAGCTGCCGATGCGCTGGTTGGAACGTGTTGTATATATATCCGGCATTATTTGTGTCGGATTAAATGCAATCCGCAGTTGGCGCCTCTACGAAAACAGCATCGGTATCTTTATCGTCGCTCATGCGATTGCGCTTTTCAGTATTCTGTCGGCATTTATCCGCTCGGAACGGCAGCGTAATGAAAAAGATAAATCCTAAAATTGCCGAACGTGTAAAAAAAAAGACTACAAATAGTTTTGCAGTCTTTTTTTGAGCTATGATGGATTCGAACCATCGACCCACGCCTTAAAAGGGCGTTGCTCTACCTACTGAGCTAATAGCCCATATCTTGAAATAACAGGGCAAGTATATAGGATATTGATTGCTATGTCAATAGCCTTTTTTTAAAATGCCGAGAGCTATAAATACTAGACCTATTCGATAACTGTGTTTCGAATAGGTCGATGAACTCTTGCATCGCACAATTTAGAACATCGCATTTCAAGGTAACCTGTTCAGAAACGGAAGTTTCCGAACAGATTTACTTTTATTTCGGTATTCCTGTTACCGATTTTTATGTTAAAGACGGGGTGCCGAGAACTTGCCCCCCTGCCTTTTTCCCGCTATTTTACAACATGGCGTCCTGATGGGGATGCCGGACAACTTATTCCTGCTGAGGTAACAATTCTATCACCGAGAATGCTTATTTGACGTCCGCAATGAATACAGTGAACACCGTCATATACGGCAATATGCTTTTTTGTCGGGTTCTTGGTACAAACAATATCACCGGTCGCTGATACTAAGTTATGACCGACCGGTTTTATATCTTGCTCACAAAATCTACATTTCATAAAAATCTCCTGTAAAAAGCAATGCTTATTCTTTCTATCATTTTTTAGGAGAGAAATCAACATACCCCGACGCGCGAATCAACAACCCCGACTTAATTGTATCGGATAACCGATTGCAGCGGTATCCAGCCGGTAACCCCGACGGCGGTTTTAATGTAGTACCATTGCGGCGCCTTGCGCATGATGATAACACTTTCACCTGCCGAAAGCCGGTGCACGATACTACCGGTATGTTCCGGTATACGCCGCACCGCAATTTCGCCGGAGTCCTCAATGCACACGCCTTGCGGCCGTAGTATGAGCCGAAACAGTACGGCGGTGAGGCTTCCGCTGCACAATGCGATGATGATACAAAGCAGCATAAACCGCTTTTTATTGCGGAAACCGCACACTGCCGCACCGATCAGCAGCAAACCTGAGATTGCCGCCGTTAGAATACCGAGCAGGCGCGGATACAGCGGCAACGGATGCGCAATCTCCAACGCAGCTTCCAACTTTCTGCGTTCACGACGGATTGCGGGAGAAAAAAGCGCCGCGGCTTCCTGCTTACGGTAATCAGCTATCTGTTTTGCCGCGGCGCTTTTTTCTTGCTCGGTCATAGTGCTGCCGCTGTACTGCGTTTCAGGCGGGAGCGCCTGAAACGCAGCGGCGGTGAAGCCGCCCGCGCCGCCTTTACCGGCGACCTCGGTAATTGCCTGCCGGTCAATGCGGTACGTAGCAGGAGCGCTGAATGCTTTTCCGCCCGCTGTAAAAAATATCTGCGCTTGGGGAAGGCTTTGAACACCTATCCGCAAGGGTATCAAACTAAAGGCGGCAAGAACATAATGCTCGTCATCGGGGTATTCGTACGGAACGGAAGCGGTCGACATGAACGGCAGTTCTGTGAGTGCAAGCGGTTTCAGCGCGGCGCTTTCGGAAGGAGCGCATTCGATACGGACTATTTCAGCCGGTAACGGCAGCTCACTGTGCATATTCCGAACAGCGGCGCCCCTTCGGCCATCTTGTGGTTGGGCTGATTCGGAGCCGATTCCTGCAGAACCGGAAACTTCTGATCGACCGGCTTCGGAACGGGGCGCTTCGAGGTGGGAGTATTCTGCTTGCTCAGAGGCGGTTTGTAAAGCGTGTCGGTAGCGCTCGGTATATCCTGCCGAATAAAAGGCTGCGGTTAAACACAGGATGTATTCGGTGCCTTGTTCAAGGGCTGCGCCGTCCGCAATCGGCAGACCGCTTGAAGAATACAGCGTCCACACAAACGGCGTATGCTCCGAAAGCCGCGGCCGGTGTACGGTTATATCCAGCGGTGTCAGCTCGACCGTTTGCCGTTTCCATTGCAGCTCCGGCTCGAACCGGAACCTGCCTGTTTTGTTAAAACGATACCGATAGCGCAGGTGTAGGCCGTCTCGTTCGGGGATTGCACTGCTCTGTATCAGCTCTGCCGTATCGTTCTCCCGCTCGAGGATAAATCGCGGCGTATTGCCATTATTCTTCTGCAAATACGGAGCTTCTCGTTTGATGATAACTTCAATTTCAAATTCACGATCAATTGATAATTCGGTACCGTCTATTTTGAGTTCCATAAAATGCTTAGCATAATCGCTTTGCTGCCCATAGAGGATTGCGGCTGCACAAAAGAAAAAAAAGAGTGTTGCCGGCTTCGCGACTAGCCTGCATACTAAAGGTACTAATAATCGTTTATCGCCGGTTCCGATTCGCGCTGTGTTTTTTTCCATTCGGTTTGCTCTCTTTTGCGAATAATATCTAAGATAATCGAATCCGTCAGATCGGCTTCGGGATCTTCGGTAGCATTTTGCGGAGCTTGATGCTGCATCTCTCGCTGTGTGTCGCTCAACTTTTTGCTCAACTCGTAATTAATCTTAGCCGCCGTATCGCGGCCGGAAAGCTCCAATGATTTTCGGAACAATGCCGCCGCTTCCGCATAATCCTTTGCATGAAACGCAATAATGCCTTGTTGATAAAACCGATGCGCCCGTAAAATATCCGGAGCGGTTTCGAAACCATTTTGTAATTTTCCGGACGCAGCCTCATCTTCTCCCTGCATCAGATATGAAGAGGCAAGCGCAAAATCCGTGTACGGTTTTATGGTCTCATCGGATAATTCCGCCGCTAAACTTTCAGCCTCATAAAAATACAACACGGCATCGTTCCAATCGCTCCGCATCCATGCGAGTGTTCCTTTTACGTGTGCAATTTTGGTTTGCTGTTCTGCGCTACAGCCCGATAGGACAAACATCGTCATCAGTAAAAAAATAAAACTCACCGACAAAAATGATGATCTACATAACGATGATAATAATGTTAAAAGTGATGATATGGCGGCAGCCGGACGTCTACATTTTTTTAGCACGGATACCTCCCGCACAAAGACCGAGACAAAAAAAGAGGAGCGCCATCGCCGTACACTCAAATGTCCGCCGTACCGGTTTTTGCACATATCGTATTTTCTCGCTTTCGGCATCGCCTTCCGTCAGCGATTGCAGCACCTTCTGAGCCGAACCGAGGTCGGCAGCGGAAATATAAAAACTTCCGTTTAAGGCTTGCTCCGCATAGCGTTTAAGAATAGCTTCCTCCAATGCACTTTTTTGCACGACCGATTCGTGTCTTTCATTCAAGACGGAGAGCGTACCGCCTGTTTCCGTTCCAAAGCCGATGATAATCAGTTGAACATTTTCTTGCCGATACCGCGGAAGAATACGCGGCACCGAACCGATTGTTTCACCGCCGTCGGTACACAGCACAACCGTTTTTCCGGTTAATCGATTTTCGGGGAATGCCTCCAATGCGACACGCAGCCCGTGTTCAAGATTGCTGCCTGCCGAGGTTGCATTGAACGGCGACAGCGTTTCCGCTGCGGTCAGTACACTCTGATGATTAAAACTCAACGGTACGGCAAGCGTACCCAGTCCCTTTATCGTAACGAGTCCGCAGGCAGTTTCCGGCAAGCGTTCTATCAAAAAGGAAACATAACGCTTTGCAAATTCGAGCCGGTTCGGTGCGATGTCGGCGACGGTCATACTGCGCGAAATATCAACGGCAAAGATAACTGCATTCCCGTGTTTAACTACGGTGGTTTGTTTTGTGCCCCAGAGCGGTACTGCTGCAGCAATACTGAGAAACAGCCAGCCGATACTCCAAAGCGCCGTTCGGATTCGCAGTGTCCGTATAATGGCGTGAATCTCTCCCGCTGCCGCGTAGCTTTCTCTTAATTTTTTTATGCGATACAGCGTAACGGCGCAGGCAGGCAGAATAGCAATGATGCACAACAGGAAAAACGGTTTTTCAAATTCAATCATTATGACACCGCCTGCATTCCGATTCTACGGAGCAGCCATGCTCCTACCGCGCAGCTCATTGCAATCAATAAAAACAGCCCGTCAAGGTACGTGTATTTACGCATCGTCATTGAAGGAGGCGTCGCCGGTATTTTTTGAATAAATCGATTAAAAATATCCGTTAATAATTCGGGAGACTGTGCCGAAAAATAGCGGCCGTTACCGTAACCGGCAATTTTTTGCAACTCTGCTTCATTAAACATGGTATTGAGCGTACCGGAAATTTCTTTTTTTTGAATGGGATCAATATATTTAACCGGCGCATATCCCGACTTCCCCAACCCGATAATGTAAAACCCGATTTTTTTATGCTTGATGATATCCGCGGCCGCGCGGGGATGCACCTCTCCGGTGTTGTTATCTCCGTCGGTAAAGAGAATGATATGTGAGGGAATCGCGGAATACTGCGTCAGATGCAGCACGGCAGAGGCAAGCCCCATACCGATTGCCGTTCCGTCACCGAATTCACCGACTTGCAGTTGATCCAACCGAGTCAGAAACGTGTGCCGATCGATTGTCGGCGGAATGAGTACGGCGGCGGAACTTCCCAGCGCGGTAAGTCCTAACGAATCGCCTTCATATTTTTCCGCAAAGGACTTGATAATCTGCTTCGCCGCCTCAAGCCGTGTCTGTGTTCCCATGTCCTGTGCCGCCATCGAGGGGCTGGTGTCGATGACAAACATCAGCGCCTGTCCCGAACCGGCATACATCGCTTCGGAAGTTTGCCGTACCGGTTCCGCAAGCGCTGCAACGGCGAACACAAAGGCTGCCGCAAGGGTGTACTGGGAGATACGGTGCACAAGATACACCCGCAGATTTTTTTCTGGAACAAATCCGTTCCAATTTCCGAGCGGCAGCGATATCGATACCGCTTGCAATCTCCCCGTCCGCCGGAGCAGTACAAAAGTCGGCAGTAACAGCAGGAGGAAAAAAGAAAGCGGTCGTTGAAAATTCAGCACACGGATGTCCTTATCACGGGGGTAATTTTACGGGTCTGTGTGCGTTTATGCAAGGGTACGCATTGCATCCATGACAAAGCTTCATAGATATGCAGATTATTCAAATCGCTGAAAATACTGATCTTGCTAAACTTGGTAACCTACGAGAATCCCCCCCATATCCGCCAAGAGCGCGAAAAGAGAATTGTTAAATAAAGCGAATTTATGAGCAATACTTACACTTTGAATTTCCCGATTTCATCAACCAATCGATTGATGCTTTCTTTATTTCGTTCCGTAAATGACTTTACTCCGTAGATGGCATCGTTAATCTGCATAAAATTTGAAGCCATTTCTTCCATACGGCTTTGAAGGGTTTGCGTAACTTTATCTAAGTTTCGTACCTCATCCATAACCTTTTCACTCCCGCCGGAGATTTCGGCAGAGCCTTGCTGAACCGATTGCGTTACCGCATTTATATCCTGCATGGAAGTCAGCACTTCTTTACCGGCTTTTGACTGCTCCGTCATCGAAAATGCAACCATAGAAGCTGATTCCTGTACTGCATCAGTATGCCCCGAAATAACGGTAAATTTTTCTACCGCCAGTGAGGCTGCCTTTACCAGTTGATCTATCTCGGCGGTTATCATCTTTAGAGTTCCGCTGATGGTTTTTCCTTGTGCGCTCGATTCTTCTGCCAGTTTCCGTATCTCATCGGCGACAACAGCAAACCCCTTTCCTGTCTCTCCGGCGTGAGCAGCCTCAATCGCAGCATTCATTGCCAACAGATTTGTTTGCGAGGCGATATTTTCAATGACATTTGAAGCTTCAAGCAAACTGCCCGATTGTTCTGCAATCTTTTGCGAAATGGCATTTGTCTCCACAAGGGTATTTTTACCGTCGACTGTTGCCGACGAAAGTGACTGAAGCGCCGTATTTGCCTTTTGCACGCTCGCAGTAACTGCTTGGATATTTGCAACCATTTGCTCTACCGCAGAGGAAACATCGCTGACATCGGAAGATTGTCCCTCAATCGACGTATTTAATTCACGTATGGCTTCAATAATTTGTGCGATAGCACTGGATGTTTCCGAAACACTATGTGCTTGATTATCAGCTGTAGCATGGAGACTGTCTATTTCACTTGCAATCTGAGTAATAGCACCGTCCGCCTTTTGCATCTCCAGAAAAAGATTTTCACCGATGCTCGTCATATTATGCGCTTCATCTTTGACTTGTTTAAATAACTTCCGCATCGTACCCGTTGTATGATTCAAATAATTACCGATTTGACCTATTTCATCCTTATGGGTATCCGCTTGTACGGTCAGATTTCCTTGCGCAAGTGACCCTAACACGCCCCCAATATCGATAATCCGTTTTGAGGTACTCCGCGCATTCAGTGCAATCAGCAGCGACACCAAAAGCAGCATTATGATTATTGCAACCGTAGAATCCAGCACAATACTAAATACTGATGGTAAAAAATCTTTAATCGGCGCCGTCAACACAATACTATAAGGGAAATCTTTAGATGCAGCTTTTTTTGCATAGATCATTTTTCCCGACTGTTTGTCATGCCACATACCAAGATGGGTAAAACCCGGCACCGACTGCGCTTCGGCAGGGATATAGTCTTGCAAACGTTTACTGAATACATCATCGTTTGATGAGATAACGATATTTCCATCAGAATCAACCAGATACAGTGTTGAATGTGCACTCGGTACTGCTTGCTTTAAGCTCTCCACGGATGTTTCCAAGCTCAGGCCGACGCCTGCAACACCGATAATGTGTTTTTGCGCGTCAAAAACTTGCGCATTAATCCATAAAGCGGTAAGACCGGTTTCTTTATTTTTATTGATAAAAAAAGTGATTGGATCCTTGAGCTGCAAAGTTGTATAAAACCATGTGTCAGAATCATTTTTGGTACTCAACTTTCCTACTTTCACTACTCTATTTGCGTCAGACTGATAGTTGGTTTCTGCTCGGGCGCCGGCAATAAATACTGAAATGATATTGTCTTTTGAAGCAAGCTTCTGAAAATCCCTCATTACATCGGTTTTAAGATTTCCTTCCGGCTGCCCCTGATCAACCCAGCTGATAAGGTTATGGTTTTCCGACCAATTCTGTGCAGCAGAAAACCCTCTAATAAAAGCAACTTCTAAATTGATTGCGGCGGAATCGAGCATTGCATGAGTGTCTTCATAAAACCGGTGCTCGAATTTTTTGCGAACCGACAAAACCATAAAGGTAAGGCTGAGCGAAGCTGTAACAAGTACGGCAATCATCATAAAAAGCGTAAGTTTAGAGCGTATGGACATAGTATCTCTCCTGACATTTTCCGGCGTTCCTGCCCGGACAGTATTCTTACTTTGAAACTTTTTTTCTAACGATTTGTATTATGACTATTAGAAGTGTTCTACTTTTGAAATATGCAGCTCCATAACATTCATCCGCTATTCATCGAGCCGCTACCGATAGCATCAGTATATTTTCAGTGTATATCGATCTAATGTAAAAGTCAAGCAAACTTTTTGAAAATACTTACCGTATCGAAACAACCGAGCAGTCAAAAACCGCCTGCTTGACAGAAAGATATAAAATCATTATTGTATAAAGAGATACTAAGGATATAATCCATTGGAGGTGATTCTGTAAGTGGCAAGTATCATTATCGATGATTCCGAAAACCTTGAAAAAGCGATTAAGCGTTTTAAGCGACAAGTTGAAAAAGAGGGAATTATCCGCGAGTGGAAAAAGCGCGAATACTATGAAAAGCCGTCTACTATTTTAAATAGAAAGAAGAAAGCTCTTCAGCGCAAATTAATGAAAAAAAACCGCAAGTCGTATGATTCAAAATCATACTAATTTTTAACAATCAACAGCAAAGCCGATTCATCGATTTTTTTATCTTATTTATACTGAATTGATAATCGGCTTTGTAATCCTCCTGCAAAAAATTTTAAACAAAATTTTTTGTATTTTTTTACAGATTTTCCGTAAGTCTTTTGAAATAGACGGTATAGATACCTTGCCAGCAAATGTACATCCGTGCACATTTGCTGGCAACGAGTTTTTGCAAAGCAAAAACGTCGCTGATGTACGGGGACGTCCCTGTCCGTTCTGATACGTTGAGGATTTGCAGTAGCGGCATGGATGCCGCGCGTATTAAGCAGAAACAAGTTTGACACCGGTCAAACTTGTGTTCAGCGAAGTACACGGACGTACTTCGCTGAACGAGTGACAACGCAGATGTGCCGTATATTTCAAAAGGACCCAATATTGTTTTAATCCATAAAATCGCCTATACTATTCTCAACCATCCTCAAAGCTTGTAAAAGGACTTTATCATGGAATATTCAATAGAAAAGTTTGAAACCGGCTACCTTATGGTCAATACGTGGGTATTCCCGTTGAGCAAAGAAAGCGCTGCCATAATCGATCCGGGCGGATTGAGTCCCGAATTATCCCAGTATCTATATAAACTTAATCCTACGCATCTTGAAATTATGCTGACACACGGACACTTTGACCATGTCGGTGGCTTGCCTGCTCTCGTACGAAAGTATCCCGATTATCGCTTGTGGATTCACGAAAATGATGCCGCATACCTCGGAAAAGCCGGTATGGAAATCCATTTAAAAAGTTTTGGGCCGCTCCATGTTCAAAAACTGATAGAGCCGTTGGAAAAAAATCCGCTTCCGGAACCGACAGATTTTTATAAAGAAGGAGACAGCGTAAACGGCTTTACCGTGCTGCATACACCCGGCCATACACAAGGCTCTGTTTGCTTGTGGAACGAAGAAGCCGGTATTCTTTTTAGTGGGGATACCCTTTTCTACGGCTCCCGCGGCAGAACCGATTTGCTTGGCGGTAATGAGATGCAGATATGCCGGTCGCTCAAGCGGCTTTTTACCGAACTGCCGGAAAATACACACGTTTATCCGGGGCACGGCTCAAATACGACGATTGAATTTGAAAAGAAATATCAAGGTGCGTACGTGTAAATGTCAAGTAAACGCATCAGATCCCTTTTGAAAACATGCGGGCATCTACTTCGTTATTCCACAAAAATTAGTCCTCGACGTGCAAAAAGCACGCCTGCGGGTAATTTTTGCTCATGCCTCGTATCTGCCTCACCTCTTTTCAAAAGGCTAACGGAAAAATTATTTTTAACCATTAGCCCCCATTATTCTGCGCTTTTTATCTATTCTGTCTGATGCATTTACCCTTCTCGTGAAAAAATTGTACGAAATTTTTGACAAAATTTCGTACAAAGGCAAGCAATCGCTTAACACGTTTCGGATGCGATTGCTCTTAGTGTAAAGGCGCTTCCGTTTCTATAGCCGGCCGTCAACAATTTTGAGAATCTGTGCAGCCTTCTCAGTCTTGAGAAATTTTCGCAAGCCGGCAGACTTTCGAGCGCGTTGTTTTACGATTTTCATAATTGCCGCAAGATCATTGATATAGCCTTGGTTGTTAAAGGCTGAAATTTGCCGCAGCATTTCATATTTCTTTTCGGCAAGTTCGATGAGCATACTCTCCAGCTGCGCTTGCGTCGGCTGACGAAACGCCTCGTAAATAAGTGCCGTGATCGCCCCATACCGCTTTGCCAAATAATAATCGCCCTCGAATCGGCTGTTACGGGTGTTATGCGCCGGAACCGTATTTTTTGCATTGGTTAATAAAATGATGATAAGATGTTCGACAGGATCGATAATGGTAAGCGTTCCCGTCCAGCCGGTATGCCCGAAGGTTCCGGCAGAGGCAAAGGGCGAAAAAGCCCAACTGTATTCCTGCACTCCCTGCCGCCGCCAACCGAACCCGATGCTTGAAACAAGAGACTGTTGCGCCGTAAAATATCCTGCAACGGACGGATCGAAAAACCGTTTGACACCATATCCTCCGTTATTCAGCATTACTTGAGCAAGCACTGCAATACTTTCCGCATTTGCAAACAACCCCGCATGCCCACTAATCTCTTCCATTGCCGTATACGCTTCAGAGTCATGTACAGTTCCATGAATGAGTTCCGTGATTTGTGTGCTATCAATAGCATCTTGAGTGCGCGGTTTTGCACGAATTTCCGTTGCGGCAATCTCATCGAGTGTAAAACCCTGCCGGAGCGGTGTAAAACAAATTCTATCCAAACCAAGCGGGCGGTAAAAATTGTCGGCAACATATTCCGCCAGCCCCACCCCCGTTACCTTTTCGATAATATAGGTAAGCAGCATATAGTTGATATCCGAATAGATCATTGTCGTCCGAGGTTGATACACAAACGGAGTTTCCATAATCAAGTCAAAGGTATGCTCACGATAGCTTTTTTTTGAAACATTTTTAAGTTTCTTAATTTTCTGCGAATACGCCCTTCCAGCGGGAAATCCCGATTGGTGAGTAAGAAGATCAAAGATCGTAATATCGGCTTTGCCTTTTATTTTACTCTTCTTAGTATCAACAAATTGCGGGAAAAAATGGTGAACGGTATCAGTGAGCGCAAGGCGCCGTTCGGAAATCAGTTTTTGAACGGCAAAATTAACCGCATACATCTTTGTATTGCTTGCAAGGTCAAATAAAGTCTTTTCCGTTACAGGAATCACTTCGTCAAGCGGATTGCCTGCGCTGTCAACCCTGCTGATGGCGCCGTAAGCGCTGTTCTTAATCATCATGCCGTCTTTAATAATGACAAGCTGAGCGCCGGGAAACCCCGCCTCCATTTCTGCAGTCAGCAGCTGATCCACTATTTCAAGCGTTTCGGTTGAATACGGTGCATCTTTCTGTTGTTTTTTTAAAGCCTCCTGCGAATTTGAAAGCGGCAGAATAACAGGGTAGGGTATCTTTACCTGTAATGAAGGTTGTTCTTGTGCCGTACCGTTTCCGGCAGGAGTAAGCGCCGCAATATAGAGCATATTTCTACCGTTTTGAATATACGGCGATGCATCAAAGCACATCGGTTTATCCGTACAAAGAGATTTTGTCGGAATTTTTCGGTTATTGATGTACAAATCAAAAGAAGCAAGTCCATGCGCCCAAAAATAAATACGAGCCTGTCCTTTATACGCGGTAAAGGCAAGATAGTTATTCGGTAAAATAGAATCATCGTATTCCTTCATCGGGATCGGAAATATCTGTTCTGCTTGCATTTGTGCATCGGCAGAAAATACCGCTTCGATCATTTCGGCAGTATCGGTAGGCAACAAGCTGTCGTATTTATGGGCAGAGGCAGAAGCGCATCCCAAAAGGCTCAACAGAAAATATGAAATAACAACCGATACAGCAAACGGCCAAAGGAAAAATCTATGGGAAAATCGGAAAGGCTTCATATCCGGCATCCTTTAACCGGAGCCCCATATCTCCGGCAGCGTTCTCTTTAACAAGTACGGCAAAATAAACAGTACCGCTGGGACGCGTTTCTTCTTTTATAATGGGAGTAAAATGTTTTTTTTGCAAATCGGCGGCAAGCGCTTCCGCATATTTTTTTGTCTTATAAAATCCAAGCTGATAATAGGAAGGCTTAGCCTGTGTTTCGGAAACCGCTGCCGGTTTTGAGGATTGAGTAGAAGCTGCCTCTGCTTTTGATGCAGCGCTCGATTGTACTGAAGCTTTTGTCGTTTCCGATGAGGTTCTTGCTTTAGAGGATGTGCTTGTTTTAGAAGCTGAACTGCCGGCAGCCGGTTGCTGAGCAAGTCCGCTTCTCGGCATTAAGTACCAAAAAGTTGACGGTTGCACTGTAACGGTTCCATTGACGGCCGCCGCTTCCATACCGGCAGGGTACTCTTTCAGCAGCCGCTGCTTTGCATCCTCATCACCATTGACCCACCAGAGTGTAAACAGCAATGCAGGATGATATTCCGAAAAAGCCTTTTTCTTAGTATAGGCGGTAATGAGGGGTACAGCTCGATCAGCCCGGTCTTCGGCGAGCAGTCTCCACGTATCATACACGGCGGCTCTCCGATAATATGGATCTTCATCGCTCACCGGTAGCGCGGCGGCGATTTCACTTAACAGGCTTCGGGCAGAATCCATACTGCCGCCGCAAAGCAACACACGAACCGCATCCAATAAAAGCGCAGTTTTTTTATCGGTAGTATCGAACCCCGCCGCCTGCCGGTAACAGTCCGCCGCATTGGAATAATTCCCGTTATGTTGTTCATACTCTGCCAACAGCGTCAGCGCTTGAACTTTTGCCTGAGCATTCGGGAGTGTCGCCAAATTCTTTTCAAAAAATTGCCGGACAGCCGCATCTGTCTTTTGTGCAAAAGCTTTTTGCGCCAAAGTTTGCACGGCGGGCTGCAACGCCGGTTCCGAAGATTCCGCAAAGGCTCCGGCAGCGGCATTTATCATCATTGCTCCGACGATAATGATAAAAAAAAGATATGGTTTTTCGAATCCTAAACAGCAGCTACGCATCCTGCTTTGCCGTCCCGTTCTCTTCGGAATGTTTCTTTTTCCCGAACCAACGGCGTTTTTCAGGTTTTAATTCAACTTTTTCAACATCATGGTACAAAGCCGCTTGCTTTTCAGCCTTCTTCATTTTATGACGACTGCTGATAAGAAAGGGCAGCACCGCAATATTCCCAAACAAAAATGCAAACAACATACTTAAAAAAATCGGCACATCTTTGAATACGTAAAAAATTACGGAAATATCGCAACGATTTGATAGATTAAACCCCATAAACAGCGCAAGCATCAGTATTACAAGAATAAAATACAATAACTTTCCCGGCATTATATCCTCC
Organism: Treponema sp. OMZ 305; assembly: GCF_024181325.1. NCBI lineage: Bacteria > Pseudomonadati > Spirochaetota > Spirochaetia > Treponematales > Treponemataceae > Treponema > Treponema sp. OMZ 305. Next base: position 339,965 of record NZ_CP051300.1, on the reverse strand, counting down.
CGTAGAATCCCTACACGACAGGGACAGCCCTAAACGTTTTCCCTTTTATGGATTGTAATTGAACTTTCATAAAATGTCCAATATGTTTCGGATCACACTTTTCCGCAAGCACAGTCATCTCCCCCTGTTCGGTATGCCCGAACAATTCATCGGGATTATTTCTCGACTGCGATTCAACCAACATCATAACGGTTGAACCAACCCGTTGCTGCATTTTAAGATCGGTAATATGTTGCTGTAAATCGATAACCTGTTGCAGCCGGTTAATCCGCTCGACATCGGGAATCCGGTCGGGAAAATCGTACGCTTTGGTCCCTTCACGCGGATTATAATGATACATAAAAGCCGAATCAAACTGCACCGTCCTCATCAAGTTGAGCGTTTTTTCAAACTCTGCCTGTGTTTCTCCCGGAAACCCGATTAAAATATCGGTTGTCAGTACAATATCCGGTATCCGTTTACGGAGCTTTTCAACAATAGTAAGGTATTGCTCAACAGTATACCGCCGGTTCATTCGCGCAAGAATTTCATTGGAGCCGTTTTGTACCGGCAAATGGAGCGATTTACATATCCTCGGATCCGCCGCCATCACCTCAATCAGCTCATCCGATAAATCTTTCGGATGACTTGAAATAAAGCGTATCCATTTAATAACGTCCTGTTCGGCACACGTCGCTGAAACCGCACGAAGCAAAGACGGAAAACTCGCCGCTGCTCCCGTGACAGGGTCAACTCCGTGATACGAATTGACATTCTGCCCCAACAGCGTAATTTCCCGGACATTCTTTCCGCTTAAAAACCGAATCTCATCCAAAATGCTTTCAACCGGACGGGAAATTTCCCTCCCACGGATATACGGCACAATGCAGTACGTACAAAAATTATTACAGCCGTTCATAATCGGGACAAAGCTTTGAAAAGCCCCTTCGGTATACGAACATTTGGAAAAATGATAGCGCTGTTCATTACTGGACTGCGGGCTAAGCGCCGTCAGCTCAGCGACTCCTTCCTTCGTGCCTTCCCAAAGCGTTTCCCTTTCTACTGCATCGAAGATTGCTGTAAATTGATCCCGTTCAAACATCCCGACGACATAATCAAGCAACGGGAATTTTTCCTTTATCTCATCATGTAGCCGCTGTGCCATACAACCCATTAAGACAATCGTAAAATTCCGCTTCTTTTTCATTGCAGAAAAAAGACCGAGCCGCCCGAATACGCGGGTTTCGGCGGTTATTCGCACCGAACAGGTATTCACAATCAGCAAATTGCAGTGCTGTATATCTTTGGCAGCCTCCCAGCCGCGTTCCCGCAAGAGCTGTTCCAATGCCGCAGATTCGGCAAAGTTCATTTGACATCCATACGTTTCAATAAAGTATTTCAAAATATGTATTCCTAAAATTATCTATAAAATAAATAAGGCAGCTCTCAACACTGAGTTTTTTAGCGATGCCTAATATAAAAAGTTTTCCATCTTACCGACGATTTAAAAAGCGATGCAATTTTAATGCAAGATTATCATATTTCCAACGGAGAACGCTCCCTTTTTCAAGGGCTTTGTTTGCAATAAGCGGAAATTCGGCAAGCACCAGCGGTTTCCCCTCATCTTCCGTAAAGAATTGCACCTTTCCTATTTTTTCTCCTGCTGCAATGGGAGCGGCGAGCGCACCGGGCACGAGTATACGCGAATGAATTTCAGCAGTATTCGGTACGGTTTCACCTGACTCCGCATCGGAAAGAGGAACGGTAAAAGCTCCACCATTTCCGCCCGGATCGTCCGGCAGCGGCAGCAGCGCCGTTCTATTCGCCTGTTCTTTTGCCCCGACAACGGGAATAGCCGGAATATCCAATGGAAAGCTCTGTGCATATCTTGTGGAAAAGTGAGAAAACGCCCATTCCATCAATATTGTGCCGTTCTCTTCCCGTAGAGCCTTTCCCTCCGCCATACTTTTACCGGCGCCGCCTAAAATAACTGCAATGAATCGGATACCGTTCCGCTGTGCGGTAAGCGCAATATTAAAACCGGACTCATAAATGAACCCCGTCTTAATGCCATCGCAGCCGTCCAGTTTAGCCAACAGCGTATTCGTCGCCGGCTGGCGGATAATTGTTTGCGGTTTCAGCATATTATGCGGCTGCGGATAGCTGAATTCCCGCAGCGAGTGAAACTGTGCAAGGTGGTCGGGGTATTTCCGCACATACACTGCACAAAAACGGGCAAAATCGCGGGCGGTTGTGCGGTTATATTCGCTCAAACCGTTTGCATCCTCAAAGTGCGTATTTTGCAAGCCGAGCGCCGCGACGGCTTCATTCATCTGCCGAACAAAGGTCTCTACAGAGCCAGCCGTATGAATTGCAAGTGCCACCGCAGCGTCATTACCGGAAACGACCGCCATACCCCTCATCAGCTCTTCAACGGTTACCCGCTGATTTTTTCCTAAAAACATCAGCGATGACCCCGGCGGAATATTTACCGCCCACGATTCTGTAGGCGGCATGAGAGTGTCGGTCAAGTTGATTTCTCCCCGCTCAACAGCCTGCATCACCGTGTACATCGCAACCAATTTTGTTAATGAAGCAGGAGGAATACTTTGATCGGGATTTTTTTCGAATAAAAGAGCTCCGCTCGCAGCGTCCATCACAACAGCGGAACGAGCGCTTATTGCAGCCGGTTGCGGAATACCTTGCGTACAAGGTGCAAGGTGTAATAAAGGAGGAGTGTGAAAATATCTGCAAGCTTCGTTTCCGAGGGAATCGCGCGTAGCGGTTATATCTGCGCCGAAAGCTGCGTCCTGTTGCGCTTGTTCCTCCGGTAAGATAGTCAGTAATTGCGAACCGCGAACATACAGCGCAATGCCCGAAGCAATAATCCAACCGGCCGCTACGGCAACGGCTATGAGAATATAAAAACCGATTCTATGGGATTTTGTATTAGTCATGCGTCAATAATTATTGAAGGTGCAATCTTTCAACAGCGTGAGGCTAATTTAACAGGCCGGCAGGGTTAAGCGTCGCTCCGTTTCGATAAACGGTAAAATGAAGGTGTGGCCCCGTACTCATTCCGGTATTCCCAACCGTACCAATCTTTGAAGACACGGAAACAAAACTACCTTTGGAAGTAAGGATCGTATTAAGGTGTCCGTACAGCGTCTGATATCCCGAATGATGGCGAATCATCACATAATTTCCATATACGGTGCTGTATCCGGTCGCAATAACTTGTCCGTTCAATGCCGCATAAACGGCAGTACCCTTAGGAGCCGCCATATCCATACCGTTATGGAAACTCCGCTGACCGTTCAGGAATGGATTATCACGCCAGCCGTAACGGGAAGTGATATAATAACTGCTATGCAGCGGCCTTCGGAAAAGGTCTCCGTTGATTTCCTGCAAGGTAGCCCAATCGAGCTTGGCATCAGGTAAAAAGATAACGGAAGCTGTTTCTATCGTATTATCGGTGAGTGTATTTACTGTTGCCAGTTTTTCCAAGGATATTTTGTATTTATCGGCAATAGATTCAGGTGTATCGCCTTTTTTTACCGTATAGGAAATACCGTCTATCGACGGAATCTTTAATATCTGTCCGATTTGCAATGTCCGCGTATTTTTGAGTTTATTAAGGCTGATAATTGCATCTTGACTTACCCCGTATTCGGCAGCGATGGTGCCGACTATATCGCCTTGTTTAACCGAATATGCCCGATAATACAAGGACTGAGGAGCAGAAGGCGCCTCATGTTCTTCCGGTAGTTCAGCAGGTAGAGAGGTGCCGCCGCCCACACCATGGTCGAAAGCGTCATTTTTGCCGCTATCGGACGACCATAAAACGAGGAATACGGAAGCGAAACATATAATACCAAAAATAAAAATACGCGTTACTTTCATTGTAATAATCACTTAGGTCTATTTTATTATTATAGCATGCCTTGGGAAAAAATCAAGGGAACTTTTGCAAATATGCGGGGCATCTACTGCGTTACTCGTTCAACGAAGTACATCCGTGTACTTCGTTGAACACAAGTTTGATTGGTGTCAAACTTGTGTCTGCTTAATACGCGCGGCATCCGTGCCGCTTCTGAAAATCCTCAACGTATCAAAGATACGCCTGCGGTTAATTTTTGCTCGCGCCTTGTATCTGCCTCGCCTATTTGCAAAAGCGCTGGATATGCAGAACCGCCATGGACGGCGGTGGTTCTAAACAGTAGCGATGTTTTTGCGTAGCAAAAACTCGCGTTCAAAATTGATAAGGAGGTCAATTTTTGAACGTGCCACGGATACTCTTTCTATATGATACAAGGTAATCGATAAACGAGCCAACCGACAATAGGGCAGCAATCCAGTAAATACCTTTGTTAATAATAATCATCATATCGGTAACGGATTTTTCTGCAAGCGAAAATGCAATCAGCAGTTCAATAAGCAGCGTAAAACCTTCGGCGAGGATATAGCATACCGTTTTAGTCTTACCGCCTTTTTTCGCACCTATGGTAATACCATTGCCCCGTGCAAGCATCCGTAAAAATATATTCTATAAGGTGGTTGCAGTCGGTTTTAATACCTTCTGTTACGATGCGGCCTGTGAGCATTAACCCTGCACGAATAAAGAAATATTGATGGTGTTCAGTAATTGTGATACATTGATGGACATCTGAAAAAACTCAGGTATAGATTCGCTTCGCATCCTTCGAAATAGAAGATACCCTAAAGTTTATAACATTAAATCAAAAAGGTGATAAATATGTTAAAAAAGGATAAGAAAAGTAATATGAGCAGTATAATTTCAAAAATTGTAGCGGATTCCAATTATAAAATTGAGCAGTTTAATCAAACAGAGATAGATAGTGTAGAAAACTTAATCACTACTAAAACGGATAAAAAAGGAAATGATGTCTATTATGTAAAATGCCAGATAAGAGATAAAGATATTAAGCTTACTGATGAGGAACTTGTCCGTCAGCTTTATATCAATAAACTTATCAATGAATACAACTATCCAAAAGAAAAAATGGAACTCGAATACAGTGTTTCTTTTGGGAGGGAGAAGAAAAGAGCGGATATCGTTATCTTTGATAAACTTGCAACAACAAGCCCTTACATTATTGTTGAACTTAAAAAGCCAAAGCTGAAGGACGGAAAGGAACAGTTAAAGAGCTACTGCAATGCAACAGGAGCTCCTATTGGCGTATGGACAAACGGCGGACAGATTTCTTTTTATCACAGGAAAGATCCTAATTTTTTTGAAGATTTACCGAATATCCCGACCTTTAATGAGAAACTGTCAGATATTTTAAGTGAGCGTTGGACGATAGATGACCTTATCTCAAAAGATAAGTTGCTTACAGAAAAGAAGAGCCTAAAAGACCTTATTTTGGAAATGGAAGACGAGGTGCTTGCTAACGCAGGTGTCGATGTATTTGAAGAAGTTTTCAAACTGATTTTTACAAAGCTTTATGATGAAATGGAAAGCGGAAGAAATCAGGTACGCCATCTTGAATTTAGAAATTACGGAGATACGGAAACGGAACTGAAAGACAAGATACAAAAGCTGTTTGACAAGGCAAAGAATAAGTGGGACGGTGTATTTTCACAAGACGCTAAAATTTTACTTAGTCCCTCTCATTTGTCCGTATGTGTATCTTCTCTTCAAGATGTAAAGCTTTTTAATTCCAATCTCGATGTTGTCGACGACGCTTTTGAATATTTGATGAGCAAATCTTCTAAGGGAGAAAAAGGGCAATACTTTACTCCAAGATATGTAATAGATATGTGCGTTAAAATGCTCAATCCAAAGGCAGATGAAACAATGATAGATCCTGCGAGCGGCTCCTGTGGATTTCCTGTTCACACAATATTTTATGTATGGAAACAAATACTAAAAGAAAAGGGAATAGAGCAAAGTCATTTGTTCACCAGTCAAGAAAAGCCTGCTGAATGTACCGATTATGTTAATGATAACGTGTTTGCAATTGACTTTGATGAAAAAGCTGTGCGGGTAGCAAGAACACTTAATTTAATTGCAGGAGACGGACAGACGAATGTGCTCCATCTTAATACCCTTGATTATGAGCGCTGGGAGGATACGACTAAGACTGAAGATTGGACAGATACGTATAATGAGGGATGGAAAAAGTTTAAAAAACTAAGAACAACTAAAAACAGCAACTATTCTTTTGAGTTTGATATTCTAATGGCTAATCCGCCTTTTGCGGGTGATATTAAAGAGTCAAGAATTATCGCTAAATACGAACTTGGTAAAAATACAAATAGCAAATATCAATCAAAAGTCGGCAGAGATATTCTATTTATAGAAAGAAACCTTAACTTCTTAAAGTCCGGCGGAAGAATGGCAATCGTGCTTCCGCAGGGAAGGTTTAACAATTCATCTGATAAATACATTAGAGATTTTATAACGGAGCGTTGCAGAATTCTTGCCGTTGTCGGCTTACACGGAAATGTTTTTAAACCTCATACGGGAACGAAAACCTCGGTTCTTTTCGTTCAGAAATGGGACGATAAACTTTGCCCTAAAAAAGAGGATTACCCTATCTTTTTTGCCACAATGCAAGAGCCGAGCAAGGATAACTCAGGCGATAAAATCTTTGTCAAAGATAAAGACGGATTGCCAATCCTTGATACGCACGGACACTTAATCGTCAAGCACGATTTATATAACCACGATGGAATGACTGAAGACGGCATAGCCGAAGCCTTTGCAGAATTTGCAAAAAAAGAGCATTTAAGTTTTTTTTAAATAGCCCGTTTGATAAGGAAAAATACGAAAGATTATTAAACGGGCTTGAAGTACGAGAAATCTCACTAAATGAAGTTGAAAAAAATAAAGATTGCAGAGTAGATAGTCAATTTTGGACTACAAAAATTTATTATAATCAGCACTTGGACTACAAAAAAATTGGTGATATATTAACAAAATCTCAATATGGAATTTCAATTGCAATGAATGAAGAAGGAATTGGATATCCTATTTATAGAATGAATGAGATTCATAATTTACTTTGTGATTTAGAAGTGGATAAATATGCTGATGTAGCTCTTAAAGAGGCTAAAAAGTTTATATTGAAAGACGGTGATGTTTTATTTAATAGAACAAATTCTTTTGAATGGGTTGGAAGAACTGGAATTTATTATAAAAATGAATTAGATGATAGAGATTATGTTTTTGCTTCTTATCTGGTTAGATTTAATACAAATGATAATATAATTTTACCAGAGTATTTAAATATTTTTTTAAATTGCAAATATGGAGTATTGGATATAAAACGAAGAGCAAGACAATCAATAAACCAAACTAATGTAAACCCTGAAGAAGTAAAAGAAATGCAAATTCCAATATTGAGTATGAAATTGCAGAATAGGCTCAAAGAATTTTTAATTAGTGCGAGTAACAAAGAAAAGAAATCCAAAGGCTTGTACTATTCAGCCGAAAATCTTCTCATTTCCGAACTGGGACTTGAAAATTTTAATCCGTCGAATAAAAAAGTATCTATCAAAACTTTGAAAGAAAGCTTTTTAAGAACAGGAAGATTGGATAGCGAGTATTACCAGCCTAAGTATGATGAAATATTAAATAAAATTACTAAATATGGTTGTTCTGAATTTACAAATTTTGTAGATAGCTATACAACAGGTTATCCATATTCAAGTGATAGTTATGTAGAAAAAGATGGAATAGCGCTTATAAAAATATCAAATATAAACAATTTTAAACTTGATATTTCAAGTGCAAGTTTAATACCAAAAAACGATATTGGTTTGAGCGCAGAAAATGTAGTACAAAAAAATGATATTTTAGTTTCTATGTCAGGAACGATTGGAAATAGTTGTATAGTACAAGATGACATAAAAGCTGTTGTTAATCAACGGATTATGAAAATAAAATCAAAAAATATCAATCCTGTTGTATTTTCTCTTATTATCAATAGTATGATAGGTAAAAATCAATTGGAGAGAATACAAACAGGAGGAGTACAAGCAAATATTTCTCCGAAGGATATACTAAAAATACAAATACCTTGTATTAAAACGAGCGTCCAAGACGAAATAGCCGGATATATCAAGCAGAGTATGGAGTATTCAAAAAAGGCAAAAGAATTACTTGAAATTTCTACAAAAAGTGTTGAAATAGCTATTGACAAAGATGAACAAACGGCACACAATTTCTTAGAACAGAACAGAACAGAACAGAACAGAACAGAACAGAACAGAACAGAACAGAACAGAACAGAACAGAACAGAACAGAACAGAACAGAACGCTAATTGTCTACTATAATGAGCAAGCGAGCTACTATATCAACCTTGCAATCTTCAGACTTTATGAAGAAATCGGCTTGTTTGATAATCAAAAATCTGTAAATTATACTGTTAAAAATCTTAAAGATACATTCGCCGTTACAGGGAGATTGGATAGTGAATACTATCAAGAAAAATATGACAGGTTGTTTGAAAAACTGTCGGACAACAACTGTGATAAGTTATCTAATCTTGTTACAATCAAAAAGTCGATTGAGCCGGGGAGCGAAAGCTATCAGACAAAAGGTACACCATTTATAAGAGTACAGGATTTAACGAAATTCGGTTTAACTGATACGAATATTTATCTGTCGGAAAACGAATTTAAAGATTGCATCAGACCAAAAAAAGATACGATACTTTTATCCAAAGACGGGACTGTCGGCATAGCCTACAAGATGAATAAAAGCGAAGATATTATTACATCATCTGCCATACTACACCTTGATGTTAAAGATAAGAGAGTGCTACCTGATTATCTGGCATTGGTGCTAAATTCCGTAGCGGTAAAAATGCAAGCGGAAAAGGACGCAGGCGGTTCAATTATTAATCATTGGAAAAAGAGTGAAATAGAAAATGTAATAATTCCGATTATCGCAAAAGAAAAACAGGAGCAAATAAGCAAGCTGCTAATTGAAAGCGAGACTTTACGGAATGAAAGCAAGTCTATTTTAGAAAAGGCTGTTAAGTCGGTAGAAGCGGCGATTGGATAAAGAAGCGTATTCTGCTATTACCGCTGACGCTGGATATGATGCAGGTGTAAAATTCCACGAATTGACTGCAACCGATAACCGGTTACAGTACCGCAATTCTGCTATTCAAACAGTAGAGCCGATTGCAAGGCATTTTCTCCGCGCCGATTTTTTGATTTGCTCATGATAGAAATAATTGACAACAACAGGCGGTGCATCAAAGGGACGGTTCATACTGTCATCGTTTGTTACATAGTCATGCCCGATGTCCGCGGTAAAGGCTTGCAGTGTTGCATCAAGTAGTTCCCAATAACTGCGGTCTCCGTCAACATATATACTTTGATAGAGCGGCAGCAAATCAGGATAGTTCGTTCCTATGTAGTCCATGATCACCGGTTTATAGCTGCCGCGTAAATTGAGATTTTCAAGCCAGATTAAATGACACTGATTCGATATTTGAGAATGATTGCATAATGTCTGCGGTAACTTTTTTGAATGGTGCGGTAAGATAGTGCGGCCTGCTTTGGTCAGGGGTTATCTTTAGCACCGAACATACCCGTAAGTGAAGCAGCTTCGATTGCGTGCCCTTTAATCGCGGCCTTAAGCTCTTTTACGCTGCTGCCCGCCGGAAGAGTCAGATTCATATCGAGCGCATAGAGGTAAAAAATATAGCGGTGCGTCCCGAACGGCGGTTGAGGTCCGTTGTAGCCGCTCGTACCCCAGCTTGTTTCGCCTTCGACGGCATCCGATGGTACATTACCTTCTCCGATCGACGTTGTTTGCGGCGGAATGTTCCACAGCGTCCAATGATAAAATCCGCCGGGAAGCGGCGCATCCGGATCGTGCACGATAATCGCAAGGCTCTTTGTACCCTCCGGTACACCGTCGATTTCGAGCGGAGGAATGTGATTCGCTCCGAGTTTTGCAAATTCTCGGGACATTTTTTCGCCGTCGGCAAAAGCCGTGCTTGTCAACTTCATAGAACCTCCTTCAGTAAGCGGCTTGATTTCGTCTTTACTTGAGCAGCTTCCACAGGAAATAACAATCAGCGCCGCCATAACCGGCAGCATTTTTGTATAGATATGTTTCATACCGATATTTTATAACAAAGCCATTTTAAGTCAATATGCCTGATGGTTGCTTCGGGGACACACATCAGGCTGTTTTAATAGTCTTACACATTGATCAGTGTTAGGCAAAAACTAGGGAGTTTAGTTCCGAAAAAGTTAGGAAAGTATCCCGCCAACGCTTTCTTATATTCTTTATTTCTCCTTCTGCAAGGCACGGATACTCTTTCTATATGAAACAAGGTAATCGATAAACGAGCCGACCGACAATAAGGCAGCAATCCAGTAAATGACTTTATTGATAACAATCATCATATCGGTAACGGATTTTTCCGCAAGCGAAAATACAATCAGCAGTTCAATCAGCAGCGTAAAACCTTCGGCGAGGATATAGCATACCGTTTTAGTCTTACCGCCTTTTTTCGCACCGATGGTAATACCATTCCCTCGTGCAAGCATCCGTAAAAATAAAATATTTAATTCGCGATATAAAATAATGATAAAAACAGGCAGCGGCACATAACCTGACAGCATAAACGCCAACAACACCGTCAGATTTGCAAATACATCCGCAAAAGGGTCGAATAACTTACCGAAATCGCTCACCTGCTTCAACTTACGGGCATAATAGCCGTCTAAAAAATCGGTAAACTCCATGTAAATAAACAACGGTATAAGAATAAGCATCACCGTTTGTTCCGATATTCCTATATAACGAGGAAGGTAGTAGACAAAGATAAAAAGAGGAGCTGCGACCATTCTTGTTGCGGTAAAAAAATTTGCGATGTTCATAGTTTGAGTATCTCTTATCGGTACGAGTTTGTCAAACCCTAGGACAAATACATCAGCCCATTTTTTAACAGCCCCGCAGAATTATAGAGGCCGTTCAACCAGAGTTTCGCCGCTGTGCGGCTCAAATGGTCTCACAACCTCTATAATTCTGCGATTTTTATCTACTCTGCCTGATGTATTTGCCTATCCTACTGAAAAACCGTGCGGAATTTTATTTAAAATTTCGCACAGAACGAAGGCTACCGTTTAAAATATTTCCGGAACGCCGGTGTGTAAACCATCCGCACAAATAAAAAAGCCGACTAAAATCCGATGAAGACTTTAGACGGCTTTTTCAGAAATTACGGTCGGGCATCCGGGGATGTCTCAAAAGTTGGTTGCTTTTTCGACAGTCTCGTGTCTCCGATTTGTGATGTTAAATCGCTTATTCTGCAGGTTTTTCCGCTTCGGGCGGGAGGATGCCCAATAACTCAACTTCAAAAATCAATGTTGAGTTAGGAGGAATAACCTGTGAAACGCCGCGTTCTCCATAAGCAATCTTAGAGGGGATATAAAGCTTGTATTTTGAACCGACTTTCATCAGCTGCAAGCCTTCCGTCCAGCCGGGAATAACGGCATTTAACGGAAATTCAACGGGATTTCCTCGGTCGTAAGAGCTGTCAAAGACGGTGCCGTCAAGTAACGTCCCTTTGTAATGCACTTTTACCGTATCGGTAACGAGCGGAACAGAACCGGTTCCTTCGGTTATAACTTCATATTGCAAACCGCTTTCGGTTGTCTTTACACCGTCATTTTTTGCATTTTTTTCAAGAAATTCTGTTTCTTTTGCCAAGTTTTCCGCCGCTTCTTTCTTATGAGCAGCTTCACTTGCCCGCTGTAATATCTTCTGTGCGGCAGTGATATCTACTTCTTTGTTTTTTTCGACATCCTTTAAACCTTTTACCAATTCACCGTAATCGACATCCAGTTTAAAGTCTTTAAGCGATGTTCCCATCATAACGCCGAACGCATAGCCGACCTCTTTTTTCGTCGGAGGGGGAAGTTCTTTTTCTTCCTCTGTTTTTGTTGTCTCGGTGTTAGCGCCTTCCGCCGGAGCAGCAGTTTCGGCGGCCGGTTGTTTTTTACAGCTTACCGTAAAAGAAAACACAAGAAGTGCCGCAGCAATAATCGATAGAATCTTTTTGTTCATTTTTCACATCCATAAATAATAAAATTAGATTTTATGACGATACTAACAATGACTAAAAAAGTCAATGTTTTATGATAGAAATGGAGAAAAAATGCGGATACTTATTGTTTGTATTATATATGCTGTTCTCGTTACGATTCTCGGCTCAATTACCGTAAAAAACTTTTTTACTATGAAAACGAAAAAAGACCCGCTGCATCGGCAATATTTTTTTGCCGCACTTATCTTCTTATTTTTCCTTATTATATCTTTTATTGCAATTCTTCTAAAGCTAAAGCAAGATATATTTATCGGCGATGGCGCAGGCTCAGATATCTTTATAGGATATTCCGATAAAACCGGCTATGGTCTTATAGGTTTTATCATCTTAATTATCCTTGGAATAGCAGCAATCGTCCTATTTGACCGATTCTTCCTGAAACGGAGATCAAAAACCGAACAAGAATACCGCACACGCCGAAAATTAGCCATCGCTGTTGTTATAATTATAATAGGAATAATTGCAGCGCTTAGATTGATTTGGTAACAAGTTGGAAAACCAATCCCCGGATGAATGGAAACCATATTATTAATAAAACAAGCACTGCCGGATTGTCCGGATATAATCTTTCATAGCAATGCACTTTCTATACATTTTTTCAAACACTTGTTAGAATACGCCGTATGCGTTTATTCTTTTCATATTTTAAACCTCATTGGAAACTCTTTACTGCCGATCTGTGCTGTGCAGCTTTTATTGCAGCGGTAGATATTATCTTCCCCATGGCAAGCAGATACAGTATCCAACATTTTTTACCCAAGGCTGACTATGCAGCCTTTTATGCATTTATTGTAATAATGATAGGATTATATCTTATCCGCAGCGCTGCTCAGTATTTTGTAACGTATTTCGGGCATCTTTTCGGTGTTAAAGTTGAGGCGGATATGCGGCGGGATCTTTTTCGCCATATAGAAAAACAGTCTTTTCATTTTTTTGATACCAATAGAACCGGACAGCTGATGTCCCGCATCACAACAGATTTGTTTGAAATTACCGAGTTATCGCATCACGGACCGGAAGACCTCTTTATTTCAGTATTAACGTTGACCGGCTCGCTGGCACTTATGGCTTCTATCAGATGGGAGCTCGCACTGCTTTTGACGCTCTTTATACCCATCGCATTTTTTCATACTGTCCGCTGCCGTGTACATATTATGAAAGCGTCCCGCCGTGTAAAGGAAGAAACTGCTGCAATCAATACCGCTATTGAATCAGCGCTCTCCGGAATACGTGTAACACAAATATTTACCAATGAAGGCTATGAACAAGATCGGTTTGAACAAAACAATCAGGCATTTTATACGGCAAAAAAACGTTTTTATTGGAATATGGCATTTTTCTTTAGCCGTTTAGAGTTTCTTATTTCAATGTTACATTTAGTGATTATTGCCGCTGGCGGTTTTTTTATTATGCAGAAGACGATGACGCTTACCGACCTTATTACCGCAACACTTTTTGCCGGTGCATTTTTACAGCCTATCCGTCGGCTTACTGCTTTTATTGAACTATACGCAAACGGTATGGCAGGTTTTAAACGCTTTAAAGAACTCATGGAAACAGATGATAGTATTAGCGATCATGATAATGCGGTAGAAATTACTTTAGCTCATGGAAACATCTGCTATCATAATGTTTCGTTTTCGTATCAAGATGGGGTTACGGTATTAAAAAATATCAACATGGATATACAGGCAGGGCAAACCATTGCTTTTGTAGGACCGTCCGGCGGAGGGAAAACCAGTTTATGTAATTTACTGCCCCGTTTTTATGAACCGTCCGCAGGAACAATTACCCTCGATGGGCGGAATATACAGGATATTACCGTGCACAGTTTACGGCGGCAAATCGGTGTTGTTCAGCAGGATGTTTTCTTATTTGCCGGTACCATTAAGGAAAATATTGCATACGGAAACAATGACGCTTCTGAACAGGATATAATACATGCAGCAAAACGGGCTGAAATTCATGAAGATATTATGCAGATGCCGGACGGGTATAATACGCTTGTCGGAGAGCGGGGGGTACGGCTTTCCGGCGGGCAAAAACAGCGGGTTGCGATTGCACGAACCTTTTTAAAAAATCCCCCGATTTTAATACTTGATGAAGCAACTTCGGCTCTTGATACCGCAACGGAAATAAAAATTCAAAAATCATTTGAAGAACTCGCACGGGGTCGTACAACGCTGGTTATTGCCCACCGCTTGTCAACAATCCGCAGTGCAGACCGTATTGTAGTAGTTGATGATGAAGGTATTTGCGAGCAAGGAACGCATACAGAGCTATTGGCAAAAGGCGGTGTCTATGCCGCCCTCTATAACGCACAAAACAACATGAGCTAGATGTTGATTTGCTCTATCTGAAGACGGAATGATTCCACAGCATACTCATCTTACGTTTACTGTAAAGCCTTCTATATATTATAGAAAATCTTTAAAAATCTAACCGAGTTTTTAGAAATGCCCATCTATTTACAAAAAATGATCGATGCGGGATATTGGTACCAGCAATTAATTCTCGTAATGTCCGTGGCAGGAAAGGATTTCTAAAGTATTTGTACTCACTCGATATACAAGCCTATTCACTTCATCAATACGCGGCTCCAAAAACCATTCAGTTCACCCTTTAGAGGTTCCGGTTTACCTATACCGTCAAAGCTTCCCCGTTCAATAAACCCTCATTTTTGCAACGTTTCAGCAAAAACCGCTTGTATTTTATGGATAAACGGATAAGGGGAATAGCGTATACCATAGTATCACCGACTATACAGGTATCCGCAAAGGAGTTTCACGCAAAAAACTGTACAATGCCGACAAATTCGGTGCCTTACCGCTTGTGAATGTCAATGTATTGAAGGAGCTGTTTTATGCCGAGAAAAACTTGGAAAATACAAAGTAATACAACGGTGCTGAAATTGGAAGAAAGAAATAAGAAGGATGAAGATACCTTCGTGTCGTCTTGTAATGTGCATAAACTTTTTGAAGAGATTGAACAGCTGAACGAATAATTTTGATTGTGAGGTATGTAAATCAAATCCGTTTTTATCTTGTAATTTATGTTGAATCATTTACATACATACAGTCATCATATAAGTATATTTCTAGCAGTATAGAGCCTACTAAATTTACATCAAATTTTTGCAGCATAAAACTATATTTCAATAATATTCCATAACTGGTTATCAATTTTCGTAAGATGTTTATCAAACCGTTCTTTTTGTACAGCAAAGCATAACAGATGCGTTGGTCTGGAGAACCCGACATACACTGTTTTTGCGGCTTTATACATCATACCGGATTTTTTTGTTTTGGCAGTCTTACGAAATTTTTTATGTATAAAACAATCGACAAGCCTATTTGATTCGTGCATACTTGAATTATATGTTTCCATATAAAGCAGACCGGTTACTGTTTGACCTTTTATTGCATGGACGGTTTTGATGGAAATATCAATTCCTGAAATACTGCATATATTTATCTGCTTAGTATCTACGGTTTTATTATTTTGTATAATATTTACAGGGGTTGTTATAAACGAATAAATGTCATTGTTTATATTTACGGGATTATTATCTAATGATACCGCTTGCAAAAAATCGGGTAGAAATGCTTGTATATCGTGAATAGACTGCTCGATAGGTTCATTATTGATCCGCTGCTTGCACCAACGAAAAAGGTTTCGCTTAAATAGTTCATATATATCGGTTTCTTCTTTGAGATATTTGAATAATGTTCTTATTGTATAATAGCGTCCATGCTTATCTTGTATCTTTTGCATATAAAGTATATGTAATAATGCATTTAAAATAGACTTTCTCATTGTTTCCAAGTGCTTTTTATGAGGATCAACTGCGAGTAAATGATCTGTAAGAGAGCTGTAATTAATTTTAGTTGATGCAGCTGCTGTACAAAAAGAATCATAGTAATCGGAAATTCCAAGTTTATCGTCTGCGGCACCATTTAAAATAGATTTCCGCCAGCCGACGGCTGCATAACTTCCTGTCATCGGCAGTTTCCCTTCATTTTGTAGTTCACAAATAAGATGAGCAAATCTCGTAATAACCGTTTTAATATTCTCTTTTTTATACACGAAAAGATAGGGCTTAATATCTATAGCTGTTCCGTCTGCATTTTTTCTGAGACCTTGTATCTCATGAGGCTCTACAGCAAATGATGACACAATAGCAGCAGTACAAGGAGAAAGCCTATGACTTCCGAGTAATGTTAAGTTTCCTCGCGGCTTCCAATCCGCTTTATCGGAATTATCAGCTTTCTCATTAGAACCATCACTATTATCACTATCGTTTTCTCCAAAAATGCTTTGATTTACATCTCCTATACGTTGAAATACCGTTATAGCTTGTTGTTCATCTGTATATCCTGATGTGTAAAATAACTCATCCAATAATTTTATTTGATGACTGTGCATATCCTGCATTTCATCAACAAATACATACTTAAATCTTTTTTGGAAAATAGTTACTATACGCGGATTATCATGAATATAGAAATTTGCAAATTCAAATGCATCATTATAGGTTAGCAAACCTTTTTTCACATTATCATACTTAAATTTTGCAATCTCTTTTGCTATATCGCATTCAAGATTCTTTAACCCATTAATACATTTTGCACAACCGTCTTGATCGATTTGAGCGGTTAGTAAAGTTGCCATTTGAACCTTGTAAGTTCGATAGCTGAACCACTTCCATCTACTGTATTTATATTTAAGTGCTAATTCACACTGCTCAAAATATATGTCATCATCTATTCGATAGGGATGTGTTTTATGAACATGGGCATAATAGGGAAGTGCCAAAAAAGCATCGGTAAAGCTTTGTATTGTTCCGACAAAATTAGGATAATTAAACAATTTCGGGGCAATAGTCTGTAATTTAGACTGTATTTCTTCAACTGCTGTGTTTGTATGAGAAAGAATAAGTACACCCGAACCGTCAGGAAACGGCATTTTCTTTTCTAAAATGATAAGTTTTGCCAACAGTGCTGTTGTTTTACCGCTTCCGGGAACCGCTTGTAGGTCAATAGTATCTAAATTAGTGATAAAGTTTCGACGTTCTTCATCAAAATGCTTATTTGCAGGAAGCAAGATTTTCTCTGCATATTCAATATCTTCATTTGTTATTGTTATTTGCATACAAATTGTACCGCCTCAATAAAATTCTGTATTGCCGCATCACTTTTAAGTTCGTTTTCTGAACAAAAAACATTATCGAGACCTAAGGCTAGAAGATATGCAATTTTCCGTTTATTTAAAGAATCAGAAAGCAGTTTTTGGGCAAGAGCCTCTTCAAATGAACTACTATCAGAGGTAATTCTTGGGTGTACTTTTTTAACCGTTTCCTCAAAAAGATTACCGAATACTGTTGACTTGTACAAAGCATATTCAAATGTCCATTCCTTTGTTACAAACAGCCGTATATTGTTATTAGTATCATACTTTTTCGTCAGTTTTGTCATTTTTTCTGATAGAGCTTGTTCTATTTCAATATCAGTTTTTATTCTGATTTCAGCTGTATCTTTATCTTTTTCATAGTATTTTACATCGGAATCTGTAATAACAGCTATCGGGATGGGTATAGACTCATTATTGTTTTTCCGTTGAAAAATGTGCGTATAGTTAAAAAAGCCTATGGATTGTATGTTAATAATTGAAACACCGGCTTGCGTTATATCTTTTTTTATCATTCCCAGTTTTTTAAGTAGCTTTGCAAAAGACGGCAAAAACACTTGTTCCGACCAGCCTTCGACAAAAATAAGACCTTTTGCAAAAAATAGATTTGCTTTCGTTACATCAAGAAAGGTTTGTAAAAAGCAGTAATTATCAGCGGATAGTTTGGTAAACTCATGTCCCATAGGGTAACAGGTATTATTAGCACAGAGAATAATATTTTTAAGGTTAATTTTTGAAGCAAGATTTGGGCTATGCGTTGTTAAAATCAATTGAACATCTTTTAGTCTTTGTAGTTTTTCAATTACTTTTAGCTGTGCCTGCGGATGTAAATGTGCCTCTAGCTCTTCAATCAATCCTAGTTTTACACCGTCCCAATTCTTTCGCTGCAAATTCAAAAGTTCGGCTGCCATATAGAGCCGATTTAGAGTTCCCAGCCCCGGATTTTGTGTCTTTTCTAAAGAAAGCTGCAATTTTCCTAAAATACTTTTTAGTGTTGTTTCGCTCATTGAAAATCGAGCTTTTTCATCATTAAAACAAAAAGACTGTAAATATTCGTCTAACTGTTCTTTTATTGCGGCTCCTTCAGTATCTGATATTTGCATTTCGTCATTGCCTGAAAAGAAATTATCTACAAATAAATTAAATTCTTGTAGATGATTAATAAAATTTTCGTGAGTTTCCTCTTTGGTAAATACTTCATGTGCCAATAAAATATTTGAAAGCCGTGAATATTTTCCCGGCATTAATTCATTTTCTGCATCACGCAGCGGTTTTAAATAGGTAACTTTCAAATACTCTCGTGCTTCTGAAGTTAACAGATACAAAGCAGAACCTTCTCCCGCACGGATATCGGTTGTTGTAATTTTTTTTGTTTTCGGATTCCGTCGTGCTTCAAATACAACACGGAGGTAGATTACTGCAGGCTGATTGCCTTGTTTTTTGTAGCATAGCCATTCAATAAAGTTTTTTGCTTCATCATCAGTTAAATCTTCAAAAAGCAATTCTATCCGCAATCGATCCGATTCATTATAGAAATCATCGTCTGTTACTCTTAACCATTCGTAGCTTTGTGTTTTTAATACCAATTTTACAGCGTCTATAATAGCCGTCTTACCTGAATCATTTTCACCGACAAGGACATTCATACCCTGATGGAAAGGAACTACTAAGTGCGGAACATTTATATCAAAATCATTCCGACCATATTTTCTAAAATTCCATAATTTTATTTCCGATAAATACATTTTTTCACCCCTGTATTCCTTTTCAGTATACTACTTACTCATCATTATAGCTATTCCGATACGCACTTAGTTTCCCCCGTTTCCTCTTCCCCGTAAGCAGCCCCTCCGTCTTCTTCCCATACAGCTCGAACAAAAAAGCCACACGGGAGGCATCGTCGGGGAAGGGGACTTTCCGGTAGAGCTTATCCACAGCAGGAATCCATGGCTGCGTGCGCTTTGGTGAGTACCGGCGGCATAGTCAAACCATTTATCGTAGCAAATTGTAAAATGTTTGCAAAAGCTGTAACGCTGGATTTCTCGGCAACCGGTCATTGAATAAAATATAACAATTGTTCATAAAGTCGTTCGCTAATATGCCTACCGGAGTCTCTCAAAATATCTATAGCCTGTTTGATTTCTTCTTTTGAAATAAGAGAAACTTCATAAGCAAGTCCTAAAATACCAATTGTTCCCATGATTTTAATATCCATACGAATTGCAACTTCACGCCCTCTTGCTTCGTCCATTAGGAGTAAATCCGCTTTTTTATTATCGGCAAGGTAAATCGCTTCACTTTCACCTAAATCGAGACCGGCAGAACGGCGGAGAAGTGAAACATAGTTTTCATCTATATCGTCTATTACGTGAATAAACATACTATTTTTTATTATTTCTGCTTCATCTCTGTATTTAATATTTTCTGTAAGTTCTGCAAAAACACTTTTTGGGATTTGAACAATTTCAAAAAGTGTTTTAAGCAAATCTAAACGCTTAATCTTTAAAAATGAAATAAGAGGTGTTGTGTCTGAAATTACTATCATGTCTTTATCTTTTTAAGAGAATGAAATGTTTGAATATCTTGCATAACATCAGTTATATCCATATCAAAATAAGGGAACCCCATATCATCATATAAATCAATCAAATCAAGTTTTTTTATTCCCAAAATTTCAGCTGCGCGACCATGAGAAATGACTTTTTTGTAGACATAGGGATATAGCAGGAGTGCATTTCGCTCAAGATCTTCGTTTGATTCACCGCTATAATTGTCCGTAAAATACGTTTTCATATCTTTTGGGACTGTTATCTGAATCGTAGCATATTCCATAAAATCATTCTCCCTGTATAAATATAGTATATACCCTAAACACTTCTACCCCCGCCTCTGTTTCTTAGCACGTGAAGTCAACCCCTCCGTCTTCTTCCCATACAGCTCGAACAAAAAAGCCACACGGGCGGCATCATCGGGGAAGGCTGTTTTACGATAGAGTTTATCCACAGCGGAATCAAGGGCGGCGTGCGCCTTGGTGAGTACCGGCGGCATAGTATTGGGATCGTATAAGTCGGCAAGGGAGCTATCGGGAAACTGCGAGCGCGCGTCCAATACCGCTTGCGCCTTTTGCATAATAGCTGCCTTTTGTTCTTCCGAAACATCCGGCCACGGGAAGTTGTTATACACAATCTGTGCAGAATAGCGGTAATCGCTTTTGAGCCGCCCGCATACGGTACGCATCCACGCCATGTGTATTTGCGAAGTAAGCACCCCGAACTCGTATAGCGTTGCATTGGGAACGAGTAAGTTCGCATTGCTTGAAATATCAGAACTATTCATAAAACCAATCGGAATATATTTACGGCGTTCTGATGATGTACTCGGCACGAGGAGATAATGTCCCGACTCCGGCTGACGGATTTCTCCAAAGAGGGATGGCGTTTGCGCAAGTTTCCGTGTTGCTTCACGGCTGCTGCCTCCACGGTGTTCCCGCACCTTTTGTATTCGCGCTACAATGAGCGGACATTTTTTTAGATGCTGAGGTTCCGCATTCAAAAGCCAGAGACAATATCGTTTTTTATTATTGATAAACTCTTCCGCCCCCAAAAACGGACGGATATACCGTTTTGCTTCCGGTTCTTGTTGCAAAAAGGCTGCGTATTCATTTTCTTCTATAATGAGATTACCGCCATCGTTCGGCATACTGCCAAACACCATCGGATTAGTTTGTGTATCAAGTACCGAACTTCTACTATCAATAAACACATTTTGTGCATCAGCTAAATAAGCATTTATCCGCTTGACTGTTTGAGCTTTCGGCTCTCCTTTTATATCGTCATATAAAAAGAGTTGTTTTTCCGTTCGGTTCTGGAGAGAAAAGCCGACAATAATGCAGTACACTGCCGCATTGCCCCGCGCTTCATTCGACCACTTGAAGGTCTGGTGTGCAAAATTAATATGCACCCCGCGCGCAAAAAGATTTGGCCACAAAATCGGTACCTGCTGTCCCTGACAAATAGAATTGGTAGAAACAAAGGCGCATTCAATCTGCGTTCCTTGAATATACTCCGCAACCTTTTTATACCAGCCCGTAACGTAGTCAAGATTCCCCGCATTCTTTACCCCGCTAAAAAGCATTGCAAGCTCCGCAGACTGTTCTTTCTCCATCACCCGCGCACCTAAAAACGGCGGATTGCCGAGAATATACGAAAGGTTATGTTTTGGTACGATGGTCTCCCAATCAAGCGCAAGCGCATTGCCCTGTACAATCGACGCGGAATTAACCAACGGAATACGCGCAAAGTATTGACCGAAGCGGCTGCCTACCAGTCTATTCATTTGATGATCCATCAGCCACAGCGCCGTTTGTGCAATCTGAGCGGGAAACTCTTCAAGCTCTATGCCGTAAAACTGATTAACATTTACCTTGATATATTCGCCGACATCAAGCAGCTGCTGATCTGTGCTTTTCAATTCTTCAATAATCGCAAGTTCCAAAAGACGCAGCTCTCGGTATGCAATAACCAAAAAATTCCCGCAGCCGCAGGCGGGATCAAGAAAGGTTAAATGTGCAATTTTATCATGCAGCGCGTTCAAGTTTGTTACGCGGGCTTCGGAGGTGTACTGTTTGTATTTATCAAATTCCGTCCACAGAGAATCTAAAAAGAGCGGATGAATGAGTTTTAAGATATTTGTTTCGCTGGTATAATGCGCTCCCAAAGCGTGCCGTTCTTCCGGCTTCATCACACTCTGAAACATCGCACCGAAAATTGCCGGAGAAATACCGCTCCAGTCCAGTGCACAGCATTCAATCAGTTTTTCCCGCATTGCACAGTTAAAATCCGCAGTTGGAAGCAGCTCCTTAAAAAGCCCGCCGTTGATATACGGAAAACGCGCCAGCTGCTCATCAAGTGTTCTAAGCCGCTTTTCTTTCGGCGTATTGAGCACTTCAAAAATCTTTTGAATGTGCATCGCTAAATCGCTGCCGTCAAGATTCGTCCGCTGCAAAATATATTTAATAAAGTGATCGTGCTCAAAAATACCGGTGTCATCAGCAAACAAACAAAATAACAGACGAACCAAATACAACTCCAGCTGATGTCCGGTATAACCGATTTCTTTTAAGGTATCGTGTAATTCTCCCATCTTTTCCGCTGCTTCGATATTGACCGCATCCTGTTTTTTATATTCAACATCCTTGTAACCTGCAAGAAAGAGAAACAGCTCAATATACTCCGCCAGTTCATCAATTGTAAAAGAGGTGAGCTCCGCATTTTTTTCTAAATGATAGTAGTCGAAATGAACAAAATCGCAAATCAAAATGCCCTTCGGCATATCGGCATTCTGCAGCGCATTGGCGTAGGCTTTTGCCTGTTCAAAGGCTTTTTTTCGGTCTTTGCCGGGAGACTTCATTTCGATGAGAATGTAACTCTTCCAAAAAAGATCGATATATCCATTTGAACCGTCTAACAGTTTAACTTTGTGCTCAAACACGGCAATTTTATTGCGTGGCACACCGAAAATTGCAAAAAACTCGTTTTCAAAGGTTTGCGCATCCGCTTCTTCCCGCGCAGTTGCCGCTTTATCTTTCCAGTTCAGTACAAACTGCTGCGCTCGTATCTTAATTTCGTTTAATGATAATGCCATATAATCAGTATGTCCAATGTCTATACCGATTGTCAAGCAAGAGGGTATCTCTAAAAAACTGTAAGCTTTTAGCAGTGCGAAGGTACTATAGATTGGTGATTTTAACCTCTATTATCAGCGCTGCAACTGCTATAATTTTAATTGTCCTTTATAGGAACCCGTCTGCTTTTTATGCTATACTTTTATCGTTATGCGTTCCGAACGGCTTTTTGAAATCGTCTTTATTCTTCTCAATAAAAAACGAACGACGGCGCAGGAGCTTGCGAAAAAATTTGCTGTATCGATTCGTACCGTGTATCGTGATATTGATATTTTAAGCTGTGCCGGTATTCCGGTGTATACGGTGCAGGGAACAGGCGGCGGAATTTTTATTGACGAAACATACACCATCAATAAATCGATTGTAACACAAGAAGAGCAAGATAAAATTCTGCTCGCCCTGCAATGTTTATCGCCTGTTGACGAGATACATACCGAATCGATTTTAAACCGATTGTCTGCTGTCTTTCAGCGTCATGCCAATTGGGTTAAGGTTGATTATTCTCGCTGGGAAAACAAAAACGACACGTCCATTTTCGATACGGTTAAACAAGCCATCTTGGAATGCCGTGCGCTCCGCATTGAATATCTCAGTTCCTATGGAGAAAAAACTGAGCGTACGATTTATCCGCTTCGCCTTTTGTTTAAATCCAAGACGTGGTACGTTGAAAGTTTGTGTACCGACAAAAATGCTTACCGGCTTTTCCGGTTAAACCGTATGGTTTCCGTTATGCAGACAGTAAGCACATTTAAGCGTACGGAATTGCTCAACAAGCTACCTGACCGTACAGAGTATTCCGATGCTCTGACGCTTACGAACATAAAATTAAAATGCACCGCCGGAATCGCTTATCGGTTTTATGATGAATTTCCTCCCGATCTTATCACAAAAAATATGGACGGCTCGTACACGCTTTCGGTATGCCTTCCGATCGATCATTGGCTGTACGGATTTATTTTGTCGCTCGGTACCGAGGTAGAAATTCTTGAACCGGAAACTCTAAAACAAGGAATAATCGATTTTGCTGAAAAAATAGCGGCGCACCATAAAAAAGTTTAAATGTTTTTTCAAACCTGACATACCGTGTCAGCTTTCTATGGTACAATAGGGCATCTTACTATCCTAAAGGAGTCACAATAACCTATGCCAAGACCTACCAGCAAATCCGATTTAATCCAAGCCGCAAATGACCAGTTCGCAAAACTGTGGACGCTAATCGGTGAAATGTCTGACGAAGAAAAGAGCGCCGATATTGTTCCGAACGAACGCGATAAAAACGTACGGGATGTTTTAGTTCATCTATATGAGTGGCACTGTCTTTTGCTGAATTGGATACAGACAAACACAAATGGGAAACCTGCGCCTTTTTTGCCGGCGCCCTATAATTGGAAAACCTATCCCCAGATGAATGTTGCTTTTTGGGAAAAACATCAAAACACATCATATACCGATGCAGAAGCAATGCTCAAAAAAACGCATAAAGAGGTGATGGCGATTATCGAAACATTTTCCAACGAAGACCTTTTTTCCAAAGGCGCTTTCGATTGGACGGGAACAACGACGCTCGGCAGCTACTGCGTGTCTGCAACTTCGAGTCACTATGATTGGGCAATTAAGGATATTAAAAAAGCCTTGAAAAAATATAGAACACGATAACAGCCATCTCTAGCAACTGCGGTTTTTAAAGGTTTCCAACACAAACACTGCCGAATTGCCTGTGTATAATCTTTCATAGACAACACGGCGTTATTCGTACGGAGGGTTTAATACCCCGACGCTCTGCGTCGTAACAAAGGGTATTAAAGCCGACTGTAACCACCTTATGAGAACAACATACCCCGACGCTTGCGTCGGGGTTGTTGATTATGGTATTATCATGCCATAGGGGGGATAGTTATGCCGCAAATAGTTCCGATACGTGATTTAAAGAATACTGCAAATATTTCCGCCTTGTGTCATGAAAGTAATGAACCTATTTTTATAACAAAAAACGGTTACGGTGATATGGTGATTATGAGTATGGAAACGTTTGAAAGAAACTCTTTTTTCGATCGTCTGTATGATAACCTGAATGCAGCGGAGCAGGATGTAAAAGAAGGCCGTGTTACCAATGTTGATGATGCAGTTGCGGAACTAAAATCCAAGTATGGTTTATAAAGTCAGAAAAAAAGATTGTACATATATTGCATATATTTTATGCAAAAAGAGATTATGCAAAATCGGTGTAAAACAAAGCCTTGAAAAAATATCGAACACGATAACAGCCATTTCTAGCAACTGCGGTTTTTAGCAGTTGCCGACACAAACACTGCCGAATTTTCAGGAATAACAGATGCACTTTGTACAAGCAAAAGGAATTTTATCAGCGAAAAATGGGATGA
This sequence comes from Treponema sp. OMZ 305, assembly GCF_024181325.1. NCBI lineage: Bacteria > Pseudomonadati > Spirochaetota > Spirochaetia > Treponematales > Treponemataceae > Treponema > Treponema sp. OMZ 305. The sequence continues at coordinate 314,629 of NZ_CP051300.1, read as the reverse complement.
ACTTATACCGCGGTTGCACGCATGGGTGTATCTATTGCGACTCGCGCAGTGAGTGTTATCATATAACCCACAGCTTTGAAGATATAGAAATAAAAGAAAATGCAATAGAGCTGCTCGACGATGCCTTGCAGCGGAAGCGTAATAAGTGCATGATTGGTACCGGGTCTATGACCGATCCATATATGCCGCTGGAAGAAAAACTCGGTATGACGCGGAAAGCGATAGAGACTGTCTACCGCTACGGTTTCGGTTTTACTGTAATAACAAAATCGCCGCTCATATTGCGCGACCTCGAACTTTTACAGGCGGTAAACACCAAAGCAAAATGCGTTGTACAAATGACACTGACCACCTCTGACGATAGCTTGTGCAAAATACTTGAGCCGAATGTTGCCGTTACCAGTGAACGCTTTACCGTGCTTAAAACGCTACGCGACGCAGGTATACCCACCGTTGTGTGGCTTACGCCTATTCTTCCCTTCATCAATGATACGGTGGAAAATCTTGAAGGTATTTTACAGTATTGTATCGAAGCAAAAGTACGCGGCATCATCTGTTTCGGCATGGGCTTAACGCTCAGAGACGGCAACCGCGAATATTTTTATAAAAAACTTGATGCAGCGTTTCCGGGCTTAAAAGAACAATATATCCAGCGTTACGGTACTCGCTATTCCGTTATAAGTCCGCACAATACACGCCTAATGAATATCTTCCATGCGCGGTGCAAAGAAAACGGGATAGAAACCAACCCTGATGTCATATTTGCGTATTTAAGCGCTTTTGATAAAATCCCCGGAAAGACGAATGCGCAGTTGGAATTATTTTGATATAATGGCAGCCAATACGTAAACGAATCAAATCCATTAGGAGCAGATTATGAATGAAAATGAAACGCACGCTGTTACCGAGCGCGGGATATTTTTTGTGCAAAAAAAGTTGTGATTGTAACGCAGCAATATCGTTTATGACATCGTAACGCATAGTCTGATTTTTTACCTTGACCGATATATGCTTTTGTTATATACAATTAAGTATTCACCCTATGAAACTTGAACGGCTCCTTGAAATAATTATCTATTTATTAAATCATGAAAAAGTCTCTGCAAAATACTTAGCCGAGTATTTTAATGTATCGGTGAGGACTATTCAGCGCGATATGGCGAGTATCGCTGAAGCCGGTATACCGGTGTATACATTAGGCGGAAGGTATGGCGGTTATGCCGTTTTAGAACATTATAAAATAAAGAACCTCACCGTCAAAAACAGCGAACAGCAAATCATTGTCAATGCGTTGGAAAGCCTTGCAACGTCATACACAAACGAGAGCTTAAACTCTTTAATCAAAAAATACAATGCAATTATCGAAAAAGGAGACGGGCAAAAAGTCTTTTGGGATTTTAGCGTTACAAAAGAAAATAAAAAAGTACAAGATTTCAATCTGCTGTTGGAAAAAGCTATAAGCGATAAAAAATATATCGTATTCGATTACCGTAATTCAGAAGGAAAAAGTTCGCATATTTGTGCGGAACCGCTTGCCATTCATTACAAATGGTATGCGTGGTATTTGTTTACATACCTTAAAGAAACAAAAGAGTATCGAACTTTTAAAGTTGCACGGATTCAAACGCTTGCCATCTCAAAAGAAACTGCCGCTGCAAATCACGGCGATATACAGCAGAGGATGAGAGAAGCCGAACTTGCGTATTACAAGACCTGCATTGATATAGAAATCGTTTTTTCCGAAACGGAAATTCCACTCATCGAAGAGTATTTTCCCGACTCCGTTATCGAAATGCTGCCGTCTCAAAAATATAAAACCCATATCCGTGTTCCTGCAAAAGAACGGTTGTGGAAGGCCTTACTCCTCAGCTTCGGGAATGCAGTTACCGTCGTATCTCCTAAAGATTATCAAGCGGAACTTGTAAAAACAGCAAAAAGTTTTTTAGCTAATTATGATAATGCTCGATTTTGCTTATGAAATGAATGAACACACTAGAGTGTTCGGAGGTGCTTTATGTTATATATTATTTTAGTATTAATGTTCCTTTCATTCGCCGGCGGCGGTATTATAATTAGAGAATTAAAAGCATATGACTTAATAGCAGGGTACAATACTATGCCGGATGAAGAAAAGGCACAATATGATATTGAATCGGTCGCAAATCAGTTAGGTATACTATTATATTTTTTTGCGTTATTAGCTGCAATTGTAATGATATTGTTTTATTTTGCTCACCTTTCTTTACCAATGAAAGAGTTAATAATGTTTGGCTATGTGGCAATTATTTTGTTTATACTAGGTATAGCTATGTTGGTATTTAATAAAAAAAATATTCGTAAAATTCTTCCGGTTTTCATTATTTACAATGTTGTTATGATAGCATCATTAATACCGGCTTTCTTAAAGCTGGTAAAAAAACTTTTGTAAAAAAATGTAATTTTTTTATCCAATTACGACAGATAGCGGTTCCTTTTTTATTCCATCGCTCCGACAAGATAAAGATATTGAATTGGCAGCCCATATATTTCAGCCTCTTCAATATTTTCAACCTTGGGAAAATAGGTGTAGGTACGCCCGTCGATAAGTTCAATAATAATCATAAAGTCAGGCTCGCTATCGGGTGCATTAGGATTTAAGCTGTAGGTTGCCTTTTTTATATCTTCCAGCCTATTCGGTGCAATGTAGCCAATGTTTTCAGTTTGGCCTGCAATAAGTTTACAAATGAATTGTTCAGTCCGTCCTTGAAGCATATCCATACATTGGAATGCGATATATTCAGGTTTAATATACTGTAAACAAGAAGCCGCATCATGGGCATTAAGAGCTTTTACAAAACCGCTCAATAATATACTGTAAACATCTGCTTCATCATCGGTTTCTTTTAGCACATAGTCGCTGATGCGGACAAATTTTTCATTTTTCCACTTAAAAATCATACAATCAAGTTGGTTTATCATTACCGCAAGCGAAGTGTTGTCCCGCAGCGGATAAAAACGTATCAAATCATTCATACCTTGAAATGCAGGGCTTTTTTTGATCTGTTCTTTTACTGTTTTTATGCCGAAATCGTTCGTTTCGGAAATTTTGCCTTTATTGTAAAGATAAAAGACTCCAGAGCCGGCACCGTCGTAACTTACCAAAATAAGTTTTTTACCGCCTTTTACATCCCAATAACACATTTCAAAACCGTATTTGCTTTTAAGGCTCAAATACCGGTTTTTCTCATCGCAGACCTCAATGTACGAATCCCTGTTTGCCGTATCCAAGTTAAAATTATCAAAAACAGGCTTTAATGCTTTTTCAGGTAAGAGTTTAAAGAGCGTTTTGATCGTTACAGGTTCCTCTGCAAAAAGAGCGGAAGCTCCTGCAGTTAAAACGGCAAGAGTGAAAATAATCGATATAATTTTTCTATTCATATTGTGTTAACTCCATATTGCAAGCCTGATTACTCGGCTTTTTTGTAACGGGTCGTAACAAATGTCAATAGACCGTTTTCGATAACACATTTTTCCCAATTAGGTTTTTGGCCTTGACCGTCAAAAAAATCAACCGTTCCGATTTGTACCCATAACTCACCGTTCCTGTCTTCCCAAGGCTGAGGTTTACCAAGCATCATCATACCATGACGGAGCGTGATTACCCCCGCTTCGACGGCTTTATCAATTTTTTCTTGAGGTACATTATCAGGAATCGACATAAGCATATAAATCATACCGTCTTTACAAATTTCCAACACAGAGTTTATCCTAGTCTTTCTCTCGCGTCGTTCTTCTTCGACTGCAGCTGTATTATTTTTATCGATGAAATCAGGCAACGTGTTTAGATACTCCTCGGCATTAAGGAACGTAGTTCTGTCGCTTTCATCCATACTCATAATTGAATGAAATACCCATTTTCCTACATAGGACATAGAATTCTCCTTATTTTTTTCTGCAAAAAGCAGAGAATTAAAGCCCGTAAAAAGTGCAATACTTAGCATAATCAATGTGATGTTCTTTTTCATATTAAACATAGTTTTTCTCCGTAATATCTTATGTTTATTATAACACACTTTGCAGTATTCTCCATAACAGAAATTTCCCTTACTGAAGAATTTCTCAAAAGGTTTTATCCAATTACGACATATAGCTGTCGCTGTTCCGTGATAGTGTCCGTTATAACTTATTTTAGGCGGATAGGATACACTGTTTGATGAAAAGATATCTTCTACTATTAAAAGCCTATTTTAAAGGTTCCCTTATGAATCTACTGGAATATAAGTTTGATTTTATAAGCGGCGGCACCTTTGAGCTTGTATGGCTTTTTATGTATATCATTTTTATAGACACGATTTTTATTCATACCAACACGATAAACGGGTGGGATAAATATCAAATGCTGATGTTGACTTTTCAGGGCGGATTGACGGATTCTGTATTTACTTTTGCGATAGTACCGGGATTAAAAAGACTGCCCGAAATGATCAATACCGGCACCTTGGATTTTATATTATTAAAACCGTTAAATCCGCGCTTTAATATTTCATGTCATGCATTCGATATTCCGCAAATAAAAAACATCGCCATCAACACTATTGGTTTGATATATTGTCTTATACAATTAAATATCCCTATCACACCGTTAAAAGGAGTGATGTATATTCTGCTTTCACTGAATGGTCTTTTTTTAATTTATTCGATTATGTTTATATTGATGAGCCTTGCTTTTTGGTTTATGCGGATGGATATTGTTATGGGGATAGGCTCGGAATTAATTACTATTGGAAATAAACCGATGCAGATATATCCGAAAGTGATTCAAAAAATTCTAACCTTTGTTATTCCCTTGTTTGTTTGCTTTAATTTCCCTGTTTTGTTCATCGTTAAACAATTATCTGTGCGCGCTATTTTCTATGCTTTTATCTTAAATGTACTATTTTTGTTATTATCAAATTTTATTTTTAAAAAAGGAGTAAAGCGTTATGTCGGATCATGTAGTTAGAAGCGAAAAGATTATTGTTGCAGAAAATATTTGCAAAAGTTATACGTATTATAAAAAAGAGGCAGGGCTGAAAGGCAGTATAAAAAACTTGTTTAAACGTGAAAAATTGTATAAGCCTGCGGTAAAAAATCTTTCTTTTCAAATTAATCATGGCTCGATAACGGGGTTAATCGGTTTAAACGGCGCGGGAAAAACGACGACCCTCAAAATGCTATCCGGTTTAATACTTCCGACGACAGGAAATCTAAATGTCTTGCATTATAATCCCTTTGAAAAGAAAAAAGAGTACCTGCGACAAATTTCGATGGTGATGGGGAACAAGAGCCAACTTTGGTGGGATCTGCCTGCCGTTGATTCTTTTGAGCTCAATAAAACGATTTATGAAGTTGAAGGTGCCGAATACAAAAAAACGCTGCATACGATGATTGAAATACTCGGGGTCAAGAAACAGGTGAATGTTCAGGTGAGGCGGCTGTCTTTGGGAGAACGGATGAAGATGGAATTAATAGCTGCGCTAATTCATAAGCCGAAACTTATTTTTCTTGATGAACCTACGATAGGGCTCGATGTCATTACGCAATACAATATACGGGATTTTTTAAAACACTATTGCAGTACGTATCATGCGACGCTTATATTAACAAGTCATAATTTTAACGATATTGTTTCTCTTTGCAGTGAATTGATTTTGATAAATAACGGAGAAAAGATATACTCGGATTCTTTTATTAATTTTAAAAACACCTTTCTCAATCAAAAATATTTTATCCTCAAATTAAAATTTCCGGCAGCTGAAAAAATAATAACTATGCTTCAACAAAAAGGAGTCGGCACTGCAGAAAAAACAGCTGACGATACGGTAAAAATTTCTGCGGATTCAACTGAAAGTTTAGATATACTAAAAAATATTTCCAATGAGTTTATTGAAGATTTAAGCGATATTACTATTGAAAATATATCCATGGAAGACGTTATCAGAAAATTGTACAAAGCAGATGAGTGATTTTTTAAGACACTATTTTTAATTCACTATAGGAAAAGATTATGAATACCTATTATAAAATTTTTAAGATAAGCTTAGCAAATCAATTGGAATACCGTGCTAATTTTATTTCAGGATTTTTGTTTTCGCTCGTTCCTTTTACCGTTAATGTCTTATTGTGGCTTGCCGTTACTGCTCAGAGCAGCACCATTCCTCTTGAAGCAAGCGGAATAGTGTCGTATTACTTTTTAACGTTGATTACATACAATATTACTTCGACGACTTCCGTATTCAAAATTTCAGATGATATAAGACTCGGTTCTCTCAATCAGTATCTGATAAAACCGTATAACTATACATTGTATCAACTTGCCGTCGATTTACCGTATCGTTTTGTTTTTATTGTTATGAATGCCCTTCCAATTGCGGTTTTATATTTTGTGCTAAAAAGATATTTTGTGTTTACGATATCTGCAAGGAAGATTGTATTTTTTACAGCTTTTTTGGCCGCAGGTTATCTTATCAATTTTTTAATTGATTTTTTGATAGCGCTCTATAGTTTTTATTTTTCTCGAGTTTCCTCGCTGTATACGTCGATACGGGTATTTAAAAATATTTCCGCCGGTATTATTTTCCCGCTCGTCCTTTTACCAAAATCCGTATTTACCTTTTTAAAAAACCTCCCCTTTGCCTTTATCTCGCATATTCCTGTAAGTCTTTTACTTGATGATATGCCGATGCATACTGCTCTTTTTTCTTTATGCAAAGCATTCGGCTGGATAACAATCCTTAGTATATCGTGTAGAACGGTGTGGAAAAAAGGAATGAAAGTCTATTCTGCCTATGGAGGATAGTTTTTCCGATTTTCTTTTTATCAAGAAAATACCTAACTTGTATAAGTTAAAAAAAACTGATATTATTTTATATTCGGTATATTCAAAAAGATTATTTGTGAAACAAGCCTGTTTATTAAATAAATCATTATACAATAATGATTTATAAAATTTACAGATAGTTCGGAAAAGAAAATCCTTTTAAATTATCACTTTTTGAACTTCCCTTCACACAGATTTTGAAATACCAATCTATGTTATATGAGGTGAAATATGATTAGAGGCGGCGATATTGCAAAAGGCACGGTATTATTACACAAAGGTAGTCCGTATTTGGTAGTCGAACGGGAATTTGTAAACCCCGGAAAGGGAGCTGCATTTGCTCGTGTTAAAATGAAGAATTTAAAAGACGGGGCTGTTTTAACCCAAACAATCAAAACGGCAGACACTGTAGAAGACGCAACAGTGGATACACACAAAGGACAATATCAATACGAAGATGGCGAAAGCTATCTCTTTATGGATACGGAAAGCTATGATCAGATTTCAGTTCCTTCAGATATTATCAACGATAAAAAATACTATCTACGGGAAGGTGATGAATACGAAATCCTTATTTGGGAAGGCAACCCTATCGATGTAAAAATACCTGCAAAAATGGTATTTGAAGTTGCAGAAAGCGAAAACTATGTAAAGGGTGATACCGTTTCAGGAGCAACAAAGCCCATTACTACCGAAACAGGGCTTGTAGTTCGTGTTCCACTCTTTATTAAGCAAGGTGAAAAGATATTGGTCAACACCGAATCGAATGAATATCAAGAGCGTATTAATTCATAGTTACTTTCAAGAACTTTAAGTTTAGCTGAAATCTTAACAAAAAGCCCTTCACATATTTGAGGGGCTTTTTCTTTTTACAGAAAATTTATTCGTGCGCGAGGATTTAATACACTGACGCGAGCATTGGGGTTGTTGGTTATTCCCTGATGTCTTACGCCAAGGTTATTGATTTATACTATATATTTAATCGCTTTTAAAAATGCTTTTCTTGAATGTTTCACGTGAAACATTTTATACAGAATTGAAAGAAAGCAGCTGTTGGGAACCTCTAAAAACTTCAGTTTTTAGAGGTTTACCATAGACTTAATTTGCGATGTTTTGATTTAAGTCATTCAATTACAAAGACTTAAATCAAAACTCGTCGGGCATCTCTAAAAATCTAACCGAGTTTTTAGAGATGCCCTATTCATATAATTTTAATTCTTTTATTACTTTTGCCATATTTATAAAATCATTATCATCATGCAGTAAATATAAATCATTTTCTATTGCTGTTTCTGCTATTAACAAATCTATCGTACTTCTAATGGTAATGCATTTTTCTCTACACCTAATATTTATCAGTACAGCTTGTTCATAAGATTCTTTACCGTATTTTAAATGATATAACGGAATTGTTTCAAAATACTCTTTTAAAATATTATATTCTTTGTCTGTTTTCGCTCCTTGTAAAATTTCTTGATAAATAAATGTATTAATTCCATACGGCAACCTTTTATCAAGAATATATTCAAATTGTTCAACAGCTTCAGTTTTTTGATCTTTCAAATAATTAATAATAACAGAGGTATCAACTAAAATCATTTTCCGATCCGCATTTCTTTATAATTATAATTTTCATAAAAAGCTATTTTACCTTTTAAATCTCTAATATCTTTTACTTTTCGATTTTGAATATATTCTTGTAATGCAGTTTCAACTAATTCTTTTTTTGTATGAATATTTGCAGAATATTTAAAAGCTTCGGCTACAAGCGCATCATTTAATACGATATTTGTTCTCATATATACACCGCACAATACACATAGTAATACACATATATTCTTTTGTCAAATTAATGCTTCAATATTTTTTAGCATAGTTTCCTGAGATTTAATTATAAAAGCAATAACATAAGTCATTATTGTAAAAATATTTATCTTGATAATTTTTGAAAATTTTTTTTACTTGACATTTCGATAAAGAGAAGATAATCTAAAAAAAATATATTCTAGGAGGATATATGAAAAAAATATTTTTTGTAGTGATGTTTGCACTTTTAGCAAGTTCACTGACCTTTGCAGCAGCAAAGGATACTAGCAAAAAAGGTGCCAGCGGCGGTAATGGAAATGGAGGAATAGACAAAATAGGTGGTTGGGTTGGACTACCTTTCATGGGTTTAACCTATTCCCATGAATTTAATGACCTCATTGAATTTGATCTATTAGCAGGTTCGACAGGTATTCCATTTTATGCACGTAGATTAAATATTCGCGGTGGAGTCCTTTTTACAGTATGGGAACCAGTTATAAATGGCCAAAAATGTCCTCTTACTATAGGACCTGCACTTGAATTGAGCAGTTTTTTTTCACTTTTTATACCAAGTTCTTTTGACATATCAGTTCTTTGTCCCATCCGTTGGGAGGTTAATTTTGAAAATATCCCTGCATTTAATTTATTTATTGAAGTAGCACCACGTCTTGGTGTGAATTTTGGTACATACAATATTGGATACATACCTGTAAGTGAGACAACAAGTATTCATGTAATGCCGCAATTCGGTATTGGTTTAAGATACCGTATTCCGGGTAAAAAATAAAAAACACTGTTAACCAACACGGGGCTGTCCCAAAAGTATAAAGACGTGATAAAATCAGGATATGAGTAGAGGAGTCAGTAGTAAAATAACGTTTAAGACGTATGATCAAAGTGAACGGTGGCTATTGCCCCCGAGCTTAGAAGAATTGGTGCCGGAGAATCATCTGGTAAGAGTAGTCAGCGCAACGGTGGATGAAATAGAACTGAAAGCCCTGTTTGAAGCCTACACAACGGGAGGGGGAGCAAGCCGCTACCATCCGCAGATGCTGTTAAAAGTATTGATCTACTGCTATCTGACCGGCACCTATTCGTCGCGGCAGATTGCGAAACAATGCCGAGAAAATGTAAACGTAATGTGGCTGGCAGCAAACCAAAAACCTGACTTTAGAACAATCAATGCATTTCGAGGAGAAAGGCTGAAAAGTGTGATTGAAGAAGTATTTACCGCAACGGTAAAGCTTTTGTATGAAAAAGGCTATGTCAAACTAGAGAAGTATTTTGTGGACGGAACAAAGATAGAAAGTGCGGCGAACAAATATACATTTGTATGGAAAGGGTCGGTAGAAAAGTACGAAAAGAAACTGGACGAAAAAATAAGGGAGCTGATAAAAGAAATAAATACGATAGCCGAACAAGAAAATGAGATATATGGCGATAAAGATTTAGAAGAGCTCGGAGAAGGAGCAGAGGTTACGAGTAAAGAGATCAAAGAAGTTGCGCAAAAGATAAACAACAAGCTTGAAGCGTTGGCAGAGAATAGTGAAACAAAAGCAAAAACGGTTAAAAAAAACTGGAGAAAGCAAAGAAAGCACTTGAGACAGAGCTGCTGCCGCGAAAAGAAAAATATGAAGCATACAACGCAACCTTTAATGGGAGAAACAGCTTTTCTAAAACCGACCATGATGCCACTTTTATGAGAATGAAAGAAGATGCGATGAAGAACGGGCAGTTAAAGCCCGGCTACAATGTACAAGTAGGCAATGAGAATACCTTTGCAATAGGCTATGATATATTTGCGGATGCTGCGGATATGAGAACCTTACCGGTTCATATTGATAATGTACAAAAACGGTTAGAGCATACCTTTGAAATGGTGATAGCAGATGCAGGGTATGGTAGTGAAGAAAACTATGAGTATCTTGAGAGAAATGGAAGTGTTGCATTAGTAAAATATGGAAGCTATCATCAACAGCGGAAGAAGAGTTTTAAGAAGAAGCTCTTTAATAGTGAAAATTGGGACTATGATAGTGAGCAAAAAGCATACACCTGTCCAGCCGGCAACAGAGTACCGTATGTGAAAACCGTGACGAAAGAAACGAAAAACGGGTATACCCATACTATTGATATCTATCAGTGCCATAGTTGTGAAGGTTGTCCGTTACGGGAAAAGTGTAGCAAAGCGAAAGAAGGGCGAACGGTACAGCGGAACGAGAAGTGGCTTGCCCAAAAGAAGCAAGTCAATGAGCGGCTTGATGATGATGAGAACAAGAAAATCATGAAACGCCGCTCGGTAGAATGCGAAACGGTCTTTGGACAAATAAAAGGGAACCAGCACTTCCGTCGCTTTTATTTACGCAGCACTGAAAAAGTAACAGTAGAGATCGCTCTGTTATTGCTTGGTTATAATATTAAGAACCTTATGCGCAAAGAACAGGAAAAGAAGGCGGCATAAGGGGGATAAATCGAGGGTTACCCCTAAAATAATCAAAAAAAACGAAAAATATGGTTAGTTCTGTGAAGCAGGGTCTATACAATCGGTAATAAAACAAAACTTTTAGGACAGCCCCGTGTTAAACTCTTTGCTTCTTTTATTGTCGCTATCATTTTTTCATTAAAATTATCAAATTGATATCTTGACGTACTATACTAACAGGTGATATTGTTTAAAAGTTCTGCGGATGTCGTATAACGGCTATTACCCGAGCTTCCCAAGCTCGTGACGGGGGTTCGACTCCCCTCATCCGCTGTTTTCTATTCTAATCTCTTTCGCTAATAGACATCCTCAATCTTTCAAATGCCTTTTGTACTTCTTGTGGTAATTCCGTTTTTATAGCATTATCAGTTTCTAGTGATATTTTTTGCTGTATTGAGAGTGCAGCAGTTTTTTCACTCGCCTTTTGCTTATCAGGAACTGTCCTATCGTTATTTTCAATATTTCCAAACTGATGAGAAGTCTCATAATACGATGAAACAATAACTGAAATATTTTTAACTTCCAGTTGAGGATATTTTTTTTGAAAGTTTCGCAAAATATATTTCTTGTTTAATAAAATCTGCTGACTCCAGCCGGGATGATCAACTTCAATAACCGCCGTTTGATGTTTAATATCAAGCAGCTTGGAATGGGCAGCTTGCTTCTCTCCGACAATAGAAGCCCATGACGAATATACTTCCAATACTTTTGATTGTTCAAAAAGCCCTACCTTATCAAGATAGCTCATAATCAACTCAGAAAGCTTTTTTACGTCATTCTGCACGGAAGCTGCCCTCGGAAACAATATACACACGGCTTTTTTCGCGTATGTAGTTTTGATACGGTTCTCCCGGAAGGAATGTACAGATAAGCTGGTCATAACGAGGTAAATGCTCGGTAAAATTTTTTCGTTTTTCAGGATCAAGTTCCAAAAGAACATCATCCATCAGCAATACGGGCAACCGTTTCGTCTTTTCCGTATAAAAATATGCCTGAGCCGCTCTCAAAACAAGAGAAAGTAAACGTTGTTGTCCCATCGAAGCGGTTTGTACAAAGGGCTTTTTATTGCGGATAAAGCGTATCTTATCGCGATGAGGCCCTGACATACTGGTATTCATCGTAAAATCAAGCTGGCGTTTTTCTATTAATGAGATTAATACTTCATCAAAATTCGTCGATTTCCACGAAGGACTGTAATCGATCATCACGGAATCTATTCCACCGATATTTTCATATAAAGAAGAGAATATATTATTGAACGATTCAATAAGTGTACGACGCTTTTCTATAATTTGTATGCCTATAGGAATGAGCTGCGCGTCAATGACATCCAGTATTTCGCTCTTTTTTTCTTTTAATACGAGATTGCGTGATTTTAGTAATTTTGTAAAGTTACGTAGAATATCGATATATGACGGATCATAGAGAGAAAGAGATTGATCGATAAAAAAACGGCGGCGTTCCGGTGCTCCTGTCGCAAAATCCAAATCATCATGGCAAAAGAGAATGCAAGGAATAGTTGAGATGAAATCTTTTCTGTCGTGAATTTTCTTTAAGTTTTTTTCTATGATTTTTTTTTTATCTTTTGAAATAATCGATATGCTATGGCTCCGCTCTTCGTTTTCTTTAAATAAGACGCGAATACTGTATTCATTCGTATTTTTTTTATATATTTCCGCTTCGTTTCTGGTTCTAAAGGAATTTCCATAAGCGGCAAGGTATAACGCTTCCAGTAGGTTTGTTTTACCTTGACCATTTTGACCGACTAAAAAAACTTCAGGAGCGGAGAGGTCAATTGCCTTGTCCTCAAGGTTCCTGAAGTTGTAAAAAGAGATCGACAAAAACGGCACAAATACTACTCCATTTGCATCGGCATAATGATATGAAAGAAATGAGTATCTGTTTCCGGCCGTAACGTGATTGCACGCATCGGATCGGTAAATTCTATGCGGATATTTTCCGAACCGAGTACCTTGAGCGGTTCTTCAAGGTACATATAATTTAAGGCGATGGTTATTTCTTCACCTTCATATTTACAGGGAATTTCTTCGTTTGCCGTTCCAAGCTCATTTTCATTTGACGTGATGGAGAGCGTACCGGCAGAAATTTTTAAGAATATCCGTTTGGATTTTTGCTCTACAAGCAAGGCAACTCGTTTTAAGGCTTGTAGGAAATCATCGCAGTTAGTTTCAAAACAATGTGCTTGAGATTCGGGAATAACTCGTTCATAGTTCGGAAATTGACCGTCTATTAAAACCGAGGAAAAGTTATAAGCATTGAAGCGGAAGAATATGTTTTTTTCGCTTATTCCGATGGAAATCATGCCTTCTTCCGACGATCGTCGTTGTACAATAGAAAGAATTTTAGGAGGAATGATACTTCCTTTAAAATCAGGTAAAGCAATCCTAAAATCATGTTGAATAAATGCTAATCTTCTGCCGTCGGTAGCTGCAAAAATCAGATTGTTTTCTTTCTTTTCCATATAGACACCGTTCATAAAGTAACGAGTTTCATCATCGGAAACAGCGAAAATCGTTTGAGTTATCATTTCTTTAAATTCTTTTGCAGGAACTTCGAAGAATTGAACATTTGAAGAATCCGTAAAAGGAGGAAAGTCGTTATCTGATATGGTTTTAAGGGAGAATTTCGCTTTTTTACTGATGGAACGGATAATGAGTTTTTGATCTTTTTGTTCCGCTTCTATCTCACCGGAAGGCATTGAAGCAATAATGCTGGTAAATTTATCGCAGAATACGGTTGTTGCACCTTCTTCGGCAATATCGACGGGAATTTTTGTTTCAAAGGCTACTTTTATATCGGTTGCACGGATTGTTAAGCTGCCTTCTTTTGCTATGAGCAGGACATTTGATAATATGGATATTGCTGTCTTGTTTGAAATGATTTCTTGAGCAATAGCCATTTCTTTTAGTAAAACTTCTTTAGTAAATGTAAATTTCATGATTTCTCCTAAAAAGAGGTTATCTTTATTATAATATAAATTTAGTAATAGTAATAGTAGGCGCTGTGAATTTCTTGATATTTAGGTTAAAGCATTGGTTAGCCGTTAGTTAGCGCTTGAATAATGATGTCTGAATTGTGCACAATTTGTATCATTATGCACAGCTGAAAAAGATATGCACAGTAGAATAGGTCTTATAAACAAGTTTTACATCGATTATGCAGAGGTTATGAACAGTGGAGAAAATGAGGAATTGACTACTGAAATAGCTTGACTGAAAAGCTCTGCTACTGAAAATTTTTTGTGATATACAGAATTGGCGGTTTTTACTATACTAAGCTCAGTATGATAAAAGCGTTTACGGTAGGAAAAAACATATTTTCATCGCAAGAGCATGTGTTGATTATTGCGGAGATTGGAACAGGGCATAACGGCAGCTTGCAGAAGGCGAAAGAATTGGTAGTGGCTGCTAAAGAAAGCGGAGCCGATGCGGTTAAATTTCAGATTGTGTATGCGGATGAAATTTTGCATCCCGATACCGGTTTTGTGAATTTACCGACCGGAAGGATTCCTCTTTATGAACGCTTTAGAGAGCTGGAGTGCAGTATTGATTTTTACGCTGAATTGGCACAGTATGCACATAAGCTTGGAATGCTTTTTTCCGCTTCGGCATTCGGCCTTCGTTCAGCTGATGAATTGCGGCAGCTTAATCCGGCTTTTATCAAAATTGCGTCGCCGGAGCTCAATCATTTTCCGCTGCTTGAGCGCGTTGCTTCATTCAGACTGCCGGTTATTCTTTCGACCGGTGTCTCTCGGCTTGGAGATATTGAACGTGCCATAAGCTGTTTGGAAAGCAACGGGTTACCTGCCGATATGCGGGCGTTGCTTCATTGTGTAACGGCGTATCCTGCGCCGGAAACGGATTATAATACGGCTGTGCTGCAATCCTTGTCGATGTTGTTTAACAGTCCTGTCGGTATTAGCGATCATTCGCTTGATCCTGCTGCCGTTCCGATAGCGGGGTTGTTGAGCGGCGCCTGCATTATCGAAAAGCATATTTGTCTTTCCCGCAGCGATGCCGGTCTTGATGATCCTGTTGCGTTGGAACCCGCGCAGTTTTTGCAGATGTCAAAAACTGTAAGGGAATTAACCGGTAAGTCCGATGAAGATATTTTTAAGGCGGCACAGGGTTACGGCTATTCTAGAGATTTTCTACAGCGCATTATCGGTGACGGTGAAAAAAAACTTGCTGCTGCGGAAAAAGATAATTACGGTAAAACGAATCGTTCGCTGCATTATATAAAAGATTTACAGAAAGGCGCCGTGCTGACAAACAGCGATATTGCCGTTTTACGAACCGAAAAGAATTTAACGGCCGGAGAGTCCCCTGAGTATTTACATTATTTTATCGGATCGGTTTTGCAGAAAGATGTTACCGGAGGTTCCGGCGCCGTGTTTGATGATATTATAGAGAGGAAAATGCGATAATGTCGGATTATTACGAAACCCTCGGCAGTTTGTTGCGTGATAGACTTGGGACGGATGACGATCCCTTTGAACAAGCGGTAGAAGGCCGGCAGGGTAAATATCGAAGCGCCGGAAACAAAATAGAACGGCGTGTTCCTAAAAAAAGAACATACAAAGAACCTGAACAAAAGATTGAACCGATACGTGTACCCGTCCCCGATGCTTTAACGGAAGATTTTGCTATTCTGCAAGTACTTCCGGGTGTTCCGCTTGACTATTGCAAAAAAGCATGGAAACACTTATTGAAAAAATATCATCCTGATGTCATTGCTGAGGAATCTGCACGGCAACAAGCTGCGTCTATTGTCCGAAGGATAAATCGTTCGTATAAGCGTATCGAAATATGGTTTTCAACCGGTAAGGTACAGGATTATGACAGTTTATGAGTTGTGTGCATAACTATTTATTGCCGAGATTTCGGTATCTTTGGATATTTTTGTTTCTTCTTTTTCCGGTGCAAGGACTGATTGCAGAAAATATTTTTTATGAATTTGGGCCTAAAACGGATAAGGTTATTGTCTTTACCGCATCGGCAGGTAGTGATAATCAAGCTACTGCTATAACTCTCCAACTGCAAAAATATGCACAAAAATTATCCGCTGAGGCGCCGGATACCCATATCATTGTTGCTATTACGAAAAATGATATTTCCGAATTACCGGTTGATGTTCCTGTAAAGCGGTACGAAGGTACTAAGGCGTTAATTCAAACCTTGATCACGTATCCGAATGCCGCTGTATGTCTTGTTGCCCCCGATAAGTTTGATGGCGCACGGATTATTACGGGAACATCGAAAGGTACAACCCCTGCATGGTTTCTGAAAGTGGTATACGCCTCTTTGGAACAAAAAAATATTCCTATTGACTTTTATACTAATGCGGTTGTGTTTCACCGTCTCGGTTGGCTGCCTGATGACCCTGCTTTACGGCTTTATAATGAAGCGAATATTCCGGCAATAAAAATAGAAACCGGTGCGGATTTGTCGGATTTTTTTTCTTCGGTTGCACCTGCCGTTATTCAGAGTATGAGTAATGAATGGGATACTCATTATTTTGTTTTGAAGCTGCATAAAAAACTTATTATCATCAACGAGCAGCATATCGTCATCACGCTTATTGTATCGTCAATTATATTTTTGCTATGGGTGATGTTTTTTAGCTTTTTATTCGGGAAAAAACGAGATCAACATATAAAAGATTTATTTAAACTATGGTGGATGCCGATTTATTTTTTCTTGGTCAATTGGCTTAGTTTTTTCTTAGGCTCCAAGATAACGGAAGCGCTTTTTTACCTGCGGTTTTCCTCTATAAGTGAGCTGAATTCATTTCCGTTGACAGCGCTGCTGATTAAATATGTGTTTGCATTGTTTTTTATGTTTACCGTTACCGCATTTAATAAATTTATTCCACTTCCGGCAAATCGTTTTATTTACGGATTTATTGCTCATGTCGTTTGTTTGTTGAATATTTTTATTTTTTCATTTTTTAACCTTTCGTTTTCGATCATCTTTATGCTGATTTATTTTGTTTCGTTAGCTGCTTATCATTTTAAAAATATTGTGCTGCAAATTATATTTATTGTGTGTCTGTTTTTGCCGCTCATGCCGGTTGTGACGCATATTATCCTTTATCGCGAGTATATGTTCCATATCATATTTTTTATCAACCTTGCATCAGCCTGTATTTTTGTTCCTTTTGATTTATTTTTAATTAGGCTGAGTTTGAGCTTTGATAAAAAAAAGAAGATCGTTAAACTGCTTTTAAAAATACCGATTCAATGTAAGGTTATGGGCGGGCTATTTATTGCATTAACGCTTTGGGTATTTGTTATGCCGACAGCAAGAAACACCGCTCATAATCGCTGGATGTTGATTCAACGCCTTAACGGGGATGAAAGTACCGTAGTAAAAAAATATATCGATTCTCCGGCGGAAGAAAGCATAACGGATTATACTCGCGGTAATACACAGGGTGAGGCAGAAAATGCGGATAGTTTTTTAACTGTTCGTACCTCATTTGAAAATTACTTTGAGCGCAGCATCGGGACTATTACCATTGATTCACCGTTAAAAATTGAAGCGTTTTCCGTAACATTGAGCGCACTGAACGATATTGCAATTTTTGAATCCGATGTTCGATTTGAACAAAATGCTTCCGGTGATACGGCAACCTTTGTGTCTTCTTCCCGTCCGAGTTTTCCGGTTGTCATTCATTTTTCAGGTAAAAAAGATGCTGCCCTTACGCTTTCGGTTGTAGTGTGGTCGAATGATAATCCATTCGAAATAAAGCTGCCGATGGATAATTCCAAAGATGCTGCCGGTAAAACGGAAGCGATACCGTTCCTCTTAAAGATAGAAAAAAGGATGAACATTACGGCAGAGGGGAAGGAGTAGCAGGGTAATCAATATTTATAGTTTTTATCATGGCAAAAATAATTACCGGCTCATGACATATTTGTGAAATTATTGTAGTATTTTTTAATTCTTTGTTGGAAAAGCAGGGGAATTAAATTGAGAGACTTTTAGAGAGTTTCCTTAGATTAAAATTAGGAGAATAAAAATTATGACACACCCCATAGAAGTAGAAGTCAGAAGCTACGAACTGGATGCATATAATCATGTAAATAATGCCGTTTATTTAAACTACTTGGAATACGCCCGTATGGAATACCTGCGCAGAATCGGTTTTGATTATGTCGGGCTCATCGAAGAAGGCTATATGCTCTATGTAACGCATATCGATATTCACTACAAATATTCTGCGCGGCTTTACGATAAACTCCGTATTGACGTTACGCCTATCAAACTCGGCAAACTTTCGGGAACGTTCCGGCAGGTAATTACAAATCCCGAAGGATATGTCTGTGCTGAAGCGGACGTTTCGTGGGGGTGTGTGGATAAAACCGGCAAACCCGCAAAACTGCCGGACAAGTATTTTGTGGAAGGGCTTCAACCTAAAAAAACAATAAATTGATCTGCATAGTTCTTCACTGCAACAGCATCCAAAGTTTATCCTTTGTCTACTTGTTGCAGTTTAAAGAAAATTTTAAGAAATGTTTATGACCGACAGGCAATGCGGAAGCCGATATTCTTGTATTTACTATTAGGTTTATCACTAAAGCGGATCATACGAGTAGCCCCAGAAGCGTCTTGGTAATAACTACCGCCGCGGTTAACACGCTTACTGCCGGTCTCCTTGCCGGTAGGATCCTGTTTATCATAGCTTTCCATATTACTCCAGTACCAATCCCAGCACCATTCTATTACATTCCCGGTCATATCATACAATCCGTAAGCATTCGGCTTCTTTTTCTTTACTTCATGCGTTTTGTTATCGGCTCCGGTTTCGGATATCCATGCGTAGTCTTTCAGCTCGCTCAGCATGATCGTACCTGCCCATGCATCATCCTTTCCGGCTTTTGCTGCCCATTCCCATTCCGCTTCGGTAGGGAGTCGGAAACCTTTCTTTGACCAATCTGCATACGGTAGTTTTTGAACCTTGGCATCATCTTTTGTATACACTGCGGTAAACGCCGCATCACTATAATAAACGCACGTAGTACTTGCTCCACTGTTCGTTTTCTTGGTCAGTTCATTACAAAACGCAATGCATTCATACCATGTAACCATTTCCACGGGACGCTTCATTTGTACTTCACCGGCAGCAGGCGGATTCCATGAGCCCTGAAACCCGCTTGGATTATTTCCCATAACTTCCTGCCATAACTCTTGGGTCACTTCTGTTTCGCTTATATGATAGGCGGTTAAATTTACCCAACGCGGGGGATTATTCGCTTCTGTACTATGACCTATACTGCCGTCGGTTACCGCGGCAATTGATTTCATTACAAAATTTACACCTTGTACGGAACCGATACCGTTTGCTGCATCATATCCACTGGGTTTTTCACCATTGGAGGAGGGAGTTGTACCGGGACAAGCGGTGAATAAAAGAGATATAATCAGCATACACACCGATATGGCGGCATAACTGAAATACTTTTCTATCGTCCGGTCTTTCTGCCTGAAATTGTTGATTTTCATATTTGTCATTTCTCCCATAAAAAGTCAAGAAGAAAGTATCAACTTTCGATTGACTTTTTACGCACGTTCGCAACGAAGTGAGAACGTGCAGATGATATACAAGTTTGCTCAAACGCAAACTTGAGTAAATAAAAGCCGTGCCATTTGTACGGCTTTTATTTTACACTCCTTAGTCATACTATCTTTAGAATATAACCGAACGCATTATACTGTAAAATATGCATAATCGCAATGCTTCTTAAATGTCTAACCATGAGTAACCGCCATGGATTCCAACGCTTGCTGGACAGCTATCAGAAAAAGAGTTATACTCTTTTTGTATATAAGTAATATACGTGTGGATCCGCTTATTATTATCTTTCAAAGGCGGACAAGATAGGCGGATGTCTTTTTTATTCATTAAAAGGAGACTTGACAAAATGAATGAAAAAAGTATAATACCCCCCCCCCCCCCCCCACCCCACCTACCTACCGTTTAATTGGTAATACTGGATGGGTGATTGGTAATCGAAATTCCTACAAGATAATCTACTCTTTAGATTCCTTCTCTGGGAAAGAATTTTATATGCGTTTGTAAGGTTACCGCAACTAATACCCTGTATCATCATCTCAAATTACTATATCCATTATTTTATTGGGAGGTTTACAATGAAAAAACGTTTTTCGTTAAAAAAGAAATTCATTCTTATTTTTGGTATTCTCATTGCT
Organism: Treponema sp. OMZ 305; assembly: GCF_024181325.1. Taxonomy (NCBI): domain Bacteria; kingdom Pseudomonadati; phylum Spirochaetota; class Spirochaetia; order Treponematales; family Treponemataceae; genus Treponema; species Treponema sp. OMZ 305. Next base: position 294,270 of record NZ_CP051300.1, on the reverse strand, counting down.
GCAGCAGGAGTTATTGAAATTGTCTTAGCAGTTATGATTGCCAGAAGGGCAGTCACCGAAAAAATAGAGGATCATCTTATTGATAAGGCAAATGATACCGCCGAAATCATTAACGGAAGGGTTACAGCCCTGTTGCAATTTATCGAAGGTATTTCCCGAATGCCGGTTTTGCGAGATGCAACCGCTTCATCCACTGCACGATTAGCGTTCCTTGCAAATGAAGTTTCTTTTAATGAAACAATAATCGAATTGAATATGACTGATGCACAAGGACAGTGTATGCTTGCTAATGGAAGCGTATTATCCGTTGTGAACAGAGATTGGTTTCGTTCCGCCATTAGCGGGAAATCCTTTTTTTCGGAGCCATACATCTCTCGTGCAAACGGACAATTAATAAACACCCTTGCCGTCCCTATCTATGATGATAACAAAACTATTGTAGGAGTGTTATCTGCCGATATCCCCGGTTTGCTGTTATCCCAAAATATTGCTGATATCGTTGTAGGAGAATCCGGCAACTGTTATATTATGGGGGCAACGGGAATTATCATTGCAGATAGGGATACCGATTTAGTACAAAGTCAAGATAATATCATTGAACAAGCAAAAACAGATCCTTCACTCACATCGACCGCAGCCTTTTTACAGTATGTGCTTGATACTGACGAAGGAGAAGTCTGCTACTATGACTATCATGGCATTGAATATATTGCATCATTCGCAGCGGTTAAAACTACTAATTGGTCGATTATCATTCGAGCGCCTGTCAACGAATTCATGGGAACGGTCAACACACTTCGCAGCACAATGATTGGAATTGGTATTAGTGTACTAATTGGAGCGCTGATTATTGTCTATTTTGTTGCCCGTACAATGATAAAACCAATTCAAACGACGGTTTCGGCTTTACAAAATATTTCACAAGGTGATGGCGACTTAACAGTCCGGCTGCCGGTATACGGTAATGATGAAATCACCGATATGGCAAAGTATTTTAATGAAACAATCGCTAAAATCGGCGCTTCAATACAAGCGGTTGGAACAAGCAGCAGCGAAATGGAAGAAATCGGTAATGAACTTGCGTCGAATATGACCGAAACGGCAAGCTCCGTCAACCAAATTAGTGCAAACATTGATGGTGTTAAACAGCAAGCCTTAACTCAGGCTGCCAGCGTTACCGAAACTGCAGCAACTATTGAAGAAATTGTTCGGACTATTAAGCAACTAAATGCCAGTATTGAAACGCAAGCTGCAAGTGTCGCACAATCTTCATCTTCCGTAGAAGAGATGGTTGCAAATATTGCATCTATCGGTCAAACACTCGGTAAAACCGATGACGTAATTAAAAGCCTTACAACAGCAACCGGCGACGGTAAAGCAACGCTTGTTACTTCTAACACGGTAACACAGAAAATCGCAGAAGAATCCGGTTCCTTGATGGAAGCCAGCAGTGTTATTCAGCATATTGCTTCACAAACGAACCTGCTCGCAATGAATGCTGCAATAGAAGCGGCTCATGCGGGAGAAGCAGGTAAGGGCTTTGCTGTTGTTGCAGATGAAATTCGCAAGCTCGCAGAAGAATCTTCGATGCAAGGGAAAACCATCACCACTACATTGAAAGCGCTCAGTGGTGAAATTGAAACACTCTCTACTTCATCCAAAACGGTGGAAGAAAAATTTAATACAATCTTCAGCCTTGCAGAGAAGGTAAAAGAAATGAGCACCAGTGTTACCGAATCGATGCGAGAGCAGGAAAACGGCAGCAAGGAAGTTCTAGCGGCGATAAAAAGCATCAACATGGTAACCGTAGAAGTGCAGGCGGGTTCGGAAGAAATGCTAAAAGGTGGAGAGAGTGTTGCACAGGAAATGCATACATTGGACGACCTTACGCGCATTATTACGGAAAGTATGAACGAGATGGCTGCGGGTGCGGTGCAGATTAACAATGCCGTGCAGGAAGTGAGCGAGATTACGCAGAAAAATAAACGGAGTATTGAGCGTTTGGCGGAAGAGGTCTCAAAGTTTAAAGTTTAATAGGTAAAACATAAGCATACAGTAGCTCCTAATTGTTTTACTATATCCCAACGGGGAGGAGTTGAAAATGTATAGTCGGAAAATTGATCCTAAAGGGATCAGCATCCTTATCAGTGCACTAATTTTGATTGCATTGTTGGGAAATGCCTGCACAACGCAGAAAAAAAAGAATGATATACAAGGCGCGGACATCGTGGATATGAAAGGCGCCGAGTTGGACACCATTATGAATGACAAGGCGGAACAAGAGCAGTACCTTGTTATCGATGTACGTGAAAAATACGAGTATGAGGCAGGGCATGTCCGCTATGCAATCAACATCAGTCTCAACGATATCGAAAACAGGCTGAACGATATTGCAGACTTCAAGGATAAAAATATTATCGTTATTTGCAGAAGCGGAAGACGGAGCCGGGCTGCTGCGAAAATCTTACAAAAGAACGGATTTAAAAAACTGTTCAATGCGGATGGAGTCGGCAGCTACTCTTATAAGTCGATCACCAAAGTTACAAACGTACGCGGGAAACAGATGCAGGAGCTCGCGAATACAGGGAACTATTCCGTTGTCGATGCCCGAGAACCCGCTGATTATGCCGCTTCGCATTTAAAAGGTGCAATATCGGGGAATGCGGATACCCTTGCTGAATTACTCCCGCAATTACCTAAGGAAAAACCGGTGCTAACCTACTGCTATTCCGGCAACCGCTCTTTTGCCGTTGCGGAAAAATTAGTAGCTGCAGGATACACGGTGATAAACAGTTTAGACGGTACCAACGAATACTCAGCCTTTGAATTGGTAAAATAACGAAAAATAAGACAGATATCCGCAGACACTATCAGAAATCAAAGCCCGCTAAAAAGTTAACTTTTTAGCGGGCTTTTTTATTTATGCGAAACGTTTAATACACCGGCGTTCTGCTTCGGTGTGTGTTGATTTAAGTTAATGATAACTATGCGCCGCGTTTACTTACACTTCACCGGGGGCAAGTTGAGTTAAAATTTCGGTGTGGTCTTCAAAGATGGCAACCGTGTGCTCCATGTGGCAGGAACAGGACTTGTCGGCGCTGACAACCGTCCATCCGTCGGCGCGGGTTTTAACATCTGCCGTACCGAGGTTAATCATCGGTTCAATCGCAATCACCATACCGGGTACTAGCCGCGGGTTTGGTGCGCCCCGCTCCGGTACATTCGGAATATTCGGTTCTTCATGTACTTTAAGCCCGACCCCATGACCGCAGTATTCATATACGACACCGTATTTATACTGCCGCGCCAAGTCGTACACCGCGCGGGATATTGCATTTACACGCTTACCTGCCTGACAGGCGGCGATTCCCGCATAGAGGCAGTCGGTGGTAACCTTTAAAAGTTGTGCGCGTTCGGGGCTTACCTTTCCAACCGGCACCGTTACGCACGAATCGCTGATGTATCCGTTAAGGTCAATACCGATATCCAGCGATACGAGGTCTCCTTCCTGTACGATTTTCTTTTTGCTGGGAATGCCGTGGATAACTTCTTCGTTGATGGAGATACAGGCTGCCCCCGGAAAATTTTCCGCATACCATGCGGGAACGCCGCCGATGCTCTTAATGTACTCAACACAAAAGTCATCCAGTTCTTTCGTGGTTACGCCCGGCTTCACCCGCGGCGTTAATTGCTTAAAGAGCCTTGCCAATGCTTTACATGATAGGCGGATACCGTCTATCTGTTCCTTTGTCTTAATTCGTATCATATATTCCTTACCCTTTGCGCAGCCTTATCGTCTTAGGATTTGCCGGTTATCTTATGTTAAGGATAACCGGAGCACCTTTAACGCCAAAGCTGCTCCTGATAGTTTTTTTTCAACTTCGTTATGCCGCGGATGCGGGGATTCATTCGCATGGACGCCTCCGCACATCCGTCACCGGTAGTAAAATCACCCATCCGGTAATAAATTTCCGCCATCTTTTTTAATATTTCTGCATTATCCGCTTTACTTAGCCCAAAATCCAGCGCGGCTTCGCAACAATCAAGCAGTAAATCGTCTGCAAGATTGTAGATGAGTTTTTCGCGGATAAGCTTGCGGGCTAGAATAAGCACTTCGGGAAAAAAATGGCGGAAATATGCCTGCTTCTGCTCTTCGCTGATAATTTGGTCAAGCAGCAAAAAAGACTCATAATAGTGATCACGGAAATAGAGTTCCTCTGCAAGCACAAATCCGCAATCCATAAAGTCTCCCCTGCTAAAGTACCGGCGAAGCGAAAACGAAGGCTGTACCGAGCGGAGCCGTAAAAATTCCTGTACCGCTTCGTCCTCAGCATTATGGAAAAGGTCAAAAAAAATTAGCGTCGCCCTGCTTTCGGGATCCGTCCGCTCTTTTAGCCATGTACGGTAATCAAAACTTTCACCTTTTTTCGCGGTCTTATTATAGAAAAAATCAAACTCCGCCCGGCGCTTCGCATCCAGCAAGGCTTCATAGGCACGGATAAGCCTCATCAGCGCCTGCTCATTAGCTTTTTTGCCGTCGGTATTCCGAACATTATGGGGAATATCGGGATGCAGTTCTTTGGCTTTTTTTCGGAATGCCCGTTTGATTTCGGAAGTAGAAGCGGAAGGAGAAACACTTAAAATCTTATAATAATCTTCTATTATTATGGCTTGATGTGTTGAGCGATCTCCGCGTCCTTCTTCGCTATCCTGCCGTCCGCTTTCCGCCTTGCTACCCAATATTTGCCCCCGCGCGGCGAGCATCCGCTACATTCCGCAAAGTATCGAAGTAGTCGATCATAAAACCGCAGCTTTCTAATGTATTCATCAGATTTCGAATAAATTTACCCGAAAACAGCCCACGGTTTACGGTAAGAACGCAGCCTTTACAACCCTCTTTAAGGCCGTGATCTCTGAGGATTGTTACGACGGCAGGATTTGGTTTTGATGTAAAAAACGGTTTTTCGGCGCAGAAAATAGCAATATATCCGTACATATTAAGCCGATCCGTATCGGTCAACGTATGCCCATTCAAAATACGAATATCATCGCACCGATTATGGGCGCCTTCTTTTAGGGCTGCCAGAAAAAGCTGTGTTTGTGCTTTTTTCCCTTTATCAAAATACACCAATGCGGTTGTCATGGGGATATAATAGAAAAAATAAATCTCTTATGCAAGCGGACGCCTAGTTAGGAAAGGTTGATCCAAGTCTGTAAAGGAATGAGCAATACAATAATTGGTTTCAAATTGCCAATTATTGCATGTCGTTACGGGAACCTTTTCCTCGTCGTACCTTTTGCGGGAAGCTTGTATGAGGTACGGCTTTTCGGTGCTTTAATAACGTGAGTTCTTTTACGGTAACTATGGTTCTTTGTGGTAAAATATATGGTTTTTTCACTTCGATAGTGTATACTGTGTTAACGAATAAGCCTATCGGCTTGTAGTTTTTACACGTTCCTGTTAAATCCTTGAGGTACTTATGTTAAAAAAATGCTTTTTTGTACTTGTACTTACACTTATGGCAATTTTTCCACTCGCAGCGGAGATATCATTTAACAGTCTTGCAGGCTCTGTCCAGACTTTCTGGTCGGATACGAACGGGTTACCTTCAAATAGAATATTGGACGTTTTGCAGGATGGAACGGGTTATATTTGGCTTGCCTCCTATGACGGCCTTATCAGGTTTGACGGAGAAACGTTTACCGAGTTTACCGAAGCCGAACACGGGTTTACCGGCATAGCGCCGCGTGTTCTATGCGAAGATGCATACAGTACGCTCTGGATAGGAACCAATTCCACCGGTTTATACGCCTATCAAAACAAGATATTTAAGCGCTATGCCGAAGAAGATGGTCTGCCGAATCTTTCAATTAGAGCGATAAAATTTGATAAAGACAATGTGCTGTGGGTCGGAACGGCAGACGGACTCGCGCGGTTGGAAAAAAGCGGCCGTTTTGTCCCTATCCTTGATGAACGCAATAAAAGTTTAGGGATTATTACGTTTATCCTTCCGGTAAAGGACAGGATATATGTCGGTTCAAATCTGCAGGGGATTACAGTCATTCAAAATAAAAAAGTAGCCCGGCTCCCGTATTTGGATGCCATACAGGATCATACTTTTTCGGCTGCATATTTTGATTCCGATAACATACTGTGGCTCGGTACAAAAAACGGAAAAATCATCAAGATAAAAGAAGAAAAAGACATTGAATTTATTGACGCGGAATATCTGAAAGGGATGAGTATTAACGAATTTTTGCGTACTGTGAACGGAACGCTGTATGCGGCGACCAATAGAGGTATTGTTACGATCAAAAAGGGTAAGCCGGAAATATTTTCGGAAGAGAACGGCTTGCCGAATAATATCGTTTCATGTCTCTGTCAAGACTTTGAGGAAAACCTTTGGGTAGGTATGGAACGCGGCGGCGTCGGGAAATTCAGTAAAGGAAAATTTCTTGATTTAACCAGCGCAGAGTCCCTGCCACCAACCGCGGCAAATTCCGTATTGGAAGATTTGGATAAAAACATTTGGATTGCAAAAGATGACGGCATTGTGTGCTTAAAAAGTTCGGCGCTCTCTCCTACAAGAGCAAGGCAAATTGATGCCCTTATCGAAAAGCTGCATGCCGTCCGTGTCCGGCAAATCAGAGAAGAAGCGGACGGAACATTATTTTTTGCTACCTATTCCGATAACGGCCTTTTGATTTTTAGGAAAGACGGAAGCATGCAAGCGCTATCAAAAAAAGACGGACTACCGAACAACCGTGTACGTTTTTCGTACCGCAGCTCGGATAATCTCCTGTGGATCGGCACAACGGCAGGACCCGCCGTCTATTTTGACGGTACGATAACAACAATTACGCAGGAAGACGGACTCCCTAATTTATTTATTCTTTGTGCGGAAGAAAGCCGCAGCGGAAAGATATGGCTTGGTACGGACGGCGGCGGGGCGGTCGTTTTAACGGTGTCGGGTTTTTCTGACGGCAGACCGGTTATCAAGGTGGAACACGTTTTTACCAAAGATGATGGACTGCACGGCAATATTATCCTTAGAATTATTGAAGATACGGAAAATAATATTTGGTTATGCACAAGCGAGGGGCTAACACTGTATAAAAACGGCGGATTCTATTATGCCAATAAAGCATTCGGTGCAGGAGCTATCAGTGTGTTTAACATCGTACAAGACACAATGGGAAACCTCTGGATTGTAACGGCAAAAGATTTGCTGCTGGTAAAAACGGATGTTTTTGTAAAGGCAGTGCTGAACGGTCTCCCAGCTGAATTTCTTGTCCGCTACAACCGGCTTGACGGCCTAACAGGTCAATTAGCGGCGAATGCATGGGCGCATGTTACCGCCGAAAATACATTGTTTCTGCCTACGCTTAAGGGAGTTGCCGTTTGCGCTCCTTCCTATTATGTTACCAATAAACATGCTCCACCGGTTGTTATCGAGAGCATTGTTTTAGACGGCAAAAACTATGATGTAACGGAAGAAAGACTGAAGGTCGCGGCCGGAATAAAGCGTATTCTGTTTAAATTTACCGCTTTAAGTTTTACCATTCCGCAACGGGTTCAGTTTGAATATAAACTTGAAGGATATGATAAAGAGTGGCGTAGCTGCGGAACTACGCGGGAGATTGCCTATACGAACCTCAACCCCGGTAATTACGTGTTTAAGGTAAGAGCTGCGAACAATGACGGCATTGTAAACAAGAGCGGTTCCAGCGCCGCTATCTATAAGAAGCCGTTTTTTTATCAGACTATCTGGTTCTATCTTTTACTTGTATGCTGTATCGGAAGCGGTATCTTCTTTGCCGTCCAACTCCGCTTTAGAAATTTACAGCGGAGGGCTGATGAACTTGACCGGAAGGTACAAGAAAAAACAAAAGAACTCGCCGGTGAAAAAGAAAAAAGCGATAAACTTTTACGCAATACTCTGCCGCCCTCCGTTATCGACGAACTTATCAGTACGGGAGCGTCAAAGCCTAAAGTGTATCCTGCGGTAACGGTACTGTTTGCAGATTTAGTCAGCTTTACCGAATGGTCGGGTGGTACGGCGCCGGAGCATGTTATTAGGCAATTAAATACGATGTTTACTCAATTTGACGGTATTATGGATGTTTTCGGCTGTGAGCGGATAAAAACACTTGGAGACGGATACTTAGCATGCTGCGGCCTTAGAGGAGAAAAAGACCATGCACTCAGGCTTACCGGCGCCGCTGTCGAAATGCTACGAAGCTTTGAAACAATTAATAAAGATAATAACAGCCATTTTAGAATAAAAATAGGCATCGATTCGGGAGCAATCACCGGAGGTATCGTCGGCGTGCATAAATATATTTTCGATATCTTTGGTGACACGGTTAATATGGCTTTCCGCCTTGAATCGGTAACTGCTCCGATGGCGTGCACCGTTTCGATGAAAACAGCGGCGCTCATTTCCGGCAGCTATCGGCTCTATAAACGCCCTCCACATCTTTTAAAGGGAAAAGGAAAGGTGCCATGCTATTATATAAATTATCAGGATGTCGACTATACGATGGAATTCGAAGAAATAAAAGAATGTTATGATCAACTGACCAGAGCATTTAAAGAAAACCGACTCTCCGAATGCCGTGCCCTTATCAACAGGTTGGAGCCGACGCTATTGGAGCCTGAGATGGCAAAAGGAATTTCTATTATAGAAAAAAACATGTGCAGGTAGCATGGGGATGCTCTGCAGCGGGGAATAGATTGCATCTTTCAAATAATTATCTTAAAATCGAATGACCTAAGAGACGTTTCTTAGAACTAACGTTTTCAGAGATGGTTTCTATTTTTTTTCGGAGGTAAATGATGACTATCTATGATTATTCGGTGCAAGATGCGCAAGGAAACGATGTTCCGCTCAAGCAATACAAAGGCAAAGTCTTGTTGATTGTTAATACGGCGACGGCTTGCGGATTTACACCGCAGTATAAAGAGTTGGAAGAACTATACGAAAAATATCACGATAACGGTTTTGAAATAATCGATGTGCCGTGCAATCAATTCGGCGAGCAGGCTCCCGGAACCGATGCGGAAATTCACTCGTTTTGTATGCTCCATTACAACACAAAGTTCCCTCAAATGAAAAAATCGGATGTAAACGGTGAACACGCGCTTCCGCTTTTTACCTATCTAAAATCACAGAAAAAATTCGAGGGTTTCGGCACAGGGAAGATGGCGGAAACGCTAAGTGATTTTATTCAAAAAATAGACAGCAATTATAAAAATAATCCTGAAATTAAATGGAATTTTACCAAATTCGTTATTGCCCGGGACGGCACTGTTGTTGCCCGCTTTGAACCGCCCGCTCCTATGGCTGATGTTGCGGCATGTGTGGAAAAGTGTGTAGTGGGGTAAAGTAACTCAAAAAAAGGAGCCGTGCCCCCGGCAGGCAATGCGAACTACGCTTGGATCCAGCACATGATACACCATCTTTCTGCAAACGGTAAAATCGGACTTGTGCTTGCCAATGGCGTATCCGCTTTACTTAGCCCAAAATCCAGCGCGGCTTCTCGAATAAATTTACCCGAAAACAGCCCACGGTTTACGGTAAGAACGCAGCCTTTACAACCCTCTTTAAGGTCGTGATCTCTGAGGATTGTTACGACGGCAGGATTTGGTTTTGATGTAAAAAACGGTTTTTCGGCGCAGAAAATAGCAATATATCCGTACATATTAAGCCGATCCGTATCGGTCAACGTATGCCCATTCAAAATACGAATATCATCGCACCTAAAGCCACAATGGAACAACAAAATAGTACGAAATGCACATTTATTTTGACAAGTACTGAATCGCATGATATAATCCTTTTTATATTTATTGCCTTTTTTAAGGTAAGTGTGATTTTATTCGGTAGTGTTTGCCGGATTATTTTTAACAGGGAGTACATTATGAAAAAAATGTGTCTGTTTTTATTGGTTGCCGTGGCCGGCGTATGGACAGGAATGTCTAATGCTTTTGGCTGTACGGGGTTTGTTGCAGGAAAGGATGCAACAGCCGACGGCTTCCGTATCATTGCGCGTACGGAAGATTTGAGTGGCGCCCATAACAAAACCTTTAAGGTATATCCGCATAAGAAAAACAGAAAGCCGGTACAGTTTACCGACTCAATCGGCTTTAAAATCGAATTACCGAAAGAGAGCTATCGGTATACCGCTATTTGCGATGCCGAACAATCCGAAGGCATCTACGACGAAGTAGGTTTTAACGAGCACGGCGTTGCGATGAGCGCAACCGTTTCTGCCTCTCCGGGAAAAGCTGCAGAAGAAGCTGACCCGCTTGTTGAAAACGGACTTTCGGAAGCATCTATGACAACGGTTGTGTTGCCGTATATTACCACAGCCCGGGAAGGCGTTGAACGGATTGCAAAGATTGTAGATACCTACGGTTCGGCAGAAGGCAACATCATTTTTATCGCAGACGATAAAGAAAGCTGGTACATGGAAATTTATACCGGCCATCAGTATGCAGCGGTTAAGGTCCCGGATGATATGTATGCGGTAGTACCTAATTGCTTCTTGCTCGGTTATGTCGATACGACAAGTAAAGATGTTATCGCATCAAAAGATTTAATCAATTTGCCTAAGTCGAAAGGCTTTTATAAAGAAGTTGACGGTAAATTCCATGCAGCGCTTACTTATGGAGAAGAAATGAGCGACTACAACCGTGTACGGCTTTGGGGAGGACAAAATAAACTCTCACCGTCCGCTAAGGTTGCGTATGACACGAAGCTATTCTCTTTGTGGAGAAAGGCTGATAAGAAAATCGCCCTTGAAGATGTAATGGAATTGCAGCGCTATCGCTATGAAGATACCGATAAAAATGCAAATTTACCGGAAAACGCAGGAGTTCGCGCAATCGGTACACCGACTTCTATGGAATGCCATATCATTCAGATGAAAGACACCTTACCGAAAGCTGTCGGCGGTGTGATGTGGATGGCGATGGCAAATGCGGAACATTCGGTGTATCTGCCCTTCTATGGCAACATTACGGACACCTACGCTGCGTATAAAGTCGACAACAAAATGTATACGCCTGATTCGTTTTATTGGCTGATGCGGACTATCAATGTCTTTTCAGCTTTAAACAGGGATATGTACGGAAAGAATGTCCGCAGCTATTGGAAAGCGTATGAGCAAAAGCTGATTAAAGAGCAGAAAGGCAAAGATGCTGAAATTGCACGGCTCTATACCAAAAAAGGTGAATCCGCCGCAGCAAAATATGCAACCAAATTAGGAAACGACCAAGCAGCCGATGTGTTTGAAAAAGCACAGAAAATATACCCGGAACTGGTAGGTTTTGCCGCACAGAACGAAGGCAGAACTCCTAAAAAAGCCTTTGAACCGTCTGTAGCAAAAGAAAAATAAATAATGTCTTCCGGCAGTTTAGCCGCTAAACTGCCGGAAATTGGAAACAACCAATGAATATACGTACTATGCTTGTATCCGACTATGAAGCGGTATATGCTTTATGGATGTCGTGTGCGGGAATGGGCTTGAACGATTTAGACGACTCAAAAGAAGGTATTGCTCGTTTCTTGAAGCGCAATCCGGAAACATGTTTTGTTGCGGAAAATGAAAAAGATATTATCGGCGCAATATTAGCAGGAAATGACGGAAGGCGAGGTTACATATACCATACTGCTGTACATCCGAAATGGCGGAGACAAAGGGTTGCTTCCCAATTGATCTCCACGGTGCTGAATGCTTTAAAACATATTGGTATTCACAAAACCGCGTTAGTTGTATTCACTAAAAATAAAGATGGTAATGCCTTTTGGGAAAACGAAGGCTTTTCCGTTAGAGACGATTTAGTTTATCGCAATAAAGCCCTTACAGAATTAAAAAGAATAGACACCTAGCAGAAATTTAAACCACAAATCAGCTTGACCGATTAATCGACTTTGAGAACTAAGGTATGTATTTCCTCTATAATAAATATTTTTTTTAATTCAAGCCAATCCTATAGCCTAAAGTAAACCGGATTTTATTGCATCCCGCATACGGAATATAGAATCGCAACCGCTGCTTACGGATAAAGATAAAGAACTATATTTTTTTAACAGTATATGTAATTCAGAAGCACTCGGTAAATACGTACCATTCTGTGAAGCATGGTATATAGCTGCACTAAAGTATCTTGACTGGGTTCAAAATAGCGATAATTTGACGGATGTTATGACCGCATACGAAAACGCCCTCCTACTTGGTACAAATATTTCCAAAGAAGATCTCAAACACATATTTGAGCATTTACTTTATCTTTCGTTTTGCTATTTTAATACGACAAATGATACTGAAAAAGTTTTAGAAATTTATAATCAAAGACATAAATATCTTACTAACGATGAGTATACGAATACGTATCAACTGATGGTCAAGTTTAATTTTTCTACGGAGGAATTGAATCCTATAAAATATATCTGCGAACTATGGAATGAACATTTCAATGTTCAAGCTGTTGGAAGTATTATTGGCTTAGATATTCTGGAAACTCAAGCACTTTTACAAAAAAACAGAAAATATTTACAAAGACAAGACGGAGATGATCTTGATTATGATTGGGAAGAACAGCTTGAAATGGTTGACTGGTGTTGTTCATATATTTATTTGCGGGATATACCGATAGGCTTACCGTTTTAGAGGCTCAAGAAACCGTTCTCCAGTCAGCTGCTTTTGAATAAATGCACATCGGAATTATGCAATTACCAATCAAAATTAACATCTCCCGATGCAGAGTATCACGCCCACATTTCACTTTCTCTTACTTTTTATTCCCGCATAATGCGCAACCGCTGCGAACAGCACAAGTATTGAAAGATAATCTACCGCGAACAAAACATAGCCTCTGTCAAAATCGAAGAAGAAAAACTGCTGCTGCAGGAACATATATTGTACAAGACCGCGGGAGATAAACGCATACACACCGTAAGCGGAAATCAGCAGAACGAGCACCCTCAAAATCCGCAGGGTACGGGGCTTTGCTTTAAGTCGGGAGGCAATCATATTTGCGTGCATTCTTAAATGGAAGCACATAAAAAGATAATACCAGTGCGAAGCGATAAGATGAGCAATCCGTGCAAAGCCGAGCATATCGCCCACGGCTTCCGGCGGAACAAACCACGCCATCATAAGACCGCTCATCATCAGAAAAAGTGCGCAGAGCAATATCCCCATATTTACCGCAATTTGCATGATTCTGTGTGCGGAATATTTCCCGCGAAATAATGCCCCGTACCATCTGCGGTTCAGCACGATGTGAACCGCCCATAGTACGAGCAGCGGCATTCCTAAAATCTGGTGAATCTTATCGTCAGGGAAAAGTACCGTGCCTCCCATCAGGATTATAGAAAGCACGGTCATCATCATATCAAGCGGCATTCTGATTTCGTTTAGTTTTATTATTGTATTATTCCTTAAACTCTTTTTCCATTATAGATATTACTATATAAGTTTCCCATACTCGTAAATATATGCTTAACCATTTACAGCATAATGCTTTGCATATTGAGAAAGTACTTCATTCATCATAGTCTGATATTTTGTATGATTTTTCTTTGCTTCTGTTTTAAAAAAATTAATACAATCAGAATCTATTGAAATGGTTATTTTTTCTTTTGCTGGTTTCTTTACAAGCTCTGCCGGTGAAGGAAGAAAATCCGTCACTAATACGGCAGAATCCAATGCTTCCATTACTGATTTTTCGGGGTTACTGTAAATGCTCTTCATAGAGTTTCTTTCCTTGACGCCAATATCCTGCGCCGAAAATCCTAATATTTTGACCACGTATTGTAAAACGCACGGTCAAAATTCCTTTATCTGTTTTTCCAATACAAAAATAACGTTTTTCTGAAATGGAATGCTTTACATCTTCTAAAATCATACGGTTTACGTCAAAAAAAGCATCCTGCGCCTTTTCAAAAGAGACCTTATGCTTCCCTATGTTTTCAGAGTTTTTATTTTCATCCCATTCAAATGTCATATACCTCCATATTATACATACTATTTTATGTATTCGTCAACATACAAAATATTTTATTGAAAAAACTAACAGCACGCTCATAACCTCCGTCCCCGATTTTCATCATTTTACCGCAACTCCGCTCTTATTAAGCCATTTTGTCACATATTTGCCAAGGGATGAGCCGCCCGAATAATGAACCGACAGCCCTTCACCGAGTTTAGCATTCGGGGCAAGCAGAGGGATTGCAATCCCCCTGGAATAATCGGAAAGATTAATGATTATAAACGAGAGCTGTTAACATGGATTTTCGGTTTTGCTGCAGTATAAAGCGGCGGCAAAGTTGACGCGAAGGCTGCCTAAAAAAGGGAGATGCACCGGCATCGACGCCTCAAACAACTTTCGTGATAAAACAAACGTCAGGTTAAAGTGGGTCAAAATTTTCTATGTATGTTTATTCTTTTTCCACGTTATATAATCTTTTTTTATCTTCATATTTTTTAGTTTATTCCATTCTTCCAAAGCATCTTCTCTTATCGCATCTTTTTCATTTGCTAAATAATCACTTATAAAGTTATTAAATTTGCAGGATGGAATTTGCGGAAGTTTTCCTTCGGTTTTATTTAAACGAATATATTCACAAATGACATCATTATAAGTTATTTTTTCATCATGAGAAAGTTTATTTTCAATCCATCGATTAAGCCAATATTTTGCCCCTGATTTCGGTTTTAGTCCCGGAACTCGGCTATTCATTTGACTATGTATGAATTCCCATGTTTCTTTTTTATTGCTAAAATTTTCAACATAACTGCTATTATTCAAAATTTCTATATTCCGGCTTTTGCTCCTAAAACTATTCTTTTTATTCACCGTCCCGGTTTCCAAAAATTGAATAATCATTTCTTCAAGCTGATCCTTTCGTATTTTTGAATGAAAAGGAATTTCAAGCGATTTTGCCAATGCTTTGAGTTCACTCATATACCAATATTTATTTTCAAATTCTTTTATCGTCATATAGTCTTTTGCTTATGTGCGGTGATTATTGTATAACTGTATGCATTAATGGTGATAATAACATCATCAATACTTACATACCAATTTTTTACTTTTTTGATTATTGTGGAATGCCCGCATCGTGCAGCGTTTTAAGCACCGCAAAACGCTCACTCGTAACGGCAACATTCGGTTCAAGTATTTTGCAGAGCTTATCGTTATATGTGGTGAGCGTCATCTGCACAACACACTTTGCTTTTTTGTTCACCGCCTGCAAAAGTTCAAGGTCGCGCAAAATCAACGGCGATTTTGTTATCACGGTAAAGCCGAACCCATACCGGTACACGGTTTCTATCGCTTTGCGCGTCATACCGATTTTTTCTTCAAGCGGCATATACGGATCGGTCATAGAACCGGTGCCGATCATGCACTTATTTCGTTTCCGCCGCAAAGCAGTTTCGAGCAGTTCTATTGCATTCTCTTTTATTTCTATATCTTCGAACGTATGCTTTATTTGATAGCAATCGCTCCGCGAGTCGCAGTAGATGCACCCGTGAGTACAGCCTCGGTACAGGTTCATTCCGTTTTTAGCCGATAAAATTCCTTTTGCTTGAACAAAGTGCATACGAATACGACTATTTCTCCCGCCACTTTTTCAGCGCCTTTTTAATATCCTTGATTGTCCAATCGTAATGGCTCGATGTTAAAGCCGATAGGCGATTCTGTCAGTGCATTTTAATTTAATATTTGTAAGGAGAATATCCGGCGCCGCTAAACCGAATTACAGTTTTTCAATTTCTTCAACGGAAAGACCGGTTCCTTCAGCTATCTTGTCAATGTCAAAACCGAAACGTTTAAAAGCCTTAGCTGTTTCAAGCTTTGCTTGGCGCGATCCGTTGGAAAAGCCTTGTTCAATACCTTGTTCAATACCTTCGGCAAAGGCAATTTCTCGTTCTTCAGCACGTTGTACGGCTATATCGGTTTCATAATCATATTCAGCTAATAGCATATTAACGACCTCCTTACTCTTGCGTTTTAGATATTCACGCAAAATATTGTTCTCTATACATTCTTCAACGGCTTTTTCAAAACCGTTTTGAGGGTCTATTTCTTTCCATTTTCGCACTGTTTCCACAAATATACTGTATTCCTGTATCGTTTTACAGTTTTCCAATACAGGATGGCGGTTTTGGCGGTTTATGTTTATTACTTTAACGGTCAACTCAAGATTAGGTTCCGCTGCCTTTTCTATGAAGGCCTCCGAGAGTTTAAGAGTCTTATCACAAGGATAGTCTTCTTCTCCATTGTAAAAAACATAGAATTCAGGACTCGGAATTTTCAGTAGTTTACGGCTATATTTTTCTTTTGATTCAAAGAGGGTTTCATACAAGCGGCTGATGTATTCAAGGCAGCGTAAAGGCATATTCGGGTTGATTGTTGACTGGTGTTCTGCAAGCACTATTATTTTGTTATCTACAAGGTAGGATACATCGTTATAGAATGTCATGTACAAGACTTGATCAAGGCGGATATTTTTCAAAAGCTCTATAGCCGTAAGTTTGGTATTATGCAAGGCGTTATACAGTGACAAAAAGTTTTCTTTTGCTTTTTCGTCTTCACTGAATAAATCGACAAAGACAGAATCTTTATATTTTCTGTTTGAAGTGCTCATATCACAACTCCTTAACATACAATTATACCACATTTACCGCCGTTTTGTAAGAATACCGTGACGTATACCGCACGTATATACACAAAAAAACGCCTCAAGCCAGAGATATCTCCGACGTGAGAGCGGATAGTTTAGTTGACTGTGTTATTACCTATTAATCGGACTACTCTGCAACAAACCTATCGGCCTGTGTTCCCATGTCATCGGCATTGAACATCAGTCTTCAATATCATTTTCCAGCTGTTTTATCACCTTTGCGGGAACACCGGCGGCTACGCAGTTATCGGGAATATCTTTTGTTACCACCGCACCCGCCGCGATGATGACATTGTTGCCGTTGGTTACGTCCGGCAAAATCATACAGTTACAGCCGATCCATACATCGCTTCCAATAATAACGAGTTTTGAGTTCGCCATTTTTATTTCATATAAATAGTTGTTCACTCTACAAATTTCAAATCACCCAAACCGGCACGATGTAGTTTTCCCTATCAATTGCTGAAAGCTCCGGTTTCATGCAGATGACCGCGCCTTTAGAACGCGGAATAGAAGCGTTATCCAGTAAGCTGAATACTTTGACAAGCTCGGAACCCGGATTTGCGGATTTCTTAATTTCTATCGGATTAAGTACGCCGTCATGCTCTAATACGATATCGATTTCTTTCGCGTCTTTGTCCCGATAGTAATACATAAAGGGCGCTTTACCGTTATTGAGATATGTTTTCATTATTTCGGAAACAACATAATTTTCAAGTATGGCTCCGTTCATAGCGCCGCTTTCCAGCGTTTCCGCACTGCTCCACTTTGTCAGATAGCAGACTAATCCCGTATCATAAAAATACAGCTTGGGAGTTTTTACGAGGCGCTTTAACATATTATTTGAATAAGGGTGTAAGTAAAAAATAATTCCTAACGTTTCAAGAATACCCAGCCAGCCCTTCACCTGCTTTTGATTAATATCCGCGTCGCGTGCTATGTCGGCGATATTGAGCAGCTGTCCGCACCGTGCGGCAACGGCAGTTATAAACCGCAAAAATTTTAAAGAGTCAATCGAATCCGAAAGCGCTCTTACATCTCTTTCAATATATGTTGTTACATAACTGCTGTAAAAAATGTGAGTGTTTTTATTTTGACCGCTTATGACCGCAGGCATGGAGCCGTTATAAATTCTGTTAAAAATTTCTTTGATATTCGCAGGTTTTCGTTCTCTGCTCCGTGCAGAAAGTTTTTTCATATCGAGCACAAACGGCTCAAGTCTATTTCCGTAAATCTCTGCTTGCGATAAAGATGTTAATGAGAGCACCGCTACTCTTCCTGCCAATGACTCTTGCATTCCCTGCATCAGCTTAAAAGCTTGAGAACCGGTAAGCCAGAAATCACCTTTGCTGCGCTTTTTATCCGCATATATTTTTATGTAGGTGAATAATTCAGGCGCATATTGAACTTCATCGATCAGTATGGGCGGTTTATGCAGCTGCAAAAACAGTTCCGGATCGGTCTTTGCAAGAGCTCTCTCATGCAAATCATCGAGCGACACATAACCTCTGTCTGTGCCCTCCATAAGTTTTTGCAGCATGGTAGTTTTCCCAACCTGTCTTGGGCCTGTTACCAATACTACCGGATATTCTTTTGTTACCTCTAAGACTATCTTTTCCAAACTTCTGGAAATATAACTCATACAGCATCCTTTCGGCTAATATGTATTGTGATTACATTTTAGCCGAAGGCTATAGACATGGCAAGTACAAGGCCTCCCATACGGAACAACACTCGAATTGACAGCCCAATATATGCGAATTATTGCGTTAGGCGCAGTCTTTCAGCTTTTAGCCACCGGTCTTATACCTTTTATCCGCAATAGGAAGCAAATATTTTCTCTTGCTGTTTTTGTACAAAATAGTGTACATTATAAGTAAATAATCCTAAAAGATTAAAATTTTGAATAAAGTATTTAGAAAAATTTGATGTAAAAGGATTATCACAATTGCAAAGAACTGTTTTATTCTTAAATTGACCGATATAATGAGAAAGTTCGTTTTCTACAGTTTCATAAGTTGTATAAAACTCATCATCTTTAAATCGCTTTGCTTTATGTAAATTTGTATTTTTATTAGCCATTTTCCCTTCACACCTTGGTTAATAATTAATAATAATAGCACATTTTACAAAAAATTTATAGAGGGCGGTCGTTAATTTTTTAATATTTATATAACAATGCTAAAATACAAAGTTTAAAAGCCACTCTTGACACTGTTTTTAATTGTACATATAATCAAATAAACATCTGAACATTTGTTCATATATTGACAGATAAAACAATCCTGCTGTTTTGAGAAGACGAATGACCAAGGTGGGCAGGCATGATAATCAGAATACGTAAGGAGGCAGCATAATGGAAAACCAAGAAGAACCGATGAGTGACGAAGCGGCGGAGTATTTTAACCCCGATGCCGTGGCTCATGCACGCTCAAAGATCCCCGACGAGGACACGATGACCGCATTGAGTGATTTTTTTAAGAACTTCGGTGATTCAACCCGTATCAAGATTGTATCCGCGTTAATGGCGGGTGAGCTGTGCGTTGCCGACATTGCGGAGGTACTTGAAATCTCCGCTTCGGCAATTTCTCATCAACTGCGTATCCTCAGACAGGCAAAAATAGTGCGTTCGCGGCGGGTGGGAAAACAAATCTATTATTCCATAGAGGACAATCATGTCGGCATCTTATACAGCGTCGGCATGGAGCATATTCTGGAAGGCCGCTAGACCAAAGGAGCAGGGTAAACGCATCAGGCCGTTTTTTAACACCCCCGCGGAAAAATTGATACTATTCGACCAGAACTGCCAAGGATGGCAGTGGTTCCATACAGTAGTGATGTTTTGTGCACGCACAAAACTCGCCTTCAACTGTTGTACATGGACGTACAACAGTTGAAGATGGTTCAAATGGTCTCACAGCCTCAATTTTTCCGCGGTTTTATCTACTCTACCTGATGCGTTTACCCATTTACTGAAAAAACGTGCGAAATTTTAAGCAAAATTTCGCACAGAAGGAAGGCAACCTCAAAAATATTTTTAATGTGGTTGCCATGACCTAAGGAGGAGAGAAAATGGCTTGTAGTTGTATGGCATGTAATCATATACACGAAACGCATAATCATGATGAACATCATCATGACAGTTTGTGGAATAAACACGATATTATCCGTTTTAGCGTAGCGGCGGTGTTTTTTATCGCCGGGATTATATTGAAGGCAGCCGCCGAACCTTTCAAAATTACCGTCCAATTCGGCGGCGCTTCTTACTCCATTGCACTTTCATCACTGCTTTTTGTCGGTTCATGGCTTGCTGCAGGACTGGAAGTTATCCAAACCTTGCTGAAGACCATCGGTAAAGGAAGTATTTTTGACGAAAACTTTTTGATGACCTTTGCGACACTCGGTGCATTCATACTCGGAGAGTGGTCGGAAGGCGCCGCGGTTATGCTGTTTTACAACTTAGGCGAGCTGCTGCAAGCGGCCGCCGTTCAACAGTCCCGCCGTTCCATTACCAACTTGATGGATTTGCGCCCCGAATTTGTCCGGCTCTATCGTAATCCTGCCGACTCCGCATCGGAGTACGGCGATACACACGATTGCTGTGGGCATGAAGATGATGACCACCATCACAGTCATGAGCACATTCACGCCGAGATGTGCGAATGCGGGTATGAACACGGTGAACATCACCATACCCATTCGGAAAACTGCGAATGCGGGCATGAACATAGCCATGAACACCATCACGAACATGAAGAATGCGATTGCGAGCATGAACACGAACATACGCATAATCATACCGAAGAGTGCTGCTGCGGGCATCATCACGGAGACGCCGATTCGAATATTGTTGCTCCTGAAGAGGTGCCGATCGGAACACTCATTCTTGTAAAACCGGGAGAGAAGGTTCCGCTTGACGGGATACTGGTCGAAGGGGCGTGTTCTTTTGACACCTCTTCAATGACGGGAGAGAGTGTTCCGCGTTTTATTGAAGCAGGCGGTACGGTACTGGCAGGATTCGTCAATACGGACGGGCTTGCGGTGATTAAAACCACTGTAGCGGCGGAAAACACCGCTGCGGCCAAAATGCTGCAGTTGGTGGAACATGCGCAAGACCGCAAGGCAAAAACGGAGCGGCTTATTTCGAGCTTCGCACGGGTATACACGCCGATTGTAACGATCGGTGCAGTCGTGCTGGCGCTCCTTCCGCCGCTTGTACTTTCGGCCGTACACGGCGGCCCGCTTTCGTGGAACGCCTTTGTTCCGTGGATTTCGCGCGGATTGGTATTCCTCGTTATATCCTGCCCTTGCGCCTTTGTTATCTCCGTTCCGCTCGGCTACTTCGGCGGACTCGGCGGCGCAGCAAAAAAAGGCATATTGATAAAAGGCGCGGATTTTATCGACTCGCTTGCCAAAACGGACAGCGTTGTATTCGACAAAACCGGCACACTGACCGCCGGTGTTTTAACGGTACAGCATATTCTTCCTGCGGAACAATTCAGCACGGAGGAATTGCTTGAGCTTGCCTACATCGCCGAGTATCATTCCGGCCATCCGATTGCCGTTGCGATAAAAGGCGCTATACAAGGACAGCTCGGCAAAGAGAAAATAGCCATATTTGAAAAAGAAGCAGCCGAACTCCGGCAATACACGGAAAAAGCCGGTTCCGGTGTTAAAATGCTGCGGAACGAACAGGAGCTTGCGGCCGGTTCCGCGCTGTTCATCTTCGGCGATGCGGAAAAGCAGCTTGCTTCCATCGCTCAAATCGAAGGAACAAAGGTATTCCTTTCCTACGGCGGGCGTTATGTCGGCTGTATTATTTGCAGCGATAGCATTAAGCCGCAATCCGCACAAGCGATACGGGAACTGCGCGGCGTCGGCGTTGGATATCTTGAGATGCTGACCGGCGATACGAAACGCACGGGTGAAAAAATAGCCGCCGAATTGCAGCTTGACCGCTGCAGCAGCGAACTTTTGCCGCATGAAAAGGTCGCCCGCTTTGAAGCAATCAGCGACGAACGAAAGAAAGGCAATGCCCGCGCCGTCTGCGTGTTTGTCGGAGACGGAATTAACGATGCGCCCGCTCTCGCCCGTGCGGATGTGGGTATCGCGATGGGCGGAATCGGCAGCGACGCCGCAATCGAAGCCGCCGACGTCGTTCTTATGACCGACAACCCGCAACTTATTCCGCAGGCAATCAAGTCGGCACGTTTTACACGGCAAATCGTCAAACAAAATATCGTTATGTCGTTTGTTGTTAAAATCGCCTTTTTGGCAGGCGGCGCCTTGGGCATTATCGGATTATGGGCAGCGGTGTTTGCCGATGTCGGCGTCGCACTTCTTGCCGTGTGCAACTCGCTGCGCGCACGGAGATAGGAAGTTCCTAAAAGATACAACAGTGCGGGAATATATTCAGCTTTTACTTTTAAGTCCGCAAGATCGATTTTGATAAAATCTTGCGGATAATCAGCGTCTTTATATTTAATGTCAGACCTCCTAAAAAACAGCAAAATTATTTTCTTTTCTCTTAAATTCTTAGCCAAAAAGCCGCGCGTGTCGCATATAGAAGGTAGCTTACAAATACTTAGGAGACGAACCGATGAAAAAACTCTTTTTTGTTATGCCGGTTATCTGTGCGCTATGCGGAGCAGGGTGTGCAGGTTTTTCTCAACAGCCGATTTTTACCGATATTCTCGGAGGAGAAGCTGAACCCATTAAAATAGTAAAAACCGTACGGATGGAAACCAATACTATACAGATATACTTTGCCGGTACGGCGGAATTTCTTTCAGTGGAAATTTTTATCCCCGAAACGGGAGAAACGCAAACGTGCAGCGCCGAGCCGATGGATATCCCCGACAATTTTACCGATTCCGACGAACAATCCGGCAAGGCTGATACCTACACCGCCTTTGCGCTTAGCCCAACTGCCACGATCGGTATCGGAGTTCCTTTTGTATTGCGCGGTTCCGTGTCGGACACAAAGCACAGCGTTCTTGATTTTGCGCTGCCGTTTGAGGGAGCCAATACGCACCCTGCAAAACTGCGGATAACCGAAATCCGTCCGCTATACAGCAGCAAACCGAAAAGCGAATTTATCGAGTTTATTGTAATGGAAAGCGGCAACCTTTCCGGCATCACCATCACGAATGTCGGAGATAAGCAAAACCCGCACTGTCGGTTCCCCGCCGCAGAAGTTTCCGCAGGCGAGACTATTGTATACCATTGGCGTTCCGTCGAAGAGGGTATCCGCGATGAAACAACCGTTAAAATTATTTCCGGCGGAACACAAGCTTGTGCGGCTGCGCGGGATTTTTGGGGACCGTATACGAGCATTCCCAAAAGAAACGCCAATGTCATTCTGATAAAAGCCGGAGTGGACGGCGATATTCAGGATGCCATTCTCTACTGTACCGAAAAAGAATGTGCTAAACGGGGCGCAGCTCCTGCATGGAATGACGAAGAGCTGGTACGGGAAGCGGAAGCCGCCGTTGCAAGCGGTGCATGGCGAGGAGGCGCCGTCTTAAAGTCAGCGGTTATCGCGCCGATAACAGCCTCAAAATCGCTGGTACGCGATGCAAAAACCGCTATTAATAAAGCAGAAAGCTGGACACTCCGCGATTCAAAAAAGGTTACTATGGGGAAACCGTATTAACACCAGCTTTTAAGAATATGCGGAGCATCTACGTTGTCGCATCTAAATTTAAAGGAACTGTTCAAAAACTGTTACGCAATCCGCTTTAGCGGATATGATAAATTATTTCCTTACAGAAAAGGCCGATAGGCTTTCAGTTTTTGGACAGCCCCTTGTCGTTAAGCGGTGTATACGAATGTACATTTCAGAACCGCCACGGATGGCGGTGGTTCCAAGCAGTAACCGGTTTGCTTGCAAACCGGCGCTGGCTTACAAGCGAGGATTTGACTATCTGCAAGCGATAGCAGCATAAAAACAATGGTATGACGCTACCTGTTCCATCCGGCAGGGGAAGGAATGTACAATCCATTCAGTCTATTAAATGCTTTTGATAATAAAGAAATTAAAAGCTACTGGTTCGGGACGGGAACACCGACCTTTTTGGTGAATTATCTGAAAGAAGCTCATTTTTTTATCCCTGACTTGGATGGGAATATTGAATTGAATGAAACCGGATTGGAAACATACAGGGCTGTAGCGCAAGATGCCTTACCTATTCTGTTTCAATCCGGTTATTTAACCATTAAGAAATACGTTACAGAAGAGCGGATGTACCGGCTTGGTTTTCCGAATGATGAAGTGCGGTACGGGTTTTTAGAAAATTTGATGCCTGCATATACTACAATACCGTTTACAGACACGGGAAAATCAGTATGGAGCTTTGTAGAAGATATCTGTAAAAGCAATGTAGACAGCTTTATGGAACGGATGCGGTTGTTATTACAGCTGATATTGAGGTATGTTAATGGAAGCCCGAAAACAGCCTATACATTTCGGTTGTGCATAATCTCCAGTTCTTCCATAACGAGATCGACGACGGCCTGTTTTTTGTCATCTCCGTCACGGCAGCGTTGTTTCGCACGCTCGCGGAATTCGTTACAGTCGATAACCGGACTCATTTCCATTACAACCTTGTCTTGGCACACAATGTCTCCCAGCATATTGGATGGGTCGTCCGAAATGCGCAAACAGTTACCGTTAATAGACACCAACAGCATCACATCGGAGGTTCGGATGTATGAGTCGATTTCGCGGACACCCCGTTTTGTTTCGGGCTTTCCCGGGCGGTAGCGGGTACCTGCCGGATATACGATAACGGCTTTTCCTTCTTTTCGCACTTCTTCCAACGTCCGCATCGAGGCGATATTGATGCTGCGGCTCCGTTTTTTCTCTTCTTCCAGTTGTACGGGGTCGGTAATGCCGGCAAGTGTTCTGCTCGGATAAATGACAATGCGCTCATAGCCTTCGGTGAGAGCGGCTATCAGCGGGTCTTCTTCAGTAAGCTTCATCCCTGCCATTGCGATAGAGCGATGGGCAAGTTCCTCTCCTGCCGGTCCTGTTTGTTCCATTAAATATAAGAAAATCGGTAAATCAAGGTTGCTGTAGTGCTCGGAAAGGATAATGCCTTTCTTTCCTGCTTTAATTGCTTGTAAAAATTCAGCAATGTGTTTTTCTGGGTAGAGTTTTGAACCTTCCAACAAGAGTTTTTTTACGGCCGATTCTAAGATTGATCGAATTTGAGGATTTTCCAGTTTGTGTACATTTTCTTCGGTGATAACATTATCCTTGCTTGCGTATTGTTCGAATAATGGCCTCAAGTTTTCAAGCATATTTTTTAGTACAAGACCGTCAATTTTTTTCTCTTCCATAATGCGCTCCTCAAAATAATACAATTGTCTCGTCGACCTATTCGAAAACGAAAGTTTCAGAATAGGTCTAATATACTCCTATATGGAAAGACGTTCCAACAGCGGCGGCAGCTCATAAATTGATTTGATCGACGGGATACCGGACGCTTTGGTAAAATCCGTACATCGTTCTTTTTCGTCGATCAGTACGCTCCTGCCGCCAATTTTGACAAAACCCTCAACGTAAGCGGGGCAATCATCCAGAAACAACGTTTCTTCAACCGTTTTATGCACAGCGGCAAGCGGCTTGGTAAAGGCTTCCGGTTGCGGCTTCCCTCTCCCTTGGTTATAGGAAATGTCAAAAACACCGAGGAATAAATCACTGATATTAAAGAAGTTCAAAACCCGTTCGGCATGTGCCATCGGTGCATTGGTCAAAACCGTCATCGGCATTTGTAACGAAATGAGAAAGTCTCGTAAATTGGGATCAGGCTGTAATTCTGAAATCTCAGAAGCGGGATGTACTGCTTCAAAATAAGTGTCTCTGTCGTTAAAATGATATTCACACTCAAGCCATTCGAGCGTAGTGCCATAGTTGTGCCGCCGTGCACGTTGCAGTTTTATAGCCTCTTCCAACGGAAGCGATAAGAAATCGGCAATAAATTGAAACATCCGTTCGGAGATTCTCCGTTCCATCAGATTGGATGCAGAATAAAGCGTATTATCAATATCAAAAAGTAAATGCCCTATCATCTCTGTTGCAGTATAGCACAAAAACTAAAAAAGTCCATTAAAATAGGCTTGCTCTGCGCTATACGCAGCGCTGTTAACTGTTAGGCTGACAATGGTAAAGCTGCCGTCTTTATTTTTAATGCATCGTTTTATGTCTTTTGAAATCTTTTTTGATTCGATGTCGTATACGGATTGCTTGAGCGTAAAGGCTGTTTGCTTCCCTTCGACAGTCGTATACGGCAGCAGTGTTTTGGCATAAGGACTTGAAGCTGTTAGCAATCGAAGCAAGCGTTCGGGTACGGATAACGGATTCCCATTTTCTGCCGACGGTATATTGACCGTACTTACCGTTAAAAAGGCGGTATCCTCGCAAAGAAATGAATTATCTGCAATTTTTTTCCACTGGCTATCCAAATGGAGCTGCACACCTGATACGGTTACCGTTTCTTTCTTTGCCGCTTTATCGACGGTAAATACGTTTGTGTTTTGCTGAGGTTCTGCCGGATCATAACCATAGAATACCGATTCCCCGTTACCATTAATGGAACCTATTTCGGTTAATTCCAAAACCGGTTCTTTTTTTGCGCCGGTTATCGCTTTAAGGTGAAAGAGGGGCACAAAAGATTGAAAGTCCAGTGTAACTGCTCCGCCGAATTCTTCCATTTGCTTGCGTACCGTTGCCGTGCCGAACGGCGCCTTTCCTGCACGAGGGAAAGTTTTAATTTCATAGAGCTTGGGTAAAAGCTCCATCAAATAATTAACGCCGAATGTATCATCCTGCGTAATAGAAGAGATAATTTGCTGACCGGTCAGGACTAACCGCCCCTTTTCAACTTGAGCGCTGAATAGGATGGATACGGTACGGGAATTTCCCTGCTCATCGGTACGGATAAAAGCACCGTAGGTTTCATCGTTATAATACAAAAAGCCTATCCATGTAGGGACTTTCCATGAATAATCACGGTAAATAACGTAATCACCGGAAAAAGTACCTTGCGCAGATTCTTTTGTAGGTTTTTGCGTTGCAAAAAGAAGTGTGGGAACAAATACCGACATACAGCATACGATAAACCATGCTGCACTTCGCTTGAGGAAGGCGTGATAATAATCCATTATAATCTCCCCAAAAAATTAACTTTTTTCTGCGTTTTCTTCTGCATATTTTTTGAATTCTTCTTCGCTCATTTTATCGGCATAGAGCGGATAGAGCGCTTCGACTAAATCTTCCAACGTAGGGAATTTTGCACCGTCTAATTTGTATGGCATTATTGTACCTCGCTTACTGTATTTAAGATTTTGATGAGTTCTTCTTTTGTTCCGTTGATGAGCGGTACATCCGGAAGAGGCGTATCAATACCTCGAAGATATTCGGGAATGATGGGAGATTCGCCGCATATCCGGGTAAGAATTTTGCTTTCAAAGGCAGGATGATCCTTCGAGACCAACACGAGAGATTCTCCGCCGCTCCTTTGGCATATATTCCGGTTTTGTGCTGCTGAGTATGCATGAGCGGTCGCCATATCGAACATAATACCGTAACGCCGATAGGAATCGCTGATGAGCATTTCCGCTTCGGCATCCGAGACCCATGCAGGGAAAATAATCGATTTCATAATCGCAGGGCTGAGTGTAAAAATTTGTTCAAGTCGTTCGATGCTGGAAGGTACGGCAGGATCGGCGGGGCCGCGTTCCGAAAGTGGGATGGACGAATTAACGCAGCGGCAGCTACCGGTTTCGTCACAGTTCAGTGCATCCGTTGCGTCCGTGATAAAACCGTTTACCGGCAAGCAAAACTTCCATGCGTATAAGCCTGCCGCAAGATTACCGTAGTTTCCCGACGGCACTGCATAGAATATCTCCCCTGCCGTTCTTGTTTTTATGCGGGTAAAAGCAAACATATAGAAAAACACCTGCGGCAAAATGCGCCCGATGTTGACCGTATTTGCCAATGTCAGGTTATAATCTTTTACGAGCTGCCGCTCTTGATAAATAGACCGGATGAGATTCTCGACTGTGACAGTGTCTCCTTCAACCTCTACGGGATAGACGGAGCCGCCGTTCTGAAACAAATGCTCCGGTTTTAGCCCCTTTGCATAGCCTTTCGGATATAAGATAATCAATTTAAGATGTTTTTTATTTCCGAATGCTGCCGCCATACTTCTGCCGCCGGTTCCGGTACTGGGGGCGATGACAATGGCTTTCTTCTCATCTATTGTTAAAAGGTGTTCCAGCGCGGAAGCAAGCCATAGAAAGCCGAAATCTCGATGATTGCCGGTCGGCCCGTGGAACAGCTCCAGCAAAAAGAGGCGGTCATCAAGCTGGCGAAGCCGCGGGCTATAGGATTGAAACGCCGTTGCTGCAATCCGCTCGGAAATAACCGGACTAATCTCTTCTTTGAGCAGTGCAGATGTTAGCGAGCCTGCTATGGTCGAAAAGGTTGTCTGCTCATTCATGTGCAATATCCACGAGCGTAAATCGTGTTCGGAGTACGGAACATATAAACCGCCGTCGGCAGGCATACAATCAAAGATCGCATGTTTAAAGGAAACAGCGAGATTGCTGTTTCGAGTGCTGACTAACTTCATAGTTTCAAAGCGCTCCTTTATCAAGTCGGTATTTTTTAACAAAACCTTCCGGCTTGTAGCTCATTTTTGCATGGCGCAGCCCCTCGTCGCCCAAGTCTTGCTCACGGTTGATGTAGATAACCTGTTCGGGAAGCGATTGGGCAAAGGCATAGTTGATGTATTGATAGCTGCCTCGAAAATCGGTTCGTGCTTTTTCAAAATGGACAACGGCGATAGTTCCCTGACCGGCCAATTCAGCTAAACACCATGCAACCGGCACACCTTGTACATACAGGATAAGGCTGAGAAAATTCGCTATTTCCGGCA
Organism: Treponema sp. OMZ 305; assembly: GCF_024181325.1. Classification (NCBI taxonomy): domain Bacteria; kingdom Pseudomonadati; phylum Spirochaetota; class Spirochaetia; order Treponematales; family Treponemataceae; genus Treponema; species Treponema sp. OMZ 305. Next base: position 265,625 of record NZ_CP051300.1, on the reverse strand, counting down.
ATGCCAAGGCTTGTTGTGCAGCCTCGTAGTCGGTTTCTTGGATGTTGGTTTGCTCCGTCGCCCAGATGTCTAAAATTTTAGATGCGTCTTTTTTGGTATCCGTATCAAGCTTTTTCAACGTAAAATCAGGATAATTGCTTAAAAAGCCATTCACATGGTTTTTCTTTTTATGTAATTGCTTACCGGAAAGCGTACTCAACGAGAGGCGGGTGTAGAGGTAATCGAAATTATCCCTATCTTCGGTAGGAGACTCTTTAAAGTTTTGGAAAAAGGATTCATTAGTAGTTAAATAGGATTCAGAGATTAGTTTCCAGTAAGCACAGTCGCGGTACAGTTCTTTAATTGTAGAAATAGGAAGCGGCGTCCCGAGTGTGAAAAAAAACGGTTTTTGCCGCTCTTCTCCCAAAAAGAGCAGGGTATGCTCATTAAATCTGCTTATCTTATATTTATAAAAATTTCTAAAAAAATACAAACTTCCGAAGGTTAACTCCGACATACCGTCTTTCTGCTGTTGTAAATCGGGTTTAATTGCTTGTACAGCTTCGAGAGATAGCGGAGAAAATTCAGGATACCGCGCAATGACGTCCATGGCCGCTATGTTACTCTTTTATCAAAAAAATCGCAAGTTCTTTAGCAAATATAAAGGGTAGCGGATATGCAAGTTTTCGATAAAAAACTTAGTAATTCAGCACCGCCACGGATGGCGGTGGTTATAACAGAAGCGATATTTTGGCTTTGCCAAAATTCGCAATCAAGTGATGAACAAGGACGTTCATCACTTGATGATTAAGCCGTCAGATCCAACAGATAAGCTGATTCCGGCAAGGATGAAGCATACCCGATGTTCTTTGAAAGCGTTATTTCCGTATGAATTTTAGTATTGACATATTCAATCATCGCATCCAGTGTTTTTTCATCGGGTTTTGCTGTTAATAGCTTATTTTCCCGTTCGTTTTCGCGCATTTTAACCAGCTGATCGATAAGCGTATTTAAAATCTTCAGCTTCCCGATGCTGACGCCGTTTTGATCCTTAGTGCGCGGCACTCCGGAAACATATTGAAAATGAGAATAAACAACTTGTTTGGTATCGACCGGAAGATATGCACGCCCTCCGGCCGAAATGTTCGTCATTGCCACATAAGACAACGTTGACAGCGGTACATAATTCGACACCATACCGATCCCTCCACTATTCCAATAATCGGCATTTTTTTTATGTACTTTAGAGGAATCTTATAAAGAAGATTATCTTTTATCCGTAATGACACAAAACAATATCGGATTCTTTAAAAATTTTAAGCTCAATGGTATAATCAATATGCTTATACCGAATAAAATAGTATGGAGGCTCTCTGCTATGAAATTTATTATGGACGAAAGTATTGCCGCGCTTGGGATTAAAAGCATTGTGATCGGGATTGCAAAAAATGTAGATCCACAAGCTCCCTTATCAGAGGCCTTTTTAAAGAAGCAAAAAGAGATGGAAGAATGGGCGTTGAAATGCGATGTTGATGAAGTATTCAATCATCCGGTTATTCGGGGATACACTGATATGCTGCAAAGTGTGGGACGCAGTATCAAGAAATATATGCCAACCGTTCCGGCTCTTATCCGAAACATTCAGCACCGTGGCTCTATTCCGCACATCAATAGCGTTATCGATATTTATAACGTCGAATCGTTACGTTCGCTTTTGGCAATAGGCGGACATGACCTTGCTAAAGTAGACGGGCAGATAGAGTTTACCGTTAATAAGGAAGAAGGTGTTTTCCTTCCCATCCTATCCACGGAAAAGCATGTCGCTAAAACCGATTACGTGTATCGCGATTCAAAAGGTATTATGGCATGGCTGGATGTCCGGGATGGGGAACATTATAAATTTGATGACGGGACAAAAAATGCAATCTTTATCATTCAGGGAAATGCCAATACCTCCGTCGATATGCGTGTAGACGCGCTCAAACGGATTCAAAGCGATTTAGCGGAATGTATGCCCCGGTTGGAATTTGAGATACAGGTTATCGAGGGGTAATTCATAATGAGAAATTGAGCTTCTCCGTTTCCTGTACGGTTAAGCTGAATTTCAGAAATCGAAGGAGACTTCTACCGTTCCGCAAGTTCCGGCTTTTTGAATAAGGAGATAGCCCAAAACGACAAGAAGAAGCGGAACGCTTCCCGATGAATTAAGCCGATATCAAGGGCGACGGCCACGAGCAGAGCCGACCGTATGCCCAATTTGTTTTTGCCGAATCCGATGAGCCAGTGTACAAAGGCTTCATCGTATTGGTAGTCTTGAATAAAATCGATGACGGTCTTTTTTAGCACGGGATCGCTCGTTTTTTTCGTTTCAAAAATTTCATCGAGTATATCGATGAAAAGAATAGAAGGCGATTGTTTTTCGTTCCGGTATTTTTCAAACATATAATAAAAGTCGTTTTGGATACCCATTAACGATGCCAGTGCAAGCAGCGCTTCGTTTTCGATATAGGGCGGAACGGTGTCCCTGCGGAGAATATCCAGAATAAACATAGGGGAATTATCTGCATTAAAAAGCTCCAGCGCGCGTATCCCTTTCAGTATTAGCGCAGGGTTTTCCGCTTGGGATAGTATGGTGCCGATTTTAGGCTGGCTGTAGCTGTCGTTCAGCCGGGCAAGGGCGACCATCGCTTCTCCGGCAAGATAGTAGTCGTCGCTGTCGAGCGCTGTCCGTAACGGGGTAACCGCTTGCTGCACATTGAATTTGGCGAGTATCCGCGCGGCGAGCGGCGCTGTGGTAAACGCACCCTGTTCAAGCTCTTTCAACACTACATCGCGTACTTTTACATTGATGGTATTCATCGAATAGAGCGCCCGTAATGCGTTCATCCGAATTGTAAAACGCGGAGATTCAAGGTAATGCAGCAGTTGATCGCAGGATACCGATGAAGCAATTTCGCCGAGTTCGTTGAGGATTTTCTCCTCGGTTTCGATAGTTTCGCTTCGGTCTAATTTGTGCAGAAGGTTAAGCGCCTTCATATCGCGGGGAGAAAAGAGCACGGCAAGCGTTTCAAACACGCGGTAACTGCCGAGGTTCAAGAGTTTGCGCTGGAATACGATACCGATTGCGATAATGGCGATAACTATCAAGAAAAATATTTGATACGATTGCAGGTAGGAAAAACCTTGCATTCGCAAAAGGTCGAGTATCGTTCCACCGAGAATGGAACCTGCGCCGCCGGTAATCGCAAGGATAAAGTAATAGAGCATACTTAAATCCATCAGCGCCTCTTCCGGCACCATCGCGAAGAAATATGCTTGCGACGAATTATCCTGCCCGACAAAACCGACATTGCTGATCATCGTAAATAAGATGAGAAAAACGGTGCTGAGTATACCGGCGCTTGCAAGTCCCGGCGCAAAGAAAGCCGGTATTAACGAAAGGGCGCTGATTGCGCTGAAAATAATAAAGATCGGTTTTGCGCCGATGCGGTCGATAATCAGATGCATTAAAAGCCCGACACTGAGTGCGCCTACAAGTGAGTACACGGATAAGATGGTCGCTGCGCTGTCTCGTCTACTGTAAACCTCTTTTGCATACACGATGATAAACGGGCGGATCATCGCAATACCGAGACTGATAATAAAGAACGCCAACACGAACCGTCTAAAGTTTGCATCTTTAAAGGCATCCCGAATGTGCCTCAAAAAAGTGGAACCTTGGCGCGGGGTAGTATTGTCTTTCCGCTTTTGACGGTTCGGCTTTGCGGACTCCGGTTCCGGTATTCTAAACAGCAGGATAGAGGCGATAAAGCCGAGCAGTATGCCGATCATGCTGGCAAGGTTATAGCTATGTACCGAAGGATCCCTCCGTAAAAGCCACGCAAGCAAAACAGTGGCAAGTAATGCCGCAAGGTTGTTGATTAAGGAAAGACGCACGATATACGAGCTGCGGTCTTTCCCGGGCGCAAGGATTCTGATAACGGGATTATTTGCAATCATCCCGACGCCGCGGAAAAAATTGAACAGCCCTACCGCAAGCAGTAGGCAATAGAGCGCATACTGATCGTGTCCTGCAGATACAAGAAAAGGGATGGCAAGCAGCGGCAGCAGCGAGGCGGTACGCAAAAGCCATGTACTGCCGAATGTCTGCATAATGCTGAAACGCATCACCATCAATTTGCCAAGTGGAATGGCAAAAAAAGAAAGGTACATAAATGCGGTCAGTAAACCGACTACCGTTGTGTTGGCTTTTAAAAACAGCGCATAAAGGGTAACCGTATTGCCGGTAACAAGCGCAAAAGAAAAAGAATTGAAGATATTGTAAATGTCGTAGATTCGCCGCCCTCGTTTAATTTTATAGGCCGACAGTTGCTCATTCATCGGCCGTATTGTATAGTGAACGTATGAAAAACTCAACGGTACCCCTCCGCTCGGAGGTCGCAAAAAGCGACCAATGGGATTTAAGCAAACTTTTTACAAATGATACGGACTGGAATGCTTCACTGAAAGACATTACCGCCGCAAAAGACCGCGTATTAACCTACAAAAACGCCTTTGCCGCACCTGAAAAACTGACTGCCGAAACGGTGCTCGGCTGTTTACAGGCGGTGGAAGCGGCGTCTCGTATTTCGGAAAAGACAAGCCATTATGCCTTTTTGATGAAGTCGGTGGATGAAAGTGATCCTAAAAACATCGAACGGGTTTCTCTTGCGATGATGGCCGACACGGAACTCTCTTCCGAAACAAGCTGGTTTATTCCTGCTTTGCTGGAGATTCCCGAACAGAACATCCGCAGCTGGATTGATCCTGCCGGAAAGACCGGAGCTGCTTTTGCTCCGTACAAAGTCTTTATCGAAAAACTGATCAGATTAAAGGCTCATACATTGAGTGAAAAAGAAGAAAAGCTCCTTTCGCTTTTAGCCGAATCGCAGGATGTCGAACGCCGCAGCTTCTCGACGCTTACGAATGTAGACTTCCGTTTCGGTTCGATTGAAACTCCCGACGGAGCGAAAGAGCTTACGCAATCTTCATATTCACAGTTCTTAATCAATCCCGACCGAAATATCCGTAAGCAAGCATATATGCAATTTTACGGCACGTTCGACACGTACAAAAATACGATAGCATCTTTGTACACCGGTCAGGTGCAGCAAAATATCGCGCTTGCCCGTATCCGCGGATACGGTTCCGCCCGTGAACAGGCGCTCTATCCCGATAAGGTTCCGACGGAAGTATACGACAACCTTATCAGCACAATCCGGAAAAACTTGGAGCCGCTGCATCATTTTTATGCACTTATGCAAAAATCGCTCAAACTTGATGAGCTGCGGCACTACGATGTGTATGTTCCGTTGGTGGGCGAAGTGCGGCGGCACACTCCGTATAACGAAGCCGTCGATATGATTACCGAAGCGTTACAGCCGCTCGGCGATGAATATGTTACCACGCTGCGGAACGGACTGCTCGGCGGCTGGGTTGACAGGTACGAAAATAAGGGCAAGCGTTCCGGCGCTTTTTCGTGGGGCGGCTTTGAAGGCGATCCGTATATCATGGTCAACTACAAAGAGGATGTTATCCGGGATGTGTTCACCCTTGTGCACGAAGGCGGGCATTCCATGCACTCGTGGTATTCAGTGCGGAACAATCCGTTTTTAAGCTACAACTACACGATTTTTGAAGCAGAGGTTGCCTCAACCTTTAACGAGGAGCTGTTGTTCCGCTCTATGCTGAAAAACACGAGTGATCCCAAAATGCGGGCATACCTGCTGAGTATTCGTGTAAGCGATATTCTCGCAACACTCTACCGCCAGACGATGTTTGCCGAATACGAACATATCACGCATAAGTTGGTCGAAGAGGGAACGCCGCTTACCATCGAGAACCTTCGCAGCGAGTATCGCAAACTGTTGACTGCTTACTTTGGCCCCGCGATGCACTTTGAGGAATGCAGCGATCTTGAAGGCTTGCGTATCCCGCATTTTTATAATTCGTTCTATGTGTACAAATATGCAACCGGTGTTTCCGCATCGCTTGCCCTTGCCGAACGGGTATGCTCGGGCGGAAAAACGGAGCGGGAGGATTACTTTAAGTTTTTAACCTCCGGCGGTTCCCGCTATCCCATCGAGTCGCTGCGGATTGCCGGTGTCGATATGGCTTCTCCCGAACCGGTTGAAGCAGCCTGTAAGCACTTTGCGCACTTAGTAAGCGAGCTTGAAAAAGCCTTAGCCGCTCTATAACCCGATTGCTCTGCCGCCGTGACTCTTGAACAAGCTCAAGCGATTATCGATTCGCCTTTTTTCAGCGCTTTTTTAGAACCGGCGGCAGACCGGCGTGCCTTTATAACGGAATGGTTGGCGGCGCAAGGAATTCCCTACCGTACCGTTACCCTTCAAGATAAAACACACATTGTTATTACCTACCGGCAATCCGCGTACAATCCCCGCTTTAAGATGAAAACGCTGATAGCGCACTATGACCGCGCCGCCGGTACACAGGGCGCAAATGATAATTCCGCCGCCTGCATACAGCTGTTGCTGTTTGCTCAAACGCTGCTGCAAAAACGGGATGCGCATAACATCCGTATTATCTTTACCGACGGCGAGGAAGCGGGCGCGGATGGCATTAAAAACCAAGGGGCATACCGTTTGGGGCAAGGCCTACGTGCGCTTTCAATGCAGCAGGATGACATCTTTGTGTTTGATATGTGCGGCAGCGGGGATACGCTCATCCTTTCAGAGTCGGGGATATACGGCAGGGATACACGGAAAACGGCGGCGCTTACGGCTCTGCATCGGCGCTGCCGCATCTATGCCGACGCCGCGTGCAGGGGGCGCTGGCTTTCGCTGCCGACTGCTTACAGCGACAACGCGGGGCTTATTTCCGCCGGATTAACCGCGCAGGTCATCACCGTATTGCCGAGGGCGGAAGCGGAGCTGTTAATGCGGTATATGCCGCACTCGGCTGGAAGGCCCCTATCGGGTAACGTGCATTCCGCCGGATGTCATAGGTCGTCCGAAATATCCTCCAACGAAAGCGCCGCTCAAGCGCTTCAACGGTGCATTATCACCAATGCACACGTTCCGCCTGATTCACCGCTTGCCGCCGTCATTCCGCAGACATGGCAGCGGATGCACACGCCGCAGGATAGGCTTGAAACACTGACACCGCAAGCCTTTATCCTAGTAGATAAAATGCTTCGGTATCTGGCGGGGGTGAAAGAACCGGTAAAGTGAAGAATATCCGTTCCCATCGTACTCTTTGCAATAACGATATGATTTTAATCTCAATACGGTATTGTGATTAAAAAATGCTTGTGAATCTAAAAAAACTCAAAGCGGTAGGGTTGCTTAAAAAAAAGTTTCATTTTATACTAAAACATAATTCCTCTTATCAATGGAAGCTGATGGGATCTGGTGGTCTTCGCGGTCTTCAAAACCGTTGGTTGCATAATTCGCAACGGCAGGTTCGATTCCTGCCTCTTCCGGTTTTCTGTTGTAGGTGTGGCTGTGCTAAGTGTTTTGTTTGTTGCAGCATTTTCGACAGATGCCGAAAAACTCGCTTGTGTGTCTAAGAAAGTTTGGTCGGTAGACTACATATTGGATAATCGAGCAGTCCTATCGTGTTTAGAAGAAAAAGCATACGACGTTCTGTTATTTGATTTTGAAGCGGGAGGCGAATACCCGCCGAATATACTCAAAGAAATTTACGGGCAATATCCCATTTTACCTATCTTTTTATTATCACATCAGCACTGTAACTTCGTAGAAAAGGCAGCCTTTGCAACAAATATGATATTAGGGTGTTTTTCAATTCCGTATGAATTCAATATATTACATAATACTATCCAAAATACGCTTGAAGGAAAAATTATCAGAATAATCGATATGTATGATATAGATCCGGTAACGGCGCCGCTTTATACAAAACTACAGGGACAGAGTATCGAAATTCAAATAGTACGGAATTTTATTTTACAGACGGCGCAGCAACATTCTCATGTATTGCTTTACGGAGAAAGCGGTTCAGGCAAAGAAGTTGTTGCTTCACTTATCCATCACTATTCTAAAAATCGCCCCGGCAAATATCTACCGATAAATACTACCTGTATTGCAGAAGACCTTGCAGAGAGCTTATTGTTCGGTTCGTGCAAGGGCGCCTATACTGGGGCAATCGATAAAGAAGGTCTTTTTTCGGAAGTAGATCAGGGAACATTATTTTTTGATGAAATAGAGAATCTTACACTGAATTTGCAAGCAAAGCTCTTGCGGGTTATTGAAACACATGAATATTATAAACTGGGGGGAACTAAAAAGCACTCTTCTGATTTTAGATTGATTTGTGCGACGAATTGTGATTTGCAAGAGATGGTTGATCAAGGTCTTTTCCGGTTGGATCTTTTTTATCGTCTTGATGTTGCACATCTTATTGTTCCCCCGCTGCGCCAGCATAAAGAAGATATCGGAGTGCTGGCATATAATTATTTAAAGCAAACGAGAAAATACTTATCACGAGAGGCGCTGTCTTTGCTGTGTAAGTATAGTTGGCCGGGGAATGTCCGCGAACTTTTTAATTGTCTGGAACGGGCGGTATTTGCAGCAAAGGCATCTCCTGTACTGTTTCCGCAGCATTTCGACATTTAACATAGCACAGCTTTTGAAAAAGCTCTTCCAAATACCGTGCTTCCCGGGCGGATAATCCCGCTCTTGCAATTATTTCTTGGAAAAAACGGATGTTGTCTTCTTTCCCTGCATGTTTGAAAAGTCCTATTTTACATAAGCAGTTGTTGATATGTTCCGATGCCGATGTGATCCGTGTATACGGAATGCGTTCGTATCCATACTTTCGGGGGCTATAGGCGCGGAAGAGGGTATAGCAGATAATTTGCACGGCGTGGGAAAGATTAAGCGATGGAAAATCGGGCGCCGAAGGGATATTGATCGCTACCGAGCATACATTTAACTCTTCATCGGTAAGCCCTGTTCGTTCATTTCCGAATACGATGCCGGTAAGCCCCTCTGCCGTGTTAAATGAAAATGAAGCGAAGTCTTCCGGGGTCATTCCCCATGATTTGCGTTTTTCGCCTACTCGTCGTGTTGTTCCGGCGACAATACCGCAATCAGCAACAGCTGCTTTTAATCCGGTGATCGAGGGTTCAAAAAAGCATGCGTTTTGCCAAAGCGCCCTCGCATGAATTGCCAAACGGAGGATTTCATTTTCGTCGTAATCCGCTCTATTGCCTACAATACGTAAATCAGTACAATTATTGTTAGCCATCGCTCTGCAAACGGCGCCGATGTTACGGCTTATTTCAGGGCGGCAGAGAATAACCGCAACCGGAAGCCGTTCTTGAGAGGTTGAAGTATCCATAGCAATTATTTTGTAGAGAACGCTTGCTATGTCAAGTGCTTCGGAGTATAATGGAAGAGACATAAGCGTGGAGACTATCTAACAAACCGTATAAGAAGGAATACGCTATGGATAATGTGCTGCAAGGTAAAAGTGCGTTGGTCGTCGGCGGTACAAGCGGAATTGGGTACTGCTTAGCGCAAGCTCTTTTAGAGGAATCTGCTTCTGTCGTGATGCAGGGGCGGAGCAATTCAAACCATGTTACAAGTCTTTGCAGCCAAGGAAATGTAGCCTGTTTTATCTGCGATTTGCAAGAAGTCTCCTATGTGGAAGAACTGTGTAAATATGCCAATGCTGCCGATATCCTGTGCATTGTTTATGGTCCGTTTTTGCAAAAGCCGCTTGATATGACTACTGCGAAGGAGTGGAACACAACCGTATATGCGAACTTTACCCTGCCGGGAATACTGGTTTCATCAGCTTTAGCCGGTATGAAAGCGCGGAATTGGGGGCGTATTTTGTTATTCGGTGGTACGGAAACGCATATTTTACGCGGTTTTCGGACAAATGCCGTATACGGAGCGGCAAAAACAGGGATTATGTCTCTTGTAAAATCCGTGAGTATGGAATATGCTCAATATGGTATTACGGCCAATGCCGTTTGCCCCGGGTTCACCGATAGCGGCTTGTTACCTGAAGAGACGCGGGTTCTATGGGCAAAAAAAAATCCGGACGGTAAACTGGTTAATCCGTCTGCAATTACAGATGCTGCGCTTTTTTTGTTAAAAGATAGCGCTTATAATGGGGTTATAATGCCGGTTGACAAAGGATGGTCGTCGTTTTAAATCTAAACCCCTTGAATAGGGATATGAATACAGGTATAATTTTTATTTAAGAACATAACAGACTGATATAAAGGATTGTCATATGAATGATGCAGAAATAATTCAGAGTTTCGACAACGAAAAAGACAAAAGCCTCAAGATACAACTTCAAAAGGTAGAAGGGCTTGAAAAATGTATCGTGATTATTCTGTCGGGATATATCGATACATACAATTCAACATTCTTTCAAAAAAGAGTTACAACCCTTATTGATGCGGGTTATGTTCAGCTTATTTTCAATTGTTCCCATTTAGATTATGTTTCGTCCACAGGTATCGGCTCGTTTACCGCATTTTTAAAAGCTGTTAAAGGAAGAGGCGGTGATATCGTTCTGCTAAGCCTTCAGCCGAAAGTCTATGAAGTGTTTCAATTACTCGGGTTCGCTAATTTCTTTACGATTCACGATTCTTTAGAAACCTCTATCGACTTCTTTAAAAACAAAGGGTCAAAGGCTGCTCCTCAGACCAATCTTTTCCCTAAAATTTTCTCGTGTCCTATCTGTGCAAAAAAACTAAAAGCGCCTCGCGCAGGTCGCTTCCGCTGTTCCGAATGTAAGACTATTCTGGCGGTTGATAATAATGCACAGGTTTCACTCGGTTAATATTATATAACAGTATTACTTGTGAAGAAGTTGTGGATATCTTATAAGCCACATATCTGCGATTTTTGTTTTTTGTTATATCGCCTATATCGTTTCTATTATGTAAAGTGTTATGTGTAAAGATTTTACCCTCTTTTAATATAAAATGAATTCTATTTATATCAGTTAAAAAAGAGAGAAAGCAATAGAACCGTATTGATAATAACTTGTGGATAATTTGTCATGTCGGTGAGTAAGCTGTGAATAATCGATGTCGAATGAAATATTGATAAAAAACGCTTCCTAAAATATGATGTAAACGTGAGGAGAAATTATGGCGTACTATTATGAAGAACCGTCGCATACTTTTAATGAGTATCTGTTAATTCCGCGTTATACCGGCGTTGAACATAGCCCTCAAAATATTGACCTGCATACGCCGCTTACTCGTTTTGCTACCGGAGAAAAACCGCTCTATACGCTCAATATTCCATTGGTTTCGGCAATTATGCAATCGGTTTCCAATGACAGTATGGCGATTTCTCTTGCAAAAGAGGGCGGTTTATCCTTTATTTTCTGTTCACAGAGTATAGAAAAACAAGCTGCCATGGTGGCTGCCGTTAAAGACTATAAAGCCGGTTTTGTAGAAAGTGATTCAAACTTAAAACCTGAGAATACTTTGGAAGACGTGTTGCGTTTAAAAGAAAAAACAGGGCATACGACGGTCGCTGTTACCGATGACGGTACTGCACATGGTAAACTACTCGGTGTTATTACCGGTCGTGATTATCGTCCAAGTAGGATGGCGCGGGATTTAACCGTTTCAAAATTTATGACGCCGATTGAAAAGGTTCATTATGCCGGTGAAGGCGTTACCTTAAAGGAAGCAAATGATATTATTTGGGAATATAAGCTCAATTCTCTTCCCGTTCTTGATTCCGAAGGAAAACTTGTAGCGTTTGTATTTCGCAAAGACTATGAAAGCAAAAAAGAGCATCCGAACGAACTGCTTGACGAAAAGAAGCGGTACTTGGTGGGGGCGGGGCTGAATACCCGCGATTATGAGCAGCGGGTTCCTGCGTTGATTGCCGCCGGCGTCGATGTTTTGTGTATTGACTCCTCAGACGGCTTTTCGGAATGGCAGAAACGTACTATTAAGTTTGTAAAAAAGCAATATGGTGAAAAAATTCCCATTGGGGCAGGAAATGTTGTTGACGAAGACGGTTTTATCTTTTTGGCGGAAGCAGGAGCTGATTTTATCAAAGTAGGGATTGGCGGCGGCTCCATCTGTATTACCCGCGAAACCAAGGGCATCGGGCGTGGGCAGGCAACGGCGCTTATTGAAGTCGCCAAAGCCCGCGATGCTTACTTTAAAAAAACAGGGATTTATATCCCCATCTGTTCCGACGGCGGTATTGTGTATGATCATCATATTACAATGGCGCTTGCAATGGGCAGCGACTTCTGTATGTTGGGGCGTTACTTTGCTCGCTTTGATGAAAGCCCGACAAACAAAATATTGGTAAACGGCAGTTATATGAAAGAATATTGGGGCGAAGGTTCGTCGCGGGCGCGGAACTGGCAGCGTTATGATTCCGGTGGCGACAGTAAGCTTGCGTTTGAAGAGGGCGTTGATTCCTATGTCCCTTACGCTGGCTCATTACATGACGGTGTTAAGACAACGCTCTATAAAGTACGCTCCACAATGTGCAACTGCGGTGTGCTAACCATTCCCGAGTTGCAAAAGAATGCAAAAATAACATTGGTCTCACCTTCCAGCATTGTAGAAGGCGGCTCTCACGATGTTGTGCTGAAGGACGTGCGTTCCTCTATACGCTAAAAAAATTGCCGCCCTCTTCTATAGAAGGCGGCAATCCACCGCATATCTGTGCTTTACGCACGATAATAGGCGATATGGTGTTTACTTATGTGCGGAATGATGCTCAGTATGGTCTTCGTGAATCTTATTTTTCATCAATGGAGGCTGACCGGTTGCATCAAGGGCATCGCGCCAGAGGGAGCCGTCCGGTTCAACATAGTTGCGCGAACGGACAACGACACTAATTGGTAAGTGAACAAACTTGTTATACATCAACCCTACAATCAGTTTAGTCTTACCTGCCATAGCAGCATGAACCGCATTGTTTCCGAGCCGTTCGCAGTAAATAGAGTCAACCGGCGCTGCCGGTGCAGAACGGATTTGGTAGCTCGGATCGATATACTTTAAATTGATATGGATGGATTTTGACTTAAAGTATGTTTCAATTTGTTCTTTTAAGAATACGCCGATATCCGACAGGCGCTTATTCCCCGAATCATCGGTTTCATTTTTGCTCTGCATTAAGTCTTGGCCTGCCCCTTCCGCAACGACAATGACCGTGTAATGGCTTTGCTCCAAACGGTCTTCCAAATGCTTTAAAAAGCCGTTTTCGCCCCGCATATCGAAAGGAATTTCGGGAATGAGGACAAAGTCAACCTCATGGCTCGCAATAGCCGTGTGCGTTGCAATAAAGCCCGATTCCCGTCCCATCAGCTTAACTAATCCGATACCGTTAATCTGAGATTGTGCTTCCATACGGGCGGCGGCGACAGCCTCAGAAGCTTTTACGACTGCCGTGTCGAAGCCGAATGATTTTTGAATGAATGACAAATCGTTGTCAACGGTTTTCGGAATGCCGACAACGGAGATACAAAGATTACGCCGTTCAATCTCCTTTGCAATTTCCAAAGCGCCTTTTTGCGTTCCATCTCCTCCGATAACGAAAAGGATGTTCAAGTTAAGGCGTTCTATTCCATCAACAATTTCGACGACACGGGTGCCGCCGCCGCGCGAGGTGCCGAGAATGGTTCCTCCCGTTTTATGGCATGCATCGACAACCGTCGGATTTAAGGGCATAACGTCAAAATGGTAATCCGGCAGGAGTCCTTTAAAACCGAAGCGGATTCCGCTAATCCGTTTAACACCGTAGCGTCTCCATAAGCAGCGTACGACAGAACGGATAACGTCGTTAAGGCCGGGGCATAATCCTCCGCAGGTGATAATGCCTGCATGGACATGGCTCGGATTAAAAAATATTTTTTCCCGCGGGCCTGCTTTTTCGATCAGCTGTTCACGTTTGAAGGGGCCGTACTGCTCTCCTACTTTAGATTCCAGCCGAAAGCGAATAAAATCTTCATTGGTAACGTAATTAGCGATACGGTCTCCGATTACGTTTGAAAGGTGAATGGGAGACGGTATTTTACAGGCGCCGAGTGTTTCAATGGTAAAATCGAATTCTTCATCATGCCGCATAATGAACCTCCGTTATATCGAAAGTATCAAGCTCCAAATCAAGGGGGCCGTATTTTTATCTTTCTATAATTATTGATGATAACCAATATCACAGTATCATAAATTTGCGGGGCAGAAAAGAGAGAAAAAGCTTTTTTTGATTGACAGATTTCTCAATTTTCTTCATTATAAGGATACCTATGGCACAGAAAACAGAATCTTTCCTTACACGCATATTACAGCTTTTTTTTCCGCGGGATGATGCAGAGGCGATAAAGAAACGGCATTTAAAGACGTTGGCAAAGGAAATTTCAAAAAGTAAATTCGGAAAGTGGTATAAACCCTCTTCTGAAGAGCTTCAACAGCAGATGGCTCGTTTCTTTTTTGAACTGTATAAGATTGTCGGTCCTGCACGAGCGCTTCTTGCAAGTGCAGCCTCTTCAAAGGTTCTCAAGTCTATCACCGTAGAACAAAACTTATCAAAGCATCAGCATCAACTGCGAGAAAAATTAACACCCGAAGCGATTAAAGAGCGAGCAAAAACAACAAATCCCAAAGAGCTGAGTCTTCAGGTGCAGAAGGAATTTGATGTTTTTATGCGTGAACTTGACGGTAAGAAGATAGATGAAATCGATACACTGTACCGGCAGCTTAATGAATTTATCCACTTTGTACTGTTTGACTATTATTTCTTTTTAAAAAAATTTGATCCTGCTTTACCGGAAGATAAATTTTCTTATACGCCGAACTTTTCGAATGTGAACGGCGAGTATCTTAAAGATGAATTAAACGATTTTATCGTTGTGCTCAACGGGCTTTCCCTTGATGCAAATTGGGAAAAGCTTTTTGCAATTATTACCGCATACAAGAATGTACAGCCGGTTAACGCCCCTCAGTGGAAAAAACACCTCGGTCTTTTAAATGACGTGCGCCGTACTCATATTCTGGAAAAAATCATTCAGCACATTACAAAAAATCCAACCTACACGGTGGAAATCAGTCCTTTCACCGAAAAGGTTACCGACGACTATCTTAAACAAATAGAGAGATCTATTGATAATACGTTAAAAAACATTGTTGAGGAACAAAAGAATTCTCAAGTAGCAGTGCTAGTGCAACGTGTATTCGGGAATACCATTCCTTCAGGTACTAAAAACTATAATCCGCGCTCCAATGCGGCATTTGAAAAACGGGGACTTGACGGTTATATCTATGCCGATGCAATGAACTACCTCAAATCATTTTTAGTTGAATACTTTAAGAGTGACGTCAGGGCGCTCTCCGATTTAATTTTAGTACGCGGACAATGGACACAGCAGGTTCTGTCTGCCGAATATTCCGAAAGCTATCATAATTTAATGCATATTTCGACCAAACTTTTAGAATTTGACGAAAAACTTTCAGAAGTTTCCGAAATGGGAGTAAAATTCCATACGTTGTTGTCTCGAATGGAGCGAGAAAAAGAAGCCGGTCGGCAGGTGCAAAAGCATTTGAATGATGTTAACGAAGCGGCATTTAAATTGCTTAAAGTTGCTATTAAAAATATTATGACGCTTGGAAATGCCATAAAGAACTGTATTGCCGATTATGATAAGCCGCATCGTGATTTACTACAAAACTGGAAAGAAATCGAACAACATTCGGACAGACCGATACGGGAATGGATGACCGCCGTTTATACAAAGATTTATAATTTTATTATGCTGGAACAGGTTGTTCTAAAGAAAGAAGAATAGCTGACGCTCGGAATTACAGTGTTTATCTAATTGAGGGTATCTTTCTGAAAGGACTTTTTGATGGAAAAGATATTTGACTCGGTACGGGAGCTTGATAAGCGGGCGGAAGATGCCTTTAGTCTAAAAAACGGCGTACTGATGGAGAATGCTGCCCGAGGTATGGCCGAACGTATCCGAAGCGTTCTTTCGCCATGGTTATCATACTTGCAACATATACAGGGTGATGCAGGGGCGGAACCTATTTGGAATCTGCGGTATCCGCATAGAGCGCTATCGACTCCGCAAAGCGTGTTGCCGCATCCGCAGGTAGAACCGCCGCTTGTACAGGTTGTCTGCGGTTCCGGTGATAACGGCGGCGACGGGTTCGCACTTGCGCGGATGCTTGCCGATTTTTGTACCGTTCGTGTCATTTCCGTAAAGGAACCAAAATCACCATTATGCAAACTGCAACGGGAGCGGCTTCGTCTGCTCGGTATTCCGGTAGCTGCTGAATTGCAGGAACGCTGCGATGTACTTGTCGATGCGCTGTTCGGTACGGGTATCCGCGGCAGCCTCGATAGCGAAATGTGTGCGGCGATTGATCGGATGAATGCCGTACACGGTTATAAGGTTGCCTGCGATATTCCGAGCGGTTTAAATGAATTCGGTATACCGTCGACTGTTGCGTTCCGCGCCGATGAAACTTGTACCATGGGTGCCCTTAAAACCGCTCTCTATGCCGACGCCGCAAAGGATTATACCGGCGTCATTCATGTGTGTAATCTTGGGCTGCCGCGGCGCTGCTACGAAGGCCAAACCGACACCTTTCTCCTGTCCGTAGAGGATATGAAGTTGCCTCATCGCGCCGTACAAAATACCCACAAGATGAGCTACGGACACGGTGTGTTTTTCTGCGGCGAAAAGACCGGCGCTTGTATGCTAGCTGCCTCTGCAGCGCTCCATTTTGGTATCGGTTTGGTTACCGTGTTCGGAGCGCCTATGCCTGCTGCCCCGTTCGATTTTATGTATGCGGCAGAGTTGCCCGAAAACTTTTCCGCCGCGATGATCGGCTCCGGATTAGGGCGAAGTTCCGATGCACAGGCACGGGCGCTCGATTTCCTTTCACAAGAGCACGTTCGGGAACATCCTCTCATTCTTGACGCCGACATACTGCATAACCCCAAGCTGCCTGAACTGCTGCCGCTTTTAAAAACGCCTATTCTAACGCCGCATCCTAAGGAGTTCCAAAGTCTGCTTGCAAATAGCGGCCTTGCGCAGGTAAGTGTTGCCGAAATACAGGATCACCGATTTGAATATTTGAGACTGTTTTGCGGCGCTTTCCCGCAGGCAGTCATAGTATTGAAAGGCGCTTATCCGCTTATCGGCTGCGGAAGCCGCGTATTTGTAAATTCGCTCGGAAGCAATGCGCTTGCCAAAGCAGGTACGGGCGATGTTTTGAGTGGGATGATTACCGCATTAGCAGCTCAAGGCTATTCTCCCGTTGAGGCTGCGTATACTGCAAGCCTTGCCCATGCGGAAGCGGCAAAACTACTGCATACTTCCGACTACGGTTTAACGGCAAGCGCACTTGCGGAAGCTGCCGGCAGGTTTGGATGCTAAAGGATTGAAAGCATATATAGTCCATTAGGAGTATATTATGAGTGAAAATGAAACTGTAGAAAAGAAAAAGCAGACACTGCAAGACATTGACATACCGAAATATATCCGAATTGCCAATGTTATTTTTATTGCTCTTTCTATTATTGCTGCAGCACTTAATTTAGTTATTGATATTTTAACGCAGGGGCATGCGACATTAAAGCAATTAGCATATCTCTTATTCAATTTTCGAACAAAGGCCGTATTTTTTCGTGGTGTTACAATTTATTGCTCAAATGATCAGTTCAATCAAAGTAATATTCGGCGCATTGATTGTCAGCCTTATCGGTTTTTTTATCGTTCTACACTTTCGCCGTCTGTACGGAATGTTACGAAGAATGGTATAACGCAACTTGCACGGATAAAAGCCGCCGGTGCAATTCTGATTAAAGCTGCTCCCCTTTATTTAGGTGAACAAATTCCTATACAAACTTCACCGGGAAGTGCAACTGACGGCTAAGTTTGGAACGCATTGGAAATCCCTTCCGTGTACATCATTGTCCATCTGTGCTATAATTCCTGCATGCTAAAAAAAACAATGCTCAATATTGCACATAGGGGATTTCGCAGCCGGTACCCTGAAAACACCATGCTCGCCTTTCGGAAAGCGGTGGAAGCAGGCTGTGACGGCATCGAGTTTGATGTCCATCTTTCGAAAGATGGAGAAGCGGTCATTATTCACGATGAAACGGTTGACCGGACAACGGACGGTACGGGTTTGGTCGGAGAGAAAACATACCGTGAACTAAAATCGCTGAATGCGGCAAAACCGCATCCCGAAACAATAGATTTTGCAGCCATTCCTTCGTTGCGGGAATACTTTGAATACATTGCAGCGCAGCCTAATATCATTTCGAACATCGAATTAAAAACAGGTGTGTTTATCTATGATGGAATTGAAGAAGTTGTATATCAGCTGATGAAGGAATACAAATTGATTAGCCGCTGTATCATATCTTCTTTTAATCACGAAAGCGTATTGCGGATGAAAAAGATCGACCCTACAGTGGTATGTGGGCTATTGGTAGACAGTTGGCAAATCCATCCCGAACAGTATGTGCGAAACCTCGGTATCGAGTGTTATCATCCGTCAGCTTATTGTGTAACACCTGAACTGGTTGCCGCTTTACATAACACGGGTATTCGCATCAATCCGTGGTTTGGCAGCATCCAATGCGATTATCGGCAGCTGCTCGAAATGGGAGTAGACAGCCTTATTACCGACTACCCCGATCAGATTACCGCGTTGTTGAAAGACCTTCGCTCGGCGGCGGTGGATTAATCCAATACCAGTACCGTCGGTTTATTTTGACAAAAGCGGCAAATTTTATTCCAACCCGTATTGCCAAATATACAATTTGTAAATGCTGAATAAGCGAGGTATAATTCGGAATCAAAAAGAATAATACGAATGAAAGAGGAATGATAATGTCCGGCAAGCATTCACGGCTACCAAGGTTTGTCGCTGCTAAAAGCGAAGCAAGAAAGAATACGTTGTAGAAACTTACTACACCTGTGATATACACCATATTACTATTCCCAAAGAGATAGGCAGCGGTATAGGTAACGGCAAACGATAGTATTAAATGTGTAATGAGCCGTGATGAAATTGCACGGGAACGAACAATTGAATGAATTGCGGAGATAGCTGTTCCCGTCATAATAATGATAATCAGCGCTTCACCACCCGTTATATTGAAGATAAGCACCGCGTCTGCTGCCGTGTGAATTGACGGTATTGACATAAGCCACGATGTCAGACCGATAGCAATAATTCCTTCATTGGATCCGAGCTTCCCAAAGCACATTACTCGCCGCTTATAGCGTTCCCAGAAACTTCCAATCTGCCCCGCATATAGATTAAAGAAACCTATTGTAATAAGAGCCGGTTTTGTTACTCGGAAAGAAATCATCAGAATACCCATCAAAAGACCGGTTACAAAACAGTCCAAAAAATGATCAAAGTATTCGCCGAGCGGTGAACCGGTTCCTGTTTTCCGAGCCTGCTTTCCATCGGCACAATCGCCGGTCAGATAAATCAGTGCAAGTAATGGAATAAGCCACCAATGCTCGTACCTTCCGATATAATACCCATGTACTGAAATACAAAAAGCAATGATAATAGAAAGAAAGGAAAAGAATGTAATAAAGTTTGCCGGTAGACGGTATGGTAAAATTTTTACCAAAGGATTAACAAAAAACTTATACAATACCGGTGATAAAATGGATTGATCGTCTGCGCTATATGAATATTCGGTCATTAAAAAACTCCGCGTAAGAAGTGATGAACTCTTCCCGCACAATGCCGGTGCCGCTTGTTATGCGGTGCTGCCTGCCATTATACGGGAAAATACAGCCTTACGCTCTGGTGTAATTTTTTATTTCGGTTCTGATTCGGTTTGCAAGCTCTGCACGGGGAACGCGTACTTGCTCCATAGAATCGCGGAATCGTAAAGTTACGGTTCCATCTTCTTTGCTGTCATAATCGACGGTAACACAGAACGGAGTTCCCGCTTCATCCTGACGGCGATACCGTTTACCGATTGCGCCGGATTGGTCGTAGTCGGTACGGAAGTCTTCACGTAATTCCGCTTGAATTTCCTGTGCCAGTTCCGCAAGTCCGTCTTTCTTCATCAAAGGTAGCACCGCTACGGTAATCGGCGCAATAACAGGGTGAAAATGCAGCACGGTTCGCCAATCGTCATCATTGCCTTTGTCGGCAACTTTTTGCTCTTCGTATGCATCGCAGAGGAACATCAACAAGTTGCGCGTTAAACCGGCGGAGGTTTCGATGATATACGGAATATACCGTTCGTTGCCGTTATCTTGATCGATATACTGCATATCCTTACCGGAATATTCGGTATGGCGAGTTAGGTCAAAATTCGTGCGGTTGTGTACGCCTTCAAGCTCTTTAAAGCCCATCGGGAATTCGTATTCAATATCGTAAGCGTCTTTTGCATAGTGAGCAAGTTCATCGGGGCCATGCCGGTGCCAGCGTAGCTTATCCATCCGTACGCCGTGCTTTTTGTAGAATGCCCACCGCTGCTCGCGCCAGTAGTTAAACCACTCGTCATCGGTACCGGGCTTTACAAAAAACTGCATTTCCATCTGCTCAAACTCGCAGGTACGGAAGATAAAGTTCTTTGTTACAATCTCGTTGCGGAAGGCTTTACCGATCTGCGCGATACCGAAGGGAATTTTCATACGGTTGGACTGCGCGACGTTTTTATAGTTCACATAGATACCCTGCGCGGTTTCGGGACGTAAGTAGATGAGGCTGCTGTTATCGTCTGTTGGTCCGATATGGGTTTTAAACATCAGGTTGAACTTCCGTACATCGGTGAGTTCACCGCCGCAATCGGGACATTCCTTTTTGGCTAACTTGTTTTGATCAATCTGATCGGCGCGGAAACGAGCTTTACACTTTTTACAGTCAACTAACGGGTCGGTAAAGTTTTCCACATGTCCCGATGCTTCCCACACGCGCGGGTGCATCAAAATGGCTGCATCGATACCGACAATTGAGTTGTGCAGCTGGGTCATTTCCTTCCACCATGCGCGGGCGATGTTGTTTTTTAATTCAATCCCGAGCGGGCCGTAATCCCATGCTCCGTTCTGTCCTCCGTAAATTTCAGAAGACTGAAATACAAATCCGCGCCTTTTACATAGGCTGACAATTTTTTCCATTGAAATTGCATGATCTTCCATACTGTAAACTCCTTTTTTCGTTATGCGAACCGTTCTTTTATTGTTTTTTCGATCCGGGCAATAGAGCGATCGATGCCCAATATCTGGATGGAACCGATAAGGGGCGGGCTTACACGGCTGCCGGTAACTGCCATACGCATCGGCATCATAAAGTCTCCAAGCTTAACGCCCATAGCCTCTGCTTCCGCACGGAACAGGTCGCTTGCTGCGTGTTCATCCATATTTGCAATAGAAGGCAACACGGTCTTTGCTTTTTCGAGTACCGCCTTTGTTTTTTTCGCATCCAATTTCTTGGGGATAATCTCTTCCGCAGGCGGGACAGCAGGCTCTTCAAAGAGGAAGCGTACCATTTGCGATGCTTCCGTCAAAAAGTGCAGCCGTTCCTTAATAAGCGGCATAACCCTCATCAGCATTGCTCTTTGCTCGTCGGTTGGTTTGAGTAAGGTCTGGTCTGCAAAGCGTAAGCCGACAGCATCTCGTGCCTTTTGATCCTGCTCTCCGAATATACCGGAGTTCGCAATGAACGGCCATGTCAGCTCAAAAAGTTCTTCATCGGTTTTAAGCCGCATGTACTGCCCGTTAAACCATTCCAACTTTTTATAGTCGAAAATTGCCGGCGCTTTGTTGATGTGTTCGGGATTAAACCGTTCACCCAATTCTTGGAGCGAGAACATATCCCGTCCTTCTTCATAAGAACAGCCGAGCATCGCAACATAGTTGATAATCGCTTCTTTTAAATAGCCGTTATTGCGGAATTCATTACAGCTGGTCGCGCCGTGCCGCTTGGAAAGCTTATGGCCGTCATTTCCCATTACCATCGGTAAATGGCAAAAATCAGGGTGCTCCCACCCGAATGCCTTATACATCAACACATGCATCGGTGTAGAGGGAATCCATTCTTGGGCGCGCATGACATGCGTAATCTTCATTAAATGATCATCGACAACGTTTGCCAAGTGATAGGTGGGGAAGCCGTCGCTTTTCAGCAAGATGGGGTCGGGGTTGATGTCTTCATTTTTCCACTCGATTGTACCGAGAAGGACATCATGGAACACCGTTGTTCCTTCAAGCGGCACCTTGAGGCGGATAACATAAGGTTTTCCCGCTGCGATATTCGCATCGATTTCTTCCTGCGTTAAATTGCGGCAGTGCCGATCATATCCCGGAGGCATTTTATTCATGGTTTGAATTTTTCTGATGCGTTCGAGCCGTTCTTCATCGCAAAAACAATAATAGGCATGGCCGCTTTTGACGAGTTTATCCGCATACTCGCGGTATAATTCGGAACGTTGCGACTGAATATAGGGGGCATACGGACCGCCGCGGGGGCCGCCTTCATCCCAATCAATTCCAAGCCAGTCAAGGGTATCGTAAAGGTTTGTTTCGTATTCCGCCGCATAGCGGGTTTGATCGGTGTCTTCTATACGCAAGATAAATTTTCCACCGGTTGCGCGGGAAAAAAGATAATTAAATAACGCAGTGCGTACTCCGCCAATGTGCTGAAATCCTGTCGGAGACGGGGCATAACGGCTTCGAGTTTCCATAGTGTGCTCCTAACCATTTTTTAAGAAAATGACAGTCTATAATTATAGAAACTTTTATCCTTTTGAGCAAGAGTATGGATTCGTACAGCATAGAGCGTTCAGCAATATCTCAAAAGTTGGTTACTTTTTTCGACATCTCTGCGATGTTTAAATCTAAAGATCAAAACCGCCGCCATCCGTATCGATAAAAAACGGCGGGTAAAAAACTATTTGCGGTTTAGTCTTTTGTACGGTACAATAGACACTATCGGGCACCGGTAAAAATCGGCGTTGAGCTTTTAGCGGCGCTCTATCGTATAAAATAAGGAATATGCTGCATTATGGTAAAAGCTGTCTTTGCGGGTTCATTTGATCCTCCCACGTTCGGCCATTTGAATATTATTGAGCGGACACAAAAGCTCTTTTCAGAAATACACGTTGTCATTGCCGTAAATAAAAACAAGAGTTATTGCTTTTCCGGCGAGGAGAGGCTGGAGGTTATACAACAATTGGTTTCCCGTTGGAATAATGTTTCAGTACATCTGTGGGATTCGCTGATTGTCGATTATGCGAAGAAAATTAAAGCGGACGTTCTTATCCGCGGCGTTCGGAATGATAACGATTTTTTATATGAATTCGATTTAGCGATGATGAACAAAAGTTTGAATCCGCAGATCGAAACGTTGTTCTTGGTACCCGACCCTAAGTTTTTTGTACTGCGCTCCAGTTCAATTAAAGAACTCGCTGCCTTCGGCGGTGATGTGTCGACTATGGTTCCCCCCATCGTTGAAGCGATGCTGAAAAAGAAGTTTTCACCCAAAAAATAGCAGTAATACCTTTACCTTACTTCTGTGCGAAATTTTACCTAAAATTTCGCACCTCTATTTTTTCTAGTAGACAGGCAAACGCATTAGACAAAGTAAAATAAAAAGCGCAGAATAAGTGAGGCTATGAGACCATTTGAACTGCAAAGCGGTTCAACTCTGGTCGAATAGACTCTCTTATTCTGTGAGGAGTTTTAAAAGGAGTCTGATGCCTTTACCTTGTTTTTTTCATACGATTATTGTACACTCGCCCGCATGAAAACCGATATCCAGATAGCGCGCGAGACGCCGCTTAAACCGATACAAGAAATTGCAGCGGAACTGCATATAGATGCTTTCTCCGTAATTCCATACGGGTTTTATACGGCGAAAATCCCATATACAGCTATCATTCCGGTCCGGATAAAAGAGCATAAACTCATCCTCGTTACCTCTATGACGCCGACAAAAGCGGGAATTGGCAAGACGACGGTTTCCATCGGGCTTGCGCTCGGTTTGCAGAAAATCGGTAAAAATGCGGTATTGGCGCTGCGCGAGCCTTCGCTCGGTCCCTGCTTCGGGATGAAAGGCGGGGCGGCGGGCGGCGGTTATGCACAAGTGCTTCCGATGGAAGAAATCAATCTGCACTTTACCGGCGATTTCCACGCCATTACTTCCGCACACAATATGATCAGCGCGCTGCTGGATAACTATGTGTTTAGGACGCAACATACGCCGCAGGGTTTAAAAAAGGTGATTTGGAAACGGGTACTCGATGTGAACGATCGCGCGCTCCGTTCAATTGTTACCGGCCTCGGCGAAGGAAACGGCGTTCCTGCCGAATCGGGGTTTGACATAACCGCCGCTTCGGAGATTATGGCGATTTTATGCCTCGCTTCCGACATCGACGATTTACGCCGCCGCATAGAAAAGATTATACTCGGCTATCGGCCGGACAACACGCCGTTTACGGTTAAAGACCTCGGCGCCGCCGGAGCAATTACCGTACTGCTTAAAAATGCGATTAATCCGAATTTGGTACAGACCACCGAAAACACTCCCGCATTTGTACACGGCGGCCCGTTTGCAAATATTGCGCATGGCTGCAATTCCATTATCGCGACCAAAACAGCCCTTACCTACGGCGACTACGTTATTACCGAAGCGGGATTCGGAGCCGATTTAGGCGCTGAAAAATTCTTTGACATTAAATGCCGCAAGGCGGGGCTTGCGCCTGCTTTAACCGTACTGGTCGTTACCACCGGCGGGCTTAAATTACACGGCGGCGTTCCGGAATCGGAACTGTCTAAGCCCAATAAGGATGCGCTTACCCACGGGTTTAAGAATATGGATAGGCATGTTGAAAACCTGCGTAAATTCGGACAGACGGTATTGGTGGTGTTGAATAAATACGGCTACGATACGGAGGAAGAAATCGAATGTCTCCGCACTTATTGCCGAAATACCGGTGTGCCATTTGCCGTAAACAGCGCTTTTTCCGACGGAGGGGCGGGCGCGACGGATTTTGCCCGTACCGTTTCCGGTTTGATTGAAACCGAGCCGTCAAAGCCGCTTGTGTTTACCTATCAGGATAGCGACGGCATCAAAACAAAAATCGAAAAAATATGCAAACAAGTGTACGGTGCAAAAAATGTTACTTACTCTGCCGATGCGGAAAAAATGCTGAAGCGGATAAGTACATGGGGCGTCGATTCCTATCCGGTATGCATCGCAAAAACGCAGTATTCTTTTTCCGACGATCCTAAAAAACTCGGCGTTCCCGAACAGTTTGACATGACTGTCCGCGAAATTATTGTAAATAACGGCGCCGAAATGATTGTTGCGGTTATGGGCGACATGATGCGGATGCCGGGGCTGCCGAAAGAACCTCAAGCGCTCCGTATAGACCTTGTAAACGGTTATATCGACGGATTAGCGTAAATTATATATCAGGGGACATCCTATGAAGAAAGGCTTTAGAGACTGTATTATTGTCGGCTTTGCGCTCTTTGCAATGTTTTTCGGCGCCGGGAATCTTATTTTTCCGCCGCTGCTTGGGTTTATGACCGGCAGCAAATGGTTTATTACGTTTATCGCGTTCTCTATTACCGGTATTTGTATTCCGATTTTGGGCATTTTTGCAATGGGGAAAGCGGGCGGCGATGTACAGCACTTTGCCGGCAAGGTTCATCCTGTGTTTGCCAATGTGTTCGGTACCGTTATTATGCTGGGTATCGGTCCGCTGTTAGCGCTGCCGCGGACTGCCGCAACCACGTATGAAATTGGAGTGCTCCCTTTCAGCGCGTCGATAAGTCCCGTTGTCAGTTCTATCGTATTCTTTACTATTGTGTTGATCTTTTCTATTAAGCCGTCAAAGGTTATTGATACCATCGGTAAATATTTAACGCCGGTGCTTATCATCGTGCTTGCCGCTATCGTTATCCGTGCCTTTATCGCACCGCTCGGGCCGCTTGAGAATCCTCCTCCGCAGAACTTCTTTTTAAAAGGCTTTTTGGAAGGGTACCAGACGATGGATGCGCTGGCAGCTATGTTGTTTGCAACGATCATCATCAATAATATCAAAGAGCGTGGGTATTCCGACCGAAAATCGCTGTTAAAGATCAATCTTTCTGCCGGATTAATTGCTGCGGCAGGGCTGTTGCTGGTATACGGCGGCTTGCTCCATGCCGGCGCTTCGGCTTCGTTGGTGTTCCCTAAAGATATCAGCCGAACGGCGCTCCTCATCAATATTTGCGCGAGTTTATGGGGTAATGTCGGAACGGCTATTCTGTCGATTTCGATTGCCGTTGCTTGTATTACCACTGCAATCGGTTTGACGGCCACAGCCGGTCATTTTTTTAAAAAATTATTCCATAATAAGGTCTCTTATGAAGCGATTGTCATTGTCGTGTCGGTATTCAGCTGCTGGCTCGCCAACTATGGAGTAGAAAACATCATCCGTTATTCGGTACCGCTTCTGGAAGCGCTCTATCCCGTTTGCATCCTTCTAACGATTATGAATCTTTTGGATGATTATATTCCCAATCGCTATTATTACGTCGGCGGGACTGTCGGTACGCTCTTAGTGAGCTGTTTGCAGGCCTTTGCTTCAACTGAAGGTATTGTAAACGATTTCCTCAGACTGTTCGGCACAAAGCCTGTCTCATTCGCAGGCTTGGCTGCACTGTTGCAAAAGCTTCCGCTTTCAAGCATCGGGGTTGCGTGGCTTGTTCCGGCAATTATCGGTGCATTCTTGTTCGGGCTACTCGGCGGGAAAGGCACGGCGGCAAAACAGACTGCGTAACACCGTACAAAGAATTGAGCGATGCCCTAATAAAGTTTTATATAACAAAAAGGCTATGAACGATAGTTTTGGGGCATCCTCATTTCAGCTTCTATTTCTCTTTCGAACTGATTTTTTCCAGCATATATCGTTTTAATAAAAATGTGCAGAAATACGGGAATGTATAAAATTTACCGTTAAACCCAATGTTTTTTGTACAGAGTTTTATTCCGTAATGAATGTCTGCGTATTTTTCTTTTTCTATCAGATTTTTAAGAGAAATCGTAGCATTGTCGGTCGCCTTTACTTCTATCGGGACAAGGGATTCGGCATCGCGGATAAAAAAATCCATTTCAATTGTAGCTTTCTCATTCTTATAATAAAAGAGTTCATATCCCTGTTTTACCAGCATATCGCCAACAATGTTCTCAAAGATTGCGCCTTTGTATGTGTTGAAATTTTTGTTCTGCCGTAAATCTGTCTGCGCCTCTTCATCCATGGCTGCAATCAAAATTCCCGTGTCATGATAATAGATTTTATATTCCGTCGGTTCAGTGATAAAATTGATTTCTATAAAATGCTTATAGCTCTCTGCAAAGTGCTCTATAGATGAAGTTTTTCCGATCTGTCGTGCCCCTTTTATTATAAGCGGCATTCTGTTTGGATTCTGCTTCCACTGTATGAGAAAATCATCTACTTTACGGCGGAGTTTGTATTCCATGACTTCATATTATCATGTCTTATCACATTTTTCCATAATAACTCAGAATAAGCACATGGTAACCTCGAAATAAGTTTATACAGCAGGAATTGCCCTTCCTTAGTTCTTCAACATATTTTTTTTTGTTTCTTTATTATATAATTTTACGACTTTCCAATATCCGGATTTGTCAGACCCAACACGATATATAGTACCGTTTTCAACCAACGTCGCCAAAGCTCTTGTTACAGTTGCACGTGACATCCTGATTTTTTCTGCAATCTTTTCTTTTGATAAATTAGGATTTTCTGAGATCGCCTCGAGAACCATTTTTACCGGCTCATTTAATTCGAACATCACCATAATATCGTTAGGATGAGCTGTATATTCAGGTTCTGCAATTCCGTATTCTCTACAAAGTCTACAAATCTTTTCTACCCCACGCCCCCAGCTTTCTATAAAGCCGGCTCTAAAGAATGTGTTTGCAATATCGGGATTGTGTGGTAATGAACGGTGTTTCTGCATGAGAGTTTCAGCCGTCCAGCTGACTGGGAAAATGCAATCATTACTGATATAGAGTTTGTCTTTATAAACACTGATTTGAACTGGGACACCAACAGAAAAATCCTGATGAATAAGTAAACCTGTTCGGAAATCTCCGTTTCTGAACAGGTTACCTTAAAATGCGATGTTCTAAATCGTGCCATTTGTGCGATTTAGAACTCGTCGACCTATTCGAAAACGCAGTTATCGAATAGGTCGAGTGCATTGAAAACAGCTTCACGCACGGCGTCTTTAGGAAATGGAAAATGCTCAATTCTTGTAATGTTATCATAAGAGATTTCAACAGTCAGATATTTTGTATAAAGTAAGTCTATTACTCTGTCAGAATTTCGTTTTTTTGCCGATAGTGTAACTATGAATATTATCACGTATCATGCATCCGATATGGATACGGTGCAAAATGATTCCGTGTCGTTTGCTGTTCAGCTAAAGCGTAAAAATGAATATACAGGCGGGCAGGCTCGACAAGCGGCGGTAGCCGCCGATATGCGCTTTTTTTCCGATTTTCAGAGTACAAATATACCGTATACAAAGAAACGGGTCGCTTTTAATCATACTATTCCATTGATGCGTTTGAACCCTTTGCCTTTTTTGCTGATTTTCAGTATTCTGTATGCGGTGTTGGCGGTTCCGCTATTGCGCAGCGGCGCCGGTTCTTATCCCATTCGGACAATGAGCTTTAACGAAGAGCCTTCGTTAAGCCGCGCGATTCATTCGTATATTTTTCCGGAACAGGAAAATTTCGCCGATCAAGAAGCGGCGCCTGTTGCGGAGGGGTATGTTTCGACGGTAACGTTTAAAGATTATACGGTGAGGAAAGGCGATACCATCAGCGGTATCGCTTCCCGGGCAGGATTGCGGAATTTCGGAACGCTGCTATCGGTTAACAATATCGATAACGCGCGCCGGATTAGCGCCGGACAGGTGCTGCGTATACCTTCGACGGATGGTCTTTTGTACACGGTGAAAAAGAACGAAACCCTTGCAGGTATCGCAGCAGCTCATAAAGTAAGTGTTACGGCGTTACTTGATGCAAATGATTTAACGCAGGAAACTTTGGCAGTCGGGCAAAAGCTTTTTATCCCCGGCGCATCGCTTTCGTCTTTTGAGCTGCGAAAAGCGCTCGGCGAGCTGTTTATCTATCCGATACGGGGCAGGCTTACCTCACCGTTCGGGTACCGGAGCGACCCGTTTACGGGGGTACGAAGCTTCCATTCGGGCATTGACTTAGCTGCACCGACCGGAACTTCGGTAAAGGCAACGTTAGACGGAAAGGTCGCAGAAACGGGATTTAACCGCATTTTCGGCAACTATGTCATTATCACGCATGACCGAGGGTATCAGTCCCTTTACGGTCATTTATCTGCGATTTATGTAAAGCGGGGGCAGTATGTCACGCAAGGTGCGGTCGTGGGTGCGGTCGGTAATACGGGATACTCCACCGGCCCGCATCTGCATTTGTCTATTTATAAAAACGGGAGCTTGATTAATCCTTTCTCCGTTCTAAAATAGGCCGCTATACTGAATTGTGCAAAGCTGATAACAGATTCTGAGGTACATTTTTTATTAACGTATCACAGGGGATGTCTAAAAAACAAGCTTTTTAGAGATGCCCCACAGAATATATTTTAGGAGGATTGTGTGAAACGAATTGTATTCACTTTATGTGCATTATTGAGTGCATATACACTCTTATTTGCTTATAACCCGCCCGGAGGAGGAGAAGCTGCCAATACGTTCTTTTCTCCCGATTTGCTGGGCGGTCAAGCAAGCGCTACCGGCGGACCGTTCGGGGATGGAAATCCTGCCGAATCGGCAACGAACCCTGCCCTTCCTGCGTATGAGCAGCGAGTTATTTTTGACCTTTCGTATGCTGCCGTTGTCGGGTTTAATAAGAACACCGCAAACGATTTCGGATTAAAAGGCCATTTGGCAAACATCGATTTTTTATATCCGGCTCGATGGGGTGTTATCGCTACCGATGTTCACTTTTTTACTTCATCGTTTAATTCTCTGCAATGGGGTACAGCCGGTTCGATGCGGTTTTCGTATTCAAAGGATTTAACCGATAAGCTGGCGCTTGGTATCGGTCTATATGGTATTGTCGGCACCGATTGGGGCGTAGGAGCCGATATCGGTGTCCTTTATCGGTTCGGTGATCTCGGATTTGCGAAGGATTCAAAAGTCGGCGCTTCGATTACCGGAATGGGTAAGCCGTATAACGCCGGCAGGGGTGGTATAAAAGGCGCCGACAAAACGAGCGGTTTCCCCGGTATGGTTACTCCCCGCGTCGGTTTTGCGACCACCTTTATTTCGGTAAAGAACTTTAAGCTTGGTATGGCTTTTGATCTGTCTTTTCCGACATTCCAGAACCTTGTGTTTGACACCGGCCTTCACATGAAGTTTGCCGACATGGTTACCTTTAAAACCGGCTGGAGCTTCAATCTTGTCGAAACGCTGAATCACCGGCAAACCTATATTCCTTCTTTCGGGCTTGCCTGTTCGATTAAGCTCAATTCAAAAGATAAAAGCGAATCGAATGTATGGGAACAAAGCGATATTACTCCGCAGCTTGCCGCTAAGCCGTTATCGAATGATATCTGGGCGCTCGGCGCAGGCGTTAATGTAAAGGTCGGTAAGACCGATACCGCAGCTCCCGTCATCAGTGTCGATTATCCCGAAACAAAATATATTTCTCCCAATAGCGACGGTGTGCAAGATGTGCTGGAATTCCCGCTATCGATTACCGATCAGCGCTATGTGATGGCATGGGAATGTACTTTTGAAAACGAAAAAGGTGAAGTTGTCCGTACGATTGCGAATAAAGAAGCCCGCCCGCAGCTGAGCGGAAAGTCTTTCTGGAAACTCCTGACAAAGGCAAAATCCGGCGTTGAAGTACCGGAGACCCTGCGGTGGGACGGTATGCTCGACTCCGGTTCGGTTGCTCCCGACGGTACCTACTATTTTAGTCTTACGGCTTCCGATGATAATAACAACACGGCAAAAACGGAACGCTATGCCGTAGTGGTTGATAATACGCCACCGGTTATTACCGTGACGCCGCCTTCCGGACAAAATGCGTTGATTTTCAGCCCCGATGGGGATGGAAACAAGGATACGTTCCTTATCAAGCAGAGCGGTTCCGTTGAAGATAAATGGGTTGCAACCGTTACCGATGCGACTAACAAGGTTGTGCGCACAGCCGATACCGTAAATGCCGCTCCTGCCGACTTTGCATGGGACGGAAAGAACAATTCCGGTGAATTTATCCCCGACGGGATTTACACCTACAAAATCGCCGCTACCGATCGCGCAGGTAACAGCGCATCGCAATCGGTTCCCAATATCATCGTAGACACTATCAAACCGTCGGTCGGTATTTCGATTAGTACCAATGCCTTTTCTCCGAACGGGGACGGTGTAAAAGATACCATCACCCTATCGCCGGTAATTCCGATTCAAACCGGCTTACAGGAATGGAAAATCGATATCCAAAATGCAAAGGGAACGACGGTACACACGATAACCGAGAGCCGCGTTGCCGCAATCACATTTGACGGAAAAGATAGAAACGGAAAAGTTTTACCGGAAGGTGACTACAAAGCAACGCTCTCCGCACGGTATGTAAACGGATATGCTCCGAGTGAAACCTCTCCGGTATTCACCCTCAATGTTACTGCCCCTAAAGCAACGGTAACGGCATCGACCGCTATTTTCTCGCCGGACGGTGACGGAAAACTTGATACGGTTACCTTTACTCAGCAGGTAAGCGCCGGCGATAGCTGGACTGCAGAAATTTATGCGCTTGACGGCGCCGGTAATATGAACGGCAAGCCGGTACGCAGCTTTGCAATTACGAAGGATAACGCTGCAAGTTTTGCTTGGGACGGACGGAACAACTCCGGCGCTTTGCTTGCGGACGGAAAATACGCCTACCGCTTAGTAGGTAAAAACGATGCCGGCAATACCGGTTATTCCGCTCCCGTTTCGGTTGAGCTGAATACCGAAAAAGCCGATGTTATCTTGTCTGCAAATATGCTGGCATTCTCTCCGAATAAAGACGGCGTACAGGATACGATTGTATTCTCTCCCAAACTGAAATCGAATACCGCCGCGGCTTCCTATACTTTCGGAATCTACGATAAATCAGGCGTTGCCGTAAAAACACTTTCAGGAAACGGTACGCCTCCCGCTTCAATCAGCTGGGACGGTATCGCAGATGCCGGTGATGCAAAGGGACAGCTTTGTGAGGACGGTTCGTACTCCGCCGCTATCGATGTAACGCTCACAAACGGGCAAGCGGCAAAATCGACTATTCCCGAAATTATGCTTGATACGAAATATCCTGAGGTGGAAATTTCCGCGCCTTATTTGGTGTTCTCGACGGATGGCGCGGCAACACGTCCGAATTTACCCGTTGCACAAAAAGCTTCCGCAGAAACCCTGTGGACGGGCAGCATTACCGCGAGCGGTAATAGGGAAGTGCGGAACTTTACATGGGAAGGGAAAGCTATCGATTTTGTCTGGGACGGAACCGATGCTTCGGGAAATAAAGTTCCCGACGGAACCTACCGCTATACTATTTTTGCGCAGGATCCGGCAGGTAATAGGACAATCAAGTCTCTTGACAATATCGTGATTGACTCGCGAGTTCCTAAAGCGTATATCACTGCGGAACTGCCTGCATTCTCTCCCAATGGAGACGGCATAAAGGATACGCAAAACTTGACCGTTCATACGACACTGAAAGACGGGTTGGCTTCGTGGTCGGTTGTAATAAAGTCGGCGGATAACAGTGCTGCCGCTCCGGTAAAGACATGGTCATCGGAAAAAGGGAATGCGCTTGCTTCTTCCATTCAGTGGGATGGTAAATCCGATGCAGGCAGTGTTGCTTCCGGTACTTTTGTTGCAGAGCTTTCGCTGCGTTATACGAAAGGAGATGAGCTTTCGGTCAGCAGTGCGCCATTTGTTTCTTCGACAAAAGCTCCTGAACTCGGAGTTAAGATGCTTCCTAAGTATTTTAGCCCTGATAACGACGGTAACGAAGACGAGCTCTTTATTAACCTATCCGCAAAGTCGGATACGCAGTTAAAGCAGTGGTCGTTTGAAATCCGCGAACCGGAAGATACCGGCAATAAGCTATTCTGGAGTACCGGCGGAAAGAATAAGATAACCGAGCAGATTGTCTGGGATGGCCGTTCGTTAAAGGGCGAAACCGTACAATCGGCTACCGACTATCCGTATACCTTTACCGTAACCGATGAAGTCGGACAGACCTCCGTTGTTAAGGGGTATATCCCAATCGATGTACTGGTTATCCGCGATGGAGATAAGCTCAAAATTGCCGTTCCTTCTATTATCTTTAGAAAGAATGCCGCCGACTTTGAAGGACTCGAACAAAATGTCGTTGATCGGAATGTTAAGGTATTAACCCGTATTGCGCAAATCTTGAATAAGTTCCCCGAATACAAGGTTCAGGTTGAAGGACATGCGAACAACGTAAGCGGGACGGAACGTGAAGAAAGAGAAGACCTTATTCCGCTTTCGGGCGCACGCGCCGATGCTGTCCGCAGATTCCTGATCGAAAAAGGCGTATCCCGCAGTAGATTGTCGTCTGTCGGTATCGGCGGTACAAAGCCGATTGCGTCGCTTTCCGATAGGGATAACTGGTGGAAAAACCGCCGTGTTGAATTTATCTTGATTAAATAACAAAATAATGTTGAATACCGCCGGTTGAGGTACGATGTGCATTAACCGGCAATTTGAGAAATCCGCAGGCGGCGAAGCTGTTTGCGGATTTTTTTTAGCCAAAGGAGCAGAAATGATGCAGAAAATACTTAACCTTATCGGACTTGTAGGGCAGTCCTGTGCGGGGAAAAACATGGTTGCGGACTTCCTTGAAGAAAAAGGATATGCCGTTATCGATGCTGATAAGGTTGCACATACGGTTCTGCAGGAGCAATGCGAGGCGGTGATAGCACGTTTTTCCCCTCATGCTGCAAAGCGGGGTTTACAGCTGCGGACACAGGAGGGGGCATTGAACAGAAAGGCGTTGAGTGTCCTGCTTTTTTCGGAACCGGCGCTACTGGCGGAACACGAAGCTTTTATTCTCCCCAAAATTGAAGAGCGTATCCGCTTTCTTATCAAAGATGCTTTAACCGAATGCCCAAACAGGCCGATTGTTCTCAATGCGCCGACACTGCATAAAACCTCTTTAACCCCCGAATGCTCGTTTATTCTTTACATCAAAGCGCCGTTTTTTATCAGACTTATCCGGGGCAGAAAGCGCGATAATATCCCGCTCTGTCGGCTCATTGCCCGTTTTTTACAGCAAAAAGATTTCTTTGCTCAATACCTTTTGCAAAATGCCGATATTGTAAGCGTGGTAAACGCTCATTCCGTGCAGTCTTTACGGAAAAAAATCGAGCGCGTACTGCGCGAAAAGGGTTTTTGAGGGCAGCTATGGAACAAAAGAAAATTTTATGGGTTATCCTTTCGGTAAGCTTATTCGTATTGATTATTTTCGGTATTGCACTATTTTTATATTCACCGTCGCGAAATAGCGCAACGGCATTGGCCGGCGGGGAAACTGTTCCTTATGAAACGGCCGGTACTTCCGCCAATGTTGATCCTGACTTATGGGCACGAGACCCCGATAGGGTTGCCGGACTGGATAGAACCGCTCCCGCTGCTGCCGGAAACATTATCAATTTGAATAATCTGAATATCATTTCCACCGATGGGCAGAGCGACCAAACAAACGGGATTGACGTTTCCGATTTAACCGTGCAGGCGGGAACTGCCGACGTTTCCGGTCTTCCTAAAGAATTGGCGGAACAAATCGGTATTGATACCGCTCCGGAACAGCCGGAAGAACGCGCTGCCTCTACAAAGAAAGAAGAACCTCCTGCACAGTCGCCTAAAACATCTGAGGTGCAAGCCCCGTCGAAACCGGCAGTGGAAAAGAAGCCCTCTACGCAAGCGAGTGTTTCCGTTACCGTTAAACCTAAGGCGAAAACGTCGGCTAAACCTGCAAAGCCTGCTGTGCCGCAAGTTCAGACTCTTTATTGGGTTCAGACCGCTTCGCTTGCAAGCAGGATTAACGCCGAACGCGCACGGGATAAGCTTGCGGCGCAGCACATGAAAGTAGAGATTTTTACAAAAGAAACGTCGGCAGGCTTAACACACCGCGTAAGAGTCGGTCCCTTTACCAATAACACCGAGGCAAAATACTGGCTAAATAGCATCAAAAAAATTGAGGGCTTTGAAAAAAGCTATGTTACGGAAGAAAAGGTAAAGACGAATAGTTAAAAATCGAACTGGTTTTTTAGTGATAGCTTATAGAGTAAGCCGGAAAAGGGAGCCGTTGTTTTACCGGCTCCCTTTTTTTATATCAAAAGCGTGGGATATCGAAAGCGCTTCTTGTTTTTGCACGGATAACGTGATATATTCTATAGATACTGAATTATTTCGTTATCCAAAGCCAACGCAATTTTTGGTAGGGCTGTCCAAAAGCTGAAAGCCTATCTAAGGGGGAAAGGATGTCTTGTCATAAATATAGCAAATATTTCGTATATATCGGTATGCTTATCGCTTTGGTTTTTACTGCTTCCTGTAATTTGCAGCCTTTTTCAAGCATTAGAGTAAAAGCAAGTCCTAAGGTTTATTTGCCGTTGGGGGCGGAGGAAATTACAGTAAGTGATATAGATAAACAACTGAGAGATATTATAGCTTCAAACGGAGATTCGTCTTCCGGTACAAAGGCGCGTATATTTCGTTATACTCCGTCCGATGCAACAGGTGAAGATAAAAATCAGTTGCGTTATTTAATTCACTATCCTATCAAATCTTTAGACTTTGATCTAAGCAATTATTTCGGAGAAAATGCGGTTTCAAGCGACACGGGACTTTCATACAAGGTAGATGAGAAGATTTCCATTCCTACTTTGGACACCACCCAAGTGTGTACCATAGCGGAGCCTGATGTGATTAATACTAAATTACTGGAGGCTTTTAACAATGCTGATTCGTCGACGCTGCCATCGATAAATATTCCGGCTGGCACATCGAGCGAAACTTCGATACCTGTAAATATTCCTATTAACTTTGAAGGCTTTGAAGAACTTACGTTCGAGTACGATGCTTATTTAACACTGTCGGCAGAGCTTCCCACTGGTATGACGTGTTCATTTTCCGATGCAAAACTTACCAGTAACGGCAATACATTTGACGGACATAGCCCTTACGGTTCCTCAAATGTGGTAAAATTTTATCTTGGTGGTAGGTCGATAGGCAACTCGCTAACCCTTACAGGGATGATGACTCTGCACGACAGCACATCGTCGGGCGGCACGGTTACGTTCAAGCGTACCCTTGAAGGAACGATACAAGAAGTGAAAGGCGTAAACGCCCATCTTGAACATCTTACGCCGGGCAGCGCTCAAACTGTTGAATTGCCGCTGCCGGATGATTTTAAAAAAGCCGTTATCGGAGAAGGAACTCTGCAGTTTGCATTCCGACAGCCTGAGGGGTGGAGCGGGATAGAAATAAAAGAGAAAACAAAAATAGCACAGGCGGAAAAAGACGGTGTGCAGGGGCTGAATATTAATCCGTCAGAATTTCGTACCTTAGGAGAACCGATTAAGCTTGCCGGTTTGACGCTCAATGATTCAAAAACGCTGACGTATACGCCGGAGCTTGAGGTAACATTAAAGAATGCAACGTACCGCAAACCATCCCAATCGCTGACTACCGAATTCAGCTTTTCCATCCGGAAGTTTACCGAACTTACTTTGAAAAATAGAGATACGTTTGTAATAGCAAAAACCGAACCTATTCCCGAAGCCATGAAAAAATGGATTAATAAGATAGAGTTTAAAGAAGTGAGTGCAACGGTAACGATGGACAACGGATTGCCGGAAGGGAATCCTATAAAGCTGACGCTTTCGTCAATTGCGCTTAATATATCGTCGCAATCACAAGACTTCCCCTCCCAAAAATCAACGGACCGCACCTACACAAGTATTGCAGATTGGATGTTGGATGTGGAACATACGGCTAATCTTGATTTGAATGCTGCAGTGGAACTTCCCAATTATAACGATAGTGATAAGACGTTTACTTTACAAAATATTTCTACCGGTACGGACATAAAAGTTTCTGTAAAAACAAAGTTTACTCTTGATTGGAAAAAAATTACGTTGAAAGCGCAAAACGGTCAGTCGTTTTCTTATCCTCAGGGGGACAATAGCTTTATTGATCTCTCTGCCCTTTCAAACTTGAAGAAAGTGCATCTGAAAATGCCTGATGTACCGGTATATGTATATGCGGGCACTGCCTCCGGTTTATTGGCTGATAAGTCGATAAAAATAGGGCTGTCTGCGCGCTATACAGAAGAAGGTAGTAGCACTCCCCAGTCGATGACGTTCTGCAGTGAAACTGACTGCACATTACACAACTTTCCTGCCGATAAGTTCGTTGATACTAAAAAAGAATATACGGAGACGATTCCTTCCTACAGTTTCGCTATAAAACGTGGAGTTACCGATAGTACGCTCGCGGATATCTTGAATAAATACCCGACTGGTATACAGCTTGCGTATACATTGACTATGGACAAAATGGACGTGGAGCGCGCAACCTATGACGATATAATAAAAAACGGAGAAAAGGCCGAAATAAAGCTCGATGTGCTTTTAGATGTTCCGGTCGGTTTTACAATCGATACGCCCGACCCAATATCGCTTATGCCGTTTATGAAAAAAATAGGCGAAAGGGATCTCTTAAATAGAACAAGTGCAAACGATAAATTGCTTAACGAACAAATTATGGATGCATTGCAGTCGATACGGTTGAATGCAAATATTCGAAATGACTCGGGGTTCCAACCGTCTATTATATTTCGAGCGAAGACGGAGAATGGCTCTGTGCTCATGGAAAAAGAACTGTCGTCGGCTACCGGAGAAGGGGAATTATTACAATTCACTAAAGATGACTGGGATACGCTCCAGAATACATATCCCGTATATCCTGAAATTCTTCTTCAATTTCCGGCAGATAAACAACGCACTGTTAAGATTAATAAGGATTTTGCCGTGTCCGCATCGTTCACTGTCTTAGCCGAAACGGATATCGATTATTCGATGAAAGTGAACTAATTACCGGAGCATTCTGAGGAAAATAAAATGAAAAAAAAATATCTTATTGTATTATGTATCGTAATAGGCATTGTTACAGCGTTTGGACAGGATGCGACAAGTGCTGCTACCGATTCAGAAATATTGACTGAACAAGGAGCAATGCCCGGCGGCGTCAAAGCCGACGAAGCAACGGCACAACCTTCTCGAGAAAACGAGGCGGCTATGCCCGAAAACGAAATACCCGCTGCCGTTTCTGCGGATGATAACAGCAGTGCCGCCCAGTCTCCTGCGGCATCTTCCGAAAATGCTCCTGCCGAGCCTGCTGCCCATGCAGATATCGGAGTGACTGAATCCCCTGCTTTGTCGGTGCCAAACGCAAATACTAACAACAAGCCTTCTGCTGCCGCTGAGACGGTAATTGTTCCTGAACAGGGCAACAAGGCTCAGGAGCAGAAGGAGGTATCCCAGCCGGTTGAAATGAATGAGCCGACACAGCGGACTAAGAAGGCTCGTCCGTTTTCTCTGCATACGGGATTTGTTGTTTCAGGCGCTGTCGCCAATAATATAGTCTCTGTGTTGGATTTTTTTCAACCGGAGTTGCTTATCGACTTTAATCAGCTTTCAAGGGATACGATAAAATCGGGAGTCCATGCCGGAGCAATCTTTAATGTTGATACATTTTTCCGATTTACTGTGCTGGAAAAACATACGGTAAAGTTTTCTATTACTGCTAATGGGGATGTATGGGGAAATTTGCCGAAGAGTTTGCTTGACCTTGTGGCAAATGGCAATCCGGCAACTGCAACCGGTGAAACGATTAAAGGTACTTTAAATGCAAAGATTAATGCATTTGTTGATGCAGGGATAATGTATCAGTTTAATAATCCTTCTTACGGTTTTTCGGCACGGGTCGCATATTTTGCTCCTGTCGCATATATGGAAAATCCCAGCGGAACATATAGTCTGTCTCCGCATACGACGACGGGCGGTGTAGTTGATGGAATCACGCTAAAAGCTGAAGGCAAGGCAGATATTTATGGGTGTCTACCGGATTATTTAGCAAATAGAAATTTTTCTATCCTTGATATCTTAAAAAATGGCGGCGTTGATTTAAGTTTAACCGGTGTATTCCGCCCAACAGGGTGGGTCACGATTACGGGCGGTATCGACTACTTACCGATTATGCCAATAGTAACGAATAAAGGAATGAGTGCATTATTTAATTATGATGATTCTGTGACTAATCTTTTAGACAATATTGCCAGCGGAGACTTTTCCTTTTTTAAGTCGCCAATAACAAAGAGTATCTCCGGTACCTTGAATGAAAAAAAAATTATGCGTCCGTGTAAAATTCAAATCGGAGCGGATTTTAGGCCGTTTCAAAATGACTATTTGATCTTATCGCCGTCTTTTGCCTTTCCGGTTATCAATGCAAAGCCGTATTATGTGGATGGTGGGCTTAAAATTGAAAGTCGTTTCGCAAAAGTGCTTGGGGTCTATTTGGATACCGGATGTATCGAGCGGGTGTGGCGGCATGAACTTTGTCTCTTTATTGCTTCGCGAGGTTTCACGTTTAACCTCGCTGCATCGGTTGCGTCGCAGGATTTTAGGCGTACATTCACAACGCTGTCCGGTGTCGGGATAAAATTCGGTGCTGGTATCGGTTTCTAGGATATCCTTTTGAAAATATATGGCACATCTACTGCGTTGCTACACAAAAATAAATGCTCAACGTATCAAAGATACGCCTGCGCTTTATTTTTGTTCGCGCCTTGTATCTGTACCATCTATTTTCAAAAGGCTAACGGCAAAAATATGCGGCGCATCTACGTTTTCAAAAGGCTAACGGAAAGCTATATCCGTGTGTGTCCTGATGCGTTTGCTTTCCTTCTGTGCGAAATTTTGCTTAAAATTTCGCGCATTTTTCCCATCAAGCGGGCAAATGTATCAGACAGAGAAGATACAAATCGCAGAAGCACAGAGGCTGTGAGACCATTTGAGCCGCAAAGCGGCGAAACTCTGGTTGAACAGCCTCTGTACTTCTGCGGGGCTGTGTAAAATAAGGTCTGATGCTTTATCCTGCCGATACCGATTGAATTTTTTTGTGAAATATGTAAACTAGTGCTCAAGTTTATTCCGACATGAGGGGGCGGGTATGATGTACTCCAGTTCTGCGAATTTGGCAATTCTGGCGTGTCCTGGCGGCGAACACTTTGCCGATGCTGTAATTCAACATTTAAAACATATTTATGTAGAAAAACTGAATAGAAAAATAGATAAGTTAATAAAACGGTATAATTTACAAAAAGAAAACCTTATCCGAGACCTCAATTTTTATAACGACCTTATTTCTTCCGGTTTACATGAAAATAACGAGATTGAGAAAATCCGTATCCCTCGCTTTAAAGTGAATGCCCGTTTTACCTATTTTATGAACGGCGAATTTAAGACGGAAATACTGGAATGTATTCGTGGGAAGAATGTCTGTATTTTTCAGGATGTTGAAAACCATTATCCGCTTTGGGTGAACGAAGGTAAGAACCAACACGTTTTTTCGGTTAATGATCATCTTATGTCGATGATGGTAACCATCGATGCCGTTCGGTATGCCGGAGCCGCGCATATTACCCTTGTGGTGCCTGTGTATCCGTATAGCCGTCAGCATAAAAAGAAGGGACGCGAAGGATTAACCGCCAGTATGCTGGGACATTTTTACGAAACGCTCGGGGTCGACCAAATTATTACGTTGGATATCCATTCCCGCGAGATTGAAAATTCCTTCCATACTGCCCGTATCGAAAATCTCCATGCAAGTTATCAGATTATTCGAGAGTTGATAAAAATTGAAAACCTTGCAGATCCGAATGCAGAGCTTGTTATTGTTGCTCCGGATAGTGGGGCGGTAGACCGGAATAAATTCTATTCCAGCGGCCTAAAAAAACCGCTTGCGATGATTTACAAAGAGCGCGATTATTCCGTCGTTACACAGAATGCAAAGCAATCCAATATTGTAAATATCAATCTACTAGGCGATGTAAACGGCAAAACTGCTTTCCTTGCCGATGATATGCTCGGCACAGGCGGTACGCTGTTAAAGGCAATGGAGTTCCTCAAAAGCAAGGGTGCAAAAAAAGTTATTGCGGCTGTGAGTTTACCGTTTTTTACCGGCGATGCAATCCAGCTTTTTGATGAAGCATATAAAAAAGGACATTTCTATCGTATCATCGGTACTAATGCAGTATACCACGAAGAGTTGCTCAAGAAAGAATGGTATATTTCGACTGATGTTTCAAGATTGTTTGCACAGGCTATTTCGCGCTTGCACCATAATCAGTCTTTGAGCGGACTGCTGGATAATAGAGATATTATCGAACGGATATTGCATACAGCGGATTCGAATGCACAGCATAAGGCGGAAAATAAACAAGAGTAAGTAAAGCTGGAATTTATATGGAAATAAAACAATCAACGGATATGCCTGCTTTGCCGAAAAAATCATTATTTTCTCATCAAGCGGCGTGGATAAAGCCTGTTATCATCTTTATTATGATGCTGATACTGCTTATCCCGCTGGCATTTATCCGTTCGCTTGTCAACGATCGGGAAGAGTACCGGCGGACTGCCGAAGCGTCTATCATGGAGCCGGCGGGAGGTGAGCCTGTTATTGAAGGGCTTGTTCTTGCCGTGCCGTATGATGAATTGATCGAATATACGGATGATTCGGGAAAGGTTGTTCAAAAAGGGAAAAAGCAAGACTATATTCTCACCGTACCGGAAACATATAATCTGGTAACGCAGATTAATCCCTATCATCTTTCGCGGGGCATATTTACCGTGCCTATTTTTAACGGAGATTTGGCGATTAAAGCTTCGTTTTCCGG
Source organism: Treponema sp. OMZ 305 (assembly GCF_024181325.1). Classification (NCBI taxonomy): domain Bacteria; kingdom Pseudomonadati; phylum Spirochaetota; class Spirochaetia; order Treponematales; family Treponemataceae; genus Treponema; species Treponema sp. OMZ 305. The sequence continues at coordinate 223,588 of NZ_CP051300.1, read as the reverse complement.
CTTTCAATTCAGTCAATTCAATATCGCGGAAAAAAACATCCGCTATAAGGATGCGGTGTTGATTCTTGGCATAAAAGATAAAAAGACCTTAACCGCCTACCCCGCGCTCCGCGTAAACGGTATGCCGCTTATTGAAGCGCTGACGGCTCCTGCAGGAGCCTCGCCGTTTCGCAATGCCGTTTATTACATGATGCCGGAAGATACCGTGCGTTCCGGCTTTTCGATAGAGGGTTCCGTTTCCATTCAAGGGGGTAAAAGCCTGTGTATCGTACCGCTTGCTGCGGACAACAGTTTTGCGGTGCAGTCGACGTGGCCTGCGCCCAGTTTTTCGGGAGGGTGGCTGCCGAAGAACCGTACGCTTGACGATTCGGGCTTTTCCGCCGATTGGCATATTTCCGGTTTAAGTACGGCATTTCCCCGCAGCTGGAAAGCACAGGATTTCGACATAGCTGAAGATACGGATGTGTACGATGAATATGGCGGTTATGCGGCAAAAGCGGTGGCGGAGCCCCGAAGCTCGCCCGAAACGGTAAAGATCGGTTTTATTACTCCCGTTAACCATTATTCGCAGGTAAAGCGGTGCATTACGTATGCGCTCCTTTTTTTGGCAGTGCCGTTTTTAGCGATATTTTTATGCGAATTGTGGAGTGCGGTACGGATTCATCCCATCCAATATTTTCTTATCGGGATTGCTGACGTTTTATTTTACTTGCTGTTATTGTCTTTTTCCGAACATATTTCGTTTAGCCTTAGCTATTTGATTGCTACGGCAGGTGTGTGTACCGTTGTCGGGTTTTATACTGCTGCAATTTTTAAGCGGATACGTTGGGGTATTCTTTTAACGGCGGTACAAGCGATATCGTATTTGTTGCTGTTCGGTATTTTGCAATCGGAAGATTATGCGCTGCTTATCGGCAGCATCGGTATATTCTGCGTTGTTGCGCTGCTGATGTTCCTTACGCGGCGGGTTGATTGGTATAGTACCCGTTTTATCTCCGTGCATACCCATTCGGAGGGTGCCGATGGCGATATAACCCGTATGCTTACAAACGACGAGTCTTTCTCCGGCGGCGCTCAATAGGTTCATGCAAAGCGGTATTTTTTGTGCCGATATCGGTACGTCGTCGCTAAAGGCGGCGGTTATTACCGAAGACGGAACGGTACTTAAGTTTATACGGTTGCTGTTTCCGCAGCCTGTTCACGCGGTTGACTGGGTTCAAACCTTTTTTACCGCATGGAGCAGCTTACCGGCTGATTATGTGATAGACGCAATTTGTATTTCGGGGAACGGCCCTTCACTTGTCGCCGTACCCCAAAACCGCCGTGCGCCGGAAGCAAGCATCAACGCTGCCGGACGCATACCGAAGAGTCATATCAACGCCGCATCTCCTCGGTCTGCCGTATCTTTATCCTCCGCTGTTTCTCCCGATGATGTTGTTAACGGTATTCTTGATGCGGCTAAAGGCGATACCCTGTTTTTATGGAATGAGCCGGTACCGCAAGGGCTTACCGTACTGGCGCCGCAGGGGATGCCCATACGAGCGTCGCAGGAGGATACCGTGTCAGGGCGACAGGGGGCTGCCGTACCGGCGCCGCAGAGTGTTGCCATACGAGCGCCGCAAGATGGAACCGCAGCGATCCCGCCGGTAGGAGCCTCTCTTTTTTTGCCGCGGATTGCGGCGTTCCGTGCAAAGTACCCCGATGTATTTAATAGCGCTGCCCAGCTTTTTTCCGGGCCGGAATATGTTTCTTATCTTTTAACCGGGGCGGCGGTAACCAGTCTCCCCGATCCGCGCTACGAGGCGGCGTATTGGAGCAAAGACGAGCTTTTCCGGTTTGCAGAAGCACTGCATATCAATACGGAAAGACTGGCCGGTTTGTTGCCGCCGTTTGCAGCCGCCGGTACGGTGATGGGACGCTTTTGTGGTATTCCGGTTATTGCAGGAGTACCGGATTTTATCGCGGCGCTTATCGGGACGGGAACGCTGACAGCTGGCACCGCCTGCGACCGTGCAGGTTCAAGTGAGGGCATTAACGTTTGCATTTTGCAGCCGCGCCGCGCCGAAAAAACACTGCTGCTGCCGTCGGTTATGCCCGATTTGTGGAATCTTTCATCCGTTATTCCGTCATCCGGCGCAGCGTTTTCCGATTTTTTAATAGCGCACGGCTTACGCGGCAACGATTATATCGCTGCGATGGAACGGATTGCCGCGGAATCGTTTATTGCATCGGGCACATATCCCGCAACCTTTGCGGGACAGGGGCGCGCGTTTGTAGAGGCCCTTGCTTTCCGTATTCGGCACGGCTGTGATTTACTGGAACAGGCTTCCGGTTTTCATCCTGTGTATACGCTCTCCGGTGGGCAGGCGCACAATGCTATCTGGTGTCAAATGAAAGCAGATATGACCGGCAGAACTTTCGCGCTTCCCGCTTTTGCCGACGGAGAATTGATCGGTGATGCGGCGCTGGCTCTCTACGGGCTTGGTAAAGGCAAGGCTAGGGGAGAAAACCTTGTCTCCATCGTGCAACGGCTTATCCGCATCAAACGCTACTATGAACCGGAACCGGCCGCTGCTCATCGGTATACGGAAAAGTATTTGTTGCATTCTGAAACGGCATAATGCTATCGGCTTCAAAAATGAAACCGCAGCCGGTTTTAGCAGCCATTGTTATTGCCTTGTTAATCCTGCTGTTTTAGAATTCCCTTGTTGTAAGCGCTGATCAGCATTTCCAAGTTTTGGATTTTTTCCTTCATGTCGGCGCCGGTGTCGGTATCCGCAACCCGCTTTCGTTCAACTAAAGTTTCGATCACCTCTTTGGTCGATTCAATGTCGAAACCTTCGCGTAAAACCTTGTCTACGGACTCAAACGGGTGGTGGCTTATCAGCGTCATTCCGTAAGAATTATAGGTGAGCGTGTAGCCTGCAATGCCGGTAGTCTTTTGATAAGCCTTGGAAAATCCACCGTCGATAACCAAGAGCTTGCCGCCCGCTTTAATCGGACTTTCCCCCTTGGCAACTTTGACCGGTGTGTGCCCGTTAACGATGTGGGCATTACCGCTTAATCCGAACTCCTTGAGTATCCGTGCGGCAAGCGTTCCGTCATCCCGTTCCATCAGCTTATAATACGGCGAGGACGGCTCCTTATGCGTTGCTTTATCATCGATAAAGTAGCGTTCAAAGGTGGTCATCTTCGTCTTGCCGAACAGCGTCGAATCCTGATTGCACCATAAAAACCACAGAAAGTCTGCATTCTGTCCGGAAAAGTAGGCTTCCCGCGCCATCTGGTCGTATTTATCCATCAGGCTTTTACCGTAATATACGGCGCCGTCTATCTCTTTCTCCTTAAAGCTGCCGTCCTCGTTCAGCAACAGGCAGGCATGGAAGAGCAGGTTATCGTTATAGCGCCGGTACATGCTCCCCTTTGCATACAAGAACCGCACATGCTGCTTGAGCTTTTCGCTGGTCATAAACGTATTGGTCAGTGTATCGATGAGGTACTGCTCTTCATCGGTAAGCGCTGTTTGATGTGCGGGATCGATGGTCGGGAACGAGGTGTCGTTCAGGGTATAAGTCTTTCCTTCAATTTCGATGGTACCCGCAGTAGGATTAAGCGTTCGCAAAAGTCTCCGGTGTTCCATATTATACGAAGGATGTTGCTCAATGATATTCTCTTCAATTTTGAATTGAATGATGCTGATTGCCTTATGCATTTTTGCGAGCAGTTCCGCATCGACGTCGAAGGGCTTTTTCTCGTTTACTTTCGGCATAAACCGCGTGCACGGATCATCTTTATACACATGCTGTGCGAAACTTACCAGCGGCAGCAGGCTGATGCCGTATCCATCCTCGATAGCGTCGATGTTGGAATAGCGGAGCGCAATCCGTATCGCCGTTGCAACACACGCACGGCATCCCGCAGCAGCTCCCATCCAGAGGATATCGTGATTGCCCCACTGGATATCAAGACTGTTCTGCGCCATCAGCGTATCCATCACCTTGTGTGGGGACGGGCCGCGGTCAAAAATATCGCCGATAATATGCAGATGATCGATGGTGCATTTTTTTATTACTTCGGACAGTTCAATGATGAATAAATCCGCACGTCCGTATTCCACGAGGCTTTTGATAATTTCGCTATAATAATCCTTTTTGTTAAAGCGGTGTTCATCTTCCTGCAACAGCTCTTCCATTATGTAGGCAAAACTCTTCGGCAGCAGTTTCCTCACCTTTGATCGTGTATACTTTGACGCTGTTGCCCGCGCTACCCGTACCAGCCGGTAAATAGTTAATTCGTACCAGTTTGTAATATTGGCCTTTTTTTCCGCTTTGATCAGTTCGAGTTTTTCCTTAGGATAGTAGATGAGGGTAGTGAGTTCTTCTAAATCGTCAATACTGACTGTTGAGCTGAGTTCTTCGGATACTTTCCGCCGGATAGCGCCCGACGCATTTTGCATCACATGATTAAATGCTTCCGCTTCTCCGTGAATATCCGTCAAAAAATGCTCGGTTCCTTTCGGTAAATTCAGGATGGCTTTCAGATTGACCACTTCTTCAACTGCGGTGGTAACATTGGGAAATGAGCGGGAGAGTAAATCCAAATACTTTATATTTCGCTGTAGTGTTTCTGCCGGTATACTTTTCATATATTTCTCCTTTATAAGATACGGGATAGGGAGCTTTCAAAAATATTCGGATTTTGGAAGTTTCCTTATACAATATACGGTAATACGCATATGGTCTTTTGTCAAATAAAATTATTGATTGCTATTCCCCTCTTTCTAACTTTGCGTTTTTGGTCTATGATAATCGTAGTTGACTAGGAGGAATGAGATGAAATGTACACCGCTTAATCAAGCTTTATGCGGGACTGCCGTACCGGTTTCCGCTTTGTATAGTCAAAAAAGCTGCGGCGTCGGTGAATTTTCCGACCTTATTCCTTTTGCAGATTTTTGTAAAAAAGCAGGATTGCGCATTATTCAGCTTTTACCCGTCAATGATACGGGAACCGACAGCTCTCCGTATAACGCTCTTTCTGCTTTTGCATTGCACCCCCTCTACATCTGTTTGGACGATATACCGGAAGCGCATACCTTTAAGACTGAGATAAAAAAAATACGCATTGCTTTTGAACCGCATACTCCGGGGGAGCGGTTCCGATACCGCGATATACTTCATGAAAAAAACGTACTGCTGCATGCCGTGTTTAATAAATCCGAAAAGCAGATTATTGCAGATTCTCAGACCGGTGAGCTTGCGGAATGGATAGAGGCAAATCCGTGGATAATCGAGTATGCGGTGTTTAAAAATATTAAGCGACAAAACTATCATGCTTCGTGGAAGGATTGGAAAGAATGTGTCGGCATGCGTTCTCCTTCAACGGCAAAAATCACTGCTGCATGGAACGATCCTGTTTTGAAGCGAGAGCATCTATTCTATGCGTGGGTACAAATGCATTTGCATAAGCAATTATTGAAAGCCGTTACTTATTGCGCTGATAACGGGATTCTGGTAAAAGGCGATATTCCGATTTTGATGAACGAGGATTCAGTGGAAGTGTGGGCTCATCCTGAATATTTCCGCAGTGACCTTCGCGCCGGTAGTCCGCCTGACGGGGATAATCCTACCGGGCAAAATTGGGGATTCCCTATTTACAATTGGGTAAATTTAAAAGCAACCGGCTATCGTTGGTGGAAGGATCGGCTTGCTCATGCGTCGCAGTATTACCATGCCTTCCGGCTCGATCATATTTTAGGTTTTTTTAGAATTTGGGCTATTCCCAAAGGAGAAATGACAGGGCTTTTAGGTAAGCCTATTCCCTATTCGGAAATAACAATTGAGGATTTGAAAAAAGCGGGCTTTTCCGAAGACCGTATCCGATGGATGGCAGAGCCGCATATCAATACCGATATCGTTCAAAATGCAGTGAATGGTGATTATCTGTATGCGCATGGTCTGTTGCGTAAAGTTGCCGATAGGATCGGTACTGAGGAGCTGTGGCTTTTTAAAGCAGGAATACAAAGTGAGTCCGGTCTTCATCGCCGCGGGCTTCCTGCAAAAGTGGAAACGGCTTTGCGGAAAAAATGGACTGATCGTATGCTGGTAAAAGCCGGAAAAGACCTGCACGGTAATACCGTATATACTGCGGTATATCTGTACCGGAATACCACTGCGTGGAGAACGTTATCGGAGGATGAACAAAGACGATTTTCTTTGTTGGTAGAAGAAAAAGAAACAGAGCAAAATAAACTCTGGGCGGCGCAAGCAGAGGATATTTTGTCGGAATTGTGCACGTTCGTCGATATGCAGCCGTGCGCCGAAGATTTGGGGGCGAAACCGGCGGCATTACCGGAGGTTCTGGAAAAATTGCAGATTTTGAGCCTTCGGGTATTCCGATGGGAACGCAGATGGGCTGAACCCTGCTGTCCTTTTATTCCGCTGCAAGATTATCCGAAAGCAGCGGTTGCGGTAACCTCCGTGCACGATTCATCAACGATGCGGGGATGGTGGGAACAAGAACTCTCGTATACCGATATGCTTTCGTTCTTTGATGCGCTGCTTATTGACGGAGAGATGCGGACAGCGCTGTGCCCTATCGAAGGGGAAAAACCTGCCTACACAGCAGACTTAGCCGCAGCGTTATTGAGCGCCTTAGTTAAAGTTCCGTCGATCTTTGCCATTTTCCCCATACAGGATTGGCTGGGGCTTATGATCGATGAATTACATACTGTCAAGGCACAGGATGAGCGGATTAACATCCCCGGTACCGTCAGCGAATCAAACTGGACATATCGGCTTCCTCTTCCCATAGAAACACTGAGTAAAAATAAAGAATTGACAAAGCGATTACGGAATATCACCTCATTACGGCATATCGGGCAGACCGATTAAACATAACGGTTTGATGATTTAGCAATGTCGGAAAAGAGGCTTATAAGAGGTTTACTATGCGTGTATTAGTTATCGGTGGCGCCGGATATATCGGCAGCCATGTAGTTAAAGCAATGCTCGATGCCGGTCATTCGGTTACGGTGTTCGACAATTTATCGACGGGGCAGCTTTGCAATATTTTTCCGGGTACGGAGTTCATCGCAGGAGATACCCGCCACAGTGATGATATTGACGCAGCCTTTGCCCGTGGATTTGACGGCGCCGTATACTTGGCTGCATTTAAGGCGGTAGGGGAATCAATGGTTGCCCCCGAAAAATACTCCATCAATAATATTTCGGCAACGATGAATATCTTAAATGCAGCGGTTAAGCACGGCTGCCTTCGTTTTGTCTTTTCGTCGTCGGCTGCCGTCTACGGTTCGCCGGAATATCTCCCCATCGACGAAAAGCACCCGAAGAATCCCGAAAGCTATTATGGGTTTACCAAGCTCAAAACGGAAGAGTTTTTGCAATGGTATGACCGGTTAAAGGGGCTTAAATTTGCATCGCTGCGGTATTTTAATGCAGCGGGCTATGATCCGGAAGGTGCTGTTAAGGGGCTTGAGCGGAATCCTCAGAACCTCCTGCCGATTATTATGGAGGTAGCTGCCGGTATGCGGAAGGAGCTTCAGATTTTCGGCAACGATTACCCCACGCGCGATGGAACCTGCATTCGTGACTATGTACACGTGAGCGACCTCGCGAAAGCGCATACCGATGCACTGCATTATATCGATAAGGAAAATAGTAGTCTTATCGCCAATCTCGGCAGCGAAGTTGGAATTACCGTCAGCGAAATGCTTACCGCTGCTCGCTCTATTACCGGAAAGGCAATACCCGCACGCTTTGTCGGCCGCCGTGCCGGAGACCCCGCCGAGCTTTATGCAACATCACAGCATGCCCGCGAAACGATAGGCTGGAATCCTCAATATTCTGATGTAAAAACCTTGATTGAATCAACGTGGAATATGTATAAAAATCTTTAAATACGGTGCGGCTCTTTTGCTTGTAAAGCAGAGAAAAATATAGCCATATATTAAAAGAAAACCTCTCGGAATAATGTTCCCGAGAGGTTTTAAATTAAGTCTGCTGAAATCTAAGAAAAGAACTTTTCGAGTTCGTTCATATCGGTAGTCTTCAATAAATCTTTTCCGTCTTCATCAAGTACGACTACCATCGGAGCTGCAGATACGCCATGTGCGCCCATAAAGCTTTTTCCTTCATCGGATGCAGCATCCATAATCTTCTTATCGACGTCGGGTAACCCGTTGCAGTATGTCTTTAATTTTTCACTTACATCGTCCCCTGCTGTTAATACATTTACAAGCATAAAACCTCCTCATACTTTGTTAGTTTAAGTGCATTTACGTTAGTCGCGTACACTATTCGGTTAAAATACGGATAATATCGGACTTGTCAGTTGCATTCAGTATTTCTTGTCGCTTTTCGGCACTCTTGAACAACAGGCTGACTTCAGCCAAAAATTGCAAGTGCGGACCTGTTTTGTCAATCGGTGAAAGTGTCATAATAAAAATGCGGCATGGTTCTTGATCTAACGAATCAAAATCGACCGGATGATCCGAAATGCCAATACAGGCAACAAGATCGTTTACTGAATCGGTCTTTCCGTGTGGGATTGCGATACCATGCTTCATTCCCGTAGACATTTTGCGTTCACGATCTAACACGCAGGCTCGGGCAACGGCTTTATCTTTTACTTTTCCTGCCTGAACAAGCATTTCAAGCAATTCATCAATGATTTCCTCTTTAGAGGTTCCTTTTAAATGGAGATTGACAGTTTCAGGTGTCAAAACAGTTTTCAAGTTCATATATTTAGTGTACGGGACTTTGTCGGAAAAGTCAAGGATTTTATTTTGTATTTTTGTATCTTCTAAAATATTATCTTAAAAAACTATTGCTCAATTTATCGAAAAACTATATACTCATACCGTTTTTGGGGAATTAGCTCAGGTGGTAGAGCGATTGGTTCGCAATCAATAGGTCAGGGGTTCGAATCCCCTATTCTCCACAAGTTTATATCTCTCTGTGCATACTTTTACTGCTTTCTTCAATAATAATATCAGAAGTGTACAGTTGGGAACCTCTAAAAACCTCAGTTTTTTAGAGGGTCCCCTTAGATGTATAAACACATCACGCTAACGGAGTTTGTCGGTCTTCTCTTTTTTTGATACGCATAGACTTCCGTAGCGATGATGCTGAAGCGGCGTTTTTATGTTTTGGGCGCTTACTAAATTAAAAAAAACAAAAGAAAAAAAGCAAAATGCGCTTGACAGAATAAATGATTTTGTGATATATTCTTCTTCGCTGCGGCGCACTAAGCCAGAGCGTCGGAGTGAGTGAACTGGTCTTTGAAATTAAAGGGAAGGGAAAGAAGAAAGCCAAAGAGCAATCATCTTTGGTAAGGAAAATAAGCGTAGAACAAAGAATGAGAGAAGAAGTGGCGCAGGGTGATGGATAGTTGCTTTGTGTTGTTATTTTTTTTCTCTCGAGGTCAACGTTCCTAAAATAAAAGAAACGGGACTTGCTTGAAAATTATTGAAATCAGACGCCCTTCGGGGTGTTTGAAATAAAATAATGGAGAGTTTGATCCTGGCTCAGAACGAACGCTGGCGGCGCGTCTTAAGCATGCAAGTCGAACGGCAAGAGAGAAGCTTGCTTCTCTCCTAGAGTGGCGGACTGGTGAGGAACACGTGGGTAATCTACCCTTAAGATGGGGATAGCTGCTAGAAATAGCAGATAATACCGAATACACTCGGCGCTTCACAAGAGGTGTTGAGGAAAGGAAGCTACGGCTTCGCTTGAGGATGAGCTTGCGTCCCATTAGCTAGTTGGTGAGGTAACGGCCCACCAAGGCGACGATGGGTATCCGGCCTGAGAGGGTGAACGGACACATTGGGACTGAGATACGGCCCAAACTCCTACGGGAGGCAGCAGCTAAGAATATTCCGCAATGGACGGAAGTCTGACGGAGCGACGCCGCGTGGATGAAGAAGGCTGAAAAGTTGTAAAATCCTTTTGTTGATGAAGAATAAGGATGAGAGGGAATGCTCATCTGATGACGGTAATCGACGAATAAGCCCCGGCTAATTACGTGCCAGCAGCCGCGGTAACACGTAAGGGGCGAGCGTTGTTCGGAATTATTGGGCGTAAAGGGCATGTAGGCGGTTATGTAAGCCTGATGTGAAATCCTGGGGCTTAACCCCAGAATAGCATTGGGTACTGTGTAACTTGAATTACGGAAGGGAAACTGGAATTCCAAGTGTAGGGGTGGAATCTGTAGATATTTGGAAGAACACCGGTGGCGAAGGCGGGTTTCTGGCCGATAATTGACGCTGAGATGCGAAAGTGTGGGGATCGAACAGGATTAGATACCCTGGTAGTCCACACCGTAAACGATGTACACTAGGTGTTGGGGCAAGAGCTTCAGTGCCAAAGCAAACGCGATAAGTGTACCGCCTGGGGAGTATGCCCGCAAGGGTGAAACTCAAAGGAATTGACGGGGGCCCGCACAAGCGGTGGAGCATGTGGTTTAATTCGATGGTACGCGAGGAACCTTACCTGGGTTTGACATCTAGTAGAAGGTCTTAGAGATAAGGCTGGGTAGCAATACCCTGCTAGACAGGTGCTGCATGGCTGTCGTCAGCTCGTGCCGTGAGGTGTTGGGTTAAGTCCCGCAACGAGCGCAACCCCTACTGCCAGTTACTAACAGGTAAAGCTTGAGGACTCTGGCGGAACTGCCGATGACAAATCGGAGGAAGGTGGGGATGACGTCAAGTCATCATGGCCCTTATGTCCAGGGCTACACACGTGCTACAATGGTTGCTACAAAGCGAAGCGAGACCGTAAGGTGGAGCAAACCGCAAAAAAGCAATCGTAGTTCGGATTGAAGTCTGAAACTCGACTTCATGAAGTTGGAATCGCTAGTAATCGCGCATCAGCACGGCGCGGTGAATACGTTCCCGGGCCTTGTACACACCGCCCGTCACACCATCCGAGTTGGGGGTACCCGAAGTCGCTTGTCTAACCTGCAAAGGAGGACGGTGCCGAAGGTACGCTTGGTAAGGAGGGTGAAGTCGTAACAAGGTAGCCGTACCGGAAGGTGCGGCTGGATCACCTCCTTTCTTAGAGAAAGGTAATACTAAATGCTTTGTAAGTTGTACACAAAGCTTTCGCTTATCGCTTCTTCTTTCCCTCTCTTTTTTTATACGGGCCTGTAGCTCAGTTGGTTAGAGCACTTCTCTGATAAGGAAGGGGTCATTAGTTCAACTCTAATCAGGCCCATTAACAGCTGAGTAAATAGCTGAAATCTTTATTCCGCTTGAATAATCGGAATAAAGAAATTGTTCTTTGAAAGATGAGGGAAGGGAAAGAAAGAATGCTTGAAGGCGAGTTTTTTTTGTTGAAAAGGAATGAGCCGGAGAGTAGAGAAATAAGGTAAAAAGAAATGTTCTTGGCGATTGCTTGAATAAGCAAACGTTTTAAGAAGGGAACATAATATGGTCAAGCGAAGAATAGGTTTATGGTGGATGTCTTGGAGCCAACCGGCGAAGAAGGCCGTGATAAGCTGCGAAAAGCTTCGGGGAGGAGCACATATCCTGTGATCCGGAGATTGCCGAATGGGGTAACCCGATAGGAGAGATCCTATCATTACGCTCTTGAATAAAATAGAGAGGTAAAGCGATACTGAGTGAACTGAACCATCTAAGTAACTCAAGGAAAAGACATCAAAAGAGATTCCGAAAGTAGTGGCGAGCGAAATTGGAAGAGCCCAAACCCGTTAAACGGGGGTTGTAGGGCTGCACGGGCTTACGTACAGCAAGTGATAAAATGAATGTATAGTAGAAAGGTTTTGGGAAAGCCTGACAGAGAGGGTGAAATCCCCGTATACGAAATACAGTCATCTTGCCGGTGCAGTACCTGAGTACGGCGGGACACGAGAAATCCTGTCGGAATCCGGGTCGACCACGATCCAAGGCTAAATACGAGTTGGCTACCGATAGCGGACAAGTACCGTGAGGGAAAGATGAAAAGAACCCCGGTGAGGGGAGTGAAATAGAACCTGAAACCATAAACCAACAAGATGTTACAGCCCCTTGTGGGTAGTAGCGTGCCTTTTGTAGAATGAGCCTGCGAGTTACGGTATGCAGCGAGGTTAAGGAATAGGAGTTCCGGAGCCGGAGGGAAACCGAGTCTGAAATGGGCGAAGGTGAAGTTGCATGTCGTAGACCCGAAGCCAGAGTGATCTAGTCATGAGCAGGTTGAAGCAGCGGTAAAACGCTGTGGAGGACCGAACTACAATCTGTTAAAAAAGGTTTGGATGACTTGTGACTAGGAGTGAAAGGCTAAACAAACCTGGAAATAGCTGGTTCTCCCCGAAATGCCTTTAGGGACAGCCTTATACAAAATTACCGGAGGTAAAGCACTGGATGGACTAGGGGGCTTCACCGCCTACCAAACCCAATCAAACTCTGAATGCCGGTAATCAACGTATAGGAGTGAGACTGCGTGCGACAAGGTTCGTAGTCAAAAGGGAAACAGCCCAGACCGTCAGCTAAGGTCCCGAAATACTGCTTGAGTGTGAAATGAAGTGTGGATACCTAGACAGCCAGGAGGTTGGCTTAGAAGCAGCCATTCCTTAAAAGAGTGCGTAATAGCTCACTGGTCGAGTATACATGCGCAGATAATGTAACGGGGCTAAGCAGTATACCGAAGCTACGGGTCTTACACGATTTAAGTGTAAGGCGGTAGGGGAGCATTCCATGGACTGATGAAGGTGTACCTGAGAGGGGCACTGGAGGGGATGGAAGAGAGAATGCAGGTATAAGTACACGAAAAGAAAGGTGAGATTCCTTTCCGCCGAAAACCTCAGGTTTCCTGGGTAAAGGTCATCTGCCCAGGGTTAGTCGGCCCCTAAGGCGAGGGCGAAAGCCGTAGTCGATGGGAAATCGGTTCATATTCCGATACCTTTTATAATTTCGATGGCAGGACGCATGAGGCGAACCCCGGCCGGAGAACGGTTGTTCCGGTCGAAGTATTCAAGCCGTTATGAAGGATAGTAGGCAAATCCGCTATCCAAGGTGAGAAGCGACAGCGAGTGGATCGATGAGAGAAGCGAAGCGGGAGTAGTCATGGTGCCGGGAAATACTGTCTAAGGTTAAGGTTATAAAAGACCGTACCGTAAACCGACACAGGTAGGTAGGATGAGAAATCTAAGGCGCTCGAGAGAACTCGCGTTAAGGAACTCGGCAAAAAGCACACGTAACTTAGGGAGAAGTGTGACCTCTGTTTAGTAATGAGTGGAGGTAGCATAAAGCAGGCCCAGGCGACTGTTTATCAAAAACACAGCCATCTGCGAACCAGTAATGGGACGTATAGGTGGTGACACCTGCCCGGTGCCGGAAGGTTAAGAGGAGCGGTGAGCAGTAATGCAAAGCTGTCAATTGAAGCCCCGGTAAACGGCGGCCGTAACTATAACGGTCCTAAGGTAGCGAAATTCCTTGTCGGGTAAGTTCCGACCCGCACGAATGGTGTAACGTATCTGGGCACTGTCTCAACGCGAGGCTCGGTGAAATTTATATACCGGTAAAGAAGCCGGTTACCCATAGTTAGACGGAAAGACCCCGTGAACCTTCACCGTAACTTACTATTGGGACTTGGTTTATCATGTGTAGAATAGGTGGGAAACAGTGAAACTTGCTCGTTAGGGTGAGTGGAGTTGCCAAGTGAAATACCACCCTTGATGAATTAGGTTTCTAACCCGTTCCGTGAAGCCGGAATGGGAACAGTGGTAGGCAGGCGGTTTGACTGGGGCGGTCGCCTCCTAAAATGTAACGGAGGTGCGCGAAGGTCTCCTCACGTCGGTTGGAAATCGACGCAGTGAGTGTAAAGGCACAAGGAGGCTTAACTGCAAGAGTGACAGCTCAAGCAGATACGAAAGTAGGTCTTAGTGATCTGGCGGTCGCGAGTGGAAGCGCCGTCACTTAACGGATAAAAGGTACTCCGGGGATAACAGGCTGATTTTCCCCAAGAGTTCACATCGACGGGAAAGTTTGGCACCTCGATGTCGGCTCATCGCATCCTGGGGCTGAAGTAGGTCCCAAGGGTTTGGCTGTTCGCCAATTAAAGCGGTACGTGAGCTGGGTTCAGAACGTCGCGAGACAGTTCGGTCCCTATCTGCTATGGGCGTTGGATATGTGAGAGGGGCTGCTTTTAGTACGAGAGGACCGAAGTGGACGAACCTCTGGTGTACCAGTTATCCTGCCAAGGGTAAGTGCTGGGTAGCTATCGTTCGGAAGGGATAACCGCTGAAGGCATCTAAGCGGGAAGCCCACCTCAAGATTACATATCCCTCGGGGTTTAACCCCGCTAAAGACTCCTTGCACACTACAAGGTTGATAGGTTGCAGGTCTAAGCACAGTAATGTGTTCTAGCCGAGCAATACTAATAAGTCGTGAGGCTTGACCATATTATCTTCTCTTCTTTGTTCTTTTCCTTACTCTACGCTTTCTTTCCTTATGTGCTTTATAGTGAAGCGCTTCCCTTTATTTAATAAATTTCGTTTCTTTTTTGTTTCGTCTTTTATTGCCCGGTTGCCATAGTGGAGAGGTCATACCCGTTCCCATCCCGAACACGGAAGTCAAGCTCTCATTACGCCGATGATACTGCTCATCTAGAGTGGGAAAGTAGGTAGCTGCCGGGCTTTTTTTTACTCCTCTGAGTGGGATAAAGGTAGGTATTGATGATGTTGTTTCCTCGCCCTATCTCAAAATATTGTGTATTGTATTTATTATTTCCGATTCTTCTCTTTATATCATGTGCTACGGCAAGAAATAATACTCATACTGATTCTATATCTGGACAGACTGTTTCGGCCACTATCCTGCCATTACCTTCTGCCGCTGATTTGGCATCAAACCGTATCGACTCACAGGTTCAAACTGATATGGAAATAGCTTCGCCGGCAAGCATTCGTAGTGCCGTAACCCGTGTATATGCGACTTCTCAAGGTTTAATGAAGGAAAAACAATTGCAATTGACATTGGCTACCCGGTTGATGCGCCTTTTATATCCGCTCGAGTCTATCGATTGGAATACTCCGAATTATCAACAAGCTGACCCGTATCTTGATGCATTGGATCAAATTGAGAAAAGCAATTATCCACAAAACCTTGGAACAAATACGTTTTTCGATGCGGTTATTCCGGCAATGATTTTGATAAAGGGGGTCGGGGGGGAGGAATACGCTACTGTATTGGAAAAACGTCTCTTTATTGCAAGAGGCTTAAATCCTTCTTCCGTATTGCCCCCTTATCTTTTAGGGCTTTTATATGAGCAGCTTGGTAGGCTTTCAGATGCAGAGAATTACTATCAGATGGCATGGGCGCAAGATGAGAGCTGCTATCCGGCCGGTATGCGCTTTGCTTATTTAGCCCTCTTTAGTAATAACATTGAAACATCGTATAAAATTGCTGAAAGATTGTATACTCGTTATCCTGATGCTGTAATAATTCGACTATTACTTGCCGAAACATATCTTGACAAAAGGAATTTTGAAAAAGCTGAGGAACTTGTTTCCGCGGTCATCAAAAAAGATAATGATTTTGGGCGTGCCTTCTTTTTGCAAGTCCGGCTATATGTAGAAAAAAAAGAATATTTAGCTGCAAATACTCTGCTTGATGAGTTTGCCAAACAAAATAAGGTTGATAAGGCTTACCTTCTGTTGCGGAGCCGTGTATTACTCGAATGGAGTAAGAATATTGTCGAGGCAAAACAATGCCTTGAAAAGGCCGACTCTCTTTATCCGCAATCTCCTGATGTTATTCTCGCTTGTGCAAATTTTTGCTTTGAAACAAAAAATACCGTTAACGGGAAGACTACGAATGATTTTCTCAGTGTACTTTTAAAACAAAATCCGCGTAATATTCTTGCAATCCGCCTTTTGGTCAAAGAAGATATAGCTGAAAAACGATGGGGAAACGCCCTTGAACGCGCACAGTATCTATATAATAATAATCCTTCTGAGCAAGATATCGTGTTATATGCCCGTGTCTGCGCAGGGATGAATAACTGGGAAGAAGCGATGAATACGGCGCAAGCTGTATATATGGCTGCCGCCCAAAAGCGGCCTTCTGACGAAATTATCGCGTTGTATTTACAGGTTCTTTACGGTGCAAAAAAATACGGTACGCTTAGGCAAGTTATTAACCGCCATCTCAGTGATGCTCGATCTGCCTTAAAGTCAATTTTAATTTATTATCAAGCATTACTTGCGCCCAGCGATGAGGAGAAACTGACCCTCTTACGGTCGAGTCTTTTGTCCGATCCGCGTAGCTCGTTGACGCTCTTTGCTCTATATGAGTGGTATTTTAAGCATAAGGATTATCGCAAAGCATATTATTATTTGCAGCAAGTTATTGCGCTTGATCCTTATAATAAAACGTATCTTCGGCTTGCTGAAAAATTGGAAAGGCTTCAGTAAAAATGTAAGCGCATAATGCCGTGATTTAGTAGATTTTTTTAGCGATGAAGTGGGACGCTAGCTGAAAAAAGGTTTTTCAGTATGAGATTGAGCGAGAAGTAAGCTGACTGTCTGGAAAATAAAAAGCCTGAAATAAACAGCGCGGTTTATTTCAGGCTTTAACCATCTCCTAGGGGAATTGAACCCCTGTTGTCGGGATGAAAACCCGATGTCCTAACCACTAGACGAAGGAGACATTAGTATTCATTGCTCAACAATGAGATATACTTATATCTCAAAAAAACATTATTGTCAAGTAGCTCTTTTTTTTATTCTATCGGAAAATTCAAAAACAGCAGGATGCGTTTCTGCTTTCGTATATATAACGTTATTCGGTAAAATTGATATTGACTTCCCCTATACCGGCCTTAACACGGATGGTATGCAGCGCATTTTGATTGTTGATACGGAATGTGGAGTCGATTCCTGTCGCACTGCGTCCGTCTATCAGTATCGAACC
Organism: Treponema sp. OMZ 305; assembly: GCF_024181325.1. NCBI lineage: Bacteria > Pseudomonadati > Spirochaetota > Spirochaetia > Treponematales > Treponemataceae > Treponema > Treponema sp. OMZ 305. Next base: position 206,661 of record NZ_CP051300.1, on the reverse strand, counting down.
GATCCCTGAGGTAGCATTGATCAAATAATCGTCTTTTTTTCCATTTATGCGCATGTCTATTTCGCCGATTCCTGCGTTAATTTCAAGTTTCGTAAAAATTCTGCCGTCAAAGACGGTCTCTCCGATGCCGGTGTTCATCACAGTATCCGTAAAACTACAATTGTGAAAGACTGTTTCTCCTACGCCTGTTTCGATGTTTACATTTGAGGCGGTAATATTTTTGACGTCTACTTTACCTGCTCCGCTATTCAATTTAAACCGTTGATTTGCAGTAAAACCGTCAAGCATCAGTAAGCCAGCCCCGATATTGATGTTAGCGGTATCAAACAGTGTATTTTGAGGTATCTTAACCGTGATGGTTGTTTTAGAACGTCCCAGCCTGTCGCCTTTCCATCCGAATGGCCAACTCCATGTGTGGTTCTTTTTTGTGCTGATTACTAAGGTGTCGCCGTCAATTTGTACGGAAGCTCCGATCCTTTTTGTGTTATTTGTGATGCTGTAGGCAATGGATTGCTTATCATGCGGTTCAATTCGCAGCGCGGCATAAGAAACATCCGCTTTTAGCTGTTTTAAAACGGAAGCATCAGATATGAGCTGTGTTTCATTCGTATGTGTCGATAGGGCACTACTTGTATTTTCGTTATCCATACACAATTCCTCCTTGTCCATACACCATCCCTCATCGAGATAACCATTGTCGTAGAAGGTCTTTTTCACGTTGCCACCCATCAGAATTCCAATAATGATGAGGAGTCCTCCAATTCCAATAATTGTAAATACCGTTCTTATTCTTCTTTTCATCGATATAATCCTAATATTCTAAAAACATATCTTAGCAATATTCTAAAATAAGAATGCTAAACCGCTGAAAAATAATCCTGCCAATAGGAGAGGGATGCTGCATAAAATCATAATAATCAACGTAATGCTAAAGATTAAGAGTTTGAATGAGAATTTCAGGAGACCGCCTGCGATGGCAAAGACTAATCCGCCTATTCCGAACAGACTAAGCAGAATGCACAAAATAATGATCATCAGCATTTTCCTCTCCTTACCGGTCAGTATCGCTTGTGTTTTTCCTGATATACTCGTATTCGAGCGGTTTTTCTTTTTTAATAGGCATTACCAATGCGCAGATAATATAGCAGAAAATACCGCTTCCGAAAAAAAGAGTCGCAAGAATCCACAGCAACCGGATAACGGTTGAGTCGATGTCAAAGTATTCGGCAATACCGCCGCATACGCCGCAGATTTTCTTATCGCTTTCGCTGCGGTAGAGTTTCTTTTCCATATAAGCCTCCAATGTGTGTGGTTTTGAGAATCGCGAAAAGTTCACTTGTGCTTTTAGCAATGCTCGTTCATCTATTTGATTTGTTCCTGATATGCTTTCCGATACCGGCGATTAACGCGCTGATACCGTAAAAAATCAGGAGTGCAAAACCGACGAGTATTAATGCGCTGCCGAACAGTAATAAGGCAGTAGCAGAACCGAAAAACAAGCTGCCGATTCCTTTAATAAAGATTGCGCCTGCTGCAATTATTAAAGCGAAGACAACTGCAAATCCGGCAAATCCGAGTGCTACGATGGTTACCACTGCGGCGATGATAAGCGGTATCGCAACGGGCGCAGCGCAAATAGCCAGTATGGTAAACCAAAAAGCGCGCCAACCGCTTTTTGTAGAGGCTCGGGCTTTTTTTGCTTCTTTTACGGCGTAATCCGATAAAATTTTTGAAGCAATGTGAGCAGGACTTTTGAGTTCCCGTATCACTTCTTGTTCATTTTGACTACCGGCCTCGTCAAAGTATTCTTCGTAATACTGTAATGCAGCTTGCAAATCTTCTTTCGGCAACCGATGCAGCCGCGCAGCAAGCTCTGCCATAAATTCTCTACGGGTCATGAACACTGTGCTCCTTTAAAAATTTTTTCGATCAATTCTTTGTAAGACTTCCATTCGTCGCAGTACAAGCTCTGCTGCCGTTTCCCTGCAGGCGTTATACGGTAATATTTTCTATTGCGCCCATCAATGGGCATATCATAGGTTTCTAAAAAACCTGCTGTTTGCAGCCGTTTTAATACCGGATAGAGTGTCGATTCGGAGATGGACATGACGTCCTTTACATCCTGTGTTAACTTATATCCGTAGGAGTCTTCATTACTCAAGAGGGCGAGCACGCAGGCTTCAAGCAATCCTGAGTTAATTGAAAAAAGCACTTTTACCTCCTGTACTCTTTATAATATTATTCATAATATAATATGTTGTCAAGTATAATATTTGAAATGTTCTTCTATGCGGATGTGTCGGACAATGGTGTTAGCTGAAGATTGTTAGGCGCTTTGTTTTTTACAGTTGGATATCCGGAGTATATGGGGCGCGGCGGAAGTGAAGGAACTCTGCCGCATATTTTTGCGGATTGCAAAGATGCCCGCATCCGTTTGCCAGATGGAAAATATCGGTTGAATTGAGTACCGCCGCATCAAGGTTATGCTCTACGGAAATAACCGTCAGGCCTTGTTCCGTATTTAATTTTTTAATAAAGGTATAAATTTCCTGCTGGCTTTGTATATCGATGCCTGTTGACGGTTCATCGAGGATGAGTAAATCAGGCTCACCGATAAGAGCACGGGCGATATACATTTTTTGCAGCTGCCCGCCGGATAGCGTCCCTGCCAACGCATATTTGTAATCGAGTAGCCTGACATCCGAAAGATAACGGTCGATAAGGCCTTTATCGCGCTGCTTGCGCAATATCCGATACGAATTTAAGGTTTCGTAAACGGTAATGGGAAAGCCTGTTATCGCCGCCTTTTTTTGCGGTACATAGCCGATACTGTGCGCCCCGCAGCGGATACTCCCCGTATCGGGAGTTAACAGTCCGAGGAGCAGCTTTATCAGGGTGCTTTTTCCTGCGCCGTTTTCGCCGACAATCGAGATATATGCTCCTTTCTTAATTGTAAGACAGAGATTTTCAAATAATGGTTTTTTACCGGCTCCGTATTTAAACGATAAATCTTGAATACAGACCATTCCACACATGTCGCTGTGTTCGTGTGCGGGAATAGAAGTCTGCGGGAGTGTCGATTCCTGTTCGTTCATACGGATGTGTTATACGGGTTCGTGGAATTTTGAATTGAGCTTTCCGCATAGTTCACGTAGCTGCGCTTCATTTTCAATATTATGCTGCTGTAACAAAACCGGCGGAATTTGATAGTAACTGATATTGCCGTCAAAAAACTGTAACATAAATTCAGCAAAACTTACCGTAGAAACAAGCTCATAATATTTTTTAGGGGCAGCTTCCGGTTCGTATTGGTATTTTATCGTATTAATAATAGCTTCGGGTAAATGCCATTTTTCAGCAACAGCGACACCGATTGCTTGGTGCTCCATCCCCGACATCACGCTTTTGATGACCTGATCGGGAATGTTTTTTTCGGTTTGTAAGTCTTTAATCTTTCCCAATACTTCCGGATAAATGGAACTGAATACGATTTTACCTAAATCGTGCAAAAGGGCACAGACATATATTTCTTCGAGAAGCTTGGTTTTTCCTTGCATTTTAGCAAGATTATATGCGAAAAATGCACATCGATAGGTATGATTCCACAGCCTTTTTTGTTCGTTTCCTGTTACTTTTAAAACTTGTAGTGTTCCAACGGAATACAACAAATGCTGAATACCCCGTAAACCGGCCATTTTAACCGCTTCAGTAATACTCATACATTCTTTTGTAAGTCCGAACGCAACCGAGTTGACGAGTTTTAAAAGATCGGTTGTCAGCGCAATATCATCACTGATAAAAGATGCAATTGCCCCCATCGTTGCATTCGGATCATTGATGAGCCGCTGTATTTGCACGATTTTTTCGGGAAATTGCGGAATTTCTTCAATATAATCTACAATCGTCTTAGTCAATTCCACGAGGTGCTGGTTCACTGTAAAATCAATCGGAATGGTAATCCGATTGATCGTTAAGTCTTTTTCAGGGATCAATTCGAACGCATCTTCCTGCAAACCGATTTTTTTAAGCATAAGAAGCATGATAATTAAACCAAGTCCTGCCCCTTCCGTATCGTCAATCGCCTGCATAAAAGCTTGGTCTACATTTTCATAGTCCCGCGCGACAACCATCTGGTCAAAAATGCGTTTAAATTCAGTCGCAACCATCTGCACATTATTGCGTACCTCGAAAATAATATGCCCCTGCTTAACCTGCATAATGACTTTAATATAAAGCCCCTCTTTTTTTTGCTGCTGCAGATAGTAATCGATATTGCCGAGGCTTTCTTGTTTAAAATTGAGCATTCCTTCGTCGTAGGACTTCTGATCATAAATATCAAAGCCCTTTTCTTTAAAATACACTCGCTTGGTATTTGCTTTTTTTGCGTTTGTGGTCAGCTCATTGAGGCAATAGACGATATAGTCTTGAATGCCGTCCTGATGAACCGCTTCGAGGAAAGCCTTCGCAACATCGACGATGTAGGTTTCCGTTTCCTTGGGGAGCGTATACGTGTTAATCGAGATGGGTATATTCATCTGCACCGCTTGCTTAATCTTGTTTTTATCTACCGGTATAGTTGCAACATTATCCATATATTCAGTATAAGAGAAATTGATAATTTTCGCAATGCTTTATATTGATATTCCTAGGGTAAACGCATTAGGCCGTCTTTTTAACAACCCCGCAGAAAAATTGAAACTATTCGACCAGAGTTGAATCTCTTCGTGATTCAAATGGTCTCACAGTCTCAATTTTTCTGCAATTTTTATCTACCCTGCCTGATGTGTTTACCTATTTGCTAGAAAACTGTGCGAAATTTTATTTCCCTGAAATGCAACAGTTGAATAAAATATGAATTTTTGAAACCGTTGCATTGGTGCGCCTCAGGCGCACACGTCAATACGCAAGTTTTCGAAAGAAAACTTGACGGTTAAGATGAGCGGCAGCATTGTAGACGCTCATCTTATACCTATGAAATTTCGCACAGAAGGAAGGCAACCGCTAAAAATATTTTTGATACGGTTGCCCTGTTGATATTCCGTACCATTACGAGTAAAATAGCACGAAATGTGTATCACCTATAAATGATACCATATTTTATCTATATAAAGAGGTCGAATGATTCACACGATTTTAGAGAAGAAACAATTCTCAAAAGATGTTTTCTATCTGCGCGTTGCGGCACCGGAAATTGCCCGTCAGAGAAAGGCAGGACAATTTGTTATTATTCAGCTTGATATCGATTACGGCGAGCGCATTCCGCTTACCATCGCCGATGCCGATCCTTCCGAAGGGTGGATAGCCCTTGTCGTTCAGGCAGTTGGGGCAACCACGATTAAGCTCTGCCGAAAAGAAGTAGGCGATTCGATTGCGGCAATTCTCGGTCCGCTCGGTAATCCCACGCATATTGCAAAGGTCGGAAAGGTTGTCTGCGTCGGCGGTGGTATCGGTACGGCTCCTCTACACCCGATTGCTCAAGCCTATAAACGTGCCGGTAATGAAGTTATCATTATCATCGGCGGACGTACAAAAGAGCTTGTTATTTTTGAAGAAGAAATGCGTAAAATAGCGGATGAGCTCATCATCGTAACCGATGACGGAAGCTACGGCCGAAAAGCGCTGGTTACCGAACCGTTAAAAGAAATTTGTGAAAGCTCTGCGCCGCCTCAAGAGGTTATTGCAATCGGTCCGCCGATTATGATGAAATTCTGCGCGGCCACAACCCGTCCGTTCGGTATCCATACGGTTGTTTCGTTAAATACCATTATGATCGATGGTACCGGAATGTGCGGAGGCTGCCGCGTTACGATTGACGGAAAAACCAAGTTTGTCTGCGTGGACGGCCCCGAATTTGACGGGCACAAAGTCGATTTCGACAACATGATGATGCGGATGAAGGCGTTTAAGGAACGGGAAGATCACGACCGTCATGCCTGCAGAATCGGACTGTCTAACGGCGCTCATTAACCTTAAATCAACCTGAATAGAAGATAAGCCGGCATTTTTTCGGATGTGCCGCGCAGAGGAGTATGGAATGGAAACCGAAAATATAAATACCGAACACCACTACGTCCCCCGCGAAAAACTTGCGGAGCAGGCGAAAGCGTATTGGGGTGAATTAAAAGATAAAGAATTAAAAATGAAGGATCGCGGCGCTATCCCGATACAGGAAATGCCGGTACTTGAACCGCATGCCAGAGCACGTCTTATGGACGAGGTTGCAACCGGTTACACCGAAGAACAGGCGCGGATCGAAGCGGAACGCTGCTTAAACTGCAAGAACCGCCCCTGCGTACAGGGCTGCCCTGTTGGAATCCCCATCCCCGAATTTATCAGCTGTATTCAAAAGGGAGATTTTAAGGCTTCTGTCGATACGATTAAAACGACGAACTTGCTTCCCGCTATCTGCGGCCGCGTATGTCCGCAAGAAAAACAGTGCCAAGCAGTATGTACCGTCGGCAAAATGCATAAATCAGTGGATAAGGCGGTTGCAATCGGCAGATTGGAACGCTTTGTTGCAGATTGGGAACGAAATAATAACAAGACAACAATTCCGCCGGTTGCTCCCGATACCGGAAAGAAGGTTGCGATTATCGGATCGGGACCTGCAGGTCTTGCCGCCGCCGCCGATATCCGCCGTGCCGGTCATGCGGTAACCGTATTCGAAGCCTTCCATAAAACGGGCGGCGTTATGGTCTACGGAATCCCCGAATTCCGGCTCCCCAAAGACATTGTCGCGAAAGAAGTGGAAAATCTTAAAAAGATGGGCGTCAAATTTGAAACCAACTTCTTAGTCGGACGGACGGCAACACTGGAACAGCTGCTCCAAGAAGACGGTTTCGACGCCGCCTTTATCGGTACCGGCGCGGGCTTACCTAAGTTTATGAACGTCGAGGGAGAAAACCTCATCGGCGTATTCAGCGCAAACGAGTACTTAACCCGCGCCAATTTGATGAAGGCCTATCAAGAAGATAAGGCGGACACACCGCTGTATCCTGCAAAGGTTGTTGCGGTTATCGGCGGCGGGAATGTCGCGATGGATGCCGCCCGTATGGGATACCGGCTCGGTGCCGATAAAGTGTACTGTATTTACCGCCGTACCCGTGCCGAAATGCCCGCCCGCGCCGAAGAAATCGCCCATGCGGAAGAAGAAGGGGTTGAGTTCTGCTTTTTGCAAAACCCGACACGCTTTATCGGCGATAAAGACGGTAAGGTGTGTGCAGTCGAAGTGCTGAACTACGAGCTTGGTGAACCCGACGATTCCGGTCGCCGCAGTCCTATTGCCATTCCGGGTACTGAGCATCAAATCCCGGTGGATACGGTTATCGTTGCGCTTGGTAACAGCTCTAACCCGCTGATGGCAAAAACGACGGAAGGATTGCAGGTAACAAAGAACGGCAACATCATCGTCGATGAAAACCAGAAAACCAGCATTCCGAAAGTGTGGTCGGGCGGAGATATCGTACTCGGTGCGGCAACCGTCATCCTCGCGATGGGTGAAGGACGCAAAGCGGCGGCGAGCATTAACGAATATTTAGCACAGTAACACAAAAGGAGAAATCGTATGAAAAAGTATGTACCGGAACCGTTTAGAATCAAAATGGTAGAGCCAATTAAAATGACAACCCGCGAAGAACGCCTCAAAAAGCTTGAAGCGGCAAAGTACAATATGTTCAACTTGCGCGGGGAAGATGTGTACATCGACTTATTAACCGATAGCGGCACAAACGCAATGAGCGATAGGCAATGGGCGGGTGTGATGGTCGGTGATGAGGCGTATGCCGGTGGCAAAAGCTATTTTAAATTGCTCGAAGCGGGACAGGATATTTTCGGATACGAATTTATCCAACCGGTACATCAAGGACGGGCGGCGGAAAAAGTGATGTTCCCCTTATTGCTTAAAAAAGGGCAGTTCGCTATTTCCAATATGTTCTTTGATACGACAAGAGCGCATGTCACTTTGTCCGGCGGGAAACCGGTAGACTGCGTGTGTGCGGAAGCAAAAAAACCGGCTGTCTATGCTCCTTTCAAAGGCAACATGGATGTTGAAAAACTTGAAAAGTATATCAATGAATACGGCAAAGAAAATGTCGGTATGATTGTTATGACCATTACCAATAACTCAGCCGGCGGTCAGCCCGTATCGATGCAAAATCTCCGTGAAGTGTCTGCGGTCGCAAAAAAATACGGTATTTTATTTAATATCGATGCGGCTCGTTTTGCGGAAAACGCCTATTTTATTAAAGAACGCGAAGCGGGATATAACAATAAATCCATTAAAGACATTGTACGCGAGATGTTCAGCTATGCCGACACCTTTACGATGAGCGCAAAAAAAGATGCAATCGTCAACATGGGCGGTCTTATCGGTATTAAGAACAACAAAGACATTTATCAACTGATTAAGGGCAACTGTATTTCGTTTGAGGGCTTTATTACCTACGGCGGTCTTTCCGGCCGTGATCTTGAAGCTTTGGCGATTGGTCTGTACGAAGGTATCGATGAAGAATATCTGAAATACCGCAACGCTTCTATGGAATATTTGGCATCTCAGCTGCTTGATGCGGGCGTTGCCATTCAGAACCCCGCAGGCGGGCATGGCGTTTACGTTGATGCAAATGCGATGTTCCCGCACATTCCCTACTATGAATTTCCCGGCCATACGCTTTGCGTAGAGCTGTACAAAGAAGCCGGCATCCGTACTTGCGATATCGGTTCGTTTATGCTCGGCAATGATCCTGAAACGGGTAAGCAGATTAAATCAGAATTTGAGTTTGCACGGTTAGCTATTCCGCGGCGTGTGTATACGCAGGCTCATTTGGATGTCATTGCCGAAGCGTTAATCAACATCAAGGAACGGGCTTCGCAGGTGAAGGGTTACCGCATCATTTGGGAACCGCCGATTTTGCGCCACTTCCAAGCTCACTTGGAACCCATTAAATAGCCCTAAGTGGACATTCGGAAAGAGAAGCGTACTAATCCGCCTATTAAAAGGAACCAGCTATGATAAATACAGAAGCACGGCGCGATCAATTCGGATCACAGGTTGGGTTTATTCTTGCTTGCATCGGTTCCGCCGTCGGCATGGGGAATATCTGGCTGTTCCCGTTCCGTGCGGGGCAGTTCGGGGGAGCGGCATTTTTAATTCCTTACATCATCTTTGTTACTTTCATCGGATACACGGGTATTGTTGAAGAAATGTGCTTAGGACGGGCAATGAGAACAGGCCCGCACGGTGCATTTCTGAAAGCAACTCAAATGCACGGTAATAATTCAGGTGCCGCTATCGGATGGATCCCTGTTGCCGGTTCGCTCGGTATTGCAATCGGATACACAGTTGTAGTCGGATGGATTATCCGCTTTACAGTAGGAGCTTTTTTAGGCTCCATGCTTGCTGCAGAGAACAGCGGTGCATACTTCGGTGCCATTGCGGGACGGCTTTCAAGCTTACCGTGGCACAGTGCCGCAATTATCGGCTGCTTTATAATTATGGCGGCAGGTGTTTCATCAGGTATCGAAAAAGTCAACAAAGTGATGATGCCGGCATTTTTCGGCTTGTTTATTATTCTTGCCATTCGTGTTGCGACATTACCGAAAGCAGCTGACGGATATACCTTTCTATTTAAAGCAGACTGGAGTAAATTGGCGGATGTAAAAACGTGGGTTTATGCACTCGGTCAAGCATTCTTTTCGTTATCACTCGCCGGAAGCGGTACTGTGGTATACGGCAGCTATTTGAAGGATAATGAAGATGCTCCAACCAGTGCAAAATTCACGGCGATATTCGATACGTTCGCAGCGCTGCTTGCAGCATTGGTTATCATCCCCGCGGTCTTTGTGTATAACCTTGAACCGACAGCAGGGCCTCCGCTAATGTTTATCACCATGCCGATGATCTTTAAAGAAATGCCTGCCGGTACTCTGTTTTCGATTATATTCTTTGTCGCGGTATTGTTCGCCGGAATTACTTCGTTGATCAATCTGTATGAAACACCGGTAGAGATGCTGCAGCAAAAGTTTAAATTGAGCCGAAAGGTTTCGCTTCTCATTGTGCTCGGTCTCGGGTTCCTTATCGGACTTATTGTTGAAGACGGAAACATACTCGGTATATGGATGGATGTTATCAGTATTTATATTATTCCGCTCGGAGCGTTACTTGCCGGTATTATGTTCTTCTGGGTATGCAATAAAGATTTCGTGTTACGCGAAGTTTCAAAAGGCCGCTTAAAACCGGTCAGCAGTGCGTATGTTGTGCAAGGAAAATATCTTTACTGCGGCGTTACCGTCATCATATATATTCTCGGTATTTTCTACGGCGGTATCGGTTGATTCTGCTTGTATCGGTTTTATTTTCCTTGTTCAGAACGAGCTAATGCAATGACAGCGTTTAAAAATGCGGTTTTACCACAGTATCTTTCTGCATAAATCATCAATTTCATCAAGTTTCAGAAGTGGGCAGCCTAAATATTCTACAAATTCTATTAACAATAAACTTTGAATATGACCACCATAAGCAATCTCCATTTTATAGCCGTAGCTTTCTAAAAGTTTTAAAAGAGCATAAGCCGCACCGAGGGCATCATGATCCGGAAAATCATGCGTTTGTATAAGTACCGGTTGGTCTTTACTTAAAACCGAGCAAAGCATCGATAATTTTTCTTTCATAAACACCAATCCTAAAGTAGAATTGATAATAATATAGCACAAAAAAAGCTGTTTTCCAATCGTATCAATTCGACCGAGGTCTTTAAAAGAAATCTTGACAGCCCTATAAACTCCTTGTATCATACTATATATAATTTTTTTTATAGTTTTATTAAAAAAATCAAAGCTGGAGGAATGGAATGAAAAAACATTTCATGGTAGCACTGACGGGCGCATTCATCGGGATTGCAGCTGTCGTATTGGTCAAATTCGGAAACCCGGGAAATATGGGCTTCTGTATTGCCTGTTTCTTACGCGATATTGCGGGTACCTTAAAACTGCACAATGCGGCTGTGGTGCAGTATATGCGCCCCGAAGTCATCGGACTTATCGTCGGTGCGTTTGCTATTGCACTTATAAAAAAAGAATTTAAGCCCCGTGGCGGTTCAGCGCCTTTTACCCGCTTTGTGTTAGGCTTTTTCGTAATGATCGGTGCGTTGATGTTCTTAGGCTGCCCGCTTCGTATGTTTTTACGTTTGGGCGCAGGCGATTTGAATGCGATATTTGGACTTGTCGGGTTCATCATCGGTATCGCGATTGGAGTGGTATTCCTCAACAAGAACTTCTCGTTAAGCCGCGCATATCCCCAATCCGGACAGGAAGGGATGCTTGCCCCCATCGTGATGATCGTATTCTTCATTTTATTGGTTGCATTCCCTGCCGTTCTCGCCTTTAGCGAAAAAGGTCCCGGTTCAATGCATGCGCCGATTGCGCTCGCACTCGGTATCGGTCTTGTCGGCGGCGCATTAGCACAACGCAGTCGGCTCTGTACCGCAGGCGGTATCCGCGATGCAATTATGCTTAAAGACTTCCACCTTTTAACGGGTAGTATTGCTATTTTAGTTGCCGTGCTTATCGGAACGCTCGTAACCGGGCAGTTTAAGCTCGGACTCGCGGGACAAGCAGTTGCCCACACCGACGGGTTGTGGAACGCGCTCGGTATGGTGCTGGTCGGATGGGCGAGTGTTCTGCTCGGCGGCTGCCCCTTACGCCAGCTCATTTTAACCGGCGAGGGTAACACCGACTCGGCTGTAACCGTAACCGGTTTGATTGCAGGCGCCGCTTTCGCTCATAACTTCGGTCTTGCTTCTTCCGGTAAAGGGCCGACCAGCGCGGGGATGATTGCCGTTGTTATCGGATTAGTCGTAACAGCCTGCGTTAGCGTATACTACGCAGCAAAAAATAAATAATGTTTTCGCGGTATCTCTGATAATCGACCTCATTAGGGATGCCGCTTTTTTAAACGTACAAAATATTTAAGCAGGGACCCTCATAAAGCATAGCAAATATTAAGCGGTGCCCGAATTTTTAGTAATTTAGCAGAAGGAGATAGAGAAATGGCAGATTATACGGTAGACGCACGAGGGCTTTCCTGCCCTGAACCGGTGGTACGGACAAAAAAAGCATTCGATGCACATCAGAATTTTACGGTGCTTGTCGATAATGAAACCTCAAAAGAAAACGTTATCCGCTTTTGCGATAAGATGAAGGCAAAGACCTCCGTCTCAGCCGACGGCAGCGACTGGAAAATTACTGTTTCAAAATGATCGACGGTTACGTAATAACGTTTCACACTCATTACGAAGCGCTCGTTTGTATGTGCAGTCTCGAAAAAAGCGAGGCTGTGCAAAACGGCGTGATTACCGTCAAGCTTATTCCCGTGCCGCGCGAACTCAGCTCCGCCTGCGGTACGGCGGTTAAAGTTATGATAAAAGACGGCGCTGCGTTCGGCGCAGAGAACTTCGCAAACATTGAACGCGATGAAGTGTTCAGCTTTGACTCCGCCGGAACATACACCGCAGCGGATAACTAAGAGGCAAACATGAGCTGTGCAGTCCCGGATAAAAATTTCAGTTTAATTAAATCTTCGTCCTATTCGGGATGAGGGGCAAAATTAAGTGCGGGTGCACTGGACGGATTATTAAAAAGTTTTCCTATTTGCTCCGATGCCCGGCTATTGGTCGGCTTCGATACATCGGATGATGCGGCTGTTTATAAAATCAGTGACGAAACAGCGTTAATCTTTACCGCTGATTTCTTTCCGGCTATTACGGATGATCCGTATATGTTCGGGCAGATTGCCGCCGCGAATGCGCTTAGCGATATTTACGCAATGGGCGGTGTTCCGAAACTGGCACTCAATCTTTTTTGTATTTCGGAAAAAATGCCCGAATCCGTTATCAAAGAGATACTGCGGGGCGGCGCCGACAAGGCGTTTGAGGCGGGAGCAATCATCTGCGGAGGGCACACCATTTACGACAGCATTCCGAAATACGGTTTAGCGGTAACGGGTTTTGTGCATCCCAACAAAATACTGCGAAATTCGGCGTGCAAAACAGGTGATGTACTGATTTTAACCAAGCCCATCGGCTCCGGTATTTTAACAACAGCAGCGAAAGCTGATATGCTCGGTACGGACGAGCTTAAAAGTGTATATGACGTTATGGCGTTTTTAAATGCCGCCGCCTGTACTGTGATGACCAAATACGAGGTTCACGCCTGTACGGATATCACGGGCTTTGGACTTTTGGGGCACTTGTATGAAATGGGAAAGGGAAGCGGCCTTAGTATTGAGCTTACTTGTAAATCGCTGCCGATTTTTGACGCTGCCGTTGAATATGCCGAAATGGGCTTTGTTCCCGCCGGAGCGTATTCAAACAGGAGCTTTGTCGGTGATAATGCTGCTCTGGACGGAGTGCCGCGTGCCTATCAAGACATCCTGTTTGACCCGCAGACGTCAGGCGGTCTTGTTATTGCGGTAGCTCAACAAGACGCACAACAGTTATATGCAGAACTCTGCACCGTCCTTGAAAATACCGTCTGCGGAAAGCCGACAATTATCGGCACGGTTGTAGAACGTGCCGATAAGGTTGTACGGGTAAATTAGACCTGTTCGATCGGGATATTAACCGGCCGCACGAATAAAATATATTTCAATTGACATATAACCATAGAGACCCTATAATATTACCATAAGTTACCCATAAAATACTTATAACATATCGGTTTGATCAGCAACCCCGATGCGATGGGGTATGTTGTTCTTATAAGGAGGAACTAATGGTTAAAACATTGCCGCTTTTTATCGATGGAAAGCAGGTTGTTTCAAAAACACAGAAATTTTCAGATGCGTATGATCCGAGTACCGGAGAGGTAATTGCAAAAGTCCCTTGCTGCACAGCGGAAGAAGTAAATACTGCGGTGTCCGCCGCAAAAAAAGCTTTTCCGGCATGGTCTGCAACTCCGGTGCAGAAACGGACGCAGATATTGTATAAGGTCAGAGATTTACTGATCGAGCACATGGATGAACTTACTCATTTGGTAGCGCTGGAAAACGGAAAAGCATGGGCAGAAGCGCAAGGCGATGTGTTGAAAGCAAAAGAAGGTACCGAACAAGCGATTTCCGCCCCTTCGCTCATTATGGGCGAAAGTTTGATGGATGCTTCGCTCGGTTACGATACGGTACTTTACCGGGAGCCGATCGGCGTATGCGCCGGTATTGTCCCTTTCAATTTTCCTGCGATGATACCGATGGGATGGATGACTCCTATTTGTGTCGCCTGCGGGAATACTATTGTACTAAAAGCAGCAACTTTTACACCGCAATCGGCGTTGCGTATCGCTGAACTTTATAAAGAAGCGGGGTTGCCGGATGGAGTTATTAACATTGTAACCTGTTCCCGTACCGAAGCGGAGATTTTATTAACTCACAAGGATATTAAAGCGATAACCTTTGTCGGTTCAACGTCGGTCGGTAAGCATATTTATTCAACGGCTGCCGCTACCGGTAAACGGGTTCAAGCGCTCTGTGAAGCAAAAAATCATGCATTGGTATTGGATGATGCGCCGATTGAACGGACTGCAGCCGGCATTATTAATGCGGCATACGGGTGCGCCGGTGAACGCTGTATGGCGCTGCCGGTTGTCGTTGTACAAGAGGGTATTGCCGATGCGCTCGTTGCGAAGCTTAAAGAGGCAGCCCAGAGGCTTACTGTCGGAAAAGCCTATGATAAGGCAACAAAGCTTGGGCCTGTTGTCAATGCCGAGCATAAGGCTTCCATTATTAAATGGATTGAAACAGGTATTAAAGAAGGAGCAACGCTCGTTTTAGACGGCAGAAATCATACCGTTGCCGGTGCAGAAAACGGCTTCTACCTTGGCCCGACTATCCTCGATAACGTTACGGAGAATATGACGGTCGGTACACAGGAAATTTTCGGCCCTGTGTTATGTATCAAGCGGGTAAAAACCTTTGAAGAAGGACTTGCAATTATGAATCGAAACCCGTTTGCAAACGGATCGGTTATCTACACCCAAAACGGGTACTATGCGCGGGAATTTGTGCGTCATACCGATGGGGGAATGGTTGGAATAAATGTCGGTATACCGGTACCTATCGGAATGTTCCCCTTCTCAGGGCATAAAGAATCGTTCATCGGTGATTTACATACGCTCGGCAAAGACGGTTATCGGTTCTTTACGGAAACAAAAGTTGTTACCACTCACTGGTTTGATGAACACGAAATTCATTCAAGCGAAGTAAGCACATGGGACGGCACTATTTAGCCTGAAAAACTTGTAAAATTTCTTTGCCGGTATATGAATTTCCATTTGTATACCGGCGGATTAATGAGCTTTATCATCGGAAGTTTGATACGATTGGGTAAGCACAATCTCAACATGATTTTTTTGAAGAGCAATAAGTAAATCGTCTGTCGGTTGTTTATCGGTTATCAGAGCATCCAAATTGCTGAAAGAGCTATAGGTTACCATTGATGTTTGATTAAATTTACTGCTATCTAACAAAAGATATACTTCCTGCGAACGGGCGATAGCAAGCTTCTTCACTACCGATTCCGCCGGAACCGTATTGCTGACTTCCGCATGGGCGCTAATACCGGTTGCCGCCATGAAAGCTTTGGAAATATTATAACTTTTCAAAACCTCAAGCGTATGCGGGCCGGTAAAAGAAAGCGTACTCCTATCCAGTTCGCCGGAGAGGCTAAAGACTTGTAAACCGGTATACGGCACTGCCTGAATAAGAAATTCAAGATTATTGGTAAGCACCGTAATCTGTTTGTTTTGCAGTCCTTCTATCATGTGACAGGTGGTGGTGCCTGAATCGATAAAGATAATATCTCCATCTTTTACATAATCACAAGCAGTGCGCGCAATCCGCTTTTTTAGAGCAAGATTCTGAACCGTTCGATCGCCAAAAGAAGGCAGCGCAATTGCATCCTTTACAACACGTACCCCGCCGTATGTTTTTTCAATTTTTTTTCCTTTAATAATTTCATCAATATCCCGCCGGATAGTGTTTTTTGATACTTTAAAGGCATCACAAAGTTGGTCAAGAGTTACCGCTTGATAATGATAAATAAAGTCTTCAATTTTCTCCAGTCGCTGTGTTCTCATAGTATGAATAATTTAATACCCAATACTACCGAATTGGTCAACTATCCAGCGGTGTTCGGGCGCATCGCATCGGCTTGTCCACGGGTTTCCGTCAAGATGTCGAATCATCCATACATAGGTCATGCGGTAGGCGGGAGCGGCAACCTGCGGATGGGTTAACCCGCCCGGGATGGCTGCAAAACTTTCATGTTTAATTTTAAACGCCTCGTCCCCGATAAAACAAGCGCCAAACCCTTGCGGCTTATCAAAGCGATAGTAGTATACTTCGGGCTGCTCATGGGTATGCGGAATAAAACTTGACCACAATCCCGCATGGTTAAAGATTTCTCCGATGACCATGTTGGAATATGGAGCCGTACTGTAATCAAAGATGGTTGTAACCTCCCGTACCGCCGTGTTGCCGGGTATATTGGCGCCGAAGGTGTTGATTTTTATCGTATCGGGAGTATAAAACACGGGGGCAAAACTACGGGAGTTTTCCGTTTGCTGTACCAGTACGAGCGAGGGCTGCTCCGCTGTAACGGTTGCCGCAGTATTTCTTGGGATATGCAGGCAATAACCGGTATTGTCCCAAGTAGTAGGTCGCTGGGCGGTTTCGGTTTTACCGTCCCACGCAAAGCGTACCGCTCCTTCAAGAAGCAGCAAAGCAGTTTCCTGCGCCGCATCCTGTAAAGAAAGCGTTTGCCCTGCCGTAAGCCGATGGACGGAAATATTCATCAGCATATTCGCATAAAGACCGTTTGTTTCCGTGAGTGTTTGTACACCGTGTTCGTTAAACGTAGGATAGCCGAATAGTGATTTTCTATCGTAATTCATAACCTTTATCCCTCCCGCGCAACCATTTCGCCGTATTGCGCTTTACACTCTTTGATAAACTGCCTTACCTTGTCTTCAGACGGCATATCGGCGGAACAGCCGTGGCTTGCCACCAAAAGCGAAGCCGAAGCGCTGCCGAATTCAAGACATTCAATCATATCCCAGCCGTTAAAGATACCGAATAAAAACGCCGAAGCATAGCCGTCGCCGCCGCCGAACGATTTAAGCGCTTTAACCGGAAAGGGCTTAATCGAAAAGTCTTTTCCGTCCTGCGTATATGCCGTCGAGCCTTTTTTTCCATGCTTAATAACAACGATTTTTGCTTTTTGCGAATGCCAATAGGCTGCCGTCTCCGCATCATTTTTACCCGGCCCTATCAGCCGTTCGGTTAAATCGTATTCCTCACGGGAACCGAGTATGATAGCGCTTTCATGCGCTACAATCGAATAATACAGAGCGGTTTCATCCTCGCTTTTCCAGTTATAGGGGCGGTAGTCAATGTCGAAAATAATCGGCGTTTTGGTTTTCTTTGCGAGTGCAACCGCTTTCAGCATCGCTTCGCGGGAAGGGCTTTGCGCCAATGCGGTACCGGAAATAAGCACTGCCTTTGCCGATTGAATATAATCTTCGTGGATATGCTCCGTAGAAAGCGATAAGTCTGCCGCTTGATTGCGGTACATCAGGATACTGCTTTCGTGTTCATTGAGAATTTCCGTAAATGTAAGACCGAGTTTTTCCCCGTGCGTTGTCCGCACCATTTGGGAAGTATCAACTCCTTCTTTTTGAAAAGTGTCGGTAATAAAGGTACCGAACTGATCATCGGAAACAGCTCCTACAAAGCCGACTTTTTTCCCGAGGCGGGCAAGTCCTACTGCAATATTCGCGGGAGAACCGCCGAGATATTTTTTGAACGAAACGCAATCCTGCAGCGGATGAAAATAATCAATAGGGTTTAAATCGACGGTTGCCCGTCCGAACAGTACAAGATCAAGCGGACGAGACCGTTCAAAATTAATATACATCAGCTTTTCTCCTCATTATTAAAAACCGCAATATGACGAAGGACATTTTCGTATACGCCTTGCACGGCAGCTTCATGTAAGCCAAAAAAACCGGGCGTATCATGTCGGGCGCAATAAGCGCGTATACCATCCGCAAAGGCGTCAAAATTTGCCGTTGCAATGTTTATCTTTCGTATACCGCAGTCTATGCAACGCCTGAAATCTTCATCGCTGATGCCGGTACCGCCGTGCAAAACCAGCGGCGCCGGAGTCAGTGCATGTATTGTTTTAAGCGCCTCAAAGTCAAGCTGCGGTGTTCCTTTATAATGGCCGTGCGCATTCCCGATAGCAACGGCCAGCGCATCAGCCGGGGCTTGGCGTAAAAATTCCTTTACGGTTTCGGGATTGGTGGTAATGGCTTTTTTCTCGGCGCCGCCTTCGCTGCCGCCGATTGTTCCCAATTCCGCTTCGACGCCCGCGCCGTATTTTTTCGCTGCGGCAAGCGTATCATTCGTTATTGCAATATTTTGTTCCAGCGGAAGCGCGGAACCGTCAATCATAACGGAGGTAAAGCCATAATCGAGCGCACTGTGAATCACATCGAGGGTTTGTCCGTGGTCAAGATGCACTGCTACGGCTACCTTTGCGGCGCGGGCGGCGCTCACCATCATCGGCGCGATTAAATGGAACGGGGAATAAACCAACCGCGCCTGTGCAATTTGCAGAATAATCGGGGTATTTGCCGTTTCCGCCGCCTTTATTGCGCCGATAATCATTTCCATATCGGCAACGTTAAAAGCGCCTACCGCCTTATTGTGCTGTTCGGCTTCCCGCAATAAATCCGTCATCAGTGCTAATGCCATGCCGATGCCTGCCTCTTACTTTATTTCCGATAAAAGTACCGCACGATGTTCTTTCAAAGAGCGCAATGCCGCGGCAGCGATCAATACCGGCTGTAATCCGTCGTTAATATCAACCGGTACGGGGCAGTCCTGTTCGATTGCCTGCACAAACATCCGTACCTCTTTTGTAAAGGAAGCCATATACCGTTCAAGGAAAAAGTAGAGCGGCTTTTCGGCATGGATACCGGTTTCACTGCTCAATATAAGCGATGAGTTTGTATCGTTGGAAACGCTTGCTTGACCTTTTGATCCGAATACCTCCGCACGTTGATCGTAGCCATAAGCCGCCTTACGGGAATTGTCTATAACGGCTAAGGCTCCGTTCGCCATTTTAAGCGAAATAATTGCAGTATCTATATCGCCTGCTTTTCCGATAAGCGGATCCACCAGTACGGCGCCGTTTGCAAATACTTCGACAACATCGCTTGCGGTTAAATAACGCACCATATCAAAATCATGGATGGTCATGTCGAGGAACATACCTCCTGAAACGGCTGCGTATTCGGGCGGCGGCGGCGCAGGGTCGCGTGAGGTAATGCGTACAATATGCACATCACCGACATCTCCATGTGCGACGGCGGCGCGTACCGCTTCAAAATTATGATCAAACCGGCGGTTAAAGCCTACTTGATATTTAAGATTTGTTCCCTTTAATTTTTCCATTACCTGACGGATTTTTGCGATGTCTTGAGACACGGGCTTTTCGCAGAACACGTGTTTACCGGCTGCGATTGCCTCAAGCGATATATCCGCGTGAGTGTTCGTTGATGAGCAGATTAAGACTGCATCAATTTCGGGATCATTTAATATCTTTTTGTAATCCTTTGAACAATCGGAAACGCCGAGCGCACGGAGCGAGGCTTCGGTTTCCTCATTCATAAAAGGATCGGCAATCGTTTTAAGATGCGCCGATGCAATATGATTCATAATACTTTGTGCATGAACCTTTCCGATTCTTCCTGCACCGATAATGCCGAGAGAAATCATTTTCTTCAGCCTCCTTAATAGTTCAACTCCAGTATACTATAGGTTTTGGGTAAATTCAAGCAATAAATTGATAAATAATGGTATGTTAAATATGATTCCAGTGTTATGTCAATGTTATATATTGGTAATATTATTTATTTAATATGGGTATATAATGAGTATTTCTTAAAAAAAATTCTTGACGGCGCTCTCGTTCAATGCTACTATTTGAATTATAGAAGCAAATTAACCGAGGCAGCTAACTTTAAGGAAAACCTCTAAAAACTGCAAGCCTATCGGCTTGTTCTGTAAAGAAATGATTTATCGTATACGTTCGCGCGGATTGTGAATCAGTTTTTGGAAGGTTCTCATATATAATTGAGATACAATGGAGGAATCGGGGATGATACGAAAGACGGTTGGACAGGCGGTAACGGCATTTCTTGACCGCCAATATGTGATGCGGGACGGTAAGAGGATAAAGTTTGTAGCGGGAATATTTACGATATTCGGACACGGGAATGTCTGCGGACTCGGTGAAGCTTTAGCTGCCGATTCGGGCGGATTACGGGTATATCAGGGAAGGAATGAGCAGGGAATGTGTCATGCGGCGATCGGCTTTGCTAAACAGCATAATCTGCAAAAGATCATCGCGTGCACATCATCTATCGGGCCGGGCGCCGCAAATATGGTAACCGCCTGCGCGCTTGCAACGGCAAACCATATTCCCCTACTGGTCTTAACCGGCGACACCTTTGCAACACGGCAGAGTGATCCCGTACTGCAGCAGATAGAGCAACCGCACAGCGCGGCGGTTACCACAAGCGATGCCTTTAAGCCGGTGTGCCGGTACTGGGATCGCGTAAACCGCCCCGAACAGCTGATGACGGCGCTCATCAATGCACTACGAGTGTTAACCGACCCCGAACTGACCGGCGGGGTGTGTATTTCTTTGCCGCAGGATGTACAAGGTGAGGTCTGGGATTTCCCCGAAAGTTTTTTAGCGGAGCGGGTACACACAATTGAACGCCGCCGTCCTGATGAAACGCTGCTTAAGCAGGCGGTAGACTGCATCGTCGGCGCTCAAAAACCGCTGGTGATTTGCGGCGGCGGCGTGCGGTATTCGGAAGCAGGGCAGGAGCTTCTATCGTTTTGTAAGACCTTCGGTATCCCCTTTGCAGAAACGCAGGCGGGGAAAGGCTGTATTGCCGGTAGCGAACCGCTGAACCTCGGCGGCATCGGGGTAACAGGAAACAGCGCCGCCAATACGATTGCAAAAGAGGCCGATTTAATTATCGGGGTAGGGACACGCTTTACCGACTTTACCACCGCTTCAAAATGGCTGTTCCGGCATCCCGATGTCCGATTCCTTTCGATAAATGTCAGCGGCTTTGATGCGGGAAAATTGGATGCGCTGCCGCTTGTCGGTGATGTGAAAGTCTGCCTTGCAGAACTGCTGCCGGCGCTTAAAAATGCGCAGTATCGTACCGGATATTCGGGAGAAATCGAGGCTGCGCAGGCCGGTTGGCATGCCGAGATGGAGAAGCTTTCAGAATATTCCTATCCTAAAAACGGAACGGGATTTCAGCCGCTTATTGAAAAGCGTAATCCTCATTCGATTGATGATTTTATCCGCGCAACCGGCGGCGTTATTACGCAAACAGCTGCCCTCGCGCTTATCCGCAGAACAATAGAAGCCGATGCGGTTATAGTCGGCGCTTCCGGCAGTTTACCGGGGGATTTACAGCGGATGTGGACAACGGATTCACCGGGCGGCTATCACCTCGAATACGGATATTCCTGTATGGGCTACGAGATTGCCGCCTCCGTCGGGGTTAAACTTGCAGAGCCTGCACGCCCTGTGTATAGCATGGTTGGGGACGGCGCTTTTTTAATGCTGCATTCCGAGCTGATAACGGCGCGGCAAGAAGGGGCTAAGATTACCGTATTGCTGTTTGATAATTGCGGCTTCGGCTGCATCAATAACCTGCAAATGGGGCAGGGCATTGCCAGCCTCGCAACGGAATTCCGCTTTAGGAATGCTGAAACGGGAAAGCAGGACGGAGAAATGATACCGATCGATTATGCAATGGTGGCGCGGGGCTACGGCCTTAAAGCTTATACGGCGCGGACGCTTGATGAACTGTCCGACGCATTGAAAGAAGCAATGTCCGTCCCTGAGTCCGTATTGATCGACATTAAGGTGTTGCCTAAGACTATGACCGACGGATACGGCGCTTGGTGGCATGTCGGTATTGCGGGTAATTCGGCATCGGAATCGGTACGGGAAGCGTACAAGCAAAAAGAAATGCATCTTGCTCAAGCAAGAAAATATTAACATAGAGGAGAAATACTTATGTTTGATGCAAAGAAAATTCGGGTCGGCATTGCGCCGATTGCATGGACAAATGATGATATGCCCGATTTAGGCAAGGAAAATTCATTTGAACAGTGCATCAGCGAGGCTGCATTGGCAGGGTATGCAGGTACGGAAATCGGTAATAAATATCCGCGTGATCCGGTTGTCTTAAAAAAATACCTTGAAATACGCAATCTTGAGGTTGCAAGCGCGTGGTTCAGCGCTTTTTTGACAACGAAGCCTTTTGAAGAAACGGCAGAGGCGTTCAAAAAGCACCGCGACTTTTTACATGCGATGGGGGCAAAGGTTATTGTCGTGTCAGAACAGGGGCACAGTATTCAGGGACAGCAGGATACGCCTATATTTGAAAAAAAGCACTGTATGAATGACGCTGAATGGAAGCTGCTTTGCAAAGGGTTAAACAATCTGGGCGCTCTTGCACAGGAAAAGGGTATGAAGATTGTCTACCACCATCACATGGGAACTGTTGTACAAACAACGGCGGAAATCGACCGGATGATGGCCGAAACCGATCCTTCGTTAGTGTATCTGTTGTATGATACCGGTCATCTGGTGTATTCAGGCGAAGACCACATTGCAATTTTGAAAAAATATGTTGATCGTATTAAGCATGTTCACCTTAAAGATATCCGTCCGGCGATTGTTAAAAAAGTAAAGGATGAGCATTTAAGCTTTTTGCAAGGAGTTCGACTGGGTGCATTTACCGTCCCGGGCGACGGGTCGATTGATTTCGACGCAGCTTTTGCAATCCTTGCAGAGCATAAGTACGAAGGATGGTTCCTTGTCGAAGCCGAGCAGGATCCCGCGATTGCCAATCCTTTTGAATACGCGGTAAAGGCGCGGCGCTTTATTCGCGAGCACGCAGGAATATAAGAAAAATCCCAACGCATAATTCATCGGCGCCCTCCTTACTGATGAATTATGCATCCCTCCCTATTTGCTTTACGATAATCAGATATGCTAATCACTTTATAAATAGTTCACCGCCTTTAACAATAAAATGGGTATATTTTGAGTATTTTATAAATATTTTTCTTGACGGCGCTATTTTTCAATGCTACTATTAACATATACGTATCTAAAAATGCCGGTTTATATAAAAATGAATCGGCGAAATGTTCGCGGATTTTATCAAATCGGCGGAAACATTAGGAGGAAGAGATGAAAACTTTTGCAAAGCGAATGTTGTATGTTACAGCAGTGGCTGCAATGTTGTTGGGATGCACAAAGAAAGAGGCTGCTGCGCCTCAGGCGTCTCAAACAAAGACCGACGGCTTTACGGTAGGTTATTGTATCAATAATCTCAATGATACTTTTCAGACGTATATTCTGGAAGCTGCAAAAGCAGCTATTACCGAAGCGGGCGGGAATATTGAGGTTAACGATGCAACTGAGGACACCATCAAGCAGCAGGATCAGGTAAACAGCTTTATTGCGAAGGGTGTTAAGGGATTAATTGTCGTACCGGTAGACACCAGTTCAATGGATGCCATTACCAATGCGGCGCGCAATGCAGGTATTCCGCTCTGCTATGTCAACCGCAATCCTTTTGCCGGTAAAGAAGATAGTATGCCTGACGGCGTGTACTATGTCGGATCGCAGGAGATTGTTGCAGGGCGGCTTCAAGGCGAGCGGGTTGGAGAACTGCTGCAAGGAAAAGGCGGCGTTGCAATTCTGGTCGGTATCCTCGGAAATGAGGGCGCATTAAAGCGCACAGAGGGTAATAAAGAAGTGCTCGCTTCAAAATACCCCGAAATTACCGTACTTGCCGAACAAACGGCAAACTGGCAGCGCGACCAAGCGGTT
The DNA here is from genome assembly GCF_024181325.1 of Treponema sp. OMZ 305. Taxonomy (NCBI): domain Bacteria; kingdom Pseudomonadati; phylum Spirochaetota; class Spirochaetia; order Treponematales; family Treponemataceae; genus Treponema; species Treponema sp. OMZ 305. Next base: position 182,671 of record NZ_CP051300.1, on the reverse strand, counting down.
ACCGTTACCGAAAACTGGATTACGACATACGGAAATAAGTTGAATGCGATATTGGCAAACAACGACGAAATGGCTCTCGGCGCTATTAAAGCGTTGGAAGCAGGAAATAGAAAAGATGTTTTGGTTCTCGGTGTAGATGCAACGCTTGACGGGCGGAATGCCGTACGCGAAGGGTTGATGGCGGCAACGGTATTTCAGGATGCAAACGGACAAGGAGGCGGCGCTGCAAAGGTTATTACATCAAAGATAAAGGGTGGTAGCCCCGATAAAATAACGTGGGTGCCGTTCCAATTGGTTGATAAGGATTCCCCGTTAGTGAAATAAAACGTCTCTAAAGAGCCGGTTTATTTTACGAGGCAGATCATTTATGGAGGATGTACGGATGAGTGACGGCAATTATATTTTACAAATGAAGAATATTTCGAAGCTTTTTCCGGGTGTGCGTGCGTTGGATTCCGTACATCTCGATGTAAAACGCGGGGAAGTCCATGCCCTAATGGGAGAAAACGGCGCCGGAAAATCGACATTGATGAAATGTCTTATCGGTATTCAACCGGTGAGTTCGGGCGAGATTATCTTTGACGGCAGGCAGCTTCCGCAGTACTACACGACAGCAGAAGCGCTTTCGTGGGGGATATCTATGATCCATCAGGAACTTTCCCCCGTAGCCGAACGGCCGATTATGGAAAATATCTGGCTTGGAAGGGAGCCGCTTTATCGAACCGGTTTGGTCAATCATAAAAAAATGTATGAAATGACCAAAGCTGTGCTGGAACAGGTGCATCTGCAAGAAGATCCTAAGACGAAGGTTGGAACTTTAACGGTGGCAAAGATGCAGATGGTAGAAATTGCAAAAGCGGTTTCCTATGACGCAAAGCTTATCATTATGGATGAACCGACTTCCGCCTTAACGGATCGGGAGCGGGATCAACTTTTTTCCGTTATAAGAAAGCTTAAAAGCGAAGATAAAAGCATTATCTACATTACGCATAAGCTGGATGAAATTGCGCAAATTGCGGATACCGTCAGTATCTTCCGCGACGGTCATTTTATCGCGTCTCATGCAGCGAAAGATTTACCGATGGAACAGATGATAACTGAAATGGTCGGGCGGCCGGTGGATACAATGTTTCCCAAAATTCCCTGTCCGATCGGAGATGAGATCCTTTCGGTAGAAGGTTTAAGTGACGGGCGGCATTTTACCGATGTTTCTTTTTCGTTACGGAAAGGAGAAATACTGGGACTTGCCGGTTTGGTAGGCGCCGGAAGAACTGAAATTATCGAAACCATCTTCGGTATCCGCCGCGCTGTAGCGGGAACGGTCAAAATAAACGGTAAACCGGTTCAGATTAAAAATCCCCGTGATGCAATTAAACATAAGATAGCGCTTCTTACCGAAGATCGGCGGCTTTCAGGTATCTTCCCGGTATTGCCGGTAAGCGACAATATCGTAATATCCAACATCAACCACTATATCAACCGTTTCGGTCTTTTAAATAAAAAGAATATTTTAAAAGATTGTAGTGAATATGTGCGGTCGATAGAAATTAAGACACCCGGTGTCGGACAGCAAATTCAATTTTTATCGGGAGGAAATCAACAAAAGGTACTCATCGCTCGATGGCTTTTAACCGAGCCGGATATTTTGTTTCTTGATGAACCGACGCGGGGAATTGACGTCGGTGCAAAGGCCGAAATTCACCGTTTTATCAGTATGCTTGCAGGACAAGGAAAAGCCATCATCATGGTTTCCTCCGAAATGCCTGAAATACTCGGTATGAGCGATAGAATTGTCGTCGTTGCGGAAGGACATGTTACCGGTATCCTCGAAAATAAAAATCTTACACAGGATACTATTATGGCCTATGCTTCAAACAAAGCGGACTTGGCGGTTTAAAAAACATACTGATAATTACGAGGAGGAATAAAGATATGGCTGGAGCAGGAACAAGCCGCTTTGATATAAAAACGTTAAAGGCGCTGGTACAAACCTATGGTATCGTACTGGTGCTCATTCTGATGATTATTGTTATCTCGATATTAAATCCGAGATTCTTAGGTTTAACAAATATTTTTAATGTACTGAGCCAAACGGCCATTTACGGTATTTTGGCGCTCGGTATGACCTTTGTCATCACCTCACAGGGAATTGATCTTTCCGTCGGTTCGGTGCTCGCATTGGCGGGCTGTATTATGGCAAGCATCGGGCAGGTCGCAGGAGCTGTACCGCGCTATTTTCCGAACTTACCTCAAATGCCGCTTATTGTTCCCATCCTTGCGGCCTTATCGGTAGGCGCCGCTTCAGGTGCGCTGAACGGATGGCTTATTTCGGCAACGCGCATCCCGCCGTTTATTGCAACGCTCGGTATGTACACCGTTGCGCGCGGTCTTGTGCTTGTCTATACGGGCGGCACGCCGATCAGCAATTTGCTGTCCGGCTTTGATGTAATCGGACAGGGCAAGCTTTTCGGATATATTCCGGTTGCGGTACTGGTGTATGTTGTGATGATTATCATTTCGTGGATACTGCTGCATAATACCAAGTTCGGCAAGGCTGTCTATGCACTCGGCGGGAATAAACGGGCTGCGGAAATTTCCGGCGTAAATGTGAATAAAACGCTGATTATCATCTATGCTTATTGCGGATTGCTTGCCGGTGTTGCAGCTATTGTGTATGCAGGACGGGCGGGCAGTATGCATCCTTCCGCCGCAACCGGCTATGAGTTGACGGCAATTGCTGCAACGACGGTCGGCGGTACCAGTCATACCGGCGGCATCGGCACTATTTGGGGCGCAGTTATCGGAGCATTGCTTATTTCCGTACTGAGAAACGGGTTAACGCTTTTGTCGGTCAGCTCCTATTGGCAGCAGATTGCCGAAGGCGTCATTATCGTAGCGGCAGTTATCGTCGATATGCGGAAAAATAAGGGGAAAAAATAAATGAACAAGATACGGATAGGTTCAGTCGGTTTAGGTCGCTTAGGACTCGAACACGCAAAAAATATTGCAACAAGAATTCCGGGCGCGGAACTGGTCGCTTTGTGCGACATCGATACCGAAAAACTGCATCGGGTTGGGAAAGAACTCGGTGTCCGCCATTACTGTACGTCTTTTGAAGAAATGCTTGCCGTTGAGGAGCTTGATGCGGTAGCGATTGTTTCCCCATCGGCTCTCCACTGTACGCAGATTGCGCAGGCTTTGGAGCGCGGTAAGCACGTGTTTTGTGAAAAACCGCTTGGCACCAGCCTTGAAGAATGCCGCCTTGCGGAAAAAGCGGTAGAAGCCCATCCCGACGCAGTGTTTATGCTTGGGTTTATGCGCCGTTTTGATGAATCCTACCGCTATGCAAAAGAAAAAATCGATGCAGGCGAGATCGGCCGGCCGATACTGTTCCGCTCTTATAGTCAGGATCCGATCAGCTGTATTGACGGCGCGATTGCGTTTGCTCCGCACAGCGGCGGCGAATTCTATGATATGTCTTCTCACGATATCGACCTTGCCCGTTGGATGCTTTCAAGCGAACCTGTTTCGGTCTATGCGGTTGGCGGTTGTTATGCGTATCCCGAATTTGCTCAGTATGAAGACGGTGATAATGTCTCCTGCTTAATGAAGTTTAAAAACGATGCAATGGCCTTCCTCTTTGCCGGTAGAACCGCACCGCACGGGTATAACGTCGAAACGGAAATTATCGGAACGAAGGCAACGCTGCGAATCGCTTCCGTGCCTCAAAAAAACTTGGTTGAAATTCTTGACCGGTACGGTGTCCGCAAAGAGTGTTCGGAGAATTTTCAGGAGCGGTTTGCACAGGCTTATCTGCACGAAATGGAAGCATTTGTAGACTGCATCCGCTCAAAGCGGAAACCGTCCGTCTCCGTATATGACGGTACGGCGGTATCCGTTATTGCCGGTAAATGTACCGAATCCTTTCGGAGCGGAAAACTGATAGATATTTAATACGCAAACTCTGCGCTTAACCGAATATAGTGGTTGAACTGTTTCCCGATAGCTTTGGCACGCCAGTCTGCAAGCTGTCTGGCGGCTTCTGCCCGGACAGCTGCTTCTCCACCGGCTATGTCTTTAATCTCTTTTCCATACCACTCCGGTTTTTTTGCCTTATAGATATTTTGCCGCACACCGGGATTAATATTTGCCTCGAACACATAGCCGAATTTAAACAGCATATACCCGCCCGACTTTAGAATCGGCAAATGGCAACTCACATCAAGTGCCAGTTGATTAACATATTGGATGGTCTGCTGTCGCATAAAGGGGTTGGCATAAAGATATGCGTGGGTTATTGGTCCTGAGTCATTTGTTATCGTTGCATGGTTGTGCGTAGATCCGTCAGTTGTGTATTCCTTTGATACATAGTCTTTTAGAATAGCAATATCAGTAATGCTTTCATTTACGTTTGCATGGCGGATAAACGTATTTGATACATTAACATCCAAACCATACAGCGGTTTAAACTTGAGTTTCAACAGGATTCTATCCGAATTAGGTTCTAAATTACTACCGATAGGAACTCCATTATGGGTATAATTCTGATAATTCGGTGCGCTTATAGTAGAACCATCAAAATGCGTATATGTATAGGGGAATACAAAGGTATAATTCAAATCGACAAAAGAAAACCAATGTGTCTTCGGCATGGTATAGCTTACTCCGAATTGCCCCGACATACGCCATTTTGCATCTTTTTTGAACTTAACAATTTCGTTAAATCCGAGGTCATCAGCATAGAGAGCTCCGTCTAATCGTAAACCCTTGACCGGTTTAATCGTAAAAGTTCCGCCTATAAGGCTGTTATCGGGAAAGGCATACAACCCTTGACTGACAAAAAATGCTGAGAAAGGAAGTAAGTAAATAGGCTCAAACCGGTTACCATAAATAATCGTATCAACAATCCCAAATGAAAGCCATGGCAGCGGGCGTATATTCAATGAATGGATTGCTAAAAACTTACCCGGCTTACGGCTACGGCTATCGCCGCGGTCACTTGTTGCGGTTAACGTAAGTAGTGCTTGATTATATGTCCATTTTTCTTTATTGACAACAAAGGTAAATTGCCCTTGATGCATTGCTTGAGATCCGACAAAGAGGCTGTTATCGTAAAATGGACCATGATTGGTACGTGCAATACCGGCAGTAACATAATACTGAGGAGTACCAAAAGCAATCCCTGTGTTAAATACCGGCAGTACCAGAAATTTGCCGGCAAAGACGCCGTCATCCGCAAGATCATATTTTGAATATTGAAAGAGCGGAGTCAGCGCCTGGGAAAAAAGCTTATTTGTTAGGAAAACACTCACCCTTCCGGAAATCGTAAAAAGTCTATGCAATGAATAATTAATATCTATAAAGGGAGCCAAATTTAATTCATACTGCTTTTGGGGCGCTTTTACCGCTACTTCAGCCAGCCCGCCGAAATGAAATACTCTTCCGAAAAAGCGGTTATAATATTCTTGCGCCCGCCGCCGCTGACCGGCATCGCCTGTATCAATAACAATTTGTAAGATACGTTGTATTTCTTGCAAAGGATATGGCCGAATATTGGGGGCATCATTAATTAAACCGCAGCCCTCCCATATCGACAAATCCTCATAAAAGGGATCAAACACATTGACTGCGACCTGGGCGCCTATATTCATATATAGTGCAGCAAACAAAAGCCCAACGCACAAAATCTTTTTCATCATAACCTCGTTTTTTCATAATGATTTCTATAGTATTTCACGAAATTACCAGAAATCGGCAATATGCTCAAGCAGGAACATACCATATAAGGAGACTTTACCGTATCGTATATTTAACCGAAGAATAAATATCCACTGCGTGTCCCTTCTTTCTACCGGATACAATTGTCCAGTTCAGCCCTGCATTCAGTTCAAGCTGTTTAATCACCCGATACGAACCTTCCACCGAAATCGTATGGAAGTATGCCGGATTCCCGGAAGGAGTCTTTGCCTGCGCTATGGCTTCATAGTGATCGGCATCAGGGTAATAGACACCCGGCTTTCCTGGTTTTTCTTTGCTGGGATCAAAAAAATTATCCTCGTTTTCTCCTTTTACCAAAAAACGATAACCAAGCTTTGCGCGGTACTTTTGCAGCTCCGTTAGAGAAACCTGCAAAAAAGCCCCCATGGTGTCCGGTCCATAAGGATTTGCAACCCATTGCCGGATATATGAGTTCGTCATTCCCTTACCTGCAACGGTATCTTTTCGGCGATGGTATAAACTGATATGCTTATTTTCCATTATATACATCCATGGATTCGCGTATAAAAATTCTCCCGTTATCGAAAGATGTCCAAAGCTGAACGGATGGATATACTCAACACCGGCTAAACCGCCGAGGCTGTTAGGAATATTTCGGGCGGTGGGATAGTTTTTCAGCTCGAACAAAGTCTGAAACTGATTTTGACCGTATTGAGCATATAGCCGCAACCCTCGTATGGGTACCACATCTAAACCGATACCGAATTGGCAGCCGATGCTTGATTTTCCGGATTCTTCAGAAGCATTTGCATTAAAAGTCTTCTCTCGCCAGCCGAAAAAATTATGAAAAATCATCATCGGGTTTAAGTATTTAGGATCAAACGGAGCATTAAGTACGATGCCTTCGTAAAAGCGAAGTGTAATCCAATTAATTGGGCGGAACGAAGCTTCGTGAGAAAATACAAATCGGGTAGGTTCCAATTCCAATACATTCAGTGCTAATCGCACCTTCTTATAGAAAAATGAGGCGGTTATGTAATCCATTCGATCTACGGTATCTGCGATCAGCATACTACCCGCAAGTGACCTACCGATATTTAAAGCACCTCGTCCAATACTAAAATTAAAGAAGTGATTTCCAAGGCTCAATCCCGCCTGCATAGGAAAGGACGCATCAAAGGCATTCCCTTCTAAGGGCAGATTTGTATACGGATAGGACAATTCCGCCGCCCAATAATTCTTCTTTAAACTGAGGTTAGCAAAAAAATCAACATACCGGGTAAACATCACATGCATCGGGATGGAAACAACGGCGGGCGTTCTATTATACCGTAAAAAACTATCCAGCCTTACTTCCTTTTCGCGGTTGTGTACATATTGCCCTTGCAGCGCAAAAATACCATTCACGTCAAATGAAAAATATTTACGAGTAAACAAAAACGGATGCCCTGAAAAATATCCCTGCATCATACGGTATAGCGGTTCGCTTGCCTGCGGTATAGCGGTATTCTCAAACGAAGAAAAGTATTCGGCAAGCTCACCCTTAGAAAGCGGCTGACGGTCTGCAAGCGTTGTCTGCCGCGATTCGACCGAAAGGATGTGCATTGCGTCATAAATCCAATGGTCATTTTCCACAAATAGCGCATACGGCGTGTCTGCAAAACAGAACACGGTAGGCTTTAAGGATAGTAATAGAACGATAATAAAACGCTTCATTTTTTAATCCTTTGAAATAATTGATACACAATATAGATAAAACGAGAAAAGATGTCCATCGTATATATCAAGGACTAGCTCAAAATACCATAGCCCTTTTGCAGTTCTGCTTTACAGCTTGCTTTTGCCGTCTTACCGTGATAGGATAAAAGCCGACTTATAAAGGGTTACTTATATGCGAATTGCTATTTTTACCGAATGCTATCTTCCGGAAATAAACGGCGCCGTATATCATATCGAAGCGCTGCGAAAAGGTTTAATTGAATTGGGACATGATGTTCTCATCGTTAAACCCGATGCAGATACAAAGCATCATCATATTACCGACGGTATTTTATACAGCCCTGCCGTAAAATTGCACCATCTTTACAATTATTCCGTTTCTTATCCGCATAGTAGAACCAGATTAAAACTGCTAAAAGAATGGAAGCCTGATATTATCCATATTCACCATGAATTCAGCCAAGGTCTATTCGCCTTGTATGCGGGGCGTAAACTCAATATACCGATTGTATATACCTGCCACAGTATGTACTACGATTATATTCACTATTTCGGTGCATTGCAAAATCTTAAAGCGGTAAAAGATTTTATCGACCATGGTATTTTACGGTATACCAATGCCGCTAAAGCGGTTATCTGTGCATCAACAAAACTGGAAGATTTCTTAAAGCAGTGCAAAGTAACAACACCGATTTATAAAATCCCCAATGCATGTATTACAACCGATTTTGCCGAAGAGACGCTCAATCAAGATGTTATTCAAAATCTTAAAATTCAGTATGCCATTCAGCCTGATGATTTTATCGCTTGTTTTTGTGGGAGACTTGCTGCGGAAAAAAATCTTTCACTCACATTAGAGTATTGGAGACAGTTTGTAGACGGAATGCCGAATGCTAAATTATTTATAATCGGAAACGGTCCCGCCAGAGCAGAGCTTGAACAGCAAGCAAAAGATTACGGCCTTACCCATTCGGTTATCTTTACCGGCGCCGTGCTGCATGAGAATATCAAATACTATTACCACTTATGTGATGCATACATTATGACCTCGCTTTCGGAAAACCATTCGGTTTCGGCTCTTGAAGCGATTGCCTGCGGCATACCTGTAATTCATCTGTATGACGAAGAAAATGAAGATCAATATATCGAAGGAGTAACAGGCTTCGCTTTTAAAGATTCGGCCGCATTCGTTAACATTCTGCACAACATCTATGATAAAAAACAACATACTAAGGACGGTAAAACGCTCAAAGAGGAAATAAACTCAGCCGCATTGCAAGACAATTATCAAACGATGACAAAAAAAATTGTCGAAGTTTACCAACGGGTATTGGCAGAAACCCATAATCCGTAACAGCCCTTCTGTGCGAAATTTCATAGGTATAAGGTGAGCGTCTACAATGACGCCGCTCACCTTAACTGTCAAGTTTTCTTTCGAAAACTTGCGTATTGATATGTGCGCTTTTCGCGCACGAATGCAACAGTTTCCAAAATTCATATTTTGTTCAACTGTTGCATTTTAAGGAAATAAAATTTCGCACATTTTTCCCACAAATGGATAAACGCATCAGGTAGACTAGATAAAAACCGCGGAAAAACTGAGACTGTGAGACCATTTGAACCATCTTCAACTGTTGTACATCCGTGTACAACAGTTGAAGGCGAGTTTTGTGTACGCACAAAACATCGCTGCACTGACAGGAAGTCAGTGGTTCCAAACAGTATCGAGTTTTTCATCAGAAAAACTCGAAGCTAAACAATGTACAAGGATGTACATTGTTTAGCGATGCCATCCTTGGCAGTTCTGGTCGAATAGTCTCGGTTTTTCCGTGGGGGTGTTAAAAAACGACCTGATGCGTTTATTCATCCATCCCGTTCACTCTTTTTTTCTTTTAGGCTATACTGACCTTTATGATTACAGTAAGCGATGTTAGTTTAAAATTTTCGGAAAAACCTCTTTTTAAAGATGTCAATTTAAAATTTACCCCCGGGAACTGCTACGGCATTATCGGAGCGAATGGAGCAGGCAAGTCAACATTCCTCAAGCTGCTTTCAGGCGAATTGGAACACGATAGCGGAGAAATCAGCATTACGCCGGGTGAACGGATGGCGGTACTGCGGCAGGATCACTTTGCGTTTGATGAGTATTCCGTCAAAGACACCGTATACATGGGCTACCCGCAGCTCTACAAGATTATGAAAGAGCGGGAAACCATTTACGAAAAGGAAGATTTCAGCGAAGCGGACGGTATCCGCGCCTCGGAGCTTGAAGGTGAGTTTGCCGACATGGGCGGCTGGGAGGCGGAAAATCAGGTAGAACAGATGCTCTCCGGGCTCGGTTTGGAAGAGGCAAACCACGAGCGTATGATGAGCGAGCTTGACGAAAGCCAGAAGGTGCGGGTACTGCTGGCGCAGGCGCTGTTCGGCAATCCCGATATTCTGTTGTTGGACGAACCGACGAACGGTCTCGACCTTGAATCCATCAGCTGGCTGGAGGAGTTTTTAATTGAGTTTCCCAATACGGTGATCGTGGTATCGCACGACCGACACTTTCTGAACACCGTGTGTACGCATATCTGCGATATCGACTTTGGCAAAATCCGTATGTACAGCGGTAACTACGACTTCTGGTATCAGATGAGTCAGATTATGCAGCGACAAGCACGCGACCAGCAGAAAAAACGCGAAGAAAAGATGAAAGACCTGCGCGAATTTATCCTGCGCTTCGCTTCTAACGCGGCAAAAAGCCGACAGGCAACCAGCCGCAAAAAAGTGTACGACAAACTTGCTCTGGAAGAACTGGAAGTTACCACCCGAAAATTCCCGTATGTCCACTTTAAACCGGATAGAGAAATCGGGAATAACGTTGTTCGCGTAGAAAAGTTGAATTACACTTCTAAGGAAGAAGGTTCCGGCAACGGCATTACGCTGCTCAAAGATTTCAGCTTGACCGTGAACCGAACGGACAAAATCGCCTTTGTTGGGCAGGAGCATAACTCAAAATCGGCTTTCTTCGATATTATTGCCGGTGTTAAAACCGCCGATTCGGGGGATGTGTATTGGGGACAAACCGTTACGAATGCCTATCTCAGCAAAGATAATTCCAGCTACTTTGAAACCGATTTGAACATTACCGACTGGCTGCGGCAATTTTCCACCGAACAGGATGAAGCATACGTGCGCGGCTTTTTGGGACGGATGCTTTTTACCGGCGATGAATCGCTCAAACCGGTCAAAGTGCTTTCGGGAGGAGAAAAGGTACGGTGTATGCTCAGTAAGCTGATGCTTTCCGGCGCCAATGTCCTCATTATGGATGAGCCGACCAATCACCTCGACTTGGAAGCGATTACCAGCTTGAACGAAGCGCTCATCGCCTTTCCCGGTGTTGTACTATTCAACTCGCATGACCACGAGTTCATCTCGTCCATCGCAAACCGCATTGTGGAAATTACCCCCGGCGGTGTAATCGACCGGATGATGCCCTTTGACGACTACATCCGCGACGAGCAGGTTCACGAATTGCGCAACAAGTATTACGGCGGCGCTGCAAAGAAGATATTGATTTAATACAGGCACCCTTCCGTGAGTCTTAATCTTTAGAAGCGATGTTTAAAATTAAGTTGTGAGTGTATCAAGACTTAGTTGTAATAGAGACGGCCTAACCCCTTCGCGCAAATGGAAAGTTGACCAGCATTAGAACTTGCCGCCGCCGAGCTTAAAGCTGAGGTTATAGCCGATGGAGCCTTTACTGTGCGACGAAGGACTCAGCGGATACGAGAATATCGGCCCGGTACTCATCTGCACAAACTTAAATATCCTCCAGTTCAAGCTGAGTGTTGTCAGCCCTTCAAGCTCGCTGATTGCAAACTGCTGGAACAAATTTGCCGTCAAATCTTCCGTGCCGATCTTGTTCTGAGATACCGTAAACGCGATGTAGTGCCGGCCTCGATTTCCCATTGCGGCGATATTCTCGTATTTTTTGAGCGAAGGATCAGTGAAATTTTTTTTGTTCAAAGCATCTGCTGCGTTATCAGCAATACGGTCGATGACTTTTGTGTTCGCATAGCCGAAGCCGTTATAGTAATATTGGAATGCAATCGTTGTATGCGAGTTCTCATTTGAATACGAGCCGCCGAGCGTCGCTTGGAAAAACGGCTTGTTTTTTACCGTATACGGCGTCAGTGCAGCATCGTCTCTATAATACGTATAATCGCTGCCCCATGCAAATACGCCTTCCGCAAAGACGGCAACCTTTCCCGCAATACTGCCGGAGAGGGTTGTAATAAACCGCGGCGCCTTTTCATAGCGATACCAGCCGCCGACACCCAACTCCCAGTCGCCGAACACAAACTCTGCCTTTGCAGCTCCTGCCGTATACTGCGGCTTAAACGTTTCCGTGTCGGGCAGCAAATACAACCATATATTGTACTGCGTCTTAGGAATAACAATATGCGTTCGCAGCGAAACGGGACCTTCTCGGTCTGCCGTCGGTTTTTCAGGGTCTATCCGCGAAATATTGATAACATCAGCCGGACTATAAAAATAACCGGTTCCCCACTTAACCGTATGTTTTCCAAACCGGAAAAACGCAATATCCTTTGTCGAGAAATCGGTATACAGTTCCCAAATTTTAAAATTCGGTGAACCGTTTACACTGATAGGATATCCAAATCCATTTCGTGGAAAATTTGGTATGGTCTTTAGAGCTGGATACTGCTTCAAAATCTCATCCATTTGCTCTTTTGTGATACTTATTGTTCCGTTCAAACTCTTTTCAAACGGGAATTCAAAAAGGAACTTGCCGTATAACTTTAAGTCCTGTACCGGGCGCGCATCAAAAAAGAGATTTGCACCGATTGTCGGCTGCAGCTGTGCCACCGCAGGATTTAAAAAAGCTTTTTTCGCATCGTTTTTCTTTGTGTACGGATCAGTCCATACATATTTAAGCCCCAATTCAGTGTTTAACGAGCCGCCGATACGCAACTTATTGCTTTCGAGTGCGAGTGTTGCGGTTTTAAGATCGCCCGTTAGGGAAACACCGTTTTTTTGAGTTTCGGCGTTTGCCTGCTCCGGTGTTACGAGCGCTTCAGTATCGCCGCCGAACAGCTCATCTTCAAGACTGCCTGTTTCAGTTTGCGCCGCGTCCTGTGCAAACACGGCACTCACAAGTATCATCATAAAAAACAACGCAATTATTTTTTTCATAGAAACCTCTCATGGGGTTAAACGCATCAGGCAGTTGCTTTAGCAGCCCCGCAGAAAAATTGAGTCTGCTCGACCAGAGTTGAACCACTTTGCGGTTCAAATGGTCTCGCAGTCTCAATTTTTCTGCGATTTTTATCTACTCTGCCTGATGCGTTTGCCCTTCTTTGAATAAACTGTGCGAAATTTTATTCAAAATTTCGCACAAAAGGAAGGTTTATTTTAAGCGGTACAAATGGTACCGCTTAAAAACACGGCGAGTTTGCTTTGCGCAAACGTCGCGGATTAACGTGTGCGCCTGTCGCGCACGAATTGAACAACTTCCAAAGTTAACACTTTGTTCAGTTGTTCAATTTTTAGGAAGGTGACCTCTTAACAAATGTCTGAGACGGTTCCCTTATTATTGTATATCAGTGTTCTATTTGCTGCGAAGATAGGCATCGCGGATTTCGCAGAAATAGACGTAGTGAAAATCTTTTTTGGGATAACAGTCGATAATGACCTGTGGGTCTAAAAACGAGTCCATATCGAACTGACTCCGGTAGAGTTTCCGGCATGATACGGTGAGTATGGCTTCCTCAAATCCGATAACGGTATTGTCGTGGAATACCGGTGTAAGCCCCGCGCTGGCAGCTTTATCTTCATCCCTGCCCGACACGGTACCGCAAATTTTAAGGGCTTCGCACATTTTTTCATCGGCAGTATCCAAAAAGGACACGCTCAAGTAATCTTCTTCTTCGGCAAATACCGCGGTATGCCGCTGCGGTCTAATAAACAAAGCAGCCATCGGTCGGTTCCATAAATGCCCCATCAATGCCCACGATGCAGTCATAGTATTCCACTCGCCGCGTTCCGTTCCATGTCCGGCGCTGACGAGTACACCATGTTTAGCTAACGCAGAAAAAGGCTTAATCACCTTGTCTACTAATTCCGATGTTACTTGTAAAGATTCAAACATACATTCCTCCCACTGAAAAAGATATACGGTTATTCCTCATCTGCGGCATCTTTCTGCTGTTCCAGTGCTTCTCGCCTCGAAAAGAACGAAACAGCCGCGTAGCCGATAACACATACTATTCCGGAAACAACCCGCATCGTAAAAGGCTGGCAGCTGGTGTTCGGATAGAGATAGAATACCGAGCCTGCAACCAAGCCGAGAATAAAAGCATACATCAGCGCAGGGAAGCGTTCCAGCAATACGGCAATCAGTCGCGCTCCGAATACCAACCCTGCCCCAACGCCAAGCGCAATAGGTATAAGCAATAGCATATTAAAGTCCGCGACTGCTTGCAGTACTGTCGGATATACGCCGAGAATCAACAACACAAACGAGCCGGAAATACCCGGAATCAGCATCGCAACCGCAGCTAAAGCTCCCATTACCGCTAATTTTGCCGCAAATGGCAGCGAAAAGGCGGTAACAACGGCAGCAGCTTGTACACCGCGACGCTGTAAGAAAAACATTCCCAGCATCAGTGCAAAACCGGTAATTCCGCAGCATAGCGTTCCATACAGCCATCCGGCTGTCAGAGAGCCATTCTCTGCAACTGCCGCAGCGGGGATACCGGCACGAGCCTTTCGGAATAAAAACGGAATGCTCCCCGCCACAACCCCGATAAAAAAGGCGCTTGTCTGTGCCGGATACGCGCGGTATAGCAGCGTAATCACCTTTGCAAACAGCACAATTCCCGCACCGATTCCCAAGGCAAGGCTTAGTATATCCTGCCAAGCCTCTTTTATCCGTTTACAATTAAGTGAACTCAATATGATTAATTTATCGTAGACATTGCAAATTACTGCAATCGTACCGCCGGAAACTCCTGGTACAACATTGGCGATTCCAATGAATACTCCCACACCGAAGAGCTTTAGAAGTGAAATCATACCGTATAAACCTTATATTTTTTCATATTGATACGACTTGATATGACAGCTCCGCGTTTTTGTACTGTACTAAGCTGTGCATACACGGTTTCGCCCCTGCTCTTTTGCACAGTATAGCGCTTCGTCGGAATGCTTGAGTATATCCTGCACATTATCGTTATGGGCGCAGGGAACTAAGCCGATTGAACAAGAAACCGCCAAATCGGGATGCTCGTTAAATCTGATAGCGTTTACTCCCTCACAGACATTTTGGCAAAGCGTTTCAGCTCGTTCAAAATTTCCTCCGACAATAAAACAGAACTCGTCGCCGCCGTACCGGATCAGCGTATCCTGATGGTCAAAGGTTTTCTTAAACACATCGGTAATTGCAAGTAAAATGCTGTCGCAGAACACACTTCCGTAGGTTTTGTTTAAAGTACCGAAACGGTCGACATCCACCATTGCAAAACTGGCGCCGGTGGTTTCCGTGTTTCGGCGGATAAGGTTTCCGATATTATCATCCAAATAGCGCCGGTTAAAGAGGCCTGTAAAGGGATCGGTGATGGCGCGCTTCTTAGCTTCGTCGCCCCATTGGATAACTTGCGTTAAAAAGCTGTTTGTCCGCAAGAGGCGGGAAACCGTACTTGAAAGCATTTGTTGTAGGATAGAAACGGCAATAACAGGGTCGTTTACAATAATCTGCGAAAAATCCCGCGCTTTAAGCATAAAGCAGGAGGTGTTTTCCACCGCCGTACAAGAAGCTGAACGGGCCGTTTGTTCAAGCAGCGACATTTCACCGAAAAAGTCTCCGGAACGCAGTCTGCCCAGTTCGATATTTTCTTCTCCCGATTTTACCGAAATCGATATGCATCCTTGCACAATAATAAAAAGCTCCGAACCGATTTCCCCTTCATACACGAGGGTCTGCCCTGCTTCAACCTCGCAATAGAAAAGGGATGAAAGGACAACGCCCATTTGATCAGGTGTTAAGCGTGAAAAAAGAGAGGTTTTCCGTAAAACTTCAAGCCATCGCTGTTTTACTTCGAGCATTATATATCCTCCGGAAATAAAATCATCGAACCGCCGCGTTGTCTACCTATGAGCGGCATACCGGAACACCGTGTTACAATATCGGTGTAAATTTTCCCGTGCTGGGGAAAGAGGACAACACCAAGGCTCATACTTAAAAAGATTTTCTCTCCATTAAAAAGATGAGAAAGATCTAACGTTTCCAACTCATGTTTGATTTTCTCTGCAAATGTTCGAGCAGACTCCTTATCGGCATAGAGATGCGTAAGGACTGCAAATTCGTTCCCTTCGTAACGCACCAAAATGGTATTTTCCGAAAAGGCTTTTTTTAGATGACCGGCAATAAAAATAAGAGCCGTGTCCCCCGCTTCATGACCGAAACTGTCGTTGATCTGCTTAAAGTTATCGGGCTTCATCATAATAAGTGCAAAAGGTCCCTTGCAAAATTCTGCAAAAGATTCCTCTAAATAGGTGCGGTTAAATAGACCGGAAAGTTTATCGCTATAGACTTGATTCCGCAGCTCGCGTACAACCGGTGAATTCTCTTTAATGAGCATATTGGCAGCTCTGGTACGTTGAGAGGTGAAAATCAATAATGATTGAAAGAGATGTGCAAGTATCCGCGGATTATCGTGGAATAAGGTTTCAAGCGGAACCCCGCCTTTGGGAAATTCTAAGACACGGGCTTGTTTACGCGCTATTGCATACGCATCGTGTGGTTTACCGGTCAGCAAGGCGATTTCGCCGAATAACTCCCCTGCAACAAATTCAGCCAACGCAGCCTTTTTATCGGGAGCAAGGACTTCCACACTGCCGTTCAGTAACAGATAGACCTTCGAGCCGTTCTCTTCGGGTGTAAATATTACGCTGCCATCCTCAAATTCATTTACTTGACAGTGCATCATAATTTCGTCCAGTTCAATGTCAGTCCAGCCGGAAAAGAATGAGGTTTTCTGTAAAAACATTTTTGCTTGAACAGCTAAGTCCGCTGATAATGGTATTTCTTGCATACCCTGTACTATATCATAAAACGAACAGGTAGTCATTAACGAAGAACGCATTTTTTTTGATTGTAAAGATGTTTTCCGAATTTGTAGGATGGATTATAAACTCATTCCTATAATACTAAGTATACCAAGCATCCCATTCCTACTGTACAGATATAAAATATATGCTACAATGCCTCTTCGGTTATCTCTAAACATTTGGTTAGATTTTGGGGGTTTTCTCTTTTTTAGCTTATCTCAACCTTGATAAAAAGGAGCATTATATCTTTATGGATCACTTTGGACTGTGGGGTATTATCCCTCCCGTTTTAACTATTGCGCTTGCCTTCATCACAAAAGATGTTATTGTCTCGCTTTTCTTGGGGA
Organism: Treponema sp. OMZ 305; assembly: GCF_024181325.1. Classification (NCBI taxonomy): domain Bacteria; kingdom Pseudomonadati; phylum Spirochaetota; class Spirochaetia; order Treponematales; family Treponemataceae; genus Treponema; species Treponema sp. OMZ 305. The sequence goes on along the minus strand of NZ_CP051300.1, from coordinate 165,767 downwards.
TATTATCCGGCTGTCTAATCGTTGCCGGTGGAAATCCTGCTGCGGCGCTTATGCAAGTAACGGATTTACTTGCAGGTTCTTTAGCAGACGGTTGGAATATCCGCATCTTCCTATTCTGCGGATTACTCGGCGCACTGGTCGGTATGTTGTCAAAAACGGGGGCGGCACAGGCATTTGGTTTATGGATGTCCAAAAAACTGAAAAACGGAACAGCTTCTCAGTTTGCAACGTTTATATTCGGGTTAATCGTTTTTATCGATGACTATTTTAACTCTTTAACCGTCGGAACCGTTATGCGTCCGATAAATGATCAGCATAAGGTTCCGCGTGCAAAGCTCGCATATATTTTGGATTCCACCGCAGCTCCGATATGTATTTTAGCGCCTGTTTCAAGCTGGGTTGTTACCGTTATGTCTATCGTAAGAAATTCCGAAGGATTCAGTAAACTAGGCATGAGCGATTTTGAATTTTTTATCCGCGCTATTCCGTACAACCTTTACGCGCTCACAACGATTCTGATGATTCTTGTCATCATCTTTTTTAAAACGGATTTTGGCGCTATGAAAAGATCAGAGAACTTAGCAAGAACTTCCGGTCTCCTCTGGAACGAAGAAGTCTACGGGGTTATCTCCGGCGATGTCCCCGAAGAGCAAACAACTCTCGCAAAGCCGATCGATATGCTGCTGCCCATTTTGCTCCTTATTGTTTTTGCTATTGTCTTTTTCCCCGCCGTTTCGTGGATCAATGCCATAGACGGCTCCACAATTACCAATATATCACAAGCAGCCGCATCGATGAGTCTCCGCGACGCTTTTATCAATACCGATTCATCCTATGCGCTTTTTTATGCCATTATTTTTACTTTAACCGTTACATACGTTTACTATCTTGCACGCCGCCTTATGAATCTAAAAGAAGCAAGCGAAGCTGTCCGCGACGGTATAAAGTCTATGGTTCCCGCTCTTATTATTTTGACGATGGCGTGGTCAATCGGAGCGGTCATACGCTCATCTCCTGCAGACGGCGGTTTGGGACTGGGACGTTACCTTTCCGAACTGGTTGTAAGCAGTTCCTTCCCGTTGTGGATACTCCCCGCCATCGTCTTTGCGCTGTCAGCCGTTATTGCATTTGCAACCGGTACGAGCTGGGGTACGTTCGGTATTATGATCCCGATTATTATGCCGATAGCTGTCGGGTTAACGGAAAACGCCGGATTAGCGCAAAATACCGCGCTCAACGCCGTCTTCATCTGTATTTCGGCCGTCCTCGGTGGGGCTGTTTTCGGTGATCATGCATCCCCTATTTCAGATACTACAATTTTATCCTCTACGGGGGCAGCTTGCCCGCATTTGGAGCATGTCGCAACACAGATGCCGTATGCGCTTTTTGTTGCAACGTGTTCGTTAGCAGGTTTTATCACCGGTGGAATCTTTATGAATATTCTTTCCGCATGGATCGCTGTTTTAGTTGTATTTATCGGCGGCATCATTGTTTTACCTAAGATAACGAAAGCGTAAAAGTAACTGCTATAATTACCTTGTCTATTAAAACTTTCTTAAATGATATATACTTTTATCCGATAATTAAGACGATGATGTGTACGAAAAAATTTTTTTCAGTGCTATTTTTTTTCTCAAGCATTCTTACTGCTTCGTTTACCGGTAATGCTGTATTTGAATTAGGCGGAAAGCATGGGTGGGGAATGCTGCAGTATACGGAAAATATACAGATGTGTCCGGGAAAGTACGGGAATCCCGGTATTTCGCTCAGCAGCAGTGTCCCAAAGATAACGCAGGAAACCGATCTTTACCTTAATTTCGATTCTCCCTCTATTATAGAAGAGACCAGCTCCTATACGGTTGTCTCCTCGAATATGCGTTTTGCAGGCGCTGAACAAGCAAAGCTCGGCGCTGGCGCTGCAATGTGCAGTCCTCATATCAAAACGGCCGGTTTGGTTTTAAAGCCTCAAAAAGGATCTTTTTTCGGAGGTGAAAGTTCTGCCGGTTCGTTTACGATTGAATTTTGGATTGCGCCGTCGGTTACCGAAAACGGGAGTATTATTCTCCAATGGTATTCCTCATATTTTGAAAGCGAACGCCTAACCGACCAACACATTATCGCACAGATCATTCAGAATAAGTTGCAATGGGATTTTTTTAATATTTGGCAAGATAAATACAATAACGGTATTCCTATTCAGCTGAGGGGGCGCACTAATTTAATTCCTTCGCAATGGTCACACCATTTGATTACGTATGATGAAGAAATCGGGCTGTTGGAGTACCGGATGAACGGGCATACAGAGAACATCGTCTACATTACCGAGAATGGGCGGGAAAGCGATGCCGTTTTATTGTCAAAAATGGGGAATGCGGCTGATCTTTCAATCGGTGTGCATTATTCGGGAATGCTTGATGAGATGAGGGTAACCAAACGGTTTGTCGAACCGCCGACTTTTGCCGAGCAGACAGCGCTATTTGACCGGTATCACCTTAACGGCGGTCGTTTTGAATCTCTGATTATTGATTCAGGCGGTTCTCTGTCCGAAGCAAAGATGTTGACTGTTTCTGTGGACACGCCGGTACAAACGGACGCAGTGTTCTTTATTCGATCCGGAGAGAACCGTTACGCATGGACGGATACGGAGCCTGCATGGAAACCCGTACACAGCGGACAGGCAATTACGGGAATGCAAGGACGATTCTTTCAAATTGCAGGAAATCTGTACCCTGATGCGGAAGGACAAAAAACGCCGATTGTGCATTCCATCAGCCTTGAATATGAAAAAGATTCCGAGCCGCTACCGCCAGCACGGTTATTTGCAGCGCCTAAGGACGGCGAAATCGAGCTGTCATGGACACCGTCAATTGATTTTGATGTAAAAGGTTATATGGTTTATTACGGCGAGCGCCGTGGAGAATATTTTTCGGCGGGTTCGCCACTGAATGTGGGTAAGGTTCTTTCTTATCGCATACCGAATTTGCATAATGGTAAAATTTATTTTTTTGCCGTTGCCGCCTATGATGATGAGGTCGGTACGCGGGTAGGGGCGTTTTCTCAAGAAGTATGGGCAAGGCCGCGGAAGGAATAACGGTTTGTAGAGGAACTATGTCGGAGTCACTTGATTTTATCTTTGAACGTGCAAATTCAGCTTTAATTACTCAAGATTTTGAATATGCCGAACGGTTATTGACCAATGTGCTCACCAAACGTCCTGATATATCGCCGGAAGATAAGGAAAAAATCGAAAACTTATTGGCGCGTATCTATGGGGATGAAGGTAACTCTGAACGCTCGTTGGAAGCCTATCTTCGGTTATATGAGCGCGAACCTGACAATCTGCACCTTATGCTGAGCATCGGACGTGTTTATCGGCATCTATGCCGCTATGAAGATGCGCTTAACATATTGCAAAAAGCAAGAGATGCCGGCGGTGATACCAATGAGGTGCTGTATAGCTTTGCAAAGACCTACAAAAAGATGGGGGATTATGCGAAAGCTGCCGGATATTTTTTGCGTGCGATAGAACTTAAACCCGACCATGCTCATGCGTATGACCGGCTTGGTAATCTGTATGTTTTAACCGGTGAAACGGATAAAGCGATTGAAATATATAAACAAGGTATTCGTGTAGACGCTAATCATCCCTATTTAAATTTCCACCTTGCCGAACTTTTACGCCAAGAAAAGCGATATGAAGAAGCGATTGTATATTATAACTCGGTACTTCGTGTTAATCCTGCGTGGGCAGAAGTATTGGCGGGGATTGCTGCTGCGTATTTAGGGTTGGATAAACTTGATGATGCACTGAATACCTATCGATCGCTGCTTCGTGTAACCGGTGAAAACGCCCCGATTTATACGGAGCTCGGGTATCTTTTTGAAAAGAAGCAACTTCAGCAGGAAGCTGAACAATATTATTACGATGCTTTGACGATTGATCCCGGATACGCCCCTGCTGCACTTGCCTTAACGGCTCTTTTAGAAAAAAGACAGCGGTATAACGAAGCGCTTTCGATCTTACTTGCTGCAGAAGCTGCTCCGGTAAATGCCGACAATCATGCATTACGGCTTAAAGCCATTCAAATGTGCATGTATGCGAAAGATTATGCAAAAGCCCATGAGCTTTTTGGACGGTTGGACACGGAACACAGTAACAGCCTTAACGCACTCAAGCTGCGGGGACAACTGTATGCCCTTACCGGCGAGCTTGAACAAGCTGAAGAGACATTCAAACAAATATTAACAACAGCGCCATCCGCGATAGAGTTCCGCCAAGAACTTGCCGAACAATACCTTTTGGCGCATAAATATGAAGCAGCTAAGGAGCAGCTTAAACTTTTCTTGAGGCAAAAGCCGAACGATATTTCTGCATTGATGGCATTAGGCAAAGCTGAAGAATTGCTAAATAATCCTCAGGCAGCGTATCAAGAATATCAGAAAGTGCTTGAGTTAAAACCGAATGCTATTGAAGCCCACTCCGCTCTTTCTCGGTTATTTCAAAAACGGGGAGATACGCTTGAGGCTTTAAAAACGGCAAATGAGATTCTTAATATGCAGAGCGGCTCCGAATCGGACGAACCTGAACAAGATATGTCCGCCTCGCTCGATCTCTATGAGCAGGCTGCAGAAAACTATATAGCCGATCCATTGTTAACCAAAAACCTTGAACAGCTAAAATCAGATGATTCACATCTTTATATTTCTCCGGCAGAATTGAATCCGGATCCGAAACAAAATATTCCTTCATTGCGAGACATATCAATGTCCGAACGGGAGCTCCCGTTTGAAATGCTCATCGAAGGGACTGAAGAGGTAAAGGAACTTCCGCCGGAGAAAGATGATACTTCTATTGACGGTATCCAGTTGATTGGCGCTCAACAATCGGATATATCCGGTCTGTCCGCATTTCCAGCTTATTCCCGTGCGGTGTCTGCACCCCATGCGTTCGGCGCCGGAAATTTTGATGCTGCGAGTCTTGCTGCAGCATCAGGGAGCAGCATCGGTGGTGCCCCGCAAATAAACAGCAGCTTACCGAATGGTCAAGGAGGCGCAGCCGCCAATGAGACAGTTGCTTCACCTGTCGATGAACTGTATCTTAATCCGGATCATTCTGAAAACAACACCGCCCTTGATGTAGGCGGCATTTCGCAAAAAAATACACAAGCGTTGCAAAAGTTGCAAAACCTTATTCGTGACGAAGCGACGCAGAAAAGATTAAAAGAAATAGATAGCCGCGGTACCAGCATAGGTTTTTTGCAGGATATTATTTCGGATATCGATAAGCAGTTTGATGAGAATCGCTATGTGCAAGTCGTCGAGGTTTTAGCTGAAAGAATTGCTGAAAACCTGAGCCGTAAAATGCCGCTTCAACCGGTTGCTCCAAAAGAAGAACCTGAGGATCAGTCGGTTCAATCGGAACCGCAAGCATTGCAAGAACCGGAGGAAATACCCCAAGCAGCAGCAACGGAAGCTGCCGCAGAAGAGTGCCCCGTCGCAGTAACAACAGCAGGAGAAGCTGAAGCAACAGCAGCAGCAGCAGCAGAAGAAGAAGAAGAAGGTTTACAGATTGCCGAAACGCAAGAATCTTTCCCTGAGATGGAAAAAGATTGTGAACCGGTTAATGAGAATGTATCGGTGAATGACGATAATGTTCAGGTTGTCGAAACTTCGGAAGAAGATATTTTCGGTGACGAAGAAAATCATGCAATTTCGCTTGAAACCGACACTGTTCCGATAGTTGAGATGACGGACAAAGACCCTGCAGAAGCGGTTACGGAAGAAGCAACGGAAGCAGAAGCTGTAGATGTTCAACCTGATTTCGCTCAAGAAGACAATCCCGAAATTATCGTTGATAATGATGAAGATGCTGCTACCGAAGATTCGGTGTCCGAGGATTCGGAGAACGAGGCAGAATGTGAGCCGAGCGATAACCAAGTGCCGTTTGTTCTTGATCAAGAACAGCAAAACCTTTTGTGGTGTCACGCAAAACATCAGATTAAAGATTCTCCTTCGTTTGAGCAATATCTTAATACGACCGACCCCGAGCAACTTGCTCAGTTGTTCTTGTATTTGCGCGATTTAGCTATCTATCTTCCGCAGGAAGAACTTGAAATTTTTCTTAACAGCAGTGAACGAATACAGATTTATTATATTATTGCTCGGTTATCGGGCGAACTGGGGCTTAAAGAACGTGCGAACCTTATTAAGCAGGCTTGTAGTGTAGTGAGTGAACCGCAGCCGTATAATGATGCGGCAGTATTTAAACTGCTGAGTTATTTACGTGATTTAAGTATTGACTTGCCGGATCAAGAATTGGGAACAAGAGTAAGACAAGAATTGGAACAATTAATGGCGAATATGTCGGCGGTGTTGCCTAACTTATCATAAGCTAAAGAGATGTCGCAAATTACATCTAAGGAAAACCTCTAAAAACTGAAGTTTTTAGAAGTTCCCTATTATTTTTAGGAGAAAAAAATGGAGTTGAATAAGTATATCGATCATACTTTATTAAAGCCGAATGCCGTAGAATCGGAAATTATTGCATTGTGTAAGGAAGCGAAGGAGTATCATTTTGCTTCAGTGTGTGTGAATCCTTGCAATGTCGCATTGGTCAAAAAGGAACTTGCCGGTTCCGATGTGATGACGTGCAGCGTTATCGGATTCCCGTTTGGAACACAGACCACCGAAGTAAAGTGCGCCGAAACCGAGCAGGCTTTGAAAGACGGTGCCGATGAAATCGATATGGTTATTAATATCGGGAAACTGCTTGAGGGCAACACCGGCTATGTTGAAAAAGAAATCGCTGCACTTGCTTCTATCTGCCATGCAAAGAAAGCTCATTTAAAGGTAATCGTGGAGACGTGTTATCTGTCCGAAAAGGATATTGCAAATGTCTGCGCTGCGGTTGAACAAGCCGGAGCTGATTTTATTAAAACGTCTACCGGTTACGGTTCACGCGGGGCAGCGCTTGAGGATATTGCATTATTTAAAAAATACCTCAAAAAAGATACAAAGATTAAGGCGTCCGGCGGTATCCGCAGCCGCGAGGATGCCCTTAAATATATAGAAGCAGGGTGTTCAAGGATTGGCACCAGCAGCGGTATTAAAATTATCAAAGGATAAATCGCCGTTAATGGATATTTTGCTGTATAATGCAGTACGGCTGTCAGATTTAAGATTTTTCGATATTCACCGATAATTACACTGTCGGTTTGTCGGAATATATGTCGGATACCAGTAGAGGCGCAAAAAGGGTTTTAGAATGAAAGATCTTGAGTATTTAAAATCGCGACCGAAGTCGGATACGCATAATCATCTCAATTTGAGTATGAAATACGAACGTTACAAGCATTGGGCGGGCGTAATCATTCCAAATTTTCCCCGCAAAATGGCAGGTCTTGATGAAATGCACCAAGTAATCGGCGCTTATACTCGTCCGCGCTGTAAAACGGCAAAAGACGTCAAAGCCCTTTTTGAAATGTCTATACAGGATGCGATTGCCGATAATGTTGTATGGCTTGAAACATCAATTGATATCGGTTTTATAAAACATTACGATAACAATATTGATAAGTTTTTATCAGACATTTCGGAGCTTGTGGCAAAATATAAAAAGCAAATTGAAATACGCCCCGAGGTTGGCATTCCCAAAACGCTCGATCGTAATTTTATTCGTACATGGGTATATCCGCTTTTTGGAAGTAAGGTGTTTAAGAATGTCGATTTATACGGCCCCGAAGTATTTGAAGGCATTGAGGATTTTGACTATATCTTTAAACTGGCCGAAAAGCATAACATCAAAAAGAAAGCACACATCGGAGAATTTTCCGATGCAAAATCCGTTCGTAAATTTGTTGAGTTTTTTAATTTGGATGAAGTGCAGCACGGTATCGGAGCCGCTTCCGACGATTCGGTGTTGAAATTTTTAGCTGACCGAAAAATACGTTGTAATGTGTGCCCGATGAGTAATGTGATGCTGAGCGCAGTACCGAGTTTAAAAGAACACCCCATCAAAAAGATGATTGATGCGGGGATTCCGATAGGGCTCGGTACCGATGATCTATTGTTCTTTGGAAAGACAAATAGCGATCAACTCTACGATATGCTGAAATGCGGGGTGATTACGGACGCCGATGCAGAAATGCTGATGGCGGTACGTGGTTAAGTGATGCACCGCTTATGCTTCTCTTGAAAATCTCCAAACCTAACTGAGTTTTTAGAAACACACTCTTATTTTATCGCGACCATCAAAACCATAATATCCGAAGGCCTGATGCCGGGAATTCTGCTTGCCTGTCCGATTGTGGCAGGCATTACCCGCTTTAACCGTGCAAGCGATTCCGTAGAAAGCCCCGAAACCGCATCGTAGTTAAAGCTCGGCGGGATACGGCTCGTTTCCATCTTCTTCATTTTATCAATTCGTTTATCCTGCGCGACAATGTAATGCTCATAGCGGATTTCCAGTTCCGCCGCGTTTTTAATTGCCTCGGAATACTGTGCGCTTGCAGGATCGCATCGGCAGATCAGCTCGAGCGGGATGAGCGGGTCGTGCAGCGCGTCGGCGAGGGACTTACCGAGATGACACTGCAAAGCGGGTTCCGCTTCCACAATGCTGCCGGTAATTTTCAACTCCCGCCAGTGTTTGATAAGCTCGCCGCGCTGCACAAGTTTTTCCTGTAGGCGGGTATAGGCGCTTTGTTTTTGCAAGCCGATGCGGTATGCGCGCTCGGTGAGCCGCTCGTCGGCGGTATCGTGCCGGAGCTTGAGCCGGTATTCGGCGCGGGCGGTGAACATCCGGTAGGGTTCATCGACCCCTTGCGTAATAAGGTCGTCGATCATTACGCCGATGTAGGCTTCGTCGCGGCGGAGTGTGAACGGTTCGTAGGCTGCCGGTCGCGTATTGCTGCGGGATGTCCCCTGCGTGGTGCAAGCGTTATCTTGCGGGGCACCGGCTTGCGGTCGCGCGATGCCGTTGCTGCAAGCGCGGGCATACAACGCTGCGTTGATGCCGGCGATGAGGCCTTGACCGCCCGCTTCTTCGTAGCCGGAGGTTCCGTTGATTTGCCCCGCGGTAAAAAGCCCCGCAATCCGGCGGGTTTGTAAGTCCGGTCCCAGCTGTAGCGGAGAAACTACTGCGTAGTCAACCGCATACGCGGGGCGGGTAATCACGGCATCAGCAAAACCGGTCAGGGTGCGGAGCATTTGATCTTGCACATCCTCCGGCAGCGAAGACGAAAATCCGTTGATGTACAGCTCATCGCTCATCAGCCCTTCCGGTTCGATATACAGCTGATGCCGCGTGCGTTCGGGGAACTTCCGTACCTTGTCTTCGATGGAAGGGCAGTAGCGGGCGCCCGTTGCGTGAATTTTCCCCGAAAAAAGCGGCGAGCGATGAAAGTTTTGCCGAATAACCTCGTGAGTATGCTCGTTGGTGTAGCAGACATAGCACACTGCCGAAGGGCGGAATATTTCCGCCGTGTCGAAGGAGAACGGGCGCATCACTGCATCTGCTTCTTGTATTTCCAGCTGAGAAAGATCGACGGATTTCCGTAATACGCGGCAGGGGGTACCGGTTTTGAGCCTACTCATCGTGAAGCCCTTGCGCGCAAGGGCGGCGCCAAGCCCGATCGCCGCTTTTTCACCGAGGCGGCCTTCTTCCGCTTCGAACTCGCCGATGTAGATTTTCCCTTCCATAAAGGTGCCGGTGGTGAGCACTACCGCTCGTGCGGAAATTGTTCGGCCGCGCGCCGTCAGTACCGCCTGTATGCTGCCGTTTTCCACAAGCCCGCTTTCCGCAGTCTGCGAGGAGATGACATCAACAACCGTATCTTGGTAAATATGGAGATTTTTTTCTTTTTCGAGGGTGTACTGCGCGGTCTGCGCATATAGGAATTTATCCGCTTGAATGCGGGGCGACTGCACTGCCGGCCCGCGGCTTTTGTTAAGCAGGCGGTATTGAATCATACACGCATCGGCGAGTTTTCCCATCTCGCCGCCGAGCGCATCTATTTCCCGCACGATGTTACCTTTGGAAACGCCCCCAATCGAGGGGTTGCAGGACATTCTGCCGATAGTATCAACTGTTTGTGTAATAAGAAGGGTTTGCGCACCCATTCGTGCGGCGGCGAGCGAGGCTTCGATGCCTGCGTGTCCCCCGCCGACGACAATCACGTCATAGTCCGAATAACGAAAATTCATAGCGGGTATTATAGCGAAACGGCTCTTGTTTGTCTGGTATAGATTTGTATTTTCGGCTATAACTATGTTGCATATTTATAATTGGAGGTGGTTATGGAAGTAGGAATTAAAGGTGATGCCAGCTTTGTTGTTACAAAGGAAATGCTCGCAACTGCGGTGGGGAGCGGAACGGTGGATGTATTTGCAACGCCGGCTATGATTGCTCGGATGGAAGATACGGCAACGCGCAGCGTGATGCCATATTTGGACGAAGGGCTGGCAACGGTGGGAATCCATGTGGATGTACGGCATCTTGATGCAACCCCCGAGGGAATGAAGGTGTCCATCCATACTGAATTGATAGAAATCAATGCAAACGGAAAATTCCTAACCTTTCAGGTTGAAGCGCGTGATGAGCGCGGCGTGATCGGCAGCGGTATCCATGAACGCGCGATTATCAATGTCGGCCGCTTTATGGAAAAAGTGGATAAAAAGAAAAACGCATAACGTAAATTACATTTAAGGACACTCTCAAAAAACGAGATTTTTAGAGGTTCCCACTATTTTAATACGATGAGTATCTTTTAAAAATGCAGATGAACGGCGAAACATATCAAGATAATGAAATAGACGAATTCGGCATTATACGCGGAGAGAAGCGTGCGGGGGATGAAAAAGACCGCGCGCTGCGCCCGCAGCTTTTGAAGGATTTTCAGGGGCAGCAAAACATCAAAGAAAACCTGTCGGTCTTTATCCAAGCGGCGCGGAGTAGGGGAGAGAGCCTTGATCATCTTTTTTTGATTGGACCTCCCGGGCTGGGAAAAACTACCCTTGCGCAAATTACCGCGCAGGAGCTTGGCGTTGAATGCAAGATTACCGGCGCCCCCGCCCTCGATAAGCCTAAAGACTTGGCGGGTATTTTGACAACGTTATCCGAACGAAGCGTGTTCTTTATTGATGAAATTCACCGGTTAAAGCCCGCCATCGAAGAAATGCTCTATATTGCTATGGAAGATTATGAGCTTGACTGGATTATCGGGCAGGGGCCGGGAGCGCGGACTGTCCGTATCCCGTTGCCGCCGTTTACGCTGATCGGTGCGACAACCCGTGCCGGTATGGTTTCCAGTCCGCTTATCAGCCGGTTCGGAATCGTGCAGCGCTTTGAATTTTACAGCGACGAAGAGCTTGCTTCCATTATTATGCGTTCTGCCGATATTCTCCAAATCAACATTGGGAAAAAAGCGGCCGTTGCACTTGCCCGTTGCTCCCGCGGAACGCCGCGCGTCGCCAACCGGCTGCTGAGGCGTATGCGGGATTTTGCATTTATTGAAGGCAGCGATACCATCCGCGAGGCAACCGTTGCGCAGGGTTTGGAAAAACTACACATCGACCGGCTTGGTTTGGAAAACTATGACCGGCAGATACTCTGCTCCATTATCGAAAACTACGGCGGCGGGCCGGTCGGCGCGGAAACGCTTGCGATTTCCATCGGGGAGTCACAGGATACGCTTGAAGACTACTACGAACCCTACCTTATTCAAACGGGATTGCTGCAGCGTACCCCGCGCGGGCGTATGGTTACGGAAAAAGCATACACCCATCTCGGACTAAAAATTCCGGCAGCCGCCGCGCAAACCGGCAGTCTCTTTGAATAGGAAAGTGTTGATTAAAGCGAGGAGTGCATTTGATCAGTGGTTTCCTAGACGAGACATGGGGAAACTCCCCATCATACTGACGGTTTTCCTGAGGGATACGTCGAGCATTCATTTTTGTGTATTACGATTGTTCCCTATACCAATAGAACTCTTTTGTGTAAAATCATCACCGAACTTTTTAGATTGAATCTTTTAGGTGATAGCAATAGAGGAGCGGGACGTGAGCATCGAAACGGTATATCAACAAACATTATTGGATTATTCGCGGAGAACCGAACATAAACATCAGTTGGACGGAGCGACCGGTATTGAGCGCGGGCATAACCCCAGCTGCGGCGACGATTTAACCTTGCTGATTAAGCAGAAGGACGGAGTTGTTGAGGACGCTTCTTTTTTAGGCGCGGGGTGTGCAGTTTCAACCGCTTCTACCAATATGCTGATCGATTTAATCAAAGGTAAAACGGTTAAAGAAGCTCAGCATTGTCTTGAGGTGTTTTTTAATATGATGGCAGGTAAGCCGCAGTCAGAGGAGGAATTGGAGAGCCTCGGCGATGCGCAGATTCTCAGCTATTTTGCCGAAATGCCTGCTCGTATTAAATGCGCGACACTGAGCTGGCACAGCGCACAGGTTTTACTCAAATAAGATAATCGGGCATCTTACAACAACCGTACCGGAAACGGTGAAGCTGTTAAAAATGGGGCGGTGTGATTGCTCTGCAAGGCATCTCGAAATATAACATAACCATATAGTTTTACGGAAGATATGATATGGAAACTAAAATGATGGATAAAACAAATAAACCGGCATTAACCGGAAATTGGGAGCCGCAGAACAAACTGCGGTTGGAACGCTTGATTGCGGAAAAAGCTTTTGCGGACAACTATGCTGTCTTTGATTGGGATTACACGTGTATCTTCTACGATATACAGGATAGTCTTTTTCTGTATCAGCTTGAGCACCTTTGCTTCAATCTGACGCCCGAACAGTTTGCCGTTACCATTCGGCACGAAATTCCGCAGGATATTCCGCTCGTCGGTTGCTTTAATAGCGAAGGGCGGCAGCTCACTGCAGCTGATCTTTCAGCGGATTTGGATGACCGTTACCGGTTCTTATATCATTCATATCAACGTTTGAACGGGACGCTCCCGCTTGAGGAAGTCGTGCAAACCGAGGAGTACCTTGATTTTAAGGCAAAAATTCTGACGCTGATGCGGTATGCGGTAACGGTCTGCGATACCGATATTTCGCAATCGGTATGTACGGGCATGACGCTTCCCCAATTAAATAGTCTTGTAGAAAAAACGGTTGCCGAAGCGCTTACTGCTGAAATAAAACAATACACGCTCGTATCACCCGTGCGGCAGGCAGGGCGAGCCGGTGTCGTTACCGCAACATATCGGAAGGGGATACGGATACAGCCGGAAATACGGGAGCTGTTCCGCCGTTTTGAAGAACACGGCATTACTCCCTATATCTGCTCCGCCTCGCAGGAGGACGGCGTACGGGTGTTTGCCTGTAATCCTGCGTATGGCTACTGTCTCCGTCCCGAACAAGTGTTCGGCAGGCGGCGGCTGCGGAATGTCGATGGCGTGTTTACTGATGAGCGGGATTACTCCATTCCGCAAACGTGGCGGGAAGGAAAGGCGGAGGCGATACGGACGTTGATTGCGCCGCGGCACGGCGGGAAAGCGCCCATCCTTATCGCGGGCGACAGTGACGGCGATTTTTGGATGATGGATGCATTCAAAAATGAGGCGCTGCTGCTTATCCTGTACCGCAATCAGAAGCCGCACGAAAAGCTCTATCCGCTGATACAGCGCGGTTTAGCCGAGCGCAATGCCCCCGATGCATCGATTATCGTACAGCATCGGGATGAAGCGACGGGATTGTTTATTTCCGGTGTGTCTGATTTTGCCGGCGGTTCTGTGAACGTCCTTTAGGCGGTTTTGTTCGTCCGCCGGAATGTTTGGTGCCGCGCTCTGCCGCCGATTTTTGCCCCAGCTGTTTGAGTTCTTCTACCCGCTGCGGATCGTAGAAGCCTTCTTTCCAATTAAAGCGCACCGAGTCGGGGAGGGGAGTGCCGCTCCGCAGCGACTGTAAAATGAACCGATAAGCGCGACGCTCAACGCTCGTATGCGAAAAATCCAGCAAAAAGCGTGAGAACTGATGATGCTGTAAGGCGTGGTAGCGGTCTACAACCGAGAACGGCTTGTCGGATAGCACAAAAGAGGCGGATGGTGTAGAAAAAGCTCTGAACGCTTCGCCCTGCTTGTCGGAAAAGTAGAGGAAGTTGTAGTTTTTCGGCAGCGTAAAGCGCATTCTGAACAGCACGGAATACGAAAAAAGCGGCAGCAGTACCTGCGGGCGCAGCTCCGGCGCAAACACCGTTTCGATATTTGCCTGAGAGCTTTCGGCTGGGGGGATATAGGCGCAGATGCCGTTCTCCTGCAGCCACGAAACCGCCCAGCAGTTAAAGGTGTAGAGGTACGGCCCCGCGACTAAAAAGTTCTTTTTATTGCGGAGCATGGAAATATGCGCCGGATTATTCACGATAAATTGCGTATACCCCTGTGCAGTCAACTGTTCAAGCTGCTCCGCAAGGATAGGTTCCTGTTCCTGCGGCACGAAGGGATCAAGCGAAATAAAGATTTCCCGTTTGGAGAACGGCAGCGGTTTTGCCTGTTGCTGATTTTGCTGCTGCGGATTGGGCTGTTGTCCAGTCAGTGCCGGATAGGTATCCTCATTCAAATTGATAATAACCCGCACCGGTTTATCCGCAAGGATGGTATGCAAATCCGCAATGGAAGAAACTTGAACGTAGAGCCCTTCGGGGAAAATATCCGCAGGTTTTTTCGCAAGGCTCTTTTTGACGGGTGTCGCGGATGGTGCGGTCGCTGCAGCCGCTGATTTCGCGGGCAGCGCCGCTCCGGCAGGTGTTGCGGATGCGGATTTTGAGGGCGCGGACTTGCTTGTATCGCCGAGGGTAGGGAAGCCTGCTTCGAGTGTCAGCATCGGCAGCGCTTCGTCGTTGGGCTGTTTGCGGTATTTTTCGAGCGAGGCGGGCAACAAACGGGGGTAGCGTTTGGTCATTGCCTTGGTCTGCAAAAGGTATACGCTGTCGCCTTTGCCGGAATCCGCAGGCAGCTGCAGCCATGCGCCGGATTTGCTTTCCATTATATCCTGAATTTTCCAGCTTTCGCGTCCGCTATCGTCCTTCTTGTGAATGCGCACCGAATCGCCTTTCTCCGGCGTATAATGTCCGTCTTTCAGCTGTACATAGTGTACCGCCCGCGTGCTGTCTTTAAACGGGACTTCCTCCACGGTGCCTTTTTTAATGCCGTCGATAATGCCGAGGTAGATACCGGTGCCGCCCGCCTGATCGGGATTGAGCACTTCTTCCGCGCGGGTGCTTTTAAAGCGGTAGCCGGTCTTTTTCCGTGCAAAGTCGTTCGCTAAGATACGCTTGCCCGTTTCTACCGCCGCCTTTTTATCGGCTTCCCAGTTGTCGATGACATACCGGTAGGCGGAAACCACCGTGCCGACATACTCGGCGCTTTTCATTCTTCCTTCTATTTTAAATGAGGCAACGCCTGCCTGTATCAAATCGGGGATATACTCGATGAGCTGTAAATCCGCGGGGGAGAAAAAGTAGCCTTCCCGATCGCCCTCCGGCTCATGCGCCGTGTAGAGGCGGCGGCATGCTTGGGTACACATCCCGCGGTTCGCCGACTTTCCGCCGAGGTAGCTTGAAAACAGGCACAAGCCCGATTCGCTGACACAGAGCGCCCCGTGTACGAATACTTCCAGCTCGCATGAAGTGTTGGCATGTACCGCTCGGATTTCTTCCAAACTCAGTTCCCGGGCAAGCACCGTCCGCGACACCCCCCAGCGGCTCATCGCATTGGCTGCCTTTGCACTTGCAATATTGAGCTGCGTAGAAGCATGGAGCTTGAGATTCGGAAAGTGTTTGTGCGCCATTTGAATCAGCCCGAGATCCTGCACGATAATGCCGTCAGGGCCGACATTGTTGAGATACGCCAAGAACCGATAGAGCCGCTCCATCTCGTTTTCGGTTACAACCGTATTGACGGTAACATATATTTTTTTATTCCGCTTATGCAGTACATCAACCGTTGCCTCAAACTGATTCCACGCAAAGTTTGAAGACCGCATACGGGCATTAAAGCTCTTTAAACCTAAATAAACGGCGTCCGCCCCTTCCGCAATCGCGGCTTCCAATGCTTCGGGATTCCCCGCCGGCGCTAATAATTCGACCATCCCGCCATCATAGCGAAAAAGCATTGCGCTGCATAGATATAGATATGGGCTTGTCTGTGTCGTGCTGCATAGATATAGTGTTCATGTTGTCGGTGTGACAAGGGGCTTGTTATTCCCGTGTTTTCAGTTCATGCAGCTGCTCAACAAGGTGCCGGGACGCGCGGGTATCATTGGTGTCGTACAGCCAGTTGTGATTAAAACAGGCGATGGTATTTTTGTTGCCGCTTGCTCCGATAACAAGGCTGTAAAAGCCGGTGTTCTTTTCTTTTTCCTGTTCGATAGCCGTAACAAGGTCAGCTGAAAGATTGTCCATTACGAAGTCCGAGATCATCAGTACATCGGCATTTTTATATCCGGTTGCAGTATCACTGCCTGCGAGCATGTTAAGCGCTTTCCGCAGCGCGGGTTCTGCATCGGTTCCGCCGTTAAACGACATACGCAAAAAACGTACCAGTTTTTGCAGGTAGTTGCCTCCGTCCGCATTTGTCAATTCCATATCCTCATTCGGTTTTACTTCCAGTGTTTCAATATCCGTGGAAAACGAGATGATATAGCAAAGCCGTTCCTGTTCCGCCGCAATCTTTGCCAGTGCAAATGCTACCGTTTTTGCAATATTCTCCGGAGTGCCGTGCATAGAGCCGCTCGTGTCAACACAGATGATAATCGGTCCCTTAGGTTCTTGCTTTTCCATCGTTACCTCTTCTTGCTCGATACTTTCTTTTAATTCCTCTTGCTCATTTTGATACTCAAATGACAGGAGTTGTTTTTGCGCAAATTTCAGCTGAAAGAGTTTTTTTGCCGCAGGATTTTTCAACATAGCAAGTTCACAGGGAAGAACCGCTGCAATATCGTTTGAATACTTGAGTCCGTTTATCTCTCCGCGGTATGCAGGTTGCGGATGCCACTCTGTTGTTATGACGATTTTATCCCGCAGCTCTTTTTCAAACACCGCTTGTGTACGGCTTTGCCTGCCGAGAAGGTCGGCGAGTTCCTGCAGCGATTCATCTTGTTCCAGAAGTTTGGCAAAGGTATCAAGAATTT
The DNA here is from genome assembly GCF_024181325.1 of Treponema sp. OMZ 305. Lineage (NCBI taxonomy): Bacteria > Pseudomonadati > Spirochaetota > Spirochaetia > Treponematales > Treponemataceae > Treponema > Treponema sp. OMZ 305. The sequence goes on along the minus strand of NZ_CP051300.1, from coordinate 148,613 downwards.
CAAACCCGCTTGTTTCAAATGGATGCTTGGATAAATCCCAGAGCCTTCCGAAATTTTTAGTGAACGGCGTAAGTAGTTTTTCAAGCCGCATAAAGTTTTGTATTTTTTTATACAGCTCTTCCAAAAACTGCTTTCGCATAGCATCGATCCGTTCCTGCTCCCACTTTGTTTTGCGTTCGATGAGATTTTTTTCCATATCGGCAATAAAGTTTCTGCGCAGCGCTTCAAGTTTTTCCGGCGATTCCCATTGAAGCGTATTTTTTTCATTATTTTTCGTTTTCTGTATTACGGTTTCTGCATGGGTAGTATTTACTTGCTCATTTTTTCCGGGAGTGTTTTCTGCTTGCATATCGTCTACCCGTATACTTGCTCCTGAAGACGTTTGTGCTTCCTCTGTCGGAACTGTTTTCGCGGTATCGTCTGCTGCACTATCGGTGATGTGTTTTTGCTCGGCAAATGCTTTGCGGTAAAAATCAAAGTCCAGCGTACTTTCCTGAATAGTTTCACGTTTTGAATCGCTAACTGACGGAAGACGTTTATAGTGATACTGTATTTTTGACTTTTCCGCAGAAAGATCGGCTGCAATTTCTTCTGCAGCCTGCTTTTTCTGCTGTGTAACAAAGATTGCTTCATCGAAAAACGGATTTTCTTTTTCCAATGTGCCGTGTGTTTTTTGCAGCCATTCCAAAAGATCCGTTTGAATATTTTCTGAAAGCCCTTCGTGGGTTTGCATATACTCTTGTACGTCTTGCGTATTCAGAATTTCGGAAAGCGTATGCTGCGCGACCTGCGCAAATGTATTCTGCGGAAAAGCAATGGGGATGTCTTCCGGCTCAACAGGCTGTATGGCATCTTCGATCGCATCAACCAACTGCTTCCGTTCCCGATTTGAACCGAATGCAGATTCAGGGGCAGCATTTTTTTCAAACTTTCGCTTTTTCTTTGATTGCTGCTTATAGCGTTGAATGTTTGCGTTTAAATTTTGTTTTATGTTACCGATGTTGGAAAATAGTGTACTACACAGGTTGGAAAATGCAGTATCGCTTAAATCTTCCGTTTGGTGTGCGGTTCTATTCCGTGTTAGACGGAGCGGTTCCCACCAATGAGGTTTTGAAGAAAACCATACTTTTGTTAAACATTCCCGCAGCTGCTGCATTTTTATTTGCAGCCATGCACGCGCTTCTTCATTGATTGCTGTAACATCGGAAATACCGGAAGGGTATTTTTCACTCATTTCTTCAATAGGGCGCAATGCTTTCCTGCTATATTTCCTTGAGTTTCTATCTTTTCTCGTCATCAGTGCATCCTGTTTCTATTAAAGCTCTAATCTCTTCCATATTGTCAAATACAAATGAAACCATCTTTTGCAATTCCTTATCGGGAATATCTTCCGTTGCATGCGCAAGCCGGTTACGGATTTTATGCAATTCCATAACCGGTTGCGGCGGTTGAAGCCCTTCTGCAATCGTCTGTATTTTCAGCTCAAGCCATGCTTTCTGTTCATCGGAAAGCCGGTAGATATCGGGCATGCCGCCGGAATACTTTTGCTGCAATGCGGTAAGGGATTCACGGGATGTATTCATATCACCCACTATATTTTGCTCCATTCACGGATAGTGCGAACCGCATACTCATGATCTTTTGTCGTATGGTCTTGCAAACCGTTCTCATCAAAAAGTTGATAGAAGGCCGCCGCTTCTCCGTTTTCGGATGCCGACCAGTATTCTTGCGGAGTAAGCAGTCCTCCTTGAATGCCGAGTGCGGTTAAAGAAGTATTTAGTTTATCTCTGTTTTTCCATATTGCATACAGTTGAGTTTTATCGGGAACTATCCAATTTGTTGTATAGTCTTTCGGTAAGGCATCGCCGTAATGAAGGGCATATTCTTTGAGTGCATTCCATGTCAATTTCTTTTCACTTATACCAAGAGCAAAGGTTTTATCGTCAGCAATACACACGACTGCAATCACATTTTTTTTCTGTTCCTCTGTCATATTTTTAATTTCTTCCGAAGAAAAAGCGGTTCCGTCTTTGAGAATGACATCTCCTTCTGAAAAATCAGTATCGAGTTCAGCATTGAAATATCTATCATGCTGCTTGGCAAGTGTGATTTCCGCATCTTGAAGCTGTCGGATTGCCTCATCCAGTTTTGCAGTAAGACTTTTATTATAGGATTGATTTGCAAATAAATTTGCCTTGAACGGTATCGCATCCGCTTCTTTTTTGTCTTTCAGTGCCTTAATTTCAGTATGGATTTCATCTACAATCGGCTTGTAATACGCTTTGTCAAAATTCTTTTGTAACGTTTCCTGCGCTATATCGGAATATTCTTTTTGCTGTAGATATGTTTTGGCAGGAGTCATTTCGATTTTCATTGAATGAGTTTTGTCTGAATATCCATTGTTATTTCTCCACCAATCAGTCCAAGTTACCGTATCATTAACAATACTACATTCACTAAAAGAAAAGTTATAATTGGGTCCCAGTTTCTCACCCTTCGAATCAAACAACATTCCTTTTCGATCGTTGTAATTTTGCCATTTAAAATCGTCAATAGAAATGTAATAAGGTTCAACTGTGTGATCAGCAAAATATACCGCTGTCGGTTTTAATATTTTATAAGCATTCGTATCATCTTTCATTTTGTAAGAAACAGGTTTTGCCGCAGTTTTTATTACCATGTCAAACCAATTTTGCTCAACTTTTGCTGTAAACGCCTCAATCTCGTCGTTAATGTCATCTATCGCAGTATCGCAATCCAGTCCGTTTTGTTGAATACACGTCTCTACAATTTGGCGTACTTTTTTCTGCTGTTTTTCGGTACTCCAGATGCAGTATTCAATCAGCTGGCAGTCCATCAAATCAACTTCGGTACGGTCGTTCAAAAATGCGGAAGTTTTTAAGATGCGCACTATTTTTTTCCAACGGCGGTCGCCGATTGCAAATGATTCTCCGGCGGCTTTTTCTTCTTCGCTCAATGTCTCATTTTGCGCCGTCAGTTCTTTACGGATTGCGGAAATAACCGCTCTTGCTTCTTCTGAAAGCTGCACTGTATCGATCTGTGTTTTCCAGCTCTCTAAGTCCTTGTTGGAAATCTGCAATTTTTTAATCTCATCGGAAAGTTTAAATTCAGAGGACGAACCTTCTACCATATCAAAAAAGCTATCTTCGTTTTGAATAAACCCTATGGGTAAACGGAGGATAAACCGGTCATACAGCGCTTCAAGTCCGCGTTTTTTTGCAGGCAGTTCGTTTGATGCAGCAAGCAAGGCTTTTAAGGGGACTTCCATAACTTTGCTGCCGTTATGAAATATGCGCTCGTTTATGATGGTAAGGAGTGTGTTGAGAATTGCAGGGCTTGCCTTCCAAATTTCATCGAGAAAGGCGATATCCGCTTCGGGCAGCATGTTCTCTGTGAGGCGGCGGTATTCTTCTTTTTTATTCCCCTGTTCGTCCTCAAGTTCACCGTTCAAGCCTTTCAGAGAAATATTGCCGAACACATCTTCCGGTGTAGAAAATTGATTTAAAAGTGTTTCAAAATACTGAACACTTCCATCGCCGTCTGTTTTAAATGCCTTGGCAATACGCCGTGCAAGCATACTCTTGGCACACCCGGGAGCACCCAAAAAGAAAATACTTTCCCCTGCAATTGCTGCTAAAAGTGCAAGACGCAGCGCTTCATCTTTTTCGTATAGACCTTCGCTGAGCGCATTTTTAAGCGCGGCTATCCTATCGTGATGCTTTGTTGTTTCTGGCATTTGTGGTTCCTCCTGTTTGGCATTTAATTGTGTGTGTTCGGTATTCTGCACAAGCTGCACGTATGTGGTGCCATGCTTATTTTTTTCTATTTGTATCTGCGGTATCTGAGATAAAATTTCACTGAATTTACTGACATTGAATAAACTGCACATATCATTGACGGTGTCTTTATTCCAGCCTAATTTTTGCATAATTACAGACGGATTTCTTTTACCATCAAAGTCTTTGAGTACGGCAATAATTTTTGCTATTACTTCGTCTTTTGTATAACTCATTGTGTTTTCAGCCTCCTATGGTTACTATAGTCATTTATTCTGCCGGTTGACAGATTTTTTGCAGTTTTTTAATAAAACTGCTTATCGTTCTGCTTGCATCGGTTTTGTCTTTGCCGAACTGTGCGGCAATATCTTCTTGCGTGGGGAAGGATGCCGCTTCAAAAAACAGCCGAATGAGCGTGCGTCCGTGTTTCGTATCTGAAAAGTGTGCATTGCGCAAGACTATAGCTATTACGGTACTGTCTACTTTTGCCGCATCCAGTTCGCATAACACCCGATGGGTCAGTAATGCGGAAAGATACGGCTTTGTGCGGTCTTGCGATGCGGCAAATGCTGCATCAATGAGCCGGAGGTAGTGCTCAATGTAGTCTTGTTCTATTAAAAGAGTATCTGCTGTTTTGTAACCGTTTTGGATGCATAGTGCCGCAGAATCAAACAGAGAGTATTCATTGCTGTTTTCGGAATCGATATGTTCTGATTGTACAGCGGTCTGTAACTGCCATTGTATCAGCTCGGCTATTTCATTCACCGGATAACCGGTTCGCTTTGCAAGCCATGCTTGTGTTTCAGCACGTTCTATATCTTTCCCATAGTGTGCAGCAGCGGCGCACAGCTGATTCCATTTTCGTCGTTTGTTCTCCGGCAGCGGAATGATTTCAGAGTGAAAAGTATGCAGTTTTATATTTGCGCGGTTTATTTCTTGTTTTAAAGAGCGTGCAAGATAGTTAATATAACGTTCGGCAGTTCCTTCATAGCTGAGCACACTGCGGTTTACACATTCCATTATTTCAATCGCGGCATTTTCAATTTTTTTCGGATTGAATGTCAGTAATGTCCACCGCCATACGGCATCGGTAAGTTTTGTCCGCAAAGTAAGAAACTCCATACAGGCAGTATTCTTCTGTTGAACAAACGGAAACAGTTCCGTTGCAATTCTGATAATCTTTGCTTCCTGCTGCTTTTTGTCCATCACTCTCTCCGCTTATTACGATTACAGTGCAAAAAAGGCATCCAAGGCTTTTAATGCTTCCGTTCCGTTTGGAGCTTCCATTGTCCCCATAAGATTATTTAAATAATAGAGCGGCGTAATATCATACAGTTCAGGATTTTCAGGATAGGCTATTCCGTCGGCATGTTTGATAAACTCAACTTTGCCGTATATGATTTTTTTTACATCCGCATCAAAAAATTTTTCCGCAAAATGAAAGGCACACATTAAAACCATGGGGATCGTTTTTTGTCCGAATGTAATATCCGCATAGAGTTCAGCGCCTTCTTCTATAAGCGGCAGCATTTTACGGAGCCGTGCTTCATGGCTTGCTTTTGATTCAACAAAATCCGTTGCAAGCCGCTCATATTCAATATGCGCACCGATAGCAGCATTAATCGAATTCAGTTCCTGCTGAAAAAGTTCGGCGTTTTCTCTTGAATGATCTTTGCCGGTGATGGTTGTGAGGAGTACCGCTTTTACCTGATCTCCTTTCTGCAATTTTTCCGCAAGCACGGCATTGACAGGAAACACCACCTTACCGGTATAGCGACAATCGGCATTTCCTGTTCCTGCATAACACTGCCCATAAGCTGCTGTATCCATTTTTTTCATGGGGATATCAACAAACATAATTTTTTTCATTTTTAGCCTCACTATCTCGTAATAGCGTCATAATACAGAAGAGTTGACAGATTATAGCACAATTTTAGCATATTTTTTATTTGTGCGGGTTAATACTCACGAGCCGCATCGGGGTTGTTGATGGCAGTGGTTTTAAGCAGCAGCAATGGGGATGTCTTAAAACTTGGCCACTTTTTCGCCATCCTCATTTCAAATTGCAGAAAGTATTGAACCCTGCTATACTACCAGTATGAACATTACACGCAAACTGCCGATTGGCGTACAGAGTTTTAAGGTATTACGGACTGATCATTATCTCTATGTGGATAAAACTGACTATCTTTTCCGATTAGTACAAGGCGGTCGTGTTTATTTTCTCAGCCGTCCGCGCCGGTTTGGCAAAAGTCTTTTCCTTTCAACATTAGCAGCGTATTTCCTTGGACAGAAAGAGCTGTTCAAAGGACTTTATCTTGAAAAAGCCGAAGAAGAGCAAGCGGTACAAGAAAACCGAGCTGCGTGGCTGGAATATCCGGTACTTTATCTGGATTTTAATACAAAAAATTATATAAATGAGCAGGCGCTTGTAGATATACTCAATCTCCATCTGAACGAATGGGAAACCCGGTACGCTATACCAAAAACAGCAGAAGCACCGGAAGATCGGTTTAGATTGCTTATCGCAGCTCTTTTTAAGCAAACCGGCAAGCAGGTAGTCATTCTAGTAGACGAATACGATAAGCCGCTTTTACAAACGATGGGGGTAAATGAAGCGCTGAATGAACACTACCGTAATACGCTCAAAGCCTTTTACTCTGTCATAAAAACCTGTGATGAATATATCCGCTTTGCCTTTCTCACCGGCGTTACAAAGTTCAGCAAGATCAGTATTTTCAGTGATTTGAATAATTTGAAAGATATTAGCATACATGAAACGTATGCAGGTATTTGCGGCATTAGTCAAAAAGAGCTGGAAGCAAATTTTCAACCTGAAATAAAAGCGCTTGCGGAAAAACAAAAGCTTGACTATCCGCAGGCGCTTGCTGCCTTAAAACAGTGGTACGACGGCTACCTGTTCCATCCTGCCGGGGAGGGAATGTATAATCCTTATAGTCTCCTCAATGCCTTTGACGATAAAGAGCTCAAAAGCTATTGGTTTAGTACGGGCACACCGACTTTTCTGGTTAATTACCTGAAAGAAGCTCACTATTATATTCCCGACCTCGATGGACATGTTGAGCTGGATGAAGAGGGATTGCAAACGTATCGGGCTATTGCACAGGATACCTTACCGATTCTGTTTCAAGCGGGATACTTAACTATCAAAGAATATATAAAAGATCAGAGGCTCTACCGGCTGGGCTTTCCGAATGATGAGGTTCGTTATGGTTTTTTACATAATCTTTTACCCGCATATTCTGATGTACCGTTCGGCCAAACAGGGGTATGGGTTGGACGGTTTGTACAAGACATCCGCAAGGGTGATGTGAATAGCTTTATGGAGCGGATGCAGTCGATTATCGCCAGTATTCCGTATGATGATTTTAGAGAAGAAAACCTCACAATCAGAACCGCCATGGATGGCGGTGGTTCCATGCAGAAACAAGTTTGCCATGCAAACTTGCAGCTCAAAAATGTACAAGGACGTACATTTTTGAGCAAGCTGCGGGAACAAAACTATCAAACAGCGGTGTACCTCATCTTTGCTCTGATGGGGCAGTTTGTACAGACAGAGGTGCATTGCTACAGTACCGCCATGGATGGCGGTGGTTCCACGCAGCAGCGATGTTTCGGCGGAGCCGAAACTCGTAGTCAAAACTATACACGGATGTATAGTTTTGACAGACGGGCAGACTGCGTAGTTACTACAGCTGATACTGTTTACCTCTTCGAGTTTAAACTCTCCGGTAACGGCACGGCGGAAGATGCAATCGCGCAAATAAAAGAGAAAGACTATGCCGCAAAGTACATGGCGAATGGGAAGAAAATAGTGCTCATTGGAAGTTCCTTTGATGAAAAGACGAGAACGATAAAAGACTGGAAAGTGGCTAATGAATAATTTGTAATAAGTGCCGCTCTTAGATTTAGATTATATTGAGCCGTTATACCAACGTTTATTTTCATCCGCTAAAATAGCGCGGCTGAAAAAAAAACACGTCAAGTTTGCTTTGTGCAAACTTGCGGATTATATGTGCGCTACCGCGCACGAATGCAACAGTCTCCAAAATTGATATTTTGTCCGACTGTTGCATTTTAAGGAACCTTTAGACAGACCTTAATGATTATGATATAATTCAAGATATGAAAATCGCAGCGACTTATGATATTTTAACGAATTCAATTTTTCAGCATTTTGGAAAAACAGAGCATTTTAAGGTTTATACAATTGAAGCCGGAAAAGTAACGAAAACTGAAGTAATCGATAACGGCGGTTTCGGTCATCACGATTTGGCAACCTATCTTAAAAGCCTTGGAGTTGAAACGCTCATCTTAGGAAACCGCGGACAGGGTGCGATTGATGCGCTGAACAACGCCGGAATTCATCAGCTTGCCGGCCTTACCGGCTCTCCGGATGAAGCTGTTGCAGCATTTTTAGCAGGCACATTACAGGATAATCCGAACGCTCAATGCAATCATCATGGGGAACATCACCACGAATAGTATTGGACGGTACTCCTTTTTATAAAGTTGAGGCGTTCCGCATACTATGCTATAATCCCCGCTATGAATACCGAAAAAACGGCGGAACGGCTTCTTTCCGCACTGGAAAAAGCGATTAAAGGGAAGAGGGATGTTCTCCGTCTTTTTATTACCGCATATCTAACCGGCGGGCATGTTCTTTTAGAGGATGTGCCGGGCGTCGGAAAAACCACACTGGTAAAAACATTTGCAGCACTCATCGAAAAAGACGGGCAGCCGGCGCGGTTCAGGCGTATCCAATGCACCCCCGACCTTTTGCCCTACGACATCACCGGTGTGGAAGTCTTTAATGCGGGACGGAATACCTTTGAATTTATGGAAGGCCCGGTATTCGCAGACATCCTGCTTGCTGATGAGCTGAACCGCACCCCGCCGAAGGTACAGTCCGCCTTGCTGGAAGCGATGGCTGAGCGGCAGGTAACCGCCGGTACGGTAACCCGTCCGTTAAGCCCTTACTTTTTTACGGCGGCTACGCAAAATCCTGTGGAAAGCTTAGGTACCTATCCGCTCCCCGCTGCTCAGCTTGACCGGTTCAGTATATGCCTGTCGATTGGCTACCCCGATGAAGAAGCGGAAACCGAATTGCTGCATGAACAAACGCACCTTCCCGCTGCAGAACCGGAGCCGGTTACGCCGGTTGTTTCCATACAGGATATCGCGGCCTCGCGGGAAGAACAGCGGCAGGTATTTGTGCATCCCGTACTCGAAAAGATAATCGCTCGAATCGGAAAAGAGACCCGTGCCCATCCTGCGTTTAAGCTCGGCACATCTCCCCGCGCCGGTTTGCATTTGCTGCATCTCGCCCGCACCTTTGCGCTTGTCAACGGACGCAATTGGGTTGAGGATGGAGATATCCGCACGCTTAGCTCCCTCGTCCTTGCTCACCGGTGCTTGATAAAAACCGGCGACGGCTCGGCTTCGGAACTCATCAGCAGTATTACCGAAGCGGTTATCCGCACTGCCGACAAACAAACGGATTGGACAAAACCGGCTGAGGCACAATAAGGCATGATGCGGATACGGATTACGAGGCACGGTGCAGTGTACACCGTGATGGGCGCGCTGCTTTTAATAAGCGGCTTGCTCCGCGGAGAGCTTTTGAGCGCAGTATGCGGCGGGTTACTCACGCTTTATGCCGGTTTCGCTGCCGCTGCTGTAACGGTTACCGCCCTGTGTTGGAAATCGGAAGAGCCTGACCTTGCCTCAGGCGGTAGCGGCTTTACGGTTACTCCCGCGCGTTCAAAAACGGCACAGTCCGAATCTGCAAAGACTTTCCCGCCTTGTGTTCCCGGAACCGCAGCCTTTTATACCATTGAGTTTTCACTATCGCCTGAACCTACCGCAGAAGCCGCAGAGACGGCCGCACGTCTTTCCATCCCCCTGCAGGGAATACAAACAAAATATCATCCTAAAAATCTAACCCGCGGACGGTACTTTTATAAACGGCAGTATCTCAATATCCGAGACTTTGCCGGTTTTTTTGCCGCGGCATATACGCAGCCGCCTTGTCTGTCCGTGCCCTATATTGTAGTACAGCCGGCGCTTCCGTCGCAAAAAACGGTATTTCCCGACCTCCGTTCCCGTGCCGTAAACGACCTTCCGTCGCAAGAGCGCACGCATGAACTCTATGAATCCCGTCCGTATTTTCCCGGCGACGATCCGCGGAAAATTCACTGGAAGCTCTATGCACACACCAATACGCTTTCCATAAAGCTCGGTGCTTTTGAACCGCCGCCGGTCAAGCGCTTAGCGATATATATAGAAGAACCGGTGTGTACGAAAAAAAAAGAACAGGCTTGGGTTGCCTCCATTTTTGACGCCTTTATCGGCCGCCTTTCCGGCGTGATTATAGAGCTGCTCAATGCCGGTATCCAATGCTCTCTTCTATTATATGATTATCCGCAGCAGCCCTTGCAGCGGTACGAGATAACCGAGGAAGCATCCGCCGCCGCTGCACAGATACAAAATCTGCTAACCATACCGGCGCTCCGTGCTGCGTCGGAAGCGCTTCCCGACGCGGCGGAAGTCTTTAATGCAGTGCCGGACGGCGAGGGACTGCTATACTGTTATACGCCGACCGGAGATGTCTTTCGAAATGCAACCGGTGCGCCGTTTCGCCCGCCGCGTACAGAAGGTATAACCGGTGTCGAAACATTTTTTTGCGTTGCCGTGCCGCCGGTATCGGAAGACTTTATGCAGGCCGATGAGCTACGGCATCGTACTTTAAGCAAGACGTACATACACCGGCTGCTGTATTCCTCCGCCGCTTCCGCACGGCAGGATGCTTTTTATCGAAAGGTGCAGGAAGCTGCCGAACGGGAACTCCGTATCTTTACCGCAGGAAATTGCCATGCAGAATTACTCTAAACCTGCCGCCGTGCTTCGTATATGCTCACTCCTGCTGCTCCTTTCGGTACCGTACCGCTACCTTGCCGATATTTTGCCCGCAGCGGCGCTGCCGGTATGGGGGCTTTGCTGCACGGCGGTAATTCACTTTCTGCATAGAAAGGGAATTCGTGCGGAAGCGGCAACGATTATCGGTTTTTCCGCGGCGCTGCTTATCCCTGCATGTGTACTCGGCTTGCTTGCGTTGATACCGCAGCTTATTGCGGACACCCTCTTTTTGCGCATCAAGCTGCTATTCGGCTTACTTGCGTTCACCGCCTTCATCAGCATTACCTCAACGGCGCTGTTCATTTTTACCGAACGGTGGCGGCGTTATGAACCGCTTGCCGCTATTCTCGTGTTCTCCCTGCTGTTTTTTCCGCAGCAGCACTATCGCCTGACAGCCTTTTCCCATCCGCTCTTTGCGGCGGGCTTTGCCGGTGTTTTCATGCTGATTCAAACAGCCTTGCTCTGCATTCCTTTTTTAAAACGCAGACGGTTCGCAGTGTTTGCACTCATCTTTATCGGTTTAACGGCGGTTTTGCTTGCGCTCCTCATCAGGACATTTAATAAAGGCTCTGTCGGCAATAACGGCGGACTGCTCGAACAAAAACTTTTCGAGTTCGATTTTTCTCAGTTTTTGCAATTGCAGGATGAGGTAAAAATGAACACCAATCTGGTGATGGTGGTGCATGTTGATCAGGAATATGATTCGCACTTGTTCCGCCGTATGTATCTGTCGGGCTGGAGTCCGCAAAAAGGATTTTATGAAAAGTCGGCGCCCGGCGAACCGGAGCAGCCGCTGCGGATTACTCAGCAACCGGCGGAACTTCCGCATCAGTCTTTCCTGTGCCGCGAGCGGGTCAGTCAAGAAATATTTACCGTCAACCTCGATCCCGATTCCCTTGTTGCGCTCGATTATCCGCTGTCGGTAACGCCGTATACGGTTTGGGACACCGTGAGTTTTAAAGGCGCTTACAAGGCGGAAAGCGAGGTGCTGCACGGTGTGCCGCTCGACCTTATTACGGCGGAGCCTCCGTCGGGAAATCCGGCAGAGGGGCTGTCGGCGGAAGCCTTGCATTTTTATACGGCCGTAGATTCCGGCACAAAGGCGCTGCTCTTTCCTATCGCGGAATCGGTTACCGCCCCCTTTGCGCTCTACTATGATAAGGTTTACGCCTTGCTCGACTATTTCCGCGAGGGCGAGTATCGATATTCGCTTCGTCCCGGGCAGGCTCCCGACGGCGATCAGTTGCGGTATTTTGTAACCGAGTCGAAAAAGGGCTATTGCTCGTACTTTGCCTTTGCGTACTGCCTCATGCTCCGCAGTCTCGGCATCCCTGCGCGGCTCGCCGCCGGTTTTTTTCTGCAGCCTGAATCGGGCATCCTCAATTATTATCCGGTGCGGGCGAATATGGCTCACGCATGGGTGGAAGTCTTTTTCCCGTATCTCGGCTGGGTGGATATAGACCCGACTACCGAACAGCTCGCAGACGGAGAATCGCTCGATTTTTCTTTTCAGGCAGGCGGAGATCAATTTACGCAGCTCCTTGACGAAATCCTATTAAACCGCTCGGCGCTCCGTGTCAGGCACGGCGGAACGCTTTCGGCGACAGAAGCCCAAACCGTTGCTCAACGTGTTTCGCAGTTCTTTAAAATGCACCGCGGAATACTGTTCTGCATTGCTGTGCTCGTTGTGCTTCTCCTGTACGGCGCCTTCCGCGCCTATCCGTATCTGATTATCAGGTATTCACGGAATAATCGGAAAATCATTCTCACGCTGAAACGGCTGCATAAGCATCCGAGCGATGCCTTTTACGCCCTCACTCAAAAAGCAAAGTTTGCCCCCTCCTGTACCGACGCAGATGTTGCAATTGCAAAACAGCTCTACAGCTCGGAGAAAAAGCAGGGAAAAAAGGCTTGGAAGCGAAGTCGGAGGGACGGCAAATGAAAGCGCAATACCGAAAATACCACCCGACCGATAAACATCGCAACAGGCATACCCATCACAATGGAATAATTCTTGTGCTGTTTTTGTTTCTATTACCATTGTACCTTTTCTCTGCATCAAGCACATCGAACGCTGATGAGCTGTTGCAAAAAGCGGACGCGGCAGTGCAAGCAGAAAACTGGGATACCGCTGCGGCGCTGCTCGAAGAAGGTATCGCACGATACCCGACAAATGAGCTTTTCCAACTCAAGCTCGGCGATATGTATTTTAGCAACGGACTGTACGAACCCGCATACCGCCGCTTTACCGAAGGCCTGCGTATCAATCGATATAACATCAAACTCCTGTACGGCGCAGCGAGCGCAGCAGCGGCATTGAATAAAGCAGAAGAGGCGCGCGGTCTTTTGCACGAATATCTTTCGTATAACCCTACCGATATTTTCGGATGGTCAACGTACGGATGGCTCTGTTTTAAAACGCACCGAACCGATGAGGGGATTAAAGCAATGCTCGATGCCCGCAGCAGCTACGGCGACGACGGCTGTATTGCGAACGCGCTCGGAAATCTGTACGGAGAACTCTTCGACTATCGGAATGCGGCGCTCTATTACCGGAAAGGCATTGAACTCGCACTGCAAAACGATTCGCTGTACTCGGCCTCGGTGTATTCCTACAACAAGGCGATCTTGGAAACCGAATTCTATCATTTTGATCAAGCTGAAGAAGACGCCCGCAATGCTTCCGGCTATTTTTCACGCTCATCGGGATATTTGATTCTCGGAGAGCTTGAAGAGCGGAAAAATAATTTTGACCGCGCGATTGCCTATTATGCGCAATCGACAAAAGATAATTATACGCCGCTGCCGCTGATCAATCTTGCAAAAATATATCTGCGGATGGGGCATTGGAAACAAGCGGAACGCTATATTACACAGATCGAGCGGGTTACCGACTATTCGTGGATTGCGAACTTCGGGATGAGTACGGCGCAGTTTTATACCGAACTGTACGGCCTGTATCAGACGTTATACGAAAAAAAATATGCGGCGGAAAAGATGCGGCTACCTGAAAGCGCCAAGGATTTTTTTGTTCGGTCTAAAAATCTTACAAAGTATTCCGCTTTGATTCGATATTATCGAGCGGCTTTTAGTATACATAATTTGAAATTGGCAAAGGAGTACACAATAGCGGATACGGACGACAATACGCACGGGTTGTATAAAAACAGCTTCTATTATCGGGCATTTCAATCGGTACCGTTTAAGGCGCGGCGGTATTTACGCCGTGCGGAGGCGCTGGAAACGTCGGTTATTCCGCAGGCGCGTCCGTCATACATTGCCGAAAAAGGTATCCTGCTCCGCGATGAACAACTGTTGCGGGAAGCGCTGGATGCCCTCGACCCCGTATGGGAGAAAGAACTGCGGGAACAAACTGCGGCGGCGCTGATACTCTGCACAAGAAACGCCGAACTGAAAACCGCGCTCTATCAAGAGCTGCTGCAAAGTAATCCCGCCTGCTTTCCGGAACATTGGATACGGTTGCCGGTTACGCTGACCTGTACCGGTGCAGACGAACGGCTCGGCAAACAAACCGAGAAACGCATCGCCGCCGCTTTAAACAAATCGTTATTTGCGGTTTCCGAACACGCGCCGTTTTCCATCACGGCAGTATGTACCGAAAGCAGCATCCGGCTCAGCCTTATCGGTCAAGACGGCAGTATCTATTTCCGCTATGAACATCCCGCTCCCGTTGCCGATAAACAGGAGGCAGCTGCCTGCGTCAACCGTTTTGCTGCGCGACTGTTTAGAGTTGCGGTAAGGTAGGCGATTTAGGTGCTATCGGGCGAGATAGTTGAAGCTCACACTAACGGACACCCGTTTTGCCGTGCCCAGCGTATTACCTCGTTCATTCGTTTTTGATACCCTTTTGCACCCTTACTTTGCAGCCACGATAAGTTATCAAAATCGATACGGAATGTTATCGACTTTTTAAGCGGTTTCCAATACTTAAAGTGTCCCCGCGCAAAATCTTCTTCAGTTAATTCCGGAATATCTGTTGTGTTAATTTGACTGTCGGGAACTGCACAAGCCTCACATTTGGTGATATATTCGTCTAAGTCTGTCATAATACATTTTCCTTTCCTGCGCTGTTGCAGGACGAGCTGAGATAATATGGATTCGACCGGTCTCCGTGTACACAACTTGCACAATGCTTAAACCGGATTTTTCCACATACCCAAAACCGTTATATCTATCTTGTCCGGCGTCGGAATGTTTTATGTCGTATATTTCATAAAAATCAACAACCCCGACGCAAGCGTCGGGGTATTAAACCCTCCGCACGAATAAGGGTCGTCAAAAATAGGCAAAATATCTCGAAACGGAATCCCATTGTTATTTGCATCCCTATGGTTCCTGATGTTCGCATTTTCTTTTTCAGACCACCACTCGAATCTGCCAAACTTAACAAGTTCACCTTTTAACATGGCCTACAACCTCTCATCAATATATAGTGTATGTACGTAATTGTCAATAAATTTTGAAACCTTGAATTTTCCTCTTGACTTTTGAGGGGGGGGGTGGTGGAGGTTCCGGAGGCGGAAATACTGCATCAAGTATCGAGGGGATTACCTGGAAGTCAGAGACTACAGCTGCTACAACGACTTTACGGCTTAAAAGCGGGCATGTGAAAGTTACATTCACCACAGCAGGGCGAACCGTACCAGACAACGGTACCTATACGGTAAGCGGTGATACAATACAGTTTACAGGGTTCACATTAGCGACTTATCTCAACCGAGAATTTAAATACAAGGTTGAAAACGGTACCTTTGAAATGTGGACAGAGGGGCTTACCTATAAATTCAAAAAAGCATAAATATAAAATCCCTTTATGGTAAGAATAAAGGCTTTTACGGCAAGAAATTAACACTTTCTTGCCGGTTATTATTTTTTAGGTGTTCTTAACACCAAAAAGGAGTTTTTAAGATGAAGAAAATTGCTATTATGTTTCTCTGTCTTGCGTTGGTTTCTGCACATGCGTTTGCAGAATTTGTGATGCTGCCGGGGGCGGGACTCAGTTATTATTCCGGTTCAACAGGAGAAAAGTCTTCTACGTAAGGTTGATAGTACCTCTGTAGGTCTGAGCGTGAATAAGGGCTTGGTATGGAATTCACGGATAATGCCGGGCTATACGTTTAAATTCGCAAAGGACAAAGCATACCTCCGTTTGGCAGGCGGTCCTGCCGTAGGCACCTTTGGTTGGGAACTCGAAAAGACCGTGTCCACTGCAATCACAGTCGGTCTAGCTTTCCATATAGGATTTGAATACTTTTTTACGAATTTAGTCGGTATTGGTATTTCGATTAACGAAATTCCGACGCTTTATTCAACTTCCGGTGTAGGAAGGGCTAATATCTTCAATGTAAAAGTATGTCCCTCGTTTAGACTTGGTGAGAAAAAACAAGCGGCTAAAAAATAAACGCTTGATTTTCGCTGTCTATAGCCCTGCCATTTACAGCAGGGCTGAACTATCGGGTTTGCTTACCGCAAACATCATGTATCACCACGTATCCCGATGGGAAATGCTTTTTCCTATCGGGATTTTTGTAATTTTATATTCGATCAAAAAAAAGGAGATTGAAAAATGAAAAAGAGAACGTTTTTAAGCCTTATATTTTTAGTTATTTTTTCAGCTATGTTTGCGAATAATCTAGAAATATTTAAGGTAGGTGATTACACCATACTTGCTATTTATGATGGACAAAATAATCGTGATGCTGTTTTTAAAAAGTTAAAATCTCAAGGTCGTTTGACTGATGATAAACCATCCCGGGAACAAATGGAATGGGTTAAACGTGCTTTAAATGTCTTTGAGACCACCAAAGGTGATGTATATACGATTGGTATTTCTCGTATGGAAGATCTCATTGATGGATATCAATATATTTGTGTCTGTGAATTTTCAACGGATACAAATTTTTCCTATTGGTTCTATCTACTACACGCCCCTCGGTCGTGGAAGTAATTTTAACTCTGCAATATGGAACATACTATAAAAATCGAAGATGCAATACACTTCGAAAAAATCAGAGAGGAAAACTTATGAAAAAGATTATCGTATGTATGTGTTTGGTGCTGTTCATCGGAACGGCGTATGGGCAAGGAGTATTTGTATTTAAATATTATTATAATTATGAAAAAGGATGGACGGGGGGAAGCAGCAATAGCCTATCTATGTAATGATGCGAATGGTGCGTGGGAGATACTACAATCTGAGGGCGCGTACAATATGACAAGTCAGAACTTCCGTGAGAAGGGAGTTACTATCTGGCGTGTTGAAAAACTATCCGAGAGAGAATGGTGGTTGATTTGGTCAGCGCTTGGTGAATACAACACCGCTAATAAAGAAATTTATCAAATCGGTATAAAGAAAGGAAGAGGACTATTGTGTGTGTGGGTTAGAATCCAAAACAATGGGAAGTCCGTCAACTGGTTCGCTTATGGATATTAATCAATAAATAGTGCGAATGAAGGTTCTAAACAATATATTTTATAAGGGTATACAAAATGAATAAAAAACTTTTTTCTATCGCATTACTATCCATTATTTTGCTCAGCGGGATCGGCGTGATACCGGTATTGGCGCAGAGCGTCTCTCTCTCTTCGGATTTTGAGTACGACTTAAACGGAGCCGGTACGGGAGTAGTTATTTTAAAGTACGTTGGAAAAGGCGGCGATATTGTCATCCCCGATAGCATTGAAGATTTCCCTGTCGTTTCGGTAGGATGCGGGTTTGATAACGAAAATGTCAAAACACCAATTACATCGGTTATCTTCCTCGACACGATCACCATAGCATATAACGATCGACAACCCCTGCACCTTGCGTCTCGGAGTTGTCGATTTGTCTGATACGTTTACTTTGATAAAAAAATCGGCTTACCAGCTTTCCTGTCTGATTACGTAGTCGGTGAAGGAATGATTCGCCAGTGCTTCTTTTACTTTTTCAAGATCGTCAGGTTGTATACCCGGAAGAACAACCCGTACCGATTTTTCAGTACGCTCGTATGCAGGGTCGAACCCTGCTTTTCTCAGCTGGACAACAAGTCTCAGTGCATTTTCTTCCCGTGCAAAAGCGCCCAGCTGAATTCGCCACAACACACCGGAAGTTCCCGGTAAATAAACAGGCGCCGGAGTTTGTTCCGGTTGTGCAGAAGCTGAACGGTTTGCAACACCTTTGACCGTTTCAGGCTTTGCTGTTTGTTGATCTACAGATACCGGTTGTCCTTGCGTTGTATTAGGCTGTACTGCTTGGGCTTGTGGTACTGTAGACGGCGTCGTTTGGGCTTCTACTGCTGTGCCGGAACCTTTAGCTGGTGTATCGGGAACTGCATCATTCTGAACAGGCACTGCTTCAGGTTGTGTTTCGGATGCAAAAGGTGTTTCTTTTTGTGCGGGAGCCGCCGGTGTGTCGCTATAAACATCAGTTGTTGCCATCAAGGCTGCATGATCAAGTGAATCAACCCGTTTAATCGAAACCCGTGTGATACCGCGGCTAATCATTCCCAATGATTTAGCAGCAGCTTTTGATAAATCTATCTCACGGTTTGGGACGAATGGGCCGCGGTCGTTTACGCGTACCACCACTTTTTTCCCGTTTTCAAGATTGGTTACTTCAAGAAAAGTTCCGAACGGCAGTGTTTTATGGGCTGCCGTATAGGCATTCATATCGAAAATTTCGCCGCTTGACGTCGGTCGGCCGTTAAAAGCTTCTCCGTAATAAGATGCATAAGTTTCTGCTGTGAGTAATTCTTCCGCTCCAAGGGGCAATAACAACAATGCCGCCACCAGAGCTGACAGTACATGGTATTTTCTCATAAGATCCTCCCATAGCTTCATACAGACAATATCGGAAAACAAGAAAAAAAATTAAGTGCAAAAGGGGAAAGATGTTTTTAGGAGATCGATGGAGATACTATCTACTGATTCTGAAACTCTATGATACGGGATATTATAGAAACATTGTACAGAGATAAGGCATAAGATGAAAGAACCTGCCGGAGACGAGACTTGAACTCGTACGACCGTTACCAGTCAAGGGATTTTAAGTCCCTGGTGTCTACCAATTCCACCACTCCGGCAAAGATGATATACTATACCGGAAATCATAGAGGCGGTCAAGATTGTTCACGGATTCTCATTGCCATTTACGTCATATTTCTCAAAAAGCGGCGCACTTTCCACTTATATTGAAAGCAATGCAGGAAGAAGGGTATCCTTTTATAATGGATATAGGAACCGATGCCGGAGATTTTACGCCGCGGTATAATACCGTTGCAGATATATGGGATAAAAATAGCAGTATACCCGATTTTATTCATTTTTCTGCAGGACTGTGGCCGGGACGTGTCGCTATTGAACATAGGGCTGAATCGATGCAAAAGCTTGAAGCAGATGTTCAAGCCATTTTAAAAAGCGGGCAGCTGTATACGGCAGTCGGGGAATGCGGCATCGATCGGCATTGGAACCATGCCGGAGCTACCGGTACAGGAACCGGCGATCTTGCAGGCGAAGAACAGCTTTTTAAAGAACAGCTTGCCCTTGCCAAACGGTACGGATTGGCTGTGATTATTCATTCACGCGACGGCTTTGAACCGACGCTCCGTTGTATCGACGAAGTAGGCTGGCACCGCGGTGTCATTCACTGTTTCTCTTATGGGAAGAAGGAAGCCGAAGCTTTTTTGGAACGGGGCTGGTATCTTTCATTTCCGGGCACCATCACATACACTGACAATGCCGAAACCTCTTCCGCAATAGCGGAACTGGTACGCATGGTTCCCGACGATAAACTACTATTGGAGACGGATGCTCCGTACCTCGCCCCTCAACCGGTTAGACGGGAGGTAAACACCCCGTTAAATATTCCGTATACCTATCAGGCGGCAAGCGAATATCGGCAGTGTTCGATAGAACACTTATGCGAAATTGTGCACCGGAACTGCCGCCGTCTTTTTTCGCTGCTGTGTAAAACCCCGGACATCCGTGTCCGTTCTGCATAGCCAGCGCTTTTGAAAATAGTGGTACCGGATACAAGGCGCAGATGCGTCGTCTATTTTCAAAAGTACAGTTGACAGGTTCGACAGCTTTTCTTACTATGGTAAGATATGAATAAACACATTACAGCAGACGAACTTCGTTCCAAGTATATTGCATTTTTTAAGAGTAAAGGCCATGTGGAAATTTCCGGTAAGTCGGTTATTCCCGAAAACGATCCCACCGTATTATTTACCACCGCAGGTATGCACCCCCTTGTTCCCTACTTGATGGGAGAACCGCACCCTGCGGGCACCCGTTTAACGGACTACCAAAAGTGTATCCGCACCGGAGACATCGACGCGGTAGGAGATGCTTCTCACCTTACCTTTTTTGAAATGTTGGGAAACTGGTCGCTCGGCGATTATTTTAAGAAAGAAGCAATCGGATTCAGTTTTGAATTTTTAACCAGTCCGCAGTATCTTAACATCCCGATCGATCTCCTGTCGGTAACGGTCTTTGCAGGAGATGACAAAGTACCACGCGACACCGAATCGGCGGATATTTGGGAAAAGCATGGTATCCCGAAAGAACGAATTCACTTTTTACCCCGCGAGGATAACTGGTGGGGTCCCGCAGGAGAAACAGGTCCTTGCGGTCCCGACACGGAAATGTTCATCGACACGGGAAAACCTGCGTGCGGCACCGAATGCCGTCCGGGCTGCAGCTGCGGTAAATACGTCGAAATATGGAACGACGTCTTTATGCAGTATCGCAAGGAACAAGACGGTTCGTATCATACCTTGGAGCGGCACTGTGTCGATACCGGTATGGGGATTGAGCGTACCGTTGCGATGCTACAAGGCAAGAAATCCGTGTACGAAACCGAGATTTTTACCCCGCTGATTGCCGCAATCGAAAAGATAACCGGCTATCGGTATGGCAGCGATGCTGAAAAAGATATATCCGTTCGTATTCTCTGTGACCATACGCGGGCGGCTACCGTTATCTTGGGAGACCCGAAAGCGGTGCTGCCGTCCAATGTCGGGGCAGGGTATGTACTCCGCCGCATTATCAGACGGGCTGTCCGCCACGGCAGGAAACTCGGTATTGAGGGAACTTTCCTCGCAACTCCGGCAAAGGTGTTCATTGAGCAGTACAAGGGCGCATATCCCGAATTAAAGGAAAAAGAAGCATCCATCTGCGCCGAGCTTGAGGCGGAAGAAAAGCGTTTCCTCGAAACCCTCAAAAAAGGCGAAGCTGAATATGAAAAAATGAAGCCGAACCTGTTAAAGAATGCTAAAAAGATTATCCCGGGCAGGCTTGCCTTTAAACTCTACGATACCTATGGCTTCCCCATTGAGCTTACCGAAGAGCTTGCGCGGGAATCGGGTTTAACCGTTGACAAAGCGGAATTTGAAGAGGCCTTTAAGAAGCATCAAGAACTATCCCGTGCGGGCAGTGAGCAAATTTTTAAGGGCGGTTTAGCTGATCATTCCGAGCAAACCACTGCATACCATACGGCAACGCATCTTTTGCATAAGGCGCTGCGAATGGTACTCGGCGATCATGTTGAACAGAAAGGGTCTAATATTACGGCAGAACGGCTCCGCTTCGACTTTTCCCATCCACAGCCGATGACAGCTGAGGAAAAAGCTGAGGTTGAGCGTATTGTCAACGAGCAGATTCAAGCGGATTTACCGGTTACTATGGAAATAATGTCGCTTGAGGAAGCAAAAAAATCCGGTGCGATGGCGCTCTTCGGTGAAAAATACGAAGATACCGTCAAAGTGTATTCCATTGGCAACTTCTCCAAAGAAGTATGCGGCGGCCCGCACGTAGAACACACCGGTGTATTGGGCAAGTTCGTAATCCAAAAAGAACAATCGTCATCGGCGGGAATCAGACGTATTCGTGCGGTACTTATAAAATAGGATGTACAAGGTCTGTAAGTAACTTATCGGTTGTTTGCTTGTTTATAAATATCAAAATCTGAAGAGGATATGATGAAAAAAACTGTAATCACATTGTTTATTGTATTAAGTTTATCTATAAGCGGCGTCTTTGCGCAAACCAATTTGCAGCCTATTGCAGAAGTAAAACTTACCGGACGGGCACCGATTACGCTTGGTCAGCTCAAAACTCGTGTTTCTGCCTTGGAAAAAGAAATCGGTCGGAAAATGACCTTAGAAGAGCGGCAGCAAACGCTGGACGGCCTTATCAATGAGCGTTTAATTGTTCAGGCTGCTGAAAAAGACGGGATAAAAATTACGGATTCGGAAGTAAATAATTACTTTACCGAATACGTATCCAATCAATTGGGGCAGCAGGTATCCGAAGCGGATTTTGCAAAACTGATTAAAGAAAAAACGAATATGTCGCTTGACGAATATATGAAGGCACAAAACGGCATGACACTTGCGGAGTTTAAAAGTTTTTTGCGAACTCAGCTGACGGCGCAAGCGTATGTGATGCAGAAAAAACAAAAAGAGCTGCAATCGATTCCCAGTCCGAGCGACGATCAAATCCACTCATATTATGAAGTAAACAAGCAATCCTTTGTGCAGCCCGATACGGTACAGCTTTTCCTTGTGGTAGCGCCGAAAGGTGACAAAGCAAACTCTGCAGAGAAAATGATAAAAGATGTTCAAAAAAAGCTGACAGCAAACCCAAAGGCTACTGCCGATATCCGTAAAAAATCGCAAGCAAAGAATTCAGGTTATCAGGCAGGAGAGATTTTTGTCAGTAAAACCGCATTGGCTGCAGAACAACTCGGTATTCCGATGGACGAGCTTCTCAAGATTTTTAACATGAAAGTAGGAGAAGTGTCTCCGATAACCGAAACAGGCGCTAATTACCAGTGTTTTGTTGTCTTAGAGAAAAAAGATGCGAAAATACTCGGTTTAAGTGATGTTGTAGAACCCGGTGGAAATGTCAGTCTCTATGAATATATCAAAAAGATGGTAATTATGCAGCGCCAAAATGAAGCGCTTAACAATGCGTTAGTTTCGGTAACCAATGATCTTCATAAACCGGAAAATTTTGTCATATTTAAAACCGGTGCTGATCTTGAAAAAGCGCTTTCGTGGTAAAAATGGCGATCGGAAGACGACGCGGAAGAATTCTCGCATTTCAAGCGCTATTCGCTTGGGACGCAGGTTCTCTTCCACCTGATGATTTATTGCCCTTTCCGTGGGTCGAACGTACCGGTAAAGAGGTACATGACGAAGATTTTTTATTTTCAAAGCTCCTTTTTTTAGGTACTGTTGAGCATATCAATGAAATCGATACCCTCATCACCAAGAACTTAGAAAACTGGGATTTTAATCGGCTTAAATTGGTTGACAAAGCAATTCTTCGGCTTGGTACCTATTCTCTTCTTTTCCAACAAGACACCGATCCTAGAATCATAATTAACGAAGCCGTTACAATCGCCCGCACGTATGGTACCGATGATTCCTTTAAGTTTGTAAACGCAGTACTTGACAGCGTCAAACGAGAATGTTTAGACTGCTCCTATGAAAAGGACAAAAACTAATCTCTTCCTTATAGGAAGTCTTTTACTCTGCCTTATTGTTACTGCATGTTCAAAAACGGATAAAAATGAGCTTTTCCAACAAAGACTGAATGCCATTGACAGTGTTGTTCAAGAAGGCAACACTCAAAAAGCGCTGAATAGCTTACGCGCATTGCGTAAAAAAGCACAGCTCCCCATTCAATATTTAAGCATTGCAAAGCGGGAATTACGCCTGCATAGTCCTGTTCAAGCCTTACAATCCATTCAGGCCGGCTTGAAAAAATATCCTGATGATTCGATGCTTAAAGCTGCCCTTACTCATACACTGATGCAGGAAGACCGGATAGAAGATGCTGCTGTTGCTGCTGAAACTTTGCAAGGTACTCCTTATGCCGGTATTGGAACGGAGGCGCTTATCCACGTGGATAAGGCAAAACAAACGTATCGGACACCGGTTCCTTTTTGGCAAGAGGGGTTTCGGCTTACGGGCGAACATATTTTTTTGGAGAATGCTGCCGTAATGCTTGCCCACCAAGGCGACATTGCACAGGCTGCAGCCCTGCGTTCACGGATTGGCAAAGAAGAAGCGCTTCGTTCCCCCTATTTTTGGTCGTGTTTGGCTTATGATATGGGGAATTTTCAGCCGGTACTGGACGATTTGGTTTATTCCCTTGCATATAGCGATATGGTTGGGCTTCCCGAAAACAACCCTAAAATTTTTGAATATGCTCGCCGTCATCTTTTGCTCGCTGCCGATGCAAGTGCAGGACTTGGTGATATGGAGCAGGCGCGCGGTTTTTGGCAAATGTATATCGACCGTTATGCGGATTCTTCAAGTGAAGTTTTTTATAACTTAGCGATGACCGCTCCTACCCAAGAAGAAAAAGCCGAAGTATTGATTGACTGTATTTCGCAAAATCCGGGATACTATCCGGCTGTTGCACAGTATGTCCGTGCCTGTTCCGCTATCAAGGCGGCTCATAATCAAAAAGATCCGTTGGATGAATATCTGCAAAGTAAGGATTTTTTCTCATTAGAGATGGAAAAAAACTTATTCGTGTCTTCTGCTTTTACCCTTTCTGCTGAAGAAGTGCTTGAGGGAGCAATGGCGACCGATAGTGAGGATATACGATTCCTGCTGGAAAAATTCCGATATCGCTATGTGCAGCCGCAAAACTATGCACAGGGAAACGGAGAAATGTGGAAAATTCTGGAAGCCCATCCTCATAATCCGTTGGTCAAGGCGTACGCACGGTGGTATTTTGCATCTTCGGGCGACTTTAACGCTTCTTTCGGAATCGATAAGGCTGATAATCATGACGAAGACGTATTCTACAACGGTATCCGTCGTGCAGTGCAGGGATATTCGACTGCGGCGTTAAAAAATTTTGCCGAGGTTGAAAATGATGCCCGCTATAAAATTCCTGCGACGGTTGATCAAGCCTATATCTATGATGCCCGCAATGAACCTGATATGGCGATTAAGTATTTCTCCCGCGCTGTGGAGCTTCTTTCCGATAATCACACAAAAAGCAAGATGCTCTACGAAGCTGCGCGGATATACGCTGAGCGTAATGGGATGCCGGAAGCAATCACACTGTTGAATCGGGCATTGAAACTTGATCCTGAAAATCATCGAGCTAATGTGTTGAAACAAAAACTGATTGCCGACGGCAGCGTTAATCGGAATGCCGGTTTAGATGCATTCTTACAAACGGGCACGGGTACCGATCAAACCGACAAGGATACTGATCAAGCCGGTACGAATCCCGAGCAAAATAGTACAGCTATTAATCGGCAGTAGCGGAAGCGACGGACTGAATCTTAAGCCGGAAAAATGAAAGAGGCAATATGAACGAGTGGTTTGAAAATGAAGCTTTTTGGGTACAGTATGCGCCTATCATGTTTGATGTTCCTCGTTGGCAGGAAGCGCCCGCTGTTGCCGAAGGAATTTTCAAACTAGCAGGGACAGGACGGCCGCCGCAGGAATTAATAATTTTTGATGCCGGATGCGGGTTAGGCCGTATTGCCGTTGAACTTGCCGTCATCGGGGCGCAGGTTACCGGCGTCGATCTTATCAAGCCGTTTCTGGATGCGGCGGCGGAGGCTGCTGCTGCGGAAAATGTAACGATCGAATGGGTGCAAGCGGATTTACGGGAGTTTGTACGTCCCGCAGCCTTTGATATTGCAGTCAATATATATACAAGCTTCGGCTACTGCAAAACGATTGAAGAGGATGCGCTTATTATCAGTAATATTGCGCAGTCGTTAAAAAAAGGCGGCTGTTTCATTCTCGAAATGGTTGGGCGGGAAATTGCCGTGCGGGATTTTACTGCCGGAGAATGGTTCGAGCGGGCAGGCTATACCGTGCTCACCGATTTTACGGTAGAAGGCGCATGGGAGGGCTTGCGCTCGCATTGGCAGCTCTACACAAAAGACGGACTCAAAGCCGACCACACTTTTGTACAGCGCCTCTATGCCGCAACCGAATTGCGGCAGCTGATGCTATCTGCCGGTTTTACTTCCGTCGAAATCTACGGCGACTTTGACCGCTCTCCCTATAATGAACACGCCCGAACCATGATACTGGTCGGGCGCAAATAAGTCATATACACTTCTTGTATGACGTATGTAATACAAGAAGCGTTATTTGTCAATAGAGAGCCTCTAAAACTCACGTTAGCGGTATGACAAATCTTTTCTTTACAGAGTAAGCCGATCGGGTTACGGTTTTACACGTGCCTGATGATTTCCCGGGGCTTTGAACCGTTTGCAGGGCCGACAATACCGCGGGCTTCCATCTCTTCGATAAGACGAGCTGCGCGATTGTATCCGATTTTCAGTTTCCGCTGTACATAAGAGGCGGAGGCTTTTCCTGCAAACGTAACGATTTCCAAGGCCTGATCGTAGAGCGGATCGTTATCGTCAGAGAACACGGCATTATCATAGGGTTCGTCATCATCATCAACAAAGATTTCTTCATCGATATATTCTGGTTCGCAGTATTCCTTTACGCAGGCGACAACACGTTCTACTTCCTGTTCGGAAACAAAAGCTCCCTGCATACGGGTTGGGAACGGACGAGCCGCACTTACATACAGCATATCGCCTTTTCCAAGCAGTTTTTCCGCGCCCATCTCGTCCAAGATGATTCGGCTATCGGTTTTTGACGCAACCATGAACGCAATTCTGCTCGGAATATTTGCCTTAATCAAACCGGTGATGACGTCGATAGACGGTCGTTGCGTTGCAAGCACCAAATGAATACCGACTGCGCGGCTCATTGCGCACAGGCGTGCGACCGTGGCTTCAAGCTCCTTACCGGATGTCGCCATAAGGTCTGCAAACTCATCGATGATGATGACAATATAAGGCAGGGTTTCCGTTGCAATCCGCTCCGATTTGATTTTCGCATTGAAGGTTTTAATGTCGCGCACGCCCATATTATCGAGCAAGGCATAGCGCCGTTCCATTTCGCAGAGCGCATATTGCAACGCTTGGAACGCCCGCTTCGGTTCGGTAATGACAGGCGTTAAAAGGTGAGCTATGTCGTTATAGAGCTTGAGTTCGACGATTTTCGGGTCGACTAAAATCAGCTTTACCTCGTCAGGGCGGCGGTTATAGAGAATCGACAGTATAATCGAATTAACGCAAACCGATTTACCCGAACCGGTCGCGCCTGCGATAAGTAGATGCGGAGTTTGTGCGAGGTCAAGCACTTGCGGATTTCCCGTTACGTCTTTTCCGAGAGCAACGGGGATGGCCATTTTTGCAGCTTCCGGCAAATCAGTTTCTATCAGCTCCCGAAAGCTGACAATCGAACGCTTCTTGTTGGGAACTTCGATACCGACTGCATGTTTGCCCGGAATCGGCGCGACAATACGGACGCTGGAGGCTGCAAGACGCAATGCGATATTATCCTGTAGATTGGTAATCTTGGACAACTTGATACCCGGTGAAGGCAGCATTTCAAACATCGTTACAACCGGCCCCTTACGGATACCGGTAATGGACACGTCGATTTTAAATTCGTTAAAGGTTGATTTCAGCATGAGCGCCGACCGCCGTGTCGCATCGTCCACAACCCAATATTCGCCGTCGGGATAATTCGTTAAAAGATCAAACGGGATGGCATATTTTTTGCGCGGCGGCGGGGGAGGCGCCGGTTTTGCTGGTATGATCGGTACTGTTTGTTCGATGGTTTTCAAAAATGCTTCATCGGCATTCGAGTCTAATTCTTCATCCGCTTCCGATTCGCCGCCGTCGCTATTCGGCTCCGGTTCTTCCTCAGTCTCCAGTGCCGCTTCGCCGTATTCGGCAGGTTCTTCATCCTGTGCGTCAAAGCTATCGATAGCGGTATCCGCTTCGGCGCCGATATCGGTTTCCGCAACATCATCTCCGATCTGTGCATTCGCCATATCGATGGTACTATCGGATTCCTGCGTTTCGGTACCGATGTCCGCGGCCGTAGCTTCTTGTACCCCTGCAGTTTTGATGTCTGCATCCGTTACGGCAGTATCCTGTATATCTGCTGCTTCCGGTTTTTCCGAATCGATAACTTCCATGGTATCGAGTATGTCCGAACGCTCATTCGGCAGCGGCACGCCGTTTACAAAGACAAGCGGTATCTCCGGTTCTGCTTGAGGACTCGCTGCTGCTATCGTTTGATGTTCCGGAGTTGTTTCTTCCGGAACAATATCCATTTGAGGAACAGCCGTTGCGTCTTCTTCCGCTGTAGCCGTTTCATTTTTTAACGGAGTAGGGGCTTCGGAGCTTTCTGTCATAGCCGGTGCATTTTCAACCGACGGTGTAGGCGCTGTGTCTTCTTTCGGCAGCGGTGGATTGAGCTGCGTTTCGGAATGATCGGTCTGTTTAAGGCGTTCAACGGGAGCGGTGATTTCCTCCAAGCTGGCAAACAAGTTGTTGGGATCGGAGGGATCAAATACCGGACGGACAGCCTCTTTTTCCTGCATATCCATAACCGCCGATAACGGAGTTGACAGCGGAAGGGGCTGTACATCTTCCTCAACTTCTTCCAACAAAGGTATTTCTTCTATATTCGTATCCGTAGGCTCGATAGTATCTGCTGCCGGTGATTCAATGGGATGCTCCTCTATCGGAACGACAATAATGGTATCCTCTTCAGGTACATCGGGAACTCTATATACCGTATCCGTATCGGTCATATCTATCGATACCGGAGAAGTTGATAATTCGTCTTCCGCCTCTTCCGGCGGAATTGCGGCTTTGTCCGGGGCTTTTGCGGGCAAAACCGGTACTTCGACGCTATCGGTTGCGGTGCTCTCCAATGTTCCGTCTGACGTTTTCTCCGGCGGAACCGAAGATGCTGTAGAAGCAGCTGAGGCTTGCTCCGTTTCGGGCGAATCCGGCGCTTGCTCCACCTCCGGCGCCGCTGCTTCTACCGCCGGAGCTGGAAAGATAGGCTCTTCGCCGGTATCGCTGTCATTTGCTTCATCATTCTTAGGAACCTGCTCTTCCTCAGAGATATTGCGTACAAAGAAGTGTCGACCGGAGAGCTTTTCGCTGAGTGTCAACATCAAGAAAATTTCAAAACAAACGAGCAACAGTGCGCAAATCAATATTGAAATAGTTACAAATTGCCGAAGGGTCGGAATGGAAACCGATGGAGCAAAAACGGTGATGAGCCGTTCGCCGATGATTGCGGTAACAAAATAGAGCGGCACACCGAGCAGCACCGCTTTGGATTCACGCGACCAGCCGGGGATAAGCAGCAACACCGCCCCATATAAAAAGAGGAGCGGAATTAAAAAAGACGAGAATCCATAAACGGAAAAGACCCGTTGCCCCATCGCAAACAACGCATAGTTCGACGAAGCGAATCCGGTAATTGGTAGAAAAATACCAAGCGTTAATACAATACCCGCACAAAAGAACAGCACGCTCAAAATGAGCGCTAAAACTCTAAATCGACTATCTCTATTTCCCATTACTATTATTTCCCCTCCCTTCTGTGCGAAATTTTAAGGAATAAAATTTCCCACATTTTTTTTCGGTAAGCGGGCAAACGCATCAGGCAGAGTAGATAAAAAGCGCAGAATAAAAGTTTGTGACTTTTAAACATCCACTTTCCGTGAGCCTTTTGAAAATAGTGGTACCGGATACAAGGCGCGAGCAAAAATAAAGCGCAAGGCGTACTTGCTGTACGT
This sequence comes from Treponema sp. OMZ 305, assembly GCF_024181325.1. Lineage (NCBI taxonomy): Bacteria > Pseudomonadati > Spirochaetota > Spirochaetia > Treponematales > Treponemataceae > Treponema > Treponema sp. OMZ 305. The sequence continues at coordinate 119,196 of NZ_CP051300.1, read as the reverse complement.
TGAGCATTTATTTTTGTGCAGCAACGCCGTAGACGGTATGCATATTTTCAAAAGTGCCTGATGCGTTTACCCGCTGCTCTTATAATTGAAAGATTCCGACTGCACCGAATAATATAATCCCTGCAGGAATCAAATAGTAGGCGAATAAGCCGAGCTTTCCCCCTTTTATCAATTTGAGCAAAAAGGTCAATGAAAAAATGCCTACAATAAAAGAGGTTAGCATCCCCGCAATCAGCGCTGCGATGCCGATTGAAGCACTTATGGTATCGGCTGATTTCAGCTCAAAGATAAACGCGGCGAGGATGGCCGGAATAGATAGAAGAAACGAATACTCTCCGGCTTTTTCGCGGTTTACACCGGTTAAGAGCGCCGCTGCGATGGTAGACCCTGAGCGTGAAATACCCGGCAGTACGCCGATACCCTGCGCTGCTCCGATAATCACCGCTTGCAGTACGGACGGCACGGCAACATTTTTTTTCGGTTGCAGTTTGGCTGAAAGTAAAAGCACAATACCGGTAATAATAAAACAGACTGCGATAAACAGCATATTTTTTGCCTGCACAATATCTTTCAGAACGATACCGATAACGCCGGTAACAACGGTAGAAATGAGCAACGCACCGATTAGTTTAAGGTCTGCACTGTCTTCTATCGTATTTTTCCTGATAATAAACCGGCCGAGTACGGTTAAAAGCCGCCATATCTGTTTATAAAACACGATACACACTGCTCCGAGGGTCGCAATATGCAGCAAAATATCAAAAATGATGGGAATATCGGTATGCCCCAAAAAGTACTCGGCTACGGCGAGATGGCCGGAGCTTGAAATGGGAAGAAATTCGGCAACACCTTGAACGGCGCCGAGAAAAATTGCTTGTATAACCGTCATAACAGTTCCTTAAAAAAGAGCCGCACAATATCCTCCGGTTTTTCGGAATAATAGAGCGTCCCGTACACCGTTGCAGCGGACAGGAGTTTCCGCCCGTAATCCCGTGTTTCGGCGTATTCCAAACTTTCCAAAAAGAGATCTTCCGGCAGGCCTTGCGCTTTTTTTTGCCATCCGCGAACGCGCGATATTCCTGCATTGTATGCAAAGCAGGCAGGCATAATACGGTTATCGGATCGGCGGATCATTTCCGCAAGATAATAGGCGCCGAATCTGATATTTATTTCGGGATCGGTAAGGCTGTAATCTGCAACCTTTAACTTCTTTGCGATATCCGCAGCCGTAGCGGGCATCAGCTGTGTAAGACCGACCGCGCCTGCCCCTGATACAACCTGATGCTGAAAAAAGCTTTCGCTTCTTATTAACGCATATAACAGATATTCCGGCAGCCCATATTCTGCGGCGTATTTCGAGACAAGTTCACCCCACGGACGGGGATACAACAGCTCAAGCTGCTCCTTTGTTGCCGCATCTTCCTGATTTTTTAACGAGAAGCGGATCACCCGTATCGAATCGGCATAGCGGCCTTCACTAGCCAACGTGCGGGCGATTTGTAGTGCCTCTTCAGCGGAAATCGACGGATACACGGCAACAATGCGGGGATAGACCATATCGTATAAACCGAAATGAAGCAAGCCGTCGATATACGTCCGCGCCTCTTGGGGAGAAAATGTGCTTGTTTGCGCTTTGCCCGTGTCGGACTGAGTGTTTGCTTCATCGGCTTGCGCTTGGGCACCGGATTGTACCTGCGAGGTATTGGATTGTGTACGCCCACCGGACAGGAGTTCACTACGGAAGCGGAACGTCTCTTCCAACAGCTGAGCGCCGCCAAGCCGGTACGTTCCCAAAATACGGTAATACAGCGCATCGTGCGATTCACCGGCTGCTTCTTGCAGTAACCGTGCCGTTCTGTCCGGCGGGAGCTGTCCGGCGCAGGCAAGCGTGTAAGCAACGGCAGCCCGCTGCTCCGGCAACTTTGTTTTTGCCAATACTGTATGGAGTGTTTCTAAGTTTTTCCAGTCCTTTGCCGCAGTTAGCTGCGCCCGTAACGATTGTACCAAATCGGCGTACCATGCAGGGTTTTTCCAGCGGGCTGCCGTATCCGCCAGCGCTTTGAGGTAACGGGATAAGCCGAGCATTCGCATGGCATCCAAATAGTACCACGTTGCAGAATCAAAGTCGGAAGCGGAATCGGCCAGTTCAGCTGCCTGTAAGAAAAGTTTTACGGCTTGTTCACGTTGCGCAGCGCCGCCGATTTTTGTTCGGCAACGGGCTGCATAAAATGAAGTATAAAAGAGGCAGCGGCGCATATCCGTACCGGACAGCTGCCCATCGGCGGCGGCGCTCCGTACCTGCGCTGCAAAATCTTCAAAAAATGCAGCGGCATCGGCGCTGTTTTCGGCGCCGTAAACGCCCGCCTTACCGATATCGGAAAGCAGTGCGGGAGAGGAGATGCCTGCAAACGTATGCGCTATGCCGAACGCTTCTTGTACGGAGTTCCATGCTCCCGTATAGCGTTTTGCAAAAACCGCTATACGGGCTTCGGCGAGCTTATATAAAAACGGCGGCAGCGCCTTACCAAAGTACGGAAAGGCATCGACAAGCTCCACCGTCAGCGGGGCAGTAAGGTACAGTGTTTCCGGCGATTGTGTAATGCTGCCGTAAGCGCCTGTCTGCAAAAGGAGCCGAATTTCCAATAACGCTAACTGCTCTTTTTCAGCTCGTGCCGTATCTTCTTGCCCGAATGCAGCAGGTGTTCCGGCAAGTTCCCGCAAACGCTTTTGTACGGATTCTAAGCGTTCGGCAGCGGAGCCTGTTTCGTATAATGCTTCGCGACAGAGGCGGTTCAGCGGCGCCTCATAGTGCTTTTCCCCAAGCGCAAAGTAGAAACGGGCTGCTTGTTCGTATCCTGCTCGTTTAAGGTGTAATCCGACATAGTAGGCGCTGCCTCGTCCCATCATTTTGATGCTGCGGTAAGCTGCGTTATCAGCCTTTAGAAAAAAGGCGTAGTTTCCTGCTTTTAAATCTTTTAATAAAACAGCGCCTTTATCGGCTGCACAGGCCGCGACGGAAGTTACAAAGAGGAATAGAGAAAAGAGGGAAAGCCGGAACGGAAAAAGGGGCAAGCAAGAGCGCGGGAAACGCCCTTGCTTGCCGAATACTATCTTACTGCGGAGGAATTTCAATATAGGTTCCCGAAATGATTAAATCAGGATTTTTGAGTTTGTTATGCTTTGCAATCTTTGTATACAGCCATGGATTGCGGTAATACGTTTCGGATAAATCCCAGAGCGTATCGCCCCAACGGAGCTTATAGCGGATTGTTTTCTGCGCCAACACGGAAGCCGCAGGCTCTGTTTGCTGAACGGGCGGTTCTTGTTTTGCAGGTTCTTGAGGAGCCATGGCATCCTGTTGAACAGGCTGCGACGGCACCGGTTGTTCTATTGGAGCGGGTCCTGTCGGTTGAGGAGCAGGCGGTTCGGTTACCGATTTATCTGCAGGTAGCGAAGGCGCGGGCGCGGCAGATTCTTGCATCGGCGGTTTTTTCGACGGTATGACTGTCGTTGCCTCAGGCTGTACGACCATCGGGTGGTCATCTTCGGCAAGATTCTTTTTTGTCAGCAACAGAATACCGAGTACCAATGCGGCAATACCGAGTAGAATAAGTAAAATTAAAAGCCAAACCGGCATTCCGCGTTTCGGTTCATGTTCTTTTTCGCCGTCTTCATCAGTATAAAAAGCTGCGGCGGAAAACTCATCATGGGGTTCGGAATTGTCATCAGTATTTATGTTAGCTGTAGAAAGATCGATATCGGCATCAGCCGTTTCCGCACTTAAATCAAAATCGACATCATCAAATGCTTGATCTGCAAATGTTTCTAATGACACTCGCAGCGTTTGATGCGAACCGGAATCTTTATCAACAGCCTCGGCAGAAAGATTCTTATCTTCGTCAAGCACCAATTGTAATTCTATTGTCGGTTCTCCGGCGGCCTTCTCATGAATATCTTCAACAATCAGTGAACCGATATACAAAGGGTCAGAAGCGTCATCCTCTTTTTTGAATAAATTAATTTGCACACTTCGTTGATTATCGCGTACCGTAGTTAATTCAAGCGTTTCAGAGGCGGATGCATCGTCGTCCATAATGGGAAAAAACGTCCCATCCGCGAGTTTTATACCTATTTTAGCTGCCATTACACTGCTCCTTCTGTTAAAACCTTACTTTTATAGTATCGGCGTATCTTAGTCAATACAAAAGGAAATTCCTGTTGAAATATACGGGTATCTCCTTCGTTGCTTCGAAAAAATTAATCCTCAACGTATCAAAGATACGCCTGCGGTTAATTTTTTCTCGCGCCTCGGATCTACCTCGCCTATTTCAAAAGGCTTACGGAAAGGTTTGACATCTATTTCTACAACTGTTGACAGGTGATAAGTTTAGCCCTATCATATATACGTGATAGAAAAAGGAGACATTATGAAATTGATGAAGCTATCGGTAGTATTTTGTATACTTACCATTTTATTTGTATCTTGTTCCAATGGTTTTGGAAATTTAACAAATAAAAATGTCTCCCCACCAGTTGCCGTAACAAATAAAATCGGCATGGACTATCTTGGTACTGTTAATAAGGTCTATTCAGCAGTTCCTACAGGTAGATTTGTAACAGGGCAAGTAATTGAAAATTTTTATGGACATACGGTAAAATTTGAAGGCAACCTCGTTGAATATACCAGCATAAAGCAGGAGGTTCTCGATTATGTAGAAAATCTCAAAAACAACAATGCTTTAATGCATCAGCACTATGAAGATATTGTTTATGATTCGACAAAAAAATATGTTGAGTTCTCATCATATACAGACGTAAAAAGCGGAAAAATCCTATGTTTTGAAGTACGGGTATTTTTTGGAAATTTTCTGGATACATATAATGAATCGTTTTGGTATGCAAAATCCGTTACCTTTAATTCCGGATTTACAAAAGATATTGATAACAATATTGCCGTCGATTTCGGAGAACCGCTTGGAAATCCGGAAGATGAAGATCTATTAGATGTAGATGAGAATACCTCTGAATCACCCTCTATTCCGGAAAAACAAGAAGACAAGATTAATTACGATTATATAAATGCAATTGGCAAGGTTGCAAGGATTTATTCCACACATAATGTTGATGTTCGATTTGCTACAGGACAAGAGCTAGATTATAACGGAAAAAAGGTCAGATTCCAAGGAAATCTGGTGGAATATCATTCCGTAAATGCAAAAGTTTTGGATATTTTTACAAATATACAGCCAAACGCACTGCACCACCAAGGATATTCAAATTTTGTTTTTGAAAATTCAAAAATATATATAGAAGTTTGTTATTATGAGGATGTTGTAACCGGCAAGATTGTAGAATACGAATTGCGTTATACCGTTAATCCTATATATGAAAAAATCGCAAAAGGGGAATGGCAGCCTGATGAGTGGTATGCAAAAAGTTTTAGTTTTACCGATTTGTCTGAGCTAGAGGAGTAAAACCTATTGAGATGATGCCAAGTTCACCGTTGGATACGGTACAAATACAAGAAGAAAAATTACATGACAATATCGTGATCGGTGTATGCCTCTCGTTAGTGGGAGGCTTTTTGGATGCTTACTCTTATCTATTAAAAGGTAAGGTGTTTGCAAATGCGCAAACCGGTAATCTTGTGTTGCTGTTTATCTCTGCTGCAAATGGGGAACTCCATAAGTTTCTTAAATATATCATACCCATTGTTACGTTTGCGTTCGGCATATTTATTTCAGAATTTCTAAAAAGCAAACATTATGTCAAAAATTATACCCGAATGACAACGGTATTGGTATTTGAAGTATTGGTTATTGCCGCAATCGGATTAATCGGCACGTCTTTTCAGCATGATATTATCAATTCCGTTATTTCTTTTATTGCAGCGCTGCAAGTCGCAAACTTTGATAAGGTTGACGGTAATCCGATAGCCACCACGATGATCACCGGCAACTTAAAAAGCAGTATGATAAATCTTGCAAAGTATCGTGCTGTAAAAGACATCAAATATTTGCACTCTTTTTTTAAGTATCTCCTCATCATCGCAAGTTTCGGTATTGGGGTTATGATTGGTTTTACTACTATAAAATACTATGCGGAAAAATCGATTTTATTGTGCGAACTCTTTATTATTATTGCATTTGTGATGTTGCAAAGAGAGGAACGCTTATTTTAGACAATGCAGTTGGCATTGTCTAAAAACGCTGCGAGTTTGCGTAAGCGCAAACATCGCGTATTAACGTGTGCGCTACCGCGCACGAATGCAACAGTTTCCAAAATTGATATTTTGTCCGACTGTTGCATTTTAAGGAAGGGCTTACGTAGTGTGAAATTTTTGACTTTTCACCGTAACTTTTAAACCGTCTGGTTGCCGGTTTTGAAAAGTGCGTTAGGTAGACGGTAAAAAAATGCTCTGGTATACTAGCGCCTACTATGAAGGAGTTTTTTAATCCATACCGCATTATGTACGGGTTTGGAATCATTGCATTATGCGTTGCTTTAATAATGAATATTACAACCGTTATTCCTTTTGTTTCGTTTATTCCCGGAGTAAAATGGATTGAGATTGCCGTCAACGGTTTTTGTCTGGTACTTTGTTTTATATTATTCATTTTTCCTCATTATAAAAAACTTTCATATATTCTTTTTTTTCTTGAAGGCGGAATGACCACGCACATCGGGTTTATCGGCATCGGTACGCTGCTGTTTATAACAGGTATTATTTTCTGTTTTATTAATGGAGATTTTATCCTAAACAGAAAGAGAAAACTGATTATTCTTGGAATATATTGGATAATTATTGTGTGCGGGTTGTATCTGTCTTTCGGTTTAAAGCTCTTTTTATTTGAAATTGCAGTGAGTTTTTTCTATTTTGCCCTTTTTGCCTGTGTGTATGACAGACTTTCAGAAAAGTTATCCTATCTGCTCCTGCCGACAGAGGTTGTTGCCGCAAAAATTGAACTGCCGCCTAAGGGGTCTTCTTTAAAACTTTCACGCTATAACCTTTCGGAGCGGCAGCAGGCCTTTATCATTGGGTCAATAAAGGAAGGAGAAACATACGAAGTTCTTGCGGAACGCTATAACGTCAGTGTTTCTGTTGTCAAAAAAGACATGGCAGCCGCGTGCAAGCTGTTCGGTGTTACCAACCGCGAAGCATTGCGTATTTTACTGCTACAATACAAGTGGTAACACCTCTGCTTCAATTTTACCGATAAGCCGTTGGGGGCAGTTCATTCAAGTTCTCGCATTGTTTCCTCCAACGTGAAAGCGGTTGATTTAATTGGTAATTGGTAGTTTTAATGTGTAAGTGGTAATGTATAATTGGTAATTATCCATTAGTTCAGCGCTTCGACCTCGGCTTGGGAAAGACCGGTTGCCTGCATTATTTTTTGTACGGAATCACCAAGCTGCTTTAAGATCCGCGCTGTTTCAAGTTTACCTTCTTGCCGCCCTGCATTAAATTGAACCTCTGAAATAGTTGCAATATCACTTTTTAATTTCATCCGTGATTCATAGAGTTTTCGTTCTTCGGGGGTCAAACTGAGAACGTCTATTTTCTCATTCAGCATCTGCAAGATGGGTGATGTCATCGCTAGCATAGTTCTTACCTCCTTATCATCTGTGTTTATAAACTGTAACCAGTTTATCAGTTTTTGCTGTTTCTCGGTAGAGCCTTTCTGTATTACGAATTGACTTGCCAACGAAAGATTTAAAAAATGGATTTCTAATAACTCAGTCAACTGCTGATAACTTTGCTGCTCTAAGATACGATAAGCAGAGTGTATCTGATTATTTAACTTGAATCCTTGCGAAACCAGATTGATCGTAATACACTTGGTAAGACTCGTATATGGTTCGCCTTCTTTAAAGTCTTCGCTATACATTTTTGCCCAATAAAATAGGGTTCTAGGAATAAACTCAAGAGACCACGAATTTTGGATTTCAATGTCAATAGTCGTCCCATTGTTTAAGCGAATCTTCACGTCCAAGATACCGGTTTTATCAGTTACCACATCTTTGGCAAGTTCCTTATCCAGCAATTCAAGACCTTCAATCATACCGGCAGGAATATCCAGTACGCATTCAAGGAAGTCTTGCAAACAAGCTTTATTTTCTTCCGATCCGAGTAATAGCTTAAAAAGATAATCGTTTCTGAGGGTCAGTGTCTGTGTATCGTTCATTGTTTACACCTCCATATTGTCTATATATGTCATAGGTGTAAAAACGGCTAAGAAAATGGAGAAAAATTACAAAAAAAACCGCCCCCATGCCGAAGTTTCCTCCAACGTGAAAGCGGTCGATTTAATTGGTAATTCATAATTATGAATTATGAATTATCCATTGAATTAAACTCCTTCAAACTTTTTTCTTTGTTCGGCTTCGTTGGCGCCGGGAACAGCCATCGTATTAAGTGCGGCAGCTGTAGTGTAGTTGCCGTAATACGCTTGCGGTACTTTTATGCTCTTTTCGCCGAGGGCTGTGCAGTTTTGGAATGCGTTCTCTAAAGAAACATTGACGGGATCATAATTGCATTTAAGCGTAACCGATGTAAGAGCTGTACAGCCTGAGAAGCATTCCTGCATATTCGTAATGCCTGAAGGAACCTCGGAAACGTACTTTAAGCTTGTACAGTTGCTAAAGCACTTTTGCATCCTTGTAACGCTTTTAGGAATATTACGCACGCTCACAAGGCTTTTGCAGGCACGAAAGGATATATCGGTAAGACCTTCTACTTCCTTTGGTAACTCAAGTGCGACTTTTTTAGTCGGATGGGCTTTCAGTTTGTCACCGAGCTTGCACGAATCGTTGTAGCGCTCTTCTAAGTCCGCTTTGGTAAGACCGGTTACTTCGATGTAGTTTACGTCTGCGGCGGAAGAGTTGGTGCCTGCAAGGAAAGCACTAAGCTCTGCGTAGGCAACGCGTACGCCGAACTTTTTTTCCGTTGTTTTCATTTTATTGGCATGGTCCTTGTAGTCTTGCAGCTGCCCCGCCGGTACTTTTATGCCGCCGTCTTCGAGCGAAGCACAGTTTCGGAATAAATCGGAGAATGAACCGTCTCTGTAATTACATTTTAGTACAACAGACTTAATTTTACCGCAGCCTTCAAAGCAGTAGCTTATAAACTGAGCAGTTGCAGGAATTTCGGGTGCTTCTATAAGGCTGCCGCAGGACTGAAAGCTCCCCTGCATATTCGTAACGTTTGCCGGTAGTGCAGGTGCCTTTGTAAGACTGCCGCAGTTCTGAAAGCACTCGTTCATATTCGTAACCGTGTCCGGTATTGCCGAAGGTGCTTTTGTAAGACTGCCGCAGTTTTGAAAGCAGGCGATAATACCTGTAACGGTTGCAGGAATTTCGGGGGCTTCTACAAGGCTGGTGCAGTTCGCAAAGCAGCGGGCAATATTCGTAACGTTTGCCGGTAGTACCGGCGCTTCTGTAAGGCTGGTGCAACCCTCAAAGCAGCTTAGCATATCCGTAACGTTTGCCGGTATTGCAGGTACCTTTGTAAGACTGCCGCAGTTCATAAAGCACTGGCGCATATTCGTAACCGTGTCCGGTATTGCAGGTACCTCTTTAAGGTTGGTGCAGTCGTAAAAGCAGTTTTGCATATTCGTAACACCTTGCGGTATTGCCGGTGCTTTTACAAGACTTGAGCAGCGATTAAAGCACTGGGTAATATCCTGAACGCTTGGCGGTATTGCAGGGGCCTCTGTAAGGCTTGAGCACTCCGTAAAGCAATTGTTCATATTCGTAACGCCGTCCGGTATGTTACGCACTTGCACAAGATTTGTGCATTGTTGAAAGCAGCTGCTCATATCCGTAAGACCTTCTACAGTTTTGGGCAGTTTAAGTGCAACCTTTTTAGTCGGGTTGTCTTTTAGGATTTGTCCGAGCGGGCCCGGGTTGGGATATGTTCCTTTTAAGTGTTCCGCCTTAAGACCGGTTACTTCGATGTAATAGATGCCGTCTGATGCAGGGCTTGCGGTTGTTAGGCAGTTCTTTAAGTCATCGCCGTTTGTGCCGTATGCTACTTTCTTGTATTTGGTAAAGCTCACTTTTACCGTCGTTGCCTCTGTGATTTTGACTTTTGCCGTTGTGCTTCCTTCCGTGCCGCCTTCTTGTAGTGCAGCGCTCGGCGTTACCGTCCACGTATCGACCATATAATCAGTGTTAGGCGTTGCGGTGAATGTTACGGTTTTATCCTTCTCCACGTTTATAGGGCTTGTCTCGGTTTCGGCTTCGCCTTCCGCCTTTGCCTTGAGCGTGCCGCCTGAGCCTTCTACGCTAAAGGCAGCGGCGTATGTAAGTACAAAGCTCACGCTGACTGTTGCAGGCTTGGTTACGGTGAGCTTGTACTCTGTGTTTGTGCCTGCTTCGGTGATGGGCTTGCCGTCGAGCATCCAGCTTTTCACCCTGTAGCCGTCGCTGGCTTTAGCGGTGAATGTTACCTGCTTGCCGTGTTCGACCTTATCGTTCGTGTTGATTACGGTACCGTCAACTTCCGCTTTCAGTGTGCCGCCGGTGCCGTCTATGCTAAAGGTTACGAGGTATTTCTTTAGCTTAAAGCTCACCTTTACTGTCGTTTCTTTGGTGATGTTTACCTTTGCCGTCAGGCTGCCGTTTGTGCCTGTTCCTGTTTCAAATGCATCGCCGGTTATGTTCCACTTATCGACTTCGTAGCCGTCGTTAGGTGTTGCGGTAAAGATAACCGTCTTATCTTTTTGAACCCCGCTGCCGTTTGTAATCTCTTTTCCGTCTACCGTTGCATTAAGCGTGCCGTTACTGCCGTCTACACCGAAGTTTACGGCGAACGTTCCGGGAGGGAGTTTTTCAAAACGTACCGTTACGGTTACCGCTTTCTCAATTTTAAGCTGATAAGAATTGTCGGTGCCGTTCACGGCATTGCCGTCAAGCGTCCAGCCCTTTACCTTGTAACCCGTGTCAGGCGTTGCAGTAAAGGTTACGGTTTTGTTCGCTTCTACTTCGTTACCGCTCTTTATTTCCGTTTCACCTATCTTTGCAGTAAGGGTGCCCCCCCCCCCGTCTACACTAAAGGTTATTTTGTACTTGGACGATGATGTCGGCTTACTTCCGTTTGCATTGGGGCAGCCGGTAAAAAGCAGTACTAAAAATGCAGCTATGATGAGCGCCGCGGCTCCTCTCAAGGTGTGCGCCTTTTTATTGGTTCTCAATTTTGTCATATAGACCTCCTGTCTTTTTTAATGGGTAATTCATAATTATGAATTCTTAATTCTTAATTACAAATTACCCATTAATTTTTACTTCTCATCAAACCGAAACAATCCGCTTGATACTATTATCATTACTCGATATTATCATCATTGCAGATAAAAATGTGGGCTTTTGAAAAGAAAGAACCGCAGTTGCCGCAAAAGAACCATGGTTACTCAATGAAAATGGAAGATATCATTGTTATTGAAGGATTTGAAATCGTCTGTTTACCGGTTTTGAAAATTTAGGACAACATTTCATGCAAAAGGATTGTGTATGATATATGCTGAAAAAGAATATCTTCTAAAAAATAACCGCGTATGTACACTGCGGAGTGCAGCTGTATCGGACGCAGCTGTAATGGTTGAATTTTTGCAGATAACCAATGAAGAAACCTATTTTATGTTGCGGTATCCGGAAGAGATTACACTTACCGAAGAGGAAGAAATAACAATCTTAAAAAACTGGGAAGAGCAGCCGAATAAATTGCTGCTGCTCGCTTTGATAGACGGTAAGGTTGTCGGCAGCTGCGGTATTGCTCCCGCTGCCGAACATCTTAAAACAAAGCACCGCGGACGCTTGGGGATTTCCGTAAGAAAGAAGTATTGGGGCATCGGTATCGGCAGTCTTCTTTTACGGGAAATACTATCCTTTGCAAAAAAGAATGGGATTGAGCAAGTTGAACTGGGTGTTTATTCCGACAATTTACGCGCGCAAAAGCTCTATGAGCGCTTCGGCTTTACCGAATGGGGACGGTTGCCCCATGCGTACAAATTAAAAGACGGTAGTTATCGGGACGAAATCAACATGGTGCTGCATCTTTAAAAGAATCAGTCAGTTTCTCTATTTCTTTGAATAGAATGTATGTCCGGTACATTAACCACCCTCAGGGCAACCGCATTATAAAATATTTTCAGAGGTTGCCTTCCTTCTGTGCGAAATTTCATAGGTATAAGGTGAGCGTCTACAATGACGCCGCTCACCTTAACCGTCAAGTTTTCTTTCGAAAACTTGCGTATTGCTGTGTGCGCTTTTCGCGCACGAATGCAACAGTTTCCAAAATTCATATTTTGTTCAACTGTTGCATTTTAAAGAAATAAAATTTCGCACATTTTTCCAGCAGACGGGTAAACGCCCTGCATCATTCTTGCCAAACAGAGGCATATTGCATATACTCTTTCAATATTATGGAGACCTCTAAAAGTTTCCGTTTTTAGAGGTTGTCCTTAGATTTATTTGCGAGACGCCTTTAACCGTATGTTTGAAAGGTTTCAAGCCGTATTAAAAAAGGATAGACTATGCCCAAGATCGATGTAAACGAACAGCTTTTTTTCAACTTGTTAGGAAAAAAATACGATTATTCCCCCGAATTTGAACATTTATTAAGCTCTGCAAAAGCGGAGCTGGACGAAGCGCCTTCCGCAGCGGCACCTCAAGATGAACGCATTATAAAAATTGAATTAAACGATACAAACCGCCCCGACCTATGGTCAACAGCGGGGCTTGCTCGCCTTTTGCGTATGCACACGGGAGGCGCTTCAAACAAAGCTCGGTATCAAGCATTTTTATCGACATTGAGTGAGCGAAAGGATTCCGGAAAACGGACAGTAACCGTAGACCCCGAATTACAGCATATCCGCCCCTTTATGACGGCGTTTGTCATTTCGGGCAAGCCCATCGACGATGCTATGTTGAAAGATATTATCCAAACGCAGGAAAAACTGTGCTGGAACTTCGGCCGGAAGCGCCGTTCCGTGTCGATGGGAGTGTACCGCAGCGAACTGATCAATTGGCCGGTACACTACCGCGCTGTTGACCCGCACACAACCTCGTTTACGCCGCTCGGCTTCGATACCGAAATGACGTGTGAACGCATTATCACCGAACACCCGAAAGGCAAAGAGTACGGTTGGATACTCAAAGATATGAAGAAGGTACCGCTCTTATCGGATTCAAAGGGCGGCGTGCTTTCAATGGCGCCGATTATCAACAGTGCGGAGATCGGTGCGGTACAGCCGGGGGATGCCGACCTGTTGGTTGAGCTGACCGGTACCGATATGCCCTCTTTGCTGCTTGCAACCAACATCGTTGCCTGTGATTTTTCCGATGCGGGATATATGATTTTACCGGTCAGCGTAGAATATCCGTATGAAACCGGCTTCGGTAAGACGATTACCACGCCGCTTTACTTCCAAGAGCCGACAAAGACGACGGTTCATGCCGTCAATAAACTCCTCGGAACGGAGCTTTCGGCGCAGGATATTGTGGAAGCGTTGGAGCGTATGGACAACACCGTTACCGTCGAGGGGGATTGCCTGTCGCTGATGCCGCCTGCATACCGAAATGACTTTTTACACGAAGTGGATATTATCGAAGACGTGATGATGGGGAAAACCGTCGAGTTCTTTGAACCGGAAACGCCGCGGGAATTTACCATCGGGCGGCTCTCTCCGGTTACCCAGCTGAGCAGAAAGATTAAAAGTTTGATGGTAGGATTCGGCTATCAAGAGATGATTTTTAACTATCTCGGTTCAAAGAAAGACTACATCGACCGCATGAATATAGACGGAGCGGCGGTAATCGAAATTGCAAACCCCATGTCGGAAAACTATCAGTTTGTCCGCCCGTCCATTATTCCGTCGCTTTTATCCGCAGAAACTGTTTCGGGCAATGCGGTCTATCCGCACCGCATCTTTGAAACGGGAAAAATCGCATACCTCGCTCCCGAAGAAAATACCGGTACGCGCACCCGCCAAAGCCTCGGCTTCTTGACTGTAAACCAAGACGCTAACTTTAACGAAGCCGCCAGCCTTGTCGCCGGTCTACTGTACTATCTGCAAATGGACTACAACGTATGCGAAACGCATGACCCGCGCTTTATAGAAGGGCGGCAAGCGGGGGTTCTTGCCGATGGAAAACAGATCGGTATTTTCGGCGAGCTGCACCCGCAAGTGTTGGAAAACTGGTCTGTTACCGTGCCGGCATTTGCGGGCGAACTCGATATTGAAAGTATCCTCGGGTATCTCTAAAAAATTTGAGGTTTTAGAGGTTTTCTCTTACACTTCCGAGCGCTGACCGATAAAGAAAAAACACATTCCGATAAAACATAGTGTGTATGCAAGCAATAACAGCAGCGGCGACAAGCTGTAGGATATGTCGGTAAGCAGGGCAATGATGAGGCGGGCGCAATACCGTCCTGCCTCTACCAGTCCTGTTGCCAGTACAAAAAAGAACGGGAATGCCAGTGCCCACGTATGCTTAAATTGCCGGTGCGGCGGAACTCTGAAACGCCATGCCAGTACGAGCATATAAATCGAAATAATCCAAATAAGAAACACATCGATAATTCTTGCTAATAGTTCCCGATGATATATTTGTGCAGGGAAGCCGTATTGTGCTCCTCGTTGCCGAAATGCATAGAGCTGAGGGAGTGTCATGGATTTTTCACCTTCGTTGGCCGCTATAATCAGCTGAAAATCATTGTATGAAAACGGCAGCCGCAGAGATGTCTGCCGCTCAATCGGCATTGTTCCTTCCAGAACGAACGGTTTTAACACTACTGCATCACGTTGCTTATCCACAGCGCGGAACAGCATGCGGAGCATAGGTACTCCATCTGCACTCTCAATCGGGATAAGTTTAATGAAAGGGATTCGAGACCGATAAAGAATCTTACCGTCGGCGGCGTATTGTGTAAGTTCACAATTCCTTCCATATATTTCCTTGATACCGTTGTTGGTAATATAAGAGAGCCCTTCTATCGTTATCTGTGCCGATGCCCTTGTACCCGAAGCAGGCACGGTAAAATGAATATTACGTACTGTTTCAAGGAGCGGCAGAGAGGCTGTTTCATCAATAAAGAAAACCTCTTCCAATACTTTTTTTCGGGTAATATCTATAAACCGGTCTATATCGGGGTCTTTTTTGAACGGATTATTTTGCTCAAGCATTCGCTTTGCATTCACAAATTGATAGTATGCTTTGATGTAGTTTCCCTGCTGGAGCATCTCGTATCCGGCTTTTTTCGCTTGGTACAAGCGGATATCGAATTCGGCGGTAAGCTCGGCGATTCCTTTTTCAATTTGATTCCATGCCTGTGCTGCCAGCCGTAAAGCTTCTTCGCGATAAGGTGCATTTTCGGCACTCAGCTGATATGCTCTCATGGCATAATAGTGTGCGGTGTAAAAATCATATTTGTTCATAAACCGCTTACTGATGAATAGCGCCCCTTCCGCTGTTAAGTTTTCAGGCTCGACAGTTTCGGAAGATTGCTCGATTTTGTTGTTTTGCTTGCGCTCAGCATTGTATGATTCGTACGATATCTTCGCCTTATCAAAAAGCTGTAATGCTTCAGGATTGTTTTTCCAGATTCCTAACGCTGCCTTCGCCTTATCATACGCTTTTTCGGCATCTCCGTTGCGTAATGAAATATCAGTCTCTTTTATAAAATCGTAATAATCCTGTGTTTTAAGTTCACTGTAGCGCCGATAGTCCACCAGCAGCGGCGATATTATTTCTATCAGTATGATATAAATGGTAATGCACGAGAAAAGCATAATAAATGCTTTTTTTAAGTAACGAAGTAATATGTCGGAAAATCTCGGAACGGTATTTTGGCCGCATGTACCGAAAATAACAGCATATCCTATCAATATGGCGGAGACCAGCAAGCTCGGCATAATCCGTATAAATAAGATGCCTGTTTCCGCTAATTTCCGGCTTAGTAAAAACTGCGGTAGCACATCGATTTTTTTGAAAAAAAACACATATATGAGGCAGCATCCGAGTCCGATCACAAAGTGAATAAAAATGGACAGCCAACCTTTTAGCATCTCAGGCATTTTTATGCGGCGCTCCTTTTTGGGTCTTTGAAGATATCAGCAGCATTTTTAAACCGCCTATGGAATGGAACACTACGGCAACGATACACAAAACAAGCGAAATTCCGTATATGCCGTTTTCCGAATTTGCTATATGGAGATTAAAAAGCGCCGCTCGAAATCCTTCCAGCTGCATATACGGATATACGAGCAACAAGGCGCCGGAAAGGAAAAGTAAGAAAAGAAGGTTGAGCAGATTCCATCGCGTTATGATGCATACAAACCAAAATGAGCTGACGCAGAAAAAAAGTGCACTTACGAAAAAGAGATATGTCGCAAAATTCAACATATAGGCAGCGTATACATCAGAAAAAAGGCTGTCGGATCCCTTTTGTAATAAGGTTAAAAAAATCGGCTTATTTATAAAAGCAGCCAACGCTTTACCGATGGGCGCTGTTGTTTTATAAGCTGCCATTGCGTTTTCGATGATGGAAAACTGCGCATAACAGGCCGGTATGACAACCGTTACGGTAAATATTAAGCACACGAGGAACAGCGTAAGGGCTACGCTCAGCTTTGCAGGGTGCCTCATTAAAAACGTGTACACCCCAATAATGGCGACCATTACCGCAAAGGGAAGCACATAACACGCCTTTTGCACCATGCAGAGAAGCAGGAGCCCCGCTGATTCTGATGCAAACGGGACAGCCATTTCATAACGCACGGCTATTCCGCCGAAAAAGGCAAAGATAACAACAGCGCTTACAAGGCTTACGAAAAAAACGCAGGGAACCAGTAGAGCATTCTTCATAGGTATCCTTAGAGTAGCACGTTATAGCGACAATCTCAAGGGTGCCTTTTGAAATAAACGGTACGGATGCCTTGTGGTTAAACAGCCTACTGCGTTTGCTCTGTCATTATCCTGCCGTTTTTGATGAACAGCGAACGGGTGCAGTACCGTTCAACTTCATCTTTATTGTGGGAAACAAAGAGGACGGGGCAAGCGGCGCGCTCGAGCGTTGCTTTTAAATCTTCGTGGAGGGAATCTTTCAGTTCGTTATCGAGGGCGGAAAACGGTTCGTCCAGCATAATCAGTGCGGGGGAGGCGGCGAGGAGACGCGCAAGGGCAACCCGCTGTTGCTGTCCGCCCGAAAGCTCTTTCGGATAGCGTCCTTCAAAGGAGGCAATATGTAAAAGCTCCAAAAACTGATCGGCTATTTCTTTTTTACGGTTCCGGTCTTTTATTCCGCAGCAAATGTTTTCCCGCACTGTCATATACGGAAAGAGCGCATACGACTGAAACATGTAACCGGCGTTCCGTTCCCGTACCGGTACATTGATGTTCCGCTCGGAATCGAAAAGAACATGCTCGTTTAAGACAATTCTGCCTGAATCGGGTGTTAGAATACCGGCAATGGATTTCAGCGTCATAGATTTTCCGCCGCCCGATTCTCCGAGTAAGCCGACAATTTCCCCCTGCGCGGCTGAAAGACTTACATCAAGGGTAAAACCTTTCATTTTTTTTACAATCGATGCTTCAAGCTTCATACCCGTTTTTCCCTCGAAAACATATTCATGATGAAAAGCGCCGCGCACGAAACGGCAGTAATCACACCGACCCATACCCACGCCGTGTGCATATCGCCGCCCGCGGTCGCAAAGTAAATAGCCATCGGGATGGTTTGAGTACGGCCGGGGATGTTTCCGGCAACCAGCAGCGTCGCGCCGAATTCTCCAAGCGAGCGGGCAAAGCTCAATGCAAGCCCTGCAAGGATGCCCGGCCATGCTTCCGGCAGCATAATGCGGATAAAGATGGCAAGCTCGCTCATACCGAGTGTGCGCGCCGCCCACACATGATCCTCATTTACCTGTTCCAACGCGCCCTTTGCTCCTTTATACATCAGCGGAAACGAAACGACGATCGAGGCAATAACCGTTGCCTGCCATGTAAATATGAGCGAAATTCCTGCTTTTGCGAGCAGCATACCGAGTGGGCTGTTTCTTCCGAATATGACGAGCAGGAAAAAGCCCAGTACCGTCGGCGGCAATACCATCGGCAAGGTAAAAAGCACATCGATAAGAACGAGTAATTTACCGCGGATATTCAAACAGAGCCGCGCCGCTGCCGTTCCCAGTATGAATACGAAAATCCCGGAAAGAACGGCTGCGCGCAGCGAGATAAAAAGCGGCGCGTAGTCAAACATAGTGTAGGTAATCCTTGAGTATCAGTCCGGTTTCAGCCGAACTGATATAAACGATGAACGTTACTTGGAAATAACGGTGAAACCATAGCGCGCAAAGACTTCTTTTGCCGCGTCGGAGAATAGGAAGTCTACAAACTTCTGCGCTTCTGCCGCGTGTTTGCTTGCCTTTACGACACCGATCGGATAAATAACTTTTTTATGACTGCCTTCGGGAGCGGTGGAACAGATGGTAACATCCTTGCTGATTTTCGCATCGGTTTCGTATACGACGCCTGCATCGACGTTGCCTGTTTATACCCACGAAAGGACTTCGCGGACATCTTTTGCAAAGATAAGCTTGGAAGCAACCTTATCGGTAAGGCCGAGATTTTGAAAAATCTGTTCGGTATACTGCCCGACCGGTACGGATTTCGGTTCGCCGACGCCGATTTTCTTTACGGAGCTTTTGGCGAGGTCTTCAAAGAAATCAAGGGCGGCTGCGTTTTTGGGGGTAATCAGAACAACCTTGTTTTCAAGGATGTTCTTTACACTTGAATCTATCATCATCCCCTTTTCCTTGAGCGCATTCATCTGCTTAATACCGGCGGAAAAGAAAACATCTGCCGGAGCGCCTTGTTCAATCTGCTGCTGCAAGGCTCCCGATGCACCGAAATTCGAGGTAATGGTTACCTGCGGATTTTTTTCGGTGTACATAGCCGAAAGATCCTGAATACAGTTTTTCAGGCTGGCTGCCGCCGAAAGCATAATTTCCGTTTTTTCGGCAGGGGCAGCCTTCTCTTTGCTTCCTCCCGCGCAGAGCGGGGCGAGTATGATGCTGCCGATAAGCAGCGCTACAACGGTTTTCTTCATAAGATCCTCCTTACGTGATTGCAAAAAACTCTAAAAAGAATTTCTCTGAAACTCTGAAAAGTTTTCGCAAAATGTTTCAGGCATCTTTAAAAACGGAAGTTTTAAAGATGCTCTTTTCTATCTGCCCCGGCTTGCAGCGCAGTCCTGCGTGCTGCCGGTAAGCATCAAAAGTGCGTGATCCAAAGCGGGCAGAATGCAAGAAAGGTTTTCTTTTACCGCCTTGGGACTTCCGGGAAGGTTGATAATCAGCGTGCGTTTTCGTATGCCCGCGATACCGCGGGAAAGCATTCCGTGCGGTGTTATTTTCATGCTTTCCGCACGCATTGCTTCTGGGATACCGGGGACGGCGCGGTCGATAACCGCAGCGGTCGCTTCAGGGGTTACATCGCGGGGAGCGAGTCCGGTGCCGCCTGTTGTAACGATAAGGTCGGCGCTGCCTTCATCGGCTATGCGTACCATCGCCTTCCGCAGCGCTTCGTACTCGTCGGGGAGCATTACCGTAGCGGTAATCTCATATCCTTGACCGGTGAGTATTTCGGCTATTATAGGGCTGCTTACATCTTTACGCAAGCCCTGAAAGCACCGGTCGGACGCGCAGATAATAGCCGCTCTATACCGGGTAGGGCTACTGTTTTGGACGGTGCTGTCGGTTACGGGCATAAGCCGCCCTCTCCCAAGAGCGCAATATCTTCAACGGTAATGGGGTCGCGGGCAAGGATACGCGGCAACAGCCGATCGAAGACGGTGCGCTTGGCATACATCACACAGCCGGGCAGCCCCGCGATAGGAACATCGCCCGCGTATGCCAACAGCATCATTGCGCCGGGAAGGACGGGGGCACCGTAGCTGACGATACGCGCGCCGCTTGCGCGGATAGCGGCGGGGGTTTTATCGTCGGGGTCGACACTCATGCCCCCTGTGCAGAGTACCATCTGGGAACCTGCTTGTATGGCTTTTTGTATCTCCGCCGTAATAGTTTCCACGTCGTCTCCGGTGTTTACGGTTTTTAACGTTTCCACGCCGTACTCTGCCAGCTTTGCCTGCACGACCGGTGCAAAGGTATCTTTAATAACCCCTGTCAGAACTTCGTGCCCCGTTACCAAAATGGTACAGGTTTTGATGCTGTAAGGGATGACGGACATCAGCGGATTGGCGGCATCGGCAATCGCAGCCACCTCAGCCATTTTTTCTTTTTCGATAAGAAGCGGAATAACCCGCATTCCCGCCGCCGTCTGTCCTTTTTTAAGCGGCACATAATTGCGCTGCGTTGCAATCATCACCTTGCCGAGCTTGTTGATTGCAAAGAGCCGGTCGGTATCGATTTTAAGCATACCGTCAACCGTTGCCTTCAACTCAATCTTGCCTTCCTTGGGGGCGGTTTTTTCCAGATTTTTCCCCATCGCCGCTGCTGCCAGAACTTCAGCCCCTTCATCCTCATGCAGCAGGTTTTCACTCTTTTCCCAAACGAACAAGTGTTCCTTGCCCATCGAGCGAAGCACCGGAATGTCCTCCTCCGTAACAATATGTCCCTTTCTAAACCGAGCGTCCTTCGACACCCCTACGATAATCTGAGTCAGGTCGTGGCACAACACATGCCCGACCGCCTCGGAAAGTGGTATTTCTTTCACTACGATGCTCCTTTATTCGATCCTGATATTCTTTACGAATGCGGTAAAGTCTTGCTGTGCGTTGGTGAGCTGCTCCGTTGCGGTTGTGATGTCTGTTTTCAACTCGTCCAGTTCGGTTTCGAGCTTGAGCAGCTTGGTTAAGAACGCTCTACCCTGCTGACTTTCAGAACCGACCGCCTCAAGATTCCTACGTACACGGTCTTGTTCCTTTCCGATTTCCGTCTGACGATCCTGCAAAGTCTTTAGGGCTTTTTCCGCCGCGGAAACCTTTTCTTTCTCCGT
This sequence comes from Treponema sp. OMZ 305, assembly GCF_024181325.1. NCBI lineage: Bacteria > Pseudomonadati > Spirochaetota > Spirochaetia > Treponematales > Treponemataceae > Treponema > Treponema sp. OMZ 305. Next base: position 98,178 of record NZ_CP051300.1, on the reverse strand, counting down.
TATAATAGACGCAAATGCCTTCCGTACTTTTTCGGGAATTTCGGCATTGGTCGTGTAGGAAATGAATGTATTTGAATTCATATCGAATATTTTTTGAGTTGATTGATAGGTGCGAGCTTCTTCTACTTTTAGCTCGGTACCGGTATTGCCTGCAGCTTTAAACTTAAACCGATATTTGTTTGCAGTCGTTTCCGCAAGAGCTTGTTTTGATGTCAGCTCAAACCCTGTGTTCTTCGCGTGTTCGACGATAACGGTTCTCTCTTTTTTATTGGCATTTCGTATCAAATAAATCGTGCTTTGGACTTGCCGGTACGACGTTGTCATCACTCCGTCAGCCATCTTTACGGTTTCAATCGTCCTTGTGGAATCGGCTCGCTTTGAACCGGTTACTTCGATATCGTCTCCGTAAGCGATCAGGCGTTTTTCAGCTTCGGGTAAAAACTCCAAAAGAGCATCGCCTGCATATTCACCCCCGTCAAGAACCGTAATGGGGCCGGCAGGAAGTTTTAAGCCTGATGTGTTTTCAATACTGATGCAGAACTTAGGATTAACACGCTCGTTGTATGGAATGGATGAAAATACCGAATACTTTTCCGCAGGAAGAGAGGCAAGAGTGAGCGGAATCATCATACTTTGCTGCCGCTCAAGCGTAACGGGTTTTGACGGCGTAAAGGCAAACATTTCTCCCGCATCACCTGCTTCGGTCTGATTTTCAAAATAGGCGGAATTGTTTTTTTCCTGTAAGTCATCATACTCCGCTTCATCATATTCTGCGGCGACATATCCATAAGCCTCTTTTTTCATCATCGCCGACCGTTTTTCCGCAAGCGGCATAGCTGCGGCATATTCGACCGCTCTATCAGCCGAATCAAAAGTTTCTGCTTCGGCGGCTTGTGCAATTGCAAGCGGCACTTCGGGGCGATACGTATAGTAGGGGGCATAGAGGTTTTGCGTAAAACCGACCGGCCTTCCCGTTGTGAGGGTAAGCGTAATATTCTTCCAGTCGAGGTCGGTTGAATTGTCGATAATCGCCCATGCCTGAAACGCCGCTTTATCGGTACCCATGTCGAGCCGATAACTTGCTTTCCATACCGGCGCTTCCATAACATAAGAAAGACCGATTTTCCGTTCACCTTGCGCATCGATTTTAATGTCCAGTTTTTTGCGGTTCTTTGCCGAAGCGTCGAGGATAAGCGCCAAAGCGGTGTTCAAATCTTCATTTCGTTTTTTATCGGTAAATGTGAAAGACTGAATGTCCGAAAAGGCGATAATATGAATGCCGTCTTTCGCTGCAAGCGAAATAAAGAAAGTATCCGTTTCTTTTGAGCTGTTTTTATCGACGCTTAAAATCTTTCCGATAATTTGATGAGGCGTAAACAGTTCCACTTCGGCGCCCTTTTGCGCTTTTAAAATATCGTAGAGTGTTGTAGCGGCGGAAAGGTCTATTTTTAAACTTTCCAGCGTTTTTCTCAGCGTGTCCTCGGACTGATAATTGACTGCTAAACTTTTTGCGCACGGATCCGTAACGACAAGAGACTTTAGCACATCGTTAATTTGAGCGGGCGAGAACAGAAGTTCTATATTCCCCGAACCGGAAACCGTCCCTTCATGCACGTAATGCGCAACGCCTGATGAATACAGCGTTACCTTTTTAAGCGGAATATCATCCGTACTAAAATTTTTTGCAGTATCGGCTACAGCGCCGACTATACAGGCAGCGGATAAAATCGTAAAAATCATATTCTTCATTAAGGCTTCCTTATTTATTTCCTGATTTTACCATACCTTCATACTTTTGGGACAGCCCCATTTTTTTTCGGCAAGTAACCTCTGTTATTCTGCGGGGATATCCTCAAAACAGCCTGATGCGTTTGTCCGACAATGGCTTGACATTTATTATTCAAAATAGTATAGTCGCTCTGTTCAATTGGATAAACGGCTAGAGTCCGCGTATCCGGTATTCTTTAAGAGTTTTCCGGTACCGTAAAGCCCCTTTTTGGTGCAGGTTTCCGTGTTAGCTGCTTTCCTAAGCGGCTAAGGGGTTCGCCCTATTACTCTGCAGGATGCCAAACCAGTCATCGGAATGGATTCTGATGATGATCAGGTGGATCCGAATAAGGCTTGTCGAATTGCTATGACGAGCTTGCGTAACACGTCTTTTGTAACGGTGTTTACTGTCTGATTATCCCGCATTCTATTCTTTTCTGTATTTGGTATTCGATTTTAGAACATTTTTTTTTCATTTTCAATATGGAAATGGTCTCGCTGTTTGATGGGCGGGGTTTTGTTAGTTGCCTATTGTCTGTTAGGAGGATTTACATGGCAAAGGAAAAGTTCGAGAGAACAAAAGTTCACATGAATGTTGGTACCATCGGTCACGTTGACCATGGTAAGACAACTCTTTCGGCAGCGATCACTACTCATTGTGCAAAGAAGTATGGTGATAAGCTTCTTAAATATGATGAGATTGATAATGCGCCGGAGGAAAAGGCTCGCGGTATTACTATTAATACTCGTCACTTGGAATATCAGTCCGACAAGCGTCACTATGCGCACATCGACTGTCCCGGACACGCCGACTATGTTAAGAACATGATCACCGGTGCTGCTCAGATGGACGGTGCAATTCTTGTTGTTTCGGCTCCGGACTCGGTTATGCCTCAGACTAAAGAGCATATCCTGCTTGCTCGTCAGGTTGGTGTTCCTTCTATTATTGTTTTCCTTAATAAGGTTGACCTTGTTGATGATCCTGAGCTTATTGAATTGGTAGAGGAAGAAGTTCGCGAGACGCTTGAATCTTACGGCTTCCCCCGCGATACGCCGATTATCAAGGGGTCTGCTTTTAAGGCATTGGCTGACGGCGCTTCCGTTGAAGACACTGCTTGTATCGATGAGTTGCTTAATACTATGGATAGTTATTTTGCCGATCCTGTACGTGATGATGCAAAGCCTTTCTTGATGCCGATTGAAGATATCTTTACGATTTCGGGACGCGGTACTGTTGTTACCGGACGTATCGAGCGCGGTGTTATCAATCTTAACGACGAAGTTGAAATTGTCGGTATTAAGCCGACGAAGAAAACTGTTGTTACCGGTATCGAAATGTTCAACAAGCTGCTTGATCAAGGTATGGCCGGTGATAACGTTGGTCTCTTGCTTCGCGGTATTGATAAGAAAGAGGTTGAAAGAGGTCAGGTTTTAGCTAAGCCGGGCACTATCCAGCCGCATACTAAGTTTGAAGCGCAGATTTATGTTCTTTCGAAGGATGAAGGCGGTCGTCATAGCCCGTTCTTCTCGGGTTATCGTCCGCAGTTCTATTTCAGAACGACCGATATTACCGGAACCGTTACACTTCCTGAGGGTGTTGATATGGTTAAGCCGGGTGATAACACTAAGATTATTGGTGAGCTGATCCATCCTATCGCTATGGATAAGGGGCTTAAGCTTGCTATTCGTGAAGGCGGCCGGACTATCGCCTCCGGACAGGTTACGGAGATTTTAGCGTAATAAAAAAACAAGGCGGTCGGGTAGGCGCTATTCGGCCGCTTGTTTTTGTACGGAGGAAATATGGCTAAGGAAAAGATTCGCGTTAAGCTTCGCGGATTTGATGTTGAGTTGGTTGATCAAAGTTCTAAAGCGATTGTGCAAGCTGTGCAGAAAGTTGGGGCAAAGGTGTTGGGGCCGGTTCCGCTTCCTACGCGTATAAATAAATTTACCGTGCTTCGTTCTCCGCACGTAAATAAAAAATCACGCGAGCAGTTTGAAATGCGGACGCACAAACGATTGATCGATATTATTGAGCCTTCTGCAGAAGTGATGAACGCTTTGATGGCGTTGGAGCTTTCCGCAGGGGTTGATGTAGAAATTAAACAATAAAAGAACGGTAGACGGCATTTAATCAGGATGTGCGTACCGGAGAAGCGATGAGTTTCTCAAGGAGTTGTGAGTTATGGTTGGTCTGATTGGTAAAAAAATCGGCATGACCCAGTTATTTGATGATGAGGGGCGGCTGACACCCGTTACCGTTTTGCAGGTAGTGCCGAATACGGTGGTTGCGGTAAAAGATGCGGATCACTTCGGTTATGAAGCGGTTGTGTTGGGAACGGGTGAATTAAAAGAAGGGCGTGTTTCAAAGGTATATGCAAATCAGTTTGCAGAAGGTGTCGCGCCTGTCCGTCTTTTAAAAGAATTTAGAGGTTTTGATAAAGAAGTTACTGTCGGTGCAAAAATCGGCGTCGAAGTTTTGGAATCTGTTCGGTATCTTGATATTACCGCAATTTCAAAAGGAAAGGGCTTTCAGGGTGTTGTAAGGCGCTATGGCTTCGGCGGCGGACGTGCTTCTCACGGTTCAAAGTTTCACCGTGAACCCGGTTCGACAGGGCAGTGTACCAGTCCGGGGCGATCGTTTAAAAACGTGAAGATGCCCGGTCACATGGGTGCCGAGCGAGTAACGGTACAGAATTTGAGGCTTGAAAAAATAGATCCCGAATTGGGCGTCGTTATGGTGCGTGGTTCCGTTCCCGGTAAAAAGGATGCGGTTGTGTTCCTTAAATCCGCTGTAAAACGGGAAAGATAACGGCAGGAGAAGAGGATGGAAAAGAAAGTCTATTCGATTGATGGTAAGGAATTGCGGACAATTGAACTTAACGATGCGGTGTTCGGTTTGCCTGTTAATGAAGATGTCATTTACTATGCCATTACAAATGAATTAGCAAATATGCGTGTCGGTACGGCGTGTACAAAAGGTCGTGCTGAGGTAAACGGTTCTAATGCAAAGCCGTATAAGCAGAAGGGTACGGGACGTGCTCGCCGTGGTGATAAAAAATCACCGCTTTTAATCGGCGGTGGTACGATTTTCGGGCCGAAGCCGCGTGATTACGGCTATGCAATTCCGAAAAAAGCAAAACGGTTGGCGATGAAGTCTATTTTAAGCTTAAAAGCTCAGGATGAAGATCGCCTTGTTGTTATAGAAGATTTTACGGTTGAAACCGGTAAAACGAAAGACCTGGTAAAGATATTGCAGTCATTTGTTCAGGATGAGCGCGCGGTGCTTGTGTTGAAAGATGATGATGCGATGTTGAAGCGTGCAGGAAGAAATATCCCTACGCTGTCGTTTTTAACGTATAACCGTTTGCGTGCGCATGATCTGTTTTATGGACGGAAAGTGCTGATGCTTGAGTCTGCTGCAAAAAATCTTTCGAGCTTTTATGCGGCTGAGGGGGCTGAGTAATGCAATATACTGATATTATTATAGCGCCTGTGCTTACGGAAAAATCAAACGAGATGCGTGAGCAGCGTAAATATGTTTTTAAGGTGGATCCGCGCTCTACAAAGGTGCAGATTAAGGAAGCAGTACGGAAGCTTTTTAATGTGAAAGTGCTTAATTGTGCTGTTGTAAACGTCGACGGAAAAATGCGTCGAGTTCGCTATCGGGCAGGTAAGACTGCAAGCTGGAAAAAAGCTATTGTGACGCTTGCTGAAGGCGAATCGATTAAAGTTTTTGAAGGTGCGTAACAGCACTTATCGCTGCTTTGAAGGGGAAGATAAATGGCTCTTAAATTATATAAGCCTATAACACCGGGTATGCGCGGTCGAATTGACTTGCTGCGTGATGAAATCACTGTGCAGAAACCTGAAAAAAGCCTTACAACCGGAAAAAAATCCAATGCGGGGCGGGATAGCCATGGGCGTATTTCCGTTCGGCATCAGGGCGGTGGACATAAGCGGAAGTATCGTGAGATCGATTTTAAACGCAATAAGTACGGTATTCCGGGTACGGTTCGAACTATCGAATATGATCCGAACCGTAGTGCAAATATCGCATTGATCTTTTACGCCGACGGCGAAAAACGATACATCCTTGCTCCTAAGGGGTTGAAGGTTGGACAAAAGATTATGAGCGGAACAATGGCTGCACTTGAGCTTGCGAATGCGTTGCCGCTTGAATCCATACCGGTCGGTTTTACCGTCCATAATGTTGAGTTGACGCTGGGAAAGGGTGGGCAAATGGCTCGTTCCGCCGGTGCTGCTGCGCTCATTGCTGCAAAAGAAGGTGATTATGTAACATTGCGCCTTCCTTCAGGTGAGACCCGCTTAGTGCATAAAAAATGCTATGCAACAATCGGTGAAGTTGGAAATGCCGATCACATGAATATCAATTTGGGAAAGGCGGGGCGTGCACGTTGGCGCGGTATTCGTCCTTCCGTACGCGGTATGGCTATGAACCCTGTCGATCACCCGCTTGGTGGTGGTGAAGGACGCGGAAAAGGACGTAATCCTGTTACTCCGTGGGGTCAGCCTTGTAAGGGATATAAAACCCGTAAGAAGAAGAATACTTCGGATCGGTTTATTGTTTCACGGCGGAAGTAGGGAGTAGAGAATGTCAAGATCTGTTAAAAAGGGCCCTTTTGTAGAAAAAAGCCTGTACAAAAAGGTTGTTGAAATGAGCAAGACGGGAGATCAGAAAACAAAAAAGATGGTTAAGTCTTACTCCCGATGCTCCACGATTATACCTGAGATGGTTGGTTTTACTATTTCGGTATACAACGGTAAATCATGGATCCCTGTGTATATCACAGAGGAATTTGTTGGACACAAGCTTGGTGAGTTTGCTCCTACCCGTATTTTCCGCGGGCACGGCGGCTCGGATAAAAAAGCGGCGAAAAAGTAGGTGGAAATAATGGCTGAAACAACTGCAAAAAACGGTTACCGCGCTACGATAAAGTATTTTATTGCTTCTCCGACAAAAGTTCGACCGGTTGCGAATGTGATTAAACGCAAGTCTTATACCGATGCAATGGCGATCTTAGAGCACATACCCAATAAAGGGGCAGCGCTGATTTCACAGACGGTTAAGTCTGCTGCTTCGAATGCTTTGAACGGTAATAAAAAACTGGATGAAGATATGCTCTATATCAAAGAGATCCGTATTGATGAAGGACCGAGACTCAAGCGCTTATGGTGCCGCGGCCGCGGACGTGCGGATGTTCAATTAAAACGAATGTGTCACATTACGGTAATAGTTGACGAAAAGGCGGGAGCGTAAGTATGGGACAGAAAGTAAACCCTATCGGGTTAAGACTTGGAATTAACAAAACATGGGCGTCTCGCTGGTATGCAAGTCCGAGAGAATACGCAGATTTGTTGCACGAAGACTTAAAGATTCGCGCAATGCTCCAGACGATGCCTGAGTGTAAAAATGCGGATGTCGCCGACATCGAAATCATCCGTCATCCTCAGCGTGTAACAATTGTTATTCATACTGCGCGGCCGGGTGTTATCATCGGAACGAAAGGTGCCAATATTGAAAAAATCGGCGCTATTATTCAGAAAGAGCTGAATAAAAAAGTTCAGATCAAGATTAAAGAGGTGAAGCGTGCCGAATTAAATGCTTCTCTCGTCGCCCAAAATGTTGCTCGTCAGTTGATGGGGCGCGCCTCTTTTAGAAAAGCCTTAAAGCAAGGCTGCTTTTCTACGATGAAGGCCGGTGCACAGGGAATTAAAATCCGTGTTTCAGGCCGTCTCGGCGGCGCTGAAATGTCCCGAACCGAAGAAATGAAGGAAGGGCGAATACCGTTGCACACACTCCGTGCGGATATCGACTACGGTTTTGCGGAAGCGCATACCACCTACGGGAAAATCGGTGTAAAAGTTTGGCTCTATAGCGGTATGATGTACGGCAGCGACCAAAAAGATGACGCCGGTTTATTGTTAAAAAAACAGCGCAAGGAACGCGCTCCTCGGTCGGAAAAAGGCCGCGGCGAGCGTGCGGAAGCAGGGAGGGATTAAGCGATGGCTTTAAGTCCTAAGAGAGTAAAATACCGCAAGATTCAGCGCGGTAGAGTTAAGGGAAACGCAACACGGTGTAATCATATCGACTTCGGTGAATTTGCATTGGTATCGCTTGAACCCTTTTGGCTGACTAATCGCCAGCTCGAAGCTGCTCGTGTTGCTTTAAACAGAAAGGTAAAGCGCGGCGGTAAGTTGTGGATACGTGTATTCCCCGATAAGCCGTATACAAAAAAACCGGCTGAAACACGTATGGGTAAAGGTAAGGGGGCTCCGGAATATTGGGTCGCTGTTGTAAGACCCGGAACGGTGCTGTTTGAGCTTACCGGTATTGATCGCTCGCTTGCGGAAGAGGCTATGCGTTTGGCAGGAAGTAAACTTCCGTTTAAGACCCGCTTTGCCGAGCAGCCGCGCGATAACTAAGATGGAGTTTTCCGAATGAAAAAGCCGAACTATAAAGATTTATCCCTTGCCGAATTGGTGGCAAAGCGGAGCGAACTTAAACAAAAATATATGGATTTGAGGTTTCAGTTTGTAGTGGGACACGTAGAGAACCCTATGCTGAAACGGTCTATGCGCCGCGAAATTGCAGCGCTGAACACATTTATCCGGCAGAAAGAGCTGTCCGGTGTAAGTGCAGAGTAGGAGCAGGCCCGTGGAAGAAACAACGGCAAAAAAGAAATCCGGGAACCGCGAGTTTGTTGGTTTGGTAACCAGCGATAAAATGGATAAAACCATTGTTGTGCAGGTCGCTACCAAGAAACTTCATCGGCTGTATAAAAAGTATGTGCTCAATACAAAAAAGTATAAGGCGCATGACGAACAAAATACAGCTCACATTGGTGATACGGTGCGTATTGTAGAGAACCGTCCGATCAGCAAGGAAAAATGCTGGCGTTTGGCGGAGATTATTGAGCGTGCAAAATAACGAGTAAGGAGCGTCTATATTATGGTTCAAGTAGAAACAAGATTAAACGTTGCCGATAACTCGGGTGCAAAAATTGTACAGTGTATTAAGGTGCTCGGCGGATCTCACCGCCGGTATGCCGGTATCGGTGATATCATTGTAGTAGCGGTAAAGGATGCCCTTCCGACGTCTACAATTAAAAAGGGTTCTGTAGAAAAAGCGGTTATCGTCCGCGTTTCTAAAGAATATCGCCGTCCTGACGGGACATATATCCGCTTTGACGATAACGCCTGTGTGTTGGTCGATGCGAATAAGAACCCCAAGGGTAAGCGTGTTTTCGGGCCTGTCGCGCGCGAGCTGCGTGATATGGATTTTATGAAAATCGTATCGCTTGCGCCTGAAGTTCTATAAGGAGATTGAGCATTTATGGAAGGAAAAATCAAGATCCGTAAGAACGATACGGTAGAAGTGATTGCGGGAAGCGAGAAAGGAAAGCGCGGCGCTGTATTGCGTGTTTTACCTGAAAAGAATCAAGTGATTATTCAGGGCATCAATATGGGGAAAAAAGCAATGCGCAAGCGTTCTCAGCAGGATCAGGGCGGAATTGCCGAAATCGAGATGCCGATACATATTTCAAATGTCATGATAGTCGGTAAGAAAAGCGGCGTATCTCGCATTGGATATAAGATGGACGGCGATAAAAAAGTGCGTTTTTGCCGTAAGGGTGGAGAAGTATTATAATGAGCAATTATGTGCCACGGCTTAAGAAAATCTATACGGAAACGATAACGCCTGAGCTTACAAAAGAGTTCGGCTATACTACGGTTATGCAGGTGCCGAAGCTTGTTAAAATCGTACTCAGTATGGGGGTTGGCGAAGCATTGACAAATAAAAAATTGCTTGATGCTGCAGTAACCGATCTCGGTATTATTACCGGCCAAAAAGCGGTAAAAACAAAGGCAAAGAAAAGTATTGCTAACTTTAAACTTCGTGAAGGACATGAAATCGGGGCAATGGTAACATTGCGCGGAGCCAAAATGTATGAATTTTTGGATCGCTTTATTAATATTGCGCTGCCTCGTGTTAAAGATTTCCGCGGTGTCAATCCGAATGGGTTTGACGGGAGAGGAAATTATTCATTAGGTGTTACGGAACAGATTATTTTCCCTGAAATCGACTTTGATAAAATCGAAAAGATTGCAGGTTTGAATATCAACGTCGTAACGACGGCAAAAACCGATAAAGAGGCGCGGGCGCTTCTTTTGAAGTTCGGCATGCCCTTTAGAAAGTAAGAGAGGTTTTCATGGCAACAACAGCAATGATAAATAAGGCAAACAGCACGCCGAAGTATTCCAGCCGCCAATATAATCGCTGCAGAGTATGCGGCCGTCCGCGCGGATATATGAGAAAATTTCAGATGTGCCGTATTTGTTTTCGCAAATTAGCAAGTGAAGGCCAGATACCTGGCGTTACAAAATCAAGTTGGTAGGAGGTAAAAAATGAGCGTTTCAGATCCCGTCGCAGATATGCTTACAAAGATTCGGAATGCAGCGGCAGCCGGTCATGAGAAAGTCGATGTGCCTTCTTCAAAGTTAAAACTTGAAATTGTGAAGATTTTGAAAACCGAAGGTTTTATTAAGAACTTTAAAAGACTTAACGAAGCCGGCGCAAGTACGATCCGGATGTTTTTAAAATACGATGATAATGAATTACCCGTTATTCATGGTATTGAAAAAGTGTCTACACCCGGACGCCGCGTATATTCAGGATATAAGATGCTTCCCCGCGTATATAACGGGTACGGTACTCTTATTCTTTCAACTTCGGTGGGCGTTATCACCGGCAAGCACGCAAGCGAAAAGCAGGTTGGCGGCGAGCTTATCTGCAAAGTTTGGTAGGAGGCGACTGTGTCAAGAATTGGAAAACTTCCGGTGGCTGTTCCTGCCGGAGTAAAAATCAATATTGCCGATGGTGCGTTGACCGTTGAAGGCCCCAAGGGGAAACTTTCCCGTACCTATAATTCGCTGGTACAGGTAAAGCTTGAAAACTCTGAGGTTTCCGTAACGCGGGTGAACGATACCAAAGAAGCCCGCTCGTTTCACGGTCTGTATCGGAATTTAATTCACAATATGGTCGTGGGCGTCAGTCAGGGCTTTTCTAAAACCTTGGTCGTTAACGGCGTCGGTTACCGTGCCGAAGTGCAGGGTAAACTGTTGGTAATGGCTTTGGGTTATTCAAACGATTTTATCGCATTGATCCCCGAAGGCATTGAAGTAAAGGTTGAACCGCAGGGAAATAAAATTATTATCTCCGGTATTGATAAGGAAAAAGTCGGCGAATTTGCAGCGCAGATCCGTAAACTCAGATTACCCGAACCCTACAAGGGAAAGGGTATCCGTTATGAAACCGAAGTCATTAAGCGCAAAGTCGGTAAGACCGGTGTTAAATAAGGATAGGTACTATGTTTAAAAAGCGAATCGAGAAAGATAGAAAGAGATTTAAGCGTAAAGTTCATATCCGTAAACGGATTTATGGAACAGCTGAACGTCCGCGTATGACTGTGTTCCGCAGTAATAAGAATATTTCGGTGCAGGTTATCGATGATGATGCACGCATTACCATCGCTTCAGTTTCAACGCTTGAAAAAGATTTTAAGCCGTTGAAGGCAAACACTGAATCAGGGGCAAAGATTGGGGAAGAACTCGGTCGCCGCCTTAAGGAAAAGAATATTACGACGGTTGTTTTTGATCGGAACGGTTATCTGTATCACGGAGTGGTGCAGGCAGTTGCAGACGGTGCCCGGAAAGCGGGAATAAATTTCTAGGAGCGGATATGGATCGTCAGAAAGATTTTAACAGAGACAGTTCGCATCGCGAGAAGGAACTGGTAGAAAAGCTGGTTAAGTTAAACCGGACTGCAAAGGTTGTAAAGGGCGGCCGCCGTTTCTCTTTTTCCGCTTTAACGGTTGTCGGTGATCAGAATGGACACGTGGGATACGGCTTTGGCAAGGCGAATGATGTAAGCCAGGCCATTAAGAAGAGCATTGAAAAGGCGAAAGCCAATATGATTTATATCCCGCTGAAAAACGGTACTATTCCGCATGAAGTGCAGGCTAAGTTCAAGGGTTCTTCGGTATTGCTTCGCCCTGCTCGTTCCGGTACGGGAATTATTGCAGGCGGTACTATTCGTGCAATTATGGAAGCAGCCGGAGCAGCGAATGTTCTTTCAAAATCCTTGGGGTCAAACTCCGCAGTAAATGTGGTGCGGGCGACTTTCGAGGCTGCATCGGGATTAATGGATGCTAAAACGATTGCTAAGAACCGCGGAAAGTCTATTACGGATGTCTGGGGGTAAACTATGGCAAAGAAAATTCGGATTACGTTAGTTAAAAGTACCATTGGACAAAAAAAGCCGGTTCGCGCGACCGTCCGTTCCTTGGGGCTTGGAAAATTGCATTCCGTAGTTGAGCACTCCGCTTCTCCCGCCATCTTAGGTATGGTACGGGCGGTTTCTCACTTAGTTGAAACAGAGGAGCTTGATTAATGTCTGATTTTATATTGAATGCGCCGAAAGGGGCAAATAAGAAAAAGCGCATTGTCGGCCGCGGTTCTTCATCCGGTCGTGGAACGACAGCCGGTAAGGGAAACAAAGGCCAGAATGCGCGCTCCGGCGGTAAAACCTATATCGGTTTTGAAGGCGGACAAATGCCGTTGTATCGCCGCGTTGCGAAAAAAGGCTTTTCCAACTATCCCTTTAAGGAAACCTATTCGATTGTAAATTTATTTATGATTGATGAAAAATATTCCGATGGGGAAACCGTTAATAAAGAAACGCTGAAAGAAAAGGGGCTGCTGAAAAAGCAAACGGCTTTGGTAAAAGTGCTCGCTTCCGGCGATATTACAAAAAAGTTGACGGTTGATGTAGATAAAGTTTCCGCACAGGCGCAAGCAAAGATTGAAAAAGTCGGCGGGACAGTCGTTAAACAGAACGGCTAGGTAGGCGGGCTTCATACATGGCTAACAATGCACTTGTAAATGTATTTCGGATAAAAGAATTACGCGACCGCATCCTGTTTACGATTGGAATTTTGATTGTATTCCGCTTGGGATCGGTACTTACTATTCCCGGTATTGATCCCCACGCCTTATCGGCATATTTTCAATCGCAGGTACGGGGAAATGCTTTTGTCGATTATATGGACTTCTTTGTCGGCGGGGCGTTCTCCAACTTTTCCGTATTCATGCTTGGCGTTATGCCGTATATCTCAACTCAAATTTTGATGCAGCTTGCGTTGTTCGTATTTCCGAGTTTGAAAAAGATTGCGGAAGATGACGGCGGCCGGAAAAAGATACAGGTATGGACGCGAATCCTTACCGTGTTTGTCGCGTTGATTCAATCGTATGCGGTAACTTTCTATGCCTATTCGATACCCGGCGCTATCGTGCTTCAAAGCCGGTTTATGTACATCTTTGTTACGATGCTTACCGTAACGACGGGTACTATGATAACGGTTTGGTTGGGCGAGCAGATTACGGCGCGCGGTATCGGAAACGGTATTTCGATGATTATCTTTGCGGGTATTATTGTCCGGTTACCCCATGCCGTTTCGCAGATGATCCGGCTGGTGCGGCTCGGAGAATTGAACCTCGTTTTTGTCGTTATCGCGTTGATTATGTTTGTCGGTATTATCGTACTGGTTGTTTATGAGCAGCAAGGGCAACGGAAGATACCGGTGCACTATGCGAAGCGGGTTGTCGGACGGAAAATGTATGGCGGTCAAAACACCTACATTCCGTTTAAGATCAATCCGTCGGGTGTTATTCCGATCATCTTTGCCTCATCGTTTTTGACGTTCCCGATTTCGATTGCGACAACGATAGGACCGAATGTTCGCTGGCTGAACAGTCTTGCTCATTTCTTGCGCCCGAACGGTTTGTGGTACAATATTTTCTATTTGATCCTTATTGTGTTTTTTGCATATTTTTATACACAGATTTCGTTAAACCCCACAGAAATTGCAAAGCAGATAAGGGAAAACGGAGGCTCTATTCCCGGAATTAGAACCGATAAAACCGAGGAATACTTGCAGCGGATTTTAAACCGGCTGATTTTACCCGGTTCGTTGTATTTGGCGCTGATTGCTGTCTTGCCGACTGTAATACAGACCATTTTCGGCTTCCCTCAATCGATTTCGATGCTGATGGGCGGTACCTCGCTTCTCATCTTGGTTGGCGTTGATCTTGATACGATGAGTCAAATCGAAGCGCAGCTTAAAATGCACCATCACGAGGGGTTGGTAAAACGAGGAAAGCTCAGATCACGGAATCTGTAGTATTTCGGGAAAGGTTATTCTTTTGTTAAGGAGTGTAAAATAAAAGCCGTATAAATAGCACGGCTTTTATTTACCCAAGTTTGCTCGATCGCAAACTTGTATATCATCTGCACGTTCTCACTTCGTTACGAACGTGCGTAAAAAGTCAATCGAAAGTTGATACTTTCTTCTTGACTTTTTATGGGAGAAAAACAATATGAAAGTAAGAACCAGCGTAAAGCCTATTTGCGATAAATGTAAGGTTATTAAACGCAATGGAATTGTGCGGATTATCTGCACTAATCCCAAACACAAGCAGCGCCAAGGCTAATGGAGGAAACTGAAGAATGGCTCGTATTTCTGGGGTCGACCTCCCCAATAAACATGTTAATATCGCGTTGACGTATATCTATGGAATATCTCACTCATCTGCAAAAGCAATTTGCGAAAAGTCGAAAATTGATCCGATGCGGATGATCAACGATTTAAATCAAGATGAACTTGCCGCTATCCGTGCCGTTATCGATCAGGATTACAAGGTTGAAGGTCGGCTTCGCACCGAAGTTGCCTTAAACATCAAACGCTTGATGGATATCGGTTGCTATCGCGGTCTTCGGCATCGAAAGGGTTTGCCCGTCCGCGGACAACGTACAAGAACCAATTCCCGTACTCGCAAAGGTAAGAAGAAGACCGTTGCAGGTAAGAAGAAGTAATTTTGGAGGATAAGCTGTGGCTACAACTGCAAAAAAACGAAAAGAAAAGAAAAGCGTATATGAAGGAAATGTCTATATTCAGGCAACCTTTAATAATACCATTATTACCATAACCGATTTGAAGGGCAATGCGCTGTCTTGGGCATCCTCCGGCGGTCTGGGATTTAACGGTGCGAAAAAATCCACCCCCTTTGCTGCACAGACAGTCGCGGAAACGGCTGTACAGCGTGTTCAGCAGTATGGATTACGGGAAGTTCACGTATTTGTGAAGGGACCCGGTGTCGGCCGCGAATCCGCAATTAGAACACTTGGCGTTATGGGGTTAAAAGTTCGCTCTATTAATGACGTAACCCCTATTCCGCATAACGGTTGCCGTCCCCGCAAGACCCGCCGCATCTAATAAAAAGGAGTTTAAATGGCTCGTAAAAATCTTTTGAAAGGATTCAAAAAACCAAAAGGTCTGGAATTTGCGGCAGATGTCTCGAATGACAGCTATGGTAAGTTTACGGCGTCTCCCTTTGAAACAGGCTTCGGTACAACGATCGGCAATTGTTTGCGGCGTGTTTTGTTGTCTTCGATACAAGGGTATGCTATTTCCGCTGTAAAGATTACCTCTTACGGTGATGATGATGTTCCGCATGGTATCTCAAGCGAGTTTGAAGCAATTCCAAACGTAACCGAAGACACGATGGAAGTTTTGAATAACCTGAAACAAATGCGGCTGCGGCTCCCGAATGAGATTGAGCAAGATGTCTTTTTGTTTGATTTTAAAGGTCCCTGCTCTGTTAGTGCAGCCGATTTTGCAAAACCCGGTCAACTTGAAATTTTATCCGGCGATCTCCATATTATGGAGTTGATGGAAAATGCTCATATTGAGATAGAGGTTCAGGTTGATTTCGGCCGCGGTTATGTACCGGCAGAAACGAATGAAAAATACGTTGAAGTGGTCGGAACAATTTCGTTGGATACCATCTTTAGCCCGGTTCGGAAAGTCAGCTATGAAATTCAGCCGTGTAGAGTAGGGCAGCGCAACGATTATGACAAGCTTGTACTTGAAATCTGGACGGACGGTACGATACGGCCTGAAGACGCTTTAGCGGAAGCTGCAAAAATCGCGAAAGAACATTTTACCGTTTTTGTCAATTTCAACGAAAATGAATTGCTCGGTGATGATGAAGCCGATGAAAGCGATGAAATGATAAAGCAGTTGCTTGACACACCGATCACCGAGCTTGATCTTTCCGTGCGGGCTTCCAATTGTTTGAAAAACGCAAACGTTTCAACAATCCGCGATTTGACAATGATGACCGAGGATGAGATTTCGAAAACTCGAAATGTCGGAAAGAAGAGTTTGCAGGAAATACAAGAAAAGTTGGCGGAACGTAATTTGAGTTTGGGTATGACTGATTACAGTCATTTAAAGAATTCGATCAAGTTATCGAGACAAAAGGAAGAAACAGATGAAGCATAAAAACGGCTTTAATCCGCTTTCACGTACCAGTGCACATCGCCGCGCATTGCATCGTAACATGGTTACATCACTGTTTAAGTACGAGCGGATTACTACGACAAAACAAAAGGCGATGGAGATTCGGAGAACCGCAGAAAAGCTTATTACCCGTGCTAAGGTCGATTCAGTACATAATCGGCGGCAGGCTGCAACCTATATTTGGGATGAGGCAATCTTGAATAAATTGTTTACCGACATCGGTCCGCGCATGAAGGATCGGAACGGCGGATATACTCGCGTACTTAAATTAGGGTTGCGTGAGGGTGATGCCGCACAGGTCGCAATTTTAGAGCTGGTTGACTATACGCTCGATAAGAGCACGAAGAAGTCGGCAGATGCAAAGAAAGACGGTGCAGACAAGGGCGCTGCAAAGTCAAAGGCAGCGGAGGGCTAAACTATGTCGAAAGCACATCGCGGAAAGGGAATTAAAAGCGTTCCCAATCATGGGCGGGGAACCTGCCCCGTAACCGGACAGACCGGAGTTAAGCTCTTGTATGAGCAGGAAATTGACGGAAAGAAAGTCAATATCTCTAAAGTCGGCCGTGCAATGCTGAAAAACAAGAAGGCCGCCGAAGCTAAGGCGTAAATAACGCTACGCTCTGAATAAAAACGCTCGCTCTGCCGAGCGTTTTTTTATGCCCTATTGTTTTTACCGATACAAAAGAAAACACTATTATGATAATTAATTTGTGTAAAATTGCCGCTGCAAAACCTTATGGGACTATTTGTAAATTAGCCGGTAAGGCATGGATACCGGTGAAAGGTTTTGAATCGCATTTGGATGAAGAATTGGCTTTGCAGACGGGCGGCGCTCTTGAGCATATATGGCGCTTTTCTTCTGCTTCTGAAAGCTTGACTGATTTTAAGTTAAATGATAGGGCAGTTCAATCAAGCAAGCTTGTGTACTGTGAAGATATACGGCAGGAAGTATTTTGGAAGCAGCTGTGTTGGGAAGAACCGTTTGTGGTGCGGTTCCGCAGTATCGGGGAGGCGGCGAAGCTGTTGCGGGGGATTCAGCGGAATTGGGCGCACTATCCGCTTAGCTGTTTTAGGCGGGCGGAACTGATCGGAGAAAAACTGCCGTATATCAGCAAAAAAGAAAAAACGTTTCCTTATACCGTGTCGCTTGCCGGTATGGGGGTGTGGTCGCTGTTGGATGAACATACGCTGGTTGCATCTGCAAAAACATCTTCCCCGTTTCCGCTCGGTGTTATCCGCTTTACCGAAGATCATCAAAATCCGCCGAGCCGCGCCTATCTTAAATTATGGGAAGCCTTAACCCTGTTAGACTTTTACTATCGGTGTGCTGCAGAGCAAAAGGGAGAGGCTGTTTCATCGGTAATACCGGTAGACTGGGCATTACCTCAGCGCGGCTCCCATTGTGTGGATGCGGGGGCCTGTCCCGGCGGTTGGACATGGGCGCTGAATAATCTGGGGGCAGAGATAACTGCTATCGACCGAAGCCCGCTGGCGGATTTTTTGATGCGTGAACCGCGGATTACCTTTATGCAGCATGACGCATTTACATTAACTCCCGAAAGTCTCGGTAAACAGGATTGGGTGTGTTCCGATGTTATCTGTTATCCGCCTCGCTTACTGGAATGGGTTGAGCGGTGGCGGGCAAGCGGCCTTTGTTCAAAATTCATCTGTACAATCAAAATGCAGGGGGCTCCCGATTTCGATACCATCCGCCGCTTTGCGGAAATTCCTCACTCAAAAATCGCTCATCTTACTGCAAATAAACACGAACTGACGTGGCTATGCGCTCCGTTTATCGATGGGGTAGGGGAAGCCGCATTAAATAATGGGTAATGCGATAATTGTAAATTATTCTATAAATTGCAAGAGGTATTGCCGTACAGAGAGCAGAATGGCTTTTGCCGATGGTAGAGCGCAAGGAATATCGCAAGGTTCTCGCCAAGCAAAGCTCGAAACAGCTAAGCTATTAAAACAGCTTGGTGATTCTGTACAGAAGATAATGCAGGTTACCGGATTAAGCAAAGCGGATGTGGAAGGAGCCTAAAAACGAAGCTTTCTCTATTTTATAGAGCACCATATTCCGCTTGGGAATACCGAGGAGCGCATTTATTCAGCACTTCCCCTTACATTTTCCGATATTGTCTATAATTACAAATTCGTCCGGTATTTACGCAAAAAATTCCGAAGCCGCCGGGCGCGTATAGTTTTGTTCCAGCATAGCTTTATGCGCCAGGAACAGCGGGTCGTCGAATGATTTTGCTTTTGTGCGGCAATGCACAATACAGGCTTGGCACTTTATGCAGATGCCGGGGACTAACGAAACATCATTTTTGTCGATAGAACCCATCGGGCATACGGCCGCGCAAACGCCGCAGTTGTCGCATTGCGCCTTATCGGTAACCGGTTTTGCCTTTAAAAAATTGACCGGCTTTCCGTCGGTTCCGAGCGGCACATAATAGGCGGTGAGCGCCTCGTTTCTTTTTATCGAAGTATTGGAGAGCGGCTGGCCTGATTGTTGAAGTTTTTCAAAAACGGTATCGGCAAAAGCGGCTATATGTTCCTCATCGGCAGCATCCGGCCGTCCAATGCCTACCTCGGCAAAAGCGTGTCGGCATACGACTGCGCCGGCAGCGATTACCGAAAAATTATTTTTTTCCAATTCCATGTGAAGCTCGCTCAAGGAATTGTCAAAACTGCGGTTTCCAAAGGTAACCACCGCTATTGCGCGTGTTTGCTCCCCTTTAAATAGGGTTTGCACAAAGGGCAGTACCTTATTCGGAATGCGCCCTGCATACGTCGGCACGCCGAAAATGACCAAATCTTCAGACGAATACGTTCTGGTATCGGCATGAGCCGCCGGCAGCGTAAAGTCATCCGATTCAACCGGCACGGAAAGTTTTTGCGCCAACCGACCGGCAATCAATTCGACTACCCGCTTGGTATTGCCGGTAGGACTAAAAAAAACCGTTTTTATGTTTTTAATTGATTGCATACTCTTTATCCTTTTTTGAAAAATTGCGTAAAGTTTTTAGCAATCATCCCCCGGCGCAGAGCATCGGAGAATGAACCCCTCTGCATGCATAACGCTTCATGCAGAGGGAATACTTCCTATCGAGAAAACTCGCTCTTCATATATCGCTATCAGTTTTCAGGCTCCAGTTCAATACGAGAACCGTCATGGGAATATTTATATGCTTTTCCGTTTGCATGTTCAAGCATATAAATTTGAGGGGGAGTTTTAAAATGCCATGTAAGGGTTGCTTCATCCTGCTCATACACATCCCTGCAAAACCATGTTTTTCCAGCTTTCGTTGTCTGGTATAGTTGGTTTCCACGAGCCAATCGGATACGCTTCAGTTGCCCGCCGCCCTCTATTGGATAAGCTCCTATTTCAAGCCCGGTAAAAGACGCCTCACCCGGAACATCACACAGTATTCTTCCCGTAATAAAAATATTCGTATCATTTTCAACCACATTAAATATTGAACGTGCATCAGGTTTACTGTAAATAATATGTGTATATTCAAGTTTTACCGGATTCAAACTATTCACCTTGTATAACAGCCGATGACATGTTTCACCACCTACTACATTTACCTTGCAATAGACATTTTTTGCATCGGCATACTGATTCGTCAATTCAAGCGATGTTATAAACTCTTCCGGAACAGGGGTTATCTTGTTATCACTAAAGAAACCGGCGGGGAAAACAGCATGGTACGGTATTTCTTGTACATATTCCTCATTGTCTGCACTGAGATTCACAAGCCAGTACACTCCTTTATTTTCCTTAGCGGGATAAAGGTCTTTATGTGAATCTGCTAATAACTGATATTTACCCTCTCTGTAATGCATTCGGTTCACACCAGTTATCTCAATATCTTCCGTGGTAATATTACACTTTTTTACGATTGTTCCGCTTTGGTCAAGACGGCGAATTGCACACCCAATACCCCGGGCGCTATACGTTGCAATCCATAACGCTCCTTTTCCTCCTTCAGTATCATTAAAAGCAATAACTGTTTCGGGATGGCAGTCAAGATCGATAAAAGACATTTTTCCGCTGGCAGGATCAAGACGGGCAATATGATTACCGATATTGGCTGAACAAATCCAAATACTACCGTGAAACTCCGCAATACCGGTAATCCATAAATCCGCATAGAACTTTTTTTTATCGTCTTTCACAAATAATTCATACACCTTTATCAGTTTTCCGCTTGCGCTGTCCCACACCTGTACCTGCGGTAAGTAATTACTCGCAGAAAGGATATACGAATCTTTCCATTCAAGAGGGCCGTAATCTATCTTTGTAAAAATTTTTTCATAATCTTCGGGTCCTGCCATCCTGTACATGGGACATGAAAGCAAGACGGCAGTAAGACAAACTATGCATAATGCAAAAGTTATTGTCTTTTGTTTCATCGCTCCCTCACTTCAATCAAATCTCCGGTAGCCGCATAGGTTTGCCATGTATAAGTCTTTGACCACCATAAATAAATCATTAAGTTTTGCATTAAATCCATAAAACGCAGTCATTTCGCCGAGCAAATCAGTGTTGTTTGTATGAACGGACCGGGCAACAGGAGAGTCATTATCCACTGTTAAATGAGCATCGCACTGAACAACCGCTTTATCAAGATTATCACGAATCATTTGTTTTTCTTCTTCGCTGAGGGATTCCCAAAGACCTGCAAAAAGTTCATCCTCAGGAATTACAGATGCATCAACAAATATCTTAATATATTCTAACACTCCCATATTCTACTGTCAATCTTACGCATAAATACAGGGGAATTCCGCATTATAAGGGCTATAAGAGAATCTATAAAGGCAATCTTCCTGTATTTATAATGCAGCATATCCCTGAGAGCGACAGCCTTAAAGACCGTTGTCTCGTTGCCCTGCCTTAAAGACGGTATCTAAGGCTGTTGAAAGATGGAAGTTCGAAAGCGCCCTACCGTTTATTGGAGCGCTTCCATATATGGAGCTTTTCCGCTTCGGCAATGAGCGAATCTCTAAAATCGGGGTGCGCGACCGAAATCAAGGCTTCTGCCCGCTGCCATGTCGATAAGCCCTTTAAGTTGACCTTTCCGTATTCGGTAACGAACCAATGGACATTGGTTCTTGTGTCCGTAACAACGGAACCCGGCGCAAGCGTCGGCCGGATACGGGAGGTAAGCGCCCCTGTTTTATCCTTAAAGGTGGACGAACAGCAGATAAAGCTTTTTCCACCCTTGGATAGATAGGCGCCCAATACGAAGTCGAGCTGGCCCCCCGCTCCTGAAATATGCTTGGTTCCCGACGTTTCGGCATTCACTTGACCGAATAGGTCGATATCCACTGCATTGTTGATAGACATAAAGTTATCGATTTGAGCAATCACCCGCGCATCATTCGTGTAAGAGACCGGTGCCCCCATACATGCCGGATTGTTGTGCACATAATCGTAGAGCTTTTTTGTTCCTGCGGCAAAGGCAAATACCTGCCGACCCGAATCAATCGCCTTCTTTGCGCCGGTTATTTTTCCGGCTTTGGCAATATCGACAAAGGCATCAACATACATTTCCGTGTGTACGCCGAGGTCTTTTAAGTCGGACTTTGCGATCATCGCGCCGAGCGTATTAGGCATCCCGCCGATACCGAGCTGCAAACATGCTCCGTTCGGAATTTCTTCGATGATGAGCTTTGCGACAGCCTTGTCTACGTCGGTCGGTTCACCCTTATCGACGAGTTCGTCTATCGGCGGATTATTCCCTTCGATAATCATATCAACATTGGAAATGTGAATCTTATCATCTACCCCGTTTACGCAGTTCGGCATATTGGTATTGACTTCCACAATGACGATATCCGCACAATCCGTAACCGCTTTGAGGTGCGAGGCGTTCAATCCGAAATTGAAAAAACCATCCTTGTCCATCGGCGTTGTTTGGAAAATCGATACGTTAAGGCGCTTAATATTTTCGTAATACCAGCGCGGTAATTCCGAATAGCGGAGCGGAATATAATAGCCGAATCCGCCTGTAATGGTTTTACGCTCATAGCCGGACATGTGCCAAGAATTCCACGTAAGATGAGCCGCCGGATCTTTTATTTTAAAAATTTCCGGCTCCCGTAATAGGACACCGCCTCTGATGTGGATGTGTTCAAGTTCGGGCAACCGCGCTGCAAATGCCTTATCGAAAGCTACAGGGGTATTATTTCCCCATCCATAATCGAGCCAATCACCCGACTTAACTACCTGCGCTGCTTTTTCCGCTGTGGTCAACTTTTGTTTGTATAACGAATGATAATCCATGACTATTCCTAACGATTATTGAATTTTTCAACCTTTTCTTTTTTGACAAAAGCGTTCATAGCCATTTTTTGATCTTCCGTTGCGAAACACTGCGCAAATTCTTCCGTTTCGATGGCGATTGCTTTATCAATGCTTACCTGCAAGCCTCTGTTGATAGTTTCTTTTGCCTTTTTAATAGCAAAGGGCGCTTTTTGGCAAATGGTCTGTGCCATAGCAAGAGTTTCCTGCATTAAAGCTTCCGGCTTTGTTACCTTATTGACAAGGCCGATTGCAAGCGCTTCGTCCGCTTTTACGGTACGGCAGGTGTAGATAAGCTCTTTTGCACGTCCCGCGCCGACAAGCCGTGCGAGCCGTTGCGTACCGCCGAATCCCGGCGTAATCCCTAAGCCTGTTTCGGGTTGAGCAAAGCGGGCAGTCTCTGAAGCGATACGGATATCGCAGGCCATTGCAAGCTCACAACCGCCTCCCAGTGCAAAACCGTTCACTGCGGCAATGACGGGGCAGTGGAAATTTTCTATGCGGAAAAATATCCCATCGGCAAACTGTGCGTATTGGGTCGCTTGTTTGGGGTCTTTATCTTTCATTTCTGCGATGTCCGCACCTGCTACAAAGCTTTTTTCACCGGCGCCGGTAAGAATTACCGCGTAAATGTTGTCTACTTTTTCAATCTCATCCAGCGCCTGATTAAGGTCAGTCAACACCTCGGTACTGAGCGCATTTAAAACCTGCGGTTTATTAATGGTAATTGTAGCGATATGCCCGTCTATATGAAATAATACCGTATTCATCTGTATACCTCCGCTTTGTTACTTTGAATAATCGTAAAAGCCTTTTCCGGTTTTGCGTCCGAGTAATCCACCGCGCACCATCTTACGGATAAGCGTACAGCAGCGATATTTGCTGTCGCCCGTTTCGCGGTACAATACGTCCATAATTGCCAACACAACGTCAAGACCGATCAAATCTCCGAGTGCAAGCGGTCCCATCGGATGATTTGCGCCGAGCTGCATTGCCGTATCGATATGTTCTGCAGTCGCGATACCTTCCTGCAGAATAAAAGCTGCTTCGTTAATCATGGGGATCAGTATCCGGTTTACAACAAAACCGGGTCCTTCCTGTACCTCAACGGGTGTTTTTCCCAAACTCTTAGCTGTTTCAATAATGGTGTTTTTTACTTCAACAGGCGTACTGATTCCTGAAATAACTTCTACCAACTTCATTCTATCGGCAGGGTTAAAGAAATGCATCCCGATAACGGGGTGTTTAATGCCCTTGGCAATTTCGGTAACGGACAGAGAAGAGGTGTTTGTTGCAAAAATGGCAGACTCTTTGCAAATACCATCCAATTCGGTAAAAAGCGTTTTTTTAGCTTCGCTGGTTTCCAAGATGGCTTCGATAATTAAATCACTGTCAGCCAAATCTTTGTATACGCCGGTCTTTAAATTCCCTTTTATGGTAGCGACTGCTTCCGCCGTTATTTTGCCTTTCGCGGCCAATTTATCGTAATTTGCTGCGATTTTATCTATTCCCGATTGCGCCCATTCGATTTTTAGATCGCATACCGTAACCTGATACCCGTTTGAAGCAAACGAGGCGGCAATTCCTTGTCCCATCGTGCCTGCACCTACAACACCGATTTTCTTCATAGCATAGCTCCTATACATACCATTTTGTAAAACCTACTGCCCGAAAAAGGTATCTCGGACAGTATCCGCCGGCAACGCCGGTAAAAAATGTCTTATAGACATCTCGAAAAACTTTGTTGTTTTTTCAGGAATGCCTGTCTTTAAAAACAAATATAGCATACCACAAAAGGTACCCAAAATAAAGCCCTGAATTGCGATTGAAATTTTAAGGTTCGCTCACTTCATTTGAAAATGATATTGACGATTACGGATAATTTAGTAGATTTTATAAGAAGGCTCAGAGAAAAAATACAGTAAACAAAAAAACGCATCGGTAGGTTACAAATATGAAATATGGGAAAAATTACGCATATACTGTGATAATGGTTATCGCAGCTATCACCGTGCTTTTCGGTTTTATGATTCCAAAAATCGATATGGATAATGAACTGCGTCACTTTTTCCCGGAAAAGCATCCGTCAAATATAAGGTTCAAGCAACTGACAGCGGATTTCGGCGATCAGTATGCAATGGATATCGTAATTGAAACAAAGGAAGATACGATCCTTCGCTCAGACTATGTTGCCGCCGTCAAAAATATTTCCGAAGAGCTTGCTTTAGTCGATAATGTTGTGAAAGTACGCTCTTTAACCAATATTGAGTTTATCACGGCAAAAGATGGTTCCCTTGTTGTAGAAACCTTGCTCCCCGAACCCTTTTCGGGGACTGCAGCGGAAATTCAGGCGATAAAACAAAAAATCTTTGAATGGCCGCATGCCTATCTCGGTACGATTATTTCCGATAATTTTAAAGGTGTGCAGATTGTCGTAACACTGTCGTCAATTTGTACCCCATCTGAAATCAGTGCGCTTTATAACAATACGGTAGAAATAGTCAAGCGGAATTTGCAAACGCTGAACGGGATGTCTTATAAAATTGCCGGTGATCCGGTACTTGCCGAATATGCAACGCTTTTTATGTATGCCGACTTGCGCAATCTTATTCCGTTAATCACAGTGGTAGTTTTATTCTGTTTGTTTTTATCCTTTAAGAATATTGAAGGAACAATTCTGCCGCTGCTTGCGGTGCTTATCAGTACGGTATGGACAATCGGTACGATGGCTGTCTTGGGAGAGCCGCTAACGATCGTATCAAGCTGTCTACCGGTATTGCTTATTGCCGTCGGTTCCGCTTACGGTATTCACATTGTCAATCATTATTATCAGCATCTTGAAATGCAGCCGCTGATAACTTCGCAGGAATGCCATTGCACCGCCGTTGCCGAATCGCTGAAAGAGATCCGCGCACCGGTATTGCTTGCAGGTATTACAACTATCGCAGGCTTTATATCTACCATCACCAGCCCGATAAAACCGCTAAAATCCTTTGCAACATTTAGCGCCTACGGTATTGTAATCGAATTGGTTGTTGCCTTTCTGCTCATTCCTGCATTGCTGGTACTGAAACCAATAAGGCTTGTACAAAAACAGCAAAATAGGATGAAGATGCATGTGGTAAAACAAACTGCACGACTTGCCGCGTTGGGAATAAAAATAGACGAAAAAGGATTTACCCATAAGATATACCTCTTTTTTAATCGACATCGGACGGGATTTATCATTATGCTGCTTGTCATTATCAGCCTTTCGATATGGGGTATTCATCAGTTAAATATCGAGTCGGCATTTTTGGAATATTTCCCCAAGAATTCTGAAATACGCGAAGGCGTTTCCTATATAGACGACCACTATGTCGGCTCTACGGGATTCAGTTTGCTGATTGACGGTAAAAAGAAAGGCGCGCTCTGCAATCCTGAAATCTTAAAACAAATGGATGATCTTTCCGGCTTCCTCACCGATAATTATGCCGAGATCGGAACGATATTATCATTCTCCGATTTTATCAAGCGGCTTAATCAAGTGATGCATAAAGATATGCTGCCGGAATCTTTCGATGCAGCCGAGGCTGTCGATGAAAATTCACAAGCCACCGAGAGTTTCTTTTCGGACACCGAAAGTTTCTTTACCGATTCCGATGCTGAACAAGACGGCGGAATGACGGATGTGTCTTCACCGGATCGCCTTACGGTGCAGAGTGTATCAAGCGCGGTCTCTGAACCATCTTCTTTTGCAGCACGCTATCGCGGAAAAACACTGACAACCGACGACGTGATGGAGCTTTTTATCGCTGCGTATGCCCAATCGGGAGGAAAGAACGTTACGCTTCCTGATTTTATGACCGCGCTGCAAAAAGAACTAAATTACAACGGAGCTGCTTATGATGAAATTCCCTACGACATTTCAAAATATCCGGTTGCTCATCGTGAGGAATTAAAAAATTTAATCTCACAGTATCTTCTATTGTATTCAGGTTCACTTGACGATCTGGTTGATGAACAGCTGGAGCCGTCAAAGACTCGTATGCAGATAATGATGCGTGTTCACGATACCGGCAAGATAAAAGCGGTTATCAACGCTGCCGAACAGTATGCACAACAACATTTTCCCGAAGGCTACACGTTGGAAGCGTCCGGACTTGGAGAGCTTGAAACCGCAATGACCTCGATGATTATTGATAGTCAGGTGTCGAGTTTGCTACTTGCTATTGTGATTGTGTTCTGTATTTTGTCTCTCTATTACCGTTCTCCGATTGCCGGACTTATCGGTGCGGTTCCGCTTGGTATTTCTATCCTTATGAATTTCGGCATTATGGGATTAGCCGGTATCAATCTTGATATGGTAACCAGTCTGGTAGCTGCGATCGCCATTGGAATCGGTATCGACTATACCGTTCACTTTATGAATAACTACCATAAAGAACGATTGAGAACAGACGATTTAACTGTGGTAACGGTCAATACGTTACAACTTTCGGGAAAGGCTATTATGGTCAATGCCGCATCAGTCGGCTTCGGCTTTGTTGTGTTGTGTTTTTCACGCTTTGTGGTGTTGCGATTTGTCGGATTTTTAGTTGCAGTTGTTATGCTGACCGGATCCGTCGCGGCAATGACGATTTTACCGGTACTGCTCAATATTTTTAAACCACGCTTTATGGCTGTCAACCGATGAACTTCCGTGTCCATCGGTTGATAGCGAATTTTGGCAACGCCAAAATATCGCTTCTGCTATAACCACCGCCATCCGTGGCGGTATTGTATAGGAGGAAAAAATGAAACACTTACTGAAAACAGTTTTGATACCGTTGTTTGCTGCCGGTATCATTGGGACGCTTGTTGCCGAAGACGGTAAAAGTGTCGTACAAAAGTCGCTGGATGTACCGCGTCCGCGTTTTACGCACAGCGCTGTAAAAATGGAATTGATCGATTCAAACAATTCCGTTGACGAACGCATGATCGAAGAATGGGCAAAAGATCCCGGTGATAAAACCGGAGCGGCGTTGATTATATTCCGGCAGCCTGCTTCGGTAAAAGATACGCGATTTTTGCAGATCGTGAATAAAGACCGTGCCAATGATAAATGGATATATATGCCCGCACTGCGCACAACTCGACGCATTGCTTCCTCCGATGGTTCAAAATCCTTTATGGGAACCGATGCGAGCTATGACGATTTAGAAACACGTAAGATTGACGAGGATACACACGAGCTGCTGGGAACCGAAACAGTCGGTGCTTACACCTGTTATAAGATTGAATCGATACCGGTTAACGCAAAGTCAAGCCAGTACCTTAAGCGAATTTCATACATCGATCAAAAAACATCCATACCGATAAAAATTGAAATGTATGATAAAAAAGGTTCGTTGCTGAAAGTTTTGGAAATTGAAAAACTCGAACAACAAGGAGCCTATTGGATTCCTATGCAGGGGAAAATGACGAACGTACAAACGAAGCATACTACTCGCATCACCATTCTCAAGCTCGAATTGGATAAACCGATCAACGATAAAATGTTCACGCAGAATTTTTTAAACACAGGAAAACTGTAATATAATTGGTAATTCATAATTTGTGATGGGTAATTACTTATTACAAATTACCAATTACAAATTGATTACGCATTACCAATTAGCCATTGGAATTGTCGCAGGAAGCCGTTGCGGGGCGATGAATACGGAGAGGCTTAATATGAAGAAAAAGTTTTTGATGTGTGTGCTGATTGCAGTTGCGCTACTGGGAACGCTGTTTGCGCAGGAGTCTTTTTTTGACGATGCAGGAGAAATAGCGTCCGACTCTGCGGAAACGAATTTCACTTCGGCAGAAACGGATACAAGCAGCGCAATGAGTTCAGCTTCGATGAGCAAATCGGAAAAAACGCTGGAATGGCACGGCTTCGCTAAACTGGATACACGATTTTGGGTACATCCCGATGTAAAGCGGGCTGATGCAATTCCTGTGTTCGGACTTACGGTGAGTCACAGCAACGCTAAAACGGAGTTGTCCGCCGATTTGCAGTTGAATGTGCGGACGATAAAAGATTATCCGCTTGATATTCTGAATGAATTGACGATGCGTGTCTATTTAGGCGACTGCGTATTGTCTGCAGGAAAACTGAAATTGGTATGGGGCAAGGGCGATATGATTCACGTACTCGATGTGTTTAATGCAAACGACCTTACCGACTTTACCATTCCAGCCTATATAGACCGCAGAATAGGCGAACCGATGGTACACTTTGCCTATAATGCGCCGATCCCGCTGCGGCTTGAACTTGCATGGGCTCCGTCAATGACGCCCGACCGTATCGCGTTGAATGGTCCGTGGGTTCCTACACAGATTATGACGGTGCAAGCAAAGGCAAAAACACTCGCAGAATCCTATATTGAAAAATTTTCTCAAGCAGCCTTACTGCCGAATATTACCGTACCGTCTGCCGATAAACTGTATGCTTCTTTATATGATCCGATTGAACGTACCGCTAAAGCGTTATATGAGAGTATTGACCCTTCGGCTTTTCCTTCCGAAATTCCTCTTAGCGCATTACTGAAAGATGCCGATTTTAAACAGTTTACTCAAACAGTGCAATCCGCCATCGGGAAGGACGCACAACTCATCGCCGAACTGCAGCAAGGGATTGGCACAAATAAAAAAGCGATAAAAGACCTCCTTATAAAAAAACGGGATGATGCAAAAGCTGCATGGGAGAATATCCCTGGTGGTATCTTCAACGCAGTCGATAAGCGTGTCGCAGCAGAAAAATACAAGACGTTAAAAGAATTGGTAGAAAGCATCGATGCCTACGAAAATAGTCCCGTATACAATGCCTTGCTCGAAACGGTTGAGAAGGTCGCACGGCTGCCCGATAACGGTGAGGTCGTTAAATTGTTGAAAGATCCCGCAAGTCTATTAAGCAGTGTTATTGTGAAGCTGCCTGATGAGGCAAAGAGGCAGATTATCGAATTGATTAAAAAAGCTGCACCGCCTGAAAAGATTGCAGAGATCATCGCTCGCAACGCGGCGGATGCCCTTGCCGGTTTCCTTAAAACAGAGAGTGACCTTATCACAAAAGAAATAACGAAAACCGTTGCTGCCTATAAACAGCAGGTAATCACGGCTGCGCATTTTGCCGTCAATAATGTGCCGCTCAATCCGCTTACCAAATTGGGGGTAGCTGCCTTTTTACCCGATATACATAACATCAAATACGGACAGTACGGCATACGGCTTTCCGGTTCGGCAGGGCCGGTGGATATGGCGGGGCAGTATTATTTCGGTCACTATAAGACACCGTCATTTGACGTAGAAGCCATGGTTGCCAATGCGCTTGCAGGTAAAAGCCTCGCCGATTGCGTGCACTATGATCCGGTACATATCTTCGGCATCGATATTGGTGCAGCTATTGCAATGTTTAATTTAAAATCGGAATTAGCCTATTACATGACAGGTGACTTTAAAGGTACCGATCCCGCAGTACATAACAATAGTATTCAGTGGGTGATAGGATTTGACGTTGATATTCCTTTAAATAATATCAATATTAATATCCAAAACCTCGGCGCATGGACACTCGGCTTCAAACAGGTAAAAGAAAATAACGGAAACGGGAAATTCGATATGGATTGGGATACATCAGAAAAAGCTACCAACAATAAATTGATTGTCAACATTTCCGATTCTTGGTTGCATGAAAACCTTACCGATTCCATAACCTGTATCTGGGGCATAGAACATAACGATTTTGTCATAATGCCTAAGCTGCGTTACCGTATTAAAGACGAATTATATGTAGAAGGTACCGGCGCCTATATCTATGCTGCAAACAAAAAGAGCGAGTTTTCAAATTGGAAAAACAACCATTTTATCCAAGCAAGTCTTGAATACCGGTTCTAAAAAGATGCTCATTGTAAAGAGAGTATTTTCTCCTCTTGATAGATGTGTTCAAGTGTATACATAGCGCGATTGTTTTCTATTGAATCAAAGGCATACAACGTTTGCTGTTGAACAGAGACTATGAATAAACCGTATAATATTCATTGACATAAAGCTTTCAATTTGCTATATTAGCAATGAATATTATGCAATATATTCACACATATATAAAAAGGGATTAGTATGCCGAAAGCATTTACCGAAGAGGAAAGAATAAAAATAAAAGAAGCGCTTATGGAAACCGCGCTCGATTTATTTCACGATAAAGGAACAAAATCCTTGAGCATAGCGGAATTGACCAAACGGGTCGGTATTGCACAGGGGAGTTTTTATAATTTTTGGAAGGATAAAGATGCTCTGATTATAGAACTCATTGTGTACCGCTCAAATCAAAAACTACGCAATATTGAAAAAAAGTTTTCAACTTCACTTGCCGACCCGGCGGCATTTCTTACGGATATGATATACAAATCTTCGATTGATCTTATGATAAAAATTCAAAGCCAACCTATTTATCAGGATGCGTTTAAGCTCTTTGAAGCAAAAGGGCAAAATGAGGCACATAAAATTGAAATTCTGTATCAAGATTTTTTAGCAAAGCTAATATGGTATTGGGAACAGCACAGTGCAATTACGTGGGTAGATCAAAAAGGGTTGATGAGCGCATTTATCGGGAGTGCGGTTTTGTGTTCTCAGTGTTATCAATTTGATGAAGCGTATTTTAATGATGTGCTGCGAACATATATTGCCGGAGTTGTGCACAAATATATAGAAGTATGAATGTAAGCGTTTAAAAGAAAAAGGCATACAGAGAAACCGCACTGAAAATACTGTAAGCGTTTTTCCTTAAAGGAGTTGAATAATGCGGATAGCTGATTTTACACAGATACATAAAGATGATGTATTCATTGCAGGCGGTAAGGGAGCCAACCTTGGTGAGATGACTGCTGCAGGAATACCGGTTCCTAAGGGATTTGTGATTACCGCAGATGCGTATCGGGAATTTCTTAAAGAAAATAACATAGATGAAATTATCTTGCGTGTTCTTACAGAGGCGCAAACGGATGAACAAGCATTGTTATCCGCAGTCGGTACATTTCGGAAGAAAATCATAATAGGACATTTCCCCGCTCAATTGGAAACGGAGATACGGAATAAATATGCGGAACTCGGAGAAGCTGCGAGAGTTGCAGTACGCTCATCGGCAACAGCGGAAGATTTACCCGATGCAAGTTTTGCAGGTCAGCAGGAAACGTATTTAAATGTGCAAGGGATAGAAGATGTCCTGCTTCAAATACGCCATTGTTATGCTTCACTATGGGGAGAGAGAGCGGTACGCTATCGATTTAACCAAGGATATAATCAAAGCGGTGTTGCGATTGCCGTTGTCATTCAAGAAATGGTAGAAAGCGAGAAAGCGGGCGTTCTGTTTACCGTCAATCCGGTAACACAAAACAAAGATGAAATACAGATCAATGCAAGTTACGGATTGGGGGAAAGTGTGGTAAGCGGCCGTGTAACGGCAGATAGCTATATTGTAAATAAATCAGGCGATGTGCTAGAAGTAACTATCGGAAGTAAAGAAACGCAAATTGTTTATGCAGATAAAAACACAAAAGAAGAATCGGTAAGCGAGGAAAAAAGAACAGCGCGGGCATTGAATGATACTGAGATTGCAGCTCTATTGAGCGCTGCACTAAAAATAGAAAAACACTACGGTATGCCGATGGATATTGAATGGGCAATACAAAAGAACGAAATATATATTTTGCAAGCACGCGCAATAACAACCTTAAAAAACAATGATGATGAAAAGCTAGTTCAGGAATATCTCAAAGGTAGTAAATTAACACGAATGATGAAACAAAATATGGCTTTTCAGTTTGAAAAAATGCCGTTTGCATACCGTGCACTGGACTTTGATTATATGCTAGCAATTAACAACCAAAAAGCACGGATATTCGCAGAAGGCGGTATTGTTTTTAATTCAAACCCTGTAATTGATGACGATGGTATTCAGACGCTTCCGGAAAACAAAAAAGGGTTTACGCTGCGTATTTTTCATATTTTTAAAATTATTCGGATGCTTAAAAATTTTGACTATTGTGTAGAAGTATGTAAAAATTTTATGACTCAATATGAACAAGAAATAGCGCATATTAAAACCTTAGATTTTGAAAATATGAGTTTAGCCGAATGTACTGCATTTATGGAACGAAGTTATGTGCTGACAGAAAAACTTGCATACGATAGATTTAAGTATGCATTATTCCCGTCTTTTTTAATGAGCAAAAAATTCACCAAAATAATACAACGTGTAGATACGAATTATTCCGCCTTTGATTTTTATTGGGAACTCAATAATAAAACAGCGGTCGTTACCAATGCTGTTTCTCGCATAGCGGATACGATACGGAAAAACACAGCCCTAACGGAAGCCATACTATCAGGCGAAAGATTCAACACACTGTGTGCCGATTTTCCTGCATTTAAGCAGCTTGCGGATGATTTTATTAAAGAGAATGGTTTTAAGTCTGACTACAACTGCTATTGCATCGAAGCAAAAACATTTATCGAGGATCCCTATAGGCTTGTCAATATTATACGCCCGTTATTAAACACCGCTGATACATCCGATCAGCATTCTCATGATAACAAGAATTATACGGATTTAATACAGCAATTAAAGCGTATTTATGGAAACAAATATCCGCGTATAGAAAAAGACATACAGCGCTTCCGGTATTTTCATGTTGTTCGAGAAGAATCGCAGTATCTCTGGGAAACACTCTTTTATTATGTCAGACAGTGTGTAAAGCGGATAAATATTCTGCTCTTAAACAGCGGAGATTATAAAAACGGAATTGCAAATCTTTTTCATCGTGAATTACTGGAAGTGTTGAAAGCCGGATATATCAGTGATGTTTATAAAGAAAAGATCGCAAGACGGAATGAAAAATTTCCGCTTGCGGGAAAAGTTTGGGAAGCTTCAAAATTACTGGTGTTTGATTCAAAAGGGGATGTGCTGAAAGGGGTGAGCGGAAGCCCGGGAACTGCTGTAGGAACGGTGCGCATTATTCGCACGCCTAAAGAATTTTATAAGATGCAAAAAGGAGATGTGCTGGTGTGTCATCTCACCGATCCTGAATGGACACCGCTTTTTAAACTTGCAAGCGCTGTCGTTGCAGATACCGGCTCTGCACTCAGCCATGCAGCGATTGTTGCACGGGAATTTAATATACCGGCAGTATTGGGTGTCGGTTTCGCCACCGCCAAATTCAAGGACGGCGACCTCATCACCGTTAACGGAAACAAGGGTGAAGTACGGAGCTGTGCAGACGCATCAGGTGCTTTTTAGCTATGCCGCAGAATACGTGAGTCCGTTCAACCGGAGTTTCGCCGCTTTGCGGCTCAAATGGTTGCTCTGCCTCACGTATTCTGCGTTACTTGATCCACACTTCCTGATGCATCTGCACTGAGTTTGAAAAAATGGTGGGAAATTTTATTTAAAATTTTCCACTAAAGGAAAGCAACCGTTCAAAAGATTTCCGATACGGTTGCCTTACATTACGGAGTTGCTGGGATGGATTTAAAAGAACAAAGGCGATTGAATATTTTAACAAAACCGATTTTTCCGTTGCTCATTAAAACGGCAATTCCGACTATAATCGGTATGCTGATCAGTGTTATATACAATTTAACCGATACCTTTTTTGTCGGACAATTACACAATAGATCGATGATTGCGGCAATCGGTGTGGTGTTCAGTTTTGTCAGTGTTATTCAAGCAATCGGGTTTTGGTACGGTTACGGCAGCGGTAATGCAATGTCAAAGAATATCGGAGAGCACGATTATGCGGAAGCGGAAATCATTTCTTCGATAGGTATTGTCATTGCAATCGTAACCGGCATCATGATCGCAATCGCAGCATATATTTTTGTTGTACCGCTTGCAACACTGATCGGCGGCAACGCATCGCAGGACGTACTCACCTTTACCGTGCAGTATTTAAAGATCATTATCATTAGTATTCCGTTCAGCTTATATGCAATAACCGTGTATAATCAGCTGCGCTTATGCGGAAATGTACGCGATGGAATGATCGGATTATTGTCCGGAATGCTGAGCAATATGGTACTGGATCCGTTATTGATGTTTCCGCTTAATATGGGATTTATCGGCGCCGGATATGCAACACTGATCGGTCAGATTATCGGGTGTATTGTATTGACCGCACTTGCACAAAGCCGCGGAAATATTCCTGTCAGTATAAAAACAGCGCACTATAGCAAAGCACGTATGTATCATATTCTTGCGGGAGGACTGCCTAATTTTTCACGACAGGCAATTACCGGTGCTGCATTGGTGCTGCTCAATGTTACGGCGGCGAAGTACGGCGAAAGTATGATCGCTGCTTTAACAATAAGTTCAAAAATTGTTGCAGTGGCTTTTATGATTATGATCGGTTGGGGACAAGGCTTTCAGCCTATTTGCGCGATGAATTACGGTGCTCAACAATATGATCGGGTAAAAAGAGCCTTTATTACGACTGTTACCGTGGGAACAATTTTTTTAACAGTCGCTTCAATAATCCTATTCATCTTCGCCGAACAATGTATTCATCTTATGTCCAATGATGATGAAGTTGTGTCTACCGGAATTACGATACTCAGGATGCAATGCTTTTCGCTTCCGTTGCTCGGCGCTTTTGCCGTCAGTAGTATGTTCATGCAGAATATCGGCAATTATTTTTCAGCGCTCCTCATATCAATTTCACGGCAGGGTTTCTTTTATGTACCACTCCTATATCTTCTGCCTGCCGTATACGGCAAAACCGGCATCTACCTGCTGCAACCGGTTTCCGATTTTTTATCCTTCCTATTTGCCGTTGCAGTCGTGTATAGGTGGTATAAAAAAATGCGGACGATTTGGAATTAAAAAAGCTCGTATATATTCTCTGTCGGAATATATTTTTTTAAGATATAAAATAGCGTTGAAATAGTATGAACTGCTGCAACTCCCGTTATTTCTTCATTTTTACACTTTTTAACAATACACTGTGCATTATTAAAAAACTGAGGACGTTTTGCTAAAAAATCAACTAAGATATTTGTGTCAAGTAATACTGTCATATTTCTTAACCGTTTCTTCTACAATAGCGTGTTTATAATCAATATCTGGTGGGATACAACCTACATACTGTACTAGAGTTTCATACGCTTTATTTTTTTCTCGCTGCGTTATATTTCCACGAGTTTTTTTACTCAGCGTTTTATTTTTTAGAAATAAATATTCAATATAATGTTGCACTTCCTGCTGTAATTCGGTAGAAAGTAAATTATATTGATGTAACATTATCTCATTCATACACACCTCTCTTGCAATCTTTTTTCGGTAAGTGGAAGAAGTTTTTTAACTTCATCAAGTGTCAAGGTTTTCGTATTACCTCTTGTCTTTATTGTCCGATGCGAGAACTCGTTGACCTATTTGAAACCGAAAGTTTCAGAATAGGTCTGTTATTATAGAAAAAATGCATCTTACAATGCTTCTATTTCTGCTTGAGATAGTCCGGTTATCTCAGTAATTAGAGACACCTCAAAGTTTTTTAACTTCATAAACCTTGCCGTTTCCTTTTTTCCGTCTAAAAAACCTTGTTGTAGCCCCTCACGTCTTCCTTGCTGTATACCAAGCATGAGGCTTTCTCTCCGCTGTACGGCAATATCAGTATCATAATCGTATTCTGCTATGAGCATATTAATAACCTCCCTCGATTTCCTTTGTAAGTACTCTTTTGCTTTTTCATCGGTACTAAAAAGATCGACGAATACAGAGTCTTTATAGTTGCGATTATCTGGTCCGGACTTAATCATAGCGTTAGTATATCACATTTTGCCGTTTATTCGAATTGCCTGTCACTCATCATCTTCTTCATATACGGGAGGATGAACAATGTTGAGGCTGTAGCCGGTTTTGCCGAATTCGCATTTTTTAAGCAGCATTTGGGGGATTTTTTTGACGGTGATATTGGGACATGTTTTCGCTGCTGCGGAATCAAATGAGGTACAGGCGATGGTAAGATATTCTCCCTCCTGCATGATGTTTTGGATGAATTGCAGGTAAGCAGCGCTTACATAGCGGGTTGTAACGAATAAAAAGGACTTTTCGCTTGAAACGGACTGCTTCCAAAAAAGGTCGGCATCGGGCTTGTAGATAAAGCCTTCGTGCAGGGCAGCGGCGGCGCTGAGCATATCGGGGCTGTATGCTTCGTTGATGACCGACTGTCCAAAAGAGTCGAGGTTGATAAGGGTTGGCTCTAATGTGTAGAAGATGTAACCCCTGCCGCCCTGCCGGTTGACGGCTTTTGAAATACCGCCTTGGTCTTCACCCGAAATAACCTTATCAAGCCTGACCTTACAATGGGTGTAGGCGTGCTCTCCCATTTCGATGCCGATCCACCGTCGCCTCATTTTGTGTGCAACGGCAGCGGTTGTCCCCGAACCGAGGAAGGAGTCAAGCACGAGGTCATTGGGATTACTCGCAAGGGTAATGATGCGCTTCATCAGCCGTTTAGGTTTGGGGGGGGGGCAAACACGGATTCCGAATTAAATACCTTTACTTCTTTGCGTGCATCCTAATTGTGGCCGACTTCAGTATATTTCCAAAGCGTCGTTGCAGTGATACCT
The DNA here is from genome assembly GCF_024181325.1 of Treponema sp. OMZ 305. NCBI lineage: Bacteria > Pseudomonadati > Spirochaetota > Spirochaetia > Treponematales > Treponemataceae > Treponema > Treponema sp. OMZ 305. The sequence goes on along the minus strand of NZ_CP051300.1, from coordinate 61,032 downwards.
TGCTTTTTGCAGCATGAGGAAGAGTATAGCACAAAATTGCAGCTACTTGTATACCACTGCAATATTAAAAAGAACCTATTAACGGGTTTGTCGATATAGGTTTGTCTGTCAACGTTGACATAGCGCCCGCCTTAAAGTATTCTATGTTAAGATATTTACCATTTAGTAGGATTTTTTATGAATAAAACAAAGAGCAAAATTATCAGTATAATATGTACCGCCATTACCGCACTGCTTTTGTTTGCCACCGGCGGCTGCCCGGGATCGCTCACCTCTATTCGCGGGAACGGGAACGTAAAACAACAGAACTTTTCACTGAATAGTTTTAAGACCGTTTCCATCAGCGGCGACTGGACTGTCGAGATAACACGGAACGGAACATTTTCCGTTACCGTAGATGCCGATGAAAATCTTTTTGACTATTTAGATATACAAGTCAACGATAGTGGTAATAACCTCCATATCGGCTTCAAAAAAGGGTACGCTATAAGCAACGCCCACTGCAAAGCTTCTATTACGATGCCGGTTTTAACACAATTAACAGCCTCCGGTTCGATTGCCGGGGAAATTCAGTCATTTAATAATATGTCAGGAGAAGCAATGTCAATTGCTATTTCAGGATCCGGCGATATTACCGCAAACGACATTAATGTAAAAAACTTAGCCTTGGAAATATCCGGTTCGGGTTCTTTTGAAGCGACAGGGGAAGCTCAAACGTTTAAGGTAGACATTTCCGGTTCCGGCGAGATTAGAACTACCGGCTTGAAAACCAAGAAGGCGGATATTTCCATTTCCGGCTCAGGCTCTGCCGAAATATGGGTTACAAACTTTTTAAAAGCCCGTATCAGCGGGAGCGGAAAAGTCCGTTATAAAAACCTCACCCCCCCTCCGCATATTGACGGTTCGGGCGACATAGCTTCTCTGTAAGAAGAAGCGCCGCGTCCGTTATTCTGAAGCATTGCTGGTATACATACCATGACCGTAGAAGATGAAGTACGTTTAGTTGATTCGATGATCGATCTCTATGCCGCGGCACATCGGCATAATCCTTCAAAGTCTAATAGGGAAGTCATTGATGCAGCGGTGCCGGACGTGGAGGCGTTAAAAGCATATACACACAAACGGATTGAACAATGCCGGTATCGCGGTAAGCAGGAAAAGCCGTTTTGTAATGTTTGTCCCGTGCATTGCTACAAGCCGGAGATGCGCCGACAAATCCGTGCGGTTATGCGCTACAGCGGTCCGCGTATGTTATTCCGCCATCCAGTTTTGAGCTTACAACATCTTATCGGCACCATTCGTAGCAAAAAGAAGGCAAAGGATACTGAAATGAAAACAACTGAACAAGAGCATCTTCCAATACTCGGTATCGGTCCGATTTGTATTGCAATTATGATTGCGTTCACTGCCGCAGGTATTGCAGCGGTAACATTCGGTATGCTGACAAGCGGAAACATTCGCAGTGCAATCATTGCAAGTGTGTTTGTCATTGCCGGGGTTTTGTGTATTGCAGGCGGTATTGCATTGTGGTGCACTGCAGTATTCGGTGTCCGCATCGACACCAAAATAAAAGCAAATCAACTTGCAACGGATGGTGTTTACGGCCTTGTGCGTAACCCGATCTATTCCGCCTTTTTATTTATCTGTACCGGAGCGCTGCTATTTTGCCGGAACTGGTATGTATTGATATTGTCTCCGCTCTTTTGGCTATACCTCACCATATTTATGAAATTGACGGAAGAGCAATGGCTTACCGAACGTTTCGGTGATGAATACGCTGCGTATTGCAAACGGGTCAACCGCTTTATTCCGTGGAAAAGACGAAAATAATGTTTAATTGATAATGTGTAATTGGTAATCGGTACTGCATAATTAAAACGGCTTATATGAAGCACTTAAAGAAGCGGTTGTTGTCTACAAGTATCTTTGTTAGATGTTGTTGACAATCTGTTTCTGTTTGGATATATTTTTTCATATTAAACAACTGACGATGCCGTCGATTATTTGATATGGAGGACTATTCTCTATGAATGATACAAAAAAGAATGATATAAAAAAACCGCAGGAGAAAAGCGCTGCAAAGGAGCGGCAATCCCCGGCAAATACTACAGAGGAAAATCCGGCACGGGGAGAAAAGACACCGCAGCAGCAGGAACGAAATCCGGCAAAACAGCAAGCCATTAAGCGGCTGTTAAGCTATGCGGGAAGCAGCAAGAAATTTTTATCGCTGTCGCTGGTGCTTTCCGCTTTAAGCGCACTCGTCAGTTTTGTGCCGTATATTATGGTGTTCTTTGTGATGCGCGATGTTATTTCCGCAGTTGCGGCAAAAGAAGCGGTGAACGCAGCAGCTCTTGCATGCTACGGGCTGTGGGCGGTCGGTGCTGCGGCGGCGGGCTTTGTGCTGTATTATGCGTCGCTGATGCTTTCGCACGCGACGGCATTTACTATCCAGCAAAATCTTTCGATTTTGTTGACGGAAGCGTTGGCAGAGCTGCCCATCGGGTGGCATATTACGCATGTCAGCGGCAAGGTGCGCAAGGTGTTTGAAAAAAATGTTAATCAGCTTGAAACGCTCATTGCTCATAATATGCCTGACATTGCGCAAAACATGGTTTCTCCCTTTGCGATACTCGCGCTTATGCTGGTCTTTGATTGGCGGCTCGGGCTTATTTCCCTTTTGCCGCTCGTGCTTGCGTTTGTTTTACAAGCTGCTTTAATGCGGATCAGTACGAACTCAGGCTTTATGCAAAAGTACGAAGATGCACTTGAACAAATGAACAATGCCGGTACCGAATACGTGCGCGGCATTTCGGTTATCAAAACCTTTAACCAATCGGTGTATTATTTCAAAAACTTTTATACTTCTATTATGAACTATAAAGAATTTGTATATAAATATTCGAAGTCGTGGGAAAACGGTTACGCCATTTTCTTATCGCTCATTAAATTAGGTTTTTTATTTTTGCTGCCTGCCGCACTGTTAATAGCAGGCGCTACAACGCTCGATCCTCACTTTTTTTACAGCTTTGTGTTTTATCTTGCCTTTGCGCCGGTTACCTATACCATGCTGATGAAAATTATGTACGCAAATTCATTTCATCAGCAGTCGAATGACGCGCTCAACCGTATTGAAGATATTTTACAAGCTCAGCTGACCAAAGAACCGGAAACATCCATACTGCCCGAAAAGTACGATATTGCATTTAAGAACGTGGTGTTTTCGTATAAGACGGAGACAGCACCGGAAGCGGCGAAAACGATAAAGACCGCCGCAGCGCAAAATAACAGCGAGGGAGGAGCTGCGGCATCCGAAGCAGCAGAAAAAGACTGTACCACGGCTACAGGAACAGGAACTACTGACAGCACCAGCCTGCAAACCCAGAGTCGCACTGCGGTAAACGGCATCACACTCAGCATCCCCGAACATTCGCTCACCGCACTGGTCGGTCCTTCAGGCGGTGGTAAAACCACTCTGGTCAATTTACTCGGCCGCTTTTGGGAAGTTGATGCAGGAAGTATCAGCATCGGCGGCGTTGACATCCGCGATATAAAAACAAGCGACCTCTTGCACACCGTCGGTTTTGTGTTCCAAGAAAACAAGCTCTTTAAGGAAAGCATTTTAGAAAATATCCGCTACGGTAAAAAAGACGCAAGCTGCGAAGAAGTGGTGGAAGCCTTGCGCAAAGCCGAGTGTATGGACATTATCGAAAAACTCCCCGCCGGTATCGACACGGTGTACGGCACCAAGGGCACATACGTCTCAGGAGGAGAAGCCCAGCGGCTTGCCATCGCCCGTGCCTTATTGCAAGACGCACCTATCATCGTGCTGGATGAAGCAACCGCCTTTGCCGATGCCGAAAACGAATACAAAATCAAAAAGACCTTCGACGTACTGCTCAAAGACAAAACCGTCATCATGATTGCGCACCGCCTGTCCTCAGTCGTAAACGCAGATAAAATCTGTGTTATAGACGAAGGCAAAATCGCAGAAGAAGGCACACATAAGGAACTGCTTGCGCGGAAGGGTTTGTACGCAAGTATGTGGGACAATTTCCAAAAAGGCATCGAGTGGAAAGTGTGAAATAATTGATAATTGATAATGGGTAAAGCGGCACGGATGCCGCAGGTATTAAGCAGAATCGAGTTTTGAGCAATGCTCAAAACTCGCAGTCAAAAATGTACAAGGATGTACATTTTCAGAACGGACATGGATGTCCGTAGTTCCACTCAGTAGCAAGTTTTTCGTTAGAAAAACTTGTCGTTGAGCAATGTACAAGGATGTACATTGCTCAACAGCGTTAGGGATTGGAGGGGCGGCGAAGCCGTTCCTGACCGAGCGGGACGCGAGAGAAGGAATGGAGCGTGAGCGGAACCCCGCAAAGCCCGACGGTTCATTTTTGCTTGAGCGAAAATGAACCGGAACGCCCAAAACATAATTATCAATTACGCATTACAAATTACCAATTAAATGAAGGGAGGAGAAAATGAGTTTAGGAGATAATTTTAGAAAACCTGCAGGGTTTATCGGTAAGCTGATTGTTGCGGGAATGAATTCAGGACATACACGTATGGCTGAGTGGGGCTTTTCGCATTTGGATGGAAAAATTTTAGGTAGCGGTCTTGATATCGGATGCGGCGGAGGCGCAAATGTCAAACGATTACTTGAGCGCGGCTGCGAAAAGGTAACCGGTATTGATTATTCCGATGTCTGTGTTGCGCAATCGACGAAATGCAATAAGGCGTATATCGAACGGGGAACCTGCCGTATACTGCAAGCAAGCGTTTCTTCCATGCCCTTTGAAAACGATTCATTCGATATTGCGACGGCATTCGAAACGGTTTATTTTTGGCCGGAAATAGAAACAGCGTTTAAAGAAGTGTTCCGCGTGCTCAAAAAAGGAGCACACTTTTTTATCTGCAACGAAGTAGACGGGCTTCATAAAGGCGATGAAAAATGGCCGAAAAGAATCAGCGGTATGAAAATCTATACCGGTGAACAGTTAAGTGCACTGCTGACTTCGGCAGGTTTTACCGGTATACAAACCGACTCGCTTTTTGCAAAAAGGTATCTGTGTGTAACGGCGCGGAAAGGGTAAATAATTGATAATGGATAATTTTTGAAAAGGCTCCGGAAGTGCATATATAAATTATTGATTATGCATATAATTCAATGCTATAATATGCCTGTATGGAGGATGTTTATGAGAACGACGCTTGATCTGTCCGCTCCTTTGCTCGAAGAGGCAATGGCGTTGACAAAAATTCGGACAAAAACAGAGGTTATCACACGTGCGCTTGAAAATTTGATCCAAAAAGAGAAAGTGCAGCAGCTGAAAAACTATTACGGAAAAATTGATTTGGATATCGATTTAGATGCACTGAGAAAAAGGACATAAGATGGTACTGGTGGATACCTCCGTTTGGGTAGAATATTTTAAGGGAACCGGACGTGCAGCTGAGCTTAATGAGCTCATCAATAACAACGCGCTTTGTATCAATAACCTTGTGCTGGCAGAGCTGATCCCTTCAATTAATCTGAAAAAAGAATCTAAATTGAAGCGGCTCCTGCTTACGGTTAATCAAATAGATATCGAAATAGACTGGGACGAGATTATCGATATGCAAACTAAAAACCTATTAAACGGTATAAATAAAGTCGGTATTCCCGATCTCATAATTGCCCAAAATGCGATTAATAATAATCTTTTTTTGTTTTCATTTGATAAACATTTCAGACTGATGCAGGATTTGTTTGGACTTAAAATGTTTACGGACGGGAAGTGCTCAGAATAATTAGCAGTTCAACGAGTTTTTGTGTAAGCAAAAACTCGAAGCTCAAGAATGTAGACGGACATACATTTTTAATTCCGGATGTCTTATGGATTGAGACAAGTCAATCCAAAAAACAGAATACTCAAAGCTATGGTTTGGGGTTTCCAAAGGGCACTCCCTTTGGTCGTCATTTTTCTTTAGAAGGGGTCGTAGGGGAAGACCTCTCTTTTTATCGAAAAAAAAGAAAGGTCTTCCCCTACAAGAAGTTTGGGGGAATTATGTTACAAAGATTTTTTGCATTATCCGATGCGGGAACGCACAATTTGCGTTCGTCGATTACGCTCGGCGTTATTATCAATTTGTTTGTGATGGTGCCGCTGGCTCTTTCGCTGTATGTGCTGCAATATTTTTTGGCGCGCATTATGCAGGAAGGCTTTAGCGCTCCGAATGTGTGGGCGATAGCGGCAGCCGGCCTTGCGATGATTGCGGTACTGTTTATCCTTGAAAAACTAAAATACGGCAAAACGTATAACGGCGCGTATGAAGAAGCGGCGAATGTGCGTATTTCGCTTGCCGAATCGCTGCGGAAGCTGCCGCTGTCGTATTTCGGCAGGCAGGATTTATCGTATTTGACTTCAACGCTTTTGAATGATGTTACGACGATAGAGCAGGCACTTTCAAATGTGGTGCCGGAAATGTTCGCCGGTATTATTTCGATTGTGATTGCAGCCGCGCTGTTGGCATTTTTGGATTGGCGGATGACCATAGCGTTGTTCATTTGTGCCTTTGCAGGATTTTTTATTATCATTGCCTGCCGACGGTTTTCGGAAAAAAAGATGAAAAGCGTTATTGTGCGCAAAGATGCGATATACGATTCTTTACAGCAGATGATCGATAATGTAAAAGTGCTCAAGTCTTCCGATAAAAAAGCTGCGTATGTGCAAAAGCTCAAAGACGATATTACCGAAACAACGCACGCTGCGCTCAAATCGGAAGCTGCAATCGGCGCGCTTATGTTCGGTGTGGCCGCGTTGATCCGGTTCGGCTTTCCGCTCGTCATTTCGTATGGAGCGTACTTGCTGTCGCAGGGGCAAATCGAACTGTTGACCTATATCGTTTTTTTGTTGGTCTCATGCCGTATCTTCGATCCGTTGACGACGGTGTTTATGCTGCTCGCCGAATTCTTTTATACACTGATTGCTGTTGAGCGGAAGCAGGCGATTGTCAATTATCCCAAGCAAACGGGAAGCGAAACTTTTAAGCCGAATGGGTATGATATTTGTTACGATAATATGTCGTTTTCGTATAATGAACCGAGCACTAAAAGTATGAGTGACATCGGTGGAAGCGCTGCCGATAATTCACATAATGCAGGAGGCGCCGCAAACGATGCCGGAGAAAACACGGTAAGCGGAATCAGCTTTACTGCAAAGCAGGGCGAAATTACGGCTCTCGTGGGACACTCCGGTTGCGGGAAATCCACCATTGCGCGATTGGCTGCGCGTTTTTGGGATGCGTCATCGGGAACGGTCAGCATCGGCGGCGTCGATGTTTCTACGGTAGACCCGGAAACCCTGCTGGGCGCATTTTCGATTGTATTCCAAGACGTGGTGCTCTTTAACGACACGGTGTACAATAATATTTTAATCGGCAACCGAAATGCGACAAAAGAGCAGGTACTCGCCGCCGCAAAAGCCGCGCAGTGCGAATCGTTTATCGAAAAACTGCCGCAGGGCTACGACACGGAAATCGGCGAAAACGGCTATACCCTCTCCGGCGGAGAACGCCAGCGGCTTTCCATCGCCCGCGCGCTCCTCAAAGATGCACCGATCATCCTTTTGGACGAAGCAACCGCCGCCCTCGACCCTGAAAACGAAACGCTTATCCAGCATGCCATCGGTACACTCATAAAAGGTAAAACCGTTATCGTCATCGCTCACCGCCTCCGTACCGTAGAAAACGCCGATAAGATTATCGTGCTCAACAAAGGCATCATTGCCGAAACCGGCACCCACACAGAGCTGATGGAAAAAGACGGTATTTACCGAGAGATGTATCGATTGCAAAGGGAAAGCGACCAGTGGTCGGCGTAAACTTGCAGATATGCGGGCATCTGCGTTGTCGATGAAAAATGTACACGGAAGTACATTTTTCATCACAACATCGCATCTAAAGCTCAAGGAAACTGTCCTTTTGGACAGCCGTTCGTCGTTGAGCAGTATATTAATGATGTACGCTGCTCAACAGCCGCCCTAAAACCCTACATAAAAAATATGCTTTTTAACAGTTTTTAACAGATAGAAAGATAGGCATCGTGGAGTCGCTGTGCGCTGGCTTCAAGCGCTGACTGTTCATCCTTGGGAAGTTCACCTTCGATGATTTTTTCTACACCGTTTCTGCCGACAATACAGGGAACGCTCAAGCAGGCGTCGTGCAAACCGAATTCTCCGTTTAGAGCCATCGAAACGGAGAGGATACTGCGTTCATTCCGCAAAATGGCGCCGGCTATTCTGGTAAGGGCTAAGCCGACGGCAAAATAGGTTGAGCCTTTGTAGTCGATGATATGATAGGCGGAATGGCGTACTTCGTCCAAGATTTTTTGCTTATCAAAGTGAATGCCTGAATTGCACGTGCCGTTTCCGCAATATTCATCGATGCGCCGTCCGGCTATGGTGGTCATCGACCATGCGGCAAATTCGCTGTCACCATGCTCGCCGAGAATGTACCCGTGTATATTACGGGCATCGACGCCGCATTCTTTGCTGAGTACGTAGCGGAATCGCGCGGTATCCAAGACGGTGCCGGAACCGATAACCCTTCCGCGATCCCAGCCGCTTGCTTCGAGCGCCACCTTTGTAAGAATATCGACGGGGTTGCTGACGAGCAGCATCACACCTTTGCAGCCGCTTGCGGCGATTTCAGTCGCGATAGTTTTGATGATGGCAGCATTGCGCTTAAGAAGGTCTATTCTTGTTTCTCCCGACTGCTGTTTTGCACCGGCAGTTATGACGATAATATCGCTGTCGGCATAATCGGTTTGACTGCCGGTATGGATATCAACCTGCGGTAAAAACGGCAAGCCGTGGACAAGATCCATCGCCTGCCCTTCTGCAAAGTTTTTATTCATATCGGTTATTGCAATCTCATCGGCAAAACCGCTTTGAGCCAACGCATACGCAAATGTAGCCCCGACAGAGCCTGCACCGACAATCGTTACTTTCCGTTTTTTTTGATCCATAAAAGTCTCTCCTAAAATAATTTCGGTACCGCCTAACCTAGATTAGATATGAAAGGGTACCTTTAATTACTATACACTTTTAAGTAGATAAATTATAGAGAGTCTGATTGTAATGAGACCGTTCGATAATTTATCATGGGGATGCCGAAAAAGTAACCGACTTTTGAGACATCCCCGCATTTCTTGTAAAGCGTGACGTAAATAATCTACCCTTCTTGTTCACTTATTTTCTGTTCACTTTCCAACATTTTTATCATTGACAGTGAACAAAAACTAAAATATACTACATTTTATATGAAAAGACGATATTTTCAAATTATCGAGTTAATGAAAAAAAATCCGGCGATTACGCAGCGGGATATTGCAGGCACATTAAAAATATCACTCGCGTATGTCAATCAAATTCTCTTTGCTATGGAACAGGACGGCCTTCTTAAAACGAACGGATTGCCCGCCATCGGCAAAAGAGTTTTAACGATTAAAGCACATACCGAATACGATTCGTGTAAGGTTGATAATGCCATTATCATGGCGGCGGGTTTCGGCTCGCGGTTTATTCCGCTCACGTATGCAACACCTAAGGGACTGCTGGAAGTGTTCGGTGAACGGATGATTGAACGCCAGATAAAACAGTTGCAGGAAGCGGGCATTACCGATATTACCGTAGTCGTCGGCTATCTGAAAGACACATTCGAGTACCTTATCGATAAATACAATGTAAAACTTGTATATAATCCCGATTTTGAAAGCAAAAATAATCTTTCAACACTGTATCATGTCCGCGATAAACTCAAAAACACGTATATTCTTTCCAGCGACAACTGGCTGCGAAAAAATATGTATCACGCGCATGAATACGATTCATGGTATTCGTCGGTCAAAATGAACGAGAAGACCAACGAATGGGTGCTGCAGCTCGGTTTGCACGACAAGATAATGAAGGTAAAGGTGGGAGGTAGGAACGCATGGGTGATGTACGGGCCGGTCTATTTTTCCCGTGCTTTTTCCGATGCTATCCGCCCGATGATTGAAGAAGCGTATCATCGCGAGGATACCGACGACTGGTACTGGGAAGACGTATTGAGCCGTCATTTAAATACGTTGACGATGTTCGCCAATAAACAACCTGCCAACCAAGTGTATGAATTTGAATCCCTGGAAGAGCTGCGTCAATTCGATACATCATACATGGTTTCCACACAGAATAAATGGATGGAGTTGATTTCCCGCGTATTCGGAAAGCCCGAAATGCAGATTAAAAATTTGCGTCCGTTGCGGCTGGGGATGACCAACAAATCCTTCATATTTGAGCTGAACAACAACAAATATATTTTCCGTATTCCGGGTGCCGGTACGGAAGTTCTTATCAACCGGAAACAGGAATATGCGGTATATAAAGCGATTGAACCGCTCGACATCTCCGATAAGATTATCTATTTTGATCAACTTACCGGTGTAAAAATCAGTCAGTTTGAAGAAAATATGCACATTGCAGATCCTCACAACCCTGAAGATTTGGAAGCGTGTATGTGGATAACCCGTAAGCTACATACATCCGGTATTACGGTGCGGCATCGTTTTAATTTTAGGGAACGGATTAATTTTTATGAAAAGCAAGCGGAAGCAAAGCACGGTATTCTTTTTTACGATTATGCCGAAATCCGAGAAAAGATGAACAGCTTGCTCGATTTACTCGACACACTGAAAAAACCGGAAGCGCTGACCCATATCGATTTAATCTGTGATAATTTTATTATCAGCGATGGTGATGTTAAACTGCTCGACTGGGAATACGCCGCGATGTGCGATCCGCTGGCCGACCTTGCAATGTTTTCCATTTACTCTTACTTTTCCGAAGCTCAAATAGCCGATCTTATGCACCGCTATTTCCGCCGCGATCCGGAAGGAGAAGAAAAGCTGCGTGTCTATATCTATGTTGCGCTTGCAGGATTCTTATGGGCGTTGTGGACGTGCTATAAACAAGCGTTGGGAGAAAATTTCGGTGAGTACGGATTAAAGATGTACCGATATGCAAAAGATTACTACAAACAAATTATGCAGATGACGGAGCTGCCGGCTTTACCGGCTCAGCAGAATGAAGAAAATGAAGAAACAAATAATGAACAATCGAAAGCGCAATAAAGGTCGGTACGGTTCCGCAGAAATCGATTGGGTTATTACGCTTTTGCCGCTCGCCATTGTAAGCGGTATTGCAGCATTGCTGCTCATCTTTCCGCGGCAATCGATGAAGGCTATCGATACGTTCTGGAATATTTTTGTCAATAAGCTTGGATTTTTCTATATACTTCTCGGATTCGGATTAGTGTGTACTGCGTTTTATCTTGCGTTTTCAAAATACGGAGCGATACGGTTAGGCAAGCTTGATAAGCCGCGCTATAACAATTTTGCATGGGGTGCCATGATTTTCACTTCTACAATGGCAGCTGATATTTTGTATTGGTCGCTTATCGAGTGGGGATATTACTACACTGCTTCCCCATTCGGGCAAACGGCGCTTACGACAGCCGAAAAACAAGATTGGGCTGCAACATACCCGCTGTTTCACTGGGGCATTACCCCGTGGAGCTTCCATATCGTATGCGCTGTTGCGTTCGGCTATATGCTCCATGTACGGCAGCGGAAAAAGCAAAAACTTTCCGAAGCATGCCGTCCTCTTTTCGGTAGTAAAATCGATGGGGTGCTCGGCACTGTCATCGACGTGTTTTCAGTCGTCGGACTTTTAGCGGGCACCGCAACGACATTTTCGCTTGCAACGCCGCTGTTGTCGTTAGCAATCTCCACCATCTCCGGCATCCCCGAATCGCGGGAGCTTACTTTGATTGTGCTCTGCATTATTGCGGCGGTATATACCTCGGCTGTTTTGCTGGGGATAAAAGGTATTTCTCATCTGGCGAAAATTGCCGTTGTGTGTTTTTCAAGCCTCATTGTCTTTGTGTTTTTGTTCAGCCCTAAGCTCTATATTATCGAAACAAGCATAACCGGCATCGGGAAGATGCTGCAAAACTTTATTTCGCTTTCTACTTGGATGGATCCCTTACGGGTTTCGGGAACGGACGGCGCAGGCTTTCCGCAGCAGTGGACGATTTTTTATTGGGCATATTGGATCGCATGGTTTGTCGCCACGCCGTTCTTTATCGGCACGATCTCTGAGGGACGCACGGTACGGAATACCGTACTGGGTGGCCTGATATGCGGCATTGCAGGTACCTATTGTTCGTTTATCGTGCTGGGAAACTACGGGCTCTATTTGGAAACGCACGGACTATTACCGGCAGCCGAACGGCTTGCAGCCGGTATCGCGCCCGCAAAGATTATCCTCAGCATTTTGGAAACGTTGCCGCTTGCGAAAGTCGTTTTGGTGCTGCTCATCATTACAATGATCGCTCTTTATGCGAGTACTTTTGACGCAATTACGATGGTTATCGCATCTTATTCGCAGCGGCAGCTGGAAGGCAGCGAACCTAAAAAAAGCCTACGGGCATTTTGGTCGGTTGTCTTTATCTTACTGCCGGCGGCGCTCATCCTCACCGGCAGTAACCTCAGTCAGCTGCAAAGCTTATCGGTTATCGCCGCCTTCCCGCTCGGCATCATTATGATTTGCATTATTGTCAGCTTTTTTAAGGACGCGAAGGAGATTATATGAAAAGGAATTGCATTACTGCCGTATTGCTGCTTGCACCGCTTTATCTTTTTGCAGCAGGATTTGACCACTTTGTTTTCGCACCGCATAACGGAATGACAGGCGCAATTCTCGCACATACGTCCCACTATGCCGATAAAATGTATTTGTATGAAACAATGGCCGGCCCTGCAATCGGATTGGATATCATATTCGTACAAAAGAAAAACGGCTTTACTTTTATGATCAACAATAATATTATGCCTATTTTTATAATAGAGCATCGTACAGATCCTTATAAACCGCCAGAATCGATGCACGGCGAAGCGCGATCGATGGGATTCGGTATAATCGGTTATTTTGAATTTCTTTTCGGATACACACACGGTATCGGAAGTAATTTTGAGCTTATGGTTGGCATAGGCCCCGCAGGACTGTGGCCGTTAGCGCCTGCTCTTAATATGCGTTTAAGCGGCGCATATTACTTTAATAAAAAATGCGGAATATTTTTCGGGGTCGGCAATAGCCTCGGTTGTTTGCCCAACCCGACACGACGAGACATCAATATTGTTAACGCGACCGTTATTTCAATCGGACCCGTTTTTAGAATAGACCGATGACATCAACTGCTACAAGAACTCAGATTTGTCGAAAATAAGACAGGAGATTCCCAACGAAGGTATAACTTCGACAGAGAACCTCTCGATCATTATGGTACTTATTTCGTCTTCAAGTTCCGCAATGCGCGACTCAGCCGTTCGAGGGTCTCGGTAATAATCGATGCGGGAGCTGCAAGGTTAATCCGTTCAAAACCTCTGCCTTCTTCGCCGAAGATATATCCTTCATCTAGGAATACTTGCGCCGTCTGCGTCATAAACGTTTCCAAAGCCTTGTGTTCCATTCCCAGCGCCCTAAAATCGAGCCATTGCAAATACGTGCCTTCGATGAGCGGCGCTTTAATTTCGGGATGGTGCGTTTGGAAAAACTGCTGCACAATACGCTGATTGGCATCGATTACGGACAAAAATTCATCAAGCCACGCCGCGCACTGCGTATAGCAAATTTCGCAGGCCTTATAGCTCAATGCCGTGAACAATGCTCCCGCCCCAAGCTCTTGAGCGTTTACAAAAGTTTTCCGCATATTCTCATTTTTAATGATGATATTGCTGATTCCCAAACCGGCGATGTTGAATGTCTTGGAAGGTGCGGTAAAGGTGATTGTCCGCTCGGCAAGGTCATCCCCTAACGATTGGAAAACGGTGTGCGTATACCCCGGCATCACAATATCAAAATGAATTTCGTCCGAAAACAGCAAAAGATCATTTTTTAACAGGATTTCTTCTATTTTATGTAGCTCTTCTTTTGTCCACACTCTGCCGACAGGATTATGAGGAGAACAAAAGAGCAGTGCTTTATTCCGCGGATTCGCAGCGAGCCGTTCCAATGCATCAAAATCAATCGTATAACGGCCGCCGTTTTCCTGCAACGAACACGCTGCAACATTCCGTCCATGCAAGCGTATTGCCCTAAAAAAAGGATAATACACCGGCGACAGCAGAATAACGCCGTCTCCCGGTTCGGTAAAAGCTCTGACTGCATTAAAAATCGCAGGTACGACACCTGCAGTCGGGACAATCCAATCAGGATTAATCGTCCAATTATGCCGAACCTTCATCCAATTTTGCACAGCCTCTTTATATGCAGCAGTCGGTCCCGTATAGCCCAGCACGGCGTTATCAAGATAGTGCTTGAGCCCTTCCGTTAATTCCGGCGGCATCTTAAATTCCATATCGGCAACCGAAAGCGGCACAACGGACGAATCGACGTGCGAGTTGACCTGATACATCGCATCCCATTTACGTGAACCTGAACCGGCTCTGTTTACTTTTGTCGTAAAATCATATTTCATATCAATCTCCCTATTATCATGATAATATCACAATTTTATCGGGAATGACGATATTACCTCTTTTCTCTAATATCTATTTTTTGACTTCTTCCTGCGTCTGTCCGGTTGCCTGTACGATATTTCCAAAAGCAAAAGAGGGCTTACATTTCTTTCTAATATCATTTAAAAGTTTATGTATGTATAGTGACGCCCATCTCCATCCTGCAGATTATATTGATTCGTGCATATCTTCGGACGATACCGGAACTGTAAGTGAGCTATTTGCACAGTCGATATCGCTTTGCTGCTCGGCGCACGATCATACCGAATACGAACGGCACCGCAGCCTTTTACAACTGTCTGAGAGTCGGCGGGTACTCTTTTCCTTCGGCATTCATCCGCAAAATCCCGTAACCGATGAGGCGGAGTTTTTATACCGCCTATTGGAAACACGGCAGATTCAAGCGATCGGAGAATGCGGATTCGATCTTTTTAATGATGATTATAAACAGCTTTTGCCGATGCAGCAAACAGTATGGGATATGCAATTACGATGGGCGCAGGAGTTTCAGCTGCCGACTGTGATTCATTGCCGGAAAGCCCTGCCCCTCATCTTTGATTCGGTAGCTCGGTTAAAAAAGCTGCCGGCAGTTATCTTTCACGGTTGGGGCGGTAGTCCGCAAGAGGCTGCGGCGTTCCTCAAAAAAGGTGTCAACGCCTATTTTTCACTCGGCAAGGCGGTGCTCCGCGGGCAGAAATCCGTATGCGCAATGGCCGCTTCATTCGATAGCAGCCGCCTCTTAACGGAAACCGACGCCCCATATATGAGGCTTAAATCGGAGCCGTATTCTCATCCTCGAGATATTATCGCAGTTACGGCGCAATGTGCACATCTACGATACACAGGAGACGATACGGCAAAGCACCCCCGTGTACAGTCACTAAAGCGGATAGGTATTATCAAACAGTATGAATCGTGCACTACGGCGCTTGAAGAAATCGACATAGATGAAGCTGCGGTAGAAGCATTCAGCGATATTATTGTACGGAATTTTAATTGTGCGTTTGGATTATCGAATTGAACGAATGGGTGAATAAAAGGCGCCGATCAGAATCGAACTGATGAATGAAGGTTTTGCAGACCTCTCCCTTACCACTTGGGCACGGCGCCGATAATGGAATTACTATATCAGAAACCGATATCTTATGCAAGAGGTTCGTCAGGGGTTTATCTTGACCCTATCATTCCGCCGACGAGCTTGAGTCCTATGAGTATTTAAAGTAAAATACCGTCATGGCGGGAAATACATTTGGAACGATTTTTAGAGTTACCACATTCGGTGAAAGCCACGGAGCCGCAATCGGCGTTGTCGTCGACGGGTGCCCCGCCGGTATTCCGCTCGGTTCGGAAGATTTTACCGCTGCGTTTAATACGGTAAGACCGTCAGGTAGTTTTGAAACCGCGCGGCGGGAAGCGAATATACCCGAAATCCTTTCCGGCGTATTTGAAGGCAAAACTCTTGGGACTCCGATTGCGGTGCTTCTGCGCAATGCCGATGCGCGTCCGCATGACTACGAAGCGCTAAAAAACATATACCGTCCCGGTCATGCGGATTTTGCCTACGAGGCAAAATACCGCCGCCGCGACTGGCGCGGCGGCGGACGCGCATCGGGGCGTGAAGCCGCTGCACGCATTGCTGCCGGTGTTATCGCAAAGAAAGTTCTGGCGTATTGTCAGACATCGTATCATGCACAGTATACGGCGTCTGCAAGTCTCCCGCTCACCATTGAAACCTCAGCAATAGAAATTGCAGGCATCCCTTGCGAACCGATTTCTGCAGCCGACGAACTCCCACTGGAGATCAGCAGTAAACTTGCTGCGATTAAGCAGGCAGGCGATTCCGCCGGAGCTATTGTGCAGTGCACGGTGCGGAATGTTCCCGCCGGTCTCGGTGAGCCGGTCTTTGATAAGCTCGAAGCGGAACTCGCAAAGGCGGTGCTTTCCATCGGCAGCGTGAAGGGTATTGCATTCGGAGCAGGCTTTCAGCTGGCGCGTATGGCCGGTTCGGAGGCAAATGCCGTCGATAAAAATTATCACGGAGGAATTGCCGGAGGCATTTCCGATGGAAAAGATATTGTGTTTCAGGCGGTCATAAAGCCGGTGCCTTCAATCGCTCAAGAACAGATAATGGAGACCGCAAGCGGCGAACGTATAGCCTATGCGATTACGGGACGGCATGATGTCTGTCTCTACCGGCGGGTCATGCCCGTTATCGATGCAATGGTTGCGATTGTGCTTGCGGATATGATGCTTCGCCAAGGAGCCGCTCAAATCTTAAAAGTTTAATTAAATCAACATCGGCTTGTAGGATAATACCGAATTGTAGAATTGTGATGAATGAAAAAGATAAAAGATTGGACGATACTGGGTTTGAACCAGTGACTTCTACCGTGTGAAGGTAGCACTCTACCACTGAGTTAATCGTCCGTTTTTAAACAACGAAACGAATGTAGCATATTTGCGGGGTTTAGACAAGCGGGCATTTATTTTTAACAATCATCCTAAAACTCATTCCATTGGATTAAAATTCCTATTATTGTGTATTATTGGTATGAGGTGCATCAATCCCCTTTACATAATCAATCCAAACCGATGTATCTGTAACAATCATTTATCAAGCCTCATTTTTTCTAAATCGTCACCCCAAAACAGTTTCCTGCGAAAATTCCTTACGTTTGTTTGTTTTTTCCCTCGCTATAAGACGTCCCGTTGAACGAGTGCTTAACTTACATTGTCGCAAAGGCAATGCCAGCCTTGAGGCTGGGGAATGGGCGCTTTATTTATATCGATACTTTAGCTTTAGCAACAAATTCTATCTTCAAATTCATTCCTAATCCGTCTGCAAGCCTTTTCAAAATCTTTATTGTCGGATTTCCGAAACCATTTTCTATTTTGCTTATATCTGCTTGAGCAATTCCAGTTGCATCGGAAAGTTGTTTTTGAGTAACATTACACAATTTCCTGGCATCAATTAACGAACTGATAAGTTCATATTCCGGCTCAAGAGATTCATATTCCTTTCTGAAAGTTTCATCGTTCATTTGTTCTTTTAATGCCTCTGTTAATGTCATTTCTTTCCTCCTGCTTCTAGCTTCCTATTCAAATAGTCGGTTCGATAATCTTTTGCCCGTTGTATTTCTGAAGGTGGTGTTTTTTGAGTTTTCTTTCGAAAACCATGCGTTATGACTATCTTCTTTTCAATGAAAAAGAAATACAAATACCTTACTATATTGTTACCTTGAATTGTTCTTAACTCAAATATACCGTCATCAAGATGTTGTGAATATGGTAATCGTAATTCATTTCCTTTATTTTCCAGTAATTCTAAATCACGGAATACTTTAGCTTTAAGCTTGACTTCAAGCGTATTTATAAAATCTAAACTTGGTTTTTCACCTGCTTTTGTTTCATAGAATTCAACCGTCCAATTACTTTCCATATCTAATTCTGACTATATAGGTTATACCCTATATTTGTCAAGATGATTGTTCTATCACAAAAAGGTATTGTAAGCGATTTTACAAATGCTTTGAGTTCACTCATGTATCAATATTTGTTCTCACATTCTTTTATTCGTGCGGTTTAATACCCGCCGTCCTCTACCGCCACGGACGGCGGTGGTTCCGAACAGGAGCAATGTTGTGGCAGAGCCACAACTTGCAGTCAAAACTATACACGGATGTATAGTTTTGACGAACGCTCTACGTCGTAATAAAGGGTATTAAAGCCGATTGCAACCACCTCGTCAAAAATATACATTCTTGTACCTCTCTACCAATGTACGTCCATGTACATCGGTAAAGGACAGGTTTTGTTTCAAAACTTGTTTAACGTGATTCAACGCGCTCTTGTAACGTATTTTGCATCTCGTTATAATATTTTATTAATACATTTCACACAGAAAAATGTAAAATAAAAGCCGTACAATGGTACGTCTTTTATTTCTCCAAGTTTGCGCACCGCAAACTTGTATAGGAGTTGCAAATGAAACCGCTATTACATATAGAAAATTTACATCTGTCGGTAAATGAAAAGCCGATTTTGCATAATATTAATCTTACCGTCAATCCCGGCGAAATCCACGTAGTGATGGGGCCGAACGGAGCCGGAAAGTCTACGCTTGCCGCAGCGATTGTCGGTAATCCCATCTTTCAAGTTGACCAAGGCTCAATCTTTTTTGACGGAGAATTGCTCAATGATTTGCCGGTTTTTGAGCGGGCGCGAAAAGGTATTTTTCTTTCTTTCCAAAACCCTGAAGAAATCCCCGGCTTAAAAGTAGAAGAATTTCTCCGCGCTGCAAAGGAAGCGGTTACCGGTAAAAAAATATCGGCGATCACTTTCCACAAGGAGCTGCTAAAGCTGATGGAATCGCTCAGTATCAATCCCGAGTATGCAGACCGCAGTTTGAATGTCGGCTTCTCCGGCGGCGAAAAAAAGAAGAACGAAATTCTCCAGCTTGCAGTCTTGCAGCCCAAGCTTGCTATTCTGGACGAAACGGATTCAGGGTTGGATATCGATGCCACCAGAATTGTATTCGAGGGCGTTGCAAAGCTCAAAACCTCGGACATGGGTATTTTAATCATCACTCACCACAGCAAGGTACTCGACTATCTTAAACCCGATCATGTACATGTCTTAATTAACGGTTCACTGGCAAAAAGCGGCGGTATCGAATTGGTAGAGCATATTCAAAAATATGGCTACGCAGGGATGTAGGGGCGGCTATGAGTAATGATTTTAGAGATTCCCGCTCGCCTCTGTTCCAAACGCGGAAGCGCACCTTCGTTTCCGATATTGAGCGGGGTATTTACGATATAAAAGATAAAATTGATTATCAGTATTCCACCGGCATGGGGCTAAACGAAGATGTGGTGCGAAAAATTTCCGCCCGCAAGCTCGAACCCAAGTGGATGCTCGACCTCAGACTGCAATCTTTGCAGTATTTTTTTGAACGGCCGATGCCGGACTGGGGCGCTGATATTTCCGACCTCAATATCCAAGAAATTATCCATTATATTGTTTCGGACGAAAAGCCGATGGCGACTGACTGGGATCAGGTACCGGAGGAGATAAAACAGACCTTTGACCGGCTCGGTATTCCCAAGGCGGAGCAAACCTCGCTTGCAGGCGTCGGCGCCCAATATGATTCGGAAGTGGTGTACCACAGCCTGCAGAAAAACCTCGCCGACCAAGGGGTTGTATACCTCGATATGGAATCGGCGGTGCTGCAATACGGCGATCTTGTCCGCGAGCATTTTATGAAGCTGATAAAGCCGAACGATCACAAGTTTGCGGCGCTGCACGGTGCAGTGTGGTCGGGAGGTTCATTTGTCTACGTACCCAAAGGCGTAAAGGTGGAGCTGCCGCTGCAATCATACTTTAGATTGAATGCAAACCAATCCGGGCAGTTTGAGCATACGCTGATTATCGTCGATGAAGGCGCCTATCTGCACTTTATCGAAGGATGCAGTGCACCCAAATACTATAAAAATGCGCTCCACGCAGGCGCCGTCGAGCTGTATGTCGGTAAAAAGGCGACCATGCGCTATTCCACGATCGAAAACTGGTCGCGGAACCTCTACAACCTCAACACTAAACGTGCCATCGTAGAAGAAGACGGAGCTATCGAATGGGTGTCCGGCTCGTTCGGCTCGCGTGTTACTATGCTCTATCCTATGAGCATTTTGAAAGGAGACCGTTCGCGCTCCGACTTTACCGGCGTTACCTTTGCTTCCGCCGGTCAGTGCCTCGACACGGGAACCAAGACGGTGCATATCGGCAAGAATACCGTGTCCGAAATGCACTCGCGCTCGATTGCGAAAAACGGCGGCGAATCCAACTACCGCGGCTTGCTGGTTATCGGCAAGGATGCAACCGGCGCGAAGGCGCTCGCCGAATGCGAATCCCTCATGCTGGATAACGAGTCCCGCACCGACACCATCCCGATTATCGAAAATCATACCGACGATGCCGACATCGGACACGAAGCGAAAATCGGACGCATCAGCGATTCGATGATTCTATACCTCATGCAGCGCGGTCTCGACGAAGCGACGGCTAAATCCTTGATTATCAAAGGCTTTGTCGAACCGATCTCCAAAGAGCTTCCGCTCGAATATGCCGTCGAGCTGAATAACCTTATTTCCATTGAGCTTGAGGGGACGATAGGCTGATGAGAAACGACAACTATTTTAAACGGCTCGATTATCATATACAGGATGTACCGACGGCTCCTTTTTCCGGTATCTTTTTTCATACAGGATCTAAGACCGCGCAGTATCTGCCGATTGAAGACTTCCTCAAAACATGCAGTGCGGAGCAGGTTGCAAAAATATTCAATACCGAAAAGTCTCCGCGTGAAAAAAACTGCGGATTGGGAAAGCGGTTTACCGACGAAGCGCAGACAAAGCGGAACAGCGGCTTTTACCTCAAGATTGAAGCTGATAAAGCTGAACACGATAAGGCCGCAGCTTCGGGCAATGCTGATTGCTGCAAGACCGCGGGCGCGAGTTCCGGCACTAATCACGCTCAGAACAGACCCGAAGCAATGCAGGATTTCTTTGTGCGGTTTACGATGGATGCCGTCCATCACGTGCTGTTTGACCGGAGCTATATCGACATAGCGGATAACGCTGCGGCGCGGCTCATCCTGTACTTTGACACCGATGAAAAGACTCCGGCGCTGCAATCATACCGGAACGGACTCATCAGTATTCGCGTCGGGAAACAGGCCGCAGTCGAAATTATCAAAATCCAAAACTTTGCAGACACTGCGCTCAATTTTGAAACGGTGCGGATGGATGTCGACGAAAGGGCAGCGGTAACCGTTCACGACATACAGCTCGGCTCACAAAAAAGCGGTGTATCCTATTCTTCCTATATGCAGGAAGATTGGGCGGAAGTGTACATATTCCCGCTGTATTTTGTCGATAAAACGCGCCGGATGGATCTTGAACATAATCTGATTATCAACGGCAAGAGCACGCTGTCGGAGATAAAAGCCCGCGGCGCGCTGAAAAACGAGGCGCATAAGGTTTTCCGCGGCAATATTTTCTTGAATAAGGGCTGCTCCGCCTCCGTCGCCCGTTTTGCTGATAACAGCATCATGCTCGATAAAAATGCGGTCGGCACGAGCATCCCAACCATCTTCTGCGATGAGGATGATGTTATCGGGGAGCATGCCGCGAGTTTTGCCGCCATCGATAAAGAAAAACTCTACTATTTAATGACCCGCGGCTTCGACGAGCTGAGCGCCAAAAAGCTGATTATCGACGCTGCCTTCCGCCCCGTCTTTAACAGTATTCCTGATGAGGCAATACGGAACCGGCTCAACGCAGAATTTGATGCACGCCTATCAACGCAGATTCAGGCGCAAACGGATAAAACGACGGCATCCGGTACCGTTCCGGAAAAAACGAGGACAGCGAATATAGGGCAACCGCATCGGAAATAGGTAAAAGTCGCAGAATAAGTGAGGTTGGACGACCATTTGAGACGCAACACGGCGAAACTCCGGTGCGATGCGAGAACTCGTCGACCTATTCGAAAACGAAAGTTTCAGAATAGGTCTAATATCTGATGTGTGGACTGCCTTACGGCAGCTTCTTCCATAGGGAATGGTCTGAAAATCAAAAATATAGTATAGTACTTACTATGGTAGCAGTTGCAGACATACTTGAAAAAGAGCGAAAGGTTCACGCCATTAAAACATCCTTAAATCATAAGGAAGAATTTGGACAGTATTTTACTCCGTATAAAATAGCCCATTTTATGTCATCTTTATTCCCTGTTACTGATAAAAAAATCAAATTGCTTGACCCCGGGGCAGGTATAGGAATACTTTCATGTTCTTTTATGGAACGAATTGCAAAAGAAAATTGGAATACCCCCGGCATTCACATTTCGGCTTATGATATTGATAAAAATATTTATCCTGCTTTAAATGAAAATATAGCCTTATCGAGTTCAGCTTTAAAAAAATCGGATTACAGAATCTTTTCGGAAGATTTTTTAGAAAAAACCTCATTTGAATATACATGGAAAATCAATGAGACATATACGCATGTGATAATGAATCCTCCATATAAAAAAATTCAGACAAATTCAAAAGAACGACAGTCTGCTCGTGCATTTGGTCTTGAAACAGTAAATTTATATTCAGCGTTTATGGGTGCTGCAATTTCACTTACAGAAGATAGCGGCTATATCGTTGCGATCGTTCCGAGAAGTTTTTGTAACGGAGTTTATTACAAAACATTCAGAGAATTTATTTTAAAAAATTGTGCTATTAAATACATTCATCTTTTTGAATCCCGTGATAAGGCATTTAAAGATGAATCTGTTTTGCAAGAAAATATAATAATTATGTTACAAAAGAATGCTGAACAAGGAAATGTAAAAATTTCCTATTGCAACGATGATACTTTTATAGGTTTATCTGCATTAGAAGTTCCTTTCTCTCATATTTTACATAAAAATGACGATGAAAAATATTTTCATATTCCTATAAAACAGAAGGTTGAAAATAGAAATCTGACGGATTACTCAAGTATTAACAACCTCGGTATAAAAGTTTCAACAGGGCCTATTGTTGACTTTAGAATGAAAAATCTTTTGCTTAAAGATTACACGGAAAATTCTAGCCCGCTTGTGTATTCTGTTCATTTAAAAAATCATCGTCTTGCATGGCCTCAGAAATCAAAAAAGCCGAATGCAATTTTTGAATCAGAAAATGTGAAAAAACAACTTTTCTCCAAAGGTTTTTATGTTCTTGTGAAACGTTTTTCTACAAAGGAAGAAAAAAAACGAGTTGTTGCTTCGATTATAACTCCAGATGATTTTATAAAAAACGGTATCGCTTTTGAAAATCACTTGAATGTTTTCCATATAAATAAAACATCTCTTCCAGAAAATGTCGCTTATGGTTTAGTTTGCTGGCTTAATTCAACCTACATTGATGAGAAATTCCGCCTGTTTAGCGGTCATACACAAGTTAATGCAACAGATTTACGCAATCTTCCCTATCCAAATAGCGCTGATCTAGAAAAACTGGGAAAAGGTTTAAGAACTCATAAGGAATGGAATCAAAAACTTTTTGATAAACTTTTGCAGGTTGTAACAAAATGAAAATCGAAGAACAAATAAAACTGAAACTTGACGAAGCTATAGATATTCTTAAAAAATTTGGTATGCCATCAGCCCAACAAAATGAGCGGACAGCTTATTGTTTGCTTTCGCTTTTAAACGTTACTCCTGAAAAAGAATGGGAAAATGCAGAAAGTCCGCTTGTTGGAATTACACCGATGATGACTTTTGCGAAAGACTACTACAACAAGGAATATGCACCAAACACTCGTGAAACCTTCCGAAGATTTAGTACGCACCAGATGGTACAGGCTGGAATTGTGCTGTATAACCCAGACAAACCTGCTCGCCCGGTGAACAGTCCAAATGCTGTTTATCAGATTTCCCCCGAAGCTCTCAAAGTTATTAAAGCATATAAAACACATCTGTATGATTCATTACTTGCAGATTTTATAAAAAAGAAATCAACTCTTTCTGCTCAATATGCACATGAACGGAAAATGAATATGGTTTCCGTAAAAATCAAAGAAAATCATAGTATTCAAATTTCTCCCGGTAAACATAGCGAATTAATACGAGATATAATTGAGCAGATGGCTCCGCGATTTTTACCGAATAGTACGCTTATTTATGTCGGTGATACCGGAGAAAAGTGGGGATATTACGACCAAGAACTTGCAGGCAATCTTTTATTTAATGTGCAGCAGCATGGAAAAATGCCGGATGTAATCTTATATATTGAAGATAAAAGATGGTTGATACTTGTTGAATCTGTAACATCGCACGGACCAGTTGACAGCAAGCGATACATTGAACTTGAAAATCTATTTGCAAATGTGATTGCGGATAAAGTGTATATCTCAGCATTTCCGGATAAGAAAACATTTATACACTACGCACAAGAAATTGCATGGGAAACAGAAGCATGGATTGCAGATAACCCGACACATATGATTCATTTTAATGGAGATAAGTTTATCGGGCATCATAAATAATGGCACCTAACACCGTTTTCAAAGCTGACAACGCAGACAAGCTGCGTTGCGGTTTAAAACAATGATGTGTTTGTTTTGGAGAGAGATTATGTACAGTAAATATTTTCCATTACTACAAAACAGGAATATTCACTATTTGGATGCTGCCGCAACCGCGCAGCGTCCGCAGACAGTGCTCGACGGAGTACAGGCATACTATACCCGCAGCAACGGGAACGCAGGGCGCGGTTCACATACCCTTGCGATGGAATCTTCCGCATTGATTGAAGCCGCCCGCACTGCGGTAAGTAGTTTTATCGGCACCGACGATTCCGGCGAGGTCATTTTTACCAAGAATGCAACCGAATCGCTCAATATTATTGCGTACTGCTATGGATTGGAGCAGCTCCATGCCGGCGATGAAATAATCATTTCGATTGCCAACCATCACGCAAACCTTATCCCGTGGCAGTTTGTTGCACGGAAAACCGGCGCCGCGCTTCGGTATGTCTACCTTGACGAGCACGGCAACTTCGACATGGCGGGTTTTAAAGCCCTACTCGGTAGCCGCAGCAAGATCGTAGCGGTAACCGCCGCCGTCAATACCACCGGCGTTGTATTTCCGGTACAGGAGATCATCACGGAAGCGCATAAGCACGGCGCCGTCGCTGTTATCGATGCGGCGCAGTCCATTGCACACTTTCCGCACGACGTTGCCGCGTGGGATTGCGACTTCCTTGCGTTCTCGGGACACAAGCTCTACGCGGAGTTCGGCGCCGGGGTGCTGTATGCAAAGCGCGCGCTTATCGAAAAAATGCCACCCTTCCTCTACGGCGGCAGCATGATTGAATTTGTCGGCGAACAAACAAGCGAATTTAAAGCGGGCGGCGCGAAGTACGAAGGCGGCACGCTGGATACCGCAGCAATTCATTCTTTACAGTTGAGTATCGACTTTTTGAAAAAACTCGGGCTTGAAGAAACACACCGCTATGTAGAAAGCCTACACCAAAAGCTCATTGCCGCCTTAAAAAACCTCGACTTTGTAGAAGCATACTATACTGATGCGCAGCGGCGGGTGCCGACGGTCGCCTTTAACGTCAAAGACGTCCATTCGCACGACACCGCATATATTCTGGATGAGCAAGGCGTCATGGTCAGGAGCGGGCACCACTGCACTCAACCTTTAATGGAGTACATGGGTATCAACTCCTGCTGCCGCGCAAGCCTCGGCATCTACAACACGCAGGAAGACATCGACGCCCTCGCCGCTGCCCTCAAAAAAGTGTACGAAATCTTTAAGCGGTAGATGGCATAATGGGTGGTGAACTGACTCTTTTTTTCGGCGGCGATATTTGCGGAACATTTGGCGTCGATATTGCCCTACAGGTGATACCGGAGCTGCTCAAAGCTGAAAAACCGGACTTTATAATTGTAAACGGAGAAAATGCGGCGAAAGGCTCCGGCATAGAATTGGAACAAGCCGAGCGTTTATTTGCTGCCGGGGTCGATGTTATTACCGGCGGAAATCACACTATGGAGCGGTTTGATTTGCGAGCCGGTTTCGGACAGGAACCACGGATACTTCGCCCTGCAAACTACCCGCTTGCGCCGGGCAGCGGTATCATCACCGTGCGTAAACCTCAAGGGACGCTAACGGTGCTGAATATACAAGGGCGAGAAAATATGCGTCCAATTGACTGCCCCTTCCAAACGGTTGACCGTTTATTAGCGGAACAGGCTGACGGAATAGTTATGGTTGATTTCCATGCGGAATCGGTACAGGAAAAAGAAGCGCTCGCGTATTATCTTGACGGGCGTGTCTCCTGTGTATTCGGCTCCCATACCCATACGCAAACAGCCGATGAGCGTATCCTCGCAGGAGGTACCGGCTATATTACCGATGCAGGCATGATAGGAGCATACCATTCGATCATCGGCAGCTCTATTGAGGCTGCCGTAGCCCGAAGCCTCACGCTTACCCCGCAAACCTTCGACATACCGGAAAGCGGAGAAGCACTATTCTGCGGTATCATCGCAAAGGTATCATCGGAAACAAAAAAAACGCTTTCGTTAAAACGAATATATAAGGCAGAGATTTAATGGCCGGTACTTTTGCATGACCGAAATTGACCGGTCAGCATTTCCTAAAATATTTTCTTAAATTTATGCAGAAGGTTTACAACCCCGGTACGAGCGTCGGGGTTGTTGATTGTTTGCTTAATTTAGAGCAATGCCAGTATCTTGGCTTTATCAATAAATCCGAGCGAGCGTTTAACTTCTTTTCCGTTTTTGAAAAGGATAAGCGTCGGAATACTGGTAACTCCGAATCTTACTGCAAGGTCTTGCTGTTCGTCTACATTGACCTTTGCAAGAACGGCTTTTCCGTTGACTTCCTTTTCCGCTTCTTCAAAAACGGGTCCAAGCATCTTACAAGGCCCGCACCACGGCGCCCAGAAATCTACCAATGCGGTTTCAGCTCCATTGATTGTCTTATCAAAATTTTCCTGATTTAAGTGTAGTATCGCCATACCAATGTCCTCCATAAACACGAAATACGTTATTTAGGGCATCTCTAAAAACTCAGTTAGATTTTTAGAGGCTCCTATTAAGATACCTTTAAGATACAAAAAAAGAACGCTATCGAATAGAGAACGTGCAGTTTTTTTCTGTTTAGGTAACTTCGACTTCTGAACCCGGCATCAGCGTTATACATTTCTTATTACACAGAATGCAGCACAAGCCATAATATATAATATTCCGTATAAAGTCTTAATGCACTTTTATTTTTTACTTTTGCCAAACCGGGCGTACTGACAATTGCATCCGCCAGATTACGAATACGGTCTGATGTCAGTTTAGCAAAGGACTGCGTTCTATGCGCTATCTTAACCTGATCTCTGATAAAAGAGTTTACATCCTCGGTATTTTGCTTTCTAATTACCGGATCGATAATCGTATTCCATAGATCGAGCTGCTCAATAATACAATCCTGTATGCTTTTATTTGCAGGAATAAACTCGGCCTGTAATTCGCTCGCAATTTCCCGTGGTGAAATTTTTTTATTAGTAGTTCCCGGTTGCTGCGGCATAGTTTCGGTCTTGGAATTTTCTGTTCGAGCGGTGCGGCGATCCTTCTTTGGACGCATAAAGAAAGCAATAATAGAAGATATGATAGGAATCGTATACCAGAAAGGCAACAGAATTTTTGCATCCGTTAAAAGTTCTTGCCTATTCATCATAAATAAGTCGATATAGGACAATAACCGGTCACGGGAAAATATTCTCCGAATTTCCGCAGCTTGATGTTCCGTAATACGTTTATCGGCTGAGAGCATTGGAATAAACGGTGCTCCCAGTAAGGCATACAAGACCGGCACGTATTCAGCACAGAGGGTCTTTAATAATTGGTTAAATGCCGAATCGGTGTGCATTGCCTCGGATTGTTCAAACCGTATCAGCTGTTGATACCACTTCTTTAAGCAAACATCCCGCAATTTTTTTCGGTTATCGTTTACTAACGAGATAATCAACGGAACCGTTTTATCCAACATGATGTAGTACCGCTCTCCATCGGGAGTTTTGAAGCTGAGAAGCTCCGGTAAATTAGCATCACCGTCCACGGCGGTTTTTCCCCGTATATATTCCTCAAGATCCTCTTGACTATATTGCCCAAGCAACGGTACTCCGCGGGAATCTTTAAAATTGACAATAGCAGCCTTATTAAAATAATATGGAGGTTTTTGAAGCGCCAAATCAAGATTCTTTAGTGCAGTTTCCCGTTGAAGCGATTGCTGCGTCTTATTTCGGTAATAGTTATTCAGGTATTCAATAATAAAGATAGCCTGCAAAATGGTGATTTCATCGCTCAATTTTTCAGTTTTCTTTGAAAATTCCTGTTTTACAACCGAGCAAAGATAGCTCCAATACAAATATACATCGCCTGATTTTTTCAATGTATACATGGCTTCAGAAGAGTGGGCTTGAATCGTAAGAATAAATTTTCTAATTGAATACTCTTTTCCGGGGTTTGCTGTTATCAATTTCTTTTGAATAAAATCCCGTAATTCATCCTTCTGAAAGAAGAATCGTAATTTTGCAATCGCAAGGTCAAGCATCTGATCGGTAGAAAAATTTCCGGGAAAGATAAGCGGAGGGGTATCATCAGGAAATATAAGCTGATACAGAAAGGTATTGTTTTCTACTTCCGGTTGCAATTCGGTGAAATCGGTATTGATCCTAATATAACGAAGAAAACGTTTGGAAAAATTCTGCGGTATCGCGCTGGCAAGCGGAAAAGGTAATTCCGGTTTTTCACGAATTGTTTCATATTGGCGGGTTACCTTATCGAGGAAATAGAATGGAACAAAGACGACTTTACCCTTCCGTTTATCGTCAACCAGCTCTACTTTTCCTTCCGATTCAAGAGCTTCCAGTTCCGTTAACAATCTTGTTTCCGATATATCAATGAAAGAAGCAAGATCCGGCTTTTCGGCTATATTTCTTTGAGCATACTTTCGTAAATAATCGGTTAATTCACTAATCCCAACAAATGGACTATTAAAACGCAGAGCATAAGTGCGCAAAATATCCGGGAGTCTTACACTAACAGCCATTTGCCCCTCATTATGGCATACTTTTTTTAATTGAACAAGGGGACGGGTAAAGTATGCACATATAAAAATTGACATTTTTAATAATTCCTTTTAATATACTCTATCGAATATGGATACTGGAGAACCCCCGCATATAATCTTACTGCTCGTCAGTTTGTTGGCGCTGTTTTTGCTGTCGATGTTTTTTTCGTCGGCGGAAACGGCGTTCCTGTCTTTGAATAAGCTCAAGCTGCGGTTTTTACGTGAACGGAACAACCGTGCGGCGGCGCGGGCGGAAAAAATTCTACAAAATAAACAAAAATTTTTATCGACGATTTTAATCGGAAATAGTATTGTCAACATCGCTATTTCCGTAGTGCTGACTGCTGCTGCGCTGCGGATATTCGGGGATTCCGGACTGGGGATTGCGGTCGCCGCCGGTACGGTGCTGCTGCTGATCTTCGGCGAAATTTTGCCTAAGTCGATTGCGTTGGTGTATCCCGATGCGTTGAGCCTTGCCTTTGCCCGCTTCATTCTATTATTGATGGCGATCCTTTCGCCGGTTGTTGCGCTTTTTTCTGCGGTTACCGGCGTATTGCTGCGGCTTTGCGGCATCCGTGAAGCGCAAAACACGGCGGCTGTTACCGAGGCGGATTTACGCGACTTTTTTCAAGCACGGGAGGAAAGCGGCTTTATCGGCAGCGACGAACGCGCCGTGCTGACGAATATCCTGCGTTACGGCGACTTTTCCGTTCGCAGCGTGATGACGCCGCGGCGCGACATTGCGGCAATTCACATCGGAGCATCTGCGGAAGAAATTATAGAGCTATCAAAAAAATCCCGATTTTCGCGCTTTCCGGTATACAGTACGAATATCGATGAAATACAAGGTTTCTTCTATATTAAAGACTTTCTCTTTTCCCCTGAGTACTTAGACGGAAGCGCTGCCTTTCAGGTAAGGGCCTATCTGCGTAAGCCGCTTTTTGTGTTTGAAACAACGAAGCTCGCTCAAGTGGAAAAAAAGTTCCATACCGAGCAGCAGACAATGGCGATTGTACTTGACGAGTACGGCGGCACTGCAGGATTGATAACCGTCGAGGATGTCAGCGAAGAAATATTCGGCAGTATTCTTGACGAATATGATGTACGGACAGGCGTGAACTCTCATACCACTGCGGCAGATATAAACATACACGATGATACGGCCGAAACGGCAGCGGCAGCGCAGGCTGTATCCGATAACGCATCAACAGCTTTACCGGTGGTAAGCAAATCCGAGCAGGCAGCGGCTATAGCGGTAACTGAAGCCGACGCACCATCGGCGGCAAATGAATTCGGAGATATATCAAATTCCGTACCGGTAAGCTCATCCTCAACCGCACCGGTACAGGCAGGAGCCGATGGTATAGGCGGCGATAATACAGTGACTGCCCGTAATGAAGCGGAAGCGCCATCGACCTTCACCATCGCAGGCGTTACACGGCTCGCCGATTTAAACGAACAGCTGAACCTCAACCTTGAATCGCAGTATAGCGACACCATCGGCGGCTACATTATGGAGAAAGCAGGGGAAATTCCGGCGGCAGGTTATGCAATCACCGTTGAGCCGTATCGTTTTACCGTAACAAAGGTTGAAGCAAACCGTATTGTGCAAGTTGAAGTGCGGATGCAGGCGGAAGAATGAAGCTCGTTATAATCAGTGTTGAAATAATTATCCTACTTGCCTGCGCAGCCTTTTTTTCCGGTACGGAAACGGCGGTAACCGCTATTACGCGATCGGAATACCGCAGCCTCAAAAAAAGTTCCCGTAAGAGCGCACAGCGGTTGGCTCGGCTGGTGGAGATGAAAGAAAAAATCGTTACGACCGCGCTTATCGGCACCAATTTTGTCAACACGTTGAACTCGGGGCTTATTACCGCCTTTACCCTCAATGTGTTCGGTGCGCAAGCGGTTCCCGCAGCGACTGCGATTATTACCGTGCTCATCATCATCCTTGCCGAAATTTTCCCCAAAGCGCTGGCAACCGAACGGGCGGAATCGATCGGCAAGAAAGCCTCGCTGCCGTTGTATGTGTGCTACACACTGCTCCGCCCCATTGTGGCGGTATTTTCGCTGCTGACAAAAGCGGTGCTCAGGCTGTGTAATGCCCGCCCGAAAACAACGCCGGATACGCTTCAAGAAAAAGACCTCCAACTGCTCGTGCATATCGGGCAAGAAGACGGCGCCCTCGCCGCCGGAGAAGAAGCACTGTTGCGCAAAGCCGTTTTGCTGCAGGATGTAAAACTCCGCAATATTATGACGCCGCGTACGGCGATTACTTACGTTGATTCCGCCGCGACTTTTCCGCAAGTCATTGAACAGTTCCGCCGCAGCCGTTTTTCCCGATTGCCTGTCTACAATGCCGAAACAAAAACCGTTACCGGTATTATCCATTATAAGACGCTGCTGTTTGCTTTGCAGGAGCGGCGGGAGCCGAACATTGAGACTTTGCAGCGTCCTGCAATTTTTGTTCCGGAGGGAGCTTCCATCTTTTCTATTATCAAAGCGATGAATGCCAAGATGCAAAATATCGCAATCGTCATCAATGAACACGGCGGCGTAGCAGGGCTCATTACGATGGATGATATCATTGCCGCAGTGTTCAGTACGGTGCAGGATGAGTACGGTAAGGCGCGGAACGATCCAATGCGTTCGGTACGCTTTATCAATACATCGCAGCTTGTTCTCCCCGGTGCGTTAAAGCTGGAAGATTGCAACGAATTACTGCACACCGATTTTCACTCCGATTATTATGACACACTCGGCGGTTTTCTACTTGAAAAATGGGGATATTTACCGCATACTAAAGAGAGAATCACTTGCGGGCGGATAACGTTTACCGTTACTCATATTATCAATAGACGAATCGATACCGTCATCGCAGATCTTTCATCGGTACTGTAAGCGGCTGCTTATAAGACATCCGCCTCAAAATGCCGAAAATAAGAGTAACGATGCAAAAAGCATCAGCTGCCGGAAGTCTATTTTAAAAGACGGGTAATCGCAGCAGACAGATAAATCAGAATCGCCAAATAAATAAGGCGTGGCAACCATTTGAACCGCAGGTTCAACTCTGGTTGAACAGCCTTATTTAGTTGGCGGGAATACTTCAAAAATGTCTGCTGCGATTACCCAAGAGAGGATCACCATGACACAGCATGACTTTATACAGTTTTTAACCGATTTGCCGGAAGAACAGATGAAGGCGGAATTGACAAAGGCTTTTACCGAGCGGTACGGAGCAGGTACGGAAGAAATCATGATGATTGCCTCCCCTGCCCGTATCAATATTATCGGGGAGCATATCGACTATAACGGGGGGAAGGTGTTTCCTGCGGCGATCAATCGGTACCTCTATGTGCTGCTGCGCAAGAGAGCCGATACAACGATTATCTATGATGATATACGGTTTCCGGGTGCACTTGAATTTTCCTCTACGGAAACTTTCCGGTACTGGAGAGAAAATCAATATGCGAACTATCTGAACGGTATGCTCGCGATGCTGCAAAAAGGCGGATACAAACTGACAAGCGGTTTTGAGGTACTGTTTTTTAGCAAATTGCCGGCAGGCGGCGGTATTTCTTCGTCGGCTGCGCTGGAAGTTGGCTTCGGACGGGCAGTCGCCGAATTGTTCGGCTTTAAGGTTGATGCGGTAGAACTTGCTAAAATGGGGCAGGAGTCTGAGCATGTTTTTATGAATATGCAGTGCGGAATTATGGATCAGTTCAGTATTGCAATGGGTAAAAAAGAATGTGCGATGCTGCTTGATACGGCAACGCTTGAGTATGAATATGTACCGCTTGTTCTGGGTGATTATCGTATTGTTGTGATGAACTCCAATAAGCAACGTGCGCTTGTGGACTCAAAGTATAATGAACGCTGCGCCGAATGTATGGAAGGTCTTGCTCTTTTACAAAAGATTAAGACCGTTTACAATCTCTGTGACTTGACCTCTGCTGATTTGACTGCGGTTGAGGCGGCAATAGCCGATGAGCGTATCTTTAAACGGGTGCGCCATTGTATTACGGAAAACGAACGGGTCCTTGCTGCGGTCGCGGCTCTAAAAGCCGGTAACTTGCCGAAACTCGGTGAACTGCTCAAGGCATCCCATGACTCGTTACGGCGCGACTATGAAGTAACCGGTCTTGAACTTGATACGCTTGCCGATGCCGCTAATGCTGAACCGTGTTGCTTAGGTGCGCGGATGACCGGTGCGGGATTCGGCGGTTGTGCCATTGCCTTAGTGCAAAAAGATGCCATTGCGGAATTTACCACCCGTGTCGGCAACGCCTATACCGAAAAGACCGGCCTGACGGCTTCCTTTTTTGCTTGCGAGGCAGGAGACGGTGCGCGTCGGGTTTAAAGGTCTGCCCAACTATTAAAACTCACGAAAAGAGCAAACCGGCTGCCGGAAAATATTGGTTTAGCCGGTTTCTAAAGCTTTTGCAGCCGCTCTTTAAATTCGGCTAAGAAATCGACACTGACTTTTGCCCGTATTATTCTGCGGACTTCATACGCAGGGTCAATATCTGCATCGCCGGTTTTGCTGAGGTCTTTTTCGCTCAAGTTTTTAAGAAAGCCTATATCGACAGCTTGATTTAAATACCTATTTAATTCTTTATAGAGTTTTGTTTGATCGGTTTTTTCTTTAAAATAGATGGAAAGCATTCCACGGATTTCACTTGCTTTCAGTACTAAGATTGAAGATGTATTTTGAGAAACATCGAACTGCTCCAAGGCCTCCCTCAGCAGTACACACAGCAATGATAACTCAAATGACAGCGGATAATGCCGGATAAGCTTAACAGATTTAGAATCCCCTTCTTCGCTCTCTTTTTGCTCTAAAAATGCGTAGCCGTCGGCCGGTTCAATAAAGAGGCTGATACCGATTTGTTCAAAATATGCGGCAATCTCACGCTGGTATTGCTGCAAGAGCTTCCATGCCTCAGGTTCCTCATTTTCGTAAATAGCCCCTTGTAACAATTTTATGCAGACTGTCGCCCACTGTGCCGTCATCATTCAGCCTCCTATGACTGCGCTCCTTTTTCAACAGTCAGTATATCCTTTTTTTGAAAGAATTGCGATTGGGCATCTCTAAAAACAAGGTAGAGAAATTGTCAAAAATCCGGTATAATGAATACAAATGATAACTGAAGAGATACGGCAAATAGCCGAAAAAATTAAAGAAGCGCTTGACCCGGAACGGATTTATTTGTTTGGCTCCTACGCACGTAATCAAGAGACCGAAACGAGCGACTATGATTTTTACGTCGTGGTAGATGAGCGGGAAGAGAAACCTCTTGTGCTTTCACAACAAGCGTATCGGGCTATTCGGGAATATAGGACAACCCCCTGTGATATTATCGTAAATAGTCGTTCGCATTTTAATGAACGATGTAAGCGACAGACATTAGAGAATACGGTTGTCACCGAAGGAGTGGTAATGTATGAAAGATGATATACAACGCGACGTAGCAGAATGGCTGCACTTTGTCAAAATGGATCAAAATACAGCGTGCCATCTTTTTGAAAGTATGCATCCACAACCGCTGGAAATTATTTGTTTCCATTGTCAGCAAGCTGCAGAAAAAGCAATAAAAGCTTTATTTATTCTAAAAGAAATAGAAGTAATTAAAATACATGACCTAGCAATTTTGCTCCACAAAATAGAATCATTTTTTTCCGTTCCTGTTGCCGTAAAAAATGCAGGTGATGATTTAACTCCTTTTGCAGCAACTTTTCGGTATCCGCAATCTCCTGACATTGACGAAGCTCTTACAAGGAAAGCGCTAGCCGATATGGAAACTGTTATAACATGGTGCAAAGAACAAATTGTATTAGCCGGTTATGAGATAGAGTAAAAATACCAATGCCATACGAACCGCCGTTTAAAATTACCTCAAAAGCAATCAATCTTATTTCTCAGATAGCTGCCGCAATGGAGCGGTTGAAGATCAGATTTGAACAGTCCGATAGCGTACGTTTGCGGAAAATCAATAGGATAAAAATGATACAGGGTTCGCTTGCGATCGAAGGGAATACACTAACGGAAGAACAGGTTACGGCTCTCATTGAAGGAAAACATATCATCGCTCCGGTAAAAGAGGTGCAAGAAGTCAAAAATGCAATTCAAGCGTATGAGCAGTGCCTGTCCTTTAATCCCTATAAAAAAGAGGACTTACTTGCCGCACATAAACTGATGACGTTTGGGCTTGTGGATCATCCGGGTCATTTTAGGTACGGCGGTGTCTGTATTGCGGGAAAAGACGGCATCAGTCATATTGCTTCTCCTGCCGATCGGGTTCCCTTTTTGATGGATGATTTATTTCAATGGCTCAAAGATACGGACGCTCATCCGCTGATTAAAAGCAGTGTGTTTCATTACGAGTTTGAATTTATTCATCCCTTTGAAGACGGTAACGGCAGAATGGGGCGGCTCTGGCATTCACGTATTCTAGCAGAATGGAATCCATTGTTTATACATCTGCCGATAGAAAATATGATTTTAAAGAATCAGGCTGCCTATTACAGAGCATTGGAACACAGTACGGCAGCAAACGACTCCGGGATTTTTATAGACTTTATGCTTGAAATCATTATGCAAACGATACAAGAAAATAAACAGGATGATACTGTAAATGATACTGTAAATATGATTTTAACCTGTATTAAAGAAAATCCTGCTGTTTCCTACGAAGAACTTGCAAAAAAAACAGGCAAATCGCGGATAACAATAAGCCGTAAGCTTGCAGAGTTAAAAAAAGCAGGCCGTATCACCCGTATCGGCGCCGATAAAAACGGCTACTGGCGTATTGAAGAGAATAACTAAGGATAATAATAGGGTAATAGTTAATGTTTACGGAACGGCCTATTTTTTTTCAAAACAAGCAAGGTAAACACATCAGCCACCCAGACCACATATCGCAAAATGAGAGGTTGGAGCACCATTTGAGCCGCAAAGCGGCGAAACTCTGGTGGTACAGCCTCTCATTTTGCGGGGATATACTCTAAAAGGGCTGATGCGTTTACCCTAGGAGAACGGCTGATGCAATTCGATTTATTAAAAACTAAAGAGCTTGATAAGAACGGTGTGTATCTTGATTTTTTTCAAGTGTACAACTGGGGTGTTTTTGATGCCAAAGTATATACGCTGCGATGCGGAAAGAAGGCGACGCTCCTGACCGGATTAAACGGTTCGGGGAAGACGACGCTGGTGGATGCTTTTTTGTCGCTTATCGTGCCGCCGCGGCAGCGCTTTTATAACCAATCCGCCGGAGCGGAAAGCAAGCGGGAACGCGATGAAATCAGCTATGTACTGGGTACGTATGGGAACAAACGCGAGGAAGAATTTACCTCCGGCGCCGCGAAGAATTTACGCACAAAAGAAAACTGCATTTCTATTTTACTCGGCTGCTTTGTGTTGGGGGATGATCAGGGGCCGATAACGCTTATGCAGGTTCGGTTCTTTTCCGGCGGTGGCGCCTTGCAAAAAGTCTATTCGATAACACACAAACGGCTCTCGATAGAAGAGATACAAAAAGAAGGGATCGATTTTACACCGCAGAGCAATTGGAAAAAACGCATGACCGAAGTATTCGGCGCCAAGTTTTACGGCGATAATTTTGCCCCGTATGCAGAAGCATTCTCTCAGCTTGCAGGTTTGCGTTCGGACCGGGCTCTCTATCTTTTTTCGCAAACAGTTGGACTGAAAGGAGTCGGCAACTTAAATGACTTTATCAGAACATATATGTTTGAAGGTCGCGATACCGAACGCGATTTTGATGATTTGGTAAAGCATTACGAAGAGCTTTCTCAGATATACAACGAGATAGAAAAAGCACAAGAACAGCTCAGACTGCTGCAGGAAATTTTAGATGCCGGAAAAATATTTGAAGACTGCGAGCAAAAGAACAGAACATTAAAACAGTTCAAAATGATTTTACAGCTGTGGTATATACAAACAGTCCTAAATACGATTACAAAACGAATAGTTGTTTTGCAACAAGAAAAGCTGCTCGCTGATAATAAAAGAAATATGCTTGAAGCTGAAATAAAACAGCTTGATACCGATATGGATTCGCTCAAAGCAGTTATTCAAAAAAACAGCACGGCAATTCTGATCAAAGAAATTGAGCATAAGATTCAATTCAATGAATTACGGTTGCAGACATGCCGGAATAATGTGCGGGACTATGAACAGTGCGCCCGCGTTTTATCTTTAGAAGTTCCGCAGACGGAAAAGAAATTTAATGCGAACGTAGCATTGCTGCCGCAATTAAAAGAAAAACTCAGCAAAGAAAAAGATGACCTTTACGAATCAAGTCTTGAACGGAATGCGCAAAATCAGGTAAATAAAAAAGAAGAACAAGCAATTATCGAAGAATTGGAATCGCTGAGTAAACGGACAACGAATATCC
This sequence comes from Treponema sp. OMZ 305, assembly GCF_024181325.1. Taxonomy (NCBI): domain Bacteria; kingdom Pseudomonadati; phylum Spirochaetota; class Spirochaetia; order Treponematales; family Treponemataceae; genus Treponema; species Treponema sp. OMZ 305. The sequence goes on along the minus strand of NZ_CP051300.1, from coordinate 23,328 downwards.
CTGCGCATAATATCAGAATACGCGATGAAATATGCGCACATATCGGCTGCTCGGAAAAAGAACTGGTGTTTGCCGGAGAGCTATTGCAGGTTGCAAAAGAAGAAAGCCGATGGGAAGCCGCAATAGAAAAACTGTTGCATAACTTTTCGCTTTGTTTACTGGTGCCGCCGCATCTTTATACAAAAGTGAATACGTATGCGGCAACGCACAATTTAAGAGGCAGACTCGTCTACCTTAAAACCGATACCAAGCCGCAGCTGAAAAAAAATATACCGGAAAAAGATTCACTTATTGCGAAATTGGAAATACAGCGGAAGCATGAACTTTCCGATTGGCTTGAAGCGTATTTGCATGACACATTCGATTATATCTGTACGGATGATACGGAAGCATTTAGCAGGGCGGCAAAGGCGCTCACATCTTCCGGTTTAATTAAAGCAAAAATACGCCACGAAAAAGACGACCGTCCGCAGCATTCCGGACGACAAACTTTTGTTCTCGGATGGGATAATATCCAAAAGCGGCAGGAACTTTCGTTCAGCTTAAAAAAGCTGCAAAACGAAATTGCCAAAAACGATACGGCGCTGGCAGACAGCAAGAAAAAACAGGACGATATAAACGGTCAGCTTGCTATTTTGAGCAGCTTGGAAAAGATGCAATTCTGGGATGACCTTGATGTGCAAAAATATTCGGCTGCATTGAATACATCGCTCGAAGAAAAAGACGCTATCCTTCGCGGGGACAAAGAATTACGGCAGCTTGAAGATAAATTGAAAGGTTTGCAAATCGAAAAACAAACGAAGGAAGACGAGCGTACCGGTGCTATTACAGCAGCCTCAAAAGCGGAACAGCAGCTGACGGATATCCGCATCAAAGAGGAACGCTTTACCGCTCAGTTAAATCAGTTTCCTGATCGGGACAGTGAAGAAATGCAAAGAGCGCTCGCTATTTTTACAGAGCATTTCAGTGTACAAAAAACTTTTGAACAGCCTGAAGCCGTTGATACCGAACGGGATCGGATTGAATCGGCATTGAATAAAGAGAGCGAACAGGCGGAAACAGCTGTCAGAAATGCGGAGCGAAAAGTCCGCGAAAAAATGTCCGCAGTGAAAAACCCTAAGCCGGATATAAAGCGGAAGTTTCCGTCATGGGAGGCCGATGTACGGGACTTCCAAGCGGAAGTATCGGGGCTTGCAGACTTTCAAGCCTTTTACGATCGAGTGAATCGCGATGATTTACCTTCGTGCCGGAAAAAATTTAAGCTTATTTTTAATGAGCACGTAAAAAACGATATTACCAATTTTAAGACCATACTTGATACCGGACGTCAGCAGATTATTGTCGGAATAGAGGAATTGAATAAAAGCTTAAAAACAATTCCCTACAGCAAAAATCCTCCGACGTATATCAAGCTGGAAAACCGCAAAACAACCGATCAGTCCATAAAAGATTTTCAGGCTCTGTTGTTAGCTGCATTGCCTGACTCCGCCTCCATTTTTAACCGCACATCCGGTTCGGAATTTGAAGAGTATAAAAAAATTGAAACGCTGATTGCCTACTTAAAAGAAAATGATCCGCGCCGTAAAAAAGTGCTGGACGTGCGCCAGTGGTTTAATTTTGCCGCTATTGAATATTATCTCAACGATAATACGCAAAAACAATATTACGAAGATTCTGCAAGTTTGTCGGGCGGAGAAAAATCAAAATTAACCTATACGATTTTAGCATCGGCAATTGCATTTCAATTCGGCATTACCGGTGGAGAGGGATATTCGTTACGGCTGGTGATCATCGATGAGGTATTCAGCAAAATCGATATGGATAATTCGTGCTATGCAATGGAGCTGTTTAAAGAGATCGGACTCCAGATGATTCTTGTAACACCGATGGATAAAATCAACATCGTAGAAGATTATATCGCATCGGTTCACATTACGGAAAAGCATAACGATAATACCTCGCGCCTACTGAATATCACGATTGACCGGTATCAAAAAGAAAAGGAAAGAGTAACTACAAGCGGTATATTGTAAGGGGTATTATTTTCACGGTATGAGGCAAATGCATCAGATAGTATTGCTGATACGTTTGTAATGATACTTGCATTAAATAGAATCACCGCCTTTGAAAATAGACGGTGTAGATACAAGGAGATAGCTGAAAATAAAGCGGAGGCGTATCTTTGATACGTTGAGCATTTATTTTCAGCGTATGACGCAGTAGATGCGCCGTATATTTTCAAAGGACAGTATGATTAGCGTTGAAGAAATTAGAAAAAAAGCCGAGCATAAATTTCTCAGTTATTTGCATTCCGTACTTAACGGAGACAGCGCTTTTTTTCCGCTGCATATTCCGGCCGCACGAGGTTCCGCAACGGATGATTTTGCGATGCGGAAAACGGAAGCGGAAAAGCTGTACCGCCATTCAAAGCAGGCAAAGGGATTCGGCTACACGGTGGTGAGCGCCGCCGTTAAAACTCGCAGCAAGGGCATGCAGACCGTTATCGAAAAAATACTATTCGAAACCGAAGCTGATTTTTTGCGCTTTATTCAAAAAGAAACGGAAGCCTGCAATTTCAAAGCAAATCTTGAACGTATTAAAACGCAATGCCTCAAGCTCGATGCCGCTGATATTTGGTATGACTGGACGGCCAAGCATAGCTCCGTTTTAACCGAGTCCTTTGACGCACAGTATTGGGAGCAGCTTTTTTTGTGTGCGGATTGGTTTATACATCACAGCCCGTGCGGATTATACCTGCGCGAAATTCCGCTTCCGGTGCACACCAAATTTATCGAACAAAACCGCGCGCTGATTTTCTCACTCTATTGCGCGTTAAAGAAAAGCGGTACTGCGGAACCGGTTTTGACTGAAGCGATTCTTCCGGAACCGGTTTTTGACGAACCGAAAAATACCGCGGCAGCCGTATATGCCGAATGGGGAGTCCACACTGCGCCGCCGTTTGTCCGCTTCCGTTTACTGGATGATGCAATCGGTGTAACTATTGCGGGAGAAATGCTCCAAAGCGGCGAGGTGCAGATACCGCTTGAATCGTTCGCCGCGCTGCGCTTTAATTCCGTCGATACTATTTTTATTGTTGAAAATCTGCTGGTGTATTTGACATTCCCCGCCGTTCCTAAAGGGCTCTGCATTTTCGGTTCGGGATTTGCCGCCGTGCAATTACAACGCAATAAGCATTTACGGCAAAAGAAGCTCTATTATTTCGGCGATATAGACGAACACGGATTTGAAATCCTGTCGGAATTCCGCACAATCTTTCCGGACGTTACCTCATTTTGTATGGACAGTACAACTTACCAAACATTTGCGCAGTTTGCCGTTCCCGGAAAATCCTCTAAACGGAATAGCGCAGACCTCTATCTCACCGCCGAAGAGTTAGCGCTTTTCCGTTATTTGCGGGAACACACCGAGTGCAACAGACTTGAACAGGAACGCCTTCCGCAGGATTTTATCAAGGAAAGACTCGCATCACTTATAACGATAAGGAATAGTTATGCAAAGCTCTGACAGTGCATATATAGCAACCTTAATTGCGGAAGATTCGGGATTGCGGCTTTTACGTTCAAAGAATCCCGCACCGGTTATTTCGTTTCTTTTTAAAATATTTAGAGAGCGGAATCTGCAAACCGTCAATGCCGATCGGTTTGAAACGCTGCTGGCGGATTTTTTGCGGTCGCAGGAATTTTTCGGTTTTGACAATAGCAGTATCGACGATTGGTATGATGGGGAAACAGCAGAAATACAAAACAGCGAAGAGTTCAGACTCGCACTGCAAAGCATCGAGGCGCGCGCTCATTTTTTAGCGAATAAATGGTGTTCGGAAAAGGCCGGCTATATCAAAAAATACTATAATGAGCGGCAGGATGTGATTATCGAACTGAGCGCGGGGGTGGAACGGCTGTTTACCTGGCTTGATACGATGGATTCAAAAACGTTTATCGGTACCGAATCCCGCTTTCAAGATATTCTGCATAAACTCAGAGAGCTTTCGGAAAACACTACGCACGATCCGCAAACGCAAATTGCCGAACTTGAAAAACAGAAAGAAGCATTACAGCAACGTATAGATGCAATTAAAACAACCGGAGAGGCGGAAGTGTATACGCCGGTGCAAATGGTCGAACGGCTACGCGAAGTTTCAAAAGCGGCACGCGAACTCTTATCGGACTTCCGGCAGGTAGAAGAAAATTTTAAAACCATTCTTGCTGATGTATACAAAAAACAGTCGGTGAGTGAAACAAAAGGCGCGGTGCTTGGCTACGCCCTCGATGCCAATTTGGAAATGAAGGAAACTCCGCAGGGGCAAACCTTCGATTCTTTTTGGGACTTTCTTGCAGCCGATGCCGGTAAAAACGAGATCAATCACTTAACCCGGACGATTATCGCGCAGGTAACCGAGCATGGCATTGCATGGGAGGACTCCTTCCTGCTGCACCTCAAGCAATATCTGCACGAAGCGGGGCGCAAGATTATCGACACCAACCACTCGCTTACCCACCGGCTAAACCGTGTGCTGCTTTCGCGAGACCGCGGCGATCATAAGCAGCTGACCGAGCTTATCACTTTTATCAAGACCAAAGCATTTGAATTAGCCGAGCGTGAGATTACATTCCCTGACGATTTTTATATTCAGACCAGGCCGAAACTCTCTTTCCCGCAGGCCCGGACGCTTATCCTTCCGCCGCTTAACCAAAGCTTTGAACCGATCGTATCATTCACCGAGCAAGAGTCGGCAGCACTGCTGCAGCGAAGCGGTATTTTTAATCAATTTTATATTGATGAAGCCTTGCTCAAAAAACATATTGAACAGTACCGCAGTCAATTTCTCCATGATGCCCTTCAATTTTCGCTGCACGATTTGAGCGAAAAATTCCCGATAGAAAAAGGTCTTTCCGAAGTCGCCGCCTATTTTGCCCTTGCGCCGAAACTCAAACCCGCCGCCGTTATCCTTGATGATGCAACCGAGCGGATTACATACACATACAACGGCCAGTCCGTAGCGCTGACAGTACCTAAGATTATATTCGGGTAGCAATAATGGGTAATGAGGCAGGTACGGATGTCATTTCCCTCTATACCGCTTCCATATTCGGATAATCAGCTTTTCGGCGATAATCAGGAAGAGGCCGAGCACGAAAGGCAGCCCAATCAAGAGTGCCGGATGTTCCATACCGATCTGCGCCGCCGCGATGGTATTTTCAAGATAGACGAACAGCAGCGCGGCACAGATTGTTCCGATAACGGATCGTCCGCCTGCATACGCAAGTACGAGGGCGATCCAACCCTTGCCGGCGCTTTGGTTCGGAACAAAGGCTCCCAGCTGGAGGGATAACAGGCAGCCTGCCAACGCCGCCGCCGCCCCGGACATACCCATTGCCGCTATCTTTAACCGTGCGGTATGCACCCCAATCGAATCCAAAAATGCAGAATCTTTTCCGAGTATCTTTATCCGTAAGCCTGTTTTGGTGTAGCGGCAAAAGAGCGCAAGTCCGAGGCCGGTCAAAACGGCGAGCGCCGCGCTCGCCGTTTTGACGAGCTGCGGCTGAAGCAGCAGCTCCGGCGGCAGCGCAACGATACTCCGGTTACCGAAAAACCGTGTACTCAGTATGGAAACAAAGCCCGCAGCGGTTAAGTTTACCGCAAGTCCGACTATGTAGATATTGGCTTTACGATAGATAGCAAGATAGGTAATAAACATACTTAACCCTGCACCCAACGTAAGCGAGAGGGCAAGCCCCGGAATAAGACCGCCGAGGCTTTCGGTTAATAGAATTCCGCCGATTCCCGTAAAGGCGCTTAAAAGCATCAGTCCTTCTATCCCGACGTTCAATAGCCCCGCGTATTCCGAAACGAGGGCAGCGCAGGCGGCAATCAGCAGCGGCGCGGCTTGTGCAATCAAAGTAATCGCGGTTATCATAAAGGTTTTCTCCCTCGTTTTTGCCGGAAAAAATCAACCGTTATCAATATAAACGCAATCCCCTGTACAATTGACGAAAGGTCAAACGACGTGCTTGTCTGGAGCATCGCAGCCTTGCCGCCTGCTTCCATCCACGCAAAAAACAGCGCGCCGAATACTGCACCCAACGGATGATTGCGCCCGATAAGCGCCGCGGAGATGCCGCTCCAGCCCAGTCCCGATGTAATGCCCGCATAGACATAGTGCCGCGAGCCGTATACGCTGAATGCGCCCGCAAGTCCGTGGGCTGCTGCGCCGAATGTCAGCGCCAAGACTGAAATCAAGCCGACCTTAATTCCTTGGGATTGTGCGAAAGCGCGGTTATTGCCGGTTAATCCGAGTTCGTAGCCGTAGCGGGTACGCTTGAACATCCAGAAAAGCAGCGCCGTTATTATCACCGTAAAAAAGATACTGCTATTCAATGTCGAAGGAGGCCAAAAAGAAGTGAAGAACCACGCTTCGGTTGTATATGGGGTTGCCATCAGATTGCTTGCAGAATCTCTGAATATATCGTTGACGCCGTAGTCGATGAGTGGGAGCAGTGCGCAGGATAATAAATAGGTGCTGATCAGTTCGGTAATGCCGAGAAATTGTTTCAAAAAAGCGGAAATAAAACCTAAAAGGCCGGAGCAAAGAGCCGCGAGTATACATCCGGCGATAAGGCCGAAGGGCTGCGGGAACTGTGGTGTCAGCAATGCGAATTCCACCGCGATAAACGAAGCGAGATACGCTTGCCCCTCGCCGCCGAGGTTGAAAAAGCCTGCCTTTGCCGGAAGGATAAAACCCATCGCGCAGAGCAAAATGAGGGAGGCTTGGTCGAGCATATTGCCGAAATAAAACGTATTGGTAAAAGGGGAAATAAAAAACGCGATAAGCGTTTCGAGCGGTTCTTCGCTCTGCGCTGCCAAACAGATTGCCGCCGCGGCTGCGCTTGCGGTTACCGAAATAATACTGTTTAAAAGCGGGGCTGCTTTTTTGAGACGGTGTTGTTGCGTATCTTTATTCATCTTTACTCGCCTGCATCATCGCCGCAATGATTTCCGCGCGGTTATATGCGGAACGTTCCATAAAGCGGGTCAGGACACCGCGGTATAATACATGAATACGGTCGCAGGTTTCAAGCGCGGCGTCTACGTCAGAGGTGAGCACGATAACCGCTGCCCCTTTTTCAGCGAGATTGCGGAGCCGCTGCAGCAGTGCAAGCTGTACCTTCCTGTCCAGCCCCCAATAGGGTTCGGCACAGATAACCAACTGCGGCGGCGGATTGTCGAGTTCGCGGCTGAAAATCAGTTTTTGGATCATACCGCCCGATAAGCTCAACACCGAATCTTTCCACGAGCGGGGAATATCGAATGAACAGCTGCGCTTCCATTCTTCAACCGCCGCGGGGGAGTAAATACCGAAGCGGTATAACGAGGCTCGTGCGCGGACATAGAGGTTTTCCGCAATGCTGTGTCTGCCGGCAATGCCGTTCCTCATCCGCTTGCTGGGGATGTAGGCGTAAGTTTCGCGCGGTATGCGGCTCAGGGGCTGCCCGTCAAACCTGATAGTACCGCTGTCCGGCTTGAGCGTATTGACCAGCAAATACTCCAAAAGCTCAAGCCCCTGTTTTTTTATGCCGACGACGCCGGTTATCTTTCCGTGCGGAACATCGATTGAAAAATCCGAAAAGCGGACTCCTCTACTGCTGACGGCGGCAACGTGCGAAACGGTCAGTCCCGCCGCCGGTTTTGCCGAAGAACTTTGAAACTGCGATACAGGCGCTACCGTACTCGATTGTAGCGTGCCCTTTAGCGCTGCTTTGAATGGGGATGCCGCAGACGGATGTTCCGGAGATACCGTGTCGGGTTGCAGTGTATTTGTATACGACGGAGTATTGGTGTTTGATGAAGCGGCGGCTGTACCGGCATCAGTTTGAAGCGGCGGAATATCCGATTGTATTTCGGCGGCAGTCCATTCCGCCTGTTCGGAACCGAAAATTTCTTGCAGCAGGAGGTTTGCGCTTACGGTAGAATCGATCGAACCGTTCCAAACCGTCTTGCCGTTCCGCAGAATATGCACCGTGTCCATAAAGCTCAACACTTCTTGAATGCGGTGTGTTACTACGATAATACACGCACCCCTGTCCGCGCAACTGCGGAGTATGCCGTACAGCTGGGTAATTTCCTGCGGACTAAAGGAGGCGGACGGTTCGTCCAAAAAGAATACGGAAGGATTTTTAAGCAGCGCTTCCCCGATTGCCGCCCAGTGCAGCTGCGCCGTATCGAGCGTCTCCGCTTTTTGGGTGAGCGGCAGCACGATACCGTAGCGGGCGAGTGCCGCCGCAATTGCGTTTTGAGTTTTTTGGGGCGAAAGAACGTTGGCGGCAATATCTTTTGCGGTATGCAATCCGATCGCAAGGTTTTCCCATACCGTAAGATCCGCTGAAAGCTGCGGATGTTGCGGCGTCAACACAAGACCCCGTGCAATACCGTCCGCGGCGGAACGTAAGTTCAGTGCTTCGCCGTTGTAAAGGATGCGCCCGCTGTCCGGCTGTAAATGACCGGTACAGAGGCGGGCAAGCGTTGACTTTCCGGCGCCGTTTTCACCTAACAGCGCATGTATCTTGCCTGCCTCAAACTCAATGCTTACCCCGTCTACAGCCGTAATGCCGTTTTCCGGAAACGTAAAGCGTAAGTTTTCCGTCGAAAACACAAAGGCATCCTAGTGAGCGGATAAGGTCAATGCTCCGGTTTTAACGCCGTCTATCAGTTGTTTTACTTTTTGAGTAATGTCTGCCGGCACGGCGGAAGGTACACCTTCAAAGGCAAAGTTTACCGCACCGTCTTTTATGCCGAGTTCTACCGATGTACCGAACTCCAAGCGTTCTTCCACAAAGGCAATCACGGAATCGGTACAGGCTGTCTTTTGGCTGACTTCCGTTGAACCGACTACAATGTCCTTCCCGTAGGAATATCCCGGCCGGTCAAACCACATCACGTATGCGCCGTGTTCCCGGGCGGCGGCAACAACTCCGGCATTTCCGCCGCCGCAGATTGTTAAGATGACATCAGCTTTATTTTTGATCATCGAAGCGGCAAGCTCAGAGGCTTTGGCTGCATCATACCAATTACCGAGGACGCGGAAATCCAGCTCAAAGTTTTTATTGACGGCTTTTGCTCCGTCCAAGTAGCCTTTCCGTATTTTATCGTTCATAACCGGAAATTCCTGTCCGGCAAGAAGACCGATCTTATACGCAGCGTTTGCATTCTTCATCGAACTGCTGCTGACGAGCGCGGCGTAGTAACCGTTGAGGTACCCCTGTTCGTACTGATTAAATCCGACGGTTTTTATTTGACCGTTTCCGGCAAGGTAGCCGTCCAACAGCAAGAATTTTTGTTTGGGCGCGGATTGCAGCACCTTTTCTGCGATTGCCGGCAACGAAGGATTGGAACTGATAATTAAATCATACTTTTTGCTCAGGGCGAGCGCCGTCAACCCGTTCTGCCATTCCCCCTGATTCACACCGCCTTCTACAACCTTGACGGTAACCGGTGTACCTTTTTTATCCAGCTGCGCCTTCGCATCCTGTACACCCTCCACGAGCAATTCATACGTCGGGTTTCCTTTGACAATTCCGGGTACAAAGACCGCAATGGAAACCGCTTTGGGTTTTGCAAAAAGAGGTACGCCTGCGATTAAGGCGATACTACAACCGAGTATGATGATTTTCTGTTTTAACATTTGTAAACTCCTTAGATTTATTTGTGATGAGACGATTAATAAAATAGTAAAATTGTTAACCGGCAGGCACATACCGTATCTTATTTCTCTATTCTTGTCTAGGATTTTTGACAAGGTGGAATAGCAATCGTACTTGTCATCTCTATAAAAATGGTACATACTCAAGCCATAATACGGTTGCTTTTCATTATCAGTTTTAATAATTCCTTATCCTAAAAGCGGAGGAATGTATGCGGAAATTTTATACCATTGTAACCGGTATAACCGGAATATTTTTAACCTTTTTATTTACATCCTGTAATCAGTTTACTGCAAATATAGAAGAGTATTTGGAGTATTGGTCGACGGAGGCTGCGATTACCCGCTATAGCTTTGACCCTGCAATCACAGTGCACGCCGATAAAGATACCATAGAGAGTATTCCTTCATTACGTGATGTAACGGTAACCCTTACCGTCCGTAATCCCAAAAATGTCAAGTTTCAGCTGCCGCAAGATGCAGGCGCCCCTGCCGATATTGTCGTTTTTCCCGCAGACGTTGAAGGCACAACAACAAGCGCCCCAAAACAACCCGATGATTATGAACTGACACAAGATTCACCTAGTCAATTAACGCTGAAATACAAAGCAGTATTTTTACAGAAGCACGAATACGGCAAAAAAAATATCGGACCGACGATTACGCTGTATCCCGAAGACGGGAGAAAGTTTTCGAAAACATTTACACTCAATGTAAAAGCGAATACCCCGCCTCCGAAACCGACTTTCGCCGTTGCAAAGACAACCGGTACGCCTTCGTATTACGTACTATGTATCACGGTGCCGGAGACCGATATGAGTAAGACGGTAGCCGGCGGGCTTTTACATAAAGACCTTGCGCATGTTGAAATAAACGAAACACCCTATGCCTTTTCGGTAAACGAGGCAGAAAAGAAATTTGTAAAACCGGAATCCGATTCTTTTATTACGCTTTCCGATGTAACAAAGCTCACCGCTCCCGATGCCGATGAGATTCCTACAGGCGGATGGGTGCTGTACTACAAAACTGATGTGGAAGTAAAAGATGGAGCTGCTAAAAAAGACTATACGATTCGCCTTGCAGACGCAGAGGGATTGGTTTCAGGAGCATTGAAGGCAAGTACAAAACCGAATAGACCGGCTCCCGTTCAAATCAGCCTTGTAAAGGGCAGCAGTACGGCGGATGTAAACAGCGATAATACCAAAACGCATCCGCATACGATACGTGTAGACGAAGAACACAAACCGGCAACGCTGCGCCTTACCTGTGCTACAGCGAATACAACTGTTTATTATACGCTGACGGAAACCACTACAGGAAGTTCTGCAAGTCCGCTTACAGCAAGCGGAGCCGGAAGCGGAGTGGATATCTCCTTACCTATTCAAACGGGAAGAACCGAAGCGGAGTATACACTTACCGTACGGGCGGAAGCAGACGGTTTTGAAACGGGCGCCGAACGCACACTTTATTATAAGATTACCACGCAAAGTACCGTTACCGACCTGCCGGTACTCAATAGCTTAGCTTTTTCCTCCGGCAGTACATCGGTGCAGTTTAGCAATGCAGCGGACACTGAGGACGAAGTCTTTAGCTCCGGTACTACTGAATATTATATTTTTGCAGCACAGCTTAGTCCACCCTCTATGAGCTTTACTTATACGTCTGAACCCGATGCAACGGTTACGGTAAAAGTAAACGGTACCGCCCATACGGGAACAATGGTAACGCTTCCCACCGTAGGAGGAGAAACGCTTGTAACCTTTACCGTAGAAAAGGCAGGGCTGCAAAATGAATACAAAGTGCACATTAAACGGAAGTCTTATACGGTAACCTTTACGGCAAAAAGTTCCGACGACGAATCGGCGGCAGGCGGCGGTACAATCAACGTAACAAACCCAACGGCAGCAGGCATCGGTTCTGTAAGCAACAACAATTCGGCTGCTGTGACCGTAAAAGCTGAAATTGGAGCAACAATCACGGCAACGGCAACGGCTGCTTCGGGTTACACGTTTATAAAATGGAGCGGCATAAGTGTTACATCACAAACCAATGTTAACCTTTCTTATGTAGTTGGAAGTAATGCTGAAATAAAGGCGGAATTTAAGTCTCCCAATATCTATGTCCGCGGAACAAACGGTGATTGGTATAATGGTATACCGGGCGCGGCTGAGGGCAATGACAGCACGGGAACCGGTTCAAAGCAAAAGCCGTATAAAACCGTTTCCAACGCCTTGAGCCAGTGTACAGCCACCGGCACGGCATATACTATTTTTGTAGACGGAACGATTGAGGAAAATACTACACTCGATATTGCAAGCGGTAAAAAGGTAACAATAGAATCGTTACGAAAAGACACGCCTGCGGTAACTGCGGTAATACACGATAACCGTCCCGCGCCCAGCGATTATCAGTATCTTGTTAAAACGGCAGGAACACTTACCCTCGATTCCGTTATCTTAAAAGCTAATATAACAGGCACCCATGTAGGTAATAGCGTGTATGTTTACGGTATACAGCAAACAGCCGGAACCGTAACCGTTAAGGGCAATACTACGGAAATTAGAAACTTTGGTCACGGTGTAAAGATTGAGGGCGGTACGTTTACGATGGAGAACGGTTCAATCTGCAATAATTATGTAAACGGTGCCGGAAGTGCCGGCGTAGAGATAGGAGGCGGCGGTACATTTAAATTAACGGGAGGCTCTATCAAAAATAATGAGGCGACCAGCATGGCAGGCGTGTATGTAAAAGGCGCCAGTGCAACCAACCAAGGAATATTTAAAATGGAAAGCGGTGAAATATCGGGTAATAAAGCAAAATGCTTGGGAGGTGGTATTTATGTCGGCGAACACGGACAAGCAGATATTTCAGGCGGAACAATAACAGCCAACCATGCGGCGAAAAGCACCTATTTCGGCGGAAACAAAGATGTCGGCGGCGGCGGTATCTATGTAGAAAAAGGTACCGTTAATTTTACGGCCGGCACTATAGAGGAAAACATTATCTATGAAGTAGAAAAAAACTGCGGCGCAGGGGTCTTGATCGGTGAACAAGGAACATTCAATATGTCGGGCGGCACCATTAAGGATTGTACAACCCAATCATCTGCTTTTAGGCCGAGCCGAGGCATCGGTGTGTACGTAGCAGGCGGTACATCAGCCTCAAAAGGTACATTCAATATGACAGGCGGTACAATCGAAAATTGCAAACCCCTTGCGGCTCATGCAGCAGACGGCGGCGGCGTATATGTGGGTGCCGGAGCCGTGTTTACAATGAAAGGATATGCAGACGTTACCCCCTCTACCGGTTCCGATGCAAATGGTAAGGGTAACAACGACGTATACCTTGCAAATGGGACAAAAATCACCATTGCCGAAAAGCTCGAGTATCAACACGTTGCCCGTATAACGCCTGAAAGCTATCCTACATCTTTCAATCCTAACATACAGGTAATACAAAATCCGGCAAGTAACACTACAAACGTAGCCGAAAACTGGTTTAAGTTTACTGTAACATCTGACTCAAATACGGCTTACTGTGTAAATGAAGCGGGTCTTATACGGCAGCAGGTGGATACTTCTTCGGCTTATGGTCAAACAGACAACAACTGGGCGAAATTAAAAGCCGCAATCGAAAGCGCAGCCACTAATACTGTTATTTATGTTAGAGATGTTTGCTATACATGGAATACGACCGATACAATTACAGTAGACAACAAAACAATAACCCTCATAGGATTAACATCGGGACATGTCTCACTTGTTGCCAACCAAAAATGCAGAATCTTTACCATTAAAAATGGGGGGAAGCTTACCATTAAAAATATGGAGTTAGAAAAAGGACAGGCTTCAGATGGGAAAGGCGGCGGCGGCATACTGTTGGAAAACGACGGCAATCCTACATCGCTTACGCTGGAAAATGTTAGTATTACAAGCTGTTACACCTCCGGATACGGTACGAGACACGGAGCCGGAATTGCTATATACAATGGAACCGTCACGATGAAAGGCAAAACTCAAATATCGGGCTGCGAAACTACTGCTGCTGATGGAGGAGGGGTCTATATCGGTTCAGGCGGTACCCTCACGATCGATGGTTATAATACTACTAATCATAATGATAAAACTTATATCCGTTTTTGTAAAGCTAGCAAAGGCGGCGGCGTTTATATTGCATCCGGCGGAAAACTTGAGTTAAAACAAGGACAACTTTCTTTTAATAGAGCAACAGGTACTGCTAAAAAAGGGTACGCTGTATATAACGAAAATACCGCTTCGAACTCATTTAACTGGTCGGGAGGCGCGATTAAATACCATTATGTCGGTTCGGGTGGCTCTGTAATTGAAGGACCGTGCAATAATACTTCCGGTAATACTGCAGACTAACCCTATAGGGTACAGCAATCACTGTCGGCAGCCGCCTTGTCGCTCAAGGCGGCGCGCAGTACATACACATTACCAACTAAAACAGTGTTTCTTACAAAACGGCGGTAAGTGCGGTATACTGTATGAAACTTGAACACTCAGCAAGCAGGAAGTAGAAGCGATTAAATAATGCTGTGTTTACCCCATCCCGCATATTGACATAAACCGCTAAATGCTTCAAATATAGTAGGTCATCTTTAAAAGTCCGGCTATCGGTTAAACGTTTTTAGAGGTGCCCTATAACGAGTTGAAGGGGGCGCGATGCGTCAGTGAAAGGGTGCGAAGTTTCAATCGAAAATGTTTCAAAAACATTTGGAGATTTTCATGCGGTGGATAATGCCGTTATCCACATTCAGCGCGGGGAGTTTTTCTCGCTATTGGGGCCTTCCGGCTGTGGAAAAACAACGCTGCTGCGCATTATTGCCGGATTTGAACAGCCTGATTCGGGGACTATCACCTTTGATGGGCAAAATATTGTCGGTATAGAAGCCCACAAACGGCAGTCGAATACTGTCTTTCAAACCTACGCGCTCTTTCCGCACCTGTCCGTGTATGAAAACATCGCCTTTCCGCTCCGGATCCGCAAGCGGTCGCAGGACGAAATTGACCGGCGCGTTAAAGAATACCTGCATTTGGTGCAGCTTGATGCGCATATCTACAAAAAACCTTCTCAGCTTTCCGGCGGGCAGAAGCAGCGTGTTGCGATTGCCCGCGCGCTGATTAATGAGCCGCGGGTACTGCTGCTGGATGAACCGCTTTCCGCATTGGATGCTAAGCTGCGGGCTAATCTTTTAATTGAGCTTGATAAACTGCACGATCAAATCGGTATTACCTTTATTTTTGTAACCCATGATCAAAGTGAAGCGCTTTCCGTTTCCGATCGCATTGCGGTGATGAATCAGGGGAAGGTGCTGCAAATCGGCAGTCCGTATGAAATTTACGAACAGCCTGCCACAGCTTTTGTTGCAAAGTTTATCGGCGAAACGAACCTCTTTGACGCAACTGTGGTTGCGTGTGAGCCGCATACGGACGGCTTTATGGTTACGCTTGACACTCCGGCGTTGGGAACTTCGGTTAAGATCACCGACTACGATAAAACTAAGGCGGGGCAGCCCGTATGCTTTACCGTGCGGCCGGAAAAAATCCGTATTTCGTTGGAAAAGCCATCCTCTTCGACAAAAGAATTGAATGTTTTCCGCGGCGAGGTTGAAGAACCGGTGTATTCCGGCTTTCAGTCTAAGTTTTTTGTAAAACTGGAATGCGGTACGGTTGTGCAGGTTTTTAAGCAGCATCAAAACTATCTGGAAGACGGACCTGAAATTGAATGGAAGGATACGGTATATGTTTCGTGGGCAGCCAATGACGGCTACATCGTCGAAGATTTAACATAAAGGTATAACAGACTATGGTACAAGATCATTCCCGACGGCGGTACGCCTTTTTGTATACCTTTCCAATGGCGGCATGGTTTACCGTTTTTTTTGTGCTGCCGCTTCTCATCATCGGTGTGTATAGTTTTCTGCAAAAAGGGCTGTACGGCGGAGTTGTGCGGCATTTCACGTTCAGCGCATATATACAGCTTTTTACCGCAAGCTACGGGCTATTATTTGTGCGGACGCTCTGTGTCAGTATTGCCGTAACGCTCATTTGTATTCTGCTTGCGCTTCCTGCCGGATATGCAATTGCGCGTAGTAAGCATCAGCTGTTCTTTTTGTTTTTGATTATCATTCCTTTTTGGACAAACTCTCTGATTAGAATCAATGCGTGGATTTCGATACTCGGTACTCAAGGTTTCCTCAACGGGCTTTTGAAAAAGCTGCACCTTATCACCGAAAGTATTCCGTTTTTGTATAACCAACAGGCGGTGATACTCGTACTGGTGTATATGTTTATCCCGTATGCGGTTTTTCCGATTTTTTCGGCTATCGACAAGTTTGACTTTTCATTGTTGGAAGCCGCACGAGATCTTGGCGCTACCAAAACGGAGGCTATCTTTAAGGTTATGCTGCCGAATATCCGTGCCGGAATCCTAACCGCCGTCATCTTTACCTTTATTCCGGTATTCGGCTCTTATACCGTACCGCTCCTTGTCGGCGGAAAGGACTCTTATATGCTCGGTAATTTGATTGTCGATCAGGTAACGAAGATCCGCAACTGGCCGCTTGCTTCAGCCTTTTCGGTGCTTATTACCGCCGTCAGTGCCGCCGGTGTTCTCTGGATGATGTACACCAGCTTTAAGCAAGAAAAGCAAGCCGCAAAATAGTATGCCGGGTAATGCGCCTATTGATGGTAAATACTAAAAATAGTACGATAAAAAGAAGGGAGGGTTATATGCTTGCGACGGCTAAAGGTTATTACAATGGCTCACATATAGTATTGAATACTCCTGTTCAATTTCAGCAGGGACAGGAGGTGATTATTACCTATACTGTTCTCCCTACAGATTCAAAACGAGAATCTATCGCATCTATGGTAGATTCCCTGAGAGGAGTAATTCCAAATAGAGAGAAAGAACTTTCGGAATATCGTGAGGAAAGATTAAAAAAATATGCATATATTGATTGATACAAACGTAGTGCTTGATGTCTTACTGGATCGGCCTCTGTTTGTAGATGATGCTGCCGCTATCCTTAGTATTCCGGAATCAATTGTGTATAAATATATTTCGGCTTCAGCTATTACAGATATTTATTATGTGGCTTACAAGGAACTGCGTAATAAACAAAAGGTCAAGGATATTATAAAGCGGTTACTATCACTTATCCATATCGCTGATGTATCGGAAGAAAATATTCTTTTTGCACTTGAGTCTGATTGGAACGATTTTGAGGATTCTGTACAGAATGCGGTAGCCGAATCGCATAATTTTGATGCGATTATCACACGCAATTCAACAGATTTTAAAAATTCAAATTTGAAGATCCTTTCTCCAAAAGATTTTCTAAATGCCATTTCAAAAGACTTGAAGAACGAGGAGTGAGCATGTCTGATATACCGCAAGATATACAACAGCAAGCGTTGCCGGTTCCGTACCGGCACAGTTCGGTAAAAAGCCCGTACCGGCGGTTAATTCAGAAATTCGAGAAACGCAAACGGGAATCCGAACCGGCGCGTCATGCACGGCGTGCATATAAGAACCTTAACAGTTCTTGGTTTTCTTCTACAGTGCTGGTGTTTGTGCTGTTGTTCTTATTTTTACCTCTTGCGATTATCGCAGTGTTTTCTTTTAACGAAGGCAAGGCGATTGTATGGTCGGGCTTTTCGCTGAAATGGTATGCCGCGCTTTTCTTGGAATCCGAAAAATTATGGACTTCATTTTGGCACAGCATACTTATTGCCTTTGTTTCCGCATTTTGTTCCGTTGTTATCGGTACCTTTGCCGGTCTCGGCGTACAGTGGTACCGGTTCCGGGGCAGAGGGTATGTGCAAGCGGTGAGCATTCTCCCGATGGTGCTGCCGGAAGTTGTTATCGGTATGTCTACGCTGATTTTCTTTTCGGCAATCAATATACCGCTCGGCTTTTTTTCAATTATTATTGCGCATATTACCTTTTGTTTGCCCTTTGTGTTTTTGCTGGTGCTTGCCCGCCTTGAAGAGTTCGATTTTTCGATTGTCGAAGCCGCGCACGACCTCGGCGCAACGGAGCGGCAGACCTTATTCAAGGTGATAATTCCCGCAATTTTTCCGGCGATTTTATCCGGCTTTTTTATGTCGGTTACGTTGTCGCTTGAAGACTTTGTGATTACTTTTTTTGTATCCGGCCCCGGTTCCACGACGCTGCCGCTCTATGTGTTTTCGATGGTGCGGTACGGTATTTCTCCGGTAATCAACGCACTTTCCCTCATTATGATTTTAGGAACCATGCTGATTGCTTTTATGTTACGTAATTTTTTAAAAGGAATTGCGGCCTCAAATTAAACGCGCCGCGGATTTGATGATGAAAAAAAATACTGATATCGCCTCCCCGGTTGCAGCGTATCCCGTATATCTGAGGAGTGGGGGGGCATTGCGTCGCTTCTTGAGGCAAACTATTATCCGTGCCGGTTTCATAATTTTAATTGCCGGTTTCATTGCCGGAGCTGCTTCTTGCGGCGGAAAGAACGATTCGCGCAAGCAATCTCATCAAAAGAAAGAACTTAGGCATTCTCTCCTGTTTGTGCTGGGAAAGGATTTTTATCAGTATTCCGATTTATTTACCTATCTTTCGAATGTCTATGATTCGGAGAGTCTAAAAGCGAACCTGCATATTTTGAGCTATCGCGATATGACCGCTAAGACAAAGCAGCCGCGGCTTTCGATAATCTCTGAACGGCTTGCGGCACAGTCTGTTGAGGCGCTTATTTCTATCGGTATTCCCGAAGGCGGAGCCCGTATACTGCGTACCGCTCAAGAGAAATACCCTGACTTGCATATTTTTTCCCTGTTGCCGGTAGAAGAGATTTTGCCGCTCGAAGCCTACAGCGATGTTGTTGTGGACTTTGAACTGCCCGACTCGTTTGCAAAGGCCGACAGGGCGGTGAATATCCCTGCGCATGATGTACAGACGCTGGTGCTCTGTGCCGTAACCGCTGTAGAGCAAATCAATGAATTGCCGGAACAGGAGCCGTTTCCGCGGTTTGCGCGGGCGGTTGCAACAACGGCAGCCATGCTAAAAGAGCAGGGGATAGCGGCATGGGGCGGTACGCCGTATGCACTGCATCCGTATAAAGACCCGGAACTGAATATCAGCTCGTATAACTATCTTATTTTATCACCGCCTTCGTCCGGCGGGGCGGCAGATGGTACGGAACCGGAAACGGGCGCCGCAGTAACCGGAGAGCGGGGAAGCGCCGTAGGGGAAAAACAATGAACCGTTTTACCCGCTGCGAAAACGGCGTTATCGCCGATGCCGCTTTCTATAACCGGCTGCAATATGCGGATACTGCTTCTGTCTTGTTGCTTTCCGACACGCATGGAGCCGTAGATGCAGTGCGGTGGATTTTATCGGCTTTTAGCGAGGAATGCCAAGCCTGCCTCTTTGCCGGAGACGGCGCTCAAGACATCATAACCGTTGTACGCGAAGCTGCTGCCGGTCGGATAACCATTCCGCCGGTTATTATTATGGCACAGGGGAACTGCGACAGTCAGCTTTATCCGCCGATTTTCCCCGACGGCGCAAATCAGAAACCCTTCGGGTTGCCGGTATATCAGCAAAAGGTGATAGCCGGACAGCATATTTTATTGGCGCACGGGCATCTGCATCATGTTGAACTTGACGGACGTAAACTGAGCATGACAGCCGAAAGCCTCGGCTGCACAATCGCCGTATACGGGCACACGCATATTCAAAGTATCGCAAGATTTGGCTGCGTTACAGCTATCAATCCGGGCAGCCCCTTGCGTCCCCGCGGTAAATCCTACGGCGGCTTTGCTATTCTCTCCATCGGTACCGGTAAACCGCCTATCGAGACCGGTAAACCGTCTGTCGGTACCGGCAAACTGCAATTCTATCAGCTGATACGGGGACGCACCGGCGCTTTTTCTGCCGCCGTACAAGCGGTCTATCCTATCCCGATAAAACAATATCGCCGGGGATTAAACCCTTGGCACGAATAAGGAGATTTGTATCGATATGAACAAATTACAGCTTTTCTTAAAAAGAAAAGATATAGAGATTTCCGGTAAGCGGTATTTTATTGATGCGATGAGCGCCATGGCGATGGGGCTTTTTTCATCCTTGCTTGTCGGAACAATTCTGAGAACCGTAGGGCAGCAGCTGCATATTACCTTTTTGACCGATACCATCTGGCCGATATGCCGTGATATGACAGGCGCCGCCATCGGTATTGCCGTTGCGCACTCGCTTAAAGCACACACCTTTGTCTTGTTCTCCGCCGCTATTGTCGGGTATGCCGGTAATATGTTCGGCGGTGCAGTCGGCGCTTTTATTTCGGCCATTGTCGGTACCGAGCTGGGGAAACTGGTTTCAAAAGAAACAAAGATCGACCTCATTGTGACGCCAATGGTAACCATTCTTTCCGGAAGCGTAATAGCCGTCTTTTTCGGGCCGTATATGTCTGCATGTATGAATTGGCTCGGCGGTGTTATTATGACAGCGACAACTCTGCGTCCGTTCCTGATGGGTATCTGCCTTGCGGTATTGGTTGGGATCATTCTTACGCTGCCGATCAGTAGCGCCGCGCTCTGTATGATGCTCTCTCTTTCGGGGCTTGCAGGAGGCGCGGCTGCGGCGGGATGCTGCGCGCAGATGATCGGCTTTGCGGTGATGAGCTATCGGGATAACGGATTCGGCGGCAGCTTTGCAGTTGGTATCGGTACCAGTATGCTCCACATGCCGAATATTATTAAAAATCCCCGAATATGGATACCGCCGATCGCCGCATCCGCCGTACTGGGGCCTATTTCAACTATGCTGTTAAAGCTGGAAAATACACCCATCGGCTCCGGTATGGGAACTTGCGGGTTGGTAGGACAAATCGGCGCATTGACGGCGATGAGTGAAACCGGACGCAGCGCTGCGAGCATCTATCTTTCCATCTTGCTGCTGCACTTTATCGCCCCCGCCGTACTAACGCTCCTTTTTACCGTACCGTTACGGAAAATCGGATGGATTAAAGACGGCGACTTAAAACTTGCGCTGTAGCAGCTGTAGTGTTGATTCGTGCGGCGGGGTTAATACCTGTCGGCAATATGCTGTGCAGGGGGGGATTATTTATCGCTCAGGCCTTCTTCAAAGATAAACTGAATGTAGAGGTCTTCGAGCGTCCGCTTGGGGCCGGGTACTTGGAGCCTCCGCCGCGATTCGGCATTGCTTTTTCGCTCAATAAACGAAGTATAGAAACCGCGCGGATCATCCCTTGGAAACTCTCGCTTGAAGCCGAGTAGCTTGTATGCCTCGTCTCTGCTGAGAGCGGAAGCTTTCCTTTCCTTCAAAACATTTCGGATAAAATTGATCTTTTCATACGAGATGCCGAATAAGAATTCTTCCAATGCTTGGCCGATCTCCGGATCCTCCAACTTTGCAATCATAAACCGTTCCCACGATTCATCCAGCTCCATTGAAAGAAGAAAGAGTTCGCTTACGCCGAGCATACTGCCGAAGTTCGGCGCAAGTTTGTTCCGCGCTGTCCAGACCTTGTGTAAGACAAGTGCAAACGATGAGGAGTGCTCATCCAGCCGATGTTCCCATAGTTCGGTTAATAACTCCGCTATATCTTTTCGTGTTTCATGCTGAAGCTCGGCATTATCAAGAAGCATCGTATACACATCCTCCGCCATAAGAGCGAACATAGCGCGAAGTGTAATCCGCCGCAGCGCTTGTATATCTTTTTCTTCAAAAAAAGCATTCATCGCTATTTTAGTAAGTGCGGAAAAAGTTTGAAATTTGGCAATCAGAAAGCTTTTACCGAGGATAACCTTTGTCGGTAATGTCAGCAAACGGGAAGCGGGAGCGCTGCTGCACAGGGTATCAATCAATGTTTCTGCCGATCGATGTTCACCTGCAAGGACAGTGCTGCGTTGTATTGAGGGATAGCGGGAGACAGCCACCGCCACTTGTTCTAATGTTGTAATACAGTTTGCAATGTTGCTCAGTACCCCGGGGGCATAAGCTTGTAAGCTTTTTAGAATCTGTTCGATTACCGCGTGTTCGTCTTTATCGAACACCACAATATCGGAAGAAGCATTTCCATCTTCCGTTGTGTATGGCATTGAGAGCGTTGCAGACAAAGATGCATAAGTCATACATTATCAGTATACCATAGAATCCGGATTTTGCCAAACATTTTCTTGGCATTATTGATTGGCGTTGGTGATACGTTTTTTCAGTTCGGCGATGGTAACCTCGAGCGAAGGCTCAAGCGCTGTCTGCGTTTCTATTTTTTGGTGTCCGTGCATAATCGTCGAATGGTCCCGTCCGCCTAATTCGACACCGATTTCCGTGGTAGAAAACTCTGTCATTTCCCGGGCGAGGTACATTGCAACCTGTCGCGGGAAAGAGATATTCTTAGTCCGCTTTTTCCCTTTCAAATCGATATACGAAATGCTGAAGTAGTCCGCGACGATTTTTAGAATCGTGTCGAGTGTAATATTATGCTGGCGGGGAGATCCAAACGTATCCTGTAAAAGCTGCTGCGCATTTTCAAGCGTAATGGGGCCGGTAAGTTCCGAATACGCTTCCAATTTCGTAAGCGCACTTTCCAAATCTCGGACATTGGAAGAAATATTCTTTGCAATCAGGTGTACTACCTCGTCGGGAATGGAAAAATGCTCATCCTGAAGCTTTTTAAATAAAATGGCACAACGAGTCTCATACGAAGGTATCTTTAAGTCGATGCTCAAACCGCGGGTAAAGCGGGAACGAAGCCTGTCTGTTAAGTTTTTCAACTCTTCTACCGGACGGTCGCAGGTAAATACGATTTGTTTGTTGCTTTCGTAGAGGGCATTAAAAGTGTGGAACAATTCTTCCTGTGTACCTTCTTTTTTTTCCAAAAAGTGGATATCATCAAGCAGCAGAACATCCGCATTGCGGTACTTGTTTTTAAATTCATGCATTTTATTTTTATTCACATGAGCAATATATTCGTTCGTAAAGGTTTCGGCAGGTGCATATAAAATCTTCAGATTGGTACTTTGATAGAGCGCATTACCAATCGCCTGCATCAGGTGTGTTTTACCCAACCCTACGCCGCCGTAAATTAACAACGGGTTATAGGCTGTTCCGGGATTCTTCGAAACGGCAATCGCAGCATTCGCGGGAAGCGGGTTATCCGCATCGATAACGAATTTATCGAACGTATAGCGCTCATTCAAAAGGGGATGCTTCTTTTTTTCTTCGGGTACTGCCGTTTTTTGCGGGTTATGAGGAGTTGCTGCTGAAAATGCTGCCGGTGTATGCGCATTTTTTTTAGGTGATGAGTGGTTATCCGTATTCTCCGGAACTTTTATTTCAAATTCAATGTTGATACGAGAGCCAAGCAGCTCCAATAATTTTTTTTCGATAAAGAGTTCATATCGCTGCCGCACATTATCGCGGTAAAATTCGGAAGGAACCGATAGAACGATAGTTGTATCCGAAGCTCTCTCGTAGACAATACGTGAGAACCACATAGATATTTCCTGCTCACCTATTTCATTCTTTAATTGTTTAACGGTTTCTTCCCAAAAAATACGATAATCACAACTGTTCAT